>NZ_CANMFT010000021.1 GCF_947497285.1 uncultured Aliiroseovarius sp. | reverse complement strand
AGAAAAGAGCCAATATTCTCTCAATACAAACACAAAACAAACCGCCCCGTGCAGAAATGCCGGGGCGGTTTGCGTTCGAAAACCCACTCAAAAGTCAAAGAAAATGTCTAAAGTGGACTCAAACGGAAGCGTTGTATCCGTCCGGTCTGCCTGCTCTGACGGCTAATGGAGAGTGCTGATAGTGTCCACCATCGATAGTGGACATCTTGG
>NZ_CANMFT010000020.1 GCF_947497285.1 uncultured Aliiroseovarius sp. | reverse complement strand
AACACGTCTTCGATCGGCAGCAGGAACGCACCGTCAACCGGACGTGCCGGGGTCGGGATGAATTCGTCAACAGCCGCCATCAGCTTGCGGATCGAGTCTTCGCCGATCGCCTCGTCACGGCCTTCCAGAGCGGCCAGAGCCGAGCCCGGAATGACCGGAACGTCGTCGCCCGGGTAACCATATTCGGTCAGAAGCTCGCGGATCTCCATCTCGACCAGCTCAAGCAGCTCTTCGTCGTCAACCTGATCAACCTTGTTCATGTAGACAACCATGGTCGGGATACCAACCTGGCGGCCCAGCAGAATGTGCTCGCGGGTCTGCGGCATCGGGCCGTCAGCAGCGTTCACAACCAGGATCGCGCCGTCCATCTGCGCCGCACCGGTGATCATGTTCTTCACATAGTCAGCGTGGCCGGGGCAGTCGACGTGGGCGTAGTGACGCGCGTCGGT
>NZ_CANMFT010000019.1 GCF_947497285.1 uncultured Aliiroseovarius sp. | reverse complement strand
ATGACTTATCTGCGAAGCTCTTTGAAATCGCTGGAAAAACGCAAAATCACCGGAGGGTGGATAAAAGTTCCGATTCCACCTGTGATATCAAAGGCTTCTAGAGGTACTCTCTCACCCCTGCTTCGGCGGGGGTTCCACTGAGACGCGGCAACATCATGTCACCAGTTCTTGTTGGCCAGCTCTCACCCCTGCTTCGGCGGGGGTTCCACTGAGACCTAACGTCGAAGCCTCGATAAACCGATAACTACAGCTCTCACCCCTGCTTCGGCGGGGGTTCCACTGAGACAAGATCTTCTGAACCTGCTCTCCTCTGCGACCTCTCTCACCCCTGCTTCGGCGGGGGTTCCACTGAGACGTCCAGGGTGGCAAATGCTTTCTGTAGTCTTGCTCTCACCCCCGCTTTTGCGGGGGTGTTTGCGTTTGGGTGGGGCGGTTTGGGGTTGATGCTCTGTAGTTGGGTTTGGTTTGTTGCAAGCTTGCA
>NZ_CANMFT010000018.1 GCF_947497285.1 uncultured Aliiroseovarius sp. | reverse complement strand
CTGACGACGCGGATCGACCGTGCGTTTTCGGCCGATTACGACGAATTGCGCGAGGATTTCAATTCGGCGGCGGACAAGCTGATGGCCGCGATGCGGGGGGTTGTGGAAAACGCGGACCTGATCCGCGGCGAAGCGGCCGAGATATCAAGCGCGGCGGATGACCTGTCGCACCGGACGGAACGCCAGGCCGCGACGCTGGAGGAGACGGCGGCGGCGCTGGATGAGCTGACGTCCTCGGTGCGGTCTGCAGCGGATGGGGCGAGCCACGCCAATGAGGTTGTGGAAAGCGCGCGCCAGAACGCCGAAGCCTCGGGGGCGGTGGTGCGCGAAGCGGTGGGCGCGATGGGCGAGATCGAAACCTCGTCGCGTCAGATTTCGAAGATCACCGGGGTGATTGACGACATCGCGTTCCAGACCAACCTTCTGGCGCTGAACGCGGGCGTCGAGGCGGCGCGGGCGGGGGATGCGGGGCGCGGCTTTGCGGTTGTCGCCTCAGAAGTGCGCGCACTGGCGCAACGCTCGTCGGATGCCGCGCGCGAGATCAACGACCTGATCTCGGCGTCGGGTGGCCATGTGACACGCGGTGTCGAACTAGTCGACCAGGCCGGAGCGGCGCTGTCGGGCATTGTCGATAGCGTGACCGAGATCAGCCGCAATGTGCGCGAAATCGCAACCTCGGCGCGCGAACAAAGCGCCGGGTTGGCCGAGATCAACACGGCGGTGAACCAACTGGATCAGGTGACCCAACAGAACGCGGCCATGTTCGAAGAAACCACAGCCGCCAGCCACGCGCTGACCCGCGAGGCCGAGGCGCTGACCTCGACCATGGCGCGGTTTGAAACCGGCGTTGCGCGTGCCGACCCGGCGCGG
>NZ_CANMFT010000017.1 GCF_947497285.1 uncultured Aliiroseovarius sp. | reverse complement strand
CGCCATCAGCGCCGCCGGTGAAGGGGGTTCTAGGCCCAACTCAAAAGAGTCGCAACCCCTTTTTTCCGAAAATGGCAAAATCGGCAATTTCTTTTTTGAGACCCTTATAAACTTAGGGTTCCTGTTTCCAATCTCAAACTTACCTCCCTCAATACGCCCGCCTGTGCATCAGATCCGCGCATCGATTCCCGCCCATTTCGTCCTAAAGAACCGATTCAGTGCATCGCGTGTGCAATTCCTGGCTCCACGAGAAAATCGAAATTCAACCCAGGATCACATCGATAGAATCGCACATTGTGGAAGCGCCCTGTCCCTCAGCTGAAATGTTGCCTACCACAGCACCTAACGACCACATACGGCGCCAGAGGTCATCGCCCCTATGAAACAAAGACCAAACATGCACCAACTTCCAAATTGGACCTCTCAGATGGGGCGGCTCATCAGATGGGGCGGCTCATTTCTGGGATGCACTCGTCAAGCGCGGCAGTTTCCCTTCCTCACTGAAACCTTGCGTCCTAGATTTCCGCCTCTTTAAGAGTTTTCACCAATTTCTTCTGCAGATCAGCGATTAGTTCTTGGTCGCCAGTACTTGCTAGAGGAAGCGCGCTATCAAGGGACAAAATAGACTTGGGGTGTTGTGGTTCTGCCCCGAACTTGTTCACCGCAGCAAAGTGATCATAAAACTTAAATCCATCGCCAATATGAATTGGGGCGTCCTCAAGCCATATAGACGGAATATTGTAAGCATCTGCAAAAATTAGACCATGTAGGCTGGAAGAAACGATGAGCTCGCATCTGGAAACATCTTCTAGAAACGTAATGGCTTGCGTCCGAATATCCAGCAGCTTTGAGTTCGGAATACGGTGCTCAATGTCGAGAAAGTTCTGATTTTCCACATCGCGGTAATGGGGGATAATACCCACAGAATACTTTTTCTCTTTGGCAGGACTTTTAATCCATTGTGCAAGCAGACCCGGGTCACCAAGAGGCAAACCCTCTAATCCGGTCCGTTTGCGCGTGAGTGGACCGCGAACGCTCAAATAGTTCAAATAATTAAGCCGCCTTAGCGCGTGATCCACCATCAAACCAGACCCCCAAACCGAAAGCGTTTTTCGATCGTCCCGACCATGAGCCCTGAAGTTTTTGCGAACGGTGCCGCCCAAGATAGAACCGACGGCGATCAAATCAGCTTGATCGAAACGTGAGCGCGAGATTGACCGTTGAGTAATGCATTCGACAATTATTGCCGAGAACTCATCGCCAAAATTAAAATTATGAGGCTTGGGAGGGCGACCAAAGGCCAACTTAATGGGAGGTTTCAAAATAAAGACCATTTGTGAGGGACAGCTTGGCGATCGCTATACATGAGAATTAATATCCGTTTTGTTTTTTCAAACCAGGATCACATCTTTTGTATTATTAATCTCTCTGAATCCGAGCGATACCTTTTTGTTGGCTATTTTTACAACTTATCCCGAAGAGGTAAGGTGAGCTGCTCTCAGCTTCCTAGACACCTCCCTTGTTCAATTTTTGCAATCTGGTCGCGAAGTCGGCGAGCGACAGTATGCCGTTGTTCGGGGGCTTGGGTTTCCGGCTGGGAGAACATCTCAATGCATTCGAATACGTCCCACATTGCAGTGGCGCGTGTCAGGTATGTTTGTCGCCGGATCGCCGGCGTCCACAAGATCTGCATATCAGGCATCGAACATGTGAGGCCGGAGCGCTTTCACTGGACGGGCGCGCGGCTATTTCAGGACAATCTCTTTGAGCTTCGGGCTTCGATCTCTTGATCGCCATCCATTATCCACCGCTTTCCCAATTATGGGGGCGGACCACTTCTTTGGGGAAGGCTAACAACGCTTCGTATGCGTCCGGTGTGGTCGCGCTATGAACTTCTGGCCATCACCTTCAAGATAATTTCGCCTAGCAAAGCTGCTTCG
>NZ_CANMFT010000016.1 GCF_947497285.1 uncultured Aliiroseovarius sp. | reverse complement strand
AAACGTTATATTTTCCTCATTTTCCGCTCTTTTGGTTCCTTCTTTTTCGGCGGCTTTGATTTCTGCAGTGACGGTATCGAGGGCGTTCATTGCCATGTCGCGGAGGGTTGCCTGGGCAGCCTTAGCGTTTACACGCAGGGCTTCCATATCGGCGTTACGGACGTCTCGGTGGGCCGTGAAGTTGATCTTTGGCAGACCCCGGAGCTCTGCGTCCAGCGAAGGCAGCGTACGAAAGTAGGCAGGCGCCGCAGCCGTGCGGATTGCAGCGTTCTCGGTGCGCCAGGTGGCGATGAGGCGCTGGCAGACAGCCGCGGAGTCAACTGCCGAGGTTTCGGCAGCGGTAGCGTCAATCTCGGTCTGGTTGATCATGTCGAGGATCTTGCGATTGCGCGCCTCGGCGGCGGTAAGGTTATCCTCGATGGTTTTAATGCGGGTATCGACCAGCGCCTTGGCAGCGTTGCGGAAGCGGATACGAGCAGCATCGAGCGCACGGCGCGCAGCAACGTGGCGGCGGTGCACCTTGCGGTACCCCGGGTAGGGATCGAACACCAGGAACCCCTTAGCGGCGAAAGCAAGGGCAAAGCCCATGCCGATGGCGAAGAGCAGGGCTGCGGACGGGGTATTCATGAAGCCGGTGGGCTCTTCGATGAGGCGGGCAAAGGCCTGGCGATAAGCGGCGCCATCGGGGTCTGCATCAATCGCCGCACGCACGGTGCCGAGATAGGCGTTGTAGCCCAGGGTGGCTGCGCTGCCCGTGAGCGTGGCGAGTAGACCGAGGATTCTCGGCACGGGGCGGACGTGGATTGCATGGCGTAGGCCGAAGAGACCTGTGACGAAGAAGCCGAGGAAAAGGTTGCCGACCGAGTAGGTGGCTGCGGTGAGCCAGCCGCCGATCAGACCGTAGTCGGAGACATCGGCGAAGGTCTGGGCGTTGAGGATGGATTCCGCCAGCAACAGCACCGCCCCCAGCCCCATCACGAGGATGGGTGACTTGGCATAGGTCGCTTCGCGGGTGAGATCGTTGTCACGGCGGAACTTGCGCAGCTCCATCAGCGCGGCGGCATCGCTTTCGGCCAATGCGGTGATGGAATCCCGGTTCTCGTCGCGCAGCTTGGCCAGGGCGAAGCCGGCCTCGGAGACCTGGGCATCGGTGTCCCGCTCGGCCGGGGTAGGCAACAGGGCGTTGGAAGTCTTGGTGCGTTCGGCGACGCGTTTCTTGAACCACTGGGCGACCTCGTCAATGGCGTGCTGGCCGCGGGTCAGAACCTTGATCTCGAACTCGGTGGGCTCGGTCTCTGCGGTGTCGGGGTGGTTGCGGGTGCCGTCGGCGCGGGCGCGGGCGACGAGGTCAAGCTCACGGGCCAGGCTCTTCTCGCGCAGGGTCAGGGCGGTGTCGAAGTCGGGGAAGAGGCGGGTGATGAAGGTCATGGGGGTGGCTCCGGGTTGGGTGTGTGACGGGTGTCGTCGTCTGGTCTGATGCGGTTGATCTTAGAGAAACGGTTTTGCGGTGCTTTCGTTGCAAGCTTGCGGTGTATGTCCCCCGCCAAAAGGAAAGCCCCCGCCGAGGCGGGGGCTGGTGTTGGTCCGGGTGGGACCGGTTTGGGCAGCTCAGTAGGACTTGCTGCGGGTGTTGCCCTTGCCGTCGGAGCGCGAGATCCGGGTGATTTTGCCCGACGAAAGGACGTTGCCACCGGTGCGGGTGATCGACTTGGACGAACCGTCGTTGTAACGGGTGGTGGTGGTCCGGTGGGTCGGGCCGTTGTTGTTGCGGTGGGTGGTTGTGGTTTTGCGGGCCATGGGCGCCTCCTGGTTGATGTGTTGCGATGGACCTCTTTTGCCACACCCGGCCAGACCCCGCTGGCTCTGCAAGCTTGCAACAAACCAAACCCAACTACAGAGCATCAACCCCAAACCGCCCCACCCAAACGCAAACACCCCCGC
>NZ_CANMFT010000015.1 GCF_947497285.1 uncultured Aliiroseovarius sp. | reverse complement strand
GTATGCGTCCGGTGTGGTCGCGCTATGAACTTCTGGCCATCACCTTCAAGATAATTTCGCCTAGCAAAGCTGCTTCGGTATCTTCCGGCGAGCTAGAACGGCCTTCAGATTTGCAGGCCGCCTCAAATGCAAAACGCCGTTGCGTTCGTTTCTGAGGCCAAAAGAGATATTGGTTCTTTGCCAGCTCAATATCGACAAGCCTCAACTGTTGATGAAATTGCCTTTCTGTTAGTTCGTTGGCTTCGCGGAATTTGTCCATTTCGGCTTCAAACCAGCCTACAGATTGCAGGAGATCAAGCTTTGGCCCTTTGCTTCTTTTAAATGCGCATTGTTGTACTGCTTGTTTGATTGTTTGGCCGATCTCGACTGTGTTCAGACTGTAGCAATCGACGCCAGGAAAGATAGCTTCTGGGATGGCGAAAGGCCTTGTAACGTGAGGAATTGCCAGAGCTCGCGCATCAGTGAAATACAGTGCAATTTTGAGCGTCCTGGGAGCAAAGTACCTTCTCAACACATTCTGAAACACTTCAAACGGCTCCCTCTGTGATGTAGCGCCACGGCATCAGTTCATTAATGCGATTGATCTTGTGATCCGGGAGGCGTTCGAGCACCCAGGTCAGCCATGCTTCCGGATCGACGCCGTTCATCTTCGCTGTTTCGATCAGGGTATAGGCGATCGCTGCGGCCTTTCCGCCACCGACAGACCCCATGAATAGATAGTTTTTGCGGCCCAAAGCGATAGGGCGAATGCTGCGCTCACAGATGTTGTTGTCGAGTTCCAGCTGCCCGTCGCTCAGATAGGCGCAGGCCTTGGGCATGCGGTTCAGAGCATAGCGAATGGCGGCGGCCAGTTTGGTCTTACCCGAGAGCTTGGGCAGCTGCGCCTGCAGCCAGGCCTCCAGATCATCGAGGATCGGCTTGGCCCTTGCCTGACGCAAAGCAACACGTTCTTCCGGTGCTTTGCCTCTGGCTTCCCTCTCAACAGCATAAAGGTCAGCGATCTGCGTGATCGCATGTTTGGCAATATCTGCGCCGGTACGCTCGAACTCGTCCACGAACTTGCGGCGCACATGCACCATGCAGGCCTGCTCATCGGCTTTATCTTTGCCGAACAATCCATTGAAGCCCGCAAACCCATCGGCATGCACGGTGCCGGTATAGCCCGAGAGATGGTTGACGGGATGTTCGCCCTTGCGATCCGTGCTGAATTGGTACCACGCACAGGGCGGGGCCTCCCCGCACCACGGGCCCTCATTGCGCACATAGCTCCATAGTCGTGCAGTTTGCGTCTTCTTTGGCTTCAGCTTGCTTTGCAGTTTGACCGGTGTGTCATCGGCAAAGAGCGCGGGGCCTGCCCTGACCAGCTTGCCGATGTGATCAGCCAGTGGTTCCAGCAGCGCTGTGCTGCGCCCCACCCAATCGGTCAGGGTGGAGCGGTGCAGATCGACCTTCTCACGGGCGAAGATTTTGGATTGCCGATCCAACGGCAGATGATCGCAGTATTTGCCAACCAGGATGTGGGCCAGAAGACCCGGGCCCGGTCGGCCCCGTTCAATCGGGCGCGACGGCAGCGGAGCCTGTGTGAATGCCTCGCAGCAGGTGCAGGCCATGCGTGGACGGATAATGCGGCGCACGACAAAGCGACCCGGAATATACTCCAGCTCCTCGGTAACGTCTTCGCCGACCTGGCGCAGGGAACCGCCGCAGTCATTGCAATCTTCACCCGGAGACAAAACCTCGTCCTGCCGCTCCAGATGATCCGGCAACGGTTTGCGGCTGTGCTGGCGCTTGGGTGGTTTGTTGTCAGCCTTGTTTGGTTCGCTCTTCTGTGCCTCAGCCGCGACTTCAATCTCATCGTCTTCGGCCAGATCGAAAGCCAGTTGATCAAGGCTCTCGGATTTGGAACCGAACCGTGCCTTGCGATGGCCATGAAGTTCAGCCTTCAGCTTCTCATTTTGGTAGGTCAGCGATTGCACCTCAGCCATCAAACGTTCGCTGACAGCGCGAAGTTCAGCGGGGTCTTCAGGCAAGGGTTTGAGGGCGTCTAACATGGTTCGGATATAACCTATTGCAGCAGAAGGGTGAATCACGAAACGCCAGTTCGCGCCGATTTATTGTATTACCCCGTGCTCAAAGGTCGCCATGTCTTCTTCGGCATCCGCCAGTCAATCCCTTCGAGCAGCATCGACAACTGCGCCGCCGTCACGCTGACTTTGCCATCCTTGGCGGCGGGCCAAACGAAGCGCCCGCCTTCCAGGCGCTTGCTGAACAGGCAGGCGCCCTGGCTGTCCCACCATATGATCTTGAGCAGATCGCCCCGACGCCCCCGGAACACAAACAGATGCCCAGAATAGGGATCGAGTTCCAAAACCTTCTCCGCCTGCGCCGCCAGTGTGTTGAAGCCGCGCCGCATATCTGTGACCCCGGCGGCCAGCCAAACCCGTGTGTTCGACGGAACAGGGATCACGGCATCAAACCCTCGACCAAAGACAGCACCGCCGACAGGGCCGTCGTGCCTTCCACCAATATCCGCCGACCATCCGATAGCGTGATGTCCACGCGTTGCGCCGAGACTGGCTCAGTCAATGCTGGGGCGGAAACGCGCATATCGGAATGGGACAGTACCGGCACGGCACCCGCAATCTCGACAGGCACAAACCCCGCCTCAGTGGCATCCAGCACCTCACCGGCCTCTTCTTCAGGCGCAAACCGAGGATCGCGCAACCATTTGTGAATAAGATTGGCGTTCATCGAATACCGCCGCGCAACCTGCGCAACCGAAATACCCGCCGCCCGCGTTTGCGTGCAGATCGCACGCTTCTCGTCATCTGACCAAAACCGCTTCTTCTGACCCTTCTTGCCCGCCATGGAATACCCCAAGATGTCCACTATCGATGGTGGACACTATCAGCACTCTCCATTAGCCGTCAGAGCAGGCAGACCGGACGGATAC
>NZ_CANMFT010000014.1:0-2500 GCF_947497285.1 uncultured Aliiroseovarius sp. | reverse complement strand
GCGAGTCTTAATAGGGCGAATGAGTTAGGTGGATCAGACCCGAAACCGAGTGATCTAGGCATGGCCAGGTTGAAGGTGCAGTAACATGCACTGGAGGACCGAACCCACATCTGTTGAAAAAGATCGGGATGAGCTGTGCCTAGGGGTGAAAGGCCAATCAAACTCGGAGATAGCTGGTTCTCTGCGAAATCTATTTAGGTAGAGCGTCATACGAATACTCCCGGGGGTAGAGCACTGGATGGGTAATGGGGCCCCACAGGCTTACTGATCCTAACCAAACTCCGAATACCGGGAAGTACTATATGGCAGACACACAGCGGATGCTAACGTCCGTTGTGGAGAGGGAAACAACCCTGACCTACAGCTAAGGCCCCTAATTCATGGCTAAGTGGGAAAGCAGGTGAGACGACCAAAACAACCAGGAGGTTGGCTTAGAAGCAGCCATCCTTTAAAGATAGCGTAACAGCTCACTGGTCTAATTTAAGTTGTCTTGCGGCGAAGATGTACCGGGGCTCAAGCCATGAGCCGAAGCTTAGGGTGTGCACTTATGTGCACGCGGTAGCAGAGCGTAGTGTGACATAGTTCCATGTCTCTTTAACTCATTGATGCAATGCCAAAGCGCTCAAGTAGCGAAGCGGTAGCGCATATATAGTGAGTGTCGGAGACACGGAGCTTTCTGTGAAGCCGGCGCGTGAGCGATCCGGTGGAGAGATCACTAGTGAGAATGATGACATGAGTAGCGACAAACAGGGTGAGAGACCCTGTCGCCGAAAATCCAAGGGTTCCTGCTTAAAGCTAATCTGAGCAGGGTAAGCCGACCCCTAAGGCGAGGCCGAAAGGCGTAGTCGATGGGAACCAGGTTAATATTCCTGGGCCATGAGGTGGTGACGGATCTCGAAGGTAGTTCATCCTTATCGGATTGAATGGGCTGCTAAGAGGTTCCTGGAAATAGCCCCTCTATTAGATCGTACCCTAAACCGACACAGGTGGATAGGTAGAGCATACCAAGGCGCTTGAGAGAACGATGTTGAAGGAACTCGGCAAAATACCTCCGTAAGTTCGCGAGAAGGAGGCCCAGTTTCTACGCAAGTATTGACTGGGGGCACAAACCAGGGGGTGGCGACTGTTTACTAAAAACACAGGGCTCTGCGAAGTCGCAAGACGACGTATAGGGTCTGACGCCTGCCCGGTGCCGGAAGGTTAAAAGGAGGAGTGCAAGCTCCGAATTGAAGCCCCGGTAAACGGCGGCCGTAACTATAACGGTCCTAAGGTAGCGAAATTCCTTGTCGGGTAAGTTCCGACCTGCACGAATGGCGTAACGACTTCCCCGCTGTCTCCAACATCGACTCAGCGAAATTGAATTGCCTGTCAAGATGCAGGCTTCCCGCGGTTAGACGGAAAGACCCCGTGCACCTTTACTACAGCTTCGCACTGGCATCAGATACAATATGTGCAGAATAGGTGGTAGGCTTTGAAGCAGGAACGCTAGTTTCTGTGGAGCCTCCTTTGAGATACCACCCTTGTTTTGTTTGATGTCTAACCGCGGTCCGTTATCCGGATCCGGGACCCTGCGTGGCGGGTAGTTTGACTGGGGCGGTCGCCTCCTAAAGAGTAACGGAGGCGCGCGAAGGTTGGCTCAGAGCGGTCGGAAATCGCTCGTTGAGTGCAATGGCAGAAGCCAGCCTGACTGCGAGACTGACAAGTCGAGCAGAGTCGAAAGACGGCCATAGTGATCCGGTGGTCCCGAGTGGAAGGGCCATCGCTCAACGGATAAAAGGTACGCCGGGGATAACAGGCTGATACTGCCCAAGAGTCCATATCGACGGCAGTGTTTGGCACCTCGATGTCGGCTCATCTCATCCTGGGGCTGGAGCAGGTCCCAAGGGTACGGCTGTTCGCCGTTTAAAGAGGTACGTGAGCTGGGTTTAGAACGTCGTGAGACAGTTCGGTCCCTATCTGCCGTGGGTGTAGGATACTTGAGAGGAGTTGCCCCTAGTACGAGAGGACCGGGGTGAACGAACCACTGGTGGACCAGTTGTCGTGCCAACGGCAGTGCTGGGTAGCTATGTTCGGACAGGATAACCGCTGAAGGCATCTAAGCGGGAAGCCCCCCTCAAAACAAGGTATCCCTGAGGACCGTGGAAGACTACCACGTCGATAGGCCGGAGATGTAAGCGCAGCAATGCGTTCAGTTGACCGGTACTAATTGTCCGATAGGCTTGATTTGATCCAGTAGAAGTCAAACCCTACTGATCTATCAAAAGCATACACACCAGTGTACTGACTTGGAACGGCTCTTTCCTCGGTTTGGTGGTCACAGCACAAGTGAAACACCCGACCCCATCCCGAACTCGGAAGTTAAGCACTGTCGCGCCAATGGTACTGCGTCTCAAGACGTGGGAGAGTAGGTCACCGCCAAACCTAGAAAAGAGCCAATATTCTCTCAATACAAACACAAAACAAACCGCCCCGTGCAGAAATGCCGGGGCGGTTTGCGTTC
>NZ_CANMFT010000013.1 GCF_947497285.1 uncultured Aliiroseovarius sp. | reverse complement strand
ATTTTGCGTTTTTCCAGCGATTTCAAAGAGCTTCGCAGATAAGTCATCCCCATTCTTCCTTTCATGTCAAGGGTTTGCGTGGTTGACCACCCTCCGATCGCGCAGATGACTTCCACGAAGGCCTTGTTTTCCAACGACAATCTTGCCCAAGAAAGTGAATGCCCTCACTCAGCTTCATAATCTGTGTTTTCTCATGGTTGAGTTCGAGGCCACGTCGGCGCAGCACCTTTTGAGCCACTGCTCGGACCCGATCAACGTCTTTTCTGGATTTACCGAGCGCAACAAAATCGTCGGCGTATCGTACGAAGGGTATATCTCGAAACGAGAACGCCATGTCGAGGGGGTGAAGAGCCATGTTCGCCAGCAATGGAGATATCGGAGCCCCCTGCGCCAGACTGCGACCCTTCCCAAAAGATCGCAGCCAGAGCATGATTAGGTGCATGATCCGAGGGTCAGAAATCCAGATTCCAAGCTCATCTTGCAATGGCCCATGCGGAACCCTATCGAAGAAAGCGCGAATATCGGCATCAAGCACCCAAGCATTCCTAGGCGCCAGTTTGTCGAGCCGGTTCAAAGCATCTCTTACAGACCGCGCAGGCCTGTAGGCAAAACTATCCCGCGACATCCTTCGGTCCAGTTTCGTCGATAGAACCATATGGCATGAAGTCTGAGCCACGCGGTCAGCCAGTCCAGGTATGCGAAGCAGCCGTGGCTGTCCGTTTGGTTTTCGAATTTTGACTGTGGCCAGGCGGCCAGGGCGATACCTGCCTTTCCGAAGTGCCGAGGACAGTGCCAGAATGCGCATTTCGAGATTCCGGGAAAACTCTCGAGCCGTTTCACCATCGCCTCCGGTTGCGCCACCATTTGAGCGGACCTTTTTCCAGGCAAGGTGAAGAGTGTCTACATGGCATAGCTGTTCAAACATTTTCTGTCCCCCGATTGCCCGCAGCTTTGCGAAGCCAATCGGTGAATTCTGAGATTGCAAGCTTGCAGAGCCGAAAAAGGCGCCCTCTCTCTGGTAGTTTTCCAACAAGCGCATTGTGTCACACTTGCGCAGTCCTGTCCGCTTGACGCTTTCTTTTTGCACAGCCTAGAGTGGTGGTAATTGCATGAGGTATTTTATGAACCCATCTTGGTGCTATCTTTTCGAAGCCAAAGGAATTCAACGATACATTCTGGATTCTGGTCGTCTCAAGGACCTGATCGGAGCCAGCGACCTTATCGCCTCTCTCAGCCGATCCAACGAAAACGACCTGATCTCGGGTGTGCTGGCGGCCGCAAAAATTGGAGACGTTAAGTTTTCACGGCGATCTGGCGGCTCCTTTTGTATGCACGCGGATAATCGTGAAGATCTAGATCGTTTCCGCGCATTGTGGCGGCTTGCGGTTGGGTTGGTTGCTCCGGGGATGCCATACACTGACTGCGATCCCGTTCAGGCTTCCGATTTCAACAAAGCGCGCGACAAGGCTTATTCCTCACAGTCTGGTGTCCGGAAAAACACTGCCGCTTTCCTTCTGCCAGCAGGTGGCCCGCTGACACGTTTCAACCCCCGCACCGGGCGGGTCGCCGTGGAAGAAGAAGACCGCGGAGGGGCATTGATCCTACTTGACGTCGTGACAAAGGCGCAAGTGGATCGTGAACGGAGCCTTACAAGAGCACTCAAAACAAGCGGTCAGGAAGACACGCTCGCCCAGGCATTCCTACCTAAAGATGATACCAACAAAAACTATCGATTTCCGCGTCATTTCGAGACGCGTGATGCCAGCCGAACCAATCCGGCATTTCCTCTTGGTGTTTCTAGTAAAGCTCAAAACTGGACAGCGGATCGTCGAGTTGCAATTGTCCACGCCGATATTTCGGGGCTTGGACAAATCTATCGCGAAATTGCAGATCAGGCTACATCAGAAGATGCACTATTCGAGGTAGCAACGCGTATTGAGGAGTGCATTGCGGCTGCTGTCCGGCAGGCATGTATTGATACTGTATTGCCGTTCTCAGCCATTGCCGGTGATAAAGGTTTCGAGACGCTGTTCGGACCGAACACTCGAACCTCTCCGGATGTGTGCATTCCCCCAGCACGCCCTGTCGTGCTTGGAGGAGACGACATAACGGTGATTGTGCGGGCGGATCTTGCTATGCCATTTACCAAAGCCTTGCTGGAAAACATCGAAACTGAAACGTTCCGTGTATTCGGTGAAATGGGCTGGCAGAACGTGCCGCGCGCGGGTCTCACCGCTTGCGCCGGTGTTGCGATTGTGTCTTCTGGGCATCCGTTCCTTGCTGCCCATAATATGGCAGAGGGTATGTGTAGATTTGCCAAGAAGTACGCTAAGGCTGCTGGTAAGGCACCATATCCATCGCTCATCACGTTTTCGGTGATCACATCGACAATCGATGAGGCATTCGAGACCGAGTACCGAGAGCGTGAGCACAAGACCTTTGATGGTCGTTTCCTTTCCGCAGGCCCTTATGGCGTCGGTGATCACGCGGCAGGACATTGTGGTTACAACGATCTCTTGCGCTTAGCAAAGACCTTGAATGCGATCCCTGGCCTCGGAAAACTCTATGAAGCTCTAAGCAATCGGTACGACGGAACTCATACAGCGCTCCGCACCTGGAAGCGCTTCCTAGCTGTTGCTGCAGAAACGGAAGCTGCGGAAGACGACTTGCGCTCAGGATTTTCTGGGTTGGGCCTAAATACTTTGCAAGAGAATGATTGGCCCCAGATGGACGAAGCATTGCCCTATATCAGCGATGCGTTGGAACTGATCGACATTGGCGTTGTTCAAGAGCAAAGGAGACTCACAGAATGAGTGGTTCGGTAAGCACTGAAGTGCGGGTCATTCTTGAGTTCAAGTCCTGGTGGCTCTCTGGAACCGGAGGTGGTAGAGGGCGAAAACAGGACGTCGTATGCCATCGCGACAAAGATGGTTTTCCTGCCATGCCGATGAGCGAAGTTAAGGGCACACTGCGAGAAACGGCGGAGATGCTTGCTGAAGAAGGCTGCGGTTGGTCCAAGATTGATGTCGCGCTTTTGTTCGGCTCCAGAAAAGAAAATGGTGAAGGTGGCCCCGACGGCGCTCTGAGATTTGGTGAGGATGCCTGCGTATCGGAAAGGCAAAAAGCAGAACTAAAGGGGGCTACCGACCTTCTGTTTGAAAGAATTGCAGCGACGCGCATTACCTGCAAGGGCATTGCGGCGGATCATAGTTTGCGTGCAACCGAGGCAGCTGTCCCCACTACCATTGAAGGGAAAATTACTTGGGATTCCCCCGCGAGCCCCCCTGACAATTGGGTTGCGTTGCTCGACATGGCCATGGCTGCGACACCGGCGTTTGGCAAAGGTAAATTTGACGGCTTTGGGCGCGTAACTGCCCGAGTGGAGGAACGCAAACCCACGCCTGTTGCCATTCCCGATGTGCCGGAAGAGCATTTGCGGGCCAAAAAGGTCGGGATGATACTAGTCCAAACACGATCTGCGATCTTTAGTGAGCGTGCCGCGACAGAGGCGCCGCACCGAACCAAGCCGCCCACTGGTGCATCATTGTTAGGATGGTGTGCACAGCGAGGTCCTTATTCTAATTTCAATGATCCCTTCGCTGTTTTTCACTCTGGGGCTGTAAAGTTCGGAACCCCAATGCCCGTCTTGGAAGACGGACGGATCGGGGTTCCCTTCCCCAAAAATCTATTCGCTCCGAAAGACGCCAAGGTGAGGAACGATGTTAAGCTTGATCTCAAAGTCGTGTGTATAGGTGCCCCCAAATCTGAGGGCGATAAGAACATCCAGTTCGAACCCCTCAAGCACGAATTCTTGGTATCGGATGGTACCACATTAGACCTCGAACACGGGCAGAGACTTCGCACTGCGACAGAAAAGGGAAGAGTAGAGCGATCAAAGTTGTTTGGTTACCAGCATCTGCAAACTAACGGCACCAAACGGTTCTATGTTGAAATCGAGCGGGTCGGCGACATCTGCGATGCAGACTGGAAAAGGATTCTGGAGTCTTTCCATGGGATCACGCTCAGCCTCGGGCGAGGAAAGCGGACCGGCTACGGTGGCCAATTCAAGTGTTCTCTAGTGCGGCCTCTCGAAGGAGATGTGAACTATCCATCAGCGCCACTTGATCGAAGGGTTCAAGTATTGGCCATGTCAGATATTGCACCAATCGACAGGAATGGAATGCCAACAAGTCATCCATCAGCCTCCGATCTTGGCCTCCCTGGCAACTTGGAGTTCTTGCCGGAAGAAAGCTTTGTTTCGCTCAGTCGACATGCTCCTTGGAATGGTACCTTGGGTGGACGCGACCTTGAACGCCTTGTGATCGAAGCAGGGAGCGTCCTAACCTATTGCCTTCTGGATGGTGAAACTGCTGAAAGCACAGGTGGGGGAGTCAGACTGGTCGGTGACAACACTCACATTGGTTTCGGTCGAATTTGGATTAACCCTTTGTTCTTGTCGGAAGAAAAACTCAAGGAAGACTACAGGTTACCCACATTATCGGGTCATGGTTCTGTTTTCACAGACTCAACCACTCCAGAAGGTGGTGGAGAAAGATCCGGTGGGTTGAGCAACTGGATCGTTCGAAGGAGAAATGCAACTAAGGAGGTCGCGAGATGAGTTTTTCCGTTCACATTATGCGCGTAACCTTGCAGGCCGAAACTCCCATTTCCATCGGGGCTAGTGGAGCCGTTGAGCGAAAGATCAAACTGACAGATAGGGCCGGCGCCGGATTTGGAAATGCAAATGATGCCGACACTGTGATAGCTACTGCCATTGTTCGGGATGCCAATGGTTTGCCAACAATCCCGGGCAGCTCCACACAAGGAATCCTTCGCCACCTGATGCACGAGGTTGCGGGAGAAGAGCGTGTGCGGGAAGTCTTCGGCTACGAAGATAGTGATGGAAGCGGCCGATCCTCTGGACTGTCAATTTCCTGGGGGTGCATTCACGATTCTCAGGACAGGGCTATCGTCGGGCTAGAGCAAAGAGATTTGGAAACGGACTCGGTTCTCAAGCTTCTCCTGAGCGATGCTCCGATCTGGCGAGACCGTGTCTCCCTGTCCGAAACGCATAGCGTCGAAGAGAAGAAGAAATTTGCGAGGATTGCTGTTCCCGTTGGAACTCGTTTTTCAATCGAATTTCTAGCACGCGGCGGGGCGGAAAAATTGGCTCTCCTACTGGAAGTTGGAAGGCTACTTCGCCATAGCCGTTTTAGACTAGGGTCCGGTACGGGAATTGGTTGGGGGAAGTGCAAGGTTGTTCGTGCAAGCTGTCAATCAATTGCAGCACAAGAAACTCGCGAACTGCGCAAAATCCTTGCGCAAGCGCCGAGCGAACCGCTCGCAGACGATGCTCTTTCCCAGGATGCGTTTGCACCGCCAGAAGCCGACACTACAGTAGCAACCTTATCATTGACCTTCGACGATGCGCTGCGAATCGGAAGTAGCGACGACGCTGTGAATGTCGCCTCAGAGAGAGAAAACAACTTGCTGCGCGTTTTGCGTGAACCCTATTTTGATTGGAGTTGTTCAAAGCAAGCAACGATTTCGATGCACTTTCCACTTACTGGTTCTGGGCTCCGCGGCCCTCTTGCACACCGCATGCTTTTCTATGCTCGGAAGGATGCCGGGAAAACATTGAGTGTGGATGAGTTCTTGGAGCTTGGTAGAGAAGACCAAATGGCAAAGCTTACCAACCTTGCAGCTCGACCTGAAATGCTCTCTGATTTTTTAGGAAAGTCCAAGGACGCCGATGAAAAGGATGAAGCTGGCTCAGCTTCTCGCCTAACGGTGGGTGAAGCCACACTCGAAGGTGGGGCTCTAAAAACAGTCCAACACAATGCAATTGATCGTTTTACCGGAGGCACAATAGATGGCGCACTGTATGAAGAAGAGTGGTTGATAGGGGCCAAGGCCGGCTTGGAATTGAGCATTCGTCCTCCGCTTAACCCAGCGGATCGCGAGGGAACCGTTGCTGGATGGGATGCTAGTGTGGTGAGCTGTTTCCTAAAGGCATTGAAAGATCTTTGCTCTGAGAGCTTGCCGGTCGGTGCCAAGAGTCTTGGCGTTTGTCGGGGAAATATTTCTTGGAGTGGTGAGAATAGGGACGAATGGGTTTCTGCAGCTCTATCCGTTGGGCTCAACAGTGCCACGGAGGTTGCAGGACAATGAACCGCTTTAAAACCTCGGTGCCATTAGAAAGCCTCCGCAAGCTCGCGGTAGATTATCAGGTTCTTCGCTCACTACAGTTGGAAGAGTTGCCTGAGCTCAATCTCGTAGCCGTCAAAGTCCATGGACCGGAACAAC
Organism: uncultured Aliiroseovarius sp.; assembly: GCF_947497285.1. GTDB lineage: Bacteria > Pseudomonadota > Alphaproteobacteria > Rhodobacterales > Rhodobacteraceae > Aliiroseovarius. The sequence goes on along the minus strand of NZ_CANMFT010000013.1, from coordinate 12,294 downwards.
GCGTGTCGGACGAGAAACTCTACAACGAGATGTGTGAAATTCTCGAACATCCAGAAATGCAAGGCTGGGTGCGCTTTCGCTCCGAGGTTCAATGGAGCGGTTCCATCTCTGTCAAAAACTATCGGCGCGCTGGCCCCCCAGTTTTTGCAGAGTGGATGGATGGAGAATCCCAATCATTTCAACTCAGATTGGATCCGCTCAACCCTGGCACTGCGCTCATTTGGCAGTATGAGGAACGGCAAATTGATGAAACCTCTCAACTGTCCCCAGCAGAATGGCCATTCATCAAACAAGACACTGCTGCGCTGGGGAACCCAAAGTACCTACCAAACCAAATGTTGATGTACGCTGTATATTGGGCTGGCAATGACACCTCCGATCCCCATGCGGTTGAGCAGACGTTCTCGCGTTTTGTTGGTTTCTCGAACGAGGAGATTAAGTGATGGCTGTCAAATCGCCTTTTCGGTTTGCACGCATAAATCGTTGGGTCCATGAACCAAACTGGGGGCATCTGGCAACGCATGACGTGCCCTTTTCCGATGGTGTTTCTGGAAAGGTAGTAGTCTTTCTCAGGACGATTACGCCTACACTTTTAGGCGGCGAGCGCCGGGCAGCGACTGAAGAGCGCGAAGGAGCTGTGTGGCCATTCAAAATAGGGGATGATTACGCGATTCCTCCTTCTAGCATGCAAGGGATGTGTCGCTCGATTCTTGAAATCGCATGCTTCGGCCGTCTTGGAGACGTGATTGAGGATCGTAAAGTGACAGGCCGCGAAAACCGCCGAAAAATCACTCATTCCAAAAGCTCACACGAACTTCTAGAATTTAGCAATCCGCAGCATAAGCAGGCTGCAGAGACGGCGTCGCTTGATATGGCGAGCCTCATTTTCGGGTGCGCTGCAGAAGGCAATAATGGAAAGGGTTTGAAACGCAGAGCTTGGTTTGGTGTCGGGCGAGCAACTTCAAGGAAGCCAACCTCACATTTTAGGAACCCAGCCGTGTTGGCGGAGCCAAAGCCCAGTTATGAGGGTATATACGTTCGCCAAGAAGGAGTGGGTGGCAGGCTAAATAGAGGAAGTGACTTTGCAACTTTTTCGCCCCAACCTGGCCCCAACTATCGTTCACAGCCCGAGCTGGCTGGGATCAAGATCTGGCCGTCATCCTACCCCGATGCCTCTCCAATAACACTCCCACGACTGCCCAGAAAAATTGCGAAGAACAAGTTGGTTCAAACAGCTTTGCATCCGGTTCCAGAGAGTACCGTGTTTGAAATTCCATTAACGTTCCACAATTTGCGCCCGGTTGAACTCGGAGCACTTCTTTGGACCCTTACTTACGGTGAGATTGACGCCCTGGCGGCGGATACTACCGGTGTGCACCGACACCACCGTCTGGGCATGGGCAAGCCATACGGGTTGGGGGAGGTTTCTATATCGGTCCATCTTTCCTGTACTGACAGTGAAAAGTCGGCAATGAAATTCGTCAACGACTTCGAAGCATACATGCAGGAATCCTATAATCGTGCGAACCAAGGGACGTGGAAAGACACAGTACAAGTGAAAGCGTTGCTGAAAGCCTCTGATCCTGAAATCAATAAGCATCAACAATTAGCATATATGCCGCTAGGGCCGAAAGATCTTACTGAACATCACCGGGATTTGGGTTTTACCGAGCAAGACACGTATCAGCGTGCAAAGACTGGTAAGTATTTCCTAGAAGACTATGTCGAAGGGGGGCACGAACCCAAAAGGGCGGGCGGTATCGAGAATAGCGCAGGTCGTGTAACCTCACATAGTTCATCGTCTGCCGCCGCCATCGGAGGAGGCCGTATTCTGTTTCGACGATCGGATGGGAATTCGTACTATCACCGTGTTACGGAAGACTCGTTTGAATTGCTGGAAGACGCACAGGTTGGCGAAAACGTTCGTGTTCGGAACATGATAACCGGGGAAGAGGTGCAGGTGCGTTCGGAAGACCTGGTCGTCGAATAGCGTACTGTGACACCTACGTTAAAACCCCCGGAAGCTTATGCGCTTCCGGGGGTTTTTTTCTTGTTGCGATAGTCGGCACGCTGTGTAAGCCCCCCCGCCGAAGCGGGGATGCGAGCGGGCTACTGCCTCCCCATTGTGGAGTACCAAATGTCTCAGTGGAACCCCGCCGAAGCGGGGATGCGAGGCGTCGACGAATGGTAAGCATCAGCTTGCTCCTGGTCTCAGTGGAACCCCGCCGAAGCGGGGATGCGAGACGTCTGATTGTGTCTTACTATCTTGGAATCAAGTCTCAGTGGAACCCCGCCGAAGCGGGGATGCGAGCTGACGGAAAACATGACCAGAACCATATCTTAAAAGTCTCAGTGGAACCCCGCCGAAGCGGGGATGCGAGTTGGCAGTCATTAGGTCAAACACCATCACCAACGTGTCTCAGTGGAACCCCGCCGAAGCGGGGATGCGAGTCGACAATCGAATTCATCGAAAGGAGAAAGAGATGAAACTTGGTCTCAGTGGAACCCCGCCGAAGCGGGGATGCGAGGGCACCTCTAGAAGCCTTTGATATCACAGGCGGAATCAGAACTTTTATCCACCCTCCGGTGATTCTGAGAAATTCTAGCGATTTCAAAGAGCGTGCACATGAAACTTGTCTCTTTTTTCCTTTCAGGTCAATAGGTTCGTCGCTTGTCCACCCTCCGAAAGCTCTGAATTCAGATTATTAGAACCTCTGCTCCAGGCATCGGCCCCTTGGCACCCAATTCTATCATCTGACTATCTGTACTTCGACCTACGGCGGCAATTATAACCGAATCCTCGGTCGGATCGATGATTTCCGCTAAGGCGTTTACTAAGCTTCGCAGCCCGGAATTATCGGTTTTCACCAAGAATACTGAAAGCTGACGATGTTCGCCGCGTCGGTCCATCAGGGCGAAAACGCGACGCCAACGCTTTCGATCGCGGATGTCGTAGCTTACGATGTAAAATCTTCGAGGCACTGTTTATCTCGGCAAAAGCAGAGGTAGTGAGGTGCTACCCTCGCGAAGCGCTTTCGCCATGAGAACAGCATGGTGGCTGATTGCAGCGCGCCATGTCATCTCGGTGCCATCATAGCGAAACGTTGTCGATAGCCGTCGCTCCAGAATGTCCAGTGCCCGGCGGCGGCCTTCATCTGAAAGCCGAACGGAACCATCAGATTGGGTTACGAACGACGCATCCGAAAACTCCCGATTGCGGATCGCTGCGATAACTGCCGTATCGACAACAGCTGGTCGCAAAGGCTCTACCAGATCAAGCGCCAGAGCCGGTCGCCCTGGTCGTTCGGCATGAAAGAATCCTACGTTCGGATCAAAGCCGGCAGATGCCGACGCTGCAGAGGCGGTACCCGCAACAACGGCATACAGATAGGAGAGTAGGGCGTTTGTGGCGTCCTGTGCTGGTCTCCGGTTGCGACCAGAGAAAACGAATATTTCATCGCTGTCGGACAGGAACTCAGGCCAGGCGCCATACCATGCAGCAGCTGCTGCCCCTTCAACCCCACGCAGACTGGAGAGAGTGCGGCATTTCCTGGCTGACCGGGATGCCTTGATTAGCGCTCGTGCAATCCTCGAGCGGGCACCAAGACGCCTCTTGGCAACCCGAGCAGTGTTTAGAAGCTTTCCCTCAATTAAGCCCTTTGAAAGCGCTAGCACCATGCGCTCGTCCGCAGCTGCAGCGTACTGCGCACGTCGGACCGCGCCATGCGAAGCAGATAGATCAAGAAGTTGCCCACGGTAATACCCGTTTCGGGAATGCAGGATCAGCGGCACCGAATTCTGGACCAGCATATTCAGGCAGGGGACTGTGATTCTAGATCCACCGTGTAGGGCGACAAGCGAGATTTCATCCAATCGGACTCTGCGGCACTCATCTTCTGAATCGATTTCAAGCATACCGTTGTCGACCGAGAGAGCTGCATCATGGGCAAGAATGTGGAGTGGTAAGCGAGGCTCGTCGGCGACAATCTCCTCGATTTCTTCAGTGTGGTCTTCCTTTGCGAGGAACCAACGGAAAGCAAACATCTCTTTCTCCTATCTTGCGTTTAGGTGATAGGGTGCGCGGTTTTCAGCAGACACGCAGGGTTTGCAAGCTTGCGGCACTAATGCGTTTCGCCAAGATCAGCGCGCAAATGAACAAGTGTCATGTCACTGAGGAAAGCGGTTAGGTCACGTGGTGTCGCCACAAGGCAGAGTGTAGATAGCAAAGCCTATCTAATCGTCTGAGCTCTCTTGGAGTATTTTGAGCGCGCCTGGCTTTCCTTCGATGGCACCTAAAATTTCAGCGGCATCTCCCTTTTAGTTAAGCCTGTAAGGCTGAGCTCTTATGGCATTCAGGGCCAAATGGTGTTTCAAATTGATGATAGGGACACTTTCCAAATCCGCTCGCAAGCGATCTACAAGACGCGTTAAATGCGCTCGACATCCATATTCTCTCCTTTCTTTCGCTTGAAAATAGCCCCCACTTCGGTGGGGGTGATAGCTTACCTTCGTTACCAGCCTTACTTGGACTATCTTGTCTCAGTGGAACCCCCACCGAAGTGGGGGTGATAGTCGGCGAGTTGCGTATTGCCAACGTGCGCCCGACGCGTCTCAGTGGAAACCCCCACCGAAGTGGGGGTGATAGAGCACCTCTAGAAGTCTTTGATATTGCGAGCGGAATCAGAACTTTTTTCCACCCTCCAGAGAATCTGAAGAAATTCAGCGATTTCAAAGAGCTTGCACATCGATCCTGTCTCTTTTTTCCTTTCAAGTCAATAGGTTCGACGTTTATCCACCCTCCGAGATTGTGTTTTCTATCTCTCAGACGAGTAAACTGGGCCTGCGGCCCAAAATGGTTGGAACCGCCCAAGGCCGAAATGAGCGCCCAATCCCACTGAAAGCGGCCCACTCACTGGAGCTTCGAACTCAACGCAGAAGAATCCACCCACTGGATCCACCAAAGTACCCAACCGCTTTTGCGTAATCTGATACCTGTGCGCCAAAGGGGGGGAAACAAACTGGCTTGAACGTATTTCAGCAGCAGGTAGTTGGCCCCCTTTGGTTCCTCGCAATCGGGAAAGCTCAAACTGTAGTTGTTGCGCAGCTTCACGCCCACGCTTGGGTTTACGTGCCGTGTTCTTTTGCGACCGCTCCTTCCAAGCGTGCCGTGGCCCAAAGAAGGGCGTCACAGAAACCCATGCCCGGCTAGAGCCCATAAGCGCCTCGGAAACCTCAGCGGCTGCCAACTTAAAACACCCGGCTCGATTCACGATCAACGGGCCTGGAGTAACCAGAAGGTTTTCGGCGTCGCGGGTGAAGCCCGCTGGAACGTGAACCGTCAGATGGTCGATAAGACCATCACAGTCCCTGTCCTCGGGGAGCCAATAGGCATGCTGGTGCGGAGTATGGACGCTTTTCTCGGCGGGCCTATGCAGGCAATCCGGCAATATTTCACTACCCGTTTGCCTCAGCTGTTCGCGCATCACCATAGCTCGCGCAGCCTCAGCAACGCGCATCGTGACCTTAACGTTGGGAAGTCTATTGCCTTCAAGCTTCCAAGAAAGGGTATTAGGAGCGGTCTGAGCCATAGTTCGAATGCCTGTTAATCCCAATTCACCTGCGTGGAAATGCTGAGAGAATGGCAAATTCTCAATGCAGTTCCAAGGCTGATCGAAGGGGAGGCAACATCAAGATGCCTCAATCCCCCACAGGATCGGCCCGAACCTTTCGGATGGGCTGTGGTGCGCCCTGTTCAAGCAGTCTTGCCGCAAAGGAGTGATTTGGCAGGTGCATAAGTGTTTGCGGAGAGATCTGTGGAGCGTACCAATCCTGCAGGCGATGCGCGTCATCGGGCCCGATCCTAAATGCAAGCGTCGAGCCTACGTTGGCGAGAATGGCGTGGGCGATGTTCTTGCCTTGACCATGGCCATCTATCTGGCCGAGGCCCTGATTGGCGAGAACGAGCTCTATCCCGAATTTTCGGCATTCTGCGAGCATTTGGCCGAGAGTGCTGGTGGCGTAACTGCTGAACTCATCGAGGTAGACCCGGAGGGGCCTGCGTTTTTCTACTGGCAGGTTGGCGCGAGCCATAGCTGCCGCAAAAAGGCGGATTACGATAATTCCACCGAGCAGCATGGAATCCGTCTCCCCTACCGCCCCTTTGGCCAAGTTCACCAGGCAAGGGACACCATCATTCAGCACAGCATCAAAGTCCAAGGTGGAATGGCGCGATGTGATGATCGGCCGGACCACAGGGTTGCCGGTAAACTGGGTAAGCTTGGAGACGATGTAGGGCGCGATGTTTTCGAGTGATGCATCTCCACCGGCTTTCAAGGCGATTCCATTCCAAAAGCGGACGACCATTTCATCATCACATCGCGAAAGGAGATCCCGCCGAAATGAAGAGTCGGAAAAAACCCGATCGAAGTCGGCGAGATTTGCACTTCTACCTTCAGCGTTCATTAGTAAAATCAACGCATTGCGGAAGAATGTTGAAAACATCGGCCCGAATGCTTCCGGAGCTCCCTCATACAGAACGTTCTGAAAAAGGGAATTCATTTGGTTGGCTATGAAGTTCTGCTGTACAGAAACAGGTCCACTCCCATCCGTCTCCAGAAGGTTGAGCCCAAATGGATCTTGAAAGTCCCCAGCATTGGCCAAGATCGCCGAAGTTTGTTTGGTATATGACTGAACAATTCCAGCCACCTGCTCATACAGATCACCGTGAGGATCTATGAGCAGAACACCATATCCGTGCTTCAAGTCTTGACGGATCATATTGGAGATTAGAGTGCTCTTTCCGGTTCCCGTCATTCCCGTTAGGTAAACATGTTGTGCGGCATCTCGGCGAAGTAATGAGACGCGATTGCCGCGATCGTCGGTGCCAAGCTCGATTGCCAGATCGCCCGGTTGGCGGTCAGGAGTTTGATCACGCCGAAAACCTAGAAGGCGAAGTGTACGCGGATCAGGGACAAGCGAAGGTCTTTCCGTTGAATTCTCGCGAACGGTGTTTGCCAGAGAAAACTCCGCTGCTTCGGTAGTTGATGTGAGCGTGTCGAAAGGAAGTAGAGCTTTGCGGATTACCCCAGCAACAACCGGATCGATTACACGCTGGGAACCAAGGCTTAGTTCAAGCTGAATTACTGAACGCGCTTTGATGAACTCCTCTATTTGATGTCTTTGTTTAGTGTGTTCATCAAATCGTTCAGAACCACGGGTAGGGTTGCTCATTTCAGAGGATAACTGAACATGGGCCTTCTCTAGGCGTCGTAGCTCATATGCCTCAAGGATGCGCCGTTTTAGCCCGAGACGTAGCTCGACTTTTTGCTCCATTGCGAAGATTGCAGCAAGCGCTTCGTCGATTCGCAGACCACCAAGTGGAATGTTTGACAAACGTACAACCTCGGATGGGGGGGAGTCGAAGACGCGCAACCGTTTCTTGCGGGGCGTCTCATAGTTAGTCAAATTCACAGCGATCCCAGATATCTCGATGTGATGACGATATGGCAGATTTGGTGACGACCAGGTTTCTGGCCTAAAACCAGGGAAACCGAGAGCAAGCGCATCGCGCACCGATTCAGGGGTAATCCCAACTGGTATTGCTTCACAAGAATCTGCTCGTGCTAAACATGCAGTTTCACCTGGATCGCGGTGAATTGAGCCAGAGATCGCACCTGTGTCCGTCTCGCCAGGACAGCAGTAAAACGCCAGCGAAAGGGTCTCCAAGGGGCTAAGGTACTCCGCCAGCGTCCACAACGAAGAGTTTCTCCCCGATTGGGACGTGGCAACTAGGTGGGTGACAGGTTTGAGTTTGAAGTTAGCGACGGTTTCCGTCGGGGCCCGTTCTTGTGGTCGGATGAGCTTCTCTTGCATCAACTTCTCCTGTTCTAATAGGAAAAGATCTAACAAAACTGAGCTCAGGCTATTGCCGTTGCAAGCTTGCCAGTGCTGAGAATAAGGAGAGGCCTATGGCGAAGCTCTGGTGATGTCAGCGGTCCTTAATGCCGTAGCTAGCCATTAGTTCATTGCCGAACTTTTTGACAGCATTTGCACCCCATATCAGTCGCACACCTTCATTGTTTGCGTGATCGATTGCATCTATGGCCGCCAGATCCTCAAAGGATAGCAAAGGTGCGATCAGCCACGCCTTACCAGACTGCCCTGACAGTTGGTTGCGGTACTTTGCTAGCTTGTCGATCGATCCGTGAAGCTTTGTGCGACCTGCTTTCCCAAAGGTTGCTTTAGCCTCAACTAGATCAAGGCGCTCTTCCGCTAGAATAGCGAGGTCGAATTCTGTTACATCTGGCTTCGATTTTCGATTGCTCATCATTCCCAGCCGCAATCCAGCTGCGATTTCTACGTCGTTATAACCCTCAAATACTTCAATCGCTTTGTTGAAGATCGACGCTTCCAGCCATTTTCCAAGGAGAAAATCGTGAGCTATTTCTGTTTCAACTTTGACGTAATCATCTGACTGGATCTCGACTCCCGAAAGACGGGAAGCAGGTTTCAAGAATGGCCTCGGAAGTGTGACTGAATAAGGTCTAAACTCTCGACCTTCACGTGCGGCCTTGTCGGATCTAATAAGTGACTGATATAGAACGGAGAATTTTTTGCCGCCATTTTCACTATAGGCAATCTGCCCAATCGCTTTCGTCGCTGGGATGGAGTCAACTAGGAAGCTTTCAAACACCAAGCGGCTTTCCGGGGCGAGTTCCGTCACCCCATAGCTGTGCAGGTAGGATCCAATCCTCAGCCGATCTTCAATTGGCAACAAGTTTTCCTGAATATCGCCATCTTTAGTAATTCTAATCAAACGCGCCTGAAAAGGTGCATGACCAATCGAAATCAGTGAAAGGCGTGGCGACTGGGGATTTAATGGACGATACCCGAGAAGCGCTCCAAGTGTCGCAGGCTTTCTTCCGCCAGTAACGTTAAAAACAATCTCCGCATCGAGTTCTTCAGCAAGATTGGAAGCCTCATCAAGCACATCCTGCCAATCACGAAGAGAATCCGAATTCTTTGTAATGACTTTGATCAGAGATCCGTCAAGATTCAGTACCTGAGTGCAAAACTCCTTCAGCCGTTTGGTCGGCTTAATAGACTGGCTAAAGTCTGTAGGTGTCGGTTGTCTTTCATTTGAAACTGCGCTCATGATGACAACACCTTGAACCCGATTGCGGCCACTGTGGAGAAGCGGAGAAATGTTTACAGTGGCCGCTCCCCCGGCACCGCAAACATAAACGAAACGTTCCGGCCAGGTCGTATTTTCTATACTGGACATGCTGCCTTCCCCCAAAATTGATACGTCATTATTCTCTTAAGGTTTCTCGCGATAATCTGAATTCAATTCGGCGTCGGAGAAATTCATCAATTTAATCCTGTGTGCCGGAATTTCCAGACCAATGTTCACGCCGTTAGGACCGGTATAGGTCTGCGGTAGCACCACGCTTTGAATGAAGGGTGAGTCGATCTTATTTTTGATTTGCCTGCGCAACTTAGATCTGTCTGATTCTGTCGGATCTGTCTCTCCCACGCAGGCACCAAGAATTTGATCCATCAAATTATTATCGCGATGTTGTGCCCCGTCTGATTTTCGGTCCAGCAAACGCCTCAAGACAGCCAGTGAACGCGTATTTTGCCGCGATTTGCCATCGCGTTCTACTCCGTGGCTGAAATCGCGCAAATGTAACCACCCAGATGCATTATGTCCCTCACCTTCGTCCGAGGGTCCCACTCCGGGCCAGGCCTGTACGCGGGCAATAGCGAAGAGTGCAAAAAAAGCAAACTGTTGAGGTGTTAGAAACACCTCGGTAGCGCCGACCGTTATGCAAAATCTTTCGGCATCAATGATGATGGCTTCTTGATTTCTCTCGAACTCCACGAACTCAACGATCTTGTCATGATCAAGAGCTTCAGGAGGCACGCCTTTCGGCAATCGGACATCAAGGTGAACGAAGGGTACATTGATTAGGTCAACTCTTGCTATCGGAGAGGAGGTCGAGATTTCATCTTCGCCGACTTGAACTAATAGCGGATCTTCTTGGTCGGGCCACCAGAATTGAGGCGCGCGCTCCATACTCGCTGGCTCGATTAGCACGTGGCTCATCTCATCTTGCACTCGCCCAAAAAACATCATGGCAGAGTGATCATAGCTCGACATCGTTTTGCGCCCTCCGGCGAGGGACATGTGGATGGAAATATTAGGGCTATCTGCATACTCTTTGACCACCTGCGTCACTCGATTGGCATAGATGACATTGTCGCGCTGCGTCCGAATATCTTCAAGCGGCACCCCACTGTCTGGGTCGAGCAAAGGGTCAATCTTGATCTCCGGTATTGGATACCCGTATTGGACAAAAAGCTCCCGCACTTTTGCTGTTAGCTCCGCATCGCGTGCTTGAACCGAGCTATAGTGTCTGGGGTTGGCGTAGTCCGTCGAGATCAGGTGAACAGTCGCGGGGACGACGGGGGATCTTTTCCGGTGCGCCGGATCTATGAGCTTCTCTGGGTTCATGAGGGCCCAAAGTGTTTCGGTGATGACTTGAGATGAACCGCCCAAAGAGGCGAGTAGCACGTATTCCATTGTTTATTATCACCTTTTTGCAAAATACTTGAATGAAACCGCTCATTAACAATTCCGCCTAGTTATGCCGACCGTCAGCAGACAGATTCACTAGGGCGCAAGCTGAGCACAAGCTCTTCACGAGCTCTTTCCCCAAGTTTAAACTGGCGCTAATCCTAGTAACACTCACGCTAAGAACAATATCGACATCGATGGAAACATATTCAAGGGAGATATGTAGAAGGTAGGCACCATCACCAAAGTCGTGGCTCGCTCCAGTGTCGCTGTATTTCCGTTTCTGCGCTTGCAGCTCAGGAGACAAGTTTGGCAACACAAACATCCACAATACTAATATTGCTGGGCTGCATCTAAAGGCACGTTTATTTGGGCGGAAGCCTGCGGGACTGTTTTCCAATCAAGCACCAATCCTGAAACAATGTGGTGGTGTGATAGATTTCAGATCTAAGAAAGTCCTTTGGACTAATTTCTCTAGAGTGCGAGACAAGAACTTGCGGATTGAAGACTGGTCGACTCACAAACAAGGAGCGTACCTTTTCCGGATCGTTTCTCCATGCTTTCAACCCTTGAGTAGAGAGTTGTTCAACTCGCTAGGTGCTCGTGTGCAACTCCAAGCAGCGCGTCAAGATACTTCGGTGTTTGGCTCGGGAGGCAGTCCTTTGCATACGCATTTCACGACTTCCCCCAAACTCAAGATAGACGGGGTCGTCTGAGGCGATCCTTTGATCCCAGACTGGCCACCCCACCCGTTTTCGAGGCGAGCTAAGTACTGAGAAGCAATACCTAGGTCAGCGTCACCATCAGCCCAACGAGCGATGGTGAACTTTCGTCCGCGTTCGCCTGAAGCAAATCTGTAGGCAGGATTGAGTGCGACGATGACCGGAGCCAAGCGATAAGCCTGCCGCAGCGCCGCCGGTTCTAGCGAAGCTACAAAGGCGATGGCACCATCGCAATGTGTTTCAAACACCGTCGAACCGATGCGAATGGATCGCAGCAACCGCTCGGCAGGTTCGCGAATCTTTGCAGTGTAGACTTCAGGTATGTTCCCCGTAGTTAGCCAGTCGGCTACTAGGCATACCCTATCGTGTAGGGTGCGCATGCGGTCGCTCACGCAAAGAGCCAGAGCTCCTAACTCCAGGCCATTCCCATCTTCAAGAATTTCATCGACAGTTCGTGGAAGATCTCGCGGCCCAGGCCAGGTACCTCGCGAAAAACGATCAGCTTTAGCAACACGGCGCACGCGATCGCACAAATCAGCGCTGAGGATCCTCCCATTCGAGCGCAGCAGCAGGACAGCCATTCCGCCAATGGAATCCAAATCTGGAAGAATTGTGACCAGACGCGCTCCTGGCTGCGGCAAAGGATAGTCGAGGCAAACCTCAATAGCAGCAGGGCTAGTTGGCGTTGAGTTGGGACCGTGCTGCGGATCAATATTCCCCAACCCACACATACGGGCGATAGAAGGCTCGGTCACCTCGACACCCAGAGCATTGACCAGGCATTCACGTGGCGGGTTCGACAAGTCGATGGTTTCGAAAGAAAAGTGTCCCGCCGGGATTGCGATTGCGGGAATTGAAATGGTCATGACAATACCTATTCAGCTGCAGTGAGTTTGATGACATTTGTGTCTTGTTTAAACGTTATATTTTCCTCATTTTCCGCTCTTTTGGTTCCTTCTTTTTCGGCGGCTTTGATTTCTGCAGTGACGGTAT
>NZ_CANMFT010000012.1 GCF_947497285.1 uncultured Aliiroseovarius sp. | reverse complement strand
TTTTGCCGTGGTCAACGTGGCCAATCGTGCCAATGTTGACGTGCGGTTTGGAGCGTTCAAACTTTTCCTTAGCCATGATGGCCTCCTATTAATCTGAGCGCCGGGCAAGGACACCCTGCCCGGCTTGTTCGATTAGGCAAATTTTGCCTGAATTTCTTCCGAAAGGTTCTGCGGAACCGGATCGTAATGCGAGAACTGCATCGTGAACTGCGCGCGGCCCGAAGACATGGAGCGCAGGGTGTTGATGTAGCCAAACATGTTCGCCAGCGGCACGTTCGCGTCAATTGCAATCGCGTTGCCGCGCGGCTCTTGACCCGAAACTTGACCACGACGCGAGGTCAGATCACCGATGATGCCACCGGTGTATTCCTCGGGCGTGATCACTTCCACTTTCATGATCGGCTCAAGCAGCTTGGCGCCAGCCAAACGCATGCCTTCACGCATGCACATACGACCTGCGATTTCAAAGGCTAGAACCGACGAGTCAACATCGTGGAATTTACCGTCGATCAGGGCAACCTTGAAGTCGATCACGGGGAAGCCAGCCAACGGGCCGCTGTCCATAACCGAGTTGATGCCTTTTTCAACACCGGGGATGTATTCCTTCGGAACAGCACCTCCAACGATGCGGCTTTCGAACGAATAGCCTTCACCAGCTTCGGTCGGCGAGATGATCATCTTCACCTCGGCATACTGACCCGAACCACCCGACTGTTTCTTGTGGGTGTAGGTGTGCTCGACCTCTTTCGAAATCGTCTCGCGATACGCAACCTGCGGGGCACCGATGTTGGCTTCCACTTTAAACTCGCGCTTCAGACGGTCCACCAGAATATCCAGGTGAAGTTCGCCCATGCCCTTCATGATGGTCTGACCGCTTTCGATGTCAGTTTCCACACGGAAGGACGGGTCTTCAGCGGCCAAGCGGGCCAGACCTTGCGACATTTTCTCTTGGTCAGCCTTGGTTTTCGGCTCGACCGCGATTTCGATCACCGGATCCGGGAAGGTCATGGTTTCCAGAACCACCGGGTCGTTGACGGCGCACAGCGTGTCACCTGTGGTGGTGTCTTTCAGACCTGCCAGCGCGATGATGTCGCCCGCGAACGCTTCCGTGATCTCTTCACGGTCGTTCGAGTGCATCATCATCATCCGGCCAACGCGCTCTTTCTTGCCTTTGGTCGAGTTCAAGAGCGTATCGCCCTTGTTCAGGACACCCGAATAGATGCGGGTAAAGGTCAGTGTGCCAACGAATGGGTCGTTCATGATTTTGAACGCCAGACCCGAGAACGCCATATCATCATCCGCACGACGCGGGATGTTACGGGTTTCAGTTTCGTCACCGGGTTTGAAGCCCATGTAGTCGACAACGTCCAGCGGGCTGGGCAAATAGTCGATCACGGCGTTCAGCAGCGGTTGAACACCTTTGTTTTTGAACGCGGAACCACCCAGAACCGGCACGAAGGACAGCGACAGGCAGCCCTTACGCAGCAAAGCGCGCAGGGTTTTCACGTCCGGCTCAGCGCCGTCCATGAGGTAGTTTTCCATCGCGTCGTCGTCCATTTCGACGGCAGCTTCGATCATCTTGGCACGCCATTCGTCGGCCATGTCTTTCAAGCTGTCGCGGATCGGTGCTTTGATCCACGATGCGCCAAGGTCTTCACCCTGCCACAGCCATTCTTCCATGTTGACCAGATCGACCAAGCCTTCCAGCTCGTTTTCTGCGCCGATCGGAATACCGACGGGAACAGCACGCGCACCGGTGCGGTCTTCGATCATGCGAACACAGTTGAAGAAGTCTGCGCCGATCTTGTCCATCTTGTTGACGAACACCATACGCGGAACTTTGTAGCGGTCAGCCTGACGCCACACGGTTTCGGTTTGAGGTTCAACGCCAGCGTTGGCATCCAGAACACAAACAGCGCCATCAAGCACGGCCAGCGAACGTTCAACTTCAATGGTGAAGTCAACGTGGCCGGGGGTGTCGATGATGTTCAGGCGGTGCTTTTCGGAATCGGGCGTCACGCCGTCTTCGGTGCGTTCCCAGAACGTGGTGGTCGCAGCCGATGTGATCGTGATGCCGCGTTCCTGTTCCTGCTCCATCCAGTCCATGGTGGCCGCACCATCGTGCACCTCGCCAATGTTGTGGGATTTGCCGGTGTAAAACAGGATGCGTTCCGAACAGGTGGTTTTGCCTGCATCGATGTGCGCCATAATGCCAAAGTTGCGATAGCGATCGAGGGGATAGTCGCGTGCCATGGTTTTCTTCCTTCCTTGGCGTTACCAGCGGTAGTGGCTGAACGCTTTGTTGGCGTCGGCCATCTTGTGGGTGTCTTCGCGTTTCTTCACGGCCGTGCCGCGTGAGTTCACAGCATCCAGAAGCTCGCCGGCAAGACGTTCTTCCATCGTGTTCTCGTTGCGCGAGCGGGCGGCCTTGATCAGCCAGCGGATCGCCAAAGCTTCGCGGCGCTCGGGGCGCACTTCGACGGGCACCTGATACGTGGCACCACCAACCCGACGCGAACGAACTTCGACCGACGGTTTGATGTTGTCCAGCGCTTCGTGGAACACTTCCACAGGCGCACGCTTGATTTTGTCTTCAACGCGATCCAGCGCGTTATAGACGATTGTTTCTGCGACCGACTTCTTACCGTCGATCATCAGGTTGTTCATGAACTTGCTCAGCACACGATCGCCAAATTTGGCGTCGGGCAGGATTTCGCGCTTTTCAGCAGCGTGACGACGAGACATTCCGAGATCTCCTTACTTCGGACGCTTGGCGCCGTATTTCGAACGGCGTTGCTTACGGTCTTTGACGCCCTGAGTATCCAGAACACCGCGAAGGATGTGGTAACGCACACCCGGAAGGTCTTTTACACGACCGCCACGGATCAGAACCACCGAGTGCTCCTGAAGGTTGTGGCTTTCGCCGCCGATATAGCTGATGACCTCAAAACCATTGGTCAGGCGCACCTTGGCGACCTTACGCATGGCCGAGTTCGGCTTCTTCGGTGTGGTTGTATAAACGCGCGTGCAAACGCCACGTTTTTGCGGGCAGGACTCCAGGTGCATCGACTTGGAGCGTTTTACTTTAGGCTGGCGCGGTTTGCGGATCAGCTGTTGGATCGTTGGCATAGGGCTCTTTTCCCGTTTCTCAACACATGTGTTTGCACGAGTGTCCCCGTGCGGTTTGCATTTCCCCGCTTCGCACGTCTGCAAAGCGAAAACCCGCGATCGTTTCCATTCCGAGGCAAACGACGCGGTTGGTTCACAGAGGATCAGCGCTTAAAAGTTGCCCTGAACTTGATCCCTCAATTCTGGTGAGCCGAGGTCACCCCCAGCTGGATGAACGCGCGTATAGGCGGAGTCGCGCAGGCTGTCAACAGCCCGGCCCGGTGATTGCAGCGGGCAGGCTTCCGAAATAGGCTGCGCGCTGACCTCTCTCAGAAACCAGAGGACGCAGATGAAAGGCACATTGCTACTTGGCGCCATGCGAAACGAAGGCCCGTTCATCCTTGAATGGGTCGCGTGGTATCGCATGTTGGGCTTTGAAAACATACTGATCATGCACAATGACTGCACAGATCATTCCCCGCAACTGCTGCGCCTGCTGGAAAAGGCAGGGGTGATTTCAGCCAAACGCCACACGCCAGACAAAGACCAACCGCCGCAGATGACTGCCTATCGGGCTGCGCGTAGCCACCCCTTGGTTAAGACCTGCGACTGGATGTTCACCTGCGACACCGACGAGTTTTTGGTCATCCACAAGGGCGACGGAACCGTTAAAGCGTTGCTGGATGGGGCAGACCGTCGTTTCCGCGGCATGGCCATCCATTGGCTAATCTACGGCAACGCCGAAGAAGAAGACTGGCGCGACGATTTCGTCCACCGTCGCTTTCTGCGGTCGGCATGGGAAAAGATACCCCAGAACAACTGCTTCAAAAGCTTCGTTTACAAACCGCTCGATTTTGGTCGCTGGCGCCCCCACGCCCCAAAGTTCTGGCGCGGAGAAGGCGCATGGGACACCGGCACCAATCGGTGGGTTCTGTCGAACGAACGCTGGTTCGAGGCGTTTCACCCGACGCAGAACGCTCTGAACGGAACCGACAATGCGCTGATCACGCACAAGGAGGCCCATCTGAACCACTACATTCTGCAAACACGTGAACAATTCGCGTTCAAGAAGGGAACGCCTTGCGCCGCAGAACTCAAGCAACGCTATACCGACGATTTCTTCACGCGCTTTGATCGCAAGGGGCGCGAAAACCTTTCTGCACTGAAGTATCGTCAAGCCTTCGATGCGGCCTATGACGCGCTGGTTGCGATCCCTGGCGTGTTACGGTTGCACCACCTGTGTTGCGCCGATTTTGTTGCTGCCATGTGCGACAAACGGGGTGACGATCCATCAAAGGACCCGCGTTTTCGGCAGCATATGGAGATCGCGAACGCACTGCCTCGGCACGGGAAAGACGTATCCGTCAGGCCCGCGCCCGTCGCGCAATCCGGCGTTCCCGAAACAGAGTAAACATCCCCATCGCAACCACGACCCCAGCACCAATCAGCGTCAGCACATCCGGCCATTCCCCAAAGAAGACCAGCCCCAAGATCAGGGCCCAGATCAGTCCGGTATACCGAAAAGGCGCGACAAAACCGATATTGCCCACGCGCATGACCATGACGGCAAACAGATAGCCGATGAAGATAAAAATAGCCGCCAGCGTTAGAAGCCCTGCGCCTTTTGCATCGACTGGTGCCCAGTCAACGGTGATTGAGGTTAGGCCGAAGGCAATGGTGATCACCACGGCAGCGGCAAAGGCCACTGTCATCGATGGAGTGGTAAAAGACATCTTGCGCACGATGATGTCGCGAAAGGTGATGAAGGCAACCGCGATCAAGGCATAGATAGACCACCCGTTGAACCCGTCCCCGCCGGGCTGCACAATCAGCATAACGCCGCCCAGCCCGATAAGAATGGCAACCAGTCGTCGCCGTCCCAGAGATTCTGACAAGAACAGCCAAGCCGCCAGCGCCACGGTCAGTGGTAGCACTTGCAGCACAGCCGTTACATTGGCGATCGGCATGTGGAAAAGGGCGGACAGGAAGCAGTAGGTCGCCCCAACCTCAGCGAAGGATCGCAGCAGGATCAGCGTCCATTCCCGGCGACCCAGATCGAATTTCAACGACCTGAGCGCAAGCCCCAATCCGAAAAGTAAAACACAGGTCACGACCCCGCGCAAAAAGACCGCCTGAGACAACGGCATACTTCCCGACAGTGCTTTCATGCACGCATCGTTCAGCGTGTAACCCGCCAGCGACCCGGACATCAAAGCCGCACCCTTGGTGTTGTCCGAAAGCATCACGATGCGGACCCTTTTGCCCCGTTGCGCAACCTCCAAAGGCGGCGCTGCAATTTGGTCAGCAAACTGGCCTGTGCTTCGGACTGCGCGACGTTATCAAGCTGGTATTTGCGGCGCCCAACTACGGCCCATGCCGCGACAGGTGCCGATTGCATGACGACGGCAAAGCCCGCACGCCCACTGTCGATCTGCAGCGCCGAATTGACATCGCGCCGTTCCCAGCGCGCCGGGGCGAAGATTATTTCGCCTGTTGCATCTTCCAGAAAGATCGCCGGAACGTCTGCACTTTGTCCCTTCAGGTCAGCGCACCAGCCGATGCACAGAACCCCGTTTTCCAACGCGATGGTTTGTTCAATCACACCCTGCATTGCACCGTCACGCCCTTTGGGCACCGCTGCCAACAGCGCAAGATCTGCTGCCCGCCGGGTATCTGTCGCGTGATCGCGCAGAAGATCCCGCCCCGGCACCGAGAAGGACAGCCGCGCCTTCAGCGCCTCGATCTGCATCCAGGAGGCCGCTATCGCATCGTTATATTTCGTGGCTTGCCGCGACACATCCACCCGGTATTCACACACCGGCGAAGGGTCGTCCAACCAAGCGGCTGCGCCTTCGGACAGGGCAGATAGAAGCAGATAGTAATCTTCGAACAACACCAACTCAGGCAAGCTTGGGATGTGGCGCACCAACACCGCACGCTGCGTGATGAAAGAATTGAACGGGGCCACATTGTGGCGCAGGAGATCCGTCAGCTGAAACGGAAAGCTGCCATAAGGCAGAGTGCGAAACGGTGTATCCTCACCGGCGTTGAAAAGCGCAAGGTCAGCCGCCCCAAAGGTGACACTCGCCCCGGTTTCGCGCGCACGAGCCACCAATCGGGTGGCGGCATTCTTGTGCCAAACATCATCGAAATCCAGAACGCCGACAAAATCACCATGCGCGGCTTCGACACCAAGCTTCAACAGGTGAACGCGGCTGTCCCCGTCAAACTCGGTCGCAAGATGCCTCAGCAGACGGGGCCCATTGGGCGCCATGTTGTCAACACCCGCGCGCGCAAGTAACGCCACTTCAGTCAATTCCGGCCATTTGCCATCGGTGCACAAAAGCACCTCGATCGTGTCAGTCGTGGATTGCGTCCATACGGATTGGAAAGCGCGCGCAAGCTCGTCGATCCTGTCCGGATCGTGCGCCCGTATCAGCACGCTAAGCGCGGGCGGCGCAGAATTCGTGCCTGACGGTGCGGATACTGTCATGACGATCCCAGTTCGGTTTGCTGTTCCAAAACTTCTTCATCGACACCGGCCGGGCGTCCTTCGATCTGTCCCCAGCGGATGAAATGATAGAACGGGTTCACGCCGGCACTTGCAACATCTGCGTTCTCAAGCCTGTAGCTGCTGGTCGAGAAACCGGGCGCTGGATCGTAACCGTTTGCAACCCCACGCGTCACGTAGTGCAAGACCGCCCCACCCGGAAAGCCCACCGCGTCGGGGTGAGCTTTTTCATAATAGCCAACATCGAACAGCCCCGAACGGGCAATCACGACAGCTTCTTTCAACTGTTGCCGGAGCATAGGTCGGCGCAGCACCCCCCAAAGCCTACGAGGGTGCAAGGCAAAGCCCACCAGTGACCAAAGCTCAGGCGTCAGGAGTGACAGCTTTTTTCCCTCCGGTGCAGCCGTGGTCGCAGCGGGCGAATAGACTGGGTCCGCAAGCAACGCCTGCAGTCGGGCCAGCGCGTCACCTGTCAAGGCAGTGTCATCTTCCAGCGATGAAACATTCCGTGCAGGCGCCATCGAAACATGGATGGCGTCAGGCAAATAAGCCCCATAAAACGCTTCGTTAGACTGTTTCAGGCGCGCCATGATCGTTGCCCGCTGTTGGTGGTCCAGAAAGCCGACTGCCTTGCCTTCGTTCAGATCATCAGGCGTCATCTCGACGATGGACGCGTTGATCTGCAAGACCTTCGCCCGTGGCAACGGCACGGCGTTGGCCTTGCGGATCAACAGCGCGGCCAGCTTTGACGTTGACCGGTTACGCGCCTTACGGGATGGCTTTTCATACGCGTCAGGATCGCAGCCCGACAGGCCGATAACCTCAAGGAAATCCCGTACTGTCCCCCCGGCCTTCGCCTTGGACAGCTCATAGGATCGAAACGTGATCGGGGCATTTGGGAACGCCTCGCGCAGCGTGGCGGCAACGTGATCATAGGACAAAAGCCCTTGACCCATCTGCTCTTCGACAAAGGCCTCAACGCTGGCTGTTTCACGCATGCCGGGGCTTGTGATGCTTTCAACATACATACTTTCAAGCCATTCATCCTGACGGCGCATGTAGCACACCAGGGTCACATCCAGACCCGCGAGCGCTTTGGCCAGCTTCGCAGCCGCATCCCCATCGCCCCAAAATCGGGTGGAAAGGATATTCTCAACGCTTAGAAATACGGCCTGCGGCGGGGTGGTGAGTGAGGCCACTTCTAGGCGAAGCTGATCCAACCCCGCGCGACTTCCGTTCAGAAGGCCGCCAATCAGGCCGGCATGCCCAGATGTGCGGTGCGCGCGCGGGCCGGACCCCATTTCCAATCCGGCATAGGGATAATAGACGCCGTGGTCCCTGAGCAGCGCGAAACGGTTGAGTTCGAAAAACTTTTGCAACGCAGAAGACCCGGTCTTGGTCTGACCGCAATGCAAAAAGACCTTCGGCATGTCCGATACGGGGGCAAGCCCATTGGCCTCGGCTTTGGTCACAGCTGGCAAAGGCGTGCGACGCAAAAACCTATCAAGCTGCGTCTTCCGCGCGGCGGTCGTGGCGGATGAAGGCACACCATGTGCCAACCACTCATACAGCGCTTGCCTGCGTGGCAGCGACAGGTTGCGGGTCTGCACGAGGTCGACCAACGCATCTGGCATCTGCGCCAGCAACACCAGCCGAAGCGCGTCATAATAGCCCGAGTGCAGCCGCGCATCACGCGGCTTGAACAATACCTGCTCGGTCGTCGTCGCCCGCTCGTCCCAATCAAAGCAGCCACATGCTGCAATGAATGCTGCAAAAGCCGGGTCTGCCCGAACCGAGGGGTCAGCGAACAGCTTGCCCCAATACCGGTCGATGTTTTGCAGATAGTAAAGCTGGTTGGCGGCAAGATAGTCTTGCGCATCCCCGCGCGCCATTAGGCCACGCATCGCATCGTTCACGATCTGCAAATGGATGGCAAACAAAGACATCTGCGCTGTATCCACGCTGCGCATTGTCGAGCCTTCGCGCACCCGGTATTGCACAAGCTCGTCCGGCACACAGGTTACACGACTGGCCGCAGAAAGGGCCTGCGTAAAGAAGGGGCGATCTTCACGCTGACGCAAGCGTTTCGAGAACCGAATGCCATGATCGTCCAGAAACGCCCGCCGCGCCAGAAATTGCCAACACGAGGTATAATTCACCAGCCCCGGAAGTGTTGCGATGGTTTGCCCATGAACCGGTGCGTCAACGACCGGGTGTGCGGCAGGCACGTCCGGCTTGCCGTCGAGAAAGATGCGATAGTGGCCACCGGCCAGATCAGCATCGCCGTCCTTCGCCGCACGATACCAGCGCCCCAGCGCATCGGTGCCATTCAACAGGTCATCGCTGTCCAGAAAGGCAACAAATTCGCCCTGAGCCTCATCCAGACCGCGGTTGCGCGCACGCGCCTGGCCTTGGTTTTCGTCTTGGAAAATCGCACGGATGTGGTCGTGCTGTTCGGCCGCATCATGGATCATCTGTGCCGTCGCATCCGTGCTGCAATCGTCGATGATGATATGTTCGAACGAAACGCCGACCTGCGCTGCCACCGAAGCGATCGTCTGCTCCAGATAGTCCACCGTATTGTAGGCCGGCGTGATGACCGAAACCTGAATAGCCATGAAGCAGACCCTTCGCCGCACCTTGTTGCAGACGAAAGCCGACAACAGATCTCGCCCCTTGGTGTGTTAAATCATCGCCCCTGCCCCGTCCACTGCGAAACCCTGAGGCCCTGAAACGAAAAGCCCCACCGCATGGGTGGGGCTTTCCAAGTTCGATTTGGTGCCGATCAGGGCTGTTCGGACCCGCCAGCTTCGGGGGTTTCGACCAAGCCAAGATCGTCTTCGGGGGCGTCCGCGAACACGTCATCAGCGGGCGCGGCCAGCGCGGCGGCAGCTTCTGCTTTGGCGCGCGCTTCCTCGATCACTTTAACGTCGCGTGCTTGTGCTACCTGACGCACACGCTGCGTGGCCCCACCGGTCCCGGCTGGGATCAGGCGACCCACGATGACGTTTTCCTTGAGGCCAACCAGCTTGTCGCGCTTACCTTGGACAGATGCCTCGGTCAGAACGCGGGTGGTTTCCTGGAACGACGCCGCCGAGATGAACGAACGTGTCTGCAAGCTCGCCTTGGTGATCCCCAGCAGGATCGGCTCGCCCGATGCCAGACGGCGACCTTCGGCCGCTGCCTTTTCGTTGGCTGCGTCAAACTCGGCCTTGTCCACATGCTCGCCTTTCAGAAGCGTGGTTTCGCCCGAGTCCAAGATCTCCCACTTCTGCAGCATCTGGCGAACGATCACCTCGATGTGCTTGTCGTTGATCTTAACACCCTGCAGGCGATAAACGTCCTGAACTTCGTCGATCATGTAGTCAGCCAGCGCTTCGACACCCATGATGGACAGGATGTCATGCGGCGCGGGGTTGCCGTCCATGAGGTATTCGCCCTTCTGGATGAAGTCACCTTCCGCAACCGGAATGTGCTTGCCCTTGGGCACCATGTATTCGACGGGCTCCATGCTTTCATCAGCCGGCTCGATCGAGATGCGACGCTTGTTCTTGTAGTCGCGGCCAAAGCGCACGTAACCATCAATTTCCGCGATGATTGCGTGATCTTTCGGACGACGTGCTTCGAACAATTCGGCCACTCGCGGCAGACCACCGGTGATGTCCTTGGTCTTGGCGCCTTCACGCGGGATACGCGCGACAACGTCACCAGCTTTCACCTTCGAGCCGTCTTCGATCGACAGGATCGCATCGACGGACAAAGTATAGGTCACCGGGTTGCCCGCATCGTTGCGGACCGGTTCGCCATCCTCACCCACCAAGATCACCTCAGGCTTCAACTCGTTGCCTTTGGGGGCCGAGCGCCAGTCAGACACGATCTTCTGTGTCATGCCGGTCGCATCGTCGGTTTCGTCCCGCACCGAGATACCGCTGATCAGGTCGACGAACTTCACAGTTCCGTCCTTCTCGGCGATCATTGGCAGTGTGTAGGGATCCCATTCGAACAGCTTGTCGCCACGCCCGACTGAAGCGCCGTCTTTGACGTGCAGCTTCGAACCATAGCTGAGCTTGAAGGCCGCGCGTTCGGCACCGTTTTCGTCCATGATTGCAAGAACCATGTTACGACCCATGACCACAATATCGCCGTCTCGGTCTTCCAGAATACTGGCGTTCCGATATTCGATCTTGCCGTCTTGGTTGGCTTCCTGGAACGATTGCTGACCACCTTGCGCAACACCGCCGATGTGGAACGTCCGCATCGTCAGCTGTGTGCCGGGTTCACCGATCGACTGCGCCGCGATGATACCGACCGCTTCGCCCGTGTTCACACGCGTACCGCGCGCAAGGTCACGACCGTAGCAATTGGCGCAAACGCCTTCTTCGGCTTCACAGGTCAGCGGGCTGCGCATGCGCACAGTCGCCACGCCCGAGGCCTCGATCTCATCGGCTTTGCGTTCGTCGATCAGTTCGTTCTTGGCAACGATGATTTCGTCCGTTCCCGGAACCAGAACATCCTCGGCGACGACACGACCCAAAAGGCGTTCGCCCAAGGTCGCGACGACTTCACCGTCGTTCACAGCCGCTTCGGCAGTGATCGATTTCTCGGTGCCGCAATCGACCATGCGGACGATGCAGTCTTGCGCCACGTCAACCAGACGACGGGTCAGATAACCCGAGTTCGCGGTTTTCAAAGCCGTATCCGACAGACCCTTACGGGCACCGTGGGTCGAGTTGAAGTACTCAAGCACGGTCAGACCTTCTTTAAAGTTCGAGATGATCGGCGTTTCGATAATCTCGCCCGAAGGTTTGGCCATCAGGCCGCGCATGCCGCCCAGCTGTTTCATCTGGGTGACAGAACCACGCGCGCCGGAGTGCGCCATCATGTAGACCGAGTTCGGTTCCGCTTCGGCGCCGTGCTCGTCCAGCTTGGCGGACGAAATGGCATCCATCATGGCATCGGTGACCTTGTCGTTACATTTCGACCAGGCATCGACCACCTTGTTATACTTCTCGCCCAGTGTGATCAGGCCGTCCATATACTGCTGTTCGAACCCTTTCACCTGATCGCGGGTTTCATCCACGATCGGCCATTTGCTGTCCGGAATGACCATGTCGTCCTTGCCGAACGAGATGCCAGCCTTGAACGCTTCTTTGAAGCCCATCGACATGATCTGGTCACAGAAAATAACCGACTCTTTCTGACCGCAATAACGATAGACAGTGTCGATGACCTGCTGAACTTCCTTCTTCCGCAGAAGGCGGTTCACCAGTTCGAACGGAGCCTTCGCGTTCAGCGGCAGAAGCGCGCCAAGACGGATACGACCCGGCGTGGTTTCGAAGCGAACCGTCACTTCGTTGCCTTCCTCGTCGATCTGCTTCATGCGGGCCTGAACCTTGGCGTGCAGGTGAACTTCACCAGCGTCCAAAGCGTGCTGAACTTCGTCCACGTCGGAGAAGATCATGCCCTCACCCTTCATGCCTTCACGCTCCATCGTGATGTAGTAAAGGCCAAGGATCATATCCTGCGACGGCACGATGATCGGCGCGCCGTTGGCGGGCGACAGAACGTTGTTCGTCGACATCATCAACACGCGCGCTTCCAGCTGAGCTTCCAGCGACAGCGGCACGTGAACCGCCATCTGGTCGCCGTCGAAGTCCGCGTTGAACGCAGAACACACCAGCGGGTGAAGCTGGATGGCTTTACCTTCGATCAGAACCGGTTCGAACGCCTGAATGCCAAGACGGTGCAACGTGGGCGCACGGTTCAGCATAACGGGGTGTTCGCGGATAACCTCGTCCAGAATATCCCAAACTTCGGGACGTTCTTTTTCGACCAGCTTCTTGGCTTGCTTTACGGTGGAAGACAGGCCTTTGGCTTCAAGGCGCGAATAGATGAACGGCTTGAACAGCTCCAGCGCCATCTTCTTGGGCAGACCACACTGGTGCAGCTTCAACTCTGGCCCGGTCACGATGACCGAACGACCCGAGAAGTCGACGCGTTTGCCCAAAAGGTTCTGACGGAAGCGACCTTGCTTACCTTTCAGCATGTCGCTGAGCGACTTCAGCGGACGCTTGTTGGCACCCGTGATCACGCGGCCACGACGCCCGTTGTCAAACAGCGCGTCAACCGATTCCTGCAACATCCGCTTTTCGTTACGGACGATGATGTCAGGTGCGCGCAGTTCGATCAGACGCTTCAGACGGTTGTTCCGGTTGATCACGCGGCGATACAGATCGTTCAGGTCCGAGGTCGCGAAACGACCACCATCCAGCGGCACCAGCGGGCGCAGCTCGGGCGGGATCACCGGGATCACAGTCATGATCATCCATTCCGGGCGGTTGCCCGATTCAATGAACGATTCAACGATCTTTAGGCGCTTGATGATCTTCTTGGGCTTCAACTCGCCCGTCGCTTCGGCCAGATCGGCGCGCAGCTGTTCGGCTTCCGCCTCAAGATCAATCGCAGACAGCATTTCGCGGATCGCTTCAGCACCGATATTGGCGGTGAAGGCGTCCATGCCATAGGTGTCTTGCGCGTCCATGAACTCTTCTTCGGTCATCAGCTGACCGTAGGTGAGGTCCGTCAGGCCGGGTTCGATCACCACGTAGTTCTCGAAATACAGGATGCGTTCCAGATCGCGCAGAGTCATGTCCAGCATCAGGCCGATGCGCGACGGCAGCGACTTCAGGAACCAGATGTGAGCGACAGGGGCTGCCAGCTCAATATGGCCCATACGCTCGCGGCGCACTTTCTGCAGGGTAACTTCCACACCACATTTCTCGCAGACAACGCCGCGATACTTCATGCGCTTATATTTACCGCACAGGCATTCGTAGTCTTTGACCGGGCCAAAGATACGGGCACAGAACAGACCGTCGCGTTCGGGTTTGAACGTCCGGTAGTTGATGGTCTCGGGCTTCTTAATCTCGCCGTACGACCATGAAAGAATCCGTTCCGGGCTGGCCAGCGACACTTTGATCTCGTCAAAGGTCTTGGGGGCCGCCAGCGGGTTGAACGGGTTTGTTGTCAGTTCCTGGTTCATTTTGCGTTCCTTACATCAGAGGATTGGGTGGGAGGGGTAAGGCGAGCGCCTTACTCCTCGCCCTCCGCATCCAGGAGTTCCATGTTAAGGCCGAGGCCGCGGACTTCTTTGACAAGCACGTTGAAGCTTTCCGGCACGCCGGCTTCAAAGTTGTCCTCGCCTTTGACGATGCTTTCGTAGACTTTCGTCCGTCCGGCAACGTCATCCGATTTGACCGTGAGCATTTCTTGCAGCGTGTAGGCAGCGCCATACGCTTCAAGGGCCCAGACCTCCATCTCACCGAAGCGCTGGCCACCGAACTGCGCCTTACCACCCAGCGGCTGCTGTGTGACAAGCGAGTACGGACCAGTAGACCGCGCGTGGATTTTGTCGTCCACAAGGTGGTGCAGTTTCAGCAGGTATTTCACGCCCACCGTCACTTCGCGCGAGAACTGTTCGCCGGTGCGACCGTCAAACAGAACCGATTGGCCCGAGGTGTCGAACCCGGCACGCGTCAGCGCATCGTTCACGTCAGCCTCTTTCGCGCCGTCAAAGACGGGCGTTGCAATCGGCACACCACGGGTCACATTGCCTGCGGCATCGACCAGCGTGTCTTCGTCCATGCCAGCAATGCCTTCTTCGTAGACATCGTCGCCATAAGCGATGCGCATGGCTTCGCGAACCGGGGTCAGATCGCCGGAGCGACGGTATTCACCCAAGGCTTCGTCGATGTTCAGACCCAGACCGCGCGCGGCCCAACCCATATGGGTTTCAAGGATCTGACCGACGTTCATACGCGACGGCACACCCAGCGGGTTCAGACAGAAGTCGACGGGCGTCCCATCAGCAAGGAACGGCATGTCTTCCATCGGCACAACCTTGGAAATAACACCTTTGTTCCCGTGACGACCGGCCATCTTGTCGCCCGGCTGAAGCTTGCGCTTCACGGCAACGAAGACTTTGACCATCTTCATCACACCCGGCGGCAGATCATCACCACGACGGACTTTTTCGACCTTGTCTTCAAAACGCGCATCCAAAGCACGTTTCTGCGCTTCGAACTGGTCATTCAGGGCCTCGACGATCTTGGCATCATCCTCGTCTTCCAGCGCAAGCTGCCACCACTGGCCGCGGCTCAGGCTTTCCAGAAGCTCGTCGGTAATTTTCGATCCCGATTTGACGCCTTTCGGCCCCTTCACGGCAACCTTGCCTTCGATCATGCTGCGCAGGCGCGCATAGATGTTACGCTCCAGAATGTGCAGCTCGTCGTCGCGGTCACGGGCAAGGCTTTCGACCTCTTCCCGCTCGATCTGCAAGGCACGTTCGTCTTTTTCCACGCCGTGGCGGTTAAAGACGCGCACTTCGACAACGGTGCCGAAATCGCCCGGCTTCACACGCAACGAGGTGTCGCGAACGTCCGATGCTTTTTCACCAAAGATGGCGCGCAGAAGCTTTTCTTCCGGCGTCATCGGGCTTTCGCCCTTCGGTGTGATCTTACCGACCAGAATATCGCCCGGCTCAACATCCGCACCGATGTAAACGATGCCAGCCTCGTCGAGGTTGCGCAGCGCTTCTTCACCGACGTTCGGAATGTCGCGAGTGATCTCTTCGGGCCCAAGTTTCGTGTCACGTGCAGCGACTTCGAATTCCTCAATGTGAACCGAGGTAAACACGTCGTCACGCGCGATACGTTCCGAGATCAGGATCGAGTCTTCGTAGTTGTAGCCATTCCAAGGCATGAACGCGACGACCACGTTTTTACCCAGAGCCAGTTCACCCATATCCGTGGAAGGACCATCGGCAATGACTTCATCCTTCGAAACCTGCTGACCCACCTTCACCAGCGGACGCTGGTTGATGCAGGTGTTCTGGTTCGACCGCTGGAACTTGCGCAGACGATAGATGTCAACGCCCGCGTCACCCAGACCAAGGTCTTCGGTGGCGCGCACAACGATACGGGTTGCGTCGACTTGGTCGATCACACCGCCACGTTTGGCCTGAATGGCAGCGCCAGAGTCGATGGCAACCTTGCCTTCGATACCGGTGCCGACATACGGTGCCTCGGCCCGCAGAAGCGGAACGGCCTGACGTTGCATGTTCGACCCCATCAGGGCGCGGTTGGCGTCGTCGTTTTCCAGGAACGGAATAAGCGAAGCCGCAACCGATACCAGCTGCTTGGGCGACACGTCGATCAGGTCAACGCTTTCGCGCTGCGCCATGGTGTATTCGCCCGACTGACGGGTGTTCACCAGATCATTTTCAAAACGGCCGTCTTCGTCCAGATGCGCGTTGGCCTGAGCCACGGTGTGGCGCATTTCTTCAGTGGCGGACAGGTAATTCACCTCGTCGGTGACCTTGCCGTTCACAACCTTCCGATAAGGCGTTTCGATGAAGCCGTATTTGTTCACGCGGGCAAACGTGGCCAGCGAGTTGATCAGACCAATGTTCGGCCCTTCCGGCGTTTCAATCGGGCACATCCGACCATAGTGGGTCGGGTGAACGTCGCGTACTTCGAAACCGGCACGTTCACGGGTCAGACCACCCGGCCCAAGCGCCGACAGGCGGCGTTTGTGGGTGACTTCCGACAGCGGGTTGGTTTGGTCCATGAACTGCGACAGCTGCGAAGAGCCGAAGAATTCACGCACCGCAGCCGCAGCTGGTTTCGCGTTGATCAGGTCTTGCGGCATGACGGTGTCGATCTCGACCGACGACATACGTTCCTTGATCGCACGTTCCATACGCAGCAGACCAACGCGATACTGGTTCTCCATCAACTCACCGACCGAGCGCACACGACGGTTGCCCAAGTGGTCGATATCGTCGATGTCGCCCTTGCCGTCGCGCAGTTCGACCAGCGCCTTGATGCAGGCGACGATGTCTTCGCGGCGCAGGGTGCGCTGTGTGTCCTCGGCGTCCAGATCCAGACGCATGTTCATTTTCACGCGCCCAACAGCCGACAGGTCGTAGCGTTCGCTGTCAAAGAACAGCGTGTCGAACAGCGCGGATGCGGCTTCGACGGTGGGCGGTTCACCCGGACGCATGACGCGATAGATATCCATCAGCGCGGTATCCCGGCCAAGGTTCTTGTCTGCCGCCATCGTGTTGCGGATGTAGGGACCGACATTGACGTTGTCGATGTCCAGAACCGGAATGTCGGTCACGCCCGCATCCATCAGTTCTTTCAACGACCCGCCGATCAGCTCGCCATCTTTGTCGTGCTCTAACGTCAGTTCGTCACCAGCTTCGACATAGATCGCGCCAGTTTCTTCATTGATGATGTCTTTCGCGACATAGCGACCAACGATCGCGTCGAACGGCACAAGAAGATTGATGTCCTTGCCGTCCTCCATCAGCTTCTTGACGGCGCGCGGCGTGATTTTCTTGCCGGCTTCAGCGATGACTTCGCCGGTTTTGGCATTCACCAGATCTTGCGTCGGACGGGTGCCTGCTACGCGTTCGGGGAAGAACTTGGTAACCCAACCCTTGTTCTTCTTCAGTTTGAACGGAACAGTGTCATAATACGCGTCACAGATCGCTTCCTGATCCAGACCCAGCGCATAAAGCAGGGTGGTCACAGGCAGCTTGCGGCGACGGTCGATGCGCGCAAAGACGATGTCCTTGGCGTCAAATTCGAAATCCAGCCACGACCCGCGATAGGGAATGATCCGGCACGCAAACAGAAGCTTGCCCGACGAATGCGTCTTGCCCTTGTCGTGGTCAAAGAACACGCCTGGCGAACGGTGCATCTGAGATACGATCACACGCTCGGTGCCGTTCACGACGAAGGTGCCGTTCGGCGTCATCAAGGGCATGTCGCCCATGAACACGTCTTGTTCCTTGATGTCCTTGACCGACTTCGCGCCTGTATCCTCGTCGATATCAAACACGATCAGGCGAAGCGTCACTTTCAGCGGCGCCGAATATGTCAGGTCGCGCTGTTGGCATTCCTCGACATCGAATTTCGGCTGCTCCAGCTCGTATTTAACGAATTCAAGAATAGCGGTTTCGTTGAAATCCTTAATCGGGAAAACCGATTGGAACACCGAATTGATGCCCTCGCCATCCATGGGCTGGGGCTGATCGCCGGAATTCAGGAAAAGATCATACGAGCTTTTTTGAACCTCAATCAGGTTCGGCATCTCAAGCACTTCACGGATTTTACCGTAGTACTTGCGCAAACGTTTTTGGCCAAGATAGGACTGCGCCATAAGGTAATTACCTTTCATTTCTCAACTGATGCGCCAACCGTTGGGTCACCGGCGACGCCTCGTCCGAGATTGGGGGTTCGGACCAATTCCCGGAAACCCGCCCAAGGGTTTCCTCCCGATCCAGTGAACCTTTCCCAGGAAAACGTCCGCGTCGCATCGCAGGCCCTCTCCAAGACAGGTTCGGCTGGACCCGGATTTCTCCGGACCCAGCCATATTTTGTGGGCCTAACACGACCCAAAAGCGCAGGGCTTAGGCCAGCTCGACTTCGGCGCCAGCTGCTTCCAGCTTGCCTTTGACGTCTTCTGCTTCGGCTTTGTCCACGCCTTCTTTGATCTTGCCGCCAGCTTCGACCAGCTCCTTGGCTTCTTTCAGGCCAAGACCGGTGATGCCGCGAACTTCTTTGATCACGTTGATTTTCGAGGCGCCGGCGTTCTTCAGAACGACGTCGAACTCGGTTTTTTCTTCAGCAGCTGCGCCAGCGTCGCCAGCGGGGCCTGCCATCATCACTGCGCCGCCAGCTGCGGGCTCGATGCCATACTCGTCTTTGAGGATGGTTTTCAGTTCTTGTGCTTCGAGAAGGGTCAGACCCACGATCTCTTCTGCAAGTTTTTTCAGATCAGCCATTTGACTTCTTTCCGTTATTAGATGTGTTCCAACGTGAGGCGATATTTCGCTACACGGGGCTCAGATTGCTTAAGCAGCCTTGTCCTCGATTGTGGACAAGATGGATGCGATGTTCGAAGCAGGCGCGCCAATGGCCCCAGCGATGTTCGAAGCAGGTGCGCCAATGCAACCAACGATCGAAGCAATAAGCTCGTCACGCGACGGCATAGCGGCAACAGCTTTGACACCGGCCGAATCCAGCGCCGTTTCACCCATGGCACCACCAAGAATAACGAGCTTGTCGTTGGTCTTGGCGTAGCCTTCCATGACCTTGGCCGCAGCCACAGGATCTTCGGAATAGGCAAGAACGGTCATGCCTGAAAGAAGGTCGGCGATCGAAGCGGCCGGCTTGTCTTCCAAGGCGATTTTGGCGAGCTTGTTCTTGGCAACACGCACCGACCCGCCAGCTTCGCGCATTTGCGAACGCAGGTCCTGCATCTCGGCAACCGTGAGACCCGCGTAGTGGGCAACCACTACAACGCCAGAGCTTTCGAAGATCTGGCCGAGTTCCTCGACCACTTTCTCTTTCTGGGCTCTATCCACAGTTTTACTCCAAGTATGGAGGGTCAGACCCTCCGGCTCTTATTTCACCAGATTTTCAGAGAAAACCCGGCAATCGGGTCCGTTATACGGGTCCTTCGCAAAATCGCCCCAAGGCCAAGCGGCCACGAGAATTCTTTTGTTCATTTCCCATCTCAGGCAGGAATTATGACCCTTGCGCGCTGTCGCTTTTCAGCTTGGCCCACCAGCGTCACCCACCGTCTCGGACGAAATGCAAAACAGCGCACGACGAATCGCACGCTGGGCTGCAAGGGGTATGTAGGATGTTTGGAAAGGTTTTCCAACCCCTAAACGGGCGCGCGCTTCAACACGTCGCCCTTAGGAACTCCGAAATGCTAGCACGAAAAGGGCACCAGCGCAAAAGGGGAAAACCGATACAAGAAAAGGGCGCCACATCGGGCGCCCTTTGGTGTGTCTTGTCAGCCTTAGATCAGGCGTTGCCTGTGGCGTTGTCGACCGAGATCGTGATGCCCGGACCCATGGTCGAGCTTAGCGCGATCTTCTTCATATAGGTGCCTTTGGCGCCCGTCGGCTTGGCCTTCTGAACGGCCTCGATAAAGGCACGCACGTTTTCGACCAGCTTGGCTTCGTCAAACGACGCCTTGCCCAGACCAGCGTGAACCACGCCACCTTTTTCAGCTTTGAACTGAACTTCGCCGCCCTTGGCAGCTTCAACAGCTTCCTTGACGTCCATCGTCACCGTGCCAACCTTCGGGTTCGGCATCAGGTTGCGGGGACCAAGGACTTTACCCAGACGACCGACGATCGGCATCATGTCAGGAGTGGCAATGCAGCGATCGAAATCGATCTTGCCACCTTGGACCGCTTCCATCAGATCCTCGGCGCCAACGATGTCTGCACCAGCGGCCTCGGCTTCTTCAGCCTTCGGACCGCGTGCGAACACGGCGACGCGCATGGTTTTACCGGTGCCGTTGGGCAGACCGATAACACCGCGAACCATCTGATCGGCGTGACGCGTGTCAACACCCAGGCTCATGGCGATTTCGATGGTTTCGTCGAACTTGGCCTTGGCGTTGTTCTTGACCAGCGCGACAGCTTCTTCGACGCTTACATTTTCCTTGCCGGCGAATGCTTCGCGCGCGGCTGTGGTGCGTTTACCCAGTTTAGCCATCTTACTTCACCTCAATGCCCATAGACCGGGCAGAGCCCAGAACGATCAACATCGCAGCTTCGATATCAGTCGCGTTCAGATCTTTCATTTTCGCTTCGGCGATTTCTTTCACCTGCGCTGCGGTCACGGTTCCCACGGTTTCGTGGCCGGGCTTGTTGGCACCCGATTTCAGACCAGCAGCCTTGATCAGATAATAAGACGCAGGCGGCGTCTTGATATCCATGGTGAAGGACTTGTCCTGATAATAGGTGATCACGGTGGGGCACGGTGCACCGGGCTCCATGTCCTGCGTCTTGGCGTTGAACGCCTTGCAGAATTCCATGATGTTGATGCCGCGTTGACCCAATGCGGGGCCGACGGGCGGGCTGGGGTTGGCTTGACCTGCAGGAACCTGCAGCTTCATTGTGCCAGCGAGTTTTTTAGCCATTTGGCTTCTCCTTTAACAACAGCTCCGGGACGCGTCCCTTTGCCTTCCATTGTCGTGGTCTGGGTTGGGGATCGCGATCCCTGCCCCTCCCACGCCCGCCCGATCGGGCGGCTTACGCGTCAGGCCTGTTTGGTGACCTGCGTGTATTCCAGTTCGACCGGGGTGGCCCGGCCAAAGATCGACACCGTCACCTTCAGGCGCTGGTTGTCGTCATCTACTTCTTCCACCATGCCGTCAAAGCCTTCGAACGGGCCATCGGTCACGGCAACCTTTTCACCGATTTCGAAGTGGATCAGCGTGCGCGGCGCGTCAACGCCTTCTTCAACACGGTTCAGGATCGCATTCACTTCGGCATCACGCATCGGCATCGGGCGACCTTGCGGACCCAAAAAGCCTGTGACGCGGTTGATCGAGGTGATCAGGTGATAGCCTTCGTCCGACATTTCCATATGCACCAACACATAGCCGGGCATGAAACGGCGTTCGCTGGTGACTTTCTTACCGCGGCGAACTTCGATCACCTCTTCTGTCGGAACCAAAACCTCGTCGATCTCATCTTCAAGGTTTTTCTCTACAACAGATGCCTTGATCTGCTCGGCGATCTTCTTTTCGAAGTTCGAGAGCACGCTCACCGAATACCACCGTTTCGCCATATCAGCCTCTGCCTTCTTGCGCCCAATGGGCCAGTTCAAATTCCGTTTTCGGGAACAAAAAAGCGGCGTGTAACTCGAATCGCCACACGCCCGTCCCGAAGTGTCGCCCGAACTACCCCTGAAACGACCTCATTTCAAGGGGTCAGGCACAAACTCAGCCAAACAGGCCAAGCACAGCGGCCAGGCCACTGCGGATACCCAGATCCACCAGTGAGAAAAACAAAGCCGTCAGCGCAGCCAGCACGAAGACCATACCTGTTGTCAGGAACACTTCCCGGCGGGTCGGCCATGTCACCTTGGACACTTCGGCACGCACCTGCTGGATGAATTGCAGCGGATTGGTCATCTTGGTTCTCAACCTTTCATGAGTCAGGCGGTCAATTACGCAATGCGCGCGGGGTTTTCAAGCCTCGTTGCACCACAGACCGCGACAATCGCACCTGATCGGTCCAATAATGATCAATGCAGCGGAAGGTGATGGCAGGGGCACCAGGGCTCGAACCCGGGACCTACGGTTTTGGAGACCGTCGCTCTACCAACTGAGCTATACCCCTAGGACCGAGGCTGGGATTACGGCAAGGCGCAGGGGTTTTCAAGGCCTTTCGGTGAAGAAAGCGCGCCACAGCTCATTCTGTGCCTGTTTCCTCGCAAACACCTACGCTAAGCTTGCCCATCATGAGTGAGATCGAAGCTGTATTCGCAAAATCGCCGTGGCGCGACGTTCCCCAAGACCGCACCGAACAGGTCGCGCATGTGCCGACGATGCTGGCCGCAGAAGAACAGCAGCTCTACTACTGGCTGACGGCACACTGGTCACAAGATGTGGGCGAGGTTGTCGAACTGGGAAGCTATGTTGGCGGCTCGACCGCGCGACTTGCCGCGGGGCTACAGGACGCTGGAAAACTGGCCCGCGTTTTTGCCTATGACCATTTCCGCTCGGACGAGGCGACGAAAGAGCGCGTGCTGTATCAAAACGGCATTCAACCGTTCGAAGGTGAAAACATCCTTCCGCTGTCGAAGCAGCTACTGGCACCTTGGGCAGACCGCGTCGTCCATCGGCCCGGCGCGATTGAGACGAAAGACTGGAAGGGCGGACCGATCGAGATCCTTGTCATGGATGCCTCAAAATCAGACGTGGTCATGGACCGAATGGCGGAAACTTTCTTTCCCCACCTGATCGCCGGTCAGTCCCTTGTGGTTCAGCAGGATTTCTATCACTGGCGACTTCCGTGGATCCCTGCACAAATGCGACGGCTGCAGCGCTGGTTCAAACCTGTCGCCTACTGCCCAAATGACACTGTGGTGTTTTTGCACACAAACCCGATCACAAAGGCCAGCATTGCCAAAAGGCGCGTTCAGGATTTTGACGATGCACAGGTGAAAGCCGCTTTGCGTCAGTTGAACAAACGCCTTCCTGACTGGAACAAACCCAACCGCATTCGCAAGATGATCAAGGCAATAGAGGCTAATCCGGGCGTGCGAAAAGGGTATCTGATGAAGCGCCCTGAACGTTGATTGCTATCTCAGCCTTGCTTGATCGCAAAAAGGGCGTCCCGCGGGACGCCCTTTCTTCTTTCACTGTGGATCAGGCTCTCGGCAGATTTGGCGTGACCGCCACATTGCCTGTCACTGTCAGAACGCTATGCGTTCTTACTCGATGATCTTCGAGACAACGCCCGAACCAACGGTGCGGCCGCCTTCGCGGATGGCGAAGCGCAACTTCTCTTCCATCGCGATCGGGGCGATCAGTTCAACGTTGAACTTCAGGTTGTCGCCCGGCATCACCATCTCGGTGC
>NZ_CANMFT010000011.1 GCF_947497285.1 uncultured Aliiroseovarius sp. | reverse complement strand
CCGTGGGTCGGGCTTACGCCCTCTCCACTCTGTTCCGCCGGAAACATGCGTTTCCGGTCAGATCAGAGAGCCGAGGCGCAGCCCATCGGCGGAAAGAAGGCACCAAGCCCGAAACGTCGCACCACAAAGGAAAAATCTATGACTTCTATCAAGATCGACAAAGTGACTGTTGAACAGTTTGGCGAAGCGTTGCGCCGTGAGGCGATTGCCAAGCAAAACGATGCTTTTCGCAAGATGATCATGCTGGACGAGAGCGTAGGACGTTGGGTCGTGACCCGTGCCGTTTATGCAGAAGGCCCCGCTTTTGTTGCGGCTTGCATCTTGGCCGTGCGCAAGTTCGAAGACTTCACCGAAGAAATGGACCCATATGGCGAGCGTTCAATGGGGCGGCTTGAGATTGAAGGCAAGGCGGTCTGGTTCAAGATCGACCTTTATGACGCGAACTATGAAGGCGGTTCGGATGATCCGTCAGAAGTCACCAAGACACGCCGCGTTCTGACCATCCTTTTCCCAAGCGATTACTGAGTTCGGTTGGCGGGGTATTCTCCCGATCCCGCACCGAGGCTGGCCTGTTGAGCAGGTCCAAGGGAGGGGCGGCAAACGCCCTTCCCACCCATCACCACAAGCAGAAAGGAAGGTGAAACACATGAGCAATGAAAAGAAGAAGCGCCACATTGCCGAGGCTTGGGCGCTTCTCAGGAAGGGCGATCAGTTTGGTATCGGACGCCGCTTCCTGATCCAGCATGGGGCCATTTAAGCCCTCTCGCCTCAGCCCGTCAGGGCTGGGGCATCCATAACACAAAATCTCACCACCAAACAAGGATGAACCTAATGACTAAGCAATCCAAAATCATCGCAACCGAAGCCCGCATTCCGCTGGCTATGTTGACACTTTCCCCGTTGAACCCGCGCCAACATGTTCCCGAGCATGAAGTTGCCGAACTGGCACAAAGCATCTGGGCCGCTGGTCTGATCCAGCCTATCGCTGGCCTTGGCGACGATATGGGTGGAGCCGACATTGTTGCAGGCGGTCGCCGCTTGCGCGCGTTGCAGTATCTCGCAGAACAACACCCGAACATGGCAGATACGCGCCCCGAACTGGCAAACCCTATGGTGATGCTGGCACCGGACGCAGAAACCGCCGAACAATGGGCTTATGCCGAGAACGTGGCACGACGCGATCTGTCACCCGCCGATGAAATCCGTGCCTATGGCAAAATGGAAGCCGCAGGATCGACACCAGCCGCTATCGCTCGCTCTTTCGCGGTCACGGAAAAGCACGTCTATCGCCGCCTTGCGCTGGCGCATTTGTCCGATCCGATCATCGAGGCATTGGCGGCAGGCGAAATCAATCTAAGCATGGCTGCATGTTTCACGATCAGCGACGACGAGAAACGCAGCCTTGAGGTTTTGGAGCATGTTCGCGGCGAAAGCTGGTCTGACTATCAACTGAAAAGCTTGCTGAAACCTGACAGTGTGGAAGGGTCCAACCGTCGCGCAGTTTACGTAGGCGAGGAAGCCTATAAAGCAGCAGGTGGCAAGATCGGCGGTGATCTGTTTGCCGAAGTTACCCTATTCGACAACCCCGAAATTCTGGACGAGGTGTTCAACGCGAAACTGGACGCCGCCGCGAAGGAAGTTTGCGAGGCCGAAGGCTGGAAGTGGGTTGATACAGTCACCGAGCCGTATGTGTGCACCTACAGTATGGGTTTGGAAAAGTTTGGCCGTATCTATCCGGTTGAGGGCATCCTGACCGAAGAACAGGTTGAGCGTTTTGACGAGTTGGGCGAGCTTGAAGATGGTGGCGTGTTGGACGAGGAAGGCCAAGCAGAGCTTGATGCCTTGCAGGTGATCCTTGACGGTGATTTCACCGAAGAACAGAAGGCCCATGCAGGCGCGTTTGTCTATGTGGACCGCGAAGGCGCGGTGAAACTTTCGGCTGGTATGGTGAAGCCCGAAGATAAACAGGCTGCTATCGACGCTGGCATTCTCAAAAAATCGGCGCACAGCACTGGCAACAGTGATGTGAAGAAGTCGCCTATTTCTCAAAAGCTGGCCGACGATCTGTCTCGCATCGCCCAAGGGGCGCAGCAACACGCGATCTTGCGCGATCCTGACTTGCTGATCGACCTTCTGGCCTACCAGTTGAGCCACAATCTTTTCTGGAAAACTCCCTTTGGAATTTCCATGAATACTGTCCCGAACTGGCCCACCACCGAGGGCAATGGCTATGAACTGGACGAACGTCTGACCAGCAATCCGCCGCGCGACATGTACGATGCAAAAGACCTTGGCGCATCCTTCCGCGCGTTCCGCAAGAAGGGTGCGGATCACATCAAAGGCGAACTGACCCGCTTTCTGGCTGCGCAGTATCAAGGTGGTGAGGCCAAGCTGGCGGCGATGGTAGCAAAGGAAACCAAGCCGAGCATTCGCGAGGTTTGGACGCCGACCGCTGAAAACTTCTTTGGTCGCGTTGGTGGTCCTTACATGGTCGAGATTTGGCGCGATCTTCTGGACCTGTCCGAAGATCATCCGACCGCCACTACCTTTGCCAAGCTGAAAAAGGGCGAGAAGGCCGAGAAGTTGGAGAAGCTGTTTTCCGATGCCGACATGCGCAAAGCGCACAACGTCACCGACGAGCAAGCCGCCAAGATCGACGCATGGTTGCCCGAAGGCATGGCGTGAAAACAATGGCAGGGCGCTTAGCGCCCTGCCCCATCCACCGATGGAGAAACGATCTATGACCTGCTTCAAATGGATACCAACCGCACCCGGCCCCGATGGCCGACCCCGCGAATATCAAATTGAGGGCCATATCGGAAAAATTGGGGTGAAGCGCTACACCGGAAACCGCCCGCTCCGTCCGTACTACTTGGCGGGGCCGAACGTGCCGGACGAGTTTGGTGGCTATTACCGGCTTTTGGCAGACGCGAAGCAAGATGCTGAGACGGTATTGCGCGATATTCTGAAAGAGACCGAAACCGTTGATGAGGATGAGCAGTCATGCCTTTTGTGAACCAAACGAACGAAGGTCGTGTGCTGAAAATGGTTGAGACGTTGCAGCTTATTTTGAAATCAGCGCAGTCCAATCGTGCCGAGGATGCGGATGTTCAAAACATGCTACGACCGTTGACCGATGAGCTGGCCGGTCTGGGTGCAGTCGCCGCGCCAACCGTGGCGCAGGACGTTAGCCAGGAACAACGAGGAACATGGACCAGCAAGGCTCCGCATTGGGCCAGCGTTCACGACATGGCCGAGCAAGCCGATCTGAAAGACCTGACGGTCGCCATGGCCGTTTATCTGAACAGGATTGACGAGGTGCTGCCATGCGCCACGGTCGCCGAACTACCTGAAGGACGAAACGCCCCGTCCACCTGATAGAAATTCCTTGTGGTGAGGATCAACTGGCCCCGTTCGCGACATGCGACGGGGCCTTTTTTTGTCCTTCGTGCTGTGACAATTAACTTCCAGTGTGCAGGTTGATAGCACTTTTCTGTTTGCTATCATCCTTAAAAGTTGCTATCACTTTGTAAATTGCCATCAAGGAGTGAGCCTATGGGAAATATGTCGATCAGAAACTTACCAGACGAAATTCACGAAGCCTTGAAACACAGGGCGGCGCAGAACAACCGAAGTGCCGAGGCCGAGGTTAGAGCGCTTTTGGTTGAAACCTTCGAGGCGGAACAGAAGGGTGGATTTGGCACACGCTTACGGGCTTGCTTCGAGGGTATCGAAGGTGATGAGCTAGACATTGCCAGAGACAAAACCGCTGCACAGCCATTGGAGCTAGAATGATCATTCTCGACACGAACGTAATTTCTGAGCTTCAAAAGCCCGCCCCCAATCCAAATGTCGTGGAGTGGTTGGATCAGCAGGAGCCGACAAATCTGTATCTAACGTCAATCACTGCAGCGGAGCTTATGTTTGGGGCGCATTGTCTACCCAACGGAAAGCGGGCGGCAGAGTTACAAGACGCTGTGGCCCACATCATTGAGGACCAATTCAGGGGCAGAATTTTGCCATTCGATGCAACCGCTGCTTACTACTACGGTATGCGAATGGCCTTAGTCCGCAGTGAGGGCATCGCCGTTGGTTTTGCAGATGGGCAAATTGCTTCTATCGCTATTGCGAATAATACCGCGCCTGTCGCCTCGCGAGACACGACACCCTTTAAGGCATTTAGGCTTGATGTGATTAACCCGTGGCAAGGGCCAAAGTCATGAAGGCTGCATATCATCGTGTTTATCTTTATGCGTACGGCGGCTGGGAAGCGCCGCGCTGGATGCGCCGCAAGTTAGCGCGCTCGGGCCTTCACCGGGCATGGTTATGCGGTTATTACGGCTGGTTTGAAGAGGCTGGCATCAAGTATGGTCCTGCTAACCCCTACGGAAGCTCTAGATATGAGGAAGGTTTAACTTAGTTCGCAGCCTAAAAAAGAAGGGGCCACAGATGCAGCCCCTTCGATTATTTTTTGCGGCTCTGGCGATACACGAGGTATGCTACCCCGAGCGTCGCGAGGGCCGCGATCATTTCGGCAATACTTGCCGCAAATGAAAGTTCGGGCATAAGCTGATGCTCCCCTTCATGGCGAGCCTACTCACTTCCGAACAGTTCCTTCCAGACATGGCGTCACCTTTCGGCTCTGTCATGCTCAAACTTTTCCAGTGCCCGGTGTCTTGCGTAACCGGTTCATACTCCCTCTGGCACTTTTTTCCCCTGGATAGACAAAAAGTGCACTGAACAGAATTTCTGTACCGAGGCGTCATGCAGATTCCAATGTGGTGTTCCTAAATCTTATTTCAAGGCCAGCAGTTAATCCCAAGTCTGGCAACAATCGCGCTTTCTAGGCTTCAGCCGGCATGCCGGCTTTCGCCCCGAACCCCCCTGCCCTGTCTCCCTGCGGCCTAGTGTGCCGGTTTCTGTCTCACATGAGCCAGCACCCGACACGGCCAGCATGGTTGCCCTAGACAGCGCGGATCGGCCCTTGAGGGTAACGACCGACTGTCGCAGTCAGTCTTTCGAGATCCGCGCGAGGCGCGCAGATCGCACATCCCAAAGGTCTGACCCGATTCCGCTTGCGCTCTATCGGATCAGGCAGTTTTCCATTTCTTGTTTGTCCGCCCAACAGACCTGCCCTGGCCGGTCAATCGGCAAGCGCCCGCTGCGCGGTCGTCGCGTGTCAGGGCCGTGTCCTCGCTACGCTGCGGGCCGCACCACCCCTGCCCCGAGACCGTTGACAGTCCCGTTCAGGCCCGTGGGTCGGGCTTACGCCCTCTCCACTCTGTTCCGCCGGAAACATGCGTTTCCGGTCAGATCAGAGAGCCGAGGCGCAGCCCATCGGCGGAAAGAAGGCACCAAGCCCGAAACGTCGCACCACAAAGGACAAATCTATGACGACATATCGTTTGGGTTCATCCCCAGCAGTTCACACACCCGGCATTATTGCTTGGGCGATCAATGGCTATGCCTTCGAAAAAGATCGGGCGCAAATGGTTAAGGTGGTTTGCGACACCTTTCCAAACCTACCCACCAGCGCAGCTCGTCAGCTTCTTTCCAAGGAAGTTGCCTACACAGTTGAAAACGAAACCGTTGTCTTCTCTGTGGAGGATGAATCGCATGTTTAAG
The DNA here is from genome assembly GCF_947497285.1 of uncultured Aliiroseovarius sp. Lineage (GTDB taxonomy): Bacteria > Pseudomonadota > Alphaproteobacteria > Rhodobacterales > Rhodobacteraceae > Aliiroseovarius. The sequence continues at coordinate 47,400 of NZ_CANMFT010000011.1, read as the reverse complement.
CTGACGATTGACCACCCCGACCGGACGGGAACGGAAACTGTTCAATCAGCATGTGAAGTCACATTGCGGGTTTTGGGCCGCGACCATCACCGCGCTGCCACCACAAAACCAGACCTTGCGCTTGCCGATCCATACGGCAAAACGCTGGCCTCAATGGACGCATGGGCGGTTGATTGGGTGGAGGCAGGCCAGTGAACCAGACAGCCACCATCCCCCGCCCCGATCCTGACGTGACCATCCATTGCGGTGCTTGCGGCGGCGAGAACGTCCGAAAGGACGCTTACGCCGAATGGAATGCAGAGCTTCAGCAATGGGAGCTTAGCGCGATTTTCGACCACACCGTTTGCGACGATTGCGGCAGCGAGGATACAGCCGTTGAAAAGGTGATTGAACAATGACCATCGAAGAAATCAAAGCCGCCGTTGATGCAGGAAAACCCGTTCGCTGGGTCCATGACGGTTACGCCGTCACCCTTGATTGCCACGGTCAATATTTCATCACCTTCAAGCCAAACCAAAACTCGGTCGGTTTGACCAATCGCGCAGGCGACAAGTTGAACGGACGCCCAGAGGATTTCTATATTTCTGAGGTGGCAGCATGACACCAGCAGCGAAAGAATTTGTGCGGTTGATTAACGATATTGACCGCTCAAAATACCGTACCGAGGTTTTCTCCGACTTCTGCGAAATGGGCTATTGCGCGTTGGCTAAGAAGGCCAGCCCGTTTGCCGAGCAAAAGGACGCCCTAGAAGCGCAATATATGGAAGTTGTTGGACGCTACCGCGACAAGGACGATGTGCGCAAAATGCCCGAACTCATGGGCATTGCCCTAGGCGAAATTGGCAATGGTGGTTGCGATTTTCTGGGCATGGTCGCCGGTGAGATCGGCGCACTGGACAGCAGGTTAGGGCAGTTTTTCACGCCCTACGAAGTTTCGCGCCTCATGGCCGAAATCAACCTATCTGCCGTTGACCAGATGATTGAAGAACAAGGGTTCATTACCTTGCAGGAACCAGCAGCAGGCGCAGGGGGAATGCTTATGGCGGTGGCTGACGTGATCGAGGGTAAGGGTCATAATCTGGAAACAACCGTCTGGATCGAGGCTGTAGAGCTTTCGCGATCGACCTATCATATGTGCTATCTGCAATGCGCAGCCCGTGGCCTTGCTGGTAAGATCATTTGCGGCAACAGTATTTCCCTTGAGGTTTTCACTGGCGCCTATACCGCCGCCGCGACGGTCTTTCTCAATGCCAATGGCGATCCGTTTGCCAAGCAGAAAGAGCGCGCCGCCCAATGGGAAGCCGCTGAAAAAGAGCGCACAAATCGCATCGAGGCTGAGCGCGCAGAGCGTCTTGAAAATCTCGGGACGGGTCCAGCCATTGCAGGTGATCAGCTCACCCTCTTTTGAGGGTGGCTACCTGCCTGTGTAGTCCCTGCCCCAGATAACCTTGCGGCCATCTGCATCAGGGACGTGCGCTATTCGCGCAGAAGCCGCATTGCGCGGCGGTATTTCCTGACTCGGTGCGCCAAGATCGACCCGTGCAGATCGTGTCCGGCTGTTAACCTGGTCCCCGCTGGTCGCGCGGCCCAGGGCCGAACATCCCCACCCCACACGGTCTTTGCATTATCCCACACCCGTAAAGGACTTCGCTGCGCCAAAGAGGGCGCAGCTCGCACGCGGCCTTGCAGGCCGTCCTTGACGTGGCGTGTCCAAATGCCTGCGACCGCATGGGGCAGTGCTTTCATTGCTTTTAGACGGTTTTCAACCTAAATTAAGAAAGGATCTCACCATGAGCGAGCAAATGAGCAAAGACCAGTTCGAACAACTAATGAGCCGCCTCGAACACATCGAGAGCAACATGGTCAGGAAGTCAGACGTTTACCAATCGGTTCTGACCGTTCAAGGCTTCATGTTTGCCATCGTTGTTGGCGTCGTCGTCGTTTTGAACTCCCTGATCGGCTTCGGCTGACACGGTTAGCGGCCCTTCGGGGCCGCTTTTCCCGTTTCTCCCCGCGCTTAGTTGGGAAACCCGAATACAGCGATCATCCCAATCATCAGCGCCAAAGCAACACCGACCAACCCCAAAACCTTGCCCCAATCTCCCAAGGTTGCGCCAGCAAGTATGGGGTCTTCTCCGTGGCAATTTGGACAAATCTTGGCGCGCATCGCTACCGGTTCATAGCCACAATGCCCGCACTTTCCTGTTTTGCTCATCTTCTCTCATCATCTTTCTAAAAATATCCTCGGGGGAGCGCCGGAGGCGCGGGGGCTGAAGCCCCCTAGCTTGTCACCCTAGCTGCAATGCGTTGCGGGGTGCTTTCAAATATACCCTGCCTGTCTCCATGAACACCATCGGCCAATTTACACGGCGCGGGAACCTGTAAACACCAAGCCTTCGGGCGCGTGCCGCGCGTGTTGACTGGTCCCCTTTCCCGCCGTGTCTTTCTGCCTCGTTTATTCACTAAGGAGACAGATCATGAAATACATTCGTAAAACAGCAACGCGCCTTCGTCGCATCGCAGCGCGCAGATTGAAGACAATCCGAAAGCAGCTTCAGCGCATCGACCTGAGCTTGGCTATCGAAATCAACTTGGTTTTTCTGAAAATCACGTTCGAGGTCAAAAGCCGGGACAAGTAGCCCGGCTAGGCGGCGGCCGGTGTCGGCCGCCCGCCGCGTTTAGCCTATTCGGTCCCGTCGTTTTCGTCGGCTGCCTTAGCTGGGAAGGCCACCAGCTCGGTCGCGCCAACGGGGAAGTCGAGTTTGATCGAAAGAACGGTTTCGTCTTTGTCGCGGCGCTGATTTTCGAAAACAGCTCCGACGCGGCGAAAGCTCGTTTTCTCGGTGCCGTTGTCGTCATATTTGACAGGGACGTTTAGTGTGTAGTGTGCCATCGTGATCTCCTTGGTTTCACTTTTTCCGGTGACGATTGAAGACCGTGAGCGCCGTGGACGATTACGATCTTCGTTTTCATGTCGTCGGGGAGAACCGTAGTGAAAGAATGCTCACAGTTCCAGTAGCTATTTAACGCCCCTTATAGATAGTTAATGACTTTTGGACATTGTTTTCAGTAAGGGTTTCGGAACGGTTTCGAAAGGGTTTTGGGCCATCCCGAGCTTGCAGCTCGTGACCGTGCTCTAAGCTTCAGCCGGCATGCCGGCTTTCGCTCCGAACCCCCCTGCCCTGTCTCCCTGCGGCCAAAACGCCGGCTACTGTCTCTTACGAGCCAGCATCTGGCGAGGCCCGCATGGTCGCCAAGGTCAGCGTGGATCGGCCCGTGCGGGTAACGATCGACTTGTCCAGGCGGCGGAGCCGCCCTGCCGCGCTTTTCATCCCTTCGGGCCTGTCTCTCGTGTTGCCCGGGCCTGCACCTTTCTGATTTTCCAGATTGGCTTGTATGGAATGCGGATCTCCACAGGGTACATGTCGGCGGCATCATCTAGCCTGTGTTGAGACAGCCGTCATTGTCGATGGGTGTTGGAGCTTCTTCAGCTGATCCAAACGCCTTTGCCTTTCTTGCTTGTCATAATCACAGTCGAGCTTGGGGCGCCATTTCCGATCCCTCATATGTGTTTCTATCTGATAAAACATCGCGCGCAGCCGGGGAGAGCCGCGGTTCAAGAACCGCTTCAACAGGTATTTTCCCCTGCCCTACGGGCATTCCTCGCGAGACAAAAAACCTGCTGACACACCCCTCTTAGCTGCACGCCAAAGATTGTTTATCGAAACACAAGATGAAGGATCTACAAAATGGCACAAGCTCTGAAACTGCGCGTTAAAACCGGCGAAAAAGACGGCACAAACTTCTGGAACACCTGCGGGGTTCTCTTCCTGAACACCGACGACGACGGCAACGTCACTTCGGTCACAGTGAAGCACGACATGTTCCCCGGCGTGGAAATGGCTGCGTTCCCTGCCAAACCGAAGGAGGAAAATCAGGACTAAGGCGCTAACGTACCTGGGCGGTCGAGAGACCGCCCTTTCCCGTGTTCGGGAAGCCGCGCGCGGCAGGGCGGCTTCGTTCGCCTTTGACTTCATTTGGTCGACTTAAACTGTAAATTTGGAGTACCGGTGATTGGAGTAATCCTAAGGTTTCGGATTATTCCTGGATCGTTGTAGTTGTAATATACTCGTAACAAGACGTCGTTAAAGTCATGATCACCCTCGTTTTCACCACCGTCATCGAAATAAGCAAATTGATGATTAAGAACCTTTCCTTTGCCGAGAAGCCAAGGTGAGACTTCACCAAATTGTTTAAATTCGTGCTTCACCGTCCATCTGCCCGGATCGAGATGTATAATAAATTTATTCTGTCCGGTTGTCGCTATGCCGTAGACATCCATCAAGAACGCTACGTCCGAACTTTCGAACGTTAATCGCTGATTATAAGCCGCATCGCGACCAACATGCACTTGCGCGCGCTTCGATATGTCTAAAGAAATTGGGTTAGGCATAGTCTCATCCTTTCAATCTGTAAGTTTTAGCAAATGTGAGCACGCTCTCGATAGCACAAATCTAAGCAATTTTCATTATCCCCCACCCATTTGAGCTATAACGATTGCAGCTCCGGACATGGCTCATCGCGTCGCGACGGCCAATGCCCAACTCCCACACCATCATCCGTATCCTGCTGGGTATTGAGCCTTGGGGTTCGGGCAAGCCGAACGCCACTTCGGCTAGTTGGCGGCAGGGATGCCGCCGCCAGCAAGCAAAATAGACATTCCCGTGTTGGCGGCTACACCGCCTGCCCGCGCCAGTCATGTCGATTTGGCCCGCTGGCTCCTAATCCTTTCTTTCATCGCATTCGAAGTTTCAGGAGCAGGCGCATTCGCGCTGTCCAGAAACCCCGATGCCCATTTTCGGCACCAGATCGAAACGGGCGCACCACAAGGAGGCCAGACATGGCAAAAGCACGGTTCGACATTAAACAGCACGTTACTGACACGATCTTTGAGCAGATCGAGGCAGGCACCCCGCCTTGGCGCAAACCTTGGACGGGTGACATGGCGGGTGCATCTTTCCCGTTGCGGCACAATGGCGAGAAGTATCAGGGCGTCAATGTGTTGATGCTTTGGGCGACAGCCATGATGCATGGCTACCAGTCCGCGCGCTGGATGACGTTTAAGCAAGCTCTCGATTTGGGCGGTTGCGTCAAAAAGGGCGCGAAGTCCACGAAATCGGTTTACTATGGAACCTATGAAAAAGAGGTCGATGGCGAGGCCGAAACCGTGCGCGTGGTCAAGTATTTCAGCGTTTTCAACGTCGATCAGATCGAAGGCTTGCCCGAGGAATACTATATTCGCCCTGAACCGCCCCGCGATCTTGGCACCGAAGCGAACCCGGAACTTGATTCATTCTTTGACGCTATCGGAGCTGAGATTGTCACCAGTGACAAACCAAAAGCCTACTATGACCCGAAAAACGATCAGGTTCATATGCCACCTGTTGCCACGTTCTACGATGCAGCTGGATACTACGGCACCTTGAGCCATGAAATCGGGCATTATGTCTTGGCCGATCACCGCATTGGCACCCAGAAGAAGTTTGCGAACCGTGCCGAGTATTCCATGGGAGAACTTGAAGCCGAGATTTTCAGCGCATTTCTTGCCGTGCATCTGGGGTTTGAGCCGCATTTTGACCAAACCGCAGCTTACGTTGAAGGGTGGTTGAAAGCACTTAAGGACGACAAGAACGCTATTTTTAAGGCGGCAGCGCAGGCCCAGAAAGCTTTTGATTATGTGTTGGACAAGCAGAACGTGTCCGCAGTGTCGGAGGCAGCGTAATGGGCTGGACCTGCCACTACACCCCGCCCCGTGACGAAAAGGCAGAGATTGAGCGTCTTGTCACATTTGAGAACGAGGACCGGGCCATGCGGCCCATCCTCACCACCCGCAAGGGATCAGTCTGGTATGTCGCCGTTGAAGTGACCTGTAAAACAGAGGAAACCGAAACCTATGGATACACCCGTGATAGCTTGGGCCGGTATGTTTTTGCAGCCGTGATCCTGACCCGTCGCGGTGGTGGCGAATGGTGCTACAAGGACATGGAGGAAAGCATGGGTCCATGTGAGGCAATGGCCCCCAAGAAGTTGCTTGACCTGTTGAGCGAAACTGACCGCGAATATGCCGTGTCGTGGCGTGAGCGTTGCCGGAAAAATGCGGCTTTGGTGAGCCGGAAAGTAAATCACGGTGACGTTGTTCGTTTCGAGCAGCCTTTGACCTTTGGTGACGGAATCGAGCGCCAGACGTTCAAGGTTATCAAAGAGCGTTTTGCGGGCTACCGCCGCGCAACCACATGCTTTGAATGTGTGGACACAGGCACGACATGCCGCATCAGTCGATTCATGCAACGTGACTGGTCGAAAGTTTAGCCAGCCCGAGAGATCGAAAGAAAGGACCGTCCGCGCGGCCCTTTCTTATGTGCTAGTATTGAAAATTGGGGCGAGACCGAGCTTCGCCCAGCCTCGCCCCAATCTAACCTTTGGTCAGATTTGAAATTGGGTTTGAAACCTCCCTCGCGGGCGATTTCAAACCGTGGGCAGCGCTAAGAGCGCCGCCCTGCCCGTTCGAGATAGATGATCTCGTATTTGATCTTGCTGAATGGTACTGTCCAGGCAACGCAGAGCTTCCCGTCTTGTCCACGGTATCGCTGCCCCACTTCCACCAGCTCACCATTGATCCGCATGGAGATCTTCAACCTGTCAGGCCATTTCTGTCTGCCAGCCTTTGCCGCGTTCATGGCTTCCCTTTCTCTCACAGCGCTATCAACACGCGACAAACTGCCCGCATTGGCGGGGCCTCGCGCCTTTGTCCTGAAAAACCCCACGGTTTTTCGGGGGCAAAGGAGGGAGGGCAACGCCCGACCGACGACTTTGGGCGGAGGGGTCAAGGGGTCAATCTGTCTATGGTGCGGCCCGCAGCGCGTAGCGCGAGGACCCGGTTAGACAGATTGACGCCAGCTTTGCTGGTGCTCGCCCCTTTACGCCTTTGACGAAAGGTGGCGGCGGACTACCAAACGAATGTCGCGCGCCTTGGCGCGTGTCCGCACATTCTTTCATAAGCATGTTGTCACATTGCTTGGATTCTGCCATGAGTTGAACATGTCAATAGAAGGTTAGTGGTGATGAAAACTAGTTTACGGCTTTCGCTTGCAATGAGCCTCATTGCAGCTGCAACGCCTGCGTTAGCAGGCTCTCAATGGGAACAATCCATTTCGCGTGGAATGACTGTGTTTTCCTATGCAGAAAACGGTTACTCAATCACGTTGGCTTGTGATCCTGATCGGGTATTTGGCGACAAATCGAACGCCACTCTCTCCGTTCAGTTCGCAAACCACCCCGCCCCGGCGCAGGTGGTGTTGCTCGCGCAATCTGGTGAACAGGCGGCATTCACGGTTGATAATGGTGTCGTGTCTGAGTTTAAGGCTGACGAGGAACAATGGTCAAAGATGGTGGCGATCATTGGCGAAGGCGGTGACTATGCTTTCGTAACCAGCCAGGATTCATTGCAATTGTCAGGTATGGAGCCAATTGCCGACATGTCTTGCTGATCGGAATGACCCGCTTTTGCGGGTCATTCCTTTGTAAGCTGCGCGAGCATTTCCGCACCGAAAAACGCAGCTGCTTTCTTGTTGATCGTAACAAGGTCCAATGGATCATCCATCAAACTGCGAATGTCATCTGAAAGAGCTTCTTCCAGTGTTGCGTCTATTCTATGTTGGCGCGTTCCTTTGTCTGCTTGCTGATCCAGTAGGAGATTTGCATCCGAAGCAAGGTCTTCCAGCTGTCCGCTTTTCCAGCGTTCAAATAGACCTTGTTTGGTTCGTTTAAGATAGGCGTTGATTACGTAGTCCGCGTCTTTGTCGAGCTTTTTAGCAATCTCCCCTGCCCTATTACGCATAGTCAAATTAATAGGAACGCAAATGCTCATGCGCCGCGAAGGTGAAGCCGTTTTGGGCTTGGCTTCTGGTTCGTGAGCGGTTGGCGCCTGATCAGCGGGCTTTGGCGTCGATTGTTCGACGGTCTTTGACTTCGGCTTGGATCGAGGCTTTGGAGCTGATGGTTTTTCATCGAGAACAGCATTTGTTGGCTTTGCTGTACCGTGACTGTCAGCCGATTTCTTCATTCTCTCTTGAAGAGCGCGGCTGCTTTCAACGATTTTTTCGACTTGCTTGGTTTCGTCGCGTTGAGCCGCTGGACTCGGAGCTACTTTTAATGGTGGGCGTCTACGGCTCATTGTTCGTCCCCCTCGATGATTTCGTCATAAAGGCTTACGGCTATGTCTTTCAGGTCTTCAAAATGATCCGCCATGAGCTTGCCGCCTCGCCCATTTCGATGTGCTTTTTCAGCCGTAGGCAATGGACCATGGAACAACAGATTTTCCAAAATTCGACTGTTTGGGATCATCGTGTCCAAGTGAGGTGTTTCGAGGATGTTATTCAGTACATCTTGGTCGCGCTTAGGGAGTGAGCCTGAGCTGCCAACACCAGCTGCTGCTTTGATGATTTTTGTAGGCACGTTGGCAATAACTGATTTTACTTTGGGAAAGCGTTCACCCTTGGCAAGCGTGCCTTTCAATGCAGTCATCCATTCAAAAGCGGATAGTACCAGTCTCCATTCTGCTTGAGCTGGTCTCGCAGGTATCAACACAATGTTTGCCGCGTTGGCAAAATCTTCAGTGCTTTCGTAACTGCCGGGCCTTGTGTCGATGATCACGAGATCTGTGCCGCTTTCTTCTAACTCATCAAGCTTTGCGTAGAGCTCGTTCACGTCAACTGGTGGTTCATCAATCTTTAGGTCTTCGGGCCAGTCAGGTTTTTCGATGTGTGCCCAATCAGCATCTTCGAAGGATGGCTTCCAGCTCAAAAGCTGCTTGTTTACATCGCCGTCGAACATTTGAACTTTGTGACCCTTGGCAAGAGCTGCGCTCGCCAGGGTCATTGCCAAGGTGGTTTTGCCTGATCCACCTTTGGTTTGAATGAGTGTTACTACCTGCATCGTCGTTTGCCTCATCTGAATTGCACTTGTGCGGATTTGCGGAAGCGGCCTTGCGCGGATTTGTTGAATACCGCTTTTAATGTTTTGCGGAACCGATGAAGTTCCCTACTGCTCTTTCATGGAATAGCTGAGTAGCGGAAATGCGTCAACACGGAACCTCCCAACCACACAGATGCGTAAACAAGGAATTACGCAGTTGCGGAGTTGCTTAGGTAAGGAGTGACGCTGTTGCGCTGGTGCTGCGATGCGCTTTTACGCTATTGCTGATAACCGTTAATGCGGAAAAACATAAAAGCGGAAATGATGAAGCGATGATATGCGGAGGTTACTTACTTTTTTTGACCGTGTGTGGCGCTGATGGGCTGCGCGCGCCCTAGCGCCCGCCGTGGGCGGGCGAGGGCGCATAGGTGGCCGTGACGGGCCACCAAACGGAAATTCGGACACTGTGTGTCCTCATTGCTTTCGCCACCTGCTGTGGAAACGCGATTTGCATCGGTTTCCGGTGGCGTAAACGGAGACCTTTTAAGCTGTTCGATTTTCGCAAGTGATACTTCTCCGAAGGAGCGAAAACCGGCCTAAAAGGTCGGTTGGCTGGAACGGTATATTGTGGTATGAGTTTATCACACTTTTGACGGAGCCAAAATCTGTGCCTAAACAACGACGCATCACCAACAAGGAACGCCTGAAAATTCAGGCACTTATTGCTGAGGGTGAAAGCGATGCTTCCATTGCGCGAAAGCTCGGTCGTCACCGCTCGACGGTGACGAAAATCAGATTGAGCAAACAAAAAAGAAGCGTAACTACCGGCGGTCAGAACGTCCGAGGTCGTGTTTCAGACGAAGAACACGCGGCATTCAAAGCAAAAACTGAGGCGCTTGGTATCACCATGTCGGATGGTGTAAGGCGTCTTGTTCGCCATTCTTTGGGTGTTCTGGATCTACAGACTGAAGAAATTGAGGCGCTTGCGGCGTTGCGAAAAGAGCTCAACGCCATCGGTGTGAACCTAAACCAGCTCGTTGCGTTGGCTCAATCGGGGCGTCTTACTTGGAATGCAAGGGACGGCAGGCTTGTGCAGCAGCTCGACGTAAAGGTTGATGGGGCGGTCAATCAGTTGGTCGCTTTTGTATCTGCAAGTCGCCAAAGGGCGTTCGTGGAAGCAGCCTTTCCAATCGGAGGTGCGATGAATGAGTAACCAGGTTTCAATTCAAGACGCCATCATCGGAGAGGTGTTGCCTAACATCGGACGTCGCCACGCGGGAATGCGATCTGACCCGATAGAAAAGGCGATCATGCTTCGGCTCGGCACCCGTCAGCAGCGCGCCAGCCGTGCAATGGCAGGCAATGCACAAAGAGTTCCGCAATCAGTTGTAAAGCGGGTTCGCAATGGAGGTGCGCACTCTCCCAAGGAATTGCGCCGCCAGCTTGATTACATCACACGCGACGAGGCAACAAAATCAACATGGTTGAACTTCAATGGAATTGAGCGCGGCCTTTACAAGAACTCTGTGGAAACCACAGTTCCATTATGGACAAGCAGTTGGGCAGGTAATCCCAAGCGAGGTCACTCTGATCATATCATTTTGAGTTTTCCAAAGGATACCAATGTAGAGGCAGCAGAGAACATCGCAAAAGAGTGGGGCAGGGCGGTGTTTGGGTCAGGCGATTTTGGGGATCAGTGGCGCTATGTTGCTGCACTGCATGCCAACACTGATCATGTCCATGCTCATTTCGTCGTTGATAAGCGCGGCAATGATCACGGCCAGTTTTTGTCTATCAGCATGAAGTCGGAACTTAACTATGACGTTATGCGAGAGCTTCATGCCAAAATAGCCAATGAACATGGTGTCGCTTTGAATGCTTCGTCTCGTTTGTCTCGTGGTGTTGTCGAATATCCGCCCCGAGAGACGGAATATCGCGCAGCACACGACAATCTCAAAATGACCGGCGAGGAAACACCGTCCGTTGAAGCGCCTAAAATGTCGATTGTTGAGCGCATGAAGCGCGAAGCAATGCTGAGAAGCTTTGCCAATCAATACCAATCCCTAAGTTCGATAGCCCGCCTGACCACCGTCTCAGAAGGGCAGGGGGGGTTCATGGAGAAACTGAGCGGCATGTTTTCCGCTGCATCTGATATTTTGAAAGAAGGAGGCTCACTCATGACTGCAACCGACACCCAACCGCCTAGCATCGACCCGACAGAACGCTTCTCGCAAGATGTTGAACGAATTTTTGCGTCTGCCCGCGAGACCTGGGCCGACATTCAGGAAATGGAACCCGGAGCAGAGCGTGCCCATCTGGAAGAGCGATTTGCTGAAGAAACCCGTTTGATGCGGGATGCAGCAGTATCGGAGCCCTTCATGGAGCACCACGCTCGCGAACTATCACAAGATAACGATCCTTACAGCTTGGATATTGTTCGCGATATTCATTCTGTCCGTGATCACCTTGGCGACGATCCCGCTGCGCACCGTACATCGGAAATGGCGATGGACGATCTAAGGCAGCGACTTGAAGCGGCGTTTACCGTGCATGAAGATCGACTTGAAAGGGCGGGGACGAATGCCGAAGAAATGGCGGAGCGGTTTATGTTGTCCAATCGCACCGCAGGCCAAGTCGAGGCTTGGCGCGCTCAGGGTATCGGCCCAGAGGTAGATATGGACCACTCGCGCACAGTTTTGGCAGAGCTGGAGAATGGAGTGGGTGAAAATTTCGACAGCGACAGCGTTTACTCCAAGTATGAAACATTGATCGTTTCCGCCACAGCTCTCGGCACAGAACACGAAGGCCATGAAACAGCGGGCGACTATGTTGATTCATTGCGCGATCTGATGGCATCTGAATCGTCTATGACGAACGAAGAACGGCAATATATGGCCGCTTTGCCAGCGCTCATGGAACGTGACGAAACTGGTTTGCGCACCTCACTGGATATTTCGCGTCGCAATCACTTGGATCTTGCGCAGCACGAAGATGGTGCAATGTTCGATCCGGAGGCCGCAGAACGGCAGGTTGATCAGCTCGTAGATGGGCAAGTTTCTGCGCTCGATGAGATTACGGGTCAACTTCCAGTGTCCTATGACCGACTTGAGCGCGACCTATCCGAAGAAGCTGCCAATATTTTCGCTGACTATGAAGTTCCACGTGATCTTCAGGAGGTCATTGCTCGCGATCAGCTGATCTATGGCGAGAGGTATCAGCGACTGTCTGACGTCCCGGCCATCGAAATGATTGTTGAGCGCATGTCGCAAGAACTATCGCAAGAAGATTTGGACGACGTAAGGGCAGGGGACTACACTGCATTGCGTGAAGAAATCAAAGACCCGGCTATTCGTGCCGCAGTGGGATCTGAGCTTCGCAACGAAGCTGATGTTTCAGATGGGAACGAGCGCCATAGCGAGCCTGTTGACCAGTTCCAGCAGCTCGCCCGTCAAAGCGCAGCTATCAAGGTTGGTGAAAAAGATCACAGCGTCACACCAGACCTGTCAGATGATATTAGTCTTTAAGAGTTCAGGAGTTTGCCATGATCCAGGATATTGAAACTCGCTGGCGCTATGTATTGGCGCTTTTCGGCGGATTGCTTGCGGGTGGCTACATCGGTTCGATGCTGGCGACCATCTACGTTGTAGTAGCTAGAAAGGAATCCGTAGCAACGATTGATCCGCTTCAACCGTTCTTTCTTCGGTATTCCTGGGCAACCCTTGAGGCATCACCTGCTATTCTACAGTCCGCGTTGTTGATTACCGGAGCTGTGACATTCGCTTTGACCGCTGTTGGCGTTGCCGGTGTCTATCGAGGCAGCCTTACACAATATGACGATGCTCATTTTCAATCGAAATCAGAGATCCGACGCAACAAGATGATTGGCGGCTTCGATGTGAATGGTTTCGTGTACGGCAAGCTGGGACGCCCAAAAAGTGACAAGCCATTTATTTCGGCGTCACCCGATCGTTTTCCACATGCGATCATGATTGCTCCTACGGGTCGAGGAAAGGGGATCGGCTTCGTGCTGCCTAACCTTCTTCATTTCAATGGTTCTGCCATTGTCCTTGATGTTAAGGGAGAGAATTTCCAGAAATCATCAGTGCACCGCCAGAAAGGCTTGGGCAATGAAATCTGGTATTTTTCACCGTTCGATTATGTTGACATGCCTGCCATGGAAGGCAAACCGACTGCGGGCCGAGTCACGAGGACACACCGGTTTAATCCACTTCAGCGTATCGCTGATATGGCATCAACCGATGAGCAGTACACCGCTTTGAATGCGATGGCCGACCTTTTTCTTGTGGTCGAAGGCGATAATGCCAAAGGGTTTTATCAAGCAGGGAAACGGCTTTTTGTGGCGTCTTGTTTGTTTGCTATCGAACAAGGCAATCCGACGCTTGGATACGCTTCTGAGATTATGGGCGGAGGTGGACGCCGCACGGATAATTACAGATCATACGCGGACATGACAGCCATTCCCATTGTTTCAAGAACATTCAACGAAATGGCTGGCGAGACCCAGAAGATTGTGGATAGCTATATTTCTGTGATCAATGGCGCGGGATTTGAGCTTTGGTCAGATCCATCAGTGGTGCGATCAACATCAGAGAGCGATTTTGATTTTACAACTTTCCGCAAAGACCCCCAGACGCTCTATATTTCGGTGCAATCCGAACATCTGAAAACCCTTGCTCCTTTGATCCGACTTCTCTTTGCCGATGCTATTTCGTCATTGCAACGGTCTGAGCCCGGTTCAGACGAGCCACATACTGTCATGTTTCTCATGGACGAGTTTGACCAGCTCGGCCGACAACCTCTTGTGTTGCAGTCAATCAAGACCATTCGCGCCTTCGGCGGTCGGTTTTTCATTATTTCCCAATCTATCGCAGGCCTTGATTCACCGTCGCTGTATGGGGAAGCTGATCGACGGTCATTGTTGGCCGGTGCGGGTATTCAGATCTATATGACACCTCAGGACGACAGGACCGCCGAAGTTCTCGCCCAAGCGCTCGGCAAACACACCATCACATCAAAAAGCGAAAGCCAGTCGCGTGTCCGTGATTTGGACGATAGTGCTCATGTTAGTCGCCGGTCTGAGGAACGGCCTTTGGTTTCCGCAAGCGAGCTTCTACGGTTCCCCCTGGATAAGGTATTGATCCTTCCGGAAGGTCAGTATCCGATCAAAGCTGACCACATTCGCTTCTATGAAGACAATCATTTTGCTCCGATTGACGCTGCAAGGGGAACGCATTTGCTTCCATACCCGCCTCTTGAACATGAGCGGAAAAAAACCAAAGTGGCAAAGCTAAGTCACCTGTCCGGTTCGAAGTCAAAGCATCCTCAGACCGATGAGCAGCGTCAGGCGATACTCGAAAAAGCTGAGGAAGGGTTTGCGAGCATATCAGCTGCGGCAAAAATGCGAAGACGCCCGCCTAGAAAGAAACTGGCTGGCTGAGTGTGATGCGCCTATTCTTTCACTGTGGGAATGGAAAGTCCCGTGCACACGGCTGCCGGTAATTTGTCTTTCGGATAGACATAGAAATGCCCTGTTTTCTGAAGGAACGGCTTAGCGAGCTTGTATGTCGTATTGGTTATAACGCTCTGTGCTCCGGTATCCATGTTCTCGAATACATGGAGATCCCCACCACGCATTGGAGATCGGTAACGAAACGTGTGCGTTCCCGCCGCTAAAACCAAATCTTCTTTTGTTTGCATACTCGCGCCTCTTTGCGTCGCATAGACTGGTTTTAATGGAGGTGAGGTCTGTTCCGACAATCTCTTACTGCACTAACCCTTTGCGCCTCAAGTGAGCGATAAGCCCGTTGGTGGTTGGTACACCAGTTTTCTTTCGCGCGTCATTTAAGCGAGCTTTGACAGCGCTCTCGCTGATATTCAGGGCTTCGGCAATCTCAGAAATACTTTGATTGTCCGCAAGCCGTTGCAAAACATCAATAGCTTTGCCCGAGATCCGTTCTTCTGTTGTTATGTCAGCAAAAAACTCTGTGGCGATAGTGCTCATTTTCACCATTTCAGCGGCAGTCAGTTCTCGATCTGATCGTGCAACACTCAGGAATGACGTGCCTGTGCCGATATTTCGCACGAAAATTCCGCCATAGCATAGCCCAACATCTTTGGCCGCTTTCATGAACCTCTTGGCGCCGATGGAGCCAACAACAATTTCTGACCAGCGTTCATCGCCACCTGGACCTCTGAAAGCCCAATTCAGGATCGGATCAAGAGCGATCCAGTTCAGCTTTTCGTATCGCTCTTGCCAACTATCAGGATAGGTGGTTTCAAAATGCTCTGGGCCGAGCAAACGACCGTTAACCACCATGCTATACCCAGCGGTTCCTATAGCTTCCACATCATCAAGGTGGGCCTGGAATGCCGCTGAAATCATACTTGTCGTTCTGGCTCGGTACTTTCCAGCTTTAGAACTCTTGCTCATTACACTACTCGTTTGCTCCAGACCTCATTTACCCCGAAAAACTAACCTGAGTTAGGTCGCATACCCACCAAAACTAACCTGAGTTGGTTATGCAAGGTAATATTCTCGTAAAACTGGATTCCTCCGATCACATTCCCGATGTTGATACATGCAACCGAGAAGGAATCGACGCGCCATGACCAACATCACCAGAATCCCTATGAGCTACGTATGTTCGATTGTGACCGTTCCTGCAGGAAGAATGCCTGCAAGCACCGCCGAGGAGCTGAACAATGACCTCTTTGCAAAGTACATGGACCTTCGCACGCGTGTTTTCACAAACGAAAAAGGGTGGGATGTGTGGTTGCCAACCAAAAACGATCTGGACAGCTATGATTGCTTCGACGCTCTTTACATCATCGCTTATGAACCTCGTTCCAATCGTGTACTTGGTGGCGCAAGGCTTGTCTGTACCGACCGAGTGCACAAGAGTCCTCGCAATCAGTCGTCAACGTATATGATCAATGACGCTTTTAAGGGTGTCCTAAAGGGCTTGCCAACGAACATTTGTGATTCACAACCACCCCAAGACGAAAATGTTTGGGAGCTGACGCGCCTTGTCGTCGGCGATGCTGACCCGTCCGTTGCTCGCTCCGTGCTGAAGGCTTCGAACGATTTTCTACACGCACAGAAGGCGACCAAATGCTTGTTTCTCGGTCCAAGGGCCTTCATGCGAATGGCTAAGGGAATGGGCTATACTCCTGTACCGATGGGACCGGTTGTAGGAACTCCTGGCGACAGCTTTCTCGCTTTCGAAACGGAGGTGTTACCCCCGTTTGAAGACGGCAGCACGGACCTCTACGCTTTAACAGATTATATTTCCAATTCTTTTAACAAGGTGTTGTTCAATGGGTGATGAAACCGCAAACGCATATACCGTAGCGGAAACTCGGACGAACCAGTTTGCCGACGAGCTGAAGATCTCTATTCGCGTCGAGGGTGAGCTGATACAGGTCGGTAGGAGATACCGCGGTGACGATGGCAACCTATTGGTCGATTGGGCTTTGCCTGCTAGTGAAATAGAACATAAGATTTTTTTCTTACACGACTGATCATCCCAAGGGCTTGAGAGCCGGGAGTTTCAAACCGAGCGCCGCTACCCGCATCACTTTGCACTTTTGTTGGTTTGCTTTTCAATTTCAGCTTTTCGAGCACGTTCGTCTTGCTCCCAGGCAAATCTTTGAGCGTCTCTGTCCTCGGTGTTGAGCTTGATGCGTCTGTCCACAACGAAAGCCCAAACCGTGACGATCAAAGTAACCATGGATGCTGCAAAGGTTGCATTTGTAATAGTAAAGAACCGGAAGTAGGAGGGACACGTTCCGATGTAGAAGCAGGCCGGTGCACGGTTCGCTCCTGATGCGAAGTCTACTCCTACATAGGGGCTTTGTGTTTCAGTCAACAAAAAGCATCCTAGCGAAAACAACGCAATTGAGCTTGCTAAAGCTATCCACCCAAGTTTTCGGAGGTATTTAGCGGCCATTACTCGGCACCTTTGTTGGAAGTTGGAACTATAATCAAATGTGGAATTTCGGAGGTGTCGTAGCGAGAATTCAAAGTCGTTATTACCACCGATCTACGAAGAGTAATCCCAAGAAAAAACAACCCTGCCACGACTAGAATCCCGTATGGGACTGCATCGAACTCTGGTAAGGGTCGCAGATGTTGAGTAAGCGGTGTTTTGACCCGACCTTCCCAATCGTTTCGTGATCTGAGATTCCTTGCCTCGTTGATTTGAGGGAGTTTCTCCATGGAGACTATGAACGAGTTACTCGTTGGTGTGCGTCGCGGATCCGATGGCAAGCGCCGTTGGCCTGACGAGGTCAAGGCACATATTGTTGCCGAGACGTTGATGGATGGTGCGACGGTCAAGGGGGTCGCGGAGCGTTATGACATCGTGCCCAGTCATGTTTCCGATTGGCGCAGGCAAGCGCGGGAAGGCAAATTGGTGTTGCCGAACCTTGAGGGCGTTAACTTCGCCCCTGTGGTTTTGGAAACTCCTCTTCCACCTACGGTGCCTTCATCGCCCTTTCCGGTTTGTGACGACAAGATTGAACTGGTGAAGGGTGAGGTAACAATTCGGCTTGCGGCCTCGACCCCCACGCCGCGGATAATTGAACTGGCTCTTGCACTGTGATCCATCCATCGCATGGGGTGAAGATCTTTGTGGCGACCAAGCCTGTGGACTTCCGCAAGGGTCACGATGGTCTGACCGCTCTGGTTCAAAGCCATCTGAAGATGCTGCCCTTTGATGGCGCGGTCTATGTGTTTCGCGCCAAGCGGGCGGACCGGCTGAAGATGATCTGGTGGGACGGCACGGGTTTGGTCATGGCATACAAACGGCTGGAGCAGAATGCGTTCAAATGGCCTGCCATTCGCGACGGCGTGTTGCGCTTGGACCCGGCCCAGTTTGAAGCCCTTTTTGCGGGGCTGGACTGGCGGAGGGTGACGTCACTGGACGTGCCATCTCCGGCTGCGGCAGAATGACTCGGGTGGCGTTTTGTACAGGTGCTCCCCACCGGAATTTAGTAGATCAACGGCATGACTGCGCTTGACCAACTTCCCAACAATATTGATGCTTTGAAGGCGATCATTATCGCCTCGGAGGAACGTAATGCGCGCAAGGATGTGCGGATCGAACGGCTGGAAAAGTTATTGGCGGACTTCAAGCGTGCGCTCTATGGCGCGAAGTCCGAGAAGGGTCATCCGGACCAGTATCATCTGGCGCTGGAAGATATCGAAACAGCAATGGCCGTGGTTCATGCCGAAGATGAGGCGATTGATCCGCCGAAGACCAAGCCCGCCAAGCGCAAGCCGCGCGGGCTCCTGCCTAAGCATCTTCCGCGCGTGGAAGAGATCATCGAACCAGACAGCACCACCTGTTCTTGCGGCCACGAGCGCCACGTCATCAGCGAGGATGTGAGCGAGCGGTTGGACATCGTGCCCGCACAGTTCCGGGTGATCGTCACCCGCCGCCCGCGATATGCTTGCCGCAAATGTGAAGGCAGCTTTGTGCAGACCCCGGCGAAGCCGCATCTCATTGAGGGCGGCATGCCCACTGAGGCGACCGTCGCAACGGTGCTGGTGTCAAAGTTCGCAGATCACCTGCCGCTGTTTCGGCAAAGCCAGATATATGCCCGCCAAGGCGTCAATATCGAGCGATCCACCTTGGCCTCATGGGTGGGCAAAGCGGCCCACGAACTCAAGCCTATCCATGACGTTATGCTGGCGCATCTCAAAACAAGTTCCAAGCTCTTCATGGATGAGACACCAGCGCCGGTGCTCGATCCGGGACGGGGCAAGGTGAAGAAAGGTTACTTCTGGGCGCTGGCGCGGGACGACAGGGCGTGGAATGGTCTTGAACCGCCCGGCGTAGCCTTCACATACACACCCGGCCGATCCGGCAAATACGCATCCCAGATATTGCAGGGCTTTAGCGGCATCCTGCAAGTGGACGGCTATGCTGGCTACAACCGCGTGCTTGATCTGCGTGACAATGCGCCGATCGAGCTGGCCTATTGCTGGGCCCATGCCCGTCGCAAGCTCTATGATCTGACCCACAACAATGTGGCCCCCATTGCCGAGGACGGGCTCAAGCAGATCGCGGCGCTTTACCGGATCGAGAAGCAGATCCGTGGCCAGTCAGCTGAAGAACGTCTCGTTGTTCGGAACCAAAAGTCCGCGCCCAAAGTAGCTGCCTTCAAAACCTGGCTGGATCATGCCCGCACGCAGGTCTCTGCCAAATCCCCAACGGGGGAGGCGCTCAAATACATCGCCAAATACTGGGATGGGCTCATCCTGTTCCTCACCGATGGCCGCATCGAGATGGACAGCAACGCCGTCGAGCGCACGATCCGCCCCATCGCTCTACAGCGCAAGAACGTAAGCGGTGTTTTGACCCGACCTTCCCAATCGTTTCGTGATCTGAGATTCCTTGCCTCGTTGATTTGAGGGAGTTTCTCCATGGAGACTATGAACGAGTTACTCGTTGGTGTGCGTCGCGGATCCGATGGCAAGCGCCGTTGGCCTGACGAGGTCAAGGCACATATTGTTGCCGAGACGTTGATGGATGGTGCGACGGTCAAGGGGGTCGCGGAGCGTTATGACATCGTGCCCAGTCATGTTTCCGATTGGCGCAGGCAAGCGCGGGAAGGCAAATTGGTGTTGCCGAACCTTGAGGGCGTTAACTTCGCCCCTGTGGTTTTGGAAACTCCTCTTCCACCTACGGTGCCTTCATCGCCCTTTCCGGTTTGTGACGACAAGATTGAACTGGTGAAGGGTGAGGTAACAATTCGGCTTGCGGCCTCGACCCCCACGCCGCGGATAATTGAACTGGCTCTTGCACTGTGATCCATCCATCGCATGGGGTGAAGATCTTTGTGGCGACCAAGCCTGTGGACTTCCGCAAGGGTCACGATGGTCTGACCGCTCTGGTTCAAAGCCATCTGAAGATGCTGCCCTTTGATGGCGCGGTCTATGTGTTTCGCGCCAAGCGGGCGGACCGGCTGAAGATGATCTGGTGGGACGGCACGGGTTTGGTCATGGCATACAAACGGCTGGAGCAGAATGCGTTCAAATGGCCTGCCATTCGCGACGGCGTGTTGCGCTTGGACCCGGCCCAGTTTGAAGCCCTTTTTGCGGGGCTGGACTGGCGGAGGGTGACGTCACTGGACGTGCCATCTCCGGCTGCGGCAGAATGACTCGGGTGGCGTTTTGTACAGGTGCTCCCCACCGGAATTTAGTAGATCAACGGCATGACTGCGCTTGACCAACTTCCCAACAATATTGATGCTTTGAAGGCGATCATTATCGCCTCGGAGGAACGTAATGCGCGCAAGGATGTGCGGATCGAACGGCTGGAAAAGTTATTGGCGGACTTCAAGCGTGCGCTCTATGGCGCGAAGTCCGAGAAGGGTCATCCGGACCAGTATCATCTGGCGCTGGAAGATATCGAAACAGCAATGGCCGTGGTTCATGCCGAAGATGAGGCGATTGATCCGCCGAAGACCAAGCCCGCCAAGCGCAAGCCGCGCGGGCTCCTGCCTAAGCATCTTCCGCGCGTGGAAGAGATCATCGAACCAGACAGCACCACCTGTTCTTGCGGCCACGAGCGCCACGTCATCAGCGAGGATGTGAGCGAGCGGTTGGACATCGTGCCCGCACAGTTCCGGGTGATCGTCACCCGCCGCCCGCGATATGCTTGCCGCAAATGTGAAGGCAGCTTTGTGCAGACCCCGGCGAAGCCGCATCTCATTGAGGGCGGCATGCCCACTGAGGCGACCGTCGCAACGGTGCTGGTGTCAAAGTTCGCAGATCACCTGCCGCTGTTTCGGCAAAGCCAGATATATGCCCGCCAAGGCGTCAATATCGAGCGATCCACCTTGGCCTCATGGGTGGGCAAAGCGGCCCACGAACTCAAGCCTATCCATGACGTTATGCTGGCGCATCTCAAAACAAGTTCCAAGCTCTTCATGGATGAGACACCAGCGCCGGTGCTCGATCCGGGACGGGGCAAGGTGAAGAAAGGTTACTTCTGGGCGCTGGCGCGGGACGACAGGGCGTGGAATGGTCTTGAACCGCCCGGCGTAGCCTTCACATACACACCCGGCCGATCCGGCAAATACGCATCCCAGATATTGCAGGGCTTTAGCGGCATCCTGCAAGTGGACGGCTATGCTGGCTACAACCGCGTGCTTGATCTGCGTGACAATGCGCCGATCGAGCTGGCCTATTGCTGGGCCCATGCCCGTCGCAAGCTCTATGATCTGACCCACAACAATGTGGCCCCCATTGCCGAGGACGGGCTCAAGCAGATCGCGGCGCTTTACCGGATCGAGAAGCAGATCCGTGGCCAGTCAGCTGAAGAACGTCTCGTTGTTCGGAACCAAAAGTCCGCGCCCAAAGTAGCTGCCTTCAAAACCTGGCTGGATCATGCCCGCACGCAGGTCTCTGCCAAATCCCCAACGGGGGAGGCGCTCAAATACATCGCCAAATACTGGGATGGGCTCATCCTGTTCCTCACCGATGGCCGCATCGAGATGGACAGCAACGCCGTCGAGCGCACGATCCGCCCCATCGCTCTACAGCGCAAGAACGCGCTCTTTGCAGGCCACGATGCCGGTGCCCAGAACTGGGCCGTCATCGCCTCGCTCATCGAGACGTGCAAGTTGAACCACGTCGAGCCGCACAGCTATCTGACAGGCGTCCTCTCGGCCATCGTGAATGGCCATAAACAGAAGGATATCGACTTGCTGCTACCGTGGAACTTCAAGGGCTGAAAAAGCGCTTACGCAAGAACGCGCTCTTTGCAGGCCACGATGCCGGTGCCCAGAACTGGGCCGTCATCGCCTCGCTCATCGAGACGTGCAAGTTGAACCACGTCGAGCCGCACAGCTATCTGACAGGCGTCCTCTCGGCCATCGTGAATGGCCATAAACAGAAGGATATCGACTTGCTGCTACCGTGGAACTTCAAGGGCTGAAAAAGCGCTTACGCTAAAATCGTCCAGTAGCTACAAACACATCGCTATGCACTCAGCTGCCTCAGCGCTGACAAAGTCGAATGTGCCCGGTTAAGATTCAACTCGCCCAATGCCGGTCCGCACCTGTTCAAACACATCTCAATCAAGTCGTATTGTTCACTCGTCATGTCGGCCCATTTTGCAATGAACTTTTCGTCCCAAAACTCAACATTTGGATAGTTGACTTGCCCCCTGAGGCTCCCTCATTCAAAGCGAGAAAAGTTTCGGGGAGCAGGTCACGGCTTATAGTGCTATGATCTTAGGACCAATTTGTTTCCGTTGAATCTTCTTTAGAGTGCATACGGCTACGCTTGCATACTTACTCTCTACCCCACGGACCGGATTTACCCTGCTTTCCGATATTTCCTCCATCAACTCGATCCAAGAAATCACGTGATCAAGGAACTCAGGTTTTAGGTGCGGCCAGAAGGACCAAAATGCGTCCCCCCACATATCGACGTCATCAATTTCACAGAAGTCTCCTGTGGTTTCAGAAATGACAGTTTGGGCGGTCAATCTAGTCAATACGTTTTCTTCCATCGAAGCGATCATGAGGCGCATGAGAAAATGACTCTTCGCCACCAAGTCCAAATGCAGCCAAAACGTATGAAGCAGATCATCAAGAAGCAAGGCGTCCGCGCTGGACGCATCCATTGACAGTTTCAATTGCTCAAACTTATCTGGATTGTCGCGCACTACAATACTTGCACTATCCGGAAGATCCGCTACATCAAGCTCACCTAGGCTCATTTTCATATCTTTTACGATTGAACGAACGCTCATCAGAGTCCTCCAGTAGCACATCGACGCATTTGATTTAGTGCATTCTTCTGAGCGATTCCATGACCGCCATCAGGGGCTCCGTGGCACGCAATATCTCTTTCTGATCGTGCGAACAACTCGCGTCGCCAAGCAGTGTGTCGTAAAAACCTCTCTGCTAGCCCCATATCCGCATAACAACGGCCGAGCTGATTCGTTATTTCTTTTGCTCTATCCAGTTTGACACGAGCTTCAGCACAGCGATCGTCATCGTCTGGATCTCTATTGCGAGTAGCATCACCTGGAACTACATCCCAGAGGTCCATTGATTGGAACTGTGCATTTTGTATCGACAGGACCAAGGCAGCGAGTCCCGTTGAAACGGCCATTACGGAGTTTCCGGCCATAACAGCGCCCCCTCCAGAAAGCACGGCTGCACTTTTGTTGTTCCCGGTAGGATCTGTCCAATTGTAGGGATTCACATCAACATATCCGTACAAAGAAAATGCGCCTGAAACGAACCCAATCGGATCGCTTTGCACAAACACGCCTGCTGCCGGGTCATACGCCCGTGCACGATGTTGACTCCAAATTGTGAAATTAATTGGAAATTGAAACACAGAGAGCTTCGCAATTCCAACAACATTTTTTTCCGTGTGCGCTCATTACAATTTACCCTTTCCAAATATCTAAGCACCGCTTACGCCTAACTCTAATTTCGGTTAGTTTCATCTACAATGTATGGAGGGAGACAGGTGAAACCGGCGACTCTCTTGTATTTATCGCCTTGGTAAAAAGAACCAGTGGTTAGGTCTATAAGAGAAGATTTGAACGCTAAATAGCCCGTAGTGTTATTACGAATCTTTCTGTGATTCTCAGCCGGATCGTCAGTATAACCCGTACTCGTAAAAACGTAACCGTTTGCCGCGAAATGAACGTGGCCGACGGAAGCCAGTAATGGCTTTCTAAGGAGCAATTCAGCTAACTGGTCTTCCATCCCTTCGGAAGAACCTATCTTACCATTTAACACCCGCAGCAACGCGAGAACTTTCGGTCCTCTTGTCGTGTCTTCGAGCATCGTTTCCCCATCCATTTTCTCGGATGATATCTGATCGATAACCAAAATCCGATCGAGCGTCGAACCATCAAACTTGACTTCGTAGCAGACGAAACGAATTACGCCGCCCGCCAATGCGGGCTGTGCGAAAATGCAAGTGAGTGAAATCAGCAGAATTAGTAATCTTGGCATATCAAACCTCGAATGCTTGAGTCGTTCAATTGGGTTGGTCGATCAAATAAGGCGTTTGACAAAAGAACCGCCCGGTTCGGGCGTATTTGCTATTGAAATGGTACGATCCTGTTTGAAGGTTGCTGGTACTAAACCGAAAATCTACTCGATCTGTTCCAATGTGGTTAAAGGAAAAGTTTCGGGCGAGAAAATAGCCTTCTCCGACAACGCCATCACCATTGATCGGCGGCTGCTTTGAAATTAATTCGGCTTCTGCCTTCATGTCTGTCTTATCGCTCAATCTGGCTTGGAAAAGCCGCAACCTAAAAGGAGCGTAAAGGCCGCCTTTTACGATGTTTTCTAATAAATCCATTCCAGTGTGTTCTTCTGCTGACACCTGATCTAGTATTAATGTTGTGCCCAAGTTCACACCTTTGTGGTCAACTTGCTCACACACAATTCTTACCAACGTAGGCTTTTCACTTGCTGTCGCACTTGTCGCAAACAGAGCATTTGCTACCAAAACAAATATAAAAACCCTCATCTTCGAATGCTCCGTCACATAAATACTTGTTGCAAAGATTACCCAGAAATTGGTCAAAGAACAAATCGCTCGTCTGAGACCACTGACCATGAAAAATATAGCGAGACACAACATACTTATGAATGCTGGTTGCTACACCTAGAAATCGCTACCGGTTCTGTTCTAAACTCTTCATAATTGAGCGGGCGAGAGGGTGCGGAAGGTGTCGATGGCAACGCTTCACGGAACAAACACGATAGGGCAGTCCCTGTGCTCGATCAGTTAATACATCCGCGCTGGTGGTTTGTCACAACTCGAGATGCACAACGTTCCAATTCATCAGCAAGATACATTTCTCGCGGGTTAGCACTGAACATGAACCCCAAAACCAAAGAAACATCTCCTCCCATTAGAGCGACATAATTGGCGATGTCGCGATATGTTGGATCGTCCAGTGGTAACGCAATTCCTCGAACAGAAACCTGATGGAATCCTACAGCGCTATGCGGATACCACATGAATCGCACCGTCCCACCAAAAAGGGCTAGCGGGCATGCTGAATAGCAATCATTCAGCAACTCAGTTTCTAAACCCGCTGCCCGTATATAACGACCCGCGCGCATAGCCTCGTAGACGGCCCCACCACCACTACCCAAACCCACTACTTTCGCATCTGGGTAAGCGTTTATTGCTTCTTTGACAGTTTCTGAAAAGCCTTCAACAATATCTCCCTGAATGTAGATTGACTTTCGTTCATCATCATATCGGACAGAAAATCCGCGTTCTACATTCACATATAGATCAGCAGGGATATCGTAATTACCCACACAATCGAGATTCCAGATTCTTTTCTTTTCCGCAGCGGTGATCTTGGAATGATACTTAGCAGCAATTGCCCAGTTACTTAGTGAAACAGAAGCTATTGCAAACTCTCGACCGCTTGCCCCATCAGCAGGCTGTGGAGGTTCAAGGTGCCGAATACCCTCCTTATGCCCGACCATTCTACCCAAGATTGCGCACAGATGCATATTTACATCGACTTCATTGTACGCAGTTCCAAGCGCCTCATTAAACCCTAATTCCCTAGACTTCTGCCAAAACTCTTCTGACATGTTCTCAACATCTAAAATCGCCTGCTCCCAACTCTTCGCATGAGCTGACGAAATTCCCAGAACCCACAGAAGGCACACCGTAATAAGAAAGGCAGCAAATCTTATTGGGTGTTTTACGCTCACTTTCGGGCTCCGATCAGGATCAGTGATGTTGCTGCCGATCAATCTTCACCCTTTCGGGACAGCAAGTTCGGGTTGGCCGCCAAGTAACTCCCGGCTAAGGCCAGAGCTCCAAAGACAAGTGTTATCGCACTTTCTTCAATTGTCACAAAGGTAGCGCCAATAGAGTAAGAAACAACGTCCACTATTGATTTTCGAGTGGCAGCCAACTTGAGTGTTCTTTCGGCGATCAAAATTCCCCTCACTTCCCAAACAATGCCTGTGGCGATCACTACAAGCGCTGCCGTGGTTGCACTAAGCCCTAAAGCTCCAAAAGACACTGTGAGGATCATGGCAAGACCCACATGTGCCATGAAGTTCTGCGCCCGTGAATGCGGCGTTCCACTTTCCAAGGTTCCCGGTTCGAGTATTTCCGAGAAGAGGCTTGTAGAAGCATCGGTCATTCATCTGCACCTTTGTTGGAAGTCATTTGATGAAAGGGGTTGCGAGCGAAAGCTACCTAATCGCAGGCGTCACATAGGGCGGCTTCGTAGCCGTCAGGAATTTCACGCCCAAGCGGGTTGCCGCAATTGATACAGGTATCCCCACTCACGGAAGAACTTTCAGCGCCTGCGTCACCTTGCTGCTCACGGCGGCGATCCTCGTACCATGCAGCGCGTTCTTCATCTGTGTGGCTATTGTTTTTTGTCATAGATTTTCCTTTGCACCTTTCTTGGAGGTCATGCGGTTCGTGGTGAGCCACATGTGTTCTGATCCATGGGCACATCCGGTGTTTGCCGTATTATCATTGAACCCCGGCCATTATTGCCATGACGATGTTATCTAAGACACCGTGAATCGTAACCCCAACAAAGACGGCTAGAACAGTTTTCCAGAAGCTCATTTCTCGGCACCTTTTCTGGAATAATTGCTTCCGTCCTCTTCAATGCCAAACCCGGCTTGGTGTGTGGCTTCATAAAGCTCTGTCGCATCAGCCTCACCTGTCAAAGCCGCGTGAGCAAATCGGTTGATAGCCTGCATTCTGGTTTCACCGTCAAATTCACCAATGTCATATCCGTACTCTAGGCTCTGACAGACCAAATGGACATGCTGGGTTGTCGTCACCCAATCACTGTGAATTTCGATCTGCTTACGAATGAGATCAGCTCGTTTCATGTCTGGATCACTCCATTCCGCCAGCCAGACCTCCCATGCTTTGCTTTTGCTTTCGCTTGGATCAAGGACGTAAAAACTGTCAAAGGACAAGCTTCCGTATTGGTCGAAAACAAAAATCTGCAAACCTCTGTCGGCATCACCAAGAACGTATTTGGGTTTCTCAGTCACTCTGCTGCACCTTTCTTGGAAGAACTTTTATTACGCCACTCTTCAATCTTTTGAGCCGCATCAGGTCCGGCGCTGAAGCCCCATCCCGCTCCGACAAGGGTAAAAACGGATGCACCAGCTACTGCGCCAAATGGACCGCCAACGATCCCGGTACCCGCTCCAACGACTGCGCCCGCGGAAGCGCCAGCTATCACTCCTGCTATTCGGGACTTTTTTATCATTCGTTTGCACCTTTTCTGGATGTCTTGTGGTTCACGATCTCAGGTTCCATGGCGGTCGCATTTCAGGATCTTCAAGCATACGCTTTTCACGATCTTCATAATCTTCACACGCCTCCCATCGAAAGACGACCGAACGGCCAGCTCCAAGCGCTTTATTGATCTTTGCATTTGTGCGGCACTTTTGCAGCTGCCCACCCTTGTACGGGTGACGAGGTGACACTGTTCCATATTGAATGCTGAGCCTGTTGTGCAAAGATTTGGCACGGCCGATGTATACTACCGCGCCATCCAACAATATCCAGTAAACTCCGGACCGTTTGGGGGCGTCGACTTTGAATGAGCAGTAGTGCGTATCATATTCTCGTGCGAGTGGATATTTCTTTGGATTGGTGAAACGATCCTGCGGGCGCAGATTGAGCTCGGCCACAATGATCTGATCGCCTGTCAACGCTTGTTACCTCTATTGGATGTATCATTGACCCGGCGCGACGTATGAGTGAACGCTTCATCGCTGCTGATCATTTCTGGGTCGTAGTACCAGTACAGTGCCCCCGATTCAGAGCAGTACTTCCCTTCATGCAAGAGCCGGCGTGTGTACCCTATCTCTGATAGGTCTTGAAAGACCTCGTCAACCCGATGCTCGAATGTGTAAGCGCCCAGAAATTGCTCGTCATTTGCATACCCGATTTCTTCAAGTTGGCCGGCAAGGGTCTTTATGGTCAACCTATCAAAATTCACTGTCCTATACCTTAGACAACCTGTCTTACCATCTGACGCATGACCTCGAATTCCTTCAGCCATTGTTCAGTCCAGAGGATGTAATGCTTACCTGACTTCTCTGGATCACCAAAGAACTCATCGAGCCATTCCCTACCCCATCGAAAGGGTTTCTCCAGAAAAACTTCGACTTCATCGAAGCATCTTTCGCCTGCATCGAATTGTTCAATATCAATCCCGCGGTCTTGCCACTTCTTTGAAATGAGCCGTCCGGTCGCCAATGCAAATGGGTGAAGCTGACTATCGCCAAATGCCATCTGAAGTTTCTTACTGCGCTCGGCCGTCTCGATCTGGGCAGCTACAAAAAGAAGAGCCTCCAAGGAGATTAGCCGCTTCTGGCTAAACTGTTCCAGCCTTCCGAGAGGAATCTCCAATTCAGAGGAGCCTATATGGTTCGGCGATGCGTTTGATGGCCCACCGTCAAGAACAAGCGCAGCGTACAAATTCTCCGCAAGTTGCTCCTCTCGTGATGGCTTTGAGCCAATCAGCTTTGATCTTAGCCAATTCATATGATCCCCTTGAGCGTACGGCAGCCACTTCTTCTTTCCGCCCCGGCACTGTGACAGTAGGATGGCTGCTAAGCAAGAATGTTGCTCTACTTATGGGTGCGGTCCCGAACCTACCCGTTCTCATCGCAGATCAGACGCGTTCAAGAAAGGTGGGGCCTAAGCACCCCTTACTAAGCACCCGGCCCAGATTTCATCTTTCCACAAAGTATCCTCGGGGGTGTGCCGGAGGGCAGGGGGCAGACGCCCCCTATTTTTCGACGTGAAGCCCAGGAAGGTAAATTTCAGCTACGCCTCGCCGCCCCTCATGTCTGCCGAGCTGCACAACGAGATCAATGCTATTCGCGCAGTATCGCCATACCTCGCCAAAGGTCATATTCATGCCAACGTCCATCACCATCAGCGCCAGCTGGTCCAGCGCCTTTTTCGCAGTATCGGCGTGAATCGTCGTGAAACTACCGCCGTGTCCGGTGTTAATAGCATCTAGGAAAGTCTTGCATTCGGTGCCTCGAAGTTCACCTAGTATGATACGATCTGGTCGCAGCCGGAGCGTCGCTTCAAGCAATTTCGCGGCGGTGACTTCTCCGCCTTCAACCCGCTTTGCCCGAAGGCAAACAGAGTTTGGCTGTTCTGGAAATAGTTCAAAGGCGTCTTCAATTGTGACAATCCGCTCTTGCGGCTCAACGAGATCGAGAAGGCCACGAGCGAAAGTCGTCTTGCCGCTAGAGGTCCCGCCAGAGATTAAGATATTCAGCCTATCCTCGATGCAGACCTGCATCGCTTCTTTCACTTTTCCTTGCTGGGCGAGATCCGCAACATGTTGGGCGCGCTCGCGCCGCTTTTTCTCAAGATCAATAAGGCCCCCATGCAGGAGGCCCATATTCTCAAGGGAGATTTTTGTATGGCTATAGGATCGAAGCGTAATAACAGTTCCGCCCTCGATCGCAGGTTCCGCGATAACTTGGGCGCGTAGTGGGCGGCCACCATATGAAATCTTTCCGGAAAGCACCGGCTTTGCCACTGAGAATTGAGCCCCAATGTCGGATGCAATCGCTGTGCCGATGTTGTTTGCATCCATTGTTTCGAACTTGTGTTGCGAATGGAGCGTCATGTACGGCGCTCCTTGCTTTTCCAGCCAAACGGTTCCGTCGCTGTTAATGGCTATCTCAACTATCTCACTGTCCTTGAGAAGATCCTTGATCGGCGTGAAATAGGCTTCGAGAAAAGAGCCGGCGTCGTCCATCAATAGAACTCCAAATCTCGATCAACCATGATCGTCACACGCGCGCCTTGTTCGACCGTAATAATGGGTGGCAGTGTTGCATATTCATTGATTACGTCAGCACTTGCATTGGCAAGGTCGTCGCCAATATCTTCTGCGGTTTCGGCGGCCAGCGCACTATCAGATGCGTATGCGTTAGCTGCGATCGAGGGTGCTGCGCCGATCAAAGATACTAGTGCTGCACCACCAAAACGCATTCCAAAACGGGAGTTAATATGGCCCGTTACGCCCGATCGACCCTGTTGATCACCACCGTAAGCAGCAATTTGGACTGACTGGCCTTCAGGCGTTACCAAACGGGACCAGCGAACGAGAATACGCCCTTGTCCGAGCGATATGTCCGAGCTGTATTGTCCAAAAACCTTCGATCCTGACGGGATTAGAACGTCCGATCCATCAAACGAGTACACAGGCTCGTTTACCATTGCTGTAACGGCACCCGGCAACGATGAATCGATAGCATTTTCCAGTGTTGCCGCGATCATTGTACCCTGAACCACAGTCTTTGAAGGATTTGCAATCACTTCCGCGGACGTTACTTGGACTGGCGATGCCCCACTTTCAACAAATGCGCGATTGCGTTCGTCCGCTGTTGGGTTTGCCGATGTTGAAGAACTCTGACCCGATGATTGGTTTGCAGATCCGCTTGTAGCCCGCTCATCATAGATCACCGAGGGTGATTTAATTCGCGCTGCCATAATAGCGCGTTGTTCCTGCCGAATACGCTCAAGCTCAGCCCTTCTTTCCCTTTCCGCCGCTGCCTGTTCTTCAGCTAACCTCTGAGCTTGAGCGTCTTGCGACATTCGCTCAGCTGCAAGGCGTTCCGCTTCGAGCCGCGCCATTTCAGCTGACGCGTTCTTTTGTTCAGCCTCGCTCAATCGGCTTTGAAGTCCTTCGATTTGCTGGTTCATTGCAGCCTGCATTTCTCGAAGAATACGGGCGTTCTCTTCATTTGCTGCCGTCACAGCGGCCGAGATTTGTTCGGCCAGTTCTTGCTGCCCTGCGCCCGCATTGTCCGATATTCCGCGAAGCTGAGCTTCCAGCTGTCGAACTTGTTCTTGCAACGCGCGTTCTCGCTCGGCCATGGCTTTGCGCTGTTCTTCTAGTTGAGCATCAACACCCGAAAAATCAAAGGACGGTTCGGGATCGGTTGCGCCTGGTTGAATGCGAGCAAAGCTGTTGTCCGGAGAACCTTCCTGAAATTCGAGTGAACCGGACGTTTCTAGGGGTGTCTTGCTGTCCGGTGCGATCAACGGATACGCTAGGAACCCCAACAAACCGACAACGCTAGCACCCACAAATGTTTTTGCAGCTGCGCTTGGTCCTTTGGCTTTCTTTTTCGGTTTTACTTCGTACTCTTGATCATCAGCCATATTAGAACTCCTTCCCGGCAAGCGCGGCGACAGTTGACTGGTTGCTAACCTTACCGCCTTGAATGCGGCGAATGCAGATCACTTCGTTTCCGATCCGGATCGAGTATTCCGTATGAACGCCGCTTACACGAACAACCCGGCGCTTTGACGCGGTGTTTGTTGTGACTTCATATCCCGAGGCGTTGACGCGAAAAATCGATGGACGTGTATCGGTCCGAAACTCAAAAAAAGTGTTTTGACCGTTGTTCCAAACACGTACAGGACGGAATCGCGCCTTTCCTGAAAACTGGTATCCGGTGTCACGCGATCCGGTCGCGGCGACAGTTCGGCGCTGTTTGTTATCAGGAAAGTTGACCACCACACGGAAGGTTTGACGTTGAACACTTCCCTCCGTCACATAAAAGGCGATGGCGCGGCGGTTCGTATAAACCGTCATGTTCGAGCTCGCGCGGGCGATCACGGGTTTAATGGAAATTGTCTGACGATTTGAAAGAACTTCCACTTCAAAGCTTTCGCTGTCGCCTAAAAGCACTTGGGTAATCCGCTCGCCATTCCCAAGCTCGATTGCCGTGTTTACACGCAGATGAGTATGAACACGGATCACATCAGTTGGGTTATAGTTGACGTGCATAACCCTTGCATCAGAACCCATTGTCGTCGGTTTTCGCTCAGCCAAAGCGGGGGTCGCTGCCAGCAAAAACGCTGCGCCGATAATGATAGTTATGTTAAGTTTCTTGTGCATTGCTCTTTACTCCCCAAGCGTTTCGGCATCGACACGGAAGGTCGTGACTGTAAATCCAAGAGGGTTTTCCCAAACTCTTTGAAGCAGGCGTTCCCGTCTTGGGTCGAACTCAAATCCGACGGTTGCAACGAAGGATCTGGTTACGGCCTCTTGACGAGGCCGGCGAAGTGACTTTTCAAAGCGGACTTGCGCCACTTGTGGTTCAAGGAAATTGATTGCCTTGATCCTCACTGTGACTTCTGATCCTTGCCCGTAAACACGCGGCGGATAGCTTTCGTTGTCACTATTGTCTGTCCAGAGGCGA
This sequence comes from uncultured Aliiroseovarius sp., assembly GCF_947497285.1. Lineage (GTDB taxonomy): Bacteria > Pseudomonadota > Alphaproteobacteria > Rhodobacterales > Rhodobacteraceae > Aliiroseovarius. Next base: position 15,151 of record NZ_CANMFT010000011.1, on the reverse strand, counting down.
CGGAGAGAGCTTTGGGCATTGCCTCCAGACCGGCGCTGCACGCTTTCAAGGCGCTCCTGGATACCCGCAAGAATGTAGCTCTCCCGATCCGTCACATAGGCAACCAGAAGCGCTTCCTTAACCGCTTCTTCATCTGAAATTCCCGTCGGCTGTACTTGAACGATCCGCTCAGCTGCACCGGTTGTTTTATCAACAAGCACAGTAAAGACTTCCGTTTTCTTCAACGGCATCATGAAGACAATTGCTGTGCCGAGTACGATCGACAGAGCGCAAGATGCAGTTGCCACCTTCCAAGCCAGCCGTTCACTACGTTTCGGCTGCAACACAAGGTCTACATCGAATCCTTTTTCTGACATTGGCTGCCTTTCTTTCAAACTCGTTAATTCCGTTTATTTTCTCAGTCGGTTCGCAAGATATTGAACCTTGCTGACAGTCGCGTGACCAAGTTTCGAAGCGCGGCTTGCCCCGGCATCGAGGGCCTGCCCTGTGGCGGCGCGGTAAGCCCCTCCGACAGCTCCACCAGCTGCACTGGCACCGGCTTTACCGGCATCGTACCCTTTGCGGCCCTGCACATAGGTTGCTGCGGCAGCAGCGGTCAGGCCGATCCCTGTTTGTGCAAGTGAAGAAGATGTGCTGGGGATCATTGCCATTAGGCCGGTGCCGAGCAACATAACAACGATGAAGCTCACCATGTCGCCGATGGTATCCACTGTGCTTAAGTTTGATGGTGTAACGGCTTGTGCTGACATAATGGTGAAACCAGCCATCGCAGCTGCCAACAACGGAACCAGCGCGAAACCAAGCGCCAACTTTACGTAGGCCTCAAAGAACGGTGCCGTCTGCTTGAACAAGGCCGTTGCCACTGCAACTGGCCCAAGAATAATCAGTACACCGATCATCAGCTTAGCGCCGCCGATCATGATTACACTGACAACCGCCATCAGTGCGGCGACCAAAAACATCACAACGCCAGCAATCGCCCCTGCTATAAAGCTGCCATTTTGGCTAATAGCGTCTCCTACATCGAGCGCTCGACCATAAAGCTCATCCAACCCCGCATAGAGATTGGTTACTGATCCACCAGTTACTTCATTAAGAATAATCCCACCAAACTCGGCGGGTGCATCAGTCAGAACTCCATAAACAGCGTCGAAGTTATTGAAAGTGCGAACGAAAACATAAACCAATGCAATTCTCAGCATCAAACTGACACCATTTTGCAGTGTCATTGGTATCGCTTGGATCGCCAAGTTTGCCCCCGTCAAAGCAAGGACAAGAATGGAGCCAGTTTGGACGATTGGCAGAACTTCGGCGGCAACCGAATTGAAGATGGTGCCGCCAATAGTGGCGACCGTTGCATCAATTTGTCCCAAAAGATCTTCGATTACCGCCATGCCTTATTCTCCCCGACAACTTGCGCGGTGAAACGACTCATATTGCCCTTCAATCAAGCGGCCAAACGCGTCACGTTCCTGCTGCATCGTCGCAATCGTGCTTTTGGAAATATCGCTATCATTGATGCCAAAATGTTCTTGCAAAAGGTCGTTAAAGCTTGCTGAGGCCATCAGGCATTCACAGCTTTCTTCATCGAGGCGTGTTTCTCTCAGCTTCATAAAATACCACTGTCTTGCCGTTGAGAAATGGCCAGGATGTGCGGTCGAGAAATACCCCTCTTTCTGCGGTTCACGATCACACAATGGATTTTCCGCTGCCCGGAAAAACAACATTTCTCGACGTTGCATTTCCTGCATGATTTCCAGAAGCGAGTCTGCGTCTTCAGCAATGACAGCCGCGGCCGCAGCATCTTGCAGCTCTTTCGGGTTCATCGCTTCGACGTCCTGCGCGAACACGGGCGAACAGGCGGCAATTAGGCAGAATGTGAGTATGCTTCTCCGCATCAGTCATCCGCCCCTGAGAAGTCAAAGAACGAACGCTCTTTTGCCTGTTCCGCAGCCCAATTGATGCCGTTCTGTCCCGAGGCAAGCCCTTGCGCGGCGTTCAAACGCCACATTTGACCCAGCATATAGTTGGTTTCCGCTGCCATTCTGGTGTTGAGGTCAACGGATTCTTTCAGAGTGTCCGCGCCGCCAATTTCATCAACAAGGCCGGATGTGCGCTCGATACTTTCGCCCGACTCTTCGTAAGACATCTGGGCCGCTGCCATAGCTGTTGCGTTAGCGGCAGCTGTTTGCGCGATTGTGCCATCCGAGACATTATCCGATGTGGAAAGATCGCTCAGGGTATCAGATGTAAACCCAGCGCCTGCAAGCGTTTCTTCAACAGCTTCGGCGGCCATCTTATCGCCCATGGTGACTTGCCCATCCAGAAGGCTATCTATGAGGCCATCAAAATCACCAATAGCAAGCGAGTCCATGAACCCGCCCAGATCAGTGATTTTCTCGGCGCGACTACGAATATCCGCAGCCGTGTTGTATAGATCACCGATTTGATTGAGGCCCGTGATTGATCCCAAGACGCTATCCAGCAACCCGTTAATATCGGTCAGTTGCTGGATTTGGGCTTGTAGCTGTTGGATCTGCTGAAGTTGCCGGTCAGCGTCCGCCAGCGCCTGTTGCAGTTGCTGGATGTTTTTGGCGAGATTTGAACCGTCGATAACAGGTACACCCTGCGCGTAAACTGGCGCGGCACCAAGACTTGCGGTCAAGCCAGCCGCCAACAGGGTTGTGCAAAGAAAATGTTTCAGTTTCATTCGTCGTACTCCCAAAAGGTTGTTGCTTGAAGTTGTTGCGCAGCTTCGTTCAAGCCCTGCGCGGCCTCGACTTTCACATGAGCTGCGCGTAGGCGCAGCGTCAGCGCCATCAGGCGTGCCCTCTCGGCCATGAGGTATGTGTTCCAGTCGTAGGCTTCTTTGACGTTCTTTGGATCGCCTTGATCAAGGATTGCAGCAATCCGACGCATCGCTCCATTGATCTGTTCAGATTGATAGGAGCCATAGCCCATCGAAGCATCGGCATAGTTGCCCCACGCGGCATTAGCCCCGTCGATCCCATCCAATGATCCGGTCATATCGACACCGGTGATCACCGACAAATATTCGTCGTAGTAGCCCTTGATGCGTCGAACATAGTTTTGTGTTTCTTCGAAGGGAGGAATGCCGCCGTACTTGTTCACGTTTCCAGGGCCAGCGTTATATGCCGCAAGGGCATAATCAACGCGCCCATACTTCGCGAGCTGGGTCAGAATGTAACGTGCGCCACCGTCAAGATTTTCCCATGGATCGTAAGGGTTCACTCCAAGATCCGCAGCGGTTCCGGGCATCAGCTGGCAAAACCCTCGCGCGCCCACATGACTTACAGCTGCGTTGTTGAAACGACTTTCCTGTTTGATCAGGGATTGAAACAGGATGCGCCAAGTCAACGGATTTAATCCAGCTGCCGACACCCCCGGATGACCCTCATAGCGCCGTGCGACGGTAATGATCATCTGTTCAACTGAAGCGTTGTCACCAAACAAGCGATCAGCATCTTGATTTCCCACTTCCGAGACCGGGTAGGCTTCATCTGCGCTTGGGAAGTTCACAGAACCACCCTCGATCCCGGCGACGTTAGTCGTGCCTGTCGATTCTGCTAGGAAGCGCTCATATGCTTCCCGTTGCTCTTCCTTCAGCTCAATCAAACTGTCACGATTTTCGATCTTATTGCCCTGTTCCGTTGCATCACGCAGCGCTTCAGTAAGTCGTGAAATATTCTGTGCCAGATTACTCCCGTCGATCACTGGAACGCCTTGTGCCAGCGCCGACGAGGCGACACTGGCTACCAGAACAAAAACAGCAGACTTAGAGGCTTTGGTAGTCGCAATCATAGCGGCCCCCCGGAGTATCACTCGCGCTAATCGTGAAGAGATCTGTCGCGTTCCGCGTGGCGATATAGCTTCCATCAGCGCTCTTTTGACCAAAGCAATCTGATTTCCGGCCAGTGGTTGTTCCCTCGCAAGCTGCGAGGGCGGCCACAGCCGCAATCAACAGAATAGTTCTCATAGCATTTCCTTCCAGAATTGAGGGTTTTGTCGCCATCCGTGGGGTGCCTTTTCATCGCCGGTTCGACCGCCACCAAGAACAGTCAGAGCACCTCCCAAACCGGAGAGATCGTAGTCCACGAAAACGCTGTCTCCAGCCGATCTGATCAAAGCGATGCGAAGTCCGGCAGCGCCAGCACAAAGGAATGCCGCTTCGCTTTCATTGGTCCGCAGAATTTTGTAATCTTCGGGTTTAGCGCGATTGTTTGGGAACAGGATTTGTGTGTTGACGGTTTCCGCGATGATCTGCCCGACTTGGCTTTGCTCCAAATGCCCCGGCGTCTGCGTCAGCATGACAACCACACAATTCTTTTTTCGCATGGTCACAAGCCAGTCGTGCAGCCGCTTTACAAAGATCTCGTCATTGAGCATCTTCCAAGCTTCATCAATCACGATCATTGTTGGTTCGCGGTCTTCGATAACGCGTTCGATACGTCGGAACAGGTAAGCAAGGACGGCGGAACGTTCTGTGTCGAGGTCAAGAATTTCAGACATATCAATGCCCACAATTTCTTCACCTACTTCAATCGGTGCGTCCGATTTCTTGCTGAAAAGCCAGCCGTATCGACCTTGCTCCGTCCACTCCCGTACTCTTTCCAGCAGTTCACCCTCATCATCCGTGGACGCGACGAGCGATTCCAGACCCTTGAAATTTCTTAGGTTTGGAGCTGCTGTTACGATCTGACGCACAGCGTTGTTCAATGCGACCGTCTGCGTCGTATCTAGCGCCTTGTGGCGCCCCAGAATGTCGCTCAGCCAATCGGTGAGCCATGCTGTCCCTCGATCATCGGTCTCAGTTTGAAACGGGTTGAACCCGGTTGCTTCACCCACCCGGATTGCGCTGTAACTGCCATTCATTGCGCGAATAGCCATTTCCAATCCCTGATCCTTGTCAAAGACAATCACCCGAGCGCCAACACGGCGCGCTTGGGCCATCAGAAATGCCGTCCCCAGTGTCTTACCAGAGCCGGGACGACCAATTACAAGCGTATGTCCAGCACTCGGTTCTTCTGTACGTTTACCCTCTTCATGAAAATTGAAGCGGTATGCGCTGGATGAAACCGTTGGCAGGACCGTGATGTTTTCACCCCAAGGGGACATTTCCGGCAACCTGCCCCCCGCGCTTTTGTGGAACGCCGCAAACTCCGAAAAGTTGTTTGATGAGTTCATGACCGCACGAGGCCGATAAGACCAGTTGCCAGGTGCCTGACCATAAAAGGTCGTGGAGAACGCGCCCTTAAACACAGCAAACTCCGCGCGTTCTCGGATAAGCGTTGCGCCTGTTTCCTGCGCCGCTTGCCATACCTCAGACGTAGCTTTTTCAAGCTCGTCATGCGTGTTGGCAACGATCATGATTGACATGTGATGCAATCCGTAAACCTGCCGCCCGGATGCCACATTGTCTGCCGACTCTTCCAGTGCGAGAGCATCTGAAACCGCCGCGTCGTCGGTTGCCTTCATCTGCCGACGCACCAGCTTCATTTTCTCTACGGTCGTGTTGTTCCGCAGCGGCGTGAAACTGTTGGTGATCACAATGTCATGCGGCAGATCTAGCTTGTCCAGCATGTCCGGTGCGGATTGCGCACAATATGCGTGAATGCCCAACATCGAGGCATATCGCTTGTTCTGACCGTCGCTAATTTCTACAACACGGTCCTTGAAGGTGAAGGTGCTATTTGAAACAACATTCGAAAGATACTGCCCTGGCAAAGCATGACGTTTTTGGAAGGGTTGTCCTTGGATTGTCCCCAACAGTCCCAGCCACTCACCGTCCTTTAGATTTAGACGCCTAAACCCGGTTTCTTTCTGCATTCCTTCGAGAATACGCATCGCTTCATTGAGACGGTCAATGCGCTCCATCAACTCCGCCCGATACTCGGCTTCTTCTTTTTGAGGCGAGAGCCAAGCTCCTAGGCCAAGCTTGTCCGTGAGTGATGGACGGAGAAAGACGGATAAAATGATTACGCGCCGTTGCAACTTGCGCCTGTTAAGTTCACTCCGCCAGCGCGTATCCACCTCTGTTGAAAACCCGTCATAATCGACCGGCTTAAGGTCAAGCTTTTGTGGTACAGTGATCTTATTGATGTAAAATCCGAACTGTTCACCTAGTTGACCAACTTGCCGTGCAAACGCTTCGGCCTGAGCGTCTACTTCAACTTCTTCGACCGTCAGACTATCCAGTCCGCCGATCACAGCGCTTGCCATCAGATCCCCTTGCCGCGTGATAATGATTTCGTCGGTCAAGCCGGCGAGATATGGGATGTGTCGTGCCGCAGGATCTTCTTTCAATACCTCAGCTCCAAGTAGTTCTTGTGTCGCTTTGTTTGGGGTGGTCAACATCGGACCATAACTGTCGCCGCCGTGGAGTTTCCGTTGTTTAGTTGGCGGCGTTTTCGAATAAACCGTCGCCATAATCTCAAAGAGGTGCGGATTGCGATCTGCAATGAGCCACAAAACGGGGTAAACAACCGGGATCAGCAGCATAAACTTCCACTGATCCAGTGCGACGAAAGGGATAAGTGCGCCGAGCATCAGCCCAATGAAGTAGCCGATTGGCAGTCCAAAGAACTTCGGCGGTCGCGTCAGGCCAAGAAATACTGGTGTTGCTCTCATATCGCATACTCAAGTGGTTAAACCTCGCGCCCAGCAGTTGGGCACGAGGCAAAGTCTTTGCTTAAGGCGTCGCAAATCCGTCGATGATTGTTGCTGCCGAGAAGACCAGAACCACACCAAAGAAAATGGCGAGGAACAAAGGCCAATTCAGACGCCCGGTGAACATCATGTATCCGGCTGCCACTACGGCCAGGATTGCGATCAGTCGCCCGATCGGGCCGGTCAGCGCGTCCACAATCGTCTGCAACATATTTTCCAGCGGATCGAGGTTCTGCGCCAGCGCAGGTTCAGCCGCTAAAACGAAAACTGGTAGAATTGCCAGAAACAATCCCACTCTTTCTTTCATCCACTTCCCAAAGGTTTTCATGTGGTCTCCTGTCCAGTTGTTTTATGGAAGATTGCGAGCACTTTCCTGACGTGCCCCTGTGTTTCTCGATAAGGCGGAATACCACCATGCCGAGTGACTGCCTCTGGCCCTGCGTTGTACGCAGCCAAAGCCAATTCCTTTGACCCAAACCGTTCGAGTTGCATCAGCAAATATCGGGCTGATCCATGAAGGTTTTGCCTTGCGTCATTCGGGTTTACGCCAAGCCGTCGTGCTGTTTCGGGCATGAGCTGGCCTAAACCTATGGCCCCTACATGCGAGCGTGCAGACTGTTTGAAATTGCTTTCAATGGCGATATTGGCTCGAAACAGAGCAACCCATTCGGTAGTCGAAAGGCGCGCTGCGCGAATGCCTTTGTGTCGCGAGTAATGTAGTGCAATTTCTTGAATCAAACCTTCGATCTGCGGACTACCGCGCCGACCGGTGTTGTTTGGAATCGGAAGAGCCGCTGCCTTAGGAGGCGGCGCCTCTTCCTCTGCTTGTGGAAGGGGTTGTTTTGGTCGCTCAAGGTCTAGAACACCCGACACAAAAGTCCCTGAAGACCTTTGAACAGTCGAATACTCACCGCCTGAAACATCCAAAACTTCGGCTTGTGCGACCTGGCAGAAGGTTGATGCCAGAACTGACCAAAGAAACCCTTTACTTGCGGTCGCTACTCGTACTTGAACAGCCTTCGTCAATTCGCCACACCCCTTTATCACCCGCATTCAGCGGGAAATCAGGGACAGTAATTCGAAGTTCTTTTGCAAAGGCGGCGAGACCATTTACGGTCACAATTGCCTTGGGTTCCACAGTCTTCCACACAACTACCTGAGATCGGTATGTTTCGCCGTCTTCGCCCTCATAGAGCAAAAAGAAGATCCAACGTCCGCGCATCTGGCTTCCGTCCTTATGGACTGTTTTTTCGCATTCGACTTCGAGCCGCCCCCCCTCTGCCAGATCCTTCTTCACTTTCGCTAAGACACTCACTGGCGAGATCGTTTCCATTTTGGGGCTCCGGTCGTTTTTTAGTTTGTGGACGACAGGAGCAATAACCAACTTTTGCTTACGTCACCATAGTCAAGATGCCGTTAGCTAGTTATTGATGCGGGAAGTGGTTAAGAGTGTCAATAGCTATTTAACGCGATTTTAGATAGCTATTGCAGTCGCTAGGTTCTTGGCCTTATGTTCTTCTCAGATACCCACCCGCTTCAAACAGTGCCACCGGCAACTTTAATCTGAGGTTGATCAGCGTTTGTTATGACACCAAATCTATCGGCATACCTGAATCAGCCTATGATGGCACTGTCTTCATCACCCTCATGTCATTCTATCGCCTGTTGCAGAACCGATATTTGCAAGATTATACATATACTTATCTTGGCTATTCATTTGTTTTTCGTCGGTGCACATTCGGCTTCCTCACAAGAAGTCTATTGCGTCCCGCCTGCCCTTCCTTTGTTGCCATCCGACCCCGAAATGCAGATCGAATACCGAAGCGAACTCTCGCAAGAGTATAATGACTACTTTCGCCTTGCCGCTGAGTACCTTAACTGCCTGAACGCTTCCGGTTCGGCCACTCGTGAGGGTATTCAGCAAGCGATTGACGACTACAACCACCTCCTTAACCTCACGGAAAGGCCGTGACAAGGAGTAGCTGGCGGCTCTGAGAGCTATCTATTGCAATGACAGGTAGTTTTGTGCTTATTAGCTATTAATTGAGTGGAGATTTGTCATGAAGCTACCCCGCAATCTTTTTCACGCCGCCGCTGGCGCCGCTTCGCTGCTTTCGCTTGTTGGAGCACCGGCACCAGCCAATGCTCAATCTTATCCGATCGACTGCGCTATTCTGCTTTGTCTGTCTGGAGGTTGGCCCGGTTCCGTGCCTTGCGTTCGCGCCCGTGCAGAGTTCATCCGCCGAATAACACCCTGGCCGATTGAGCCACCTTTGCAGATTTGGCGCTGTCCTATGGGCGCTTCTTTCAACGTTGACCCATCTGAGCTTACAGCTGATCGAATTTACGAAATTCTCATGGACAACAGCACCGTCCCGCAACAATCGTTTCCTCCCGTGCCACTCACGGAACCGATGGAAGCGCAGCCCGCCGTTCTGAAAATGAACGGGGGGTCTGCGCGACCATTGCCCGAAGATATGATGTTGCAACTGATCAACGGTACTGCCGACATCGACATCAGCGGCAAAGATTTCGACTTTGTGCGTTCTATTCGGGTTTTCCATGTTCGGCTGGCGATGCAAGCTGAAGGCGACACTGGCGGTTGTGATCGAATGGGAGGCGGCGTCGAACTTGGGACCTATGGTCCCCAAGGTGGATACAGAACAAGTACCGTTTCGTATACCGCCTTGCCAGCTGCCCATACAGGGATGGAAGGTTTCGGCCAAAGCTGCCCGAGTGTGTTCCACCGATCTGTCTTTGTCGATTGGCGCGATCATGAAGGCAAGTATGGGTTCGAGCAGGTGAACTACTAGTTATTGTGGTCCCTATCGCAGGGGCCACAATAATTGCGACGACCTACTAAATTCTATATGTCTGTAGCCAAGAACATAAGAATCACGAGGCAGATACAATGAAACCCAAACAAAGGAGCAGAACACCCAAAAACAAACCCCCGCAAGGCGGCAACCTAACGGGGGGTTTTTGTTAAAGCCTAGGGACGGCAATCCCGAAGAAGCTCCATAAGTTAGCTCCGGTTTTAACATCACCACATCGTCGCAAGCAAGTAAAAAACGCAGTTTTTGCGAACGAGAAAGATGTGTCTCAGCCTGAGCCTCGAAAAACCACAAGGTTTAGTCTCAGACACAACACTCAGTAAGACCGACGAGCCGACAGGCAAAGTCTTGTGTGTTAACGTCTATGCAACGGAACAGAATCAAAAGGAGAAAAACAGCCCCCAGAAAGTAGAAACCCCCGCAAGGCGGAAACCTAACGGGGGGGGTTCTGAAACCGAAGAACGCCAATTCTTCAGTAGGTCCAATTCTCTGACCTCGGTTTTACCACCCCCTCATAGTGCTGGCAACAAAAAACGCATTAGTGCGAACGAAGAAGATTTGCCCGCCACCGTCTTGCTTCACTAACGAGCAAGGACAGGACATGACAGACAGGACGTTCCCGACGCTGCCGCAAGGCCACCAGCGTTTTTCCGTTGAACAGCTTCTTATCGAGCTGGCCCCAGCCCTCGGGCTGCGCGGCGCGCGCCTTCACGCGCTTCTTTACATGATGAAACAGACCGCCCCCGGTGACTGGACCGCGCCGGACCGCGAGCCGGTCTTTTTCGCACCCCAGGATCAAACCGCAGAGGCGTTGAACAAGACCCGCCGCGCGCTTTACGACGACGAAGCCGCCCTTGAAGCCGCTGGGTTGATCGAAAAACGGGTTAAGGGCAACGGATCTCGCTCGCCCTTTGGCGGGTGCGGGATCGTGTTTTCCAAATTAATCGCGCTTGTTCCCGATCTTCTACACCTAAAGGAGCAGATGGCGGCCGAGAGGTTTCGCCGGAAGGAGCTACGCAACCGTCGCAGCACATACGTTCGCCACATCAAGCGCCACCTAAGAGACGCCGCAGCCGACGAGCTGACCCATCCTCGCCTTCTGAGCATCATCGAGGCGTTTGACGCCTGGCCCGTGGCCGCGCGTCTCGCCAGTATGCCGATCGAGGCGCTGGAACGTCACGTTTCCGAGGCCCAAGCCCTGTGCACAACCTTGGATGATTTCCTTGAAACACGTCCAGATTCTACCGCCAAAGCGGCAGAAAACTTCCCGTGCTTTATACAAGAGAACAACCAAGATAGTTCATCTGTAATCTGTAACGCTGGCGTGGATGAACGGAGCGCGGGCAAGCCCGCGCACATGGAATTTGTTTGTTCGGAGCCTATCGGCCCCGAAGATTGCTTAGAAAAAAAGCATGAAGCGGAGAGGGCGGCGCACAACAACAAATTCATCGCCCAGCTGACCCCGGAGCGCATTTTCAACCTCGCAAGTAATGATATGCAGTCTTACATCCTTGCCTGTCAGGACGATACCCCCACCTTGCGCGAAATCCACATCATCGACGCTGCAACCCGTATCATTCACCCGCTTGGCATCAATCACGACGCTTGGATCAAAGCTGTCAGCCTCATGGGCGACGTGGGCGCTGCCCTGTGTGTTCTACTGATCGACGCCAATCGCAATCATCCCAGCACGCCAATTCGCAACCCGGGCGGGGCGCTGCGCGCCATGACTGATCGCTACAAATCGGGTAAGTTGAACCTGGTCGGCAGCCTCATTGGCCTCGCGCGCCGCCGCGGTTTCTGATGCCCAAGTTCATCGGCCAATTTCCGCAACTTGGTTTTGGATCCTGCGGCCTCGCCTTGGTCGGTTTGCGCGTTTTTCCACCCTATTTCGGGCTCGAAATCGCGCCTCTCGTTGGCCTCGTACATGATCTTGCGCGCCATTGCCCAGGTGCTCGGCCTGAAAAACGCTACCATTTAGCGCTTTGCGCACTGGTTTCGCAATTTTCGTGCGTTTTTGCTATGCTGCCCTTATTGCGAATGGAGTAGACAATGTTTGGATTATCTCTATGGCGCGTTGCGTTGCTTGGTCTTTCGCTTTCAGCAGGGATCGCTGAAGCACAAGAAAGACGATATTACGAGGGGTGCAAAGGTTTGTGCTTTCGAGACATAGAAGTGCAAATGCAGTACGACCAAGTTATTTTTGGTAAGTCTGCCGCCGAGGTTAACGCTGATCTTCCGCGCAAAATCAGTGAGTGCGAAAGCCTTTGCTGGACGGAGCAACCCAGAGATCGAATAGACAGCATTGTTAGAAATATTTCGAGAGCTCTTAGGTTTAAGATAGAGACTTTGGCGAAATATGGCGTTTCTCCCAAACCCACTATTATGATCTGCAAGGCCGATATTACATGTGCGGTTGGTGACGACTATTGCAGTTTGCCCCTTTGTGATTGAAGGGATAGGGGCCGTTGCAGTAACGTTCTTACGCCCGGCGCGTTTTCTTTGAGTGGATTGAACCGGATATTTGCAAGTTTACCGCAAACATCCGGTTCTAGGTTATCACCTTTCACGGCCATCGGCATCCCTGCCTGTTCCGCACCAATAATTGTATAGTCGCTAGCTAGTTTAGCAACCGTTAGTTATCTCGCGCCATCATCTTTCCCAAAATATCCTCGGGGGAGCGCCAAGGCGCGGGGGCGGAAGCCCCTCTTGCGGTCTAAAGGATCGAACGTGTATATTTGGATCTCAATTACCGCAATTAGGCACAAAGTAACAAACGTCATCATCGCTGAGTAGTGCGCGATGTAGTATTAAAAGACTTATGCTTGTTAGTAGAATCTAGGTTTTTGTCGGGGGGTAGTGATACATGCGCCGTATTCTTCTATTCTGTTTCTGTAGTCTGCTGTTCTCTGCTCCTCTCTTGGCAGATGATGAATTCTTTGAGCTAGGTTCTACTATGCCAGCCCTCGAACGTTATGTTGGCCACCCGATCGTAATAAAGTGCTTATTCAACCCGGATAGACAGAACACGCCACGTCTTGCGGCCCCTCTCGGCGAGAGTTATCAACTAGAAATTAGACAGCTCGATAAAGAGAATGCCGATTTTTCTAATTACAAGTTGCGTAGTCATAGTGGTCCCATCAAGGCCGAGTTTCAGTTTTTTGTCTTTGCTCCAAGGACTGGTTTGGAAGTTGCTCGGGGAAGTGCTTTTGGAACCAGGTCGCAATCGGTCGCCCTCGAATTTAGAGGCGACGATTTTGAACTAAGAACACGGTTGTCACACCTGTCTTTTGGCAACGGCTATTTCACTAGTAACCAAAAGCGTGAGCCATTGCTTAATGGGGTTTGCACGGTATTCCCTGAATCTTGATGATGAATTCCCGGCCTTTCGGATACGCCCATCGTTCCCGCTCGTTGACCTAGCGTTTTTCCAACGTCTATTTTGGTTCGTGGCGCCAGAAATGTACGTTCACCCCGGTTGGCCTTAGAGCAAGTCGTGTTCGTGGAAGGCTCGTTCAACATGCCAAGTGCAGGTTCTTCCGCCACACTCTCTACACTTGAAATAGTCTACTATTTCTCTGACATGGGTATGGGGCCGAAATTTTGCATACAGTTGGTGCGGCGGTACGCGCCACACACGATTGCAAATGAAGCATTTTGTTACGAGTGCGTCTGTAGCAGCGAGGTCGTTGAGCCTAAGCGCCCAGGCAGGAGCAAGAGTGATTTCCTCGAATGGCATGGGAGAGAACATAAAGCGAACTTTGCTTGATCTTCAATAGTTCTCTCGGTCACGCGGGGTTCTTGGTCGCGAGCGCTGCCGTTAGCTCGAAAATTTGCTTTCTCAGTTTTTCAGGCGTGTTTTGGTACATTCGCATCAGCTCGACAGCTTCTCGATCATTCAGCGTTTCTGAAAGAGTAGCCTTGCGCTTCTTTCCTGTGTTTTTCTTCTGAAGGCCATCGAAAAAATAGGTTACGGGAACGCCGAGTTCGTCTGCCACTTCGGTAAGCCGTGACGCACTCACCCTGTTGCCGGCCGTTTCGTATTTTTGCAGCTGTTGGAAGCTGATATTGAGGCTGGCTGCCAGTTGCTTTTGGGTCTTTCCAGCGTGCCAGCGCGCTTGCCGAATGCGGCGTCCGACATGAACATCAACAGGATGTTTCAATGATTTTTCCTTCTGTGGACGTTGTGTTTCGCTCAATACGAGAATCTTTTTTATTACTCAATTTCTGGCATAAACTAGCTTACGCTGCAATAGATGGTTTTTGGTAACTTTGTCGCGAAACGCTCCAAACCGTGCTCTAGGCTTCAGCCGGCAGTCCGGCTTTCGCCCCGAACCACCCTGCCCTGTCTCCCTGCGGCCTAGTGTGCCGGTTTCTGTCTCACATGAGCCAGCGCCCGACACGGCCAGCATGGTCGCCCAGGACGGCACGGATCGGCCCATGCGGGTAACGATCGACTGTCGCAGTCAGTCTTTCGAGATCCGCGCGAGGCGCGCAGATCGAGGAAGCACAAGACAGGCCCGACTCCGCTTCGCTCTATCGGACCTGACAGTTTAAGGTTTTAGGGTTGCCCGGATGAGAACTTACTTTTTAGCAACCGATTGTTCTTCGTCTGAGGGTGATGGTTTAGCAGATGGCAAAAACAGGGGCGCGCTGGCGCTGGTAATAAACAGGACCAAGCCAACGAATATGAACTTGAGCGCTCGCAGGACATAATCGGTGCTTTTCATGACACCAGCAAATAGAGAACTATTGGTCTCATTGAAGACAATTATTTCTACACTAAGATACCAAATGGCCATTGCTAAATATGAGAGGCCTATAAACAGTGATGCTGGCAGTAGTGATGCAATCAAAAAAACTAACCAACGATAGTATCGATTTCGGTCAATAATCATAGTTAGTTGCTTTGGCCTTAACCAAATAATCACCACGGCGGCAGTAAGCAAAGCACTCACTGAGGAGATTCCTAGGAACAGCAGCTTGTACCAGTTTTCCAAGCCTATTACATTGATTTCACTTGGCATTTAACTTCCTTTCCATCGTCTTCGCTTTGTCAAGTATAGGGTTGGTGAAGGCCACGTCCTAGGATTCAGCAGGCAGGCGGCTTTCACCCCGAACCACCCTGCCCTATCTCCTTGCGGCCTGGTGTGCCTGCTTCTGTCTCACATGAGCCAGCACCCGACACGGCCAGCATGGTCGCCCAGGACAGCGCGGTTCGGCCCATGCCGGTAACGATCGACTGGCGCAGTCAGTCTTTTGAGATCCGCGCGAGGCGCGCAGATCACACATCCCAAAGGTCTGACCCGATTCCGCTTGCGCTCTATCGGATCAGGCAGTTTTCCATTTCTTGTTTGTCCGCCCAACAGACCTGCCCAGGCCGGTCAATCGGCAAGCGCCCGCTGCGCGGTCGTCGCGGTTCAGGGCCGTGTCCTCGCTCGTGCCGAGCTGCGGGCCGCACCACCCCTGCCCCGAGACCGTTGACAGTCCCGTTCAGGACCGTGGGTCGGGCTTACGCCCTCTCCACTCTGTTCCGCCGGAAACATGCGTTTCCGGTCAGATCAGAGAGCCGAGGCGCAGCCCATCGGCGGAAAGAAGGCACCAAGCCCGAAACGTCGCACCACAAAGGA
>NZ_CANMFT010000010.1 GCF_947497285.1 uncultured Aliiroseovarius sp. | reverse complement strand
GCCGGATGACAGGGTTTTCTGCCCCTCGATCCCCGGTGTCACAGCGATTGGCAAGACGGTCGGGTTGTCATCTCCATTGGCCGGGTTGCCGTCGTCGGACGCGTCCGACACCAGCGCATTGCTGGGCGACTGGCCGCGCGCGGTGGCTTGGTTGCTAACGCCACCTGCGTCGATATCCGCCTGCGTCAGAACGTGTTGGAAGGAATAGGTCCATGCCTCGCCCACATCCAACACATTGGCCGTGCCAACATCGCCACTGACATATTGCGGCGGAGCGGCGGGGGTGATGGTCGATCCGTCAAGCCGTTGGAACACGTCGATCAGGCTGATATTGCTCAGATCCTGATTGCCCGAGTTGGTGACGGTGATGGTGAAGTCCAGTGTCTCGCCCGCCACGGGGGGCGAAGACAGACCACCGGTCGCCAGCGTCTTCAGCGCGGTAATCTCAGGCGTCGGGGCGGTGACCGGGATCGACAGCCCGTCGGTTTCGTTAACTGGGGGAAGCCCGGCGGGTGGCGTGGCGGTCAGGCTGGCCGTGTTGTCCAGCGACCCTTGTTGGTTCACGTCGTCCTGCGTGACCGTATAGCTTGCCGTGAAGGTGATGCTGTCGCCCGGCGCAAGGGTATCCCAGCTGCCATTGGCGGCGGCATCCGTGCTGTCACCGGCGGGTGCGACATCCGTATCAATCGCATCACCACCGACGCTCAGCGCCACGGTGCCAGCCGCGCTGGTGTGCTGGTCGCTGACCGCCACATCTGTCAGCGTCACATTGCCAGTGTTGGTCGCGCTATAGGTATAGGTGATCACATCGCCAACAGCCGCGCCTGACGTGATCGAGGCCGATTTGGCGAAATCCACCGACGCGGTGCGGTTGGCGGGCAAGGTTACCGTATCCGTTTCCGGCCCCGGCGAGGCAGGCAGCGGCACCTCGGGCGAGGAGACGCGCGCAATATTGGTCAGGCTGCCTGCGTTCAGGTCGGCCTGCGTCACCGTATAACTGCCGGTGCAGGTCAGATCATCGCCCGGTGCAAGTTCGCCTCCCGGCAGCGCGGGACACGTCACACTGGCGATCTTGTCGTCCGCCACGACCGGCAAGGCGGTCAGGGTGATATTGCCCGTGTTGGTCACCAGATAGCTGTAGTTCACCACCTGCCCAACGGATGCGATTTGCGCCGCATCTGCCGATTTGGCAAGCGAGAAGCTGGGCGCGTGATCCGGGCCGCGCACGAACACGTCGTCATCGGCGGTGACCGGGGTCGCATCGGGTGTCACGTCATTGGCCGTGGCGCGCGCGATGTTGGTGAACCCGCC
This sequence comes from uncultured Aliiroseovarius sp., assembly GCF_947497285.1. Taxonomy (GTDB): domain Bacteria; phylum Pseudomonadota; class Alphaproteobacteria; order Rhodobacterales; family Rhodobacteraceae; genus Aliiroseovarius. Next base: position 113,722 of record NZ_CANMFT010000010.1, on the reverse strand, counting down.
ATAGGCCGGGGCCGCACCATTCACCGCATCCACATCATCCTGCGTCACGGTATAGGTAAACGTGCACAGGGTCAGCGCCTGCCCAACGGCAAGGTCACCGACCGCGCAGCTTGTGGGCGTCACGGGAAGGTCATCGGTGATCACCACATTTTCCAGCGACACGTTACCCGTGTTGCGCGCCAGAACCGAGAAGGTGACGGTATCGCCTGCCTGCGTGAACACCGGCGTGCCGGGGGCCACGGCCGGGGTGATGGACTTTTCAAGCTCAAGCGCCGGGGTATTGTCATCCAACAAGACGGTCACTTGCCCGTCGACGGTGACCGTGGCCCCATTGGGATCGGTGCCCGACACGGTTGCGATGTTGATTTTGCTTTGCGCATCAAGGTCGGCTTGCGTGACCGTATAGTCGCCCACGCAGGTGATCGTCTCGGTTGGCAACAAGGACACGGGCGCGAAGATATTCGACCCAAGGTGACGACAAATCAACCCGGTGACATCCGGGTCGCTGACCGACGCGTTGTCGATGGTCTGGTTGCCGTCATTGGTCGCCGTGATTGTGAACTCGATCACATCGCCGACCGCGGCGGGCTGCGGGCCGTCCGTGATGGCTTTGACAATCGACAGGGACGGAGCAACATCGGCAGGCACCGTCTTGGTGGCCTGACCGGACAGCACAAGTGTTTCGTTCGGCGTGCCCGGCGCGAAAGTGGTCGAGGCAACGGCGATATTGGTCACCCCACCCGCATCCACGTCATCTTGCGTGACGGTATATTGCGCGGTGCAGGTCGCGGTGGCCCCGGTGGCGAAAATTCCGCTGACCGAGGCATCATAACACACGAACGGCGCGCCGATCTTGTCGTCATCAATGGTGATGTCTTCGGACAAGGCGACGTCCGGGCCGTTCACGATCTGATAGCTGTAAGTGATCACATCGCCCTCTGCGGCAAAGGTCACGTCCGTCGGGGCGCTGTCTTTGGTCAGGGTGATCGCGGGCGTGGCCGTCACCGGGTAAATCGCATCATCGGACGGCGAGGTGATCGTCGTGCCGTTATAATCGCCCGATGCTGTCGCCACGTTGGTCACCGATCCAAACCCGATATCCCCCGCAACAAGCGTATAGGAGCCGGTGCAGAGAACGCTTTCGGTGGGCAACAATTCCCCATTGGTCAACGCGGCGCAGGTGATGCCCGTGGCCTTGTTGTCGGTGATCGTGATCGGCCCGGCAATGGTAACGTTGCCGGTGTTCGTGACCTCGAACTGATAGCTCAGCACGGTGCCTGGATTAAACGCGTCCGGCGTCGCCGATTGCAGCGTCTTGGCGATCGTCAGCGCCGGGTTGACCGTCGCGTTGACAGTCAACTGATCGTTCTTCGGCGGCACAGGCGTGCCGTTCTGAGTGGTTGTTGCCACGGCCAGGTTGGTGACCGACCCGGCGTCCAGATCTTCCTGCTCAGCCGTCCAGACATGGGTGCACGAGACGCTCGCGCCGGGCAAAAGCGGGCCGGTGCCGCAGGCCAGACCATTGCCGATCTGGTTGTCATCGACAGTGAACGGTCCGTCCAGCGTGATGTTGCCGTCATTGGTGACGGTAAATTCATAGGTCAGCTGATCGCCAACCGCGGCATAGGTCAGGGCAGAACTTGCCGCCAGTGTCTTATCAAACAGAATGGCCGCGGTCGTGTCTGCCGGAACCGTGACGCCTGACGGCCCATCGGTCGCAGTGACCGAGGTCGGCCCGCCGGGGGTCACCGGCACAACCGGCTGGGTGACGCTGGCGGTGGCCGAATTCACGACCTCGCCGTTGTTCAAATCGTCCTGCGTGACCTGATAGCTGCCCGTGCAGGTGATGCTGGCGGTCGGCAGGATCGGTCCTGTCGGACAGGTGACAGGTCCGGTGCCCTGCCCTGCGATCAGGGGGTCGTCAATTGTGACCGGCGCGGTGATCGTCACATTGCCGGTGTTGGTGACGAGGAACTCATAGGCCAGCACCTGCCCGACCGTATCAAACGGGTTGGGGCTGCTGGCGGCAAGGCTTTTCGCCAGGGTGATCGTTGGCGTTGCCGCAATATACACTTCGGTCGGGTCGTCGGTGGTGTTGCCGTCCCCATCATCGCCATCGTCCGAGACATCCGACACAGTGCCGCCACCCGGCACATCCGCCGTGCCCGTCACGGTGTTTTCAACCCCGCCCGCGTTGATGTCATCCTGCACCAGCGTATAGGTCGCCTGATATTCCCACGTCTCGCCGATATCGAGCGTGCCAGTCACGCCCCCATCGCCGGAGCTGGGCGTGCCGGGAACCGACAAGGTCAGCGTCGCGCCATCGCGCCGGGTCAGACTGTCATTCAGCGACACATTGGTCAGCGCCGTATTGCCGGTGTTGGCGACCTGAATGGTAAAGACGATCTGATCGCCCGCTGTGACCGGCGTGCTGAACCCAGCGGTATTCGCGGTCTTCTCGACATTGATGCCGGGCGCTGCGGTATAGCCCGTGGTTGCGCTACTTGGCGTCACGGGAGGCAAGGTGCCAGAGGTCGGCGTGCCGGTCGCGGTTGCGCTGTTGGCAATTGCGGTTGCCGTATCGGCGGCCGAGGTCAACGCGGTCACGTCCGACGCCACCAGCGTATAAGTCGCCGTGAAGGTCGCGGTGCCGCCGGGCGCCAGCGTTGTGCTGTCGCTGGTGGTCCAGACAAGATCAGCACCGGCATGGGCGGCACCGTCAAAGGTCGGCCCCGTATCCACAGGGGCCACGCCCGAGATATCCACGTTGCCCGAGTTCGTCACCACGACCTGATAGTCGACGGTGTCGCCAATCGCAGGCGGGTTGGACAGGTTGGTGGCCGGCACGGACTTCGCAACGCTCAACTCTGGCGCGGCGGTGTAGCCCGTCGTCGCGGTGCTGGGCGTCACCGGAGGCAAGGTGCCAGAGGTCGGCGTGCCGGTGCCGGTTGCGCTGTTGGCAATCGCATTGGTCGGGTCTGCCGCACTGGTCAACGCGGCGACGTCGGCGGCCACAAGCGTATAGGTCGCGAAATAGGTCTTGGCCTGGCCCGGCACCAGCGTCGTGCTGCCAACCGTAAACCAGAACAGATCCGCCCCGGCATGGGCGTTGCCGTCAAAGGTCGGGCCGGTATCAACCGGAGTTGCCCCGTCGATGTTTACGTTGCCGGTGTTGGTGACGACCACCTCATATTCAATCGTGTCGCCCGCAACGGGTGGGGTGGACAGGTTGGAGGCAGCGACACTTTTCGCCACGCTCATGCCGGGAGCTGCGGTGTAACCTGTCGTCGCTGTGCTTGGCGTTACCGGCGGCAAACTGCCAGAGGTCGGTGTGCCGGTCGCACTTGCGCTGTTGGCAATCGCGTTGGTCGGGTCTGCGGCACCCGTCAGTGCCGTCACATCTGCCGCCACCAAGGTATAGGTCGCCGTGAACGTCGCCGAGGCGCCGGGGGCCAGCGTCGTGCTGTCGCCCGTCGTCCAGCTTAGATCAGCACCCGCATGGGCGGCACCATCAAAGGTCGGGCCGGTATCAACCGGGGCCACGCCAGACACATCCACGTTGCCGCTGTTGGTAATCACCACCTGATAGTTAATCGTGTCGCCCGCCGTTGGCGGTGTCGACAGGTTGGTAGCTGGCACGGACTTGGCAACACTCAAACCCGGCGCGGCGCTGTATCCGGTCGTGGCCGTGCTGGGCGTCACAGGAGGAAGTGTCCCGTTCGCGGGCGTGCCGGTTGCCGTCGCGCTGTTGGCAATTGCGTTCGTCGGGTCCGCCGCACCGGTCAGCGCCGCCAGATCTGCCGCCACCAAAGTATAGGTCGCCGTGAACGTGGTCGTATCGCCCGGTGCCAGCGTCGTGCTGCCGCCTGCCGTCCAGATCAGGTCGGCACCCGCATGGGCGCTGCCGTCGAAGGTCGGCCCCGTATCGACGGGCGCCACACCCGAGATGTCCACGTTGCCGGTATTCTCGACCACAACCTGATATTCAATCGTATCGCCCACGGATGGTGGGTTTGACAGGTTGGTCGCCGGGACGGTCTTGGTCACCTCAAGTTCAGGGGCGGGAACGAAGGTGTTGGTGAATACGCAGGTCACGTCCTCGGCATCTGCCAAGTCCAGTCCGTTCGCGGGGTTCGTGTCTGCGGCACCCGTGCAAGTCAAAGACTGCGAATAATTTGGGTCGCTGGTTTCCGAGATCGTGTAGGTGCCGACCGGGACAGTTACATTGGTAACAGCCGCCGACCCCGACACGCCGCTTCCTGATGCAGAGCCACCGTTGGTATAAGAAAGCGTGAAATCACCGGGCACCGCCGACCCACCAAGCGAATTGTCGACGACCTTTTCAATCGTCAGCTCAGGTGAGATATCGACGGTAATTGCCGCAAGACCAAAGAACACCTGCGCCTGACGGGTGCCTTGCACATCATCCATGATGATTTGGAAACTCGTTGTCGGCGTGTCCAGAACGAATGTCGCTGACTGGTTTGTTGGGTTATTGCCACTGGCGTTCGCCAAAAAGCTTCCGACGGCACCTGAGTTGATCAACCGGCTGCGTCGATCCTCTGAAGCTGATAGCCAAGGGGGGCGCGGGCCAACCAAGGGGTAAACCTCGATATCTGGCGATGTCCATGTGCCCGGAACGTTTGCGGCAAAGGAATCCCGTGGCGCGGTGCCGTCCATATCGTCGATGTCTTCGAAAATCGCCTTGTCGAGCAAAAACCCATTGGTGGTGTAGGTCATTATTGCTGACTGGTTACACGCTGAAGACGACGATCTTGGATAAAGCGTTATGCGACCGGACCCATTAATGCTGGCGCAGGAGGTATTTTGCGGTGAAACAGTGACTGTGATCGAATTGCCGTTGCCGTCTTCAAGAACAGCAGTGAAGTTGTTGGGCACGGAGGTAAGGGTAAAGTCGGAGGCATCCGCTTCACCCGCAAACGACGCGATCATGAACATGGCCAGCAGGGCTGTCTTTACCGCAGCGGCCGCGCGTGCGATCGGCTTGAGCCACGTGCTCGTCAGTCTGTCCCGGAACTCATTCATCTGCTCACAACCTCGAAACTACGCGTTTTTGCTGTTGGCTTCTCGTCGGTCAAACTGGGTTGTAGTGGCGACCGCAATCGACAGAACACACCTCTACCCACCAAAAACTATGCGCTTTTAGGAATTGTTAGTTAGAAAACTCTACCTAAACAACAGGCAGATTAACCATTGTTCACGTTCTCTGCATAATAGAGCTGGGTGTGGACAATTGCCCACACGTCAACCAAAGCCGAAATTCGGCTCGAAACAACGGTTTTTTGTGAATTTAGCCTGCGTTTGCAATCATCCGCGCCACATCCAGCATCCGGTGCGAAAAGCCCCATTCGTTGTCATACCAACCGAAAACGCGCAAAAGCCCGCCTCCAGAAACCGAGGTCTCAGGCCCCGACAACACAAGGCTTTCGGGGCGCATCCGCAGGTCGCTGGACACCAAGGGTTCCTCGGTCCAGCCCAGAACATGGCCAGTTGCGGCGGCTTTCAGAATATCGCGCGCCTCATCCGCCGACACCTCGCGACGGGTGCGCACGGTCAGGTCGATGGCTGAAACACTGGCGGTCGGCACCCGGATCGCCCGCGCTTCGATACGGCCCGCCAGATGGGGCAGCACCTCGCCCACCAGTTCATGCGCGCTGGTGGTGGTGGGCACCATCGACAAGGCCGCCGCCCGCGACCGCGCAGGATCGGCGCGCGGCTTGTCCACCGTCGGCTGGCTGCCGGTGTAACAATGCACCGTGGTCATATGCCCGCCGATCACGCCCAGCTCGTCATCCAACAGCTTCAGCAAAGGTGCCAGCGCGTTGGTGGTGCAGGATGCGTTCGACACGATCTTCTGCCCGGTCAGCTTATCCTCGTTCGCACCCAGAACGATTGTCACGTCCGCCTCGTTCGACGGGCCGGAAATCAGCACATTGCGCGCGCCGGCCTGAAGCCCGCGTTCCGCCACCGCCCGCTTGCCCGCCATGCCGGTGCATTCCAGCACCACGTCCACATCCGACAGGTCCATCGTGCTGATGTCGGATAGGCCATGAAACGGGATCACCGTGCCATTGATCGACAACCCGCCCTCGACCGGCTCAACCTGACCCGCAAAGGGGCCGAACACGCTGTCGTATTTGAACAGATAGGCGCAGGTGTCCAAGGATTCGATGTCATTGATGAACGCGACCTCGAAATCCGACGGCGTCACGGACAGGATACGCAGGATCGAGCGGCCAATGCGGCCAAAGCCGTTCAAACCGATACGGATTTTTCTGCTGGAAGCGGGGGACATCAGAACCTCGTCGATTGGGTGATGGGTTTACAGAACGCGAAAGCGGGGTCAGGTGCAAGGGTCGAAAGCGCGCGCGCGCGTAATGACATCCTCTCACGATTTCGTAAGCCGGATGGACGGATGGGGGCGTTCCGGTCCACATATCCAAACAAGCAATTCCCGCGCGACTGCGGGGAGGGGAAAGGGCCGCAGATGCTGGACGCCTATGCACGCAAACTGATCGACCCGCCGCTGAACGTGGCCGGGCGCGGACTGGCACGTCTGGGCATTGGCGCAAATGCGGTGACGCTGGCTGGCTTGGGGTTTGGGTTGGCGGCGGCTGCGGCGATTGCTTCGGGCGCTTTTGCGGTGGGTTTGTGTCTGATCCTTGCCTCGCGCCTGGCCGATGGGCTGGATGGCGCGGTTGCCCGCGCGACGCACAAAACCGAGTTCGGCGGCTACCTTGATATCGCGTCGGATTTCTTTTTCTACGGTGCGGTGCCCTTCGGGTTCGTGCTGTTTGATCCGGCGGCCAACGGGGTCGCGGGGGCGTTCCTGCTGTTGTCCTTCTATGTGAACGGAGCCAGCTTTCTGGGCTATGCAATCCTCGCCGAGAAAAAGGGCATGGCCACCCGCGCGCAAGGCATCAAGTCGCTGTATTACTCCAACGGGCTGCTGGAGGGCACCGAGACCATCGCCTTCTTCGTCCTTCTCTGCCTTCTGCCAACATATTTCGCGCCGCTCGCCTACCTGTTTGGCGCGCTCTGTTTTGCCACCGCCACCTTACGCGTCTGGGGCGCGTATCAGGCGTTTGGCCACATCTCATCCGACCGACAGGAGACCCCATGAAACACCTTGCCCTTGCCGCCGGCCTCACCTTGGGCGCGCTGACGCACCCGGCCCTATCAGACCCTAATCCATCCGATTGGGCGGGGGTCAAGGCCGAAGCCCACGGCCAAACCGTCTATTGGAACGCCTGGGGCGGATCCCCCACCACCAATGCGTTCATCGACTGGGTGGGCGATCAGGTCAGCGGGCGGTTTGGCGTGACGCTGGAGCATGTGAAACTCACCGACACCGCCGACGCCGTCACCCGCGTATTGTCGGAAAAGCAGGCAGGCAAGGATGATGACGGCGCGATTGATCTGATCTGGATCAACGGCGCCAATTTCGCGTCGATGAAGGAAAACGGGCTGCTGTTCGGCCCCTTCGCGGAAGACCTGCCCAACTGGCAATATGTCGATGTCGAAGGCAAAACCGTGCGCACTGACTTCACCGTGCCGGTTGAGGGCTATGAGGCCCCATGGGCCATGGCGCAGGTCGTGTTCATGTATGACACCGCGGACATTCCGACCCCCCTGCCCTCGGCCGCTGCAATTCTTGACTGGTCCAAGGCCAACCCCGGTCGTTTCACCTATCCGCAGCCGCCTGATTTTCTGGGCACGACCTTCCTGAAACAGATGTTGGTTGAACTGGCGGATGAGCCCGCCGCGCTGGCCGCCCCCGTGTCCGACAACACCTACGCCACCGTCACCGCGCCGCTGTGGGACTTCCTCGAAGACCTCACCCCGACCCTATGGCGCCAAGGCCGAGCCTATCCCGCCAACGGGCCGCGCCAGATCCAGCTGATGAATGATGGCGAGATTGACCTGGCGATCAGCTTTTCACCGTCCGAGGCCTCGACCGCCATAGCCAACTACGAACTGCCCGCCACAGTGCGCACCTTCGTGCTGGACAAAGGCACCATCGGCAACGCCTCTTTCGTGGCGATCCCGTATAACTCCGGGTCCAAGGCAGGAGCGATGGTGACTGCCAACTTCCTGATGTCGCCCATGGCACAAGCCCATGCGCAAGATCCCGAGGTGTTGGGCTATGGCACCGTCCTGCATGTCGGTGCCCTGCCGCTCGAGGATCGCGCGCAATTCGACGCGCTGGACCTTGGCATCGCCACCTTGACACCCCAGCAACTGGGCGATGTGCAGGACGAACCGCACCCCAGCTGGATGACCCGCATTTCTGATGACTGGCAGACCCGATACGGTGTGCAATAAACCCTGACATGGCCCAATCCCGCAGATTTCCCCGCCTGCCTCTGTTTCCGGCGCTGACCGTTCTGGTTCTGCTGGGGCCGGTGGTGGCGGGGCTGTGGGGCACTCTGCTGCCAGCCTTTGGCCACCTGCCTGCCGCGGGGCTGTCCGGCCCATCGCTGGACGCCTTCCGCGCCCTGCTTGACTGGCCCGGCTTCGGCCCGGCAGCGCGCCTGTCGGTGGTGACGGGGCTGGCCGCTGCGATCCTGTCGCTGGCGATCACCGCGCTGATCCTCGCGGGCTGGGCGGGCACGCGGGGCTTTGGCGTTCTTGAACGCCTGCTGTCGCCCTTCCTGTCCGTCCCCCACGCCGCCGCCGCCTTTGGGCTGGCCTTCCTGATCGCCCCGTCAGGCTGGATCGCGCGCCTGTTTTCGCCGTGGCTGACCGGCTGGGACCGCCCCCCTGACGTGCTGATCCTGAACGACCCATGGGGCCTGTCCCTGATCGCAGGAATGGTGATGAAAGAGGTGCCGTTCCTGCTGCTCATGTCCATCGCCGCCCTTGGGCAAATCGACGGACGCCGTCGCATGGCGCTGAGCCAAAGCATGGGCTACGGCCGCATCTCGGCGTGGATGTTCGCGATCTTCCCGGCGGTCTATGCGCGGATCCGTCTACCGGTGTTGGTGGTGCTAACATGGTCCATGTCGGTGGTGGATGTCGCAGTGATCCTAGGCCCATCGACGCCCCCGACCCTGTCGGTGCAGATCGTGCGCTGGATGTCGGACCCGGACCTTGCCTTCCGCCTGCAAGCTGCCGCTGCTGCACTGGTGCAACTGGCGCTGGTCATCGGTGTCGTCGGGTTGTGGTTCGCAGGTGAAAAACTGGTCGCCCACCTTGCCTGCAGGCGCATTGAGATGGGCCACCGCGGCCATTACGACCGCCCCCTGCGGCTCACAGGTTTTGCCCTTGGCACCGCGATCTCGGTCGCGCTTCTTTTGGGGCTTTTCAGCCTTGGCATCTGGTCCGTCGCGGGGTTCTGGAGCTTTCCCGATCTGACCCCCGACCAGCTGACCACCCGCAACTGGATGCGTCACTATTCCGGCAGTCTGGGCGCGTTTTTCGAAACCATGCTGATCGCCAGCATCGCCGTCGCCATCGGCTTGGCCCTTACCATCGGCTGTCTAGAGACCGAGCATCGCCGCAACCTGCGCCTGACCCAGCGCGGCATGTGGCTGATCTATCTGCCGCTGATCGTGCCGCAAACCGCGTTTCTGCCGGGGCTGCAAACGCTGTTTCTAAATTTCGGGCTGGATATGGGCCGCGCACCGGTGGTGCTGGCGCATCTGGTGTTCGTCCTCCCCTATCTGCGCTTGTCGCTTGAAGGGCCATGGCAGGCATGGGACCCGCGCCAAGCCACCGTTGCCGCCGCCCTTGGCGCAAGCCCTGATCGCGTGCTGTGGCGCATCCGTCTGCCGATGCTGCTGGCCCCGCTTTTAACGGCCATCGCGGTTGGTGTCGCGGTGTCGGTCGGGCAATACCTGCCCACGCTTCTTGTGGGTGGCGGGCGCATTGAAACCCTGACGACTGAAGCCGTCGCGCTGGCATCCGGTGGCGACCGCCGCGCCATTGGCGTGTTTGGCCTGATGCAAACTGCCGCCGCTTTGGTGCCATTCGCGCTGGCTTTGGTCCTGCCCGCCCTGATATGGCGCAACCGAAAGGGGCTGTTGCATGGCTGAGGGATTGCACCTGAACAAAGTAAAGATCACGCATTTGGGCCAGCCCCTGATGTCGATCGACACCCATGTCGCCCCCGGCGAAGTTGTGACCATCATGGGGCCGTCGGGCGTAGGCAAGTCTACCCTGCTTTCCGCCATAATAGGCACTCTTTCACCCGATTTCACACTGTCCGGGCAAATCCATCTGAACGGGCGCGACCTGACCACACTGCCGCCGGATGAGCGCTGTGTCGGCATCCTGTTTCAGGACGCATTGCTGTTTCCACATCTGAATGTAGGCGCAAACCTTGCCTTTGGGCTGGCGCAGGGCGGCACACGGGCCGAGCGTCGCACGAAGATAGACACCGCACTGGCCGAGGTCGGGTTGGACGGTTTTGCCGACCGCGACCCCGCGACCCTGTCAGGAGGACAACGCGCACGGGTGGCTCTGATGCGGATGTTGCTGTCAGATCCCCACGCGCTGTTGCTGGATGAGCCATTTTCAGGGTTGGACGCAGAGCTGCGCGACCAAGTGCGTCAACTGGTCTTTGACCATGCCAAAGCGCGGGGATTGCCGGTGCTGCTTGTCACGCATGACGACGCGGATGCAAAAGCGGCGGATGGTCCGGTTGTTCGGCTGGAATAGGGTCGATAGGGCATCGCCCGACCATGGGGGCGACCGGGCGGAGCACTAAAGCCGCGACAAAACTCCGCCATCCAGCCGATACCCATCCGGCGCAATTTCGGCCCGGAACTCCGGGTCATGGCTGACCAACAACATCGCCTCATCCAACCCTCTTAGGATCGCAACAAGCCGCGCGTAATTGTCCGGGTCCAGCGCATTTGTCGGCTCGTCCAAGATCAGCACTTCCGGCTCCATCGCCAGCACCGTCGCAAGCGTCACCAGGCGTTTCTCGCCCCCCGACAGCTTGTGCGTCACGCGGTCGCGCAGATGGGTCAGGCTTAGGCGTGCCAAAATGTCATCGACGATCACCACCGCCTCGTCACGCGATTTGCCCAGATTAAGCGGCCCGAAGGCGACATCCTCGGCCACGGTGGGGCAAAAAAGCTGATCGTCTGCGTCTTGGAACACAAACCCGATCCGGCGGCGCACTTCGTGAAAATCCGCCTCGGCCGAGCGGGGTTTGCCGAAGGCGGTGATCGTCCCCTGCGCCGGATGCAAAAGCCCCATGATGATCTTTAGAAGCGTGGATTTCCCCGCGCCGTTGGGTCCAACCAGCGACAACCGTTCGCCCGGCTCAAGCCGCATCGCCGCACCCTGCAAGACCGGGTCCAGACCGGGATAGGCAAAGTGAATGTCTGTTAGCTCAAGCAGCGGCATACGCGACCTCGGCCCAGACAAGGGCCGCAAGGGCAGTGCCAAGTGCTGCGGCAAACAGCAGATCGGCGCGGCTCAGGCGGAAATCCTCTAGCAGCACGATGCGGCCAGAAAACCCCCGACATTTCATCGCCGCCAGAATACGTTCGGACCGTTCGATTGCGCGCACCAGCATCATCCCCACCAGATAGCCATAGCTGCGATAGGTGTGCCAGTTGGTGCCGGGCCGAAACCCGCGCAGCTTCATCGAGGTGCGCAGGCGTTGGTATTCCTCGCGCAGCACGTCGATATAGCGGATGGTGAACATCATCAGATGCACCAACCGCTCAGGCGTTTTCAGCGCGAACAGGGCATGGCCCATCGTCACCGGCTCCATCGAGCCGACCAGCGTCATCACTGCCAGAATCACCGCGTTGGCCGTCAACGCGATCTCGGTCGCGCGCCACAGGCCTTGCCACGTGGCCTCGAACCCCCACACCGTCAGAAACGGCGTGCCGGGCACCGTAAAGGGCAACAGGAACAAGGTGAAGATGATGAACCCGTCCATCATCGCCATGCGTTTCAGTGTTTTCTGGATCGGCAAGCCCGAGATCGCGAGAAGCCACATCGACAGAATCAGTGCGCCCGACAGAACGCGCAGATCGCTCAGCCCAACCACGGTCACGGCATAGATCACCGTCATCACGATCCGCATCCGTGGATCAAGCGACGACACCGCCGCCCGAAGCGCGCCAAACCCTGATAGCGGCTTGTGGTCCGAGGTCAGGACATAAGTCATTTGCCAGCCCCCAGCTTGCGCCGCGCGGCGATGTAGAAGCCCAGACCGAACAGGCCGAAAATATAGCCTATTCCACCCAAAACGGACTGAAAATCCGATTTGTTCTTGAACGCTGTCAGCTCTTGCCGGATCGGGCGCAGCTCGTTGCGCAGCATGGTTGCGATTTCGGCGCGGGTGGCGTCGTTCAGACCTGCCGTCCCGCTCTGCATGGCTTCCGGCGCCCCCGCCAGAACCGACGCGGTTGCCGATGCTCCGGCCGCCCCCTGCCCCATCAGTTGCGCAACCTCGGCCCCCGGCAAGATGGCTTCGGCCACATGCCCGGCCCCAAGGTCGGCGCGGAAGACATGGGTCACGGGTTGGATCGGTGTAAAGACAAAGAACCCGTCATCATCGGTCGTGGTTTCGCCCAGCTTGGTGCCGGTATCGTCAAACACCTCAACCAGCTTGTTCACAGCCATGCTGCCGTCGGACATGCCGATCTCGCCCTCGATATCCTGGCCGGACGGGAAGACGCTGGCGATGACGTTATGGGCCAGCGCGGGCACAGGGGCCAACAGCGTGGCGATCAGGATCAGAGCGCGGATCATGCCAGCCCCCCTTTCGCGCCGATGAACAGTTCAGGTTTCACCCGGCGCGCCAGATAGATAGCGGCGCCGGACAACAGTGCCTCGATCACGATGACCGGGATATGGGCGATGAAGACCAGCTTGGCGGCGGGGATGAATTCATCGCCCGAAAGTCCCAGTGAAAACGCAACGGCCAGCGTGGTGGCGGCTATTGCAAAGCCGCCGCCGATGCCGCCCCAGATCGCACCCTGCATGGGTGATCCGCGTGATACCAGACGCCCGAAGATCAGGCCCGCCAGCACCGCGGGGCCGGCAATATTCACCGCGTTCACGCCCAGAACGGTCAGCCCGCCAAAGCCAAAGAACACCGCTTGCAACAATAGCCCGACAAACAATGCCGGGAACGCCGCCCAGCCCAGCACCAGCCCGGCCAACCCGTTCAGGATCAGATGGACCGAGCTTGGGCCGATGGGCACATGGATCAGCGAGGCGACAAAGAAACTGGCCGACAACACGCCTGCCGCCGGAATCCGTTCCAGCGGCAAGTGTTTCAGGCCCATGGCAATTCCGCCGATGGCGACGACGGCGCCGCTGATCAGCACGGGGTTTGACAGCGCGCCGTCTACGATATGCATGGCAGCCGCCTCACTTCATGTCCTCGGCGCGGATCCAGATCACGGCGTCTTGCGACAGTTCCTTGCCCTCGTGCTCAGTGGCCAAACCAGACCCTAACGCTGCAAAACCCCAGTATCCGGCCCTGGGAATGCCGAAGGTGAACACGCCGTTTTGATCCGCGATGGCCACAACTGCACCGCCCTGCATGGGTTGCGCGGTGGGGTCGGTGGTCGTGAAGGCCTCCAGATCCGGCTCTGCCGCCATGTATTCCACTTCAATCTCGGCCCCCGGCACGGGTTTGCCGTCCGCCAGCACCTGACCCGAGAAGGTGGACCCCACGATCACGTTGTAAGGCTTGTTCAGCGGCAGGATTTCCGTCGGCAACCCAACCGGCTGATCCCAATCGGTGGGCAGCGTGTTGCGGTTCAGCACGACCTTGGCAATCTGCTGAATAAAGATATCCTCGCTTTCCTCGTAATAGGGCGCGGGGATCGTGACGACGACGTAATCGCCCGAGCGTTTCACGGGAATGGTGGCGCGATAGGCCGCCGCCTCGTTCGACGCGCCTTTGAACGTCGCAGGCTCCAGCCGATCGGACAGATCAACCTTGTCGCCATTATGCACCATGAAGAATTCCTGCGGCGCGCCCATGTCCATCACATGGCCGTTTTCAAACGGGTGCCAGAAGATCAGGCCCATCGGCACATCGCCGGGGCGGTCGATCATCGCGTCGTCGGTGTAGTTCAGTTGGAAATGCGCCGCGGCAGCAGCGGGAAGCAAAGCGGCCAAAGCGGTGGCCAGTAGACAAGTTTTCATGTCGTCCTCTTAGAGTTCACAGGCAAAACGCCTGCATTCAAGAAGGAACAACGGGGATAATGGCTCGGGAGGGTCTGGTGACCGCCGGGCCAGACGCTCACCCCGGCGTCCGGTAGGTTGTGGGCAGATGCCCAGCGTCCGGCAGGTCTCCTGACTCGCGGGTCTTGGCTTGGCTGGCCTTCCCGGGACGCATCCCAGTGGCATTGTCAGCTTCGCTCGCCGCTCACAGTTGCGGGGGCAGTTACGGGATTGGCGCCTTTTGGCTACACCTCACCGTATTCCCTATTACTACCGCGGCGCCTTTGCGCACACGGAACCGATCGCACGACGTCCATGTCAGATCGACCGCCCCCGAGTCAAGCAAATGCACAGGGGTCCGCGGGTCGCAGACGCGCAGTGGAGCGTCGCAAGACCCAGTAACCTATTGAAAAATTTTTACTTTTTCGAAGCAAATATTTGGATGGTTCAGATATGGCCATCACGCCAATTGATCTTCGCAAACAATCGCCGCACTGTGCGCAACCAACAGCGGTCAACCAAGCGAAGGGCACCCATGTCACACCACGGCGCGCACGACCATCACACCCATGATGGCCATGACCATATCCCAAAGAACGAGCGCAAGATCGCCATCGCCGCCGCCCTGACCGGGGGGTTCATGGTCGCAGAACTGGTGGGCGGGCTTCTGTCCGGCTCGCTGGCGCTGATCGCCGATGCGGGCCATATGCTGACCGATTTCGCGTCGCTGATGCTGGCGTGGTTCGCGTTTCGGCTGGCCCGGCGGCCCGCCGATTGGAAGCGCACCTATGGGTTTGATCGGTTCTCGGTGCTGGCGGCCTTTGTGAACGGGCTGTCGCTGTTCCTGATCGCCGCCTGGATCACGTGGGAGGCGATTGAGCGCCTGACCGCCCCGGTCGAGGTGCTGGGCGGCACGATGCTGATCATCGCGGTGCTGGGCCTTCTGGTAAACATCGTCGCATTTCTGGTCCTGACACGCGGCGAAGGCGACAATTTGAACGTCCGCGCCGCTGCTCTGCATGTGGCGGGGGATTTGCTGGGGTCGGTTGCCGCGATCGTGGCCGCACTGGTCATTCTGGCGACGGGCTGGACGCCGATCGACCCCATCCTATCGGTCGTTGTGGTGCTGATCATCCTGCGCTCGGCGTGGAAAGTTGTGCGTGAAAGCGGGTCTATCCTGCTTGAGGCCGCGCCCGACGGGTTTGACCGGCGCAAGGTTGCAACCGATCTGGAGGCCCTGCCCGGCGTCGACAGCGTGGCGCATATCCATGCGTGGTCCGTCACCCAGGAACGCCCGATGGTGACGATGGAGGTCACGCCAGCCCCCGGAACGGACCCGCAAGAGGTCAAGACCCGTGTCAAAACCCGTCTGCGCGAGGCGTTCAGCATCGAACACGCCACCGTCGAGATCAGCAATGCCACCGTCCCCGCCGAAGCATCGCGGGGGTAAAACGCCCTATTTGGCCTGCTTAGTGTCTGTTTCCCGCAAACCCCTTCGCCCGATTGAACCGAGGTAACCAATGCCACCCCCCCCTGCCCCAGCCCTCCACGCCGCGCGCAACGCCGTGATTGCGATGTTCGTGCTCAACGGCGCGCTGTTCGGCATCTGGGCGTCGCGTATCCCCACAGTCGCGGGCAAACTTGCGCTGGACCCGAAGGATCTTGGGGCGCTGTTGCTTTTGATGGGGGCCGGGGCCATCGCGGCATTCCCGCTTGCGGGGCGTTGGGTGGATCAGCACGGCGCTGCACGCGTGACCGTGTGGCTAGCGGTGGGCTATGCGTTGTCGCTGTTGCTGATTGGCCTTTCACCCAACCTCTTGTCGATTGCGGTGGCCCTGTTTTTCTTCGGGGCAACCCATGGCGGCATGGATGTTGCAATGAACAGCTGGGCTGGCGCGGTCGAACGCCACCTGCCCCGCCCGATGATGTCCCGGTTTCACGCGACCTGGTCACTTGGCGCGGGGCTTGGCGCGGCGTCTGGCTATGCGGCGATCAAGCTCGGATTGCCCGTTTCGGCGCATGCTGTGCTTGCTGGGGGCGCCGTGACGGGCCTTTCGCTCTGGCTGGCAGCTGGACCCTCTAAATCTGCCCAATGGGCGCCTAACCCGGCCCACAGCGCCTCTCGCGGCCCATTTCTGGCGTTGCCCAAGGGGTCATTGCTGCTGGTCGGGCTGACCGCCATGTGCGCGTCGCTGGGGGAAGGGGCGATGGCAGATTGGGGGGCGATCTTTCTGGTCACGACGACCGGCGCTTCCGAAGCCGCGGCCGCTTTCGGCTACGCGGTCTTTTCCGTGGCCATGGTTGCCATGCGACTGGCCGGAGACCGCGTGACCCTCCATCTGGGGCCCGTGCCGACCGCGCGCCTTGCCGGAGTGATCGCAGCATCTGGCGTGGCTTTGGCCATCAGCGTTGCAACCTATCCTGTTGCGTTGGTCGGCTTTGCGCTGATGGGGGTCGGCTATGCGGTGATCATGCCATTGGCCTTCAGCCGGGCCACCAGCGACCCGGACCTGTCGCCGGGCAAAGCGGTCGCCGGGCTTGCAACGTTAGGCTATGGCGGTCTGCTGATGGGGCCGCCGGTGATCGGGTTCATCGCGCAGGCAAGCTCACTCCGGGTGGGCTTTGTGCTGCTTTTGGCGCTGTCCGCCCTGATCGTGGTGCTGGCCCCTGCCCTTGCACGGCGCGACTAAGCCCCGCGCGCACTCGGTAGACCCCTGATATCGCTTAGTAAAACGAGATATCGTCGACCAGGCTCATCTTGTTGCGCACGTCCTCGACGATCAGTGTATCGCCGTTGCCCAGTTCAATATAGACATCGCCGTTCTTAACTTTTGCCTTGTTTTTCATGAGCTTATGCGCGCCCATACCCTTTGGCAGCAGATCGCGTTCAATAAAGATCCGGTCGTTCTGACCATCGCGGAAGTCCTTGATCCGATCCTTGCCGCCATTGAAATAGAACCGATCAGCACCCTTGCCGCCTGTCATCCAGTCAGAGCCTGCACCGCCATAGAGCGAGTCCTTGCCCCTGCCGCCGTATAGCGCGTCGTTGCCGGTCCCGCCAAACAGCCCATCATTTCCTTTGTAGCCATACAGCCGGTCACCTGAATCTTTTCCGGACAGCGTGTTGCCCGCCGCATTTCCTTTCAGCAGATCCTTGCCGTCGCCGCCCCGCACACCTTCGATCCGCGAGTAGGTGTCACCATAGGCACCACCGCGTCCCATGCCCTTGGCCAAGTTCACATAGATGGCAGCTTTTGTGCCGGAATAGTCAGCAAAGTCGAAGCCATCCCCGCCAAACAAATCGTCCAGACCCGGGCCGCCGATCAGCACATCCTTGCCGTTGCCGCCCGCAAGCGTGTCGTCACCCGCCCCACCGATCAGCGTATTGGCGCCGGTGTTGCCGATCAAAACATCATCGCCCGAACCACCCTTGGCCCGTTCGATCACTGTGCCATAGGCAATCACAAGGTTGCCCTTCTCGCCCATCACACTTGACGCCTTGCCGATGCGCAGGTCGATCCGCTGATCGCCGCTGTAGTTCGAGAAATTGAACGTATCAAAACCGCTGGAATCGTAGACGGTCATCGCGACGTTGCTTTCACCCGCGAAATCACCAGCCGGCCCGTCGGCGTTCGAGCCATAGCCATAGGTGGTCGAGCCCTTGTTGGCCCCCTTCCAAGTGCCATACAGCTTTTGAATGGCGGCGACATCGGCAATCATCGGCGTCAGGACATAAGCGAAAGAGGCGGACACATACGGATTTTCCGACTGCGAGAAATAGGACATGACGGTCTTTTGCCAGCTGTCATTGGCGTAATGCGCATTGCCAAAGAAGTTGGCCGACCCGTTGTAATCCCCTGCATGGCCCAGCCCCAGAGCGTGCCCAATCTCGTGCAGGTATGTTTGATAGGAATAGCTGCTCAGGTCATATTCGTCGCCCGAATACCAATAGGTCGGAATGTTGACCATCGACCCGCTTATGGTGCCGCCAAAACTCACCGAAGACGATGAATACGCCCCGCTGCTGTCACCTTGCACAAACACGATCTGCGCCGACGTGCCCGAAACTTCGGTGAACTTGATGCCAGATGCGGCGGACCAGGCATCCAGCGCCTTTCGGGCAAACCACTTTCCGGCCGGCGCGATGGAAGACACGGAATAGGTTAGCGTGCCACCCGGTTTCACATCAAAATGCCGGGCTGGTTGTCCGGAGATCGCCCAGTAACCATTTGTCAGATAGCTTGCGATCTGGTTGACCGAATAGGCTGGCATCGCGGCCAGAGACGGGCTGCTTGCGGCGCTTTGCGCCCCGGCTTGCACGCCACCTGCGCGCAACAATTCAATGATCGACATAAAGCCTCCTGATTTCGGTCAGCTACGTTTCTGCTGTCAGACGGAGTTAATCAACCTCTGTGGCAGAAAATGGGCGGGAAAATGCCTGCAATTCGGCCAATCCACGCGCAGGGCGAACCCTGTCCCCGCGGGGACAGACCTCCTGCCCGGCCCATTCAGCCTTCTGTCCCCTTGGGGACAAGAAGGTGGTCAGCCATCCAGCGCGTGAAAAAAAGCTTGAACCGCTTCCTCAAGCCGATGCCGATCAACGTTCGAGAAATCGCGCGCGATGCGCATTTCGATCCGCCCTTCGGATGCAGCGCAGCGCACCGTTCCACCCTTGACGTCCTGCCGGAACGTCGTCTTTGCCGCACCTGTGGGCTTGCTGGGCTGAGCTTTCTTGGGGATGGAAAGCGGCGCGGCTTGCTCGCGCAGAACCTCTAGTTCGGCATCCGGCGTGGACACCAACGCGGCCGCCAAGGCTGATTTGACCTTGGCGCGCGCGCCCTCTTCCGACACCAAACGCTTTTCAAGCTGCAAGCCCAAGGCGCGTGGGATCGCTTCAGGGAATTTCAGGTGGGTTCCAATGGCGTCAAGCAGCGTCATGAAATGCTTGATGTAGCTGCGCTTTTGCCGCGAAACAGACCCAAACAAGGCCGCCAGAGCCTGATCTGCATCTTGCGCGGCTGTCTCGGGGTCCGCCACATAGCCGCGCGCAAGCTCAGCCATTTCCGCGAACGAGATATCGCGTCGCACAAGGTTTTCATCGACCATCCGACGATAGAGCATTTCCAGCTCTTCGCCATGCGCCATCAGCCCCGCGGGGATGCGCGCGTAAGCCTCGTCACCCGTTTCGTCATAAAGCTCTTGGAACGCCGTCAGGCGGCGAAAGCCCTGCACCAGCTCAAAGACACCTTCGCCCACCTGCTCCACCCGGATCGGGTTGGACAGCCCTACATCACGGATCGAGGCTTTCAACTCGTCCAGTTCCGCATCACGCCCCGGCTTGCGATCACGGGTCAGTTTGTCAGACCGGATGGCATTCAGCGGGATCATGTCAGTGATCAGCCCTGCCTTTTTCAGGCGCACATGTTCATGCGCAAGCCTGTCGTTCTCGGCGCGAATTTGCGCCTCGACCGCTTGGCGCTCTTCCAAAGCGGCCGAATTTTCCGAAATCGCCGAGGCCATCGGGCCGCGTCGGGGTTCCGTCACGGGCGCAGGATCGGCTGCGGGTGGGTCGGCTTCCGGGAAGTCGATGTCAAAGACGCGACGTTTGCTCATGCTCTATCCTCCAGCTTGTCCCAGGCAGTCAGCAGGTTGTCCCTGAATTCCTCATACGCGGTGTCAAACGACCCTCGCGCACGCCGCCAGGTTTCCCGCGTCATATCGCGGTAATCAATTTCGTAAATCGAGCTGAGGAAGCGCCCGGATTGCTCCACGGCGCGCGTCATCTCGATCGGGTGTTCGGCCAATCGTTCCCCAAAAACCTTACCAAACGCCGTCCGCATCGCACGGTGCAATTCGTTCGATGCCTCATAGCGCGTGAGCAGGAAGCGCACATCGGCGAACTCCTTGGGCAACGACATTGTCCCCGCGGGGACAGAATTGGTGAACCGCGCCAGATCCTCCAGCGCCTCGGACAACTGACCGATGAAGGACGTGGTGCTGTCATATTCCCAATAGCCGGGACCCGACGGGATATAGAGCACATCCGCCGCGAATACGGCGTTCATCGACTGGTAGCCAATCGCGGGGGGGCAGTCGAAGATGATCATGTCATAGGCGTCATCCGCCAGGCCATCCAGAAACCGCGACACGGCGGCGAAGAACGACCATTCCGGGTTCACGTGGCGGTATTGGGCAGAGGCAAATTCAACGAACGCGGCGTTGGCGCAGCTGGGGATGATGTCGATGGTCGGCCAGCAGGTCGGCTTGATGAAATCCGAATTGCGCAGATCGGACAGCCCCATATCCGTGATCGCGGCGGGCAGCTTTCGCTGGGGCAGGGCGGTTCCGCTTTCGGCGCCCGCGACCGCGCTGTTCATCCGCTGCGTTTCCTGAATAAGGTCGCGCGCCATGATGCCCCAGACGGTATATTCCTCGGCCACGTCGCTCAGCCCCATCGAGTGGCTGAGCGTCGCCTGCGGGTCGAAATCCACGCACAGCACGCGGTAGCCATCCAACGCGGCGGCGTGCGCAAAGTGCAGCGCAACAGTCGATTTGCCCGCGCCGCCCTTGAAGTTGGCAATCGCCGCGCGAATCGCCCGCTTGCCCGCGGGGCGTTTGGGCATCATGGATTTGCGGTTGATGCGGATGCGCCGGCGCAGCTCGTTGATCTCGTCCAGCGTATACCAGCGCTGCCGCCCGTCGCCTTCGACCAGCCCTTGGGGCAGGGAGGGGTCGGCGGCAAGACGTCCACGCAATGTGGATTGATTGACCTTGAAGATCAGCTCGGCGACCTCCCAGGATGAGAACCGGCGCAGCGTCTTCTCCATCTCGGGCGAATAGGTCTGCTGCCTGATCCAGCCCTGCATCTTCAGTGATTGTGCCTGTAACTGCGCCAAATCTTCGTGGGTAAACATCCTGACTCCTGCTCTTATAGGACGCTAATTATATGTGCTTTCTGATTTACGCGGAATTGGCGGAAAAAGCAAAAGGGATTTTGGAATTGGGTCAGTTTGCGACGCCCCACAGGGACAGCATTGATTTCATTACATTTTGTTTAGAATAGCCCGCTGAGCCGCAGAATTTGGGGACACAAGATGTGCCGCTTTGCTATATTGGGGGACATATATGCTGTAATACGGGACACCCTGCATGTCCCCCTATACCTATAAACCATTTTTCTTATTAGATTTGAAAAGGTTTTAGGGTCTTGAGCCGAGAGGGCTTGACAGAATCGCAACCAAGGACGCAAATCGTTGCAGTGTTGGCAAAAGCGTTGAGTTCGGCGTAATATGCCTTCCACAGACCGAACGTTAGATTCGGCGATTGATAATACTTCCGGGCAAAGCTCCGGATCGAGGCAGCCGCGAATGCGGACGGAACAGGTAAGCTGGGGGCGGTATGCAACAGCTCAGGGCGACGGGTCGTAATGCGGCGTCGTTGAAATATGATCTTCTCACGGCGATGGGCGCCTATGCCTTGGCCGAAGGGAAGGGACCGCAACGGTTGGTGCTGCGGCTGATGACCTTGGTCACGGCGCGCTACAATTGGGTCCGCAATGAACTGACCGTGGGCCAGCGCGAGATCGCGCGGCTGTGGTCGGTGGATGAACGGACCGTGAAGCGCGAGATGGCGAAGCTCAGGGCGATGGGCTGGCTGGTCGTCAAGCGGCAGGGCGCGCGGGGCCGGGTCACCGAATACCGGCTGGATATCGAAAAGATCCTGCGCTGCACACGGGCCAGTTGGGCAGCAATAGGGCCTGATTACGAACAACGGATGACGCGCGACGAAGCGAAGGACGACAATGTCGTGCCGCTGCCCGTCGGCGGATCGCGGAGCGGGGCAGGGGGCATAGATGCGCCCCCGCCTGATATGTCGGACGGGACGGAATGGTCGACGGTCCAGACCTTGCTGCATTCAGAGGATCAAACCTTGTTCAACGCGTGGTTCCGGGGCCTGTCCCGGCAGGGGCGAGAGGGTGCAAAACTGATCCTGAAAGCGCCCAGCAGGTTCCACGCGGATTACGTCGACACGCATTTCCGCGCACGGATCCTCTATGCCTGCCAATCCATCGACAACAGCGTGGGAGAGATCGCAATCAGACACTAATCCAGCGTAAAAGAGTGATAGGGCAGGAGGTCAACCGGAGTTGCAGTGCCGATCGACCATCCGTTGCACCATCGGGGCGAAGTGCCAAAAATCCGGCGTTTGCATGTCGTCGCGTTTGCCTGCATCGTCCAGATAGCGCACCGCGATGATGTGCTTCAGGTTCGGGTTCTTTTCAAACGCGGCGACCTCATCATCGCTCATCGGGCCGCCTTGCAGCATCAGCGAATGCACGGACGCCTCGCTGAGCCGGTCAAAATAGCTGGGCTTGGTGGCGCAGAGATACCGCTTCGCGGCCACGTGATACCGCACGCAATCGGTGATCACGCTGGGAAAAAACCGCTCCAATACCTCGGCGCCCGCGTCTTCGTGGTGGCGATCTTCTGTGTCGTCAGGGTGATAGGTGCCGAATTCGGAAGTGAAATGGCCAATGTCATGAAGCAGCGCGCCGACAATGATTTCCTCGGGCTGGCCGTTTTGCTCGGCGATGGTGGCACCTTGCAGCATGTGTTCGGCCATGGTGACGGGTTCGCCCAGATATTCCTCCCCTCCGCGTCGGTCGAAGATGCTGCCGATGAAATCGACGATGGTGTCAGGGGTCAGGGTGTTGATATTGGGTTTCATTCTGCGGCCTCTTTCACGTCTGCGCGGCGCATCGCGGCATAGGTCGAGCGTAACCCGTCCTTGTCGGAATAACAGCCCTGAAGCCACCGCGAGCCGGTGCCGGAATAGGCTTTGCGGGCGTGCAGAACGCGGGTGTTGTCGACGACGAACGCCTCGCCGGGTTCCAGCCGGAAGGTGACCTCCATCGCCGGGTCGTCGATGATTTCGCCAAACCGGCGATAGGCGGCGTAATAGGTCTGCATTTCGTCAAACGGCACGTCCGACACGGCCGCGAGCGAGCGGTTGTTGAAGCGCACCGCGACCAGTTCGCCGTCGGGGGCAAGTTCGATCATAGGGCGGCGCGATTGCAGGCAGACACCATCTTCACCCGCATACTCAAATCGGGCGCAGAAGGACGATAATGCGGTGAAATAGTCAGGGTTTTCGTCGCGCAGACGCAGGGCGGCTGCAAACCCGTCGACCACCATGTTTTCACCACCCGCCGCCGAGCTTTCAAGGCAATATAGCACCTGAACCGAGGGCACCGGGTCGCGGTATGGGTTGTCGGTATGCGCTTGCAGACCCAGCCCGGTGAAGGCGAGGTTGGTTGGGTTCACCTCGGTGCGCACCTCGAACTTGCGCCCATAGTTTGTTTCACGCACATAGCCAAACAGATCGACCACTTTGAACAGCGCGCCGTCCTCGATGGGGCCGTTTTCTAGCTTGCCGAAACCGTAACGGTTGACCAGCGCGAGCCAGTCGCCCAAGGCCGCGTCGTCTTGCGTCATCGCAACGAAGTCACCAACCGGAACGGATCCCATCAGGCGGGCGTCCCAAGGCTCTAATTCGGCCGAAAGCCAGCCATTTTGCGTCGGGGTAGGGCGGTCATAGGCGTTCTGCACCAACCAATTTGCGTCATAGGTGATGGTTTTGCCCTCGGGCACGAATGTCACGTCAACCGCACTGCCATTCACGACAGCCCCGGTTATTTTCGTATCCGCCGGAATGTCACGCAGCGCGACAAGCCGCTGCCCATTGCCGGGCGCCCGGGTGGCGTCGTCCCAGGCGTTGTCGCGCAGCCACATGGCGTGAAAGCGCAAAGGGCCGTCTGGGGTGGTAAGGGTCAGGATCTGTCCTGTCGGGTCAAGGTTGGCATCAAGCATGGTGTGTCCGTTCGCTGCGTGAATTTCGGTGACACTTTCGCGCGTTTGATAGATAAGCACAATTTAGAGGAAACAACCCTGAGGCATGGATTGGCTTATGGTAAACACCCCCCTTTCAAACCTGCCGCTGGATTGGGTCCGCGCGTTCGAGGCGGCAGGCCGCACCGGCAGCTTCACCGCAGCGGCGGCGGAAACGGGGCTGACGCAGGCCGCAATCAGCCAGCGGATCGGCAACCTTGAGGCGCGATTGGGCGCGACCCTGTTCATCCGCCAGCCGCGCGGCGTGATCCTGTCGGTCGAGGGCGAGGCTTGGTTGCCTTATGTGTCCCACGCGCTGGCGACGCTGCGCCAAAGCTCGGAGGAGCTGTTTGGCATTCAACGGCGGCGGGTAACGGTCTGGGCCAGCGCGTCCGTGTTGCAATTGTGGGTCGCACCGCGTTTGGCGGGGCTATCGCTGGGCGATCAGGTTGAGCTGTCGTTTAAGACAATGGTGTTGGCCTCCGAGGATGGGCCGGGCGTATCGGGCGTGCGCATCCGTTACGGCAATGGGGATTGGGATATCGCGCACCGCGCGCGGCTGTATGACGAGGCGCTGACGCCGGTCGCCGCGCCCGTATTGATCAAGCGGGCAGGGCAGGGGGGCTGGCAGGATCTGCCGCGCCTTGGTCTGTCAGGGCCGCGCGCCGGTTGGCATGACTGGGCGAAAGTGACGGGGGACGCACCAACGCCGGTGCCGCAACTCCGGTTTGATACGTTCACTGCTGCCTTATCTGCCGCCGAGTCCGGGGCAGGGGTGTTGTTGGCGTCGCTGCCTTTGGTGCGGGCGCATCTGGAGGATCAGCGGCTTACGCGCCTGTCGCAAAGTGTGTTGCCGTCTGAAAACTCTTATTGGATGGTCGCGTCTGACCGCGATGTGACTCGCCGCCAGTGGGAGGCTTTGACCGGGCAGTTCTGCGCCTGAGCGGTTGCGTAGAAACACGCGGGATGCATTTTCTTGCGGCAATCCGTCGCGCAGCCCGTTAAAAGGCGCGTGAACCGGTCACAAAAGGGTCCACGCACAGGTGAAAGATACGAGCGCTACGGCACAGATCAACTTTGCCGCTGTCGATCACAAGATCGACGGGCGTTTGATTCTGTCTGGCGTCTCGGTCGATCTGTCGGCGCGGCGCATTGGGGTGATTGGGCGCAACGGGTCGGGCAAGACCACGTTTGCGCGGCTGCTGGCGGGGTTGGTTGCGCCGAGCGCGGGCACGGTCACGATTGACGGGATCAACCCGGCGAAAGACCGACGCGCGGCGCTATCGCTGGTGGGCATTCTGTTCCAGAACCCGGACCACCAGATTATCTTTCCGACGGTGATCGAGGAGATCTCGTTCGGCCTGCGCCAGCAAGGTATGGATGACCCCGAGGCGCGCGCAGGTGCTGTGCTGGACCAGTTCGGCAAGGCGCATTGGCACGACGCCCATGTGCACAGCCTGTCGCAAGGGCAAAAGCAGCTGGTCTGCCTGATGTCGATCCTTGCGATGACGCCGCGCATTCTGATTCTGGACGAGCCGTTCGCGGGGCTGGATATTCCGACCCGGATGCAGCTTGCCCGCTATCTGGATCGCTATGACGGCACGTTGGTTCATGTCTCGCACGATCCGCGTGATCTGACGGGCTATGATCAGGTTCTATGGCTGGACCGTGGGGTGTTGCAAGGGCAGGGGGCCGATGTGCTGGACGCCTTCACCGATGACATGACACGACAAGGAGAGGGCGATGATATCTCTGACCTCTCCCGTTAGGACACGCGCGCACGCTTGGCCCGCCGGGGCAAAGCTGGCGGCGCTGTGCGTGGCAACTGTTCTGTTGTTCAAGGCGCAAAATATTTGGGTTCACGCAGGTGCCTTTATCGGCATGTTGGCGCTGTATCGCCTGCCCGGCCCGGTGTTTTTTCGCGCCGGTCTGCGGGCGCTGAAGGTGTTGTGGCCCTTCGTTGTGATGCTGGCGATCTATCACCTTGTGACGCGCACGCCTTACGTGGGTGGGGTGATCGTTCTGCGTATGCTGACAGCGGTCGGGCTGGCCACGTTAGTGACAATGACCACGCAACTGTCGGACCTGATCGCGGTGGTGCGCTGGCTGGCGACGCCGCTGCGCGGTGTGGGGCTGAAAACCACCTATCTGGAAACCGCCATTGCGCTGGTTATCCGCTTCACGCCGGTACTGCTGGCCAAAGGCACCAAGCTGATCGACGCGTGGCGCGCCCGATCGCCGCGCCGCCCCGGTTGGCGAATTATCTTACCGTTTACGGTCCTTGCGCTTGATGACGCGGACCATATCGCCGAGGCGCTGCGCGCGCGCGGTGGTTTTGATGCTATGGAGACCTAATACATGGAAAAGAACGTCACCCTGATCGCCCTATTTGCAGCCCTGATTGCTGCGCTGGGTCTGATCCCGCAAATCGCGCTGCCCTTCGGCGTGCCAATCACCGCCCAGAGCCTTGGCATCATGCTGTGCGGCACCGTGCTGGGTGCCAAGCGCGGCGCGCTGTCGGTGCTGCTGTTCCTGCTGCTGGTGGCGCTTGGTCTGCCGCTGCTGGCAGGTGGTCGCGGTGGCTTGGGTGTGTTCACCAGCCCGACCGCTGGCTTTCTTGTGGGCTTCCCAATCGCGGCGTTTGTCACGGGTCTGATCACCGAAACATGGCGCAAGGGGTCGCTGGCGGTCAGCGCGGGTGTTGCCTCGGTCATCGGTGGGATCGTGGTGCTTTACCTCTTCGGGATCTCGGGCTTTGCGCTGGTCACGGGCAAAACCATGGGTGAAGCAACCGTGGTCATGGCGGCCTTCATCCCCGGTGACATCCTGAAAGCCGCAATTGCGGGGATGCTGACGGCGGCTCTGGCCAAGGCGCGTCCGGCAAGTGTGCTGTCGCGCGTTTGATGGCGATAGGCTCTGAGAAGCGACCGACATTCGGAGAGATACCATGCCTAAGACATCAATTTTCTTTGTCATTCAGGGCCTCTATATGCAATCGCAGGCGCTGTTGCTTGCCAGTAGCCTGAGGGCGCATTTGGGCGATGAGCCTGACCTTGTCGGCTATCTTCCGCTGGACGACGCCCGGCCGGGCCCTGATGCAGCCACCAAGGCCGCGCTGGACGGTTTCGGCGTCAGTCTGCAGACCATGGAAATTCCCGCCGGGGCATGGAAAAAGCCCTATCCGCATGGCAATAAAATTTTGGCCGCGATGCAAGACCGCACGGCAGATATCCATGTTTTCATGGACACCGACATGGTCTGTGTCGCCCCGGTTGACTTCGCTTCATTGGCATCGCCAAACGCTGTTTCCGTGGTGCCCGAAGGCGTGCCATCGTGGGGCAAGAACAGCGACCGATGGGACCGCGCCTATGCGCATTTCAACCTGCCGTTGCCCACGGATCGGGTGCGCCTGACACGCCGCCGAAGGATAGAGTTCTATCCCTATTTCAACGCAGGCCTTGTTATTTTCAACGACGCCTACAAAGGCCAGGACGAAGGGTTTGGCAAGTTGTGGTTCGAAACCGCACACGATTTCGACTTCAACTGCGCTGTCGCCAAGAAACGCCCCTGGCTTGACCAGATAACCTTGCCTTTGACGCTGGCCAGATTTGGGATTGAGTATCGGGTTTTGTCTGAAGACTATAATTTTTCGATTTCCAACCGCGGCTTCGAAGCAGATGCAACCCCTTCAATCCTGCACTATCACCAATACCGGTTTGGTTCGGAATGGCCGCAGATTGACACCGAACTCGCCCGCATGAAACAAGCTTTGGGGCCGGAAACACTCGCAAAGCTTCCCGCCGAGTTCGAAGGCTACTGGACTGCCAGCCAGACGGACTGAACCGATTTTGTCGCAAGGGCGTCAGCATTCGCGCAAAAACTTTCATTGTTCAGCAAACGCGTGTTGGCGCCAGTTTGCCTTTCCAGAAAGTGCGCCGTATCAGGGACTTACGACTTTTTCCAACACCACATTCAAAAAGTAACATTTTTCAGGTGAATTGATTTCTGCGACAAATCGACACTTTCTTTGATCTAGGTCATTAGGGCGCGCCGACGCCGGGTTTAGGGCTTGAAACGCAAGCCACCAAACCAGCGAGCGATTCACATATGTCTGCATCACCCACCAGACGCGCCTTCCTGAAAGGCAAAGTTCAGGAGGTTCTGCGCCAGCGGCCCCCCGGAGCTGGCCCGGAGGCAGAGTTCCACGACGCCTGCACCCAGTGTGGTGAATGCGCGACGGCCTGCCCCGAAGGCATTATCATGAAAGATGCGGGCGAACGCCCGTTCCTGGATATCAACGCCGGGGCCTGCACGTTCTGCCATGCCTGCACCGATGCCTGTGACTTTGGCGCGCTGACGCCAGAGAACGAATGGCTGTGGCGCGGGGATGTCGGCAACAACTGCCTGTCGTTGAACGGTGTGAACTGCCGCACCTGCGAAGACCATTGCGACCAACGCGCCATCGGGTTCCAGTTGCAAACCGGAGGCCGCGCCCAACCGGTGCTGGACGAAGACCTGTGCAATGGCTGCGGGGGCTGTTCGATGGCCTGCCCCGTCGGCGCCATTTCCTTCAAGAAGATCAAATCAGAAACGGAGGCCCGCCCATGATGAATATCTGTGGCTGCCTGGTGCACACGATGCCGGATATGACCGAGACTGTCATAACCGCGATCGACGCCACCCAAGGTGGTGAAGTGCATGCCCACCAAGACGGTCGCATCGTTGTGACCGTAGAAGACACGCCAGACATGCGTGCATCCGACCAGATCATGGAGATGCACCAGATCCCCGGCGTTTTGACCATCACCCTGACGTATCACCATTTCGAAGAGCTCGACGGCGACCCTGCCGCCGCTTCGACGACCAAACACTAATCGGGAGACACACCATGTCCATGACTTCATCCCGCCGATCCTTTCTGAAGGCCAGCGCCGCCGCCGCGACCGCCTCGGCCGCCGGCATCACCCTTCCCAATGGCGCTATGGCGCAACCCAAGTCCCCCGATATCCGGTGGGACAAGGCGGCGTGTCGGTTCTGCGGCACCGGCTGTTCGGTGCTTGTGGGCGTCAAGGACGGCCGCGTCGTGGCCACGCAAGGCGACCCGGAAGCCCCGGTGAACCGTGGTCTGAACTGCATCAAGGGCTATTTCCTGTCCAAGATCATGTATGGCGCCGACCGCCTGACCACACCGCTTCTGCGCAAGTCGAACGGCGTTTACGACAAAAACGGCGACTTTGAGCCGGTCAGCTGGGACGAAGCCTTCGACGTGATGGCCGAGAAGTGGAAAGCCAGCCTGAAGGAAAAAGGCCCGACCGCCGTTTCCATGTTCGGCTCCGGGCAGTGGACGGTCTGGGAAGGCTATGCCGCCGCCAAGCTGATGAAGGCCGGGTTCCGGTCCAACAACATCGACCCCAACGCGCGCCACTGTATGGCGTCGGCCGTGGCCGGCTTCATCCGCACCTTCGGCATTGACGAGCCGATGGGCTGCTATGACGACCTTGAGCATGCCGACACGTTCGTCCTTTGGGGCTCGAACATGGCCGAGATGCACCCGATCCTGTGGTCGCGGCTGACCGACACCCGTCTGACCAAGCCGGGCAGCGAAGTGCACGTCCTGTCCACGTTCGAACATCGCTCGTTCGAACTGGCGGACAATGGCATGATCTTCGCGCCGCAAACGGACCTCGCGATCCTGAACTATATCGCCAACTACATCATTCAAAACGATGCGGTGAACTGGGACTTCGTTGAAAAGAACACCCATTTCAAACGCACCAACACCGATATCGGTTATGGTTTGCGTCCCGAGCACGAGCTGGAACAAGCTGCCGCGAACCCGTCGCATGACGGCAAGCACGGCGCCATGTCGGACATGACGTTCGAGGAATACAAGGAAGCAGTCGCACCATACACCGCCGAGTATGTGTCCGAACTGTCGGGTGTGCCGGTCGCCGCGCTGGAACGTCTGGCGCAGCAATATGCGGACCCGAACCGCAAGGTGATGAGCCTTTGGACCATGGGCTTCAACCAGCACACGCGCGGCACATGGGTGAACAACCTCATGTATAACGTCCACCTGCTGGTGGGCAAAATCTCGGAACCCGGCAACTCGCCCTTCTCGCTGACCGGTCAGCCGTCGGCTTGCGGCACGGCGCGCGAGGTTGGCACCTTTGCCCACCGTCTGCCCGCCGACATGGTTGTCGCCAACGAAGGTCACCGCGACATTTGTGAAACCGCGTGGGGCATCCCGAAAGGAACCATTCCGCCCAAGCCCGGTTTCCACGCCGTGCTGATGCACCGCAAGCTGAAAGATGGCGACCTGAACTGCCACTGGGTGCAGTGCACCAACAACATGCAAGCCGCGCCCAACATGAACGAAGAAGGTCTGCCGGGGTATCGCAACCCTGAAAACTTCATCACCGTGTCCGACCCGTATCCGACCGTGACCGCGCTGGCCGCTGACCTGATCCTGCCCACCGCCATGTGGGTCGAGAAGGAAGGCGCCTATGGCAACGCCGAGCGTCGCACACAGTTCTGGCGCGAACAGGTGTCTGCACCGGGCGAAGCGAAATCGGATGTCTGGCAGGTGATGGAGTTCTCGAAACGTTTCACCACCGACGAGGTGTGGCCCGCCGAGCTTCTGGACACCATGCCGGAGCTTAAGGGCAAGACCCTGTTCGAAGTTCTTTACGAGAACGGCAAGGTCAACAAATACCCCGTGTCCGAAGTGGCCGAAGGGTTCAACAACCACGAAAGCGAGGACTTCGGCTTCTACGTTCAGAAAGGTCTGTTCGAAGAATATGCCGAGTTCGGTCGCGGCCATGCCCACGATCTGGCGGATTTCGATGTCTACCACCAGGCGCGCGGTTTGCGCTGGCCCGTGGTGGACGGCAAGGAAACGCTCTACCGTTTCCGCGAAGGCTATGATCCTTACGTGAAAGAAGGCGAGGGGGTTAAGTTCTACGGCAAGCCCGATGGCAAAGCCTTCATCATCTTCGCCCCGTATGAACCTGCCGCCGAAGAACCGGATGACGAATATAACCTGTGGTTCGTGACCGGTCGTGTGCTGGAGCACTGGCATTCGGGCTCGATGACCCGTCGTGTGCCGGAACTGCACCGTTCGTTCCCATCCGCCGTGGTGTTCATGCACCCGGATGACGCGAAGGATCGTGGGCTGAAGCGCGGGCAAGAGATCCAGGTCTCGACGCGTCGCGGCGAGGTTCTGTCGCGCGTGGAAACCCGAGGCCGCAACAAGATGCCCCGTGGTGTCGTGTTCATGCCGTGGTTCGACGAAGGTCAGCTGACCAACAAGCTGACGCTGGACGCAACTTGCCCGATTTCCAAGGAAACGGATTTCAAGAAATGCGCCTGTAAAGTCGAACGCGCCTAAGCGCACTACTGAGGAAAGATAAGACCATGTCCGCCGCCAACAAACGCAAACCCAAGCCGCTTGATCGCCGCCGCTTCCTTCAGGATGCAGCACGGGCCGCCGGGGCATGCGCGGTGGCGGGCATGGCGCTTACGAAACTTGCGACAGACGCCCGCGCGCTGCCGGCGCAGGCTATCCGCCCGCCCGGCGCCCTGCCGGAAGAGGACTTTCTGGCCGCCTGCATCCGCTGTGGGTTGTGTGTTCGGGACTGCCCCTATGACACGCTGAAACTGGCCGAGCTGGGGCTGGAAGGTCCCGCCACCGGCACGCCCTTCTTCACCGCCCGTGATATCCCCTGCGAGATGTGTGACGACATCCCCTGCGTCGTGGCCTGCCCGACAGGTGCGCTGGACCATGGGCTGACCAATATCGACGACGCTGACATGGGCCTTGCGGTGCTGATCGACGAGGAACATTGCCTCAATGCGCTCGGCCTGCGTTGCGATGTCTGCTATCGCGTCTGCCCGGTGATCGACAAAGCGATCACGTTGGAGCGGCGCCATAACGAACGATCAGGCGCGCACGCCATTTTCATGCCCATCGTGCATTCCGATCACTGCACCGGTTGCGGCAAATGTGAAAAATCCTGCGTGCTGCCGGGCGAGGCCGCCATCAAGGTGCTGCCCCGTCGTGTCGCGATGGCCGAGGCCGCCGACCACTACAAGCTGGGTTGGGAAGATCGCAACCCGATGGTGGATGACATCATCGACCTGCCCGATCGCCTGCCCGGACCGGGCACCGATAACCTTGCCGCCCCCGGTGGCTATCTGCCGGGCACCGAAGGCCTGCCCGATCCTTCGATGGATGGCGGCTTTACCCCCTCTTTCAACCTTCCCGGAACCGGAGGGTCAGGACAATGAGCGAGAAAACCGCCCTTCCCGTCGGACAAGAGGCCATTCAGGACAAAGGCTGGTGGCTGGCCCATCGGTTCCTGATCCTGCGCCGTGTATCACAGGCGTTCTTCCTTGGCCTGTTCTTGCTGGGCCCGTGGTTCGGGATCTGGTGGGTGAAAGGCAATCTGGCCGGGTCACTGACCTTGGACATTCTGCCCCTGACCGACCCGTTCGTCCTGCTGCAAGGCATGGTCGCCCAACACTGGCCCGAAATGACGGCCATCATCGGAGCACTGATCGTCGGCGTAACCTATGCGCTGATCGGCGGGCGCGTCTATTGCAGTTGGGTCTGCCCGATCAATCCGGTCACCGACGGCGCCCACTGGCTGCACGACAAGCTGGGCTTTGCCAAAGGTTGGCAACCCAAACGGAACACGCGTTTCTGGGTGTTGGGCATGGTGCTGATCGTTTCTGCCCTGACAGGGACCATTGCCTGGGAGTTTGTGAACCCGATTTCCATGCTGCACCGAGGCCTTATTTTCGGGATGGGTTTTGCCTGGACCTTCGTCCTTGCCGTCTTTCTGTTCGATCTGTTTGTGTCGCGCCGCGGATGGTGCGGACACCTGTGCCCGGTCGGCGCGTTCTATGGCCTGCTGGGTCACGGCTCGATCCTCAGGGTCAGTGCGGTGAACCGCGCCGAATGCGACGACTGCATGGACTGTTTCGCGGTCTGCCCCGAAATGCACGTGATCACCCCCGCGCTTCGCGGCGCGGATGAGGACACGCCGATCATCCTGTCGCCCGACTGCACCAATTGCGGTCGCTGCGTGGATGTCTGCGCGCCCGATGTTTTCAAATTCACCACCCGGTTTGACACCACCCCCGCGCCAGCCCGCGCGGCTCGCCGGCCAAAACAACGTCAACCCGAGGCCAGTCGCGCGGCCTGAGACAATAAATGCGGGAGATGCCCAAATGAAAAAGAACCTTCTGATCAGCGCCATCGTCGCCCCGACGCTTCTGGCCACCGTTGCCTTCGCGCAAAGCGCTGGCGGTGTCAGCACCTTGCGGGGGGCGGATGTATCCGAACCCGTCGCCGTCGAGGATGTGTTTCACCAAAACGAAACCCGGTTCGCCCGGAACTATCGCCAGCAGCCCCCCTTGGTGCCGCATTCAATCGATCAGTATCAGATCGACCTGAAGGCCAATCGCTGCTTGTCGTGCCATGACTGGACCGTCGCAGGCGAGCGCAAGGCACCGACCCTGTCGATGACCCACTATCTGGACCGGGACGGCAACCAGCTGGACACCGTCGCCGGGACTCGCTGGTTCTGCAACCAATGCCACGTGCCGCAGGCCGATGCGCCCGCGC
This sequence comes from uncultured Aliiroseovarius sp., assembly GCF_947497285.1. Taxonomy (GTDB): domain Bacteria; phylum Pseudomonadota; class Alphaproteobacteria; order Rhodobacterales; family Rhodobacteraceae; genus Aliiroseovarius. The sequence goes on along the minus strand of NZ_CANMFT010000010.1, from coordinate 80,035 downwards.
TTGTCGACAACACATTCGAAGCCTCGAACTGAGGCGGATGAGAAAGGATAAGGGACATGTCTGACGCAAACCCCGGCTTCATGCGCCGCCTTTGGCGCAAGTTCAGGACACCTGCGGGTGTTTCGCTTGGCACATTGCTGATTGGTGGCTTTGCTGCCGGTGTCATCTTCTGGGGTGGCTTCAACTGGGCGCTCGAGATGACCAACACCGAAAAGTTCTGCATCTCCTGCCACGAGATGGAGGATAACCCTTACGCAGAGTATCAGGGCTCGGTTCACCAGAACAACAGCTCGGGCGTTCGTGCAACTTGCCCGGACTGCCACGTGCCAAAGGATTGGGGCCCAAAAATCGTGCGCAAGGTCAAAGCTTCGAAAGAGCTTTACGGCCACTTCATCACGCGCGTGATCTGGACCCCGGAAGAGTATGAAGGTCACCGTATCGACATGGCCGCCCGTGAATGGCGCCGAATGAAATCAACGGATTCGAAGGAATGCCGTAACTGCCACAGCTTCGATTTCATGGATTTCACGCAGCAGGAAAACCGTGCGGCTGACAACCACCAGGTTGCATTGGATGACGGCAAGACCTGCATCGACTGCCACCAAGGCATCGCGCATGATTTGCCGGAAGGGTGGCAGGAGCGCTACGAAGTGGTCTCGCAAGAGCTGGCTGCCGAGGGTAAGCTCAGCCTGCCCGACGGGCGCGTCGTCGCCGAAGCCAAGGTCGAACTTGAAGGCTATCTGACTGGCGAAAAGTAATCCTACTCCAACGGGCTGTGGCGGTGTCATGGCCCGTTGAATTGCGCGAAAGGCAAGCCAGATGAAACTCGCATTCACCATCGCGCCGGGGCGCGGGGAAACCAACCTGCTCTTGGCGCAAATTGCGGACCATCTTGCGACGCAAGGCGCCAAAGTGGTCGGCACCGTTCAGATTGATACCGACCGCGACGATGGGCACAAATGCGATATGGATGTGAAGGTGTTGCCGGAAGGCCGGATCATCCGCATCTCGCAGGATTTGGGTCGGGCTTCGCGCGGGTGTCGGTTGGACATGGACGCGCTGGAAACCGCTGTTGCGGATATCGAGGTTGCGCTGGATCAGGGTGCCGACCTGCTGCTGGTCAATAAATTTGGCAAGCACGAGGCCGAAGGCCGCGGCTTTCGCGCCGTCATCGCCGAGGCGCTTGGGCGTGATATCCCCGTGCTGGTTGGTGTGAACAAACTGAACCGCGACGCGTTCATCAGCTTCTGTGATGGTCTGGCCGAGGAATTGCCCGCCGACAACGCCGCCATCGAAGCGTGGTTGAGCAGCACCCTGAAGCTGGACGCGAGCGTGGGCTAGGCAGCCCCTTCAAACAGCCGCCCAAACCCGGCGCGCGGGTCCGTGACGCCCGCCAATTGCAGCATATGCCACGCCAGTGCAGGGTTGCTGGCAAGGACAGGCGTGCCGGTCTGCGCCTCGATCTCGGGTATGATGTCCAGACAGCGAAGCGCGGTGCAGGAAATCACGATGGCGTCGCAGGGCGCGGCGTCGGCCACCTGACGGGCGGCGGCAAGGATCGACGCCGGCGTGATCCGGCCCACGATCCGGTCATTGCTTTCCTCGAACGATCCAAAGCTAGTGATCTGAAACCCGGAGTCAGTCAGCCGGTCGCGCATGGATTGCGAGACCTCGGCCACATAGGGCGACAGGAACCCCAACCGCGTGACGCCAAGGTGCCGCCCAGCGGCAATGATCGCGCTCAGCGGGTCCGTGACGCGCGCACTGGGGCAGGTGGTTTGGATGGCGGCCGCGACTTTGTCAGGCCCGATGACGGAGGTCGCGGACGTGCAGCCATAACCGATCACATCGAAATCCAGTGCAGGGGGCAACAGGCGCGCAGCGGCGGGCAGGTCATCCAGCATTTGCGGCAGGGTATCGGGGCGGATCTCAGGCCCCATCGGGATGCGTGAATGATAAAGGGCCACGCCGTCGATATCCATCATCCGGCGAAACTCGTTTTCCAGCGTTTCGTCGTTTTCCAATACGATCACGCCCAGATTGGCGTGTGTGCCGATGCCTTGGTCTGTGTCGAACGTTAGCTTCATCTAGATCACCGGTAGCTCTTGCGGGGCGCGGGTGGTCAGAAGCTCGGCGCCTTCGGCCCGCACCACGATGTTTTCCTCATGCACCATGATCCGCCCGTCGCCATAGCCAAGGGACGGCTCCAGTGTCAGGACCATGTTTTCTTCGATCACCGTGTCATCAAACGCGGCGAGCGAGGGCCATTCGGTCAGTTGCATGCCCAGCCCGTGACCCAGCCGGCCCACATCGCCGCCTTGGCCGTCCACCTTGGCAATGACGCGCTGCATGGCGTGGAACAGATCGCGGCAGGTGGTGCCGGGGGTCGCAGCGGCGATCCCGGCCTCTGTCGCGCGCCACAGCACGTCATAGGCGCGGCACGATGGGTCGTCGGCATGGCCCACCGCCCAGTTGCGGTCGAAATCGCAGAAATACCCGTCCCATGTCGCGCCAGTATCGAGCATCACGATATCGCCCTTCGTCAGCGGGCGCGGTGAGGGGGGCGAGATTACGTCGTGATAACCACCTTGATCGGCCCCGCCGACCAGATAGGGCACATCGTCGGCCCCTTGGGCCAGTGCCTCGCGACGGAAGGCACGGAACAGGTCTTCGAAGCGCAGGCCGTCCTGTGCGAAGTCCGGCACACGCGCGAAGGTGCGCGAGCCGATGGCACAGATATGGGCGAGCTTTTCGATCTCGCGGTCCGATTTGACCATGCGCAAGCTGCGGATGATCCCGGTGGCGTCGTGGATGCGCAGTCCCGGCAGACCCGCCACCAGCCGTTCGTAGTCGCCAAGGGGCATGCGCAGCATCGTCTCGTGCCCTTTCATCACCCCGACCTTCGCGCCCTCGCGGGCATGGGGGGTGAGCAGGTCAGTCAGAAGGCTGATCCCGTCATCGCCGGGGGCAGGGGCGGACCATGTGCGGATATCGTCGATCCATGTGGAGCGCATCAGGGCTGCGCCGATTTCGGGGATGATCGCGATGGGTTTGCCAGAGGCCGGGACGAACAGAAACCACGGCCGGGTGGGGCTTTGCCAAAAGAGGGTGTGGAAGCCCGAGAAGTATCGCACTTCGGGTTCCGTCAGCAGCAGCATCCCGGCCAGACCCGCCTCTGCCATACGCGCCTGTGCGCGGGCGGTTCGGGTGGCAAACTCGTCGTCGGGAAAGCCGCGCATGGGATCAGACATGATCGGCGCCTGCCATGATCGCCTTGAAGATCGCGGGGTCGGTGACGCCCTCAGACCCGATCAGCAACACGCGGGAAGATGCATCCAGCCCCAACGCCTTTGCCAAGTCCGGTTGGCGCATCGCGGCGATCAGGGTCGCCAACCCGGCGACCGCGCTTTCGCCTGCCTCGATCTTCGCATCACCACTTTCCGCATTCGCCAACAGGCGCACGGTGGGGGCGACGATGCTGTCAGGCATGGTGACGAAATCAGTGGCCTCTTCGCGCAGGATCTCCCACGCCATTTCGGACGGCTCGCCGCAGGACAGGCCAGCCATGATGGTTTCTTTGTCAATCGGCACTGTAGTCGCCGCGCCTTTGCGGGCGCTTTCATACAGGCAGGCGGCCCATTCGGGTTCTGTGATGACAACGCGCGGGGCATCGTCGCCCAGATACTGGCGCAGGAACGCGGCGACCGAGGCGGCAAGCCCGCCAACACCGCCTTGCAGGAAGACATGGGTGGGTGTCGCCTCCATCGTTGCGCAGGCTTCGTGGGTCATCACGCCGTATCCGGCCATCACATCGCGGGGCGGCTCGGTATACCCCTCCCACGAGGTGTCGGACACGACGAACCAGCCGTTTGCCTCTGCCTCGTCGCGCGCCAACGCGACCGAGGCGTCATAGTCGCCGTCGATCCGCACAACCTCGGCCCCCAGATCGCGCATCGCCTGCGCGCGGCCTTCGCTGACCTCGGCGTGGATATAGATGCGGCAGGGCGCACCGACGCGTTGGCACCCCCACGCGAGCGACCGGCCATGATTGCCGTCGGTGGCCGAGCACATCGTGATCGCACGGCACGCGTCGGCATAGTTGCCCTTGCGAATATCGGCGAGCGTCACCGTATGGCCCAGACGCTTGCCCAATTCGCGCTGCAACACGCGCATGGCGGCATAGGCCCCGCCAAGCGCCTTGAAACTGCCCAGCCCAAAGCGCGGGCCTTCGTGTTTGTAGTTGATGCGCGCAACGCCGATCTGCGCGGCCAACCCGGACAGGGGCACCAGCGGCGTGGGGGCATAGCCGTCCCACTGGGTGATCTCGGCCCAACTGTCGGCAAAGTCCTTTGGCGAAAGAACGCGCGTGGCGGCGTCGCCCTTGGCGGGCGTGACCGCGATGTGGTGCAGCTGAGCGGCGGTGAACGGGTCGGCCATGGCTTGTCCTTCTAAGCTTTTCGGCCAGCCTAACCGAAATAAAAAGCGGGTGCGCTGCCTTTTTCAAAAACCGCAAGTGCCGGCCGATTGCACAGGATTCGCACCGAAAAGTTTACCAAAGGTCAGGATTACCCGTCCGCTGGTGACCTTGGCGGGAAACAGCGTTTTCGCTATCGTAGTGAGGTCGGAATGACCGACAGAGAACAAATACCGGGACAAGCGCGATGGAACGGCAAACCAGGTTCTCTCAGACACAAGAAGACAGTCTGACGGGGAAAACCAGAGACGAAGCGATTGAGCGACTTTACGATGTGGCGCTTGATCCAACGCGATACGAAACGCTGCTGGATGTGTGGGAAACGGCGATTGCGCCGCTGCGCGAAGGGGCTGATTTCAGCGCGCCGCGCCTTTTGGATGACAGCACGATTTCCAGCCATTTCGACAGGGCAGGAACCTTTCTGGACCGGCTGGATCAAAGCAGCACACAAGACGAACTGAACAACGCGCTGGCCCCGTTCGACAGGGTGGCGGCGTTCTTGTTCAACGAAGATCACCGGATCGCTGCCGCCAACCCCGCCGCGAAGGTGTTGCTGGGGCTGGAGGTCGGATCGCGGCTGTCGTCCATGCTGGTCAATCCCGAAGATATCGAAAGCATCCTGTCCACGGCCCATTCCTTGCTGGCGGGGCGTGCAGAAACGGCGGCCGTGCTGCGGCTTCGGTCGCGCGAGAAAGGCCATTTCGTGGTCGTTCGCCTGCAGGTGGTGCAGGTCGGGTCGGGTGAACGCTATGTGCTGGCGGCGTCCTCGGAAGTCAGCTGCCCGGACGGCTTTTCGGATATTCTGAAGCGCGCGTTCGATCTGACGACCGCCGAAGCGAACGTGGTTCAAAGCTTGGTTGAGTGTTGCTCGGTCAAGGATATCGCCGAACAGCGGGGCCGGTCGGTGGATACCGTGCGGGTGCAGATCAAGTCGATCCTGTCCAAGACCGAAACCCGGTCGCAGGTCGAATTGGTGCGGCTGGCCTTGTCGGTGATGGACATGTCGAACCTGACGCTGGAGGTCGATCCCGGTCCGCGCATTGTCAGCCGGGGATATGCAACGCTGAAAGAGCAACCCTTTCACAGCTTGGTGACACCGGATGGGCGGCGGCTGGACTACCTGACGCTTGGGGCCGACGACGGGGTGCCGCTGTTGTATCTGCCGCTGGATTACGGGCTGGTGCGCTGGCCCGCCACGGCAGAAGCCGAAGCCGCGGCGCGGGGCATTCGGATCATCGTTCCGGTGCGGGCGGGCTATGGGCTGTCGGATATGGTCGCCAAGGGGCAGGATTATGATCAGACCGCCCACCAGGATGTGCTGCAGATCCTTGATGCCGAGGGTGTGACACGCTGCCCGATCATCAGCCTTGGTGGCGACAGTTTCTATGCTTTCGCGCTGACCAATATGGTGCCGGACCGGTTTACCGCGATGCTGTGTTGCGCCGGGGTTTTGCCGATGACCCGGCGCGAACAATACGAACGGATGGAGAAGTGGCACCGGTTCATTCTGGCCGGTGCGAAATACACGCCCCACCTGTTGCCCTTCATGGTGAAAGCCGGGTTTTATCTGGCCCGTAAGATCGGCAAGCGCGGTTTTGTCCACGCGGTTTATGGAAACTGCCCGGCAGACGTTGATACCTTTGAAAACCCAGAGGTTTTTGAGGCAATGGTCACTGGATCGGAAACCGCCCTGACCGACGAACACAGCGCCCATGACGCCTTTTCGCACATGGTGCTTGGCGGGCAGATCAAAGACTGGTCCGCGCTGGTCGACGCGCGTCGCGGCAAGATGCCGGTGGTCTTCTTCAATGGCACCCACGATCCGCAGGTGCCGCTGGCGACGTTGCAAGAATTTCAAGCGGATTACGACTGGATTGACTACCGCGTTTTTGACGACGCGGGCCAGTTGGTGTTCTTCAGACACTGGAAAACCGTGCTGGACGAGGCAGAAAAATACCTCGCACGTTAATTTTTACCCAATACTGGGTATGACGTTCTTCGGTCCGCTTTCTAGGGTCATCATATTGATGCAAAGGAATTAAGCTTTGTCGGACGTGCTCTCAATTATGCGAGACTACCCTGATCTTCTTCAAGCTGCAGGAGTTCTTGGGTCAATCATCTACGTAGGTGGATTTGCATTGGTTCAATGTGGGTGGGCGTGTGGCAATGGCACAGGGTATTCGGTGTCCAAGATTCTGGCCGCTGTCCTTGTGCTGATCAGCCTGATCGGTGCATTCAACCTGGGCTCCTTCCTGATCCAGGTCGGGTTCATCATCTTCGGGTGTATGGGTTTGGTTTGCCGAGGGGTGGAACGGTCCCAGAAAGCAATGCGTCGCAGGGCGTTTCCAATTACGGAGCGCTTTGGCAAGCGACACGTTGCTTTCAGGACCAATACCAAGGCTCCAAAGACGGTCTTGGCGCCTCTGGAAGGGTAGGCTTGACTGGGGCAAGGCGGGTGTCATCGCGCAGCGATACCTGCCTTGCCTGCCATCCATTCCATTTTTTTATCTGTGAAATCTCAGAACGTTATAGTCAGAAAAATGTTGCGCAGGTGCAAAAGGCTGGTTGTAACTCTCCGGCTGGTTGTGTTTCACTGTCACTTGATCAAGGTCAAGGAGGGCTTTGACCCCGCCAATCACATTGGCCGGGTATCGAGCCGAAGGGATTCGTGAATGCGCCGTTGGGGGCTGACATCACAAAACGTCCGACAGGGTGCCAAGGGGCATGCCTATAGACGTGCCGTGGTGTTGCCTCTCGTTGGAATGCTGGCGCTTGTGCTGCAACTTTTCACGTCGTCGATGGGATATGCCGCAAACGGCACGTGGATCGAGATCTGTTCAGATTTTGGCACGGCCTATGTCGAGGTCGACTTGTCCGATGGGCCGGTGGACCGCACAGATGGCTGCGCCGATTGCTTTGATTGCGTCATGTGTGGCGCGTCCTTGACGGGTGTCGAAGGCGACAGCATCACGCTTGACCGGTTTGCGCCAGCCCTTTCCACAGCCTCGGACCTGCGAACCCAAACGGTTGGTCCGGCGTTCAGACGCGCCTGGCCTGAAACCCGTGGCCCTCCAGCCGCGAACAAGAATAAAGTCGACCGCGCCCTTCGCGCGTTCCAAGCGTCAATCCAAGAAAATGGAGGTGCGCTGTGAACGTAAAGCGCGCGATGAACCACTGGCTCAGAGCCATTGTCGTGATCCTTGCCGGGGTCATGGCGGGCGAGGCAAAAGCCGAAAGCCTCGCAAATTTCCTTCCCGACATTACGCCGTCTGAACTGGCCGAAGGCGCTGACGCGTTCGGTCCGATCCGCGAGGATGTGCCGGTTGCCCCCGTCCTGAAGGGCGGCGAGACGGTTGCCTATGCCTTCCTGACCTCGGATTTCGTGGGCACGACGGGATATTCCGGCAAACCTATCCATGTTGTCGCCGCGATTGACGCGGATGCGATCTTGACGGGCGTGAAGCTGGTCAAGCACTCGGAACCGATCGTGTTGATCGGTATTCCGGAATCCAAGATGGTGAAGGTCACCGAAGGCTATACCGGCCTAGATCTGAAGGCCGAAGTCGCCGCCGGTGGCACCGCACATGATCTGGACATCATTTCAGGCGCGACCGTGACGATCATGGTGATCGACGACAGCCTTGTGCGGGCCGGGATCAAGGTCGCGCGCAGTTTGGGGTTGGGTGACCTGTCGCCTGCGCTGGCCGCAGGGCCGAAGCGTGACGTGGACATGTCGAAGGAAGAATTGGCGGACTGGGCCACCTTGTCAGGTGACGGGTCCGTGCGCCGGCTGACCCTTGATGTCGGTCAGATCAACGCAGCGTTCGAGGCAACCGGTGATGCCCGCGCCATCAAGCGCCCGGAAAAAGGCCAGCCTGACGACACATTCATCGACATGCACATGGCGCTGGTATCGGTGCCGTCCATCGGCAAATCGCTTCTGGGCGACGCTGAATACCGCAATCTGCAAGCTTGGCTGGAAGAGGGCGAACACGCGATCCTTGTGATGGGTCGCGGGACATACAGTTTCAAAGGCTCGGGCTATGTGCGCGGTGGTATCTTTGACCGAATCCAGCTGATCCAAGGTGACATCTCGGCGCGGTTCTTTGACAAGCAACACGAGCGTGTGGGACAGCTGGCATCCCCTGACAGCCCCAGCTTTGCCGAGATGGATCTGTTCAAGATCCCCGCCGAAATTGACTTTAACCCAGCCGAGTCGTTCCGCCTGCAACTGCTTGCACAGCGCTCGGTGGGTGCGATTGACAAGACATTCATCACCTTTGATCTGGGCTATAAACTGCCCGAGAAATACCTGCTTCCCGCAGCCGCGCCGGTCCCCGTCCTGAACGACGCAGATGACGAGGCCGCCGCCAAGTCGATGCTGTGGAAGCGCATCTGGAAAGACAAAACGGTCGAGATCGGCATTCTGGGCGCCATGCTTCTGGTGCTGACCGGTGTGTTCTTCTTCCAGTTCCAAGCCACGGCAAACGCGCGGGTCTTTTTCTGGTTCCGCATGGGATATCTGACCTTCACGCTGTTCTTCCTTGGCTGGTATGCCAATGCGCAGCTGTCGGTGGTGAACCTGATGGCGCTGACAAATAGCTTGCGCAGTGGCTTCACGTGGGACGCTTTCCTGATGGACCCCTTGGTGTTCATCCAATGGTTCGCGGTCGCCGCCGCCTTGGTCTTCTGGGGCCGTGGGGCTTACTGCGGCTGGCTGTGTCCGTTCGGGGCGCTGCAAGAGCTGACGAACCGCATCGCACGCGCCTTCAAGGTGCCGCAATGGACGCTGCCCTGGGGTCTGCACGAACGCCTGTGGCCGCTGAAATACATGATCTTCTTTGGCCTCTTTGGCGTCAGTATGGTGTCGCTCTCGATGGCCGAAACCTATGCCGAGATCGAGCCGTTCAAGACCGCGATCATCCTGAAATTCGTCCGCGACTGGCCGTTTGTGGTCTTTGCGGTCGCGATTATCGTCGCGAACCTGTTCGTTGAACGGTTCTATTGCCGCTATGTCTGCCCGCTGGGCGGTGCACTGGCGATCCCGGCCCGTATCCGCATGTTCGATTGGCTACGACGCTATAAGGAATGCGGCAATCCCTGTCAGACCTGTGCACATGAATGCCCCGTTCAGGCCATTCACCCGACAGGCGAGATCAATCCCAACGAGTGTGTCGACTGCCTGCATTGCCAGGTTCTGTATCAGTCGGCCGACAAATGCCCGGTCGTGATTCGCCAAATCAAACGGCGCGAAAAGATCGGCACGGCGGATTTCAACATCCCGCCCAAAAACCCACCGGCGAACCATCCGAACGCCAAGACGTCATAAATTCCTTGAAGGAGGTAAAGACCATGACTGAAGAAACCAAAGACCTATCCATGACCCGTCGGGGCATGTTGGGGGCTGCCGCTACCACTGCGGTTGTCGCTGGCACCGGCGGTATCGGTGGCTCGATGATGACGGCGACTCCTGCACGTGCGGCGTCGGCCCTGAATCTTGAGCCGGGCGAGCTGGACGAATATTACGGCTTCTGGTCGTCGGGTCAGACCGGCGAACTGCGCATCCTCGGCTTCCCGTCGATGCGCGAACTGATGCGGGTTCCCGTGTTCAACCGTTGCTCGGCCACCGGCTGGGGTCAAACCAACGAAAGCATCAAGATCTTTGAAGACGGCATGTTGCCCGAAACCAAGGCGTTTCTTGAGGCCAACGGCAAACGCGTGCACGACAACGGTGACCTTCACCACCCGCACATGTCGTTCACCGACGGCACCTATGACGGGCGTTACCTGTTCATGAACGACAAGGCGAACACCCGCGTTGCGCGTGTGCGTTGCGACGTGATGAAGACCGACAAGATCGTGGAAATTCCGAACGCAAAAGCCATCCACGGCCTGCGTCCACAGAAATTCCCGCGCACCGGTTACGTGTTTGCCAACGGCGAAGACGAAACACCGATCGTCAATGACGGCTCGATCCTGGATGAACCCGAAAAGTATGTGAACTTCTTCACAGCCATTGACGGCGACACGATGGAAATCTCGTGGCAGGTCATGGTGTCGGGCAACCTTGATAACACCGACTGTGACTATCAGGGCAAGTTCGCCTTCTCGACGTCCTACAACTCGGAAATGGGTATGAACCTGGCCGAGATGACGGAAAACGAGATGGACCACGTTGTCGTCTTCAACATTGCCGAAATCGAAGCCGGCATCGCCGCTGGTGATTTTGAAGAGATGAACGGCGTCAAGGTCATCGACGGTCGTAAGGGTCAGAATAAGAAATATACCCGCTATATTCCGATCCCCAACAGCCCGCACGGCTGTAATACCGCGCCCGATGGCAACTATGTCGTGATCAACGGCAAGCTGTCGCCGACCTGTTCGGTCATTGACGTGCGCAAGGTCGATGCGATCTTTGAAGATGGCACCGATCCGCGTTCCTGCGTGGTTGCCGAGCCTGAGCTGGGTCTTGGCCCGCTACACACCGCATTTGACGGCAAGGGCATGGCCTATACCACCTTGTTCCTGGACAGCCAGATGGTGAAATGGGACCTTGAAAAAGCGGTCAAGGCTTATGCTGGCGAAGACGTCGATCCGATCATCTCGAAGGTTGATGTGCATTATCAGCCGGGCCACAACCACACGACCATGGGTGAAACCAAGGAAGCTGATGGCAAGTGGCTGGTGTCGCTCAACAAGTTCTCGAAAGACCGGTTTATCAATGTCGGTCCTCTGAAGCCCGAGAACGAGCAGATCATCGACATCTCGACCGACGATATGAAAGTCGTGCATGACGGCCCGACCTTTGCCGAACCGCATGACGTGATCATCGTGCGTCGTGACATCGTGAACCCGAAAGACGTCTGGGATCGTAACGATCCGATGTGGGCTGAAACCCGCAAGCAGGCTGAAGCGGATGGTGTCAATATTGACGAATACATGGACACGATCGTTCGTGACGGCAACAAAGTCCGCGTCTATATGAGCAGCCAGGCGCCGACCTTTGCGCTGGAATCGTTCGAGGTTACGCAAGGCGACGAGGTGACAGTGATCATCACCAACCTTGATGACATCGACGACCTGACGCACGGCTTTACGCTGAACAACCACGGCGTCGCGATGGAGATCGGGCCGATGGCGACAGCCTCGGTGACGTTCACTGCCGCGAAACCGGGCGTTTACTGGTATTACTGCCAGTGGTTCTGCCACGCACTCCACATGGAGATGCGCGGTCGGATGTTCGTGAAACCGAAAGCCTAAACCATGCAAATCCTGCGCCTTCTTCTAACGGTTCTTTTCACGGTTTTGGCGGCACCTTTGGTGTCGGCAGCCGAACGGATTGTGACCGCAGAAGAGGGCGCACTTGCAAAAGCCATCGCCGGGGCATCCCCCGGCGATGTGCTGATCTTGGCGCCGGGTCGCTATGCCGGCCCCGTGGTGCTGGACAAGACCATCACGCTGGACGGACGCGGCGAGGCCGTGATTGACGCGGGCGGCACAGGGTCTGTCATTACGGTGACGGGACACGATATTGTGGTGCGCGGGTTAGAGCTGATCGGCTCCGGCAGCAGCCATGAAACCATCGACAGCGGTGTGCAGCTGACCAAGACAGCCCGGCGCGCGATTGTCGAAAACAACAGAATTCTGGGCAATCTTTACGGCGTGGACATTCACGGCGCGCGCGACAGCATCGTGCGGGGCAATGTCATCGAAGGCCGTCAGGATCGTCACATGAACGCGCGCGGCAACGGCGTATACGTGTGGAATGCCGCGGGCGCACAGGTGCTGAACAACGACGTTCGCTATGGCCGCGACGGCATCTTCGTGAACACCTCGAAAAAGAACCTGTTCAAGGGCAACCTGTTTCGCGACCTGCGTTTCGCGGTGCATTATATGTATGCAGACCGCAGCGAGGTGTCGGACAACATCTCGATCGGCAACCACCTTGGCTATGCGATCATGTTCACGACCCATGTGAAGGTTCTGAACAACGTGTCGCTGAACGACCGCGACCACGGCGTGATGCTGAACTATGCCAATGACAGCGAGTTCGTGGGAAATTACGTGAAGAACGCGTCCGACCGCTGCACGTTCCTCTATAATGCCAACAAGAACACCTTCACCGACAACTGGTTTGAGGGCTGTGACATTGGCATCCACTTCACCGCCGGGTCGGAACGCAACCGCATTGTCGGCAACAGCTTCATCGGCAACCGCACGCAGGTGAAATATGTCTCAACCCAGTGGGTTGAATGGTCCGAAGAGGGGCGCGGCAATTACTGGAGCGACTTTGCCGCCTTCGACGTGGATGGCGACGGGATCGCAGATGCGCCATACCGTCCCAATGACAGCATGGACCATGTTCTGTGGACCCAACCTGCTGCTAAACTGCTTTTGGGGTCGCCGGCCGTGCAGCTTGTGCGCTGGTCGCAATCCGCCTTCCCGGCGCTTTTGCCCGGTGGCGTGATCGACTCGAACCCTCTGATGCGCCCCGTGAAACCGGCGGCCAGTGAAAAGGTGCCGTATGACGGATAATGCTTTGACCATCGACAATGTGCGCAAGGACCGGGGCAAGACCACGGTTCTGGACGACGTGTCGTTGCGCGTGGCGCCCGGCGAACGGGTCGCGCTTTTGGGTCACAACGGGGCGGGTAAATCGACCCTGATCAAAACAATTCTTGGCCTTACTCCACTCACGGATGGTCAAATTCGCATCGGTGATGCGAAGCCCGGAAGTGCGGTCGCTCGCCGCACGACCGCGTATTTGCCGGAAGCTGTCAGCTTTCACCCTGCTTTGACGGGGCGCGAGCAGTTGCAGTTGTTTGCCCGCCTCGATGGGCAGAAAGCCGATATTCCCGGATTGCTGGACCGTGTGGGTCTGGGCGATGCGATGGATCGCCGGATTGGCGCCTATTCCAAAGGGATGCGGCAGCGTTTGGGGCTGGCGCAGGTGCTTCTGGGCAATCCGAAAGTCGCGCTGCTGGATGAACCGACCAGCGGGCTTGACCCGATCTCGCGCCAGGATCTTTACGCGATCATCGACGAGCTGGCCGCCAACGGCACCGCCGTCCTGATCGCCAGCCACGCCCTGACCGAGGTCGAGGCCCAGACCGACCGCATCGCCATTCTGCGCAAAGGCATCAAAGTGGCCGACGACACGCTGGAAAACCTGTCCGCGCAGGCCGGGTTGCCCACCAAGCTGCGCATTCGCGCCAGCGGCGACCACGCGGATGAGGTCGCCGAGGCAACGGGCGGCACCCGCATCAACTGCGCGTCGGTTGAAATCCTCTGCACCCCGGATCGCAAGATGGAGGCGTTGCGCCGCGTCGCTGCTATGGGCGAGGTGATCACCGATATTGAAATGACGCCCCCGCGCCTTGAAGACCTGTATCGCCATTATGCAAAGGAGGGCGCGCAATGACCCGCTTCCTTGCCATTGCCTCGACCGAGATGCTGATCCTGCGCCGCAACCGCTGGCTGCTGATGGCGACCGTTATCATGCTGCTCTTTGCGCTGGCACTGACCTTCGCGGGCAGCGCGCCGACCGGATCGGTGGGCGTTGATATGCTGACCGTGTCCGTCACGTCGATGACCACGCTGTCGGTCTATTTGGCCCCACTTCTGGCCTTGATGATCAGCTTCGACGCCATCGCAGGCGAAGCCGAACGCGGCAGCCTGTCACTGCTTTTGTCCTATCCCGCCGGGCGGGGCGAGATCCTGCTGGGCAAGTTCGCCGCCCATCTGGCCGCACTGGCGTTCGCCATGACCATCGGGTTTGGCGCGGCCGGCGCGATTGCTGCGTGGTTCGGCGGGGCAGGGGCGGAAAGCCTGACCGCGCTGGCACGTCTGATCGGTACCTCGATCCTGCTGGGCGCGGTGTTTCTGGCGCTTGGCTATCTGGTCTCGGCCCTGTCACGCAGCGCGACCGCAGCGGCGGGCTTGTCCGCTGGACTGTGGCTGGTCTTCGTCGTGCTTTATGATCTTGGCCTGTTGGGCGCAGTCGTCATGGACGGCAGCGGAGACTTCACACGGTCCATCTTTCCGTGGCTGATGGTCGCCAACCCGGCGGATGCGTTCCGGGTGTGGAATATCTCGGCCTCTGATGGCGTGGCGATGGCGTCTGGCATGGTGGGGGCGGCGCAAACTCTGCCCGCATGGGCCGCGCCCCTGTCGCTGATCCTGTGGCCGCTTCTCGCCTTCGCTTTGGCGCGCGCTGCCTTCAAAAGGGTCGAGCCATGAAGCGCCTGATCGCCCTAAGCCTTCTGGCGCTGGTTGCCTGCAACGAAGAAGAGGCGAAAGCCCCGCCACCCCCGGTTGACCTGACCGAGCAGGCGTTGAGCTATTTCTGCCAGATGAACGTTGCCGAACATGGCGGCCCCAAGGGGCAAATCCACCTGCAAGGCTTCCCCGCGCCGCTGTTCTTCGCACAAGTGCGCGACTTGATGGCCTATCTGAAAAGCCCCGAGCGCGAGGCCGAAATCACCGCGGTCTATGTCAGCGACATGAGTGCCGCGCCCAGTTGGAAAAACCCTGGCGTTGACAACTGGATGGCGGCCGAAGATGCGATCTATGTGGTCGGCGCGAATGTCGCGGGCGGTATGGGCGCCCCCGAGATTGTGCCGTTCAAGGATGACGCATCTGCCGCGGCCTTCATCGCCACTTATGGCGGTGAAACACACAGCCTTGATACCATTCCCGACGCGGCCGTTCTGGCGCCCGTCGACCTGACCCAGACATTGGAGACCCCCTCATGAGCAGCCTTAATCGTCGCCGTTTTCTGGCCATAACCGCTGCAGCCGCTGTGGTCGCGCCGTCAGGTGCATCCGCGTCGGTCGCACGATGGACAGGCCGCGCCCTTGGCGGGCCGGTGTCGATGCAGCTGGTGGGTCTGTCAGACGCCCAAGCCGCGCCAATCTTCAGTGCCGTCGAGGCAGAGCTGACCCGGCTGGAAGATATCTTCAGCCTCTATCGCGACAGCTCTGAGCTTTCGCGTCTGAACCGAGCCGGCACGCTTGCGGCACCCTCGGCCGAGATGTTGCAGGTGCTTAGCCTGTGTGGCGCGCTGCATGGCGCCAGCAAGGGACAGTTCGACCCAACGATCCAGCCGCTCTGGACCGCGATCGCAGAAAAAGCCGGTGCATCTGATCTGACCACGGCGAAGGCGGCGATCGGATGGGACAAGGTCGCGTTCGACGCGCAACGCATCGAACTGCCCAAAAGTGGTGCATTGACCCTGAACGGCATTGCGCAGGGCGCGGTGACCGACCGGATTGCGGCGCTTTTGAAGGCGCAGGGCCTGCGCGACGTGCTTGTTGATATGGGCGAGATTGCAGCACTGGGGCAGGGGCCGAACGGGCCTTGGTCAATCGGCGTTGCGATGCCGGATGGCACGTTGGTTCATCGGCTGACCGCCTCGGAACGGGCGGTGGCGACATCGGTGCCGACAGCGATGCAGATCGGTATGGCGCAGGGTCATATCCTGTCGCCATCGGGCCGCGCGCCGGTCAATACGCTTGTGTCCGTGTCGGCCCCCAGTGCGGTGGTTGCAGACGGGTTGTCGACCGCCTTGTGCCTGATGGATCAGGCCGACGCTGCGCAGGCTGTCGCGGCCTTCCCCGGCGCCCGGATCGAGGTTCTGACCCCCGCGGCGTAACCGTGCTGGGTCTTTTAGTAGTCGCGTTCGAAGAACACGCCGATGGTGCTTTTCCCATCCGTCCCCACGGTGCCGCGCGCGGTCAGTGACGGGGTGATGTTGAGGTTCAGATTGACCTCGGTATCGCCATCCGCGCCGACAGTCACATCGGTATAGATGTTTTCCGAGATGTATTTGCCGGCCTTCACCGCCGCAGACCCGTTTTCGTCGGTGGTGATGTCCAGATCATCCAGCCCGAAATTGTTGCGCAGCTTGCCGACAATGCCTTCGCCGCCTTTGCCTGCCAGCGTGCGCACGGCCGCAGCCAATTGCAGCGCCTGAAGGGCCGAGATCTGCGTAATGTCGCGCCCGAACAAGAGCAGGGCCAGCACCTCGTCTTCGGGCAGTTCAGGGCTCGAGGTAAAGGTCACATCCGGCGCCGTGGCCGGGCCTTCAACACCGATCCTGACCTGAACGCCCTCGGCCTCGCTTTCGGCAATGAACCGCAGGATGGGGTCGAAATCGCCTTGCAGACTGACCCGCCCTTCGGTCAGCGTCAAACGCTTGCCAAGAATGTCGAGCCGCCCGCGGATCAGATCGAACTGACCTTGCGGGATGACGTTGGCGCTGGTGCCGGTCAGGCGAAGCTGCCCACCCAGCTCGGCATCAAGTCCACGACCGCGCACAAACATCTGGCTGGGCGCGCTAAGCGTGATGTCGATGGGGTAGGGGCGGGCGGTTTGGGTGCTGTCGTCCTCGGTTTGGATCAACCCCGCATTGGCGCGGGTGCGGCGCACGGCGGCGGGTTCGTTCACATGCACAAGCCCGTCCATGACGGGTAAGGTGACAGACGCGGCCTCGGGCACGCGGATTTCGGTTTTGCCAAGCGCCAGATCGGCGCGCAGGGTCGCGCCACCGATAAGGGGGCCGTTCAGGGTGGCTGAACCGTTCACCAGCGTCTCGAACAACCGCGCATCTGTCAGGGTGACATTGTCCACGCTAATTTGCATGTCAGCCGTGTAAGGCGTGGCCATCCCAATCGATCCGGTTGCCGCGAGCTGTCCGCCGGTTTCGACGGTGGCCGCCACGTTGACGGTTGCGCGCCCCGCCGCAAGGGTGACCGTGGCGGTGTCGATGCTGATGGATTGCCGGAAGGTCGGCAGCACCAGACGCGCGCCCTGCGTTTGCACCGTGCCAGACAGCGACGACAAGGCCAACGGGCCGCTAAGCGCAAGGTCATAACTTGCCTGTCCCGTGATCAACCGCGGGCGGATCATTCGATTGGCCAACGCCAACGGTGCCACGCCGTCAATGTCCAGATTGGCGGCACTGCCATCGGCGCGCACGCTGCCATTGGCTGTCGCATTCACGCCGCCCGGCCCCGTTCCGGTGAACGCAATTTGCCACGCATCGTCAACAAGAACCGCGGTGCCGGTCGCCTCGGCCGGGCCAGAAATTCCATCGGCCAGCAGCCCAAGGTCGCGCAGGCGCGCGCTGATTTGCAGCGCGTTGCGGCCGTTGTCGCTGGCCCCGGTGATTTGTGCCGCGCCTTCGGTGGTTTGCACGTCAAGCGCGTCGATGAACACGATCCCTTCTGCGGTGCGGTGTGCCCTTGCGCTGAACTGGCTGCTGCCGCGGGTCAGAAGATCCAGCGTGGCCTGGCCCAGCCCCAGATCGCGGCCCGTGCCGTCAACGGCCGCCTGAAAGCTGCCGTCTTGCAGGTCAAACATGCCATTTGCGGTCACGTCCAGCGCGCCAGTCACGGGTTGGCCGACCAGTCGCGCATAGGGAGCCAGCGACCCGGCGGTTGCGGTCACTTTGCCTTGAAGCTTTCCGGGGGCGCCACTTGTGATGGCGACGGTGCCTTCGGTCGAGGCGACCAGATCACCCGGCCCGGTTCCATTGGCGGTCACGCTCCATACGCTGCCGGATTGTTGTGCTTGGACGGTGATTTGCGCCGGTCCACGCAACCCAGCTTCGATCAACGAAGTGTCGGCGATCTGGATCTCGGCCTTAGCACTGGATGTGTCTGTTTTCAGATCGGCCGACAAGGACGCGGTTGCCTGTTGGGTTTCGACCCTGAGGACGTTAAGCCGCGTGCCGGTTTCGTCGCGGGTTGCGTCAACAACCAGCGTGCTGGCGCCTGCAATCAACGGGTCAAACCGTGGCTGCCCAATGCCCAGATCGCGACCGCGACCGTCAAGTTTCAGGTCAAACGCGCCGCCCAGAAGGTTCGCCGTGCCGCCAAGCCCAACCTGCACGGCGCCGGTTAGCGGCACGCCGGCAAGACCTGCGAAACGAGACAGGTCATCTGCGCGCAAAGTGGGGTTGTCGCGGGTTGTGATGGTGATCCCGGTGTCAAAATCGTCGGCCTGCAGGCTGCCGGTCAGGGCGTAATCCTGCCCCGACAGGCGCAGGTCTGAAATGCTCAGCGGCGCCTTCTCGCGCCAGCCAAAGGACATCTGCCCGGTGATCTCGGGGCCAATGGCGGCGGCAAGCTCTTGCATCTTGGGGGCGATCCCAGAAAGCTGAAGCGTCACGTCGCCGTTCACCTGACCCAAGGCGGTGCCGTCCCCCCGGATCAGTGTGCCCTTGGCCACAAGGGCGGCGCGCTCCAGTGCAAGGTCGGGGCGCGACAGTTGGGTGATGTCGAAATCGGCCTGCCAGCCTTCGCTGGTTGCCGCGTCATAGGACACGTCAAGCTGAACGTTCTGCACAAAGGTTTTCGCTCCGGCCAGCGGCAGAAGCACCGAAGCGCCGGCTTTGTCAGCGATGCGCCCGGTCAGCGAAAACCGTTCGGGCCAGCCACCGGCAGACAGGGCCAGATCGCCCTTCAGGGACAGCGCGTCAGTCGATACCTCAAGCGCCTCAACTGCAAGCGCGCCGTCGGGAAAACGGCGCCCGGTTGCGCCAAGGGTCACGTTTGGCCCGAAAAACTCGCGGTAGGTGGGCAGAAAGACCGGGGCCAGATCGCCCGAGACATTGGCCCGGAACAGCTTGGTCGGGGCAGGGGTGTCGGTGCCGTCTGTGTCGGTCGCGGTGGACGGCTCATCGGTCAACACAACCTGACCCGCCAGACGTTTCTGACCATTGGTGGACAGGTCGATATCGGCGGTGAAATCGGCGAGCGGACCTGCCCCTGCGATGGTCAGCGCAACCTTGGGTCTGCCGGGCAGCCCCAGCATATTGGCGACGATCCCGCCTGCTCCTTCTTTCAGCGTCAGGTCGATACCCAGCTCTTTGCTGGCGTTGTCATAGCGGCCGTCCAGCGTCAGGGCGCCGTCTGGGCCATCTGTGCGCTGGATGTCCAGCGTGGCCTGGCCGGTGCCGCCGGACAGTTGCGCCGCGCCTTCAAGGCTGACGATTGCGGCCTCGCCGATCACGCTTTCGGCAAGGTTGACGGCCCGCGCCCTGATCAAGTCAATCTCGACCGAGACGGGCAGGTCGGGCAGTGAAAAGCCTGACGCTTCGGGGGCGGGCATATCGGGGTCGGCGATCGGGCGACGGTCTATCAAGATCTCGTCGGCCGACAGTTCGGTGATGTCGATGGCACCACGCAGCAGGGCCGCTCGGTTCCAGTTCAGCACCACGTCGTTCAACGTCAGCCACACGCCTTGGGTATCGGCAATGGTGATCTGATCGACAGTTGCGGATGAGCTGAAGGCGCCCGAAAAGCCGATGATGCGAATGTCGCGCCCGACATCGGACAGGTTGTCCTCAAGCAGAGCTTGAAGATAGCCGCGGTCGTCCTCGGCCTGATCGGTTTGCGCAACGGTTGCAGTGGGCAGACCGGGCAGCAAGACGCTGATCAACAGGGCAAGTTTGCAAAGAAACCGGGTCAAAACGCTTGTCCAATCCCAAGGTAGATCTGAACGCCGTCGCCCGTGTCGCCGGAAATCGGGGCAGCCACATCAAGGCGCAATGGTCCGATCGCTGTCTTGTATCTAAGCCCAAGCCCCGCCCCGGCATGCCAGTCGCCCTGATCGTCAAACAGACTTCCCTGTGCAACATGTCCAGCGTCCACGAACCCGACCACACCGATCGTGTCGGTGATCTGGGCGCGCAGCTCGCCCGACAGTCCAAGATAGGATTGCCCCCCTGTGAACCGCCCACCACCCGCGTCGATGCCAAGCGATTGGAAGGGCTGTCCCCGCACAGAATTGCCCCCGCCGGAATAAAACAAGTAATCCGGGGGAATGTCGTTCATGTTCTGCGCGAAGACCGACCCGGCCTGCACCCGCCCGGCAATCACGAAGCGGTTGCCTGCGTCCAACGCGCGGTAGGCGCGACCGTCCAGATAGACCCGCGCGCCCGTCGCGCCGCTATCCAATGACACGAAGGGCAGGGCCTCGGCCTTCAGGTAGGTGCCAGAGGTGGCATCAAGCACATCATTGCGCCGGTCCCAGGTCAGCGATGTGGGCAATGTGAACAGAAAGAAGCGCCGGTCGCCAAAGATGTCCGTGGTTTCCGAGTATCGAAGGCCCGCCCCAAATTCACCCTGAAGCGTGTCCGAAAAGATGCGCGTCACCCCGGCGCCCAGGTCGGCGCTGCGCGATATATAGGCGGGTTCGTCTTCGTAGGCGAGCGTGGCAAAGACAAAAGCGCTTGTGTCTGCGCCGAAGGTCGCGGGTTGTTCCAACCGGGCGCCGAGGAAGTAGTCGACACCGCCATGCTGTCCACCGATGTCGGAAATTTCGCCTTCGACGCGGAACCGTTCGGCCCCGCCCAGAAGGTTGCGATGCATCCAGAAGCCGGTCAGTGCGAGCCCTTCGAGCGACGAAAGTTCGGCGCCAAAGCCGAACCGGCGCGGTGTTTCATCGACCAGCGCCAGATCCACATCCATGCTGTTGCCGGGTCCAAGCTGTTTGGCCTCGCTCAGCGCGACCGATGAAAACGCGCCGGTGCGGCGCAGGCGTTTGGCCACGGTGTCCATGGCCTTGGGCGAATAGACCGTGCCTTCGGGAAAGCCCGCGATCCGCTGGATGCGATCGGATCTGACAGCACTTGGCGCGGTTTGGCGCAGCTTGCCAAACTGAACCTTGGGGCCAGGGCTGATGAACAGAAACGCCGACAGGGTCTGGTTGGCATGGTTTGCAGTGATCTTCTGCCCCGACAGGCTGACCTTGGCGTGGCCAGCGCTGCGCCAGCCCAAGATGGTCGCGTCTGCCGCCTCCTGAATAAGCGTGCTTTTCGCGGCCTGACCGGCGCGGAAATCCTCGGGCAAGTCCGTGTTTGGGGCAACCGGGGCAACCTTGGCCGCGCCAAAGCGGAAGACCGGGCCGGGGGTCACCGAGATGTCAATCCGGTCGATGTTCTTGGGAACGGAAAAGACCGGGATGTCTGCCGCTTCACGCCCATCTACGCGCACCTGCACCACACCGCTGTAATAACCGTTTGCATAAAGCGTTTCCGTCAGCCGTCCGTAGTCGGCCAAAGCCGCGGCAAACACGTCGCGGGCATCCGTTGTGCCGTCACGCTTGGCCGACAGAACCAAAGAGGCGCCTTCCAGCTGCTCCTGCAAGCTGTCGTCAGCCCCGGCAACGTCAAGGCGCGCGTCATCAAGTGCCATCGCGGGCAACGTCAGGACGCCGATCAAGGCCCCGGCAAAAAGCAGTGGTTGCCGCATGGCAAAACGCAACTTAGCCACCCCATACCCCCAAGTTTCTCTGGCGTTTGTAGCCGTCCGTGCAATCTAACGCGATCCGACCCGCGCCACCACCGGATTTAAATGATCGGCGGGTTATCGCTTTTGACGCGCCGTCGACAATGCACCCCTAAGATGATCCCTATCAAAGCGGGCGCGCGGCGTTAGGTTTAGGGTCTAGACGCAAGTATGTGCGAGCCAGAACGGCGCGCCCAGTCTGGGAGGAATTTCACATTGCGGATCAAAGAATTCAACAAGGTTGAGCGCGCGGCCAATCTGAGCCGCCGCGAAGTGGCGCGGATGGGAACGGCGATACTTTTTATCGTGGCGGTGATTGTCTTTACCGGCACCCGATTTGCGCATGTTGAACAGGCGTATTTGCTGATCGCTGCTGCGGTTGTGGGCGCCTATATGGCGATGAACATTGGTGCAAATGATGTGGCGAACAACGTGGGGCCGGCTGTCGGGTCGTTCGCCCTGTCGCTGACCGGGGCGATCATAATCGCCGCGATATTCGAGGCCGCGGGCGCGATTATCGCAGGCGGTGATGTCGTCAAGACCGTCAAGAACGGCATTATTGATCCGGCGGATCTTGCAGATACGGACCAGTATGTCTGGGTCATGATGGGCGCGCTGGCGGGTGCGGCGGTCTGGCTGAATGCCGCGACATGGTTTGGCGCGCCGGTTTCGACCACCCACTCGATCGTGGGAGGTGTGATGGGGGCGGGCATCGCGGCGTCGGGCTGGGATATCGTGAATTGGGGGTCCGTTACCAGTATCGCGCTCAGCTGGGTGATATCGCCCGTCACCGGCGGTGTGATCGCGGCAGGCCTGCTGCTGGTGCTGAAGCAAATGGTGTTCTTTCGCGACGATCCCCTGAAAGAGGCCGAACGCACCGTGCCGGTGATGATCGGCCTGATGGGTTGGGCTTTCACGACCTATGTCGCCCTGAAAGGCATCAAGAAGATCATCGTCATCCCGTTTCCGATGGCGATGCTGCTTGGTCTTGTGGTCGGCGTGCTGATTTATTTCATTAGCCGCCCCATTATCAAACGCAAGCGCCCGCGCCTTACGCAAGACCGCGACGGTGTGAATCGGTTGTTTACGATCCCTCTGATCTTCGCTGCCGCCCTTCTGAGCTTTGCGCACGGCGCCAATGACGTGGCCAATGCGGTGGGTCCGCTGGCTGGTGTCGTCGATGTTCTGACCGAAGGCAATGGGGGCGGCAAGGTTGCCATTCCGCTTTGGGTGATGGCAATCGGTGCGATCGGCATTTCGTTCGGGCTGGCGTTGTTTGGCCCGAAGCTGATCCGCACAGTCGGCTCCGAGATCACGGAACTTGACCGCTCGCGGGCGTTTTGCATTGCCTTGTCCGCCGCCATCACCGTGATTGTGGCAAGCCAGCTGGGCATGCCAATCAGCTCGACCCATGTGGCATTGGGGGCGGTGTTCGGTGTCGGTTTTTTGCGCGAATGGCTTGACCAACGCATCGGCCGCGTGGCTGAATCCGTTCTGGCACGTCACGAAGGGGACCCGGATTTCGACGAGGTCGAGGCCGTCCTGTGGGACTTCCGCAACGCGCCGGTCGAGGAAAAGCAGCGCATTCTGAAGGAACTGAAGGCCATGGGCCCTGACACGCTTATTCCGGCCGCGCAGCGCAAAGAGCTGCAAAAGGCCCTGAAACGCCAGTTGGTCAGCCGCACATCGCTGTTGAAAATCGCTTCGGCCTGGGTGATCACATTGCCGGTATCGGCCTTTCTGGCTGCGCTGTTCTATTTCGTCCTAAGGGGGATGCTGCTGCCATGAGCTTAAGCGCATTATGAAACGATACCTTCTGCCGGTCATTGTCGCGGGGCTTATTCTGGCCTTCTGGCTGAAACCCGACATTCAGGAAATCGCCGCCGGCGTCGCCATCTTCCTGTTCGGGATGCTGATGCTTGAAGACGGGTTCAAGCTGTTTGGCGGCGGGGCGCTGGAACGCATCCTGGAACGCGCCACGCGCTCGACCCCGCGTGCACTGCTGTTTGGCATGGTTTCGACCACGCTGCTTCAGTCAAGCTCGCTTGTGTCGGTCATCACGATCTCGTTTCTCAGCGCAGGGCTGATTTCGCTGATCGGTGGCATCGGTGTGATCTTTGGCGCCAATATCGGCACCACGACAGGCGCGTGGCTGGTCGCGGGGTTTGGCCTGAAGGTCAACATCGCGTCTTATGCCATGCCCATGATCGCGCTGAGCATCGTCTTGGTGTTCCAAAAATCCAAGGCGCTGCGCGGTATCGGTTACGCCCTGGGCGGGCTTGGCTTCCTGTTTCTTGGCATCCACCACATGAAAGAGGGATTTGACGCGTTCAAGGACCAAATTGACCTGACGCGCTTCGCCCTGCCGGGTCTGGCGGGCTTGGTGGTGTATACGTTGCTGGGGGCCTCGGCGACGGTGATCATGCAATCCAGCCATGCGACCATGGTGCTGATCATCACTGCGCTGGCGGCCGGGCAAATTACCTATGAAAACGCGCTGGCGCTGGCCATTGGGGCCAATGTCGGGACCACGATCACCGCGATCATCGGATCGCTGAGCGCAAATTTTCAGGGCAAGCGGCTGGCGCTGGCGCATTTGGTGTTCAACGTGTCAACGGCAGCGGTCGCCTTGGTTTTCATTGTGCCCTTGGGGCAGATCGTCGATTGGGTCAGCCTGCAGGTCGGGATCGACGCCAACGACTTTGCCCTGAAGCTTGCTGTTTTCCACACGATTTTCAACGTGGTCGGCGTGATCTTGATGTTGCCGGTTTTGACCAAGCTGGTCGCCTTTCTTGAACGCCGGATCGTTGAACCGACCGAAGAAGTCAGCCAACCCCATTTCCTGAACGAAGCTGTCTTCGAATTCCCTCAGACCTTGGAAAGCGCGCTGCGTCAGGAGGTTCAGCACCTTTATGAAAACGCGGTCGAGTTGATTTTTCATGGCCTGAACCTGCACCGCCACGAGGTCTTTGGCGCCTCCAACGTGGCGCAAACCGTGCGCAACAGCCGTGCGCCGTTCGATTTGGACATCGAAGACGGGTATGAACGGCGGGTCAAAACCCTTTTTGCGGCCATCGTGAACTATGCCTCGCGGGCAGGTAACAAACGTTACGATCCTGATGTCTCTGAAAAGATCAACACGTTGCGCGATGTGGCAGCGGATATCGTGCAGGCGGTGAAATCGGTCAAACACCTGCGCAAGAATGTGCTGCGCTATACGACACGTCCGCAAGGCAAAGTGACAGAGCTTTACGATGGGCTGCGCACGGAATTGGCGCGTATCCTGATCGAAATTCACAAGCTTGGGGAAGTCGAACCTGACAAGCGCTCTGCCCTGTGGCTTGATCAGGAGCGGGCACAGATCGAAGAGGATGCACGGTCGACAAACCGCAACATCGACCGACTGATCCGAACCGGAGATTTGAACCCTGTCGCCGCCACGTCGTTTCTGAACGATAGCGGCTATGCCTATTCGGCCATGCGCCAATTGATCGAGGCCGCGCGGCGCTATTACATCGAACGCGACAGTGCCTTGGCAGAGGTCGAAAAGCTGCTGTCACTGGAAGACGAAGAGTTGCAAATGAAACCTGACAAGGCGACAGAGGCTGCCCCCGTTGGTGGGGAAAGTTGATGGTTGACCATAGGAGGTCCAAGTCATGGGTCTGAAAAAGCTGGCCGCCAAAGTGGCCGATTATAACGACCGGCTGGAAAGCGGAACCGCAAGCCAGATAGCGCCGGACCACGTGAAGAAAGTCCTGTCCAAGCTGCGCGAGAAAGAGGCCGAGCTTCAGGCCGAGCTTGAAAAGACTGAAAAGCCAGACAAGCAGGGGCGGTTGCTGCGCAAGCTGACGATTGCACGCGAACATATCAGCCGGGCCGAATGGTTGCTGGAGCAAGTCAGCTAAAGCGACGCGCGCCATGCGGGTGAGGTGGCGTCAGACGGGGGGTCCACCGTATTTAGTGCGCATAACCAAAGTTATGTTAAGCAAATAGAGCAACCCGCAGACGACAAAGGGCGACCAGATTGTCTGGCCGCCCTCGGTGTCGTGACTTGGGGTCGCTTAGTTCGCGTCAGCCGCGTTTGTCATCAGGTATTCCATGACAAGTTCGCGTTCGCTTTCTTCAAGACCGGCGCGTTCGAACATGGACGGCACGATGCCTTTCCATTGCTGCTGGGTATAGTGCGTCACCTCGCGCGGGGCGTGGCAGACGGTGCAGCGTTCGAAGAACATCTTCTCGCCGGGTGTCATGTCGGCATAAAGCGCTTCTGTCAGGGCTTCCAGACGCTCGGCACCAACCTTTTCATCGTCGACCGAAGCGAACTCCATGTCTTCGATAATGGCCGGTTTCTCATACGCCATGTTCGGACCTTCGGGGTCTTCACACTTGCGCATGCTGCACAGAACGGTGTTGGCGGTGGTTGCCTGCGCCAGACCGGAAGACCGCTGTGTCGAGGTCAGGAAGTTCACCAGACCCGAGTTGCAACGACCCTTGCTGTCCAGCGACGGCCAAGCCCCTTCGTAGATCGAGACCACACCCGGCATGATGTCATCGCTGACAACAGCCCCGGCAATTACCGTGCCACGGTCGTTGTAAAGCTCGACCAGGTCGCCATCTTCGATACCACGCGATGCGGCATCTTCCGAGTTGATCCGGACCGGCTCGCGACCTTGCACCTTGTAAAGGGCGCGCAGTTTTTCGGACTGGTCCATCTGGCTGTGCAGGCGGAACCATGGGTGGGGCGACACGACGTGCAACTGGCCTTCTTTGGCGTTGCCAAGATATTCGTGTTTCTCCATCCAGATCGGCATGCCGGGGCAATCGTCGATCTCCATACCGGCGATACCTTCCGAGAACATCTCGATCTTGCCGGAGTCGGTGTGCAGCGGTGTGCCTTCGGGGTCTTCGTAGAAGGCGCCGTGGCGGGTCCACTTGCGGGCCGCATCCGGAACTGGCATCCGGGCATAACCTTTTTCCCAGAACTCTTCGAACGGTGTGTGGGCTGCAGCGCCAGAGGCCTCGTAGGCAAGCTTGATGTGATACATCTTGTCTTCGCCTTCGGTGAACTGCGTCCACAGACCCAACTTGTCGGCCAAACCTTCGAAGATCTCGTAGTCCGGCAGGCTTTCACCGATCGGTTCGATCACCTTCTTCATGGCATAGACCTTGTCGTTGGAATAGGTGCCACCCGATGTGATGTCATCCTGTTCCAGCGTCGAGGACGCCGGGAAGACGATGTCGACCCAACGGGTTGCCGCTGTCCACCAGACGTCCACGCTGACGATGGTTTCGACCTTCTCAAGCGCACGGATCAGGCGGTTGGTGTCCTGCTGGTGCGACATGAAGTTGTTGCCGGCGTTGAAGATCATCTTGATGTCAGGATAGGTGTTCGTAAACCCGTTATAAAAGAACTCTTTGCCCGGGTTTTCCAGCGCCTCGGTGATCCGCGACGCGGGAACGACCTTCTTGATGAAGTTCCGACCCTGACTCATGCCGACGGGCGTGCGTGCGCCACTTTGTGGCATACCGCCGTTGCCATAGTGCCACGAGAAGCCAAGGCCCGCGCCGGGTTTGCCGATCTTGCCGGTCAGCGCCTGGAAGTTGACGATGGCCCAATAAGCCATTTCGCCGTGTTGTGCGCGCTGAATCGCCCAAGACCCTGCGATCTGGGTGGTCGAGGTGGCGAGCAGTTCGGCCAGTTCCTTGATCTTGTCTTCGTCCATGCCAGTGATGGCGGCGGCCCAAGCCGGTGTTTTCGGCGTGCCGTCGTCTTCGCCTTTCACATAGGCGATCCACTTGTCGGCACCGACCGTGTATTTGTCCATATAGGCGCGGTCTTCCAGACCGTTCTCCAGCACATGATATGCCATGCCAAGGAACAAAGCGGTGTCGGTGTTGGGCACGATTTGCAGCCATTCGGCATTCAGATAGTCGTCCGAGGCCGTGCGTTGCGGGTTGATCGAGACGAACTTGACACCTGCGTCGCGAATCTCTTCCCACGGGCCATACATGCCGTGGTCGGCCACGCGATATTCGATGCGGTTGTTTTTGATTGGGTCACAGCCAACCAGCACGAACACTTCGGTGTTGTCGCGGATGACTTCCCACGATGTCTGACCCGAATAGACTTCCATGTCACCAATCACGCGTGGCAAAAGCACCTGACCCGCACCGGCCGACCAGTCGCCAGCGGTGTTGGTGCAGCCGCCGATAAGGTTGATCAGGCGACCCTGAAGCACGTTGGGGCGGAACGAACCAGCGTTCGACCAGCCACCATAGGACGAGCTGAAGATCGCTTCGTTGCCGTGGTTGGTGGCGGTGTCGAGCAGCGCTTTGGCCGCAAGGCTCCAGGCCGTATCCCAATCGACGCGGACATATTCTTCCTTGCCACGCAGTTCGGGCTTGGTGTCGCCGGTTTCCCAACCTTCAAGGTAGGATTTACGCACCATCGGGTAGTTGATGCGCGATTTGTCATAGGTCCGGTCCAGAACGCCGTGGTTCAGCATCTCGGTGGGGCGGGCATCAATCTCCATGATGTTGTTGATGCCGACAAGTTTGCCGTCACGCACCACACCTTCGAACGGGCCGAAGTGGGTGGCGTGGAAAACGCGGTCCGTGAACGAGTTGGGGTCAAGCGCTGCAAGCGCGGTCGATCCCATAAGGGACGTAGCGCCAAACATGGCGGCGCCACCTTGCAGGAAACCGCGGCGGGTTGGGTTGGCAAATGTCATGATGTCCTCCTGACGAGTTAACTGTTCTTGCCCTCTTTCTACACCCACGATGTGAACCGGTCTTTGATCTGGGATGAACAGGCTGTTCGAGTTTGTAAAAGAATGTAAAAGGAAGAGGTGAGCAGGGAATCGAAGGGTCCAATGAGCCAGCACATCATCATCGTCGAAGACGACAGCGTCACCCGCAGGCGGTTGGCGGCATCCCTGCGCAAACAGATGTATCGTGTCAGCGAAGCCGAAGATGCCACCCAGATGGAGGAGATTTTGGCCCGTGATCCCGCCGACCTGTTGTTGGTGGACATCAACCTTGACGGCAAGGACGGGCTGACCATAACGCGCGAGCAACGGGCCAAGTCAAAGGCAGGGATCATCCTGTTGACCAGCCGGGATGACCAGATCGACAGGATCGTCGGGCTGGAAATGGGCGCGGATGATTACGTCACCAAGCCCTTCGACAAACGCGAGCTGTTCGCCCGCGTCAAGAACCTGTTGGCCCGCATAAGCGAGATCGGCAAAGCCACCGCAGACCCTGACCCCGTGTGGCGCTTTGGCCGTTGGACGCTGGACCAGATGCGCCGGCGGCTTGAGGATGACACCGGCACCATCGAACCCCTGACCCGGGCCGAGTTCGAGCTGTTGCATGCCTTCACCCGCCATCCCGGCGTGATCTTGTCACGTGACCGCCTGCTTGACCTGATCCAGCACCGCCAATGGGCGCCGGACAACCGCACCATTGACGTGTTGGTGGGTCGGTTGCGCAAGAAGATCGAGGATGATCCAACCCAGCCCAACTGGATCATCACGGTGCATGGCGAAGGCTATGTCTTTGCCTCGTCAGGGAAGTGAAGCCCGACTGATCGGGCGGCCTCCCTGAGCGTCGCGCGCGCCGGGTGGTAAGTGTCGTCCAACATGCGTTCAACGACCGCTAGATCGCCGCCATCGCGGGCGATTTGTTCGATGTCACCGAGCCGGGCACACAGCTTTTCCAGTCGGAAGTTGCTCGAGGCACCTTTCATCCGGTGCGCCAGTTTGCGAACTGTTTCGTGATCCCCTGCCCTCGCGGCATCTTTCAAGGCTGGGATCGCCTCGTCCGCCTGATGAATGTATTCAGACAGGATCGCCTCGGTCTCTTCCGCCCCCAGATCGGCGATATCCTCTTTCAGCCCGGCCAATGTGGTGTTCGCCACGGCCTCCGCGTCGATCTCTTGGACCACCAAAGGCGCGGTGCCCAACACCTCGCTGAGGATGCGGGGCGATATGGGTTTGGTCAGCACACGCTCGACCCCCAATCGCGCCCGTTCGTCGGGGGTGTCCTGTATGTTGTGGGCGGTTAGCGCGACAAGTCTGGGGGGTGTCGGCACAAGGCGCAGGATCGCCTGTGCGACCTCGGTCCCTTGCATATCGGGCAGATCCAGATCCAACAGCACGATGTCAAATTGATCCGATTTCACAGCGTCGATTGCCGCCGCTCCGGTTTCCGCATCCGTTACACGACAGCCCAGCCGCTCAAGATAGCCATGCGCCACCATGCGGTTGACCGCGTTGTCTTCGACCAGCAACACATGCTGGCCTAGCTCGGCGTGTTGGGCGATTTCGGCGGTGCGGGCCACCTGCGCCAGATCACCTTCGGGCAGGGCAACCGTCAGCGAAAACCGAGACCCCTGCCCCGGCGCGCTTTCGACGCTTAACAGCCCGCCGATGACCTCGGTCAGCCGCCGCGAGATCGACAGACCCAGCCCCATGCCCTGAATGTCGGCCCGCTGCCCCGGATCGACGCGCCCATAGGCGTCAAAGATATAGTCCATATCCTTGGCAGCGATGCCGATCCCGGTGTCTGCCACCGCAAAGGTGATCACATGCCGTCCCTGATCGCTGTCAAAAACATGGTCGATGATCAGATCGACACGACCCGTGTCGGTGTATTTGGTGGCGTTCGACAGCAGGTTAACGACGACCTGCCGGATCTTGGCAACGTCCCCGAACAGGGCGATCGGTAAATCCGGCGGCGCGCTGATTTCAAAGTCCAGCCTGCGAGCCTTGGCGCTGACGCTGAGATAGGTGGCCAGATGGCCGACCAGATCACGGGTGTCAAAATGCACGGGCGCCGCGCGCAGCTTGCCCCGTTCGGTGCTGGCGTAGTCCAGCAAGTCATTGGTCAGACCCAACAGATGCTCCGCCGAGGCGCGCGCGGTCACCAAACGTTTGCGATCATCCGCGCCGGACAGTTCGCCCTCCAACAGTCGCAGCATCCCGATGATGCCATTCAACGGCGTGCGGATTTCATGGCTCATCATCGCCAGAAATTCGGATTTTGCCCGGTTCGCAGCCTCGGATTCGGCGCGGGCCGCGTCGTGGGCCTTCATCTCGGTGACGATATCGCCGGTGCGCTGCAACACGGTTTCTTCAAGCTCGTCACGCAGGTTTCGCGCCTTCAGGGCGCGGGTGCGCAGGATGCGAAGCGCCTTTTCCATCTCGCCGATTTCATCCCCTCCGCTGACGGGAATGGCGTGGTCGAAATCCTCATGCGCCAAGGCCTCGATATGCTCGGCAACCCCGCGCAGTCGCCCAACCACCTTGCGGCGGGCGAATTGCCAGCTGACAAAGCCCGCCCCGGTCGTCAGGCCCAACAACAGCGCCAGACCCGCGACAATTCTGCGCCCCAAGGTCTGCGTCCTGGTCTGGGATTGTTCGGCATGGGCTTGCAAGCGGGTGAACTGGGTTTCAGAAAACCCTGTCAAGGCAAGCACATCGTCGCGGATGCCGGATAGTATGTCCGCCATCGTGTAGCCTTCTGCCAGCCATTCGGCCTGCAGGCTATAGACCCCATCGCTGGCAAGTTCGCCTGCAAGCTGATCCAAAAGCGTGGCCGCGCGTGTTTGGGCCGCTGCGGATTGCAGATAGCTCAATCGCCGCTGCGCAAATGCAAGCTCGTCGCGTGCCTGCGCGCGCGCCTCTTCAAGCTGCGCCAGATCGGACGCACCTGCGACTTGCAGCAACAAGCCCCCCGCGGTGTCGATCGAGCGTCCAAGCTCGACCTGCCGGTCATAGGCAAAGAAATCCCGGTCGGCCAAACCGTCCAGCCGGTCGCGGGCATCTGCGCCGCTTTGGGTATACAAATCAGCGATCGTTGCCGTGACACGGACGCGCGCGATGTCCAGTTGGCTGGCCAGAATGTCTTGCATTTCGGTCAGCCTGTCCGAGATGTCAACAATCTGCTGCTGAAGAACCTGGCGCTGCATCAACCGGCTTTCGGCCCCCGTGGCCAGACGCGTCACCGCGTTTTGCAGCCTGTTCAGAACCGCCATGCCATCGTCGCCCTTGGGAAACAGCCCAAGTCGCTCCAGCTCTTGCAAATCTGTCTGCAGGTTGTCCATTTCGGTTCTGAGCGACTGCACAAGCGATTGCAGGTCGGGCAGATTGCCGACTTCGGAGAAGGATGGCGCCAGCGCGGCAACAAAGACGCTTTCTTCCGAAATCTTTCGGGCCAGCGCGGCAGCGGGCAGGTTGTCCTGTATCAAGGCGCGCTGCTGCCCTGCCAGATACCAGATGGATGCAAGCGCTGTGACGCTGACAAGCACGGACAGGCTCACAATGAATGTGAAAACCCTGAGCAATTGTTTATCAAAACCGACCTGCCGCATGATGCGACGGTATGGTGTATTGCGCGCGATCGCAATCACCGTGCTGGGCCTGTCTGGTGCGAGTGTCGCACTGCCCTCAATGCAAGCACAGGCGCAGGAGGGCGCGCAGACAATTTGTGTCGTGGTGCCGCATTTCAAGGATGAATACTGGCTTAGCGTGGGTTATGGATTGCAAGAGGAGGCCACTGAAGAAGGGGCCACCTTGTTGTTTTATGAATCCGGTGGCTATCACGCCCTGCAACGTCAGGTTTCGCTGATGCAGACCTGTCTTGCGAAAGGCGCGGACGCGATCTTGCTGGGCGCGGTGTCTGCGGATGCGCCTGCCCTTCTGGGGGCTGTCGAAGAAGCGTCTGCTGAGGTGCCCATACTGGCACTGGTGAACGAGCTTCATGCCCCGCAGCTTGTGGCCTCGATCGGGGTGGATTGGCGCGAAATGGGCAAGGCGGTCGGACGGTTTGTCGCCGAGCGCCACCCCGAAGGGACCAAGACGATGCGGGTCGGCTTTGTCACCGGACCAGAAGATTCCGGGTGGTCACCCCTTTTGGAAGGCGGCCTGCGCGTCGGTTTGCAAGGCTCGTCCGCAAAGATCGTGGCCGTCAGGCGCGCGGACACCGGGTTGCGTGAACAACTGCGTGAGGTCGAAGACCTGCTGACCACCCAGCCGGATCTGGATTATCTGATCGGCAGCGCCCCGGCAATCGAAGGCGCTATGGGGTTGGCCGAGCGTCTCGGCCGCCCGTTTCCAAAGATGATCGCAACCTATATCAGCCACTCGGTTCGGCGGGGTCTGCAAAGCGGTAAAGTCATGGCGGTTCCGTTTGATGATCCGGTCGCCCAAGGTCGGCTTGGCATACGGGCGGCGTTGGCCGCAATGGGCAGCGAAAGCATTGCAGACATGGCAGGACCGTCGATCGTGCTGATGGACACACAGCACCCGGACGTGGCCGCGATCCCACTGTCGCCGGCGTCCCTTGTTCTGGCGATCGAGTAGCGACCTGCCCGCGTTGTCCGGCCTGTCACACCTGACAGATTCGGACGCGGACAGCCAACGCGCCACAGCTCAAATTGATTCCCCGGAAACGGTCTTTTTGCGCCTCATTTCCAAGATTGGTACAGTTGCTGCGTGTTAGAAGCAAACTAATAACCCCTGCGATCACGTTGTTTTTCACGCCCGCTCTCTTTTTCGTGAGCTTCGTTGACATATGTCAAGACGCGCGGCGCCCGTTGCCTCCATCTTCACCTTGCCTCACCAAGCAAATGGAGAGTGATCATGTCACTTGGAACCACCCAAAAGAATATCCGCAGCTCGCTAGGGATTGGCTTAGCCATGATGCTCGGCAGCGTCGCTCTGCCAGCAATGGCTGAAGGTCCGACCCTCAGCGAAGAAGCATTTGATGCTTCGAAGCAACTTTATTTTGAACAATGTGCCGGTTGTCACGGCGTGCTCCGTAAGGGCGCGACAGGCAAAAGCCTTGAGCCGGTTGTGAAAACCACTGCCGACGATGGCACGGTAACAGAAAGCGGCACGCTTAAACTCGGCCAGGAACGTCTTGAAAAGATTATTACCTGGGGCACCGAAGGCGGTATGAACAACTTCTCGGACATCATGACCGAGCAGCAGATCAAAGACATGGCGACCTATATCCAAATGGATCCGCCCAAGCCGCCAGAAATGTCGCTGGCTCAGATGAAAGAGACCCGCAAGGTCTATGTCGAAGAAGCCGACTACCCGACCGAGCCGCTTCATGGCCGCAACTGGGAAAACTTCTTCGTCGTCATCGAACGTGACGCTGGTAAAGTTGCCATCGTTGACGGTGACACCAAAGAGGTGCTGACACACATCCCGACCGGCTATGCCGTGCACGTGATCAAAGCGTCAGAGCACCACAAGATCACCGAACCCGAACAGCCCGGCCGCTTCTGGTACACGATGGGCCGCGACGGCAAGATGACCAAGATCGACCTGTGGCAAACACCGGACAAGATGTTGGTTTCCGAAGTCAAAGTTGCCTATGACGCACGTGACGTTGCCGTATCCGGCGATGGTAAATACGTCATCGGTGGCGGCTACTGGCCTCCGCACTTCGTGATCGCGGATGCTGTGACCATGGAACCGCTGAAGGTCGTATCGACCCGCGGCGTGAACGTGGACGGCGACTATGTGGAAGAAGCCCGTGTGGCAGCCATCTACACCACGCCCAATGAAACCAGCTGGCTGGTTGCAGTGAAAGAGCTGGGGCAGATGTGGCAGGTTGACTACTCCGACCTGGAAAACCTGCGGATCGACAAGATCGACTCGGCCAAGTTCCTGCACGATGGGTTCTTTGATCCGACCGGTCGCTACTTCCAGATCGCGGCGAACGCCTCGAACAAAATGGTTGTTGTCGACACCAAGGAACGCAAGCTGGAAGCCATGATCGACGTTGCGGCCCTGCCGCACCCCGGTCCCGGCGCCAACTGGGACGATCCGAACTGTGGCCCGGTTGCAGGCACCACCCACCTGGGTATCGGTACTGTGACGGTTTGGGGCAACGACCCCGAAGGTCACCCGGATAACGCCTGGAAAACCTGCTACGAAGTCGAAACTGACGGCGCTGGCCTGTTTGTCCGGACCCACCCGAACTCCAAGTATGTTTGGGCGGATCAGACAAAACACCCCGAGCCTGAAATTCAGCAATCTGTTCAGGTCATCTCGAAAGAGACAGGTGAAATCGTGAAAACGATCCAGCTGACAGAACAAGAAGGCCACGCCGCTGTGCACTTCGAGTTCAACGCAGACGGCACCGAAGTTTGGGTGTCGAACTGGAACCTGGCGGACTCGCTTGAGCCGAACGGTGAGATCGTGATCTACGACGCCGAAACGCTGGAAGAAAAAGCCCGCGTGAAGGGACTGTTTGCCCCGACCGGCAAGTTCAACGTCTACAACCGTTCGAACCACGTCACCTAAGGGTGAGTTGAAAAAGAACCCAAAGGGGCGGGCCAAGCGCCCGCCCCTTTTCTACTTACTGGTCTGAATACGGACCAATCACGAAGCCAGAACGGAGCCTGGACATGTCCCAGACCAACGGTAGCGACCCGAAAAAGCCAATCTGGCGCCGGTATTTCCTGTGGGGAATGCCGCTTGCCGGTATCGCGGGCGTCTTTGTCGCCGGCATTATCTTCTGGGGTGGTTTCAACACCGCCATGGAAGCCACGAACACCAAAGATTTCTGTATTTCCTGTCACGAGATGGAAGATTTCGTCTATCAGGAATACAAGGGCACGATCCACGACGTGAACCGCTCGGGCGTCGGTGCGGTCTGTTCCGACTGTCACGTTCCGAAGGACTGGACCCACAAGATGATCCGCAAGGTCAAAGCCTCGAAAGAGCTTTGGGGCAAGCTGGTCGGAACCATCAACACAGAAGAGAAGTTTGAAGCCAAGCGTCTGCATCTGGCGATGAACGAATGGGAACGGATGAAAAACTCCGACAGCCGCGAATGTCGCAACTGTCACAACTTCCAATCCATGATGCCCGAGTTTCAGGCCCCCCGCGCCCGTCAGCAGCACTTGAACGCGATGGAAACCGGTCAGACCTGTATCGACTGCCACAAGGGCATCGCGCACTCGGACCTGCGTGACCGCGCGGACGAGGAATATCTGGAAGCGCTGGAAGCGCCGAACCCGAAATTCATTCGTGAAGTTCCGCAAGCCTATCTGGAAAGCCTTGCCCGTATCGAAGCCCAGGAAGCCGAAGAAGACGCAGCGCGCAAAGCTGAATCTGACGCGGCTCAGGCCCGTGTGATGGCAGCGGTTGAAGCCGCCCGCACAGACGAACGCGCCAAGGTCGAAGCCGAAATGGCTGGCACCGCGACGGATGCGCCTGCCGGTGGTGACGCTGGTGGTGCAAGTGCCGGTGGCACGGTTGGCGCCAATGTCGATTGGGACGCTGTCGCCTCGACCGATATGACGCTGTTCTATCCGGGCCAAGCTTCATTCGAATGGGTGCAAAACGGCAAGACCCACGGCGGCGCACGTCCGCTGACCAAGGGTGGCGACGCATGCTCGACCTGCCACGCGAAAGAACTGGAAGCCATTGGCGACAAGATCGTCGCTGGCGGTGGCGGCAAGAACGACGAGCTGGAACCGACCCCGATCCCCGGTAAGCGCGGCACGATCGCTGCATCGCTGAAGGCAGCCTATGACGATGAAAACGTCTATTTCCGCCTGCAGTGGATGGATGCCGGTCACACCCCTGCCCCGTTTGTTGACGGCGGCAAGATGGACCCGGACAACCAGATCAAGGTTGGCATGATGATCACCGGCACAGGGATCGAAATGGGTGAGCAAGTGGGCTGCTGGGCAACCTGCCACGCCGACAACACCTATATGCCCTTCGATCCGGGTGCGGATGCGATTGCCGCCAGCGGTGACATCGCCACGCAGCTTCAGGCCGACAAAACAATCACCAAGTATCTGGCCGAAAGCCGGACAGATATCGAGCTGAAAGGCCGTGGCGACAAGCCATTGGGTGGTTGGGACAAGGTCAAAGATCAGGCTGAAATCGACCAGCTTCTGGCCGATGGCACCTTTATGGATCTGATGCGGGTCTATGCAGATGGCACAGCCGAAAACGGCTATCTTTTGCAAAACCGCACGGTGAACGAAGGTGAAATGGCCGCCGAAGCCAATCTGGGTGCAGATGGCACTTGGACCGTCACGTTCTCGCGGCCTCTGGCAGGTGGCGAAGGTGATGTCGCACTGGAAGCAGGCAAGATCTATACGGTCGGGTTTGCGATCCATGATGACTTCACAGCGGCGCGTTTCCACCATGTAACGCTGAATACCAGCCTTGCACTGGACAATGCAGAAGCTGCGATTAACGTGGTCAAGCAATAAAAAAACTAAGCTGCGGCCGGCCCCAACCGGCCGCAGCCATTTGACGAGGTTCAGAAAGGAACGCTGATGAAACGCACACTCGCCGCTTTTGCCCTGTCCTCGACTGCCGTGCTTTGCGCGGCTTTTCCCGTTCTGGCCGATGACGACAAGACCGCGGCCATCTGCGCCGAAGCTGAAGATCGTTATGTCGAGCTGTTCGGCCACCCCTCTGATCAGGAAGAGGGCGTCGTGGTCGTCAAGATGTATAAGTATAACTTCTGCCCTGGTGAACTGGTCGTGCCCGTCGGCACCACGGTGCGTTGGGTCAATGTGGACAAGCGCACCAGCCACAGCGTGATCGTTCCCAACGAACCCGAAAGCGACCGCGCTTTCCCGGAAGAGACGATCGAATACACCTTTCTGACCGTAGGCGACCAGGAATACCTTTGTGGACCCCATTGGGAAACACAAAATATGATTGGTATGGTCACGGTTACGTCAAAATAACCCTTTGATTAGAAGCACTTGAAATTATTCACGTGTTAAGGTGCGCCGAAATCGGCGCGCCTTGCTTTATATCAAGGAAGGGCATGGCTGGGCGGGCCATCTTACCCTCACAATTCGGCCGAAGCCTCACCCGCTGGCGATGTCTATGTTCAGACGCATGTATTATGCTGTCGCTCGTCTCGGGTATCTGGCTTGCAGCCATCCAAAGGACGAGCGAGAAAAGACATGACCGGTAAAGTTTACCTGATCGGCGCAGGCCCCGGAGACCCGGAGCTGATGACCATGAAAGCCATCCGTATGCTGAAAGAGGCAGACGTGGTGGTCTATGACCGGCTTGTGTCAGACGATATCGTCGCCATGGCCAAACCGGATTCCGAGATGATTTTCGTCGGCAAGGCCTCGAATTGTCACACGGTGCCGCAAAATCGAATCAACGAGATTCTGGTTGAAAAAGCCCGCGCCGGGCACGTCGTAGCCCGCCTGAAAGGGGGCGATCCGCTGATCTTCGGGCGTGGCTCGGAAGAAGCTGGGTATGTCGTGTCCCAAGGGGTCGAAGTCGAATACGCCCCCGGCATCACCGCCGCACAGGGTGCCGCCAGCGTCACCGGCGTTCCGCTGACCCATCGCGGTTTGGCGACCAGCGTTCAATATGTCACCGGTCACCGTCAGGCCGACAACGTGCTGGATCTTGATTGGAAACGACTGGCCGATCCGACCACCACGCTGGTCGTCTATATGGGAGTGGCCAATATCGGCCAGATCGCGGTGGGCCTGATGACCGAAGGCCTGTCCGGCACGACCCCCGTCATGGCCATTTCGCGTGCATCCACACCTGACGAGACGCGCATGATCTCGACCCTTGATCACGTCGCGCAAGACGCCCGCAATGCCGGGTTGAAGCCACCCACCCTGTTCATTATCGGCAAGGTCGTGTCGCTTTATGATGCGGTCCAGTTCGATCCCGCCCAAGAGGTCGCCGCCCATGCCTAGCCTTCTGGCCTTGTTGCTTCTGACAGGTGCCGCCCATGCGGGCGAGGCACCTGTGGACCCGGTCGCGCTTCAGCGTCTGGTGCATCAGGATTGCGGCTCATGCCATGGCTTGACCCTGAAAGGCGGTCTTGGGCCCGATATCCGGGCCGAAACCATCGAACATTACGACGCCGATGTGCTGCAATCTGTCATCCTTGACGGTATCCCCGATACCGCCATGCCCCCTTGGCGCCCGCTGATTTCCGAGGCCGAAGCGGCCTGGATCGCTGACTATCTGCTGAAAGGCGACACCCAATGAAATCCCTCATTTCCGCGCTTGCCCTTGCCGCCACCCTTGGCACGGCCGCGCTTGCCGACACGATTGCAACTGGCGATCTGGGTCTGGTGATTGAACGGGCCAAAGGCTCGGTCCTCTTGGTCGACCAATCCGACCGCGCCTCCATTGCCCGGATCGAAGGCTTGGGCGATCTGTCCCATGCCTCGATCGTGTATTCATCTGACGAACGCTACGCCTATGTGTTTGGCCGCGACGGCGGGCTGACCAAGGTCGATATTGTTGAACGCAAGATCGCAAACCGCGTGGTGCAGGGCGGCAACTCCATCGGCGGGGCGATTTCTGACGATGGCAAGCTGGTCGCCGTATCAAACTATGAACCCGGTGGCGTGCGCATTTTTGACGCCGAGACGCTGGAACTGGTTGCCGACATTCCTACCGAATCGAAGACCATCGGGCTGGTGGACGTCCCCGGTCGCCGCTTCGTGTTCACCATGTGGGACACGGGCGAGACGTGGATTGCCGATATGTCAAACGGCCCCGAGCCCGAGATCACCAAGATCACCGACATGGGTAAAAATCCCTATGACGCGCTGGTCACCGGCAACGGGCGCACATACATCACCGGCCTTTTTGGTGAAGACGGGCTGACCGCGCTGGACCTGTGGGAAGATGACCCCAAACCCATCCGCGTCATGCCCAACTATGGCCGCGGACAGGAAGAAATGCCGGTTTACAAGATGCCCCACCTCGAAGGCTGGGCGCTGACCGGATCGGAATTCGTGCTGCCCGCCGTGGGCCACCACGAAGTGCTGTGGGTCGATGCCCAAACGCTGGAAGAAACCGGCCGCACCAAGACCTATTCCCAACCCGTTTTCGCCATGGCGCGCCCTGACGGTCGTCAGGTCTGGGTCAATTTCGCCCACCCGATGAACGACACCATTCAGGTGATCGACACGGTAACGAAAGAGGTGATCCACCAGTTCAAACCCGGCCCCGCTGTGCTGCATATGGAATTCACCCCGCGCGGCCATGAAATCTGGGTCAGCGTGCGGGATGAGAACAAAGTGAAGATCTACGACACGCACAGCTACGAGCTGCTGCGCGAGATTGACGCCGACAGCCCCTCGGGCATTTTCTTCACCGCGCGCGCGCACCGGACAGGGCTGTAAGCGATGAAAGATGTCGCCGATCCCATTGACCGCGCCCTGCTGGACGATTGGCAGCGAGATTTCCCCGTGGTGTCCCGCCCTTTCGCCGAACTGGCAAA
Organism: uncultured Aliiroseovarius sp.; assembly: GCF_947497285.1. Taxonomy (GTDB): domain Bacteria; phylum Pseudomonadota; class Alphaproteobacteria; order Rhodobacterales; family Rhodobacteraceae; genus Aliiroseovarius. The sequence continues at coordinate 39,997 of NZ_CANMFT010000010.1, read as the reverse complement.
AGCGGCAGGCACCAGCGAGATTGACGTGCTGAATCGCTTGGCTGATATGCAGGAAAACGGCACGATCACGCGGGTTGGCGCGACCTGTGCGCCGAACACTCTGTCGGCGTCGACACTCGCCGCCGTCGCCGCCCCCGAAGGTCGCATTGAAGAGGTCGCGGCGATCATCAACGAAGACCCCGGCGTCAACCATTCCTACGAGCGTGAGGACCAGTGGAACATCTGGTTCGTCGCCACCGGGCCGGATCGCGATGCGGTGAATGCCTCGCTTGAACGGATATCGGATCGCACCGGCCTTCGCGTGCTCGACCTGCGCCTGATGCGCCCGTTTAACATTGACCTTGGCTTCAAAATGGCCGGGCAAGACACACCCGTCATGCACGCCACGCCCCGTGCGCTGGATATGTCCGCGATCCGCGATGGCGACAAAGCGTTGATGAATATCCTGACCAAAGGCATGCCCTTGGTCGCCGCCCCCTATGCGGTGATTGCCGACCAACTTGGCCGCAGCGAAGCCACCGTTCTGGCCCGCGTCTCTGCCCTAACGGATGCTGGCGTTCTATCGCGCCTTGGCGTCATCGTGCGCCACCGCAAGCTGGGTTGGAAATCCAACGCAATGGTTGTCTGGCAAGTGGCCGAAGCTGACATCCCCGAGGCTGGCACCCAACTGGCTACCCTGCCCGGCGTGACGCTCTGCTATGAGCGCTGCCCGGTCGCGGATGTCTGGCCCTATCGCCTCTATTGCATGATCCACGCCCAATCGCGCGAGGCCGCGATGGCGGTTCTGGACAAGGCCCGCGCCCTGCCCGCGCTGGAAGGTATCGACCACAAAGTGCTGTTCTCCACTCGCTGCTTCCGCCAAACCGGCGCGATGATCGCGAAAGAAAAGGAGGCCGCAGAATGACCGCCCTTGACGACATCGACCGCGCTTTGGTGAACGCGTTGCAGGACGACCTGCCGCTGGACCACCGCCCCTTCGCACCCCTGGCCGAAAAACTTGGCCTGACGGAAGAGGCGCTTTTGGACCGTGTCCGCGCCTTACGCGCATCCGGCGTTCTGACCCGCTTCGGCCCGTTCTTTGACGCGGCCGCCATGGGCGGGGCGTTCTGCCTGTGCGCGATGGAAGTGCCGGCGGATCGGTTTGACGAGGTCAACGACACCGTCAACGCCCACCCTGAAGTGGCCCACAACTATGAACGTTCGCACAAGCTGAACATGTGGTTCGTGCTGGCCTGCGAAACACCCGAAGGCATCGCCAAAATTGCTGCCCGGATCGAGGATGAAACCGGCCTTAAAGTCCTGCAATTCCCGAAGCTCCAGGAATTCTACATCGGGTTCAGGGTGGCGGCATGAGCATTGACGCAACAGACCGCGCCATCATCGAAGCGCTGCAATCCGGCCTGCCGCTGGTCCCAGCCCCTTACGCCGAAGTGGCCGAGAAGCTGGGGCTGGAGGAGTCCGACCTGACCACGCGCCTTGCCGCGATGAAGGAAAGCGGCGTCATCCGCCGGATCGCCGCCGCGCCCAATCATTACAAACTGGGCATGACCGCCAATGGCATGACCGTTTGGGATGTAGACGACGCGGTGTTGAACGAAGTTGGCCCGAAAATCGGCGCACTGCCCTTCGTCACCCACAGCTATGAACGCCCGCGCGCCCTGCCCGACTGGCCCTATAACCTGTTTGCCATGGTCCACGGATCCTCGCGTGAAGAAGTCGAGGAAAAGCGCCAGCAGATCGTCGAGCTTCTGGGCGATGCGCTGCGCGGCTCGGACACGCTCTACTCCACTCGCATTCTGAAAAAGACGGGGCTTCGGCTTCGCAAGAAAGGGGACTGATATGTTCCGCCTGACCGAATACATGCACCAACTCGCCAAACCCACCCCCGTGCGCCAACGCCGGGGCGACGGGATGGTGAAACCCGTGGTGATCTGGAACCTGACGCGCCGCTGCAATCTGAAATGCCGCCACTGTTATACCGTGTCGGCAGACGTGAATTTCCCCGGCGAACTGTCGGAAGCGCAGGCCATGGACACGTTGGAGGATCTGGGTCAATTCAAAGTCCCCGCGATCATCCTGTCGGGCGGCGAGCCGCTGGACAGTCCTTACCTGTTCCCGCTGGCCAAACGAGCCCGCAAACTGACCCGCGTTCTGGCCCTATCCACCAACGGCACCAAAATCCACGGCGAGACCGCCGATCAGGTGGCCGAGATCGGGTTCAACTATGTTGGCATCTCGATCGACGGGATTGGCGAAACCAACGACTGGTTCCGCGGCGTGGATGGCGCGTTTGACGATGCGGTGCGCGGTGTGCGCGAGCTGAAAAAACGCGATGTGCGCGTTGGCCTGCGCTTTTGCCTGACCGAAGGCACGCAGCACCATCTGCCCGACCTACTGAAGCTGTGCGACGACGAAGGGGTCGACAAATTCTACCTGTCCCACCTTGTCTATGCCGGGCGCGGCGACAAAAACCGGGGCGAGGATGCCCACCACCTGATGACCCGCAAGGGCATGGATCTGCTGATCGACCGGGCGTGGGAAAGCGCCTCGGGCGGGCGGCAGTTGGACATTGTCACCGGCAACAATGACGCCGATGCGGGCTATTTCCTGCAATGGGCGGCCGAGAAGTTTGACGCCGAGAAAGTCGCCCATCTGCGCGAACATCTTGTGGCGTGGGGTGGCAACTCCTCCGGCATGGGCGTCGCCAATATCGACTTTCTGGGCAAGGTCCACCCCGACACCTATTGGTCCGACTACACCGTCGGCAATGTGAAAGACACGCCGTTTTCCGAACTGTGGACCAGTGATGACCAAATGCTCGCCACCCTGCGCACCCGCCCGCGCCCCTTGAAAGGCCGCTGCGGCGCCTGCGCGATCAAGGATGTCTGCGGTGGCAACACCCGCATCCGCGCACTGCAGGTGACGGGCGATCCGTGGGCCGAAGATCCGGCCTGCTATCTGACGAATGACGAAATTGGCGTGACCGATGCCGACCGGCTTGAAGTCACCCCCTTCCGAGGCAAAAGCAATGACCCGAAACACCAGTTTTTCTAAAGCCCTCGCGCTGACCGCAGCCCTGACCGCCCTGCCCTTTGCAGCAAATGCCGACCCAGAGGCGGACTATCAGGAACACTGCGCCGAATGCCACGCCGAGAACCGTCTTGGCGCGCAAGGCCCGGCCTTGATTCCTGAAACGCTGGCCCGGATGCGCGGCCCGAAGATCGCCGAGGTCATCCGCGATGGCCGCGTCACGACGCAGATGCCCGCCTATTCCGAAGAGCTGTCGGAAGAGCAGATTGCCGCGCTGGCCGACTATCTGAAAACCCCGCTGGATGTCATTCCCCCATGGAATGAGCCTGAGATCATGGCCAGCCGCGTGATGGACGAAGACTATGCGCCCGTTGACGCGCCCGTCTGGCCGTCCGACCCGATGAACATCACGCTGGCGGTGGAAACCGGCGATCACCACGTGTCCGTTCTTGATGGTGATACGTTCGAGGTGCTGGATCGATTCGAAACCCCCTTCGCCGTCCATGGCGGCCCGAAATTTACCCCTGACGGCAAGTTCGTCTTCATCATGTCGCGCGACGGCTGGGTGCAGAAATATGACATCTACGCGTTGAAACAAGTGGGCCGCGTGCGCGCCGGTCTGAACAGCCGCAACATCGCCATGTCGGGCGACGGCAAATGGCTGGCGGTCGCGAACTACCTGCCGAACACGCTGACCATCCTGTCCACTGATGACCTGTCAGTCGCAGAAGTGCATCAGGTCGAGGGGAAAGACGGCACACCCAGCCGGGTCTCTGCCGTCTATCAGGCCCCCCCGCGCGACAGCTTCGTTCTCGCGCTGAAGGACGTGCCGGAAATCTGGGAGGTCTCTTACAGCAAGAACCCCGACATGGGCATTTATGCCGCCGGGTTCACCCATGATTGGCGCATTGAAGGCCCGACCAAGCAGGACACGCCCTTCCCGATCCGCAAGATCACCACGCCCGACTATCTGGACGATTTCTTCTTCGATCAGAAATACGAGCACATCATGGGCGCGTCGCGCAAAGGCGAGGATGGGTTGGTCATCGACCTGGTGATCGGCATGAAAGTGGCCGATCTGGACTTGCCAGGCATGCCGCACCTTGGGTCGGGCATCACGTGGGATTGGAACGATACAAAGGTCATGGCCACCCCGCACCTGAAAGAAGGTGTGGTGTCGGTGATCGACATGAACAGTTGGAAAACGGTCAAGCGGATCACCACCGAAGGCCCCGGTTTCTTCATGCGCAGCCACAAAAACTCGCCCTATGTCTGGGCCGATGTTTTCTTTGGTCCGAACAAGGACAAGATGCACATCATCGACAAAGAAACGCTTGAGATCGTGAAGACCTTGCAACCCGTGCCGGGCGCGACCGTCGCCCATGTCGAGTTTACCAAGGACGGCAGCCACGCGCTGGTGTCGGTCTGGGAAGATGAGGGCGAGGTGTTGGTCTATGACGCGAAGACCCTCGAGATTGTGAAGCGCTTGCCGATGCGCAAACCGTCGGGCAAGTATAACGTCTGGAACAAGATCACCTTCGAAGAAGGCACCAGCCACTAACCCCGCGCCAGCTTGCAAAAGGAGCCAGCCATTGGACCATATCGACGCCCTGATCGTCTCGCACGGCCAACCCTCGTCGCCCGATCCGGCCGAAGCCGCGTTGGCCGCTTATGTCGCGCAGGTGCAGGCCCATGTGCCAGACTTGCGGCTGGGATCGGCCACGCTGGCCAAACCCGGCAGCCTTGACGCACAGCTTGAACGCATGGCCCCCGGTGCGGTGATTTATCCGCTGTTCATGTCCGATGGCTGGTTCGTGCGCACCTGTCTTGCGGGGCGTGTGGGCGACGCGCCTTTTGCGGTGATGACGCCATTTGGCATGGACCCGGACCTGCCGGATCTGGCTGCCGCTGGCCTGCGGGCCGAAGGCTGGGCCGATGGCGATCCGCTGCTGCTGGTCGCGCATGGGTCGGGCAGCGGGCGCCCTGCGCCTGAACGCGCGACGGATGATTTCGCCAAAGCTCTGGCCACCGCGCTTGGCGGCGCGAACATAACGGTCGGGTTTCTAGAGCAATCCCCCACCATTCCCGAGGTCGCAAAAGGCTTGCCGGACAATGTCCTGTGCCTGCCCTTCTTCGCGATGGAGGGCGACCACGTGCGCGAAGACGTGCACGAGGAACTGGGTGAGTGCGCCTTCAAAGGCCGCGTTTTGCCAGTCATCAGCCAATTGCCCGGCGTCGATGCGATGGTCGCCCGCGCCATCAAGGCGAAACTGGCCGAAGGAAGCGCCGCACAGCAGGCGGCGTCGGCCTAACGCCTAGCCGCGCACCCATGTCAGGATTGCGTCGGGATTGGCAGGCAGAGTTTCGGCCATATCGCCAACAAATTCGGCAAAACCTTTGCGGCTGCCCTCGCCCGCGCTTAGGCCCACCAAAACCGGGATGTCTTTTTCAAGCGCATCGGCGATGGCGGTGCGAAAGCCGCGGCCTTCGGCCTCTTCCGGGCCAAACTTGTTCAGGATGAAGGCATCCGCGGCCAGGCTACTGGCCTGATCCACGGCGGCCACGGCTTCGGCAATCGCTTCGGGGTTCAGACGGCACCCATCCGACCCTTCGCCCAGCGATTGGGTGATGCGGATGGTGCGATTGTCCGCCAGAACACGCACGTCCATGTCGCAATGGTGCGAGCCTTCGGGCATGTCCTGCAAAACCTTGACGATGCCGTTCAGCACGAAGCCCTCGGCCTCAAGGGTGGCGGCGGCCTCGGAAATCAGGCGGTCGGTTTCGCCCCGCCCATCTGCGGTGATGCAAGCGATCCTCATGCAGGCTCTCCTTCTTTGGCGCGCGACCAGTCCGCACCGCGTGCGCCGGTCAAAAACCCGTCCGAAAGGCGCATTCCGCCTGACAGGGTTTCCAATTCAGCCGACAATGCAGCGGCGTCCAGCGTTCCGTCAATCCGGTCGCGCCACGCCTGACAAACGCGCGCAAAATCGCCGGTTTGGGGTGATAGACGCAGGGCGGTCACGCCCGCTTTTTCCAGCACTTCCAACTGGTTGGCCATGCTGGCGCAACTGTCCGACAGGGTTTGAACGCCGTTCATTGCCAAAAACGGCTGATCTTCCAACGTGCGCACAGACAGCCCATCGGGGTCATCTTCGCAGGCAAACTGGCAATTGTCCTTGGTCCGCTTGTGCAGCCGCGCATGATAACACCGGCCCGAGATCGCGAGCGGCAAACGCCCGTGCCCCCAGACCTCAATCGCCACACCGCGCGCCGCACCCTCAGCGGCCAGTGCCGTGACAGATGCCAACGGCAATTCAGGCGGCAGGCAAATGCGCGTGGCCCCACGATCAGCGAGCCATGCCAGCGTGCCTTCGTTATAAACGTTGACCAAAGGCCCCACCGAAAACGGCGCGTCCTTGGGCAGATAGGCCAGCGTGGTCAGGTCGTTCACCTCGACCTCGACACCTGCATCGGCCAGCTCGGCAGTCAGCTTGCGTTCGCGTTTCAACGTCACGAGGGCAAGCGAGGTCACGGCAACCTCTTTCCCCGCCTCCAGCAGCGTTTCAATCGCCCCTGGAATGCGGTCTTGGTAAAACGGCAGACGTTTCGAGCAGACAAGCTCGCCCAGCACGACACGCTCGACGGGGGCGGTGGCCATCTGGTCGTAAAAATCGCTCCACGCGTCTGCTTTCCAGAAGAATTGGTTGGGTCCGACGGTCAGCTGCATGGGTTATCTCCAAGTCTTCTTATAGGCTCCGGCAGTTGCGGCCTGCCCTTCGGTCAGTTGCGCCAACATCCCCTCGGGCATCGGACGCCCGGCGGCTTGGGCTTCAACGGCGGCGCGGAAGTTGCGCACCACCTGCGCGACATAGGACCGCGAGCGTTGCCGCCCCTCAATCTTCAGCGCCGTCACACCCGCCTTGGCCAGTTGCGGGATCAGTTTCTCAGCATTCAAACTGACCGGATCTTCGAACAGATGCCCGGTCGCGTCGCCTGCGCTAAAGCACCCCTTGCACAGCGTGGGGTAAGGTGCGGGTTCATCCGCGCCGACCTTGTGGATGGTGAACCCGCCCAGCTTGGCCGACAGCGCGCCGTGATCGTCGTGGTATTCCACATGGCTCGCGGGCGAGCACACGCCGTTCATGTTGGGCGACAACCCGGTGGCATAGGATGACAGCGAACAGCGCCCTTCCGCCATCACGCACAGACCGCCGAACACAAACACCTCGGTCTCGACCTCGGTTTCGGCGTTGATCGCGGCAATTTCGGGCACGGACAGAACGCGCGGCAGCACGACGCGCTTCACGCCAAACTCGCTGGCATAGAAATTCAGCATATCGGCATTGGCGGCGGCGGCTTGCACCGACAGGTGCCGACGCAGGCCGGGATGGTGCTTGGCCGCGTAGGCCAGCAAGCCCAGATCGGCCAGAATCACCGCATCGACGCCGCATTTTTCCGCGTCCGCCACAGCGCGGTGCCAGATCGCCTCGGCCCCCGCGCGGGGGTATGTGTTGATCGCCACCAGCACTTTCGCGCCGTGGTCATGGGCAAATTTCACGCCTTCGCGCATTTCGTCCCGGTCGAAGTTCAGGCCGGGAAAGTTGCGCGCGTTGGTTTCATCGGCAAACCCGCAATAGACGGTGTGCGCCCCCGCTTTCACAGCCGCGCGCAGGGATGCGGGCGTGCCGGCGGGGCAAACGATTTCCATTACCACAGGGGGTCCTCCTCGTGGCGCGACAGGGCCACGCCGGTTTTGGTTTCAGCAAGCCCAATCAGGCGCTTGACCTGAGGGGCGAAGGGGCCGGACATCGCTTCGGCCTCGGCGGCCAGATCAAGTTCGGCGTCGTCAATCGCGTTGCGCAGGGCCAGAACGGCGGCGGTATCGCCTTCGATCACCAGATCGCGCGAGAAAAACAGCGCATCGCCATCGTAAACCCCGTGCACCATGCCCAGAAGCCCGGAGAGAGGCCCGGCGATCCGCGCATCCCCCTGCATGGGTTTGCGCGACAGCCGCAGGCGGGGATGACCCGCGCGCGGCTCCAGAAGCAGTGTCACCGGCAGGTCGGTCGGGTCCAGCACGAAGCGCGTATTGCTATAGTCGCCCAACCGCTTGAACATTGACGGATGCCGCGTCGCCATCCTCCTCGCAAACGCGCCGAGCGCCAACGAGATCGGGGTCAGAGGCAGCCCGCGCAGGGCAAAGGCGGGAAGGCGTGGAAAAACAGGCAGTTGGACGGCATGGTCCTGCATGGCGCACCTCTTCAATGCGGGCAAACGGGTGTTTACACCGGACTTTCATATCAATCTGGGCGCGCGGTAACTTGACCTTGGTCAATTGCCGCATCACAGCCCGGTGATAGCGGTGAACGATCTGCAATATGGAGCCGACCATCCGCACCCTGCCCCCCTTCCCCACGCTGCGCGCTTATCTCGACTGGGCAGCTTCGCGCGGCGATCTGACCGCCGTGCCTGACCCCGTGTCGGTGCGCCATCAGATGACCGCCGTGCACCGCGCGGTGTTGGAACGTGGCGGGCCGGTTCTGCGTTTTGACAAACCCGTGCTGGATGGGGGCGGCGTGTCCGATGTGCCGGTCGTGGTGAACCTGTTTGGAACGCCCGAACGCGTCGCCGCTGGCCTTGGCATCGCGCCCGACAAGCTGGACGATCTGGGTGCGTTTCTGGCCGCCTTGCGCGCGCCCACGCCGCCCGACGGAATGCGCGATGCGCTGTCGCGCTGGCCCATGCTGAAAGCCGCCCTTGCCACGCGACCCAAGATCATGCGCCGCGCGCCCGTGCAGGCCGAGGTTCACACGGACCCGGACCTGTCAACGCTGCCGATCCAGACCCATTGGCCGGGCGACGCGGGGCCGCTGATCACATGGCCCGTGGTGCTAACCCGCCCCTTTGACAGCGACGCGGGCGACGTGAACCGTTACAACGCAGGCGTTTACCGCGCACAGGTGATTGACCGCAACCGCATCATCATGCGTTGGCTGGCCCATCGTGGCGGCGCGGCGCATCATCGGACGTGGGCCGCGCAAGGTGAACCGATGCCCGTGGCAATCGCCTTGGGGGCCGACCCGGCCACGCTTCTCTCCGCAGCCCTCCCCTTGCCTGAAACAGTCTCGGAACTTGGCTTCGCGGGCGTCTTTTCCGGCGCGCGTCCCCGCCTTGTGCCCGCCAAGACTGTCCCCCTGATGGTGCCAGCGGATGCCGAGATGATTATCGAGGGCTGGGTCCATCCCACCCAAACCGCGCCCGAAGGTCCCTTCGGCGATCACACCGGATACTACAACCAAGTCGACCCCTTTCCGGTGATGCAGGTCAGCGCCCTGACCCACCGCAAAGATCCGATTTACCTGTCCACCTATACGGGCCGTCCACCCGATGAACCCGCCATCATTGGCGAGGTGTTCAACCGCCTCGCCCTGCCCCTGATCCGCGCGCAGATCCCGGAAATCCGCGATCTTTGGCTGCCCCCCGCCGCCGCGTCCTATCGCATGGCGGTGATCAGTATCGACAAACGCTATCCGGGGCAGGCGCGCCGGGTGATGATGGCGCTGTGGGGGATGTTGCCGCAATTCAGCTATACCAAGATGATCGTCGTGGTGGATGATGACATCGACCCGCGCAATTGGGATGACATCGCATGGGCGCTCGCCACGCGGATGGACCCGTCGCGCGATGTGACAATTCTGGAGAAGACGCCGATGGATTACCTTGATTTCGCGTCACCCGAACCTGGTTTGGCCGGGAAAATCGGCATTGACGCCACCAACAAGATCGGCGCGGAAACCAGTCGCGAATGGGGGGACGTCATGCACACCAACCCGAAAGACGCGGCCTTCGCCGCTGACCTGTTGGCGCGACATTTGCCGGAGCTGTCCCAATGACCCGCGTCGTCCTTGGCATTGCAGGCGCATCAGGGGCTGCCCTTGGCCTTGCCACCGCGCGGCATCTTGCGGCGGTCGGGGCCGAGATTGACCTTGTCATCAGCGCCGCCGCCGAACGCACGTTGCTTGAGGAATGCGGCGCGGATGCATTCGACCAGATCACCGCCACGGCCACCCGGTTTCACGAACGCGGCAATATCGGCGCGTCCATCGCGTCAGGCTCCGCCCCCGTGGATGGGATGATCGTCGCGCCCTGTTCCATGCGCAGCTTGGCGGCGATTGCAAACGGGCTGGACGACAACCTTCTGACCCGCGCCGCCAGTGTTCAATTGAAAGAACGCCGCCCTCTGGTCCTGATGACCCGCGAAGCCCCGCTGACCCTCGCCCATCTGCGCAACATGACACAGGCCACAGAGATGGGGGCGATCATCCTGCCACCGGTGCCTGCGTTTTACATGCTGCCAGACAGCGTGGAACAGGTGGTCGATCAGATCGCCGCGCGGGCGGTGGACCTATTGCGGATTGCGCCACCGATTGCGTTGGACTGGAAAGGCTAGGCGCGGCCTGCCACCCACTCATAGGTTTCAAACGCAGCGTTCGACGAACAACTGCCGCAGCCGACCTTGATCGCACAGCCGCCGCAATTGTCGGCCACATCGACCCGTCGGATCACGCCCTTGCGCTGCCAATGGTCCAACATGCCGCGAATGGCTTCGGGTTGCATATGAAACCTGTGCGACAGATCCAGAAGGCTGGCATGCCCATGTGTTTTCACATAGTTGCGGATGTCCAAAAGAACGGCCATATCACTCCGCCCCCACGGCAAACGGTGTCGGGCGATTGCCCAGCCACCTGAGGAACAGGAACACGCCGGCCAGCGCCGCCAGGATCGACACGATCCATATGGTCGAGCTGTCGGGGTGGCGATCAAATCGCGCGATCTGGTAAAACATCACCGCCGCACCGTAAGCCAGACCCATCGTCCAGGTGCTGGCAAACAACGCCCATTGCCAGCCCGTTTCGCGCCAGATGGCTCCGATGGCCGCGACACACGGCATATACAGCAAGATCAGCAGCAGATAAGCGAACGCCCCGGCCTGCCCGTCATAAAGGCTTGCCATCGTCCCGAAGGTCGAGCGTGACACCTCTTGCGTCTCCGCCGCCACGTCCGGGTTTGACACATCGCCGATGTTCAGCCCCAGCGGGTCGGGCGCCATGCCAATCGCGTCGCGCAGGTTGGGCAGGATCGTCGCACTGGCCTCTTTCACGCCTGCCACCAGCGAATAGGGGGTGCCGTCATCCGGTTCGGGCGTGGCATAAAGCGTGTTCAGCGTGCCGACCACGGCCTCTTTCGCCAGAATGCCGGTGAAAATGCCGACCGTGGCGGGCCAGTTGTCTTCCTCGATCCCCAAAGGGGCGAAGGCGGGGGTCAGGCTGCGCCCAATTTCCGACAGGACCGAGGCCTCGCTGTCCTCGTTCCCGAAACTGCCATCGGTGCCCCATGAGTTCAGGAAGGCCAGCACAGCGACCATCAAGACGATGACCTGCCCGGCCTCGGTCAGAAAATCGCGCATCCGGTGCCAGGTGCGATGGGCCAACCCGCGCAAGGTCGGCAGGTGATAGGGCGGAAGCTCCATCACGAAAGGCGTGGGTTCGCCCTTCAGAATGGTCAGCTTCAGCATCAGCCCGGTGCCGACGGCGGCCAGCAGCCCCAGCAGATAGAGCGCAAACACAAGGTTCTGCCCGCCCACCGGAAAGAACGCGGCGGCAAACAGCGCATAGACCGGCAGTCGCGCGCCGCAGGACATGAAGGGCGCCATCATCACGGTCAACGTGCGGTCGCGCGCGCTGTCCAAGGTGCGCGTCGCCATGATCGCGGGCACGTTGCAGCCAAAGGCCACGATCAGCGGCACGAAACTTTTGCCCGGCAGGCCGATCATCCGCATGAACCGGTCCATGACAAAGGCCGCGCGCGCCATATAGCCCGAATCCTCCAACACCGAGAGCGCGAAGAACAGGCAGGCGACGATGGGAATGAAGGTGGCCACGGTCTGAATACCGCCGCCGACGCCATCGGCCATGATGGTGGTCAGCCAACCCGGCGCGCTGATCGCCCCCAGAAGTGCTGCGGTGCCATCGACAAAGATGGTCCCCGCCAGAATGTCGAAAAAGTCGATGAACGCGCCGCCGATGTTGATGGTAAACATGAACATCACATACATCGCGGCCAGAAAGACCGGGATGCCAAGCGCGCGGTTCAGGATCACCCGGTCAATGCGGTCCGACACGGTGCGGGCCACTTCGGAAGCGCGGCTAAGCGACTGTCCAACCAAGGCCGCCACCGCGTCATAACGCGCGCAGGCAATCGCGGTGTCGGCATCCAGCCCGGTGTCAGCCTCAAGTGCGGCGCGTTCGTCAGCGGCCTGCACGGCGACAGTGGGATCGGTCATCGCCGGGCACAACTCGTCGCCTTCCAGATGCTTGATCGCCAGCCAGCGCGGCACCCCTTGCGCGACTTTACCGGCCAGTGCGGTTTCCAACCGCGCGAGCGCTGCTTCGGTCGCATCGTCGAATTTCGGGGCGAATGTCGGCACTCCGTCCGCCGTTCGCATCAGGTCTTTCAACTCGGTCAACCCGCGCGCCTCGGACGCGACGATCTCGACCACCGGGCAGCCCAGTTCGCGCGACAAAGCGTCGGTGTCGATCACCAGCCGCCGCGCCCGCGCCACGTCCATCATGTTCAGCGCAACCACCACAGGCACCCCCATTTCGACCAGTTGCACGGTCAGATAGAGGTTGCGTTCAAGGTTCGACGCATCGACCACGTTCACGACAAGATCAGGCCGTTCCGACAGAATGAAATCGCGCGCGATGCGTTCATCCAGCGACGCAGCCCCGCCAGCAACCGACAGCGAGTAAACGCCCGGTAGGTCCACCAGCGTGATCAGGGTTCCGTGGTGATGCAGATCGCCCAGCTTCTTTTCAACCGTGACGCCCGGCCAATTGCCCACTTGTTGGTGGCGACCGGTCAGGGCGTTGAACAGCGTGGTTTTGCCGCAATTCGGATTGCCGGCAATCGCAACGACGCGTGTCATGACACGATGGGGGTGGGTATGAGCGCGACGTTGATCGCCTCGGCTTCATGTTTGCGCAGGCTCAGGGCGTATCCGCGCACGCGGATTTCGACCGGGTCGCCCAACGGAGCCAATCGGCTGACCGAGAACTCGGCCCCCAAGGTCAAGCCCATCGACAAAAGCTTGCGCCGATAGCTGGGTGAGCCGCCCAAAAATCCAGTGACCGTGGCGCGGTCGCCTATGTTCAGGTCTTTAAGCTTCGGCATCGTCTGCAATTCCTTGGGTGAGTCGGCTATTCCCGACTGAATTACACAGGTATATGCCGCGCGGGCAAGCCTCCAGCCTTGATCTGAGTCAATTTATCGGGTTTGGCTTACTGCGCTGCCATCGGAACCCGCGCAATTTCGCACTGGCGCCACAACTGTTCCAAAGCGCCCAACAGGTGCGCGATATCTGCATCCGAATGCACTGGCGACGGGGTGATACGCAACCGCTCGGTCCCCTTCGGCACAGTGGGATAGTTGATCGGCTGGATGTAGACGCCATAGTCGCGCATCAGCGTGTCCGAGATGAACTTGCACTTCACCGGGTCGCCCACCATCACCGGAATGATGTGGGACGGGTTGTCGATATGCGGAATGCCCATCGCGTCCAGCCCTTCGCGCACCTTTGCGACGCGTTCCTTCTGGCGATCCCGCTCGACGTTCGAGCGTTTCAGGTGCTGCACCGAGGCCCGCGCGCCTGCGGCCACGGCAGGTGGCAAGGCGGTGGTAAAGATGAACCCGCTGGCAAAGCTGCGCACGAAATCACACAGCTCGGCCGAGGCGGCGATGTAACCGCCCATGACGCCAAACGCCTTGCCCAGCGTGCCTTCGATCACCGTCAGGCGATCCATCAGACCTTCGCGTTCGGCAACGCCCGCGCCGCGTCGGCCGTAAAGGCCAACCGCGTGCACCTCGTCCAGATAGGTCATGGCGCCGTATTTGTCGGCCAGGTCGCAGATCTCCTTGATCGGGGCGATGTCGCCATCCATTGAATAGACGCTTTCAAAGGCGATCAGCTTCGGCGCATCGGGGTCGGCGGCGGCCAATTTGGCCTCAAGATCCTCAAGATCGTTGTGCTTCCAGATGACCCGTTCGGCTTTCGAATGGCGGATGCCTTCGATCATCGAGGCGTGGTTCAGCGCATCGGAAAACACAATGCAGCCGGGGATTTGTGACGCCAGCGTGCCAAGCGCGGCCCAGTTCGAGACGTAACCGGACGTGAACAGAAGCGCGCCTTCTTTGCCGTGCAGGTCGGCCAATTCAGCCTCCAACAACACGTGGTCATGGGTGGTGCCGGAGATATTGCGCGTGCCGCCAGCGCCCGCGCCCACCGTATCAATCGCGTGGTGCATGGCGTCCAGCACGTCAGGGTGCTGCCCCATGCCCAGATAGTCGTTCGAGCACCAGATCGTCACATCGCCGGTGCCACCTTCGCCGGTATGACGCGCTTGCGGAAAGGAACCGCGCTTGCGTTGCAGGTCAGCAAACACACGGTAGTTGCCGTCATCCTTCAGCGCATCAAGGCGGGTTTTGAAATAGTCTTGATAATTCATGGGACGTCCCTCCGGTGCCTTATCGGTTGTCGTATTGAACCGGATCGGCGGCGGGCCGGACATGATGTTTGTCAAGTGGACGGGAAAAACCGGGCCAACACGACGGCCCTTAGGGACTGCGCGCCAAAAATAGGAGAGTAAGACCAACCGCCCGCCCCCAGATTGGGGACACCCGGCCTCGGAACGCATGAAATGCGTCTGGGCGGTTGGCCTATGGGTTCGAAAACCCGAACGTGATCGGTTTCGCCGCCGGCCTCACCCAAGAACAGAGGCGACATTGATCACAGAGGCCGTATTCGAATTACAAAACAAGGATGCCTGCGCAACCTCGGCGGGTGGGCCTTGGGCGAAATGTGGCACATCGCGGATCGGCTGCACTTAACCAACGTCAAGACGGTGCGGTTTTCATATGCGGCGGCAACGGGGGTGGCGGCGGCGGTGCAGGGCGTGCGGTGCGCGCTTGGGTCAGCGCGGGGATCATCCCGACAAGGAACAGCGCAAACGCCCCGATCCACGCGGCCCCGGCGATCAACACCAGCGCGTCATACCAGCCATAGAGCAGATCCGAGGCCAGCCAACGGGTCAGCGCCGACAGGATCATCAGCCCATAGCCGACCGCAACCGGGCGCGGCACAATCGGCGCGCGGCCCGTGTGGCCCAGCGTGGCGCGGCTCATCACCGCCAAAGTCATGCCGCCAACGCCGCCCAGACCCAGAACATGCAGCGCGCCGACCTCGTCCCCAATGCCCCACCCGGCCAAAGCAAACAGCGCCAAGCCGATGACCAACAGCCCTTGGGCGGCAAAGAGTGACCACAAAAGAGGGTCGCGCAACGACCAATGCGGGCGCCAAAGGCTGATCCGCAACCCGTGCAAAATCGCCAGAACCAGCGCAATGATGGGGGTCAATGGGGGCAAAAGCACGCTCCACGGAAGCGCGATGGAAGTCAGGATCGCGGCGCGATCCAGCCGGGGCGTGACAGGCGGCAAAGCCTCGGGCGGATGGCCCGCGCGGTTCATCGCGTTGCGGATAAAGCCGGGCGTCACTCGTCCACCCAGAACGACGATCAACCCACACAAGGCCAAAAGCCCGATGCGAAGACCTACGCTAGCGCCGTCCGGCGACAGGCCCAGCCAATCCAGATGCACCGCCAGGTTTGCAGCCAGCAACGTGGCAAGGAAAATCAGAAAGATCGCGTGTTGCGCCTTTGGGCGTTTGACGAGCTGCACCCCAATGCGCCCTGTCAGCACCGCCAGGAATGACAGATCGACTGCGGCCACCAGCACAGGCGGAAGCGCTGCGGATTGCCAAAGCGCAACACGGCCCGCCAGCCACAAGGCGGCCAGCACCCCGATGACCAAACCGCGCCCGCTGGCGACAGCCGTCAGAAAGAACCCGGCAACCGCCGCGCCCGCATAGCCAAAAACCATTTCATGGGCGTGCCACAGGTGCGGGGCCATCGACAGGCCCGACAGATCAGACGCGGTGCCCGTGGCTTGCCCGCCCAGCCAGACCTCCCATATCAAGCCGGAAAGAATGGCCCAGATTGCAGCGCCCAGAAAAAAAGCGCGAAACCCTTCGCTGAGGACGCGTTTCACCACATTTGCCATGACTGGCCCCCTATTGGCTGACGTCACGCAGCCTATGGGTCTGACGCGCGCGACCAATGACCAAAGTCAAGTCCTGCGCATGTGAAACGAAAAAAGGTGGCGGGTCGGCGGGCGTGTCAAGCGTCGTCTTCGGCCTGCGTGATCATGCCGTGGGCCCATTTGCCCAAGACCCACGCAAACGGCACGCCAAGGATCACGCCACCCGCGATCGCCTCGAACGGGGTAAGCGCACGCAGGCCGATGGCTTGCAGCATCAAGAACAGGAAAAACAGGTTCACCGCCGCAGCCCCCGCCGCAAACGGATAGATCACAAGCGCCACCGCCCAGACGGGCCAGCGGCCTGAACTGTCTCCGTGATCGGTCATTTCTTGCGAAACACGGATTTCTGCACGGCAACCAGCGCAAGGATCAGCGCAATCGCAGCCCCCAACAGCCACAGAGTCGCGCCGCCAACAGCGTGCGAATGTCCGTCGATCACCGCTTCACGCAGTGGGGTCTGGTCGTGGTGGGCAAAGGCGGGTGAGGCCACGATGCCAGCCAATATGGCCAGTGGAAGAGTTTTCATAGCAGGGCTCCTGTCATGTTCTTTGTTCATCATATTGTAACGGCATGACGCAAGGCTTGATCATCATCAAGCAGCACTACATCGCCAACGGCATGGCATAAATAAGGGCGGCCAGCCCCAAAAACCCGACCAGAAAGGCGGTGAACCCGCCCCGGACAGCGCGCGCCACGCGCAGGCCCAGATAATCGGACAGGATCACAAAGGATTTCAGGCCCGACAGGACCAGAACGGACAGCACAAAGACCGGGCCAGCCTCGGGCAGGACACCCGCCAGAAAGGTCGTGGCGACGCTCAGGCCAATCAGCAGGAAAAACGCGCGGGTCAGGATTGCGTTGCTCATCAGTGCACCAGATAGATGATGGGAAACAGCAGAACCCAGACCAGATCGACCATGTGCCAAAACCCGGCACCTGCCTCAAGGTTGCGCGGCGTGCCCCAGCGCATGAGCAGCGCGAAAACGATCAGCCCCGCCACAACATGCAGCGCGTGAAACCCGGTCAGCAGATAGTAGAAGGTGAAAAAGTCGCTGGTTTCGATGTCGATCCCGTGGCGCGCTTTTTCGGCGTATTCGAACCCTTTGACCACAAGGAACACGACACCAAATGCCATCGCAGCGGCCAGCCAAAGACGCATGCTGCGCACCGAATGGGCCGCAGCATTCACCGCGCGCGCTGCACAATAGCCGCTGGTGACAAGGACGATGGTGTTGGCCGCGCCCGCGACGCGGTTCAGCGCCTCTTGGTCGGCGGCAAACGCCACGGGGTCCATGGCCCGCATCCCAAGGAATGCCAAAAGACCCGCGCCGAACACCAGAAGTTCGGACACGATCAACACCCAGATCATCAGATCTCCGGGCAACTCGTCGATGATAGAGGTTTGGTCGGTCATGCCCCACCGGTAATCTGGCGGTAGATTTCGGGCAATGCGGCAGTCAGCCGCGTCGGGTCCGGCACAATCGAAAATCCGCCCGCGCCAAAGATGCGATGCACCCAGCCCTGCCCTTTGTGATCAACGACGACGCCGTGCACCGCGTGACCCTTCATGCGGGCCTCGCGCACCGCCATGCGGCTATCTTCGATCCCGTGGCGGCCTTCGTAATGGTCCAGATCGTTGGGTTTGCCATCGGTGATGACCAGCATCAGGCGGCGGGTGTTGGGTCGGTCGTCCAGCCCGGCCGTAGTATGGCGGATCGCCGCGCCAAGGCGTGTGTAAAACGCAGGGGACAGCCCGCCGATCCGTGCCTCAACCCGCGGGCCCATTTTTTCGTCGAACCCTTTGCATTCCTGCACATAAACGCGGCCGCGTTTCAGGGATGAAAACGTGTTGATCGCGAAATCATCGCCGCACGCCTCTAGCCCCCACGCGAGCGCGGTCAGCGCTTCTTTTTCGACATCAATCACCTGACGGTCGCCAATCGCGCTTTCGGTTGAGCGTGATACATCCATCAGGACCGAGATCGCCAGGTCACGTTCCATCACCCGCGCCGCGCGATAGACCCGGTCGCTGGACCGGCCCGTGGCGCGCAGTTCGACCTGCGCGGCAATCGCGGCTTCAAGGTCCAGCTCGTCGCCGTCCAATTGGCGCGGCAGGATCACGCGTTTGGGGCGCAATGCCTCAAACTGACGTTTCACGGCGCGAATGCGGCGGTTGGTGGCGGGGTCGTGGTCGATCGCCTCCTCCTCGTCCGCGACGCTGGACAAAACCCGCGCGTGGTCGGGGATATAGCTATTCGTGCGGTGGTCCCATTCGGGATACATGTGCTTGCCGGACAGGCGTTCGCGGTCGGCATCTTCGGGCGACAGATCAAGGTGAAACTTCAGCCGCGTGGCGGTTTTCTTTGACACCTGTCCCAACGCCAGCTCGTCCTGATCGTCAGCCGCACGGCGTGCGTTATCGTCGTCATCATCTTCGATGCGACGGTTCATGTTCAGGCTTTCAACCCAGGAAAAGATCGCCTCGAACCGGTGCAGGATCAGGCTGTCGCGCCGTTCGGCCTGATCGCTTTCAGACCGGCGTGCGGCCTTGGTGCCTTCGGCTTCTTCGCCCGGCCCGCTGCCTTGCTCTTCATCGCCTTCGCCCAGCCGATCCACCGGTGCGCGTGCCGCCATCGGACGCAGGTCGGGCCACATCGGCACCGGGCGAAACGGGCGATAGCCACGCGGGGCAGTCAAATGAGACAGATCGGCATCGGGCGACCGGATCAGCGCCACATAGTCCAGCGCCAGCTTGCCCGTCGGCTCTGGCCCGCCCAGCAGGTGATCAATCGCCGCTTCCATCGCAGCCTCGGCACTGGGAAGTTTTGCGTCAGGGCGCATCGCGCGGCACGCCCCCACCAGCGTTTCGTAAAAGCCGCGCAGGCCGGGGCAATCTTGCAACGTCGCCTGCGTCATCGCGATTGACGCTTGCAGGGCGCGAAGATCGGCGCGCAACGGGTCGTCGTCACCGACCGGGTCAGGCGCGTGCGCGACGGACGCGACAAGCCAGAAATACAGCGCCGCGTTGGCCTCGCGGGCGGGGAATTCAGCGATGGTTTCCGGCAGGCGCAGCGCTTCGCCATCAAAGCTGGGGCGCGCCTGCGTTTCGCGCCACGTGCCAAGCGACCGGCGAAACGACAGCCGGTGATGCGAGGCTGCGACGGTCGCCAGTTTTATCTCGGTGGAATGTGACCCGCCAAGGCCACGGAAAAACACGCCCAGACGGCCTTCGACATCGGCCAGATTGACGGCGTTTTCATCGTGAATGCCCGGTGCGTCCAGTCGGCTGGCGTATTTGTGCCAGATCTTGCCAACGGTTTCTTCGGGCTCGAAGGGATCAAAGATGCGTTCGGACATGGGGAACCTCGGGTGATTAGGCGGACCGTCCAGTGTAGAAAGACCCGCGACCGGCACCATGGCCGGTCGCGGATGTGGCACTAGCCATAGATCGCGGTGACCAGATCCATCAGCCCTTGCTTGACGTCTTCGTCATCGGACAGAGGTTCGATCATCGCCGCGCGGATCGCGCGTTCGACGGACATACCGTCTTCGATCAGCGTGGCGCAATAGATCACCAGACGGGTCGAAACACCCTCTTCCAGATCCTGACCTTTCAGGCCGCGCAATTTGTGCGCCAGCCGGACAAGGGACGTTGCCCGGCTGACATCCAGTCCGCTTTCACGTGTCACAATATCGATTTCGCGGTCGTGGGAAGGGAAATCGAAGTCGATGGAAAGGAAACGCTGGCGGGTGGACGGTTTCAGGGTTTTCAGGATGTTCTGATACCCCGGATTGTAACTGGCCACGAGCATGAAGCCCGGAGCAGCCTCGATTTCTTCGCCGGTTTTATCCAGCGGCAGAATGCGGCGGTCATCGGTCAGCGGGTGCAAAACGACGGTCACGTCCTTGCGTGCTTCGACCACCTCATCAAGGTAACAGATCGCGCCTTCACGAACGGCGCGGGTCAGCGGGCCATCGACCCAGACCGTTTCCCCGCCTTTCAGCAGGTAACGCCCCACAAGGTCGGACGCGGACAGGTCGTCATGGCAGGCGACGGTATAAAGTGGGCGGCCCAGACGGGCGGCCATATGGGCGACGAAACGGGTCTTCCCGCAACCGGTCGGACCTTTCAAAAGCAGCGGCAGCCCATGGCGTTCGGCAGCTTCGAAGATATCGCATTCGTCTGATACGGGTGAGTAGAAGGGGGCCGAAGCCCCCTCCGTTTTTTTGTCAACGGCAGCCATCTCAGGCACCTTCGCTTTCATACTGGTCCGTCGGCTCGATGATCTCGCGACGACGCGGGACAAGGATCGAGTAGATGAACAGAAGCGCACCGATCACCACCGCAAGACCCGAAAGCCAGCGCATGACGAAGAACAGATGCACGCCTTCTTGGATCTCCATGAAGTTCTCGCCCAGCACACGTTGCATGTGGGTTTGAACTGTGCCCGCAAAGGTCAGCGTGAATGTCATGAAGGACATACCAGCGGTCATCAGCCAGAAGCTCACCATGTTCAGAACCTGGTTATACGGATCACGTCCGCGCAGGATCGGCATGGCATAGGTGATGATCGCAAGGTTCACCGACACATAGGCACCATAGAAGGCCAAGTGGCCGTGGGCCGCGGTGATCTGCGTGCCGTGGGTGTAATAGTTCACACCGTGCAGCGTGTGCAGGAAGCCCCAGACACCTGCGCCGAAGAAGGCGACAGTTGCGGCACCCAGCGCCCACAGAAGGGCAGCTTTGTTCGGGTGGTCGCGTTTGCCTTTCCACACCATGACGAAGCTGAAGCTCATCATTGCGAAGAAGGGAACCACTTCAAGCGTCGAGAAGATCGACCCGATCCACTGCCAATAGCCCGGCAGACCAATCCAGTAGTAGTGGTGGCCCGTCCCCAGAATGCCCGAGAACAGCGCGGTGGCGACGATGATATAGAGCCATTTTTCAATGATCTCACGGTCAACACCAGTCAGCTTCAGAAGCAAGAAGGCAAGGATCGAGGCCATGACCAGTTCCCAGGTCCCTTCCACCCACAGGTGAACGATGTACCACCAGAACATTTTGTCCAGCGACAGGTTGCCCGGGTTATAGAAGGAAAACAGCCACAGCAGTGACAGCGCCCACAGGCCGATCAGCAGAACGTTGGTGATCGCAGTCTTACGCCCCTTCAACACCGTCATCGAGATGTTGAACAGGAAGATCAGTGCCGCGACCAGAATGCCCAGCTTGACCCAGACAGGTTGTTCGATGAACTCGCGCCCTTCCATGCCCAACAGCCAGTGGCCGTGGAACAGGTCGAACGTATAGGTCAAAACCGCACCCGCCGTGCCCACCAGAAGCAGGATCAGCTGGATATAGGCCAGCTTGGCGGAATACATCTCACGCTCGGCTTCTTCCGGGATAAGGAAGTAGGCCGCGCCAAAGAAGCCCAGCAAAAGCCAGACGACCAACGCGTTCGTGTGCAACATGCGCACGATGTTGAACGGCATCAGCTCGGACAGGAAGTTCGGGCTGATATAAATCCAGCCGGCCCACAGACCACCAAGCACCTGAACGGCAAAGACCGCCATGGCTGCCAGGAAGTACCAGTAGGCAATTCGTTGTGTTTGATATTTCATTTCACGTCTCCTCTTCCCGGCCTTAGCCTGCCTCGTTGGGCGGCCAGCCCTGTGCGTCGATGGTGTTCACCCACAGGAAGAAGTCTGCGAGGTCACGAATCTGTTCGTCGCTCAGGTTGAATTGCGGCATTTGGCGCCGCCCCTCGATGCCGCTGGGTTGTGCTTCCATCCAACCTTTCAGCACGTCGAACGCGCCTTCCGGGTCATCGTCGACACCCCACCGGGTCATCACGTTTTGCAGCTCGGGTGCAAAGTATGCGCCCTCGCCCATCAAAGTATGGCAGTTGATGCAGGCGTTCTTTTCCCACACATGTTTGCCGCGCACTACGCTTTCCGTCAGTTCTGCATTTGCAGTCGATTTGGTCACCACGTATCGCACCGAGTGCGCCGACAGGATCAAAAAGACCACGATGAAAAACAACGAGCCGCCATAGAACACGTTACGCGCCATGGTCTTAGTCATGACTTCTCGCATATTGGCCTCCAGTTCAGTTATCCAGTTTCGGTGATAAGGTAGCTATCTGACTCGTAGCTTGACAATTGTTAAGCAACAACCGCATTCCGACATAATTTCTAAGTCATTTCGCGCGACGGGCGTTTATTGCTATCTCTTTGTTTTTAGTGATGTTTTGCGGCCTGTCTGAGCCACATTTGCCCGAAATTCGCCCCAGACAAACCCACAGGTCGTCCGGCCCGCGGCACAGCCGTTGCCAGAAAGACCCAGCGATGCGGCAGCGCGGCGAATCGACCCACCGTCGCTTGCGAATCAGCAGCGTATATTGGTGTCGGTTTCCGCATCTGCACCGTTCAGTCGGACAGCCTTTTGGCTTAGCTTTCCGGCACCAAGCGACGCACGTATTTCTCGCCGGTCTGTTCTTTCAGATACGCCCGCGCGGTTGGCAACTTCCCGCATTCCTTGAGGTTTTTCGAGTTGCGATAGTGAATCGTGTAGATGTCGCGATCTTCAGGCAAAGGCTTGCCGCGAAGCTTACCACCCAAGATGTAATGCTGTTCTTCCGGCAGGATGTTCCAATCCAACCCCGCCCTGCGAATCGCGGCTGGCAGCGTCATCTGATCCAGATAAGGGCGACGGCGTTCCAGCGTTTCGACGCGATCAACGAT
The DNA here is from genome assembly GCF_947497285.1 of uncultured Aliiroseovarius sp. Lineage (GTDB taxonomy): Bacteria > Pseudomonadota > Alphaproteobacteria > Rhodobacterales > Rhodobacteraceae > Aliiroseovarius. Next base: position 17,014 of record NZ_CANMFT010000010.1, on the reverse strand, counting down.
CTGAGCGGTGTCATACCAGACATCGGGGAAGCGCCCTTGCCCCATGTCATGTTCGGGAAACGCCACCAGGCCCGAGCTGAAATACGGCACGACCGCACCCTTGCTGCGGCGCATCAGCTCATAGCGCTCTGGCGGGATTGGCATATCAAGCGCGCCGTAGATGTCATCCCAGACCGACTGCTCGGCCCACAGCATCGAGGCCGCCATGGAACACGACACGTGCCCCGGCTGGATGATGTTGTCCGGCGTGTTGTCGCGGATGAACAACACATCCGAATCCACAAACATCGAATAGGCACTGTCGCGCTTTTCCAGCGCCGCAAGGATCTTGTTGCCATGCGGATAGGCGGGGTCGAAGCGGTCTTTGGTTGTGAACGGCCGCACTTCGGCCCCCATCAGCTCATGCGCACGGTGCACCGCGGGGTGAATTTCGTGATACCGGTGTTCGGGGCAATAGCCGACCGCCTTCACCGAGTCGGGGAAATGCGTGCGGATCGAGGCCAGAAGATTGCACGCCATGATCTCGTATAGCGGTGGCTCGACGATATAGAAAATCGTCAGATCACTGGTGTCCGGCACATCCCCCACCCGTGCGATCCTATTTCAACGCCTGATTGGGGTCGATGCCGACCTGCTTGCACATCCGGTCCGCATAAGACCCTTCCAGCGGTGCGTTCTTGCGCCACCATGGCTTTGTGCCGTTGGTATACAGGTGGACCGACAGGGTGTTGTCGGTGAAATGCCCTTCGACCCGGCCATAGGGGTCATAGAAAATGTCGTTCAACTGGAACGGCACCGGATACAGGTAATCCGGGCTGAGCGCCCTGTCATAATCGCCGGTCTGCTGGGCAAAATAGGTGAAGGCTTGCGGGCCAAAGGCTGTGCGCTCGGCTTTGTAAATCCGCACCGGAAGCGGGTCGGACGCGAACCGTTCCAGTTTGCGCTTTTGGTTCTTGTTGAACCACGGCGGGGCCTCGGGCAGGTTTTCGTAGTAATCCAGCAGCATGTCGATCAGATCGCCCTGCGCGGGGATAGAAACGACGCCGCAATTCAGTGCGCCGCGAAAGCCATGGCCGGCATAGATATGCTGCATGTCATCGGGAAACGGCTTGTGGCAGAAGGCGTCGCAATCAATCCAGACCGCTTCTGTCTTCTTGATCATCTTATAGCGAAACACGTTGGACAGGAACGATGCGCTGGTCTGTTCGACCACTGACATGTCGATGTCCATAATCTCGGACGCGGGGCGGATCTCGACCCCTTCGGGCGCGTTCTGCACATCATCGGTGCAATAGAGCGTCGTCGGATGCCCCGCTTGAATATGCGATTTCAGACACAGCTGATTGAGGTAATGCAACTTGTCCCCGATCCAAAGCGATGCGACGGGGCGTCGGTTCAGTTCAGCCATGAAATTCTCCGCTTTGATTGGCCGCACCCATGCGCAGGCCTGATCCTGTTAGGGGTTAGGAATGGACATTTTCCCCTGAACTGTCCAGTGCCTTCGTGCCAGTTTTATGGTCAGATTGCAGGCGACAACCTTGTTTTCTCTACCATCCGTGGTCTGTCCGTGGCAGGTTGCGGCAGGCGAAAACGCCGACACCACATGAAAGCGCCGGGCAGAACACAAACACTATGACCAAGGCAGAACACGGCAATTCAAACGCAGGGTCAGTGGTGTCGGATATTTACGGCACTGTGGACTTCGCATTGAAGCCGAACAAAAGCCCGCATGGGCGCGTCACGGCCGTGTCGATGATGAAGGACGAAGGGCCGTTCGTGCTGGAATGGATCGCCCACCATCTGGCCGTCGGCTTCACCGACCTGGTGGTCTTTACCAATGATTGTTCTGACGGCACCGACGATATCCTGATCCGGCTCGAGGAGCTGGGCTTGGCCCACCACCGCCGCAACGTGATCGCGGACGGCATCCGGCCCCAGCCCTCGGCGTTGAAACATGCGCAAGTGGATCCGCTGGTCGGCGCAAGCGATTGGTTGTTGGTGTTCGATGCGGACGAGTTTTTGTGCATCCGCCATGGCGACGGGTCGCTGGACGGGATGATTTCAGCCGCACAGGACAAAGGCGCGAACGGCATCGTCATCACCTGGCGCATTTATGGCTCCGGCGGTGTTCACGACTGGTCACGCGCGCCTGTCACCGAACAGTATCTGCACGCCGCCCCGCCGATGTGGAACAAGGGTTGGGGCGTCAAGACGCTGTTCAAATTCGACCCTGATTATTGGAAGCTTGGCATCCACCGTCCCAAGATCAAGAACAAGCACCTCAAGACCGACTTTCCTGACAGCGTGGTTTGGCTGAACGGCTCTGGCCTGCCGATGGAGGACTATTTCAAGTTCCGCGGCTGGCGCTCGATCGTGCGCACGGTTGGCTATGACTGGGCGCAGATGAACCATTATGCGGTCAAATCCATCGACAGCTATGCGATCCGCAAGTTTCGCGGCAACGTGAACCTGAAGAAGGACAAGTATAACGCAGACTACTGGGCGCTTCAGGACCGCAACGAAGTGGCGGACGACAGCGCCCTGCGCCACGCCGACCGGCGGCGCGAGATCTTTGACACGCTGCTCACCGACCCGGTGCTTCACAAACTGCATTTCGCAGCACTCGACCGGGCCGAAGCGCGTCTGGCGGAGTTCAAAGGCACCGACGCCTATGCCGATCTGGTCGCCGGGTTGAAAGAGGCGTCAAAAGTCCCGATCACCAAGATCGACGCCAAACCCCCCAAACCTCGCGACCCCGCCCGCATCGCCGCCCTGATGTCCGAGGTCGAAAAGCAGCGCAACACCAAGCCCAAGGCCGAACGCCGCCACAGCGCGCACCCCGATTGGGGCAAAGCCAGCGATCTTTACGTGCGCGGGCCGATTGATCTGGCCACCGACACCCCGGTCGAGGTCTTCGAGAACCGCAAGCTGAAGATCCCCGCCGACCCGCGCGTGTTCACCCCCGCCTCGCTTCAGCTGATCATGGACGGCAAATTTGAACGTAACGCCGCCCGACGCATCCCGAAACTGCTGAACCCCGGCGCCACCTATCTTGAGGTCGGCGCAGGCGTCGGCTTCTTGCCCGCCGTGATCGCCCACGAACAACCCGGCGTCACCGTGATCGCACAGGAAGAGGCCCCTGCCCTTGCCCAGACCGCCGCGCGCATCTGGGCCGAGAACGGGCTGGCGCAAGGGCCAGCGCTGACGCTGACCACCGCACCACTGATCCAGCCCGGTGATGCCCAAGACACTGCGTCAGGGCTTAAAGCACTGATCAAGGACAGCAAATGCAGCGTGCTTGTCGTGAACGACCCACGCATAACCCCTGCTATGCTGGAGACTTCCCTGAACGCGGTGCCTGAAATGCCGCCCAAAGCCATCATCCTTGGCGCCCGCGCACTGGGCGACCAGATGGACGCCGAAACCGCCGCCAAAATGCTGACCAAAGCCGGCTATGGAATGCTGAAAGACAACCCACTCGCCGCCGCGCTGCTGTTTTTGCATCGCTCGGCGGTGCCCGAACAAGACAGGACAGGGTAATGCAAGACACTGATGACACACAGGATTTGGACGTCGCCAAGCTGACCCAAAGGCTGGAAAAGCTTGAACGGCGGCAAGCCAGAAACCAACGGGCAGCCCATGCCAAGGGGCTTTTGCAAGGTATCTGTTCGATGCTGAAACCCGGTGATGTCGTTCTGGACTGCGGCGCGAATGTCGGCGAGGTCACCGTTCCGCTGGCAAAAACCGGCGCCCATATCCACGCGTTCGAACCTGACCCCTATGCGTTCGGCAAGCTGTCAGATGCGACCCGCGACTTTAAGAACGTCACCCTTCACAACGCTGCCGTTGGCACGAAAGCTGGCACGATCAACCTGATGCGGGCTGAAAATTTCGATGAAAATCCAAGCGGGGCGTCGGTCAAAAGCACAGTGATCAGTGGCGGGCGCAAGATCGACGAAACCAACGGCAACAGCATCGAGGTGCCGTTGATCTCGCTGCCTGATTTCCTTTCCGACCTGCACACCCAACATGGCCAAATCGCATTTGTAAAAATGGATATCGAAGGGGCCGAGCTTGATATTCTAGAGGTAATGCAGGCTGAAGGGTTGTTCGAAAAAATCACGCTGACCGTCGCAGAAACCCATGAAAACAAGTTCAAGGCCCTGCGCGACCGTTTCAAGGCCTTGCGTGTCGCCGTCGCGAAGGCTCACCCGCCAACCCGGGTCAATCTTGACTGGATCTAGCGCGCCAGCGGCACGCGGCGCCTATCATCACCGCAGTCCAAATCGTCGTTTGAACTCAAGACGTCAAGCAGGTCGGCGCAATCAATGTACCGCACCCCTAGAACGTGATCGCCTTCTTGCGCGCGGCGATCATTTTGACCACGCTCATCGCGGCAAGTGCCGAGGTGCGGGTGTTGTCAGGCAACGTCTTGCCAAGGATGGTAAAGGACAGCTCTCCAAAATCGCCGCGCGCGGTGATCTCGTGGATATTTGCGTCCACGTTCGGGTCGGCGATCAACTGGACTTGTGTTTTGTCAAACCCCAGCCCTGCCAGCGCGACAGCCGCCGCCACATTGGCGTTTTTCGGATATTTCAACGCCGCCTCTCGGGCTGAGCCTTCGAAATGCACCGTTGCGTCGCTGCCCGGATTGTCCAGATCCATCACATCTTCTGCGGGCGATCCCTTCCACCCTTTGGGCGGTTTGCGACCTGAGTAGGTGACCGCTTCTAGTGTGCCAACCTGCGCCGATGCGATGGCATCCAGCGCGCCGATGGCACCTGTGGACAGGTGCAGTTGTGTGCCCCCGGCCCGCGCGGCCTCGGTCAGCGCCTCGCGAAACGCATCATCGGCAAGGGCACCGATTGATACGGTGACAAGCGGCATACCCGCCCGCAGGATCGCAGCACCGTGGTCTCGCAAACCCGCATGGCCGGCGCAGTCCACCACCACATCCGCGCACGCATCCCCGATCGAGGTCAAGGCACGCACATCCGCACCCATCGCATCCTTCGCAGCCGAAGCCCGCCCATCCCGCACGATGACGAACGCGATTTCGCCACCGATCTCGGGCAGTTTCTGTGCCACATATTGTGCGATGGCGCCAAATCCGATGAAGCCGACTTTTATCATGTTGCAAGCCTTTCTAGCGCCTTAACCGCCTGTTTCTGCGTTGAAAACAAACAGCGTTTCGCCGTTAATCTTATAGCCGTCGATCAGGGCTTTGGCGGTTTCTGACACCAACCATGCCTCAAGCTTCATGACCAAATCGGCCTTCACATGCGGGTGCTTGTCCGGGTTCACCGGCAGAAAGGCATACTGGTTGAACAGCACCGGATCACCAGCATAGACCAGCGCCAGATCGCCCTTGTTGCCAAAGTTCAGCCAGCTGGCCCGATCCGACATGATATAGGCATTCATCCCCGACGCGGTGTTCAACGCAGCCCCCATGCCCGCGCCGACCGCGCGATACCAGTCGCCTTCCGGGGTCACGTCAGCAGCGGCCCACAGGCTGAGCTCTTTCTTATGCGTCCCGCTGTCATCGCCGCGGCTGACGAAGGGCGCATTTGCGGCGGCGATCCTTTGCAACGCGTCGGCGGCGCTGGTCGCATCCGACAGCTTGGCCTCGTCCGTTCGAGGGCCAATAAACACGAAGTCATTATACATGATCTCGCGGCGATGGGTGCCGAAGCCACCGGCCAGAAATTTTTCCTCGGCCGGGCGGGAATGAACCAGGATCGCGTCCACATCGCCCGCTTGGCCCAGCTTGATCGCCTGACCGGTTCCGACGACAAGCAACTGCACGTCGATGCCCGTATCGTCCTTGATTTGCGGCAGCAGAATATCCGCCAGCCCCGAGTTGTGGAACGATGTCGTCACCGCAAGTTTCATATCCTCGGCCAGCGCACCACCTCCCATCAGGGCAGCGGCGGCAAGGGCCAGTATCATCCGTTTCATTCGACGATGTCTCCTTTCAGAAAGGCACGGGCGGGCGCAGAGGTCGGGCCTGCGAAAAAGTCCCGCGCGGATTGGTGTTCGTGAATGGTGCCGTTGAGCAAAAACAGCACCTCGGTGCCCAGACGACGTGCCTGCCCCATATCATGTGTGGACATGATCAACCGGGTGCCTGCGGCGGCGGCGCGGGTCAGGATGTCTTCGATTTCACGGGTAGCGCGGCCATCCAGCGACGCGCAGGGTTCGTCCAGAAACAGCAGATCAGGCTTGGTGATCAACGCACGCGCCAGGGCCAGTTTCTGCCGCTCGCCCCCTGACAGGAAAGGCGCCGGGCGCTCGAGCATATCGGCCAGCCCGACCTCTTCGGCCGCAGTTGTGGCACGGGCGCGGGCGTCAGATCGCGACACCCCCGTCAGGCGTAGCGGATAGGTCAGATTGCCCAGCACGGACCGGCGCATCATGATCGGGTGTTGAAAGACAAACGCCTGCCGCGCGCGGGCCGTGGCCTGATCGCAGGCCCATGTCACCGACCCGCTGCCAAGCCGTGCAATCCCGTGCAACATCCGCAGAAACGAGGTCTTGCCCGCCCCGTTCGGCCCGATCACCATCGTAACCCCCTGCCCTTGCAGGGTCAGGTCCACTGGCCCCACCAGCACCTTGCCGCGCCGCCGTAAGGAGGCGTCTTGGATCGTCAGGGGAAACAGGATGCTCACCACCGCCCCTCCTGCTCTGTGCGGCCAATGATGTGGATCGCGAGGTTTACCGCGATGGCCATGGCGATCAGCACGAAACCCAACCCCAGCGCCAGCGCGAAATCCCCCTTGCCGGTCTCCAGCGCGATGGCGGTGGTCAGAACGCGGGTGTGGTGGTCAATATTGCCGCCCACGACCATGATCGCGCCAACCTCGCCGATCGCGCGGCCAAAGCCTGCCAGCGATGCGGTCAAAAGCGCGCGCCGTCCGTCCCATAACAGGGCCTGTATCCGTTGCCAGTTTGTGGTGTTCATCGAAATTAGCAGATCGTGGTAATCCGACCAAAGCTCCCGCAGCGCCTGATGCGCGATGGAGGCAATCAGCGGCACGATGATGATCACCTGCGCGATGATCATCGCCGTGGGGGTGAACAGCAAGCCAAAGACGCCGAACGGACCAGAGCGGCTGAGGAAGACGTAGACGATCAAACCGACAACGACCGGCGGCAGACCCATCAGCGCATTCAGCACCGCTATCGTCACGCGGCGCGCACGAAACCGGCGCACGGCCAAAAGCGCCCCCAACGGCAGCGCAATTGCCGAGGCGATCACCAGCGCCGTCAGCGTCACCCGAAGCGACCGCAACGTGATCTCGACCAGATCCGCATCCAGCGTGATCAGCAGCCAGAACGCCTGCACTATGCCGTCCCACAAGTCCGTCATCGGATGGTTTGAATGCCTTCTATCGGGGGCCGAGTCGGTGTGACGCGGCCATGCGTTCGGTTATGCACAGACTGACCATATCAGACGGGATGGGAAAACCGCTTTTGACGACAAAAAGCGACACCGGGTGGATTTCTATCCATTCTTTTGTAGGGTTAGTCAGCCAAACCCAACCGCGGCTTCAGCGTGTCCAGCCCCTCGGCAAGCTCTGCCAATGTGCCGGCATCACGCATATGTGCGCGCAGGGTGGCGTTCAGACCGCCTTCGGTCGACAGGCTGTCGAGCAGCCCTTCAAAACGGGCGTCGGGGTCGGTCGTCATCTGGCGCAGGAAGCCAGCAAAGACGGTCGCGACATAGCGTTCGGCAGCGGTTGCATCGCCGGTCAGATCCGTCAGCCAGGCCGCACCTTCGCGCATCTGATCAAGGATCGGAGATGCCAGCGCCGACGCCGCAAAATGAGCGTTCAGAGCGTTTTCGTCGCGGCACGCAATGATAATGTCAGTTTCCCCAAACAAAGTCCTCAGAGCTGCGCTTTCAGGATAGACCGGCAGGGCAGACCCTCCGACCGCTACTGAGGGTAAGGGGATCGTGATCGCGATGTCCACAGCCGGCGCGCAAAGCGCCTTCAGATCGCTGAGCGGCACATCGACCATCACCGATATCACGCTGTGATCGGGGCGGAATGGCAGCGTGGGCAACACCTTGCGGGCGACATCTGCCAGCAGGCACAGAAAGACGATATCACTGTCTGCCACCACCTGATCGTTGGGCGTGACCAAAACATCGCTGTGCTGGCGGGCCAACCGGTCCGCGACATCTGCGTTGCGGTCGGACACCAGAATCTGATGTCCCCGCCCGGCCAGACCGGTGACGATCGCGGCGGCAATCTCTCCGGTGCCTATGAAACCGATCCTCGCCAATTTACGGTGTCAGAACTTGGCGATGACGTTGATGAACACGCCTTCGTCGTCATAGGTCAGATCGGTCAGGTCATCACTGAAGTTGCCGAAGTTATAGCCGACGCCGATCTTGGCGTTGTCGCCGATTTGGCGATAGACCGCCCCCAAGAACGCTGTTTCCGACAGACCGGCTTGCTTGGCTTCCAGATGGCGGGCCTCGAGCAGTAAATCCCATTTGTGAACAAGGTGATAGCGGGCATTTACCACCGCCAGCCCTGCGTCGTTTTGCTGGAAGGCGACGCCCGCACTGGGTGATGACACCGACTTGCGCAGCCCCAACTTGCCGCCGATTGTCCAGAACCGGTTCAGGTCATATTCCACGTCAAACGACAGAATATGGCTTTCCTGACGCTGTCCACGTTCGCCGGTCTGGTCGATCACCTGCCCCAGCGAGTCGTGGAAATAGCGATACTGGAACAGCATGTTCAGGCGGTCGTGGTCTACCGGTCTGAACGCATAGCCCAGAACCGCGTCGGTATAGACGCCATTGTCCAGCGTCGGGCTGACGCTCTCCACATTGGTATGGTCGGCTGAGAAAACCAGCCGGTGGCTGTCGTCGAATTTGTATTGCCCCGACGCCGCAACACGCCACGCATCTGCATCGCGGATCGTGCCGTCACTGACGCCCCGGTCGCGCCGGTATTCAAGCTTGGCCGCAAAGCTGAGCGCATTGCCGTCATCATACTGCGCACCCAACGAAAAGGCGTTCCGTTCGTAGTCCCCTTCGATATCGTCATCTATGCGGCCTGTCTCGAACCCGGCCGAAAAGCTAAGTGCTTCGTCAAAGGCGTATTCGACGCCATAGGCGCTGACCAGCGACCGGTGGCGGCCAAAGATGTCATAAGTGTTTTCGCCGTAAAGCTTGACGGAATCGCTGACCTGTCGTTTGCCGCCCAGCACAAAGCGCCCGCCGTCATCGCCGATCAAGTCAACGCCTGACAACTCACGCCCCGGTTCCAGCTGATAGCCGAAATAGGCGCTGTTATAGCCATCGCTCTGATAGCTCAGCAACAGCTCGCCACCGATGCCAAGGGTGCCGTCGGACACCTCGCCCTCGATTGTCCAGTTCTTGGCAAATCGGTAGGACGCCCCGGCGCCATACCGGTCGTTGCGACGCAGCCCACCGGCGCGGTCCAGCGTATGCTGACCGAACACATACCAGCTTAGGTCATCACTGACCTTATAGGTCAGACGAACCGCCGCATCGGTGCGCGACCCGGTTTCGTCCGCATCCCCGCCGGGGGTGACCTGGTCCAGATGTTCGACACCGAAATCCAACGTGATCCGCTCGGACGCCTTGAAGGTCAGTTCGGCCCCGACCTCGGTCAGTTTCTTGCCGGTGCTGTCCTTGAAATCATCCGCATAAAGGCGGAAGGCCAGCCGCTCGGTCGGCTCGGCCTCAAGCGTGACGCCCCACAATTCTTCGTCATTGACGATCTGGTAATCCAGAGTAGAGAAACCCGCGCTGCGTTTTTCGTAATACCCGGTGGCGCGACCCGGCACGGGCACGCCCAGATCGGCAAACTCGGCCTGTCCGCGCAGGCGCCATGCCTCGCCTGTGCCGCCAACGGTGCCGGCTGTGGTTGTGGTCGTCACGATCAACCCGCCATCCGAGCTGATGGACGAGCCAAAGCCCGGCCCTTCGGTTTCGGCGTATTCGACCTCAAGAAAGCTGTCTTCGCCAAATTGCAGGCGCACATCACCACCCACAGCGGTCTGATCCGCGATGTCGGTCTGTTCAACCATGCCCGTCAGCCCAACGCGCACGCTGTCGCTGACCCAGGTTTCGACCCGTCCCCCATAGGACATGCCGTCAATCTCGGTGGCACTGGGGGTGTATTCATATTGCACGGCAAGGCGCAGCGCCTGATCGCCGCTGGGGTCTGTGATCAGATTGCCCGACGCACCAAAACTGCCAAGTGGCGTGGTGAGGGTGACGACGCCCTGGCTGTAGTCAATTTCGTAGTCCACGCCATGCACAAGCTCGGTGGTCGAGATCACCCGGCCCGTGCGTTTGTCGCGCAGCTCGACCGAGATGGTTTCGGACCCAAGCGTCAGGTCATCGCGCGTCAGGAAATAGATCGACCCGCCGGTGCCGTCGAAATACTCGCGTCCCGGCAGACGGTCGGGGCTGGCGGCATAAACCTCGGCGGCCAGTCGGCTTTCGCCATTGGAGGTTTGCGCCTGCGACCGATACAGCGCCTGCGCGCCGTAAAGCGTGCGTTCGTTGCGCAGATAGGTGCTGTTTTCGATCTGGCTTTTGTAGTTGCCCCACAGGATGTGGCTGCCATCCTTGGCCAGTTTCAGGTAAATCTTGCCATCCGACGGCGCACCGTCGATCAGCGTGCTGTCATCGCCATAGGTCGGATAGCCGTCTTCGATCAGCATCCGGCGCAACCGCGATTTCGGGTCTTTCTTGTCCAACCCGCTGAACAGGTTCTTGAACTCGTCTTCGCCGGTGTCAATCCGTGCGGTCAAATCCCACCCGGTCGCGGTTTTGCCGGTGACATAGCCCGCGATGCGCCCATAGCCATAGTCGCGCTCAAACGGGCCACCTGCGGCCCCCACCCCGCCCTGAAGCTTGCGCCCAAAGGTCAGGTCAATCAGGCCCGTGCCGAACCATTCGGTGTTGGGGATCGTGATTTCGCGTTCGATATAGCCTGCACCGCCACCCGCGACGCGCACGCCGACCGGGTGGTCACCGGGGGGCAGAATGCGCTGAATGACGAAACTGCCCGAACGGTCGGCTTTGACTTCTTCGCCAAGGGTTTGCACCGTGGCACCGGGGGCAACGCTGCTGCCGCTGACGGTCACGGCACCGCCGCGCACGGGGATGCGACGGCGCGCGGTGTTGTCAACGCCGGCCTCGGCCTCGGTGGTTTCCGCGCGGCTGTCAGAGAGCGGTGCGATATTGATCGGGTTGGTTTCGTCAAAGCGTCCGAACTGGTCATAAACTCGGTGCACCAGCACCAGATCGCGCCCTTCGGGCATGGTGAAGCGTGCCTCTCCATTGGGGGTGATCGGCGCCACCAAAACCGTGCGCGCGCCACCCAAGGCCCGCGGGTCAATCACCCGCAGCTCGGCGCGGGTCACGAAGGCGGGATAGTTCAGCTCGCTGCGCACTGCGACGGTGTCGCCGGGTCTGGGCGGCGTGTCGTTCAGCACCAAAAGCGTCAGGCGTGGCACCACGCCAAGCCCGTCGAACTTGACCTGCAAGTCGGCCGCTGCCAACGACTGGTCAATCTGGCGCACGGCGGTCTGCACCGCCGGATCGCCCGCAAATTGTTCGTCGTTGATGGTGATGCTGAACCCGTCCTGCGCGTGCGCAGTTCCGATCAGCGCCAGCACTGATGCGCTGCAGGCCAGGGTGAATTTGGTCAATCGATACATCATCTTATACCTCACCGCGCTCATTGTCTGCGCACCACATGCGTGTCGACATCAAGCCGATAGTTTCCGTGCCAGTCGCGTTTGAGCAGCTGTTTGACGACCCTGAGCCGTGCCCGCGCTGAGGCCGGATCTTCGCCCGCGCCAAGCACATAGGTCAGCTCAATCGCGGTCTCCTTGTCGCTGATCTGGCCGATCAGCGATGTCAGCGCGCGCGACAACCCATCGCTTGGGGTCGCCGAACCGGGCGCAAACGCAGCCGCATTCAGGTCGATATCCACCACATTGCCAATCGCGGCACCGAAGTTCAGCTTGGCGATCTTGCCCGGCGTCAGGCGGATCACCCGCGGGTTTTCCGTGGTGACGCGATAGCCCGTCGGCAAGCTGCGCTTATCGAGCTTCAGCATGAAGTTCGACCCGATGGTGCGGGGAAGTGCTGCACAGGGGACCGAGAAGCGACCGTAATCATCGGTGGTGATGATCGTGCCATTGGGCGACACCAGACGCACATCCGGCAGGCCCGGCTCGGTCGTGTTGGGGCGCTCAACGGTCGGGGCAAGCTTGCCCTTGCTGCCGTCATACAGGTCGTCGTCAAGGATCGCCTCGGGCAATGTGCCCGGCCCATCCTGGTAGCCATTGCGGTTCTTGTCGTCGAACACCTTGCCGATCACGTCCGAGCAATCGAACACATGTTCAGGCCGGATTTCGATATCCGCCGTGGCCACGTTGGACAGCACATTCCCGTTCGCATCCTGCGCCCATGTGCGGTTGGTCAGCGTGCCGAAGTTGCCGCGCGATGCAATGCGGGCGGCGAAGGTGATCGTGATCTTCTCGGACGCGCCGAGCGTTTCGATCCAGCGCAGTTTCCGGCCAGACACATTGGGTTCAACCGCCGCGCCATTCACCCGTGCGGTGCCGGGGGAATACAGTAAGCCCGGCGGAAGTTCGTCCACCAACCGGGTATCGCTGAACGTCGCACCAGATTGGTTTTCGAACGTCAGGGTGAAGTTGACACTTTCCCCGAATACAGCCGTTTCGCGGTCTGCCGTCTTGGTGGCGACAATCGGCACGCTGGGGCGACAATCCATCAACGGAATGTTGTTGTTCAGGACCTCTGGGTCGCCCGCTTCGATGTCGAATGTGAAGTAGAACGGGTTGCCGCCCGCAGAGTAATCGACAAGCGACGATCCGTCCGCGTTTGCCCCAGACCCGATGGGCGCCGGATTGGTCGGCAAAAGCGTCGTCAGGTCGATCGTGCCACTTTGCGTGCGCGTCGTCGATGGCGCACCGATCGGCGGATAGGTCACGGCCAGCGTGTATGTCCCCGGCGCGGTGACAAAGAACTGATAGAACCCGTCCGTTCCGTCATCGGTAACCACAATCGGCCCGTTGGTACCCACCCCGGTTTGGGTGAATCCGCCACCCGAGATGCTGACCTGGCCGCCCGTCAGGACAGACCCGTCCTGTTCGCAATAGAAATAGCCGGTCGGGTCGAAATCCTGATAATCCGGGATCCCGTCGCCGTCATTGTCATTCGGCGTCAGCGGTCCCTGCCCGATGCTGGGCGTGGTCAGCTGGGTCGAGGTCGCACTGGCCGTGTTCGGCGCAGTCGGGAAGCCGTTTGCGGTGGAATAGACCATGGTGATGGTGATGGTGCCGGTTTCGCCCGGATCAAGTGTCGGGTCACCTGACAGAAGGGCGGTGTCGCCAACCCCGTCAAAGGTTGCGCTGGCGGCCCCGTTGGTGAAATCCGCCGCTGTGGTCGTGACCGGATAGTCGGCAGACAACAGCGTTGCGGGCGCAAGGAACGTCACCAGATCGTCGGTCACCTGAATGCCGGTCTGGGTGATGTTGCCGGTGTTCGTGACGGTGATGGTAAAGGTCGATTGCTCAACCGTGTGGAACAGGCGCGAGGGTGCTCCGGCGGTTTTCGTCACATCCAGCGCGGGTGCGGCGGCGATCGGTGTGACGGTCGGGTCATCCGTCCCTACCCCGTCATCATCGGACACATCCGAGGTCGAGCCGCCAAGCGGAGTAGCCGCGCTTGCGGTGATCACGTTGATCACCCCGCCCTTGTTCACATCATCCTGCGACAGAACATGGGACACGTCATAGGTCGCGGTCTCGCCCGGTGCCAAGGTGCCAGCGGGTGACGGTGGCGTGCCATCTGAGCTGTTGAAGACCGGCGTCAGAGTGCGCGGATCGGTCCCATCAATGGCGGTCAGTTGGTCGGTCAGGGAAATGCTCGTCAGGGTCACATTGCCGGTGTTTTCAACCGTAACCTCGTAAACAACCAACTCACCCGCAGCCGCCCCGGCAGAGACCTCACGCTTGATGACCTCCATCCCCGGTGCGGGCGGGATCAGCATCTCGGTCGGGTCGTCGGTGTTGTTGCCGTCCAGCGGATCATCATCGGCTGACAGGTCGCTGACCGGCGTGTCGTCGGGCGACAGGCCGCTGACCACCGCGCTGTTGCGCAACCCGCCTGCGTCCACATCCGCTTGCGTCAGCGTGTGGGTCACGCGCCAAACCGCGTCCTCGGTTGGCGATAGCGTTGCGGGCACTGACAGCGGCGTGGCGGTGGCCGGGATCGGCGTGCCATCGGCGCGCAGAAGCGTGTCGCTCACGCTCAGGTCGGTCAGATCCTGGTTGCCGGTGTTGGTCGCCGTAATCTCGAACACCACCTGATCGCCCGCGCGTGTGCCGGGGGTCAAAACGGCTTTGACAACAGTCAGTTGCGGGTCCACGACCACATCGAAGATGGTTGGATCGTCGACCGTATTACCGTCGCTGTCATCGCCATCATCAGACACATCTGTCGCCTGCCCGCTGCCTGCGGGACCATCGGCGGTGACGGTGACCTGATTGGACAGGCCTGCATGGTTCAGATCAATCTGGCGCAGCGTGACCGAGGCGGTATAGGTCCAGACCTCGCCCACATCCAATTCACCGTCGCTGTCCAGATCGCTGGCAGGGTCCAGCGCAAAGGGCGCATCCAACGCAGTGACCGCACCCAGAAGCGACTGCATCTGGTCCACGACATTCACATTGCGCAGCGTGACGTTGCCGGTGTTCGCCACCGACAGGCTGTAATCCACCAGCCCGCCAACCACCGACTGCCCGCCCAGAACGACCTTCGTCGCCTCTAGCGCGGGGTTGCGTGCCGGACCGGGGGTCGTCAGTTCGACCATGTCAGTTACCGGGGTGTTGAACGGATCGGTCGCAGTGGTCGAGGCGTTGTTCACAACCTCGCCTGCATCGACCATGTCTTGGGTGACGGTCACATCAAAGCTGCACCCGCCCGTCGTCACGCCCGGCGCAATCGAAGCGATCGTGCAAATCTGGCCACCGCCCATCGGGTCGGTCACTTCGACATTGGACAGGGTCACATTGCCGGTGTTGGTGACTGACAGTTGATAGGTCAGCGTGCTGCCAGCCGCACCAAAGGGCGAGGGCGAGGCGACCTTGGTCAGCTCTATCGCCGGGGCGGCGGCGGGCATCGGGATGTCCAGCGTCGCAAAGGTGGTCACTGGCGCCCCTTGCGGGTTCTGCGCCGTGACATCGGCGCGGTTCGACAGGGTGCCGCTGTCCACATTGGGTTGCGTGACCGTATAGGTGCCGGTGCATTGCAGCGTGTCACCACGCACAAGTGACGGCGTTTCGCAGGTGAACCCGGGCAGAAGCGGGTCGGTGATCGACACGTTCGACAGGGTCTGGTTGCCCGTGTTTTCCGCCGTCAGCGTATAGGTCAGCACCTGACCGACTGTCGTGACGGGCAAGGTCGCAGCCGTTTTGGACAGAGTCAGGTCAGGCATCAGGTCGCCATCCACCGTCACAGTGTCCGGTGGGCTGACAACCGGTGTGCCGCCAGGGCCATAGGTCGTTTCGGCGTAGGCCTCGTTGAAGACGAAACCACGATCCAGATCGGGCTGCGTCACAACGTAGTCACCGGTGCAGATCGCCTCTTCCCCGACTTGGAAATCAGGGTCGGTGGGCGGGTTTGGCGTCCAGCAGGTGATGTCGCCCAGAATGCTGTCGCGCACAATGATCGGTTCGATCAGGGTCCGGGTGCCGCTGTTGGTCACGACGAACTGATAGCCGATCACATCACCAACCTCTGAGAAGTCGGAACCTGCAACCAGTTGCTTGTCGATCGACAAGGCGGCGACGCCCTGGTCGGGAATGCTTTCAGACGTCAGGGGCGAGGTCGTGGTCGACGAACTGCCCGTCGCAAGGTTGGTCACCACACCCAGGAATACATCGGTCGAGGTGATGAGATAGGTCGCGGTGCAGACCAGATCATCCCCCGGCGCAAGCTCGTTCCCCGCAGGGACAGGACAGGTGATGTTGGCGGGGGCAATCAGGTTGTCGCTGATGCTGAACGGCCCAACCTGCGTCGTGTTGCCCGTGTTGGTCAGGGTATAGGTATAGCTCGCCGTGGCGCCGACAAAGAAGGCAGGACCAGCGATCGGATCAGCCACTTTCAAAAGGGTCAGCGCATCGGTCTGGCTGGCAGGCACCGTCACGCTGTCAGGTGCCGACGTCGTCGCCCCGCTGGAGGCGGTCGCCGTGTTGGTCACCGACCCGTTGTCGATATCGTCCTGCGTGACCGTGTAAGACCCGGCACAATTCAGCGTCGCAGTGGGCAGCAAGCCGCCGGCTGGCAGCGGATCACAGGTGACACTGCCCCCCGCCCCGTCGATCAAATCATCCGCGATGGTGATCGGGTCGGTCAGGGTGACATTGCCATCATTGGTGACCACGAAGTCATAGTTGATCAGCTGGCCGACCGTGTCATAGGGGTTGGACGATCCCGCGCCAACCGTCTTGACCATCGACAGCGCCGGGGTTTGCGTGATCAAAACCTCGGTCGGGTCATCGGTGGTGTTGCCGTCCCCATCGTCACCATCATCGGTCACATCAGTGATCGGCACACCACTGGACGGGGTGCCGGTGACGGTCGCGCTGTTGCGCACGCCGCCGCCGTCAATATCGTCTTGGACCAGCGTATAGCGGACCTCGTAGCTGGCAACCTCGCCGGGCAACAGAGTGCCTGCACCAGACCCTTGCGTTGACCCGACAAACGTCGGGGCCGAGGGCGTCAGCGGTGTGCCGTCCACCCGCGTCAGCGTGTCGGACTGAATGCCGGTGCTGGTCAGCGTTACGTTGCCAGTATTCGTCACCTCGATCAGGAAGACCAACTGACTGCCGACCACACCGCTGCCGGATGACAGGGTTTTCTGCCCCTCGATCCCCGGTGTCACAGCGATTGGCAAGACGGTCGGGTTGTCATCTCCAT
>NZ_CANMFT010000009.1 GCF_947497285.1 uncultured Aliiroseovarius sp. | reverse complement strand
GCGACAACGGGATGCCGAGCGCGAGGCCGCGGAACTCCTCACCGCGCAAATCAGGTCACCTGCTATTGTTTATGCCGATGGTCATGGCACTGCAGCTGCCTCACCGGGAACGCCGGGGGCAACACCAGCCGGACAGGGCGCCCCGCTCAACGAGAACGAAGCCTATCTGCAAGCCGCCGCCCGTCCGCTTGAGGTCAAGGAAGCCTCCCGTATGGAATTCCCCGATCGAACCCTCGCGCAAGGCTCGATGATCCAGGCTGGGCTTCAGACCGCGATCAACAGCGATCTCCCGGGCAATGTCGTGGCGGTGGTCTCCGAACCCGTGCCAGCGTTTTCCGGAGATCAGATCCTGATCCCGCGTGGGTCACGCCTCTTCGGTCAATATCGCTCTGGCATTGAGGTGAACCAAAAGCGCATCCTAATCCTCTGGACCCGCATTCTCACACCGAACGGCACCTCAATCGATATTTCCGCAGTCGGGGGGGATCAACTTGGTCGATCCGGTTTGACCGGTCTGGTGGACACCAAGTTCTTTGAGCGCTTCGGCGGGGCCGCCCTGATCTCGATCATCGGTGCCGCACCCTCTGTGGCTGCCGGGCGGGTTCAGGATGAGACCGCGGCAAATGTGCTCGCGAGTGTCGGCTCGGACCTGTCTGACGCCACCAGTTCGGTCATCGCGGACCAGGTTTCATTGGCGCCGACGATCTATGTCGATCAGGGCGCCAGCGTGACGGTGCTCGTGGACCGGGATGTGGTGGTGCATTGAGCGAGCACACCGACCTACCCTCCTCTTATCTTGAACGCTACCTCGCGCCTTTTGAGCGCTGGCTGACCGACGACGATGTCATTGAACTGGCCATAAACCCCGATGGCCGATTATGGGTCGAACGGCGTGGATCCGTTGCCATGGAATATGCCGATCAAGTCGTTGATCCAGCCGACGCAATCAATCTCGGCACCACCATCGTCGGTGACGCCAAGGCCAAGGTCTCTGAGAAGAACCCTTTGGTGTCCGGGAAGGTGGAGTTCCGAGGGCGACCATTGCGGGTGCAGGTCGTGGTGTCACCTGCTGTGGAGCAGGGCGCGGCGATCACCATCCGGCTTTTTGGCAAATCCGACATCCGAACCTATGAACCCGCCTACTTGCAAGGCAAGGCGGTCTCACTGACGGATATCCGTGCCGAGATGCTGAAGGCGATTTCGAAACAGGCCGAAACCGATCTTCCTGGCGCACTTGGGCAACTGGTTGAGAACCGCCTCAACATCTTGGTGAGCGGTGGGACATCGACGGGCAAAACCACATTTGCGCGCCATCTTCTGACCCATGTCCCAGATGACGAGCGGCTCATTACCATCGAAGACGCCTTTGAGCTGTTCCCGCATCAGCCGAATGTGGTCTGTCTGCTTGCTGACCGAGTCAAAGATAGCCCGCGTTCGGCAGGTGCTTTGCTGCAAGCCTCATTAAGGATGCGACCAGATCGGATCGTGGTGGGCGAGTTGCGAGGGCTGGAGGCGCTTACTTATCTTGAGGCGATCAACACCGGGCATGGTGGGTCAGTTTCGACGATCCACGCCGAGACCGCCGAGCTGGCGATTGATCGGCTAGCGATCATGGTCCTGCAGGCAGGAACACCGCTGACGTTTTCTGAAGTGCAGACCTACATTCGCAGGTCGATCGATGTGATCGTGCAGCTGGGGCGGAAAGATGGACGGCGGGGGATAGCGGAATTGCTGGTATTGGAGTGAGTTCGGTTTGCTCCAACACCGCGAAACCCGACTTTCGCTGCACAGTGCTTGAACTGGTAAGATGCGGGACAAAACCGACCTTTGCAGTTGCAGCTATTGCTCACGCAGAAAACCCTAGCACATTCGGTATGATTTACTCCGCGCCGCAGCTAAGGCCGCCAAACCGGTCATTGCCTCTCTTGGTCCGAAAATTGGACAGCCCATTGGCGAAGTCGCACAAATCGCCGAGGGCGGCTCAAGGAGGTTGAGCGGCGCCTACCTCAAATACTTGTTGCCTGTCTGATATGTCGCCAGGCCACAACTGATATACCTGCCCAAACCCCTGTGCGCAGGATCATCGCGCCAACTGTGCGCATTTCGAACGCGCCGCCTTGCATCATGTGGACCGCGAGCGCCAATGCCACCAGAGCGGTGCATGCGAAAATGCCGATCGAAATCCAAACGGCAGGCGGGTGGCGTAGAAACAGCCCGACGCCTGCGAGGATATAGGCAAACCCGGCTAGAAAGTTGAACCACAGCACAAACGGGACGGCATTTCCTACTGCGGCCTGCGCCTCGGCGCTGCCAAACAAGGCACGACCGCCAGAAAGTACCGTGAGCGCGCCAAATGCCAGCGCCACGATGGACGCAACTACAAGGCTGGTTGTTCGAGTTGAAGCCATTTTCCTATCCTTTGTTAAAATGCAAGTTCTTCCCCGGTCGCCTACTTCTGGAGGACATATGTGCCGGGGGCGTCGGCAAAGGCAGTATAGCCCGATTGTGCATCGCCCATATCCGGCGGCGCTGTTTGCTTGCCTGAGTGCGACCCAAGCCACTCAACCCAAGACTCCCACCACGATCCGTCCTGTGCCTCTGTTTCGGCTTGCCACGCCTCTGGATCGACATAGCGATCCATCGCGTCCTTGGAGGCGATTCGATAGGTGCGGCGCGGGTGGCCCGGTTCCGAGACGATGCCCGCGTTGTGCCCACCACTGGTCAGCACGAAGGTCACGTCGGTATCGGTGAGTGCCTGTATCTTGAAGACCGAGTGCCAGGGCGCGACGTGATCTTTTACCGTTCCGACCGCAAAGATTGGGGCGCGGATATCGGATAGGGCGACCGGACGGTCCTCGACCTGAAACCGCCCTTCGGACAGATCGTTGTTAAGATACAGTTTTTCCAGATATTCCGAATGCATCGCAAAGGGCATGCGCGTGCCATCCGCGTTCCAAGCCATAAGGTCGTTCATCGGCTGACGCTCGCCCATCAGGTATTCGCGAACAGCGCGCGACCAGATCAGGTCATTTGAGCGCAGCATCTGGAAAGCACCACCCATCTGGGTGGTGTCGAGATAACCTTGTTTCCACATGACGCTGTCGAGAAAGGCCAGTTGACTTTCGTTTATGAACAACTGCAACTCGCCGGGTTTGGTGAAATCGACCTGACTGGCCAGCAGTGTCAGAGACGCAAAGGGGTCATCTTTGCCGCGCGCGATGGCTGCGGCGGCAATGGCCAACAGGGTGCCGCCTAGGCAATAGCCCGTTGCGTGGATTTTCTGATCCGGTACAATCGCCTGAATGGCCTCGATCGCCGCCATCACACCCAGTTGGCGGTAGTCCTCCATCGTGAGGTCGCGATCCTCATCGATGGGGTTTTTCCACGAGATCATGAAGACGGTGTAGCCTTGCTCCACGAGATACCGCACCATCGAATTTTGCTCTGACAGATCAAGGATGTAGTATTTCATGATCCAGGCTGGGACGATCAGGATCGGCTCCGGGTGCACAGTGTCCGTGACGGGGGCGTACTGGATAAGCTCGATCAACCGATTGCGGTAAACCACCTTGCCGGGTGTCACAGCGACATCCTGACCGGGTTGAAAACCCTCTGCGCCTTCTGGGGATGCACCGGTCATGGCGCTCTGCGCGTCCTCGACGAGGTTCTGCATGCCCCGGATCAGGTTTTGACCAGCCTCATCGCGGGTTTTGCGCAGAACCTCGGGGTTGGTTGGCAGGAAATTGGACGGCGAATACATGTCGAGCACCTGACGTGTCAGGAATTGCAACTCGCGCTCGTGTTGGGCGGTAACGCCGGGAACGTCCGTGACGACGTTGTGCCACCATTGCTGTTGCAGCAAAAAGCCTTGGTAGACCATGTTGAACGGTTTCATCTGCCAGGCTTCGTCGTTGAAACGGTTATCTTGCGGCAACGGCGCGATGCATGGCTCGGCTGTGTCGGCTGTTTGCGCGCAACTCATGGCGAAACTGGCTTGACGGCGGGCTTTGTCAGCGGCCTTCTCGACCAGTTGCAACTGCTTGCCGGGGGCAGCCGTGATGTGGGTGGCCCAATCGAACCAAGCCCCCATCAACGCAGCCGGCGACAACCCGTGGGTGACGCGGGATATGGCGCTTTGTGCGGTATGGTTCATCGCGTCGTGCAATGACGTGGTCGAACCGTTTTTGTGCGGCTTCTGATTTGTCGCTCCGGTCAGATTCGCAGGAGGCGGGCTTTCAACAACGGAGTCTGAAACGGACGCAACCACCGCAATCGGCTTGCGAACGCTGCCCTTTGCCACGGTCTTTGAAGACCAATTGCCTTTGCCACCCGCGCGCAATTTGGTGACCTGATGCTCGTCATTTCTGTCCATGGTTGCTGTCCTTTTTCTGATCGCCCGACTTGCGGAGCGAAGGCGCAACCTGCGTCATTCACTGCCGAGTCTAGACGACTCACTAAAAGATAGTAATTGATTACTATCTAAGTTCAAGACATACTGCGGCCATCGGCGGAGTTTGTCCGCATTCAGAATACGAGGATCGTGATGCACACTGGAAAATCCAACATTGTCACAGGGTTTCTGTTTCTGACTCTGTTTATGCTTTACGGGTTCGTGTTGATCTTCCTGCGCGTTTTCGCGCCGGGGAAAGAGCAATGGATCGCTGACTACGGTGTCGGGGTGCACTTCGAATCGCGGTTGGCTCATGCGCACGGCAATCTAGTCGCGCTTCTCAATATCGCCGTCGGTCTGGTGCTTTTGCGCCTTCCGCTACCCGCCACGTCTGGCCGATGGGTTTCCTGGTTGGCGCTGGCAGGCATGCTTATGCCCGTTGGGATACTGGCAGAAGTGCTGATTGGCGCGCCGCCGCTCTTTGTCATTGTCGGCGGGATTTCCATGACCTTGGCGATGGGCTGGCTGGCACTTGCGGTCTGGCGGGTGGAACTGCCCCAATGACAATACGCACCAAGCCCAAGAACCTGCCCGCCGAAGAACGCCGCAATGTCACTGTCGAGGCGGTGATCGATCTTGCCGCGACGACCAGCCCCGGCGATATCACCACAGCGGCCATTGCCAAACACATGCACCTGACGCAAGGCGCGCTGTTTCGCCATTTTCCCAACAAAGAGGCGATCTGGCAAGCGGTGATGGAATGGGTGGCCAGGCACCTGATGGAGCGGGTCGTCAAGGCGGTCGAGGGTGTCGATACGCCGCTGGCTGCGATGCGCTCAATGTTTCTGGCCCACGTTGCTTTCGTCTCCGAACACCCCGGTGCACCGCGCATGTTGTATAGTGAACTTCAGGGGGCGAAACAGACGCCCGCGAAATGCTCGGCGCGCGCGATGATGAGGCAATACGCGGAGCGCCTGAACCATCTGATCGAGGCCGGAAAGGCCTGTGGAGAACTGGCTGAGGACTTGGATAGTCAAATTGCAGCTACGCTATTTGTTGGCACTATTCAGGGGTTGGTCATGCAATCTCTGATGGCGGGCGACATGGAAAAGCTACGCGCCGACGCGCCGCGCGTGTTCGACATCTATCAGCGCGGCATCGCCAAGACGCAAATTGACCCCGAAGGAGGTGCCTAAGTCATGTCACGCAAGTTTTCTATTTTTCTCGTGTTTGCCGTATTGGCGGCTTTTTTAGGCTACGCCGGTTGGAAGGTTCTGTTGGAACCCAGCGATCTGCCACCCGAAGGGTTCGCGCGTGGCAATGGCCGGATCGAGGCCGCTCTGGTCGACATTTCCACCCGTCTGGCCGGGAGGGTTTCGGAAATTACCGTGCGTGAGGGTGATTTGGTGCAGCCTGGTGATGTGCTGGCGATGATGGACACTACAGAACTGCTGGCTCAAAAAATGCGCGCTGAAGCAGCAGTTGCCAGCGCCGAGGCGGCAGTGGCTGTCGCGCAGGCCGGTGTGACCGAAGCCGAGGCAAGGCTTGCGTTGTCGCAAAGTGAGCTGACCCGCGCCGAAACGCTGAACGAACGCGGTGTGGTCAGCGGTGAGGAGTTGGATATCCGCCGCACCGAGGCGCAACTGGCCGAGGCAGGCCGCACGGCAGCGCAGGCTGGCGTCGTGGCCAAGCAACGCGCTGTTGACGCCGAAACCGCTGCCCTGCGTGAAATCGAGGCACGTATTGCCGACAGCACGCTTTATGCGACGCAAGCGGGACGCGTTCTTTACCGTCTTGCGCAGCCGGGCGAAGTGCTTGGCGGTGGTGGCAAGGTGCTGACCTTGGTCAGCCTTGGTGATATTTATATGGAGTTCTTCCTTCCCGCCAGCGCCGCCCCAAGGGTGCGGTTAGGTGACGAAGCGCGCATCGTTGTTGACGTCATGCCGGATGTTGCGATTCCAGCTGTCGTCAGTTTTGTTGCCCCGCAGGCGCAATTCACACCGAAGCAGGTCGAAACCATTGAAGAACGCGAAAGCCTGATGTTCCGAATTCGGGTGCGCATTCCGCAAGAACTGGTGGCCGAGCGCCTCGCGCAGGTCAAAACCGGCGTGCGCGGTATGGCTTGGGTGCGTCTGGCAGGGCCGGACGGCAGTATTCCCGACTGGCCCGAGGGGCTGACGCCTCCGGTCGCAACAGTCCTGCCAGCTATGCAGGATGCTGCTGCTGGCGGGAACTGACAAATGACTGCGGCGGGCACCCCAGAACGGATGGCAGCAAGGCTGACGGGGGTGAAACACCTCTACGGCAAGGTGCAGGCGTTACAGGATGTGACACTGGACCTCCCCGCAGGGCAAATTGTCGGCCTGATCGGGCCAGATGGGGTGGGCAAATCAACCCTGATGGGGCTGATAGCCGGGGCCAAGAAGTTACAGGCGGGTCGGGTCGAAACGCTGGGCGGTGACATGGCTAGTGCCGCCCACCGGGCCGATGTCGGAAGGCGGATCGCGTTCATGCCACAAGGGCTGGGGCGCAATCTATATCACGATCTCAGCCTTCAGGAGAACTTGGATTTCTTTGGCAAGTTGTTTGGGTTGGGCAAGGCCGAGCGCGCCGCGCAGATCTCGCGGTTGACCCGCGCTACTGGTCTTGCGCCGTTCATGGACCGACCTGCGGGCAAGCTATCGGGCGGGATGAAACAAAAGCTGGGCCTATGTGCCTCACTGATCCACGATCCCGATTTCCTGTTGCTGGACGAGCCGACAACCGGCGTCGATCCGCTGTCGCGCCGCCAGTTCTGGGATTTGATCGACGCGATCCGTGCCGATCGCTCCGAGATGAGCGTGCTGGTTTCCACCGCCTATATGGAAGAAGCCGCGCGTTTCGGCCATTTGGTGGCGATGGATGCAGGGCGGATTTTGGCGACCGGAAGCCCCGCCGAGCTTATGGAGCGTACCGGAACCGGAACCGTCGAGGCCGCCTATGTGACATTACTGGGCGGCGAGACCAAAGAGGCGGCCGCAACCACTAAGCCCAGCGTTGCAAAAGAGACCGAGCAAGGTCCACCTGCCATTCGCGCCCAGAATCTGACCAAACGCTTTGGTGATTTCACCGCTGTGGATTCGGTCAGCTTCGAGATAGCGCGCGGTGAGATTTTCGGCTTTCTTGGCTCCAATGGGTGCGGCAAGACCACGACGATGAAAATGCTCACTGGCCTGACGCCAGCCACCGAAGGCGAGGCGTGGATTTTTGGCAAGCCCGTGGACGCGCAGAACCTCGATGCGCGGCGGCGCGTGGGCTTTATGTCCCAGTCCTTCTCGCTGTATGGCGAGCTAACAGTGCGCGAGAACCTGTTGCTGCACGCGCGGCTGTTCCATCTCGGCAGCGACCTGACCACGCAGCGGATGGATGAACTTATCCCGCGCTTCGGGCTGGGGCCTTATCTTGATCAGGGTGCAGCATCGCTACCGCTGGGTGTGCGCCAGCGTCTGTCGCTCGCGGTTGCGGTGATCCATGCGCCCGATATCCTGATCCTTGACGAGCCGACATCCGGCGTCGATCCGCAGGCACGCGACGCGTTCTGGGACATGCTACTGGAACTGGCGCATCGCGACGGTGTGACGATCTTCATTTCGACCCATTTCATGGACGAAGGCATGCGCTGCGACCGCATCTCGCTCATGCATGCCGGGAAAGTTCTGGTGTCAGATGCCCCCAAGGCGCTGATTGCGGGACGTGGCGTTGAGACGCTGGAGGATGCCTTCATCGCTTACATGCTAGACGCCCAACCAGCTGAGGCCCCGGCGGACGAGGGCCTATTAACCGTGAGAAGCGACCAAAAGCACGCAAAAACTGCGACGCGGTTCAGCTTGCAACGGATGCTGGCCTTCACTGCCCGCGAAGCGATGCAGGTGCGCCGTGATCCGGTGCGACTGGTGTTTTCCTTTGTTGGTAGCGCGCTTTTGTTGCTGATCATGTCCTTCGGCATCTCGCAGGAGGTTCGCAACATTCCCTTTGCGGTCTTCGATCTCGACCAAAGCCCCGAAAGCCGCGCCTACCTGTCGGGGTTTCAGGAGTCTCCATGGTTTTCCGAGCGCCCGCCGATTTCAGGGGTGGACGAGTTGGTAAGCCGGATGGCAAGCGGCGAACTGGCGCTGGCGCTGCAAGTCCCGCCTGATTTCGGCCGATCTGTGCGACGCGGTGAGACCCCCGAAATCGCCGGGCTGATCGACGGGTCCGACACCAACCGCGCCGGAACGGTGGAAAGCTATGTCGAAGGGGCGCATGCGAGCATCCTTTCCAGCGATGCGCAATCGACGCCGGCGTTGCATGTGCTGGTCCTGTCCCAAGCCCAAGCGGGAACGCCACCTGTGCAACTCATCCCGCGCTTTCAATACAATCCGGCGATGGAAAGCCTGCCCGCGATCGGCCCGTCGATCCCGCCTCTGCTGCTGCTGCTGTTTCCGGCGATCCTGATGGCCGTCAGCGTGGCGCGTGAAAAGGAAATCGGCACGATCACCAACTTCTATGTGACACCGACTACCCGCGCCGAATTCCTGATCGGCAAGCAGCTCGTCTATATCGGCATCACACTGCTCAACTTTGTGATCCTGACTGCGCTTGTGGTGACCGTACTGGGGGTACCACTCAAGGGTGATCCTGCGGCGCTGGTGCTAGGCGCATTGCTTTATGCGGTTGCCGCGACGGGCTACGGCCTTGTCGTGTCGATATTGACCAGCACTCAGGTTACGGCGGTCTTTGCGGCGGCGATCCTGTCGGTGATGCCAACGCTCCAATTCTCCGGCATGATCACGCCTGTGTCCTCGCTGGAAGGCGCGGCGCGGATCATGGGCACGTTCTGGCCGACCACATGGTATATGGGCATCAGCGTCGGAACCTTCACCAAGGGGCTCGGCCTGTCTGAACTTTCGGGGCATCTGCTGCGTCTGGCCGCATTTGGGCCCGTCCTAACTTTGCTGGCCGTTCTGGCCCTTCGCAAGCAGGAGAAGTAATCATGCGGCGGCTGACAAATATCTTCTGGCTTGCAGGTAAAGAGCTGAAAAGCGTGCTCGGCGATCCGGTGATGGTGATCCTGATAATGTGGTCCTTTGTTGTTGCTGTCATGCTCGAGGCCAGCGGAGCCGGTGATACGGTGTATAACGCCGCCATCGCCATTCTTGACGAGGACAGCTCTGCGTTGACGCGGCAACTCACCGACGCACTTGGCCCGCCGTGGTTCCAACCGCCAGTGATGATAACGCCTGATCAGGTGGCGTCGGAAATGGACGCTGGGCATATCATGTTTGTCCTCAGCTTTCCGCCTGGCTTTGAAGCGGACGTGATCGCTGGCCTGATGCCCGCCGCCCAGCTTGAGGTCGATGCCACAGCGGTCAGCCAGGCACAGCTTGGCACCGATTACATCGCCAATATCCTGCAGTCGGAAACGCACGCTTTTCTTTCGGGCAGTCCTGACGCGCCAGAGCCTACCTTGCAGTTGGAACTACGCCGCGCCTTCAACCCCAATGGCAACCCTGTTTGGTTTAAGGCCGTGTCGTCGCTCCTGAACCAGCTCTCGCTGCTGACAATAGCCCTGACAGGGGCCGCGATGCTGCGCGAACGCGAACAGGGCACCATCGAGCACTTGATGGTGATGCCGTTGACGCCCTTCGAGATCGCGCTGTCAAAGGTTCTGGCCAATGTCGTCGTGGTGCTGGCAGCCTTCACGCTATCGCTGTTCTTTGTCGTGCAGCAGGTGTTGCAGGTCCCGATGGCCGGATCAGTGCCGCTGCTGCTGGCGGGAACTGCGATCTATCTGGCCGCTGCGGCCGCAATTGGGATGTTTCTGGGCACATTGGCGCGCAGCATGGCGCAGTTTGCACTCTTGGTAATTATGGTCGTGATCCCGATCATCATGCTGTCGGGCGGCATGGGCGCAGTCGAAAGCCAGCCTGACATCGTGCAACGCGTGACCATGGTCTTGCCGTCGCGGCACTTTCTGGCATTCGCTAAAGCGGTTGTGTTTCGAGGGGCGGGCCCAAGTGCAGTCTGGTTCGAATTGTCGTTGATGGCAGGACTTGGCGGCGGGTTCTTCCTCGCAAGCCTCGCGCTGTTTCGTCGTTCAATGAGCTTGTCTGGGTGACGTAATGCCGATGTACGGCAGCAAAAAATTGCTGCGTTGCAGTTGGCGGCTTGGAACAAATTGGGCGGATACTGCATCCATCAGTCAAGGGTGGCTTTGGCCGCTACTTAACAGCATTTAGCTCCACGCCCCTGCAGCGAAAACCGTGCTACGAGCGCACGCAGTACCAATTCGTGACTTCTGGGTTGGGCTCGGCGCTGCCGTCTGAAGTATCAAGCGGCCGCGACCGCTTCGAATTGACGAACGGCTCTTTGCCACCAGAAACGTGACAAACTAACGTGTGTTTTGCCAAGGGTTTGTAGCTCAAAAATATTCAGTGATATCGGACGTCACGCCATCGGTTACAAGAGGGCCGTTTCTGCCAGCGGGACAAACGCTTAGTCATCACCATGAGTGCAGTTTTGCCGACTCGTATCGATCAAGAAGTAGCATAGTCGAAATTTGCTTTTACGAGCTTATGCCAGCGCCTTTGTCTGTGGGCAAAGAAGCGGTGAGCAAAAGTCACGACTATGGAGGTTAGAACTCCAGCTTCAATCTTGACAAGATCGGCATATCGCGTTCCGCCCTCAACAGGCTCAACTTCAATTGTATGATCCCAAGTGGGTATGAGCCAGCCACGGCCATTCTCTCGCATCCGGTGCATCCGGCCTTGATCCGGCAAGACCTCAATGCTGATGTCTTGCCAGCCGATTGGCAACAACCCGAACAACAGCTTTCGAACCCTGAACCGACCTGCTGACCAGCGTTCTGGGAATGCGCACGGCTCGATTGGCTGAAACGTCAGCATTCCTTTGGCGACAAAGCACAAAGTGCGCGGCTGGAGGACATGGTCCCAAACAACTGCGGTCTCGGCTGGCAGGACTGTTGCCAGTTCAATTGTTTTCATCGCGCAATCGTTCAACGCGGCGGTTTATCCCGCCGATCATGTTCCGGTAGAACCACATCCGTATTCCGTCGGGTCGGTTCTTGTAGTTCGCGCTTTCATAGTAGGCGGATGGGTCATCCCACGTGCCGTGATCATCCGTCACGGCTGCCATCTGTTGAAAAGCTTCGTGATCAAGGTCGAAATCTGCGCTGGCCTCGCCGTCCTTCAGTGCAACCGAATAGCCAACCGACCAACCGAGGCGTGTAACCTCGGCTTTCGCAGCGGTAAACAGTGGCAGGTCGTTGATGAATGTGTCGATACGCCGCCAGGTGCCGTCAACTTCAACTTCGATCCAGGAATGAGAGATTTCCCTTGGCATGAGCCAATAAGCAATGCCTGTGAAAAAACCTCTCTGAATGTCTTTGGTGATAAGCGAAAAGTGGATGCGGGCAGGAATGCCCACAGTCTTGCAGAGTGCTAACAGCAAAGTGGCCTTCGTATTGCACTGCCCATATCCCAACTGGATCGTTTCCGATGCCTTGACGAAGTCTCCATCGTCGGGAAATGCGAAACGAATATCATCCCGAACAAAGTAGAATAACCGTTCTAGCTTGCTGCGAAGCGTTGTCTCAGCTTGGGTCAAACGTTTGGCGGTGTCTTTGACAAGCGGATGATCAAGATCAGCAAATATCTCCATCTGCAAAGTCTACAAGGCTGGAAGTCCTTCGGCGTTGATGCAAGTCAAACGACCCTCTTTCCATCGTGTTTCAGGCAAAGCTCAAACACTCTGCGGAAGGCGCGGCAGAAGAAACACCGCCTCGAACCCTTCCGTCCGTTCCTGTGCGGGGGAATGCAGTTCCAGCGTTGCCTGCGCCCCGTCGGCAATTGCTTGCACAATGGACAGGCCCAGCCCACTGCCGTCCGCTAAAGATTGCCCTCGTTCAAAACGCCCGGTTAGCCCCGCCAAAGTTTCGGCTGCAAGCGGCGGGCCATCGTTGACCACCCTAAGAGTGTCGCGCGATAGAGCGACCTGAACCGGCGTTCCATCCCTGCCGTGACGCAATGCGTTCTCGATCAGGTTTCGCACGATGATCGCGAAGGCGTCGGGATCAAGGTCAGACAGCGCCGGGCCAGTCGGAAGTGTGCGTTGGATGCGCGCTCGTCCCACGGCCCTGTCAAAGTCCGCCAGCACCATTTCCAGCACAGGCCGCAAGTCTGACACAGTATCACGTCGCAAGCGTCCACCTTCCGCGCGCGCCAGTTGCATGAGCTTCTCGGACAGACGGGTTAGCCGCTTAAGAGCAACCTCGATCTCGGCTGCCCGCCCAACTGCAATGGTATCGGAGGTTTCGGCCATCAGCCGTTGCGTCTGGGCAAGTGCTGCCGCCACCGGAGTGCGCAATTCATGGGCGGCGTTGGCAGTAAAACTGCGCTCAGCCTCAAGGGTGCGTCCAAGACGGTCCAGAACATCATTGACGGCCTCTGCCACAGGCCTGATTTCATTAGGTAAAGTTCCGTCACCCACCGCAGACAGATCGCGTGGGCCACGACTGGACAGCGCAGTGCTAAATCGCCGAACGGGACGCAGGCTAAGTCTGACAATCCAGAACACGCCAAACAAGCCAAGTGGAATAACGATAAACAGCGGTAAGGCGAGTCCGACCAAGACTTCGCGCGCTACCTCCGTGCGATGACTAAGCGGTTCGGCGACGGCGATGGTGATCGTGCCTTGTAGTGCCGCGTCATAGTAAAGCCGATGTGTCGCAGTCTGACGAAACCCCATGCCCTCGAATTCAGGAAAATCCGCATCTTCAGCAGCGTGCGACCGTATCAGGACGCGCCCCTGATCATCACGCACGATGTAGGTGAAAAACTCCTCATGTTCGCGCAGGGTGGCGATGCGCTGGCTGATACCCTCTTCCTCACGGCTGATGATATCTAAGGCCACCAAGGGTAGAATGCGCTGTGCGGTTTCCTCCAGCGTGGAATCTAACACCTCGTTCATTTCACTGCGCAGCAGGGTGGCCGTGGCCCATGCGGTGGCCAACCAAAGCACCGTCAGCCCAACTCCAAGCGCCAGCGCCAGACGACCTTGCAGAGAGCCAGGCACCCTCATGGCGCGCCCAGCCGATACCCGAGGCCCCGCACAGTTTCGATCCGGTCGCGCCCCAGCTTTTTACGCAACCTGCTGACATGCACTTCGATTGTGTTGCTCTCGACCTCGGTGTCGAAGGAATACAGCCGCTCTTCCAACTGCGTCTTTGACAAAAGCTGCCCGGGTCGTTGCACGAAGGCTTCGAACAGCACCCATTCGCGGGCGGTCAGCGCCACCGACTTGCCACCGCGAAACACAGACCGCGCAGCGAGATCAACCTCCAGATCGCCCAGAGTGACCAGCGGGTTCGGGTTGCCAGCATAGCGCCGCGCCACCGCACCGACCCGCGCCGATAGTTCGGACAGATCGAAGGGTTTGACCATATAGTCGTCGGCACCAGCGTTAAGCCCCTCGATCCGGTCGCTGATCTGGTCCATCGCGGTCAGGATGATCACCGGCGTGACATCGCCCCGCTTTCTGAGCGCGCGCAAGAACGGCTGGCCGCGCCCATCGGGCAGCATCAGATCAAGAAGGATCAGATCATAGGCGGCGACATCCAGATACTCGCCCGCGCCGTCCAGCCGTGTGGCCCAGTCGATAGAATGCCCGTCAGCGGCAATCTGGTCGCACACTGCACCGCCCAACACCGTATCATCCTCGATCAGCAGCACACGCATATCTGTCTTTTCCCGTTCCGTTTGTCATCCTTCTATCACCTCCCAAGCTGACGCCCACCTGAAGCACAATAGCTGCAAACTTCAGGTCCGCGTCAGGTCGCTGGGTGATAAAGCCCCATCAACATGAGCTTCAGGAGATGGAACAATGAAAAAGTATCTGATGGCAACGACCCTTTTGATTGGCCTCGGTGCGGCAGGTGTCGCCCTTGCTGATGACGACGATTGTCGGGTGCCGATGGCTGACTGGCAACCGCGCGAAGCCGTGCAGGCAATGGCAGAGGCGCAGGGCTGGACCGTGCGCCGGATCAAGATTGACGATGGCTGCTATGAAATCGAAGGCCGCGATGCGACCGGTCGTGAGATTGAGGTCAAGGTCGATCCTGCCACGTTTGCAGTGATCGAGTTTGAATATGAGGACGACGATGACGATGATGACTATCGTGATCGCAACAATGCTACACCGGGCCAATCCGTAACACCCCCTGCAAACGGGCTTTTTGCACCTGGAACCGCACCCGTTGTTGAGCAGTGATCCGCATTCGTGTGTTCCCTGGGACCGTTTTTGCGCTGATGCCGGAACCTTTTGAGACCACCTGCCCCAGGGTGGTGCTTTGTGGGCCTTTCGTCCCCTAGACCCGCAAACTGGCCCCGCTGCCAATTCAAGTGCGGCGGGGCTTTTTCTTACTTCCTGACGCCAAGCTGAAGCAAATTTTCTCACCTTGTCAGGGTGACATCAGCTTGTTGCGGCAAAAGAAACCGAAACAACCAGTATGGAGATTTCCGATGAAAACCCTTTTATCCGCCTTGGCGCTGACGACCGCTCTTACAGGTCCGGCGCTTGCGCGCCCCGTCACCCTGACCGCCAACATGAATCAATATGGCGGCGATGGCGCTTACGTTGCGCTTTATGTCACCGATGCGCAGGGCGCTTATGTCGGCAGCCTGTGGATGGCGGGTGGCAAGTCGAAATACTACGAACATCTGAGCGACTGGTATCGTGCGACAGGCGGTAACACAGCAGAGATCAACGGTATCACCGGTGCCAGCGTTGGCGCGGGGCGAGAGTTGAAAATCACACTTGATCTTGCGGATGCGCTGTTTGACGCAGGCTATGAATTACATATCGACGCCTCGGTGGAAGACATGCGCGACAGCCCCTCCGAAGTGGTCGTGCCATTAACCACAATGGGCGCGGGTCAGCCGGTCGCAGGTCGCCGCTACATCCGCGATTTCACCTACGACATGTAATCCGCACCAAAGGAGCCTTGCGATGCTACGCGCCCTGCACAAATTTCCCGGTCTGATCGCGGCCTTGCTGATCGTCGTTATGACGTTCAGCGGGGCGGTGCTGAGCTTTCTTCCCGCATTAGAGGTTGTGCAGGCCCCCGCGCAGTCTGACCCGACCCTGACGGTGGCCACATTGGCAGACCGCATCGCCATCCACTACCCTGGCGTTGAACAGATCCGCCGCGCGCCATCGGGGCAGATCACGGTGTTCTACTTTGACGCTGGGCAACCCGGTGCGGTGGTTATCGATCCCGCGACAGGTGTTGGCGTGAAGGATTACGAACCCTCTGCCTTTCAACGCTGGATGACCAACCTGCACCGTTCGCTGTTTCTGGACGACGCAGGGCGGTTGACCGCAGCGGCGGGGGCGGCTTCGCTGTTGGTGCTGTCGATCTCGGGCCTGATGCTGACTGCACGGCGGACAGGCGGCTGGCGGCGTTTTTTCTCACGCCTGCGTGGTCCGCTGATGGGACGGCTGCATGTCGAAGTGGCGCGGGTGACTGTCGTCGGGCTTCTGCTGTCTTCAGCCACTGCGCTGTTCATGACAGCCAGTACCTTTGACCTGATCCCGCAGGGCAGCGCCCCTGCGCTCCCCTCGCAAGTGAGTGGCCAGACTGGTGCCGCGCCCGGCACGATGACTTTACTGCGCGACACGCCGGTGGACGCCCTGCGCGAACTGACCTTTCCCTATCCGGGCGACACCACCGATGTGTTCCTGCTCAAGACAAACTCTGGCAAGGGGTATCTCGATCAGGGAACAGGGACGGTTTTGGTCTGGACTGATGCAAGCCAGTGGGAAAGCGTGAGCGAGACGATCTACATGCTGCACACCGGACAAGGCATGGCGTGGCTGGGACTAATCCTCGGTCTGATGGCACTTGGTGCGCCGTTCATGGCCGCAACGGGCGTTATCCTGTGGGTGCAAGCCCGCCGGGCGCGGCCATGCATCACAGGCAATGTCGGGTCGGGACAGGCGGACACGATCCTGCTGGTTGGCAGCGAAGGGGGCAGCACATGGGGCTTTGCCGCGACATTGCATGCCGCGCTGACGCAGGCGGGCCACAAGATCCACGCGGCCCCGATGTCGCAGTTTGCGCCACACCAGTATAGCCGTGCCGAACGGGTGATCGTTCTGGCTGCCACCTATGGCGAGGGCACGGCACCTGCCTCGGCCAAAGGCTTCCTTGACCGGCTTGCGGCTTTACCAAACGCCCCTGACATGCCGCTGGCTGTGCTGGGGTTCGGTGACAATAAATTTCCCGAATTCTGCGCCTATGCCGTCGATGTGACCCGCATGGCCGGGGAAAAAGGTTGGAAGCAGATCTTGCCAATGGCAACGGTTGATCGCCAGTCCCCACAAGAATTCGCCCGCTGGGGGCGTGATCTGGGCCGCGTACTGGGTCAATCATTGGAGCTTTCGCATAGCCCGGCGATCCCGCGCAGCCATGCGTTGACGCTGATCTCGCGCCGCGACTACGGGGTAGACATGCAATCCCCTGCGGCGATCCTGCGCTTTGCCTTTCCCAAGGTTGGGTTCTGGACGCGACTTGCAGGGCGGGCTTTAGGTCGGTTCTCATCGGGTGACCTGCTGGGTATCATTCCCGAAGGGTCGCACGTGCCACGGTTCTATTCTCTAGCTTCGGGACAGGGCGATGGCTTTGTCGAGATTTGTGTTAGTCGCCATACCGGTGGGCTTTGTTCGGGTCAACTTTTGGATCTGGACGTTGGCGACACCGTGCAGGGGTTCATCCGCCACAACCCTGACTTTCGACCCGCGCGGGGGCGCAAGCCCGTTATCCTGATCGGTGCGGGCACCGGCATCGGCCCGCTGGCAGGGTTTGCGCGCGCCAACCATTCGGGCCGCCCTATGCACCTTTATTTTGGTGCAAGGCATCCTGACAGCGACCTCTTCTATGAGCACGAAATGAAGGATTGGCAGAAAACCGGACACCTAACCGCCGTCACCAACGCCTTTTCGCGGACCAGCGCCCGCACCTATGTGCAGGATACTCTGTGCACCGATGCTGAACGAATTGCCAAACTGGTCAGTGAGGGCGCGCAGGTTCTGGTTTGTGGCGGGCGTGACATGGCCGCTGGTGTAACAGATGCGCTGGCCGACATTCTGGCACCCGCTGGTCTGACGCCTGCCACTTTGAAAGCAGAGGGACGGTATGTCGAAGATACCTACTAACCTTCTGCGCCATGCGCTGAATGGTCCGACAATGGGCACCCGCTGGTCGGCGCTCTTTTATGCTCCCGCAGAGGCTGACCCCGAACCGGTCCGCGCTGCACTGATTGAAAGCGTGGATGTTGTGGACCGCCAGATGTCCACATGGAAGCCAGAGAGCGATCTGATGCGCCTCAATCGCGCACCGATCGGAACATGGGTGTCCGTTCCTGCGGAGTTGATGGAAGTGCTGGCGAAGGGGCTGGAAATCGGGAGGCTCTCGGATGGAGCATTCGACATCGGTATGGGGGATGTCGTCACCGCGTGGGGGTTCGGACCGCAAGAGGCGGATACACAAGCTATACGCAGTACACTCGGCAAGGTGCGGTCCCCGGCGCACGAGGTTCTGGACCTTAATCCCGATGCGCTTCAGGCCCGTAAATTGGCTCCGCTAACGCTGGACCTGTCAGGCATCGCGAAAGGTTATGCTGTTGACCGTATGATGGCAGTGCTGAACCGTTTCGAAATCACCGACGCGCTTGTGGGCCTCGACGGTGAAATGCGCGCTTGCGGCATGCGACCAGAAAACCAAGCATGGACCGTCGCCATTGAGAGACCAGATTATGAAACACGGGCACCGCTGTCGATCATCGAGTTGACCGATGCTGCCGTGGCCACCTCAGGTGACTACCGGCACTGGATCGAGGCTGGTGGGAAACGGCTTTCACATACGATGGACCCAGCCCGCAGAGGCCCCATAAGGGACACGCCTGCATCGGTGACCCTCCTCGCCGAGACCTGCATGGAAGCAGATGCTTGGGCGACGGCCTTCATGGTTTCCGGAGAGCAGAAAGGCTTAATTTGGTCTGAGAAAGTTAGAGTCGCTGCCGTTTTTGTCCACCGTGACGGTGACAACTTTCGTCAAACGCATATCGGATGGCCATATTAAGGTTGCCCGAAACGCATTGTTGAGCACTTTGTAAAGGCAGAGTTCTTCGTGGCGATGTGATTCTGACCGTAGCTTCAACTCTTGGCGGTCACTTACACTCTGCCAAGAACCACCAATTTGAACGGGCTCGGGTAGGTTGATTTTCATAGGAGCGGATGAGGTGGGTGGCTCCTGCTCCACCGGCATCGCATGTGCCAAAGTGCAGTTACTTTGAACTGCTAGGAATGGAGCCACCCAATGACAGTTAAAACCATCGGCCTAGATTTGGCCAAGGATGTATTTCAAGTACATGGTGTATCGGAGAACGGACGCATCATCTTCAATAAGGCGATCAAACGAGCAAAACTGCTTTCTTTCTTCGAAGCGCAGCCGCCCTGCGTAGTTGGCATGGAGGCCTGTGGATCATCGCACCACTGGGGTCGTTCGTTACGACAGCTCGGTCACGATGTTCGGCTGATGCCAGCGAACTATGTCAAGCCATATGTCAAACGGGGTAAGACAGATGCGGCAGATGCCGAGGCAATCTGCGAAGCCGTTCGTCGTCCAACGATGAGGTTTGTTGAGATTAAGACTGAAGATCAACAGGCAGTTTTGTCGATCCACCGCACCCGCGACTTGGCAGTTCGACAGCGCACTCAGATGGCCAATGTGATCCGTAGTCTGTTGCGTGAGTTTGGGCATATTTTGCCGATCGGAGTAGAGGCGGTCACGGCCTTCGCAAAGCGACATCTTGAGGGTGATCAACCTGATATGCCGGATATCGCAAATGGAATGCTGGGCATGCAGTGTTATCAGTTCATTGGCTTGAATGAACGCATCGAAGGTTACTCCAAGATGATCGAACAACATGCCTTGCTAAGCGCAGATGCACGGAGACTAATGCGCATGCCAGGCGTTGGCCCAATTACGGCGTCTGCAATTATTGCAACGATCGGTGATGCGAAGCAATTTAGAACCGGGCGCGATTTTGCAGCTTGGCTTGGTCTAACGCCCCTCAATAAATCCAGTGGGGGCAAGGAGCACTTGGGAAAGATCACGAAGAAGGGTGATCGTTACATCCGCAAACTGTTGGTCGTCGGCATGACGTCTCGGGCCGTGATGGCAAAACGGTCACCGGAGAAGGTAGACCTTTGGACCGCAAAGATCATCGCTGACAAGCCATTCAGATTGGCGACAACCGCAATGGCCAACAAAGCAGCGCGGGTCATCTGGGCAATGCTCACTAAGAAACAGGAATACCGGCAGCCAGCATTCTAACAGCGCGAACTGCCAAGAGATGCAAGACGTTGAAGTGATGATGCGAAATTAAGTCAACCATGAGCAAGGACACTCCGGGAATGTCTGCGGCCCTCCGAGGTCGCTTAGCCGTATGGAACCTCGCTCGCGGAATTCATCAGGGCCAGTGGAGGCAATGCCGAAACATAAACAGGCCGGACACACGACTGTACTGACAAAATATGCGCAAACAGCACAACAAAACGCTTGCAATGCAGGTGCCACCCACACACGTCATTGGGGCACTTGCAACGAAAGTCGGCCAAGTCCTTGCAACATGATCCTTGGCCTCTGCCGCGTAACTGCAAATTGTGCGAACGGCCGGTTTTCTCGCCGCGTTGCGACAAAAGTTCTTGGCAGTCGCAGCATTAACCGCGCTGCGCGCGCACGCAGCGAAGAATCTGTTCGTCTCCTGTGGGCTCAAACGGTGAATTCGCCGCGCACCGCTCGAGCGGCCGCTTCCAATTTCACTCCCCTAAAAGCTCCGCAATGAAACTCTCTTGCCGGTCAAGCACCTGCTCCCACTCCGGCGGCACCCCATCCCCCCGATCCAGATCTTCCGGCCGCACAGCTTCGCTTCCAGAATTCCCAGCAGGCGCCCGCATTGCCCGCGCCTCGCGCCGTCGCGATCTCAATGTGCTGGCCGCTTCCTGTTCGCCGATTTCGGCCTCCTCATCGCTACCTTCACCCCAAGGTCCCACACCTTCCACTCTCGGCGGATAGGGGAAGTCCCTGCCCTCTTGCTGTTCCGCCAAGCCTTTGAACATTGGATCGTCGTAATATTTGATACGTCTCGCTCGGATCGGGTGCTGGGGAGAGGCAAGGATGATCACCTCGTCCGGATCCAGCAGCCGCGCCTCTGTCTCCGATAGAAGCGGCCGTTCTTCCAACCGCGCGCTAGTTGACGTCGCGCCCAGGAATCCCTTGTTGCGCCCAAACATGCGCGTCACTGCCTCGCGCGTGGTGCTGCCGACCGCAGCTGATACCTCCCGCACGGTGCGTTGATCGCGCGGCGTAATGTAAAGCTTGAGCCCCGCCCCGTTCTCGAGGCTCTCGCGGCCCTCGGAGCCATAGATACGGTCCAATGCCGCCAAAGACTGGGCCATTATCGCAACCCGCCCGCCATAGCTGGCCAGCGAATGGATCGCGCGCTCCAGATAGGGCATCGCCCCCATCTGTTGGAACTCATCGATCATCATCATGACCGGCCAGGGCTCATCCGGGCCCGGTTCGTTCAGGCGAAGGCTGGCAATGAGATCGGCGAACATGAGCCGCAGAAGTGGAGCCAGGGTGGCGATGTGATCCTCGGAGACGACGATGTAGAGCGAATGCGGTTTGCGCCGGAACTGCGCGAAGTCAAAGTCACTTGCCTCCGTGGCCGAGCGTACCGCCGGGTTGTCCCATTGCTTAAGACCAGCGGTCATCAAAGCCTGAATGTTCGACGTCAGCAGCCTCGACGAGGCGCTGGCCGCATTGGTCCAAAGCTCGCGGACAACCTCTTCCTTGGCCTCCTCGGAATAGGCGTTGTACTGGGCGTTCTTGTAGTCACCAGCCGAAACGATCTTGTTCACCTCGCCCAGATTCGGCGTGCCGCGCTGAATCGCCAACAAGCAGGCCGCGACAAAGATCGACTTACCAGCCTCGGAGAAGGTGTCGAGGGTCTTGTTGTCCTTGTCGAGGAAGAGATCGGCCAGGATCGAGACCTCCGTGAACTGCTGCGCGAAACTGGGACAGGCTGCAATACGAGCGAGAGGGTTGTAGCGGTGAGTGCTGTTGGCCCAGTCAAACGGGCTGAAGCGAAACACCTCATCGCCATTCAGCGACCTGAGCCGCGAGGTCTTGTCGAAGTTCTCACCCTTGACGTCCAGCACCACAACCGAGCCTGCGAAGGACAGAAGGTTCGGAATCACGAAACCCACGCCCTTACCGGCGCGGGTGGGTGCCACCATCATCACGTGTGGGATTTCACTCGAAGAGATGAACGCGGATTTGGATTTCGGCTTGCCGAGCTTACCGCAGACAAAGCCTTTGCCCGGACCTTGCAGCATGTCGTTCTTTTTGAGTTCCGCCCAGGTTTGCCAATGGGCGGAGCCGTAGTCATCCTGCTCGCGTTTCCAGGTCCACGCGGCGGCAAGAACACCCAGACCAAGCGCCCCGAAGCCAACCGCGCCGAAGGCCACATTGAACGCCTCGGGGTGCGCAAGACGCACCCCCGCGCCTGCACGCCAGACGGCAAACATGTCAAACTGGGCAAATCCGGTTCTGAGCGCAAGCGCGAGATAAAAGCTGGCGACGATGGTCCCGAGCAACGCACCACAGATCAGGCCGAAGGGCACAGCGGCCCAGAGGGGGATGGGTTTCATGGGGTTCTCCGCTCAGAAACTGAGGTCGTCGTCGAGTTCGCGCCGAAGATCACGGGTCCGCGCCCGCTCGGCCTCCAATTGGCGCGCCACCTCCGTCACCTTGTCCTGCTGAAGCGCTGCAGCGCGGTCGGTGAAGACCTGATCCCCGGTCTCCTCATGCGTCATCTCGAGGAATTCCTGCGTCACGGTGATCTGGTCGATCTTACCCGGCAATACCTCTTCCAGCACCTCGTAATTGCCACGTCGCAGTTCGGCCAACCCCTCCTCGCCCACCTCCTTGAAGAGCTCGGCCTGCAGGGCTCGCTCGACAACTTCTTCCTGAGCCTCGGTCAGCCGGCCCTCTTTCAACATGTCGGCCAAGTCCTGCAGGTAGGTGTTCGGGCCCGACCTGTGTTCGGGATCCGCGTCGTCGATCAATGAGAGGCCCTGCACGTCCTCCGCACTGAGCCCTGAACCAACCGGCACGCCCAGTTCCCTCACCCGCTCCATGAGGCGATCCATCGCGCCGTCAACCTTTTCCAACGCGGCATCGAGCTGATCGTCACTCGCCGTCTCAACGGTGAGGCCGTCCTTAGCCAGCACAGCCTCCATATCCCGCTCGACCCAGCTCTGCGCCAACCCGTAATTCGTGGTGCCGCCAACGGTGATCCGGGCAGTAAGATCATCACCATCGATGCCGATCTCACGCGCCTGCAACAGGATATCCTCCAGCACCTCATCCCGGCCCGACTGCAGCGCCTCGATGAGCCGTGCATCCCCTGCCCCCGGCGGATAAGGCTCAATGAGGTCTCGCCCGAACCGTGCCCGCAGGTCTGGGTCCGGCACCATCTGGGAAAGATCGCGGATGATCGGGGCGGATTTCTTCTCGAAGCTGGCGCGTGCTTCACCGTCCAACTCCTCTGCCTTGAGCCGCAGGGCTTCGATGGTGCGCTCGGAATACTCGATCGCATCTCCGACTGTCTGGATGTCCTTCATGTCAATCTCTCCTGCGGTGAACTCGTAAGGGGTTTTTGTGCCAAGCCCCCTGGCCATTGCCCGCACGGCGCGGGCTAAATTGCGCTGGTCCATGCGATCCAGCAGATCGGCAAGCTTGGCATAGTCCTTGGCAAAGCCCACGACCTGCGCCTGAGCGATGGCGGATTCCTCCGGCGTCATCGTGATCTCGCGCGGAAGGCGGGCCTCTTCCTTGGCGCGGTAGATCTCGTCGATGCCGGGCGCTTTGGCGAAGATGCCACGCTCTAGCCGCGTGGTCGCATCCAGCATCACACCATAGCCCTCGGCGATCTCCGCCTGTTTCTCGCGCATGAGCTGGGGCGACATCACCCCCTCGGCCCAGCAGGAGAACCAGGTTCCCTGTTCGCGGCCGCGATTGTTCAGAACGATATGGGCGTGTCGATGCGCCCGGTCGTCGTGGACCGCTAATACGTAGTCCCACTGATCACCGTACTCGCCGCTTTCGAAGAAATGTTCCGCCCAATCTAGCGTGATATCGCGGACCTTCTCGGTACTGACATCAGTCGGGAAAGACAGAAGCATGTGCGAGGTGAACCCGAGCTTGGTGGTGCCCCGCCAGGTCTCAGACCAGGCTTCAATAATCTCGCCTTTTTGCTCGCCTGTCAGCACCGACGCCTCATCCAGCGGGTTGGTCATTGTAGAATAAGTGAAGACCGCCTTGTCGTTAATGTAGGAGATCTGGTTGCCGAGAGACGCTCGCGTCTTGCACCCCCCTGCCCGGATCCGCTTGAACACCGCCGCCCGGCTTTGGCCCGAGGCCGCCTTGGCGATGTTGCGCACCGAGAGCCGCCCCACCCGCGCGTAGCTGCGCCCCTGTCGGCGCCCTGCCAGCCGGACATCGATCCGTGCCTGGGCCTTGCCCCGGATGCGCTCATCCTCCCAGAGGCGGCCCATGACCGAACTGTAGAGGGCCAGAGATTTATTTAGTGGATCAGCCATGTAGAGCGTTCCGGTTCTTAGTCTTCACATCATGTATCGGGGTTCGCGTCTCAAGCTTGCCGAGAGGCAGCGAAGCCTGATCCGATCTTGAACCGGAACGCTCATCTGGCTCCGCTTCAATCGCTCCGGCGCCGGCTGTCTCGACGACTTCCGGCAGCCCGGCGCCGCGTTGCACCTGCACCAGATCCTTCATCGCACTAAGTTCTCGCGTCATTTTCTGCGCCAGATCGACAAGCTCGCAAACCAGCGCCCGATCTTCGTCCGTGAGCAACATCCGTCCTCGACGCACCGCCTTGGCCAAGGCCATCCCGGCTTCCGTCAGATCTCGCGATTGACGCCAGACCTCGACAAATCCATCGAGCCGATCCGCCGTCACATCCATGAACCCACAACGCGCCCGCACCACCGCTTTCAGAGCCTGGCTGCGATTGGCAAACCCGCGTGCCTGCCAGTCTGCATCGAAGGCTTCCAACTCGGATTGCGACGCCCGGAAACTCACGACCTCAGACGGATCGCGCACAGCCAACCCGTCGCCGATCTCCTCTTTCGCGAGCCGCGATACATGTCGCACGGACACGCCAAATTGCTTCGACAGTTCCCGCGCCGCCTCGCCAGCCTGGAACCGTCGCGCGATCTCAATGCGCTGCTCGATCGTCAGGTTTTTGCGCGCTCGGCTCATCTTAGACCCCTCGGACAAAATGTGTATACATTTTCCATATCCTGCCATTGTCTCTTTTTATTATGTTTTATATAATATCTACCTTAATGTCAATTCATCCTTAGCAGCAACAGGGCGAGTCTGAGAGTCGTTTGGGCGTCATCTGGCAGTTCAATGCCGACAGATATGAACGCCGTATGCGGACCGCCTTAGATAAGAATTACAGCCGTGCAAGCCTGATAGGCCGGCATACAGGGCGCCAAGGGCACGAGGCCCCCGCCAGAAGGGACTCACTGGACCCCTCGACCATCGAGCACTCCGACCGCCAATCGGCATGCCTGCATCCGAGATTCAGGCCGAACACGCATGTGTTCGGACGGAAACGCGGGCGGGCGCAAACCCCACCGACAGGGCGGACAGGCAGGGTCAAGGAGGGCCAGATTTGGCTCCGCCAAATCTCTGCCGCAAAAACCGGGAGGCCCTAGCCGATAGGTTTTTGTGGATGGCCCCCTTGAGGCTGGCTGGACGGTCTGTCGCGATCTCTTTGATCTTGGCGGCGTTCGACCCACGAACGCGCAGCGACCGACACCTGGGGGTCGCCACCGGCAATCAACCCCGCCGGTGACGGCGTCCCTGGAACAGGGACAGGGCCGCCTGACGGCGGCCCATCCTCTTCAGAGGATTCAGTCCTGGGGATCTTTCGCGCTCGGTGGGAACATCACCAGCTCCGAGACCGCGACGGGAAAGTCGAGCTTGAGGCTGAAGAACTCCGAGCCGTCCCCGTTGCGGGTGTTGCGGAACATCGCACCCACGCGCTGAAAACGGGTGCGCTCCTGGCCATCGGTATCGGTGAACTTGACGGGGACGGTGGCGACGTAGTGGTTGGTCATTTGGGTTACTCCTTGTTGCGATGGGGATCACCCGGCACGGGGGCAAGAGGCCCGGTCGCAAGTGCAAATGCGGAGGGTTCGCGGCTCCGCCGTGGAAGCCGTATTTGTGCTTGCCGAAGCGTGAGCTGAGGGCACGATTGGGCCGACCCCGTGCGATCCACATCTATGAGCAAAAAGGAGTGATCCGGATGACCCCTGCCATCACGCCGCAGCCACCTTCCGCGTCCTAGTTCCGCCGATCCTGGCCGGGGTGCTGATGGAGCCCGCCCGCGTGGATGCGGTGTTCCGAAACACCACCCGAGGGACGTGCTGGACTTCAGCCTCAAGTGGGACGTCTCGACCCCTCGCGTCTTGCGCCGCTGACGATGTGCGTGAGATGCGCACCATCCCCAGCCCGCACCGATGCGGATGGGCCGCACTCTGACGGACCAGGTAGAGCGATGACGGTGCTGGCCGCCGCGAGCTGCCGATCACGCGTGACCGACCGCACGCCCATGAGAAACGACGAAAGGGCCGCGTCAAGCGCGACCCCCTCTCTTCAATCCTGCGCAGTCTTCTTAGCCGGGTCCGCAACCCGCATGACCGTCAGGCCTTTCGCTTCCGCCTTCTGCCCGAGGTTCAGTGCAACCCCGTTGCGGCAATCACACTCCCAACCCGTCGAGGATTAGTTGCGTCTCAGGCATCCGCTTCAGTGAGTTGCCGATGTGCTCCCGCCAGCGCGGTCCGACTTCCATGGCCGTGGCATAGGCCTGCGACAGATCATCGGGACGGTCCTCGGCCATCGCCTCGATCAGGAAAGCCGCCTGCTCCCTGTCCTTCGCCGATTTGAGGTTCCCTGCCCCGTCACGACGCCGGTCGGCAATGATCAGCTTGTGGATCGCATAACGTTCCGGGCGCGGCACCTGGACCAGAACGCCGGACCGATAGATCGCCGCCGCATGGATCGGCTCAGCGATCAGGAAGTTGAGATAGTTCAGTCCTTGGGCGTT
The DNA here is from genome assembly GCF_947497285.1 of uncultured Aliiroseovarius sp. Lineage (GTDB taxonomy): Bacteria > Pseudomonadota > Alphaproteobacteria > Rhodobacterales > Rhodobacteraceae > Aliiroseovarius. The sequence goes on along the minus strand of NZ_CANMFT010000009.1, from coordinate 116,153 downwards.
CACGCCCAAGGCTGGCAGATCACGGAGGGTCTCATCTCCGAACGCCGGTGTGAGAAACTCGACCAACTGGCCGCTGCCACCCTGGGCCCACCGCCAGGTCCGGCCTTGGTCAAGAGATGGCAGAGGATCGAATTTGAGCGCCGAGAACGTCTCGGCAAGACCCGGGTCGACCTGATCCTGCAACGCAACGCTGAGCTTCTCGAACTGCGCGATGTCGATGTCGCCAGTATTGGCCATACCGCCAATTGGCAGACGGATACCAAGCTCGCCTTCATAGAAGCGAAATGCATTGGTTCCGACGATGGTGCCTCCCAAACGGAAAGTCCCGGCCGCCGCCATCGCCGACAGGATGGACCCGGTTGCCCGGTCGGTGGGGGTCATGCCTTCGGCGCGCAAGAGGCGGACAAGCCGAGACCGTTCCGCCTGCCGATCCTTGGCGGTCGAGCGCAGCTCCTCAATCCGGTTGATACGTGCACGCGTCTCGTCACTGTCCTCGCCGATATAGATGAACCGCATCTCGGTTCCGACGCGCCGCGCGGCATACCAATAGGCCTTGTCGCCGCGCTCTTTGAGCGTCGGCTTGCCTTCAACACCGGACAAGGCGTCGTCCTTCAAAAGACGTACCAGATCGGTGTAGGCGCTCATCGCGATGCTGCTGAGTGGGGTCATGCCAATCATTTCCAAGTTTTGCTTGGCACGCATATACCTATCAAAACAGGAAATTGCTAGGCAAAAGGTTCTTGGAGAATTGCCACGCCCATGAGAAACGACGAAAGGGCCGCGCCAAGCGCGACCCCCTCTCTTCAATCCTGCGCAGTCTTCTTAGCCGGGTCTGCAACCCGCATGACCGTCAAGCCTTTCGCTTCCGCCTTCTGCCCGAGGTTCAGCGCGACCCCGTTGCCGCCGAAGAGTACAACCCCCGTCGCCGCGAACTTGTCGTCCAGCATTTCGTCGTTGCACTTGAACGGTGCCGCCCGCCCATGCGCGGACCAGCGCGGATCGAAGCGCGCTTGTGCGACCCCGCGTGCCCGGGCCCACCGAGCCGCAATCATCTCCGCCCCGTGCTTGCCACCCTTGTGGCAGAGGAAGATCTCCTGGTTGCGGTTCTGCTTGATCCGTTCGCGAACCTTGTCGAGCGTGTTGAAGATCACATCAACATCGGTCCAGTCGGTGGCGCCTGAGACGATCAGGGGAACCCCCTCGACTTTCGACTTCTCGGCGGTCTCGCGGTCGTGCTGCTCGAGGAGCTGCCGCGCCTCAAAGACCGCCCCGGTCTCCTGCGCCCGGACGCTCGCGCGCGACCCGGCTGCCGGGATGAAGGCGTGGCCCGTCTCGATCTCGTAGCATTCCGCCGCAGCCTCGCTCATTACCTCGATGGCGCTGACGATCTCGCGCAGCTGCACAAAGCGCGCCTGCGCTTCTTCGAGCGCGGTCTCGGCGATCTCCGATCCGTCATGGGATTTTGCCAGCGCGCCGATCTTGTCAGCAGTGCGGTCGACCTCCTTGCCGAGTGCCACCTTGCGGCGCTGCAGGATCGTCGCGAGCCCATGGGCCAGCGGTTCGATTTCGGCTTCAAGCCCGGTCCCGCGCAGCTGACCGAGCAAAGCCTCGAAGCTCTCGCGGATGATGTGGTCGGTCAGGACGTGATCCTCCGGGATCGGGAGCTGCGCGTCCCTCTCGGTCAGCCCGAAAAGCTCGATCGTCTCGTAGGTGTTTGCGGTGTCGTAAGCCATGTCTGGTCTCCAGTGTTCGGTTCCAAGGCCACCACGTGAGTGTGGGGGCATGGCCGAATGCCTGGTTTCCGAATCTGCCCGGGTCAGGGACGGCGCAGCCGCCGGCTTGCCGGGCGCAAAAGTTTTCCGCGCGCGGCACCCGACACATGCGCGCGCTTGCGCACGGGACCGCCCCGCGCCACGGGCTCCGCCCTCGCCGAAAAGTTTTGCGATCCTTGACGCGGGCTGATTTGGGGGCCATCCGGAGGATATGCTTCCGCACTCATGTGTGTGTGTTTTGACGGTAGGTTTGACCGACCCGAGCAGGCAAACGGCCCGACCGGACGCGGAAGACGGATGGAGCGGCGGGATCGTTTTGCGCTCAAGCAAAACAGACCAGAGCGCAATCCGACGGAGCGGCCGGGGAGGGACGTGCTCGCGAGGCGGGCAAACCGGGATGCCAAGCGCAACGCCGCGGTGAGGCCGCATGGCCGAATGCGCGACGGACCGAAGGGCCGTTCTCCCTTGCGACACGCAAAGCCGAGCTGGGGAGCCCGCAAGGCTTAGCCCAAGGTCAATGTGCAGGTGACTCCGCTGCCGACTATAAGGATTACTTGTCTAAGCATTCGACGTGATGGGCGGGAAGCAGACTTTCGCTGCTATCGAATTTTGAGAAGTACCTATTTGAGATATGAAGAGTTCGTCCCAAACACCGGGACAAGCATCGACAACCTTGGCTTTCTATTTGGAGCCTGTACGTCCTTTGAGTCAGGTTACCCCGACGACGGACACTCACGACACAGGTTTGTCAAATATACAATCGCCTTAAGTTGGCCTTAGCTCACCAGGATGCTCTTACCTCCGTACTCGGCCACCGCGCCCAGCATCTCTTCGATACGGATCAACTGGTTGTACTTCGCCAACCGGTCCGAGCGTGCAAGAGAGCCGGTCTTGATCTGACCACAGTTGGTCGCAACAGCGAGATCAGCTATGATAGAGTCTTCGGTCTCACCCGACCGATGCGACATGACATTGGTCATGCGGGCGCGGTGCGCCATACCGACGGCCTCGAGCGTCTCGGTCAGAGTGCCGATCTGATTCACCTTGACCAGCATCGAGTTTGCGCATCCCCGCTCGATGCCCATCGCAAGACGCGCCGGGTTGGTCACAAACAGGTCATCCCCTACGAGCTGAATCTTGTCACCCAGCCGGTCGGTCAACAACTTCCAGCCGTCCCAATCATCTTCCGAACAGCCATCCTCGATCGAGACGATAGGATAGTCGTCGCAGAGCCGCGCGAGGTAGTCGACATTCTCCTCGGATGTCAGCAACAAGCCTTCGCCATTCATGTTGTATTTGTCGTCGCGGTAGTACTCAGTCGCAGCACAATCCATGGCCAGGTAGAAGTCCTCGCCAGGCTTGTAGCCTGCATTCTCAATCGATTTGAGGATAAAATCCAGCGCATCGCGGGTCGAGCCGATCTCTGGAGCGAAGCCGCCTTCGTCGCCGAGGCCGGTCGACATGCCGGCCATCGAAAGCTCTTTTTTCAGCGTGTGGAACACTTCCGAGCCCATGCGCACGGCTTCGCGTATGTTCGCCGCCGCAACCGGCACAATCATGAATTCCTGGATGTCGATCGGATTGTCGGCATGCTCTCCCCCATTGATGATGTTCATCATGGGCACAGGCAAGACGCGTGCCGAAGTTCCGCCGACATAGCGAAAGAGCGGTTGACCGGTGGACTTGGCCGCTGCTTTGGCAACGGCCAGCGACACTCCGAGTATGGCGTTTGCGCCAAGGCGACCTTTGTTTTCGGTGCCGTCGAGTTCGCACATGGCCATGTCAATGGCCACCTGTTCGGTAGCGTCAAAGCCGACGATGGTCTCGGCGATCTCTGTGTTGACCGCCGCCACTGCCTCTAGAACTCCCTTGCCCATGTAGCGCGCCATATCACAATCGCGGCGCTCAACCGCTTCGTGCAAGCCGGTGGAGGCCCCTGATGGCACGGCAGCACGGCCAAGCGTGCCGTCGTCGAGGGTGACATCGACTTCGACAGTAGGGTTTCCCCGGCTGTCAAGGATTTCGCGTGCGTGGATGTCGATGATGGAGCTCATGGTGTTTCAGCCTTGTTCATTTTGATCAGCGGAAGGTCGCGACACGGATGTTGTTGGTGCTTCCCACTTGCCCGAAAGGGACACCTGACAAGACCACCATCTTGTCCCCGACATTCGGTGCCAGAAGGCGCTGGCATTCCGACCTGGCTGTTTCGACCATGCTGTCATAGTCCTCCGCTGTCGCCTCCAGAACCGAGCGGGCGCCCCAGACCAAAGCCATTCGGCGCGATACGGATTGGTCGCGAGTCATCACGATCAAAGGCAGTTTTGGACGTCGTGCCGCAATGCGCAGGCCTGTCAACCCTGACATGGAATAGGCCATGATGCACTTTGCGTGCAGTGCGCATGCGAGCGTTGCACCAGTATCGGCAATGGCATCGGCATCCGTCTGTGATGGCTCGCGCGAGGCTGTCATCGCCTTGGTGTAAAACGCATGACTTTCGGTTGATCGGATGATCCGGTCCATCACCTCGACGGCCTCAGACGGATAGGCTCCGGTCGCGCTCTCCGCCGACAACATCACGGCATCGGCACCATCATAGATTGCGGTGGCGACGTCTGACGCTTCGGCGCGGGTGGGCGCGGGGGAGGCTGTCATGGATTCCAGCATTTGCGTGGCCACGATCACCGGGCGGCAGGCGCGGCGGCACAGCGCGATGATTTCCTTTTGCCGCGCGGGCACGTCTTCGGGCGGGATTTCCACGCCGAGGTCGCCACGGGCAATCATGATGGCATCGGACCGGTTGATGATCGCGTCGATGCCGTCGAGCGCGGATGGCTTCTCGATCTTCGAGATCAGACCAGCCCGGCCGTCGATGATCCGGGCGATTTCATCGAGATCGGAGGATTTCTGCACGAAAGACAGCGCCACCCAGTCGACGCCGTGGGCAAGGCCGAACTCAAGATCTGCTCGGTCCTTTTCGGTTAGCACCGGCAAGTCGAGCACGCAGTCGGGCAGGTTGACCCCTTTGCGGTCGCTGACCTTGCCGCCTTCGATGACTTCGGCCTCAAGTTTGCCCGCCTGCTTGTCGGTAATTCTAAGTCGCACGCGCCCATCGTCGATGAACACCCGATGGCCCAGCTCAATAGCCGCGAATATCTCAGGGTGAGGCAAAGGCAGACATGTATCGTCTTTGGCCGTTTCAACGGGTAGAAAGCATACCTTCTCATGTCGGTCGAGAATACGAGCGCCACCGGCAATTCGCCCAAGTCTGATCTTCGGTCCCTGCAAATCCTGGAGGATCCCAATCGGCACGCCGACCTCGCTTTCCAAAGCACGGATTGCTGCGATGGTGGTCGCATGAATGTCATGTTCGCCATGGCTGAAATTCAGCCGGAAGGTATCAACCCCCTTGTTGAACAGGCTGCGTAACATGAACGGCGAGGCGCTGGCTGGCCCAACGGTTGCAACGATCTTGGCGCGTCTTTCGCGGATCATGGGATGTCCTTCGGTTAGGCCTGAGCAGGCGTCAAAGCACCACGACGGCGCGGAAATCATTCACATTGGTTAGGGTCGGCCCGGTGCGAATCAGGTCACCAGTGGCCTCGAACAGCGAATAGCTGTCGTGGTTCCTCAGATTGACAGTGCCATCCAGGCCTTTTGTTTGCGCGCGCTCCAGAAAGTCTGGGCCGATCACAGCACCAGCGGCATCTTCGGTGCCGTCGATTCCGTCGGTGTCCACCGCCAGGGCGTGAATGCCGGGATGGCCGTTCAGGGCAATCGCGAGGCTCAGCAGGAACTCGGTGTTCCGTCCGCCGCGCCCCGAGGAAGTATCGCCAATGGACACGGTTGTCTCACCCCCTGACAGCAAGACCACCGGGGCACGCGCTGGCGCAGCGTGACGGGCAACAGATTTCGCGATGCCCGCCATGGCAATGCCCAACTCGCGCGCCTCGCCTTCCAAGGCGTCCCCCAGCAGAACCGGCGTCACTCCAGCCTCTCGCGCCACCGTCGCTGCGGCCTCCAGCGACATCTGCGGTGTCGCGATCATCCTGAAATCGACCTCGAAATCAGTGGTTTTCTCGGCTTTAGCTAAAAGGATTTCACGCGCAGTCAACGGCAGGTCCGGGCCAAGCCGGTCGACCAGCTGCGAGAGGTCGTCGCCCGAAGTGGGGTCAGGCACAGTCGGTCCAGACGCAACAGCCGCAGGATCGTCGCCAGGGACATCGGAGATCGCAAGAGTCACCAATCTCGCTGGACTTGCGGCCTGAGCCAACCCGCCACCCTTGATCTTCGACAGCCTGCGCCGAACGCGGTTCATATCGTCGATGGTCAGGCCGGATTTCAGCAGCAGCTTGTTGACCGTGATCTTCTCTTCCAAGGTCAGCGGCGGTGTCGGCATAGGCATCAGCGCCGATCCGCCGCCCGAGATTAGCGCAATCACGAGATCGCCCTTTCTGGCGGCTTTTGCCGTTTGAAGAATGTCGCGTGCCGCTTCCAAGCCTGCCGCATCGGGTACGGGATGGGAGGCTTCTCGCACCGAAATGCGATCGGTGGGGACCGCGTGGCCAAAGCGGGTTACGACGACGCCCGAAAGCTCGACATCGGGCCAGGCCTTCTCCAGGGCACGCGCCATAGCCGCGGCAGACTTGCCCGCGCCGATGACGATGCAGCGACTCGTGGGCTTTTCAGGCAGGTGCCGTGCCAGAACCGTCGCCGGGTCAGCTGCCGCGATGGCAGCCGTCATCATGCGGCGCAGCAGCGCCTTTACATCGTCCTCGGTCATTTGGCTGTCCTCAGATATTCTCGCCGCGGATCGCGTCGCAGACCGCATCAGTGACGTCCTGAGTGGTCGCTGTGCCGCCCACATCCGGGGTCATGATGCCTTCGGCGCACACCTTTTCCACGGCGCGCATCAGACGTTCCGCCGCAGCGGTCTCGCCCAGATGCTCCAGCATCTGGCTTGCGGTCCAGAAGGTGGCAACTGGATTGGCGATCCCCTTGCCGGTTATGTCGAAGGCCGAACCGTGGATTGGTTCGAACATTGACGGATAGCGGCGCTCGGGGTCAATGTTGCCGGTGGGCGCAACGCCGAGAGACCCCGCCAACGCGCCGGCAAGATCAGACAGAATATCTGCGTGCAGGTTGGTGGCCACAATCGTGTCGAGCGATTTCGGGTTCTTAACCATGCGAACGGTCATGGCGTCGACCAGCATTTTGTCCCAAGTCACATCCGGGAAATCCTTGGATACTTCCAGCGCAATTTCGTCCCACATCACCATGCCGTGGCGCTGTGCGTTCGACTTGGTCACGACAGTCAGGAATTTGCGAGAGCGCGACTGTGCCAGTTTGAAGGCATAGCGCATGATCCGCTCTACGCCGACGCGGGTGAAGATCGACACTTCAGTCGCCACTTCCTCCGGCATTCCCCGATGGGCGCGACCGCCTACGCCGGAATATTCGCCTTCTGAGTTTTCGCGCACGATCACCCAGTCAAGATCGCCCGGGCCAACACCGGCCAGCGGCGAGGAGATTCCCGGCAGGATCTTAGTTGGGCGCACGTTGGCGTATTGGTCAAAGCCCTGGCAGATCGGCAGGCGCAGACCCCAGAGCGTCACGTGATCGGGCACGTCCGGCGCGCCAACCGCACCGAAAAAGATTGCGTCGAAATTTTTCAGCTGTTCGGTGCCGTCCTCTGGCATCAATGCCCCGGTCTTCTTGTAGCGCTCTGAACTCCAATCGAACTCGGTAACATCGAACGCAAAACCGCCGTCACGGCGTGCCAACGCTTCCAGCGCCTGGTGCCCGGCGGCGATGACTTCGGGGCCGATACCATCGGCGGGAATGGAGGCGATCTTGTAGGTTTTCATTTCCTGGGTCCGTTCGTTGAGTTCCTGCGACTGCACTGATGCGCCATTTGCAGGGGCTGTTTGCTGGATCGTCATCTTATCTCCTCCTGTGTGACGTCAGTCCGACACTTGACATGACGCTACAGCTCTGGACTTGCCGCCCTCAATCTGCGTAAGATTATATACAGATGTGAAATAGTGGCTATTGGAACCGCGAGATTGGATACCGACCAGATCAGATGCTTCCTTGCGGTCGCGGAAACCCTGCATTTCGGGCGGGCCGCGCAATCGCTCGATATGTTGCCTGCCTCTCTGGGACGGCAAATTCGCTTACTTGAGGACAAGCTTGAAACGCGACTGTTCCTCCGGACCACGCGCAGCGTATCCCTTACCGAAGCGGGCACCAGCATTCTCGAAGAGGCTCGCGCTCTGGTCGCGCAGGCTGAGCAATTTGAAGAAAAGGTGCGCAACGTGCGCAAGTCAGAGACGCCGGTCCTGAAAGTTGGCGCCATCGATAGCGCGGCCGCAGGATTGATCCCGCAACTCTTGAAGCTGGTGCGTGAGGAGCAACCTGATCTCGAAATCCAGCTCTTCGAACAGAAGACCATCCACCTCTTGCCGAAACTGCTGAGCGGCTCGCTCGATATCGCTTTCTGTCGACCTCCGGATGTGCGCGATCAACGGCTCAACTTCCGGGCGCTGTTTTTCGAAACCGCCGTAGTCGCCTTGCCAGAGAACCATCGGTTGGCTGATCAAAGCAGTATTGCGATCTCTGATCTGGCAGACGAACCTCTGATCGTGCCGGATCGCCGGTCCCGTCCACATTCGCACGATCTGACAATCAAGCTCTTTGTCGATGTCGGACTGACCGCGCGCATTGCCCAGGTGGCCGAAGAAAAGCAAACCATCGTCAACCTCGTTGCGGCGGGAACAGGCCTCGCCATCGTCCCGCGCTGGACGTCGCGGCTTCAGGTTCCGGGCGTGACTTTCGTTCCCCTGACCATTCCGGATGGCACGACGCGGTCAAAACTGATCCTCGCGGCGGCATGGACGCGCGGCACAAGAGATCCGGCACGCGACGCATTTCTGGCCGTGCTTGAAAGCCATCTGCCGGAGTTGGAAGCTACGGCCTGATTATTTCATAATTGAATATAAAATTTGGCGCATAGCCCAAGGCCGTCCATCCCCGCATGATCTGTTTATTGTTGCTGCCCCCAAAATACGGGGCGCATCGGAGGACTCATCGGAGGAGGAAGTTCCATGAAATTCAAGACCATTTCCGCAGTCGCGGCGCTGTGCGCCACGATCGCGATGCCCGTCGCCGCGCAGGATCGCGACGGCTGGCCCAACAGCATCACCATCGGCACCGGTAGCCAGGGCGGCACCTACTTCACCTATGGCTCGGGTTTCGGTGCCATGCTCAGCGAAGAATTGGACCTGAACGCAGGTGTCGAAATCACCGGCGGCCCGGTGCAGAACGTGACGCTGGTGGAAACCGGCGAGCACCAGCTTGGCTTCGTGACGCTTGGACCCGCCGACGAGGCCTATCGCGGCGAAAGCCCGCTGATGCCCGGCGTTCCGCATGAAAACGTGCGCGCGTTGTTCCCGATGTACCAGACGCCGCTGCAGGCGGCGGTCCTGGCTTCGTCGGACATCCAGAACTTTCAGGATCTGAACGGCAAGCGGATCGGCGTCGGCCCGGCAGGCGGCACCTCGGCCACCTACTGGACGCGCTACTTCGAAGCGACCGACTCGGGCGCCACCATCAGCAATGCTGGCGGCTCGGACACTGCGGGCCAACTCAAGGACGGGCTGATCGACGCCTTCGTCTACGCCGCGGGCCTGCCGACCGGCGCCTACGCCCAGCTGGCGGTGGAAAACGACGTGCGCTTCCTGTCGATGGGGCCGGAAACCCTGGCGACGATGAAGGAACTTGCGCCCGCGATGCAGGAGTTCACCATTCCGGCCAACACCTACGAGGATCAGCCGGAACCGCTCCAGACCGTGTCGCTGTGGAACTTCGCCATCGCGCATCAGGACATGCCTGAAAGCCTGGCCTACGAGATCACCAAGCTGGCGATGGAAAACCCGGAGCGGATGGTCCAGAACCACGCCGCTGCCAAGGAAACCCTGGCCGAGAACGTGCTCAAGAACACCGTGATCCCGTTCCATCCGGGGGCCGTCAAGTGGTTCGAAGAGAACGGCTACGAGATCCCTGCTGACCAGAAGTAAGCGCGTCCCGCGTTTGCGCTGCACGGGCGGTCGAGCCTTGTCTCCCGCCCGTGCTCACCATTCAACCCCTTTCATGGGTGACCCATCATGACCAAGACACAGGACTCTCATGGCCGGCCCGAGGCCGAGCCGGACCTTTCGCTGATCGAACAGGAAACCGCCAAGGCGCATGTGGATGAAGACCCGCTTGCCAGCAATCAGCGGGATTTCACTGGCACGCGCAATATGGCCATCGCCACGATGTGTGTCGCCTACTCGGTCTTTCATCTGCTGGTCATGAACGTCTATCCGCTCGAGACCTGGGCCTATCGCCTGAGCCATGTCGGCGGCGGGCTGTTTCTGGGCTTTCTATTGTTTGGCGCCACGTCGCTGTCCGAGGACGCCGAGGGCGAAATCCGCAACCCGATGTCGCTGGCCCTGCTGGGTCTTGCCGCTGCAGGCATCGGCTATGCGCTGATCTCCGTTGCCGCGATTTGGATCAATGGCACGCTCATGGGTGTGGCGCTGCCCCCCGCCTGGGCCATGTCGTCCTTCGGCATTCCGCTGGCCGCCGGGACGGCGCTGGCCATCCTGCATGGCTGGCTTTTCCCGCAACGCGACCGCCGCGCATTTTCCGCCGGCGACATCCTGTTGGCCGTCGCCGCGCTGGTCGCGACCGCCTACCTGATCTTCTTTGCACGCCAGTTGCAGCTGCGCGCCGGTATGCCGATGGCGCTGCCCGGAGACATGTGGGCGGCGATCACCGGCGTGATCCTGATCATCGAACTGACCCGCCGCCTGGCAGGTATGGCCCTGGTGATCATCGCGTCGATCTTTGTCGCCTATTCCTTCCTCGGACCCTGGCTGCCGGGCATTTTTGAGCACCGCGGATATGATGCCAAGCGCTTCTTCTCCTACATCTTCACCGACAACGGCATCCTTGGCGCACCCATCGCGATCTCGTCGACCTACATCATCCTCTTCGTGATCTTCGCCGCCTTCCTGCAGACCACGCGGGTCGGCGAATACTTCGTCAACCTTGCCTTCGCCGCTGCCGGGCACAAGCGCGGCGGCCCGGCCAAGGTGGCGATCTTCGCCTCCGGCCTGATGGGCATGATCAACGGCACCTCGGCGGGCAACGTGGTGGCCACCGGATCGCTGACCATCCCGATGATGAAAAAGGTGGGCTACAAGCCGCAGACCGCCGCTTCGGTTGAAGCCGCGGCATCGACAGGCGGGCAGATCATGCCGCCGATCATGGGCGCAGGCGCCTTCATCATGGCCGAAATCACCGGCATCCCCTACATGGAGATCGTCTCGGCCGCGATCATTCCGGCGGCGCTCTATTTCCTCTCGGTCTATTTCATGATCGACCTGGCGGCGCAGAAGGCGAACCTGAAAGGCCTCCCGCGGGAGCAACTGCCCAAGTTCGGTGTGCTGATCCGTCAGATCTATCTTCTGACCCCCATCATCGTGCTGATATATGCCCTCTTCGCTGGATACTCGGTGATCCGTTGCGGAACCCTGGCGATGATTACGGCCGCCGTGGTTTCCTGGCTCACGCCGCACCGGATGGGGCCGAAGCAGCTGTTTAACGCGCTCGACAATGGCGCGCGCATGGTTCTGCAACTGGTGGCGGTCTGCGCGACCGCGGGCATCATCGTGGGTGTCATCGCCCTGACTGGTATCGGCTCCCGCTTCTCGACAGTTCTGCTGGCGCTTGCGGACCAGAGCCAGATCTTGGCGCTGTTCTTCGCCATGGTCGTTTCCATCGTGCTAGGGATGGGAATGCCCACAACCGCAGCTTATGCTGTCGCAGCAAGTGTCATCGCACCGGGCGTCGTCAATCTTGGCGTAGAGCCGTTGATTGCTCACCTGTTCATTTTCTACTTCGCTGTGATGTCGGCGATCACCCCGCCTGTCGCCCTGGCGGCTTACGCCGGATCTGCGTTGGCAGGGTCCGACCCGGTAAAAACCAGCGTCGAGAGTTTCAAGATCGGCTTAGCGGCCTTTGTGGTCCCTTATATGTTCTTCTACTCCCCTGCGATGCTGCTTGAAGGCACTTGGTTCGAGATCGGCCACATCGCTATCACTGCGATTGTAGGCGTCTATCTTCTCTCCTGTGCCGTTCAGGGGTGGTTCATCGGACACGCAGGTGCTGTCGTTCGGGTTGCCCTTCTGGCAGCGGGTTTGTCAATGATCGCAGGTGGCTGGCTGACGGACGCCTTTGGCCTTGGCCTTGTTGTGCTTATTGCGGTCCTGCAGAAGCGCATTCTGACAGCGAAAGACCTCGCGCACGGCGCAGATTAGTAAAACCGAGGCGGTCGAAATGTTGACCGCCTCGACCACACAAGTTCCAGAGAAGTTAATGGGTCCAGATGATCGCGAACGTCTCTCCAGTCACCAGTAACTTACGTCACAGCTTTTTTGGGTGATGGTGGTATTGGTTAGGTTTATATATGGCGATTTCCGCATTGTTGGGTCACTGCCAAGACGCTTGAACCTAGATTCAGCTTTCCTGAAGTTTTGCTGACCTCCTTGCAGTCGCAAGACTTCAGAATTTTCGTGCAGCGCTCGATAAGACCATGTCCGCTTAGGATCGTAAACGCTCATTTCTTGCGAGGGAGTGAACTGGTGCTATGTCCGCTGACCTGGTCATTGCCCTGTTGAAAATTCTGCGCAGTTCACGAACGGCTGGTTTGGAGAAGCTGCGTTGCAGCGCTCGTCGATTATGTGAACGGCAAGTCTGGGCCGGCAACGACAGGTGGCCCGCTTCAGTCCAGATCGACGCCGCCGAGGCGCGGCGCATGGACATGCGTTTGCACAAGCAATGCAGCGGCCGCGCCGGCCAAAGCGCCGAACAGATGAGCCTCCCACGAGACGCCAGGTTGACCCGGAAGAACGCCCCAGAGAATGGAACCGTAGAGCAAACCGACCACCAGTGTCGCGCCCAGCGTGATCAGTGAGCGATCCACGAGGCCGCGCGCGACGAGGAAGCCAAACCAGCCGAAGACGAGCCCTGACGCGCCGATATGGATGGCCGAGCTTCCGAACAGCCAGACAAAACCGCCGCCGAGGCCGATCACCACGGCGTTCACCGGCAGCAAGGCTCGCGTGGTCGTTGCCACCAACAGCCCACCCATCACCAATAGCGGCGGCGTATTTGCCATAAGGTGCGCGAAACTTCCATGCAGGAGGGGCATGGCGATGACACCATCCAATCCGCTTACGTGCCGGGGGATCAGGCCGAAGGCCGGGTTCAAGCCGTAACCGATAGTCCAATTGAGGAGGTGAACCGCCCAGAGCAGTGCGACAAAGGAGACAAGCGCCGCGGTGCGCCGAAAGAAGGCGCGCATGTGATCCCGGTTCATCATGTTGGCGACAGTAGACGTCCCCACAGCGCCTTCAACGGCTTTCGCGCGCTGCACAGGGTGCCACCTTTGGGAAAGGGGGTTTGAGGCGGCCAACCTCGGTACGGCTCAAGCCAAGAGAATGGCTCCGATCTTACACGGTGTTCCCCGGACGAAAGGGCTGCGGTTCACGCTCGGGGCGCTTCAAGGCTTCGGCGTATTTACGGGCATTGTCATCGATCGTGCCGTGCCAAAGCTTCGAGAAGAAGGCCCGGGCGTCTTGGACTGTCATGTCTTTCAGCGAAGAGGACAGCACCATGAAAAGCTCATCCTCGCTGATCGCAGCGGCGCGGTGCATGGCATCCGCGTAAAATGACGGGTCGTTGAGAACCTGCTCGCTCAGCGGCATCCGCGCGAGGTTCTCTTCCGGGATCGCCATGAAGATCGTGTCCTGCAGGTCGGTCAGATAAGCCCTGTGCGATGTGGACACCGGTTTTCCCGCCGCCTTGGCCTCCAGATATGCCTGCCTTGTCCTGTCGAGCTTCGCCCTTGCATGGGTCATGATGACTTCACGCTTTCGGGCGGGTAGCGCGAATCCGGTGCAGCGCTCGATATGGGCGAGGAGATCTGCAACCTCTGCCTCAACATTAAAGCTCTCGAACCATGGAACCGTCCCTGATCTAGCCGCCACGCGCCCGCCCTCGATGTTACGATAATATATTTATGCATCACATTTACACCTGATCGCAAGCGGGTGGCGTCCTTCACGCCAACGGACACGGAAAGAGGGGAACCGTGATCCCACGGTTCCCCTTTGGGTTCAGATCGTCTCCCCCTCGCGCGCCGATTAGGCGACCAAGGAGAGCCCCGCGCCCGCGTCCTGCGGCTGCTCACCGCTGTCGATGAACGGGATGATCGAGAAGGTCTGCCCGCCGCGCTGTTCTTCGTTCTGCACGGCGTTGACGCGCAGGTCGCCATCAGGCGTGTTGATCAGCAGTGACAGGTAGTCATTGCCCGTGCGGCTGCTTTTGGCCATCCAGGCCGAGCCGACGCGGATCGGTGTGCCCCGGGGCGAGCTGACCTCGACGCGGTAATCCGGGTGGGTCTCCTCGGATTTGTAGCTGTTCTCGATCAGCATGAACTCCAGATCGAACATCATGTTGGCGATGTAGCCGGTGAAGGCGTTGTCAGCGTCCATGGCGGTCAACTCGCCCGAGATCGAGCCGGACTTCATCAGGCCGTTCGAGACCAGCGGGATGATCTCGAATTCGCCGCTTTGGGTCGCGCGCGCCTCTTTCGTCTGCACCGCGTTGACCCGGAACGGGCCCAAGCCGACATCGATCTGCATCGAGACGTAGGGGTTGCCGCTGGTATTGCCGGTCTCGTTCCAGGCCGTGCCGATGCGCACCTTGCGACCGGATTTGTTGACTGCCGTCACGTCAAAATCCGGGCTGCGTTCGGACATCTTGGCCCGCGCCTCCAACTGGATGGCGATGTCAAAGCGCGTCGAGTGGATCATGCCGGTGTACTGAGCGGCTGCGGTCTCGACATTGCGGGTGAGGGTTCCTGCGAACATGGGATGGTTCCTTTTCAGATTGTTCGGTGCCTGACGTTCTTGCCAGCGCATCCGGGATTGCTTTCTCGACCCCTTGAGGGATCACAAATCAGAAAGCCTGCTTTCCTTTCAGCCCCGCCCACGGGTCAGAGCTGCCGTCCGAGTGGGAAGGCCCCCGCGCCTCCGGGTGCTACGCCCCTCCCCTGCCCGTCTGGTCTTGATTGGCTGCCCGAATTTTCAACGCTGTCCTCCGACCGCGCGATGAAGAACTCCGCCTCTTTGCCGTTCAACCGTTGCCCTTCCTGGTCGGTCAGACCGATGCAGCTGCCGTTCGGCACATAGGTGATCAGGTACTGCCCAAGCCGGTCCTTGTGGACAACGTAGCCGGTATTGGCCCAATGCACGGTCTGGCCGGCATCGACGGCCGCCTTGATGTCTTCGAGTGTCATGCGATCCTCCTCAAGAAGAATGGTGGGGAAACGATGCAAGAAGCCCGATCGTCCAACCGGGCTTCCATGCAGTATTCGTTTGGCAAACGGCCAAGAGCTGTCAGGCGCTTTGCGTGGCTTGCGTCGCGCGCGACGCCATCCAATCCTTCAGGCCAAGAACCGTTCTTCCGGCGGCGACCTCGGAGGCCCAGGCAACCCTTGGGTCGCCGCAGGGCTCATTGCCGACATGCCGGTCGATGTGGCCATTTGCCATCCATGGCTCAGGCTGGATCCGTCGAAGCCAGTCCGCCATGCTCGGAATGCGGCCCTGACAGTCTTCGCGGACATGCTGCTCGCCGATCCAGCGCACGGGGATCTCTCGACCTGCGCTATTGGTCAGGGTCAGGCCGAAGACACGTTCGGCCTCGAACAGGCCTTGAGCGTGGTGGCGCATGGCTCGGTGCGTGAAGAGCGCGAGATGCTCTTTCGAGGCGTCAAACCAATCGTGCACAGCCTGATAGTCAGACGGCACCCCGCCGAATTTCCGGGCAGAGCTTTCAGCATGATGAAGCGGATGGGCCATCTCACAGCCCCTCGTCATAGCTGTGCGAGCATTCGACATAGCGGTCGGCATGATCGAGGGTGATGCTGTCTAGTGCTATGTCCCAGGTCAGCGTGCCGTAGCCGCCCTCGTTGTTTTCAAACCCCGGGTGATGATGATAGGCGAGCGACCAGGCGAAATCGCCAACCTCTGTGGCAAGCGCCTCCGGCAGTTGGACCTCTGCAGGCTGCACCGTCACATCCTCGACATTGCCGGAGTCGCCATAGCCTTCGTATTCGGCAGTGACCCCGCTGATGCCAAGCGCACGTAGTTGCGCGAGCAGCTCCGCTCGGGTCGCCTTCAAGGTGGTTTCGCGCTCCGCGCGCAACTGAGCCGCCATCGCGGCATAGTCGATCTGGGGATTGGTCATGGGTCTGTCCTCTCGTCTGAATTTGGGGGGGGCCGGGCGTGGCATTGGTCAGCGCGCGCCCGGTAAGCGCAGACCGGCAAACCCCGATCCGCGACGCCCGACCGGAAGCCCGCTTTGACTTTTCAGGCGGCTTGTTCTGCTGCTCTAGCGGCTCGCTGCCCCACGATCCGGGCCAGAATGCTTCCCGCGTCGATCCCGTCCCCGTGCGGCAGGAACACCCGCAGCTGGAAGGCGATGATCTCAGTGAAACACCCCATTGCCTTGAGGCCATCAATCATGCCCCGATCCGCGCCGCCCAGCTCGAGGCGCATCTCGCCTGCGACACGGCGACGGGTCAGGGTCAGACCCCGGCCCAGATCGACAGGCGCGGTGGTGCCGAGGGCGGCGGTCAACATCTCCTGTGGCGTTTGCGGATTGGAGACGAGGAAGCGGGCGCGCAGCGCGGCCGCCCCTTCCTCGCTCAGCGTGCGCCCGATCATGGCGGTCGCCCCATCGGGCGTGACCCGGTAGATGCGCTCATTGGTGGTCGGAATATCCTTCCAGATCGGCAGCAGCAGCCCGGTCAGCAGGTAGAGCTTGGTCGTGGTGGTTTTTGGCAGGGACGCAGCCTCGGCATCCCAAAGACGTGCGAACTCAGGCCTGTCGATCTCTTCCCAAGCCGAGGACTCAAACCGTGCCTCTTCGAGATAGCTCGACCCGTTTGGCCGCACCGCCTTGCGCATCAGCGTGACGATGTCCTCGTCATACATCTGCATGGGCCGCGCCGAGATGAGCGCCGCGCGACCGGAGACGCGGTTAACCATCGGCAGCTTGTCGGGATTGCGCGATATGGCCTCTTTGGCGCCCAGGACATACACTGGGTCCGTCACCTCAAGTCCGATGATCCGCGTCACGGCGCCGGATTTCGGGCAGGTCCAGAGATCCTCCGTGGAGACCTGTTCGATCTTTTCGCCGCGCAGGGTTTCGACGCCGAGATCGAGCGTGCCCGCCGCGCGCGCCCGTTCAGTCTGATCGGCAATCCGGCGCATGAACTCGGCAAAGAGTGCGTTCTGCATGTGGATGGGAAGGGCCAGAACTCGGTTGAGAAACCGCTGGATCGGCGGCAGCTCCTCGAGCAGCACCCCGTCCTTGTCGATCAGCCGCAGGGCGGTCCAGTCGGTGAAGCTCTCGTAGCCCATCGCCTCAGCGCGCCCGGCGGCAAGATCGGCGAAATACCCACGCAGCGCCGCTCGCGCGATCGGGCTTTCGAGATTGTCCTCCTCGCGGAACATGCCTTGCGAGCCGGTCTCGCGCTGACCCTTGGTCAAGGCCCCCAGCTGGTCGAGGCGCTTGGCTATAGTCGAGGTGAAGCGTTTTTCGCCATGCACATCCGAGGTGCAGACCCGGAAGAAGGGCGCGCTGACCTGAGCCGAGCGATGCGTGCGCCCGAGCCCCTGGATGGCCGCATCCGCGCGCCAGCCGGGCTCCAGAAGATAGTGCCGCCGCCGTTTCTGGTTCTTCGCCGTTTGCGCCGCGTGATAGGACCGGCCCGTCCCGCCCGCATCGGAAAAGATAAGGATATCCTTCTCGCCGTCCATGAAGGCTTGGGTCTCGGATGAATTGCTGCTGGCGGCGCGCTTCTCGATGAAGAGATGACCATCCTCGGCCTTCAAAGGGCGGATGGACCGACCCGTGACCTCTGCGACGGCCTCGTCGCCAAAAGCCCAGAGGATCTGATCGAGCGCCGAGGGGATCGGCGCCAGCGTCATCAACTCCATCATGGCCGCATCGCGCAGGGCGAGCGCCTCGCGCGAGACGACGAGCGCGCCGGTCTCATCCCGCAAGGGTTCCGCCACCATATTGCCGTCGACCTCGACCAGCTTTTGCGCATGGATCGGGAAGGCCTGTTCGAGGTAGCCCAGGACGTAATCGCGCGGCGTCAAGGCACCCTCGACGAGTTCATCCTCGGGGTCCATCGTCTCAAGCCGGCGTTTCAGCAGGCTCTCGCCTGTCGAAACCACCTGGATGACGCAAGCCTTGCCCGCCGCCAGATCGTCCTTGATCGCGCGGATGATGGTCGGGGCTTTCATGCCCATCAGGAGATGGTTGAAGAAGCGCTGTTTCGTGCTCTCGAAGCGGGACTTGGCCGAGGCGTGAGCAGCCGACGCATTGGTCTCGCCCGAGGCGTCGTTGACGCCGGTCGCAGTCAGCGCCGCTTCGAGATTGTGGTGGATCATCCGAAAAGCACCCGCGTATGCGTCGTAGATCTCGATCTGGGCCGGGGTCAGCGCGTGTTCGAGCACGTCATACTCCACCCCATCAAAACTGAGGGCACGCGCCGTGTAGAGCCCGAGCGTCTTGAGATCACGCGCGACCACCTCCATGGCAGCCACGCCGCCGGCTTCCATCGCAGAAACGAAGCTCTCGCGGCTTGGGAAGGGGTATTCGGGGCCCTGCCCCCAGAGACCGAGACGCGCGGCATAGGCGAGGTTCGAGACGCTCGTGGCCCCCGTAGCCGAGATGTAGAAGACACGAGCGCGCGGGGCGGCCAGTTGCAGCCGCAGGCCAGCAAGGCCCTGCTGGGAGGGTTTGACCCCCCTGCCCTGCTCGGACCCTGCCGCGTTCTGCATGGCATGGGCCTCATCAAAAGCCAGCACGCCGTCGAAGTCTTCGCCCATCCAGTCGAGAATCTGGCTCAGTCGCGTGGTGCCGCATTTGCCCGCGGACCGCAGCGTGGCGTAGGTGACAAAAAGGATACCGTCGCCCATCGGGATGGACTGGTCCGGTTTCCATTTGGAGAGCGGCTGGATGTCGGCTGGCGAGCCGCCGAGATCGGTCCAGTCGCGGATGGCGTCCTCGATGAGCGTGGCGGATTTGGAGACCCAGATCGCCTTTCTGCGTCCGGAAAGCCAGTTCACGAGAATGAGCCCGGCGCATTCGCGGCCCTTGCCGCAACCGGTGCCGTCGCCGAGGAAATAGCCAAGGCGATAGGCCCGTGCGTCCGGATCATCATCGGCGCGCGTCAGCTTGGTCTGGTCGTCATCGATTGTAAACCGACCGGGCAGATCACGCCCATGGGCATCATGCGCCATGATGATGGTTTCCAGCTGCGCCTCGGATAGGTCTCCCTCCTCGATCAACCGTGCGGGCAGGCGCAAGTCATCACTGACCGTGTTTGAGGGCATCGGCGGGGCAACCGAGGCCATGGCGATGCTCTCGACGAGCGGGGTGGGATGTTCCTGCGCACCCGCGATCTCGATCCGCTGCGGACGGTAGCGCGCATAGATGTCCGAGACCGGCGTGTTGTCGCGAGGGGTCTCAAAGCTTGTGAAGCTGAGCGGACGGACGGCATTGGCCCGGGGTTTGGAGGCCGCAACAGGCGCAGCGGCGGTCTTGCGCGGGGCAGATGGTGCAACGGTCGGTCGCGCAGCAGTAACCGCTGCCGCCCGTTGGGCGGGGCGCATCTCGGTCCGGGTTGAGGCCACAGCATCAACATATGCCAAGGCTTCATCCAGATCCCGCACAGGGACGCGGATCATCTCGCCGTCCTCCTGCACCTTGTCGAAGACCATCAGCTGGGTTTCGACAGAGGTGCCGAGTTTGCGGTAGACCTGCCCCGGCATCGTCAACGCCAGTCGCAGCGTCAGGAGACCGCAGGCGCGGGACCAATGCGCGGCATCGCGTTCGGGTGTGAATCCCGGCGGCATGATCGCCACCAGCCGCCCACCGGGCGCGAGACGCTTGGCAGCCGCGACGAGATGTTTGGCGGCGATGTGCTTGTCTTGGGAGCGATCGACCGATGAGGCGAAGGGCGGGTTCATCACCACGACGTCGGGTAGAACCGGCGTCTGCAGCAGATCATCGATATGCTCGCCGTCATGGCCTGTGACCTCTCCGCCGAAAACCGCGCGCAGGAGGCGCTGGCGAGAGGGGTCGATCTCGTTGAGCAAAAGCGTGGCACCAGCCCGGGCGGCGAAAGCGGCCAGTGCACCGGTGCCCGCCGAGGGCTCCAGAACGGTCTCGCCCTTGCGGATCGCCGTGGCCTGCAAGACCAGCGCCGCAAATGGCAGCGGCGTGGAAAACTGCTGCAGCCGGATCTGCTGCTCGGAGCGGCGGGTTTCCGTCAGGAGCCGCGAGGCAAGCAGCCTTGCAGCGGCGATATCACCTGCCGCGCCGTCCCCACGCAGCAGCACCTGAACAGCCGCGGCCTGCATCAGGTCATAGGCCATGCGCCAGTCCCAGGCACCGCCGGCATCGCTGCCATGAAACGTCTCGCGCATGATACGCGCGAGCGCTGAACTGCGCAGGGGTTGGTGGTCGATCTCCGCGCCGATTTGCGCGATGGCATTTGCGAGATCAGTGTCAGAGATTGGGAAAGCCGGGTTTGCCGGTTTGGGCTTGGACATGGGGATTTTCCTTTGGATCAGGGTCTGAATTCCAAAGGACAAAAAGCCCGCTTTCGCTTTTCAGGGTGGCGGGATCAGACCACACTGACCTCCAAGGCTTGCTCAGGGCTTGGATTGGCCCTGACGCGTCGCATCAATCAAAGCCTGCGCGGCCTGCATTACCTGAACCTGTGAAGTTCCAGCGCGTGCATCCTCAAGCGCGGCCTTTACCTGCGCGCGAAACCACGCGTCATACGCATTCGCTTCAGCAGCCACGGAAATGCTCTCTGAGACCACGGACCAGAAGCTTTCCGAGGTCATCGGGCATGTCTGCAAAGTGCACATCAATTGGGAAACGGTGACCCGTCAGGTCAGTCGCGCATTGCCCTTCGAGATCGAGGTGCTGACCACCCTTTCCCCTTTCGTCCATCGCGCTTTCTCCGAGCTTATCGTTAGCCAATACTTCATCATTCCGCGTGGCGTCGTAAACGGCAAGGCCATTGTGATCACATCAAGTCGCACAACTCGGGGATCGAATGCCGGAGGGACATAATCATATGTGAAGCTCGAAGCCGCCGTTCATTGGAAGCGCGGCGAAATCTGACTCTGAGCCCATAGTGAAGTATTTCCGCAATGCAGCTAATGTCGGCTTTCAGGTTATTGCCGACTATTCATCAGTGGGCGAGTAACTGGTGTGCATAGCGACGTCACTTTCGCCGTCGCTATCCTCTTCAATCATCGCCGACACTTTAATGTATCAACTGGCCATCCGCTCTTCGTGGGCGAAGGGGCTGAGGCCAAGCCATTTCTGCATGCAAATTGCGATCTCGGGGGTGCCCGTCAAGACCATCCGCCCGCCTTCCACCGCTTTCTCAACTGTATCGACGCCCATCCAGATAGCCGTCATGGTTCGCAAGTGGCTTTCCGCGTAGAGGTCAACTTCGTGACCTGGGTCAGTATAACAAGCCTCAACGCCGGTATTTGGATCCACCAGAAGCCAGTTGTTCTGCTTTGCGGTCGCAAGATCATTGAAGACAAACTGAAGGCACACTCGTTTCTTGGGCAACGGGTCAATGTTTAGGCCGCGGTGCATGTCCCAGATCAGCAATTCTGGGTCGAGATTGTCGAGCGAAAGCCCGCTTTCGACCCATCGTTGCCCCCACACACCGATCCCCATAACGAGGGGCCTTAATTCTTCGCCAGCCATTGTCAGACGATACTCTTTGACGCCTTTGTCTGTCTTGGTGGACTTGATCACGCCTGCCGCTTCTAATTCGACCAATCGCTTTGACAGCAATGTCGGCGACATGCGCGGTAAGCCACGCCTGAGGTCGTTGAACCGCGTGCTGCCGCACAGGAATTCCCGTATCAACAGTAGCGTCCAGCGCGAACACAAGATCTCCGCTGCCATCGCAATTGGGCAAAACTGCCCGTAACCACCTTGCATGATGTATCTCCTGTTGAACCGCTAACGCGTCTATCCGAGCGTAGTCGGGATGCCCGAATGTAGCCAGTACAGTTTCTGGACTATCGCAAAGCAGACCGTCCTGTGACCCTGAGCGAGCATTTTGATGGAAACGGAGATTTCGCTATGAACAAATTTATTGATCGAGCTACAACCGCTGCAAGCCTGAATGAGACAACCAATGCTCTGGCAAAAACGTTCGCTGAACGGGCGGCTGACTATGATGACAATGACAGGTTTATCGACGCCAATTACGCTGAGTTGAAAAGCGCAGGACTGATTTCGGCAGGTGTTCCGTTAGAGCTTGGCGGCGGCGGGGCCGACGTACGAGCGCTATGTGACATGCTGCGCATTATCGCCGGGGCCTGTGGGTCAACCGGGCTTGCCCTTTCGATGCACACCCACCAGGTCGCTATTCCAGCGTGGCGCTGGCATCATCAGGAAACCGCTGGTCATATTGTTGAACCGCTCCTGCGACGGATCGCGGAAGAAAAAATTGTGTTGTTGAGTTCAGGCGGGTCCGACTGGATCGGTGGCTCGGGCACGGCTGAAAAAGTAGACGGCGGGTATCGGATCACCGCCCGCAAAGTGTTCTCATCCGGCGCGCCTGCTGGTGATCTGCTGATGACGGGTGCCATCAATGACGAAGACGGCGACAAGACGGTCCTGCATTTCGGCGTACCGCTTGCCGCGCCTGAGGTCACTGTGCTGGATACGTGGCGCACCATGGGCATGCGGGGAACTGGTTCGCATGACATCACAATCGACGGGCTGTTCATCGCGGATGACAAAATCCCCCTCAAGCGCGTTGCGGGCGAGTGGCATCCGGCGTTTCAGATGATCGCCACCATCGCGTTTCCGCTGATCTACTCGGTATATTTGGGCATTGCCGAAAGCGCGCGAGAGATTGCGGTGAGCATTGCCGCAAAGAAACCCGTGTCGCATAGGGTGCAATCGATTGCCGGACGAATGGATACAGCATTGGCCGCTGCACGTATAGCGCACAACTTCATGATCGAAGCCGTGGAACGCAATGCCCCCTCTGCCGAAACCATCAATGACGTGATGATTGGCCGCCGCTTGGTCGAAGAAAACGCGATCCGGACGGTGGAGCTGGCTATGGAGTTAGCTGGCGGCGCGAGCTTCTATCGCAAGACAGAACTTGAGCGCCGGTTCCGCGACATTCAGGCCGCACGCTATCATCCGCTGCAAAAAGAGGTGCAGGCCGAATACGCCGGAGCCATGGCGCTGGGACAGCCAATTGAGCAGATATTCTAGCGGCCATACTTGCCCAATTTCGAACAATCCCCGCACGCAGGGGCTAATCACAACAAAAAGGATATCGTCATGAAAGTCGCAGTTGTCCAGGAACCGCCCGTCTATCTGAACCTCGCAGCCAGCATGGAGTGCGGGATCAATCTTGTTACGCAGGCCGCAAAAGACGGTGCCAAATTGATGGTCTTTCCAGAAACATGGTTTCCCGGATACCCGACGTTTTGTTGGCGTCTGTCGCCAGGTGCGGACATGGGCAAGACGGACGAATTGTTTGCGCTTTCGCAGGCCAACTCTATCGACTTGAGCCGAGATGGCATGGCCCCGTTGCAAGAAGCTGCCGCAGAGCACGAGATGGTCATTGTGGTCGGCTATCAGGAAATCGACGGGGATGTATCGGGTTCGACGATTTTCAATTCCTGCGCGATCATTGATGCCGACGGTCGGATCGTGAACAATCATCGTAAGCTGATGCCGACCAACCCCGAACGCATGATTTGGGGCTTTGGCGACGCGTCTGGCCTGAACGTGGTCGAAACTGCGGTCGGGCGTATCGGTGCGCTACTGTGTTGGGAAAACTACATGCCCTTGGCGCGCTATGCGCTTTATGCACAAAACATCGACATCTACGTCGCCCCGACCTGGGACACAGGTGAGACGTGGCTTGCCACGATGCAGCACATCGCGCGCGAGGGCGGGTGTTGGGTCATTGGATGCGCAACGGCACTTGAAGCGTCTGACATTCCCGAAGGTATCCCTCATCGCGACATTCTATTCCCGAGCAACGATGAATGGGTCAATGCCGGCGACGCCGTCATCTATAAACCTTTTGGTGGAATCGCAGCCGGTCCGATGCACCGCGAAAAGGGGCTTCTTTGGGCCGATATAGACGTATCCGCTGCCCGCGCCTCACGTAGAAAATTCGATGCAAGCGGCCACTATGCCCGCCCAGATGTATTCTCGCTCACCGTCGACAGAAGCCGAAAAGTGCCGGTTTCATTTAGTTGACCGACTGTCACTGTTTCAGCTACGCATGCATTTAAAACGCGCAATTGGCTGGGATATTTTCACCGTTGGCTCGGTCCGAACGCATTGATAGCAGTCATTCGTACGCGCGCAGCGAAAGCCAGCTTTGTCCTGCACAGCTGCCTCTCGATTGATTGATGATGAAGGTCCGCTCAGACCCGCCGTGGGCGAGATCCATGTCATTCCCGCTGCCCCGCCATAAACTCGGCCAGCACAGGACTTGCCGCGCCCTTTGCGGAGCTGAGCAGCTCCGAGCCAGCGAGCGTCGCTTTCGACAGGCGCACGAGCGCGCCGGTTTCCTCGATGCGATAACAGCGGCGCTTTTGCCGCCCGCGCCTGTAGTGCGTCGCTGTGACGATCTGGCAGGTGCTGCCATCGGAGAGCATCACAGGCGCTGCGAGCCTGATCTTGTCGCCTTCGGCGTAGTCGGGAATCGCGGCCCAGTTCTGACAGCGCTGCCGCCAAGCATGAGCGTAGCTGTCCGGATCTTTCAGCTCGGACAGCAGGGCCAACAGGCTCAGTGGCGCGCGGGATTCGACCGGCCCCGCACTTTCCTCCATGTCCTTGTAGCCCCAGCAGCCGTCATCGTATCGGGTGAGGAAGACAGCCCCGAAAGTGATGGAGCCATCCGGATCGGTCACATAGGTCGCGTCTTCGACAGCGGTGCCGTCGAGATTGGTGACCCTTGCCGCCGCATACCAGGTGGAGCCGACCTTGTAGGCCTTGACCAGTTCGGTATTGCGCCTTTCGCCTTCGAAGGTACACAGCCGGGTGATCTCCGCTTTCTCATCCGCGTAGGTTTTGACGCGGCGGTCGGTGTAGAAGAGCCATCCCATCAAGCCGCCCTCCGATCATCGAGTTCCATCAGCGCATCGAGCGGCACGCGATAGGGCTGCATGGCGTCGAAATCCTCGCAATTGCCGCAGTTCTGCACGATCGCGAAGGTGTCGCAGGCATCCTTGAGGATGACCCGGAAGGTGCGGCCAAGACCTGAAGGCACCTCGTAGGTCCCGCCGATGAGATAGTCCGAGGCCCGGCGCACGAAGACGCGGATGCTGTGGCCATCGGTGGAGAGCCGGATGGCCCCCTGCCCCCGGTCGATGAGCACCTGCACATCGTCGAGGATGTCGGTGTAGAACTGGCCGGTCAGATCGCGAAACGCCATGCGGCGCTGCGCCATCCAGTCTGTATCCCGGAAGGGGTTCATGCCATCAGCGAAGGCGAAGGAGGGATCGGCCTGTTCGGTGGTGACGATACGGGTGGTCGTGCCATCGATGCCGTTTGAGCGCAGATGCACACCATTGCCGACGATCAGGATCAGGGCCGGTTTGTCCACGGGCCCGTTCCAGTTGGGCAGGAAGGTTTTGCAGGCGCGCGCATGGGCGATCTGCGCCGCAACGGCTGAGGCAGAGAACTTGAGAATAGCCATGGGGATGTCTTTCCGTTGGGTGTGGGAGGGTCGACCCGCGCGTGTGGCATGGTCCACGCGCGGGTCGCGTGATGGCTCAGGCCGCTTGCGCGACCGCGCTGTCAGGCTCCGGGGTTTCCACAGTGGGCTCCGCCTCATCTAAGGCGTCCCCAGCCGTCTGCATCATCGGCGGGCACCAAGCGGCCACGGCAGCGCGCTGCGCGTCCGTGAGCGTGGCGAAAGGCTCGGCGAAGAGCTTGTCGCAAAAGGCGACGATCTCCTTCTTGCTCGACGAGGCCAGCGTCACCGCCTCCTGGGCCAGGCCCAAATCCTCGCCGAGGATCTTCAGGAGCCAAGCCTTCTTGAAGCGGTTGAAGAGCGCCGCATTCGGCGTCCAATGCGCCCGGATGTCGGGCATGATCTCGATCTCGAACGCATGCATCAGGCTGTCGCGCTGGCGGACCCGGGCAAAGCAGGACTGCGTGGTGCTGGCGGTGGCACAGGCGACGAGCTTGGCCTTCTCCGCTGCATCGAGCGCGCGGAACGCCGCGAACTGATCGGCGGGCGAGCGGGTGTCATCGAGCCAGGAGAGGTCCAGCGCATCATGCGCCGCCGCCACCTGCTCAAGCGAGGTCTCGTCGATCTCGTCCATTTTGGCATGGCTGCGGTATTCCTTGCGGGCATCGATCTTGATCGCCTGCGTGACACTCATGCCGCTGGCCAGAACGTCGCTCACCAGCTTGAAGAGCGTCAGATCGAGCGTGGCCTCGGGATGTAGCGCCATCGCGGCACCGAGTGCCATGGCCCGCTCGGTCTTGAGGTCCTCGGCCAGCGAGGCTGGATAAGTGATTTCGCCCGGGTCCGGGGCCTCCTCCCCGGTTGGGCTAGCCGAGGAGCCGCGCGCGCCCTCCTCTTTGACGGTGTCTTCCGGGCGGACGAGACCAACATGGAGCGTAATCTGCCCACCCTGCCACGACGCTATCACCCCAGACCGCGAGAGGTCCTCGGCGCTATAGGCCTCCTGCAGATCGCGGGCTTCCTCTTCCAGAGCGTCCACGCGCTCGTAAAGGGCATTGTAGGCATCGTCTTCGAGCCCCTCATCCTCCATCTCGAGTTGCAGTTTCTCAAGTTCAGCGGTGATCTCATCCACGCGCTTCTGGGCGGTCTCATCCGGCTCGACGGGTCCTGGGTAGACGCGGCCATATTCGGCCATGGTCGCGTAATCGTAGCGGACCATCGCATCGGCCCAGGCAAAGCCCAGTTTTGCGCGAGCCTCCTCGGCGGCGACCCCGAGCTTCTCGAGCAGGATGGTCTCGACCAGCGCCGCATCCTCTAGCACGGAATGCTCTTCCAGAAGGTCAGCCGCGACGGCACCGCCACGCGCCTCGTAGTCCGCGCGCACGAAGGCTCCGATATCGTCGCTGACCTGCACGCCGCGGGATTTGAGCGCTTGCCGGACGGTATAGGCCTGCAGATAGCTGTCTTCCTTGGTGAGCGCCTCGTAGACCTCGCGCTGAACCTCCTGGCTCGGGTGCTCGGCAAAGGCCTTCATCGTGTCGAGCGTGATCGTCTTCGCCCGAGCGGCGGCGCGGATATCGGGGTGGATCAGCCCGTAGCGCAACCGGCCTTTCACGGCCGCCACCGTGGTGCCGAAGGTCTTGGCGATCGTCTCGGGCGTTTGGCCGTCGACTTCCATCATCCGGGCGAAGGCCTCGAACTCGTCGATGGCATTCATCGGTGCCTGGGTGATGTTCTCGGCGAGCGACAGTGCCGTGGTGACGTCGCAGTCTTCCGGCACGAGGCGGCAGTCCACCTTGGTCTTCGCCGTGAACCCCTTGGTGGCCTTGTCGGCGATCAGCTCCTTCAGGGCTGCATGGCGCCGGCCACCGGCGAGGACAGCATATTTGCCGTCAAGCTTCTGGACCAGGAGCGGCTGGAGGAGACCCAGAACGGCGATACTGGCTTTCAGATGGGCGATGTTCTCGGGGTCATAGGTTTCCGGCGCGTTGCTGCGCACATTGGCGGGATGCGGGACCAGATCGCCGATGGCGACGGAGACGGGTTTGAAGCTTGTGGTCATGGGGTTTCCTTTTCGGTGGGTTTGGAGCGGCCCGCGCATTCAGATGCGCGGCCAATCCCCGTCTTCAGGGATCACCACGACAAAAGGCCCACTCTCCCTTTGAGGGGTCAGTGGGCCTTCATTGCCTGGAGCGTCAAGAGGGGGGTGTCCTCTGCCCTACCAGTCGCGGGCCAGCATGATGGTCAGCACGCGCATGGTGGTGGCGGGGTTGTCCGGGGTCGCGGCCCCGTAGCGGAAATCCGAGCCTGCTTCATACAGATCCAGTTTCCAGAACACGGTCTCGCCCCGGATCTCGACCGCCCCGAAATCATGCCATCCTTCGGGATCATTCTCCTGCTCGAACGTGGCAAACTCACCGGTGGCCTTCACCGCCTCGGCCATAAAGCCGTCGCCGGCCTCCATAAGCGAGCGGGTGACATGCATCCGGCCCTGGATGGGCTGCGCGGGCGGCACCCCGAGGCACGCAAGCTTGCGAAACGCGTCGTTCTGCGCTGCGATCACACTCGGATTAGGGCTGTCTGTCTGGGGTTGTACGGCGATGGTCATGGGGCATTCCTTTGAAAAGCTGAAACACCCTCCCCAAAGCCTGCTTTCCCTTTACTGGCACAAACCGTTCAAGCAGCCTGGGCGCCCTCCCCTGCACTACCCGCCTCCGACCGTGCGATCAGGTAGTCGCAGGCGCGCTGCGCGTCGGCCGCGTGCTTGAAGATCGCGTTCTTGTCAGAGCGCAGCACGCGCAGCCAGTTGTAGAGGTACGCCGCGTTCATCTCGATTGTATGGGCTGTAAAGCCGAGCGTCTGGCCAACGAACACCGAGGTCAGCTCGGCGACGATTTCTTCGCGGGCATAGGCCGTGTTGCCGAAGCGTGACAAACCGTAGTCCCGGTTCAGCCGATGGCGCGCCTTGGTGGCATGGGCGAGCTCATGCGCCCAGACCCCGTAAAAGTTCCGCGGGTTCTCGAACCTGGAAATGGATGGCATGAACACCTTATCCACGGGCGGCAGGTAGTAGGCTTCCGTCCCGGTGAAGACGGTTGTGATGTCGATGGCATCGAAAAACGCCTGCATGTGCGGGATGGGCTCGGACGGAGGATGCTCGGGCACGGGCTCCGGGTCGGGGAAGAAGCTGTCGGGCAAGCCCTCGATCTGGCAGGCATTGAACACGCGGTAGGATTTCTGGAAGCGGAAGATGCGGGTCTCATCCCCATCTGCCTCGTCGGCGTCTCCAGACGCCTCGTCCTGTTTCCGGCTCTGGCCGTAATAGACCACCACGGAGGACTTCTCGCCCTTGCGGATCTTGGCGCCCAGGGCATTGGCCTGTGGGATGGTCATCCAGAAGGGTGAGTTGTGGCCAGCCATCACGGTCCGCATGGTCAGCAGGAAGTTGTTGACGCCTTGATATGCCTCGCCGTTGTGACGGAGCGGGCGGGAACTGCCACCGGCGGTCCAGGGCTTGCGCCATGGCAGGACGCCGCGCTCGATGATGCGGATGATTTCGTTTGTGATGACCTCGGAGGCATCGAATTTGGGCGTGCGGGATCGGGCCATGGCTGGCCTCCTTTCGAGTTTTGGTGAGAGGGAATGGTGATCAGGTTGACTGGCGGGGGCGCGGATCGTTGGCGATCCTGGCACCGAGGGCTTCGACCATGTCGATGTAGGTGGTCAGCGAGACGGACCTGCCAGGACCGCAAGGGTCAGGGTCAACCGATCCGTCCCGCGCCACGCACGGCAAGTTCGCGAAGGCGATGACGTCACTGATGGGTCGGATATCGATGAACGGGGTTCCTCGTGCGACCGCGAGGGCGGCCAGGGGAAAACGCTCGATTGGCGCGAAGGTCGACACGGTGGTCCAACCGAGATGGAGGAATGTCCCACCCTCCCCGCAGATCACATGCGCGTTTGGCAATGACACTGCCTGCTTCAGATAGCCGAGATCACGCAGGACGGTCTGGCGTTCGAGCCGCTGTGCCAATTCCAGCTGGCCAGTTCGGCGCAGTTCCTTGTGCCGCCACCAGGAGGCGGCGGTCACGCGCAGCACGCGCAAGACACCTGTTTGCATGGGAATGCCCTTCATCAGGAAAGACAGACCGGAACCCGGCCCGGACCCGTCCAAGGAACCCCAAAGCCCCTCATCCGTCAGTCACAAAACCCGAAGGACACTTTCACTTTTCCTGGCCCCACCAGCCCGGGAAAAGAACTTCAGGGGCCGGCACGGCCCCAGTTTTCTTCATTGCACGCAGAAACTCCGGATCGGCAACGAACATCGGCAATGCCAGACCTATGGGTTCCATTTTTAGAATTTATATCAATGAATTATGGCAAATCTCAGATCGGCAATTTTTGCTGGCGACTGTCTGACATATCCTGGCGGTGCTTGTCCTGGGCACCGGATGCGACAAGCCTCTTCACTTCGCTGACAGGGAATAGCTGGTACTACGTCCACCAGCGTCATCCTTCTCAAGTGCTCCCAAGTCGATCAGGTCCAGGATGTCGCGATATGCGGTGTCCTGCGAACACTTCTCGATCTTCGCATATTTCGACGTCGTGAGTTTTCCTTCGAACCCATCCAGGAGGCGGTTAAGCATGTCCCGCTGGCGGTCGTTGATGTTGGCCGTTCCGTATTTCTCCCAGAACCGCGCCTTTTGAAACACGGCCTCCAGAATGATCTCTGCGCCATCAAAAGCACGGTCGAGGCAATTGAGGAACCAATTGAGCCAGGCGGTGACATCAAGCCCGCCCTTCTGCGTCGTCTCGAGCATATCATAATAGGCGCTCCGCTCCTGCCGGATTTGGGTCGACATGCTGTAAAACCGCTGTGAACTGCGTTCGGATCGCGCCAACGCCATATCCGCGATCGCACGCGCAATGCGCCCGTTGCCATCGTCGAAGGGGTGGATCGTGACGAACCACAGATGTGCAATTGCGGCATGAACAACTGGATCCGTGTCAGGGACCTGATTGAACCAGGTCAGAAACCGCCCCATCTCTGTATCAAGCCGTGCTGCTCCCGGCGCCTCAAAATGCACGCGTTCACGACCCATAGGTCCTGAAACAACTTCCATAGGGCCTTCACGCCACTGCCCCACGGTGATCCGGGTCATTCCGCTTCGCCCCGTCGGGAAAAGGGCGGCATGCCAGCCGAACAATCGCTCCGCGTCCAGTGGTTGTTCATACGCTTGCGTCGCGTCCAGCATCATCTCGACGACCCCATCGACATGGCGATCAGACGGGATCAGCCCGCCGATTTCGAGCCCCAGCCGTTTTGCAATGGACGACCGAACCTGATCCTTGTCGAGCGTCTCGCCTTCGATCTCGCTGCTCTTGACGACATCACTGGTGAGAGTTCTCAACATCGCCTCATTGCGAAGATCAAAGCCAAGGCCTTCCATGCGTCCCAAGAGCTTGCCTTGTCGGTGGCGGACAGCGGCAAGTTGTGATGACAGCTTGGCCTTGTCCCAAGAAAACTGCGGCCAATCAGTGAGTTCGTGAATGTAGGTCATATTTTGCGCACTCCTTGCGGAGATTATACCGGGCAATCTCCGCAAGACAACAGTATTCGCCGCGCAATATGCGGAGAATACTGGCGCCAATCTCCGCGTACCCCTCCGGACATCTGAATGTAGAGAAACTGCTGCCCCATCCCATCATGCCGCCTGTCCGCTCAACCGGCCATAGAAACTGCGCTCGAGATGCAGCTCCCCTGCCCCCGCTTTCTGGACAATTCCACGCAGATATCCACCAGGAGATGTGACTTCGCCTGCACAATGCTTTTCGAACGTGAGAACCAGCGCTGCTGTCGCGACTTGAGGCCCAAGCCGGTCCTGCGCTATGTTCCAGGCGTGCTCTGAGACGCCGATCATTGGCCTCAACTGCCCCACGACACGGTGCAGATCGCCCCAATCCTTCAGATATCCGCCCATATTGCGCGCCCAGGACGCAAACTCAGGACAGGCTTGCATGACTGTCGGCAGATCCAGGCTTGCCCCGCGCTTCTTGCGGGTTTCGGCCACCCAGTCTTCCAACTCCTTATCCACCCGCTCTTCCGGTGGCGCATTGGGCACCACGCAAGCCGCTTGCTCAGTTTCTGAGCGATTACAGGTTACAGGATTAAGTTGATTTGTAATTAGTATATGAGGTTCGGAATTGACCTCCCTGGGGTCCATTACTTGAGTCTTCTGAAGCACTTGCTCCGTGGTTTCAACGGTGTTTTCCACATCCTTATCCGCTCGAACTGCCTTGAGGTACGCCGCATCTACACGTTCCTGGAGCTCTTTGAACCACGCGAAGAGCCGTTCCAATGCCTCAGAGGTCGTGTTCCTGCGCGGAAGGCGGTCCAAAAGATCTTCGAAAAGGCTTGTGAGCTGCGTCCATGGGCCTCTCAGCGCGCCGCTGAGCGCAGCCTCGATCCGCGCGCGGATCATCCTGCGGGCCACAGTGATCTGCCGCTTAAGGCGCTGACAGTGAGCGCGCTCAGCATGCAGCTCTGCGTGTAGCTGCTCGAACTCTTCGACGCGCGCGGACAGCGGCGACAAATCAAAGCCGTAGGCCTCAATGATACGGCCCTCTGCGTCCCTGTGGCCCCAACGCTTGCCATTAGGGCTGTCTTTGAAGGCGATTACACCTATTTCGGCCAGGCGACGCGCATGGCGCTTGAGCGCAGAGAGTGAAAAGCCCGTCTGCTCCATCAGATAAGCATTGGAGGCCCAGACGATCGGGCGCTGACCCTCTTCCCAATCTTGCGCCTGCGTGAAGGCCCCAAGCGTATCGAGGAGCATCATGTCTCCTGCCTTGAGGCCAATATGCGCACCTACGCGTTTCACGGCAACAAAGGCCCGTGTCTTGGGCACGGCTGATCCTTCACCAGCCTGTGCGTGCTGTTCAGCGACGGCGAGTCCGGCCGTCGCCTTCCGCCACCCCGTGGGTTGGTTGATATTGGACATACCTTCACCGTTCTGAGGCATGCCTGTCTCAGTCGCTCCATGCGGAGCATCATTGAATTTTGTCATTTTTTAGCTAGGCACAGAAAACCTGTTCGCCCGAAGACGTTTTTCGTTGTTTAGCGATTCGCGGGCTGCTAGGATTGTAGTGTGAAAACAAATCGCGCCTTGTGCGCAGCAGCCCTCGGGACTTCGGTTTCGAGGGTTTTCTATTTGGTGCCGTTCTCCTTTTTGCTCGTTGCCTCTATCTTGGCGGTTAACAGCTGTTAACCGCCGCTATCCTTCGTGGCTCTCTGATTGGAACCGATCGAAGGAATCCTGAATGAGCTTGTCCAGATTCTGATCCAGCCAATTCGCGAATCTCGTGTTCTCCCCTGCCCGCTTGACGGTGACTGAGAGCCCAGACTTACCGCTTTTGATCTGCACACCGGGAACGGGCGAGCGCTCCTCGACAGATCGTTCTTGCTTACCTCGCTTGCCAATTTCCTTGAGAACAAGGTCCAGCCGTCCGTCGGAGTCGAGATCACCAGATTGACCAAGAACACTCAGAACACCCTCCTCCGAGAGTTGTACTTTCTCAAACGCCGTTGCGAGCGTGGTCCATTTCGGGCGCCCTGCCCCTGGAGCTGCGCCAATGGCTTCACCGACAGCCAAGGGTACTAGCCGATTGATACGCTCAAGCTGCGAAAGAGTATTCTTGCTGATAGCCAAAGCCTGACACGCCTCCGCACGTGAGTAGCCTTGCTCCAGGATCGCGTGCGCGAACCGGACACGTTCATAATAGCTCAGCTCCGCGCGGCCGGCATTTTCGAGGCCTTTCGCCATCAATGCATCGGTATCATCGAGCGTCCGGATCAGAGCCCGCACTGGTATCCCTAGGTGGCGGCACGCAAGTATTCGTCTCTGACCGTAGATGATCTCAAAATGCCCATCACGATCCTTCGAAGGACGTAGAAGGACCGGGACTTGCTGCCCGGCATCAGCGATGCTGGTTGCGAGATCCTTGATCGATTCATTCGGTGCGGCGCTGTTAACAGCTGTTAACTCGATATCCAGCCGGTCCTTGGGTCCCCAAGCCAAGATAAGATTTGTATCGATATCCTGGATGCCGCCGAGACCCGCACGAACAGAGCCGATAGTTCCTTTCGGCAATGTTCGATGAGCTCTATCAGAAGCCCCATCTTTCGACGTCTCCGTCGCCGCAGTAATCGCAGCCATGATGCCGGTTTTGTTTTTACCCATAGCCATGATTACCGCCCCCAAGCCTGTTGAAGCATTCCCGCAATCTCCGAACCAACCGCATCCATGCTATTCTTTGCGCGATCATAGGTCGACCTTGTCATCTCGGATCGCGCAACCTCGTAGATCGACATCTTGAGCATCGATGCGTCGCCGATAGCCGTACTACGTAGTCCGGTCGCCCCAACGACACGATCCTGGAACAGAGCACGCATGAGGCTCACGATCTGCTGACTGGGGATATCGCTCGGATCGTCCCGCGTGATGAGGAAGGAAAAAAAATCATGATCGAGTTTAACGCCCGTGTCCTCGATCACACCAAGATAAGCAGAAGTCATTTCGACAAACTGCTGGGTGGAAGCAAGGTCGAGCATGCTCGGCGTCATCGGCACGATGACCGAGGTCGCAGCGTAGAGGCCAGTTAAAGTCAAGAACCCGAGAGCTGGTGGGCTGTCGATAACCACCACGTCGTAGTCGCCCTCAACGGACTGGATCGCCAGGCTGAGCTTCTCAAAAAATGCAACGCCGCGACCTGCATTGACCGCAGTTTCCGTTTCAAACTCGCTTAGAACAAGCCGGGCAGGAGCCAGATGAAGACCAGGGAAATAGGTTTCTACGATGGCCTCGGACATCGGCACCGGGTCTTCATAGCGAAGTGCGTCGTAAATTGACGCCCCTTCAAACTCCAGTTCAGTCTGAATCCCGCAAAAACCCGTGAGGCTCCCTTGCGGATCCAGGTCAATCGCCAAGACCCGGTAACCGTTCAAAGCAAGGTAGTGACACAGATGGATCGCAGAGGTGGACTTCGCAGATCCACCTTTGAAGTTCATCAGCTGAATAACCTGAAGCTTGTCGCCCTCGCGACGACCAGGAAGATATTTGCCGGGCTTACGAGAGCTAGCCTCCAAAAAATGGCGGGCTTGCAGGATCTCTTCACCGGAATAAAAGCGCCGTCCGTTCTTGATTACTTCCGGCTCCGGCAAGGACCCGTCGCTATGGCACTTGCGCAAGAATTGCCCGGTCACCCCTAGAAGATCAGCAGTCTCTGTAGCGCTGAATAGTCTCAAATTCTTGCGTTGATCGGGCGCATAGGCTTGCTGAAGATGCGTCGTGAGCGCGGTGTGTAGACGCGCTGCTATCTGGCTTGTAAGCTCGGATTGAGACGCCGCTTCGATTGGTGCCGTCTGGAACATGGTTGCTATTTCTCTGCTCGAACGCGCTTATTTGCGCAACTTGACTCTAATGGCCGTGATTCACCATGTTAAGTCAAGGATTTTATCCACAAATTGTGCTGTCGGACCAAAGGGCTACTAGGGAAGCCACGCACCCTCTAGAGTTAACAGCTGTTAACAGCACCCACGAACTAGTGGTACAGCAAGACATCTGTCGTCGATTGGCCGTCGCTCCCAACCGATCCAATAACGGTCCCTCGACCGAAAATTAGGCTGGCGAGAGAGACAATGCACATAGGCGGATTGAAACCAAGCACCGACAGATCTACCGCGGAACAAGAGCCCTAATGGGCCATATGTCGAAGTTACATTGATGCTCAAGAGCCGAGGTTAAACGCCGAGAACACATTCGCATCGCATCAACAAGGTTGGTTAAGACCCTGACGTCTGGCGCGTCAACGGTGCCCAGCAGGGTAGGGGGGCAGCACCGTTGCTTTCCCGGCAGGAACAATATTCGACGTAGAGTACCGAGTAGATAGAACCAATTCGACTACACCTCGCCGGACCTCAAAACCTGCTAGTTGAGCCCTCGTTGTTTAGGACGGATGAGTGGCGATACGTGGCAATCTAAGTTCCCGAGTTTGTCCGTAGAACGAACGGTCGGCACTCCCTGCAGCCGATGCGCTCGCTCGGCCGCTTCGGAAAAGCGCTGGAAATGAAGCGCAGATACCGTGCTTGCCGCCGCCCAAACTACGGCTCAATGACGCAACTCCTTCACCAGCTTTCTGGGGGCAGGTTGCGCCCAGTTTCGCTGTCCAGATGATCCACGTTGAACATCGATGACAGTTGCCTTGCGAAGCTCAAACGTGCAGAAACACCCGCCGACGAAATACTAGGGCAGGGGCTCCGGATCAATGTCCAGGTCCTGATCGAAGCGCTTTTCAATTGCCGGAGGCAAGCGGGTTCAGCTGTGACGACGCCGGAGCTTCTCTCGCGGGCATCCAGTCCTTTTGCCTGGTCGAGGATCTGACGATCCAAACCTATCAGGTGGGTCGCGCTATAACGGAGAAGTATCAGTTCTCGGTCTATGACGCGGTGATCGTGGCTGCCGCGCTGATCGCCGGATGCACGACACTGTGGTGCGAGGACATGCACGACGGATTGCTCGTGGAAGAGCAGTTGCGCATCATCAATCCATTCTCCTGACCGAAAAACGGGCGGCAACCTCGCAATCGTTCCATCGGATGGAAGAATTGCAAGGTTGTGATTATTGCGCGGGCTCCAGCAAACCCAACTTCTCCGCCCGTTCCAGCAGCATCCTCACGGACGACGGCTGCCAACTGGCGCGTCCACGCGGGGTGCGTTCGCGCATCGCCTCTAGCCGGTCACATATCGCCTGAAGCGTGATGTCGGGGTCCGCGCCCTTGATGCCAGCGACGATGGCGGGCAGGCGGTCGTCGGTTTCGCGACGTCCGGCGCGGCCAAGAACCTCGGCGGGCAGGAACGCGTCGCGCACATATGCTTTCACGGCGCGCAGAAGGCGGCTTTGCGTCCAGCGGCGATCATGGGGCAGGGGGCCGTTAATGATCCGCAGCACGTCTTCCCAGGCCATATCGGGCCGCAGACGCCGCACATGGGGCACCCAATCCTGCGCGGTCTCGTTTAAGCGCTCCATATATCCGTCCTGCCGCGCCAGCCGCACCTTGCGCAGCGCGGCGGGGTCTTTGGCGCGAAGCCCGGGGTTGCCGCCCACGCGACCCTTGGCGCGGGCCGAGGCAAGCCCGGCCTTTGTGCGCTCGCGGATCAGAGCGCGTTCGAACTCGGCCGCGGCGCCCAGAACCTGCAGCGTAAACTTACCCTGCGGGGAGGACGTGTCGATCGGGTCCTGCAGCGAGCGGAAGAAGGCACCCTTGGCCTCCAGACGTTCGATCACCTCGAGGAGGTGCGACAGAGACCGCGCGAGTCGGTCAATCCGAACGACAACCAGCGTGTCGCTCTTGCTGATGCGATCCAATACTCGAGCAAGCACCGGCCGCGCGCGATTGCCGCCTGAGGCGTGCTCTTCAAGGATTTCGACACATCCCGCAGTTTGCAGGGCCTCAGACTGGGGCAGGGGGGACTGATCGTCTGTGGAAACGCGGGCGTAGCCTATCAGGGGCATGAGAACGGGCCGTTTGCAATTTTAGGTATCACTACTAAACGACCGTTTGTAAACGAACGCAAGCAAGTGTTTTCTCGTCGTGCTGGTGCACAATCCCTTGGTTTCCTTGCGCTGAGCGCAATCTGAGAGGTTCCGCCGGCGGTCGCGCGCGCATGCTATATAAAGAGCATGGGCAATGGCCACAAAACCACTTGGGTAATGTGCATAATACTATTATTATGCACATATGAAGCCGCAAGCATCTACTTTTATTGATGATTTCGACGACCCTCTCATCACTACGGAGGGGGATGAGGAGGCTCACGAAGACGACCTCTGGTTCCTGCCGGGGCCGCTCGAAGAAGGACCGGATGATTTGCCTCCCGGGCCACGGGCGGAACCGCCTGATACCGCGGTCATAGACGATTGGGCAAAGGCAGAGGGGGCTCACTCTGCGCGGCTGGCAAAGGTGGCTGGACGCTTGGGTGCGCTGGATGACCGGTTGCTGCGTGGCCCGAATGGCTGGCGACACAGACTGGCACTGATCGAGGCGGCAGACCTCAGCTGGCTTGCAGGGGATCGGGTGAGTTCTGACCGCCTCGCTCTTTGGATATCAATGCGGTTGTCTGGCGCGCAGGATGATCCGGAAGCGCTGGCCCGAATTGGGTGGGCTGTTCGTCGTCTGACAGGTGGTCCCGGACCGAAGGTCGATCTTGCAGCGTTTCTTGACCGCCGCGATCCCGAGAACATCGAGGACGCCGCCGAGCGTTTCGAAGATCGCGCTGGCGGATGGCTAGCTGTGATGACGGCAGCTTCCGATCTGCACCCAATTACACGCGCCTGTATGGGGAATCACCTTTGGAGCATGGCGGGTCTCGGGCAACACGGCGGCCAGATCGAAGCGGCCGTCACAGCTGCCAGGATCGCGGCCAGCGACGGAAGCGGTGCCATCTTTGCACCGCTGGCCATGGGTGGGGTAGGGGGGCTGCGTGCCTCCGGCTTGCCGCTAGAGCGGTTGGACCGCTGGCTGGATGGCATGGACAGCGCCATTTTGACTGCGATGCGTCATCTGGATGGCATTGAAGTATGGGGCGTTCGCGCGAAGAGTGCGATGGCGCAACTGTCGGGTCGTACACCTGTAGCATTGCGCAAAGTCCTCACGGAATGGCCTTTGACCTCGGCTCCTATGGCCGAGGCCTTGACCGGTGCGAGCAGGGCTGCTGTGCAACGCAATCTGGTCAGGCTGGAAGAAAGCGGCTTGATCCGTGAGATGACAGGGCAGGGGCGCTTTAGGATGTGGCGGATCGACATCTAGGTGTTTTGACAGACCCTGCGCCAACCAAGCCTTGCGGGAAAACAGCCATTCGTTCTGCGCGCAGAGAACGACGGCAGAGAGCCCGAACTCCCTGATGCTGCATCAAGTAGGAATGTCAGCTTTCAGCCTCTCGCCCTAAAGCATCTGGCCCAGCTCGAAGTTGACGGAGGGCTAGACAGAGTCCGTGCCCAGATGGTCATTCATGAACTTGGCGTCAATTCGATGGGCCTGTCGGTTGAGTGGACGAAAGGTAGAAAAACAGCTGCTCCAATTTGGGTGGCTTTTTCGGGAGTTAACCGAAAGCCGGTTCCGGCAGGTCTTCCACGTTTCCACGCTTCAAGATGCTCGTCACAGCAAAATGCCAACATGGACTGGCATTGCGTTTTAGCAGCACACCCGTTCACGTCCGATACTGCGGCCCAGATGACGGTAGCTTCGGGGTGCACGGCTTCTACTTCCAATCCATCCCGGTTGATTGAAACCTTGATCTGCCCTTCACACTCCGGACAGGAAGACTGAACAGTCGTCTCGTGGCCAATCATCGCAGCGGTTCCTAATGCATCAATGGCACAAATAGCGTTGATGCGCCTGCCGCCCAGTGAAACTCGATGCTGCGTCGGGGTCGCGGAGAATGGATAGGCCGCTACAATCACGTCGTCTTCAAAAAGGACCAGATCGCGTCGTTGCAGGCTCCGAAGTGCTGATCTTAAATTCACCAATGTTTGCCCAGTGGACATCTTGAGGTCGTTCAATGTTGGGGGCATTCCAGCCCTGACGAAACCGAGCAGCACCTGTCGGTGAATGGCAAGCTCTTGCGGAGTAATCCCATTCCACCGATCTGCCATCCGTTCCGCTGTCATTAACGCCTCAAGAGCCTTGGCAACATACCCATCAGACACCACTGACCAGTCGAGATAGCTGCTTCGCGCCATGACCGCCTTCATCCTGCACAGCAGGACAGTTTGGCTACATCCTTATCAAATGTTTGTGCGGCCAGCTTCAGCCCCTCGACTGTTGTGAGATAGGGAAAGATCATTGCGCCCAGATCGTCGTAGGTCATTCCCATTTTGATAGCCATCGCTGCGGTCTGGATACTGTCTGCTCCTTCCGGGGCAATGATATGCGCGCCCAATAGCTGCTTAGTGTCCTTGTCCGCGATCAGTTTGATCAGACCGCGCGTGTCGCGGGCAGCCAACGCACGAGGCACGTGCTCCAGGCCCAAGACCGATGTGGCCACTTCATGACCAGCGGACTCGGCCTGCGCCTCGGTAAGGCCGACACTGGCGACCTGTGGATCAGAAAAGACAACAGCGGGCATGACGCCGTTGTCATAGCTGAGTGTGTTTCCATTCATCGCATTCTTGGCGGCGAGCTTCGCGCCATAGGCCGCCATATAGACAAACTGATCAGACCCAGTCACATCGCCTGTGGCATAAACCCCGTCTCGGGTACTGCGCATCTGCGGGTCGATGACAATTCCGCCACGCGCGTTGATGTCGATCCCAGCGACATCAAGCCCCAAAGAACCCGTGTTCGGGATGCGACCCGTCGCCAACAAGAGCTTCTCGGCTTCGATCCTGACCGCCACGCCGTTATGTGTCGCGTGCAACGTGACAACCTCGCCCGATTTTTCAAACCTGTCGTATGATAGCCCGTCCAGCACCTTGATGCCTTCATCGACAAAGGCTTTCGTTAGAGCTTCGCTGACCTCTGGTTCGGCTTCTGGAAGCAAGCCACGACGCGTGACAATGGTTACTTCGACACCTGCGCGGGCAAATATCTGAGCAATCTCAACGCCGATGTAGCCGCCACCCATCACCATGAGTGACTTGGGAAGTTCTGACTGTTCAAGTGCTGAGGTGCTGTCCAGCCAATCGACGTCTTCCACTCCGGGGATATCTGGCACGAGTGGCGAAGACCCCGTCGCGATGATGACTTTTGGCGCGCGAATGGTGCGATGTCCGACTTCTAGAGAGCCATCGCTTGCGAAACGCGCCTGGCCTTCGATGTAGCTCACGCCTTCATAGTTTGGCAGAACGTCAACGTATTTTGCTGCCCGCAGATCATCCACCAAGGCTTGCTTTTGGGCGACCAAGGCCGCCCAATCGGTCACTTTTGCGGTGGCTTCCACACCATCAAACCGGTCAGCGGTTTTGGCTGAATGCAGTGTTTCCACTGCGCGGATCATTGCCTTGGACGGGACGCAACCGACATTGACGCAAGTGCCGCCGATGGTTCCATATCCAATGAGCGCAACGCGGGCATCGCCTTCGGCTGCCGTGATCGCGGCAGAAAATCCAGCAGATCCAGCACCAATGACAGCGAGGTCAAATGTATCGGCATCTGCCGAATTCGAAGAACAACAGTCGGACATGTTTTTGGTCTTTCGGTATCAGGTTATCCGCGCACGGCGGATGAGAGCATAAATCGTGATCAGCGCGAACACAGCAAGAGCGGGCAATAGGACATAATCGAGATGGCCAACTACGGCCGACAGCCCCACAATCCCGAAAAGCACAGCGAGAATTGGCGTGAAGCAACACAGCGCGGCTATCACCGTGCCAAAGATGCCCAGTTTAAGAAGTCTGTCGCTCACCTCGGTCGCCCTCTTTGAAATCGCGGTCTTGCCCGCGCAACCGCATGAAGGATCGTGCCGCCAGAAACGCGATTCCGCCAAGTGTTGCCAGGAGTGCGGTCAGCACATTAGCGCCAGATAGAAAACCAACGGTTCCGAAAAGCGCAGTTCCAACCAGAGCCACCTTTCCACCACAGCAGATGACGACAACCGGGGCAGTCACGATGAAGG
Source organism: uncultured Aliiroseovarius sp. (assembly GCF_947497285.1). Taxonomy (GTDB): domain Bacteria; phylum Pseudomonadota; class Alphaproteobacteria; order Rhodobacterales; family Rhodobacteraceae; genus Aliiroseovarius. The sequence goes on along the minus strand of NZ_CANMFT010000009.1, from coordinate 74,800 downwards.
CCAGCAAACCTCCTGTTGAGCTATCTTTCATTTGAAGCTCAGGAATTGCCGTCGTTAGAAACAAGCTCGGCTTCGTAGCCCGCAGCCGTTGACGCAAACGCTATATCTTCTGCATTGGCTATGGCGTCGTCAAAGACTACAACGGCCGTTCGAGTGTCTGCATCGGCGCTCACTTGTATAACACCTTCGACGCCGCTCATCGCCGATTCAACAATGAATGGGCAGCTGGCACAGGTCATACCCGGAACCGAGAATGTCACTGTTTGCTCAGCCGCAAAGACAGGAGCGGCGGCCATGAAGCCAATCAAGGCCAAAACTGGTGTGTAGAGTTTCATTATGGTTCCTTTCACAGACCAAGAAGAATGGGGGCGACGACCGGCGCAATCCAATTCCAGAATAACGCGATCACGATGAGAATGGTTGATGCCCAAAGTGCAGATTTGACCAGCCGATTGGGAAGCGGTCGGGCACAAGTCTCTCCATCCGCACAGGCTTTAGGTTTGCGGTAAACCATCCAGTAGCCGTAGCCGAGAAGCCCAAGCGTGATTGCTATGAAGATCGGCTTGTAAGGTTCAAGCGCCGTCAAATTGCCAATCCATGCGCCGGATACGCCAAGGCTGAACAAGATCAATGGAACAATGCAGCAGGTTGAGGCCGCAAGAGCTCCAAGAATGCCGCCCGCCGCAATCATGCGAGCCTTGCGGCTATCAGGGTCGTGTTTGTTCAGGTCAGCGTTTGTTGTGTCAGTCATTCAAGTGCTCGCAATTCAGGATTCTTGGTGTAGCATGCGATCTGTAGGGGCTACAGATGCAAGGGGTTTCTTCAATGCCTGAGGTAACAAAAACGCGAGGCTACGCAATCGGTGAGATGTCCAGACGCACCGGTGTGAACATTGAAACGATCCGCTACTATGAGCGTATCAAACTGATGCCAAAACCGGATCGCACGTCGGGCGGCAACCGGCAGTACAACCATGATCAACTCAAGCGGCTGTCCTTCATCAAGACGTCGCGAGAGCTTGGGTTCAGCATTGATGAAATTCGCGAATTGCTAGAAATGGTTGACCGGCAAGACTTTACCTGTGGCGAGGTGCATGGATTGACCATCGGGCACTTGGCTTCTGTGCGTGAAAAGATCAAAGGGCTGCGCAAGTTGGAAAAGGCACTTGTGGGGATGGCAGCGGAGTGCAGCCAAGGTGACGTTCCCGACTGCCCTATCCTGGAGACGTTGTTCGAAGCGCGGTGAAAGCTGAGTTCCATACCGTGAGCAACCAAGTTCGTAATATTGCGTACGACGCAAGCAGACATTGAAACACGACGGGCCAATTTCCGGTTCGTTTAAGGTTTTTCGATGCAGGCGCAAAATCTCAGAGGATGACTTCACCTGGATCAAAGCAACAATTCAAAAACCGCCCTATTGTTTGCTTAGTAGAAATGGAGGCAGTTATGGCCAACGCAGAATCAGGCGCACATGTCAGGTCTAAGATAACAGGTAGGGCCATATCGGTTTTTGGCGTGACCTTTTCTTTTCTGGCGATGCTGGTCAGCGGTGCGCTGTTGTATTTCGCACCGAAAGGAAAGATTTCCAACGCGATTGACTGGCAGGTGATGGGTGTGGACCGGCAAGGATGGGATGACATCCATATTGTCTTGGCCTCGCTGTTTGTCGGGTTTTCACTTTGGCATGCCGCGCTACATCTTCGAACCTTCCAAACGATGATCTTGGGCAACAGAATGTGCCCTCATGGGCATAGGCTTGAAGCCGTGATCGGTCTGGCGGTCGTGATTGTGCTGATCGTGTTGACAGTATTTGGCCTGCCACCGGCGAGTTGGCTTCTCGACCTGAATGATTTCTTTAAGCATGAATTCTGGTCGAGTTGATCACACATGAAACCCCCACAACGATTGTACGCTGTGGGGGTTTTGTTGGTTGTGGGTCGCCAATTAGTCGTCGTTTTTGTCGCCGTAATCGCTAGCCTTGTTGTCATCATCATCGTCCATGTCTGACATCTGGCGCAGCGGCTCACCGGTTGTGGCGTCTAGGTAGGCCTCGACTTCAAAGCCGTTGGCGTCGCGCATTTCGACCTCATAGAAGCGGCCATCTTCGCGCTCGATTTCCAGAACCTGATAGCCCTGTGCTTCCATCTTGGCGACGATTTCGCCCACGGGCATCCAGACGATGTTTGCAGGTGAAGCCGGTTGGACGGTGTCGGTCGCGGCGTTGACGGCAAAAGCTGTGGCAGTGACGGCGATCAGGGTGGTGGCAAGAAGGATCTTTTTCATGGTGTTCTCCAGTTTCAGTCGGGCGGGATTGCCCTGTTGATGCCCTCTTTTGTCATATGAACACTGATGCCGATCTGACGATGAGTGTCAGTGAACTGTCAGTGCAAAAGCGTTAGGCTACGGGTATGAAACATGTTCTCATCATCCTGATGTGTGCCTTAACCACACCCGCAGTTGCGTCCGGCGATCATGATGCGGCACGCGACGCGGTGCGTCAGAAACAGGTGATTCCGCTCGCAGAAATCATTCCGGTCATTCTGAATGAATTCGACGCCCGGCTTCTTGAGGCGGAGTTCGAACGCGAACATGGCACCTATGTCTACGAGCTGGAGCTGATCACCCGCGCTGGCCGAATGATCGAGGTCATGGTGGATGCCACCACGGGCGAGATACTCGAAGTCGAACAGGAAGGCTGGCAGGAAAGGAACGATTGATGCGGCTTCTCGCGGTCGAAGATGATCCGGTCATCCGCAAGGATGTGAAGGCGGCTCTGCAAGCCTCCGGTTTTCATGTGGAAACGGCTGAGGATGGCGAGGATGCGTGGTTCCTGGGCGATACCGAGGATTACGACCTTGTTGTGCTTGATCTGGGGCTGCCAGGCATGGACGGCCTCAGCGTCCTGAAACGCTGGCGTGCCAATGGTCGGGAAATGCCGGTGCTGGTGCTGACCGCGCGTGGTGCCTGGCATGAACGGGTCGAAGGGATCGAAGCCGGGGCTGACGATTATCTGCCCAAGCCGTTCCGCATGGAAGAACTGGTTGCGAGAGCGCGGGCATTGGTGCGCCGTTCCGTCGGTCAGGGTTCACCAGTGCAGACCTTGGGTGATCTGGCCATTGATACGAACAGGATGGCCGTGTCAGTTCGCGGGGTACCGGTTTCGGTGACCGCGCTGGAATATCGGCTGTTGTCTTACCTGATGCTGCATCGCGACCGCGTGGTTCCGCCAACCGAACTTCTTGAGCATCTTTACGGCGATGATGATGCCCGCGAAGCCAATGCGCTCGAAGCCATCCTGACCCGGCTGCGCAAGAAGCTGGGCGCCGGAGTTATCGGCACGAGGCGCGGGTTCGGATATTTCCTTGACGCGGCGGAGGGTCGTGGGTGAAGACCGGCTCACTCCGCCTTCGGTTATTCGCGGCCTCGGCAATTTCCGTGTCCGTCGCACTGTTGCTTGCGTTCTGGGGCTTGGGGCAACTGTTTGCCTCACACGTGGAACGGCGTGCCATTGATGAGCTTTCGGTTCAACTCGACCAAATCCTCGCCGGGGTCGAACGCGATGCAACCGGACAAATCAGGATCGGATCGGCCCCTGCAGATGCGCGGTTTATCACCCCCTTTGGTGGCCTGTATTGGCAGATCGAAGCCGCGGACCAGCAGATGCGTTCCAGATCGCTATGGGACTTTGCGTTGGACCTTCCGCCTGATCACCTGAAGGACGGGGCGGTGCATGTGCACGACCTTGCCGGCCCGGGCGACACGCAGCTGCTTGTCATGGAGCGTAGCGTGCAGCTCCCCGCGCGCCTTGGCGGCATTCCGCTGCGTGCTGCGGTGGCCATGGACGCCGCCAAACTGGCGGAAAGCACCGACGAGTTTCGCGAAGACCTGTTGCCCTATACGCTTGTCCTGGCCCTCTTCTTTGTAACAGCCGGGGTTGTTCAGGTTGTTTTCGGTCTTCGCCCCCTGAACGCTGTCGAACAGCGTCTTGCAAGGATAAGGACCGGCGAAGAGGATCGTGTGGGTGCGGATTTTCCATCCGAGATTCGCCCGCTAACGGGCGAGGTCGACGCCCTGCTGGTTCAGCGCGAGAAAGACATCGAACAGGCGCGATATCGGGCGGGTGACCTGGCGCACGGGCTTAAGACACCGCTGCAGGCGCTTCTGGGCGAAGCAGGCCGGGTGCGAGCGGCTGGATTGAATGACACCGCAGAGTCCATCGAGCATATTGCGGACAACATGCAAAGGCATGTCGATCGGGAACTCAACAGGGTTCGCATTGCTTCACGCGGTGCTGCCGCCAAAACCGACCTTGCCAGCGGGGTAGATCGGGTTGTCGCCGTTGTTCAGAAGGCCACCCCGAGCAAGGAGATTAACTGGGAGGTGGATGCGCCGGGCAACCTGATGGTTGCGGCCAGCACGGAGGATTTGTTTGAAATCCTGGGCGCAATTCTGGAAAATGCCTCCCGCCACGCGAAGAACAAGGTCACTATTGTCGCAAGAAAGCGTGCCGCTCAGGCGATTGTGAGTGTTCTTGATGATGGCCCTGGCATTCCCGGGGAAAAGATCGAAACCCTCATGCGCCGAGGTGGACGTGAAGACGAAAGCGGCACGGGCCTCGGGCTGGCAATCGCGCAAGAGTTGACCGAAACCCTGGGCGGGTCTTTGGAGCTCATTGGCCGCGATCCCGGATTGATGGTTCGGATAAAGCTGCCCCTGGCCACAACCTGACAATTTCCTGACAGCCCCCATCAGGCCAGCATCAGGGCGTCTCTGACAAACTGAAGCCGAGTTTGATGAGAGGCAGAATCGATGAGCGACATTCCCGCGCCGTTCGAAGGGCTGGTCGATGACAGACACCTCGTCTGGGACAGGTTCATTCGGGTGTTCCATTGGGGGTTGGTGGCAAGTGTGACCACGGCCCTGGTGTCCGGATTCCTGCTGGATGCCTCGTGGATACGCCTGCACCTGACGTCCGGCTCCTTTGCCGTTGCGCTAGTCTCGGCCAGGATAGTCTGGGGGTTTACCGGTCCGACCTACGCCAGGTTTTCACAGTTTCTTCCAAGTGTCGGGCAAGTAGTCAGTCACCTGAAGACGGGCACGTCCCATGCTCGTCATATCGGGCACAATCCGCTTGGCGCGCTGATGGTTTTTGCCCTGCTGATGCTGATCATCGGCTTGGGCGTTACAGGTATCGCGGCTTTGGGTAGTGGGTTGAAGAGCGGGCCGCTTGCGGTCTTTTTGCCCGCCGCCCAGGGTTCATTCTGGACCGAATTTCACGAACTGGCTGGGTTTGCCTTGCTGGGCCTTGTTGTCCTGCATGTCGCTGGCGTCATCATCGAAAGCCGACGTAGTCATGAAAACCTTGCCCGCGCGATGATCACTGGGCGCAAGGAGATGCGCGACGGTGATCTGGTTGCGCCGCCGAAACCAGCGCAGTTGATGCTTGCGGTGCTTTCGGTTTCCGGTTTGGTGATTGGAGTCGGTGTCACACTCAACGGTCTGTCGCAACGCCCCCTGACCCTTCCGCCAATTGCGCCGATGGCACAAATCTATGTTGACGAATGCGCCGCCTGCCACATGGCCTTTCACCCGTCCACACGCCCAGCCGAGTCCTGGCAATTGATGATGAACCGGCTGAATGATCATTTCGGAGAGGATGCCAGCCTGCCGGACGACACCGGCGACGAGATTGCGGACTGGCTGGGCAATCACGCCGCGGCATCCACGGACAGCAAACCGGCAACGCTATGGGCAGATTTGCAGGAAACGACCCCCGTCGGTCTGCCTGACACCAAGATGTGGCAACGCCTTCATGCCTCGATTGACGAGGACACGTTCAAGCACCGGACCATCTACAGCCGCTCGAATTGCATCGCTTGCCACAAGGATGCCGAAACCGGTTGGTTCAGCCCGTTCCAGATTTCCATTCCCAAGGAGCCCTCCCAATGAAACACGTACTGATCCTAACAGCTGTATTGCTGGCGCACCCGGCGCTGGCGCAGGACACCTCGCCACAGGCCCTGATTGACCAATACAGCAACGAGGCAGGCGCAACACCGTCGCCGGAAAATGGACAGGCCCTGTTCATGGCCACGCATTCCGGCGGCAAACCCGACACGCCGTCCTGCACGACCTGCCATACGGCTGACCCCACGAAGGGCGGTCAGGCCCGCACCGGCAAGCCGATTGATCCGCTTGCCCCCGGCGTGAACAGCGAACGCTTCACCGACACGAAATTTGTCGAGAAGTGGTTCGGACGTAATTGCAACTCGGTACTTGGGCGCGACTGCAGCGCGCAGGAAAAAGCCGACATTATCTCCTGGCTTATGAGCCTCTGAAGAAAGGATCCTCCTATGAAACACACACTTCCAATCGCCGCATTGGCGTTTGTCGCGGCACCGGTATTCGCCAGCGAAGGCGAATACATGCAGCCTGTCACCCATGCCGCCACCAAGGCCGAATGCAGCGAATGCCACATGGCCTACCCGGCCGGGTTCCTGCCACAGCGGTCCTGGACGATGATCATGACCACGCTGGAGGACCACTTTGGCGAAAACGCGACGCTGGATGAAGCCTCCCGCGCCGAAATCGAGGCCTACCTGGTTCAGAATGCTGCCGATGCAGGTGGGCGGTCCTCGGGGTTGTTGAACCGGGTGGCGCCAGACGACACACCGCTGCGGATTTCCGAAATGCCCTGGTTCCGCTCTGAGCACGATGGCGAGGTTTCTTCCCGCAAGCTCAAGAAGGCCGGGTCCATGGCGAATTGCGCCGCGTGTCATCGTGGCGCTGACCGAGGAATCTTTGAGGACTGAGTGATACGCCGAAGGTGCATGGTGCATCTTCGGTGCAAATCGCTCTCGCGAGCTACTCAGTTTGCAGATAGCAAGGGGGCGAACTCCGTAAGAGGATCACGTGTCGCGCAAATTTGCCCTCTGGTCGATCCCGGTTGCCCTGCTGGTCTTCCTGCTCAAGCTTTTAGCATGGAAGATGACCGGCTCGGTCGCCTTGTTGTCGGATGCGCTTGAAAGCACCGTCAACGTCATCGCGGCGGGCTTGGCCTACTATGCTGTGCGCCTGGCGGACAAACCTGCCGACAGCCGCCATCCATACGGCCACACCAAGGCCGAATACCTGTCTGCAGTTGCGGAAGGCGTCATGATCCTGATCGCCGCGCTTCTGGTCATTCGAGAAGCTGTCGCAGCGCTGCCCAATCCTCATATCGAAGACGCCCCCATGCTGGGGATCGGAGTCAATGTAATTGCTGCGATCATCAACGGGCTGTGGGCCTATGCCCTGTTGCGCGTCGGAAGGCGAAACCGCTCGCCCGCACTTCAGGCGAGCGCCCGCCACATCTTTACCGATGTTCTGACTTCCGCCGGGGTTGTGGTCGGGGTGATTTTGGCTTTGGCAACCGGATGGCTGATCCTCGACCCGATCCTCGCCATCCTCGTCGCGCTGAACATTCTGCGAGAAGGCTGGCACGTGATTTCAGAAAGCGTTGATGGTCTGATGGATGCCAGCATAGACAGCGACACCCGCGCGGAGGTTAAGCGCATTATCGAACAGGAAATGGACGGCGCACTTCAGTTTCATGATCTGAGGGCGCGGTCCTCCGGCGCCGTTTTGTTCGCAGAGTTTCATTTGGTCGTCGGATGCGACATGGCTGTCGGGGACGCACATGACATATGCGACAGGATCGAAAAGGCGCTTGAAACCCAATTCCCAGGGTCTTCGTTCACGATCCACCTTGAACCGGACACCGAACTCAAAAAGTGAACCTGTGTATCGGTGAAGAAGGTTCTTCCCACGCCGTGGTTTTCAGTGCGGGATTTGGGATGGGGTTTCGGCACCGGCAATTCCGGTTGTGAAACGAGAACGGCCGAGCCGACGGCCGTCAATTGCGCGGGCCCAGGCATCGTTGAGTGACAGGACGGGTAGGCATACACTTAATCCGTCCAGCTCGGAGATTAACATGTCGGCAAAGCAAGGCGGTGAAGAGGCAACTCAATCTATATCTCCTGGCCAGTGGGCCAGATTGGGTGTGGTGTATCTTCTGATCCCGCTGATCCTGTTGATTTGTGGCGGGGACCCTGGTTGGTGGCAGGCATGGCTTTACTCCCCTCTGATCATAGTCGCTGGAATAGGGGGGCGCATTTGGGCGGAGCGCCGACACCCGGGATTGACGGCTGAACGGCAAGATACTGAAATTATTCAGAGCGCCAAACCCTGGGATAAAGTGCTCGCCCCACTGATGGCGCTGAGTGTCGGATACCCCGCCGTCATCGTGGCAGGGCTGGATCACCGCTATGGTTGGTCTCCCGAAATCCCGCTTTGGCTCGTTGGTATTGGCTTCCTCATAATATCGGCCGGATACGCATTTGCGGCATGGGCCTTTGCGGAGAACCGCTTTTTCTACAGCGTCGTGCGCATTGGAACAGATCAAGGGCATGTGGTGTGCGACAGCGGTCCGTACCGATTTGTGCGGCATCCGGGTTATGCCGGAAACATCTATGCCCTGTTCGGTATCGTTCTTGCTCTTGGTTCGGTGTGGACCCTGATTCCTGTTGTGGCCGCAACTGCCATCTCGGCCCTAAGAACTACATTGGAAGATCGGACCTTGCAGGAAGAGTTGCCAGGTTATCGAGACTATGCGCGTCGTGTGCGCTACAGGCTGGTTCCCGGGCTATATTGAGAAACCTGGAAGGTGGGTGGTCCGGTTCGTGCCGTTAGCGCTGGCTGCAAGGGTTCGACCCAAGGACGAGATAGTCCCACTACCCAGTATTAGCTTAAGCGTGGGCTGAAGGCGAAAAGACGATCCACCGCTTTGTTTCGCCTTCAGCCCACGCCACGTCGCACAGCTTCGACTCGGCGGTTTATTCCGCCAATCAGATGCCGATAGACCCACATTCGGAAGCCATCCGGTCGGTTTCGGTAGTTCTCACTGTCATAATAAAACGACGGATCATCCCACGTGCCATGGTCATCGGTCACCGCTGCCATCTGTTGATAAACCTCATGATCAAGGTTCAGATCGGCACCGGCCTCGCCGTCCTCCAGCGCCACCGAATAGCCCACCGTCCAGCCTAGGTGCTTAATCTTGGCCTTGGCCGCATCGAATAGCGTCTTGTCGTTGATGAATGTGTCGACCCGCCGCCATTGGCCCTCGATTTCCACCTCGATCCACGAATGAGAGATTTCCTTCGGCATCAGCCAATAGGCGAGACCCCTGAAGAAACCCTTCTGGATATCCTTGGTGATCAACGAGAAATGGATGCGCGACGGTATCTCCGCCGCCTTACACAGGGCAAGCAAAAGCGTCGCCTTGGTGTTGCACTGCCCGTATCCCAGCCTGATCGTTTCCGACGCCTTCACGAAGTCGCCGTTTACCGGAAACCCAAATCGGATTTCGTCGCGCACAAAATGGAAGATCCGGTCGAGCATTCCGCGAGGCGTTGTCTCGGATCGGGTCAATTTGGTTGCTAGCTTTTTGACGACCTGATTGTCGTAGTCAGCAAGTTTATCCATCACCGCTAATTATCGGATTCCGGTGTCGTTCGCGTTGACGCAAATCAAGGCTCCATTTCAGCTTCAGACCGTAACTGATCAAGGGCAACACATAGAACTGGCAGCCGTGTTCAACAGCGGCTTTCTGCACTAGCCCGCCTTTGGAACGATCCGCAGCATTAATCACTAATGGGATGTACCGGCTGCTTCACCCGGCAGGTTAGGCTCTGCCTATTTCTGCAAAGAGGAGAAGTAGCTATGAAATCGAAGAACTCAGAAGCCATCGCCAAGATCGCAGTTATTGGCGTCGACATCGGAAAAGACACGTTCCACCTCGTTGGCTTTGATGATGCGGGTCATCGCGTTTTGCGCAAGAAGATTAAGCGATTGGCGTTGCAGCCGACGTTTGAGGGTTTGCCGCGCTGTATCGTTGGCATGGAAGCCTGCATGAGCGCGCATTTTGTCAGTCGCATGCTGCGTAAACTTGGTTTTGAGCCTAGGATCATTCCTGCGATCTATGTGAAGCCATTCAATAAAGGTCAGAAGAACGATTACAATGATGCGGAAGCCATCGCAGAGGCCGCAATGCGGCCGAACTTGCGGACCGTTACCGAGAAAAGCCAGGATCAATTGGACCTGCAGGCAATGCATCGTGTTCGGTCGAGGCTGGTGGCACGCCGCACCGCCACAATCAATCAGATCCGGGCGTTCCTGATCGAGCAAGGTATAACTGTGCGGGCGGGGCGGCATAGGTTGCAGGGCTCGTTTGAGGCAATCCTTGAAAACCGGCGCGATGAAATCTCACCGCGGATGCGCAGCACGCTCTTGGGGCTTTACGGCGATTGGCTCTGGGTCGATGAACGGATCAGGGCAATCTCGTCAGAGATTGAAGAGATCAGTAAGTCAGAGGAAAACAGCGCCAACATCATGACTATCCCAGGGATCGGTCCACTGATCTCGACAGCTATCGTGGCTGCCATTGGCAAGGGTGAGGTGTTTGATAGAGGTCGTGACTTCGCGGCATGGCTCGGCCTCGTTCCGCGTCAGTTCAGCACCGGCGGGCGGACAATCCTTGGTCGGATCAGCAAGCGGGGCAACGGCTATCTCAGGATGCTTTTGGTGCAGGCCGCCAATGTCATATTGATGCGTCCACACCGCTGGGATGCCTTGGGATTGGGGCCATGGTTGCGAGGTGTCGTAGCCCGTATGCCCCACAACAAGGCCGCTGTCGCCCTGGCCAACAAACTGGCCCGCACCGCATGGAGCATTCTGCGTCACGGATCGAAGTATACGGTTCAAGGAGATGAGGCCTTAGGTGCCATCTGAAGCACCCGAAGCCCAAAGAAGTTCGCGAAGGAGAAAAGCATGGAACGGAGACAATACGCCCCCAGAATCTGAGAGCCCAAATGGTCGTCATCGACCTGGTCACTAATGAGATCAAGGCGCGTGCGTAACCCAAAATGGCCACGGCCCGCGAGCCGATAAACAGGCCGGATACATATCAGCGACTACCGCTAGCCACGCCAATATCTCACTTGCGAACAGCAGCCGGTACAAACATTGGGCTCTTCCAGTGATTTCGCCGCGATCCGCTCGAAGGTCGGCTTATGATACGATTCCGCCCCCAACCGGAATCGACCCCAGACAGTCGTTCGATCAACATTTGGCGCACGGTTCCAAAGCGCTTCGCCTCCTGGCAGCCTAACCAAATCTTAACCAACAGCGAACCGCGCTGAAATCTTGCGGGATTATTCTGTCTGCATCCGGCTGCTGTCTGGAATGGGCACCAGCGGGGAGGAAACGTCGAATCCAACCAGACAAAGGATGATTAGGATGAACAAATTTGCTAGAATTACCGCGGCGACGGCTTTCGCGGTGCTGTCGGCGGGCCCGGCATTGGCCGTGGATGAACATTACATCGCCGGCGATGCGGTCGTGGGTGGCTATGATGTGGTCGCCTATCATACTGTCGGCGCACCGACGATGGGATCAGCGGACTACTCCGCGACCTATCAGGGCGCGACGTGGTATTTCTCATCGGCTGAAAACCTCGAGATGTTCAACGCCGACCCGGCGAAATTTGCCCCAGCCTACGGCGGCTGGTGCTCGGCCGGAGCAAGCAAGGGCAAAAAGGTGCCCACGCAACCTGACCTTTTCGCCATCGTCGACGGTCAGCTCTATCTCAACAGCAGCCCGGGAGCACACAACAACCTGTTCCTGGCGGACACGGAAACCGTGATCCGCAAGGGCGAGGGCAACTGGAAGCAAATCTTCGCAACCCCAGCCAGCGACCTGTAATCAAGACTGCACCCCGCCGGCCGCCCCGATTTCCCGGGGCGGCGGTTCTCTCAACGGAACCTTAGCGGCGCGCTTTGCGGATCACTGGATTGTCAGTCCGTGTGATCCCCAATCGCGCTTAAGGTGAGACACTCGTTTTTCGCGGAGCCCGTATCATCGAACCCATCGCATCCACCTTGGTGGTCGAGGATGACATAAACATCCTTAACCTGCTGAGCGCCTATCTAGAACGCGCCGGGCACCGCGTTGCGACCGCCAGCACTGGCTGCGCGGGGCTGGAAATGGCGATGGGTGCTGACTTTGACATGTGTATTTTCGACGTCATGCTGCCGGGCAAGACGGGTACCGACATTGCCGCCGCCATGCGCGCCGCCGGTGACCAGACGCCTGTTTTATTTCTGACCGCGTTGGGGAACGAGGTCGACATTTTGCGCGGGTTCTCGGTGGGTGCCGATGACTACATCGTCAAGCCGTTCTCCCCCCGGGAGCTTTTGGTGCGGGTAAAGGCGATCTTGCGGCGCAGTTCTTTCCCAAGGCCGGAGCAGGGCAACCAGATCATTGCGGGTCCGATCCGGCTGGATGACGCCCAGCCGACCTGCAATGTCAATGGAGCAACTATCGACCTGACCCCGCATGAATACCGAATTTTACGACGCCTTCTTGGACGTCCGAACCGGGTTTTCGAACGCGGCTCGCTGATTGCCGCCATTTACGGCAACGAGGATGCCGTCAGCCCCAAGGCCATTGATGTGCATGTCCACCACCTGCGCGCCAAGCTTGGGCAGGACGCTGGCGCCATGATCCAGACCGTTCGCGGGTTCGGGTACAAGTTCTCGCCCCAGGGCAGCTTTAAGATGGCAAGCGCCTGTGTTTGAACGATTGCACAGACTGCCGTGGCTGACCTTGCAGATCATCGCGGCCAATGCGGCGGTGATCCTGGCCCTCGCCGCAGCCTGGTATCTGGCATTCATGCGCCAAAGCAGCGTCTATTCTGAACGGTTGATGTCGACATTCAATATCGAGCCAGGTAGCTTGCACGCAATGTATGTCGACGACGTCGAACGCCAGCTTTGGGCCACCGTCATCATCGGATTGCTGGCAGCAATTCTTGCCTCGATCGGGCTGGCATTCCTGATTGTGCGCCCGTTGCGGTCGCTGGCTCGGGCGACGGAACGTCTGCGCCACGGCGATTACCGCGTCCGGTCGGCCATCGAGGGGGGCGAGGTTGGCCATTTGGCCGAAAACTTCAACGCACTTGCCGCAGCGCTTGAACAAGAGGACCAACGCCGCGCCCAATACCTGGCGGATCTCAGCCACGAGCTGCGCACCCCGATTACCAGCCTTCGCGGTTACACCGAAGGGTTGGAGGATGGCGTATTTCAGGCCGATGAAGCGTTCTTCAAACTGATGGCGAGCGAACTTAGCCACCTTTCAGCGTTGACCCATTCAATCGAAGCGATGCAACTGCAACACCCTGCCAACGACGACGACCTGAAACCTTGCAGCGGCACACCGGTCGGCGAGTGCATAAGCGATGCAAAGATCCGTTGGGATGCAAGGTTTCAGAAACGCGGCCTAAAGTTGGATCTGGATGTTTCTTCCACTCTGTTGGGGCAGAGGTTTGCAGTGTCGGAGAACATCCTGCGGCAGATCGCAGACAACCTTTTGTCCAACATGGCGCGATACGCCTCGGACAACAAATCGTGTCGAATTAGCGCAGCCAAAAGCGTTGGCGAGAATGTTGCCAGACTGAAATTTAGCAATGACGCCCCCGACGTCAACCACGCTGCGCTGCCGTTCTTGTTCGACCGCTTCTATCGTGTGTCCGACAGCCGTACTCGTACCCAGCAGGACCACTCTAGCGGGCTGGGTCTGTCCATTGTCAAACAGCTTTGCCTGTCCAATCAGGGCAATGTCGACGCAACGCTGAACGGTCAGCGCTTGGAAATCGCGGTTCATTTGCCGTTGAAGTAAGCGGCTTGAACTTCACGACAGGCCGCTGGTGGAGGATTACGGCGTTGAGCAGCGCTTAACCACTCACCTTTTTTCTTCATAGAGGTATTATCGAGTAGTTATCATGCGGCCTCGCACGCGGATTTGACGGGTCAACTTAGTCCGAAAATCCGTCGACTAGGGCCACTTTTCCAACGGACAGCAACTAGAGGTTCAAGAGGAAAACTCCGTGCTAAGTACGATGGTGACCATCATTGGGCATATGAGCCTGTTTTTGGCAAAACCATTGAGTTTCTGCCACTTTTCTCGGGGAAACATACGTCTTGGTTTGCAAAATCATTGCGCCATATGATGACTGATGCGAGACAAGAGAGCGAAGAAAAAAACCAATGTGCCTTGAGGAATCCCATTCATGTACAAACGAAGCGCAATTCTTCTTTCCACCGTGCTGGTACTTGGAGCCTGCTCCGCAGATTTTTCAAACTCGCAGGGTTCGGAAGCTCTTCCACCTCTCCCTGAAGAAGTTGCGGCGCTCGCGGCTCCAAATCAGGACCTTGCAACAGCCCGTCTGGTCCCCGAAGACAATTGCTACTGGTATATGCATGCCGGTTCCGTCGAGACGACGCTCTTGCCGCTCAGGACAGTTCGTGGAAACCCGATCTGCGTGAAGCAGGCTTCTTAGGCGTCATTGCAAATTTGGACTGCACACTCGACCCCAGGGAGATACCTAGCTGACGATTCTGGCGCGTGACGCCTTGGATGCGTTGCGGATTAACTTCGCGCCGTAACGCTGTCTTCGGCGGAGTAGAGAGTCGCAGTCGAGCCGATGGCGACCTTGGGATACAATTCGTTGATATGCGCCATCACCATTCGAACACATCCCGAACTGGCCCGACCGCCTATTGACCTCGACTGGGGCGACCCATGGATGCGCAGGTATGTGTCACGCTGGCCGACAAAGAGATAAAGGGCACGTGACCCAAGTGCGTTCCTTGGGCCGGGCTCTTGACCATTTGCAAATTCGGCATATTGCGGGTTGCGCTCGATCATCGATTTGGTCGGCGTCCAATGCGGCCACTCGACCTTGCGACGGATAGTGTAGGTTCCCGGCTCATAGAGATTGCCACGGGCAATCGCCACACCGTAGCGCATCGCCGTTCCGCCCTCTTCAATGCGGTAAAGGTATCTTGCCACCGCGTCGACATGAATGTCTCCCGGCGTCAGACCATCCCTTGCTTCGACCCGCCGCGGCAGGAAACGTGGCTGTAATCCCCAGGGATTGGAGGTTTCGAGATCGAAATCCGGTGGGGTCACCTGCGCATCCCAGGCGGCCTTTTAAGAGGCAGTTGGCCATGTGCTGGCGAGCACAGGGTTTGCAATCGGCGTCGAAAACAGCGCCGCACCCGTTGCTATGAAATGGCGTCTCGTCAACATCTCGATCTAGTCTCCATCGTCTTGGTCATTTGGCGTGCCGATTGCCCACCTGTAGGCTTTTGGATACAGCTTACACCCGCTAGAACTTCAAGAAAAAAGACGACTCCACACGCGCTTGTGTATTAGCAGATACTTCCTTGTAAGGCCCAGTCTGAAGAACACCTAATGCTCTAAGCTCACTTCGCTACCACGCAAGACGCCGAAGTTTAGGCAAAGATCGGGAAACTGAAGTCGTTGGAAAGCGAACTCGTTCGAATACCGATAGGATGTGATGAACGCGGCATGTCCGAGGATTGCTATGTTCCGGCGTCTTAGGCGTACCCGGTACTTTGAACGGAAACCTGAGCAACGCCCCTTGAGACATCACGTGCCCATCTTACGCCGCTTTTGCGGATTTGCCATAAACAAGCCAGCCGTAGAGCAACCCTCCTAAAATGGCTGGGATGACCCCGCTCAGAATGAACAGGGTCGTGTTTTTGTCGCCCCCGAAATAGCCCAGTTGGGCGTCGATCTTGCTGCAAAGCCAGGCGCAGTAGCTGCCGACCGCCGCCATTACCAGTGCGGCTCCCCAGACGGCCTCTCCACCCTGGAACCGCTCCTCCACCCAGAGATAGGTCAAGGCGCCGATCACCAGCCCCATCGCGACACCACAAGTCATTGTCCAGACCAATTTACCGGCGACGTTGCCTTCCGGAAACAAGTACAATCCCCAGACCGTGAAGTAGACGATCTCGGCCGCCGTGGTGAGTGTAACGGCGATTATGAAGATACGATGTAGTGCGTGAATGTTTTCATCAGCCATGGCTGTGGTTTCCTTCCTTCTCAATTGCCGACAAATCGATTGCTTCGGCACCGCTTTCATCGAGGCAATGCGTCTCGATCTGAAGCGTGACGAAGAAGAACCCGAAGGTTTCGCGAAGCTGGGAATGCGCTTCCTCCAGGATTGCGTGCTGGTGAGCGCCTTCCGCGATACGCAAATGCGCTGAAAACACGTGCCGCCCGCTCGTCAGCGCCCAGGCATGGGCGTGATGAACGTCTTCGACACCCCCGAGCGCTTCGAGCGCCCGGCTGACCTCGGGCAGGCTGACATCGGGCGGTGTGCCCTCCATCAACAGATGCGCCGCCTCCCTGAGGATTCCCCAACTGGCCCAGATCAGGACAAACCCGAATCCCATGCCCAGAAGCGGGTCGATCAGCAAGAAACCGGTATAGCGGATCACCAGTGCGGTCACGATGATCAGAAGGCTGCCGACGAAGGTCTGGATGACATGCCAGAGCGCGCCCTTGGTGTTGAGATCGTCCTTGCTCTGCTTCCAGATCAGGCCTAGCGATATGAACTCAGTGATTAGCCCGCCGGCGGCTGCGATCAGCATTGGGCCTGTCGGAAGATCGATCGGTGAGGAGAGACGCATAGCGGCCATGGCGATGACGACGAGCGCCATGGCCAACAGAAACCCACCATTGACGAGCGCCCCGATGATCTCGGCGCGATACCAGCCGAAGCTGCGCTCCTCATCCGCGGGTCGCCGCGCCAGCTTTGCAGCCACGATAGCGACCAACACGCCTCCGACCGCCGAGAAAGTGTGAAAAGCGTCCGAGATCACGGCGATGGAACCGGTCCAGAGGCCTATCCCAAGCTCGATGACAAAATACACACCCGTCAGCCAAGCCGAAATCGCCAATCCGCGACCGCTGGAGGGCATGTGTCCCTGATGTCCGTTCGCCATGGGTTTTCACTCCTGTGCCACAATCAAATTTTCACCCGCCGCAGCCGCAGCGCATTCGAAATGACCGAGACAGATGACAGGCTCATCGCCGCGGCGGCAATCATTGGCGACAGCAAGAGGCCGAAAACCGGGTATAGAATACCGGCCGCGACCGGAACGCCGGCGGCGTTGTAGGCGAAGGCAAAAAACAGGTTTTGCTTGATGTTGCGCAAGGTCGCTTTGGCAAGTTTGCGGGCCCGCACGATTCCCACCAGGTCACCGCCGAGAAGCGTGATCCCGGCACTTTCGACGGCCACGTCAGCCCCGGTGCCCATGGCAATGCCGACATCGGCGGCCGCGAGGGCAGGGGCATCGTTCACCCCGTCGCCGGCCATGGCGATATGGGCCCCATTGCTGCGCAGTTCCTCGACCAGGGCCTTCTTGTCCTCTGGCAGAACGCCCGCGCGCACCTCGTCGATGCCAAGTTTTCCAGCTACGGCCTCCGCGGTGCGCTGGTTGTCGCCTGTCGCCATGATGACGCGCAGACCCAGCACGTGCAGGTCCCGGATTGCACCTGCGGTCGTCTCCTTGATCGGATCGGCGACGGCAACAATTCCGGAGAGCGCGTCGTCGACCGCGATGTACATCGCCGTTTTCCCGTCGCTGCGCAGACCATCTGCGATCTCGTCCGCCGATGCCGTGTCGAGACCCAATTGCTGCATCATCGCGGGATTACCGAGCGCGACCGTGCTTCCTTCCACGACACCCTGTACACCCTTGCCTGTGACGGCCTCGAACTGCTCGGCCTGTGACAGGGTTATGCCTTGCTCCTGGGCCCCTTCGACAATGGCTTCGGCCAGCGGGTGTTCTGACCCGCGTTCAAGTGCTGCGGCAAGCGCCAGGACCTCTTGTTCGTCCCGATCCGCGAGAGCCAGCACATCGGTCAGTTTCGGTTTCCCGAGGGTCAGGGTGCCGGTCTTGTCGACAATCACGGTGTCGACGCGCGCCATTCTCTCCAAGGCTTCGGCATCCTTGATGAGAACGCCGACCTGCGCACCGCGCCCGGCGGCGGTCGTGATCGAAATCGGTGTTGCCAGACCGAGGGCACAGGGGCAGGCGATGATCAGAACCGACACGGAAGCGGCAATCGCAAAGACCAGCGCCGGGCTCGGCCCAAATGCCAGCCAGAACAGGAATGCGGCAATCGCACAGATAACAACAGTGGGCACGAAGATTGAGGAGACCTTGTCGGCCAAGCCCTGAATCGGAGCGCGGGAGCGGCGCGCGCCAGAGACCATGTCAACGATCTGGGCCAGAACGGTGTCCGCGCCAACCTGGGTGGCCCGGATGGCAATGGTGCCGTTCTTGTTGATGGTGCCGCCGGTGACCCGGTCATGTTCGGTCTTTTCGACCGGCACTGGCTCGCCGGTGAGCATGCTTTCGTCGATCGAAGTCCGGCCATCGACAACCTCGCCATCGACCGGGACGCTGTCACCGGGACGGACGCGGAGCAGATCACCTTCAACGATGTTTTCAAGCGGTGCGTCATATTCCGTACCATCGGGCAGGATCCGGCGCGCGGTCTTGGGCGCCAGATCGAGAAGCGCGCGGATTGCATCGCCCGTTCGTTCGCGCGCCCGCAATTCAAGCACCTGGCCTACGAAGACCAGGGCCACGATGACCACGGCGGCTTCGAAATAGGTGCCCACGGCTTCGCCGACGCGGTATTGCTCGGGGAACAGCCCCGGAAGAAACGTCGCAATGAGCGAGTAGACATAGGCCGCACCAACGCCCAGCGAGATCAACGTCCACATGTTGGGCGAATTGTTCCTGATAGAGTCCCATCCACGTTGAAAAAAGGGCCGGGCCGCCCATAGGATGATGGGGGTCGCCAAAAGAAACTCGACATATGATGCGATGCGATGCCCGATCCAGTCGCGCACCGGCAGGCCGACCAGTTCGCCCATGGTCAGAATGACCAGCGGGACGGCCGCTGCGGCGCTGATCCACATGCGCCGGGTGAAATCGGTGAGTTCCTCGCTCGGCTCGTCCGACGGCACCATCGGTTCCAGCGCCATACCGCAAATCGGGCAGGCGCCAGGTTCGTCGCGGATGATTTCGGGATGCATCGGGCAGGTCCATTGCGCGCCCGTCTGAACCTGTTGGCCCGCTTTCTCGGCGTTGCCTGAAGCAAAGAACCAAGGATCGGTCTCAAACTTGATCTGGCAACTGTCCGAGCAAAAAAAGTATTCTTGATCGTTGAATTCCGCTGTTCTGGTCTCGGCTGAGATTTCGACCTCCATGCCGCAAACGGGATCGAGTACGGTGTCAGCGCCGGGTTGCCTTTTGTCCGAACCGTGTTCGTGCCCATGGTGGTGGTGATGGTTCATATGGTCGGCCATCGATTTCTCCTGTCTTTCCAAAAAGGTGACACCTCCAGTCACTGGAAGGTCAACGGGAGAACTGTAACAATTGGTATCGAGCGACTTCCCAGAGCGCATTATTATTTTAATTCAGTTAGTTATGGTCAAGCCTGGTAGCGACCATCTGATGGATTGCGTCTCAGTGCGATAATCAGAAGCGGCATTGCGGTGAGAAAACCAAGCCCGAGTGTCAGCCACTCCGCCGCACCGAAATCGCCAGATATGGCCTCACTGCCAAAATGAGCCAACACAAAACTGGCGGGAATGATCCCTGCGAATGTCGCGAGCAAGAACCGCCAAAGCTGAAGGCTACTCAACCCCGCGGCGTAGCTCATCGCGTCGAAAGAAATGAACGGAAGTAACCGGCTTGAAAACACGATCACGGTAAGTGCGTTTTGCGAGCCGAGAAGCCCGTAGTCTGTCTTGCTACCAAGCAACTTCACCACAGCGTCCCTCCCCAGATGGCGCGCGACTAGAAACGCGATCATCGCTCCCAGTTCGGAACCGATTGCGACATAGGCGGCTCCGGCGTAGTGACCGTAGGCTGCTCCGGCAGCCAATGCGATCGGGGCGCTCGGAATCGGGCTGGCAACCACTGCAACAGTCATCAAGAGAACTATGAGAGCTGGGCCAATGACCCCGGTGTCTGAGACAAAGTGCTCAACTGTTTCGCGATCAAAAAAGCTAAACTGCTCTGGAGACCAGGCGAGCAAGAGGAGACCCAGTGCAAAGAGGGCCAACAAAGGCAGCATGGGTCGGATTTGCTTGTTAAACCTGTTTCCCTGGTTTTTGATTTTATCCTCTTAACTTTGTACTTCGCCGCCTTATCGCTTTTTTCAAAGGAGTGCGGCGGGCAAAACGGCCAAGGCTTCGTTCATCGACACAACCGGAAGACCTGCGGCTATCCAACCCGGGCCGAGACGGTTTCCGAGCATTCCTTCCGATACGTCGACAAATCCCGCATGACCGGCTTGCCGCAGGGCATTCATTACGGCGCCAGACCGTCCGCCTGTTGCGCAGATCAGGGCAACGGTTCGGCCTTCTGCCAATTGCCGCGTTGCGAACAACCGTTCAGGGAACCGCTTTTCGTGCATGCTGACCAACCAGGCCCCCTGGGCGACTCCGGTTTCCCGCCACTCTTCGCGGGATCGGATATCCAAGAGCCTGACCTGATCCTTCAGTAAAGCCGCGTGCGCTTGCTTGGCTGACCAGACTTTGCGGCTTTGAGCCAGCGCGGGTGTCGCGAATGTCGGAGCGGAGATAGCGGCCGACATCGCAAGGAATGTTCGGCGATCAAATCTCATTGCGAATTGTCCTCCTAACAACGATCAAGCCTTTTCTACCGCCTCAATCAGCATTTCGCGTACCTCCCCGGCAACTGCGTGCAGGTCCCGGTTGTCCACGGCAGACATTGACGCGACCGGATCGACCGCGCTGATTTCCGTTCCGCCTTCGAGGCTTCGCAGGATCACATTACAAGGCAGCATGGCCCCGATCCGAGCCTCGATACCCAGAGCCTGATGCGCCATGTTCGGGTTGCATGCGCCGAGAATGCGATACCCATCCATATCTACGCCGATCTTATTTTTCATCGTCTCCTTCACATCGATCTCGGTCAGGACGCCAAATCCCTTCTCTTTCAGTGCTTCGCGAACGCGCATATCCGCGTCATCAATGTGAACTCCTGCCAATAGCCGATCATATGTATAGCTCATTCCGATACTCCAGATTGGAAATCGCCCTGGTCAAACGAGAGGACGCAACGTTCAACCAGGGCGGGGGAAACCGCGTTGCCGCGGATCAGTTTTCGTCTTTGCTCATGTCGGTGCCACCCATCATCGCGCCCGGCTTCATGTCCCCGCGCATCATGGTCATGCGCTCCATTTTGTCAGCAGGCGCAGTCATCTCACCAGCGGTCACCTTGCCGTCGCCATCCGCATCGAGATGCTGAAATCGGTCAACCATGGCTTCGCGGATCATGGAACTGTGCAGCATCTCGAACTCATCGATCGAGAGAGTGCTGTCGCCGTTCGCATCAAAACTCGAATGCATCGCTTGAAGTTGCCCGTGCGCTTCTTCCGATGTGACCTTGCCATCACCGTCTGCATCGAACTTGGCCATCATCGGACCCATCATGCCCGATATGCCGCCGTTGCCCATCATGCCCATCTGCCCCATGCCGGTGCCGCCCATCATGCCAGCGTGCATGCGCATCATCATTTGCATCATGTTATGCCCGCCGCCATTCATCATGTTCTGCCCGCCGCCTTTCATCCCGGCACTCGGCCCGGCATTCGGTGCGTTGGCACCATGGCCGTGTCCAGTGTCGGCGAACGCAATACCGGCTGATGCTGTCGAAAGAACGATAGTAACTGCAAGAACGGAGATCTTTTTCATTGGTTCCTCACGTGTTTGGTTTCGATGTCTTTCAGTTCGGTATGAGAAATCGAATTTTGAATGGCCTGCACGGAGCGTTTTGTAATGGCCTGTCGCAAGACCCGTGAGTTGATACAATTGGTGACAAAATAGGCCCTGACCCTTCGAAACCACACTGATTAAAAGGAAAAACATGTCCGAGGCACCGCATATCCTGGTGGTCGATGACCACAAAGAAATTCGAGAGAGCGTATCGCGCTTTCTCGAAAAGAACGGCATGCGCGCGACTGCTGCAAAAGACGCGCATGACATGGACGCCAAACTCGCCTTGGGACATTTCGATCTCATTGTGCTTGACGTCATGATGCCGGGAGAAAGTGGTCTCTCGGCTTGCCAACGGCTTTCTGCAGATCGCAGTTTGCCGATCATCTTGCTAACAGCTCTTGGTGAGGAGACGGACCGGATCGTCGGGCTTGAGATCGGAGCTGATGACTACGTGAGCAAGCCATTCAACCCCCGCGAATTGCTCGCTCGCATCAAGGCAGTGCTTCGACGATCCGAGCGACCGGAAATGCATGCGGGCGACTTCGCGGGCAAAAAAGTGCACTTCGCACATCTGACGCTTGATACCGACAGGCACGTCCTAATTGATGAGGCCGGAGTAGAAACACCTCTGACCACTTCGGACTTCAAATTGCTGACGGTTCTTCTTGAACGGGCGCGCATGGTGCTCAGCCGCGAACAATTGCTGGACTTGACTGCGGGTCGAATGGCCGGGCCGCTTGATCGAACGATCGACAACCAGATTAGCCGGCTGCGCCGAAAAATCGAACCTGACATTCTCCGCCCAAAGATCATCACAACGGTTAGAAATGGCGGGTATTGCCTTGCGGCGGATGCCGAGGTTCTCGAATGATGCAGTGGCCATTCAACACATTGCGCGTCCAGTTGGTCTTGTTGGTCGTGGCAGCGTTGACCGCGGCGCAGATCGTTAGTCTTTGGCTCTTTGTCGATGAGCGAAGCTTGGCGATCCGGGCTGCCTTCGGATTCGAGGCAGCCGGAAGAGCTGCAAACGTCGCGCGGCTAATCGACGAAGCGCCGCCGGATTTACATGCCTCGATTTTGCGTGCAGCCAACTCCCCCTTAGTTCGCTTCGACATGTCGGACGAGCCGATCGTGACGCATACTGGTCACTCCGACGGCGGATTGGTCGAAGCCCGTGTCAGGGCTTTACTTGGTGATACCTACAGCCGCGATATCCGTGTCGAGTTGCATCAAATCGAAGGACAAATACTGCCGTTGCCACATTTGTCGGAAGAAATGGCAGAAATGCATATGGCCATGATGCAAGGAGAATTGTCGGCGGTCGAGATGAACCTTTCTATCGCCATTTCAGGCGGGCAGTGGCTGAATGTGGGCACGAGGTTCGAACGACCGCCGCTTCAATGGCCACTGTTTTCAACACTGACATTCGCGCTTACTGCGGCGCTGCTCTTGATTGTCGTCTTTTGGTTTTTGCTGTCACGCCTAACAGGTCCGCTGCAACGACTGGTGAAGGCCGCTGATGCCCTTGGCAGGGGTGAAGACGTGGCTGATTTGCCGATGTCGGGACCCAAAGAGGTGCGCGATCTCACGACAGCATTTAATCGAATGCAGGACCGCCTCACGCGCTTTGTCGCCGATCGGACAAGGCTGCTTGCCGCCCTGGGGCATGATTTGCGTTCGCCGCTGACGGCGCTGCGCGTTCGAGCTGAAATGGTGGAAGAAGCGGAAACGCGCGACAGTCTTGTGACCTCGATCGAAGAAATGCAGACCATGGTCGACGCAACGCTTACATTTGCACGCGGGCTGACCGGATCTGAAGAAGCAGTCGAGGTGGACATCGGCGAGTTTCTATCGACGCTTCGCATCGATATGGTCGAGCAATTCGAGCTCGAAACAGGTGCAAGCATGCATACGCGTGTTCGTCCGAGTGCTTTTCGGCGCGCTCTTCGCAATGTCATCGAGAATGCGGTTCGTTATGGGAAGAGTGCTCGCGTTAGCTACACGGTCCGAAAGAGTGATCTTCTGATTTTCGTCGATGACTCGGGGCCGGGCATCCCGGCAACCGAACTGGAGCGCGTTTTCGATCCGTTCTATCGGCTTGAAGAATCGCGGTCTCTCGAAACCGGGGGGCATGGTCTCGGACTTGCCATCGCGCGCACGATCATCCGCGCGCACGGTGGTGATATTTCACTGGCAAACCTGGAAGAAGGCGGAGTGCGAGCCAGTATCGCAATTCCTCTCGCTGGCGATGCCATTCAAGGAGAAGAGGAATGAAGAAATGCGATTTTTCAATATGTTGTCCACATCTACGACAGCTCTCTTGCCATCCATCGCGCTCGCAGATCAGCGAAGTGACGGGCCGTGGGACTATGGTCACATGATGTGGGGTGGAGGGTATGGAATGTTTGGCGGTTTGATGATGCTGGTTTTCTGGGGACTGGTTATCTTTCTGATTGTGGTTGCAGTCCGCCGGTTCACCAATGGGAACAGCGCTCCCAAACAGCCGGACGCGCTGGACATTTTGAGGGACCGCTTCGCCAAAGGTGAAATCGACGAGGAGGAATTCCAGAAGCGCAAAAGCACCCTGGAAAGCTGAATCCCGACTCCACACCCTATTTGAGCTTCGAACCCGCAACCGAACACATACGAACTGGAAGACACCATGACACCCGAATTCGGCCACTTCGCTTTGGCACTCGCATTGGCACTTGCGCTCGTCCAAAGCGTGCTTCCCATCCTCGGTGCGGCACGTGGCAACCTAATGTGGATGCGCTCGGCGCGGGCTTTGTCAGTGGCTCAACTGTTGTTCGTTGGCTTGGCATTCGCGGCATTGATGCGCGCGTTTACTGTCAGCGATTTTACGGTTTTGAATGTCGCCGAAAACTCACACTCCCTGAAGCCGATGCTTTACAAGGTTGCGGCGACCTGGGGCAGCCATGAGGGGTCGCTCCTTCTTTGGGTTCTCATTCTGACGGCATTCGGCGCTGCGGTTTCCTTTTTCGGTTCAAACATCCCCGAGCCTCTCAAGGCCCGAACCTTGTCGGTGCAGGCCTGGATCAGCGTCGGATTCCTGTCCTTCATGCTGTTGACCTCAAACCCCTTCGAACGCCTGTTTCCACCGCCAATCGACGGCAATGATCTGAACCCGCTGCTTCAGGATGTCGGGTTGGCGATGCACCCACCGCTATTATACCTGGGCTATGTCGGGTTCTCGATTGTCTTTTCATTTGCCGTTGCGGCCTTGCTGGAGGGGAGGATCGATACGGCCTGGGCGCGGTGGGTCCGACCGTGGACACTGGCGGCGTGGATGAGCCTGACCGCGGGTATCGCACTTGGGTCATGGTGGGCATATTACGAGCTAGGCTGGGGGGGATGGTGGTTCTGGGATCCGGTTGAGAACGTCAGCTTCATGCCATGGCTGCTTGGCACGGCGCTGCTGCATTCGGCCATCGTGACCGAGAAACGCGACGCATTCAAAAGCTGGACGATCCTTCTGGCGATCCTGACGTTTTCGCTATCGCTGCTGGGTACCTTTGTCGTGCGGTCAGGGCTTTTGACGTCGGTCCATGCCTTCGCGGTCGATCCCGAACGCGGGCTCTACATTTTGATGCTTCTGGCGCTGTCAATCGGCGGTTCACTGGCGCTATTTGCGTGGCGTGCACCGATGATGGAAGCAGGTGGACTCTTCAAGCCAGTCAGCCGGGAGGCGGGGCTACTGGTAAACAACCTCATTCTGGCGGCGGCCACTGGAACGGTTCTGTTCGGAACGCTGTACCCGCTCTTTCTGGAGGCTGTGACCGGTGACAAGATTTCGGTTGGACCACCGTTTTTCAACGCCTCTTTCATTCCGATGATGCTGCCTCTTGTCTTTGTGATGGGGCTTGGTCCGTATTTGTCATGGAAGCGCGCCGACCTTGCTGGAGTCTTTCAGCGGCTTCGCTTCGTCGCCATTCTGTCGGTGCTGGGAGTCCTTGCCATTTGGTATATGACTATGGGCGGCCCGGTTCTTGCCTATCTTTCGATCCTTCTGGCGATCTGGCTGTTCCTTGCGACCTTACGGGAATGGGCGCTTAGAATTCGACTGTTCGATGTCTCCTTCAAAGAGGCACTGCGACGCGCGCGAAACCTGCCAAGGGCAACCCATGGTATGACTATGGCGCATGCGGGTCTTGCAGTCGCAATATTCGGTTTTGTTGGATCGAGCGCCTGGAAATCTGAACAGGTCGTGTTTGTCGGGCCAGGTTCGAACATCTTCATTGCCGGTTTTGACGTTACGTTTGAAGGTGTTCAGCGCCTTAGCGGCCCGAATTACTTTGCAGACCGAGGCACGTTGGTCGTGCGTCGCGACGGTGAGATCGTGACGATGCTCTATCCCGAACGCCGAACATTTCCGGTGGCACAAAGCTCGACGACGGAATCCGCGATCCGCTCGACCCTGGCAGGCGATCTATACGCTTCGATTGCAGCGCCTGCTTCGGAAGATGCCGAAGAAAGCGGCGCCTGGACGCTTCGCATTCTTTATGAGCCCCTGGTGAACTTCATCTGGATCGGATCGTTCATGCTGGTTCTTGGAGGGGGGCTGTCCCTTTCGGACAGGAGGCTACGGGTTGGCGCGCCTCGGCGCAGAACCATTGACGCGACCACCTCGGTTCCGGCGGAGTAGAAGATGAAACGTATTCTTGCCTTTGCGCCCCTTGTGATCGCTGTGATCTTTGGAGGGTTCTTCCTCTGGGGTCTGAATCCAAACCGTGATCCAAGCGAGATCCCTTCGGTTCTTATTGAACAGCCTGCGCCGGAGTTCGAGCTTGCAGCGGTTGAGGGTCTGCAAACACCGGGATTGTCGCGCGCCGATTTGACCGGGCATGATCGCCCGATCGTGCTCAACGTGTTTGCCTCATGGTGCGTTCCGTGCCGCGCCGAGCATACAGTGTTGACCAACCTGGTCGAACGCGATGGCATCCGGCTGTTCGGGATCAATTACAAGGATAAGCCCAAGGATGCGGTGCGCTGGCTTGCCAATCTTGGAAACCCGTACGAGCGGATCGGATCGGACCTGAACGGTAGGATCGGGATCGAGTGGGGGATTTCCGGTGTTCCGGAAAGTTTCATCATCGGAACGGATGGCACGGTTCTTTTCCGCTATGTCGGACCGGTCGTGGGCGATGAGGCCATTGCAAAGTTCCGTGAAGCGCTCACTCAGGCTGGCGCGCTTGAGGAAAGGAACAGCTAATGCATCGGTTTGTCGTTCCGCTTGTCTTCATGCTCCTTCTGCCGCTGTCAGCGCAAGCGGTGGAACCCGACGAAATGCTTGCTGACCCGGTGCTTGAGGAACGGGCGCGCGTTATCTCGAAGGATCTGCGCTGCGTTGTCTGTCAAAACCAGGACATCGACAGTTCCAACGCGGGCGTCGCGAGAGATCTGAGGCTACTGGTCCGGGAACGGTTGCTGGAGGGAGACAGCAACAATCAGGTGATGGCCTACATCCAGGCACGCTATGGCGACTATGTCCTGCTGAAGCCTCCATTCAAACCGTCGACCTACGCTTTGTGGGGCACACCGATCGCCTTGACGCTGATCGCTCTGCTCTTTGGTCTGAACATCGTTCTGCGAGGCAGGCGGAAAAGCGCGTTACCTGAATTAACAGAAGCCGAAGAGCGTCAGGTGGCGAAGTTTATCGACAATGAAAAATCAGGAGATCCATCATGATCTGGGCCGGTTTCGGGTTTATGACCCTGATAGCGGTGCTGTTCGCAGCCTGGCCGCTTTTAGCAAAGGGCAAGGGTGTTGTCGCCACCGAGGATGGAACCTCGGCGGTATTGGTGGACCAGCTGGACGAAGTCCAAAGAGACCATGAGCGCGGCGTGATTTCCGAGGGTGAAGCCGACGCCGCCAGGATGGAGATCAAGCGGCGAATCCTGGCGTTGTCGCGTAAAACCTCTGACGCAGGCCCGCAATCAGCTGGCGATGGAAACGCCGCCATGTATTTGGCCGCGTTGTTCGTTCCAATTCTGGCTATTGGATACTATTCGATTAACGGCACTCCTGTTTCATCAAGCCGTGCGTTGGAAGCACTTCAGGCCGAGCGCGAAGAAGAACAAAAAATCGCTGACTTGGCGCAGAAGCTTTTTGAACGCCTGACCAGCGAACCAAATGGCGGTCAATCGGACGGGTGGATGCTGCTTGGGCAGACCTATATGCGCATGGGGAAACACAGTGACGCCGTTCAGGCCTTTGACGTCATCACGCGTCGTGAAGGTGCCACATCTGAAACCTGGTCGCGGCTTGCCGAAGCATTGGTCATGGCAGAGGCTGGGATTGTCACGCCTCGGGCACAGTCGGCGATCGACCAAGCGTTCAGGTTGGACCCTGCCAATCCGGCAGCGGCCTTTTACATGGCGGTCTCATTGGAACAGGCCGGTAAAACGAAGGACGCACATGACCTGTTGATCAGCCGCCTGAATGAAGCGGAGGGTTTCGCGCCTTGGATGGAAACCTTTGTCGCCAAAGCGAACCGAATTGGAAGCGAGATTGGCCGCGCCCCGGTAAACTTGGCCAGCTTTGCTCCGATGGTAGCGGGCCCGGGACCATCGGCGGACGATGTCGCGGCAGCTGGCGACATGACCGAAGAGGACAGGTCCGCCTTTATCCGGTCCATGGTTGAACGCCTGGCATCCCGTCTCGAAGACGAGCCGGACGACCTGGAAGGCTGGATGAGGCTGGCAAACGCCTACACCGTGCTTGGCGAGCGCGATAACGCAGTATCCGCATATGAGAAAGCGAGCGCCTTGTTGCAGAACGCACCGGAAACCGATCCGAGACGACAAAGGATCGAACGCGCGTTATCGGAATTGAAAGGATAGAGCCATGAAACGGCGTGATTTACTGAAAGGCGGGATGGCAATGTCGGCATTCGCTGCGGCAACACCCCTGCTGGCGCATGACGAGATTATCCCGGACTACCAGTTGCCCGAAGCGTTCATGCCCCGCGAGGTCCGGCTCGAAACGGATTTTGAGCCCAATGAAATCCATGTCGATCCCGGCCAGTTTGCGCTCTACTGGACGTTGCCGAAAAAGAAAGCCCTCAGATACACAGTGGGTATTGGTCGACCTGGGCTCTATGAGGCGGGCGAGTTTTTTGTCGGAGCGAAAAGAGAGTGGCCCTATTGGAGGCCCACTCCCGACATGATCAGGCGCGAACCGAACCGGTACGGGCGGCTTTCGAATGGGCTGCCCGGTGGTCTCAACAACCCGCTGGGCGCACGGGCGCTTTATCTGTTCCAGCCCGGTCGTGGCGACACCTATCTGCGGATTCACGGGACCAATGAACCTTCGACGCTGGCACGCCGCGTATCTAACGGGTGTGCGCGTTTGGTGAATGATCAGGTTATCGATCTGTACAACCGTGTTCCCATGGAAACCCGCGTGGTTCTGCATCCCGTCGCCTGAAGTCGAGCTTTGAAGAACTTCCGAGGTCCAGATGGACCTCAGCCGAAACAGCTTTGACCGGGCAACTCGGGCCGACGCAACGATAGGCATACCAAAATGATCCCTTTTCCGGACATCTCCCCCGAACTGTTCGCATTCGACGTCTTTGGCTTTGAGGTTGCCCTCAGATGGTATGCCCTGGCCTATATCGTTGGGATCCTTATTGCCTGGCGGTTGGCCAAGGTGGTGTTGGCGCGGCCGCAAATGTGGCGTAATGACCAGCCTGTGATGCAGCCCGACCAGTTCGAAGATCTGGTCACCTACCTGATCCTGGGCATCATCCTCGGTGGCCGGATGGGATATGTCCTGTTCTACAATCCCGGGCAGTTTTCCAACGATCCGCTGGCGATTTTGAAGATCTGGCAAGGCGGGATGTCGTTTCACGGCGGGCTTCTCGGCGTTGCCATCGTGGCCCTGGTCTATGCATTGCGGCAAAAATTGTCGCTACTTTCGACCGGTGATCTGCTGGCGCTGATTACGGCGCCGGGCCTGTTCCTCGGCAGGGTGGCCAATTTCATCAATGCCGAGCTTTGGGGCCGCCCCACCGATTTGCCCTGGAGCGTGGTATTCCCCGGACGGGCGGCGCAGGATTGCGGGCAGCAGATCGGGCAGCTCTGCGCCCGCCACCCATCCCAGCTCTATGAAGCGGCGCTTGAGGGCATTCTGCTCGGTACGGTCATTATCTGGCTTGCGTTTCGAAAGGCCGGGTTCAGAAGGCCCGGATTATTGATGGGTGTCTTTTTTGCCGGCTATGGTCTGGCGAGGTTTACTGTCGAGTTCGTACGCCAGCCGGACGCGCAGTTTGTCAGCGCGGGCAATCCGACCGGGTTTGCCTGGCAGATTGGCGATCTAGGGCTGACACAGGGTCAAGCATTGACGCTTCCGATGATCGCTGTGGGGTTGGTGCTGATCTGGCGCGCCGCTGCGGGCGAAGGCAAGGCATTGGGCAGATCTGCAAACTGAGTGCCAAAGCGCTTCAAGACCGACCCTGTAGACAGGTGGTTTCAAGACACCCTATTCGCCTTGGTAACTTGCGAATACCTCGGTCGTGCCATCCTTTTTCATCAAAAGCACATCGTAGGCGTCTCGTTCGCTCTCGGGACCCATTCCGGGCGACCCATAAGGCATGCCGGGCACGGTCAATCCAATCGCATCGGGGCGCTCGGCAAGCAGGCGACGCACATCGGATGCTGGAACGTGGCCTTCAACGAAATACCCCTCGATCGTCGCGGTGTGGCATGAGGCAAGGTCTTCGGAAATTCCGTTTCTGAGTTTGTAACCATAAAGAGCCTCATTTGACGCGTTCTGAACGGTGACATCAAACCCCGAAACACGCATTATCTTGATCCAAGCACCGCAGCATCCGCAATTGGGATCCTTGATCACGTGGAGTGTAGAGTTGCTTTGAGCAATTGCAGGCAGGGTGGATGCAATCAGCGCGGCCGCAGCGCTTTGCAAAACGGCTCTGCGGTTGGGGTTGATTGGTGGCATGGTGTTTTCCTTCGTTTAATGTGCCGAGCTTGCTTGGCCGTTAGAAATCAGTTGCGAGTTTGCTCTTGATATTGAACTGTGGCGCTTTGAACCATGACTTTGCTCAAGCTTCACGGCGAAGTGAATTCAAAGCGTGGTATTCGTCAGCGTGCCTTCCTCTGACAAGGAGGACAAATCGTGTGTGCATCGGCTTAGTTCTGTGCCGCGGCAACCGGCGTTGCGAGACGGGCATCTTCCAAAGCTTGGAGAACGGTAGCCGCCGAGAGAATCTCCGACAACACGATCCCGTTCGGGGCACCCGGGCCGTAGACCGCGTTAAACGGAATGCCGAAGCGGTTGAAACCTTCCAAGTAGCGCGAGATGGCCTCGTTTGGCCGTGTCCAGTCTGCTTGCATTTGTGTGACATCATCACTTCGCAGAGCCTGGAGGACGGGTTCGCGATCGAGAACAAGTGCCTTGTTCGCTTTGCAGGTCAAACACCAGTCGGCGGTGACATCGACAAACACCACCTCGCCACGAGAGACCAGGCGGGCAATTTCGGCGCGGTCGAATGCCGTCCATTCCTGAGTTGTTGCGCTTACGTGGTTGGCGGCAGGTTGCGCCAGCATGGTGGATGCGACGAGCGGCAGGATCGATAACACCGCGATTCCCGGCCAGCGCAGCCGGGGTGACAGGCCGCCGCGGGACTGGACCAGGATCAAGGCTGCTGACAGGGCGGCAACCGCAATCGCCGCCCGGGTACCGGCGACGCCTGTGAGAACCCAAAACAGCCAGAGTGCGGTGACAACCAGAAGCAGGCCCAACACAAGCTTCAATCCGACCATCCAACGGCCGGGCTTTGGCAGGAAGGTCACTAGGCGCGGGGATGCGGCGACAACCAGGTAAGGTGTGGCGAGCCCGAGACCGAGAAAGGTGAAAACGATCAGCAGATCGGTTCCACGACCAGCGAGCGCGAAGGCGATAGCGGTACCAAGAAATGGCGCTGAACACGGCGTCGCCATAACCGCGCCGAACAAGCCTGTGAAAAAGTCGGAGGTATAGCCATGCCTGCGGCCAGTATTGGAGAGCCGCGTCTGCAGGCCGGATGGCAAAGCGATTTCGAACAACCCGAAAAGGTTTGCCGAAAACACAGCCAGGACGGTGAACATCAGGGCCAGGAACACGGGGTTTTGAAACTGAAGCCCCCAACCGACCATGACTCCGAAGCGTTGCAGCAGGAAAAGCACGGCGGCAAGCCCCCACATGAACACCATGACGCCTGCAGCGGCCGCAAGAAATCCGCCACGTACTACCTGTTTGTCACGGCCCTGCTGTTTGAGGGCGGAAGAAAGCTTGATCGACAGGACCGGAAGCACGCAAGGCATGGCGTTTAGGATCATCCCGCCAAGAAACGCAACCAGCGCGATCCAGGCGAGTTGGTCAATGCCGGGACCAAGCACATTGAGGCGGAAAGGCGGCGCGGGCTGCGTCTCGACCCGGTCGGGGGTCACGGTGAAGGCGCGACCGGCACCATCAGTAACGGTGACGATCGGAGGCCTGGAGCGCTCCTCGTCATATGACAACACCGTGAAGCGCGCCCAAAGCAGGGTTCCGCGATCGCCCAGCCGAATGTCAGGTTTGCCAAGAGCGGTGCCGGTTCCGAGTTCAGGGAACACGTCAGGCGCCTGAAATGGCGCAGCGGCCTTTACCGAAATCGTCAATTCCGAAAAACCGTCATCAACATGCGCAATGGCGGATTCCAGCTGTGCATCCTTCTCTTCGAGCGGCACCCGCGCAATAAATTCGCTCAGCCGGCTGGCGCTTTTATTATCAATTCCGATTCCCGAGGGAAGGGTCAGCGACAGTTCGAAATTCTGCGGGACACAGACATTCGAGCAGATCAGCAGAGAAACCCTGGCAAAAAGGGAGACGGGTTTGCCTGGCTGCTCCAGTTGAACCTCCAGAGGGAAAACGACCTCATCGCTGTAGCCGAAGTTCTCGATCCCGAATGCCGTGAACCGGGTTGGTGCCGGCCAAAGCATTTTGACATTCGCGACGTTCTGCGATCTGCTCCAGTCGATTTCCGGAGGAAGACCAACCTCTCCTGGCGATCGCCAGTAGGCCTTCCAGCCTTCACCGAGGTCTAGGTCCAGCCCCGCAGATATTGTGTTCGCATCAGGGGCCACACCGTTCTGGACCGAAATGAGCGCCGCCGTTACAGCAGGAGAGTTGAATTTGGCGGATACCTCAGCCTGTGCCGCGTGATTTTGAAGCACAGAAAACACAATTGAAGTCAAAACCAAAAGAATGACTTGGCACTTGCTGCGCGCCATCAGCATACCTGTGCCCATCCTTCTGAGCGCTCCAGGTCGATAATTTTCAGTAGGTTGCGATCGGAAATCTGGCCCTGAATGACAGTACGGCCAACCACCAATGCGGGCGTTCCGATAAACCCGAAAATCTCAGATAAGATCGAGCTGGTATCAAGCTCTTGCAACACATCCTTGCTTTCCATGTCCGAAACCAGGCGTGCGTGATCGAGGTCAAGAGACTCTGCGAGCAATTGTAAGTACTCAGGTGTTGCCTGAAATGGGCTGGAAAGAAGACGTTCGTGGAATTGGACGTATGCACCCTGCCTTTTCGCCGCCAAAGCAGCTTTTGCGGCGAGCATTGATGTATCGCCAAGCAAAGGCAGTTCGTGCCAGACAACTTTAACACCAGCGCCCAGCTGTTCCGCCAAACCAGCCAAGCGTTTTGTCTGAACCCGGCAATATGGACAATAATAGTCCGAGAAAGATGCCAAGGGAACGAAACCGAAGTTTTCGTCCGTTTCCCCGAAAAGAGCCTTGCAGAGGTTCTGCCGAACATCACTAGGAGTGCGCAGCCTAGTTCGCTCGTTCGGATCAGCCAAACCAACAAAAGGATCAAAACCGGTTGATGACGGACCTCCAGAGATTTCTCGAAATCCAACTGGATCGGTCAAATCCTGAAACTCGGGGAGAGGTTCCAGAAATGATCGCGCGTATCGAATGGACATAACACCCGCTGCGAATGCCGCAATGCCAAAGACAACTCCACGCCTGCTTGCCATTCCATAGACCCTCTCGAATGGTTATTTATTTAATAATTACATAGCCCTGGCGCCCGTTTGCGCAGGAAATGGCTTGCACGGAGCCGGAAGGAGATCCTTCAATTCTACACCCTTCTGGAATCGCAGAAGCGGTGCCTTTCGAAGACACCGCCGGGCCATCCGGTTTGACGCATTGATCAACAGTTGAAGAACAGCCAGTAACTGCGAGCCCTAGCAAGCTTACACAAACAACGCGACAACGACCGGCCAATTCACACCCCTTGGCGTTGGGATTTTTCCATTCGTTGGTCCGTGAGTAATGGAATCGCCTTTGTCGTTCCTTCGTCCTCTGAAGCCCCATGACAGGATTTCCCCATCATCTTATGCATCACGAAATGCGCCCCGACACAAAGCACAAGCGGCAGAAAGACCGCTGATTTGCCCCAAAGCCCGCCAATCGTTCCTCCAGCAACAAAATAGCCTGCAATCGGCAATAGCATAACGGCACAGCACACCATCATGCCGTAGTGCATAATCTTTGAGTGGCCTGACCCGGTTGGGCTGGATTTTTTAGTCATCGATTCCTCGCAACATTTGATCGCACCCCCATTTGCAGGCCTCACATATGGTAAGGTCAAGGTTACATATGGATACAAAAATCACTGCCTTGTCAGGTTGATGTCGAGCAGTCTTCTAGTAGAAAAAATCCGAAGACCTAAGCGGATGATCCTACTAATTGGAGGCAAGACATGGGCAGGTTCAGATCAATCCAGATCACCAGACGAACTTTGTTCTTTGGAGCGTCAGCATTCCTTGCCGCTCCCTCGATAGTGCGGGCGCAGGAATCTGAACCTGTGCGCCGCAACATATCGTCGTTCGCATTGCACGACTGGCGGGATCATTTCGACGGCTTGGGCAAGGGAGTAATCGTGTCCGACACAACCACCAAGGTTCTCCAG
The DNA here is from genome assembly GCF_947497285.1 of uncultured Aliiroseovarius sp. Classification (GTDB taxonomy): domain Bacteria; phylum Pseudomonadota; class Alphaproteobacteria; order Rhodobacterales; family Rhodobacteraceae; genus Aliiroseovarius. The sequence goes on along the minus strand of NZ_CANMFT010000009.1, from coordinate 40,078 downwards.
CATTGGACAACGGACGGGGAGATGCGAGTCTACCCCACGTCGGTGCCACTGACGGACGAGCTGACAAAGCGCGGCTACACCGAAGTTGTCGAAAAGCGAAAAAATCCGGGCTGGGCTCCAACCCCATCCATGCGTGAGCGCAATCCTGAATGGCCCGCATACGTCAAAGGCGGCGATCCGATAAACCCTCTCGGGACACGGGCGCTCTACCTTTCGTGGCAATACTACCGGATCCACGGAACCCAGGACACACGCAAAATCGGGCGAAAATCGTCGAACGGATGCATTGGTCTTTTCAACGAGCAAATCGAGGAAGTGTACGAGCGGACGCCGATCGGGACACAAGTCAAGCTTATCTGAAGAAAACCGCCCCAAGACGGGAAAAGGACGACAAATGAATAAACCTGGTCTGTTCGTTGGAGGGGTCTTGCTTGCGGGTTTGGCCGTGGCAGTGTTGCAGTTTCTGCAACCCGCACCCGCCACTCAGGGTCATTCGATGGTGACACCGGACACAAGCCGGATCGCCCAGGGCGAACCAATCGTTGAGCTTCGCATGCCAGCCAATTTGTCTGCTGAAGCGGAGTTCGGCAAGCGTGCATTCGAGGCAAAATGCGCGGACTGCCACGGTGAAAATGCGGCAGGCCAGAACGGTGTCGCACCTCCGTTGGTTCACAAGATTTACGAGCCAAGCCACCATTCAGACATGGCATTCGTTTTGGCCGCTAAAAACGGCGTGCGCGCGCACCACTGGAAGTTCGGAAACATGCCTCCGGTCAAAGGGCTGACCCAAGCAGACGTGAAATACATTGCGCGCTACGTGCGCGAGCTTCAACGGGAGAACGGGATCAACTGATGCATCTTTCGAGAGGAAATCAGGTAAGTCTTCTAGTCCGTGTTGTCGTTGTGACTGTGCTTGGTGTTTTTCTGGCGCTTCCTGAAGCGGTGCGCGCGCATCCCGAAGTTGAATTCGCCATTGCCGGAGAGCACGAGAAGTCCCACCGGGGTGCGCATGACGCAGATTTCGCGGAGATTTCTGGTCACTGCCATCCCGGCTTGGACTGTTACGTGACCGCCGTTCTAACGCTGCAACCGAACTTTACAGTCGCAAGTGCCGAAACCCCCTTGCCATTTTCTTTCACCAGCCATTCACGCGAAAGCTGGTTGGCTTTGTCTGATCCACCACCTCCGCGCGTTCGGTCCTGATTGCAGATACATCAACTCATACAGATCAAGGACCAAACCGATGAAAAAACTCACCGTAATTACCGCTTTTGTTTTCACCTCGGCCGCGCTCGCCGCCTACGCTCATGGCGGCGCTACCGGAATTGTCAAAGAACGCATGGATGCCATGAGCGCCATGGGAAAAGCTGTTAAAGCGATCACCCCAATGATGCGTGGCGAAATCGAATTCAATGCCGCCACTGTTCGTTCGGTAGCAAAAACGATTGGAAATCACGCAGGCGCTGATCTCACAGAGCTTTTCCCGGAAGGCAGTGGCGGTGCCCCGTCGGAAACCAGGGATGCGGTCTGGACCAACTGGAACGAATTCACCGAATTGGCCGAGCAACTTGAGATCTATGCTGACGGACTGGCGAGAGCGGCCAACAACGGCATGATGGCAGGCACCCAAAGTGGCATGTCTTCTGGCGCAATGATGGGCGGCAGTTCGATGATGGGTGGCGGCACCATGATGGGCGGTGGAATGATGCAGGGGTCGATGACGGCTGACGACATTGCGGGTATGCCGGTGGATGGCGCCTTCGCAATGGTCAGTCAGGTTTGCTCGGCCTGTCATACAAAATTCCGTGCGGAGTCAAAATAAGATGAAGCGAATTGTCTTATTTGGTTCCGGCGTAGCGTTACTGGGCATCGTTGGGCTTGGAACACTGGTGATTTGGCCGATAGGCCTGAAACCCGATCCAATCGAGTTGATAGGTGACGTGGATCGGGGCGCCTATCTCGCGCGTGCAAGCGGTTGCATTGCGTGCCACACTGATTTTGAGGACCGCGGCGCTCCACTTGCGGGTGGTGTGAAGTTGGACACGCCCTTCGGGGCACTCTTTTCCGCAAACCTGACCACCGATCCGGAGCGTGGCATCGGTGATTGGACAATCGAGGAGTTTGCAAAAGCGGTTCGGCAGGGCATCTCGCCCGAGGGAGAGCCGTACTACCCGGCCTTCACCTATCCGTTTTATGCGAATTTCACAGATCAGGACATTGCAGATCTTTGGGCGGCCTTTCAGACCGTCCCTGCGGTGTCTCAACCGGCCCCAAGTCATCAAATGGCGTTTCCGTTTAATCAACGATGGGGTCTGAAACTGTGGCGCGCGGCATTTCTTGAGCCACCTCGGACAGCCCCGATAGAAGGTAACGACCTTGTCTGGAACCGTGGGCGGGAACTCGTCGAAGGAGCGACGCATTGCGCGGCCTGCCACACAGGCAGAAACATCCTTGGCGCTCGAAACTCCGATGACGAGCATTTCGCCGGCAACCCATCTCTTCCAGGAGGCAACAAAGCGCCGGCGATCGACCATGAAACGCTCCAGTCTCGTGACTGGACAGTGGATGCGCTCGCCTACGCCCTGAAGACGGGAATTACGCCCAGCGGAGACGCCTTCGGTGGTTCAATGGGTGAGGTTGTTCTTCAAGGAACGCAATTCCTGACGGATGCAGATCGACAGGCCATCGCAACCTATTTGATGGATGATCATTCTGGTGGGTGACAAGATTGTGGGCGGTCCCAGACTGCCCGCAAAAACGAAAGGGACGACATGCCACAAACACGGCGGGAATTTCTGCAAGCAAGCGGCGCAGTGGGATTACTCGGAGCACTGCCGAATGCGGGATTTGCTGCTTCGGAAGAGATGGCCGTGATGACGGCTCGACCAGCTAGAGTACAGTTGGCGCCGTCAGCGTATCCGCAGACTGAGATTTGGGGATATGACGGGCAAATGCCGGGACCTGCGATCCGGGCAAAACAAGGTGAGCGCGTTGCGAGACGGTTTGTCAACGAGCTGCCGCAAGCAAGCTCTGTCCATTGGCATGGGCTTCGGATCGACAATGCTATGGACGGAGTTGCAGGTCTCACCCAAGATGCGGTGGAGCCGGGAAAAAGCTTTGACTACGATTTCGTTGCCCCTGATGCGGGAACTTTCTGGTTTCATGCTCATAATCGCTCTTTTGAACAGGTTGCCAGAGGGCTTTATGGTGCGTTGATTGTCGAAGAACCGGTTGCGGCGGACGTTGACCGTGACGAGGTGCTGATACTTGATGATTGGCTTCTTGACCCGAAAACGGCCCAAATCGATCCGGAATTTGAGGCTCCGCACGATCGCAGTCATGCGGGCCGGCGGGGCAATTACATAGCGACCAATGGCACGTCCGGTTTCACATTGCCAGTCAAGCGCAACGAGCGACTTCGCTTGCGCTTGATCAACGCGGCGAACGCCCGGATTTTCGAACTGGGCCTTGCTGGGTTGAAAGGTTGGGTGATGGCTTACGACGGTATGCCTTTGGCAAAGCCGGAGTTGGTTGAAGGGGCATTCTTGCTGTCCCCGGGAGAGCGGGTCGATCTTTTCGTTGATGTTGTTGCCGAGTCCGGAGATATGGCTCATCTCGTCCGAATTGATGACCAGCAGCAGTATTCGCAAACGACTTTCACGGTTGCCGGCGACGCGGCTGCAACGTCGCGCGCTGATCCGGTGCCACTTCCGCCCAACCCGAACATGGAAATAGAGGGTGTTGAAACAGCACGACGGTTGCGCCTGAACATGGAAGGTGGGGCGATGGGTGGCCTGAATGCCGCAGAGCTAAACGGTGAGCGCAATTCCTTTCGCCAACTCGCGCAGGCCAACCAGTTCTGGGCATTCAACGGGGCGGTCGGCATGACCGACGCTCCACTTGCCCGTTTATCGCGTCGAGAAACCGCACGTCTGGAAATTTACAATGACACGTCGTTTCCGCACGCGATGCATCTTCATGGCATGCATTTTCGTGAGTTGCTGAAGGATGGTTCGGTAGGGCCTTTGCGGGATACGGTTTTGATGTTTGGCGGTGAAACGCGCGAAATCGCATTTGTCGCGGACAACCCGGGCAAGTGGCTTTTCCACTGCCACATGCTCTCACATGCGGCTTCGGGCATGATGACATGGATCGACGTATCATGAACAAACCAACCATTTTGCTCGGTGCGGCGGCTATCGTCCTCATAGGAGCGACCGGGTGGGTTGTCTCGCAAGAAAGCAGCCCCCAATCCATAACCGCTCCCAACGAACCAGACATCCAAGTTGGACAGGCTTTGTATGGCGAGTATTGCGCGTCATGCCATGGCGATAATCTCGAGGGGCAACAAGACTGGCGCTCACCGGGAGAGGACGGGCGATTGCCCGCCCCTCCGCATGATGAGACCGGGCACACATGGCACCACGCAGATCGAATGCTTTTTGACTACACGAAGCGTGGCGGGAAAGCTGTTTTGGCCGACCAAGGGGTTGAGTTTGACAGCGGCATGCCGGGATTTGGCGATGATCTGGGCGACGAAGAAATCTGGAGCATTCTAGCGTTTATCCAATCAACCTGGCCTGAGCGTCAGCGTCAGCTCCAGGCTGAACGAACACGTTTCGATAATGAACGGGGAGGAAACTGAAATGAGATTCAGACAAGGAATTGCGGCGCTTACGCTGGCAATCATGGCACCTTTCACGGCCTATGCCGATGGACTGGATGAAGCGCGCGTACGAGAGCTGGTTCTTGAGACAATCCGCGCAAATCCGCAAATCGTGATGGAGGCGGTCGCCATCCTTGAACAACAGCAGGCAGGCGCCCAAGCATCTGCGCAAGCTGAGGTTCTGATCAACCAAAGGAACCTTTTGGAACAAGACCCCAATGCACCGGTTCTAGGTAATCCGGATGGAGATGTGACGGTTGTTGAGTTCTTCGATTACAATTGTTCTTTCTGCCGCAGGGCCATGCCGCAAGTTCAGGGCCTGCTTGATGGCGACCCGAATGTGCGGCTTGTCTACCGAGAGTGGCCGATCTTGGGGGACGGATCAGTGTTTGCGGCCAAAGCAGCCCTGGCCGCGCGCAACCAGGGCAAATACGAAGAATTCCACTGGGCCATGATGGGGATGAGCGGCCGCGCCGAAGAGGCATCGGTTCTGCGCATCGCGAAAGAGGTGGGTCTTGATATCGGCCAGCTTCGTCGGGACATGGAGGCACCGGAAGTGCAAGAGCACATTGCGTCTTCCATGCGCCTGACACAGGCCCTAGGTTTCAACGGTACGCCATCATTCGTGATTGGTGATGCTTTGGTACCAGGTTTCGTGGAGCAATCCGAACTGGAGATCTATGTTTCCGACGCCCGGTTCGGCCGGGACGAGTGAAAGAACGGACGTGCCGCCTCAAGTCTGATCCTGAGGCGGCAGTTTTTCAAGCAGCGGCAGGTTCAGACTCGTACCCTGCCGCTTTGATCGCCAGGCTCACATCCGCCTGTGAAAGGGAGGTATCAACGGCCACACGACGGGTGTCGAGATCGCAATTAACCGTTGCCGCTGGATCTACATCCTTGACGGCTTTTTCAATTGCGGCCGTGCAATGCCCGCAGCTCATTTCGGGAACACTGAATTCCATGATTGGCTCCTAATCTTGATGTCTTTTCGGGATATGGGGGCTCCAGTAGGGGGAGGGTCAAGTCGGTTTCGCTCTGTTGAACATATTTCTCTCTCGCCCTTGACCTTACAGTAACTGGAATCCCTAGATGTAAGGTTGAAAGCCGGAATCGGAGACGACAATGACCAACCCAACAAGCGCAACGCTGTCCATTGAATCGATGACCTGTGCGTCCTGTGTCGGGCGCGTGGATCGCGCGCTTGGTTCCCTGGAGGGCGTGGACGATGTTTCGGTAAATCTGGCCAATGAGACCGCCCGTGTGTCAGTCGATGCGCCGGAACGGCTGCGCGAAATCGCAGGGACACTTGACGAGGCGGGTTATCCAGCACGTCGCGCCAGTGTAACGCTCAATGTCGCCTCGATGACCTGCGCGTCCTGCGTTGGCCGCGTTGACAAGGCGCTGGCCGCCGTGCCTGGCGTTCTCGACGTGAACGTTAACCTCGCGTCGGAGACTGCCACTATTTCCTACCTTGAGGGAGCAACGGATGCTGCGGCGCTTGCCAAAGCCGCTACACAGGCTGGTTATCCAGCCGAGATTGCCGAGGCGGATGCGTCGTTGGATCGTGCTGCCCGCAAGGAAGAAGAGGCTCGTGAAATCGCCCGACGAACGATCCTGGCGGCGTCTTTGGCACTGCCGGTGTTTCTGCTCGAAATGGGCGCGCATCTTGTTCCAGGCATGCATGAATGGATCGGTCGCGCGATCGGCCACCAGACAAGCTGGCTGATTCAGTTCGCCCTGACCACGGCGGTTTTGTTGGGGCCGGGTCGGTTTTTCTATCTCAAGGGCTTTCCTTCGCTTTTGAAGGGTGCGCCTGACATGAACAGCCTTGTCGCGGTCGGTACAGGTGCAGCCTATGCTTATTCGGTGGTTGCGACGTTCCTGCCCGCAGTTCTTCCTGCATCGGTGCGGGCGGTGTATTTTGAGGCGGCGGCGGTCATCGTCGTGCTGATATTAGTCGGCCGGTATCTGGAGGCGCGTGCAAAAGGACGCACTGGCGCCGCGATACAGAAACTCCTGGGCCTGCAGGCCCGCACGGCGCGGGTTCTTCGGGATGGAGAACCGATTGAGTTGGCCATCGAAGAACTGAGGGTTGGCGATACGGTTCAAGTGCGCCCCGGAGAGCGCATTGCCGTGGACGGCGAAGTCACAGATGGCGTGAGCCACCTTGACGAAAGCATGATCACCGGCGAGCCGGTTCCCGTGGCAAAGGCGCCGGGTGACGCGGTTACTGGTGGGACGGTCAACGGAGTTGGGAGTATCCAATTTCGCGCCACACGCGTTGGGGCGGACACTACGCTGGCACAGATTATCCGGATGGTAGAAGAGGCGCAGGGCGCGAAACTTCCGATTCAGGGGCTCGTGGACCGGATCACCCTCTGGTTTGTTCCCGCGGTCATGGGGGTTGCGTTGCTGACAGTCCTTGTCTGGCTGTTTGTGGGGCCAGATCCGGCGCTTACCTTTGCGTTGGTTGCCGGGGTGTCGGTTCTGATCATAGCATGCCCGTGCGCGATGGGGCTGGCCACGCCGACTTCAATCATGGTGGGCACCGGGCGCGCGGCCGAAATGGGCGTTTTGTTTCGCAAGGGGGATGCCCTGCAACAGCTAACCTCGGTCGGGGTTGTGGCGCTCGACAAGACCGGCACTGTTACGCAAGGCCGCCCCGAACTTACCGATGTCATCCTGACAGACGGGTTTCAGCGTACAGCGGTGCTGGCGCAAGTCGCGGCGGTCGAAGAAAAGTCCGAGCATCCGATCGCCCAGGCGATTGTACGCGCGGCGCTAGTCGAGAAGGCTGCTGATGTCAAAGCCTCCGGGTTTCAGTCCGTCACGGGCTATGGTGTGAAAGCAGATGTGGACGGTGTCGAAGTTCTGGTCGGGGCCGACAGGTTCATGCTTCGTGAAGGGATTGACCCGGGAACGCTCGCAGAAGCCGAAATCGATCTGGCGAAACGTGGACGCACGGCGCTTTATGCTGCAATCGGAGGACGGATCGCTGCCGTAATCGGGGTCTCTGACCCTGTAAAAGCCAGCAGCCGCGAAGCAATCGAAGCGCTGCATCGCCAAGGCTTGAAAGTGGCGATGATTACCGGTGACAAACAGCAGACAGCCGATGCGATCGCGGCGGAAACCGGAATCGATCATGTCGTTGCGGGTGTGCTGCCGGACGGAAAAGTCGAAGCACTCGACCGGCTCAGGGCAGGCGGGCAGAAAATCGCTTTCGTAGGTGACGGCATAAACGATGCCCCGGCGCTCGCCCATGCGGATGTGGGCATCGCCATCGGGACCGGAACAGATGTCGCCATCGAATCCGCCGATGTTGTTCTCATGTCCGGCGACCTGCGAGGCGTGGTCAATGCGTTCGAAGTTTCAACGCGCACGATGCGTAACATCCGTCAGAACCTGTTCTGGGCGTTCAGTTACAATACCGCGCTGATCCCGGTGGCCGCGGGCGTTTTGTACCCGGCGTTCGGGCTGATGCTTTCGCCGGTTCTGGCAGCAGGTGCGATGGCGCTTTCTTCGGTATTTGTTCTGACGAACGCCCTGAGACTGCGCCGCGTGGCACCACTTCTTGACGAAAATGAAACCAGGGGTAGGGAAGCCGTGCAAGCGGTTCCCGCCCCGGCGGAATAAAGGAGAAAAGCATGAACATTGGAGATGTTGCACGCCAGTCCGGCCTGCCCGCAAAGACGATCCGGTATTATGAGGACATCAGTCTGGTCAAACCCAAGCGTGAAACGAACGGATATCGGGTATTTAACGATGCCGATGTTCACAAACTGACCTTTCTGGCACGTGCGCGCGCTTTGGGCTTCACCATTGAAGATTGCCGGACGCTGCTTGCGCTTTACGAGGACAAGTCCCGCGCCAGTGCAGAGGTCAAGAAAGTCACCGGAAAACATCTCAATGAAATTGAGGCCAAGATCGCCGACCTGCAGGCCATGCACGCCACGCTCACGCGCCTGTCTGAAGAGTGTGCCGGTGATCATCGCCCCGACTGTCCAATCCTGGAAGAGTTGAGCGGCAAAGATCGCCACTCGAACACACATGATGCCAAGCAGTAAGGAATTCAGTTAATGATCACTCGACGCGGTCTGATTACCGGTCTCGGCGCTGGCGCCGTTGCAACGTTCATCCCGAAGCTTTCCTGGGCGAACCGTGAGGCGGGTCCCCTTGCCATGCCTCCGCTTCTGGATGCGACAGGTACGGGGCGATTTCGGCTTGCGGCCCAATCGGGCCAAACGAACTTCCTGGGAAATACAGCGACAGAAACCTGGGGTTTCAACCAAGCCTTTCTGGGTCCAACCGTGCGCGTCGCTAACAAGGGCGCGGTTCAGGCCGAAGTAGAAAATCGCCTGAACGAAGCGATGTCCGTACATTGGCACGGTTTGGTCATCCCTGGTGATGTCGATGGCGGACCGCACCAACCCATTGCACCCGGGGCCACATGGTCACCGGAATTACCCGTCGACCAGGCGTCAGCGACGGTTTGGTATCACACTCATATTCACGGCGAAACCGCGCGTCAGGTCCACATGGGGCTGGCAGGTGTTCTTCAGCTTAGCGATGGGTTGGATGATGAAAGGGGCTTGCCGTCGACCTATGGCATCGATGATCTGACCCTCGTTCTTCAGGATCGGCGTTTTGATAGGCGCGGCCGCATGGACTACAGCTTGTCGATGCCGGACCAGATGATGGGATTCCTTGGCGACACGATGCTCATCAATGGCCAGGTCAGCGCAACGGCAATGGTGCCCCGAGGCATCGTGCGACTTCGCCTGTTGAACGGATCGAATGCCCGGATTTACACGCTTTCAATGTCCGATGATCGCGCAATGCATCTGGTAGCTACGGATACCGGTTTGCTCGACAAACCCATCGAGTTGAACGAACTGACCCTTTCACCAGGCGAACGCTATGAGGTTCTTGTGGATTTCGGGGACGGGAAAGATGTGTCGCTTATAAGCCAACAAAGCACAAACATGGGGATGATGGGTGGCGGCATGATGGGCGGCCATCGAGCGGCCGGACCACCATTCGAAATACTTCCGTTCAAAGTGGACACAGCGCTCAATGCGCGTATCGCTGCACTTCCCCTAGACCTCGGTGGATCGCGGCCTGATATGGACGAAACCAAAGCAACTCGCCGCAAAGTAACACTGGATATGGGGATGGGGCCGGGGATGATGATGCGCCGGAGTTCGAACCGGTTTTCGATCAACGGCCGGTCGTTCGATATGCGACGCACGGATTTCACCATCCAGCGTGGAGCATTGGAGCGGTGGTCCGTGTCGGCAAACATGATGATGCACCCATTCCACGTGCACGGTGTGACGTTCCAAGTGCTTAGCGAAAACGGCCGCGCACCGAATCCACAGAACACCGGTTGGAAGGACACGGTCCTGATTGATGGTCGCGCCGAACTCTTGATGAGGTTTGATCAGCCCGCCAGTGAAGCCTTGCCGTTCATGTTTCACTGTCACATCCTCGAGCATGAAGATGGCGGCATGATGGGGCAGTTCGCGGTTGTTTAGCGCTCAATCCGTGTCGCCGATGGTGATACCGCCTCAAGTATCGCTAGTGGCGCATATCGCCTCGAGCGAGTGCGAGGTGGTGCTGCTGATGGTGCGCGCCCACGGTCATAAGGCCAACAAATCCAAGAGAGCGGATGCGCGGAGCATCACCGGTTGCCGTGAAGGCCACACCCTTGTCTGTTTCCTTCACCGTGAAATCCCAGCCCTCCGTGCCGTTCATGGTCGCGGCATGTGCAAACGACATGCGCCGGATCGATGCGACGACGTTTGCATCGGGGGAGGAAACAACAAAACGCGCGCCGCCGTCGATCGCCTCTGCCTCTACATCCGCACGCATCGTCACATTGTTCATGTCGACAAGATGTTGCCTGAGCGCCGAAACATCCACTCGATCCCAATTGGTCGCCGGGTCAGACATGAGAATCATCACGATCTCCTGAATGGCGGCGAACGCCGCTTGTCCGCCTTGGGTCGGGGCATTCCCCGCAGACGAAGAACCTTGCACCATCATCGTGTGATCAGAGCTCCCGTGATTCATGCCATCGTGGGCGCTCATGCTTTGCGTGATCGCGGGCGAAGGCAAGCCAATGGCTGCGACAAACAAAAGGTGGATTGGTTTCACTGGGGTTCTCCTGGCGCATTCTGGGTCACCCTCTTTGTGACACGTGCGCAGCAAGCCTCATATGATAGCAATCATGTCTAGCGCGCTTGACGATATTTTCGCCAGTGCGATGACCCGCCGGTTGTCACCTGGCCAGAGCCTCTTTTCAGTAGGTGATCCGGTAAAAGTCATGATCCGGGTAAACTTCGGAGCGGTTGCACTGCGCCGGGTGACTGAACAAGGAACCGTCTTGACCCTCCATGTCGCGCGTCGCGGTGAAGTTCTTGCCGAAGCATCGCTCCATTCTGCACACTATCATTGCGAAGCTGCGGCACGTGAAGCCAGCGAAGTCGCATTGCTTCCAACACATGAGTTTCGGGATGCCTTGCGGAGAGACGATGACCTGGTTGAGATTTGGGTTCGAATCCTGTCTCGGACAGTGCAGGAAACCCGAATGCGCGCGGAAATTCGTACGATTCGGACCGTTTCAGACCGTCTCGATGCCTGGCTGTCTCTCAATAATAGCCTTCCGCCATGATCCAGACACTCATCGCGGCAATGCCCCTCGAGAAGAAATCCAATCTGAAGGTCAAGTCACTCAAGCAGATACTTGCACTGACCGGTGGGGTGACCTCGCGCATTTTCGCCCTGATCAAGGATCTTTCCATCGACGCCATTGTAACAGGTGATGAATGCATCACCGATGACGCAATCGTAAAATGGACGCCGGTTTGGTCGCGCCATGCGAACCCCCATCGGCGGCTCGAGAAGTCCGGGGTGTGAAGCCGCACCCGCTGCCCAAGACTGTCGCGCCGCTGCCAGACGAGTTGTTGTCAGGTTGGTTGTCTCGGTTGGCTGCGGCCAACTACTGTGATGACGCCGAACTGCTGGCTCATATCAAGATCGATACCGCGCATAGCACCGCCTTGGACCTCAACATCGAAGCGGTGGCGGCAGAGAAGATTGCCAGCGCTGCACGTGTCGCCCCAGACGTCGTGCGATCTTTGACCTTTCCAATAATGACGCCACGAGAAGCCTCGCTGACAGCCCAGATGCCATTCCAGCATTGCCCGCAATGCTCCCGAGAGGGCCTTTCGCTCAAGCATTGGAGGCGGGCCTGGGCATTCGACTGCCAGGTTTGCGGGGCGAGACTTGTGCAGACCCTCGGCAAAGCAGACGACGAACAAGTATCCGAGAAACTGACATACCGAGCGCGTCGTGGGGCAGGGATGCTTGAGTGCGCCGCGCGATCACGCGGCCCCAGACCACTTCGGCGCGCAATGCGTGCAGTCGCCTTTGCCATGTCACTCAAAACCTTCCGCGGGGATCCGTCGTTCGCTCTCCAGAACCCCAGATCGGAAGTGAGGCTGTTCTGTCTTGCCGCAATCGCCGCTGCTCGGTCTTATCCCTTGGCTAAGGCAGCCATCGCCATCCACAGCATCGACGACTATGCAAGGGTTGCTCTATTGCGCGCCTTCGAGAAGGAGCCACGTCTGCTTGTTGCGGTTGATCATATCGCGCAAAGGCGCGCGAAAAGCATAGGCGCGATGGCAGTCGAATCTCATAATTAAGGGCAAAAAATATCCCCGAACGCGTCGTGTTTCAGATTTAAGGGCAACGCGACAGCTGTCGACCGGAGTATCAGCAGCGACACCTGGATCTTGTAGTCGGTAAGATTGAAAGCCGCAATATGTGCCGACGATTTGGCTTGGTCGCCAATGCGACGGCATCGCCAGGCAGCCGAATGCGAGACGAGCTGTCAGACTTCGGATGGAAGCCAGGCCGTCTGTTGACGGTGATCTCGGACGGCGAGCCAGCTTTGCCAAATCTGATCCGAAATGCCACCAACGGCGACGCCCCGGTGAAGCATATTCTCGACTGGTGGCACATCTCCATGCGTGTGCAGCATGTCGAGGCAGCCGTTCAGGGGCTCGTCCAGACACAAAGTTTTGCCGGCAATCCAGTGCTGTTCCAGCGCCCTGCGAAAAGCCTCCGCTGGTGGCTTTGGCACGGCAGAGCACGTGTCGCGGAAACTTATCTGAAGGGGCTCATGCACGATTGCGCCCGCCTTGCGGAAGAACCTCTGGCTGTCCGCACCGCTGCCGCTCGCGTGCAGGTCCGCTGCGAGACACTGTACACCTATCTCGCGAACAACATGGAATCCCTTGTCGACTATGGCCGACGGTACCGTAAAGGGCTGCCCATCTCGTCTTCTCGTGCCGAAGGATCAGTCGATGACATTGCCAATTCCCGCATGGGAAAGCGCAGAAGGATGAGGTGGTCACCAAAAGGGGCTCACCGAGTTGCCATCACACGGGCCGCCGTCCTCGACGGTCGCCTGACGGTTGCAAACAGCAAACGCGCCACATGACCCCCATGTTCCGTCCACTCCCCGTCGTGTCTCAGTTTTAAGGGCAACGCGACAGCAATTTTTTGAGGTGCCCAAAGAAAAGTCAAACTCTGCGAAGGCACCAATGAATGGTGCTCACTGCAACTCCTTCCCGATCTGGCAGAGATTGCAATCTGACCGCGTCACCGGTCAGCGACAACAAGTTTCGTCCGCCAGGCATCACATGACGTGGCCAGGTCCGCGGGCAAGGGCCGATCGGTAAAAAACGTGTCAATATCAGCGAGTGAGGCAATCCGGGCCGGGGCGCTGCGTGAAAGTTTCGACTGGTCGGCGACCAAATATGTCTTGCGGGACTGGCGCAGGATGGCCTGGCTGACGCTGACCTCCTGAATGTCGAAATCCAAAAGGTCGCCTTCGCGATCCAGCGCGGAACAGCCAATCACGGCCAGATCGAATTTGAACTGGCGGATTGTTTCCGCGGCCAGATTGCCAACCAGCCCGCCATCGGCGCGGCGCAATTGTCCGCCGGTTACGATGATTTCGCAATCGCGGTTCCCGGCAAGGATATTGGCCACGTTCATGTTGTTGGTGACAACCATGAGGTTTTCATGATGCATCAGCTCTTGCGCGACGGCCTCGGTTGACGTGCCGATATTGAGAAACAGCGAAATGCCGTTCGGGATCTCCGCTGCACATGCGCGGGCCATGGCGCGCTTTTCGTCGGACTTGAGCGAGCGGCGCTCTTCATAGCCGATATTGGTTGTGCCCGACGGCAGGACCGCGCCGCCATGCACCCGTTCCAGACGCCCCGCATCGGCAAGATCCGTCAGATCCCGGCGAATGGTCTGAAGCGTCACGTCAAAATGCCGGGCAAGCCCCTCGACCGTAACCTTGCCTTCGCGGCGCACGATCTCAAGAATTTCGGGATGGCGGAATGTTTGCGACATGATCGGCCTTGTCTCCCAATATCGTTTACGGCCGGATCTGTGCGGCGTTGGGGCAAGAGCTTCGCGAAAAACGAATAGAAAGGCAACAAAAATTCCCCAGGTTGGCTCTGTTCTGTCTGATCTCGCGCAAATTGACGTTGGGGTAAGCCGTTGATATTCCCCAGTAAGCTCAGAATCGAACATAAACGAAAATTTTTGTGTTGCGATCTTCCTGCGATTTCGTCACAAATGTGGCACAACGCGCTTGGAGGAGAATCGCGTGGCACACCCGACCGACACGGAAATCACGGACCTGTTCATCATTGGCGGCGGCATCAATGGCTGCGGCATCGCCCGGGACGCGGCGGGGCGTGGGCTATCGGTGACATTGGCGGAAATGAACGACCTTGCCTCGGCGACATCGTCGGCATCGACCAAGCTGTTTCATGGCGGGTTGCGGTACCTGGAATATTTCGAATTCCGGCTGGTACGCGAGGCGCTGATCGAGCGGGAAACGCTTTTGAAGGCGATGCCACATATCAGCTGGCCGATGCGTTTTGTGCTTCCTTATCATAAAGATATGCGGTTTGAGTCGGATACGCCGACTTCCAAACTTCTCAGCCTCTTCATGCCGTGGATGAAAGGGCGCAGGCCCGCTTGGCTCATCCGGTTGGGGCTGTTTATGTATGACCACCTGGGCGGGCGCAAGATCCTGCCGGGGACGTCGACCGTGGAGCTGAGCGGCTCGAAAGAGGGCGCGCCGCTGCAGGATCGTTTTGCCAAGGCCTATGAATATTCTGACTGCTGGGTTGAGGATTCGCGCCTTGTGGTGCTCAATGCCCGCGACGCCGAAGCACGCGGCGCGCATGTCATGACCCGTACACAGGTTGTCAGTGCGACAAGCGAAAATGGGCTATGGCGCATTGAAACGCGCAATACCGAAAACAACCATCTGCGGACTTTTTATGCCCGGATGCTGGTCAACGCGGGCGGACCCTGGGTCGGGGACATCATCCAGACCAAGGTGCGGCTGAATTCGCGTGAAGGTGTGCGGCTGGTCCGCGGCTCCCATATCGTGACCCGCAAGCTATACGATCACGACAAATGCTATTTCTTTCAGGGAGCGGACGGGCGGATCATCTTTTCGATCCCCTATGAGACCGACTATACCCTGATCGGCACCACGGATGCCGAACATTCTGATCCCTCGGTCAAACCGGATTGCACGCCCGAGGAACAGGATTACCTGCTTGGCTTTGCCAACCAGTATTTCAAACAGCAGCTGACCCGCGACGATGTGGTCTGGACCTATTCCGGCGTTCGCCCGCTTTATGATGACGGCGCAAGCAGCGCCACGGCGGCAACGCGGGACTATACGCTCAAGGTTGATACCAGCGCAGGCGCGCCGGTGCTGAATATCTTTGGCGGCAAGATCACCACCTATCGCCGCCTCGCGGAAAGCGCGATGGAGAAAATCGGGGAACACCTGACACTGACCAAGGGCAAATGGACCGCTGGCGTCGCACTGCCCGGCGGGGATTTTCCGGTCGATGGGGTGGCGCGTCTGGTGGCCGATCTGCAGTCCCGTTTTCCGTTCCTGAACGATTTCTGGGCGCTGCGGCTGGTACGCGCCTATGGCACAGAGGCCCTAGGCATTCTGGGCGATGCAAAGCAAGCCACTGATCTTGGGCAGGAATTCGGCGCCACGCTGACCGAGACCGAGATCCGCTGGCTCATGACACATGAATATGCGCGCACGGCAGAGGACGTGATCTGGCGGCGCAACAAGCTGGGGCTGCGGCTGACGGCCGAGCAAACCCAGGCGCTCGATAAGTGGATGGCGCAACGTCGCCATTCCACACCCGCGGCGGCGGAATAAGGAGGAGGACCTGATGACGCTCGAATTGAGAGGCGTATCAAAGACCGTCGAGGGGCAGACACATATCTACCCGACGGATCTGACGCTGGAAAAGGGCACGATGAATGTGCTGCTTGGACCGACCCTGTCGGGCAAGACATCGCTGATGCGGCTGATGGCCGGGCTCGATGTGCCCGCCACGGGACAGGTGATCTGGAACGATCAGGATGTCACCGGCCAGCGCGTTCAGGACCGGAAGGTGGCGATGGTTTACCAGCAGTTCATCAACTACCCGACGATGAGTGTCTATGACAACATCGCCTCGCCGATGAAGCTGATGGGCGCGAACAAGGCCGAGATCGAGGCCCGCGTCCGCGAAACCGCAGAATTGATGAAGCTGACCCCGATGCTGGAGCGCAAGCCGCTGGAATTGTCGGGCGGTCAGCAACAGCGCTGCGCTTTGGCGCGCGCGCTGGTCAAGAATGCCGGGCTTGTACTGCTCGACGAGCCGCTCGCGAACCTCGATTACAAGCTGCGCGAAGAGCTGCGGGTCGAGATTCCGAAAATCTTTGAGGCCTCGGGCTCGATCTTTGTCTATGCTACGACAGAGCCGGAAGAGGCGCTGCTTCTGGGCGGCAATGTCGCCACCCTGTCCGAAGGGCGTATCACCCAGTTCGGCCCGACCCCGTCGGTCTATCGCCAGCCGGTGGATGCCACCACGGCGCGGGTCTTCTCGGATCCGCCGATGAACTTCCTGCCGATCTCCAAGACTGGCGACCGCATCATGTTCGGCGATGGTCAGAGCACCGCGGCAACCGGCAAGCTCGCCGAATTGGCCGATGGCCGCTACACCGCCGGGTTCCGCCCGAACCATCTTGAGATCAGCCAGCATTCGGCAAACGCGATGCAATTCGCCACGAAACTGTCGGTGACCGAGCTGACCGGGTCGGAAACCTTTGTTCACCTGGACCATTTCGGCGAACGCTGGGTCGGGTTGATCCATGGGGTTCATGAGCTGGAACTGGGTGCGCGGCTCGATGTCTGGCTGGACCCCCGCCATGTCTACATTTTTGGCGAAGACGGCAAGCTGGTGGCCCCCGCCGCCTATGCGCTTGCGGCCTGAGGGAGGACACCATGGCCAAGATCACACTTGATAACCTCGCGCATTCCTACCTGCCCAACCCGGGCAGCGAAGATGACTTTGCACTGAAGGAACTGAACCATGACTGGACCGACGGCGAAGCCTATGCGCTGCTCGGCTCGTCGGGCTGTGGCAAGTCCACGCTGCTCAACATCATTTCAGGGCTTCTGCACCCGTCGCAGGGCCGCATCCTGTTCGACGGGCAGGACGTGACACACGCCCCCACCGCCGAGCGCAACATCGCCCAGGTGTTCCAGTTCCCGGTGGTCTACGACACGATGACGGTGCACGACAACCTAGCCTTCCCGCTGCGCAATCGCGGCCACGACGAGGCCTATGTCGCGGCACGTGTGCAGGAAATCGCACGCATGATCGGCATGGAAGAGACACTGCGGAACAAGGCGCGCGGATTGACCGCCGATGCCAAGCAAAAGATTTCGCTGGGCCGTGGCATGGTGCGCAAGGACGTGAACGCGCTCTTGTTTGACGAGCCGCTAACCGTGATTGACCCGCATATGAAATGGGAGCTGCGGACTCAGTTGAAACAGCTGCACCACGATTTCGGTCACACCATGATCTATGTGACCCATGACCAGACCGAGGCGTTGACCTTCGCCGACAAGGTTGTCGTCATGTATGACGGTCGCGTGGTACAGATCGGCACGCCCGAAGAGCTGTTCGAGCGGCCCGAACATACTTTCGTGGGCTATTTCATCGGCTCGCCCGGCATGAACGTGATCCCGGCAAAGATCGACGGCAACAAGGCTTATGTGAACGGCTCCTATGTCGAGCTGGCCCAAGGCTATAAACCGCTCGACGGCAAGGTCGAGATCGGCGTACGCCCGGAATTCGCCAAGCTGAGCCAGACCGAGGGCCTGCCGGTCAAGGTGCGACGTGTTGAGGATGTGGGCCGCCACAAGCTGGTCCGGGCCGAATTCTTCGGCACTGACATCAACATCATCGCGGGCGAAGACGACCATATCAGCGCCGATATGAACCGCGTCACCTTTGATGCTACCCGCGTCAATGTCTACGCCAATGACTGGCGCGTCAGCGGGGAGGTCGCGTGATGGATGGCCGTCCGATCCTGACATCGCAACAGATCATGGAACGCCAGATCCAAATGGTTGACCGTTTCCTCGATCAGGCATCCGCACAAATCGCGCGCCCCGTGGCGCAATCTTCCGGGGAGGGGGCGAAGTAATGGAAAAGACAGTCAATCAAAAGGCATGGTTTCTCGTCCTGCCTATGCTGCTTCTGGTGGCCTTTTCGGCGGTGATCCCGCTGATGACCGTGGTCAACTACTCCGTGCAGGACACGTTCGGGAATAACCAGTTCTTCTGGGCCGGGCTCGAATGGTTCGAAGAAATGCTGCGCTCGGAACGCATGTGGGACGCGCTTGGCCGCCAGCTCATGTTCTCGGGCATCATTCTGGCCATCGAAATCCCGCTGGGCATCTTCGTGGCGCTGAACATGCCGAAATCCGGCTTTTGGTCGTCCTTCTGCCTTGTGCTGATGTCGCTGCCGCTGCTCATTCCATGGAACGTGGTTGGCACGATCTGGCAGATCTTTGGCCGTGTTGACATTGGTCTGCTGGGCTACACGCTTGATGCGCTCGGCATCAACTACAACTACACGCAGGACATCGTTGCGGCCTGGATCACCATCATCGTGATGGATGTGTGGCACTGGACCTCGCTTGTTGCGCTTCTGGCCTTTGCCGGTCTGAAGTCGATCCCCGACGCCTATTATCAGGCGGCCAAGATCGACCAGGCGTCGCGCTGGAAAGTGTTCCGCTTCATCGAACTGCCCAAGATGGCGGGCGTCTTGATGATCGCGATCCTGTTGCGCTTCATGGACAGCTTCATGATCTATACCGAGCCGTTCGTCGTCACCGGCGGTGGCCCCGGCAACGCCACCACGCTTCTGTCGATCGACCTCGTCAAGATGGCGCTGGGACAGTTCGACCTTGGACCGGCGGCGGCTTTCTCGATCATGTATTTCCTCGTGATCCTTCTCATCTCCTGGGTGTTCTACACCGTGATGACCAACCTTGATAAGCGGGAGGGCTGACCCATGGCCGATATGACCGTAAACCAAACCGCGTCCCGCAGGCGTGCGCTGCCCAAGATCAACAGCCGTCTCGTGGTGATGACCCTCTATCTCCTGTTCCTTCTGCTGCCGATCTACTGGCTGCTGAACATGAGCCTGAAGACCAACACCGAGATCCTGAACGAGTTCACGCTGTTCCCGCGCAATCTCACATTCGCCAACTACGCCACGATCCTCACCGATCCGGCCTGGTATATGGGCTATGTGAACTCGATCATCTACGTGACGGTGAACACGGTGATTTCCCTCGCGGTGGCGCTGCCGGCGGCTTATGCCTTCTCGCGCTACCACTTCATGGGCGACAAGCACCTGTTCTTCTGGCTCTTGACCAACCGGATGGCGCCGCCCGCGGTTTTCGCGCTGCCATTCTTCCAGCTCTACAGCTCGGTGGGTCTGTTCGACACGCATATCGCCGTGGCGCTGGCGCATACCCTGTTCAACGTGCCGCTCGCGGTGTGGATTTTGGAAGGCTTCATGCGCGGTGTGCCCAAGGAGATCGACGAAACCGCCTATATCGACGGCTACAGCTTTGGCGCCTTCTTCGTGAAGATCTTTACGCCGCTGATTGCCAGTGGCATCGGGGTTGCCGCATTCTTCTGCTTCATGTTCTCATGGGTGGAACTGCTGCTGAGCCGAACGCTGACCACCGTCGCCGCCAAACCGATTGCCGCGATCATGACCCGGACCCAAGGGGCATCGGGCATCGACTGGGGCGTGCTGGCGGCCGCCGGTATCCTGACCATCGTGCCCGGCGCGCTCGTGATCTACTTCGTCCGCAACTACATCGCCAAGGGCTTTGCCCTGGGTCGTGTGTAAGTCTGAAGCAAGGGAGGACTTTCAATGGACTGGATGGCATGGACCTGGCCGACCGCGATTTTCTTCATGGTCATCGCCTCATTGCTGATCACCTTCACGGTGCTCGCGATCAAATTCCCGGAAACGCCCCGCGTGGGGCTGCTGCGGATCGAAACCACGAGGGGCGACCGGCTCTTCATCACCCTTCTGGGCTCGGCTTTTATCAATCTGGCCTGGCTCGGGATCGTTGGGGCGCAACAACCTTACGCCCTCATCGTCTGCCTGATCTACGCCGCAGCGGTCTTCCGCTGGGTGTAGTCACAGGCCCCCGTGGCCGGGACAGGAGGAGACCCGGCCACGTTTCGAACTTCCTCATTCATCGGTTCAAAATGGGAGGGTAAAACCAATGAACCTTAACCTCAAATCCACCACAGCGGCGCTGTTGGTCCTTGCGGGACCAGCCTTTGCCGACATGGATGCCGCCAAGGCGTTCCTCGATGCGGAAATCGGCGATCTGTCGTCGATCAGCCGCGCCGAGCAGGAAGCGGAGATGCAGTTCTTCATCGACGCGGCCAAGCCGTTCGAAGGCATGGAGATCAAGGTCGTTTCCGAGACCATCACCACGCATGAGTACGAATCCCAGGTGCTGGCCCCGGCCTTTACCGCGATCACCGGCATCAAGGTCACCCATGACCTGATTGGCGAAGGCGACGTGGTCGAAAAACTGCAGACGCAGATGCAGTCCGGCGAAAACATCTATGACGCCTATGTCAATGACTCCGACCTGATCGGTACCCACTGGCGCTATCAGCAGGTGCGCAACCTGACCGACTGGATGGCAGGCGAAGGCGCGGCGGTGACCCTGCCGACGCTGGATCTGGAAGATTTCATCGGCCTGAGCTTCACCACCGGTCCGGATGGCAAAGTCTACCAGATGCCGACCCAGCAATTCGCGAACCTCTATTGGTTCCGCTATGACTGGTTCAACGACGAGAAGAACAAGGCCGACTTCAAAGCGGCCTATGGCTACGATCTCGGCGTTCCGGTCAACTGGTCGGCCTATGAGGACATCGCGGAATTCTTCACCGGTCGCGACCTGTCGCATCTGGGTGTCGAAGGCGAAGTCTTTGGCAACATGGACTACGGCAAGAAAGACCCCTCGCTGGGCTGGCGCTACACCGATGCTTGGATGTCGATGGCCGGTATGGGAGACGTGGGTGAGCCCAACGGTCTGCCCGTGGACGAATGGGGCATTCGTGTGAACGAAAACTCCCAGCCCACCGGTTCTTGTGTGGCCCGCGGCGGTGCGACCAACTCTCCGGCGGCTGTCTACGCGGTCGAGAAGGCCATCGAATGGCTGAACAAATACTCGCCCCCCGCTGCCGCAGGCATGACCTTCTCCGAAGCAGGCCCGATCCCTGCGCAGGGCAACGTCGCGCAGCAGATGTTCTGGTACACCGCCTTTACCGCCGATACCGTAAAGCCCGGCCTGCCGGTGATGAACGAGGACGGCACGCCGAAATGGCGCATGGCTCCCAGCCCGCATGGCGTCTACTGGAAAGAAGGCCAGAAGGTCGGCTATCAGGACGCTGGCTCCTGGACGTTGATGCAGTCCACCCCGGTGGATCGTGCGCAAGCCGCGTGGCTCTATGCCCAGTTCGTCACCTCCAAGACCGTGGACGTGAAGAAATCCCATGTGGGTCTGACCTTCATCCGCGAATCCACTGTGCAGCATGACAGCTTCACCGAGCGTGCCGACAAACTGGGTGGTCTGGTCGAATTCTACCGTTCGCCCGCCCGTGTCGCATGGTCGCCCACCGGCACCAACGTTCCGGATTACCCGAAGCTGGCCCAGCTGTGGTGGCAGAATATCGGTGACGCCATGTCCGGCGCCAAGACCGCACAGGAAGCGCTGGACAGCCTTTGCGCCGACCAGGAGCGTGTTCTTGAGCGTCTGGAGCGTGCCGGTATCCAGGGTGACATCGGTCCCAAGCTGAACGAAGAGATGGATGCGGAGCACTGGTTCGCCCAGCCCGGCGCCCCTTACGCCAAGCTTGAGAACGAGGACGAAGAGCCCAAGACCGTTAGCTACGACGAGCTGATCGCGTCCTGGCAGTAAGCCTTCCTCCCCGGTCGGGGCCCTCTTTGGGCCTCGACCACCAAGTCACTTCCCACGACAACTTGCCCATTGCGGCACCGACAAACATCGCTTTGAGGAGAGGCGGTCATGACCCATATTCTGGCCATTGATCAGGGCACGACATCGACACGGGCGATTTTATTTGACGGCGCGATGAAGGCTGTCGCCTCGGCGCAGGAAGAGTTCCCCCAGCATTTCCCCGACAGCGGCTGGGTTGAACATGATCCGGGCGATCTCTGGGCCACCACTGCCGCGACCTGCCGCGCCGCTATCGAGAAATCCGGCGGCGCCGAAATCGCCGCCATCGGCATCACCAACCAGCGCGAAACCACGCTGGTTTGGGACCGCAAAACCGGCAAACCCATCCACAACGCCATCGTCTGGCAGGACCGGCGCACCTCGGCCATGTGCAAGGCGCTGAAGGATGACGGGTTTGAGGAGGTCGTGACCGACCGCACGGGGCTGCTGCTCGACCCCTATTTCAGCGGCACGAAACTGGCTTGGCTGCTCGACAATGTCGAGGGTGCGCGGGCGCGCGCCGAAGCCGGGGAGCTGGTCTTTGGCACGGTGGATACATGGCTCGTCTGGAACCTCACCGGCGGCAAGCAGCACCTGACCGACGCCACCAATGCCGCGCGCACCATGCTTTATGACATTCGCAAAGGGCGCTGGTCGCAGACCATTTGCGACAGGCTGAACATCCCCATCTCCATGCTGCCCGAGGTCCGCGATTGCGCGTCTGAGTTCGGCGAAGCGCGCCCCGATCTCTTTGGCCGTCCCATCCCGATCCTGGGCATCGCGGGCGATCAGCAGGCCGCCACCCTGGGGCAGGCCTGTTTCGAACCCGGCATGCTGAAATCGACCTATGGCACGGGCTGTTTCGCGCTGATCAACACGGGCGAGACGCCGGTGCGGTCGCAAAACCGGCTGCTCACCACCATCGCCTATCAGCTGGACGGCAAACCGACCTATGCGCTGGAGGGCTCGATCTTTATCGCCGGTGCCGTGGTGCAATGGCTGCGCGACGGGCTGAAGATCATCCGCGAGGCCAAGGAAACCCAACCATTGGCAGACGCCGCCGACGCCGCGCAGAACGTGGTGCTGGTGCCCGCCTTCACCGGGCTGGGCGCGCCTTATTGGAATGCCGAATGCCGCGGCGCGGTGTTTGGCCTGACCCGTGGCTCCGGGCCTGCGGAACTGGCCCGTGCGGCGCTGGAAAGCGTGGGCTATCAGACCCGCGATCTGCTGGCAGCGATGCAGGCGGATATGGGCGGAAAAGGCGATGCGGTGCTGCGCGTAGACGGCGGCATGAGCGCGTCGGATTACACGATGCAGTTTCTCTCCGACATCATCGACGCCCGCGTGGACCGGCCCAAAGTGCTGGAGACCACGGCGCTTGGGGCGGCCTGGCTGGCGGGCAGCCGCGCAGGTATTTACCCTGACATGGATGGCTTTGCCGCGACATGGGCGCTGGAACGGAGTTTCGAGCCATCGATGGCGGGCGAGGACCGCGACCGAAAATATGCGGCATGGCAACGGGCCGTGACCGCGACGATGAGTTTCTGAGCATGTCCGAACCGATCACACTACGCCGCTTCCTGACCCGCTATGCCGAGCCCGGCGGGCTTGATCCCAATCTCATTTTCCTGATCGAGGACATCGCCTCGGCCTGCCGGGTGATCGGCAACCGGCTGCGCAACGCGGCGTTCGAGGGCAACCATGGCCTTGCCGGGGACACCAATGTGCAGGGCGAAGACCAGAAGAAACTCGACGTGATCGCCGACGAGGTCTTTGCCCGCATTTGCGAAAGCTCGCCGCGTCTTGCCGCGCTGGTCAGCGAAGAGCGCGAAGATGCGGTCTGGCTCAAGGAGCCGGAAGAAGGCGATTATCTGTTGTTCTATGACCCGCTGGACGGATCTTCGAATATCGACGTCAACCTGTCCGTCGGCTCAATCTTTTCGGTTTGCACTGCCGAGGCGGACAGCGACCGGGATGTTCTGAAACCCGGGCACGCGCAGCTCTGTTCGGGCTACGCGATTTATGGGCCAACCATGATGTTCGTCCTGACCGTGGGCAATGGCGTCTACGGGTTTTCCTGTGAATACGGGACCGGGGATTTCCGGCTGACCCATCCGCAGATGACGATCCCGGAAGAGACGGCGGAATTTGCCATAAACACGTCACGTTATCGCCTGTGGGACGCGGCAGTGCGGCGCTATGTGGATGAATGCCTGGCAGGTAGCACCGGTCCACGTGGACGCGATTTCAATATGCGCTGGACCGCCTCCATGGTGGCCGAAGTGCACCGCATCCTGACCCGCGGCGGTGTCTTTCTCTACCCGGCCGATGACGACAATCGCGCAGCGGGGGGTAAACTGCGCCTACTCTACGAGGCCAACCCGATGGCGCTTTTGGTGGAACAGGCGGGCGGTGCCGCCACAGACGGTGCGACCCGCATTCTCGATATCCAGCCAACGGGCCATCATCAACGCGTGCCGGTCATCCTTGGCTCCGCGAATGAGGTGGAACGAATTGCACAATATCAAACAGTGGACGCCGGTTCGGCCGCGTCCTGAAGAAAGGACATCTTCATGGCTCTCGTATCCCTGCGTCAGCTACTCGATCACGCGGCAGAACATGATTACGCGCTGCCCGCGTTCAACGTGAACAACATGGAGCAGATGCTGGCCATCATGGCGGCAGCGGACGCCACCCAAAGCCCGGTCATCATGCAGGCCAGCCGGGGCGCGCGCGCCTTTGCCAATGACATCGTGCTGTCACACCTGATCCGCGCCGCGATCGAGCTTTACCCGCATATCCCGGTCTGCATGCATCAGGACCATGGCAACGCGCCCGCGACCTGCCTTTCGGCGATCACCAACGGGTTCTCCTCGGTCATGATGGACGGCTCTCTCAAAGCCGATGGCAAGACGCCCACCACGTTTGACGAAAACGTTGCCGTGACGGCCAAGGTCGTCGAAATGGCGCATCTGGTGGGTGTGTCGGTGGAGGGGGAAATCGGGCATCTGGGGTCGCTCGAAACCCTGCGCGGAGAGGCCGAGGACGGTCATGGGTTCGAAGGGGCCTTGTCGCGTGAACAGCTTCTGACCGACCCGGAAGAAGCGGCAGACTTCGTGCGTCTGACCGGCGTCGATGCGCTGGCGGTAGCCATCGGCACATCGCACGGGGCCTACAAGTTCACCCGCAAACCGGATGGCGACATCCTCGCGATTGACCGCCTGCGCGAGATTCATGCGCGTCTGCCGGACACGCATCTGGTGATGCACGGCTCCTCCTCTGTGCCGCAGGAGTTGCAGGACATCATCAATGCTCATGGCGGCGAGATTGCCCCAACCTGGGGCGTACCGGTCGAGGAAATCCAGAACGGCATCCGCTATGGCGTGCGCAAGGTCAATGTGGATACGGATCTGCGGCTGGCATTGACAGGCGCGATCCGCACGGTCTTTGCCAAACACCCCGGTGAGTTCGATCCGCGCAAATACCTCGCGCCGGGCATCGAGGCCATGTCCGCCGTCTGCCGCGATCGGTTCGAGCAATTCGGCAGCGCGGGCTATGCGCCCCGGATCAAGCCCATCGCCCTGTCCGACATGGCCGCGCACTATGCCCGCCAGGTAACCGGGAGCGCCGCCGCCGCATGACAGGTTTTGCGCTGACCGCCCCGAAACGTACGATTTTCGGTCGTGACTGTCGTGCTACGGCCGCGGCCGAGATCGCCGGGATTGGACCCCGTGTCTTGCTGGTACGGGGAAGGTCGGTGGCATGGGTGGACGAACTGGCCGCGGACCTGATCCGTTCGGGCTGCTGCCTGCAAGTCGTGTATTCGGCGGGAGAGCCGGATCTTGAAGGCGTCCGCAATGCCGTTGCCGTCGCCCGCGATCACAGGGCAGAGTGCATTGTCTCTGTTGGGGGCGGCGCGACTCTTGATCTGGGCAAGGCCGTTGCCGGGCTCTGCGTCAGCGAGGGCGACGTCGCGGAGTATCTGGAACTGGGCACCGCATCCCCGCGACAGCTGAATGATCCCTTGCCATTCATTGCCATCCCGACAACCGCCGGAACCGGCGCCGAAGCGACGCGCAATGCGGTGATTGGCGTTCCCGAACGGCGGGCAAAGATCAGCATGCGGGATCCGCGCCTCGTGCCGGATCTGGCAATCGTGGACCCTGCACTGACCGACAGGTCCCCAAAAAGCCTGACACTGGCGAGCGCGCTGGACGCGATTACCCAGCTTATCGAAAGCTATCTGTGCAACCGGGCCAATCCGGTGACGGACGCTCTGTGCGAGGCCAATATCCGTCCGGCCATGGCCGCATTGCACAGGCTGATGACGTGTGAAGACGCCAAAGCACGCGACGCACTGGCCCGCGCGAGCTTTCTCAGCGGTATAGCCTTGGCGAATTCTGGATTGGGAATCATTCATGGTCTCGCCTCTGTTATCGGCGGGCGGGGCGCGGCCCACGGGGCCATCTGCGGAAGGCTTCTGGCTTCCGGGCTTACCATCAATTCCGAGGCCTTGAAGCGCCGATCAGAGAGCGTCGCGCGATTTGACGAAGTGGACGGATGGCTCGCCAATGGCCTTGGCGTCCCGATGGGGAGCGGAGTGTTATCCCTACACCGGTTTGTCGATTCCAATGGATTGCCGAGTCTGTACGACTTAGGTGTTCTCGAAACGGAAATCGAGACAATCGGGAAGCTCAGCGCGAATGCCTCATCCACCAAGGCCAATCCTGTCGTTCTTGACCAAAGTGAAATCTGCGAAATTCTGCAACGTGCTTGACCGGCAGTTTTTAGAAGTTGCCAGCAATAACTGACGTGGATTTGACGTTCTTCTTAGGATTGCTTACCTCAAAACTGCGATCTAGAGCATCGCCCAGAATTAATTAACATAAACTTCATTATGCGTTTATATATTTAGCGTTGGAGCGCGCTACCATGAAGTGCGACTCCTGTTAGAAAACAATGAGTTATCTAATAGGAGGAATATCGCATGGGAGCGGTTTACACGCAACTGAGCTTGAAAGAACGCCGCAGAATTGAGGATTGGTGGCATGCGAAAGTCCCCGTCCGAGAGATGGCGCGCGTTTTGAAACGTCACAAATCCACGATTTTTCGAGAGATCAAGCGCAACTTTTGGGCCGATGATGCATTCCCCAAGAAGTATGCTGGATACTTCGGTCATGCGGCTCAATTACAAACGGACAAGCGTCGATCCGTGCAACGCAAACTGATCCGGCATCCTGATCTGTGCAAGACAGTTGTGGCTAAGGTTAAGCTTGGCTGGACCCCCGAGCAGATCGGCAACCGGATGATTTATGAAGGCGCTAAGTTACGCGTCTGCCAGGAAACCATTTATCGCTACATCTATTCCAAAGAAGGCATGGATCAGGAACTGTGGTGGTACCTGCCCGAGCATCGCATGACTGCCGAAAAAGGAGATGAGGCCGCCGAGACGTTGTTGTCCGCCACTCCGACGCGGCCCGAGGTCATCATATGTGTGAATGATCTGGTGGTCGTCGGCGCAATCCACGCCTGCCGCAAGGCCGGCCACCGCATTCCCGACGACATATCGATCACCGGGTACAACGATATTCCCCTGATCGACATCAATGATCCGCCGCTGACCATCGTTCGAATGCACTTGTACGAAATCGGACTAGCGGCGGGCCAGCTGATGTTGGATTAATTCGAAGGCCCAAACGTGGCATCCCGCCCCGTCCGCATTGGTTCCGAATCGGTGTTACGTACGTCTTCGTAAGAGCCTTCAGGATCGAATTTTTTAACATTCTGTCGATAGTCAACGGATCAAATTCTTCCTCAGCGCCGTGGCCACAAGCTGATAGTTGGTCTTGCACCCCACTTTACGTCGTGCCGAGGCAAGCCTTTCTTTAGCCGCAGACTCAGATATTCCCAGATGTTCCGCTGCTTCTTTAACATTCTTGTCTTCAGACAGGCATTGCAACACGGCGATCTCGCCTTGCGACAACGCACGCTCGTCTTCAAGGCTTTCAAAAAAATCAGTCGCTAGTCCGGACAGAAACAAGATTTCATGAGGCAGCAATTCCCGGTCATGGCGCGAGACACTCAGCAAGGACCGGTTGGTCCCAGTCTTTCGGCTGAACGCGGCACCATAGACCAATCCATATTTCTTTGCGGAGTTCATGAACCGGCGCAGGTCAGGGATCGGTACCTCGGACCAGCGCTTGTCTCCTGTAGAAAACAGCGACCAGACCAGAACAGGATCAAAGGCAAAGTAGCGCCGCTTCTCGTATTCTTCCTTCCATTCGGGCGGGTACGTGCTTTCAAAATACTCGTATCCGCGCACATTTACATTCACCAGAAGGCTGTATCCGGAAATGGCAATTTCCTCGATATCCGCCCGAAACGGTGCAAAGGCTTTGGAAACAGCATTCGTTGTTTCGATAGCATCGGGGTTCTGTTGGATCCCCTTTTCGTAGATCTCCAAAGCTGATTCCCCCACTCATCACATACCGGACCTGACCCTAGGTCAGATCTGCACCGACGGTAGGTCGGGGCAAACCTGAGGTTTCTGGCCTCAGGTCAGTTTCTATCAATAAGTGAACGATTTTGCTAGACCTGCCCACCCGCTCGGTGACTGATTGGCATGTCAAATCATCGAATCCGAAAGCGAACCATGGCCCACACACAAACAAATGTATTGGCACCCCGATCAAAAGACGGTGTCTCCTGTGTCGTCGCGCAAATGCCGCAAGAGCTGTTTTCCCCACGCGCTGCCTTTTCGTCAGAAATGCGCCTGATCGGGCATTTTCTGGACCTTAGGAAACGCGTCTTTGCCTTGGGCAAGGGCTGGAAAGTCTGGATCTCAGGACAGACCGATCTCGATCAATATGACCGCCCCGACTCTGTCTACATCATCGCTCTGTTGGAAGGCACAAACATGGTTGTGGGTGGTGCGCGACTTGTGCGCACCGACAGCGTTGCAGGTGCTGCAGATCATGGCTTGTTCTCCTACATGATCCGCGACGCATGTCGCGGTCTGCTCGATGGCTTGCCTGTTGATCTTTGTACTGGCGTTCCGCCTGTCGATCGCGGCACCTGGGAACTCACACGCCTTGTCACCGATGGCACGCCCGGCGCTGGGGCTGCGGTGCTGCAGGCATCGAATGCCTTTCTTGCATCACAAAGGGCAGATAGCTGCTTGTTTCTCGGTCCGATCGGGTTTCAGAAAATGGCGCGGTCGATGGGTTTCACACCCACCACGATCGGTCCGATTTGTGGCAATAATGATGGGCGTTTCCAGGCTTTTGCCTGCCCCGTGATCTATGAGGATCTGAACAAGCCGCGAGAGAGCGGCAAATGACTGTAGGTAAGGACAATACGCAACCAGACCTGCCAGCTCAAAGGTTGAGAAGGTCCATGAACCAGGGTGACAGTGCACCCTGCAGCACGCAATCCGTTGGCTTGCGAGGCAAAAGGAACGTCTCCAACCAATATCCCAGTTGGACCGCAGACGATGTGTAAGAAGCTGCTCTTCGCCAAACCCATCTCTGAAGCTGTCATGCGGGAAGAAACCACGGAACGGCTTGTCTGGCGGGACTACCTCTGGAACTCCGGTCAGGTGATACGCGTATGGTTTGAGGATCCTTCAGCAATTGATGACACCATGATTAGTGTGCACTTGCTCGGAGACAATGACATTTCACCCGGTCAATAGGTATACCAGGCCGAATGACCCATCATTCCCTTATAGTCGCCATACTCAACCAATACCGCGCGGCGATAGAGGGACGGAAGGCGTCCATCTTCAGGATAGGGGATCGTTTGACCGTTCTGGCTGACAAAACTGATTGGCCAAGCTGTCCTCGACTTATAAACTCGGATGAGGACCTGGCAGTTGCTGTTCTCATGATCGCATGAGCGAAGGGACCAGTCCCATTTCCGTGGCCCAGTATCTTCCTTATACGACGTCCCATAAAACCAGAGCACACGTGTCCGCCGCAACCAAGCATAATCGGACGTGGAAACATCCACCTCCCATTTCCCGCCTGAACCTCCCAATTCAACTGGCGCCGCCGCGAAGGAGCAGATTCCAAACGGTGGTCGTATCGGCCAGGGCGTGATGCGCCGGATCATTTCCGCATAGGCGGCTGAACAGACCGCCCCCGGCGGAAACCCTCCCGCCATGCAGAGCATGATCGCGCAATCCATGTCGTAGGCGCGACTGGGCTTGGCTGAGATCGGTAGAATCATCGCTGAAAAGATCAAGTTGAGAATGAATGAGCGCATCAGCCCCTCCTTATGGCGGTCTAAATCAAGCTCAACTTAGTGGGGATTTCGGCCTGTTTCCACATATTTCTATTTCCTACGTTTTATATATATTGACTCTATCTATGCTTTTCGTGATGTTTGCATCATGTATGAAGGTCTCTCAAAGGGAGAGACCATGCCGATAGCGAGACACCTGAGTCTGATCACACTGGATGGTGTGAAAGACCTCATTCAGAGGAAGGTGGCGTTCACCTGTCGGTATGAGCTCGTAGGAGGTACAGGTGACGGTAAGCCGCTGTACCAGTGCATCTATTGCGTCGGGGATGAAGAACTCATCCTGGTCGCAGCCAAGGTCCAGAAACACGGACCCAAGGTGCGCCACTTCGCGATCTGGCCGGGGCTTGTCAATCACCACACCAGCTTTGGTGATGGTCGCCCTGTCTCTATCGATCTCGATATCCGCAACGCCGAGGGCGGCGATGGCGGACCTGATGGTGATCAGGGCTGACGGCAGCGTCAGAACGTCCGGCTGGAACGATCACGGGCGAGAATCGGCGGAACACGAGGTCGCACGCCTAAAGCCATCTCATCTTGAAACCCGTCACGCGATCCTCTCGGCCATCCGCGCAACATCAGAACGTCACGTTGCGAACCGCTCCCTGCTTTCCATCAAGCTCTCACCCGCCGATTGGCATTTTCTGTTCCAGGCATTGATCGAAGCCGAAAGTGGTTACAACCCGACTGCTGTCAGCCCCAAAGGAGCTTATGGTCTTGGCCAGCTGATGCCCGCGACAGCACATGATCTGGGAATTGACCCGACCGACCCCGTCCAAAACCTCGAAGGGGCAGCGCGGTATCTGATGGCCCAGATAGGTGCGTTTCGTGATGTCGATCTGGCGCTCGCTGCCTACAACGCAGGTCCTCATCGCGTCAGGGCTTATGGCGGCGTGCCTCCCTTCACAGAGACCCGGGACTTCATCGCCCGCATTCACAACATTCGAGATCGTTTATCCCGTCAACAGACAGGCCTGCCTGGCAATCTGGTTTCAACCAGGCGCAGCACGCGCGCGCCCGTCGTGATCGCGTTGCAATGATCCATCGCAAAGGACCGACTATGAGATATTCTCGCCTCCGACACTTATTGCTCGCCACGGCAGCACAGGCGCTTTGTTCCAACCCTGCGCTTGCGCAAGACCTCTCGCCGATCCAAACCATGCTGGAGACGGTCGAGGCGGCCCTCACGGGTCCAATTGGCATTGCCGTGTCCACGCTTGCCGTCATCGGCACTGGCTTCATGTGCATGATGGGGCGGTTGAACTGGGGATGGTTTGCCTCCGTCATCATCGGAATTGTGTTGATTTTCTCGGCCGGCACTATCGTTGACGGGTTCACCTGATGTTTGTCTCACCCTTCTGGCTCCAATCGGTGAGGTAGGCTGATGGCAGAACGATCCCCTTTGTTTTTGGGTCTTGCGAGGCCTCCCAAATATCTAGGTCTCCCTGTTGGCTATCTGGTTGTCTTAGCCTTGGGGGTTGTTCTGCCGTTCATCTGGACGAAGTCATTGGTGTTTTTCCTGATCGGGATGATCGCCTACCCGGTGCTCTGGGTCGTGGCCGACAAGGAGCCTCATTTTTTCGAGGTGCTGCGGGTCTCTTACGGTTCCGTCCGCGCTACGAAGAACCGCGCCCTGCATGGAGGTGACAGCTTTGGCACTTGATGGCAGCAAATCCACATCCCCTGCGCTTTTGGCAGCGGACGGGCGTACATTCGCACGGGAGAGCTTTCTCGCAGAGCACCTGCCGTATTTTGCGCGGGTGGCGGAAGATGTGCTGATCCTACGCGAGGGCGATCTGTTGGCCACCCTGCGCCTTGATGGTCTCAACCCAATGACTTCGCCGGATGCGGAGCTCGACGCGCTTCGACGCGCAGTTGCCGCCATCGTTGCCCAGACCGGCGATCTCTTCGGCTTCTATGTGCATCGGATCTCGATGCCGCAGGATCTTTTGCTGCATCCCATTGAAGGCGACAGCTTTGCCTCTGAGATTGATCGGCGCTGGCAGCGCCATGTCACAGACCTGCAACCGAAGAAGACACAACTCTATCTCACCATCCTACGCCGTCCTGAACTATCCTCACGGCTGCCGCTCCTGCGTGGCCTCGCCCGCAAAGGCTGGGTTAAGGATCGCACTGCGCGGGTGCATGAGCTGAATGAAGTCATTGGGTTCTTCGAGGTCGCCCTGGCCAATGCTAAACCGAAACGCCTGACCACGGCGAGCGGTGAATGGCTTGGGTTTCTGAACACGCTGAACTCAGGATCGTTTGCGCCGGTGGCGTTTGGCCAAAGCGCCCTGCCCTTGTCTCATCAGTTGGGCGATGTCCGTGCAACTTTCGAAGGCGACACGGTCTGGGTTGAGTGCGCCACCACCGGTACAACCCGATACGGCGCGCTGTTCAGCATCAAGTCCTACCCCGCCCTCACGGATGTCACGCTGCTCGACGGGCTCGACCTGCCGCTCGACATGGTGCTGACCAATTCTTTCACTCCGATTCCGACCAATATCATGGCCGAGCGTATCCAGCGGATCATCCGCCAGATGCACGCCTCGGATGATGCCGCCGTCTCGCTGCGCGACCAACTCGCCATTGCCGCAGATGATCAGGAGGCGGGCCGCATCGCCTTTGGCAATCATCACCTCTCCATCGCCGTCTACGCAGAAAGCCGCGAAATGCTCGAGCGCGCCGCAGCACAGATCAAACGCGCGGGCCAGGAGATCATGGCCGTGATCGTGCGCGAGAACATGGCGCTGAAAGCCACTTATTTCGCTCAACATCCCGGGAACTTTGGCTACCGGGCGAGGCGCACGCCGATCTCCTCGATCAACTTCGCGGATTTCGCGGCGCTGCATGGGTCGGTCGAAGGGCGCGGCGGGCAGGACAGTCCGTGGGGTGAACCCATCACCGTACTGCCAAGCGCTGGAACGTCCGGTTATAGGTTCAATTTCCACGAGGCAGGCGACGCGGTCGAAGAACCCACTGTCGGCCATACGCTGGTGCTGGGCCGCACCGGCACCGGCAAGACGCTGACGACGGCCTTTCTCGCGGCGCAGTCGCAGCGGGTAGGGACCCGGCTGTTCTTCTTCGACAAGGACCGCGGCCTCGAGATGGCCGTGCGCGCCTTGGGCGGCAAGTATCACGAGGTGCGGGCCGGTGTGCCCACGGGTCTCAACCCGTTGGCCACAGAAACCGATGAACGAGGTCGTGCCTGGTTGTCTGACTGGCTGGGCACGCTTCTTTCCACCCACGGCACCCTCTCGGGCGAACAGTCCCGCCACGTCCAAAGCGCGGTGCGCCAGAACGCGGGTGCCGGGGCTTCGCTGCAATCCTTCGAGAGTTTCGAGACCCTGTTCCGCGCACTCGACGATGGCGGCGAGTTGCAATCACGCGTTGGCGAATGGGTACCGGGCGGACGCTACGGCTGGGTGTTTGCCGCGAACTCTTCCGGTCCCGCGCTGTCACTCGACAGCGATATCGTCGGGTTTGACATGACCGAGATCCTGGACATGTCAACCGAGCGCATGGCAGTGCTGTCCTACATCTTCCGCCAAATCGAACGCGTGGTTGAAGATCGCCGCCCCACGATCATCGTTCTCGATGAGGCCTGGAAGCTGCTCGATGATCCCTACTTCGGCGCGCGGCTGGAAAACTGGTTGGTGACCCTTCGCAAGATGAACTGCGTCGTGGTGATGATGACGCAATATCCAAGTCAGTTGCGCGACGCCCGGGTCGGCAAGACCATCGTCGAAACCGTTCCAACCCAAATTCTCTTTCCCAATGATCGGGCCACGCCCGCTGATTATGACTTCCTACGCGTCTCGGAAAAGGAAGCCTCCCTGCTCACCCAGCCAACGGCCGGTCAGCGGATCGCGCTGGTCCGATCCGCCGGCGACAGCCTCTTTGTCGATGCTGATCTGTCAGCCCTAGGGGACTTGCTCCCGATCCTCGGGGGTGGGCGGACCGGCGAGGCCCAGGTCGAACCCGATTGGCGCACCACCCCTGAATTCTGGAGGAACCCATGCGAATGACTTTGTTGATGATCACACTTCTCGGTGTTGCCGCCTGCGAACGTTACACCGAGAAGACCTCCCCCTGTTTCGGCAAGAACGGTGAACCAGGTGTGTCGCGCAACGCGACCCCACACCTATCGTTCTCCACGAAATCCCCTGACATCGAAAGTGATTGCACATTCGAGCCGGTGCTGGGCGGCTGATGCGGGCCACGCTCCTCATATCTGCAGCCACTTTCTGTCTGCCTGTCTGCGTGCCTTTTGACGCGCTCGCGCAAGGCGTGCCGGTCCAGGACAATTCCGGGCTTGGGCAGCTGGTGGCGATGCTTGGTCAGTTGGGTGAGGACGCGACAACACAACGTGAGGTTCTGTCCACGGAGGAGCAACTGGCTGAAATCCAGGCCGAACAGTTGCGTGTGCTGGAAGAGATCACCGATGCCATCACCGGACAGGGCTTCAACATCCAGTCCCTTGAGGGCAATGCCAGTTTCCCGGCCTCGGCGATCTATCCGTCTACCTCTAATCATCCGATGGACAGCCGCATTTTCGGCGAAGGCCGCGAAACCATCGAGATGATGATTGTTCAAGTCGCTGGGGAATATGCCGGATCTCCCGGCGTGGCGCGGGCGGGCCTGTCTCCCACCCAGTGGCGCTGCCTGTTCCAGGCCCTGATCAAGCAGGAAAGTCGGTTCAGCGTCACCGCCCAAAGCCCGGTCGGCGCCTATGGTCTCACCCAGCTCATGCCCGGCACTGCCTCTGACATGGGTGTCGACCGCTATGATGTCATGGACAATCTGCGCGGTGGCGCGCGCTACATCACCACGCAACTGGGTAGCTTTGGCAATATCCCGCACGCATTGGCCGCCTATAATGCCGGGCCCGGTCGGGTGCAGCAATATGGCGGTGTACCGCCCTTCCCGGAAACCCAAGGCTATGTGCGCAACATCTCGCATTTCTACAATGAATACCTCGCCGTGGTCGGCGGCGCGGATGCGCTTGGCACGCTGACGCCGGCCGATATGGCGCTGGCGGAGTATTCCAACATCTCGGATGCGAGCCTTTATTATGCCGCCGATGCTCACGCGACAACCGAGCAGGTGGTCAACCGACTGGCCGCGATCATCCGGCAGATTGATGAACAGCCGAATGTGAAGGCAGCAATCGAGCTCAACTCCTACGCACGGGCCGAGATCGCCCGCATCCTCTCTCTCCGCGTCCGGCTGATGGCTGCAAACCAGATGCGCGAGGCAGCCCGCGCCCAGCATCTCGTCGTGGATCGCCTGGAAGAGAGGAAGTTCATGGCCATGGAGGTATCCGAATGAAACGCATTCTACTCAGCGCGGCCACCGCGCTCAGCCTTTGCACATCCGCAGTCCTAATTTCTCCGGTCCTTGTCACCCCAGCCACGGCTCAAGGCGTGCCCACGTTTGACGGGCAAGCGCTGAAACAACTCCTGCTGCAACTGGAGCACATGGCTGAAGATCTCGGCATCCAGCATGAACAGCTGACAACGCTCCGGAGGGAGTTGGAAACACAACTGATGCAGCTCGAAAACCTTGAGGCCCAATTGCGCTCGCTCATCAACGGCAACGGGCTGGGTGATCTCTTCGCCACGATAGAAGAATTCGAAGAGCTGCGCGGCGCTCTGGTCGGACCTCTCGAAACCTTGCAGGCACTGGCTAACGGGGATTTTACCTCCGGGTTTATCTCCGGATCGGATCTGGCAAGCCAGGTCGAGACCGCACTCACCGGTACCGGACTCACCTCCACCCAGCTCTCAGACCTGTCCGCTTCCACGGAATCCGCCGACAACCGCCTCGCCACCTCGGCAGGTGCCAGCGCCATGCTCTCGGTGGCAGCGCAAGAATCCCACGAGGAAGCCGGGGCCAGCCTTGAGCGGTTGGAAACCATGGTGGGCCTCATTGATGATCAGGACGGGCTGAAGGCGGCGGTCGATCTCAACACCCGTGTCACCGCTGAGCTCGGGATCATCATGACCCAGATCTGGCGCCTCGAAGCAGCCCAGGGTGTGAGCGCAGGCCAGCTCGGCGTTGTCGATGCCGCCACTCTCGCCGCCGAACGACGCTTCCGCTCCATGGAGGTGTCCGAGTGATCCGACGTATCGATATCGCGCTTGGGCTTTTGCTGGCCTTCGCAGGGCCGGGTTTCGCCCAGACTTCCGGCAGCTTTGAATCCATGGCCCAGCCTGAAGAACAGGCTGAAGCATGTGTTGCGCCGCGTCCGCCACGCGAACTGCATTCCTTCGCCCTTGTCCGCAATGGC
This sequence comes from uncultured Aliiroseovarius sp., assembly GCF_947497285.1. GTDB lineage: Bacteria > Pseudomonadota > Alphaproteobacteria > Rhodobacterales > Rhodobacteraceae > Aliiroseovarius. The sequence continues at coordinate 3,344 of NZ_CANMFT010000009.1, read as the reverse complement.
TACCGTGAAATCTTACGTATCGTCGCGGCGGAAAGGGCCATCGAGACGCGCAACTGTGGCTGCCAGTTCGATGCGGTGTCATGGGATGACGCCGTCGTTGCGCATGAACGGTTCCAGACGTCTGACAACCCAAAACTCCCCTTCGATGTTATCGCATTGCGTGGGCAAGCCGACGCTCTGGAAGCCGAGTTCCAAGAGGTCTGCTCGGAGTAATGGGGATCATTCGCGACATACTCAGCGAGGTGGATGACGCCATCGATTCCGTCGCGGAAGCCGGGTTTGTCCAGGCCGCCGGTCAGATCGGCGACGTGATTTCCATCGGTTCAGGCGTCTTGCTGATCCTGCTCGGCGTCAATGTCGTGATGCAGTTGCGCCCCATGAGTTTCGGCAGCGGATTTGCCTTCGGCATCAAAGTGGCCCTGGTTGGCCTCTTCGCGCAGAGTTGGGACAATTTCTCCATCATCTACGGGATCGCAACGGATGTTCCAGACGCCATCGGGGCCCGCATCCTGTCTCTCACGGCATCCGGCGACGAAGCCGGCGTCTATGAAAGCCTCGATTCCATGGTCAATCGCATCACCGCCTATGGCGATGCGATCGGCGACAATGCGGGCTGGGTCTTTGGCGCAGTGCTGGGCGCGATCTTCTTTGTTCTGTCAGCCATCTTTGCTGCTGTCACAGCCGGGATCATCGCCTTCGCCAAGATCGTCTTCACCCTGATGATCGTGATCGCGCCCTTCATGATCCTGGCCTCGCTCTTCAAACCCACCCAGTCGCTCTTCGAGGCATGGTCGCGCGCCACCATTGGCTATGCCCTCATGCCTGTAGCAGCAGCCGGTGCTGCTGGCATCATCGTCGCCATCGCCGAGATTATCGGGGCCTCCTCGGCCGATCCTGACAACGTGGCCACGGTCAGCCTGATCCTACCCTTCCTCGTCATCCTGATCCTGAGCGCAGGCATCATGGCCTCGGTGCCTTACATCGCCTCGAACCTCACCGGCGTGGTCGGGATCGCCTCCAATGCTATCGGTCTCACCGGATTGGCGCGTCAAGGCGTCGTGAACGCAGGTGAATACGGCACGGGCGGCGGGACCCGCATAGCCACCGGCAAAACACCGCATGAGTTGCGCCATGCCACCAGCGATGGCCTCGTCAAAACCGGTCAGGTCATCCGCCAAACTCCCGGTGCGATGCTGGCGCGCGCCAAGTCTTTCCGCAACACGAGCGAGGCCACCTGATCCATGAGTAAAGCACGTGACGCCTTCGAGGCTGATTTCATCTATGGGCCAAGACGGCGGGAGCGATTTGCGTATTTCGTGGCAGCGGCAGGCGTGGTCGTCGGGCTGGTTGGATTTCTCGGAGCCGTATCCCTCTTCCCTCTGAAATCTGTCGAGACTTTTGTCGTCGTCGTCGATAAGAAAACCGGCGAGATGGATCGCGTATCCCAGGTCGCGGCCCTCACCCTTGATGAAAGCGACGCCATCATCCAGGCCAACCTCGTTTCTTACGTCGATGATCGGGAGACCTATGACCTCACCGATGGCGAACAACGCATCAACTCGGTGCTGGACCGTTCCGAAGGCGATGCCGCCCGTACCCTGCGCGATCTCTGGTCATCGACCAACGAGGATTACCCGATCACCATCTATGGCCGCGAGGCCAAGATCGATGTGGTAATCCGCTCGGTGAACCAGATCGAGCCCGGCGTCGCCCAGGTCCGTTTCACCCGCACGCTTCGCCGAGAACGTGACACCCGCACCGTGACCCGGCCCTACGTCGCCACCCTCGCCTATGAATTTCGCCCGGAAACCCGCCAGCGCCTGCAGGATGTCTGGGCCAATCCCCTTGGCTTTGTCGTCACCTCCTACCGCGTCGATGCTGAAACTCTCGAGAATTGATCCCAAATGAAAATTCTGCCCACACTGCTCCTAGCCCTTTCTTTACCATTAGACGCCTTCGCCGAGGCCACGCCCACGGGCGGCCCGCTTGATGTTCGCATCCGCTACGCCGTCTACAACGAGAACCAGGTCTTCCGAATTGAGACCGATCTACGCCATTCGACCACTCTCCACTTCGGGCGCGGCGAGCGGTTCGAAGCTGTGATCGTCGGTGACACGGAAAGCTTCCAGGTTGATCCAATCCCCGAGCTCGGCAACGTGCTGACGATCAAACCACATGTTGAAGGGTCCTCCACCAACATGACGGTGATCACCAACCGGCGGAGCTACTCTTTCCATCTGCGCGAAGGCTCGATCCCGAACCGAACGGGCATGTTTTTCGAAGTGCGGTTTCGCTATCCGGAGGAAGAACGCAGAACCAGCACGCCCAAAGGCTTTGAGGCGCCGCGCAACTACGCTTATCTCGTCTCCGGCGAAAGCGATTTCCGCACGGCAACGGTCTATGACGATGGGCGCTACACCTATTTCACTTTTCCCGAAAACGGCCGCCAGCCCGCGATCTTCAAGGCCAACGAGCAGGGCCGCGAGCGTACTGTCAACTGGACGCAGGATGGCAACACCGTCCGCGTGCTCGGTGTGAATGACTACTGGACTCTGCGTATCGACGACGAGGCGCTCTGCATCGCGCGGGATCGATCCGCCATCTATGTGAGCAACTGACCATGGCCGATGATCCTGATCTTCAAAAACGCCTCGACACGTTCAAGGACGGTAAGACAAAAACCCGGTCCGGTGGAGTCGGCGTGGGTGCCTTGGCCATCGCCCTGGGGCTGGGCGGTGCTGCCGTTGCCTATTGGCTCGCAACCGCCGCCCAGGACGGTCCTGCGCCGCTCGAGACATCCGAAGTCACGCCATTCCAGGATGGACAACCCGGCGGTGGGCGGCTGGAGTTCCCCCCTGATGAGACGGACCGGCGGGTCAATGACGCGCTCATCGCGGTCGAGGAGGCGCTCGACGTACCGGCCACCCCTGCCCCGGAACCGAGTCGCGAAATGCTTGATGAGCTTGCCCACCTGCGTGAGGCCCTCACCACCAGCCAATCCGAGCGCAATGCGGAAATCCAAGCCGCCGTTGGTGATCTGCGCGATGCTTTTGATGCCCAAACCAAAGCGCTCGAAGGGCAGATCGCAGAAAGGGAGCGCGAGTTGACAGCCTTGGAGCGGGAAAACGCATCCCGCATGAGCAGTCTGCAAAGCCTGCTCGATGCGGAACGCGCGCAGCGGGAAGCGCTCGAGGCCGAGTTGCATCAGGGTGCCCTCATTGCCGATCAGCGCCTTCTCGAGGAACGTCGTCGGCAGGAAGAAGAACAGCGACAACGGGATGCCGAGCGCGAGGCCGCGGAACTCCTCACCGCGCAAATCAGGTCACCTGCTATTGTTTATGCCG
>NZ_CANMFT010000008.1 GCF_947497285.1 uncultured Aliiroseovarius sp. | reverse complement strand
GCGCAAGACCCTGCGCCAGACCGCGCCACCGCGCCCAACCCACCACCCGTGGCGCATTCCGGCGCCGCCCTCGCCATCGCCCCGACCACCACGCCGCCCGACACCCAGACCGACCCGGAACACCAAAACCTCGAGGCGTGGGAAGAGTTTTGACCACAATCAAATCGGGAACTTATGATGCAAGAAAAAACCCGTGTGCTGATCGTTGATGACAGTGCTTCGATGCGCGCCCTCATCCGACAGGTGTTGCAAGACGCGGCAGATATTGCCGTTGTTGGCCAAGCCGCCTCTGCGCAAGAAGCGCGCGACCTGATAAAGAAACACAACCCGGATGTTCTGACATTGGATGTCGAAATGCCGGGCATGGACGGCATCGCGTTCTTGGAAAAGCTGATGAGACTACGTCCCATGCCTGTCGTCATGCTTTCATCCTTCACACCGGCAAACAGTGATCTTGCACTGGCTGCCTTGTCGATGGGCGCGGTCGATTGTGTTGAAAAGCCCGCCTTTGCAGATTTGGGACGATTCCGTCGCCGTCTTGCACAGGCAATTCGTCTGGCAGCCACGGTTGCACCACACTCTGCCGCTGGACGCACGCTTACACAGCTTTCCGGTGTCCAAGAGGGCAAATGGAATGGAAGCGCGGTCTTGATCGGCGCATCAACGGGCGGGGTTGATGCGCTGGAAACCGTGCTCTCTGGTTTTCCCGCGATGTGTCCGCCCACCTTGATCGTCCAACACATGCCGGCACTGTTCTTAGAGAGGTTTGCCGACCGTCTGAACGAACATGTGCTGCCACATGTGAGCATTGCACAGCACGGTCAGAGTGTTGGCTGCGGTGAAGTGATCCTGGCACCCGGAGAAAACACCCACCTGATGCTCAGGCCAGGGCGAAGCTTCGTCGTCGACCTCGTGCAGGGTCCAAAGCAGAACGGTCACCGACCGTCCGTAGATGCTCTGATGCGCAGCGCAGTTCCTGTCGCCTCGCGCGTTGTCGGGGTCGTGTTGACGGGAATGGGGCGCGACGGTGCGCAAGGCATGGCGCAACTGCGCGCGCAGGGTGCGAAATGCGCCGCGCAGAATGAAGCAAGCTCTGTCGTGTTTGGGATGCCCCGCGCCGCGATCGCCCAAGACGGCGTTGATCGTGTTTTGCCTCTGTCTGAAATTGCCAGATGGGTTCTCCGTGCCACCTTCGATCCCCAAACGACACAGGCTTTTTCATGAACCAGATTAGTTTTCCCCACGCGCGGTTGCAAAAGACCTATATCTGCCAAGGTGAGTTTGCGATCCTGAAGCAGAGTGACAGCTGTATTTCAACCCTGCTCGGATCTTGTGTGTCGGCCTGCATTTGGGATCCACAGGAAATGGTAGGAGGGATGAACCATGTGCTTTTCGTCGGCGGCTATAGTGACGCCGAGGAGCATTTTGGCTATGGCGTGAATGGTATGGAGCTTTTGATAAATGGCCTGCTAAAAGCCGGCGCGCGGCGTCAAAATATGCGCGCAAAGGTCTTTGGAGGCGCGCAAATGTTTGACGGGCTATCAGATGCAGGATCGCGAAATGGCGAGTTCGTTCTAGATTTCTTGTCGCGTGAAAGCATCGCCTATGTTGGCGGGGATATTGGTGGCGTGAAAGCACGTCAGGTCGAATTCCACCCAGCGACAGGGCGTGCGCGCCAGAAACTGATCAATGATCGGGTGTGTGCCGCCCCAGTATTGCAAGATACTGGCACAGGGATCGAGCTTTTCTAAGGGTATCAACCAGCGACCGGTGAAGAAGCGCCTTCGGGCAAGTGGATTTCGGGTTTTCCTACACCTGCATCAAAACAGATCCACCTCGCCAGATTTGTTTGCGTTGTTGTGTGTTTGGCCAGAGGGAAACAGCCGTGCTTTTAAGCTGGCGAGTTTCAAAGCATCAGCAAGATCCTTGTGCTGCAGTGCGTGTTCTTCCGTGCTGCTGTCGAGTCGGTCGATGAACGCGGCCAGATCGCAAAGCGTCTGTTCCATCCGGTCAATAACCTGCAGCAAATGCATTTCAGTCGGTAGACCAACTGGGGGTGTCACTACTAACAGATCGCTCAACCCGTCCTGAATGACGTGGCAATCCGCATTCAGCTGATCCAACTCGATCTTGAACCGTTGAAGGGTGGTCGCATTCGACGGGTCGCCGACGCGCGCCAGATCGTCAAAGCCGGTGGGGTCATCCATAGCGTTATAGTCGCCCGACAATCGCTTCGACGGCTTTTCTGAGGTCGTCAGGTTCGAAGGGTTTCTTCACAAAGTTGTTCATGCCCAGCCGTTTGCCATGTTCGATGATTTGCCGGTCAGCCTTGCCCGTTATCAACAAGAAACCAACACCCTTGGTTTTAGGGGCGCTGCGTAGCGCATGCAGGAGCTGCAACCCGTTCATGCCAGGCATATTCATGTCGCTGATGACCAAATGAACGGGCCATGTAGCAATTTTTTGCAGCGCGCTGGTGCCATCGACTGCGGTTTCAACCTGGCGAATGCCGAAACCTTCCAGGGCTTGTGTAATCAAGCCACGACTTGTTGACATGTCATCTACGACGATTGTTCTGAGTTGGTCTCGGAGAGCCATTGAAGTCCCTTCTCATTCGGGGGTGGCGGAGGCTACGTGTCGATAGGTGGTCGTGCCGCTGGTGTGAAACGCCAAGACAGCGGGTTCAGAAAGGCGTTCGGAATGCCCAAGGATCAAGTGCCCATCATCGGTCAAAATCTTTGTGAACCGTTCCCAGAGTTGGTCTTGCGTGTCCTGGTCGAAATAGATCACAACATTGCGGCAGAAAATCACGTCGAATTTCCCAGTCATGGGCCAAGGAGAAAGCAGGTTGAGTTCGCGATAGCTAATCAGATCGCGAACTGATTTCGATGCGCGCCAAGACACGCCATCTTCGCCTGTAACCTGATCGAAGAATCGATCTCGGTTTTGGGGAGGCAAGCCGCTGATCATCCGGTCGGGATACGTGCCTGAAGCGGCGAATCGGATCACGTTTGGGTCGATGTCCGTGGCCAGAATTTTCACATCTCCATTAGGGCGCACCACCCCATGGTCGATCAAGGTCATTGCAATCGACAATGGTTCTTGACCGTTTGAACAACCGGCCGACCAAATGCGAACGCGATCCCCGCGTTCCTGTTTGGCGACCAGCGCGGGGCCGATATCCTTTGCGAGCGCCGAGAAGTGGTGGGGTTCGCGAAAGAAACTTGAGACATTTGTTGTCAGCACCGATATGAACTCACCCCGTTCGGTCGCGTCCGTCGCGTCGGAAACAAGGGCCAGATAGTCCTCAAAACTGCTAAGCCCAAGCCGGCGCAGGCGTGTGGTCAGGCGCGTCTGAAGCATAGCAAACTTCTGGGGCTCGATCGAAAGACCCGCTTCCTGGCGCGCAATGTCGGCCAGCTTCCGAAACGTTTCGGTCTGCTGATGCGCCAAGGGTGTCCGTGTCAGCGGATTTCGGGAAGCGCTAATGCTCATGCGGCCTCCTCACTCATCGTTGGTAACACGCTGTCCAGATCAAGAATGCGGATCATGCGGTCTTCGAATATGGTGAGGGCAGAGACGAATTGGTTTTCCGCATCCGCCTGCATGTCTGGTGGGGGTTGAAGGTCATCAGCAGCCACCGACAAGATGTCAGAGACGGCGTCAACCAGCAGTCCCAGTGTCTTGTCGCCGATGGCAACGACGATGATGACATTGCGGGCAAGTTCGGCGGAACGATCCATTCCAAGGCGAAGCGATAGGTCCAGAATTGGCAGGACGGTGCCGCGCAGGTTGATGACACCAAGCACATAGGACGGTGATCTTGGCAGAGGCGTGGCCTTGCTGGCGCTGCGTATTTCACGCACACTCATGATGTCGACGGAGTAGTCTTGATCCCCAACAATAAACGACAGAAGTTCGGTCTCTTTCTCGGCCTGCGCTGCGCAAAGGGCTTGGTCAGTTTCATCCATTGCATGCTCCTACTTCGTGCTGTTCCAGGGATGGTGGCCGTGTTCTCCATTCTGAATTTGCTATTAAATCAATGGGATCAAGGATCAGGGCGATTTGCCCGTCGCCAAGTATCGTTGCTGCCGCAATGCCGGGAATGCGGCCATAACTGTCTTGCAGTCCTTTGATGACGACCTGTCTTTGGTCTTCGATCGCGTCGACGATGATCGCGGCTTTCGAGCCGTCTTCGGTCGCAACCAGAAGCATCACGCAGCCAACATAGCTTTGAAGAGGGGCACGGTAGCCAAGTTCCGCGCCAAGATCCAACATCGCCACAAAGCTGTCACGGATGCAGATCACATTCGTCTCGGGACCAAAGGCGCGTATATCGTTGGCGGACAGCGTTTGGGTTTCCAAAATCGCATTCAGGGGAACCAACAAAGTCTGATCCGCGACGCGCACGACCATTCCGTCCAGGACAGCCAATGTCAGCGGTAACGAAATCGAGAAAGTGGTGCCCATCCCCGGTGTCGATGCGATTGATATCCGCCCCCCCAGCGCTTGAATTGCGCTGCGCACCACGTCCATGCCGACGCCGCGGCCAGACAGGTTGGACACTTCGGTCGCAGTCGAGAACCCCGGCAAGAACAGAAGGTTGTCAATCTCGGAATCGGTCAGGTCGGCGTCTTTCGGAACCAGACCTTTGCTGATCGCGATGCTTTGAACTTTTGGCCGGTTGATACCGTTACCGTCATCGCGAACCTCAATCACCACCCGGCCGGAACGGTGCGCGGCGGTAAGCTCTATCGTCCCTTCAGCCGGTTTACCTGCAGCAACACGGTCCGCATCGGTTTCAAGCCCATGATCAACGGCGTTGCGGATCATGTGTGTCAGCGGGTCGGCAAGACGTTCGATGACGGTTTTGTCGACTTCGGTATTTTCGCCATCGGTTCGCAAGCGCACGGATTTTCCGATATCGCGAGACGCTTCTCGGACGATACGGCTCATTCTTTGAAACAGGGACTTCACCGGTTGCGCGCGGATCAGCATGACGCTTTCCTGTATGTCGCGCGTTAGCTGCAGGAATTCTTCCAGCCCGGTATGAACTGAAGTGTTCGCTGACAGACCGGCGGCGTCTACACTTTGCGACAGCATGGCTTGGTTGATTACAAGCTCTCCGACGAGATTGACCAGTCGGTCGACGCGTTCAAGCTCTACCCGAACGGTCGCCCGTGGCGCTTCACGGCGCGTGTCATTCGCAGGTGCTGGCGCGGTGGCTTGGGTGACTGGTGACGGAGAAGGAGCGGGAGAAGGGAGAGCAAGCTCGAGGTTTGGCGCGACCTCAGGGTCTGGTGGGCTGATCGCGAGGTCTGCCCCGATGCTGTCACATAGGGTGGGCTGAGCGGTGCCCAAAGTGGTGATTTCGAGCGTGCAGATTCCTTCGACGAACTCAAAAACCTCGCTGAGGCAAGCCTCATCCTTTGTCGTTTGGATCTGGATTTCCCAGCACAGATAACCAGCTTCCGGGTCAAGGTCTTCAAGCGGCGGAACAGCGTTATCGTCGCAGCTTACCTGCACCGTGCCAAGTTCGCTCAGGGCAGACAGCAGGAAAACCGGTTCATTTCCAAGCGTGTAGAGCGCCTGTTGCGGGACAAAGCGGATCAGATAGGTTTTTGCAGTGTCGTCAGGGCCGCCTGCCAGCGGTGGTAGGCCATCGGTGGTCAGAGGCATGTCGTCCAGATCTGGCAAATCGAGTGAAACGGCCATTGGCTGAAAATCTACTGCGTCGTCGGTGTCTTCCTCATCCGCCGGGATCAGTTGGTCCAGCGCTGTTAAAACAGGTTGGACGCTGGCGATATCATGGGCGACGCCGTCGCGGGATTCACGCACAAGGTCCGACAGCACATCGCCACATTGGTAAAACAGCGCCAGCAGGGACTGGTCGATCTGCATCCGGTCAGCGCGCAATTCGTCCAGAACGGTTTCGAACCGATGGGCAAAATCCACAAGCTGCGTCAGGCCAAAGGCGCCCGCGCCGCCCTTGATGGAGTGAACCGCGCGGAAAATCACATTGACCGTGTCGCTGTCCTGCTCTCCGTTTTCGATCAGTTGCAGTCCATCCTGAAGCGCCTCCAGCAGCTCATCGCATTCTATGAAGAAGGACGCTTTTATTTCCGCCATCGGGTCAGCCATTGGATGTCCCCGCGACCATTTTTAGTGCTTTGACCAGCTTTTGCGGGTCAAACGGTTTGACGATCCAGCCTGTCGCACCCGCCTGACGCGCGCGGGTTTTCATGTCGTCAGCGCTTTCGGTTGTCAAAACGAGGATCGGGATCGCGCGACAGTCTGTGCGGGCGCGCACGGCGTCGATCAGACCGAACCCATCCATGCGCGGCATGTTGATATCGGTGATGATCGCATCCGGGGTGGGCATGCCGTCCAGCACCTCGAGCGCGTGAACTCCGTCATCGGCAAGATGGGTGGCAATCCCAGCATTGGTCAGGGTCAACCGCACCATATCGCGCATTGTGCGGCTGTCATCCACGGCAAGCACTTGCAATGTCATGTCGTTCCCTCTGCTTGGGTTAGTGTTTCGGGCGTGAAACCAAGCAATCGCAGCTGTTCCATGCCGTCCGGGGTCACATTCACCAAGGACAGGCGATGTCGGCTGGACGCCCAGCTGAGCGCGGCGGAGCGGATCAATTGCACTGACAACGCGCCGAAATGGGTCACATCCTGTGCGTCCAGAGCAACATCCTGACCTCGCAGATCAAGGATTTGTTCGCGCACGCCATCCAGCGCGTGCAGGTCGAGCTTGGGGGCCAAGGCGAGGGTGGTGAGGGTCATCGCAGACCCCGCATGGCGAATTCAAACCGAGTGTTCACGTGCTGCCCTTTCATCCTTCCGTTTCAAAAGGAATAGGGCATGGACCGTTAAGAATGGCTTACGCGCGCAGAGAATTTCGACCGGGCCGCAAACACGGCTAGCTTTGATGGTCTGATCCGGCAAGGAAATGAGCAAGCCCGGACAGCGCAGCGTAGTCATCCGACACCAGGCTGATCGAAAACCCGTCAAGGAAGGGGCCAAACCGTCCCTTGTCGCTGAAGGCTGCATCAAACCCCATCGGGGCAAGCCATGGCGCAATCGCGCGCGCCATACCGCCGACAAGGAAAATTCCACCAAACGGCAAAAGCGTCAGCGCAAGGTCACCGATCACGCCGCCCATGGCGCGCACGAAAAGCGCCAGCGACTGTTGGGCCACCGGGTCGCCCGCGTCGGCGGCGGCAAATATCTGCGTTGTGGTTGCTGTCCCGGCACCGCCCGCCCGCGCGGCGGCAAAGGCATAGCAGTGCTCCAGACCGCGGCCTGACAGAGCATCTTCGACCGCCGCGTGACCCAGCTTTGAGGTCAGATAGCGCGACAGATCCCATAGATCGGTGTCGACTGACGGCAATGTCACATGCCCGGCCTCGGACGGAGGGACAAGGCGTCCCTTCGCGGTTTGAAAGACGGGTGCGCAATTGAAACCGGTGCCTATGCCGACAACCAGCATTGCAGCCTGTGCGGAGGTCTCGGACCCTGTCTTCAGAACCATCAGATCCTCTGGCGCGATATGTCCAAGGGCGTGACCCTGTGCCTGTAGGTCGTTCACAACGGCTGATCGCGCCGCCCCGCTGAGCCGCGCAAGCGTTTCTTTGTCGAGCTTCCAGTTTAGGTTCGTCAGCTGCCCGGCACCATCCTTCACGGGTCCCGCTATGGCCACCGCAGCCCCGCTGCAGGTCGGCGATCCCTGACGGTCCAGATAGGAGGCAAGCAGCGCCTCAAGCCCCTCGTGGTCCAGATTGCGGTGCTTTACGATCGTGTCGGGCAAAATCGTCGTGCCCTTCGCCAAGGCGACGCGGGTATTCGTGCCGCCGACATCGGCAAGAAGTGAGTATTCGGTCATGGGCACGACAAGGCCTCTCTGAGGGTGTGATATGATGCTTTTGGCTGGCGTTCGAGCGTTTCGAAATCGACATGGACCAGCCCAAACCGAGGTGCATAGCCCAAGGCCCATTCATAATTGTCCAGAAGAGACCAGGTAAAGTAGCCTTTCACCGGAAGCCCTTTGGCAATCGCTCTGCGCACGACCTCCAGATGGGCGCCCAGATAGGCGGTCCTGTCGGGATCATGGGTCGGGTTGCCCTCTTGCTCAATCACGCCGGCCATACCGTTCTCTGTCACATAAAGCGGCAAGTCGCCGGTATAGTCTTGCACGACCATCTCCAGAAAATGGGCAAGGCCGTCAGGGTAGATTTCCCACCCCATGGCGGTTTTCGGCAAGGAGCCGTCATGTTCGCAGGTGCCGGGCCACGGGGCAGGTGCGCCGTCCACCGGGGCAGCGGGACCATAGAGCTTGCGCGTGTAGTAATTCACTCCGATCCAGTCGAGCGGTGCGGTAATTGTCGGAAAGTCATCTTGCCACCCATGCGGCAGATGCGGTTCAATCCCGTCCAGCACCTCGTCGGGATAAACGCCTTTGGTCATTCCAGAAATGAAAAACCGGTTATAGATCGCATCCTGAACGCGCGCTGCGCGATGGGCGTCGTCGCTGTCATCGACGGGGGCTGCGTATTCCATGTTGCACACGGCCCCAAGGTTGGACATGCCCAAACCTCGCATGACCTCGATCGCACGGCCATGGGCCAGCAGCACATGGTGCATCGCGCGGGCGGTCGCGCGAATGTCGCGCAGACCGGGGGCGTGATGGCCTTCGAAGTGGCTGAGCCACGACACGCACCACGGCTCATTGATCGGAGCGGCGGACCAGACGCGATCGCCGATGCGCGACATGATCACGTTGGTAAAATCAGCAAACCAATGCGCGATATCGCGATTGCGCCAGCCCCCCAGATCGGCCAGCGGCGAAGGCAGTTCCCAGTGATACAGCGTTGCCGCTGGTTTGATCCCCCGCTCCAGCATCCCGTCCACCAGACGATCATAGAAATCCAGCCCGGCCGTGTTGGGCGTGCCGCGCCCCTCGGGCAGCACACGCGCCCACGAGGTCGAGAAACGGTAAGCGTCGAACCCTGCGTCCCGCACAAGGTCCAGATCCTCGGCCCACCGATCCAGATGGTCGCAGGCGATGGCCCCGTTCGTGGCACCAGCCACATTGCCGGGTGTAGCAGCGAAATCGTCCCAATGGGTGCGCCCGGCACCGCCTTTGGCATGCCCTTCGATCTGATAGGCAGATGTGGCCGTCCCGAACTGAAAACCTTCAGGAAAATCAGCACGTTTCGGGAGCATATTCATCCCCTTCACTGGCTGGTGCCATGTGGGTGAGTGGCGTGATCGGACCTTCCTGCAATGGGCGGTCGTGGCGCGGGTCCGGTCGACAAGCCCAGGGTCAATTCAGCCTCCAGCAGGATCTCGCGGGGTCGGTCGTGACCTTGAATGATGTCGATCAGCATTTGCGCGGCCTGCCGACCGGCTTCGCGCACCGATGACCGGGTCGACGTATAGACCGGAATGTTCGCGCCATTGCGAAAATAGCTCAGATCATCGTCATAGGTGATCAGCGACACATCCCGTCCCATCGTCAGTCCCAGCTCCTCGATCCCGCGCCGCACGCCGATGGCGGTGATCATCGAGCTGACAAGAATGGCGCTGGGAGGCTCAGGGCGGGCCAGAAGGGCGCGCGTGATGTCATGCCCCTGTGCTTCGGTCATCTCGCCGGAAAACATCAAGGCGGGATCTGGCGCGATGCCGCGCGCCTCAAGTGCTGCCAGATACCCGGCCCGGCGGCGGATCGCAAAATCCATATGCTCCAGCCCGTTGACCAGCGAAATTCGTGTGTGCCCCAGATCCAGCAAGAAATCCGTCGCCCGCTGGAACGCGTGTGTGTTGTTGACATCAATCCAGGCATAAGGCGCGACCGACTGAGAGCTGCGGCCATGCACGACGAATGGGATCTGCAACTCGGTCAGCAACGGAATGCGCGGGTCTTGCAGCGTTGGGGCGTGTAGCATGATCCCATCGACGTTTCGTTTCGTGCGAAACTCACGGTAGGCCTGATCTTCGTCTTCGTCCGACACGACGGACAGCAGCATGTCATAGCCATTGCGGGAATAAACCTCGCCGGCGCCCGCGGTGAAGTCAGCGAAAACGGGGTTCACCATCTCGTGCTTTGCGCTGATCGGGATCACGTGCCCGATGGCCATTGCCCGCCCGGTGGCCAGCGACCGCGCGCGGGTGTTTGGGGCATAGCCATGTTCTGCGGCGGCGGCGGCAACCTTTTTGCGGGTTGCTTCGGATACCTCAGGATACCCATTCAACGCGCGGCTGATGGTGGTCGGGGACAGGCCCAGAAGTTGCGAGAGCTCTTTTAGGGTCATGGTGCGCGCAGCAGCTTTCAAAGCGGTTTGAACGTTCCGAGGTTAGCCACGACGTCCAAGCGCGTCAAAGCAATATTACAAAACTTCGGGGAAAATGCGCATATTTGCAAAGAAAACTGGTTGCGCTAGCAGCATCATTGACAGGCTTCGCGTTCTGGGCGAGGCTGAGTTATTCAAAGCGCTTTGGGGACGCTGGCGAATCTGTCGTTACCTGATGCGATTTGGCGAAATCATATGGCGCTTAGGCGTCGAGGCCGGGGCATCCGGTCTCATTTACCTGGGAAGCCCGTTTGGGCTGTAGGGAGGAAAAAGATGAAGAACGTGTTTTACGCCAGCGCCGCAGCGCTTGCGCTTACGGCTGGAATTGCGCAGGCGGACAACCACCTCAAATTCGCGCCGGGTGAAGGGACTTTCAGCTGGGACAGTTTCGAAGCGCTGAAGTCGATGGATTTGTCGGGTGAGGTGATCACCATTCTGGGGCCTTGGATCGGTGCCGATAAGGATTTGGTCGATAGCGTCCTTCACTATTTCGAAGAGGCCACCGGCGCGGACGTGCATTATGCCGGGTCCGACAGTTTCGAACAGCAGATCGTCATTGATACCGAAGCAGGCAGCCCGCCCAATATCGCGGTGTTCCCGCAGCCGGGCCTTGCCGCAGACCTTGCGTCGAAAGGCTTTCTGGCACCACTGCCCGAAGGCACGGATGACTGGGTGCGCGACAACTATGCCGCCGGACAAAGCTGGGTCGATCTTGGCACCTATAGCGACAAGGACGGCAACCCGGCCCATTTCGGGTTCTTCTATAAAGTCGATCTGAAATCGCTGGTTTGGTATGTGCCCGAAAACTTCGAAGATGCAGGCTATGATGTGCCGCAATCCATGGAAGAGTTGAAGGCGCTGTCCGATCAGATCGTCGAGGATGGTGGCGTTCCGTGGTGCATCGGCTTGGGGTCAGGCGGGGCCACTGGTTGGCCTGCGACCGACTGGGTCGAGGACATGATGCTGCGCACGCAATCGCCAGAAGACTATGATGCGTGGGTGTCCAACGACCTGAAATTCGATGACCCCAAGGTCGTCGGTGCGATCGAAGAGTTTGGCGCCTTTGCGCGCAATGATGCCTATGTGTCGGGCGGGGCAGGGGCTGTGGCAACCACAGATTTCCGCGACAGCCCGCAGGGCCTGTTTGCGTCGCCGCCGCAGTGCTACATGCACCGTCAGGCCAGCTTTATTCCCAGCTTCTTCCCCGAAGGCACCGAAGTGGGTGTCGATGCGGATTTCTTCTATTTCCCGGCCTATGCGGAAAAAGACCTTGGCAAACCGGTGCTGGGTGCCGGCACACTTTGGGCGATTACGGATGACAGCAAGGGCGCGCAGGCGTTCATGGACTTCCTGAAATCCCCGATCGCACATGAGGTCTGGATGGCGCAGAAGGGCTTCTTGACCCCGCATAAGGGTGTGAACACCGGCGTCTATACAGACCCGACCGTGGCCAAGATGAATGACATCCTGCTGAACGCGGATACGTTCAGGTTTGACGGCTCTGACCTGATGCCGGGCGCGATCGGTGCCGGGGTCTTCTGGACGGGCATGGTGGATTATGCTGGCGGTAAGGATGCAGGCGAAGTGGCTGCGTCGATCCAGTCCACCTGGGATTCGATCAAGTAAGCCCAACGTGAAACAAGTGGGTTTGGCCGATCTGTCGGCCAAACCCCTGCCACAACAGCACCGTGCGCGGTGACAGGAGGAGCCATGAACCAGCTGTTCTTTGCAGTCTCTACAATCATCGTCGGCGTGTTTGGCTGTGTCGCTTACTTCTATTTCTCGAACATCGTTCTGGACCGCGTCTTTCCAGCCCGAGGACCCAATGCTGGTCGCAACATCAACCGTTCCACGGCTATCCGGCCATGGCTGTTTGTGTTGCCTGCCCTTTTGGTGCTTGGCCTTTACCTCGTCTATCCCGTCTTCTCGACGTTCTTTTTGTCGATGCGCGACACCTCGGGTGACTTCGTCGGGGCGCAAAACTACGTCTGGCTCGCCGGCGACGAGAAATTTCGCGAAAGCCTTGGCAACAACCTTCTGTGGTTGGTGATCGTGCCGGCGGCCTCGACCTTTTTCGGCCTCGTCGCCGCAGGACTGACCGACCGCATCAAATGGGGATCACTGGCGCAAAGCCTTATCTTCATGCCGATGGCAATCAGCTTTGTCGGCGCCTCGGTCATCTGGAAGTTTATCTATGACTATCGCGGCGAAAATCAGGGCGAGCAGATTGGCCTGTTGAATGCCTTGGTGCAGGCGATGGGCGGGGACGCGCAGGCCTGGATCACGTTGCCGTTCTGGAACAATATCTTCCTGATGGTGATCCTGATCTGGATCCAGACGGGCTTTGCCATGGTCATTCTGTCGGCGGCCCTGAAGGGGATCAGCGAAGAAACCATCGAAGCCGCCTATCTGGACGGTGCGACGCCGCTGCAAATCTTCTTCAAAATCAAGATCCCGCAAATCTGGGGCACCATCGCCGTGGTCTGGACGACGATTACGGTAACCGTCCTGAAGGTCTTTGACATCGTCTTTGCGATGACCAACGGCCAATGGGGCACTCAGGTTCTGGCCAACCTCATGTATGACTGGATGTTTCGCGGGTCGCCCGATTTCGGGCGCGGATCGGCGATTGTCATGGTGATCATGCTGTTGGTGACACCCGTTATGGTCTGGAACATTTCGAACGCACATAAGGAGAACCGCTGATGGAAATGGCTGGCACCCGATCCCGCCTGACATGGGCGGTCAACCTGTCCGTGGGCTTTCTTGTCCTGCTGTGGATCATCCCGACCTTTGGCCTTCTGGTCAGCTCATTTCGGGATCGTGACGCGATCTCGACCTCGGGCTGGTGGACGGCGATGTCTGCCTCGGAACGTAACGCGATCGTGCGCGCGGATGCCCCCGACAATGCCGTGCAGGACGGCGCGGTCTGGGTCGTGACCGGCAATGCCTTCGACAGCGGCGCGGGCAATGTGACCGCCTTTGGCATCACCTCGCGCGAACCAGAGGCATTCGCCCCGGGCGAGGTCGCCACGCACCCAAAGGGCCATGAGATCACCGTCGCGGCCAACGGTGACTACCGCATCAGCTACGCCGAAAAGCCCGAGGGCAGTCGCGGTCAGCGCCTGTTTGTGCGCGCCGAGGCGCCGCCCAGCTTCACCTTCGACAATTACCGCGAGGTCTTGTTCGCCGAGGGGATGGGCAAAAGCCTTCTCAACACGTTCACGGTGACCATCCCGGCAACCATCATTCCGATCCTGATCGCAGCCTTCGCAGCCTATGCGCTGGCCTGGATGGAAATGCCGGGACGCGCGCTGTTGATTGCCGGCATCGTCGGTCTTCTGGTCGTGCCCCTTCAGGTCGCCTTTATCCCGCTGCTAAAGCTTCACAACGGGGTCGGGCTTGGCAAGGGTTATCTGGGAATTTGGCTGGCCCATACCGGGTTTGGTTTGCCCTTGGCGATCTTCCTGTTGCGCAACTACATGGTCGGGTTGCCGGGCGAGATCATTGAAAGCGCGCGCGTTGATGGCGCCTCGGATTTCGACATCTTTCGCAAGATCATCCTGCCGCTCAGCTTTCCGGCGCTGGCTTCATTCGCGATTTTCCAGTTCCTGTGGGTCTGGAACGACCTGTTGGTGGCCAAGGTGTTCCTTGGGTCTGGCGAGAACGAACTGGTCATGACCGGACGGATCGTCGAGCTGCTTGGGTCACGTGGCGGCGATTGGGAAATCCTTGCGGCCTCGGCCTTTGTGTCGATTGCGGTGCCGATCGCGGTGTTTTTCGGACTTCAACGTTATCTCGTGCGCGGCCTGCTGGCCGGCTCGGTCAAAGGAGGCTGAGATTTGAACGCGACTTTAATAAAAAGTGACCTGATCGGGCTTGCCAAGGATCAAGACTGGTGGCGCGGGGCTGTGATCTATCAAATCTATCCGCGCAGTTTTCAGGACGATACCGGGGACGGGATCGGGGATTTGCGCGGCATCACCCGCCGTCTTCCCTATATCGCCAGCCTCGGGGTGGATGCGATCTGGATTTCGCCCTTCTTCACCTCGCCGATGAAGGATTTCGGGTATGACGTGTCGGACTATTGCGACGTGGACCCGATGTTTGGCACGCTGGCGGATTTCGACGCGCTTGTGCATGCGGCGCATGTGCACGGACTGAAAGTGATGATCGACCTGGTGCTCAGCCACAGCTCGGATCAGCACCCTTGGTTTGGCGAAAGCCGTGCGGACCGGTACAATGACAAGGCCAACTGGTATGTCTGGGCAGATGCCAAACCCGACGGCACCCCGCCCAACAACTGGTTGTCGATCTTTGGCGGATCGGCTTGGTCGTGGGATGCGCGCCGGTGCCAGTATTACCTGCACAATTTCCTTGTGTCGCAGCCCGACCTGAATTTCCATGAACCCAAAGTGCAAGACGCGCTGCTGGACGTGGCGCGGTTCTGGTTGGAGCGCGGCGTGGATGGGTTCCGTCTGGATACGATCAATTTCTACACCCACGACGCCCAATTGCGTGACAACCCCCCGTTGCCGGTTGAAGCGCGCAATGCCTCCATCGCGCCTGCGGTGAACCCGTATAACCATCAAGAACACCTCTATGACAAGAACCGGCCCGAGACGCTGGAGTTCTTGCGCAAACTGCGCGCGCTAATGGACCCTTACGGGGCCGCCGCGGTCGGCGAAGTGGGTGACGCGCAACGCGGGTTGGAGATCATGGGCGAATACACTGCGGGCGATGACCTTGTGCAGATGTGTTATGCCTTCGAGCTTTTGTCCGGTGAGCAGCCTGACGCCGCCCATGTCGCCGAGGTGATGGACCACGTGGCACGTGTCGCCAGCGATGGTTGGGCTTGCTGGGCCTATTCCAACCACGACGTGGTGCGCCATGCGACCCGCTGGAACCTGACCGAGGACGCCCAACGGCTGTTTGCCACGCTTCTGATGTGCCTGCGCGGCTCGGCTTGCATCTATCAGGGCGAGGAACTGGGGCTGACCGAAGCAAGCGTCGCCTTTGACGACCTGCAAGACCCTTACGGCATCGAGTTCTGGCCCGAATTCAAGGGCCGCGATGGGTGTCGCACGCCGATGGTCTGGGAGGCGTCAAACCAAAACGGTGGGTTTTCGACCGCCGCCAAACCTTGGCTGCCGGTCGCGCACGAACATCTTGCAATGTCGGTCGAGCAAGCCGAACGCGACCCGCATTGCCTTCTTGATCACTACCGCCACGCCATCGCGTTGCGGCGCGCCCACCCGGCTCTTGCGAAGGGCGCGATGCAACAGATGCGCGCTGATGGTGCGGTTTTGCAGTTTCGGCGAAAAATGCAGGCAGACGAACTGTTGTGCCTCTTTAACATCGGACCGGACACCGCATCGGTCGCGCTGCCTGCGGGCAAGTGGGCCGTTGTGGATGCCGTGCCGAAAGCGACCAAGATCGAGGGCAAGACAGTCACGCTTGCCGGCTGGCAATCGCTTGTGATGAAACCCGAGGGGGACGAATGAATGGCTGATCTGAAGCTGACAGATGTCGACAAGACCTATGGCAAGGTGAATGTCCTGCGCGACATTGACCTGACCATAAAGACCGGCGAATTGATTGTCTTTGTCGGTCCCTCGGGCTGCGGCAAGTCCACGCTTTTGCGAATGATCGCGGGGCTTGAGAAGATCACCGCGGGCACGCTGGAAATCGACGGTGAGGTGGTCAACGATGTGCCGCCCAGCCAACGCGGCATCGCGATGGTGTTTCAGTCCTATGCGCTGTATCCACACATGACCGTGCGCGACAACATGGCATTTGCACTGAACATCGCGAAAAAGCCGAAGGCCGAGATTAACGCCGCTGTGGAAAAAGCCGCCAAGGCGCTGCAACTGGATCCCTATCTGGACCGTTTGCCCAAGGCACTGTCGGGCGGGCAACGCCAGCGGGTCGCGATCGGGCGGGCCATTGTGCGCGACCCCAAGGTTTATCTGTTCGACGAGCCGCTTTCAAACCTTGACGCTGCCCTGCGCGTCGCCACCCGGATCGAAATCTCGCAACTGAAAGAGGCAATGCCAGACAGCACGATGATCTACGTGACCCATGATCAGGTCGAGGCGATGACGCTGGCCGACCGTATCGTGGTGCTGGCCAACAAAGGCATCGCGCAGGTCGGCAGCCCGTTGGAGCTTTACGAACGCCCCCGCACCGAGTTTGTGGCGCAATTTATTGGCTCTCCCGCGATGAACCTTCTGCCCGGCAAGATCACCGGGACAGGCGCGCAGACCGAGGTGACGCTGGACGCCGGCGGCGTCGCGCGCGCTGACATTCCCACCACCTCCGATGACATGGGCAAGCTGGTCAACCTTGGTATCCGGCCCGAGGATTTCGTGCAGACCGATGGCGACGCGATCTTCACCGGTGCCGCCGAAATTGTCGAAGCATTGGGCGAAGTCACGCTGCTTTACCTGCCCGCCAAAATGTCAGTGGGCGAGGGCGCGGACAGCGCCAACCAAACCCACCTGATCGCCAAGGTGCCCGGCATCCACGATGACCTGAAGGGCAAGACGGTCAAACTGACTGCAGACCCATCGAAGCTACAGATTTTTCATGACGGTGTGACGATGCAATCGTAGGGTCTGATCCGCGCGATGATCGGGCGCATCTTGCCCATCCGCGCCCCTGTTGATATTGCGGGGGCAGGTTTTCGGACAAGGGACGCACCCATGCGGGCAGAGGCTCAGAACAACGTTGACGCAATCGAAAAATCTCTGGCGCTGTTGCGTCAGCGGATCGGTTGGGACACGGCGGAACATCGGTTGGAGGAATTCAACGCGATGACCGAAGACCCGGACCTGTGGAACGACCCGGACCGCGCGCAGAAGCTGATGCGCGAACGACAGGCGTTGATGGATTCTGTCAACAGTTACAAAGAGATGGCGCAGGATCTTCAGGATAATGTGGACCTGATCGAACTGGGCGAAATGGAAGAGGATGACGAGGTTGTCTCGGATGCCGAAGCGGCGCTGGCCAAGCTTGTGAAGAAAGCTGCCGCCGCCGAGTTGGAAGCGCTCTTGGACGGCGAAGCGGACGCGAACGATACATTTCTTGAGATCAACGCAGGCGCAGGCGGCACGGAAAGCTGTGACTGGGCGTCGATGCTGGCACGCATGTATGTCCGCTGGGCCGAAAAACAGGGTTACAAGGTCGAACTACAATCAGAAAGTGCGGGCGACGAGGCAGGGATCAAATCTGCTGCCTACAAAATTTCTGGCCATAACGCCTATGGCTGGCTGAAATCGGAAAGCGGTGTGCATCGTCTTGTGCGCATCTCGCCTTATGACAGTGCTGCCAAACGGCACACGTCTTTCAGCTCGGTCTGGGTCTATCCGGTGGTGGATGACAATATCGAGATTGATGTGAACCCTTCGGATATCCGCATCGACACCTATCGGTCCTCGGGCGCGGGCGGGCAGCACGTCAACACGACGGATTCGGCCGTGCGCATCACCCACATACCCACCGGCATCGTCGTCACCAGTTCCGAGAAGTCGCAACACCAGAACCGTGACATCGCCATGAAGGCCCTGAAATCGCGGCTGTATCAGATGGAGCTGGACAAGCGGAACGCCGCGATCAACGAGGCCCATGAAAACAAGGGCGATGCGGGCTGGGGCAACCAGATCCGGTCTTACGTACTGCAACCTTATCAGATGGTAAAAGACCTGCGCACAGGGCACGAAACCTCAGACACTAAGGGGGTTCTGGATGGTGATCTGGATGCGTTCATGGCCGCCGTTCTGGCTCAGGACGTGGCCGGGAAAAGTCGCGCGGAAGCCAACGCCGAGGAATAAGCGGTGCGCGATCGCGGCGACATCACACTTGAACCCCAAAACACCACGCATGCAGAGGGTCTGTTTGCGGCGCTCTCTGACCCTCGGATCTTTCGGTATTTGGATGAAAACCCGCCACTGTCCGTCACGGCCGTCAAGAACCGCATTGCGCGACTGATGGCCGGCGGGCCGCCTGACGGGTCAGAAATCTGGCTGAACTGGTGTGTGGTCCAAGGCGCTTCGATTGTCGGCTATACACAAGCCACATTGCCGCGCGACGGCCATGCCAGCATCGCCTATGTCCTGTCGCCAGAGGTTTGGGGAACCGGCGTTGCCCAAGTCGCTGTCGAGATGATGATCAACGAACTGCGATCACGACATAGCGTCTCAACCTTGGTCGCGGATACCGATCAAGGCAACATCGCGTCGCAACGCCTTTTGCTGCGCATGGGATTTGCCGAAACACACCGGGACGGGCGCGACGTTTTTTACAAACGCGACGCGGATATCGCTGGCTGAAACAACAGGCCGCACAGGCGTAGCCAATACCTTGGTCAGCCGTC
Organism: uncultured Aliiroseovarius sp.; assembly: GCF_947497285.1. Lineage (GTDB taxonomy): Bacteria > Pseudomonadota > Alphaproteobacteria > Rhodobacterales > Rhodobacteraceae > Aliiroseovarius. Next base: position 206,281 of record NZ_CANMFT010000008.1, on the reverse strand, counting down.
GATCCGCGCGCCGATGATGGCAATGGCCTGCTGGTAGACCGTGGCCGCGTTCCATTGCTTGATCACGTTGAAGTTCGGCTGCCCCTGCTGGTATCCCTTGCCGGGCTTCCACCCTTTCTTTCGCAGGAAGTTTGCGGTCGACGCTAGCGCATCCGCCAGATTGTAAAGATCAACGCGCCCGTCGCCTGACGCATCAACACCGTATTTGAAGGCGTTGCCCGGAAGAAATTGGGTGTGTCCCAGCTCTCCGTGCTTTGCACCGCGGGTGTTGGCGGTGATCGTGCCGCGGTCGACAAGTTTCAACGCGCCGATGGCATGTGGCGTGAAGAACTCAGAACGACGGCAGTCATAGGCAAGGGTCGTGATCGCAGAGACGACCGAGGTATCTCCCATAAAGCCACCAAAGCCGGTCTCCATCCCGTGGATCGCGAGTAAAACACCGGCGGGCACGCCATACCCCTTTTCCAGCGCCTGGTAGAACCCAGGATTACGCGCTTTGCGTTTGCGCCCTTGGGCAATGATCGTTTCTGCCCCGCGCACTTGCATGAACTTGGAGAGCGAATATTTAAACGACCGTTGATTGCGGTCCGCGCGGATGGTCGCGGTCGAATAGCTTGCCGAAGCCAGCGCCTGCAAGCCGCGCTGGCCGACGCCTGCTGACTTGGCCTCTGCGGCGAAGCTTGCTTTCCAGGTCTCAAACCCGCTTGCAGTGTTTCCGCAGGTCGCCCCAAGGGCAAATCCAAAGCTTAGGGTGAGGGCGATGCCAGCATGTGCCAGCGTCCGAAAAATAGACATTTGCAATGACTCGTTTAGAAAGATGAACGGCTCCGATATTCGTGTTTATAGCATAACCGCCCCACACGACGCGGTTTTTCTGCGACACTGATCCAAGCAGAGACTGTGACCAAGCGCAGGTCAAGGTTTGTTTTTCGCGCACACGGGCCTGCGAAACTTTCACATGTTCACAAGCTTGACGAATGGCCTGCCACTCGCGACACTCTTTCCACGCGCGCGAACGCCAACAGATACGTGCAGGGAGAAGTCATGTCAGATAGCACCCATTTGGAGGCCTCGGCGCCCCCAAATATCGAAAACATCACGTTCAGCGACATCGTTGCCGCGCTCAATGCTGGCGCGCGGGATTTTGCGCGGGCGCCGGCCTTTGGTCTGTTCTTCGCCGGCTTCTATGTCGTCATGGGAATCGTGATCTACCTTCAGCTTGATGTGTTGGATCAAAGCTACTGGATCATCCCGGTGGGCTTGGGCTTTCCGCTGCTCGCGCCGTTTCTGGCCGTCGGCCTTTACGAGGTCAGTCGTCGACTGGAAAGCGGACAAGCCTTGGATTGGGCGCAAATTCTGGGCGTGGTGTTCAACCAGAAGGATCGACAGTTTCCGTCGATCGCGATGGTGATCATTATGATCTTCATGTTCTGGGTGTTCGTGGCCCATTTGGTCTTTGCCATCTTCATGGGGCTTGAGCCGCTGACCAACATCACAACGAACTGGCAGGATGCGCTGCTGAACCGCAATGGCATTACCATGTTGGTCGTGGGCACTGGGGTGGGGGCGGTTCTGTCTTTCTGCCTGTTTTCGCTGACCGTGACCAGCTTGCCCCTGCTGCTGGACCGCGAGATCGACTTCATCTCCGCGATGATCTATTCGTTCCAATCGGTTTTGCAAAACCTGGTGCCGATGCTGCTCTGGGGCGTGATTGTCAGCGTCGGCATGGTCCTGGCAATGTTGCCCTTCTTTCTAGGACTGTTCGTGGTGCTTCCCATCTTCGGGCATGCCACATGGCACCTGTATCGCCGTGTCATGAGCTTCGAGGCGGACTGACCCCAACGACAGCGCGGGCAGGTGGAACACACCAGACCACAGGCCCCGACATGCACAGCGGGTCGACCAGCGCGCTCAGCCGGATCAGGACGCCGGAAAAGACCCAGCCGAAAAAGAAAGAGGCCGCCCAACACCGGGGCGGCCTTTTTGTTGTCTGTTCGATTGCCTGTGCACGTGTCTGCGCCGCAGACAAAGCTGCGGCAAAGACCGCGTGGCTCAGATCAGCTCTTGTCGCTTTTGGAGGCTGGCTGCGCTGCCGGGGCCGCTGTTGTCTGCGGTGTGGCCATCTTGCCGCCGCCAAGCGGGTCGTCCTGCCGTTGCACGGACCCCTCGAAATGCGCGCCGCTTTCGATCGCGATCGTCTTGTGAATGATGTCGCCTTCGACACGTGCTGCCGAGGTCAGACGTACTTTCAAGCCGCGCAGGCGCCCAATGATACGGCCGTTGATGACCACGTCATCGCCGATCACTTCACCTTTTACGGTGGCGCCTTCACCGACCGTCAGCTGGTGGGCGCGGATATCACCTTCGACGGTGCCTTCGACAATGATATCACCGGTCGATCTGATGTCACCCTTGATGGTGATGTCGGATGACAGGGTGGATGCGGGTGGCTTGGGCTTGGGGGCAGCCGAGGACGACGGAGCGGGCGGAACGGCCGGAGCTGAAGACGACGGCTTGTCAGCCGATGCCGCGGGTTTCGTTTCTTTGTCGCCGGCTTTGGGGCCCGGTTCGTTGATCCTGCTTTTAGAGAACATCTTTTGCTGCCTTGATATAGACCATCGGGTTGATGGGCTTGCCGCCGACGCGCACTTCATAGTGAAGATGCGGTCCGGTTGAACGCCCGGAGTTTCCAATATCACCAATTCTATCCCCGCGCGAGACCCTTTGTCCCTTTTGCACATTCATGCGCGAAAGATGGGCATAGCGCGTTTCGATACCGAATTCATGTTGGATCTTGATTAACCGTCCATAGCCCGAGCTCCAGGCCGCGCTGACCACCACGCCATCTGCCGGCGCATAGACCGGTGTGCCGATGGGGGCGGCGAAATCGGTGCCGTTATGCATGCGGCCCCAGCGATAGCCATAGCCCGAGGTGAACCGAAACCCGGATTTCACCGGCATACCAAACGGCATTTTCTGGGCGGCGATCCGATACAGGTTCATCTTGTCCAGTTCGCTCAGAATAGTGTTGGCGCGATCGGCGTCCGGGTCTGGCCCAGTGCCTCGTGTGGACATGATCATCGGGGTCAGCGGGCCACCTTGGCCGGAATAGCCGCGCCGCACCTGATCAAGGATATGGTCCACAGACATGCCGGACTTGGCAAACATCTTGTCCAGTGGCTCCAACGAGATCGTCACGGCGTCTTCAAGCTGGCGGAAAATCTGGTCGTTGCGTTCGTCGCGCAGGCGCGCCTCATACAGCATGTCCTGAGCGAACCGTTCAGCTTCGGCGGCGTTGTTGGCGATCAGATCGCGTTCGGCCGCGATGCGGCCCAATTCGTCGGTCATGAAGGCAAGCGTTGCGTTCGCTTGGGTCTGGTTCGACCCACTTGTGCCGTTCTGGGTGTCATCCTTGACGGCGGCCAGCATCTCTTCAAGGCTGTCCGTGGCCGCGTCGCGTTCGCCCATGGTGCGGCGCAAGGTTGCCTGAATGACGCCAATGCCGGTTTCCAGTTCCTTGCGGCGTTCTTCTGATGACAGAAGTTCGCTTTGCATCTCGGAAATCTCGGCCAGTGCAAGGTTGAACCGCTCTTGCGCGGCAGCCGCTTCGATGGCGCGGGCGTCGCGTTCTTCGGACAGGGTCTGAAGGCGTTGTTCGTATAGCCGCTTTTCGCGCTGTGCCTGATCACGGAAGTTGCCTGACCCGATCGAATCCATCAACAACACGGCGGTGGCGATGATCGACCAGGCGAAAAAGGCGGCGGATCCGGTCCAGCCCAGAGCCTGCGTCAATGGCGAGAGGCGGATAAAGCGGGTGCCATCTTCGGAGCGCAAAAACAAACGCTGTTCGGGAAAAGCCCGGTCCAGCAGGTGATTTACCTTGTTGATCAAGCGGTTATGCAAGTTTCAAGTCCCAGTTTCTTCCCTAAACCCTCAATCCGCAGCTTTATTATGCTCTTGTCGGCGACGCCAACGGACCCGTGGTGATTACCGCGACGACTTTGCGGGCGCAACATTTTTTGGGTTTTCTGCACAGAGGCCATTGTTTCAAGCGGGAAATTGCCGATGCCCCTGCGTCCGGTAGCCGTATCGTCTGCACCCTTGCAGATCACTGCGGGGTGCCGCGCGTCTGTTTCGGTGTGCTGTCGGCCAGCGGCCAATAGAAATCTGGCGGCAAGCCGGCCTCGGCGCGTTTTTCTTCGTTGAACGGGGGTTTCAGGGCGCCATGGAAATAGGTGCGGACCAGAGTGTGGAACGTGTCTTTGGGGTCAAGCTCGTGGCGACCGCACAGAAAGTGAAACCATTTCGACCCATAGGCCACATGCCCGACCTCTTCGGCATAAATGACCTCCAGCGCCGCGACCGTGTCGTCCAGCTTGGCTTTGCGAAACACCTCGATCATGCCGGGGGTGACGTCCAGACCACGTGCCTCCAGCACCATTGGCACCACCGCAAGGCGCCCCAGAAGATCGCAGGCGGTGTCCTCGGCGGCGCGCCACATGCCAGCATGGGCAGCAAGGGCGCCATAGTGACTGCCCAATGCTTCAAGGCAGTCACTTACAAGGTTGAAATGCTTGGCTTCTTCATCGGCCGCTTTCACCCAGTCGTCGTAAAACCCCATCGGCATTGGCGTGTCGGTGAACCGGGCAATGATGTCCCAGTGCAGATCAACGGCGTTCAGTTCGATATGCGCCACCGCGTGCAACAGCGCGATTTGGCCGTCTCGGCTGCCGGGGCGGCGGCGCGGAACGTCGCGGGGGTCTTTCAGTTCAGGTCGCGCGGGGCGCGCGGGAAAGTCAGGCGGCACGGCGTGGCCGATGATGGCGGCGCGGTCTTCAAGCGGGGCGGTGATCGCGCCGCTGTCGCGCGCGGTGGTCCATTCCGCTGCAAACGCCCGAGCAAGCGCCGTCTTCGCACGACCGTCGGCGGTGCGCAGAACGGCATCCGCCATCTCGGCAAGCGGGCGCGACAGGGCGGTCATGCGCTGACCAGTGCACGCGTGGCGGCCAACACCTCTTCGGCATGGCCCTTCACCTTCACCTTGGGCCAGACCTGCGCGATCTTGCCATCTGGCCCGATCAGAAACGTGGCGCGCGTGATGCCCATATAGGTGCGTCCGTAGTTCTTCTTTTCGCCCCACGTGCCGTAGCGCTCGCACACATCGGTGCCATCATCCGACAAAAGCGGCACGCTCAGGTCCTGCTTCGCACGGAAGTTTTCGTGGCGTTTCAGGCTGTCTTTCGAGATGCCGAACACCTGTGCGCCAAGGGCGTGAAATTCAGGCAGAAGGGTCGAGAAATCAATCGCTTCGGTGGTGCATCCCGGTGTGCTGTCTTTTGGGTAGAAATACAAAACGACAGGGGCCGGCGCGAGCGTGCTCAGCGTGATCTGATCGCCGCCATCCTGCGGCAGGGTGAAATCAGGCGCAATGTCGCCGGTGGCAGGCATGTGATCGGTCATGGTCTTGGCAATCTCCGCTGCGAGTCTCTAATGTTTTGTGAGCTTTCGTTCTAAGCCCGTTCGCGTCAGGATGAAAGGGATGGGGCAGGTCGAAAGACACGCATTTGGGCAAACCGGATGAGCAAGCAGGAAACGCCAGATACCAAAGACGACCCGGCAACCGACCCCAACGGTGCCGGGCCTGATGCGTTGACGCAAGGCCCACCTCAGCAGGAACCCGACGCGGATCAAGTGCCGGATGACGACCAGGACAGCGACACGGATGACGACACCGACGGCGACACGCAAGACGACACGCAAGACGACACCGACGACAACACGGAAGACGACACGGACGGCGCGCCAGATCGGCTCGAAGATGCGTTGGTCGGGGCGGATGACCCAAAGGCGCCCGACGCTGACAGTGGCGAGAAAAAGGATGATCCGGCAGAAGACAAGCCCGCATCGGACGATGTGGCGACAGGCCTGACCGCTGCAGCTGCGACAAGGTCGCGCTTTGGCCGCAAGCGCGCGCGCGAGTCTGACCTTCCGCTCCCTGACCGCCACGCCCGTCGTCGTCGCCGTTTGACTTGGCATTTCAGCATCTGGACCGTCGCGCTTCTTGCCTTGGCCGCAGTCTTCTTGGTGCTGGTATCGATGTCCGCGACCGGCCGCGTGCTGACCATGCCCGACTGGGTGACGCAGCGCATCGAACGCAGCATCAACACGCAATCTGGCAATGTGCAGGTGTCTCTTTCACGGGTTGAGCTGGGCATAACCTCGCGGGGGTTGCCACGCCTTCGGCTTGTCGATCTTGGGGTGCGTGACGCAACGGGGCTGGAAATCGGTCGCTTGAATGCCGTTGAAGGTGCTTTGTTCCTGGGTCCGGTCCTGTCTGGCAATGTCGCGCCGCAATCGCTGTCGCTGTCCGGTGCCCAGATAACCGTGCGCCGCCAGCGAGATGGCGCGTTTGATCTGAGCTTGGGGCAGGGGATCGGCGCCTCGGGCGATCTGGCGGCCGTGCTGGATCGCATCGATACCGTCTTTTCGAAAGGCGTTCTGGCCCAGACCGACACGATCACGGCGACGAATTTGACAATCACGCTAGAAGACGCGCGCTCGGGGCGGTTGTGGCAGGTCACCGATGGGCGTCTTACGGTGTCTCAGACCGAAAAAGCGCTGGATATGACGTTGTCCTTCGACGTGTTCAACCAGACCGAGGAACTGGCCGAAACCGTTTTGGGGTTTCGGTCTGTCAAAGGCAGTTCGGCCGCTCGTCTGACTGCGACGTTCAAAAACGCATTGGCCCGTGACATTGCGGCACAGTCGCCGCTGTTGACCTTTCTGGGGCTAGTGGACGCGCCGATTTCGGGTGCCTTGCGCACGGTTATCGATGCAAGCGGTGCCGTGTCCGGGCTCGCGGGCACGTTGGAGTTCGGGGCTGGAACATTGTCGCCGGACCCTGCCGCGAAGCCCGTTAAATTCACCGGAGGCAAGGTCTACCTGGACTATGATCCTGAACGCGAGCGGATGAACTTTGCCGATATGTTTGTGGAATCCGACTGGGGCGTGATCCATGCCGATGGCCATACCTATCTGCGCGGCTGGAGCGCGGGTTGGCCGACCGAGCTGCTTGGGCAGTTGCAGGTGTCCAAGGCGCGCATAAGCCCGCCCGGCGTGTTCGAGGCGCCGATCGAACTTGGCGAAGGGGCTGCGGACTTCCGGCTGACGCTCGACCCGTTTCGCGTTGATATGGGCCAGTTTGCCGTGTCCCATGACGGGGCGCAGGTGACCGGAGCGGCGAAGATATCGACGGACTCTGAGGGCTGGGTGATCGCCGTCGACGCGCAGGCCAACCATGTCACCCCACAGCAAGTGACAGCGTTCTGGCCTTTGACCACGGGTCTTCGCAGCCGAAAATGGACACATGAGAACGTGATCGGCGGGCAGTTCAACGATGTGGCCGTGGCATGGCGCAAACAGGGATCGGACCCTGCCCACACTGCGCTTAGCGCAGATTTCGAGGGGGTGACGGTGCAGGCCGTCAAATCCATGGCTCCGATCGAAGAGGCCGCGGGCCAGTTCTCAATCGACGGGCGGCGACTGGTCGTCATGGCGGATCGTGGGGTCGTGCGCCCGCGCGACCGCAACGGCAAGGTGGCCGGCATGCTTGATGCGGCGGGCACCAGCTTTGTGATCCCCCAGATGGCGCGGCGTCCGAAGGATCCGGACGCGCCACGCCCACCGGTTCCCGCGCTGGTCAATCTGGCCGTGTCCGGTCCCCTGACCAGTGCCCTACATTTGTTGGACGACGCTCCATTTCGGATTTTTCGCGACACGCCTGAGGGGGCGATCGGCCCCGACATGGCAACGGGCCGGATTGACCTTGCAGGCCGGATCGACATCGCGTTGCAACCCAAGCCCCCGCGCGATGCTGTCCGCTATGATCTGACCGGCACGCTGGCCGCGGTCAAAAGCGACAAGATCGTCGCGGGCAAGACCCTGTCGCTGCCTCAGGCCACGCTGGAGGCCTCTGACACATCGGTGTCGATAGGCGGGCGGGGCAGCCTGTCTGGCGTGCCAATGACGGGCAAATGGGTTCAGGCGTTGAAGGATGGCAAAGCGGCGCCGGTATCAACGGTCAGTGGGCAGCTCACTCTGGATCAGGCGTTTCTAGACGCGTTCTCCATCGGTCTGCCAAAGGGCAGCATTTCGGGGTCCGCGCAGGGTGACTACGAGATTTCGCTGCAAAAAGGACAGCCGCCACGTATGACGCTTTCCTCGTCGTTGGACGGGCTGGGGGTCAGCATCGCCCCCTTGGGCTGGTCCAAGCCCAAGAGCAGCAAAGGCACGTTGTCGGTGGTAGGGCGACTTGGCGCCACGCCGGTGATCGACAAGATCGCCCTGCGCGCGCCAGGGTTAGAGACCTCGGGAAGTGTTCTGATGGCCGAAGGGGGCGGTTTGGTCGCCGCCCAGTTCGACCGGGTCAGGCTGGGCGGGTGGCTGGATGCACCTGTCACCCTGACCGGGCGCGGCGCTGGCAAGCCGGTGTCTGTGACGGTCAAGGGGGGGCGTGTGGATTTGCGCAAGGTCAAGCTTGGGGCGGGCAACGGTACCGCGCCCGTCAGCGGTGGCGCGGTGCCGATTTCGCTGATCCTTGATCGGCTGACCATCTCGGAAGGGATCTGGATCAACGAGTTTCAGGGTGACTTCACGCGCAGTTCCGCCGGGATGAAGGGCACCTTCAAGGGCCGTCTGGGTGGTGTTCCGAATTCCCGTGGGCCACGGATCAATGGCACCGCCGCGCCTCAACCCAATGGCACGGCCTACCGCATCACCTCGCCCAATGCCGGCGGTGTGATGCGCGCCGCAGGCGTTTTCAAGTCGGCGCGCAAGGGGGATCTGGAACTGATCCTGGCCCCCGGTGGCGGCGAAGGCGTATACGAAGGCAACCTGAAGATCAAAAACGTGGACGTGCACGATGCCCCCGCCATGGCCGAGCTTCTGTCCGCCATTTCGGTGGTCGGGCTGCTGCAACAACTGGGCGGCAAGGGCATCGCCTTCACCGATGTCGACGCGCGGTTCCGGTTGGATCCAGAAAAAATCACCGTCTATGAAAGCGCCGCGACAGGCCATTCCATGGGGATCTCGATGGATGGCTATTACCAGCTTGGGTCGGGTCAAATGGACATGCAGGGCGTCATTTCGCCCTTCTACGTGGTGAACTCTGCTGGGCGCATATTTGCCCGGAAGGGTGAAGGCCTGCTGGGGTTCAACTATGACCTCAGAGGCACCGCCAGCGACCCGAAAGTGTCGGTCAATCCGCTGTCCCTGTTCACCCCCGGCTTCTTTCGCGACATCTTTCGTCGCAACCCGCCCCCACAGCAGCAAGACGAATGACGAATGATTGACGCGGCGCGTCAAGAAGCCTACACGCGCGGCCATGAAACTGAGTGATTTTGACTTCGATCTGCCCGACGACCTGATCGCGACGCGTCCTGCGCGCCCGCGCACGTCCAGCCGTCTTTTGGTGGCCACGCCCGATCAGATCACCGACGCGCAGGTCAGCGACCTGACCCAGTGGCTCAGGCCCGGTGATCGGCTGGTGTTGAACGACACCAAGGTGATCCCCGGCCGGTTGTTCGGCACCCGCACCCGCGCGGGTCAAGCGCCCGGCGAAGGGGTCGCGAAGATTGAGGTGACGCTGTTGTCGCCGGACGGGGCCGGGCAGTGGCACGCAATGGCCAAACCGTTGCGCAAGCTGCGCGAAGGCGATGTGATCACGTTTTCCGACAGACTGCACGCAGAGTATCTGGGGCGGGATGGGGAACAGGCCCTGCTGGCGTTTAACCTTGAAGGTGATGCGTTTGACGCTGCGTTGCGCGTGGCCGGCAAGATGCCTTTACCCCCTTATATCGCGGCCAAACGCGCGGCGGATGCGCTTGATGACGAGGATTACCAAACCGTCTTTGCCCGCTATTCCGGAGCGGTTGCGGCACCGACAGCCTCGCTTCATTTCGACGAGGCGTTGCTCGCGCGCATCAAAGCGAAGGGCGTAGACTTAACCCACGTCACGCTGCATGTCGGGGCGGGCACGTTCCTGCCGGTCAAGGTGGACAATGTCACCGACCACAAGATGCATGCCGAATGGGGACAGGTCAGCGCTGAAGCTGCAGCCCAGATCACCGCCACCAAGCAAGCGGGCGGGCGCGTGATCCCGGTCGGCACCACGGCGCTCAGGCTGATCGAAAGCGCGGCCACGGGGCCGGGGCAGATCGCACCCTGGGAAGGCGAGACCGATATTTTCATCACGCCGGGCTTTCAGTTTCGCATCGCGGATGCCTTGATGACCAACTTTCACCTGCCCAAATCGACATTGATGATGCTGGTGTCAGCCCTGATGGGATCTGATCGTATGCGCCAGGTCTATGACCACGCGATTGCAGAGCGTTATCGTTTCTTTTCATATGGCGACAGCTCCTTGCTTTTGCCGTCCGAAGTGTGACAGCACACAAGGACGTATCGGGGCGTTGTAGTGTCGCGAAACCTCGATCCAACGCTGCGTCGTGCTGTTAGCGTGATGGTCTGACGCGAACAGGAGGGATCCATGCTGCAGGTACTCAAAAGCTCTTGGGCTCTGCTTCTTGGCATGATGCTGCTTATGGTGGGCAACGGCGTGCAAGGGACGCTTCTGGGCATCCGGGGCGGGCTCGAAGGCTTTTCCACCTTCGAGCTTTCGCTGGTGATGTCGGGCTATTTTGCTGGCTTCCTGTTTGGCTCGCGCATGGCGCCGATCATGATCCGTCGGGTTGGGCATGTGCGGGTGTTTGCGGCCCTTGGGTCGTTCATCTCGGCTGTGCTGATCCTGTATCCCACGTTCACCGATCCGTGGGCGTGGACAGCGCTGCGTGTGATCATCGGGTTTTGCTTTTCCGGGGTGTATGTCACCGCTGAAAGCTGGCTGAACAACGCGGCTGACAACGAAAACCGCGGCAAGGCGCTGTCGCTTTACATGTTCGTGCAGATGGTCGGCATCATCGCCGCGCAAGGCCTTTTGGTGATTGGAGACCCCGGCGGGTTTATCCTGTTCATCCTGCCCTCGGTGCTGGTGTCCATCGCTTTTGCGCCGATCCTTCTGTCGGTCAACCCGACGCCCGCCTTTGAAAGCATCAAGGGTTTGAGCCTGCGCGAGCTGTTCGAGATCTCCCCCTTGGGCTGTGTCGGCTTCATGCTTCTGGGGGGCGTGTTTGCTGCCCAGTTCGGTATGGCTTCGGTCTTTGGTCAACAGATCGGGCTGTCGGTCGGGCAGATCTCGGCTTTTGTGTCGGCACTGTTTATCGGCGGCCTTGTGCTGCAATATCCGATTGGCTGGATTTCTGACCGGATGGACCGACGCCTCTTGATCCTGATCGTGACCGCTATTGCCATGGTTGCCGCGCTTCTTCCGGTCGTTTTCGGCGTGCGCTACGAAATCTTGCTGGTGGCCTCGTTCCTTCTGGGCGGGATGACCAACCCGCTCTATGCGCTGTTGCTGGCCTATGTGAACGATTATCTGGAGCCTGAAGACATGCCCGCCGCCTCGGCTGGGCTGATCTTCATCAACGGGTTGGGGGCCATCGCGGGCCCTGTGGTCACGGGTTGGGTCATGGGGGTCATGGGGCCGCTTGGGTTCTTTGGCTATATGGCGCTATTGCTGTTTGGCTTTTTGGCCTACGGGATGTGGCGTATGACCCGGCGGTCTGGGCCTGGACCGAAGGAGACGGGTGCGTATATGACCATGTCTCCGGCCGCATCGCCCGTGGCTGCGGATATGGCGCAGGAAGTCTGGGCCGATGAGGCGCAAGACGACGACAACTGAAGCGGTATCGGTAGACGTCTTGCACTGTGTCCCTCACCCGTTAGGGTGGGGGAAAGCGAGAGGGCCAGACACATGACAGAGCCAAAAGACATCATCACTTTCTGGATCGACGAGGTTGGGCCAAAGGGGTGGTATGAAGCCTCGGACGCGCTGGATGACGAAATTCGAACGCGCTTCATGGCGGATTATGAGGCCGCGCGGGACGGTGAACGCGACCACTGGAAGAGCAGCGCAGACGGTGCGTTGGCCTTTTTGATCCTGACCGACCAGTTTCCGCGCAATATGTTTCGCGGCGACGCGCGATCCTTCGCGACCGACCCCGCGGCGCGGACCTGTGCAGACTATGCGATAGAGCATGGGCTAGATATGCAGATCGGGCTGCCCGACCGGCAGTTTTTCTATCTGCCCTTCATGCACAGCGAGGCGATGGAAGATCAGGACCGTTGCATCGCACTGATGGCAGAGCGCATGGCCGACACGCCGGGGCAGGGCGACACCCTGCATGCGCGCGCGCACCGAAAGATTATCGAACGTTTCGGCCGCTTCCCCTATCGCAACGATGCCTTGGGGCGTGACACCACACAAGAAGAAGCCAGCTTCATCGCCGACGGCGGCTATGGGGCGATATTGCGCAGCCTGGAGACGGGCGCCGACTGATGGCGTGCGCGTCGGTCGTCGCGTCAGGCAACAAACGTCGGGCGGGAAGTTTCCCGCTTGGCGCATGGCGGGTCTTCCGCTACGTCATTGATCTGCGAAAAGATATAGTTTAATGGCAAACTACCTTTGAGATAAGGAGATACCCCATGGCGGGCAAGGCTTTTGATACAATCGTTGTCGGTGCTGGTCCCGGCGGTTACGTCGCGGCGATCCGGGCTGCGCAGCTTGGTCAAAACGTGGCCATAATCGAACGCGAAAACCTTGGTGGCATCTGCCTGAACTGGGGCTGTATCCCGACCAAGGCGCTTTTGCGATCGGCAGAAGTCTTCCACCTGATGCACCGCGCCAAGGAGTTTGGCCTGTCGGCAGGAAAGATCGATTACGACCTGCCCGCCATCGTCAAACGCTCGCGCGGGGTGGCGGCTCAACTGTCCGGGGGCATCGGCCACTTGATGAAGAAAAACAAGGTCACCGTGTTCATGGGCGAGGCGACCATCCCCGCCAAGGGCAAGGTGTCCGTCAAAACCGACAAAGGGACCGAGGAACTGACCGCCAAGAACATCGTGGTGGCCACCGGTGCGCGCGCCCGCGAATTGCCGGGGCTTGAGGCTGACGGTGATCTGGTCTGGACCTATCGCCACGCCCTGAACCCGCCGCGCATGCCCAAAAAGCTGCTGGTCATCGGGTCGGGTGCCATCGGCATCGAATTTGCCAGCTTCTTCAATACGCTGGGCGCCGACACGACTGTCGTTGAAGTGATGGAGCGCGTGCTGCCCGTCGAAGATGCCGAGATTTCTGCCTTCGCCAAAAAGTCCTTCGTCAAGCAAGGTATCACGATCATGGAAAAAGCCATGGTCAAGCAACTCGACCGCGCCAAGGGCAAGGTCACGGCCCATATCGAGGTCGGCGGCAAGGTCGAGAAGCTTGAGTTTGACACCGTGATTTCCGCCGTTGGCATCGTTGGCAATGTCGAAGGGCTGGGGCTAGAGGAACTGGGCGTGAAGATCGACCGCACCCATGTTGTGACCGACGCACATTGCCGCACGGGTGTCGATGGACTGTATGCCATCGGCGACATCGCCGGGGCACCGTGGCTTGCCCACAAGGCCAGCCATGAAGGTGTGATGGTGGCTGAACTGATCGCTGGCCTGCACGCCCACCCGGTAAAGCCTGAAAGCATCCCCGGCTGCACCTATTGCCACCCACAAGTCGCCAGCGTCGGACTGTCGGAAGCCAAGGCGAAAGAGCAGGGATACGATATCAAAGTTGGCCGCTTCCCCTTCATTGGCAACGGCAAGGCCATCGCCATGGGCGACCCCGAGGGCATGATTAAGACGATCTTCGACGCCAAGACCGGCGAGCTTCTGGGTGCGCATATGGTCGGGCCGGAAGTGACCGAAATGATTCAGGGCTACGTGGTCGGCAAGACGCTGGAAACCACCGAAGAAGAGCTGATGCACACGGTCTTCCCGCACCCGACAATCTCGGAAAGCATGCACGAGGCGGTGCTGGACGCCTATGACCGCGTCATTCATATGTAAGACATAAAGGCCGGATCATTGCCCGGCCTTTATGCATCGTGCGTGGGTGGTCAGGCAGGGCTGACGGCCATTCAGGTCAACGCCTCATCCAGCTTGGCAAGGATCGCGGTCCAACCGCCATTGTGGTTGTCGCGGCTTTCCTCGGACGGGAAACGGATGTGATGCAGGCACAGGTCGGTGCCTCCGTCTTTCGGCGTCAGATCCAGCGTGACGATCGATTCCTCGGCCGTGCTGGCGGGCGATTCCCAAGTGAATTGCAGCTGCCTGGCGCGATCAATGATCCTGTATTCACCTTCATGCGGCAGATCGCCCGCGTTGGGGACCCGCATGATGATGCTGAAGCGCCCACCGATCTTGGCATCGACAGTCGCGTCGGGCACGGTGACGCCTGCGCCGGGGATCATGAATTTCGCGAGCATCTTCGGGTCCAGCCACGCATCGAATACGCGTTCGGGCGGGTAGGCGATGTGGCGGGTGATTTCGAGGGATAGATCAGTCATTGTCGTCCTCCTTCAAGGCAGCTTCGAGGGCATCCAGCCGCAGCGCCCAGATCGAACGCAATTCGGCAAACCATTGATCGATGTCGGAAAGCGGCCCCATCTGCACTTCGATCAAGTGCTCGCGCCATTCGGTGCGCCGGGTCGCCAGACCACAGGCCTCAAGCACTTTGATGTGCTTTGAAACCGAGTTCAGGCTGATATCAAAATGACGCGCGATATCCGTGACGCGCATGGGGCCTTCTTGTGCCAGCAGGGTCAGGATCGCACGGCGATTGGCGTCCGATGTGGCCTTGAGAACGGCGCTGAGGTGGTCCATGTCGTTTCGTTCAGCCATATGGGTGAATAACGGAATCAAAGGTATCAGTCAACCAAGAAGGTGAATGACGATTTGCCTCTACCATCAAAAACCCGCGCGGGCTGGGCCTGCGCGGGTTGCGTTGTGGGGGGGTGTAGGGCGCTTACCGCTCGATCTCGCCGCCTGCCTGATGCCAATGCCCTAGTCCGCCGATGTTATAGACCTCGTCATAGCCCAGTCGTTTCAGAACTTGCGCGCCTTGGGCAGACCGCGCGCCGGACGCGCAATAGAGCGCGATGGGCTTAGTCGGATCAATCGTCGCGTTGAAGTCCGGCCCCTTCGGGTCGCATTGAAAGGGCATCACCGTCAGCGGCACAACGACAGCGCCCTTGGCCTTGCCAGTCATCTGCACCTCGCCGTGGTCGCGCACGTCGATCACCGTGATCTCGCCAGCGCGGGCTTTGGTCACGGCCTCGCGCGGGTCCATTTTCGCGCCGCCCATCATGAAACCAAACATGTTTTCGCTCCTGTCCCGAAAAGGGTTTGATCCGGGATATAGATCGCAACGTATTCAGGTCAATGGGTCTGAGAATTAAAATTCAAGAAAGTGAATGTAACGGGCTGGGCAACGCAGCGCGTTTACAAGTGTTCCGCAAATGTTCTAACTTTCCGATTGTCCCGCCGCGCGGTTTGGCCTAACCGTTAAGCAATTGTGAACTGGGGGTCAGAATGGCCGAGTTGAAAGAAATTCAGGTTCGCGGCGCGCGCGAGCATAACTTGAAATCCATCGACGTGGATATTCCGCGCGACCGGCTTGTGGTGATCACCGGGCTGTCCGGGTCTGGCAAGTCGTCGCTGGCGTTTGACACGATCTATGCGGAAGGGCAGCGGCGCTATGTCGAAAGCCTGTCCGCCTATGCGCGTCAGTTCCTTGATATGATGCAGAAACCGGATGTGGATCACATTGCGGGACTGTCGCCTGCGATTTCGATTGAGCAAAAGACGACATCGAAGAACCCCCGTTCGACCGTCGGCACCGTGACCGAGATTTACGACTATCTGCGTCTGCTGTTTGCCCGTGCCGGGACGCCGTTTTCACCCGCCACCGGATTGCCCATCGAGGCCCAGCAGGTGCAAGACATGGTTGACCGCGTGATGCAGATGGAGGAGGGCACCCGTGCCTATCTGCTCGCCCCCATCGTTCGCGACCGGAAAGGCGAATATCGCAAGGAATTTCAAGAGCTTCAAAAGAAGGGATTCCAGCGCGTCAAGGTGAACGGAGAGCTGCACGAGCTTGATAATCCCCCCACATTGGACAAGAAGTTCCGCCACAATATCGACGTGGTTGTGGACCGTGTGGTTGTGCGTGAAGGCATGGATCAGAGGCTGGCGGACAGCTTCCGCACCGCGCTGGATTTGGCAGATGGAATCGCACTGTTGGAAACCGCCCCGACCGAGGGCGAGCCAGAGATTTTCACCTTCTCGGAAAACTTCGCCTGTCCCGTTTCGGGTTTTACCATTCCTGAAATTGAACCGCGTCTGTTTTCATTCAACGCACCGTTCGGGGCCTGTCCGGTTTGCGACGGGTTGGGCAAGGAGCTGTTCTTTGATGAGCGCCTTGTCGTGCCCGACGCCACGCTGCAAATCTATGACGGCGCTCTGGCGCCTTGGCGCAAGGGCAAGTCGCCCTATTTCCTGCAAACCATCGAGAGCATTGCGCGCCATTACGAGTTCGACAAAAGCACGCCATGGAAAGACCTGCCCGAACAGGTGCAGCAGGTGTTCCTGTATGGCTCGGGCGAGGAAGAGATCAAGTTCCGCTTCGATGAAGGCGGGCGCGTCTATGAGGTGACCCGTCCTTTCGAAGGCGTCATTCCCAACATGGAACGCCGCTATCGCGAGACGGATTCGAACTGGATTCGCGAAGAATTTGAACGCTACCAGAACAATCGCCCTTGCGGGGCCTGTGGCGGCTTCCGCCTGCGCGACGAGGCGTTGGCGGTGAAGATTGGCGGGCTGCATGTGGGGCAGGTGGTTCAGATGTCGATCCGCGAGGCGCTGGACTGGATCGAGGATGCGCCAAACCACCTGACCGTCCAGAAGAACGAGATTGCCCGTGCGATCCTGAAAGAAATTCGCGAACGTCTTGGGTTCCTGAACAATGTGGGGCTGGAATACCTGACGCTCAGTCGCAACTCCGGCACGCTGTCGGGCGGGGAAAGCCAGCGGATCCGTTTGGCCAGCCAGATCGGTTCGGGCCTGACGGGGGTGCTTTACGTGCTGGATGAACCCTCGATCGGGTTGCACCAGCGCGACAATGGGCGGCTTCTGACCACGCTGAAAAACCTGCGAGATCAAGGCAATAGCGTGATCGTGGTTGAACATGACGAAGAAGCCATTCGTGAGGCGGATTACGTGTTCGACATGGGCCCCGGCGCGGGTGTCCATGGCGGTGAGGTGATCGCCCACGGCACACCTGACGACATTGCGGCCTGCGACGCCTCGATCACCGGGCAGTATCTGACCGGCAAGCGCGAAATCGCGGTTCCGACGCGTCGGCGCAAGGGCAATGGAAAGTCGGTGAAGGTGGTGAAGGCCACTGGCAATAACCTGCAAAACGTGACCGCCACATTCCCGCTGGGCCAGTTCGTCTGCGTGACCGGCGTGTCGGGTGGGGGCAAATCGACGTTGACGATTGAAACGCTGTTCAAGACCGCCTCAATGCGTCTGAACGGTGCGCGCCAGACACCTGCGCCCTGCGAAACCATCAAGGGATTGGAGCATCTGGACAAGGTGATCGACATCGACCAGCGCCCCATCGGGCGCACGCCGCGGTCCAACCCCGCGACCTATACCGGCGCGTTCACCCCGATCCGTGACTGGTTCGCGGGCCTGCCGGAATCCAAGACGCGTGGTTATAAGCCCGGACGCTTCAGTTTCAACGTGAAAGGCGGGCGGTGTGAGGCCTGTCAGGGCGACGGTGTCATCAAGATCGAAATGCACTTCCTGCCCGATGTTTATGTCACTTGCGAGACCTGCAACGGTGCGCGCTACAATCGCGAGACGCTGGAAATTAAGTTCAAAGGCAAAAGCATAGCCGACGTTCTTGATATGACGGTTGAGGATGCGCAGACCTTCTTTCAGGCCGTCCCGACGATCCGCGAAAAGATGGATGCGCTGATGCGGGTCGGGCTTGGCTATATCAAGGTGGGCCAGCAAGCGACGACGCTGTCAGGTGGTGAAGCGCAGCGGGTGAAGCTGTCGAAAGAGCTGTCCAAACGCTCCACCGGGCGCACGCTTTATATCTTGGACGAACCGACCACCGGCCTGCATTTCGAGGATGTCAGGAAGCTGCTTGAGGTGCTGCACGAGTTGGTCGATCAGGGCAATACCGTGGTCGTGATCGAACACAATCTGGATGTGGTGAAAACGGCCGACCACCTGATTGATATCGGTCCCGAGGGCGGCGACGGGGGCGGGTTGATCGTAGCGACTGGCACACCGGAAAAGGTGGCGCAGGTCGCTGAAAGCTACACGGGTCATTATCTGGCGCAGATGCTGACGCCGATGCGTAAAGCGGGCGAGTGACAAACAAAAAGCCCGGCAAATATGCCGGGCTTTTCAGTCTTACTTCCAACTCAGCGTCTTAACCGTCGAAATCGGCTTCCTGCATCAGTTTCAGGGCGTCAGCGCGGTGTCCGGCCACTTCCATCAGATTCAATCCATCCGGGGTAAAGCTGCCCCAGCTTTGCACGATCTCGTCGGCCGCGACATCAGGCGCAATCGGGTATTCGAAGTTCTGCGCGGCGTAAATCTGCTGCGCTTTCGGTGATGCGAGGAATTCCATCAGCTTGATGGCGGTTTCCTTGTTGGGCGCGTGTTTGGTCAGCGCCATGCCCGATACGTTCACATGGGTGCCCGATCCCTCGAAGACCGGGAAGACGACATTGACGCTGTCGGCCCATTCCTTTTGTTCGGGGTCTGACAGCATCTTACCCATGTAATAGGTGTTGCCGATCGAAATGTCGCATTCGCCAGCCCAGATCGCCTTGACCTGCGCGCGGTCATTGCCTTGCGGTTTGCGGGCCAGATTGGCCTTCACGCCTTCGATCCAGGCGCGGGTGGCTTCTTCGCCGTTGTGGGTCAGATGGGCGGCGACAAGGCCTAACGTATAGGCGTGGGTGCCTGACCGCGTGCAGATACGACCTTTCCATTTCGGGTCGGCCAGATCTTCGTAGGTGGTGACTTCGCCGTCAGCGACGCGGTCTTTCGAGGCATAGACGATCCGCGCGCGCGAGGTCAGGCCGAACCATTCATTACCCGGATCGCGATAGGCGGCGGGAATGTTGGCCGTCAGGGTTTCGTTTTCGACCGGCTGGGTCAGGTCGGCTTCGACCACGGCGGCCAGACGGGCGAAATCGACGGTCATGATCAGGTCAGCCGGGCTGCGCTTGCCTTCGGCCTGCAAGCGTTCGATCACGCCGTTCTTCAGGAAGGCCACATTGACCGGAATGCCGGTTTCTTCCGTGAAGGCATCCATCAGCGGCTGGACCAGCTCTGGCTGACGGTAGGAATAGACGTTGACCTCGTCCGCGCTGGCAAGGGCGGGGGTCAGGGCTGTGGCCGCAGTCAGGGCCATGGCGAGTGTGCGGACAGTTTTCATCGCGCGATCTCCTTGTTTCGATGACGCCGCTTAAATCCGAGTCTTTTGCTAGGGTCAATACCTGATTAATTTAATCGGGAATTTTTTTTGCGACCCGCTCAGCAGCCTTCTCGGCGTCCCACAGCGCATCCATTTCTTCCAGCGTCGCATCATCAGGCGCGCGCCCGTCTGCGGCCAGTCGGCGTTCAATCCCCTGAAAACGCCGTTCAAACTTGGCGTTCGTATGGCGCAGCGCCTCTTCCGGCTCGACATTCAGGTGGCGGGCCAGATTGGCGACGACGAACAAAAGGTCGCCCAGTTCTTCGCGCACCTCGTCTTGGCTCAGACTGTCGCGCGCTTCGGCCAGTTCGCGCGCTTCTTCGGTGATTTTGTCTAGCACCGGGCCAATGTCAGGCCAGTCGAATCCCACGCGCGCGGCGCGTTTTTGCAGCTTCACGGCGCGCAGCAGGGCAGGCAGGCCGATGGCGACCCCATCCAGCACCCCTTGCTGCGCCTTGTCTGCCCGTTCTGCCGCTTTGATCGTTTCCCAATCGCGGGTCTGTTGATCGGCAGACTTGTCGCGGGATTCGCTGCCGAACACATGCGGGTGGCGGGCGACCATCTTGTCGGACATCGTGTCGGCGATCTCGTCAAAGCTGAACAGCCCGGCCTCTTCCGCCATTTGCGCATGAAAGACCGACTGAAACAGCAGATCGCCCAATTCGCCTTTTAGTTCGTCCCAGGCTTCACGTTCGATCGCATCTGCGA
Source organism: uncultured Aliiroseovarius sp. (assembly GCF_947497285.1). Taxonomy (GTDB): domain Bacteria; phylum Pseudomonadota; class Alphaproteobacteria; order Rhodobacterales; family Rhodobacteraceae; genus Aliiroseovarius. The sequence continues at coordinate 186,081 of NZ_CANMFT010000008.1, read as the reverse complement.
CCTCATAGGCTTCCTCGATCGTGTAGGGCGCGATGGTGGCGAAGGTCTGTTCGATATCCCACGGGCAGCCCCCGTTTGGATCTCGCAGGCGGCGCATGATCTCGCGCAGGCGATCCATGCCACCTTTCGGGTCATACACCAACGCATCTGATCGGCTCAGGCCCTGTGTTTTGGTCATTGCATCCACGCCCTTTTCAGGATTGTCTCGTCGCACCCTTGATAGGAGGAAGTCATGGCCATCATCAACCGCATTGGCGAATTTGCCGGGGATATGACGACCTGGCGACGCCATCTGCACGCGCATCCCGAGTTTGGGTTGGAGTGTCACGACACGGCTGCCTTCGTGGTCGAACAATTGCGCAGCTTCGGGGTGGATGAGGTGCATGAGAAGATCGGAGTCTCGGGTGTCGTCGCGATCATCAACGGGCAGGGCGAGGGGCCGACGATTGGCCTGCGCGCCGATATGGACGCGTTGCCGATGGACGAGGCGACGGGGCTTGACCATGCCTCGACCGTGCCGGGCTTGATGCATGCCTGCGGTCATGACGGCCACACGGCGATGCTGTTGGGGGCGGCGCGATACTTGGCAGAGACGCGGAATTTCAAGGGCCGTGTGGCGCTGATCTTCCAACCGGCCGAAGAAAACTTTGGTGGTGCCAAGCACATGTGTGACGACGGTATAATGGATCGCTTTGCGATCGCTGAGGTCTATGCCCTGCATAACCTTCCCGGTCGCACGCTGGGCGCGTTCTACACCACGCCGGGGCCGATCATGGCGGCTGTGGATACGCTGGTGGTGAAGCTGCGCGGGTTGGGCGGGCATGCGGCCTATCCGCATGACACGGTCGACCCGATCACGGCGTTGGTCACAATGGTGCAGGCGCTGCAATCCATCGTAAGCCGCAATCTGTCGCCGATGGAAAACCTTGTCATCTCGGTCACGCAAGTCGGTGGCGGCACAGCGGACAACATCATCCCCGAAGAGGCATGGTTCGGCGCGACGATCCGCTCTTTCACGCCCGAGGTGCGCGAGATGGCGCAGCGGCGCATCCGCGAGGTGATCGAAGGGCAGGCGGCAAGCTTCGGCGTGACGGCCGATATTGATTATGAACTGGGCTACCCCCCCACGGTGAACGACGCCAGAGCGGTCGAAAAAGCGATCGAGGCCGCCCAAGAGGTCAGCGGCGCGGCGCGCGTTTTTGCCGATCAGGGGCGTGAAATGGGGGCCGAAGATTTCGCCTATATGCTGCAAGAACGTCCCGGCGCCTATTTGTTTTTGGGGCAGGGCGAAGACGGCGCAGGCGTGCATCACCCCGCCTATGATTTCAACGACGAGGCCGCGCCCTATGGGGCCAGTTTCTTTGCGCGGCTTGTCGAGCGATTGAACCCTGTCTAGATGGATCAGTCGATAATTTGATCAAATTATATGGCCAGACCAATCAGTCTGTGCTAATCGGTCTGAAAGCAAAGGAGGCGGCAATGGCTTTGGAAGACGCGAGAACTCAGGTGGACACCGCGTTTACGCGGGATGGGTTGAAGGGCTTAGCCTATGAAAACACGTTCGGCGGGGCGACATCTTTCCTGCGCCGCACCTATTCAAAAGACCTGACAGGGGTGGATATTGCTGTCACCGGCATTCCGTTTGATCAAGCTGTCACCAACCGCCCGGGCACGCGCCTTGGCCCGCGCGCCATCCGCGAGGCGTCATGCCTGCAATCGCCCGATCAGGCCTATGGCTGGGACTTCGACGTGATGAGCGAATTTGCCATCGCCGATTACGGCGACATGGCGTTCGACTATGCCCATATCGACCAGTTTCCCGCGACGCTCGAGGCGCATATCAGCGGTATTCTGGACCAAGGCGCGGCCTGTCTGACCCTTGGAGGCGACCATTACATCACCTTCCCCATCCTGCGCGCGCATGTGAAGAAGCACGGGCCGCTTAGCCTGTTGCAGTTTGATGCGCACACCGACACCTGGCCCGACGATGACATGACCCGTGTCGATCATGGAACGATGTTCTACAAGGCGGTGAAAGAGGGGCTGATTGACCCGTCACGATCCGTTCAGGTGGGCATCCGCACCCATAATGACGACACGTTGGGTGTGAATATCATTGATGCGCGCGAAGTGCATGAAACCGGCCCCGCTGCGGTGGTCAAGAAGATCAAGTCGATCCTTGGCGACCACAAAACCTACCTGACCTTCGACATAGACGGGCTGGACCCTGCCTATGCGCCGGGGACGGGCACACCGGTTTGGGGTGGTCTGACCACAGCACAGGTTGCGATCATCCTGCGTGATCTGGCAGGGATCAATCTTGTCGGTGGCGACATTGTCGAAGTCTCGCCTCCTTTCGACACCACCGGTGCGACGGCGATTGCCGGGGCGCATGTGGCAATGGAAATTCTGAACTTGTGGGCGTTTACGCGCCGAAGCTAGCCCTCACCGCAGGGCCTGCGCTACGTAACGGGCGGCCGTCTTTGCGTCTGCCAGACCGCCCGCGAAACAGCGTGGACTTGCAAGGGGAAGTCTGCTCCAGTATCGCTAGGGTATAGTGGGTGTGGCGGTTCTGGGTGCCGCGAGGGGGGCGTGTGAATCTTCTGACAAGTGTGATTTTGCTGGTCTTGTTTCTGGCCATATTGGGGATAGGCTGGGTGCGATTGGCGCCACTGCCGGTTGAGCGTTTTTCCGCCCGCCCCGGTCCGGACACACCGGGGCGCCATGTTTTTCCGGGCGGCGTCAAATACGTGGTGCCGTTGAAGGACCTGCCCGAGGGCGCGCTGGATCATCTGGCATGGGTCGCGCTGGAGGCCCCGCGCAGCAGGTTGCGCCAGCAATCCGATGACCAGATCGCCATTGTCACCCGAACGCGTCGGATCGGATTCCCCGATATCACCGTGGCATGGGTGGCGGACGACGCGCTTCATATACACGCCCATCTTGTCTACGGGCGCAATGATCTTGGCACCAACGTCGCGCGCATCGACCGTTGGCTGGAAAAGCTGCGCCATTTGGAAGAAGACGACGACTACTGATGGTGCCCGCGCTTACAGGCGGGAAAGATCGTTTGGCGCCGGACTGTTGGGCAGGGGCAGCGGGGTCGCATTGCCAGCCGAAACACAGCCTTTTCCAGTGTCACGCCACATGGGCACGTTCAGGCTCATCTCGCAGCGGGCCATGAAGGCGCGCCCGCCCACGAACAGGCAGATGCTTTCGCCCAACTCAACGCGGCTGCCTTGGGTGTCGGTGCAATAGCAGTCGATCACCTTGCCGCCCGGCGTGGTGACATCCGCGAACGCCGCGGGCGAGGACATCAGCCCCGCGAACAAGATGAAAAGCATGCGATTTGCCATATGCCATTTTACCCCGAAATGTGCGGAATTTGAAGCGTGTCGTCCAAGCGCACGCCAAAGCGCCCTGCCACTTGACCAAACCCGCGCAATAAGGGACACCGCCTGACATGGTTCCGATGGAAAAACTCTCAGCGATCACCGAACGGTTTCAGTTCCTTGAAGCGCGCATGGCCGAAGGGTTGACTGGCGACGAGATCGCCAAAGTTGGCCGTGAATATGCCGAACTTAGGCCTGTGGTCGAAGAAATCGCTTCGTATCGCCAACTTCTGGATGACATCGCCGAAGCCGAGGCGTTGCTGACGGACCCCGACATGCGGGAACTGGCCGAAGAAGAGCTGCCCCTGCTGCGCGAGCGTTTGCCGGAGGCTGAACAGGCGATGCGGCTGGTGCTGTTGCCCAAAGACGCCGCAGACGCGCGCCCTGCGATGATCGAGATCAGGCCCGGCACCGGGGGCGAGGAGGCCTCACTGTTCGCCGCCGATCTGTTGCGGATGTATCAACGCTATGCCGAGGCCCGCGGCTGGCGCTTTGAAATCATGGAACAAACCCTTTCAGAACTGGGTGGCGTCAAAGAGGTGGTGGCGCATGTGAAAGGCGACGGCGTGTTCGCGCGGCTGAAATACGAAAGCGGCGTGCACCGTGTGCAGCGCGTGCCCGAAACAGAAAGCGGTGGACGCATCCACACCTCGGCGGCGACCGTGGCGGTGCTACCCGAAGCCGAAGACGTGGATATCCAGATCGACCCCGGCGATCTTCGCATCGACACGATGCGCGCATCGGGGGCGGGGGGGCAGCATGTGAACACGACGGATTCCGCCGTGCGCATCACCCATATTCCGACCGGGATCATGGTGACCAGCTCGGAAAAAAGCCAACACCGCAACCGCGAGATCGCGATGCAGGTTCTGAAAACGCGGCTGTTCGACCTTGAACGCCAACGTGTCGATGATGCGCGCGCCGCGGATCGCAAGGCGCAAGTCGGGTCGGGCGACCGGTCCGAGCGCATCCGCACCTACAACTTTCCGCAAGGCCGGATGACCGATCACCGGATCAACCTGACACTCTACAAGCTGGATCAGATCATCGCAGGCGATCTGGACGAGGTCATCGACGCCCTGATCGCCGAGGATCAGGCGGCACAACTGGCTGCGCTGGACGGATGACCACCGGAACGGCGCTTTTGATTGCCGCCACGCAGACCCTGCGCGCGGCGGGCGTGAACGACCCCGCGCGCGACGCCCGTGTGCTGTTGGCCCACGCCTTGGGGATCGACCGAAGCCGACTGACGCTTGCCTTGCCCGATGAGGTCGCGCAAGAGGCAGAGGCGGTGTTTGCCGCGTCAATCAACGCCCGCACCGCGCGCCAGCCCGTGGCTCAGATCATCGGCAAACGCGCTTTCTATGGTCGCGATTTCTACGTCACCAGCGACGTTCTTGATCCGCGCCCCGACACCGAACGGCTTGTCGAAACGGCGCTGGATCACCCATTTGATACCGTTGTGGATCTGGGCTGCGGGTCGGGCTGTATCTTGTTGACTTTGCTGGCAGAAAGACCTTTGGCGACTGGGCAGGGGGTGGACATTTCCGCGCCCGCGTTGGGTGTGGCACAGAAAAATGCGTCCCAACTGGCCCTGACCGATCGTGCTGCCTTTCTGGAGGGGTCGTGGTTCGACCCCTTGGCCAAAGCCGAACCGGTCGATCTGATTGTTTCGAACCCCCCCTATATTTCTGAGGCTGAAATGCGCGCGTTAGCGCCTGAGCTGAGGGATTGGGAACCACATGTGGCGCTGACCCCGGGGGGGGACGGGCTGGCGGCCTTCAGGATCATCGTGGCCCAGGCCCCCGATTTCTTGCGCCCCAAAGGGCGCCTGATCGTTGAAATCGGGGCCACCCAAGGGCGCGCTGTGTCCGGGCTTTTTGAAAGTGCGGGGTTTCAATCGGTGCGGGTCGTGCAAGATCTGACCGGGCATGACCGGGTTGTGACCGGATTTTGGCAAGGCAGCTGACCGCTGTTGGTCACAAGAATCACCCGGCGTGAAGGGCGTGTCGGGATGTTGCCCAAGCCCTGCAAACCCGCAAATTTTCGGCAAAAACCCCCGCTTGCAGAGGTTTTGGACAGTTTGGGCTTGTCTTTCGACCCCGCGCATGACAATCAGAAACAAGCAGCGTCGCAGTCCTTTGGACAGCCGCCGCAGGTAAGCCCTACAATTCGGATGTCGTGGCACAGAATGGTGTCTTGTCCGAGAACTCAGCACGGTTATTGCATCGTGCGTCTGAAGCTAAAGCTGGAAAAACAAGCTTATGAGATCTTCCAAATCGCGTTCGCGCAACAAGTCGAACCGTAACCGGAACAATCCGGGAAACAATATCAATCGGGTCTTCGACAGTTCGGGGCCCGAGGGCAAGGTGCGCGGCACCCCCCAGCAGATCATCGAGAAATACACCCAGTTGGCCCGCGATGCGTTTTTGTCCAACGACAGGGTCGCCGCCGAAAACTTCCAGCAACACGCCGAACACTACACCCGCCTTCTGGGCGAAGCGCAGCGCGAGATGGAAGCCCGCCGGGTGCAAACCGAACAGCAGAACCGCGAACGCCAGCAACGCGAAAAAGAGGATCGCGAAGCGCGGCCCGACAACAAGCCGACGCCTGATGTGGCGGGCGAGGGTGAGCAACCCAATGTGTCGGCGCCATCGCAATCTGACGTGTCCAACGACGCCGACAGCGGTTTGGTGGAAACACCGGAAAGCAAGTCCAAGAAAGCCCCAACCCGGGCGCGCAAGCCGCGTAAACCGGTGAAACGATCGCCTGATCAGGGCGAGGCCTCATCTGGGTCCGCACCGGCCGCACCAGATGATGCGCCAAAAGCTGCTGAATAGCCCCGCGCGCTTCACGTCGCTACCAAAACGAAAAACACCCGGTCCTCTTGTCAGAGCGCCGGGTGTTCTTGTTTTTGGTCTGCGCTTTGGGGCAGGAGGGGCCTTGGCAACCGCGCCGCTGTTTAATCTGTGCCGCGATAAGGCTCTACATATTGCAAGGCCATGTCCCAGGGGAAGAAAATCCAGGTGTCCTGGCTGACTTCGGTGATGAAGGTGTTGACCAGCGGACGCCCTTTGGGCTTGGCGTAAACAGTCGCGAAATGCGCTTTGGGATACATCTTGCGCACCAGCTCCAGCGTTTTGCCGGTATCGACCAGATCATCGATGATCAAGATCCCTTCGCCGTCGCCCATCATTGCCGCATCCGGGGCTTTCAGAAGCTCTGCTTCGCCCTGCGATTGGTGGTGATAGGACTTGACCGAGACGGTGTCGACGGTTCGAATGTCCAGCTCGCGGGCGACGATCATCGCGGGGGCAAGGCCGCCGCGCGTGATCGCAACCACGGCGCGCCACCCAGTGTCTTTGGGCCCCTGACCATCAAGGCGCCACGCCAAGGCGCGGCTGTCGCGGTGGATTTGATCCCAGCTGATGTGGAACCCTTTTTCGTGCGGCAAGCGGTCGCTCATATCTGGGTCTCCTTACTTGCGGCCTGTGGCCACGTCGATATCCGGTGCGTCGACGGCCTTCATGCCGACGACATGATAACCACTGTCAACGTGGTGGGTTTCGCCGGTCACCCCCGACCCTAGGTCAGACAGAAGATATAGCGCGGAGTTTCCCACATCCTGAATGGTCACGTTGCGACGCAGCGGGGAATTCAGTTCGTTCCATTTGAGGATATAGCGAAAATCACCAATGCCCGAGGCCGCAAGCGTCTTGATTGGCCCCGCAGAGATGGAATTCACCCGGATGCCATCCTTGCCCAGATCTTCGGCCATATAGCGCACCGAGGCCTCAAGCGCGGCCTTCGCCACGCCCATGACGTTATAATGCGGCATGACCTGTTCGGCGCCGTAATAGGTCAGCGTCAGAAGTGATCCCCCGTCCGGCATCATGGCAGCGGCACGCCGCGCCACCGCAGTGAACGAATAGACCGAGATGTCCATTGTCATCCGGAAGTTTTCCGGGCTGGTGTCCACATAGCGGCCGCGAAGTTCGTTTTTGTCTGAGAACCCAATGGCATGAACGACGAAGTCGAGCTTGCCCCATTTTGCCTCAAGGGTGCTGAACAAGGTGTCGATCGACCCTTGGTCCGACACGTCGCATTCCAGCACGATGTCTGACCCAAGCTGGTCAGCCAACGGCCCGACGCGCTTCTTCAGCGCTTCGCCCTGATAGGAAAAAGCCAGCTCTGCCCCGGCCTCGGCACAGGCTTTCGCGATCCCCCACGCGATGGACTTGTCATTGGCAAGTCCCATGATCAGGCCGCGCTTGCCCTTCATCAATTCGGTCGACATATGTATTCCCCGTCCCGAGATACTGCAATAAGCCCGTTTAGGCGATTGGCATTGCTTCTTCAAGTCTTGGCACCGAAGACGTTGCGTGGTTGGAATTCAATTGGCGCCTTATCGCGCAGGCGCTTATATGTGGCACGAGCAGGAAAGGATGCGACCATGACGGAAAGAGGCGGGATATTTTCGGGCGACGATCCGTTTGTGATTGCACGCAGCTGGTTGACCGAAGCTGAGAAAACCGAGCCCAACGATCCCAACGCCATCGCCCTGTCCACGGTGGACGCAGACGGCCTGCCCAATGTGCGCATGGTTCTGTTGAAAGACATCGAAGACGATGCGTTCGTGTTCTACACCAACTTCGGCTCTGCCAAGGCGCACGAGCTTGATCAAGCCGGCAAGGCCGCATTCGTCATGCATTGGAAAAGCCTGCGCCGTCAGATCAGGGTGCGCGGGTTGATAACGCGCGAAGAGGGGCCGCAGGCCGACGCCTATTATGCGTCACGGTCGCTGAAAAGTCGGCTGGGCGCTTGGGCGTCGCAACAAAGCCAACCGCTCGCCTCGCGAGCGGCGTTGATGGCCGAGGTCGCGAAGGTGACCGCGACCCATGGCACGCATCCGCCGCGGCCTCCGTTTTGGGGTGGATATCGACTTAAGCCGGTCGAAATAGAATTCTGGGCCGACGGGGCATTCCGCCTTCATGACCGGTTTCGCTGGACGCGGGCCGAGGCAGGCGCACCGTGGTCTGTCACCCGACTAAACCCATGATTTCGGGCAATTGTGATGCGTAGCCTAGCTAAAAGTATAGGTTATTAGGTCTTGCGTCACCTGCGCATTAGTCCCATTTATGGAGCTGGGGATGCGAAATTCTAGAGGTTTCAAATGGCGCTAGCCAGCGACGCGCAAGAGCCAGTGGTCGTGCACGGGCAAGTCAAGTGGTTTGACCCGAGCAAGGGGTTTGGCTTCGTCATTGCGGACGAGGGCGGGGCAGATATTCTGCTTCACGCCAATGTCTTGCGCAACTTCGGGCAAAGCTCGGTGGCTGACGGGTCGCGGATCGAAATCACGGTACAGTCCACGGATCGGGGCCGTCAGGCGGTCAGTGTTCTGTCGATCGAGCCACCCGCAGATGGTGGACTTCACCAGTTGGAAGAATTTGCCGAAGGGCTGGTCGACCCCGAAGATGTCGGGCCGGTAGAGCCTGCGCGCGTCAAGTGGTTCGACAAGGCCAAAGGCTTCGGTTTTGCCAATGTGTTCGGCCGCCCCGAGGATGTTTTTATCCATGTCGAGGTTCTGCGCCGCTCTGGTCTGGCGGATTTGCAACCCGGCGAGGCGATCAGCCTTCGCGCGGCCCAAGGCAAACGGGGCTTCATGGCGGTCAGCGTGTCGGCTTGGGACGCAGCGATCCACGAAAAAGAGTGATCTGAGATGCGGCTTTCCTCCTTTGGACGGAACGTCGGGGTCAGCCTTTGGGTCTGGGCGGCAACCTCCATCGCCGCCGCGGCTGGTGATTGCAGCCCGACACATGTGGATTTGCGCGGTGACTGGGGCGTGGCACGTTTCACCGTCGAGCTGGCACAGACCCCCGCCGACCGGGCGCGCGGGTTGATGCACCGCGAAGACATGGCGGCCAGCCACGGCATGCTGTTTCTGTTTGAGGCCCCACAGAATGTGAGCTTTTGGATGAAGGACACGCTTATCGCGTTGGATATGCTGTTTCTGCGCGCAGATGGGACTGTGGCGTCGATCCATGAAAACGCCCTGCCACTTGACCTGACCCCCATTCCGGGCGGATCCGATATACTGGCCGTCCTCGAAGTGAACGGCGGGATGACAGATCGTCTGGGCATCACCACGGGCAGTGTTTTGCGCCACCCTGCATTGGATCAAACGCGCGCCGCATGGCCTTGTGATGCGCCTGAATGACGACTTCTTGCGATTGATGCTGGCCCGCGCGGCGTTTTGCTCTTTTCATCATGCGGAACGGTCGCTATGGAGAGGGCGTTCGGGGCGTAGCGCAGCCTGGTAGCGCGACGGTTTTGGGTACCGTAGGTCGCAAGTTCGAATCTTGCCGTCCCGACCACCACCTTTCTTGACCATCCTGCAGACAAGGTTTTTCCGCCAAACGGGTGTGGGCTGACCCAAGATGTTGTGTCTGATGTGGTGGTCTGAAAACGCCATGGTCCCCCTTGCTGTCTACTCTGCCGATTCTGTTCGTCACGCCGCGCGCTTGGGCAAGGACAGGGGCAAGCCTGTTGCGAACAGGACACGCGTTCAGGCACGAGCGCCTTGATTTGTTGAGTTTCTGCAGGTGCACAATGATTTTCAGTGTGACGGATGCTCCGGGCGCGGCCGGCTGCCACAAAATACACGCGCGCGGTGTTTTGCGACCTTGATGCTATTCAGGCGCCACCTTGCCTTTGTCAGATAAACCAGCCCCATAAATAGAAAAAACTCAATACACGCAGGGGTTGTCGGCGCGGGGGAATCAAACGCCACTTTCTTGCAGAATGAACATGCCCCTCAGGTCAATGGAAAAGAGTTGTGGATATCCCATAATTTTTCGTTGACCTGATAGGTGTCTCTACGCCAACTTGTGGGCGCTGGTCATCAAGCCACAACATATAGTGGCGGCAGGTTGTTGCGGGACAGTGAAACAAATTTGACATGACCCAATAGGTCACTTTGGTCCGAAGCGGTGTTTTCACGTCTCGGAGGGGAGGGGTTTTCTTTGTTTCCGGTCCTTTGTGATCAGCGCAGAAGGTATTGATCAAGGTGGACCCGCGCCAAGACGCGAGCCGCCACAGCGCATGAAGGACAGACGGGGCACATGAAGATTGAACGTAAGTTTACCAAGGCAGGCAAAGACGCTTATTCCGATCTGGATTTCATCACCACATCTTCGGAAATTCGAAACCCAGATGGGACCATCGTGTTCAAACTGGACGATTGCGAAGTCCCATCTGCCTGGAGCCAAGTCGCCTCGGACGTGATCGCGCAGAAATATTTCCGCAAAGCCGGTGTGCCTGCTGCCCTGAAGCGCGTGAAAGAAAAGGGTGTTCCTGAATTCCTGTGGCGCTCGGTTCCCGACGACAAGGCGCTGGCAGACCTTCCCAAAGAAGACCGCTTCGGCGGCGAGACCTCGGCCAAGCAAGTGTTTGATCGTCTGGCGGGTGCGTGGACCTATTGGGGTTGGAAGGGTGGTTATTTCACCACCGAGGCCGACGCCAAAGCCTATTTCGACGAAATGCGCCACATGCTGGCCAGCCAACGCGCGGCCCCGAACTCGCCCCAGTGGTTCAACACCGGCCTGCATTGGGCCTACGGCATCGATGGCCCCGCTCAAGGTCACTATTACGTCGATCACAAGACCCGCAAGCTGACCAAATCCAAGTCGAGCTATGAGCATCCGCAGCCCCACGCCTGCTTCATCCAGTCTGTTGGCGATGATCTGGTGGGTGACGGCGGCATAATGGATCTGTGGGTCCGCGAGGCACGTTTGTTCAAATACGGCTCGGGCACCGGCACCAACTTCTCGTCCTTGCGGGCGGCCAACGAGAATCTGTCCGGTGGCGGTAAGTCGTCCGGCCTGATGGGGTTCCTGAAGATTGGTGACCGTGCTGCTGGCGCGATCAAGTCGGGCGGCACCACGCGCCGTGCGGCCAAGATGGTGATCGTGGACAGCGACCACCCGGATATCGAGGAATACATCAACTGGAAGGTCAAGGAAGAGCAGAAAGTGGCCTCGTTGGTCGCGGGCTCGAAGATGCACGAAGAGCATCTGAACCACATCTTTGCCGCCATCCGCGCATGGGACGGGGCCGAGGAAGACGCCTATGATCCCAAGGTGAACGAGACCCTGAAAGGCGTCATTCGGGCCGCGAAAAAAGTCGCAATCCCCGAAGTTTACGTTAAGCGCGTGCTGGATTACGCCAAGCAAGGCTATGGCTCGATCGAGTTCCCGACCTATGACACCGACTGGGACAGCGAAGCCTATGCGACTGTATCGGGCCAGAACTCGAACAACTCGGTGCGCGTCACTGACGCTTATCTGAAAGCTGTTGAGGCCGACGCCGACTGGGAACTGATCCGCCGCACCGATGGCTCGGTCGCCAAGACCATCAAGGCGCGCGATCTGTGGGACCAGATCGGTCACGCGGCATGGGCCTGTGCTGATCCCGGCATCCAGTATCACGACACGGTCAATGCGTGGCACACATGCCCCGAAGATGGCGCGATCCGCGGCTCGAACCCGTGCTCGGAATATATGTTTCTGGACGACACCGCCTGTAACCTCGCCTCGATGAACCTGCTGACCTTCCTGAAGGACGGCGTGTTCCAGGCCGAAGACTACATGCACGCGACCCGCCTGTGGACGATCACGCTGGAAATCTCGGTGATGATGGCGCAGTTCCCGTCGAAAGAGATCGCCGAACGCAGCTATGTCTTCCGCACGTTGGGTCTGGGCTATGCCAATATCGGCGGTCTGCTGATGAACATGGGCTTTGGTTACGACTCGGCTGAAGGCCGCGCGATGTGCGGGGCGCTGACCGCGATCCTGTCGGGCGTGTCCTATGCGACCTCTGCCGAAATGGCGAGCGAGTTGGGCGCGTTCGAAGGCTACGAGCGCAACAAGGACCACATGCTGCGCGTCATTCGCAACCACCGCACCGCCGCTTACGGCGCGAAAGACGGCTATGAGGATCTGGCGATCAAACCTTTGCCGCTGGACCAGAAAAACTGCCCCGATGCCAAGCTGGTCGATCTGGCCATGGGCGCGTGGGACGAAGCGCTGGCGCTGGGTGAAAAGCACGGCTACCGCAACGCGCAAGTGTCTGTGATTGCGCCAACCGGCACCATTGGTCTGGTGATGGATTGTGACACCACAGGGATCGAGCCTGACTTCGCATTGGTGAAGTTCAAGAAATTGGCGGGTGGCGGTTATTTCAAGATCATCAACCGCTCGGTTCCCGCAGCGCTTGAAAAGCTTGGCTATGCCTCGTCCGAGATTGAAGAGATCATCAGCTACGCCGTGGGGCACGGCACCATCGGCAACGCGCCGGGGATCAACCACACGACCCTGATCGGGCACGGCTTCGGCCAAAACGAGATCGACAAGATCGAGGCGGCACTGCCGTCCGCCTTCGACATCCGTTTCGTGTTCAACCAGTGGACGCTGGGCGAAGAGTTCTGCACCAACGTGCTGGGCATCCCGACCGAGAAGCTGAACAACCCCGATTTCAGCCTGCTCAGCCACCTTGGTTTCACCCGCAAGGACATCGACGCGGCCAACGACCATGTGTGCGGCACGATGACGTTGGAAGGCGCGCCACACCTGAAGGAAGAGCATTACAGCGTCTTCGACTGCGCCAACCCGTGCGGCAAAAAAGGCAAGCGTTTCCTGAATGTTGACAGCCATATCTATATGATGGCGGCGGCGCAGAGCTTCATTTCCGGCGCAATCTCGAAAACCATCAACATGGCGAACGACGCGACGATTGAAGACTGTCAGAAGGCGTATGAGCTGAGCTGGTCGTTGGGGATCAAGGCGAACGCGCTCTATCGCGATGGCTCGAAACTCAGCCAGCCGCTGGCTGCGGCACTGGTCGAAGATGACGAAGAAGCCGAAGAGATCCTCGCATCGGGTTCGACCCACGATAAAGCCGTGACACTGGCCGAGAAGATCATCGAGAAAATCGTGATCAAGGAAGTGGCGCGTGGCCGTGAAAAGCTGCCCGAACGTCGCAAGGGCTACACCCAGAAAGCCATCGTTGGCGGGCACAAGGTTTACCTGCGCACCGGCGAATACGAAGACGGCAATCTGGGCGAGATCTTCATCGACATGCACAAGGAAGGAGCTGGCTTCCGCGCGATGATGAACAACTTCGCCATCGCGGTGTCGGTCGGCCTGCAATACGGCGTGCCGTTGGAGGAATTCGTCGACGCCTTCACCTTCACCAAGTTTGAACCGGCTGGGATGGTGCAGGGCAACGATTCAATCAAGAACGCGACCTCAATCCTGGATTACATCTTCCGCGAACTGGCCGTGTCCTACCTGGACCGCACCGATCTGGCGCATGTGAAGCCTGAGGGCGCTGCCTTCGACGATCTGGGCCGTGGTCAGGAAGAAGGCGTCGCCAACGTTCAGGAAATGACGGAAACCGCCGCCACTAAGTCCTTGGAAGTGTTGAAGCAAATCAGCTCGACCGGATATCTGCGCAAGCGCATGCCGCAAGAGCTGATGGTCTTGCAGGGTGGGGCCGGCGCGGAAGAAACCATGCTGACCGGCACTGATCCGGTGGGTGTTCTGAACACATTGGTTCCGGAAACGTCGGGCGTGACGACGACCGTGACCGAAACGCTGGTCAGCGAGACAGCGATTTCGGCGGGCACGATCAACAAGATCGACGCGCGCACCAAAGCCAAGATGCAAGGCTACGAGGGTGACCCTTGCGGCGAATGTGGCAACTACACATTGGTGCGTAACGGCACTTGCATGAAGTGCAACACCTGCGGCTCGACCACGGGCTGCAGCTAAGATCTTCCGCTGGTTGCCGCTTTTCCCAAGGGGTGGCAATCGGCGAAATAGGGGTAGGGCGGCTATGCCGCCCACCCGACATGACACGGGGCGGGTGCGCTCGCCCCCTGACGCGGATAGGGCCGCAGGTAAAAAACAAATCGGGCAGTATCAATCACGAGCCTTATCAGCGAAACTGGGGTGCCTTCGGGCGCCCCATTCTTTTTGGCTTGGCGGGTTTGGGGTGATCTTGCGCCTCTCCGCATTCAAATACATAGATACCTTTATGTATCGCACTGATTCCTAACGAAAATGATCAAATTGACGTTGGGGCAAATAATGCGCTGAATCCGATCGATTTGACGCGCCTTAGCGTCGGAAAAGCTGCGCAATGACGCCATGCAGCGGCGCTTAAAATTGATATTTGCCCTGTTTCTGCCGCAACCTGCTTCTAGAATAACTCCAAAGAATGGAGACGCGCATGTTGGGGATAATCCTGTGGTATAACGCCGAAAAGAGCGTTGGCTTGGTCTGGTGCGAAGATCAGGGGCCGCTTGCCTATATCGGACCCGAGGTTGAAACGGCGGGGCCAGTCATCAATTTTCATCGTGGAACGCAGATCCGCTTTGAGCTTGAGGAAAGAAACGGCTTTCGGACCGTGCAGCGCATCGACGCGATTGCCGTGTTGCCGGGGACGGTCGATCCGGGGCAGGTGCTGGCCAGCTATGAGCCCGCGCCGGAACGGTCGCGCCTTCGCGTCGTGGCCTGACGCGACTTTGAACGAAATGCGCCCGCCACGTTTCCGAGGCGGGCACAAATTTTCTGGACGGAGGCGCGGTGATCAGACCAGAGCGCCACGCGACAAGGCCGCAACGCCGGTGCGCGCAACCTCGATCAGGCCCAACGGGCGCATCAGGTCAGCAAACGCATCAATTTTTTCGGTTGTCCCGGTGATTTCAAAGACAAAACTGTCCAGCGTGCTATCGACGACATTGGCGCGGAAAATGTCGGCCAGGCGCAAGGCCTCGACCCGTTTGTCGCCAGAGCCCTCGACTTTGAACAAGGCAAGCTCGCGTTCGACCGAACGGCCTTCGACGGTCAGGTCATGCACTTCATGCACGGGCACGATGCGGCCCAGTTGCGCCTTGATTTGTTCGATCACTGCGGGTGTGCCGGTGGTCACGATGGTGATCCGCGACAGATGGCCCTTGTGGTCAACTTCGGCCACGGTCAGGCTTTCGATGTTATAGCCGCGACCGGCGAAAAGACCGATAACGCGGGCCAGAACGCCTGCTTCGTTGTCCACGACGCAGGCCAGTGTATGGCTTTCCACCACGTCGGAGTTGGGATCGCGCAGGTCATAAGCCGATTTGCGTGACGAGCCTTTTTTGATCTTCAGTGCAGACATGTCTCAGCCCTCCTTATACCAGCGTCGCGCCCGAGGCACCGATGACGCCCTGCGTCTCGGCTTCGCCCAGAAGCATCTTGTTGTGCGGTTCGCCCGACGGGATCATCGGGAAGCAGTTCGCGTGCTTTTCGACAAGCACATCCAGAATAAACGGGCCGTCATAATCCAGCATTTCCTGAATGGCGTCGTCCAGCTCGGCCGGGTCCGACACTTGTCGACCTTTACAGCCAAATGCCTCGGCCAGCTTCACGAAATCAGGCAGGCTTTCCGACCAGCTTTGGCTATAGCGTTCGCCGTGCAACAGCTCTTGCCACTGGCGCACCATACCCAGGCGTTCGTTGTTCAGGATGAACTGCTTGATGGGCGCGCGGAACTGAACGGCGGTGCCCATTTCCTGCATGTTCATCAGCCAGCTGGCGTCGCCGGCCACGTTGATGACCACGGCGTCGGGATGGGCAATTTGCGCGCCCAGAGAGGCGGGCAAACCATAGCCCATGGTTCCCAGGCCACCCGATGTCAGCCAGCGGTTCGGTTCCTCGAAGCCAAGAAATTGAGCCGCCCACATCTGGTGCTGGCCAACTTCGGTGGCGACATAGCGATCCGCCCCTTTGGTCAGCGCCTCCAGCCGTTCCAAAGCGTATTGTGGCTGGATGATCTCGTCCGAGTTGCGGTAGGACAGGCAGTTGCGCGCGCGCCAGTCTGCAATCTGTTGGGTCCATCCGGCCAGCGCCTCGCCATTGGTTTTGCGGCCGCGCGCCTTCCAGATTTTTAACATGTCTTCAAGCACATGCCCGACATCGCCGATGATCGGAATGTCCACATGGATCACCTTGTTGACCGAGCTGGGATCAATGTCGATATGCGCCTTTTTCGATCCGGGGCTGAACGCATCCATCCGCCCGGTGATCCGGTCATCAAAACGTGCGCCGACGCAGATCATCAGGTCGCAATCATGCATCGCCATGTTGGCTTCATAAAGCCCATGCATGCCCAACATGCCCAGCCAATGTTCGCCTGACGCGGGATAGGCCCCCAGACCCATCAGGGTTGAGGTGATGGGAAAGCCCGTCGCGGCAACAAGTTCGCGCAGAAGCTGGCAGGCCTCCGGGCCCGAGTTGATCACGCCGCCGCCGGTATAGAAGATCGGACGTTTCGCGGTCTCCATGGCTTCGACCAACGCGGTGATCGCCTCTGTGTCGCCACGCAGACGGGGCGCGTAGTGACCGGTTTCGGCCTTCGCGGGCGGTGTATAAGTGCCGGTGGCGAACTGCACATCCTTCGGAATATCGACAAGCGTTGGCCCCGGGCGACCCGAGGTTGCGACGTGAAACGCCTGATGGATCGTTTCCGCCAGCTTGTCTGTCTCTTTCACCAGCCAGTTGTGTTTGGTGCAAGGGCGGGTGATGCCGACGGTGTCCGCCTCTTGAAACCCGTCCGTGCCGATCATGAAGGTCGGCACCTGTCCGGTCAGCACCACAAGCGGGATCGAATCCAGCAACGCATCGGTCAGCCCGGTCACCGCGTTTGTCGCACCGGGGCCCGAGGTTACCAGAACGACGCCGGGTTTGCCGGTCGAACGCGCATAGCCTTCGGCCGCGTGCACAGCCCCTTGTTCGTGGCGCACAAGAATGTGGCGAATATCATTTTGCTGGAATATTTCGTCATAGATCGGAAGGACGGCACCCCCTGGATAGCCGAATACCGTGTCCACACCCTGATCCTTCAGGGCTTGAACCACCATTTTCGCTCCGGTTATCTGACGCGTCATTTCTCTCTCTCCGTTCCACGTGCGGTATTCACAAAAAAGCCCCCGGTTTTACGGGGGCGCATGGGGGACCTAAAGGGTTCCGTTACCGGCCCATGCGCCATATTTCTACAAGTACGAGGACGCTGCCCATTGCAACTTTTCCTATGCCTTGCCCAAGCGGGCTTCTTGACTACGTGCGCGGGACATTATGAGGGGGGGCAAAGGGCGTCAACCGCGAAATGGGTGAATAAAGTGTCGCAGGGGCGCTTTTTTTGAAATTTTCGTGCAGCATTTGGCTTGAGCGGCGCAATTATCGGAAAGCGAAGGCGAGTTTTGCGACTGTTGCGCGGTCTCGGTCGCCTGGCTCCGCCAACGGGCAGCCCGACGCCTGTGCGTCTCAGCCAAGGCTGCATCAGACCGCGGCCATGCAAATCATCGTTGTCTCAGGTGGTGTTTGGGCCGACCGTGTCCGGCAGGGTGATCCCTGCAACCTGTTCTGCGATCGGATCGGTGGACAGCGGGTGCAGCTCGGCCGAGTAATCTTCGTTTCCGTGCAGCGGTGTCCAGTTACCAGCGCGATAGATTTCAAGCGCGGAAAACTTGGATTTGTAGTCCATCTTCGGACTTCCCGGCACCCAATAGCCCAAGTAGACATAGGGCAACCCCGCCTCGCGCGCGATCTGGATGTGATCGAGGATCATGTAAGTGCCAAGCGAGGTCTTGGTCCGGTCAGGGTCGTAGAAGGAATACACCATCGACAACCCATCATCCAAAACATCCGTCAGGCAGACCGCCCGCAACGGCCCCGTGGCCTCGTCGCCGGGGGTTTGGTCGCGCCCGCGTTCAGCATATTCGATGACGCGACTTTTGATCGGTGTTTCCTCGATCATTGCGGCAAATTCGAACACATCCATATCCGCCATGCCGCCATCAGCATGGCGGGTGTCCAGATAGTGGCGGAACAGCTCGTATTGGTCTTCGCTGGCCCATGGCGCGCGGGCGCGTCGTTCCAGATCGGCATTGCGCCGAACGGTGCGCCGCTGACCTTTGGTAGGGGTGAAATCCGCCACGCGAATACGTGCGGACAGACAGGCAGAGCAATCGGCGCAAGACGGACGATAAAGCACGTTTTGAGACCGGCGGAACCCTTGCTTGGATAGGCTGTCGTTCAGCTTGGTAGCATGCTCGCCCTGCAACGCGGTGAAAAGCTTGCGTTCCATCCGGCCATCCAGATACGGGCAATCCTGCGGCGCAGTGACATAAAACTGAGGGGCAAGGGGTAGTGTATGGCGCATGACACCTTCAAATTTGACCAGTCCAGAGAAGGTTAGCGCGGTCGGTTGAAGCGGGCAAGTCCTGCTTGATCACAGGGTAAATGGCCAGTGCACGACCCGGCGCACCCGGACGATCAGCCTGGTGGCTAGTGGCCCGCGGCGCGGTTCATCGCCGCCGTGCCCAGCACCATGTCACCCAGTCCTTGACCGCGCGGCGTGGTGAACATCATCACGATCGAAAAGATCTGCAGCACGAAGGTGGACATGGCCACCAAATAGGCCAGCGTGTGCAGAACCGCTGTTTGTCGGTCAAAATGCTCTCCGCGATGGGTGCGAAGCTCAATCGCGACCAGCCGCATACCAAGGGTCGCCGAGGCACGCGTCAGCGTCGTTACCCGGTAGACAAATCCAACCGCCAGATAGATCAGGCCCCACAAGAAAAAGCCGATGCCAAGGGTCAGGAGGCTGATCAACAGGCAGATTGCCACGATCATCACCACGTCGATCACCCAAGCCAGCAGGCGCTTTAGGGTCACATCCTGGTAAAACTCGGCTTGCGTGACCGGGTCGGGAAGTCCCCAATAGGGCGCGTGCGTCTGCCCGTTGTCGTGAAAGCTGTGCGGATCGTCCGGCATGGCGGCTCCTGTTGTGAAAGGTCGTTCAGGTGGAAAGACCCGGCCCTGTTGTATGGGGCCGGGTCTGCAGGATGACAGAGTGAACAGTCAATCCCTAGCTTACGATGGCTTTTTCTTGCCGCGTTTGGGTTCGTCAAGCACTTCGATGTCGTCCGCATCAATGTCTGCGTCCATTTCGGTGTCGTCGAACTCGGCTTGGGCGGCTTCACGCGCCGACCGGGCTACGTTTGCGCGTTCATCCATGAACTCGTCAAACTCGGACTTGTCTTTGGCTGCGCGCAGGCGTTCCAAGAAGGCCTCGAAGGCTTCCTGTTCGCTCATCAGGCGGCGCAGGGTTTCCGCTTTATAGGCGTCGAACGCTGTGTTGCCTGAGCTGGAAAAGCCATGGCGACGTGCGAAACGCGCATCATTCCACGGAGCGGTTTCAGTCGAGGTGCGGTGGCGGCAGGATTTCGAAAACATGCGTTTGCTCCAGATCATATAGGCAAGAAGGGCCAGACCGATGGGCCAGAAGAGAATGAAGCCGATGACCATGGCGGCGATCCACGCGCCTTTGCCGCGCTCATCCAGCCAAGTTTCGCTTCGCGAAAACCAGCCACGCGGTGCGGCGGTGTAATCGGTTTGAGCGGCGGTGTTCATGGTGGTCTCCAATCGTTGAGTTAAGTAATGTGAATGCCTTTCACATGATTAAGATGTGGGGATTTCGTGGTCGGCATCAAGGGATAATGTGAAAGTATTTTACATTATTTTTATAAGATACTGTTTAGTAACGAAAAAAGGCCGCAGAAACTTCTGCGGCCCTAGTTCACAATGTATGTCCCCCGCTACAAAATTGGACTTATGCGGCCAAACCAGCAGTGTTTGAGCGCTGTCCTAGCCTGGGCTTAAAGGCTCCCATGAGGATTTCAGTTACCAGCGGAATGACATTGGACATGCCCACTAAGGCTTCTTTTGCTTCTAACGCGTGGAATGCCTCACTTACGGGTCCTGATGGGTCTCCAGCCTCGGCAAGAGCCAGCAACTTAGGCATCATAGGAACGAGGAAGACGAAAGCGTTCACGGCAAGGAAGGCTTGGCAAAGCAGTTTGACGATCATCCAGCGCCCGCGTTCGTTCCAATAAGTAAACAACGCAATGTCGCACATAAGTTTCATCGCTAACCCGGGTAGGATCAGTATATACGCGCTGATCAGCTTGTATTCGTAGATGACAGTTGCGGTCCCGCCATCTGTCGCGCCGACGGCTGCCCCGATGATAATGTGAGACAGGATGCCGCCGACATACATGATGCCGGCGACCTCATTCAGAAAATCAACAAACTTGCGGGACATCACTCGCTCCGTTTGCCGAACCACATCCGGCTGATCAGACCGTCCTTGAGGGCGAACTGGTGATAGGCCCAGCCTGCGACATGCGCAAGAATGGTCAGTGCAAGCAGCTTGGACAGGATCCCGTGCGCCTT
Organism: uncultured Aliiroseovarius sp.; assembly: GCF_947497285.1. GTDB lineage: Bacteria > Pseudomonadota > Alphaproteobacteria > Rhodobacterales > Rhodobacteraceae > Aliiroseovarius. Next base: position 165,356 of record NZ_CANMFT010000008.1, on the reverse strand, counting down.
GCGCGGGGCCAGATCGTTGAAGGTTTCGGGCAGGGGGGCGCCTGATCCGCCGAACACGATGTCGGGCAGGCCTGCGGTGATCGAAATGCCGATGCCGCTGGCAACCATGAGCAAAACCAAGCCGTAAAGCGCCCAATGGGCCACACGACCGCCCGTGTTCAACAGCGCGTTCCCGGTGTCTGCCTTTGGCGGGTGCTTTGTTCTGAGCCGCGTCACGAGGCGTAGAACCATCAGCGCACCAATCACCAGTCCAACTGTCATATGCGCGCGCAGGCTGAACAGTTTGTCGGGGCTGTCATTGGGCAGTGCAGCCAGCACCTGACCGCCCATGATCAGTGCGCCGGCAATCATTGCGGCCAGTCCCCAGTGCAGGGCGACGAGCAGGGGGTGGTAACGTGTCATGAGGGTCTCCGATGTGTAAAGAGTCGCGCCCATTATAGTTGCAATTGCAACATTGGCAACATTAACATTTGCGAATGCAACAGTTGTTGTCTATGGTTTTCCAGATGACCAAGGACACGCCTCTTTCAAAACGCGCAAAAGCCACGCGGCTCACAAGCGCTGGCTGGCACTTTCAACGGCTGGCCTGCGTGGTCGAGCGTGACATGAGCGCCAGGCTTGCAGCACATGGGCTGAAGATCGATCATTTTGTGATCCTTATGACATTGGCGGAACGCGACAACGTAACCCAGACCCAGTTGGGCGAGGGGATATCGATGCCGAACTACGCGATCACCCGTGCGCTGGATTTTCTTGAAGAAGCTGGGCTGGTCGAGCGTCGAAAAGATGCCCAGTCGCGCCGATCCCATCGGGTTTTTCTGACCCAATCCGGGTCTGACCTGATGCCAAAGCTGTTTGCGACCGTCAGCGACGTGAATGATGCGTTCCTGGCCCCGCTGACCAAAGACGAGCGCGCTTCGTTGGCCAAGTTGCTGGTGACGCTGTCTGCTTCGCCTGACGCTTAGGTGAAGGAACCGGGCAGCGCGCCGCATGCGCTGATCAGGGCGCGGGGCGCGGCGGAAAAGACGTGGCGCGGGGTGCCTGCAGCGGCCCAGACGGTGTCAAACTCCAGCAAACGCGGATCGAAGAACGCCCGCACCGGGCTGATCAGACCCACCGGGGACACGCCGCCAATGGCAAACCCGGTCTCGGCCCGCACAAGGGCCGCATCGGCCTTGCCAAGCGCCTCGCCAGCCAGATCCGAAGCTTTGTCCGTATCCACCTGGTGGCCGCCTGCAGTCAGGAACAGCACCACGTGGCCGCTCTGCGTGCCGCGAAAAATGATCGATTTTGCGATCTGATCGATGGCGCACCCCACCGCGCGCGCCGCGTCGGCTGCGGTGCGGGTGCCCTCGCTCATCTCGCGTATTTCGCTGTCGATCCCGGCGGTCTCCAGCGCCGCGCGCACGCGTTTCAGACTTTTGGACATTTGGCGGCTCCTGCGTTGCGGGTCACGGTAACAAACTGTGAAGGCGGCGCAAGCCAGCTTTGCCCGCCAGTTTTGCACCTTTGTCGCATTCGTCGATCCCCGGTTGACCCATCCCGCGCGGCGGCGCAATTTGCATCCATGACGCACCAGACCTTCTCTGCCCGTATCACCCGCTGTCCGATCCCCTACGAGGCCGATCCGGCGACGGAAATTGATACTGCCTTCGCTGATCAGCCCCCCGAGATCAGAGAGCTTCTGGCCGGGGCGGCGGGCTGCGCGCCCTATCTGAAATCACTGATGGAACACCAGTCCGACTGGTTGCGGCTGGCTTTGTCAGGCCCCCCGGAACACGCCATCACCGAGGTTCTGAACGGCATCGCAGGTGATACCGACAGCGCCCTGCGCGCCGCACTTCGCATTGCCAAGCAGCGGGTGGCCTTGCTGACCGGGCTGGCAGACCTTGCCGGTGTCTATGCGCTGGAGCAGGTGACCGGTGCCTTGACCGATCTGGCCGACACCGCCACCACCAAAGCGATGCAGTTTCAGGTCGGTCAGGAAATCCGACGCGGCAAGCTGCCCGGCAAGACGGAAGACGACATTGCCAGCGCCGGGGGCATGGTCGCGCTGGCGATGGGCAAGATGGGCGCGCACGAGCTGAACTACAGCTCGGATATCGACCTGATCATGCTGTTTGACGACAGCCAGTTCGACCGCGATGACTTCCACGACGCCCGCGCCAGCCACGTTCGCGCCACCCGCAAGATGAGCGCGATGCTGTCCGAGCTGACCGCCGATGGCTATGTTTTTCGCACCGATCTGCGTCTGCGCCCCGACCCGGCTGTGACGCCCGTCTGTGTCTCGATGGAGGCCGCAGAGCGGTATTATGAAAGCCTCGGTCGCACATGGGAACGCGCCGCGCATATCAAGGCGCGCCCCTGTGGCGGCGACCTTGCCGCCGGCGCGGCGTATCTTGAGCGGCTCCGCCCGTTTATCTGGCGCAAGCATCTGGACTTCGCCGCCATTCAGGACGCCCATGACATGCGCTTGCGTATTCGCAAGCACAAAGGCTTGCATGGCGCGTTGGCGCTGGAAGGCCATGACATGAAGCTGGGGCAGGGTGGCATCCGCGAGATCGAGTTCTTCACCCAGACCCGCCAGATCATCGCGGGCGGGCGCGACGAAAGCCTGCGGATGCGCGAAACCGTGCAGGGGCTGGCCGCACTGGCCGCGCGCGACTGGATTCCTGAGCGCGTGGCGCAGATTCTGACCGGCCATTACCGGTCCCACCGCGAGGTTGAACACCGGGTGCAGATGATGCGCGACGCGCAGACGCACAAACTGCCTGCAACGGACGGGGAATTTGACCGGCTGGCGCGGATGATGGGCGAAGGCGACACCGACAGCTTGCGCGCCCGCCTGCGCGACGCCTTGTCCGAGGTTCATGAGGTGACGGAAAGCTTCTTTGCGCCGGATGACGCGTCCTCGGCTGTGCCCGACCTGGACGAAAACGAAGCCGAGATCGTGCGCCGTTGGGAAACCTATCCCTGCCTGCGATCAGCGCGCGCGGTTGAAATCTTCAAACGCTTGAAGCCCGACTTGCTTGCGCGTCTGGCCGAAGCCCCACGCCCGCATGACGCATTGATCCATTTCGACGGGTTTCTGTCACGCCTGCCCGCCGGTGTGCAGCTGTTTTCCCTGTTCGAAGCCAATCCCCCCCTTGTGGACCTGATCGTGGACATCGCGGCCACCGCGCCGGCGCTGGCGGCGTATCTGGGCAACAATGCACAAGTGCTTGATGCTGTCATCGGGGGCGGTTTTTTCGAAGATTGGCCAAGCGCCGAGGCGTTGGAACGCCAGCTGGAGACCCGTTTGCAAAAAGCGCCCGACTATGAGGCGCGCCTTGATATGGCGCGGCGCTGGATGAAGGAATGGCATTTTCGCATTGGCGTGCATTTGCTGCGCGGACTGATCACCGCGCGCGAGGCCGGCATCCAGTATACCGACCTTGCCGATGCGGTCATCCGGGCGCTTTGGCCCGTGGTGATCGACAACTTTGCGCTCAAGCATGGCCCGCCGCCGGGGGCGGGCGCTGTGATTGTGGGAATGGGGTCATTGGGCGCGCGCAGTTTGACGGCGACATCGGATCTGGATTTGATCGTGATCTATGATCCCAAGGACGAAGACATGTCTGACGGGCGTCGTCCGCTGGCTACGCGGGCCTATTATGCCCGTCTGACGCAGGCGTTTCTGACCGCTCTGTCCGCACCAATGGCGGAAGGGCGGCTTTACGAGGTCGACATGCGCCTGCGCCCGTCCGGACGGCAAGGGCCGGTGGCGACGTCGATAAGCAGTTTCAGTGCCTATCAGCGCGACGAGGCCTGGACATGGGAGCATCTTGCGTTGACCCGTGCACGGGTGGTTGCCGGACCCGACGCTGTGGCCGCTTCCTATGACGCCGCGCGCGCCGAGGTTTTGGCGTTTGACCGTGACCCTCCCACGGTGGTCGCCGATGTGAAAGAGATGCGCGACCGGATCGCACAGGCCAAGGGCCACGGGGGCGGGGCTCTGGATGCCAAGCTGGGCGTCGGACATCTCCAGGACGTTGAACTGGTCGCGCAGGCCGCTGCCCTTTTGTCGCGTGAAACGGCCCGCGCGCCGCGCGACCAGATTGCACAAGGCATCGCGATCGGCTGGTTTTCCGACGCCCAAGGCCGCGCGTTGGCCGACAGCCATGACCTGATGTGGCGCCTTCAGGCGGTCTCTAAACTACTGTCAGAGGGTCCGTTGGACCTTGACGCGCTGGGGAAGGGCGGGCAGGACTTGCTCTTGCGAGAGACCGGTGCCGAAAGTGAGGCGGCGCTGGTAGAGGATTTGGAGAAAAAGGCAAGGGCCGCCGCCCAAGCCATCGAAGAGGTGCTGGCCGCACCACCGGGGTAACCCGATCGCGTCGGCACCCAAGGAGCCGCGATGAGCGATCTCATCAAAGACATCGACCCGCGCGGTCTGATCAAGGACAGCTATCTGATCGACGGGATCAGGATAGAGGAATGCCGGTCGATCTTTCTGGACTGGGCCTTGTTTGATGACCATGCCATGCCGCAGTCCGAACGGATCGCGCTGTTGCTGGACCACTACGAAACGGCTCAACCTGCGCACCCGATGACCACCGTGCTGCGCGACGCCCGACAAGAGCTACCCCAGCCCAAGCGGCGCGGTGGTCGAAAGGGGCGGGTCGATCAGGCCTGACCTGTCATGACCTGACCAGAGCGGTCGTTCTTCTGATCCGCCCACGCGATGTGTCGTCAAGCGACGACCCGGCCCAAACCCCAAAGAACCTGACCGTCAGGCTTTGGACAGCGTGGTCAGGCCGAGGTCATCCAAAATGGCATAGATCGCCGGCAGCACAAACAGCACCACCACGCTGGCTGACAGCAGCCCGAACACCAGGCTGGCCACCAGCGGGATCAGGATCTGCGCCTGCAGGCTGGTTTCCGTCAGGATCGGCAACAGACCCGCCGTCGTCGTAGTGGTGGTCAGAAAGATCGCCCTGAACCGCGCCCGTGCAGCGCGCGCAGCGGCTTGCGACACATTTGCCGCCTCGACATGTTCGTGTTTGACAAAATCGACAAGCAAGATCGAGTTGTTGACCACGACCCCCGCCAGCGCGACAAAGCCCAACATGCTGGGCATCGAAAAGTCGAGCCCCATCGCCATGTGGCCGAAGATCGCACCGGGCAGGGACAGCGGGATCACCAACATCACCACGATCGGCTCCAGATACGAGCGAAACAGGAAGCTGAGCAGCAAGAACACGCCCAATAGCCCGATGACGAACCCTTTCAGCATGGATTGCTGGGTCTTACCGGCTTCGGCATTCTGACCCTCGACATCAAGCGTGACGCCGGGATGGCGCGCCAGAAGCTCTGGCACAAAGCGCGTCAGGGTGTCGCCGACGATGGCGTTCGCATTCGCGGTGCGGGTGTCAATCGACCCCTGAACGGTGACCGTGCGCACCCCGTTTTCGTGGTTGATGCGGTTGTAGCCCTGACCGATCTCGACCTTGGCGACGATATCCAGGGGCACATAGCTGCCATCGCTCCGGGTGACCGAGAAGTTGTCGAAGATGGACCGGTCGCCGCGATCATCCTTGCCAAATTGCGCGGTGACCTCGATCAGGCTTCCGGCGACCTGCATTTCGCTGATTGTGGTGCCGATATAGGCGGCGCGCAACTGGTCTGCGACCATCGCCGCGGTGATCCCCATCGGGCCTGCGCTGTCCCTGAGCGTCACACGCAATTCACGTTTGCCCGGTCGCAGGTCATCAAGGATCGAGGTGACGCCCTCATACTGCCACAGCCAATCCTGCAACTCGATCGACGCCGCCTTGAGGGCTGCCAGATCGTCGCCCTTCAAGCGCAAATCGATGGCGATCCCGGCGGGGCCGATCGTGCTTTCGGCGTATTTCAGGCTGATCACATCGGCCACGGGACCGACGGTGTCGCGCCACAGCGCCATGATCTCGTCCGGTGTGCTGACGCGTTTGGCCGAGGGCAGAAGATCGACGCTCAGGGTGACCACATGGGCGCCGGTCTCGAAGGCATCCCGGTTCAAACCGTGAAAAACGCTGACATGGCGGATCAGAGTGGCCTCGTTGGGTTGCTCGGGCGTCAGAGTGGCATTGACCTCGTCCAGACCGGCCTCAAGCTGGGCGACGATCTGGTCGGTGCGCGACAGCGGCGTGCCTTGCGGCAGCAGAACGCGCGCGACAATCGTGTCGCCGTCCAATTCGGGAAAGGCGGTGAATTTCAGATAGCCTCCCGCCAGCATGCTGACCGAGGTCAACAGCACCGCAAGACTTAGCCCTGCCACCGCATATCGCCAACGGATCGTCAGATCGACCAGCGGCCCGACAAGGCGTTCGCGCGTCCAATCGACGGCGTGTTCGACACGCGCGCGCAGCCCCTTGTCGTGGTTGGCGACCTCAAGGCTGTGGATCAGGTGGTGGGGCAGGATCAGGAACGCCTCGACCAGCGACACCATAAGAACGAACAGCATCACCACAGGCACCACGCGCAACACAGCACCCAGATCACCGGCAAGAAAGGCAAGCGAGCCGAAAATCATCGCGGTTGTCCCGAACGAGGCAAAGACGTTGGGAAACACCTGCCTTGCGCCTTCGACCGCGGCGTCCAGCGCACTGCGCCCTTTTTCGCGCAACCGGGCGATGTTTTCCGCGATAACGATGGCGTCGTCCATCAACAGCCCGATCACGATCAACAAGCCCAGCGTCGTCATCAGGTTCAGCGAATAGCCGACAAGCCCCATCAGGGCGACGCCGCCCATGAAGGACACCGGTAGTCCCATCGCCACCCAGAACGAAAACCGAAAGCCGAAAAACAGCCACAGGACCATAAACACCAGAGCCAGACCTTGCAGGCCGTTGACCACCACCAGTGTAAGCCGGTCGCGCACCACCGACACGCCGTCAGCGGTAATTTCAAGTGTCACACCGGGGGGGGCTTGGGCGCGTTCGGCGTCAAGAAACCCCTGCAGCGCGTCCATTGTGCGCAGGCTGTCTTCGGCGCGGGTCTTGGTGATATCAAGGATGGCGGCGGGTTTGCCGTCGAACAAGATCACATCGTCATCAGAGGCGAACCCTTCGGAAATGTCTGCGATGTCGCCCAGCCGCACCTGTCCCCCCTGCGCCGAGGACCGCACGATCAGGGCTTCCAGCGCACGGCTATCGCGCCGCTCTTCGGCGACACGCACCAGCAGTGTTTCGGTTGCCGCCTCTATGTTGCCCGCTGGCAGATCAAGGCTGTTTGCCTGCACCGTGCGTGCAACGTCAGCGACGGAAATGCCGAATTTCTGAAGCTCTGACGGGCGGAGGTCGATCTGGAACTCGCGGGTGGCAAAGCCACGAATGTCAACTTTCGGAATGCCGCCCCAGCGCAGCATACCGGTGCGTATGTATTCGGCATAGTCGTTCAGATCCGTGCGCGTGCGCGGACCGGTCAACGCGACCGAGGCGACGAAATCGGTGCGCCCCAACGGTCTGACGGTGGCCGCCTCGGCGCGTTCTGGAAAATCCGAGATGGCGTCAACTTCCGTCTTCACATCGGCGACGAAGGTTTGAAAATTGTCGCCCTCGCGCATTTTGACGACCGCAAGCGCCGCGTTTTCGCGCGCCTCGCACGCGTGTTTCTCAAGACCCGTCACCCCATCAAGAGCGCTTTCGATCCGCTCGCAAATCGCGGTTTCCACCTCTTCGGGGCGGGCGCCGGGATAGGGGACGCTGATCTCAACCTCGCTGAGATTGGCACGCGGGAAGGTTTCGCGCAGCAAGGTCGGGCTGACAAACAGCCCCGCTGCAAGGAACAGGATCATCAAGAGGTTGGCGATGGTCGGGTGACCTGCGAAAAACCTGATCATTGAGCTGCGTCCTTGGCCAAAAGCTGCGGCATCAGACCTTCATCCACATGCGGATCAAGCAATTGTCCCTCGATCACCGGGTTTGGCGGGGTCAGCAAAACATGCGTGCCCTGTGCAAGCGTGTCGCTGGCAAAAAGCGCGATCTCGCCTTGTTCAAACCGAGGTGTGGCTGCGACCATACGCAGCCGGTTGTCACTGTCAGCGACATAGAGACTGCCGTCACGCAGCGCGCTGCGCGGCAAGACAAGACCCGAAACTGGCGCGCTGCTGAGCACCACATCGACGAACATGCCTTTGGTCAGGGGCGGGCGATTGCCTTGGCCGCTTTGCCCATAGGCGTTTTCCACCACCACAACCACACCGACCGTACCTGACCGTAGGTCGATCCCGTCGCTGACCCGGTCAACCGTGGCCGGCCAGGTTTCGGTTTGCTCGCCCAGCCGCAACCGGACCTGAGCCGTCAGTCCAAGGGCGTGAAGAGCTTCGGTCATCTGGGTTGGTTCGATCGGCATTGTCGGCGCTGTGCTGCGACCAAGCCGCACCAGACGGCCGAAATCGTCCAGAGACACCTGCACCACGACCTCGGCGCGCTCGATCCCGTCCAGACTTGCGGCTGTTTGCCCGGTTTTCAGAAACTGCCCGACCTCGACGGAATAGGCGGCGACGCGGGCCGCAAATGGCAACGTCAATTCACTGCGCTCAAGGTTCAGTTGCGCGGTGGCAAGCGTTGCCTGGTAAACGGCGATCTGTTCGGTCTGAACGGTGCGCTGGGTTGGAAACAAGGCCAGCGTGCTTTCAATCCCCTGCACCTTCTGGCGTTGCGCCAGATGGGCGGCACGGGACTGGTCGCGTGCGCCTTTCGACATGGTGCCTGCTTTGAACAGCGCCTCGGCGCGGGCCAGATCGGATGCTTTTACCTCCAGCGCCTCGCGTTCAATCTCCAGGGCGTCGCGCTGGTTCTGTTCGGACACGTCCAGTTCGGCCAGACGGGCTTCGGCGGCGCGAATGTTGGCCTTGGCCTGTGCAATGGCGAGGTTGAAATCCGTAGGCGATACGCGCAGAAGCACGGCGCCTGCGGGCAGGATCTGCCCGCCGCGGAGCCCCGGATTGACATATTCGACGCGCCCGCCGACCTCTGCGATTGCGTCGAACGTGCGTTGCGGGGTCACAAGCCCGAACCCGGTCAGGGTTGGCACAAGTGATCTGCTGTCAGCAGGGATCACCCGCACCGCGGCGCTGCGTTCGGCCAGCGTGCTGCGTTCGGGTGGTGGGCTTGTCGATACGACATAGGCCAGAATGCCCGCGCCAATGGCCGCGATGGGAAGGGTGATCAGAGCCAGTTTGAAGCCGGTTTTCATATGTCTTTTCCTTGGCGTTCGAAGAGCGTCAGTTGCAGGTCAAGCAGGCGTTCGCCGTCTGGCACAAGCGTTGCGGTGTCGCGGGTTACGATCAGGCGCAGCACCAGGCTTTGCACGATCCCGATCAGCAGCGTCACGCCATCTTCGCTTCGCAGATCGGGGCGAAGTTGTCCGGTCTGTTGGGCGTTCGAAAGATATTGCGCAAGCGTTGCACGAAATTCTGTCATCGCTTCCAGAATGAGGCGGCGGGTTTGGGTCAGATTGCCGGACGGGTCGCGCGTCACCATGATTTCGGGCAGTGCGGGGGTGTCGCAGACCAATTTCAGATGCCCAAGTATCAGGCGACGCAAGGCGTGGGTCGGGGGCAGGTTTGCTTGGGCGGTTCGGTCGATATTGTCGCGGATCAGGGCACAAAGCCGGTCGGTCGCGGCCCGCCAGATATCTTCTTTCTTGGGAAAGTGCTTGTAGATCGCCGGTTGGGTCAGCCCAAGTTGCGTTGCAATCATGCCGGTCGTCACATGGTCCGGCCCGACCCTGAAGGCCAGATCAAGGGTCACGTCCAGGATCTCGGTCTTGCGATCGTCTGTGGATTTGCGCGCGCTCATGCTGGGGCAGAGCGTCGGGTGGTGATCAAGGCAATCGCGGCCCAGAAGGCAAATCTGAGGGTCAGGGCGCCGACCGTGCGCATCTCAAACGGGCTGCCGCGCAAGACGACGAATGCGAAGCCCAGTCCGACCACTGCCGTAGCAATGGCGATCAGTGCGGCCAATCTGGGGGCCCAGGACTTGCCAAGCCACAGGCCGATGGCTGCCAGCACGTAAACGCCGCCTGCGAGGAAGTTGAACCAGACCACGAAACCGACATATTGCCCGGCGGAGGCGCGCGCTTCGTCCGGGCCAAACAGCACGTTGCCACCGGAAAAGAGGGTCAGAAGACCAAACACCAACGCAACAACAGCGATCGGTTTGAGCCAGCGAACGGGTGTGGATTGGTTGGGCATGGCGGCCTCGCAAGGTTAGTTATAGGCTTATAACTAATGACCCGTCACAAGGATTTCAAGCCAAAGCGTCCGGCATGCCAAAATGTCGCTGGGCAAGCTGGTGCCAAGCGGTCGGTGACACATTTTTGTAAAAAAGAGGTGATGTGCGACGGGCAGTTGATGCAGACGCGCCGAGCGCGTCCAATCAGGCCAAATCGTCCTGTGGGCGCAGCATCAGCCAGATCAGCGACGCGCCCGCCAGCGCCAAAAACGGCACCATGGCGATGTTGACCGCGTTCCAGCCCTCGACCGTCGATCCGCCTGAGCAGTTCATCAACCCGCCCGAGGCCAGCGACGCGATGGTCACGCAGCCAAACACGATCATATCGTTCATGCCCTGCACGCGGCCACGCTCTTCCGGGGCATGGGCACCTGCCAGCATGGTGGTTGCGCCGATGAACCCGAAGTTCCAGCCGACGCCCAGCAGGATCAGCGCGATGAAGAAGTTCTCAAGCTCGACGCCTTGCAGCGCGACGACGCCCGCCAGCCCAAGAATGGCCAGCCCGGTTGCGATCACCTTGCGGGTGCCGAAGCGGGCGATCAGGTGGCCGGTGAAAAAGCTGGGCACGAACATCGCCAGCACGTGTGCGGTGACGACATTTCCCGCCATATCGGTTTCAAACCCACAGCCGACGACGGCCAGCGGTGTCGAGGTCATGACAAGGTTCATCAATGCGTAGGATACCATCCCGCAGATGATCGCAACGGCGATGACAGGGTCGCGCAAAAGCTCGCGTCTTGTGCGGCCTTTGGGGTCATCCACATGCGGCTTCGGCGGCTTGGGGATGTCCAGCCCCAAAAATAGGAACGAGCCCAGAATGTTGATCGCGATGATGGTCAGATAAGCCCCAAGAAAGGGCACGACCATCGCGTCGTTTGTGGCGTTGAACAGCTGAGGTCCAATGACCGCCGAGGCCAGACCGCCCGCCATGACATAAGAAATCGCTTTGGGTCGGAACGCGGCCGAAGCCGTGTCGGCCGCCGCAAACCGAAAGAACCCTTGCGAGGATTGATATAGCCCCATCAGGAACGACCCGAGAAGGAAGATACCGAAATCGGCTTGGGTCAGGGCATAGGCGCTGATCGCGGCGCCCAGCGTGCCACCCATCGTGCCAAGCCAAAAGCCCACACGGCGGCCATAGGTCTGCATGACCCAAGATACAGGATTGGCGAAGAACATCGAGCCGCCGACCATCAGCGAGATTGGCAGCGTCGCCCAGCAGGGGTTCGACGCCAGCGATTGCCCGGCCAGCCCTGCCATGGTGAAAATCATCGGCATCTGCGCGCCCAGAAAAGCCTGCGCCAGCACAAGGATGGTCACATTGCGCTTGGCGCGGGCGTCGTCGCCTGGGGTCTGGATCGCGTCACTCATGCGCATATGGGTATCTGCGGGGCGCGGATTTGACCAGATGGAAAAACCAGCCGCGACGCGGCAATTGACCGCTGCCGTCTAGGCGCGGTCGATCAGATGCGCAAAGCTGCCTGAGACTTGGCCGTTCACCAGACCCATAGGGGGCAAGGCGGTGCATTCCGCATCCCTCGCATCGAACAGCGCTTGGCCATTGGCCCGCAGGGTGGTCGCATAGTGGAACTCATGCGCAGCCCATGCGCCGGGGAAGGGGCCGTGGGTCGCGTGAAGGGTCCGGTAGCCAAGATGCAACTTGCGCGTCGCGAAGCTGGTTTCAAGGTCGAGCAGCCCCAACATCTCGTGGCGATCTCCGTCCTTGTCGGTGATCGCGCGGCCCAGCACCATATACCCCCCGCACTCGCCATAGATCGGGCAGGTGGCGGCGCGCAGTCCGGCCTTGAACGTCTGTGCTGCGGCCAGCGTGGCGGCGTGCAACTCGGGATAGCCACCGGGCAGGAAGATGAAGTCGGCGTCGCGCGCCGGGGCTTCGTCGGCCAGCGGCGAGAAGGGCAGGATGGCCGCGCCGTCTGCCTGCCAATCGGCCAGAATATGTGGGTAGGCAAAGGCAAAGGCCCGGTCTGACGCGATGGCGATCCGCTTGCCCGGTGCCGCCAGACACGCCATGGCCTCTGCGCGCGCCGTGATCGGTTCCGCCAGCGCCACCAGCGCCTCCAGATCAAGCGCAGCCTCCACAGCATCGGCCACACGGTCGAGATAGGACTGCAAATCCGGATGTTCACCCGCCTGCACCAAGCCCAGATGGCGCGAGGGATGCGCCATGCCCGTTTGGCGATGAACCGCGCCCAATATCGCAATATTGCTTGGGTGCAGTGCGGCGCGCAGCATTGCCTCGTGGCGCGGGCTGCCGACATTGTTTAGAATCACACCCGCGACGCGGACGTCAGGGTCGTGTGACGCAAACCCGTTGACAAGCGGCGCGACAGAGTGCGCCAACCGCGCGCAGTCGATGACCAACACCACGGGCAGACCCAACTGGCGGGCCAGATCGGCCGTGGCCCCGCGCCCGTGTGGCGGTGCACCGTCAAACAGCCCCATCGCGCCTTCGATCAGTAACAGGTCCGCGCCAGACGCGGCCAAAGCGTCGATCCGTGCGGGTTTCATCGCCCACGCGTCCAGATTTGGACAGTCGCGCCCACAGGCGGCGGCGTGAAAACGCGGGTCAATGTAGTCGGGGCCGGATTTTGCACCGCTGACATCCACACCGCGGCGTGACAGCGCCCGCAAAAGGCCCAAGGTCAGGGTGGTCTTGCCGCTGCCTGACGACGGCGCGGATAGGATAAGCCCGCGCTGACCGTTTCGCGCGGCGGCGGGCATCACCGATCCTCGGCCGGGCGCCCACGGCCCAGCGGGTCGGTGTTGCGGGGCGCATGACCGGCTGCCATCGCCTGCCAGTCCAAGGCCTGTCGCATCAGGACGGCGCGACCGACGCAGATGATCGCAGGCGCGCCGATCCCGTCGCGCGCGGCGTCCTCGACGCAGCTGCCAAGGGTGGTTTCCAAAACCTGCTGCTGCGGCGTCGTCGCGTTTGAAGTGATCGCCACCGGCTCATCACTCGGGCGACCCGCCTCGACCAGCGCAGTGCGGATGCGGTCCAGATGCTTCATGCCCATATAGATCACGATTACCTGTGATCCGCGCGCAATCGCGGCCCAATCCAGCGTGCCGGGCGTTTCGCCCGACTGGTCGTGCCCCGTCACGAAGGTCACCGATTGGTTGACGTCACGGTGGGTGACGGGAACGCCCGCATAAGCCAGCCCGCCAATCCCGGCCGAGATGCCGGGAATAATGCGGATCGGAACGCCATGCTGCACAAGGGTCTGACCTTCTTCGCCACCACGTCCGAATACAAAGGGATCGCCACCTTTCAGGCGCAGGACCTTCTTGCCGGCGCGCGCCAAATCCACCAGTTGCAGGGAAATATCGCGCTGCAAGGCCGAGGGCTTGCCACCGCGCTTGCCGGCATAGATCGCTTCAGCATCGGCACGCGCCCACGCCAAGATCTCGGGTGCCACCAGCGCGTCATGCACGATCACATCGGCCTGGGACAGCGCGTTGAGCGCATGGATCGTCAAAAGCCCGGGATCGCCGGGACCGGCGCCGCACAGCCACACCCAACCGGGTTGCATCACGGGCCAGTCAGTTCCTGGCAAGGGGGGCGGGGTATAAGTGGACGACTCGCTCATTGGCTTCTTATGCACCGGACGGCGGGCAACGAAAAGCGCCGTTGCGACCCCAAACGATGGATTGGCGGCGTGCACCGCTGCGCCTATAGTCGGCGCGATGAGCAGTGATTTGCCCCCCAAACTGCGCCGTGGCTGGACCACGGGCGCCTGCGCTACGGCTGCCGTAAAGGCGGCGCTGGAGGGGGTGTGGGGCGCAGGTGTGCCGTCACAGGTCACGATCACCCTGCCCAAAGGTGAAACCCCAACATTCCAGATTGAAGAGGCCGCGCGGGATGACGGCTGGGCCGAAGCCGCGATCATCAAGGATGCGGGCGACGACCCGGATGTGACCCACGGTGCCCTGATCCGCGCGCATGTCGCGTCCAGGCAACCGGGGCAAGGCATCCGCTTTCTGGCAGGTGATGGCGTGGGCATCGTCACCAAACCCGGCCTGCCCATTCCACCGGGCGAACCCGCGATCAACCCTGTGCCGCGCCAGATGATGAAAGGGGTCATTCACGAAGCGGCGGATGCGTTCGGAAAAAGCGCGGATCTGGATGTCACGATCTCGGTTAGGAATGGCGCGGAACTGGCTGAAAAGACTTGGAATCCGCGTCTTGGCATCAAAGGCGGGCTGTCGATCCTTGGCACGACGGGCATCGTTCGCCCGTTTTCCTGCGCCGCATGGATCGCCTCGATCCACCGGGGCATTGACGTGGCCCGCGCCGAGGGGTTGGCACATGTGGCGGGCTGCACAGGCGCAACGTCCGAACGCGCGGTGCAGGCGCTTTATGGCCTACCGGATGGCGCAATGCTTGATATGGGGGATTTTGTTGGGGGATTGTTGAAATATCTCGCGCGCCACCCGATCCAGCGTGCGACCATTGGCGGAGGTATTGGAAAATTGACGAAACTGGCACAAGGCGCGCGCGATCTGCATTCAGGACGCAGTCAGGTGAATTTTGAAACACTCGCCATCTGGCTGGATGACGCCGAAGTAAAGCACATGAATACGGCCCTTGAGGCCTATGAAAAACATGGAAAAAAGATGTCAGACTTGATCGTCGAGAAAGCCCGGCGCGAGGCCGCCAAGATGTTGCGGGATGCGGACGTTGCCCTTGATGTTGTCATGATCGACCGCAAAGGCGCGGTGATCGCGCGGGCGTCGTGAAAACCTTACTGCTGGCAGGAACGCAAGAAGCGCGCGCGCTGGCGGACCTGTTCGTCGCAGACGGCGTGGATGCGGTCGCGTCACTGGCGGGTGTCACCGACGCGCCAAGGTTGTTCCCCATCCAAACTCGCAGGGGCGGGTTTGGAGGCGAGGCCGCGCAAGAACGCTTTATGCAAGACGGCGAGTTTGACGCCGTGATTGACGCAACGCATCCGTTCGCAACCCAGATTTCCAGCCGCAGCCTGACCATTGCGCGGCGATTGGGGGTGCCATATCTGCGCCTGCTGCGCCCCGCCTGGCGCGCTCAGGACGGCGATCTGTGGCACAGTGTTGAAACGGAGAAAGACGTCGAAAAGCTGATCCCGCAGCGCGCGCGCGTGTTTCTGGCGACCGGGGCGCAATCCATCGACAAATGGGCCGGTCTTGCAAAAGGCAGAACGCTGTTTTGCCGGCGTGTGGACCGAACAAATGACCCGTTTCCCTATGAGGGAAGCTGGATTATCGGCCAGCCGCCTTTTGTTCTGGCTTATGAAATGCGTTTGCTGAAAACATATGCAGTAGAGTGGGTTGTGGCAAAAAACTCAGGTGGTCCGACCCGCGCAAAGCTTGATGCAGCGCGCGCCTTGGGGTTGCCGGTCGCCTTGCTGGACCGGCCCGCGATGTTGGACTGCGATCATGCGCAAACCGCTCAAGAGGCGCTGACGTGGCTGACCACACAGAGCGCCTGATCCGTGGGCCGGATTGCTTGCACGAAGGTGCCGCGTGGCTTTGCGCCAAGGAGCCCAGATTTCAGGGTGTTCTGGATCAGATCGACGAAATACCGCTGCGCCTTCGCGACGACGGTTTTGAAGCCCTCTTGTTTGCCATCGTCGGTCAGCAGGTTTCAACCGCGTCGGCGGCGGCGATCTGGGCGCGGATTGACGCGGCCGGGATGACCACACCCGACAGCGTCGCCCAAGCCAGCCCGGAAGGTCTTGCCGCTTTGGGCCTGTCGCGCCCCAAAATCCGTTATGCCCACGCGCTGGCTGGGGCGGGGCTGGATTACCCAGCATTGCGTCGCGCACCGTCAGATCAGGTGATCGCGACCCTGACTGCCGTGCCGGGTATTGGGCTTTGGACCGCCGAAATCTATGCCTTGTTCGCGCTGGCCCGCGCCGACATCTTTCCGGCGGGTGATCTGGCCTTACAAGAGGCGGCCCGGATGCTGTTTGATCTGCCCACCCGGCCAACCGACAAAGCGCTGCGCACCATGGCCGCAGACTGGACACCCTGGAGGGGCGTTGCAGCCCGGCTGCTCTGGGCGTATTACCGGGTCGAGAAAAAACGCGAAGGGGTCGCATGATGAACCGCATTCTGGATGTAAAACGCCGCGAGGCTGCCTCGGGCACGACCAAGTCGGTCGTCGTGTTTCTGCACGGGTATGGCGCGGATGGCGCGGACCTTTTGGGTCTGTCTGATCCGCTGTCAGAACACATGCCGGATACCACGTTCATCGCGCCCGACGCCCCCGAGAAATGCGCAGGAAACCCGGTGGGCTTTCAGTGGTTCCCGATTCCGTGGCTTGATGGTTCTTCCGAAGAAGACAGCATGAACGGTGCCAATCAGGCCGCGCTGGATATCGATGCCTTCTTGGATCAGGTGCTTGAAGATGAGGGGATAACCCCTGAACAGCTCATCGTTTTTGGGTTTTCGCAAGGCACGATGATGGCGCTACGCGTGCTGCCGCGCCGGGCCGAGCCGATCGCGGGGCTTGTGGCGTTTTCCGGACGCATGCTGGAACCTGACCAGTTCGCGGAGCAGGTGAAATCGAAACCACCGGTGTTGCTGGTGCATGGCGATCAGGATGACATGGTTCCGCCCGGCCATTTTTCGGAAAGCGGCGAGATCCTGCAAGCCGAAGGGTTCGAGACCTACGGCTTCATCATGAAGGGCACGGGGCACGGCATCGCCATGGATGGCCTGTCGGTCGCGCTGAGCTTCATGCAAGACAAGCTGGGCATCGCGCGCGCCGCACAGCCCAAGTAGCTGGCGTTTCCACCATCTTGACGGACGGTGGTGTGATGCCGGTGCGGCCTCTATATCTAGGGGTTGTCAGGTTGAATTGCCCATATATAGTCATCTTATATTGCTGGGGCGGGTATCTCGCCCTGATCCGACCGCGACGGGTCGATAAGGTGAGGTGATGTGGCACGATGGACGGAGACTTCAGGACAGATTTTGTGCGCGAAGGGGGTGGCGTGAAGAACCACGCGGCCCTGGTGCTCAATGCCGACTACAGACCGCTTTCCTACTACCCTTTGTCACTGTGGCCTTGGCAAGAGGCGGTGAAGGCCGCGGTGCTGGACCGGGTCAACATATTGGTCGAATATGACGAGGTGGTCCGAAGCCCGTCGCTTGAGATACGGATCCCCTCGGTCGTTGTCCTGAAAGACTATGTGAAACCTCAAAAGCGCGTGGCCTTCACGCGCTTTAATCTTTTTTTGAGGGACGAATTTTGTTGCCAGTATTGCGGGGCCAAGGGGGATCTGACCTTTGATCATGTGGTGCCACGGGCCGCAGGTGGCGTGACCAGTTGGGAAAATGTCGTGGCCGCCTGCCAGAAATGCAACCTGCGCAAAGGGTCAAAGCCCCTGCGGTTTTCCGGGCTGAACCTGCGCAAACCGCCGCGCCAGCCTGCTGCGGAAGAATTGCGCAACATCGGGCGCAAGTTTCCGCCGGGCCACTTGCATGAAAGCTGGATGGATTTCCTCTATTGGGATGCCGAACTGGAGGCGTGACGGTGACTGCGCAAGGCGATAGCCTGCCTTCATGAAAAGGGAGCTTCGCCATGTCTGATCCGTTCTTCACGCCGATTTCTGGATTCGATCTGCCGCGCTTTGCAGGTGTGCCGACCTTCATGCGTCTGCCACACGTCGAATTTGACCATCCCCGATTTCCCGAGGTGCAGATCGGGTTGATCGGCGCACCGTGGGATGGGGGCACGACGAACCGGCCCGGCCCACGCCACGGCCCGCGACAATTGCGCGATCTGTCCACCATGATCCGTGCGCAAAACGGGGCGACCGGTGTGCGCCCGTTCGAGGCCGCGAACTGCGCCGATCTGGGCGATGTGGCCCCAAACCCCGCCGACCTGATGGACAGTTTGCAGCGGATGGAGCGGTTCTATGAACGGGTGAAGGCGGCGGGGATCAGGCCGCTGACAGCGGGCGGCGACCATCTGTGCACCCTGCCGATTTTGCGCGCTTTGGCCAAAGACAAGCCGCTGGGCATGGTGCATTTCGACAGCCACACGGATTTGTATCACTCCTATTTCGGCGGGACCATGTATACCCACGGCACCCCGTTCCGCCGCGCGGTGGAGGAGGGGCTTCTGGACCCTCTGCGTGTGGTGATGATCGGTATTCGTGGCACGGCTTATGACAACGAGGACCGGGATTTCGCCGAAAGCGTTGGCATCCGGGTCATCCCGATCGAAGAATTCCACAAGCGTGGCGTGGCCGATGTGATGGCCGAAGCTCGTGACATCGCGGGATCAGGCGACACCTATGTCAGCTACGATATCGACTTTGTTGACCCGGCCTTTGCGCCCGGCACCGGCACGCCGGAAGTGGGTGGCCCAAACTCGTTTCAGGCGCTCGACGTGGTGCGCGGCTTGCGTGGGACTAAGATTGTCGGGGCAGATCTGGTTGAAGTCTCGCCCCCGTTCGATGCATCCGGCGCAACCGCATATCTGGGCGCCTCGATCATGTTCGAGCTTTTGTGTGTCATGACGGGCTAGGTGACGGACCACTTTCGCTTGAGGTCGCGCCGATGAATGCTAGACTTCGTGGGTATTGATCGGTAGAACGCATTTCACACAGTTCGTTAGCGCTAACGCAGTCTTGGAGGTTCCCATGGTCTCTCGCGTCATTCCAGTCGATCCGTTCGACCTTGTGATCTTTGGGGGCACGGGTGACCTTGCGCGCCGCAAGATCCTGCCCGGTCTGTATCGGCGTTTTCAAGATGAACAAATGCCCGACACCGCGCGCATCATCGGCGTGGCGCGCAGCGACATGGATACCGAAGGGTATCGGGCGTTCGTCAGCGAAGCGGTGCGCGAATTCATTTCCAAAAAGAAGTGCGATCCCAAGGTGTTGTCAGCCTTTCTTGACAGGCTGTGTTTTGTTCAGGTCGACGCGGTTGGGGAACAGGGATGGGACAAGCTAAAGGCCGAAATTCGCGATGAGCACGTGCAGGCCTTCTATTTCTCGGTCGGACCAAACCTGTTTGGGCCCATCGCGGAACGCTTGCATCGCCATGGCATTGCCGGGCCCGAGGCGCGCATCGTGGTCGAAAAGCCCTTTGGGCATGATCAGGCGACTGCGCGGGCGCTGAACCAGGTGCTGGCCCGGCATTTCGATGAGGGTCAGATTTATCGCATCGACCACTACCTTGGAAAGGAAACCGTCCAGAACCTTATGGCCTTGCGCTTTGGAAACATGCTGTTTGAACCGCTGTGGAATGCGCAATACGTGGACCACATCCAGATCACGGTGGCCGAAACCGTCGGGGTCGAAGGTCGCGGCAGTTACTATGACAAGTCGGGCGCGATGCGCGACATGGTGCAGAACCACCTGATGCAGCTTCTTTGCCTGACCGCGATGGAGCCGCCTTCGAAATTCGAACCTGACGCTGTGCGTGACGAGAAACTGAAGATCATACGCGCCCTTGATCCGGTGACCTCTGACGATATCGTGCGGGGGCAATATCGCGGTGGCGACAGCGTGGCGACCTATCTTCAGGACGCCGAAACCGATGCCAGCACCACTGAAAGCTTTGTGGCGATGAAGCTGCATATCTCGAACTGGCGCTGGAACGGGACACCCTTCTATCTGCGCACGGGCAAACGTCTGCGCGCCCGGATGTCCGAAATCGTCGTGCGCTTCAAGGAACCGCCTCATTCGATCTTTGAAGAGGATACCGGCCAGTCCGCCAACGAATTGTCGATCCGCCTGCAACCCAATGAAGGCATGGATTTGAAGGTCACGATCAAGGAACCCGGACTGGGCGGCATGCGTCTGATCGACGTGCCGTTGGATATGACCTTTGCAGAAGCCCTTGGCGATGATGTGGCCGATGCCCCTGATGCCTATGAACGGCTGATCATGGATGTGATTCGGGGCAACCAAACGCTGTTCATGCGCGGAGACGAAGTAGAAGCCGCCTGGGCCTGGACCGATCCGATCATTGCTGGCTGGGTAGACCGTCGCGACAAGCCCAGGCTTTACGACGCTTTCTCGACGGGACCGGAAGAGGCGCTTATGCTGCTCCACAAAGACGGACGTCGCTGGAGGGAGATCCGCGAATGAAACTGATCGAATATGCCGATCGCGACATGATGATGCTGGATTTGGCGGACACGCTGGCCTCGGAATTGGTGGCGATGCTGGATCACGAGGATCGCGCGTCGTTGGCGGTGCCCGGCGGGACGTCTCCCGGTCCGGTGTTCGATGCCCTTTGCGCTGTCGATCTGGATTGGGCGCGGGTGGATGTCATGTTGACCGACGAACGCTGGGTGCCGGAAAGCGACCCGCGGTCAAATACGGCGTTGTTGAAGGCGCGGCTGTTGGTCAACAACGCCGCCAAGGCGCGTCTGGTGCCGCTTTACGCGGACACCGCAGCACCCGAAGACAGCCTGGACGCCCTGTCGCGCGGGGTTTCTGATGCCTTGCCCTTGTCGATCGTGCTGCTGGGGATGGGGGCTGATATGCACACGGCCAGCTTGTTTCCGGGGGCAGATCGGCTGTCAGATGCGTTGTCGACGCGTGCGCCGGCCGTGCTTGCTATGCGCGCGCCAGGGGCGAGCGAGCCGCGCGTCACGCTGACCGCCCCGGTTCTGAACGGGGCGATGTCAAAACACCTGTTGATCCTGGGTGAAGCGAAACGCGCGGCTTTGGCCGTGGCGCTCAAGGCGGATGACGCGATCGAGGCACCGGTCAAAGCCGTTTTGCCGGATATGACGGTGCATTGGGCGGCCTAGCTGCCAACACGGGGTGGGGGAACAATGGATATCAGTGATCTGAAGGTCTATCACGACGCCAATAAGGACCGTGATATCGCCGCGTTGTTTGCGGATGGCGACCGCGCGGCGGCGTTTTCAACGCGCACGAACGGGCTGGTGTTCGACTGGTCCAAGACCGCGTTGGACGATACGGGCGTTGACTTGCTGTTGGCACTGGCGGATGCGGCGCAGGTGGCATCACGGCGCGACGCGATGTTCTGTGGCGAAAAAATCAACCTCACCGAAGGGCGCGCTGTGCTGCACACGGCGTTGCGTGCCGGGTCCGAGGCACAAATCCACGTTGACGGTCAGGATGTCATGCCAGAGGTGCGCCAGACGCTGACCCGTATGCGCGATTTCGCGTCTCGTTTGCGATCCGGTCAGATCCGAGCCCCCGGTGGCGGACGCTTTCGCGATGTGGTCAATATCGGGATCGGTGGCTCTGATCTGGGGCCCGCCATGGCGACGCTGGCGCTGTCGCCCTACCATGACGGGCCACGGGTTCATTTTGTGTCGAACGTGGACGGGGCGCAGATCGCGGATGTGCTGTCGGGGTTGAACCCGGCCGAAACGCTGGTGATCGTGGCATCCAAGACCTTTACGACCATCGAAACGATGACCAATGCCGCGACGGCGCGCGATTGGCTGATGCGTGATCTTGGGGCAGCCGGGGTCGGGCTGCATTTCGTGGCGCTGTCCTCGAACCTTGAAAAGACCACCGATTGGGGCATCGCCGCTGAACGCGTGTTCGGCTTTGAAGACTGGGTTGGCGGGCGATATTCGGTGTGGGGCCCCATCGGGCTTTCGCTGATGATCGCGATCGGGCCTGAGCGGTTTGAACAATTGCTGGCCGGTGCGCGCGATATGGACGACCATTTCCGCACCACAGACGGGCGCGCGAACATGCCCTTGATGCTGGCGCTTGTCGGGATTTGGCATCGGCAGGTCTGTGGCTACCCGACACGGGCTGTTTTACCCTATGAACAACGCCTTGCACGGCTGCCGGCCTACCTTCAACAGCTCGAGATGGAAAGCAACGGAAAACGCGTGGCGCTGGACGGGCAACCATTGTCCGTGCCGTCAGGCCCCGTGGTCTGGGGCGAACCCGGCACCAACGGCCAACATGCGTTCTATCAATTGATCCATCAGGGCACGGATATCATTCCATGTGAATTTCTCGTGGGCGCGACAGGGCATGAGGGTGAGCTGGCCCATCAACACAGCTTGCTCGTCGCCAACTGCCTTGCACAGTCGCAAGCCCTGATGCAGGGGCGCAGTCTGGAGAAAGCGCGCGCGCTGATGGCGGCCATGGACT
Source organism: uncultured Aliiroseovarius sp. (assembly GCF_947497285.1). GTDB lineage: Bacteria > Pseudomonadota > Alphaproteobacteria > Rhodobacterales > Rhodobacteraceae > Aliiroseovarius. The sequence continues at coordinate 142,981 of NZ_CANMFT010000008.1, read as the reverse complement.
TTAGCGGAGACGAGCTGGAGCGGCAGGCCGCGCACCGCGTCTTTCCCGGCAACCGCCCGTCGACCACGTTGGTCTATCCCAAGCTGACGCCGCATGTCTTGGGCCAGATCATCGCGCTTTATGAACATCGGGTGTTTGTGGAGGGCGTGATCCTTGGCATCAACTCGTTCGACCAATGGGGCGTCGAACTGGGCAAGGAACTGGCTGTCGCGCTGGAACCGGTGGTGACCGGCGCGCGTGATGGGGCAGGGCTGGACGGATCGACCCGCGCCCTGGTGTCACATGTGCAGGCGATGATGGCCGCTGTGCCAAGAAATTGAATTTACTCGATTGCGATTGATGTGGCGAAGGGGTGTCCTGCGCGCCAGTTGGCTGGCTCAGGCCGCTGACGTCTCGCTCTGCCGCTGTGCCAATATCTCCAAAGCCTCATATACGCGTTTGCGGATCGGTCGGGCTTCCATCAGCACCTCGTGTTCGCATCCTTGGGCGATCTCAAGCCGACCAAGCGGCCAGCGCGCCATGTAGTCGTGAACCGGTCCCGGCTCGACGATGCGTTCGTGTGTGCCAAGAAAGGCGACAGCCGGCAACGATGGGGCTGGCATTGCCATCAGATCCCGCATTTCGGTCAATGCGGCGAACAGCCAGCCGGTGGTGGGTCCGCCCAAGGTCAGTTCGGGATGCTGCTTGGCCTGATCTTGCATCAGCGCATACATCTCGCGATCCGTGGTCAGCATGTTGTCGTCAAACGGCTGCGTGGAAACATAGGTCGCCCGCGCGGTTCCGGGTGACAGCATCAGCTTCAACGGGGTTTGATGCAACGCCCAAGACAGGCTCCAGGCAATGGGCTTGAGCGGTGTTGACATGGTGATGCCCCACATCGGCGCGGAAAAACAGGCACCGACGACATCCAGCCCATTCTGGAGCGACCGCAGACCAATACAGCCGCCCATCGAATGGCCCAGCAGGGTAAAGGGGCGGGGCAGGTCCAATTCCGTGGCAAGGGCCATCATTTCAGCCAAATCGGTTTGGTATTCGTCGAAATGGCTGACATGACCCAGCTCGCGTTCGGCATCGGGCCGGTCTGACAACCCTTGCCCGCGCCAGTCAATCGTCAGCGTGTCGAACCCGCGCGCGGCCAATTCTGCGGCGATCAGGCCATATTTCTCGATATATTCGGTGCGACCGGGAAACAGCAGAACGGTGCCACGCAAAGGTGTTTCGCTGATGCGCGGCCAGTGACCAAGACGCAGCCTGACCCCGTCCGAGGTCATGCGCCAAAACGCCCGCCCGTCAGGCGGACCTTTGGCGATATCTGCAAACAGCGGTGCGTCGCTCATCTCGCCCCCCGATTGACCCTTGTCAGACCATTCTAGCCCAACGCAGCGCCAAGTTGCATGGCCAGTCCCATGTTGCCATCGACCGACAGTTTGCCAGTCATGAACGCAGTGGTCGGGTTCATTTCGCCCGACAGCATGTCCTGAAACACGCCAGCATCGGCCGTCAGAGTGACATCTGCGTCGTCATCGCCTGCGCGTGCGCCGCTTCCATCCACAATGATCGCGCCTTCGCCTTCGATCACGAATTTGGCAGTTCCGCCGTCAAACCCATCGCTCATCTTCTCGTTCAGCGAAGCCACAGCCTTATTGATCACGTCACTCACGTGTAATCCTCCGATTGGTGCCCGACAGGGCTTTTGTATCATCTGAATGCTAACGCAGCGTTGACGCGGGCGTAAACGGCTTTTCGGCCGAAGTGACGTGTGGGAACCATCAGACGGGCGAAAACCTGCCGTTTGCACGGGAAAGTGTCTGTTACCGGCCCCGGCATGGCGTTAACTTGACGTATGACCTGCCGCATTCTGACCGCCTGCAACTTCAACAGCCTGTTCGCCTTGGCGATGATCACCTGTCTGGGCGGATCCTCTGGTGCGCTTTTGGCACAAGGAACGGATCTGGGGGACAGCCAGTCGGTGTCCTCTGAATTGATCACGGGGGAAGGTCAGAGCGAACTGGATCGCCTTTTGGCGCTTTTGCGTCAGGCCGATGACAGCAACTGGCAAGCGTTGGAGGACGAGGTCTGGGAGCTTTGGTCCAAGTCAGGCTCCGACGCGCTGGACCTGCTTTTGGCGCGGGGGCGCAAGGCGATGGAGGGCGACGACCTTGAGGCTGCAATCGAGCATCTGAGCGCGTTGACAGATCACGCGCCGGACTTTGCCGAAGGATGGAACGCCCGCGCCACAGCCTTCTATCGGGCGGGTCGGCTGGGGTTGGCGCTGGATGATATCGCCCGTGCACTGGCGTTGGAGCCGCGCCATTTCGCAGCACTGACCGGGCTGGGCATCATCATGGAGGATCTGGGCGACCCACGCCGCGCGCTGGATGCCTATCGCCTCTCGCTTGCTATACATCCCCGCAACCCCGACGTAAAAGAGGCCGTTCAGCGGCTTGAAGCGGCGGACGGGCAGGATATCTGATCGGAAATGGCGCGCGCGGGCGCGCCTGCCGAACAGCGACGGGAAAGGCAGAACATGGTCTCGGACAATGCGCGGGGTGGCCCGCGGATCACGGCCGTTCTTGGCCCGACCAACACGGGCAAAACCCACTATGCGTTGGATCGGATGCTGGGCTACCGCACCGGGGTAATTGGCTTGCCGCTGCGCCTTCTGGCGCGCGAGGTGTATGACAAGCTGGTGGCCCTTCGTGGCCCCAATGCGGTCGCGCTGGTCACTGGCGAAGAGCGCATCGTGCCCGAACGCGCGCAATATTGGGTCGCGACGGTCGAGGCGATGCCGCTGGGCGTCGGGGCAGAATTTGTCGCCATCGACGAAATCCAGCTTTGCGCCGACCCGGAACGCGGGCACGTGTTCACCGACCGGCTGCTGCACATGCGCGGCACGCAGGAAACGCTGTTCATGGGGTCCGACACGATGCGCAGCGCCATCGCGGGTTTGGCGCCTGAGGTGCAGTTCCTCTATCGCGAGCGGTTTTCCGAGTTGGTTCATTCCGGCTCTAAGAAACTCAGCCGCATGCCGGGGCGCTCGGCGATCGTGGGGTTCTCGGTCGATAACCTTTACGCCATTGCCGAGTTGATGCGTCGCCAAAAAGGGGGCGTGGCTGTCGTCATGGGCGCGCTGTCGCCCCGCACGCGCAACGCACAGGTCGAGATGTATCAGAACGGCGAGGTCGACTACCTGATCGCCACGGATGCCATCGGGATGGGGCTGAACCTTGATATCGACCATGTGGCGTTTTCGGCCCTGTCCAAGTTTGACGGCCACCGGATGCGGCAGCTAGCGCCCAACGAGCTGGCGCAGATCGCCGGACGGGCAGGGCGCTATATGAAACACGGCTCGTTCGGGGTGACGGGCGAGGCCGCGCCGCTTTCCGATGAGATGGCCGATGCCATCACCTCGCATTCCTTCACGCCGATCCGCAAGCTGTGTTGGCGTAACGGCGATCTGGCGTTTGGCAATGTGCAGGCACTTATTCGCTCACTCGAATTGCCCACCACCAACAGCTGGTTGGCGCGGGCGCGGGACGCGGATGACCTTGTGGCCCTGAAGATGCTTGCGGAAGACGCCGAGGTGGCCGCGCGCGCCACTGACGGGCGCTCTGTCGGGCTTTTGTGGGATGTGTGCCGCTTGCCCGATTTCCGCGGTATCAGCCATGCAGAACACGCCGGTCTGATCACCAGCCTTTTCAATGACATCCACGAACATGGGCGCGTGCGCGAAGACTGGTTTGCCCGGCAGGTGAAGCGGATTGACCGCACCGAAGGCGATATCGACACGCTTTCCAAACGGTTGGCATATATTCGCACATGGACATATGTTGCACAACGACGCGATTGGCTGGATGATGTTGCCCATTGGCGCGGCGAAGCGCGTGCTGTAGAAGATCGCCTGTCGGATGCACTACACAGCGCATTGACCAAAAGATTTGTAGATCGCCGCACCTCTGTGTTGCTGCGGCGGTTGAAACAGAAGGAGAGCCTCGTGGCTGACGTGAATGACAAAGGTGAAGTGACGGTCGAAGGCCAATTTGTTGGTCGACTGGAGGGGTTCCAGTTTCGTCAGGACTCCGCCCAAAGCCCGGAAGAGGCAAAAACCCTCCGCGCGGCCAGCATGAAGGCGCTCGCGCCCGAATTCCACCTGCGTGCGGACCGTTTCTATAACGCGCCCGATACCGAGCTTGATTTCACTGAGCAGGGCGGGTTGATGTGGGGCGAGCTTGCCGTTGGTAAGCTGGTCAAGGGCGACGAGCTGCTAAAGCCGCGCGTGCAGGCCTTTGTTGACGAGGAAGCCGGAACGGATGTCGCTGAAAAGGTCACCCGCCGCCTTCAGCACTTCATCGACCGCAAGGTGCAGGCGCTGTTCGAGCCGCTGACCACCATCGAAAAAGACGAGACGCTGACCGGTCTGGCCCGGGGTTTTGGGTTCCGCATGATCGAGGCGTTGGGCATTATCCCGCGCGATCAGGTGGCGCAGGAAGTGAAAGAGTTGGATCAGGATGCCCGCGCGGCATTGCGCAAGCATGGCGTCCGGTTCGGCCAGTTCACGATCTTCATGCCTTTGCTGCTGAAACCCGCGCCGACGCGTCTGCGTCTGGTGCTGGACAGCCTGTTCAAAGACCTGTCCGAGTTTCCGGAATCGCCCCCGCCCGGTTTGGTGACGATCCCTGCGGTCAGCGGTGTCGACCCGCATGCCTATTTGCTGGCAGGTTACCGCCCAGCCGGTGCCCGTGCGATCCGGATCGACATGTTGGAACGTCTGGCCGACCAGCTGCGCGCTGAAGACAGCCGTGGCGGGTTTGAGGCGAAAGCCGACATGCTGTCGATCACTGGCATGACGCTGGAGCAGTTTGCCGACTTGATGCAGGGACTTGGCTACAAGGCTGACAAGGCCGAGCGTGTGAAGGTGAAAGCGCCCGCAGTTGGGGCGGCTGACAGCACGGTTGCCGGTGATCCCCCTGTCGAAACGCCAACCGAGACGCCAAACGAAACACCTGCAGCGCCCCCCACTGAAGTGCCGGCCGAAGCGCCGGTTGAAGTGCCGGTTGAAGTCCCGACCGAGACACCAACCGAAGCCCCTACCGAGGTGCCGACGGAAACGTCTGCCACAGATGCGGCGCCCGCTTCCGACGGCGAAGAGGCCCCCGAAACAGAGGTCTTTTATACCTTCACATGGGGTGGTTTTGGCCGCGCGCGCGGTGGAAAACCGCGCGGCGAACGGGCGGCGCAGGGCGATCGTCCTCGTGGAAAGCAGGGTGGCAAACCCGGTGGCAAGCAAGGTGGCAAGCCGGGCCGGGGTGGTCCGCGCAAAGGACCGCAGGACAACAAGCCCAAAAGCTATCAGTCTGGTCCGCGCAAGGAAAAAGCCATCGATCCTGACAACCCGTTCGCGGCTCTGTTGGCGCTGAAGGAAAAGAACTGATTGGTGAAGGCCGACAACTCAGGGGGCGGTGATGCCGCCCCTTCGAACGGCCCGAAGATGCGGGCCGACAAGTGGCTTTGGCATGCGCGGTTTTTCAAGACGCGTGGGTTGGCGACCAAGTTGATTTCAGCAGGCCACTTGCGGGTCAACAGCACCAAGGTGTCAAAACCCGCCTTCAATGTTGGGTCCGGGGATGTGTTGACCTTCCCGCAAGGCAATCAGGTTCGGGTGATCCGTATTCAGGTCCTATCGACTCGTCGTGGTCCTGCCACCGAGGCACAGGCGCTGTATGAGGATCTTGATCCACCACAGCCGCGCCAGAATTCTGTCCCGGAAGGTCTTACCTCGGGCAAGAAATTCTACGGCAAAGGCCGCCCAACCAAGAAAGATCGTCGCAACTTGCCAGTTTCCCGTGGTGGAATGCTTGATTGATCGCGCGCCCTGCAATATTGGAGGCGGTAAGCCAAATTGAGGTGTCCACATGACCTATGTCGTTCTAGATAACTGCATCGCCTGCAAATACACCGATTGCGTCGAGGTTTGCCCCGTAGATTGTTTCTACGAAGGCGAGAATATGCTGGTGATTCACCCTGATGAATGCATCGACTGCGGTGTTTGTGAACCCGAATGTCCGGCGGATGCGATCCGCGCAGACACTGAGCCGGGCACCGAAAGCTGGGTCGAGTTCAACCGCAAATATTCCGAGCTCTGGCCCGTGATCATCGAACGCAAAGACCCAATGCCCGACGCGGAAGAACGCGATGGGGAAGAGGGCAAGATGCAGAAATACTTCTCCGAAGCCCCTGCAGAGCAGTGATTCGAATAGCCGAGGTTTTCTGCCCGTTTTGATCTGTATTTGACCGCCGGTCAGTCTTCTAAGTTACTGTTCGGGTTTGATTAACGCGCGCTGCTGCACTGCGGCACTTTCTGCAGGGCGCATTTTGTGCTATACTCCCTGTCAGACAGTTGGGATCCACCCTGCCACATGGCAGATTGTTTCGAAAATGAGATTGACCCGAAGGGAGCGTTTGCCCCCTGCGGTGTTCTTTTCGCTTCGCGAACAGCGCGTATTCCGACCGCACACTGAAACAAATACGCAAAGGATGCGTTGTATGACCAAGAAAAAGCTGGATTTCCGCCCTGACGAGTTTGTCGTCTATCCGGCGCATGGCGTTGGCAAGATCGTTTCGATCGAAGAACAAGAAGTCGCCGGGATCGAGCTGGAGCTTTTTGTCATTTCGTTTGAAAAAGACAAGATGATGCTTCGCGTGCCGACCCACAAGGCGACCGAAGTCGGGATGCGCAGCTTGGCCAGCCCGGATGAAGTGTCGAAGGCAATGGACACGTTGAAAGGCAAGGCCCGTGTGAAACGCGCCATGTGGTCGCGTCGGGCGCAGGAATACGAGCAGAAAATCAACTCGGGCGATCTGCAATCCATCGCTGAGGTCGTGCGCGACCTTCACCGCACGGATGATCAGCGCGAACAAAGCTATTCCGAGCGTCAGCTTTATGAAGCCGCGCTTGAGCGTCTAACCCGCGAAGTCGCCGCCGTTGGTGGTGGGGATGAGCTGGCCGCGCAAAAACGCGTAAGCGATGTGCTGATGTCGCGCGCCGCCTAAGCGCGGCGTTCGACGCAGAAGAAAATCCGCCGTTCGGGACACCGGGCGGCGGTTTTTTGTGTTTAGGTCTGACTAAGCAGCGCCGCGAAGACCGCCAGCGCCGCAATCTCGGAAAGCTGTTGGCTGGCACCAAGGATGTCGCCGGTCTGACCGCCGATTTTCGTTCTGGCCAATGCCGCCAAGGCCAACACCGGGACCGCAATCCAGAAAAACAGCGCCAGCAGCGCCCAAGGTGCGAAGATCAAGGTCGCCACGCCGCCCAGAGCGGTGGCAAGCCCGGCCGTCTTGACCGGAACGCGACCAACGGATTGGGCCAGTCCTACCTTGCGTGCATTTGGCAGCGAGGCCATCAGGATCACCATCGGCACCCGGCTCACCAGCCCGCAGACCAGAATAGCCCCGAATGCGCCGGACAGGGGCAGAAGGGCCGCGAGTGCGCTGATCCTGAGCAAAAGCGCCAAGATCAATGCGATCACACCATAGGCGCCGATCCGGCTGTCTTTCATGATTTCAAGGCGGCGCGCTGTGTCTTGGCCACCCCACAGCCCATCCGCTGTGTCGGCCAGCCCGTCTTCGTGCATGGCTCCGGTGACCATCACCTGCGCGCCCACCGCTAATGTCGCGGCCCAAATTGGCCCCGCACCCAGACCCAATGCCGCAAAGCCGGTCACGGCCGCAAGGCCGGCGGGCACCAGCCCGGCCACAGGCCACGCCCAGGCTGCCTGCGCGCCGCGTGCCACCGCGCGCGTTGTGTCCACCTTGATCGGCAAACGGGTCAACAGCCCCAACGCGGCTGGAACATCGACCGGGTCGATCAGCGGCGCGTCATCATGGGTATGTGTGTCGTGTTTGGTCATATTTGGTCTTTTGCGGTCTGGTTGCGGGCCACTGCCATGGGTAAAGAGGGTGTCAACGGGAATCAATCGGGATCATGCCATGACCACGCCGCCTTTCGCCTCGCTCTTGGAATTTGAAGCGGTGCTATTGGGAGCGCCAGACCCGGACAGCGACGCCCGCGCTGCTGCGCAGGATCGTAATGGCCAACTGACCAAACCCCCCGGCGCGTTGGGACGGTTAGAGGATTTGGCGATTTGGTATGGCAGCTGGCGTGGCACCGGTCGCCCTGCGGTCAATGCGCCACAAGTGATTGTCTTTGCTGGCAATCACGGGATCACGGCACAAGGGGTATCTGCTTTCCCGGCCGAAGTGACCGAACAAATGGTGCTGAATTTTCAACATGGCGGTGCGGCCATCAACCAATTGTCCAAAACGTTCGGCGCGAAAATGGATGTCCATGCGCTGTCTCTGGATGCACCAACGGCAGATTTCACCCGTGGACCCGCGATGGACGAAGCTGATCTGCTGGACGCATTGGCAATCGGCTGGAACGCTGTCGATGGGCGGACTGACCTGCTGGTCACCGGAGAGATGGGTATCGGCAACACGACCTCGGCGGCGGCAATCGCCTTCGCGCTGTTCGGAGGCGCGCCTGAGGACTGGGTGGGGCGTGGCACGGGTGTCGACGACGCTGGTCTTGACCTAAAGGCGCGGGTTGTCGGCGCGGGGCTTCAGGCGAACCCAATGGCGAAAGGCAGCGGGATAGAGGCGCTGCGCTGCCTTGGCGGTCGCGAAGTGGCGGCCATGGCCGGAGCCATGGCGCGCGCGCGTGTCGACCGCATTCCGGTCATCCTTGACGGGTTCATCTGCTCGGCCGCGGCTGCCTGCCTCAATGCGATATCCCCGACCGCGCTGGATCATGTGGTGGCAGGTCACGTGTCGGCCGAAGCGGCGCATGGTCAGGTGCTGGCCGCGTTGAACAAGGCGCCGCTTCTGTCCATGGGGATGCGGTTGGGCGAAGGGTCGGGTGGCGCACTTGCCATTGGCATCTTGCAAGGCGCAGTGGCTTGCCATTCCGGCATGGCGACCTTTGCCGAAGCGGGTGTTTCAGACGCCTGAAGTTGGGTCAGTGCGCCTCTCGCCACGCCCTGTCAGTCACGGGTCAGCGCTATGATATGCGCCTTGGCCTCGACCGCCTCAAGCCGCGCTGTGACCCGTTCCTGAAACAGCTTTAGCTGTTGGATGATGTCTGCCAGCCCAATGCCCCCTTCCTGCAAGCGCGCACTTTCGATCTTGCACATGATGCGTGTCGAGCTTAGCCCAAGCACATAGCGGTTCATCACCTTGCAGGCGTCCAGAATGCGTCTGGTTTCCCTGCGCACCTGCATCAAACCCTCATGGGCCAGGGTCTGGTAGGCTTTCGTCGCGGCGATCAATTGCGCATGTTCTTCGCTTGCGTCCTGATGTCCGAGCTTGCGTTGCTCATGGCGCATCTGCGCCTCGCACTCTGCCAAGACTCTGACCATCCCGGTCAGAAACAACGAGGTCGCGACCGTGCCCGTGATCTTGGAAAAGTCGCTTTTCGGGCCAAGCACGTTGTGTTCAAACCATCCCGACATTTCGCGCGACATGGTGCCATAGTTCTGCGATAGCGTGGAAATCGGTCCGCCTGTGGGTTCCAGACGCGAGGCGATGACCCTTAGATTGTGTGGAATGGTCTGCATCCCTTCGAAATCGTGGATCAACGCTTGGGTTTCGGCGGCCATATTGCGCGCGGCCTCGAACGTCGCCTTCATGGCTTGCAGATGCGGGTCCGCAGCACCTGTCAGAGCAAGATCGCGGCAGGTCAGTTCTTCGGCCAAGGCAATGGCGGCAAACTGGTCATAGCTGGCAAAGCCCAGATCAGCGAGTTGCCCCAGCAGGTGCTGCGCGCTGTCGTCGGGCGCTAGCTTGTCCGACTTTTCCGCCGCTGAAAGGTCGGCATAGACCGTTTCCATCTTTCGCCACAACGGGCTCGAGGGCTTGATCCGTGCCGACAGATACCCGTCACCCAGCGGCAAAACGACCGCAAAAACCCAATAGTGAAGGCCGTCACGCGCCAAATTCTTAACATAGGCGCCAAAGGGGTCACCTTGCCCGATCCGGGTCCAGAAATAGTGGAAGACACCTCGCGGCATGTCCGGGTGGCGCACGATTTTATGGGGCGCGCCGATCAGGTCAGGCCAGTCATAGTCGCTGACCCGACGAAAGACGTAGTTCCCGGATTGAATGATCCCTCGTTTGTCTGTGCGAGAATAAAATACCTCGTCCAACCGAAAGGGGGCGGCGCCTGTCTTGGGGCGTTGTTCTTGTCGCCGGTCAATGAATGTCAAACTGGTCTGCCCATGTTATTGCCGATGCCAAATGCGGGTGCCGGTCGACACCTGAGGCCCTCAGCTTATAGGTCAGACCCGTTTTGCATCGGTTAACGGGCGGGAAGAAAGTTGCCTTCAACTGTGATCAGTCGGCAGGGGGGCATCTTGTTTGACATGGTCCAGCACAATCTGGCTTTGGACCCGTGCCACCGAAGGGTGCGGCAACAACACATCGTGGATCAGCTCGTTCAAGGCGCCGAGATCCGAGCAATAGACCCGCATCAGGTAGTCGGAATTGCCCGTCAGCGTCCAGACCGATGTCACTTCGGGCCGCAATTCGACCAGACGCAGAAAAGCGCGCGCGGCTTTTGGGGCTTGGCTTTCCATCTGCACTTGCACGAAGGCCTGCACATGCAGCCCAAGGCGCGCCGGGTCCAGCCGCGCGGCATAGGCGCGGATATAGCCCTGTTCTTCGAGCCGGGCGCGCCGTCGTCCTGCCTGACTGGCCGACAGGTTCAATCGCTCGCCCAGATCCTGTGCGGTCATCTGCGCGTCGATCTGCAACGCCTTCAATAGACGCCGGTCTGTTTCGTCCATATGCGTGATCTCCACGGATTTCTGCCAAATATGCGCAAAACGCGCGGTATTTATCCAAAATACTGCAAAGAACGCGCGAAAAAATCAATGCTCTTGCGTGATACTCGTTTCATAACACGTTAATGAACAGGAGAGATCCACATGGGTCCGTTTCCACATGATGCCCCGCGCGCTGAAATCAGCGAAAAGAACCCCGCCGGAACCGACGGGTTCGAATTTGTCGAATTTGCCCATCCTGACCCGCAGGAATTGCGTGACCTTTTCACCAAGATGGGGTTTGAACACACCGCCAACCACAAACGACGCAAGATCGAGCTGTGGCAACAAGGCGACGTCAGCTATCTGATCAACATCGAACCGGGCAGTCATGCCGCGGACTTCATTGATCAACACGGCCCCTGTGCGCCCTCGATGGGCTGGCGCGTTGTCGATGCACAGCACGCGTTTGACCATGCGGTGAAGATGGGGGCAAAACCCTATGAGGCGGATGGCAAGGCGATGGATGTGCCTGCGATCTATGGCATCGGCGACTCGCTGATCTATTTCATCGACCAGTATTTCGACACCAGCGCCTATAACGCTGAGTTTGACTGGATCGCGGATGCCCACCCCAAGGGGGTTGGGTTTTACTACCTCGATCACCTCACCCACAATGTCTTCAAGGGCAACATGGAGGTGTGGTTCAAGTTCTACGGCGATTTGTTCAACTTCGAAGAAATCAGGTTTTTCGACATTCAGGGCAAGCATAGCGGGCTGTTCAGCCGCGCGTTGACCTCGCCCTGTGGCAAGATCCGCATCCCGCTGAACGAAGATCGCGGCGAGAAAGGTCAGATCGTCGCCTATCTTGAGAAATACAAAGGCGAGGGCATCCAGCACATCGCTGTCGGCACCGAGGATATCTATGCCTCGGTCGACGAGATTGCGGCGCGTGGGCTGAAATTCATGCCAGGCCCGAACGAGACCTATTATGACCTCTCCTATGACCGCGTGACGGGTCACGATGAACCCAAGGCCGACATGATGAAGCATGGTATTCTGATCGACGGCGAAGGTGTCCTTGGTGGCGGCGAAACACGTATCTTGCTTCAGATATTCTCGAAAACCGTGATCGGCCCGATCTTCTTTGAGTTTATCCAACGCAAGGGCGATGATGGCTTTGGCGAAGGCAACTTTAAAGCGCTGTTTGAATCCATTGAACGCGAACAGATTGAAAAAGGTGAATTGGGCGACGTGGCCTGAAGGGCCGGTTAGCAATCCAATTCAAGCAAGATTTGACGCCCGGCATGCACGATGTCGGGCGTCTTCCATTCAGTCCTAGCTGAAGGGAAGCACGACCAGTTCGTGGGTGCGCGACCCCTTTTTGTAAACCAGCTTCGTGGCCGAGATCGACAGAACCTTGCCACCATCCAGTCGGCTGCCCACCCCGACTTTCAAGTAACGACCCGATGGCAGCCGAACCAAGGCGCGCCGCGCCGAGGCCGAACCGTAGATCCCGATCAGGCTGACCTTGCGCAGATTGATCGCATTCTTGATCGTGGCTTGCTTGGCCACCGAGGCACGGGTCGGGATCTTCGGAGAAACGGTTTGCGCCGGCGAGGCCGCGGCGGCCGCCACGACGACAGACCCATCAGAGGCATCCCCATTGTCGCGTGATTGCGCGACGATCTTGCCGAAATTACGCGGGCGATGGCGTGGTTCGATCGACTTGGCGATGGCCAGCTTGGTCGGGGCGATGACTGCCGCCGCTGCGCTTTCGAAAACCTCGGCGTTTTCAAGCGCTGCTGCAATCGCGGCGGCCTGAGCGGCGGCTTTCGGCGTTGTTGGGCGCGCGCGTGGGCGCAAGCCAGCCATTTCGTTACGTGTGCGCCCGCCGAGCTGCAACCGTTCGTTGCCTTCGATCAGGCCCTCAGGGCGCGCGCGGGGGCGCAGACCGGGCTGCCCCGGCGCGACCTCGGTGGCCTCTTCTGGTTCCGGCTCGGTTGTGCTGCCCGGGCGCGGGGCGGGAAACAGCGATGGACGCCCAGCAAATACGATCGCGCCATCCGGTGTCAGCGCGCCATCAGGCGTTGCCAGAACCAGCCCGTCTTCGTTCAACGCAAACGTGGTGCCCAAGGGGGGCGGGGCGGCCAGGAGCAGACCTTCGGCCCCGAAGACGGTCAACGCAGGCGAGGGCAGGGCGATTGCATCATTGTTGCCTGCCAGCGGGTCGATTGAGGCGATGTAGAGATCGTCCAGATCATCGGTCACGGGGTCGCGCAACGGGTCCGGGGACCGCTGCCAGATCCCGGTCGCGGCATAGCGCGCTTGGGCGGCTTCGGAGGATAAGGGGTCGGGCGCGTTCGGATCGGCCCCGGTAACAAGTGCGCCATCTTCCTGATCATGGGTAGGGGCGTTGGCCGCGTCGATCTCGGCGCGATCAAGGTCAATTGGACGTGACGAAATCGCCGCTTCGAACTGGTCTTCACGGTCTGGAAACAACCACGCCGTGCTGTCGGTCATGAAAAACATCGACCAGATCACCACGACCGCCATGAACAACAGCAAACCAAGCACCAGAAAGACCCCAAGATATTTGGGTTTTCCGCCGATAACCTGCGTCTGACGCGCGCCAAAGATCGTCATCGCTTCGGCTTCACGGGTCCGGCGCGATGGGGGTCGTTGGCCTGTTGCCCCGGACGCCTGTGACGCCTGTGACGCCTGTGACGGCTGCGGCGGCGGCGCGATGGCGGTATCGGTTTCGGCCGATTGCGCCGCTTCCTGTTTGCGCCGCAGCCCGAATGCGCGCGCGCGTCCGGCCTCGGGCGTGTTTGGCGTGTCTGTTGCGGTCTTGCGAGGTTGCGGCAGCTTCTTGGCGGCATTGCGCCCGATGGCGCTGGCCGCACCGGCCGCCGCCGCCACACCAGCCACGCTTTTGCGGGCCGCCGTGGCGAGTTTCTCGGTCCCTTTCACGGCGTTGCGTTCAGGGCGTTTGGATGCCTCGGCCGACGCAAGATCAGGGTCGTCCCCGAATGCGGTGGGCGCAGTGACGGGCACGTGAACCGTCTTTGCGGGCGCCGTCGGTGCATCACCGTCGGGCTGCTCAGAGCTGGCCTGTGGCGGTGTGGCAAGATCAGCCGCGTCCCGGCTCACGCCAAACGACAACCGGGGCAGAGCGTCCGGCGCCGGCTCGACTTGCGGCGCCTCGGGCGCAGGCTTGTCAGCGGCAGGTTTGTCAGGGGCCGTGGGGGATGTGTCAGGGCGGTCAGCGGCGTCGTCCTCTGGTCGCGGGTCAGTATGATCCACGGCAGAAACCTCTGCCCGTTCTTCCGCGCGGCTGGACGAGAATGAGGGGCTGGCCTGCGTCTGCGGGCGCACAGCCGGGTCAGTGGACGGCGCAGGAGGCGCAGGTGGTGGCGGTGGCGCAGAAGGCGTTTCGGACGGCTCGGCACGGGTCTGTGCTGCAGGCGCTTTGGTGGAGGGTGGCAGGCTGGGTTCGCGCTCCGGGGCGGCGGGTTGCTTGGCGCCCGCCGGGTCTGAATTCGCATCGGTCGACCGCGCCTTGTCGGTGCGATCGCTGCTGCCAAGGGTCAGCGGAGGTGAGGCCGGCTGCTCCGGGGTTGGCGGGAAGGGGGCAAGTTCCGGCAGCGTTTTGGCCCCGTCCGAAGGCTTGCGCGCGCTGGTGTCCGTGCTGGCCGTGCCTTCGGGCTCAGAGGTGCTTTGGTCAGGGGCCGCAGTTGCGGTCGCTTGTATCGTGGCTGGGGTCTGTCCCAAAAGGACGGGAACGGGGCGCGTATCACGATCAACCCGCGTGCCCGGCGCCAACACATTGGCGCTGGACAGGCCAAAGAATGCCTCGCCCGAAAAGCTGGCTTCGGGACGGGCCACAAAACTGACAGGGTTAAGCTTGTGCTCTGTTGCGAAAGCTTCTGCCTCGTCGAGCGTTTCTTGGGCGACAACCGCGACATGGACCAAGGCCGTATCGTTCGCGTCCGGATGCCAGTCGAACACAAGATCGTCCACCGCATAAGGTGTCAGCCCCTCAAGCCCTTCGCGTATCCGCGCCTCGCGGGTGACGTCATCGGGGCCGGGGGCGGTCAGGCTAGTGAAAAGAAGTTGCGATCCGGGGATGATCAGCTTGGCCGAAAACCCGCCACTTTCCAACGCCGCTGCCTTTTGGCGCAGACGCTCGAGCGCACCATGCATATCGGGGTCGTCCAGCGACAACTCGCCCACAAGCGTCCAGCCGCCCTTGCCTCTATGGACAAGACCGATGCCGTCATGGCTGAGATCAAGCGCGAAATTGGGTTTCATGCCGTCTGACGTCCTGTCGTAACCCCACCCGAATAGACCGGGACCCTTCTTCAAAGCAGGCACATCCCATTGGCTGGGCCCACTGCATTGAAACTATAGCAGGAAATTGCCCATGGAAAGGGGGGCTGGAGGGCAGCCTTGCACATGGCGAAGATCGGCGCAAAGTGGCCGAAACAGGAGGCTAAGATGCGAAGAACGATTGCGATTATGGGTTTGGTGTTGGCGTTTGCCACGCCGCTTCAAGCTGAAAACGACGCTGCAGCGCGACTGACGGTCACAGGGCAGGGCGTCGCTGACGTGGTGCCGGACATGGCCCGGATCAGCCTTGGCGTGACCAAAGACGCGCCAGAGGCGCCCGCCGCACTTGAGGGCGTGGCCGAGGTCGCGCAGGCGATATTCGCACGGCTGGAGGCGGTTGGGATCGCCCCGCGCGACATGCAAACTGCGCAGGTCAGCCTGGCACCCCGTTATGATTACAACCGCAACAGCGATGGGCCACCGAAGCTGACAGGCTTCACCGCGAGCACGACACTAGCTGTGCAGGTGCGCGCATTGGATCAACTGGGCGCGATCATGTCGGCGGTAACGCAGGACGGTGCAAATCAACTGAACGGGCTGCAGTTTGACGTGCAGGACCGGGCCAGCGCCGAAGACGCGGCGCGCGCAGATGCGGTCAAGGACGCGATGGCGCGGGCAAAGGTGCTGGCGGACGCTGCGGGTGTCACGCTGGGGCCGATCATCTCGATCCGCGAAGGCGGCGCACGGGCGGCGCCAGTCTATGGCCGCATGACGATGGAGGCCGCGCAGTCGGACATGCCGATTGCGGCGGGCGAGCTTGAGATCGGATCAAGCGTGACTATGGTGTTCGAATTGCTTGAAGAATGATCTGAAGGGCATTGTAATAAAATAATAAAGGCCACCCTTTCAGGTGGCCTTTTTCTAGTTGGTGATCCAGACTTAGGCCGTGGCCTTCGCCAGCGCCTGATCCAGATCGGCGATGATGTCAGCGGCATCCTCGGTCCCGATCGAGATGCGCACCACGTTGGGTGCAGCCCCTGCGGCTTTCTGCTGCTCTGGCGACAATTGCCGGTGCGTGGTCGAGGCCGAATGGATGATCAGCGACCGCGTGTCGCCAAGGTTGGCGACGTGGCTGAACAGTTCCAGACTGTCCACCAGCTTGACGCAGGCGTCATAGCCGCCTTTCACAGCAACCGTAAACAGAGCGCCGGCGCCCTTCGGGCAGACGGTGGCCACGCGGTGCTTATAGGGCGAGCTGTCCAGCCCCGCATAGGTCACGGCATCGACACGCGGGTCGGCTTCCAGCCAATTGGCGACTTTCTCGGCGTTGGCGACGTGTTTTTCCATCCGCAGCGACAGGGTCTCGATCCCCATCAGCGTATAATGCGCGGCTTGCGGGTTCATGGTCATGCCCAGATCGCGCAGGCCAATGGCGATGCCGTGGAAGGTGAACGCCATCGGGCCGAGCGCCTCGGCAAAGACCAGACCGTGATAGGCGGGCTCTGGCTGGCTGAGCGACGGGAACTTGTCGGACGCCATCCAGTCGAACTTGCCCGAATCCACCACGCAGCCACCCATGACGGTGCCGTTGCCGGTCAGGTATTTTGTGGTCGAATGCACGACCAGCGTCGCGCCCAGCGAGATCGGGTTGCACAGGTAAGGGGTGGCCGAGGTGTTGTCGACGATCAACGGCACGCCCGCATTGTCCGAAATCGCGGCAATTGCCGGAATGTCGGTGATGTAGCCACCGGGGTTTGCGATGGATTCGCAAAACACCGCGCGGGTGTTGTCGTCGATGGCAGCGGCCACGGCGGCCTCGTCATCGAAATCGACGAACTTGGTTTCCCAGCCGAACCGCTTGATGGTCTGGCTCAGCTGCGTGACGGACCCACCATACAAACGGGTCGAGGCAACGATGTTCTTGCCCGGCGACATCAGCGGGAACAGCGCCATGATTTGTGCCGCGTGACCGGACGAACAGCACACAGCACCCGCACCACCTTCCAGCGCCGCGATGCGGTTTTGCAGGGCGGCGATCGTCGGGTTGGTCAGGCGGGAATAGATGTAGCCCACTTCTTCCAGATTGAAGAGCCGCGCAGCGTGGTCGGCGTCTTTGAAGACATAGGCGGTGGTCTGGTAAATCGGCACCTGACGGGCACCGGTGGCCGGATCAGGTTCGGTGCCAGCATGAATTTGCAGCGTGTCAAAGGCCAGTTGGCGGTCGTTGGACATGAAAGTCTCCCTCGTTTTCGTTGCGCGCAGGCTAGGCGAAAGGGCGTGGCGCTTCAACGGGTCTTGCTAAGTGAAACGGGCAGGGGTGCGGACATTGGAACCGCATTTGCGCCGGCGCTTTCGGCTGGTCCTTTTTTCGCCCGCTGCTATGGTTTTCAGAACCTTGTTCCGGAGCACGCCATGCTGACCCCTTTCCACCTTGCCCTGAATGTCACTGATCTGGACGCCGCGCGCAGCTTTTACGGCGACCTGCTGGGGTGTAAGGAGGGGCGATCCACAGACAGTTGGGTCGATTTCAGCTTCTTCGGCCACCAGCTCAGCCTGCATCTGGGCAAACCATTTGAGACCGCCGACACCGGTAAGGTCGGCGCGCATATGGTGGCGATGCCGCATTTCGGTGTGGTGCTTGGCTATAACGACTGGCGCGGGCTGGCTGATCGGCTTGAGGCGCATGGCACTGACTGGGTGATCCCACCTACCGCCCGATTTGAGGGCGAGCCGGGCGAACAATGGACGATGTTTTTCCGTGATCCATCCGGCAATCCGATCGAAGTGAAGGGGTTTCGCGATTTATCGCGCGTGTTCGCAAGCTAATCCAGACCCTGTTCACCCCTTGCCTTCCGTCGTCGCGGCGTGGTGTTCGGCAATTTGGCGCGCAAATTTCCACCGAAAATCAGCCGCAAGAGAAAAACACTTGTATTTTTGACCCAAGAGCCCCATGTAATCCCTGCGACGTTACGACTATCGACTACACTGCTCCTAAAGGCTCAGTCTCTCGATCTTGTACTGACTTTGCCGACCTGCCGCATCCTGCGGGCAGACTAACTAGGAGAAATATGATGGCTACTGGTACCGTCAAATGGTTCAACACAACTAAAGGCTTCGGCTTCATCGCACCTGAAGGTGGCGGCAAAGACGTGTTCGTGCACATCTCGGCTGTTGAGCGCGCAGGCCTGACCGGTCTGGCCGATGACCAAAAAGTGACTTTCGACATCGAACCCGGCCGTGACGGCCGCGAAAGCGCGTCGAACATCGCTCTGGCATAAGCCTTGAGTTCTAGATAGGTCGAGGTTTCCTTGACCAAGTGGGGCGCATCGGAAACGGTGCGCCCTTCTTCTTTGCAATGTGGGCCTTCATGATCGTGCAGGCCCGCGTGGCCCTGATCGGTCCGCCATCGGCACAGCCTGATAAAGCTGGCAATCCTAGCAAGCGGCAAAGCTTCGTGCGCTACCGCATCCAGAACCCTTCACGTTTGATCCGGTTGCGGATCACCTGTTCACGGCGGGGCAGGGCGTCGCGGTCGAACAGGGCGCGCACTTTCTGGCCGCGCCCCTGATAGATCATTCGCTTGATCGGATCATATTCCTTCAGGATCTTCTTGATTTTGTTTGGGGCGGCTGCGGCCTCGATCGTGTTAATCACGTGGTCGGATTCGCGTGCATACATCAGTGGTAAAATGCGCCAGTGGCAGGTGATATCGCCATCCAGCCCAGCCAGTTCCGACCCCGGGCGCCCACCCCCAAGGCTTGAAATCACGAGCGGCAAGGCGATTTGATCCAGCCACGGGAACAGTTCCTGACAGACCAGCGCATCGGGGCGGTCGTCGCGGATGGCCAGCGCATAGTCCAGATACCGTTGGCCGAAGACCCGTGGGCAAGCGCCGAAAAACCATCCGGCATTGAAATACATGTAGCGTTGCCAATATTCGTCTGGTTGGCTCGGATCCAGCGACGCGGCGTAATCAAGACCGAACCGGTCATAGAGGGATTTCCAGATTTCGCCGTAACCGGGGCCGTAGAGTTCGATCTGCGGCCATGTGCCTTCGCGTTTCATCGACGCCGAGGGGCGATCGAAATCGAACGCGACCTGTGACAGCTTTCCGGTCACCACGGTGTCGCTGTCGAAAAAGATGAAGGGTTCGCCTTCGGGCAGGACTGACAGGCCTTCGATCTTGTTTCCATTGGGATACTCGTGACCGAAATGTGTGTTCTCGAACGGTATGATCTCGGCGCCCAGCATCTCCAGCGCCTCGCAGATATGCGGCTTGAGGCGTGGGTCGTTGGGCCAGTGGTCGCCAGGTTGGGGTTCGGCAATGATCAAGCGGCCGGAAAAGTCGGGGTCGGCGTGCCGCAGCGATGCGGCAAACAACAACGCCTCGTAGGACAGCCGACCGGCCTGCGCGACAAGCATAATGTTGACGGCAGGGCGTGATTTTGCCGATCGGCGGGGGGCTTTGTTCATCGTTGCTTTGCCTGTCGTCTTTGTTTGGGGCAGTATAGGCGCGAAGCAGGCGAGTCTGAAAGTGTTGACGACGCGAAACCTGCAATGATCTCGGACCGGAGTTGCACCCGCTCTTGCGTAGGTTGCGCAAGGCACGTGTGCTCCGGTCCTGCAAGAAGGAACGTTTTATGCGCAAGTCGATGAGTGCGGCGGTCGGTTTGGCTTTGTTGGCGACCCAGGCGGGGGCACAGGATTTCACCACGGCAGACGAGGTGCGCCCGATCCTCGAGGCGACCAAGTCCAATTGGGTGGCAGTGCGGGAATACGAGGGGCAAGATCTGCTCTATTTCACCCATCTTCTGGCGTGGCGCTGCGGACTGGACCGCATCCACTATGCGCTGAATGGCGGGTCTGAACGCCAGTTCGAGGCTGAACCCTGCTATGAAGGCGAATCGCAACCCAACGCGATCAAGGTGGAAGACAAACTGCCCTATCTGAGCTTTGAGCTTGGCACGATCGAAACAGTCACGGTGCGCCTGGTCTATGATGATGGGCAAGAAGCGACCGGCGCTTACGAGCGTGCGTCGATCATGACCCCCTGATGGGTTGCCCGATCAATCAGGTGTGCTGAACGCGCCGAATTTGCCTGCATGAAACGCCAGTGGCGCCCCGTCGAACTGCGTCACCCGCAAGACCCGGCCCAACATGATTGAATGATCGCCAGCGTCCACAACCCGGTCCGTTGCGCATTCGAAACGGGCCAGACAGGGCACCACCAAGGGCAGGCCATGCGCGCCCAGGCTGTTATCGACGGTCGAAAAGTCCTCGCCTTGCCGGGCAAAGTGGCGCGCCAGATCCACCTGATCCTCGCGTAGCACATGCACCGTGAAATGGGACGCGGCCACGAACCCGTCATGGCGGGCCGAGACTTTGGCCGGACACCACAAGATCAAGGGCGGGTCCAGCGACACCGAGGTAAAGCTGTTCACCGTCATCGCCAGCGGCCCGCGCGCCGTGGTGGTGGTGACCAGTGCAACACCGGTTGTGAACTGCCCAAGGGCGGCCCGAAAGGCGCCAGCATGGTCCGGGCTTGGGGTGAAGCTGGTCATGGACGGTCTGTCCCCTGTCATCCTGTTTTGCCCATGGGGCAATCGCGTCGTTTTCGGCGCGGACCCTATAGCGCTTCGGACCAAACATGAAGCAGGAGTTTTCACCGCCTGACAAGCAGGGCATCGACAGGGCCAATGCGATGGACCTTACGGGTTCGCTCACTCGGCGATGGCGAAGCCCGAAATCAACTGCCGCAGTCCAAGTGCGGCGCCGGCAACAATCGCCAGAAAGGTGACAGGAGCGCCGTAATAAAGGATCGCGAAGGCCGACAAGCCCTGACCGATCGAGCACCCAAACGCGATGACCGCGCCAAGACCCATGATCGCGGCCCCGCCGATCTGGCGTTTCAGCTCGCGCGGGTCTTCACAGGCCTCCCAGCGGAAGTGACCTTTGAACAGGCTTCCGATGAAAGCCCCGACCAACACGCCGACGACGCTGCCGACGCCAAAGTTGAGATTGCTGCCAGACGAGGTCATCAGGTAAAGAACCATGTCGCCCAAAGGGGCGGAGAACGTGTGGCTTTCCATTGGGATAGCGGCAAATCCGTTCTCCAGAACCCACGCAGTGCCGCCCCAGCCAGTCACGATCGCAAGACCAGCTATGGTGGCCCAGAATGTCTCCTTGTGGGCGCGGCGCATCTCTTTGGTGGTGAACATCGCGGCGACGAGCACGGCGCCAAGGATGATCCCGATCAGCGCAGGCGACATGCCTGTGACGCGCCCCAGACCATCAGCGACGGATGGCAACGCGGTCGGGTCCGCAGCGCTTTCAGGAAAGAGCATCACCCGCAGCCACGCAAGCGGGCCGGAAATGGCGACATAGGCTGACACGCCCATCACTAGCACGATGACAAAGGCGCGCAGATCACCGCCGCCAAGCCGCGCCAAGGCCCCGAACCCGCAGTTTCCCGACAGCGCCATGCCATACCCGAACATCAGACCGCCGATGACCGAGGCGATCGGGTTCCAGCCCAATCGAAGGTAGACCGCGTCTGCGGCCTGAACGGTCCCGGCTGCCATCAGAACATGCGTGCCGATCATCGCGACACCGATCGCGATACCCCACATACGAAGCCGTAAAAACGACCCGGCATAAAGAGCATCTTCGATGGCACCCAGCGTGCAGAACCGGCCAAGCCGGGCCGACAAGCCCAGCATTACGCCGCCGATCAGTCCTACAAGAGCGGCCAAACTGGTGTCGCTGATCCAGTCAAACATAGGCCACTCCTTCGCTTCCGGATTGACGAATTGGGGACGGTGGCGGTGGGGTGCGCCGGTTTATTCCGCAGCCTTGCGATCGTCGGCCGGCGTGTCGAGCGAACAGAAAAGCTCGTAAATCACTTCAAGAATGCGCCGGGGGCGATCATCGGTCAAAGAATAATAGATCGTCTTGCCTTCGCGCCGCGGCGTCACAAGCCCCTCAAGCCGCAGACGGGCCAGTTGCTGGGACACGGCCGCCTGGCGGGCATGCAGAAGGTTTTCCAGTTCGGTCACAGATTTTTCGCCGGTGACAAGATGGCAAAGGATCATCAGTCGCCCCTCGTGGCTGATCGCCTTGAGAAGGGTCGAGGCATCACAGGCGCTGGTCATCATCTTGTCCAGCTCGTCATTTGTCATATTCTCGCGGATGACAGGCAATGCCATTGTCGGATCCTCTTTCTATCTGATACCGCACTTTTTCTGTCATAAAGGTGCAGCGATCAATTTGCAATCTTGCCGCATTTGCGTTCAATCGACCGTGATCACGGTGTCACAGCGCCCTTTTTGACCAAATCGTGGGCTTGTTGGTCTATGCAGGGCTTTGCCAATCGGATTGCTAATTCTCAGGCGGCGTATAGTCGGTCTGGTCGACCAGCATCTGTTTTAGCAGCCCCCAGAAGAAATCCTCGCCAGGATACCCTTCAAGGCGGGAAAGCTCTTTGCCGTCCTCGATCAGCACGAAGGTCGGGGTGAACATGGCCGGACGGACAAGGGTGAAACCGTGCCGCGAAACCGCGTCGCTTTTGCGTAAATCGTGCAGTTGCACCTTGCGCAGCGGGGCAAACTGGCCTTCGGGCGTTTTCGGATAGATGGCGCCCAGCTCTCTTTCCCATTTGGCGCACCACGCACAGCCCGGCTCCTCGACCATGATCAACTCGGCCGCGCGAACAGGTGCGCCAAGAAAGACGCAAAGCGCAAGTGTCGCGGCAGCAAAGGCACGTAGCATGAAGTATCCCGTTCGCGAAAAGGTTGACCTTGTTTCAATACAACACCTAATTTGAATATGTTGCGAATTCAAGGAACACCATATGTTGGACATCTCATTGGCAGGCGCTGCGTTCGCGGGGCTGTTGTCGTTTTTCACGCCCTGTATCCTGCCCATGGTGCCGTTTTATCTGTGCTACATGGCCGGAATTTCGATGTCCGAGCTAACGGGTGAAGGGAAAATCAGCTCTGGTGCGCAGAAACGGCTTGTGGTGTCTTCCATCGCATTTGCGCTTGGGGTGACGACGATCTTCATCCTTTTGGGGCTGGGGGCCACGGCTCTTGGGTCCACCTTCGCGCGTCACAAGGAAACGCTTAGCTATTTTGGCGCGGCCATCCTGTTGGTCTTCGGTCTGCACTTCCTTGGCGTGATGAAAATCCCGTTTCTGTATCGCGAGGCGCGTTTGGAAAGCCGGGCCGAGCCCAGTTCGATCATCGGCGCCTATCTGATGGGGCTGGCCTTCGGCTTTGGATGGACGCCCTGTGTTGGCCCGGCGCTGGCCTCGATCCTGATGATTGCCAGCGGCATGGGGGATTTGTGGCGCGGGGCGCTGTTGCTTGCCGTCTATGGGCTGGCCATGACCACACCATTTGTCATAGCGGCGCTGTTTGCGCGACCGTTTCTGGCGTGGGCGGGGCGCAATCGAAAATACCTGCCATGGGTCGAGCGGGTCATGGGGGTCATGCTGATCCTGTTTGCGGTGCTGATCGTGACCAACAGCGTCAACGCGATCGGGCAGTTCTTGCTCGACTGGATGCCATGGCTGGCCAGCGTCGGCTAGGCATTGGTCGCCCGCAAGGGGGATTCGCGCACGGTCCGCTCAGATGGCCCCAGAGCAGCATCGCACGCGATCACTTTTTTCATTGCTCATGCAACGACTCGACGAAGCTCTGCAAAAGAGACGCCTAAAGCGGCAGACCAAGCGCCCCGTGTGGGGTGGTAAAACCTCAACGTATACAGCGGTACCCTGCCAGCAGCACCGCCGATTTCGCAGGTGCAGCGAAGCCATAGGTGTCGGCGCCCTAACATTAATTCAAATAATGGAATTTGATATTGCGAAAATTACTTCACATGGCTAGTTTATCACAACAACGGTCATGGGAGGTAACATGAAGCGGACAACGATCACGCTTGTAGCCCTGCTTGCAGGGCTTGGAATGGCAAACGCCGAAACGGTAATGCCAGAAGCTGTCACGTTTGAAGAGGGCGCAGTCGCCCAATCTTTGACGGGCGTCACGGGCAACCCGGCGGAAGGTGCCAAGGTTGTTTCAACGAAATCGATGGGCAATTGCATTGCCTGCCACGAAATCACCGATCTGGAAGATGTTCCCTTTCATGGTGAGGTGGGACCGTTGCTCGATGGGGCAGGGGATCGCTGGACCGCGGCAGAGCTGCGCGGCATTCTGGTAAACGCCAAGGTATTGTTCGAGGACTCGGTCATGCCGGCCTTCTACCAAACCACCGGGTTCAACCGCCTGGGCAATGCCTACACGGGCAAGGCGCATGAAGGCGAAGTCCAACCGCTGCTGTCGGCACAGCAGATCGAAGATGTTGTCGCCTACCTGATGACGCTGAAATAAGCACACAGGTCGGCACGAAAACCTATCTACAGGAGACACAGATGAAATTCACTCGACGTGAAGCTCTGGCACTTGGACTCGGCGCGACCGCCGTCGCCATGCTGCCGATGCGTGCGGCGGCTGCCGCCGACGAGGCGATCGCCGCCTTCACCGGTGGCGCTGAAGCTGGCGCTGGCGGGATCACCCTGACAGCCCCCGAGATTGCAGAGAACGGCAACACAGTGCCGGTATCGGTCGACGCCCCCGGCGCCGTTTCGATCCTGCTGCTGGCCGCAGGCAACCCGACCCCCGGTGTGGCGCAGTTCAACTTCGGCGAAGCCGCCGGTAGCCAGGCTGCATCAACCCGTATTCGTTTGGCCGGCACTCAAGACGTGATTGCGATCGCCAAGATGGCCGATGGCAGCTTCGTGCAAGCCACTTCGACCGTTAAAGTCACCATCGGCGGCTGCGGCGGCTAATCAGAGGAGTTTGAAGACATGGCAAAAGGTGTAAAACCCCGCGTAAAAGTCCCCAAGTCGGCAAGCGCCGGCGAAGTGGTGACCCTGAAGACCCTGATCAGCCACAAGATGGAATCGGGTCAGCGCAAAGACGGCGACGGCAACCTGATCCCGCGCTCGATCATCAACCGTTTCACGTGCGAGCTGAACGGCAAGATGGTGGTCGACGTGACTCTGGAACCGGCGATTTCGACCAATCCGTATCTGGAATTCGACGCCAAGGTCGACGAAGCCGGTGATTTCAAATTCACCTGGTATGACGACGACGGCTCTGTCTACGAAGAGTCGAAGCCGATCGCAGTCGGCTAAGCGCGGCGCAAGGGAGGAATAAATATAATGAAAAAACTTCACGGCATAGCAGCATTGATCGCTGCCTCGTTCACCGGGGCGGCGGTCGC
The DNA here is from genome assembly GCF_947497285.1 of uncultured Aliiroseovarius sp. Lineage (GTDB taxonomy): Bacteria > Pseudomonadota > Alphaproteobacteria > Rhodobacterales > Rhodobacteraceae > Aliiroseovarius. The sequence goes on along the minus strand of NZ_CANMFT010000008.1, from coordinate 117,554 downwards.
CACCGCCGATGAAAACGCTGAACTTATCATCAATGGTGACATCGAGATCGTCACCAGAACGGCCGCACCTGCGCATCTTTCGGATGCGCTGGACGAAGTGATGTCCGGCTGGCGTTTCCGGTCCGATCAGACCCAGACCATGCAAATGGATGATTTCGACAACCCCGGTATGTTGGGTGTCGAAAACGGGATCGAGATCTGGTCCACCGCTGATGGCACCGAAGGCAAGTCCTGTGCTGATTGTCACGGTGCACCGGAAGATATGGCCGGCGTCAAAGCGGTCTATCCCAAGTGGAATGACGAAGCCCAAGAAGTTCGCACATTGCAAATGCAGGTGAACGATTGTCGCGAAAACCGCATGGGGGCCGAGCCTTGGGGCTATGACAAGGCGCCCGCCATCGATACCGAGGCGCTTTTGGCGTCCGTGTCACGCGGGATGCCGGTCAATGTCGCAATTGACGGCCCGGCGCAGGCCACATGGGAGCAGGGTAAAGAGCTTTACTATACCCGTTTCGGTCAGTTGGACCTGAGCTGTGCCAACTGTCACGAACAGAACTATGGCAACATGATCCGCGCCGACCACCTGAGCCAAGGTCAGATCAATGGATTTCCGACGTATCGATTGAAAAACACCAAGCTGAACGGTGTTCATTCGCGCTTCAAGGGCTGTATCCGCGATACGCGCGCTGAAACGTTCAGCCCTGGGTCGGACGAGTTCGTGGCGCTTGAGCTTTATGTCGCTTCGCGCGGCAACGGTCTGTCGGTCGAAGGTCCGTCTGTCCGTAACTAAGTCTTTCGCCCCGTCCGGGTTCATCCGGGCGGGGTTTCTTTTCGTGAACATATTCAAACCTGCGCATGACTTGTGGTCGCCAAGGGTTTGAAAGCCAAGGAAAACCGCACATGATCTCTCGCCGCGACTTTCTTCAGGTCTCTATGGCTGCCTCGGCGCTTTACGGCAGCTCGGGCTTCGGCAATTGGGCGCGTTTGGCCGCCCAGCAGGCGCTGACCCAGGACGATCTTCTGAAGTTCGACACGTTTGGCAATGTCAGCCTGATCCATATCACAGACATTCACGCCCAACTGAAACCGATCTATTTCCGCGAGCCCGAGATCAATCTTGGCGTGGGCGCTGCCAAAGGGCAGATGCCGCATGTGACCGGCGCAGATTTCCGCAAGGCTTACGGGATCGAGGATGGATCGCCGTCTGCTTACGCCTTGACCTATAACGACTTTTCGGCGCTGGCGCAGACCTATGGCCGCGTTGGCGGGATGGATCGCGTGGCGACCGTGGTGAACGCCATTCGCGCCGAGCGCCCTGATGCGCTGCTGCTGGATGGCGGCGACACGTGGCATGGCTCCTACACCTGTCACCACACGCAGGGCCAAGACGTGGTCAATGTGATGAACGCGCTCAAGCCCGACGCGATGACCTTCCACTGGGAATTCACGCTGGGATCGGACCGGGTGAACGAGATCGTCGAAGGTTTGCCCTTCGCCGCCCTCGGTCAAAACATCTTTGACGCCGAGTGGGACGAGCCGGCTGAACTGTTCAAGCCTTACAAATTCTTCGAGCGTGGCGGCGTGAAAGTCGCGGTGATCGGGCAGGCTTTCCCCTATATGCCGATTGCCAATCCCGGCTGGATGTTCCCTGAATACTCGTTCGGTATTCGCGATGAAAACATGCAGGCGATGGTGGACGAAGTGCGCGCGGCGGGGGCCGAGTTGGTCGTTGTCCTCAGCCATAATGGCTTTGATGTGGACAAGAAAATGGCCAGCAAGGTCAAGGGGATCGACGTGATCTTGTCGGGCCACACCCATGACGCGCTGCCGGAACCGGTGCAAGTCGAACAGACCTTCATCATCGCCTCGGGATCGAACTCGAAATTTGTCAGCCGCGTCGATCTGGATGTGCGCGATGGCAAGATGATGGGCATCCGTCACAAGCTGATCCCGATCTTCGCCGACGTGATCACGCCGGACGCGACCATCACCCAACTGATCGACGAGCAACGCGCGCCGTATAAGGCCGAGTTGGAAGAGGTGATCGGCACCACCGACACGCTTCTGTATCGTCGCGGCAATTTCAACGGCTCGTGGGACGACCTGATTTGCGACGCGCTGATCAACGAACGCGAGGCCGACATTGCCATGTCGCCCGGCGTGCGTTGGGGGCCGAGCATTCTGCCGGGGCAGGAGATCACGCGGGAAGACATCTGGAACGTGACCTCGATGTCCTATGGCAAGGCCTACCGCTCAGAAATGACCGGCGAATTCATCCACACGATCCTTGAGGATGTGGCCGACAACCTGTTCAACCCCGATCCCTATTACCAGCAGGGCGGCGACATGGTGCGGATCGGTGGCATGGGCTATCGGATCGACATCACCAAGCCGCAGGGCGATCGGATCACCGAGATGACTTTGCTGAAAACCGGCGAAGCGATTGACCCGGCCAAGACCTATGTGGTCGCGGGGTGGGCGTCGGTGAACGAAGGCACGGAAGGTCCGCAGATATGGGATGTGGTCGAAAGCCACATCAAGAAACAAGGCACGATCAAACTGGACCCGAACAACTCGGTCACAGTGGTCGGCGCCTGATCTATCACGGCTCGGGGCGGCATCGCTCCGGGCCATTTTTTCCAGCCTATTCATGCATGTAGGCGAATGTTGAGATGTTAGAGGAGAGATGCCAAATGAGTGACAGCTCTACTAAATCGGGCGCATCCCGCCGCGCGTTCCTGAAAGGGGCCGCGGCAACAGGGGCCGCGCTTGGAGCCGCAGGGGCCGCACGGGCCGAAGGTGATCCGCTGATCACCGAGGTGCAGGACTGGGCGAGCGGTTTTGGGGACGGTGTTGATGCAACGCCGTATGGCCTGCCGATTGAGTTCGAAGACGACGTGGTCCGGCGCACAGTGGAATGGCTGACGGCGGACACGATCAGCTCGATCAACTTCACGCCCATTCACGCGCTGGACGGCACGATCACCCCGCAGGGCTGTGCGTTTGAACGTCACCACTCAGGCGCGATCACGCTGAAGAAGGAAGACTATCGTCTGATGATCAACGGGCTGGTCGATACGCCCTTGGTGTTCAGCTATGCCGATCTGGAACGCTTCCCGCGTGTCACGCGCACCTTCTTTCTGGAATGTGCCGCCAACACCGGCATGGAATGGGCGGGCGCGCAGCTCAATGGCGCGCAATACACCCACGGTATGATCCACAATATGGAATATACCGGTGTGACTTTGCGCACCTTGTTGGAAGAGGCCGGACTGGACGCCGCAGGCGATCTGGCAGGCAAGTGGGTCTATGTCGAAGGGGCGGATGCCTCGTCGAACGGCCGCTCGATCCCGATTGAGAAGGCGCTGGACGATTGCCTGGTCGCGTTCAAAGCCAATGGCGAAGCGCTGCGGATGGAGCATGGTTATCCTGTGCGTCTTGTCGTGCCCGGTTGGGAAGGCAACATGTGGGTCAAATGGCTGCGCCGGATCGAGGTGATGGACAAGCCGGTGGAAAGCCGGGAAGAGACCTCGAAATACACCGACACGCTGGAAGATGGCACATCGCGCAAGTGGACTTGGACGATGGACGCCAAGTCGATCATCACCAGCCCCAGCCCGCAAATGCCGATCACACACGGCAAAGGGCCGTTGGTCATTACCGGTCTGGCATGGTCAGGCAACGGCGCGATCACGGCGGTCGATGTATCGCTGGACGGCGGTGTCACGTGGCAAGAGGCGCGGCTGACCGAACCCGGCAAGCCGATGGCGCTGAGCCGCTTCTATCTGGATATCGACTGGGACGGGTCCGAGATGTTCCTGCAGTCGCGCGCTATGGATGACAGCGGCTATGTGCAACCCACCAAGACGCAACTGCGCGAGGTGCGCGGGTTGAACTCGATCTATCACAACAACGGCATTCAGACCTGGCACGTCAATGCAAACGGGGAGGCGAACAATGTCGAAGTTTCCTAAATTCCTGATGGCGACCGCCATTGCCACCCTGACTGCCGCGCCTGCGATGGCGGAAAAGCTTGGCCTTGGTCGCGCGGCCACCGATGCCGAAGTGGCGGCGTGGGATCTGGACGTGTTCCCCGACGGGTCGAACCTGCCGGAAGGCTCGGGTGATGTGCTGACTGGCGAGACGGTCTTTTCGGAGAACTGCGCATCGTGCCACGGCGAATTTGCCGAAGGAGTGGACAACTGGCCGAAACTGGCGGGCGGCGAGGACAGTCTGGCGGATGAAGATCCGTTGAAGACGGTGGGGTCTTACTGGCCTTACCTTTCGACCACGTTTGACTATGTGCGCCGTTCAATGCCGTTTGGATCGGCGCAAACGCTGTCGGACGACGATGTCTATGCGATCGTGGCGTATATCCTCTATTCGAATTATCTGGTCGAAGAAGATTTCACCCTGTCGAAAGAGACGTTTACCGACGTGGTCATGCCCAATGCGGACGGGTTCATCATCGATGACCGGCCCGAGACCGAGTATGGCACATTCACCGAACGCTGCATGAGCGATTGCAAATCCGGCCCGGTCGAAATCACGCGCAACGTCGTCTTCAAAGGCGACCCGAATGCGGGCGCTGATGCGGGCGAGGTGGAAACCACAGCCCCTGCCGCAACGGACGAGGCCGCAGCCCCTGCCGCCGAAGAGGCAGCGCCCATGGCTGTCGCCTTTGATGCCGATCTTGCCGCCGATGGCGAGAAGGTCTTCAAGAAATGCAAAGCCTGCCACAAGGTGGGTGAGGGCGCGAAGAACGGCGTTGGACCCATCTTGAACGGTGTCTGGGGTCGAACCGCTGGCACCATCGAAGGGTTTAAATACTCCAAACCCATGATGGCGGCCGGCGAAGGCGGGTTGGTGTGGGACACGGAAAGCCTGTCGGGCTATCTGGCCAACCCGCGCAATTATCTGAAGGGCAACAAGATGACCTTCGCTGGCTTGAAAAAGGATGCGGATATCGAGGCCGTCCTCGAATTTCTGAAGTCACACAGCCAGTAAGCTGATCAGGCTGCAAGTAGAAGGCGCCGCCGGGACACCAGCGGCGCCTTTTCTGTGCGCGCTATTTGGTAAGTGGGCGTGATCGTGCTAGAATTTTCGAAGGTTTCCAGTCTGCCTGGCGGTCTTTCTAACCCGTCAGTCCAACACAAACTCGCGGGAGGGTCCGATGCGCTTTCTAACAGTAATCCTTGGTGTTCTTGCCTTCACAATGGCGACCAGCGTGACAGCCGCTGAACTGGGCGATGACGGCTTGCACAAGCAGCCATGGTTCACCGACAGTTTTCTTGAAATGTCCGATGATCTGGCCGAAGCCGGGGCCGAGGGCAAAGACCTTCTGATCCTGATCGAACAGCAGGGCTGTCCCTATTGTCGCGAACTGCACGAGGTCAACTTTGCCCGTGAGCAAATCGTCAAACACCTGAATGATAGTTTCATGGTCGTGCAGCTGAACCTGTTTGGTGCGCGCGAGGTGGTGGATTTCGACGGCGAGGCCTTGGAAGAACGTGATCTGGCGGTGAAATGGGGCGTCAACTTCACGCCGACCGTGGTGATTTTTCCCGCCGATGCCCCCGATACCAGCACCGCCCGCACAGCCGAAGCCTTCCGCATGCCGGGCTATTTCAAGCCGTTTCATTTCCTGAAATCGCTCGAATACGTCTCGACCGATGCCTATCAGGATCAGGTGTTCCAGCGTTACCTTCAGGATGTGTTCCAGCAGATGGACGAGAAGGGCGAAACGCCTGACGTGTGGTGATCGAAAATTCCAGCCAAATGCACGCATCATGATATGAATATTATTGAGTGCGTCAGGTTAACACGTTACGCTTTTTGCATGCGTTGGATTCGACACATTACGACCTGCTTTGCCGTCTTGGCTGTCACAGCGACACCGAGTTTCGCCAACGAGATCGGGGATGCCGACAAGGGCGAGGCCGTGTTTCGCGAATGCTCAAGTTGCCATTCCGTGGGACAAGGGGCGAAAAACCGGGTCGGGCCGCATCTGAACAGTCTTTTCGGCCGTCGCGCGGCCGCGATTGAGGGGTTCAACTACTCCAACGGGCTGACGCGCATGGGCAAAGACGGGCTGGTCTGGGACTTTGATCTGCTGGATCGCTATGTCGAAAACCCCAAAGCCTTCGCGTCGGACACGCGGATGGCGTATAAGGGGTTGAAAGACGCGCAGCAACGCGCTGATTTGCTTGCATTTTTGCGCAGGTATTCCGATGATCCAAGCAACATTCCGGAAGCCGCGCCGACGGCTGCGGGCACCGATCATTCGGTCGACGCCGCCATCCTCGCCATTCAGGGCGACCCGGAATATGGCGAATACCTGTCGTCGGAATGTGTGTCGTGCCATCAGCTGGATGGTGATTATGACGGTATTCCGGGCATTATCGGCTGGCCGGTCGAAGATTTCGTGGTCGCCATGCACGCCTACAAGGACAAGTTCCGGCCCCATCCCGTGATGCAGATGATGGCAGGCCGACTGTCCAATGAAGAGATTGCCGCCCTGGCCGCCTATTTCGAGGCCGCAGGATCATAGCGATCACAGCAGGGCAATAATGGGGCTGGCCGGGACGGGTCGGTCAAACGCGAACGGTGCGCGCGGACCTCGCACCAAACCGGGAGGAATTCGTATGAAACTGAACAGACGTCTATTCATGGGTGGGGCTGCGGCGGGGGCGGCTGTCGCGACGTTGTCGGCACCAATGGCGCATGCCTCGACCAACGGCAAACCTAGGGTGGTTGTTATCGGCGGCGGGGCTGGCGGGGCAACCGCCGCGCGTTACATCGCCAAGGACAGCAACGGCGAGATCGATGTGACACTGGTTGAGCCGACGCGCAGCTATTACACCTGTTTCTTCTCGAACCTCTACATGGCGGGCTTCCGCGAGCTTGGGTCGATTGCGCACAGCTATGGCAAGCTGGCGTCCGAGTTCGGGGTCAACGTGGTGCATGACTGGGCGGTCGGGATTGACCGCGAGGCGCGCACGGTCACGCTGGCCGGTGGGGCGACGTTGCCCTATGACCGCCTGATCCTGTCGCCCGGCATTGATTTCGTCGATGGCGCGGTCGAGGGCTGGGACGTTACCCAGCAAAACAAGATGCCCCACGCCTATAAGGCCGGGTCGCAATCCGAGCTTTTGAAGGCACAGATCGAGGCGATGCCCGAAGGCGGCACGTTTGCAATGGTCGCCCCACCCAACCCGTTCCGCTGCCCGCCGGGGCCGTATGAGCGGATCTCGATGGTGGCGCATATTCTGAAGGAAAAGAACCCGACCGCGAAGATCATCATCGCCGACCCGAAAGAGAAGTTTTCGAAAATGGCTTTGTTTCAGGAAGGTTGGGGTCGGCACTATGACGGCATGATTGACTGGATCGGGCCGGATTTCGGGGGCGGCAACGTCTCGGTCAATCCGGACACGATGACGCTGACCATTGATGGCGAGGAAACCAAGGTCGATGTCTGCAACGTGATCCCCGCCATGAAGGCCGGGCGCATTTGCGAGATTGCAGGCATCACCGATGGCAATTGGGCACCCGTGAACCCGCACACCATGCAAAGCCGTGTGGATGAAAACATCCATGTGCTGGGCGACGCCAGCCATCAGGGCGACATGCCCAAGTCCGGCTTTGCCGCCAACAGTCAGGCCAAGGTGGCCGCGATGGCGGTGCGGTCCGCACTGACGGGGTCGAAGCTGTTCCCGGCCAAGTTCACCAACACCTGCTGGTCGCTGATCGACGCAGACGATGGCGTCAAGGTGGGGGCGAGCTATGAAGCCACGGACGAAAAGATCGCCAAGGTCGACGGGTTCATCAGCCAGACCGGCGAAGACAGCGCGCTGCGCAAAGCCACCTATGAGGAAAGCATCGGCTGGTATGCTGGTATTACCTCGGACATGTTCGGCTGACCCTGTTGATTACATTCAGCAGTAAGAATATGTTTTAACACAGCCGGGGGCGGTTGAACGGCCCCCGACGCAATCAATGGACAGGGCAGGGGCCTTGCCCGCAACGTCAAGGAGAGCCTCTTATGAAAAAATTGCTGACCCTCACCCTGTCCGCCGCCCTTTTGGCCGCACCGGCGATGGCCGACAACCACGCCATGCAGGAAACCGACCATGCCGTCACCTATGCGTTTGACGGGGATTTCGATGATGCGACATTCTCGGTCGAAACGGCCATTGTCGGCAAGGGGCTGGTCATCGACTATGTCAGCCATACCGGCGATATGCTGGAACGCACAAAGGGCGATGTCGGATCGGATGTGACCATCTTTGATGCGGCAGATATCTTTCTGTTCTGCTCGGCCCAAACAAGCCGCGAAGTGATGGAGACCGACCCGATGAACATCGCCTTTTGTCCCTATGGTATTTTTGTCACCGACAAAGAGGGCGAAGTCCGCATCGGCTATCGCAAGTATCCCGACGGCGACATGCAAAAGGTGCAGGCGCTGCTGGACGGGATCGTCAAGGATGCGATGGGCGAATAACGCACCCTTCGGCAAGACTTGAAAAACATGCCCCCGCGTGTCCCAATGACGCGCGGGGGCATGACGTTGCGGTAGGTTTGAATAAAACATTCAAAAAAACGAATGTAAGTCTTGCCTGCAAGCAGCACTGACCCTAAATTTAACATGCGAATAGAACAACTGGTGAGGCAGGACATGATCGAAACGGAATTCACACCGCTCGCATCCGCGCTGGGGGGCGCATTGATCGGGCTGGCATCGGTGCTTTTGATGTATGTGCGCGGCAATGTGCTGGGGGCTACGGGTATTCTGGCGGGGTTCTTGCAACCCAGCAGCTCGACCGACTGGTCCTGGCGCGCGACCATCCTTGCGGGGATGCTGACTGGTCCGCTGATCTTTCTGGCGGCAACAGGCGGCTTTCCGGCGATCGAGGTGCCGGTGTCTACCCTGTCGATGATCGTCGGCGGGTTGATCGTCGGCGTCGGCGTCACCTATGGCTCGGGCTGCACGTCGGGGCACGGCGTGTGCGGTATGGCGCGGTTTTCGCCGCGGTCAGTCGTCGCCACGCTGACCTTCATGGCAGGCACGGCGGTGATGGTCTTTCTGACCCGTCACGTTATCGGGTTGTGAAGGGGGCGTAAGATGAAACTTTTTCTGACATATCTGGCAGGCGTCGTCTTTGGGCTTGGGATTGCAATCTCGGGCATGGCAAATCCGGCCAAGGTGCTGAACTTCTTTGATGTGTTCGGGGCATGGGACCCCAGCCTTGCCTTTGTCATGGGGGCGGCCCTTCTGGTGACCGCACCGGGCTACATGCTGGTGTTCAAACGCCCCAAACCCGCCTTCGCCGAAAGCTTCAAACTGCCCGGCACCCGGTTGATCGACCGAAAACTGGTGCTGGGATCGTTCACCTTTGGTCTTGGCTGGGGGCTGGCGGGGTTCTGCCCCGGTGCCGCGTTGCCCGTGATTTCGACCGGGAACCCCTCGGTTTTGATCTTCACGGTTTCAATGGTTGCGGGTTTGTTTCTGGCCCGCTGGATGATCACAAACACCGCGCGCCGCCGCGATGCCGCGCAGGCAAACTAATCATTGGGCGCCGATCGCGCCCGCGCAGACTGGAAAGGACAGATCATGAGCGACTATCCCGTCAACACATCCCTCAAACCCGAGGTGAAAGCCTTTTTTGAGGAAGATTCCAATACCATTTCCTATGTGGTCAAAGACCCGGCGTCGAACGCCTGTGCGGTGATCGACAGCGTGATGGACATTGACTATGCCGCTGGCCGTATCACCCATGACCATGCCGACGTGATCATTGACTATATCAAGTCCGAAGGGCTGACGCTTGACTGGGTGATCGAAACCCATGTCCATGCCGACCACTTGTCCGCCGCGCCTTATATTCAAGAGCAATTGGGCGGCAAGATCGGTATCGGCAGCCAGATCACCGTTGTGCAGGAAGTGTTCGGCAAGGTCTTCAACGAAGGCACCGAGTTTCAGCGCGACGGCAGCCAGTTTGACCGGCTGTTTGAAGATGGCGACACCTACCAGATCGGCACGATGGACGCGTTCGTGATGCACACGCCCGGCCACACCCCCGCTTGCATGGTGCATGTGATCGGCAATGCAGCCTTCGTGGGCGATACGCTGTTCATGCCCGATGGTGGATCAGCGCGGGCCGACTTCCCCGGCGGGGACGCGGGCGAGCTTTATGACTCGATCCAGAAGGTGCTGGCACTGCCCGATGAAACGCGGCTATTCATGTGCCACGATTACGGCCCCAACGGGCGCGCCATTCAGTGGGAAACCACGGTGGCAGATGAGAAAGCGCACAACATCCATGTGGGTGGTGGCAAAACGAAAGAGGAATTCGTGAAATTCCGCACCGAACGTGATGCGCAACTGGACATGCCGCGGCTGATCATTCCGTCGCTTCAGGTTAACATGCGCGCAGGCGAGATGCCGCCAACAGATGAGGAAGGAAGAACCTTCCTGAAAGTGCCCGTGAACACGCTTTGAAAGGCAGTTTGATGCAGATGAAGAAACTGGATGACCAGGTCACGGTTGCCCCTCAGATCACCGTTGCGGATATTCCCGCGATCAAGGCGGCGGGCTTCACTGTTGTGATGTGCAACCGACCCGATGGCGAAGATCCGGGCCAGCCCGCCTGGTCCGAAATCGAGGCCGCAGCCAAGGCGGCGGGTCTGGACACCTCGTTCCTGCCGATGTCCAACCGCGAAGACGCCTTTGCCGTCAAAGACGCCTTCCAGCGCGTCTTGGCGCAAGCCTCAGGCCCGGTCTTTGCCTATTGCCGGTCGGGCACACGCTGCGAGATCCTTTGGATGACCGCACAGACCTAAACGGATGGCGGTCTGGTCTTTCTGACCCGCCGCGTCCGGAAAACTTGGAATACGCGAATGAGTGATACGTCGAAATCCGTGGCGCGCGCCGCCGCCCTCAGACGCTATGTGCCGATCCTCGACTGGGGTGCGCGCTATGATAACACGGCGCTGACCTCGGATCTGGTGGCGGCGGTGATTGTGACGATCATGCTGATCCCGCAATCGCTGGCCTATGCGCTGCTGGCGGGTTTGCCGGCCGAGATGGGGCTTTACGCCTCGATCCTGCCGCTGGTGGCCTATGCGATCTTCGGCACCTCACGCGCCTTGGCGGTGGGGCCGGTGGCGGTGGTCAGCCTGATGACGGCGGCCGCTGTGGGCAATCTTGGGTTGGACAACCCTGCCGAATACGCCGCTGCCGCGATCACGCTGGCCTTCCTGTCAGGCCTGATCCTTCTGGTCATGGGTGTGTTTCGTCTGGGCTTTCTGGCAAATTTCCTGAGCCATCCTGTGATCGCAGGCTTCATCACGGCCTCGGGGCTTTTGATTGCAACCAGCCAGTTGAAACATATCCTTGGCATCGAGGCGCACGGGCATTCCCTGTTTGAGCTTCTCGGCTCGCTTCTGTCGCATGTCAGCCAAACCAACCTCATTACATTGGCCATCGGGGCCGCGTCCGTCGCGTTTCTGTTTTGGGTGCGCAAAGGGTTGAAACCATTGCTGCTGTCGCTGGGCCTTGGCCCGCGACTGGCGGAAGTTCTGGCAAAGGCCGGACCTGTCGGTGCAGTGGCCGTGACGACGCTGATCAGTTGGGGGTTTGACCTGCAATCAAAGGGGGTGGCCATTGTGGGCGACGTGCCACAAGGCCTGCCGCCGCTGACATTCCCCAGCTTTGATGCCGACCTGTGGACCAGCTTGTTTGGCTCGGCGCTGCTGATCTCGATCATCGGGTTTGTCGAAAGCATCTCGGTCGCGCAGACGCTGGCTGCCAAGAAGCGTCAGCGCATCGTGCCGGATCAGGAACTCGTGGGGCTGGGGGCGTCGAACATCGCAGCGGCCATGTCGGGCGGCTATCCCGTGACAGGCGGGTTTGCGCGGTCGGTCGTCAATTTCGACGCAGGCGCGGAAACCCCGGCGGCAGGTGCGTTCACCGCGATCGGCATCGCCGGGGCTGCACTGTTCCTGACGCCGCTCCTGTTCTTCCTGCCCAAGGCCACGCTGGCCGCGACCATCATTGTCGCCGTGCTGAGCCTTGTGGATTTCCACATCCTGCGCGCCACATGGGCCTATCACCGCGCGGATTTCACCGCCGTTCTGGCAACCATCCTGCTGACCCTCAGCTTCGGGGTGGAAATCGGCGTGTCGGCAGGCGTGATCCTGTCCATCGTGCTGTATCTTTACAAAACCTCGCGGCCTCATATTGCCGAGGTCGGGCTGGTCCCCGGCACCCAGCATTTCCGTAACATCAACCGCCACAAAGTTCTGACCCACCCGGAACTGGTGACGCTGCGGCTGGACGAGAACCTCTATTTCGCCAACGCGCGGTTTATCGAGGATTACCTGCTGGCCCGCGTCGCGAAGGGCGGCATCAAGCATGTGGTGCTGATGTGTTCGGCAGTGAACGAGATCGACCTGTCCGCGCTGGAAACGCTGGAAGAGCTGAACCGGCAGTTGGGCGACGCTGGCATCACGCTCAGCCTGTCCGAGGTCAAAGGCCCGGTGATGGATCGTTTGAAACGCATAGATTTCCTCGAGCATTTGACCGGTTGCGTGTATCTGACCCAGTTTGCCGCCATGCAGGCGTTGGGGCCAGTGAACGGGGCTGTGCCGATCTGTGCAGGGCAGGATCGAACGGAGCAGGGCGACGCTGCGTAACATAGGGGCACCTTCCGGAGTTTATTGAACGCTTGTGCAATTCTTGCTATGTCGCAGCAGACCATAAGCGGAGGGCTTGCCATGCACATCACTGAAAACACCGTTGCCGTCGTCACCGGGGGCGCGTCCGGGTTGGGCGGCGCTGTGGCACAGGCATTGGCGGCTGCCGGGGCGAAAGTTGGCATCTTTGACCTGAACGAAGGCGCCGGGCAGGCGATGGCCGACAAGATTGGCGGCACCTTTGCGAAAGTGGACGTGTCCGACCCTGCGTCGGTCGCCGAAGGGTTCAAAACCCTGCGCGCGGCCCATGGTCAGGAGCATGTCTTGGTCAATTGTGCAGGTATCGCACCCGCCTCGAAAACGCAGTCCAAGGGCGAACCCCACGACCCTGCCATCTTTGCAAAGACCATCGGCGTGAACCTGATCGGCACCTTTAACTGCGCCAGCCAAGCGGCGGCGGGCATGTCGCAAACCGACCCGGTGACCGATGACGGCGAACGTGGCGTGATCGTCAACACAGCCTCAATCGCGGCGTTTGATGGGCAAGTTGGCCAGCTGGCTTATGCAGCGTCAAAAGGTGGCGTGGTGGGCATGACACTGCCCATGGCGCGCGACCTGATGCGCGACGGCATCCGCGTGATGACCATCGCGCCGGGCATCTTCAAAACCCCGATGGTCGCGGGACTGCCGCAAGAGGTGCAGGACAGCCTTGGCGCACAAGTCCCGTTCCCGTCCCGCCTTGGCGATCCGGCAGAATACGCCGCCACCGTGCGCCATATCGTCGAGAACTCCATGCTGAACGGTGAGGTCATCCGGCTGGACGGTGCGATCCGCATGGCGCCGCGTTAAGAATGCCGCCGCTGCGCCCCGGCGTCTAACCGCTGGCATTGTGCCGGGCATTCCCCTATGTAGCCCGCGATGAGCTACAACGTCGACATACGCAAAGCCGCGCGCCTGTCTGTCGCACCGATGATGGATTGGACCGACCGGCATTGCCGGGTGCTACACCGGCTGATGTCGCGTGAGGCGTTGCTCTATACCGAGATGGTGACCGCGCCCGCTTTGGTGCGGGGCGGGGCAACGTATCTTTTGGACCATGACGCGGCAGAGCATCCTTTGGCCGTGCAATTGGGGGGGGCTGACCCCAAAGAGCTCGCGGCAGCCACCAAGCTTTGCGTTGCTGCCGGATATGACGAGGTCAACCTGAACGTCGGATGTCCGTCAGATCGTGTGCAATCGGGAACTTTCGGCGCGGTGTTGATGCGCGATCCTCGGCGGGTTGCGGATTGTGTGTCGGCGATGAAGGATGCGGCGCAAGGCATTGAAGTGACAGTAAAATGCCGCATTGGCGTTGACGACCAACTGGCCGAAGAAACGCTGCCCGCCTTTTTGGACACCGTGTCCGCGGCAGGTGTGACCCGCTTCACGATCCATGCCCGCAAGGCGTGGTTGCAAGGGCTCAGCCCAAAAGAAAATCGTGATATTCCCCCGCTGGACTATCCGCTGGTGCATCGGATGAAAGCCGCGTTTCCACATCTGCATTTGTCGATCAATGGCGGCATCGCGTCGCTGGATGACGCTCAGGAGCAGTTGCAGGTCATGGATGGCGTCATGGTCGGGCGGGTGGCCTATCACGACCCGGCGAAGATCCTAATTGGGGCTGATCAGGCGATTTTTGGGGCCACGACAGAGCCCCCGACGGCTCACGATGTGGTCGAGGCGATGCTGCCCTATATCGAACGCCAATTGGCGAACGGCCTTCGGTTGCACACGATCACCCGCCATATGTTGGGGATCTTCAACGGCCGTCCGGGCGCGCGCAAATGGCGGCGCGTGCTGTCCGAAGGGGCCACCCGCAACGGCGCCGGGGTTGCGCTTGTGCGTGAAGCGATGTCACATGTGCCAGACCGTATTCCAGATCAAGATCCAGACCACATCCCAGCCGATTGAAAGACCCGATGCCTGACCTGATCAATCTACTGCCCATGGCGGCATTGCTTTTGGTGATCGGCGGTTTTGCCGGCGTCTTGGCTGGCTTGTTGGGGGTCGGAGGCGGGATCGTTCTGGTGCCTGCGTTTTACTATGCGTTCGCGGGGTTGGGGTATGGGTCGGATCAGCTGATGCAGATCTGTCTGGCGACCTCGTTGGCAACGATTGTCGTGACCTCCATCCGGTCGGTTCTGGCGCATAATCGCAAGGGCGCGGTTGACTGGGAAATCCTGAAGACATGGGCGCCGGGGATCGCGGTGGGGGCCGTTTTGGGGGTGCTGGTTGCCTCGGGTCTGCGATCGACGGTGCTGCAGGCGATCTTTGGTGTTCTGGGCCTCTGTATCGGGGCCTATTTGGGGCTGGGACGGGCCGAGTGGCGCCTTGCGCAGGACATGCCCAAGGGGCTGCGTCGCGCCATTCTGTCGCCGATGCTTGGCTTCCTGTCGGTGCTGATGGGGATTGGTGGGGGCAGCTTCGGCGTGCCGCTGATGACCTTGCACAGCCGTCCCATTCACCGCGCCGTGGCGACGGCGGCGGGCTTTGGTCTGTTGATCGCTGTGCCGTCGGTGCTGGGGTTCTTGTTGCTGCCCATAGCCCCCGAACATCGCCCGCCATTCACCATCGGCGCGGTCAATCTGCCCGCGTTTGGGCTGGTTATCGCCATGACCCTGATCACCACGCCTTATGGCGTGAAAATCGCGCATGCCATGGACCCAAAGCCGTTGAAGCGGGTGTTTGCGGTGTTCCTGACATTGGTCGCCCTGAACATGCTGCGAAAAGCGCTGCTTGGCTAAGCGCCGCCAGCCCGCCTGATCCACCTGAGCGCACGGCGCCAGACCGCCCGGTCGCGCGCGGCGCGCAGGCGCTCGATCTCGACCGCCTGATCGGCGATGATCCGTGCGATGTCATCCAGCGTGTCCTTGCGCCGGAACAAGGCAGGGCGGTTGGGCGGCTCAAGGGCCGCGAAGTCCAGACCGAACCTGTCTTTCAGACGCGCGCGTTCAGCCTCAACCAAGGGGGCGACACGGTCAATGTCGCGGCGCGGTGGCACGAAGGGCGTGCCTGAAATTGACGTCAGAAGGCGGGGCAGGGATTTGGCCCGCGCCGGATTCCAAAGCCCGTTTTTCTTAGCCGGAACACGCCGGTTGATCGCGCGTGCAATGGCAAATGCCTCGCAGGACAAGCTTTCATTTTCGCGCGTGGATTTCCTGAAATCAGCCGGCAGGGCAGCAAATCCCAGTGCGGCGGCGAAATCGTCGATCACATCGCCATTGATCAGGGTTTCACGGTCAAACTTGCGCAGGATCATGTTCGACGGTCCCACAAGGCTTTCTATCATTTCAAGCGTTTGACTGTCATGCAGACCGGTCTCGAGCCGCTTTGATCTGCGGCCCGGCAAACCGCCGTTTTTGACCCGTTCCTGATAGACACCCGCCCATCTGTGATAAGGGTGTCGGCAATAGCAGATGATCACAATCCGTCGCGCCTTGCGCCGCAACCGGTCGATGATTTCACGCAGCACAGGCTCGGGGGCGGCGAACAGGGGCTCAAAGGAGAAGATCAGCTGTTTGACGCCAAGCGCGCTCAGCCGCTTGGTTTCGCGACGGAACCATGTTTCGCAATCGGACCTGAAGGTCGCAATGGGCTGACCGTCGTCCGCGCCGGGCCCAAAGACGCGCTTGTTGGAGCCTGCCAGCCCCATCAGCTGGTAATGCAAGCGGTCGCTTGGATAACCCCATCCGGCACGCTCCAGCACATCGCGGTTGGCGTCGAAGCTGCCTTGAATGCTGGTTGTCCCCGTTTTGGGGCTGCCGACATGCAGGTAGATCGTGTCAAACATTCAACGGCTCCGGACGCGGGGCAGGCCATGGATCGGTGGGGCGCAGATGGACTGCGTTCGCCCTTATCTATCTGACATTGTGTTAGAAAGAAAGCCGTGCCCGATGACGTTCGTCAGCCTTGTGTCGCGCCGTCGCGGTCGATGAATGTCTGGGCGACGGCCGTGCTGAGCGGGCGTTTGGTTTTGCCATCCTGCTCAAGGCACACGATCACGCTTTCGCCACTGCACCGCAGGTCTCCGTCGACCCAGCAGCCATATTCCATCACGAAAGAACTTGAGCGGAAGCTGATGGTGCGCCCGGTGATGACATAGCTTTCGCCAAGATGCATCGGCTTGAAATAGCGCGCGCTGTTGGTGGCCAGAACCACTTGCGGATCGTCCTCGGACGCATAAGTGGTGATGCCGTAGGCCTGGAAATAGGGGATGCGCAGGCTTTCGAACCACCGCAGATAGGCCACGTTGTTGACGTGGTTCAAGGCGTCCAGTTCATGAAACCGAACCCGGTCTGCCAGTCCGAAATTCCAACCAGCCGGCACGCCGACACTTTGCAGGGTCGCCCCATCCAGCGGCGTGACGAGTTGAATATTCGCAAATGGGTCAGACATGGTCAGATCCTTCGGCAAGGGGCGAGTGGCGCGGGAAAATGGAGCGGGTGAAGGGAATCGAACCCTCGTCGTCAGCTTGGGAAGCTGCTGCTCTACCATTGAGCTACACCCGCGTTGGGGTTTGAATTAGGCCACCCGGATAGGGGCGTCAAGGGGGGCAAGCGCGCGGACGGTCACCGCCGCAGCAGGGTCCGCAGTTTGCGCAATCCGGCTTGCCAGCCGTCAGGTTTGCTCAGCGGCGACAACAGCGGACGGTGACGATCCTTTCGAAGCGCGCTGATCTCCAGGCTCATGTCGTTGATCAGGTGGGCCAGATCGCGAAAGGCGCTTTCGTCCCATGTTCGGGCGGCCTCTAGGTCGAACTTGGCGACCGAGATGGGTTCGGCGCGCTCTGGGAAGGTGATGCCAAGCGTGTCGCGAAAAAGAGCAAGCTCGTCTTCGATGTTGGGTCGTGCCGCTTCGATCGACGCTGTCAACGGGTGAAACGGGCGGCCGCGCACTTTGACAAAGCTCATCTGTGGCATCGGCGCGCGCGCCGGGTTGCGCTTTCCGTTCACCAGATAGGGAAGGTCCTGCGTTAACAGGTCCGACAGATACAGCGCCTCAAGCGATGGGCTGGGGTTGTTGTCTTGCAGGCCTGTGGCCAGCGGCGCCAAATCGGACAACCCAAGCACCGACAGGCAATCGCAAACCACGTCCCCGCCGACAAGTTGATCACGGTCAAACACCCGAAAGACGAACCGATCGCGCCCCAACCGGTCCACCAGCTTTGCCAGTTTGCGCGCGGGGCTGACATTGATCAAATCCGGCTGGGCTTGCAGTGCGGCAAAGGTCGTGCGCCCGGTCTTGATCCGCTGGCGATAGACGCTTTCAAACATCGCCCATGGGTGGCGCACGTAGCACAGGTAAGTGACCTCGGTGGCAAGGCCGCGAAGCTCTGCATCAAGGGCTGCGAAATCGATGGGGCGGCTGCGCGGCAGGGCTTCAGACGAAAAAATGGCCGTGTGGAGCTTCGCGCGACGGCACGCGGCAATCTGGTCATCGAACCACTGGCGTGACTGCGCGCGGGCGTCTTCGGGTGTGGCACCTTCGAAGCTATAATCCGTGCGGAGGCGTCCGCGTTTGTCGTGAAGGTGGGCCAGATCGAAATGGTTCGGCTTGTCGGGATAGAAGATACCGCGCTGGTGCAGCGCGTCACGCTGGGCCAGAAGGAAATTCTGGATCGAGGTCGTTCCGGTCTTCATGTAACCGATGTGAACGATGATCTTCTTCAGCATGGCCGCAGGCCCCGTTCGCACGCTTTTCTTCTTGCGACCTAGCAAATCAGGGGGGCGCAGACAAGCGACATGCCAGTGTGGCCGCGCGCTTAGTCGCGCCGTCTGCGCCGCCTGCGACCACCTGCGCCATCACCGTCCCCGCCACCGGTATTGAAATGCGGGTCGGGCAGGGCAACGATGCTGCGCAGGATCGGGAACGGCTCGACCGCGTTGGGCATCGCCGAGGCATTGACGAAATGCTCCTGAAAGCGCGGCTCGACGGCGGTTTCGATCTTTTGGATCTTGCGCACAGTGTCTTCGATCTCGGCGCGGGCTGCACGGTTCAGAAGGGCGATGCGCGCGCCAGTGCCCGCAGCGTTGCCGGCCGATGTCACCCTGTCCAGCGGGCAATCCGGGATCATGCCCAGCACCATCGCGTGCTTGGCTGAGATATGCGCCCCAAAGGCCCCCGCCAGCACGACCCGGTCCACCTTGTCCACCGCGCGCTTGTCCATCAGCAACCGCGCACCGGAATAGAGCGCCGCCTTGGCCATCTGGATGGCGCGAATATCGCCATTGGTCACGGCAATCGGGCCGTGATCTTCGTCGCCATCCCACAGCCGGAAAGAGTTCGTGCGCCCATCGGCGAAGCAGCGGTCGGTGCCTGTCTGGTCGGCCGACCCGATCAACCCGCCTGCGTCCACAAGGCCTGCCATGCGCATTTCAGCGATCACTTCGATGATGCCGGACCCGCATATGCCGGTGATGCCGGTGGTGGCGACGGCAGCGTCAAACCCATCGTCGGTGGACCACAGGTCAGACCCGATCACTTTGAAGCGCGGCTCTTTGGTGACGGGATCAATCTCGACCCGTTCGATGGCACCGGGGGCGGCGCGTTGGCCGGCGCTGATCTGCGCGCCTTCGAAGGCGGGGCCGGTGGGGGATGAACACGCCATCACGCCGGTTTTGTCGCCCAGCAGAATTTCGGCATTGGTGCCCACATCCACCACCAGCACAAGGTCGTCGGACTTGTCTGGCGCTTCCGACAGGGCCACGGCAGCCGCATCCGCCCCCACATGGCCCGCGATACAGGGCAGCAGATAAACCCGTGCGGAGTGGTGGATTGAAAGACTCAAATCATCGGCCCGCAGACGAAGGGCATTGGACGTCGCAAGCGCGAACGGGGCCTGGCCAAGTTCGAACGGATCAATCCCCAAAAGCAGGTGGTGCATGACCGGATTGCAGACCACGACCACATCCATGATCAGGCCCTTGTCGATCTCGGCGTCCGAGGCGATTTGGGTGAACAGCGCGTTCAGCCCCTCGCGCACCGCATCCGTCATTTCCTGCGCGCCCGAGGGGTTCATCATCGAATAGCTCACCCGGCTCATCAGGTCTTCGCCGAACCGGATTTGCGGGTTCATCAAACCGGATGAGGCGACAACTTCACCCGTCGCCAGATCGCACAAATGTGCGGCGATGGTGGTCGATCCAAGGTCTATTGCGACCCCATAGATTGCGCCGTCGAAATAGCCGGGCCACAGATGCATGATCCGGGGCGGGTTTTCATCATCGCCCAAGTGCACCGCGACGGTGACCTTCCAGTCGCCTTTGCGCAGGACCGGCTGCATGGATTGCAGGATATGCAGATCGGCCTTTACATCTTCCAGTTCCCATTGGTCGTGCAAGGCCTGCACCAGACGCTCCAGATCGCCGGACGGCTCGTGCATGTCGGGTTCTTCCACCGCGACGTAGAACAGCTTGACCAGCGGGTCGAGCGTGATGTCGCGCGCCTCGGCCCGTTTGCGCACCACTTGCTTGTGCACCTGGCTTTCGGGCGGCACGTCGATGACCACATCGCCCTGCACGGTGGCCTGACAGCCCAGACGGCGCCCCTTGGGCAGACCGCGCTTGTCGTCATAGCGAGCCTCGACTGCGTTCCACTCAGACAAGGCCCCATCTGACACGGTGACGCCGTGCTTGGGGAATTCGCCATAGCTTGGGGTGATCTGGCACTTGGAACAGATCCCACGTCCGCCGCAGACGCTGTCCAGATCCACGCCAAGCTGGCGGGCCGCCGTCAGGATGGGGGTGCCTTCGGGAAACCTGCCGCGTTTGCCCGAAGGGGTGAAAATGACCAAAGGATCTTGTGACATGCGCGCGTCTTTCCCAATCGAATTTCTGCCAATCTAAGGAGATGGCGCGCAGGTGCAATGCCTGGCTGCGGCATGTGCGCGACGGAAACGCCATTTTTTCAAAAGCGCGCCGGTTTTCGTGCAAATCCCGTAGTTTGCGGCCCAGTTTCTGAGGTGCGGGTCGCAAGGAACGCGCCCCCGCAGCGCCCGCTAGGTTTCGCGCGCGCTGAGCCAGCTTAGAATTTCCGCTCGGTTTCCGTCCAGGAAGGGCGCTGGCCCTGCTTGGGTCATATCAGACAGATCCGACATCTTGATCGGGTTGCCTGCCGCCTTGAAGGGTTTGCCCCCGTCTGGCGCGGGCAGGTCCACCACCATGTTGCGCGCACGCAGTTGTGGGTCTTGCATCGCTTCGGCCACATCCAGAATGGGGGCACAGGGAACGCCGGCGGCCAACAGCTTTTCCAGCCAGTAGTCGCGGGTCTCGCCAAGGGTCACGGTTTCGATGCGGCGTTTCAACAGCTTCACATTTTCGCACCGGTCCAGGTTCGTCGCAAACTCGGCGCGTTTGGCGAGCTTTGGCTTGCCCAGAACGTCGCAGAAGCGGGCGAACAAAGTGTCGTTGCCACACGCGATGACCAACAGCCCATCTTTCGTGTGGAAGGTCTCGAACGGGGCAATCGATGGGTGGCGCGCACCCGAAGGCCCGGGCGCGACCCCGGTTTCACTGGTGATCGCGATGGCATGTTCCAAAATAGCCAGTTGGCTGTCCAGCATCGCCACGTCGACTTTCTGTCCGCGCCCCGTTTTGATGCGCTGATACAATGCCGCCAGAAGGCCATGCCCCAAGAACATCCCCGCGACGATATCGCCGACCGAGGCCCCGACCCGCACGGGCTCCCGGTCGCGTTCACCGGTGATTGACATAACTCCGCCACGGGCTTGCACGACCATGTCATAGGCGGGTCTTTGGGCGTCTGGCCCCGTATGGCCAAACCCCGAAACGGCGCCGTAGATCAGGTGCGGAAACCGTTCGTGAAGGCTGTCCCAGCCATAGCCAAGCCGGTCCATGACGCCGGGGCGAAAATTCTCCATCACGACGTCCACCTGCGCCAAGAGGCGCTCTAGGATCGCCCGGTCGGCTGGGTCTTTCAGGTTCAGGGCAATTGATTGCTTGTTGCGGTTGATCGTCGCGAAATAAGCGCTTTCCGTGCCGCGAAAGGGGGGAAAATGGCGCGTGTCATCGCCGCTGCCCGGCTGTTCGACCTTGATGACCTTCGCGCCCAGATCCGACAGGACCATCGAGCAATAAGGCCCGGCCAGCACATGGGTCAGATCAAGAATGGTGATATCTTCCAAAGGGGCGCTCATCGGCCTGTCCTTTCCTGTTTACGCAAAGGTCAACTAGCGAGCGTCGCGGACCGTGGCCTTGAGGCAGATCAAGTCACCGCAATCCGCTGTCGACATCCTTGGAGATGAAAAAAGCCCACCGGAAAGGTGGGCTTTCTCGTTCTGTCTGCGGCAAAAACCTACCCCCGGCGACGCCGTCCGCCGCGACGACCACCAGCTGCGCCTGCGGCGCCTGCATTGACTGAGTTGAACTTGATCCACTCGGCCCCGCCGTCATCGTTGTTGGTCAGGAAGTTGGCGGCGCGGATTGCCTCCATTTCCTTGCCGGCCTTCGGTAGGGTCGAACCAAGACCAAACAGCTGGCAGAAGGTTTCATCATCCATGTCGGCCGGGATCACGATGCCTTTGGCTTCCACTTCGGCTTTCTTTTCCGCCAGCTTTGTGGGGCCGACGGGCAGGGCGACCGGGTTCATGATCGCAGACGTCATGCCCGCACCCATCGCCATGGGCAGAAACGCGTTGTTGATGCCGTGGCGGTTGGGCAGGCCGAACGATATGTTGGACGCGCCACAGGTGGTGTTCACGCCAAGTTCTTCACGCAGGCGACGCACAAGGGCAAAGACCTGCAAGCCAGCCGTGCCCATTGCGCCAACCGGCATTACCAGCGGGTCGACCACGATATCATGCGCCGGGATGCCAAAATCGGCGGCGCGTTCGACGATTTTCTTGGCCACCGCAAAGCGCACGTCCGGGTCTTCCGAAATGCCCGTGTCGTCGTTCGAGATCGCCACAACCGGCACGTTGTATTTCTTGACCATCGGCAGAACCATTTCCAGCCGTTCTTCTTCACCGGTGACCGAGTTCAGCAGCGGGCGACCATTGGCGGCTTTTAAGCCTGCTTCAAGCGCGCCGGGGACCGAACTGTCGATGCAGAGCGGGCAATCGGTGACGGCCTGCACGGTTTCCACCAGCTGGCGCATCAGGTCCGGTTCGACAAAGTTGTTGTCCGCATAGCGCGGGTCTTCGGCCATCTTGTTGGAAAATACCGCGCCCGAGTTGATGTCCAGCACCGTCGCTCCCGCCGCGACCTGCGCCAACGCGTCGCTTTGCACGCGGCTGAAATCGCCCGCTTCCAGTTCGGCGTTCAGAACCTTGCGCCCGGTCGGGTTGATCCGTTCGCCGATGACACAGAAGGGTTGGTCAAAGCCGATGATGGCGGTTTTTGATTGAGACTCAACGATGGTACGGGTCATTCTTTATCCTTTGGTCACGTTGACTGGGGCGGTGTTTTCGCCGCCATTTTCGATGGCCCAGTTGGCATTGGTCTTGATCCCGCCCAGCGGGAAGAAATGCACCTGAGTGATGTTGAAGTCGGGATTGGCCGCCTTGTGGTTGGCCAATTCGTTCAGAACCTCTGTCGGTTCATAGGGCAGTAGCAGTTTGGTCACATCCATCGCGCGCTTTTGCAGCACTTTCAGCGACGGGCCGACACCGCAGGCAATCGCGAACTTGATCAGCGTTTGCAGTTTGGCGGGACCGGCGATGCCGATATGGATGGGCAGGTCAACGCCGGCCTCTTTAAGCCCGTCCGCCCATTTGATAATCGGCTTAGCTTCAAAGGCGAACTGCGTGGCCAAGGCCATCTTGGCGTCGGTTCGTTCCGAGAATTTCTGTTTCCAAAGAACGGCTTCCATGACGTTCTTGCGTGATCCGTCCGGGTCGATATCGCGGTTGCCTTCCGGGTGACCGGCGACGTTCAGCTGGGTGAAGCCTGCCTTGTCGAACAGACCGGTTTCAAGCAACTGCATTGAGCTGTCGAAATCACCATGCGGCTTTTCCACGCCACCGGCCAGCAGCAGCGCTTGTTTCACATTCGCTTCGCCCTGATAGCGGGCGATCCAGTCGGCCAGCGTGGCCTCATCCTTGATGATGCGCGCGGGGAAGTGCGGCATGACCTCGAAGCCTTCGGCGTTGATGCGTTTGGCGGTGGCGACCATCTCGTCAATCGGGGTGCCGTCGATATGGGCGATATAGACGCGGGTGTCCTCGGGCAGCAGGTCGCGGAAATCCTCGACCTTCTCGGCGGTGCGGGGCATCACCTCGATCGAATAGCCCTTCAGGAAGTCCTGAAGGGCGGGGGACGTGGGCGTGGCCTGACCTTCGGTCGGCTTTCTGCGGAAGTTCAACAGCGCCATGGCTGCCTCCTTTATGCGGGACAGGCTTACGCCCATCCGTCGTTGCCAATCAGCGCGATCAGGCGCTCTTTGTCATATTCTGCGTCGATCCGGGCGGCTTCTGCCGCCGCGATCTCTTGCGGGTCTCCGTCCACGGAATAGGGATCGGCCTTGCGCCATTCCGCCAGATAGGCGTCGCTGTCTTTCGCGTTCACCTTCATGGCGGCCCGGTCGATGGCCTGTTCGAACCGCTCAGGCAGCGGGGCTTTCGACCCACGACGCCCTTTGCCGACGATGATCTGGGCGGGAATGTCCCTCCAGTAAACGATGGTCACGTCCGGCATGCGATTCTTCCTCCTCCGCTTCACTTTTTCTACGCGTGGGCAGGGGGTTTCCTGCGTCGTTTTTCGACACCACGCGCACCACAAGCGACTTCCATGATGCTGATTGGCATCTGTGGGATACGCGATTGCCCATCGACGGGCCATGGGGGTGAAGCTGAATACTTCTCAAGATGATTATGCGCGACGGCGGATAGTGCGTCCATGTTGCAGGGAAGGGATTGTCAGACACGGCGCGTATCCCTATCTTAAAGACAACTTGAAATGGAGGGCGTGACCTATGACGCCCAAGCGTCCCAATGGTGCGGGCGCGTTCCCAATAGCGGTCGATACCCCCGCGCCGTCACCCGTGGACCCGGCAAGCCTGTATGCGGCGCTGGACCTCGGAACAAACAGTTGTCGTATGCTGGTTGCCCAACCGAAGGGAAGCCAGTTTCACGTCGTGGACAGCTTTTCCAAATCGGTGCAACTGGGCAAGGGGCTGGAAGCCTCGGGTCGGCTGAGCCGGTCGTCGATGTCGCGCACCGTGCAGGCGCTTCGTATTTGCCGCAAAAAGCTGATCAAGCACGATGTCCAGCGAATGCGCCTTGTGGCGACAGAAGCCTGTCGCCGTGCGTCGAACGGCAAGAGCTTCATGGCCTATATCCGGCGTGAAACCGGCTTGGACCTGGAGATCATCAAGCCCGAAGAAGAAGCGCGGCTGGCCGTCGTGTCCTGCGCGCCGCTTGTGTCCACAAAAACCGAACAGCTTTTGGTCGTCGATATTGGCGGCGGTTCGACCGAGCTTGTGTGGCTTGATCTATCCAAGGTGCCGCCGTTGGAGCGCCCGCGATCCATCATGCGGATGGGGCGCGGCTTTATCGGTGGGGTCAGCGATTTTCCCGCCGCCAGCGTGGTGGATTGGATTTCGGTGCCTTTGGGCGTCGCCACCCTGCGTGAGATGTTTGATGACGTAGAGGATGACGCGGGCCGCTATGCGCTGATGTCCGTGCATTTCGAAGAGCAACTGGCAGGCTTCAGCCCGTTCCACCATGAACCGCCCCGCGAAGGGTTCCAGATCATCGGCACATCCGGCACCGTGACGACCGTGGCGGCGACCCATCTGGGCCTGCGCCGCTATGACCGGACCAAAGTGGATGGGCTGCGCATGACCTCGGACCAGATCGAACGGGTGATCCAAGGCTATCTGGCGCTTGGCCCGCAGGGGCGGCGGATGAATTCGCATATCGGGCGCGATCGGCAATCGCTGATCATGTCTGGCGCTGCGATCTTACAAGCATTATTGCGCGTCTGGCCGACGGATCGGCTCAGCGTGGCGGATCGCGGCCTGCGCGAGGGCATCCTTTATTCGCAGATGTCTGCGGACGGTGTTTTGGAAGGCGGACCATTCTGATGACAGAAACAGGTGGCAAAAAAGGCGGCCGGGCGCGCAAAAGCTCGGGCCGGGGGCTTCGGGATTTGACCGTGAAGGTGAAAACCGCGCGGGGTCGGACCAACAGTTCGACCCGCTGGCTGCAACGGCAGCTAAACGACCCTTATGTGACGCGGGCCAAGGCCGAGGGTTATCGCGGGCGCGCCGCCTTCAAGATCATGGATCTGGACGACAAGTATCGCTTTCTGGTGAACGGTGCACGCGTGGTCGATCTGGGCTGCGCCCCCGGTGGCTGGGCGCAAGTCGCCGTGCCGCGCATCAACGCGCTTGGTGAGAAAAGCGGCAAGAAGGTCGGCACCTTTCTGGGCATCGATTTGCAAGAGGTTGAACCGCTGGCCGGAGCCACATTCCACCAGCTCGACTTCATGGAAGACGACGCCGATGTGACCGTGAAAGAGCTTTTGGGTGGCAAGGCGGATGTGGTCATGTCCGACATGGCGGCTTCCAGTTCCGGCCACAAGCAGACCGACCATTTGCGCATTATCTCGTTGTGCGAAGCGGCGGCGTATTTCGCGTTCGATGTGCTGGAACAAGGCGGCACCTTCGTTGCCAAGGTCTTGGCAGGCGGCGCGGAAGGTGAGTTGCAGAAACTTCTGAAGCTGAAGTTTGAAAAGGTGGTGAATGTGAAGCCACCTTCAAGCCGGTCGGACAGTTCCGAGAAATTCGTGGTCGCAACCGGCTTCAAGGGCTAGGCGACCACGGGGCAGGGTGCCGCCTTTCGGATGGCCCTTTGCGGCCCATCCTGCGACACTGCGCGAAATTCCACGAATGCGCGCGATTCCCGGCGGGCCACGCCCCCCGACACCGCGCTTTGCAGAAAGGCAACGGCATGAGAGCGCAACCCAAAGCAAGCCATTTCATCGGCGGCGAATATGTCGAGGACACGGACGGCACGCAGATCGACGTGGTTTTTCCCGCAACAGGCGAGGTGATCGCCAAGCTTCATTCGGCGACCCCCGCGATCATAGACAAGGCGCTTGATGCGGCGAAGTCGGCGCAGGCCGATTGGGCGGCGATGACCGGGACGGAACGGGGTCGTATCCTGCGCCGCGCCGCTGACATCATGCGCGAACGCAACCATGATCTATCGGTTCTGGAAACACTCGACACCGGCAAACCCTATCAGGAAACCAGCGTGGCCGACGCGACATCGGGCGCGGATGCGTTGGAGTATTTCGGCGGGCTAGCCGGCAGCCTGACGGGCGAGCATATTCCGATGGCAAATGGCGATTTCGTCTATACGCGGCGCGAGGCGCTTGGCGTTTGTGTCGGCATTGGCGCGTGGAATTATCCCACCCAGATCGCGTGCTGGAAGGCCGCACCGGCTCTGGCCTGCGGCAACACCTCTGTTTTCAAACCGTCCGAGATGACGCCGCTCTCGGCGCTCAAAGTGGCCGAGATCCTGATGGAGGCCGGCGCACCTGCGGGCATTTTCAATGTCGTGCAAGGCTATGGTGAAGTTGGCGGCGCCCTGGTGACTGACCCGCGCGTGGCCAAGGTGTCGCTGACCGGGTCCGTGCCGACGGGCAAGAAGGTCTATGCCGCCGCCGCCGCCGAAATGAAACACGTCACGATGGAGCTTGGCGGCAAGTCCCCGATGATCGTCTTTGATGATGCGAATGTGGAAAACGCGGTGTCGGGGGCCATTCTGGGCAACTTCTATTCCTCCGGGCAGGTCTGTTCCAACGGCACGCGGGTGTTCGTTCAGAAAGGCATCAAAGAGGCTTTCTTGAAACGTCTGGCTGAACGGCTGGACGGGGCGGTCATTGGCGACCCACTTGACCCCAACACCAGTTTCGGCCCGATGGTCAGCCAGGGGCAGCTGAACATCGTCATGACCTATGTCGAAAAGGGCAAAGAGGAAGGCGCGCGGCTGGTCTATGGTGGCGAACGGATCAGCGGCGATGGCTTTTACATGAAGCCCACCGTCTTCGCCGACGTGACCGACGACATGACCATCGCACGTGAAGAGATTTTCGGCCCCGTCATGTCCGTGCTCGATTTCGACACCGAAGATGAGGTCATGGCGCGCGCCAATGACACCGAATTCGGTCTGGCCGCCGGTGTCTTCACCAACGACCTGACCCGCGCGCACCGTGTTGTGGCGGGGTTCGAGGCGGGCACCTGCTACATCAACACCTACAACGACGCCCCGGTTGAGGCACCGTTTGGCGGCACCAAAGCCTCGGGCGTTGGACGCGAGAACGCAAAAGCCGCGATTGAACATTATTCGGAGTTGAAAACCGTCTATGTCCGGTTGAGCGATCTGGAAGCGCCGTTCTGATCACGACAGTTGGGCCAAGTCTGACAGGGCAGAGCTGCCGCGCTTAAGTCGCCCCGTCAAATCGCGCCCGGTCATGCGGTGCGTGCAGGTCCTGCTCCGGCCCAACAGGCACCACGCCACTGGGATTGATCGTCGCGTGGCTTGCGTAATAATGGGCTTTGATATGCTCCATATTGACGGTCTCAGCGATGCGCGGCTGCTGATACAGATCGCGCAGATAGGCCGATAGATTGGGGTAATCGGCAATCCTTCGGATGTTGCATTTGAAGTGCCCGACATAGACCGGATCAAAGCGAAGCAAGGTGGTAAACAACCGCCAATCCGCTTCGGTGGGGGCGGACCCGGTCAGATACCGCTGCCGATCCAATCGGGCTTCGAGCCAGTCAAGTGTTTCGAAAAGTGGGGCGATGGCCTCTTCATAGGCCTCTTGCGTGGTGGCGAAACCGGCCTTGTAGACGCCGTTGTTCACGGTGGAGTAGATGCGGTCGTTCAGGGCGTCAATCTCGGGGCGCAAGGCGACGGGGTAGAAGTCGCCCGGCTGTGCGCCCACCGCATCAAAGGCGGTATTGAACATGCGGATGATCTCGGAGCTTTCGTTGGACACGATGGTGCCTGTCTGCCTGTCCCACAAAACCGGCACCGTCACGCGCCCGGAATAGTCAGGCTGAGCGGTCGTGTAAATCTGGTGCATATAGCGCGCATTGTTCACCGTGTCGGGAATGGTGCCGTCGCAGGTGTCGAAGGTCCATCCATGCTCTGCCATCAGCCAGTGAACCACAGACACCGAGATCATGTCCTCAAGCCCCTTCAAGGCGCGAAAGATCAGTGTTCGGTGCGCCCAGGGGCACGCCAGCGACACATAAAGATGATAGCGGTCCGGTTGCGCCGTGAACCCGCTGCGGCCACTGGGCCCGGCGGATCCATCCGGCGTGATCCAATTGCGGAACTGTGGGGCTTTTCGTTTGAACCGACCGCCGGTTTGTGACGTGTCATACCACTGGTCGACCCATTTTCCGTCTTGCAATAGCCCCATGCTCAATCCCTTTCCGCAGATATCGCTACAGGATACCTATCTGATCCCATAACGAAAGCTCGGATTGCCAAGGGTTTGGAATGACACAAGCTAGACCGCCCCAGCGCGGCGCGCCCAGTCGCTGCAAGCGCCCCCGCCTGTCAGCCCAGACGGCCCGGATTGCCATGTTTTCCAAGGGAAAAGTGGCGGAGAGACAGGGATTCGAACCCTGGGAACCCGTGAAGGCTCAACGGTTTTCGAGACCGTTTTTGAACGTGTGGCGGGTATTGAGAGACTAGTAAAAAAAGGGTCTATGACGCCAAAAAATGCGCGAAATCGGCATCGAAAGCGGGCAGGGGTGTCACAGAAAAGTGTCACAGTTGCTCCGTTGGTGCCAGTCCTGGAGTTCAGTATAGCCTGACGGTCCGTAGACCACTCAAAGGGAAGCAGTCGACAAAAGCCTTGTGCCCACCAGCCTACGCAATGCCTGAGCACAACTTACAGCCGGTGCTGTCACATCAATCGTCGACAGCGTCAGAGTATTTGGGCTGTCCTGCTCAGCAATAGAATAACCACGGTTTTCAGGTTCGTCCCCGAGACCGGTATGGTGCGGATAAAGCAGCATGGTCTGCTGGCAACCATAGAGTTGGCTGTATGCCATCAACTGATAGACGTCGCCTTGGCTTACGCCCTGCTTGGGATCGTCGATCCTGGGCGTCATCCGTTTCCACTTTGTGTCGATGATCATTGCGATCTCGCTGCTGCGCCGGATGATGATGTCCGGCTTTGTTCTGAATCGTCCTACGTCCCCGTCATAGAGGCACGATCGGTGACCACCCTGCGTTGACACGCGCAATTCTGTGCCCGCCAGCGCGTTTTTCAGTAGCCGCGCGACATACTCTTCGAAAAGCAAGTTCATCTCGAACAAGAGGGCGTGGCCTCCCGTTCGCCCGCTGCTGGTTTTCTGATAGCGTCCACCCAGCAAAAGCCTGGCGAGCGACAGTAGGTCGCCCCACCGCTGGTTGGTCCGATCAAGAGTGATCCCGTCCCAATTCAACTCGGCCAACGTCAGGTTCGAAATGCCTGCATAAGCAAAGGCCAGTTCCCTCAGGATGCGCTGGTTGTCGCTGGCTCGTGCCAGCCGCGACAGGTGCGTAACGGTGGCCTTCATTACCTGGTTCAGCGGGATGTCAGCCGACAATTCATCGAAGTCGCAGGCAAGACGCTCCGGATGCGTCGCAAGAACCGAGAACTGCCGCGTCGTGTTCAGCCGCCCCCGCAGGGCCGGGAGGTCGTCGGACCGAGCCAGATATTGGCGAGGCATGCCATTGCGAACCGTGTTCAGCAAACGAGTGGAGAACAGGCGGATAAGGATTTCGAGTAAACTATCACTTTGCAGACCGAGTCGCGCGATACCCGCCTCGTCAATGCGCAGGTTGAGAGCAACCCCGAGCATGTGCACAAGACGATGGCGCAAGACAGTGTCGCTTGCCGCATCGTTCTCTCCCGGGGCGTCGATCTTCGGCAGGATCTCCAGCTGTGCGTCAGGCGTCGCCAGAACGCCCACAATCCCACGCGCGCGTAACGATTTGCGTCCATGCTCCAGCACGCCGTCGCCACCGCGGCCAGCAAAACTTGACGCCGCAGCGGCGACGGCAAGGCCGGACGCAGCCCCCGCAGGGATCTGATCCGGCCCATCGCCGTAAGGAAGGCGTTGCCATTCAAGGATGGTGCGGCGGATCACGCGCTTAGCAGTTTATCATAGGAGAACGGCCCTGAACGGACGGACCAGCGAAACCGCACTGCGTCTTCATCGTCTTCCATACCCGGAGGGGCCTTCAGGCGCGTGCGTTTCAGGAAACCACCGTTGATCTCACCATCTGCTGAGTCTGCATCGCCCAGAACCGCTGCAACCTTGGCCCAATCCTCGAAGAAATATTCTGCCAACAGCGGGATGATCCGGTCGCGCATGACCGCGTCAACAGCCGCCTTGGTTTTGCATTGGATGAAATAAGCATGGCCGATCTGGTGTTCGCGGTCGTAAAGGTATTCGATCCGGTCGTTGAGGGCTTGCAACAAGCGAGTAAGGTCAATGCCGCATTGCTGTGCCGCATCGGCAAGAAAAACCGGCTCCGGCATTAGCTCACGGAACTCGAACCTCCGCCGTAATGCCGTATCCAATAGCGCGATAGACCGGTCGGCGGTGTTCATGGTGCCAAGGATGTGCAGGTTGGACGGCACGCCGAAATCATCGCCAGAATAGGGCAGGCGCACTTTGATCTGGTTTGGTTGACCAAGGCGTTTGTCGGGTTCCAGGAGTGTGATGAGCTCGCCGAAAACTTTGGAGATATTCGCCCGGTTGATCTCGTCGATGATCAGAACGAATTGCTCAGGATCGCTGTCACCATTTTCCAATTGACTGTTTGCATAGCGCTCAAGTGCCGGGATGTTGAGAAAGTCGCGCTTCAATCTGTAGATTGTCGGTTGAATAAAATTGGCTTTATAGATCTCTTCGGCCGCAACTCCTGCATCATCGATCCATAGCCAGCGCACCGCGCGACGATGCCCATAATCGCCTTCTTCCCGTCCATGCCGTTCATACTCGCCGGTGACTTCTCCAATGGCTCGAAACAGCTTGTTGCCCTTGGACACAATGATGATGTCGCCGACCTTCAACTTGTTGCGAAAGGCGTCTGTCAATTTGACTTGCCCGGACTGCCGCGTCACAGGCCCTTCGTGTTCGCCGAATTGCCGACAAGCAGCCAAGATCTCATTCGGGTCAGAGAATTTTGGGTCCGACCAATCGATGTCCTCAAACCCGAATATCGCATAGCCGCCTTCGATTGCATCATCGAAAAGATGTGCGCCATCGGGGTTGGCAGCCTCACCAAGGGACATCTTGAATACTTGGCGCCCTTGCAGAGTGATCCTGTGGTCGTCCCGGGTGCCCCCCTTACTCGCCTCTGCGCGACGGACAATTCGGCGGAAGATGCCTGGCACCGTTTCCAGTCGGAACCCTGTCCCGTTGCTGTCGTCGCCCGCCTCGTCAGTCATCGGTTGTCGCCCTTCGACAAAATCCTCGTATGACATCGATTGGTGGAAAGTGACGAATTCGATCCGCTTTTCTGCGCAGAGGCGTGCGTAAGCCGCCATGACCTGAGCGCGGCCTTCCTGAACGATTTCTCCGCAAAGCTTCAAGGCTTCCCCGGCCGTCGCATAGGTCTTGCCGGTGCCTGGTGGTCCGTAAAGGATCAGGTTCGTCGGGGCGGGGGAATGGTGCGCGGCCGGCTCCGGATTACTCACTTCTTTAGGCATTGCATTGAACTCCGATCCACCTTCCATCGCGATCCATAAAAACCCCTGAACGTCGAGCCAGTTTTGGGGTTCCCAACCCCAGTCGTCTCGCATTACGGCAAGCATCTCTTCAAAGCCGGACTTCAGCCGTGCATAGTCTCGCATTGCGTCGAACTTGGATTCGACGAAAAGTGGTGCGCCGGTGAGCGCTTTCCATGCACCATTGATCGCCGTGATCTTGAACGGCGCAACTTCACTGGGTCGCGCCATAGCGGCGGCTGATGTAAGGACATTGATCCGCTCGCCGAAGGTCAGGGTGGTTGCGCCTCGTGCACGCAACTGCTCGAGCTCGCGGAAAGCCTCAGCAAGGGCGAGATCGATGGGTTCTTCCGAACGGACCAGCCTCCCGACCGCAGAGTAAAGATCGGCAAGCAGGTCATTGTCGATTTTTCTGACTGAGTCCTCCGTCTGCCACCGCACTAAAGGTCCGTCAGGTGCTGCGTTTTTCAAGATTTCGTATACTTGTTGACCGAATTCTATTTCCTCGGTGCTTTGACGCCTTGCTTGCTGAACCTTTTTGGAAGCAGCGACCTTGTAGTCGCCTTCACGCTTCGCCCAGCCGCCGCCGGGATCCGAAAACTTTCGAAAGTCTGGGCATTCTTTGAGGAAAACGGTTCGCATTTGTTCAAGAACTGCGCGGTTAATCATGGCGTCGTTCAAATGAAACCGGAAAACCGTGGCGGAACTTTGATTTGCTCCGATTCGCTCTGGCTCCGTCACCTCTGCAATTTCCTGAAAGATCGGGCCAGAAATAGCCTGACAGATGTTCGGCCAGGCTTGATAGAGGCCCAGAGCTTCATTCACGTCGCGCACGAGGATGTCGACAGCGACGTCGCCGCGTTCGCGTGCAGTCTCGATGTAGTGTTCCAGAACATATAGCCTGATCCGGTCGGCATCGCGCGCCTGCCCAGGAGGATCGCCGGCCAGATAGCGGCCATATTGCGCCAACCAGCTCCGCCAACTTGAGAGACGGCCAAGCGGCTTTTCGGATTTTGGAAAGAGAATTCGAAAGTCCTCACCGCCGGACTTTGCATCTTCTCGGATCCGGTTAAGGCGGTCGCGTATTTGATCAAAGCCACCGTCTTTCCAGGCTTGATCGAGATCCTGCCAATCAAATCCCAATGCGCCTAATT
Organism: uncultured Aliiroseovarius sp.; assembly: GCF_947497285.1. Classification (GTDB taxonomy): domain Bacteria; phylum Pseudomonadota; class Alphaproteobacteria; order Rhodobacterales; family Rhodobacteraceae; genus Aliiroseovarius. The sequence continues at coordinate 83,959 of NZ_CANMFT010000008.1, read as the reverse complement.
GTCGTTCGATTGTCTTGACCGCGTAAATGCGAGTGTCGAGGCCCTTTTCGGTATTCGCACCGCCCTCGGATAACCACTTTCTGAATTTGTCTTCCTGCAAAGTAACCTCAATAATGTTCAGTTGTTAATAACTCAAAGTAGCCTAAGCGTCGCCGATATCACCCATCTGCTCATTGAAGGTTACCAAGTGGCTCACCATTTTGTCGACAATTCTGCGGGCAATACTCTTGCGCTTTAGAATGCTCGGGGGTGTCTTCACTATGCTCATGACATCATCGGACAAGGGCTCCTTATCGGAGAACTGGTAGGCCTCAATGAGTGCGCTGAATGCCTCCGCATCCAGGTCTTCCTCTCGACAGATCCTTTCAAAAGCCTCGGATCGCTTGCGCTCCCAGTAGTCATTAAAGGTATCTCTGGTTTCATCAACAGATCGCATCTGCGGCATGTAGGACTCTATGAATTCCTCGATGAGGTCGCGTTTGCTGCGCAGTCTTGCCTCGGAACCAAGAATGTCCAGCACCGCTTTTTTCTTGGCGGCATTTTCGTCTGCGTCTTCCTCATCGCCTTTCGACCCGTTTTTCGTTTACATGCCAGCCAGCATCTCTCAGCAAAGCGGCGATCCGACGATAACCGTATCGGCCATTTTGCCGGGTCAGCTCGATCATGTCCGCCACCAACCTGTCTTCATCCGGGCGACCGGTGGGCAATTTGCGCTGCGTGGATCGGTGTTGTCTCAGAACGCGACAAGCGCGGCATTCCGAGACATTCAGCTCAGCACGAACACGATCAATGCAAGCACGGCGACGAGCGGGGCTTAGAAGTTTCCCTTTGCAGCCTCCGCCAAGATAAGCTTGTCCAGCGTTAGATCAGAAACAGCCTTGCGTAATCGCTCATTCTCTTTCTGCAGGCGCTTCAGTTCCTTCAATTGGTCCGTGCCCATTCCACCGTACTTCTTCTTCCAGCGGTAATACGTTTGTTCAGTCACACCAATCTGCCGGATCGCATCCAGACGTGGCACCCCTTGCCCCGTCAGAACCTCAACCTGCCGTAGCTTCGTGACAGTCTCTTCCGGCTTTGGTCGCTTGTTGGCCATGTGTTTGCTCCGTTTTCCTAAACATAGCGGAGGACCATTTCAGTGGGGGAGGATCAAATAAGGCAGGATTTCTTGTTCATCTTAACGATTAGGAGATCGAGATGACGAGGAAGCCTGCCACATCGAAAGACGCTGCCGACAAGGTGGTCAAGAATAGCCGCCGCAAAACGCGGCAAACCTATTCATCGGAAGAGAAGATCCGCATTGTCGTGGCGGGGTTGCGTGGCAAGGAAAGCATTGCTGTCCTTTGCCGCCGTGAGTGGAGCCTAAGCACAAACCTTCCAATGGGCCCCTATGTGCTGGATCCATCGGTAAATCGACAACTCTGCGGGCTTGTATGGATGCTCACTCGTTTGGATTCGAATGGCGAGTTCGAGGATATCGAGGCGGTCATTGCTCAGATGGAAGCAGAGATTGATCCGGACGTCCTCACTACTCCCGTGCGGCCGTCGAAAACGTTAATGATCAAATGAATCTCGTTGCGTTGTGCTTCAGGATAGACTTGCAATTTTTCCTGCATCCGGCCCAACAAAGCCAAAACCGCATCCAGCTGCCTGCCAAGAAGAGAGAGTGTTTCGTCCCAAACTTATATTGGCTTGTTGTTGGGATCCTTCATCGCGGGAATGAATCCCCGCTTGATCAATAGTGGAGGACTTGATTTCTCGACTGTCCGCAACGAAAAAAACCTGATAATGAGCCAACAATCCTTCACGGCCCTATGTTAAACGAGGCTGGCAAATCCATAAGATGAAAAAATCAAGACCCGCAATTAAGCTGTATCTCACTCATATATTATACACCTTGATCTGGGTTCTGTTATTTCCATTTGCTCTTGGATATTTGTTCCTGCGCGGCCGCAAGGACCGGGAATATAGAGAGCATCTGGCCGAGCGTTTTGGTTCATATCAGGATCTCGGCATGTCCTCATCAGTTTGGATTCATGCCGTATCTATGGGCGAGACCATTGCTGTAGCACCCCTAGTCCGGGCGCTGCTTGCACAGGGGGAAAGGGTGATCATTACCCACTTCACTCCTGCAGGGCGGCGCACGTCCCAGTCACTGTTTGCAGAAGATATGGCAACGGGACGGTTGAAAGCTGTTTATGTACCCTTCGAGTTCGATTGGGTGTTCTCACGGTTTTTTAAAGCTTTTGCCCCGAAATACGGGCTTATCGTCGAGGCCGACATCTGGCCACGCATGATTTCAGCAAGCCGCAGGCGGAGGGTGCCTCTTTTTCTATGCAATGGCCTGTTTTCAAGCCGGAGCGTTGAATTGGACCGAAAGCTTTTTGGCATACGTTCCGGCGTCATGCGTGAGCTTTCTGGCATGATGGTGAAATCGAGCCTTCACAAGGATCGCTTTCATGCAGTGGGCATCAAGAACATCGCCGTCACCGGCGAGCTTCGTTTTGACCAACCCGTGCCAAAACATCATCTGGCAGCAGCCAATGAGCTTAAGGCGTCGGCCGGATTTGCCAATCGCAAAGTCATTGCACTGACCAGCGCGGTCGCGGAAGAAGAGGATCTTCACTTCAGCTATATGAAACATATGCTGGAGCGCGTTGAGGATACTGAAACCAAACCTCTTTTCATCTATGTCCCGCGCGAACCCGAGCGTTTTTCTGGACTGACCCAAAGTTTGAATAGCTATGGCCTGCGGGCCTGTGCGCGCAGCGATTGGCTGGATGCAGACCTTTCAGAGAAAGAAAATCTGACGCTTGACGATATCGAAGTGATTGTCGGCAACTCACTTGGTGAAATGTTCTTCTATCTTGCCCTATCAGATATGGTTGTGGTTGGCAGAAGCTTCCATCCGCGCGGATCCCACAATGTGATTGAGCCGCTGCTGCTGGGCAAACCAGTGGTCGTGGGCCCCTATACCTGGAACATCGAATATCCATCGGTGGAAGCGATCGAAGCTGGTGTTCTGACGCAATGCGAAACAATAGAAGAGTTGGAGACCTTCACCCTCGATTTTCTTGCCGACCGTTGGGATGCGCTGAAGTTCACCAACGCCACACGCGATTTCTTGCAGACGCATGCCGGAGCGACTGAAAAATGCATCGCGGCCCTACCAATCCTGTTGAATAATGTGGCACCGGAGGGAACATCATGATTTGCATCTGGGATTTTGACGGAGTCGTATGCAACTCGCTGTATGAGTGTGCAACCGTCAGTCATTTTGCCATGCAATTGCTTGAGGGGACCCTTCCAGCGCTTTCTCGGCATGTTGTGGAAACAACGCTGGAAAGTGGAGAAGTCGACGCGCTGACCGAAGCATTGCGACCGTACCGTCCCTATGTCGTGGACGGGAAGGATTACCTCTATCAGATCGAATATTTCGTGCGCTCAAATCGCCACTTTTCTTCGTCCAAGGCGTATTGGGAAGCCTTTGATGTCTTGGTGGATGAAGATAAATCCCGCAAGTTCAACACCACATTTTATGGCACGCGCCGCGACCTGCAATACCTGCTCGAAAATCGCTATGTTACGTTGTTTACCGCCTATAACGAAGCGGTCGAGGCGATGCGGGATTCCACAGAATTGTTCGACACCTATATTTGCACAGCCCGGGACAAGGCCGCTGTGATTTCTTTCCTGAAAATGGCCAACCTTCCATTTGACGAGCAGAAAATTTACTCTCGTGATTTCAACGGATTGTATGACAATGTCGGGCTTGGAAAGTCGCAACAGATTGGTCGCATCCTGAAAGCCAATGGTGGCTTGCAGCAGAAGTTCGTCTTGATCGAGGATCAAGCGAAAGCCCCGCTGGAGCTATATGAAACTTGCACGGCAATGACCGTGTTGCATGCAGCCTATGGGTATGGCGACGCAGAGCAATGGGCGAAACTGCCTGAGGACCGGCATCAAACAATACTGGAACCTAAGCATCTGGGCGAAAGCCTTCGCCAATTTAAGTAAAATCAGCCGTTCAACATGCCCCGGAAACAGGTCATGATGCGATTGAAAAAAGACAGGAGAAAACGATGATTGTTGGACTTTTGACTGGACGCGGGGGAAGTGTCTCCATCCCCGACAAAAATGTCATCGAAGTCTTGGGACGCCCCTTGATGAGTTACGCGGCCTTGATGGCAAATCAATCGAAATTGATTGACGAAGTCTACCTGTCCACCGATGGCGAGAAGCTGAAAGACGTTGGGCGTGAGATGGGATTGAAGATCATCGACCGCCCCGAAGAACTTGCGCTGCCAACCTCTCAGCACAAAGATGCCCTCGCGCATGCACTGTCCGTGCTTGAAGCGGAAGGGAAAAAGCCCGAGATTCTGGTCGTGTTTCTTTGCAACGTCGGCACGCATCGCCCGGGTCTGGTGGATCATTGCATCCAGCAACTTATCGACAACCCCGAACTCGATTCCGTGGTCACGGTCGAAGAACGAAATGAATATCACCCCCTGCGCACCAAGAAGGCTGGCCCGGATGGAAATCTGGTGCCGTTTTTGGAAACCGAAGGCCCAATCTCGACAAACCGGCAAGATCTCGAACCGGCGCTGTTTATCGACCACACGTTTTGGGTGCTCAGGGTTTCATCCTGTTTCGGTCCCGAAGCACAAGGTCAGCAACCTTGGGACTTCATGGGGCAACGGATCAAGGGCGTTCCAAATTCCGGCAGCATCGACATCCACACGCACGAAGATATTGCCTATACCGAGGCATGGTTGCGCAAATATGGCTGGACGTCAGATGAAACCCCGTCCGGTGATGATATCTGACGCTTAAGTATTGGAGTGTATGCCGTGTTCATTCGGCAGCACTTGCACACATCCGCCGTTTACATCGTTAGTGCCAAAAGAAGGCAATACTGCGAACTTTTGCCAAAACTTTGCAGTCTGCTGCCATTCATACATAGTGCAGCATCCGTAACTATGGGCTTATTTCGTTGAAAAACTCGTCCTTGATCGGGGTCTGGCTTGCTGATTCAATTCCTGTAGTTGAGGGGAGGTTTGGCGATGTTGGGACCGCAACAAGAAGCACAAGCGGCGCTGTTTTACGAGTTCTCACTGGAGGATCACGTCCCCCAAGATCAACTGCTGCGATCCATCGATCGGTTCGTCGACCTGAGCAGCATCCGCGCCCATCTTGCGGGTTTTTACAGTCACACCAGCCGTCCGTCTGCCGATCCCGAACTGCAGATCCGCATGCTCCTGGTCGGCTACTGTTTCGGTATCCGGTCCGTGCGACGCCTCTGCGAGGAGGTGCATTTGAACCTCGCGTATCGCTGGTTTTGCCGGCTCGACCTAGCTGATCGGGTTCCGGATCACTCGACCTTCTCGAAGAACCGGCATAACAGGGCCGAGATAGCGTCTCTGATCGAAGTGGACATCGCAGCGACGGAAGCTTGGCTGTTGCGTCGGATTGAGAACAAATTGAATGAAGCACGGCAACGGGCAGCGGGCGTCACACATTACATCTAGTGGTCAGCGGACAATTCAAAGGTCCGGTCCAGCCATGCCGAGCGGGATGACCGCGTATTTCCGCGGGATCACGGCTTTCCGGATGGTTTGCCGGGTGAAGCGCACAACTGCCGATGCTACGCAGAACCGGCCATCATCAACGGTCAAATTATTCTGACAGGCCGTCCGGTGTCGCCGGACCTGACGGATCGCATATCGGATGCACAAGGCAGAGGTCTCGCCAGTGCCGGTGGGGACGCATTGGTTGGCACAGTCACTGGCCTCTATGATGTGCTCCTTTTTTCCTATCTCGGATACCGGCGTCTGTTTGGTGTCAGCACAGAAGAGGAAGAACAGGAGCGGCTGACCGCGCGCCAGAATATCCTTGATGCGCTGGAGCGATTGGCGGAACTGGACCGTGAAACGGCCGAGCAGACCGCCGAGGAGGCGGTCGCCTAGTTCGAGGCGCAGCACGCTGAGCTTCGTTTGCTTGACATTGAACACCGCCTGGGCCTGACCAGTGAAGAGGCCTTGCTGCGCGCCTACGAAGACGCGGCCTACCTTGATGCGTCGGTTCTTCTTGGTGGGACCGCCTTCACGGCGGGGGCCGCAAAGCTCGGGATCAACCTGACCCGCTTGCGGCCGACAGCAGCTTTAAACGCCCTGCGTGCGGGTCGCACTCGGTTGGATGATATGATCGGCAACACATATGACCCAGGCAAACTACGACAGGTCACCGCAGAAAAATCCGAGTGGTCTGAACGCCTGAAGCGCAACTTTGAGCACGTCCTAATCTCGCGGCAGTTAAATGCTCTAGTTTATGAAGAGAAGGTCGATATTGAGTTTGCGAGTGACGATGAGCTCTATGCCTACCTTCAGCGGCTGTTCGCTTATCTTTTTGAGGATGGTCCGGTGCCGGAATGGAATTGATGGCATCGGGCCGCGAGGAGAGCATGGCTATAGCCTAAACGAATGTCCGCTTTGCGGGCTGCCACTGCAGGATCCAGCATTGGCCTTGAAGTCCGGAATGGGCCGGGATTTACTGTCTCGCAGAGTTGTCCAGGCTTCATTCCCAATCCAATGCCACCAAACACACAAGAGTCATCCTGGGGGATGGTTTGGGGGATCTTGATTTAGTTGAGCTAAAATTCTATTTAATAACAGATACTTACAAAGGTAAGTGGCGGAGAGACAGGGATTCGAACCCTGGGTAGGCTTGCACCCACAACGGTTTTCGAGACCGCCCCGTTCGACCACTCCGGCACCTCTCCGCGGGGGTCTTGAGGGGGGATAATTCGACCGCGCAACTAGTGCAACCCATTTTTTTGCTCATTTCCCCGCCGACTGTCACTTTCGTGACCGGGCAGGGCTTGGCAGTCCGGGGTGTCAAGTCTAGTCTGCGGATGCATCAAAGTTCCGAAAGGACGACTAAGCCTATGAGACTTAACAGATTAGCCCCTTTCTTTGCCGTTCTATTTACACTGGTCTGGACCGTATCGGGGGCGCAGGCGGCTGAGGACGGGAAGATCAGGGAATTCCTGAAGGTCACAGGGTTTGATGTGGCCATCGCCTCGATCCAGTTGGGCGCAATGGCGGGCCCGGCCCTGACTGGCGAAGACCCAGAGGTGTTCGGCAAGCAATGGACCATGCTGGCCGAAGAGATCTTCGATCCAGACGAGATGATTGACGACGCGGTCGAAATGCTGGCAGCCGTCATGCCCGATCCTTTGCTGGACCACGGGGTGGATTTTTACGGCAGCGATCTGGGGCAGCGTGTCGTCGCGGTGGAAAATGAAAGCCACATGGCCGATGACGAGAAAAAATACGCCGAGGGAGAGACGCTGGCCGGCAAACTGATTGATGAGGGCAGCATCCGTGTCGACTTGTTTCGCGCGATGAGTGACGCCATCGGGTCGACCGAGACCGCAATCCGCTCGATCGTGGAGATACAGGTGCGCTATCTGATGGCGGCGGTCGCGGCCGGGGCGAGTGATTTCGACATCAGCGAAGAGGATCTGCGCCTGATGCTGATGGAACAAGCCGGGCAGATGCGCGAAGGGATCGAAGTGAACACCCTGATTTCAAACGCTTATGCCTATCGCGACCTGACGGACAGCGAACTGATCGATTATCTGTCGGCACTGCAAGACCCGCAAATGGGGCAGGTCTATGAGATCCTGAACGCGGTCCAATACCAGATCATGGCTGATCGGTATGAGGCACTTGCAAGCCGGCTGGCTGACCTGAGCCCGGAGCAGGAATTGTGATCTGTTGGCTGCGCCTCTTTGTGGTGAAGGTCGCAGCGGTTGCATTTGCCATCGGACTTGGGCTGACCCATCCCGGCGTGGCGGGTCCCCAAAGTGCGACGCCCACGCATGGTGGCGCGCAGACCGTGCCGCAGGACTTTGAACGACTTTGGAGCCTTCTGCATCTGGACGACCTTGTTGTCATCATGCGCGAAGAAGGCTTCACCCTTGCGCTGGCCTCTGACGTTGACTTGTTGGGGCGGCCCGGCGGGCAGGCGTGGACGCAGCGGCTTGAACAAATCTACGAGATGGACCGCTTGCAGCGTGACCTGCAGCGCGAGATGCTGGCGGCCCTGAACCCCACCCATCTGGATGCGTTGTGCGACTTCTATTCCGCGCAGTCGGTGCAGAACGTCGTCGTGTTGGAGGTGTCGGTCCGGCGCGCCTTTTTGGATGCTGATGTAGAAGACCGGGCGCGCAGCGCATGGCTGAACGGTCTGGCACTGACCGCCCATGAGGACGCGATCCTTCACTTCGTCGAGGTCAACGACCTGATCGAACGCAACGTGGTTGGGGCGCTCAATTCAAACTATGCGTTTCTCAGGGCCATGACGGACGCCCATCCGGTTGCCGCTGAACGGATGACAGATCAGCAGATCCTGGCCGAAGTCTGGGCCGAAGAGGTGGAAATTCGCCAAGACACATCGGAATGGCTGTTTGCCTTTCTGACCACCGCCTACGACCCCGTGTCCGAAGAGGTTCTGGATGCCTATGTCGCGTTTTCGGAAACCGATGCGGGGCAGGCGCTGAACCATGCGATCTTTGCGGCGTTTGATAAGATGTATCTGCGGATATCCGCGGATCTGGGGCGCGCGGTTGGCGAATTCAGCAGCCAGCAAGAGCTATAGACCCGCGCGCTTGCCCATACTTTGATCAAGGGTCCGTCGCAGAGGCCGGTCAGTCCTCCGGCACGCCCTCCAGACCTTTCAACCCCTCGATCATGTCCTTCAGATGGGGCGCATAACGACGCCATTTTCCAACTGACGAGCTGTAAAGCGGTTGGCGCACTTGCGCCAGCGACAGGGTTTTGACCTCGCGGTCCGTCTGGTGGAAATTCAGGCAGGCGTCTTCCCAGTCAAGGTCGCAAAAGGCAAGCAGTTTGCGCACCTCCTGTTCGGGGTTGGCGACCAGCGCTTCGTATTCGATTTCGTAGATCCGATCCGGTGCCATCTTGCGCCATAGGGCAAGGTATTCGGTATACAGCCGGTAGGTGTCGACAAGATCAGTCTGCGAATAGGTATACAGATGCAGCCCCGCCACGAAGCGGTTCTTGAGCATCGACCACAGGTTGTCGCGCGGATCGCGGCGCAGCGCGACAATCTTGGCATTGGGCAACGCCAGCCACGCCAAGGGGGCAATCTGATAGGTCGAAATGGTTTTGTCCGTGATCCGGTCCGCGTCCGGAAGCCGTGTGTCGATGGCCGCCTGATAGGCGCGCCCCAATTGGTCAAGCTGCGCGGGGGTCATGTCGGCAATGGTGCCACCGGTCTTGTCTGTGGTTGCCACGGCTTCGAATGCCATCGGGTGGAAGATCCCCAACTCGTCACCGCCCGTGACGGTCGAGTGGCTGGCCAAGATCTGTTCGACCAAGGTCGTGCCGGACCGGGGCAGGCCGGTGATGAAGATCGTCTGGTTGTCCTGAAAACCGACCGTTCCGATCCGGTCGCGATCAAACCCCTTCAAAAACGCATGGAACCGGTCGAAGTCGCGTTGGGCCTTCTCTGCGTCATGCGGGTAATGCTGGCGCATGATCTGGTTGGATCGATCCAGATAGGTCCATGCGGCGTCATAGTCCTTGGCGTCCTCCATGACTTTGACCAGCCCGTAGCCAAGGTCCATGCGACTGTCATCGGGCAGGTCGGGGCGGTCCCAGAGGTTCTGCATCTCAGCCACGACAGGGTCTTCCAGAGGCAGTCTCTTGCCTTGCGTCAGCATCCTGTAGATCGCGCCCGACCGCACCCCACGTGCAAGCGCGTCACGCAGCAAGCGATCCGCTTCGTCAAACGCGCCGCTTTGGTGCAGCATGTTGGCTGCAATGGTGACAACGCGCAGGCTGTCGGGGTCTTTTTTCAAGGCCGCGTCGATCATCGCGCGCGCGCTGTCGTCGTCGCCCAACAGCTTGCGCGCAACCGCGCCAAGCGCAAGTGTCTCGCCGGTAGCCGGTGCCAGGGTTTCGAGGTGATCAAGATTGGCCTGCGCCTGTGCGGCCTCTTCCAGCGACAGCGCGGCCTGCGCCCGGATCAACAACGCAAGGCGATTGTCTGGGTCTTGCTTCAGCAAGAGGTCAAGGCAGTCCTTTGCATGACGCGGCGCGTTGATATCGTTGTAGAGCTTGCCCAGATTGCCCAGCACAATCGGGTTATGCGGGATCAGTCGACGCGCGTGCAGCAGGTGGGTCTTGGCTTCGGCGCGGCGGTTCTGGGCCAGCAAAAGTTGACCTAGCTGCGCGGCGGCTTCGCCGTAATCCGGGTCGATGGAAAGCGCGGTCTTGAAGGCGGCCTCGGCGTCTTGCAACTGGCCCAGTTGCGCCAATGCAGCGCCATGAATGGTGGACAGGATCTCGCTCTTGCCGCGGCTGGCGATCAGCGCGCGGGCTTCGGCCTCGACCTCGGCGATGCGACCGGCATTCACACCCGAGACCAGCGCCTCGATCTCTGAGGGCGAGACTTTGCTGGACTGGCGCGTGCTGCTGGTTTGATTGGCGGCGAAAGCCTGCGCGATGGCCTTGCGCTCTGCCGCAGGCAGCTTGGCGGATTTCAACAGCTTGCGGGCCTCGCCACGTGCGCGCGAGCTTCCAAGTGCTGTGACGGCCGCAGCATAGGCGCGCCAGACAGTCAGTTCGCCCGGGGCCAGTTGAACGGCCTGCGCCAACAGATCTGTCGCCTCTTGGTTCTGGCCCAGCTTCAGGTGGATTTGTCCCATATGGAAGGGGATCTCAGCCCGCTTGGGGGCAAGTTTGCGCAGCTTGGCCAAAACATCCAGCGCGTCATGTGGTTTGCCGGACCGTGCCAGCCCGATGGCCCGGTTGAACATGGCAGGGATCTGGTTGGTGTTCAGGGGCAGCATGACGGGTTCCTCGGGGTCTTTACGTCGCGTGATTTGGCGCATGTCCTGTGTGGACAAGCACCTACTTGGCCTAATATGTCCCGCTCAAGCCTGCAAGGGGGTGTGCACCGCGCGCGGTCACCTCTCAATTCGCGACGTAACGCCTGCACGATCCCCCGGTTCGATGCCCCGTTCGACCCTTGGCGAAACTGCCGGAAAAGTCCGGAAACCGTCTTGACTTATGGGCGAAATCACCCGATAAGCCGCCACTCTTACCGGGAATTTCCCGTGTGGGAGCTTTAACTTTGCCCATCGGGGCGCGCCGTTCGAGGCAAGTGAAGGGATCATCCCTTCGTCAAACACCGGTTTTTCCGGGGCCACAGGACGCGGAATATGAAGGAAGATCAAATGTTTGCGGTTTTGAAAACCGGCGGCAAGCAGTATAAGGTCCAAGCTGGGGACGTTCTGCGTGTCGAAAAGCTGGCAGCTGATGCTGGCGAAACAGTCCAGTTCAATGAGATTCTGATGGTTGGTGCAACCGTCGGCACCCCCACCGTTGCCGGTGCTGGCGTGCAGGCTGAAATCATCGACCAGATCAAAGGCGAAAAAGTCATTCACTTCGTGAAGCGTCGCCGTAAGCACAGCTCGAAGCGCACCAAGGGTCACCGTCAGCAACTGACGCTCTTGCGCGTGACGGACATCCTTGAAAAGGGTGCCGACAAATCGGGCGTGAAAGCTGCCATCGGTGCAGGTTCGGTTTCGGGTGGCGCAGCTGTTGCGGCTGCTCCGGCCAAGAAAGCCGCTCCGAAGAAAGCCGCACCTGCGAAAGCCGCAAAAGCGGAAGCCGCCGCAGCAGACGATCTGACCGCAATCACTGGTGTCGGCCCGGCCGCCGCCAAGAAGCTGGCCGACGCTGGCATCACCACCTTCGCCCAACTTGCGGCCGTTGACGTTGACAGCTTTGAAGCCGTCAAGGTTAAGCCCGAGTGGGTTGAGCAGGCCAAGACACTGGCCTAATCTGAGCTAAGGAGAGATAGCATGGCACATAAAAAAGCAGGCGGTTCATCCCGTAACGGCCGCGACTCAGCCGGTCGTCGTCTTGGCGTCAAGATTTTCGGTGGTCAGTCGGTCATCCCAGGCAACATCATCGTGCGTCAGCGCGGCACCAAAATGTGGCCGGGCGCCAATGTGGGCATGGGCAAGGATCACACGATCTTCGCGACTGCCGAAGGGCATGTCCAGTTCCACAAGGGCCTGAAGGGCCGCACCTTTATTTCGGTTCTCCCGGTCGCGGAGGCCGCTGAGTAAGCCGAACCTGACAAGGTTGTGAAAAACCAGGGGCCGGCTGTGATAGCCGGCCCCTTTTCTTTTTGTATCAAGTGACTATCTGCCCTTCACGAGGATTTCACATTTTGGTCGTAAACCCCGCCATATCGTTAGGTATGAGGGGCCCATGGGCTGATGAAGGTCAGTGCATCTTGCGCTTTTCAGAGGAGGGAAAGCCGTGAAGCATGAACAGATTCTGACACAACCCCGCATTCAGGCGGATCGTTTCGTCCTGCGCCCGGTGCGCCGGTCTGATACGGGTATGATCTCGCTCTATGCGGGTGACGAACGGGTCGCGCGCGGGTCGCGATCGATCCCACATCCCTTGCCGGACGGCGTCACCGAAGCCTTTGTCGAACGCGCCCTGGATCCTGCCCGCACGGAAGACGTCTGGGTCATGGACGGCGCGCAGGGCGATCAACGCGAGGTGTTGGGTGTGATCAGCCTGAACCACTTGGATCGCGGCCAGTCGCAGCTTGGCTATTGGGTCGCGCCAGCGTTCTGGAACGCGGGGATCGCGTCCGAAGCCGTGCAGGCGCTTGTGGCGGCCAACCCGCAAGATAACAGCTCGATCTTTGCCGAGGTGTTTCAGGACAGCCCGGCCTCGGCGCGGGTGCTGACCCATGCAGGGTTTGAATATATTGGCGACGCCGAAAGCCATTCGGTGGCACGCAACACCAATGTGCCTACCTGGACCTACATCAGGAAGATGGTGTAACGCATTGCCATGTCACGTGAAATCAATATCAGAACGGAGCGGTTCTCGCTCCGTCCTCTAAGGCTTGCGGACGGAGAAGCGGTGGTGCGCCTGCTCGATGATTACGAGGTGGCGCGCTGGCTGACGGTTGTTCCCCATCCTTACACGTTGACAGATTTCAACGGGTTCCTCGCGCATCTTGCCGACACCTCGCCGCTGGGTGGATTGGCAATTGAAGAGGCGGGTCAGGTGCTGGGTGTGGTCGGTCTGGACCCGACGCTTGGCTATTGGCTGGGTCGTGCCCACCAAGGGCGCGGGGTGATGGGCGAAGCTGCGTTGGCGCTGGTCAACTGGGCCTTTCAGCAGCAGGATATCGACCAAATCGGGTCCGGGTATTTCGAAGGAAACGTGGCGTCCAAGTCTGTGCTGCACAGGCTAGGATTTCGTGACACGGGTGTCGTCGAAGATGTTAATTGCGTCTCGCAAGGTATTGAAGTCAAACTTGTTAAGGCTGAATTGACCCGTGACATGTGGGCGGCATCTCGATGATGACGCGGCTTGTCACCGACCGGTTGATGATGCGTCGCGCGCAATCCACCGACCTTGAGGGTTTCCACGCCGTCGTCTCTGATTTCGAGGTGGTGCGGATGACGTCAAGTTGGCCGTGGCCCGCCGATCGCGCCTACACCAAAACACGGTGCGTTCCGATCAACGCGGCGCATGGCATGGCGGGGCCGGTGCTTTGCAAAGGCGAAATCGTCGGGATCATGGGCGCGCTGTCGATGTATGATGACGGGCCTGAACTTGGCTATATGTTTGCGCGCGCCCATTGGGGCCAAGGGTTTGCGACCGAAATGGCGCGTGCGCTGCTGGACCATGTCTGGGCGCAATATGACTGGGACGTGATTAAAGCCTCGGCATATGACGACAATCCCGCATCGGTGCGGGTTCTTGATAAGCTGGGCTTTCACGAGGTCGAGCCAACGATAGGCACATGCAAAGCGCGCGGCGGTGATTTTCCGCTTCGTTGCTTCCAATTGCCACGACCGCCACTTACGCGGGTTTGATAACGCCCCAAACGGCCCTCAACTCTTGAGCCTCGGCTCATTTCCCTCTATCGCCAGTGTCACAACAAGAAAAGGCGCATGCCCCATGAAGTTTCTCGATCTCGCAAAGGTCTATATCCGCTCGGGCTCCGGCGGCGGCGGCTGCGTGTCGTTTCGGCGCGAGAAATACATCGAATATGGTGGCCCTGATGGGGGTGATGGTGGACGCGGCGGCGATGTGATCGTCGAAGTGGTCGATGGTCTGAACACGCTGATCGATTTCCGCTATCAACAGCACTTCTTCGCGGGCAACGGACGCCCCGGCATGGGCAAACAACGCACCGGCCCGGATGGTGACGACATCGTGTTGCGCGTGCCCGTCGGGACCGAGATCTTGGACGAAGACCAAGAAACCGTGATCGCCGACATGACCGAAGTCGGGCAGCGCTTCGTGCTGGCCAAGGGGGGCAATGGCGGCTTTGGCAACCTGCATTTCACCAGCTCGACCAACCGCGCACCACGCCGCGCCAATCCGGGGCAAGAAGGGGTCGAGCGCACCATCTGGCTGCGCCTGAAGTTGATCGCGGATGTGGGCCTGTTGGGTCTGCCCAACGCGGGCAAATCGACCTTTCTGGCGGCCACATCGAACGCGCGACCGAAGATTGCGGATTATCCATTTACGACGCTGCACCCTAATCTGGGTGTGGTTGGCGTGGACAACGCCGAATTTGTCGTCGCGGATATTCCGGGTCTGATCGAAGGGGCAAGCGAGGGGCGAGGCCTAGGCGATCTGTTCCTTGGGCACGTCGAACGTTGCTCGGTTCTATTGCATCTTGTGGATGGCACGTCCGAGGATGTTGTCGAAGATTGGCAGACCATCCTCACCGAGATCGAAGCCTATGGCGACATTTTGGGCGGCAAGCCGCGCGTGACAGTCCTGAACAAGATTGACGCGCTGGACGATGAAGAACGGGAAGAAAAACGCAAAGCACTTGAGGCCGTTGCCGGGCCTGTCATGCTGATGTCCGGCGTCGCCCAGCAAGGCACCGTCGAGGTTCTGCGCGCGCTTCGCAAAGAGATCTCCGAGGACCGCATCCGCCAGAAACCCGTAGAGGAGGAAGAGACGTGGCGGCCCTGACAGACGCCAAACGAATCGTCGTCAAGATCGGCTCGGCGCTTTTGGTCGACGCCAAAACGGGCGCGTTGAAGTCTGATTGGTTGCAGTCTCTGGCCACTGATGTGGCGGCGCTGAAGGCGCGCGGGGCGGATGTTGTGCTGGTCTCGTCCGGGTCCATCGCATTGGGGCGCGGCGTGCTGGGCTTGCCGGCTGGCACCTTGTCTCTGGAGCAATCACAAGCGGCTGCCGCAGTCGGGCAAATCCGGCTGGCGCGCGCCTATGAAGAGGCTTTGGCCCCCTTGGGCGCGACCACCGCACAGGTGCTTGTGACGCTGGAAGACAGCGCGGATCGCCGTCGTTACCTGAACACCCGCGCGACGTTGGAGACGCTGTTGTCACTGGGCGTTGTGCCCATCGTGAACGAAAACGACACGGTCGCGACGGATGAAATCCGCTTTGGCGACAATGACCGCCTGGCCGCTCAGGTGGCCGTCACGGTCGGCGCGGACCACCTGGTGCTTCTGTCCGATGTGGACGGATTTTATTCCGGCAACCCAAAGGATGATCCCTCGGCCACGCGTTATGACGTGATTGACACCATCACGTCCGAGATTGAGGCGATGGCGGGTGATGCCGGAACGGGACTGTCCAAAGGCGGCATGAAAACCAAGGTGATGGCGGCGAAAACCGCGACGGGCGCGGGGTGCGATATGACGATCACGCTGGGGTCACGTATGTCCCCGCTGACCGCTTTAGCTGGGGGGGCGGCGTCCACCTTGTTCACCGCCCGCACGGACCCGAAAGCGGCGCGCAAACACTGGATTGCTTCGATGAAATCACGCGGGGCGGTGGTGGTTGATACGGGTGCCGTGGCGGCGCTCAAGTCCGGGAAATCGCTGTTGCCCGCAGGTGTGGCCCAAGTGCGCGGAAGCTTCCAACGCGGGGACCCGGTCGAAATTCACAGCACCGATGGCACCCATCTGGGCGCGGGGCTCAGCCGCTATACCGCCGAAGAAGCGCGCGCCATTCAGGGCAAGCGATCCGACCAGATCGAGGCCATTCTGGGCTATCCGGGCCGTGCAGCCCTGATCCATCGCGACGACATGGCGCTGTAGCGGCCAAAAGCATGAATATTGGAGACAGACCAATGAGCGAAGACATCAAGGCCATGATGACAAAGATCGGACGCCGCGCGCGTGATGCGGCCAAGGTGCTTGCCTTCGCGCCTGCCGAGGCCAAAGAAAAAGCACTGCTGGCGGCGGCGGATGCCTGTTGGGACCGGCGGGCCGAGATCATCGCGGCCAATGAAAAAGACATGGCCTTTGGCCGCGACAAAGGACTGTCGCCTGCGATGATGGACCGTCTGATGTTGGACGAGGATCGCATCAAAGGGATGTGTGACGGCCTTCGCGCCGTGGCGGGGCAGGCCGATCCGGTGGGCGAAGTTCTGGAAGAATGGGATCGTCCCTCGGGCCTGCACATCAAGCGTGTGCGCACACCGTTGGGCGTCATTGGCGTGATCTATGAAAGCCGCCCGAACGTGACGGCGGATGCGGGGGCGCTTTGCTTGAAAGCGGGCAATGCCGTGATCCTGCGCGGCGGGTCGGAAAGCTTCCATTCTGCGGGTCTGATCCACGCGTGTTTGCAGGACGGGCTGCGGGCCGCCGATCTTCCCGAAGATGCTATCCAGCGTGTGCCGACCCGTGACCGGGCGGCAGTCAGCCAGATGCTGACCATGACCGATTATATCGACGTGATCGTGCCGCGCGGTGGCAAAGGTCTTGTTGGCTTGGTGCAGCGCGAGGCGCGTGTGCCGGTGTTTGCTCATCTGGAAGGCATCGTGCATGTCTATATCGACAAGGACGCCGACCCCGACAAAACCGCGCGTGTGGTGATGAATGCCAAGACACGACGGACTGGGATTTGTGGCGCGGCAGAGTGTTTGCTGATCCACAAGGACGCGGTTGCGCTTGGTCAAAAGGTGCTGGACGATTTGATGGCGGCCGGGGTCGAGGTTCACGCGGGCGAGGGGCTGACCGGCACGCTTGCCGCCACCGAGGATGACTGGGGCAAGGAGTTTTTGGACAGCATCATCGCCGCGCGGGTGGTTGATGACGTAGACGGCGCGATTAGCCACATCAACCGCTATTCATCCTCGCACACCGACGCGATCCTGACCGAGAACGATGCGACCGCCGAACGGTTCTTTACCCGGCTCGACAGCGCAATCTTGATGCGCAATGCCTCGACCCAGTTTGCCGATGGGGGCGAGTTCGGCATGGGGGCCGAGATCGGGATCGCCACCGGCAAGATGCATGCGCGCGGGCCGGTGGGGGCGGCGCAGCTCACCTCGTTCAAGTATCTGGTCGAAGGCGACGGGACGACCCGCGCGTGATTGTGTTCAAAACTCGACGTTGATCGAATGATCCGACAGCGTCACCCCGGCGGCTCGGTTCTGGCGCGCCAGTTCCGGTGCGATCAGGGCAAAATGCACCTGGGCCGGGGGCACATCCGCGTCGCCCTGTGGGGTGCTTAACAAGGCCCAAAGGTCCGGGTCCAGCTTCAGTTTGTCGGCCACGCCCCGGATCGTCCAATGATCCCCGTCACGCCGGACGCTGATCCGCCCCCCCCAGGGCATCGCGCTTTCAAAGCATTGCAGGATCAGGAAGGCCAGTTTGACACAGGCGCGGGGTTGGCTGCCTTCCGGTGTCCAGTCCACCTCGATCTTGCGGCCATCGACACCGGGGGCGAGGATGCTGCGAATTTCGCCGTCCGCGATCAACTGATCATCTGGAGCCGCCCCGAAGGCCACGCGGAAATATCGGATGCGCAGGTTGGCATTGGTCACGCTTTCCGCAATCAGCGCCATTTCCGGGCTGTCAGCCATTCCGGAAAGCTGCAAAAGCTCAACACCATTGCCGATCGCCCCCAAAGGGCTGATAAGGTCGTGGCAGATGCGGGAACCGATAAGCGCCGTCAGGTCGCGGTTATGCTGTGTCATGGGGTCGCCTTGAATAGGAGGACAGGATGGGAATGGGATCATTGCTGGAGCCGGGCATGCTGGTGCGTCACCCCGAGAAACCCGATTGGGGTCTGGGACAGGTGCAGTCCAATATCGGGGGCAAGATCACGGTGAATTTCGAACATGCCGGAAAACAGGTTATCCTGTCGGATCTGGTGGATCTCATGCCTGTGTTTGAACCTCCGAAAGCAACGTGAAGTAAATTAACCTACTCAAACACAACCCTAGATGGTATTCGGCCCAGTTGCAAACCCGGACCTGTCGCCATAGAAGCCCAGCAAGGTTAGCAAAACGTTAAAACCGATGCCCCAGCCTGATTTTGTCCTTCGCCTGGCCCAAGACGAGGCCGATCTGATCGCGGCGCAGCGCCTGCGATATGACGTTTTTGTGGACGAACTTGGCGGTAGCGGCGATTTGGTGGATCACGATGCGCGCCTGGAACGCGATGCGTTTGATCCCTATTTCGATCATCTGATCCTGTTTGATCGCGCTCGACCTGGGACGCCTGCTGTAGGGGTTTATCGTCTGTTGCGCGGCGCACGCCTGTCTGACACACCCGGCGCGTTGAACCGATTTTATTCTGAGGACGAATATGATCTGAGCGTTCTAAAGAACTCTGGTCGCAACCTTCTGGAACTGGGCCGATCCTGCCTGCACCCCGACTATCGCGGTGGCAGCGCCATGGTGGTGTTGTGGGGCGGGTTGGCAGACTACGTGGCGGAGCACAAGATCGAGGTGCTTTTCGGCGTTGCCTCGTTTCACGGCACCGATATCGACCTGCTCAAGGCCCCGCTGTCACTGCTGCATCACCGACATCTGGCGCCGGAAGGCCTGCGCGTGAGGGCACAGCCCGCGCAGTTTCAAACCATGAACCTGATGGCAGAGGACCAGATCGACCGGCCCGCCGCCATGCGCGCGGTGCCGTCATTGATCAAAGCATATCTTAGGCTGGGTGGTTTCGTGGGCGAGGGCGCGTATATTGACCATGATTTCAACACCACGGATGTATGCCTGATCATGGACACCGAACAGATGAGCGCGAAGCACACGGCATTCTACACCGGAAAGCCCCGCCCATGACCGCCCTGTGGCATGGCGAGCCAGAGCCGCACAGCTTCCATCCGACCGGCATGGATTGGGTGCGCATTGTCGCGCGCGGCGTTCCCTTGGCGCTGCTTGTTTTTGGCGGGCTTGTGGTGCTGTTGCTCGTCCGGCTGATAGAGCGTCCCTTTTTCGGCATCAAACGCCCGGTCACGCCCCATATCACGCAATTCGTTTGCCGGATGGCGTTCGTGACCCTTGGCATCCCGTTCAAACCCATCGGAACGCCGATGCGCGAAAAGGGGGCCGTCGTGGCCAATCATGCGGGGTGGTTGGACATTTTCACGCTGAATGCCAAGAAACGCGTCTATTTCGTTTCGAAATCCGAGGTGGCGAACTGGCCGGGGATCGGCTGGCTGGCGCGCGCGACGGGCACAGTTTTCATCAACCGCGACCGGCGCGAGGCGACCCGCCAGATCGAGGTCTTTCGCGAACGTTTATCGGCGGGTCACAAGTTGCTGTTCTTTCCCGAAGGAACATCCAGCGACTCACGCCGCGTTTTGCCGTTTAAATCAACGCTTTTTGCGGCATTCTTCACGCCAGAGTTGCGTGATTTCATGTGGGTGCAGCCCGTGACTGTGCGCTATATCGCGCCCGACACGGAAGATCCGCGCTTTTATGGCTGGTGGGGCGATATGGATTTCGCGCCGCATCTGGTGCAAACCCTTGCCGCGCGCAAACAGGGCCGGGTCGAGCTGGTCTATCACACACCGGTCAAAGTGTCGGACTTTGCCAGCCGCAAGGACCTGGCCGCCTATTGCGAGACTGTGGTGCGGGGTGGGCTGGGCGATTTGAACGTCGAGGCGTCTTAACGGGTCATCGCCCCCAGCAAGCGGGCCAGCGTTGCCGAAGGATCATCGGTGCGCCAGATCTCTTCCCCGATGGCGAAGAAATCGGTGAACGGGGTCAAGGTGCGAATGATGTCTTCGGTCAGTGCACCTTCGGCCACCACCGGCACCTCGATCATTTTTGACCACCAGTCGAACAAATCAGCCTCGGCTTGGGTGCCGTCGCCTAGCCCTGTCGATCCCGCCGGACCAAAACTGACGTAATCCGCGCCCGCTTCGCCCGCTGTCATGCCGTCATGGCGCGAGGCGTTGCAAAACGCACCGACAATGGCGTCATTGCCCAGATCATCGCGGGTCTTGCGCACCCGACGCGCGCCGTCGCCTAGATGCACACCGTCCAAGCCCAGACGTTCAACCATCAAAGCGTGCTCGGCGATCACAATCGGCACGTCGCGGGCATGGGCAACCTCGCGGCACGTGTCGGCGGCGCGCATGATGCGGTCTTCGTCCTTTGTTGCCAGCGACAGGCGCAGGCAGGCCGTGTCGTGAGCATCCAGCACGCGGGCCAACTGGTCGGGAAACAGCGACAGTTCTAATTCGGGCGGTGTCACCAGATAAAGCTGGGGAAGTTCCATGTCGGTATCGGCCATCTTGCGGTCCTTTTCGTCTGGTGCTTGCAGCTTCATAGACGGCTCTTGCGCCAATGCAAGTGATTCAGACCAGCGCGCCACGCATGCTTGCTCTGGGCCGAATGCCAGCGTATCACGCGGCCAACCAAAAGGAAGGATCGGCGGTGGCGGATCAAATGACGGACAATCTGGGACCTCAGCCTGAAATCGTGCTGGTGCGCCCGCAGATGGGGGAAAACATCGGGGCGGCCGCGCGCGCGATGCTGAATTTCGGGCTGGAACGGATGCGGATCATCGCGCCCCGCGATGGCTGGCCGAACCCATCGGCGGTGGCCATGGCGTCTGGGGCAGGGCGGGTGCTGGACGCCGCCGGGGTCTATGACACGCTCGCGGACGGGATCGGCGATTGCGATTACGTCTATGCCACCACGGCGCGCTCGCGTGATCTGGCAAAACCGATCCTCAGCCCCGAACGTGCGATGGCCGAGGCACGCGCAATGCGGGCGGCGGGCAAGAAAGTCGCGATCCTGTTTGGGCCAGAGCGGACAGGGCTTGAGAATGACGAGGTCGCGCGGGCCAACGCGACAATCTCGGTCCCGGTGAACCCGGAATTTGCGTCACTGAACCTTGCGCAATGTGTGCTGCTGACGGCTTACGAGTGGCGACGACAGACCACCGAGGTTCAGCATGAGGTGATGGAGTGGGCCGGGTCCGAGCGCGCGCAGGCGATCGAGGTCGAAAAACTGGCCGAGCATTACGAGGCGCGGCTGGACGAGGCTGGGTTCTTTTACCCGCCGACCAAAGCCCCCGTGATGAAAACTGCGCTGCGCAATATGTGGAGCCGCATGCCGATGACACGCGCGGATGTGCAGATTTTCCACGGTATTTTGCGCCAGCTTCTGCGCGGCAAACAGGACTGATCAGCCCTTTCGAGTGGCTGCCACAACCCAGATGACGGCCAGACCCAGCGATCCAACCGCGTTCAGGTTGGCCATGGTGACGCCAAACATCTCCCACGGGATTTCATCGCAGCGGATCAGCGGGGCGTCGTTGATTTGCGCCAGAAGATCGTCGACCGACAGGTCCGCGACACCGCCGCCGGTGCAGGAACTCGGACCGTCCCACAGTTTGCGTTCAACGCCGGAATGGAAAAAGCCGATTGCGGATGTCGTTGCAGCCGCCAATGCGCCCAGCCATGCCAGCACTTTCTGACGCAAACCCAACGCGACACCGCCAATCAGGACGGCGGCGGCATGGGGCCAGCGTTGCCACAGGCACATCTCGCAAGGCGCATAGCCCAGCGCCTGAAAGACAAATGCGCCAGCCAGCATCAGCGCAGACGACGCAGCGGCAATGGCGATCCATTGGTTTGCGGTGAGGCGGTCAAGATAGCTCATAGGTATTTCACCATGTAAAAGCCGCCGAGCAGGATCACGACGAACAGGATGAACATCAGGCCAAGGCGACGTTCGATAAAGTCGCGGATCGGCGCGCCGAACTTCCACAACAGGGTGGCAACGACGAAGAAACGAAGGCCACGCGCGATCACGCTGGCCACCATGAAGACACCAAAGTTTAGCCCCGTGGACCCCGACAGGATGGTGATGACCTTATAGGGGAAGGGGGTCACGCCGGCAATCAGCACCGCCCAGGCACCCCACTTGTTATAGGTGTCAGCGAAATGGCCGAACTCGTCGGTCTTGCCGTAGAACTCCAACACAGGTTGGCCGACGCTTTCGAACAGGCCCCAACCGATGAAATAGCCAAAAGCCCCGCCGATGACAGACGCGACCAGCGCGACCGTGGCGATAACGAAGGCGCGCGACGGGCGGGCAATGATCATCGGGATCATCAAGACATCCGGCGGGATCGGAAAGACCGAGCTTTCCACAAACGCCACCAACGCCAACGCCCAAAGCGCGTGGCGGGTGTCAGCCAACCCCATGGTCCAATCGTAAAGACGCCTGATCATCTGCGTGCCTCTTGTTTTTGCCTCACGAACCATGCGGGCCCTGCCGCGTCAAGAGTGAGCTGCAAGATCATGGCTTGATGCGTGGGGGTTGGCCGTTAAACTGCACAGGTCTGGATGACACGGGATGGCCCCGTGCAAATTACGAGTGCTGGAGAACAAGATGAAGTGGCAGGGACGGCGGGGAAGTCGCAATATCGAGGACCGTCGGCGCGCTGGTGGCAAGGCGCAGGTGGGTGGTCTTGGGCTGTTGGCCGTGTTGGCAATCGGGTATTTCCTTGGGGTCGATGTGACACCGTTCTTGCAAGATGGAGGTGCCATCGGCGGCGGTGGCGGCGGGGGTGAAATCACCGAAGCCGACAAGCAGGCGGGTGAATTTGTCTCTGTCACTCTGGCGGATACCGAAGATGTCTGGGACGATCTTTTCCGAACGCAAGTGGGGCAGGCCTACAACCCGGTGACGCTTGTCTTGTATAAAGGCGTGACACAAAGCCCTTGCGGAGGCGCCTCGGGGGCGACCGGCCCGTTCTATTGCCCCGGCGATAACAAAGTGTATCTGGACACCAGCTTTTTCACCACATTGTCACGCCAGCTTGGCGCGCGTGGCGATTTTGCAGCAGCCTATGTGGTGGCCCACGAGGTCGCGCACCATGTGCAGGACGAACTTGGCATTTTGGGGCAGGCAAATGCGATCCGCGCGCAGGTCAGTGACGCCGAGGCGAACGCCATTTCGGTCCGGATCGAGCTGCAAGCCGACTGCTACTCCGGCATCTGGGCGCGCGAAGTGCAAGCGCGCTTTGGCACGTTGGAGCGCGGCGATATTGCCGAAGCGATGAATGCCGCGCGGCAGATTGGCGACGACACCTTGCAGCGCAATGCCGGACGGGTGCCAATGCCGCATACCTTCACCCATGGCACATCCGCCCAACGTCAGGCGTGGTTTGTACGAGGATATGAAACGGGCGACATGCGCAGCTGTGACACGTTCTCGGCCGAAGCGCTCTAACGGTGCCTGATTCTCGGCTTCTGGCTCGAAAGACTGTCGCAGCAGACGCTGCAGATACAGGTCTCAGTCGATTGCTTAACGTGGTAAGTAGATCAAATAGATGAACAATTTCAAGGTTGTTGTTTTTGCAATGAAGTTTGACTACCACTTGCACAGCAGCAGGGCCTAACAAAACCGACCAGGCGGTCTAAAAAGCTTGCGTGAAACGGCAGAGCCTGCTCTTATCAGTCCACGCACCGGGCGGAGGAGCCACCGGTGACGAAACGGTCAAAGATCGCGACTTTGGGAGGAAGCGAAATGAAATACACGATGAAAACTGCTTTTGCGGGCGCTGTTGCCTTGGGGCTGACAGCCGGGGCCAGCTTTGCGCAAGAGGTCACGCTGCGGTGCCAACACTTCTTGCCACCCAAAGGCTCGACCCCGCTGTATTTCATGACCCCTTGGGCTGAAAAAATCGAAAAAGAAAGCGAAGGGCGCATCAAGGTCGAACTGTATCCGGCGATGCAACTGGGCGGCAAACCACAGGCGCTGTATGACCAGATCCGCGATGGCGTGATCGACTGTGGCTGGGCGCTGCCGGCCTATACGCCGGGTCGCTTCCCTGAAGCTGAAGCGTTCGAACTGCCCTTCATGACAGGCCGCAATGCCGAAGCCTCTTCGAAAGCCGCGTGGGAGTTTACCCAGAAATACATGCAGGAACGGATGGCAGATGTTCACCTTCTGGCGGTCCATGTGCACGGCCCCGGTGTGATCCACAAGAAGGGCGAGCCCGTGATGGCTCTGGCAGACCTTGACGGATTGAAACTGCGCGGACCGTCCCGTCAGGCCAACGCCCTGTTTGAAACACTGGGCGCGACACCGGTCGGTATGCCCTTGCCGACCTTCCCCGAAGCCCTGTCGAAAGGCGTGGTCGAAGGCGGCGTCATCCCGTGGGAAATCGTGCCGCCGCTGAAGGTGCATGAACTGGCCGACAGCCACACCGAAATCTCGGGCGACCGGTCGCTTTACAACACGTTCTTCATCTGGGCGATGAACAATGACACCTACAACAATTTGCCCGATGACCTGAAAGCCGTTATCGACGCCAATTCGGGGCTAGAAACCTCGGGCTGGGCGGGTGCGTCGTTCGACAAGGGCGATGTAATCGGACGCGAGATCGTGGCTGGCACCGATAACAAGATCCACGAGCTTGATCCGGCGTTGGTCGATGAAATCAAGGTGATCGGCGAGGCGCAGACCGCGGCTTGGGCGGCTGATATGACCTCGAAGGGTCTTGACGGTGAAGGTATGGTTGCCGACGCCAAGGCGCTGGTTGCGAAATACGCCGACAACTGATCGGGTTGCGATGATCGCTTCGGGCAGCCCCGGCTGACCCGAAGCGATTTTGCGCCCGTTTGCCTGACGCACTCAGGCGTGCGGGTCGGGCTTCACACTCACATTTACCAAATTGGCAGGGGACACGCGGTGGCAGTCGCAAAATCAGCACAAGTCCGCATCGGTCGACTGATGGAGGTCAGCAGCCGTTGGATGGCGTATTCAGGCGGGGCCATTCTGGTTGGGATCGCGTTGACCACGGTCCTTTCGATTGTCGGTCGATCACTGTCCGGCTTCGGGTTAAGCCCGATCAAAGGCGACTATGAAATCGTCGAAATGGGGTGCGCGGTGGCCGTGTTTGCCTTCATGCCGTGGTGCCAGCTGAAACGTGGCCATGTGACGGTGGACATCTTTATTTCCAAACTGTCGGACCGCATGCAGGCCGTTCTGGGTCTGATCGGGGATGTGTTTCTGACCGGCGCGGCGTTCATCATCCTGTGGCGGCTGTGGCTGGGATTTGGCGAAAAATTCCCGTTCGGCTCGGACGGGTTGCGCAGCGTGTTTGGCATGGGGTCCAAACCTTTCTTTCCTGAAAGCACCTATGAGCTTGAGATCCCGCTGTGGATCCCGTTCGGCTTGTGCGTGATTGGCGCTGCTTTCTTTCTGATCGTGGCAGCCTTTACGGTCTGGCGGTCCTTCAACTGGGTTCTTGATGGCAAGGAGCAACGGGTATGACCGGCATTGAACTGGCGCTGGTCGCCTTTGCCCTGATGTTGCTGGCCATCTTCCTGCGCCTGCCCATTGGGTTGGCGATGGGGCTGACCGGATTTTTCGGCATCTGGTATATGATGGGCAAACCCGCAGTCACGTTGAGCCAGCTTAAGACGCTGTCTTA
This sequence comes from uncultured Aliiroseovarius sp., assembly GCF_947497285.1. GTDB lineage: Bacteria > Pseudomonadota > Alphaproteobacteria > Rhodobacterales > Rhodobacteraceae > Aliiroseovarius. Next base: position 58,194 of record NZ_CANMFT010000008.1, on the reverse strand, counting down.
TGACACGTTCTCCAGCTATTCGCTGTCGATTGTGCCGCTGTTTTTGCTGATGGGGCAGTTTGCCACCAAGTCAGGTATGTCTGGGGCCTTGTTCGAGGCCGCGTCCGACTGGTTGGGGCACCGCAAGGGTGGTGTCGCGATGGCCGCCGTCGGCGCTTGCGCGGGCTTTGGCGCGGTCTGTGGATCGTCGCTGGCGACGGCCTCGACCATGGGGCAAGTGGCCTTGCCGGAAATGCGCAAACGCGGCTATTCCGACGCTTTGTCCACCGGTGTTCTGGCCGCGGGTGGGACGCTGGGCATCCTGATCCCGCCTTCGGTCATTTTGGTGATCTATGCGATCCTGACCGAACAAAACATTGTGAAAATGTTCATCGCAGCCCTTATCCCCGGCATTCTGGCCGCCCTCGGCTATATGCTGACCGTGGCGGTCATGGTGCGCATCAATCCCGACAGCGCGACGACTGCCGAACGGGTGTCTTATGCGCACCGGTTCAGGACGCTTCTGTCCATCTGGCCGGTGGTGGTCATTTTCGGGCTGGTGATGGGCGGCATCGCGGGGGACTGGAACTGGTCCAAAGTTGGCGTTCAGGCGTTGTTTACCCCGACCGAAGGCGCCGCAGTGGGCGCTGTCGCAACCGGCCTTTATGGCATCATGACGGGCGGGCTGAACTGGAAAGGCTTTCTGGACAGCATCCTGTCGACCGCGCAGTCCACGGCGATGATCTTCTTCATCGTGCTGGGCGCGCAGATTTTCAACTCGTTCCTGGCTTTCACACAAGCGCCGCAAATGCTGGCCGAGTGGGTCACCGCACAGGGCTATGCGCCGCTGATGGTGCTGGCTTTGATGCTGGTCGCCTATCTGATCTTCGGCTGTGTCATGGACAGCCTGTCGATGATCCTGCTGACCATTCCGATCTTCTATCCGATCATCGAGGTGCTCGATTTCGGCCTGACCCCGGAAGAGGCAGGCATCTGGTTTGGCATCCTCGCCCTGATCGTGGTCGAGGTCGGATTGATCACGCCACCGGTGGGTATGAACCTCTTCATCATCAACTCGATGGCGCGCGATATTCCGATGTCGGCGACCTATCGTGGTGTGGCGCCGTTCGTGCTGTCAGACCTGATCCGCGTCGTGGTTCTGGTCGCCTTTCCGGGCATCACGCTTTGGCTGGTCGGGGTCATGTTCTAGAACATGCAAATTCGTGCGGGGCGGGGCAAAAACTTCGTTGACCTTGCCCCGGCGCTTGGGTAATTCCAACCCAGTGCCCAAGTGGCGGAATGGTAGACGCAGGGGATTCAAAATCCCCCGCCTTCACGGGCGTGAGAGTTCGAGTCTCTCCTTGGGCACCATCCGATATCCGATCAGACCGATGCCGCAACAGGCACGTGTCCGCGCGGAGCGACGCAGGAGCCTGCCATGACGGATCACCCACCCAGCAAACGCGCCGCCGATCTGCTGCACCTTCGGGGGCAGGGGCTGTCAAAAGGGGAACCGGTGGCGTTGCCGCTTGTCTCAAGCTCGATGTTCCACCTGCCGGGTGACCCGGATGGCGCGGCCAGCTACGGGCGCGTGGACAACCCGACATGGGAGGCGCTTGAGCATGCCTTGTCCGTTCTGGAAGACGCGCCTTGCGTGGCATTTCCATCCGGTATGGCGGCGATTTCCGCGGCGTTGTTTGCGACGCTGAAAACCCGCCAGACTTTGTTGATCCCGTCGGATGGCTATTACGTCACGCGCAGCCTGTCAGAGCGGTTTTTGTCCCAACTTGGCGTGACCGTGATCCAGCGTCCGACCTGTGACTTTGCCACGGGCGGTTTCAACGGCATTGATGTCGTGTTCATCGAAAGCCCGTCAAACCCCGGCCTTGATCTGTGCGATATCGCCGCCATCACGGCAGAGGTGCGTGCCATGGGCGGGGTGACAGTCGTGGACAACACGACAATGACGCCGTTTGGACAGCGCCCGCTGGATCTGGGCGCGGACATGGTCGTGGCGTCAGACACGAAGGCGCCCGGCGGGCATTCCGACATGCTGATGGGCCACGTCGCCACGCGTGACGAGGCCTTGCGCGCCGCGGTGCTGGACTGGCGCAAGATGTCGGGCAGCATTCCTGCCCCGCATGCGGCTTGGCTGTTGCATCGCGGGCTGGAAACGCTTGAGGTCCGTTTTGAACGGATGTGTCAGACTGCCCTTGCCGTGGCGCAGGATATGTCATCCCACAAAGCCGTGCGCGCCTTGCGCTTTCCGGGTCTTGCCTCGGACCCGTCCCATGACCTGGCACGCCGCCAGATGCGTCGGTTTGGGTTTCTGATCGGGGTCACGCTGGCCGACAAGGCAACAGCAGAACGGTTTATCGCGCAGTGTGCCTATCTGCGGCCGGCGACATCGTTCGGTGGGGTGCACAGCTCGGCCGAACGGCGTGCACGCTGGGGCGACGATGTGGCCGAAGGTTTTGTGCGGATATCGGTCGGGTGCGAGCCGCAAGAGCCATTGCGCGCCGAGATCATGACCGCGCTGGACCGGCTTTAGGGGGCAAAGCCGCGTCTGAAACAGAATCGTCACACTCCTGCCACAGACCTGCCACGCCCATTCACTGAAATGCGCAAGAGTGGCTCTCTTTTAGGGTGAAAAGCAGTAAGGGCGTGCCCAGCGGCTTGCTGTAAATACCACTGACGATAGAAAATTCACCAATTTTGATAGTTTTTCTTCATAATTTCGGCATGAATTGGCTATAGAGATGGTCTGACCAGAGACCCATCTGGCCTGTGTTGAGGTATATCGAGTTGAGCTTTCGTGATCTGAAATCCGAACAATCCAGTTCGCTTTCACAAGCGGGTTTCGCGCCCTTCGGCGTGGATCACGCCCCGCTGCGTCCGTCGCAAGCCCGCAACGCAATTGCGGCTTCCGGCATTTCGGCCAATTCCCGCATTGATACGTTGCGCGGCAAGGTCGCGGCCCGCGATCTGCGCGAAGGTGATCAGGTCAAGATCTACGGCGATAAATTCGCGACCCTGCGTTGGGTGGGCCTGTCGCGCCAAGGCAACAACAGCGATCTGCCAATGCGCCGCGTTGAAACTGACGGCTCCCCTAGCACGACGTTGCTGTCGCCCGACAACCTGGTGATGGTCCGCCATCCCCGCACCGAGCTTTTGTTCGGCACCAATGAAGTTCTTTGCCCCGCGCGCTTTCTGGCTGATGCGGGGCTTTTCGTGCAAGACGATACCGTCACCCCGGTTTTCGTGCACCTGCTGTTTGAGACCTACGAGCTGATCAAATGCGGAGAGGATTGGGTCGAAAGCCTGATGCCGAACATGTCCCATATCCGGTCGGCTGATCTGGGTGTCGCGAAGGAAATCACCGCAGTTCTGCCGCGCTTGGAAACCAAACATGGGCTGGCTTCGTATGTGCGCAACCGTCCGGTTCTGAATGCCCGCGAGGCATTGGTGCTGTTTAGCTGATCACTGAAAAAGCGCGTGCTTGACTAAGGCTCTCTGTCGCCATTGGCCCGGCCTTGTGCCTGTTGCCAGCTGTCCCAATCCGTCTGTCGATCAATATCTGTCGTGGCGTGACGTCGTGGCAAGTGCACCAGACGCGCGGGCGATGTTTTCACCACCTCTTTTGCGCCTGTATCGCCGCAAAGCGCCTCCAATTGGGGTCGCATTTGGGCTGGAAACAGGACCGGGTGACCCGCGGTTCCGTCAGGCTCTGCCCCGCGGATCACGTGTTTGCCATCGAAGGACGAACAAACTCTGTTGATGTCTTCGGTGGTGATGGCGGGCATGTCGGCCAGAAGCACCAAGATGGCGTCAAGCCGGGCTGGAAGTGTCGCAACGGCTTGCGCCATGCAATGCCCCATCCCCAATTCCGCATCGGCACACAGAACCGGGTTGGCCCCTGAGGCACGGGTGATGTGGTGGCGGTCGCGGGCATGATCGCCAAGCGCGACATAGACAGGGTGACCCGTCGCGATTGCCACGCTGATCCGATCCTCAAGCAGGGTCTGGCCCGTCGCTTGCCGCAGCAAAAGCTTGTCACATCCCATCCGCAGAGACTGGCCTGCCGCCATCACAAGTATGGCGATATGGGGGGCGGGGGGCATCGAGGCTATTTCTCGGGGATCAAGCCTCGTGGCGAGAAGCGCAGAACCAGCAAAAGGATCAACCCCATCGAGAACAGCCGCATATGTGCCGCCGAATCCAACAGGTGGGCCTTCAGCGCAGATCCGTCCGCCATGCCAGAGGTCACGACCGACATCAGCCAATAGCCGATCGGCTCGACCTGTATCCAGAAAAACCAGATCACAAAGGCGCCCAGAACGGACCCCAGATTGTTGCCCGACCCGCCAACGATCACCATCACCCAGATCAGAAACGTATAGCGCAGCGGTTGATAGGTGCCCGGCGTCAACTGTCCATCAAGTGTGGTCATCATCGCGCCCGCAAGCCCACACAATGCAGACCCCAACACAAAGATCTGCAAGTGCCGCTTGGTCACGTCCTTGCCCATCGCCTGCGCTGCAACCTCGTTGTCACGGATGGCGCGCATCATGCGGCCCCAAGGCGAATTAAGCGACAATTGTGCCAAGATGATCAGCACGACAAGCACCACGGTGAACAGCGCGGAATAAGACAGCTTCACCGCGATGGTCGATGCGGTGGTGATATCCGTGCCCCATGCCTCGGCGCGCGTGGCGAATTCGGCGCTTTGCTGCAGGTCGATCTCGTAAGGGACGGGGCGGGGCAGGCCGATCACGTTCTTCACGCCTCGCGCCATCCAGTCTTCATTCTTCAATACGGCGATGATGATCTCGGCGATGCCAAGCGTCGCGATGGCAAGATAGTCAGACCGCAGACCCAACGCGGTTTTGCCCACGATCCACGCAGCCCCCGCCGCAAGCAATCCGCCGACCGGCCAGGCGAGAACCGTCATGTAGCCATGCGCCCGATAATTGTCCGGCCCGCCGGGGTTCAGCCCGCCAAGATAGCCGGTTTGCGCCGGGTTCACGGCCTCGACCCCGACAACGCCTGCGTCGAACACCCAGCGGTAAAGGACGAAACCCAGAACCAGCGTCGCCAGCATGGTCAATATGCGCGTGCGTCCCGGTGCCATGCGCTTGTTTTGCAATACCACAAGCATGATCGTAGCCGCACCCAGCGCCAACCCGGCGATGATGCTATTGCCACCTGCCGCCCAGGTGCCGGGTGTTGCGGGCATCGACACCAATACCGTCGCCAGCCCGCCAAGGGCCACGAAGCCCATGATCCCGACATTGAACAGCCCGGCATAACCCCATTGCAGGTTCACGCCCAGCGCCATGATCGCCGAAATCAGCGCCATGTTGAGAATGGACAGAGAGGAGTTCCAGCTGCCCGCAAAAATCCACCAGTCGGTCGAACCTTGCAGGATGAACAAAAGCGCGACCAGCGCGAACAACAGCGGCGTGCGAATGGACTGGCTCATACCGATTGCCCCTTGAAAAGCCCGGTGGGCTTGAACAGCAGAACGACGATCAGGATGACGAAGCTGACCGCGAATTTATAGTCGGTGGACATCAGCTGCACCAACCCGGATGGCTCTAGGCTTTCGGGCAACACGTAGGTCGCGACTTTTTTCCAGGCATAGGTCACCGTCACCTCGGAAAAAGCGATCACAAAGCCGCCGGCAATAGCGCCCAGCGGATTGCCCAGCCCACCCACAATAGCCGAGGCAAAGATCGGCAGTAGAAGCTGGAAATAGGTGAAGGGCTTGAAGCTTTTGTCCAGCCCGTAAAGCACGCCCGCGATGGTGATCAGGCCTGCGACGATGATCCATGTGATCATCACCACCCGTTCCGGATTGATGCCCGACAAAAGCGCCAGGTCCTCGTTGTCAGAGAAGGCGCGCATGGATTTCCCCGTGCGGGTTTTGTTGAGGAACCAGAACAGCGCGGCGACGACGATCACCGCAGTGATGATTGTCAGCCCCTGACTGGTCTTGAAGGCCAACCCCTCGTCCAGTCCGGTCAGTTCCTTGAATTTACGCGCGCTGATGATGAAGCGGGCGCCATCGGCAAACCGCTGGTCGTCGGTGCCAATGATGAAACGGACGATCCCGTTCATGATGAACATCACCCCGATAGAGGCCATGACGAACACGATCGGTTTGGCTTTGACCTGCCGATAGAAGCGATAGACCACCCGGTCGGTCGCCAGCAGCATCATCGAGGTTGCCACGATCCCGAAAGGCAGCGCCAGAAGTGCGGTGGGCAGGGGGTCGATCGAGACACCCATGGATTGAAACCACCACGTGATCAGGATCGTCACCATGGCCCCAAACGCCATGCTGTCGCCATGTGCGAAGTTTGAAAACCGCAAGATCCCGTAGATCATGGTGACGCCCAAGGCCCCTAGCGCCAATTGGCTGCCATAGGCAATCGCGGGGGTCAGCACGAAGTTGGAAAGCGCCACAATGGCATTTAGGAAATCCATCAGAACTCTCCCTCGCAGGTGCCGATATAGGTGATTGCAGCGGGGCCTTCATTGGCGTGGGTGGTGAAGCGCGCGGCGTCCGCGTTGCGCGACAACAGGTATTCAGCGCCCTCGCCGGTGGCGAAAATCGTGGTCAGACTGCCCTCGGATTTGACACCGACGACGACAAGATCGCCGAAATCCGTGATCAGTTTCGCCTCGTCCAACGCGGCGGACAGCGCAAAACTGGTGTCCTGACAGGGCTCGGCCTCGTAACATTCGGTGGTGAAGGTGCAGGTCTGCGCAGCGGCAGGCACCGCGCCCAAACAGCTCAGCAAGACGGCATATGTGGGTTTCAACATGCTCATCCCCCCAGAAAGCTTTGACGCACTTCGGGGTTGGCCAGCAGTTCCTTGCCCGTGCCCGTATGTCCGTTGGCGCCTTGCACCAACACATAACCCTTGTCGGCGATTTCCAGCGCCTGGCGGGCGTTTTGTTCGACCATCAGGATCGAGATGCCAGTGCGCGCGACCTCGATGATGCGGTCAAACAGCTCGTCCATCACGATGGGGCTGACCCCGGCTGTTGGTTCGTCCAGCATCAGGACGGTTGGCTTGGTCATCAAGGCGCGGCCCACGGCCACCTGTTGACGTTGCCCGCCCGACAGCTCGCCCGCCGCCTGATTGCGTTTCTCATGAAGGATCGGGAACAGGTCATAGACCTGCGCCATCGTTTTCGAGATATCGTCCTGGCGGATAAACGCACCCATCTCGAGGTTTTCTTCGACCGTCATCGACGTGAAGATGTTTTGCGTCTGCGGCACAAACCCCATGCCCTTGCCCACCCGCGCCTGCGGGCTGAGGTCGGTGATATCCTCGCCATTCAACCGCACCGAGCCCTGGCGCAGGTTCAGCATGCCAAACACTGCCTTCATCGCCGTGGATTTCCCCGCGCCATTGGGGCCGACGATCACAGCGATTTCGCCTTTTTCGACGGCGATGGTGCAATCATGCAGAATGTCGGGTCCGTTTTTGCCATAGCCACCGGTCATGCTGTCGCCGATCAGAAAGGCGTCGCCCGTGTGCATTTTATGCTTGGTGCCGGTGGCCGGGATCATCGTGCCCTGACCCTTGGGGTTCACGATCGAAGCGTCTTTGTTGCCGCGCTCGGACTGATAGGGGTTCTGGCTCATGCGCCCACCATCTCCTTGTTTTTCAGACCTGTGCCCAGATAAGCTTCGATCACGTGCTCGTTTGCCTTGATCTCGGCCAGCGTGCCTTCGGCCAGCACTTTGCCTTCGGCCATGCAGATGACAGGATCGCAAAGGCGTTCGATGAAATCCATGTCGTGTTCGATCACCACGAATGTGTAGCCGCGTTCTTCGTTCAGGCGTTTGATGGCATCGGCGATGGTATAGAGCAGAGTGCGGTTCACGCCCGCGCCGACCTCGTCCAGAAAGACGATTTTGGCGTCGACCATCATGGTGCGGCCAAGCTCCAACAGCTTTTTCTGCCCGCCCGAGATTTCACCCGCGCGCAGGTCAGCGATGTGCGAAATGGTCAGGAATTCAAGCACTTCGTCGGCGCGGGCGCGCAGTGCGCGTTCTTCGTCCGCGATCCGCTTGCGGCCAAACCACGTGTCCCAAAGCTTTTCACCCGTCTGGTTGCCGGGCACCATCATCAGGTTCTCGCGACACGTCATCGAGCCAAACTCATGCGCAATCTGAAAGGTGCGCAGAAGCCCTTTGTGAAACAGTTCATGCGGTGCAAGGCCGGTAATGTCTTCGCCCGCCATTGTGACGCGCCCTGATGTCGGCTGAAGCACACCGGCAATCACGTTAAACAGCGTGGTTTTGCCCGCGCCATTGGGACCAATGAGCCCGGTGATAGAGCGTTCCTCGATCCGCATGGATGCGCCATCCACCGCGTGGAAGCCGCCAAAATGCTTGTGAACGTCTTCGATGACGATCATCTATCCCCCTTCGCAGCGTGATCTCGCTGCTTAACTTACCAAAACAGCCCGGAAAGACCGGGCTGTTTCATTGTTTCTAAGGTGCAGATCAGCGGTATTGAACCGTGACCATCTTGCCGCCTTCGATCTTGATCTGACGATAGGAACCGGCTGCTTCGCCGCCATCCACGAACTCGACCGCTGTTGCGCCGACATAGTCGATGTCACCGCCATCCGCCAGAATTTGCAGACCTTTGGCCAGTTCGCCGGGGAAGATTTGTTCGCCGGGGGCGTTTGCCACCATCTCGACCTTCGACGCATAGTCGCCGGGTTCTGCCGAGCCTGCGGCTTGCATCGCCAGCAACAGCAGGGCAGCCGCGTCATAGCTTTCGCCGGAATAGGGCGAGGTCACGTCGAACTTGTCGCCCACCAGCTCAGCGAACGTGGCAGCGCCGGGGCTGTCCGTGCCCGGAACCTGACCGGTCGAGCCTTCAATTTCGTCGCCGAAATTGGCTTCGAGGTTCGACCCGATCATCCCGTCGGGGAAGTGGAACATGTCAAACGCACCGGTGTCCAGCGCGCCGCGCACGATGCCAGCACCGCCTTGGTCAACATAGCCCGCAACCACCAGCAGATCGCCGCCAGCCGATGCCAATGCACCAACTTCAGCGGTATAGTCGGCTTTGCCGTCTTCATGCGCAGCCACGATGGTCACGGTGCCGCCTGCCGCTTCGTAAGCGGCTTTGAACGCATCGGCCATGCCTTTGCCGTAGTCGTTGTTGGTATAGGTCACAGCGACCGAGTCCACGCCGTTTTCGCGCAGGATCTGTGCCATGATGTCCGACTGGCGCGCATCCGACGGTGCGGTGCGGAAGAACAGGCCGTTGTCTTCTGCAGTCGACAGGCCGGGTGACGTTGCCGAAGGCGAGATCATGACGATGCCGTTGGGCAGGGCCACGTTGGCCAGAACTGCTCCGGTCACGCCCGAACAGTCGGGGCCCATCAGGCCTTTGACGCCGTCGCCGGTGATCAGTTTTTCAGCAGCAGCGGTGGCCGCGGCACTGTCGACACAGGTCGAATCAGCGCGCACGCTTTCGACTTTCTTGCCGCCCAGCAGCAGGCCCGAGGCCGAAACCTCTTCCATCGCCAGTTCGGCACCCCCCGCCATATGCGGCGTCAGGCTTTCAATCGGGCCGGTAAAGCCAAGGATTGTGCCGATTTTGATGGTTTCATGGTTGTCGGCATAAGCTGCGCCACCCACAAGTGCGGTGGCGGCGGTTGCCATCAGAAACTTCTTCATTTTCTTTGTCTCCCAATTGGAAAATTCCGGGGCCGAGCGTAGGCAAGCGTTTCGGAAAAGAAAAGGGAGAAGCGTGTTGAACGCCTAAAAAACCGGGTCTTCTTTGGCGGCGGTCGCCTGCGGACGGGGCAGGGCGAAGTCCGTGCTGTCACACCATTCGCCGTATAGGTGTAAGGTGCGCGGTCTACGCCCGGTTTCGTGGAAGCCGAGATGCGTCAACAGACGGGCCGAGACAGTGTTGCGCGGGTCAATCTCTGCGGTGATACGATCAATGTCGGCGCGGGTTTGCCATGCTGCTTCGATCACTGCACCCAAGGCTTCGCGCGCCAGACCTTGGCCCCAATGGTCGGGATGAAGGATATAGCCCAGCTCGGCGATGCGCCACAGCCCAGCTTTGCCAATCACGGCTCCATCACGTTCGACGACAAACTCAAGCCCGGTATCGGCGTGGGATGCGATCATATTGTCCAGCACGCGCTCTGTGCGGGCGATGTCGTCATGTGTTTCATGGCTCCAATACCGCATCGCCTCAGGGTTGGAGAAGATCGTGTGCAACGCCGGCAGATCGCTCGGAGCGGGCGCGCGCAGCAACAGGCGCGGTGTCTGGATCACGTCGGCGCCTTTGCCGCGTGGCTGCCGCGTTCACGATAGGGCGTCGTGTCGTAATGCGACCGGTAGCATTTCGAGAAATGCGACGGGCTGGAAAAGCCGCAGGCCAAGGCCACGTTGATCACGCTCATATCGGTTTGCATCAACAGGTTGCGGGCTTTTTGAAGACGCAACTCCATGTAATACCGCTTGGGCGAGCGGTTCAGATAACGGCGAAACAGCCTCTCTAACTGGCGGGTGGACATGCCGACTTCGGAAGCAAGGGTCGAGGGCGAAATCGGATCCTCGATATTTGCCTCCATCTTCTGGATCACGTCGCTAAGCTTGGGGTGCCGCACGCCGATCCGCGTCGGCACGGACAGGCGCTGGGTGTCCCGATCCGTGCGGATCGACGTATAGATCTGTTGATCGGCCACCACATTGGCCACGTCCTCGCCGTGATCATCCGCGATCAGTTTCAGCATCAGGTCGATCGACGACGTGCCGCCCGCTGCCGTCATCACGTTCCCGTCGATGACGAAGACGCGCTTGGTCAAATCGACATCGTCGAACTCTTCAACGAAGCTGTCGTGGTTTTCCCAATGAATGGTGGCGCGTTTGTCCGCCAGCAACCCGGCGCGCGCCAGAACATGGGCCGCCGTGCACAGCCCAACCACGCGCACACCGCGACGCGCTTCGCGGCGCAACCAACCGAGCAGTTTGGGGGTGCAGTGGGTTTGAACATCAACGCCTGAGCAGATGATAACGGTGTCGTCGCGCTTTAGCTCGCCCAGATCGCTGTCCAGATTGAATGAGGCACCCGCAGACGACGTCGCCACCGCGCCGCCTTCGCCCATGATGACCCAATCATACAGCCGCTGTCCGGCCGCGCGGTTGGCAATGCGCAGCGCATCCAGTGCACCGGCAAAGCTCAGCAAGGTGAACCCTTCCACCAAAACAAAGACGAAACGGCGCGCCGTCATGTCTGCCGGCGAGGTCTCTCTGGTCATGAACGTTACCTTCTTGCTGATATTTTTCCCCTTTGGTGCCGGGGACTTCAACAGGTTTCACGGCTTGCGACAAGGCCGAAACTGCCTGCGGCGATATCTGCGGCGATCATAGCTCAGCCCCAAGAATACATGATCATAGCCGGTCACAGGCCAGTCACATAACTGTAATTGCACGTTAGCGCTGGTCAGGTTAGAAGGTGGGCTTGAACCGCGCACATGCGGAACCACTAAGGAATACGGAGCAAAGACATGACGGATTGGGACAAGTCTGCCTGGCGCAAGAAGCCTCGGGTGCAGATGCCTGACTATACCGATCAGGCCGCGCTGGCCCAGGTCGAGGCACAACTTGCAAAGTATCCGCCGCTGGTTTTTGCCGGAGAGGCGATGCGACTGCGCAAAGAGCTTGGGCGCGCGTCACGTGGCGAAGCCTTCCTTTTGCAAGGCGGCGATTGCGCAGAAAGCTTTTCCGATTTCTCGGCCGATGGCATTCGCGACACGTTCAAAGTGATGCTGCAAATGGCGATGGTGCTGACCTTCGGCGCGAAAGTGCCGGTGATCAAGGTTGGGCGCATGGCGGGTCAGTTCGCCAAGCCGCGCTCCGCACCCACCGAAACCATCGACGGGGTTGAGTTGCCCAGCTACCGGGGCGACATCATCAACGAGCTTGCCTTCTCAGAGGCGGCGCGCATCCCTGATCCCGCCAAGATGTTGCAGGCCTATACGCAGGCAGCTGCGACGCTGAACCTGCTGCGCGCCTTTTCGACCGGCGGTCTGGCGGATGTGCACAAGGTGCACAGCTGGACGCTGGGCTTCACCGAATCGGACGAGGCGGAAAAATACCGCGCAATGGCGGAACGTATTCAGGACTCACTGGACTTCATGCAATCTGCCGGTGTGACCGCGGACCGGATGCACAGCCTGCAGACGGTGGATTTCTATACATCGCACGAGGCATTGCTGCTGGAATACGAAGAGGCGCTGACCCGTCTGGACGCCACCACCGGAAAAACCGTTGCCGGGTCCGGGCATATGATCTGGATCGGCGACCGCACCCGCCAACCGGACGGTGCGCATGTCGAGTTTTGCCGCGGCGTGGTCAACCCGGTCGGCCTGAAATGTGGCCCGACCACAACGGCTGATGACCTGAAGGTGTTGATGAGCAAGCTGAACCCGGACAACGACGCCGGTCGTTTGACGCTGATCGCGCGGTTTGGTGCCGGCAGCGTGGCCGACCACTTGCCACGCTTGATCAAGGCCGTGAAGGACGAAGGCGCCAATGTCGTTTGGTCCTGCGACCCGATGCATGGCAACACGATCAAGTCTGCCACTGGCTACAAGACCCGGCCGTTCGATGATGTGCTGCAGGAAGTGCAGGAATTCTTTGGCGTTCACAAAGCCGAAGGCACCATTCCTGGCGGCGTGCATTTCGAAATGACCGGGGCGGATGTGACCGAATGCACGGGTGGCGTGCGCGCTGTGACGGATGAGGATCTGTCAGACCGCTACCACACCGCCTGTGACCCGCGTCTGAACGCAAGCCAGTCCTTGGAATTGGCGTTCCTTGTGGCCGAAGAGCTTTCGGCCATGCGCGATGCGCAACCTGCGGCGGCCAAAGCAAGCTAACTCGCACCTAGAATTGTTGTGAAACTGAAAAACCCCGGCACGGTCCGGGGTTTTTCTTTGAGACTGACGTGTTTTGGCCGGGCGCCGAAGGCGGCTCAGTCAGATTTGACCAAGCGCAGATGGCCGCCGGGGCGCAACGGTTTGGGCGCGCGTTCAGGCGCGGTTTGCGTCTGAAAGCCCTGTGCATGTTCTGCAAAACCCGGAATGAAGGCTTGCGCGCCAGAGCCCGGTCGCACGATGTGCCCGGTGCGTTTCTCGCCAGTATGTTCGGATTGGGTGGGGCGGATATCGACACGGGTCACGTCCGGCAGACCACTGTCATGCAGATCGCGCATCATGACCGCGTCCGAGGTGAAGGACGTTGCAGCAAGGTCCGGGGGGCTGGCCGGCGTGCGGCTTGGGGCAGGGGCTTCGGTCAGCAACGGGCGCAGTTCCAGCTCGCGGATGTCGAACCGGTGCGGGCCGCGTCCCAGCGGGCCTTGCACTTGCAGCCCACCCAGAACGCGGGTCACGCGACCTTCTGCGTCCTTCAGCGGAAAGAGCACCATCTGCGCGTCCAAGCGGCCTTGAAACATGCCGGCTTCGCCACGCAGGTTCAGGCAGGCTTCGGCGGGGCTGTCGAAGACGCTTTCGAGGACACGTTGAAATTCGGTGCGTGCGCCGGGCAGAAAGAAGGCGCTGATTGGCATGCCACGCACTTCCATGGACAGAATATCGTTCAGATGCTGTCCGGCCAGACGGATGCGAGCCAGTCCGGGGGCGATGCGTTCCAGAACGAAAGCATGGGCAAGTTGGTCAGAGATGCCGCGCGGATCCACATCACTGCGCTGAGGCATCAACCGCCCATTTCTGAGACCATGCCAATAGGCTTCGATCTGTGCCGTCGCGGGAAAAATGCTTTGGCGGCGCACAGTTGACAATGCAACGACGTTCCCGCCTTTCAAATACTCGATCTTCATGTTTCTCGCCCCAGGTTTGAAACGGTAATCACTACAAACGGCCTAAACCGTATCCTTGTTCAAATTGTGACCGTTTGTTAACGAATAAATAGGTATTCCTTACCGATGTCTTAATATGCCACATTCCGCGCGGAATTGGCGTAAAAACTTAACAAATGGTTAATTACACATGACTCAGTCGATGACAGGGTTTGCCAGCGCCGCCGGGGAACAGGCGGGTTTTACCTGGACCTGGGACATTCGCGCGGTGAATGCGCGCGGGTTGGATATCCGCACCCGGCTGCCTGATTGGCTGGACGGAATCGAAGATGCCTTGCGCAAAGCGCTGAAAGGCGCGGTGGCGCGGGGCAATGTCTCGGTAGCGTTGAAAATAGCCCGCCAAGACGACGCGGGCGCGCTGTCGCTTAGCCCGGAGGGATTGCTGCTGGCGCTTGGTCACCTGTCCGCCATCTCGGCCGAGGCAGAGGCGCGCGGCCTGCAAGTGTCGCCGATCAGCCCTGCTGATATAGCTGCGATGCGCGGGGTGTTGGACCTCCGCGCCCCGTCCGAGCAGGACAACGCCCCCCTGATCGACGCCTTGTTGGCGCAAATTCCCGATCTGGTGGAAGACTTTACACAATCGCGCCGTCAGGAAGGGGTCGAACTGGGCCGCATCCTGTCTGCCCAGATTGACGAGGTCGATCTGCTGATCACTGCCGCAGAAGCCGTGTTGGATCAGCGCGCCGATGCCCGTGCCGAGGGGCTGAAATCCGCGCTACGCCGGGTGATGGAGAACACCGATGGGGCAGATGGCGACCGCGTGGCCCAAGAGCTTGCCATGATCGCCGTGAAAACCGATGTTCGCGAAGAGCTGGACCGCTTGCGCGCCCACGTCACCGCGGCCCGCCAGCATCTGCAGTCTGATGCCCCCGTGGGGCGCAAACTTGACTTTCTGATGCAGGAATTCAATCGCGAGGCTAACACCTTGTGCTCAAAGGCGCAGTTCAACGAATTGACCGCCATTGGCCTTGACCTGAAGCATGTCATAGATCAGATGCGCGAACAGGTTCAGAACGTGGAGTAGAGACATGAGCGCCCAGAACAATCAACGTCGCGGCCTTCTTATCATCCTGTCTTCGCCATCGGGCGCAGGCAAATCCACTCTGGCGCGGCGGCTGATGGACTGGGATCCGACGCTCAGCTTCTCGGTCTCGGCCACCACCCGCGCCCCGCGTGAGGGCGAGGTTGACGGGCAGCACTATCATTTCGTGGACGAGTCCAAGTTCAAGGACATGGTCATTCAGGGCGAAATGCTGGAACACGCCCACGTCTTTGGCAATTTCTACGGCTCGCCGTCTGAACCCGTGCGCAAGGCAATCGAAACCGGCCGTGACGTGCTGTTCGACGTGGACTGGCAGGGCGAGGTGCAGATCCGCAACTCCTCGCTTGCGTCGCATTCGCTGTCGATCTTCATCCTGCCGCCCTCAATCAAAGAGTTGCGCGCACGGCTTGAGGGGCGCGGGCAGGACGACGCGGCCACCATCGCCAAGCGGATGCAGAAAAGCTGGGACGAGATCAGCCATTGGGGCAGTTATGATTATGTCCTGATCAACGACGACCTGGAAGAAACCGCGCAAAAGCTGATCACCATCGTGAACGCCACACGCCAGCGGCGCAACCAGCAACCGGGATTGTTGAACCATGTCCGTAAGTTGCAGGCCGAGTTTGAAGAGGGAAATGAATGATCTACGACTTGGACGGAGTTTCACCCGACATCGCCGACGACGCGTTCATCGCGCCGGATGCCAACCTGATCGGCAAGGTGCGCATCGGCGCACGTGCCTCGGTCTGGTTCGGAAGCACGTTGCGCGGCGATAACGAGTTGATCGACGTGGGCGCGGGCACCAATGTGCAGGAGAACTGCGTGTTTCACACCGATATGGGCTTTCCGCTGACCATTGGAGAGAACGTCACGGTCGGCCACAAGGTGCTTCTGCACGGCTGCACCATCGGTGACGGCAGCCTGATCGGCATGAACGCCACCGTGATGAACGGCGCTGTGATCGGCAAAAACTGCTTGATCGGGGCAGGGGCCTTGGTGACGGAAGGCAAAGTGATCCCCGACGGATCGATGGTTCTGGGCGCACCGGGCAAAGTGGTGCGCGAATTGGATGACGCGGCGATCAAGGGGATCGAGGCGTCGGCGATTCATTATCAGCAGAATGCGGCGCGGTTTTTGAAGGGGTTGAAATTGGTAGGTAGTGGTTGCTGCTAGTACAGTAGCGCCGAGACCGAATCCGTTGGGCCAGACCTTTCTTGCTCAGAATTTGACAACGGGCTGGTCTTCACCATTATGGAATAAGTTTCAAAGAAGAAAGAAAGTTGTTCCAATGAAAAAGATAACCGTCTGTGCTGCGATGCTCCTTACAACTTTGGCGACACCCGCTTTGGCTCAGGATATTTCGGCTGGGTCTCGAATTACGATCACCTCTGACTGGCACTCAAAAAACGGCGGGCCGTACAGTCCAAATGTCGTATCTTGCAAGTCAAACAGCGGATTGTGCCTGCACGACACCAACGCGTCCCCTGCAAACAGCCCGATGACGAAGACCAAGAATGGTCTACAGGTCGTATATAAAAACTTCGGGGTCATTTATGTATTTCGCGCCGGTGGAAAGGGCACGTTTCACGACATGAGCGGGAAACAAACTGGCAAGTTCAAATGGTCGCAGTGACGGTTTAACCGCGCCCATTGTAATTCGCCTAGCTCACCTAGCACAAACAAAAAGGGCCACCCAATCGGGCGGCCCTTCATCATTCATTCGGCAATCGCTTACGCAACGGCTTCTTTGGCCTCTTTCAGCCACGCCAGAACGGTTTCCGGCGCGCTTTCGCCATAGGGGTCTTCGCCGTGGTTGTCGCAGCGGCCGGGCTCTTCGAACCATGCTTCTACAACACCGTCATTGATAACAGCAGCATAGCGCCACGAGCGTGCGCCGAAGCCCAAGTTATCTTTGTTGACCAACATGCCCATGCCGCGGGTGAACTCGCCCGAGCCATCGGGGATGACTTTGACGTTTTCCAGTTCCTGATTACGGGCCCAAGCGTTCATGACGAAGCTGTCATTGACCGACATGCAATAGATCTCGTCGATGCCTTCTGCGGCGAAATCAGCAAAGCCGTTCTCGTAACCGGGCAGCTGATAGGTCGAACATGTGGGCGTGAACGCGCCGGGCAGCGAGAACAGGACGACGCGCTTGCCTTTGAAGTAATCATCCGAGGTCATGTCCTGCCAGCGGAACGGGTTGGGGCCGTCGATGCTGTCGTCACGAACACGGGTGCGGAAGGTGATGTTGGGAACGCGAACGCCTTTTTGCATGTCAAAATCCTTTGATCAGTGGTCCAGTTGCGTGGGGAATCGCCACGCGGGTTCGCGGATTGTTTAGAACGATTCCAATGAAGGCTCAATCAGGTTTCTCGCAGTTGCAGCAAGTGCAATAAAAAAGGTGCGCCGCGTTACCGGGGCGCACCATCTGGGTCGGCGAGGGTCTACGGTCAGCCAGACGCAGACAGCGCCTTGCGGGCCGCCCGAATGCCATCCCCATAGGCTTGGCTGATCTTGTCATAGTGAACCAGAACCCGGTCGATCACCTCATCTGGCACGCCGTCCATCGCGGCCGCCGTGTTGCTGTAAAGGCGGGCTTGCTCATCGCTGTTCATCAAGTCATGCAGCGCGCGGGCTTGGCTGTAATCGTCATTACCCTCCCGGTGATCATACCGCGCCGCATCGCCTGAAATGCGCAAGGGCGGCTCCAGCGTGGTCGGATCTTCGCGCGCGGCGTCTTCATACATGTTCGGCTCGTAATACGCGTCGGGATGACCCGTTTTGGGGCCCATGAAGTTCATCTGGCCGTCCTTGTGATAGTGATGCATCGGGCAGCGCGGGGCGTTCACCGGCAAGGCCTCGTAATGGGTGCCCAGACGATATCGGTGGGCATCGGCATAGGAAAAGACGCGCGCCTGCAGCATCTTGTCGGGGCTGTGGCCGATCCCCGGAACGGTGTTGGACGGGCTGAAGGCGGCTTGTTCGATCTCGGCAAAGTAATTGTCCGCGTTGCGGTTCAGTTCAAACTCGCCCACGTCGATGACCGGGTAGTCGCCATGCGGCCAAACCTTGGTCAGGTCAAACGGGTTGTAGGGCGTCTTTTCCGCGTCCGCTTCCGGCATGATCTGCACCTGCATTTTCCAGCGCGGGAAGGTGCCGGCCTCGATCGTGCCAAACAGTGCCTCTTGATACCCTTCGCGGGTCTGACCGATCAGGGCGTTGCCTTCTTCGTTGGTGTAATGCGCGTGGCCTTGCTGGGTTTTGAAGTGGAACTTCACCCAGAACCGTTCGCCTGCGTCATTCCAAAGCGAATAGGTGTGGCTGCCATAACCGTTCATGTTCATCGGCGTTTGCGGCAGGCCGCGATCCGACATCAGGATCGTCACCTGATGCAGCGCCTCCGGGCTTTGCCCCCAGAAATCCCACATCGCCGTAGGGCTGCGCATGTTGGTGCGCGGGTGGCGTTTTTGGGTGTGGATGAAGTCGGGAAACTTCAACGGGTCGCGCACAAAGAAGACCGGAGTGTTGTTGCCAACCAAATCCCAGTTGCCTTCTTCGGTATAAAACTTCAGAGCGAAGCCGCGCACGTCGCGTTCGTGGTCCGCAGCCCCCAATTCGCCCGCCACGGTCGAGAACCGCGCCAGCATCGGCGTCTCAGTGCCGGGTTGCAGGGCTTTGGCACGGGTGTATTTTGACAGATCGCCCGTGATTTTCAGCGTGCCAAACGCGCCCCAGCCCTTTGCGTGCACGACGCGTTCGGGGATGCGTTCGCGGTTTTGGTGGGCCAATTTTTCGATCAGTTGATAGTCCTGCATCAAAACCGGACCGCGTTCACCTGCGGTTAGCGAGTTTTGGTTGTCCGGCACTGGGGCGCCAGCCGTGGTGGTCATGCGTGTTTTGGACATGTCATTCTCCCTGATGAAGTTCGACACAAGCTTGCCAGCTAAGCGCGATAAAGAAAAATTGCTTTTTCTTAGCACTATGATAACTTTAGGTTATGGAAGTCACCTTGCGCCAACTGACCTACGTTATGGCCCTTGCCGAAACCCGCCACTTTGGCCGCGCCGCGCAGCAGTGCCACGTGACCCAACCGGCGCTTTCCAATCAGATCAAGGAGCTGGAAAACCGCTTGGGGACAGAGCTGTTCGTGCGAAGTCGACATGGGATCGACATGACCTCGGCCGGGCAAGACGTTCTGGGCACGGCGAAACGGATCATGGCCGAACTGGACCGGATGAAAGACGCGGTTCACTGGCAGCAAGGACTGACCGGTCGCCTGCGCCTTGGTATCATTCCGACGGTTGCCCCCTATCTTTTGCCCGTCGCACTTCCCTTGATCCGCGCGCGGGCCGAGGGCCTTGACCTGCGATTGCGAGAGGCACAAACAACAGAGCTGATGGCCGATCTTGACAACGGTCGGTTGGATGCCGCCATCGTCGCCTTGCCCACCGGGACCAGTGGAGTGGTGGAAACGCCCCTGTTCAAGGACCGTTTCTTGCTTGCCGGAACACCTGAACAGATTGTTGGGCTTGCCGCCCACGGCGCGGCGCTGCGACCCGAGGCGATTGATCCAGACCTGCTTTTGTTGCTGGACGAAGGGCACTGCCTTGCAGATCAGGCGCTTGAGGTGTGCGGGTTTCGTCGTCGCGACAGGCGCTTGGATCTTGGCGCGGCGTCGCTGGGCACGCTGTGTCGGCTGGCCGCGGGCGGGTTGGGGGTGACATTTCTGCCTGAAATGGCCCGCAAGGATGAACAGACCGCGACGCCAGATCTGGCAGTTGCGCGGTTTGCCGACCCGCAGCCGTTTCGACAGATTGGTTTGGTGCGGCGCGATTTGTCGCGCCATGTGGTCTGGTTCGAGACGCTGGCTGCCTTGTTGACCGAGGCAGCGCATGCAGATGACCCGACGTAAAGTCATGCAAGGCGTGCATAGCAGCGTTGCGGCTTTCAAGGTGACTTGCCCGCGGGATACGGGTATACGTCGGTGAACCGTTTTTTGGCCGGAGGACCGCCATGCGTGACTTGAAAATACCCGAGAGCCGCCACCCTGAAAAGGCGCATCGGCCGGACAATGCGCAGCCCAAAAAGCCCAGCTGGATCCGCGTCAAGGCACCGGGTGGCAAGGGATACGCCGAAACGCACAAAATCATGCGCGAAAACAACCTGTCCACTGTTTGTGAAGAGGCCGCATGCCCCAACGCCGGCGAATGCTGGAGCCAGGGCCACGCCACCATGATGATCATGGGCGAGATTTGCACGCGCGGCTGCACATTTTGCAATGTGGCGACCGGGCGGCCTGATGATCTGGACGCGTTCGAACCCGGCCGCGTCGCCAATGCAGTCAAGAAACTGGGTTTGAACCATGTTGTGATCACATCCGTCGATCGCGACGATCTTGCCGATGGCGGGGCCGACCACTTTGCCCAGACCATCCGCGCGATCCGTCACCAATCACCTGACACAACAATCGAGATCTTGACCCCTGATTTTCTGAAGTGTGACCCGAAAGTGCTTGAAATCGTTGTGGAAGCACGTCCCGACGTTTTCAATCATAACCTTGAGACTGTGCCCGGGCTATACCCCCAGGTGCGCCCCGGCGCGCGCTATTTCCATTCGCTGCGACTGTTGCAGCGGGTCAAGGAAATGGACCCGTCGATGTTTACCAAATCGGGCATCATGGTTGGATTGGGCGAAGATCGTCAGGGCGTGTTGCAGGTCATGGATGACATGCGCGCCGCTGACATCGATTTTCTGACCATCGGCCAGTATTTGCAGCCGACGCCCAAACACCACGCGGTGGAACGGTTCGTGCATCCTGATGAGTTCAAGGACTACGAGACTGCAGCGTTTGGCAAAGGCTTTCATATGGTGTCTTCGACACCCTTGACGCGATCATCCTATCACGCGGGTGACGATTTCGCTCGACTGCGCCAAGCACGTGAAGAAAGTCTTGCAAAAGCTTGATAAGAAAAGATTTATGGCCTGATCCGCTCAAGCTCCATCCAGCCTGGCATGCCAAAGATCTTTTCATATGCGACGAGCAATAGGCAGATCGCAATGATTGCCAGCACGAACCTGACACGCTTGGCAGAGGGCGGATTACGCGCCCATCTGGACATCCGCCAGAACCACCGCTGGTGCATTTGCTAGTCCTCGTCTAGAAAGCGCACCTTGCCGATACAGGGCAGGTTGCGGTCACGTTGTGCATAGTCGATGCCGTATCCCACGACAAATTCGTCAGGGATTTCGAACCCGGTCCAATCCGCGCGGATGTCGACCTCGCGGCGCGAGGGTTTGTCGAGCAGCGCAATTGTTCTGAGCTTTCTCGGGCCTTTGGCCTTCAACAGGCCAACAACGTGTTTAAGCGTGTAGCCTGTATCGACAATGTCTTCGACAACCAGCACGTCACGCCCCGAAATCTCGCCGCGCAAATCTTTCAGAATGCGCACCTCGCGGCTGCTTTCAGTCGAATCGCCATAGGATGAGGCTTCGAGGAAATCGACTTCGACCGGCAAGTCCAGTTCGCGCACGACGTCAGCGATGAACACGAACGATCCGCGTAACAGCCCGACAACGACCAGTTTTTCCGTGCCGGCAAATTCCTTCTGGATGTCGGCTGCCAACTCTTCGACCCGCGCCGCGATCTGCTTGGCCGAGATCATCGTGTCAATGACATATGGTCGCTGTGCCATGTCTTCCCCCTTGATTTCCGGTCGTATTCCTAGGACATGTGGCGATGAGTTAGAAGGAAAAACCGCCTGATGCCGACACATGGCGAAAAACGTGTCCTGCCTTACACGCCGCAGCAGATGTATGATCTGGTGGCCGACGTAAGCCGGTATCCGGAGTTTTTGCCTTGGAATTCAGCGGCGCGGGTGCGTCGGGTGACGCCTCAACCCGATGGCCGGCATCTGATGGACGCCGATCTGGTGATCAGCTTCAAGGTTTTCCGCGAACGGTTTGCCAGCCGGGTGATGCTGGATCAGGAGACCAGAAAGATTGATACGGAATATCTTGATGGACCCTTCAAATACCTGAAATCCCACTGGATATTTCGCGACCACCCGGCTGGGTGCGAGGTCGAGTTCTTTGTCGATTTCGAGTTTAAGAGCACGGTTTTGCAAGGGGTCATCGGCTTGGTGTTCAACGAAGCGATGCACCGCATCGTTGCGGCGTTCGAGAAACGCGCCGCAGTGCTTTACGACCCCGTCAGCTAAACCCCTGCGCTAAGTTTCTGGTGGAATGCATTGGGCGCACCGGACCGTTTGGCCGCGGCGCCCCCAAATCACATCAGGTTTTTCGGCGCTTCGGCACGCCATCACCACCTTTGGCTTTCGCCTGCACCTTTGCCGCCGCGCGCGCGCGGTTTTTCTTGCTGGAGGCCTTTCCCTTCGGCGGTGGCGGCCCCTTCTTTGCATCCGTGGCGCGGGCAGGGCGCTTGCCGGTGGGTGCTCCGTCAGACGGTTTCGCACCCTTGCTGCGGGGCTTGCGGTCCTCGGCCTGCGGCTTGGCATAGGCTTTGACCGGGCGGTCGCTGTCTTTGTCGTCTTTCCACTTATGCTTCGGGTTCGGTTTGCGATCCCCCTTTGGCGCAGTGTCCGAACCGCCCTTGCGGTGCGGCTTGGGTGGACGTGCGTCATCGTCGACCCGGGCCTGCTTGCCGGGTTTGTCGAACTTGCGGGGCTTGTCGCGCCGAGGCGGTTTGCTTGTGCGACCCAGATCAGGCGGCGTGTCCAGCCGCGTCAGTGCCAGTTTCTCGACCGTCATGCCGGGGCCGATGGCGTTCAGGAAACGGTCGACCTGTGCGTCTTTCACTTCGAAGAAAGTTTGGTCGCCCTGAATGCGGATCGCGCCGATATCGGTGCGGGTGATGTTGCCCGCCGTGCAAAGCATCGGCAGGATGTGGCGTGGATCAGCACCCTGATCGCGCCCTTTGGCCATCGAAAACCAGACACTGGCGCCGAACGGTTCGCGCGCCTGCGGCTTGGCGTTCACGGCAGACAGCTCCTCGGGGGCGGCATGGGCGGTGTGGTAGAGTTGCAGATAGGCGGTGGCCAGTTGGGCCGGGGTGAACGTCTCGACCAATTCCTCGGCCAGGGCGGCTTCGTTTGCTGTTGGCTCTTGCTGCCAGACCTCGTCGGCAAGGATGCGTTTTTGATCTTCGGCATGGACCTCTTGCGCAGAGGGCGGGGGCGCCCATGTGGCATTCAGCTTGGCAAACCGCAAAAGACGTTCGGCCTTGTTGCGCGCGGCTGGCGGCACGATCAGCGTGCTGACCCCCTTGCGACCCGCTCGCCCGGTGCGGCCGGACCGGTGCAACAAGGTTTCATGGTTGTTGGGCAGCTCGGCATGGATCACCAGATCAAGTTTGGGCAGGTCGATCCCACGTGCGGCGACATCGGTTGCCACGCAAATGCGCGCACGCCCGTCGCGCATGGATTGCAACGCATTCGAGCGTTCGTTCTGGGTCAGTTCCCCCGACAGAGCCACGACCGAGAAGCCCCGGTTTGACAGGCGCGTCGCCAGTCGGCTGACCATGGCACGGGTGTTGCAGAAGATCAGCGCGTTTGGTGCCTCGAAAAACCGCAACACGTTGATGATCGCGTTTTCCCCATCGCGCGGGGCAACCGGCATCGCACGGTATTCAATGTCAACGTGCTGGCTTTTCTCGGCCACGGTGGTGACGCGCTTGGCGTCCTTTTGATACCGTGCGGCAAGCGTGGCGATGCTTTTGGGCACGGTGGCTGAGAACAGCAGGGTCTGCCGGTCGTCAGGCGTTTCATCCAGAATGAACTCAAGGTCTTCGCGAAAGCCCAGATCCAGCATCTCGTCCGCTTCGTCCAGCACCACGCTGCGCAGCGCCGACAGGTCGATCGAGCCGCGCATGACGTGGTCGCGCAGCCGTCCGGGTGTGGCCACCACCAGATGCGCCCCACGCGCCAGCGCGCGCCGCTCGTCGCGCATGTCCATCCCGCCGACGCAGGACGCCACAACAGCGCCGGTCTTCGCAAACAGCCATGTCAGCTCGCGCTTCACCTGAAGTGCCAGTTCGCGCGTTGGCGCAATGATCAGGCCAAGCGGGCTTTGCGCCGGACCGAACCGGTCGTCATCCCCCAACAGGACCGGCGCAATGGCCAGACCAAAGCCCACCGTCTTGCCAGATCCGGTCTGGGCCGACACCAGCAGGTCTGCGCCTTCAAACTCGGGTTTGGAGACTTCGGTTTGCACTTGCGTCAATGTGGAATAGCCACGCTCGTTCAGCGCGTCAGAGATCAGGTTTTTCACGGGCAATCAATTCTGTTTGGTCGGGTGCCAGTTGCGTGCGGTCTGCCAACAAGCGGCAGAACATGCGTGCACAGCGCATGGGTCCGGTGGGGATGGATCACGAAAGCGCGCAATAGCCTGTCCGCAGCTGAATGTATAGGCCTATCACGCTGCGCGGGCTTGCTGTGGGGGTCACAGGGGCGCTCAGGACTGCTCAGGTGGCTTTGGCGAGCGGGTGGCGGGTCAGCACCAGGTCTTTCAGGCGCTCCTCCAACACATGGGTGTAGATCTCGGTGGTCGAAACATCGGCGTGTCCCAGAAGCGTCTGGATCGACCGCAGGTCTGCGCCATGGGCCAGAAGGTGCGTGGCAAAGGCGTGGCGCAGCCGGTGCGGTGTGACCGAGCCCGGGGGCACGCCAGCATGGACCGCGATTTCCTTGATCAACCCATAGAACCGATGGCGGGTCAGGTGGCCGCCTTTGCCGGTCGACGGGAACAGGAAAGCCGACGGCTTGGCGCCGCGTTCCATCCGCGCTGTGTCTTCGGCCGCGTCACGGGCGTCAAGCCAGCGGGTCAGGGCGTCGCGCGCCGGGCCAGACAGCGGCACCATCCGTTCTTTGCCGCCCTTGCCTTTGACCAGCAGCATTCTGGGATCGCCGCGGGTGGCTGCCACGGGCAGGGTGACCAATTCGCTGACCCGCATCCCGGTGGCATAGAGAAGTTCGACCAGACAGCTGTTGCGCAGCTTGTCGGCCGGGCTGCGCCCATGGCTGCGCGCGGCGGTCAAAAGCGCCTCCACTTCGGCCTCGCTTAGCGTTTTGGGCAAGGATTTGGACCGACCCGGCCCTTTGATTTTCAAAGCCGGGTTGTCGGTGCGCCAGCCTTCTTCATAGCCAAAGCGAAACAGTTGTTTGATCGCGGACAAGCGCCGCGCAAGGGTGGATTGTGCTAAGCCAAGCGTGTCGCAATCGACCATGTAACTTTCGATATCCGTGCGGGTCAGATCCTCGAAGTTCAGCCCGCGATCCGCGGCAAATTCGGCAAACCCTTTCAGGTCGCGCCCATAGGCCAGCAGCGTATTCTCCGAGGCATCAAGCTCCGCCGCCTGTGCCTCCAGAAAGGTCGAGATCCAACGGGCGTGATCGCTGTTCATCCGCGCCTCTCGAGGATCAGAAATTCAAGAGCGGCCTGGCGTGCGACCTGTTCCAGACCGATCTGGTGCAGGAACGCCAACGCATCCGTCAATTCGTCCAGATCACCGTGGCTGCCGCTGCTAAACAGCGCGACGGCGCGCAAGATCGCTTCGCCCAGGCGGCCTTGGTCCACAAGCGATCGCAACCGAACCGGGATCTTATCGGCGCTGAACGCTTCGATCACGGCACGGCTGCGCGCATCTATCGGCGACAGGCCCGTGACATCGCCCTGGGCCACGCCGATCAGGATGGGGGCAAGCGCATCGGTTGGATCAGCGGTTGCATGTGCCGCCACGCGCTCATAGCTGTCTGACAACAGGCCAAGTCGCAGCGCGATGCGGCCTGCCGCACCCCCTAAGGACCGGGTCGCGACTTCGGGCCCGAACACCTGCGCAAAGGGCACTTCCAGTCCGCTTTCCTCTAGCCGGGGCCAAAGGTTTTCGACGGCGGCGGCCAGATCGTCATCGGACCCTGAAGACAGCGCCCGTTCGACGGTTTGAACCGCCATCATGCGATCCCAAATGCCACCCGAGGCCGCCGGCTTTCGTTCAGAATACAGCCCCAGCAATTGGTTGTCCGTCACCGCCCCCACGCGCGCCAGCCGTTCGCCAGCTTCGGCACGGGCCTTCCAGCCGATATTGGCGCGCAGGTCGGACTGGGCAAAGGCAAGGGGCAGGGTGGAGGTGTTGATGTGCAGGCCTATCGCCTCATACATCCGGAACACCAAGGGCGAAGGATGGTCGGGGCGCTCAAGCTCGGGGTCTTCTTCGAACAGATCGGGATCAAGGAACCGCGCCAAAAGCGCGTCGTCTTCGGCGCTGATATAGCCCAGCGCGCGCCCCGTGCCCAAGGTGAGCACCGCCGCATCCCAATCGCCGCTGCGCGCAAGGCAGAACACCCGCGCGGTGTAGGTGGGGCTTAGATCAGGAGTGGCGCGCAGGGTGGTGCATTGTGCGTCCTCATTGCCCAACAGAAGGGCGGTGTCAAAGGCGCGACGGAACACGCGCGGGTTCACAGACCCGGCCCGGGCCAACAGCGCCTCGGCCTGATCCAGCGCGCCGATGGTCAACAGGCGGTCGACGCGGGCCAGAAACAAGCGATCCTCGCCTGCGCTGGCACCTTTGGGCGGATCAAGCTCGGCCAGCAGCAATCGGTGCAGCAGGTCTTGCATGGCGGGCAGCAGATCGACCTCGATCGCAGCGATGCGCCGGGCCAGATCGTCCGGGCGCGAAGTGCCCCACAGATCGCGTGGCAAACCCGTCGCGGTATGGGGCAACAGCCCGACCGCATCCAGGATCGGCATCTCAAGCAACGACATCGTCACTTCAGCGACCGACGCGCCGGTGCTGGTCGCAGGCTCGTTGGGGTCGGGTGGCAGAATTGCGTTGTCGGATGATGGCGGGGGCAGGGCAATGCTGTCAGACAGCCAGTCGATTGCCGACAGCGGGCGCGCGGGCGGCTCTGACTGTGCCGCGGCTACGCTGACGCCCGCTGCGAGCAAACAAATCGCCAAACCGCCACAACAGACGGCCCGCGCCCGTCCCGGCTGCGCATGTCTGTCAGCCGCCATTCAGCGTCACTGTGGTGCTTTGTGGCGCGGTTCGGGGTGACATATCCCCCAAAAACGCATAGCCGGTCAGTCCGATCAGGCCCAATATTGTCATAAAGAACAATAGCTTGATCAATCGAAATAGCATGTTGTTTCGCCCATTTTTGCCTCAGATACTGTTTTGCCTCATTTTATATATGGCATTTCCAGCAAGATCACGCCATTCAGGAAAGAAACCCGTATTTGAGCAAGTGGACGCCGCTTTGGCCTTCAAGGTGAAGAAATCCATCGTCATGGTGGGAATGATGGGCGCGGGAAAGACCGCGGTCGGGCAGGCATTGGCCAGCCGGCTGAAGGTGCCATTCCTTGACAGCGACGAAGAGATCGTGCGCGCGGCCAACATGTCGATCGCCGAGATTTTCGATCGCGACGGAGAGCGTTTCTTTCGCGACCGCGAGACAGAGGTCATCGGCCGTCTGCTGGATACCGAACGCGCGGTTCTGTCGACCGGTGGCGGTGCATTCATGTCCGAACGCAACCGCTCGATGATTGCGAAGCGTGGTGTGGCGGTCTGGCTGAAGGCGGATCTGGATTTGTTGTGGAACCGGGTCAAACACAAAGACACGCGCCCGTTGTTGCGCACGGCCGATCCGAAAGCGACGCTGACCCAGCTTTATAACACCCGCGTGCCGGTCTACGCCTTGGCCGACCTGAAGGTCGAAGCCAGCGCGAGCTATTCGATTGCCGATATGGCCGACGCGGTGGTGGCGGCTCTGTTGACCCGCCCTGATGTTCTGGAGGAGATCTGACGTGACCACTGTTCATGTGCCCTTGGGCGATCGCGCCTATGACGTGCGCATCGCGCCCGGACTATTGGCGAATGCCGGGGCCGAGATCGCGCCGCTGCTCAACCGTCCGAAAGTCTGGATCGTGACCGAAGAAACCGTCGCGCGCCTGCATCTGGACGCGCTGAATGCCGGGTTGGGCGCGTCGGGCATCGCCACGCAAACCCTGATCCTGCCACCCGGTGAAAGCACCAAAAGCTGGCCGCAGCTGATGCGCACCGTCGAATGGCTGCTGGAAGCGCGGGTCGAGCGCAAGGATGTGGTGCTTGCCTTTGGCGGTGGGGTGATTGGTGACCTTGTCGGGTTTGCAGCGGCGATCTTGCGGCGCGGGGTGCGGTTTGTGCAGCTGCCGACCTCGCTATTGGCGCAGGTGGACAGTTCGGTGGGCGGAAAGACCGGGATCAATGCGCCTCAGGGCAAGAACCTGATCGGCGCCTTTCATCAACCCTCGTTGGTGCTGGCCGATATCGAGGTGCTGGGCACCCTGACCCCACGCGATTTTCTGGCGGGTTACGGTGAAGTCGTGAAATACGGCGGTCTTGGTGATGCGGCCTTCTTCGACTGGCTCGAGGTCAACGGACCCGCGCTGGCCGCGGGCGACATGGCGCTGCGCCAAGAGGCTGTGCGCCGATCCGTGCAGATGAAAGCCGACATCGTGGTGCGCGATGAAACCGAACAAGGCGATCGCGCGCTGTTGAACCTTGGCCACACATTCGGCCATGCGCTGGAAGCGGCAACCGGGTATTCCGACCGGCTTTTGCACGGTGAAGGCGTCGCCATCGGATGTGCGCTTGCGTTCGAAACCTCGGCCCGTTTGGGGGTGATGAGCCAGGAATGCCCGTCACGTTTCCGCCAGCACTTGTCCACAATGGGTATGAAAAAAGACCTGTCCGACATCGCGGGCGATCTGCCCGATACCGACGGGCTGATCACCTTGATGGGGCAAGACAAGAAGGTTGAGGCGGGACAGCTGCGCTTTGTCCTCGCGCGCGCGATCGGTGAGGCCTTCGTGGCAAAAGATGTCGACATGAATGTGGTGCGTGCTGTGTTGGATGACGCGCTGGCGCAACGTTAAGTTAGGCAAATTAGCTATTGATAGAAATCAATATACTCTCGGCGACTTGGCGTCCCTGGTCATACTGCCCTGTCACGGCGGGCATTGGCGACGACCATCAGCTCTCCGATGTTTTCGCGGGTGATGTAGCCCAGAAGATGCCCGGTCTCATCGACGACGGCCAAAGGAGCGATCCCATCGCCCATGCGTTCCAGCACGGTCTCTAGCCCATCCAGCAGTTTAACCGTTGGCAGGTCAGTCTGCATCCGGTCCGCCACCCGATGCACCTGCGTGCCCTGCGCCATCGCTTCGAACAGGACGGCGCGGGTCAGAAAGCCTTGAAAAAACCCGTTCACGTCCACCACGGGAAACTCGTGCTGGGTGGTGCGGATGAGGGTGTTCGCGGCGGTCTGGATTGTGTCGTCAGGCCGCAGCGTTTCATATTCGGTGATCATCGCATCGCGCGCCATCAAGCGGCGCGCAATCTGGCGCATCGCCACATCCGAGCTTTCCGCCCCAGCCGCCGTGAAGATGAAAAAGGCGATCAGCACAAGCATCAGGTTGCCACTGGTCAGTCCGACAAACCCCATCATAAAGGCCAGAACTTGCCCGGCGCTGGCAGCAATGCGCGTGGCCGTCACCCGATCAGTGGCCATGGTCAGTGCGGCGCGCAACACCCGCCCGCCATCCATCGGAAAGGCGGGCAACAGGTTGAACACGGCCAGCACCAGATTGAGCGTCGCCAACTGTGCGGGCAGCGATTGCGGGTTGGTGGCCAGCCCGACCAGATCCGAGGGTGCCTCGGGCGCGCCGAAGACCAAGGTCAGCACCGCCCAGATCACCACGTTCACCGCAGGTCCGGCCAGCGCCACCGCGATTTCCTGCGCTGGTTTCTCGGGCATCCGCTCCAGACGCGCCAAACCGCCGATCGGCAACAGGGTCACGTCGGGCGTGCGAATGCCGAACCTGCGCGCCATCAGCGCATGGCCAAATTCGTGTGCGATCACGCAAACAAAAAGCAACAGCACGAAGACCGTGGTCCACAGGGCCGCTGCCGCGCCACCTTCAATGAAGGCGGCATAGCCAATGACGCCCAGCAGCAGAAAGAAGGTCACATGGACCCTGAGCTGTGAACCGAAAAGGCGCCCGATGGGAAAGGACCACCCCATTATGCGCCCTCCTTACTGTCTGATCAGAACGGAATTTCGTCGTCGAAGCCGCCGCCGCCGCCGCCAGCCGGAGCCGGGCCGGGATCGCCGCCACCGTAGCCACCCTGATCACCGCCGCCATAGCCACCCTGTTGGCCGCCGCCACCAGCACCACCACCGCCTTCGCCACGCCCGTCAAGCATGGTCAAGGTGCCGTCGAACCCTTGCAGGACGACCTCGGTCGAATAGCGGTCATTGCCGGATTGGTCTTGCCACTTGCGCGTCTGAAGCTTGCCTTCGACAAAGACCTTGGACCCTTTGCGAAGATATTGCTCGCAGATGCGCACGAGACCTTCTTGGAACACCGCGACCGAATGCCATTCGGTCCGCTCGCGCCGTTCACCTGTTTGCTTGTCTTTCCAGGTTTCCGACGTGGCAATGCGCAGGTTGCACACCTTACCGCCGTTCTGAAATGTGCGCACTTCCGGGTCACGCCCCAGATTTCCGATAAGCATGACCTTGTTGAGCGAACCCGCCATCCTGCGTCCTTTCGATTCTGTAAGTTGCCAACATGGTTACACCAAGACAGGACATAGTGGCAGAGCGATTTCGTGGTTTTCGACCGCCTGCCATCGACAGGCCGAGCGCGCGTGCGCCCTTGCGGCGCAGGCCCCAGTGTCACACCCCCTTTCCCAAAAGAGCGAACCCGACTATATTGGGGCCAATCTATTTCGGGGGACGGTGATGTCACGCAAGGTTTTGTTGGTGGCTGCGGGCCTGTTTTCAGGGCTGACGATGAGCATTTCGACTTTTGGCGGACCGGCTGAGGCCGATACGCTTTTTTCCAGTTCCGGGGGGCGGGCAGCGTTTTCTGCTCAGACCCGTGTGCTCGACACGCGTGGCGCTCAGCAATATGCCAATTCGGTGCGGCTGACGCCCAACAAGGGGGCGGTGCCGACCTATGGCATTCCTTCCTTCAAAGGGAATTACAAGGGCCAGTATCTGCCGCTGGCGAAATCCGCAGCGCGGCGTCACGGCATTCCCGAAGATCTGTTCCTGAGGCTTGTGCAGCAGGAAAGCGGCTGGAACCCGCGTGCCAAAAGCCATGCAGGCGCGATTGGTCTGGCGCAGCTTATGCCCTTCACAGCGCGCAAGCTGGGCGTCAATCCACATGATCCGGTGCAGAACCTTGAAGGTGGTGCCCGGTATCTGCGCCAGCAATATGATCGGTTTCGGTCGTGGCGACTGGCGTTGGCGGCTTATAACGCCGGGCCGGAAGCGGTTCAGAAATATTCCGGCGTGCCCCCTTATCGCGAAACGCGCGGCTATGTGCGCGCGATCCTTGGCAGCTAAGGCGCGGGCGGCGGCGGTGTTTGATGTGGGTGCGCCCCTGAAATGTGGGGCTTTGCCAACCTAGACCTCACGCCCTTGCGGGCCGTCATAGGCCCGTTCAACCTTGGCAACCCGCAAGTTGTAACGCGCATACCAACGCGTGATCCCCAGCTTTTGGGCAAGAAGGTGTTGAGCCTCGGCCTTCCAGGCTGAGATTGCGCGCTCGTCTTTCCAATAGGACACTGTGATCCCGAGCCCCGCCTCGTCACGGGTGCTTTCGGCCCCCAAAAACCCTGGCTGTGATTGGGCGAGGGCGAGGACCAAATCCGCCATGGCGTCATAGCCGGGCGCGGGGGTTGCAAGCTGATTGGTAAAGATGACCGCGTAATAAGGCGGATCTGGCATCGGGGCAAAGCGGTTCGGGGTCTGACTGTCGGAGACCATCTGGGCGTGTCCTTGATTTGGGCACGCCCAGATTAGAGTGGTGGCCTTGGTTATTCTATACCTGAGAGCTCTTTTTTATGCAGCCATTCGGCATGTTTAGGCGCGCGCTTGGTTTCGGACCATTCGTTCAGCATGTCCCATTTGACCGCATCCATGCGCGCCAGCATCGCCTCTTCCTCGGGGTCGGGACAGGCCAGTTCGACGCGGTGCCCGTTGGGGTCGAAGAAATAGATCGAATGAAACAGCGAATGGTCGGTTACGCCCAGGACTTCGACACCATTAGATTCAAGATGTTGTTTGAATTCAATAAGTTCCGCGCGGTCCTTCACCTTGAACGCGATGTGTTGAACCCAGATTGGCGTGTTGGGGTCGCGCCCCATTTCAGGTTTTGTCGGAAGCTCGAAGAATGCCAAGACATTGGCGTTTCCTGCGTCCAGAAACACATGCATGTAAGGGTCGGGTTCGTGAGTGGATGGCACGTGGTCTTCTGCAATCGCCAGAATGAAATCCATATTCAGCATTTTGCCATACCATTCGACGGTCTCTTTGGCGTCTTTGCAGCGGTAGGCGACGTGGTGAATTTGGTCAATTTTCATGCGTGATCTCCTGTTTGAAGGGAGTTTAGCATTCACTCGTTGCAAATGCAACGAAATAGGATTGACGCATTGATGCGCCACATCAGCACCTTAGGGCAGGGACAGCGCATAGGCATAGGTGACGATGATGAAAGCGCTCAGGATCAGTGACCAGATGACACTGTCGCGCGGCGACCGGCGCGACATGATCCGAATGACATGGGTGGGCGTTCTGGTGTTGAGAAGGCGAAAGATCGACCGGGTGCCGCCCAACTGTCCTTCGATCAGGATGAAGAAGGAAAACACCATCGAGGGCAGGTAGACGGTTATGAACATCTCGGTCAGCCATGTCTCGGGCCGGGCCAACAGCCCGATGGCGCCGGTCGCAAGAAGGCAGGCCGCAAGCGAAACGTGCTTGCCAAGACGAAGCGACCGGTTGCGCGCGTGGGCAAGGTAGTCAAGTTGCAGCGCAAGGGCCTGTTCGCCCGCGGCAATCAACTCGCGGCGCAGCACTAGGTAGCGTCGCTTGAAGATGATCGGGTTCAGCGGCGTCGCGATCTGTTCAAAACATTTGGAAAACCTTGTGGGTTTTTCGGCTAGGCTGTGGTTCAGCGCGATTAGCAGGCGTTCTTCGTCGTCTGCCTGGCGCGACACTTGCCCCAGCCCGTCGACAAGGATGAAGACGAAGAAGATGCTCAGAATACTGATGGCATCAAAGTAGTAGTCACTTTGCGTGAAGACAGGGTCGACGAAATAGCACCATGACCCGGTGCCCAGCACAGTCAACACCAGCGATTTGAACGCGCGCGAGGTGTCTGCGGCGATGGTCAGTAGCAGGTTCGAGCTGAGAATGAAGGTTAGGCCGATCAGCTCGTGCCCCTTCAGCGCCTCGCCGGTCCACAATGCGAACAGCAATAAGGAAAAGGCGGGGGTAAAAAACCACACAAACCCGTCCGACGCGCGTTTCAGCTTCAGTGTGGCGAACGAATACAGCACCGAAGATGTGAAATTGAGGCACACGACCAGCGCCACCCATGGCAAAGCGCCCTGCAAGACCGTCGAAGGCAGATCCAGCGGGCTACTGGGAAAGACCACGAAATAGAGTGCAAACAGTGGCAGTGCCGGCAGAAAAAAGAATTGCAGCAAAAAGAAGCTCAGCATCGGTCCGATCCTGTAGCGATTTTTCATCAGCTTGACCGCGCGTGCCTTGAATGCCGTCGACAACCCCATCGACACAGCCGAGGCGATGGCCAGGAAGGCCCCGATCCAGGTGGTCGTTTCGACAGCGCCAAGCTTGCCCGGCAGGTCAAGCACCAGCACCACCCCCAAAAACGCAATGCCGCCCCACATGAATTCGCTCAGCGACAGTCGATGCAGCTGGTCGCGCAGCAGATAGCTCATCGCGATGGCGGATGGAATGGGCCAGGTTTCCGCGATGACGATCGCGACGGGGGTGTCGAGCGTGGCCAGTGACATTGCGAAAAGCAAAAGTGACAGCACAAAGAAGAAGGCCTGCGCTGACGCGAACAAAATAATCGCTTTGTCGCGCACGGATTTCAGCAGCCGGCTTCTGCTCCACGGGTGGAAGAAGACGGGCACCGCAGTGAGCAATTTCAGCGCAATCAGTGCCACCGGAAAGCTTGACACAAGCCGCGAATCCATCTGCGACAAAGCCACGGGGATCGCGGCATAGGCGGCAGCTGAAAGCAAGATCAGTTCGATCGTGGAGGCGCGTCTGTAGTTCATTGCGTGGGGCACTCGGGACTTGCGCGAAAATCTACCGCGCGCAGGGTTTCGCCTGACGGGTCAGCTGGCAAGAACGGGCGTCTCAGCCACCTTTGCGAAACGCAGAAGGTGTCGCGCCGGTCTGTTTTTGAAATGCGCGGGTGAAATAGGCGGCCGAGGCAAACCCCAAGGATTCTGCAATATCCTTGATCGGAATATGTGTCTCGGTCAGCAGGCGGCGGGCTTCGTAATGCACCCGGTCTTGCAAGATCGCCGAGGCCGGACGACCACACGCCCTGTTGCAAACGCGGCTCAGGTGGGTCGGCGTGACGCCAAGTTCAGCGGCATAGTCGCGCACGGTTTTGGTGCTGTGGAAATCTTGTTCGACAAGCGCCGTATAGGCATTCACAAGGCGTCCGGTGGCGGTCACCGACAGCTTGTCGCTGTCCAGATTGGCAATCTGACGTTCAAGCCAGACAGACAACAGCCCCGCGTGGCACATCATGGCGCGGTGGGCCTGATCAGACGCTTTTTCCATCTCGCGCAGCAGGTCATCGACCAGCTTACCAAGCTCAAGCTGCCTGTCGACGTCGCGCAGCCGCAGGTGCAACGGGTCTTCGGGAAGGGCCAGATCGGCTTCGCATCCTTGCGGGAACACGACGATCGTGCCGGACACCTGATTGGACATTTCAAACCCGTGCATCGTTCCGGCCGGCAGAAAGATGCAGTTATGTGGGCCGTAGCCCGCCGTGACACCATTCACGGTGATGCGACCTTGCCCACGGGTGAACCACAGCAGGACCGGAGCACCATAGGACCGCATCGCTTCGGTGCGCCATCGCCCGCCGGACCCCAAACGGGCCAAGGGCATAACACGGAACGGAGACGAGACGGATGTGGTTTTGGTCATGGGACGATCGAACACATTTTTAGGGCACAGAAAGGTGATCTGAATAGAACAGGGGTAACGCAAAAAGCGCCTCTGGCCCAGAAAAATTTCCTGCAAACTGCCAAGTAGAGGCGCAGTTGACACATGAAACGAGGACAATTGCTGCGATCTTGGCGAATTGATGCACATCTGCACGTGTCTTTGGCGTGTCTTTGGCGTCTGCGCGCCGATCAGCGGGCGCGAGCCTGAGCCAGGTCGGGGGCGGGTCAGGGGCGGGGAATCACCTCCCAATCTCGCATTCGTTTACGAAACCAGGTCCGTTGCCGCTTGGCATATTGATGCGAGGCGGTGATCGCACGGGCGCGCGCTTCCTCTAACGAAATCTGGCCACGCAGATAGGCGATCAGTTCGGGCGCGCCGATGGCTTTTGCGCTTGGGTCTTTGGGGTTCCAATCGGACAGATTGGCGCGTGCTTCCTCCAATGCGCCATCACGCAACATCTGGTCAAAGCGCCGGTCGATCCGGTCGCGTAACCAGTCGCGATCCGCATCCAGATGAAAAGCTCGGGCATCCGCGCGCGGCAACAGCGGCGCAGGGGTGTCATCTTGCCATTCGGCAAGCCCGCGCCCGGTGGTGCGCTGCACCTCCCATGCGCGCGCCACGCGGACTGGGTTTCGTGTGTCGATCCGCGCCAGAGTGTCGGCGTCCAATGCGCGCAGAAGGGCGGGCAATCCTGCCGTTTCCAGCAGCGCTTCGCCCTCGGCCCGGATGCTGGGCGGGGTCAGGGGAATGTCGGCCAACCCTTCGGTCAGAGCGGTGAAGTTCAGCCCCGTGCCGCCCACGATGATCGGGCGCTGATCGCCCTGCAGAATGGGCGCCACGTCGCGAAGCCAATGGCCCACGGAATAGGCCGTATCGCCAGCGATATGCCCATAAAGGCGATGCGGGGCACGCGCCTCGTCAGCCCGTGTCGGGCGGGCGGTCAGGATGCGCCAGTTGGAAAAAACCTGCAGGGCGTCTGCATTGACGATCACCCCGCCTGACGCCTCTGCAATTGCCAGCGCCAATGCCGATTTGCCGGACGCCGTAGCCCCCGCGATCAACACGGGCTGGCGGGCGTCGATGCTGGCCACGATCTGGCTGATATCGGTGTTGGTTGCCGACAATCTGCGCCTTGCTCCCCTTTTTTCCGACAAGCACGGGATCGCACATTGAAAGTCGCGCCCGGATCGGTCATCTTGCGCGCCAACACAATCACGACAACCAGAGAGTGGCAACCGATGAGTGAACAAGCCTCCGAGGTTACGGGCGAGGATGCCGACACCGGCAACCCCGACACCCCGCAACCGGCCTATAAACGTGTCATGTTGAAGATTTCAGGCGAAGCGCTGATGGGCGATCAGGGGTTTGGCCTGAACCCGCCGACCGTCGAGCGCATCGCACAAGAGGTCAAGTCGGTGCACGACATGGGGGTCGAGATCTGCATGGTGATCGGGGGTGGCAACATCTTCCGTGGCCTGCAAGGGTCCGCGCAGGGGATGGAGCGGACGACGGCTGATTACATGGGGATGCTGGCGACCGTGATGAACGCGCTGGCCATGCAATCGGCGCTTGAGGGGCTTGGCGTCTACACGCGTGTGATCTCGGCCATTCCGATGGATCAGGTCTGCGAACCCTACATCCGGCGCCGGGCCGTGCGCCACCTTGAAAAGGGCCGCGTCTGCATTTTCGCCGCGGGCACAGGAAACCCTTATTTCACCACCGACACGGCAGCAACTTTGCGAGCAAATGAAATGGCTTGCGAGGCGATCTTCAAGGGCACCAAGGTCGATGGCGTGTATGACATGGACCCCGCCAAACACGACGAAGCGCAGCGCTATGACGATGTCAGCTATGATGATGTTTTGCAAAAGCGGCTGGGGGTCATGGATGCCTCGGCGATCGCGCTGGCGCGCGACAACAACCTGCCGATCATCGTGTTTTCGCTGGATGAACCCGGTGGGTTCCGTGGCATTCTGGCCGGCGAGGGCACCTATACGCGCGTCGGTGGCTAATGTGATCTGATCCTGGCGCATGGATTGACCCGCAAGGCAATATCCTGCCCAGCCACGATGGGATTGCCGCGCCACCCGGCGCTGGACCTATACAATAGGTGTGCAGTGGCGTTATACCGGGCGCAATGCGCTCGGATGACAAGAGCTTGAGAATAAGACGAAGGGATGCCTGCGATGGCTGACGAAGAATTTGAACTGGATATGACCGATCTTGAACGCCGCATGGATGGCGCCTTGGGATCTTTGCGGACCGAATTTGCCTCTTTGCGCACGGGTCGGGCCTCTGCCTCGATGCTTGAACCGATCATGGTCGAAGCGTACGGCAGTCGAACACCCCTGAACCAGATCGGCACGGTCAACGTGCCTGAGCCGCGCATGGTCACGGTGAATATCTGGGACAAAGGGCTGGTTGGGGTTGCCGAGAAAGCGATCCGTGAAAGCGGTCTGGGCATCAATCCCCAACTGAACGGCACCATTATCATGCTGCCGATCCCGGAATTGAACGAAGAACGCCGCCGCGAACTGAGCCGCGTCGCCGCGCAATACGCTGAACACGCCCGCGTGTCGGTGCGCAATGTGCGCCGTGACGGCATGGAACAGCTTAAAAAGGCTAAAAATGACGGAATGAGTGAAGATGACCACAAATTCTGGCATGATGAAGTTCAGGCTCTGACAGACCAATTTGTCGGAAAAGTGGACAAGGCCCTTGAGGTCAAGCAAGAAGAGATCATGCAGGTGTAACCCTTCGGGGGATCAGCGTGGCGTATGGACGGGAATTGGGCAAGGCGATGATGGGCAGCAAAGCCTCAGATGCACAGGCGAAGGCGTTGAAAACGCCGGACCATGTTGCCATCATCATGGATGGCAACGGGCGTTGGGCGCAGCGCCGTGGAAAGCCGCGGCTGTTTGGCCACCATGCCGGAGCCAAACGGGTGCGCGAAATCGTCGAGGCGTGCCCAGACCTTGGCGTGAAATATATCACGATCTTTGCCTTCTCGACCGAAAACTGGAAACGCACTCAATCGGAAGTCGCGGGTCTGATGAGCCTGTTTCGCCGTTACATCCACAAAGAAGCGCGCGCCTTGTTCAACGAAGGCGTTCGGGTGCGTTTTATTGGGGATCGTGACCGATTGGACAAAAAGCTGATCGCGCTGATGCACGAGCTTGAGACGCTGACCCAAGGCAACGACCGGGTGCATCTAACGATCGCGCTGAACTACGGGGGGCGTGACGAAGTTGCACGGGCCACCCAGCGTATGGCACGCGATGTGGCCGCCGGTCAGCTTGACCCGGAAGATGTGGATGAACAAACGCTGGCAAGCTATTTGGATACATGCGTTTTGCCTGATCCTGACCTTGTCATCCGCACCAGCGGCGAAGCCCGGATTTCCAACTTTCTGCTGTGGCAGTCCGCCTATGCGGAATACGAGTTTATCGACACGCTCTGGCCCGATTTCTCGTCGGATATTTTTGCCGAGATCGTCGATCGTTTTTCCGGGCGTGAACGTCGGTTCGGCGCGGTTGGATCAATCGCGGAAACCGCTGCAGAATAACACCCAGTTCAGAATTGGCCGAGGCAGTTGCCTTGCGTAACGTGCAGAAGCTGCACACAACTGCTTGAGAGCATCGCGCCTGAATGCCATAACCCCCACATGACGCAAACCGACACCTCCTCTAAATGGGCCGATTTGGCACCGCGTGTGCTGTCCGCTGTTGGTATGGCAGCGATTGCCATCATCGCTGTTGCCTTGGGGGGACCCGTTTTTCTGGCTGTCCTCGCGGTGGTGATCGGGCTTTGCATGTGGGAGTTTTCCCGCCTGATCCATGCCGAAGCCCGCGCGCTTCATGTGGTGTTGGGAGTGATTGCCGGGGTCAGCGTCATCTATTGCGGCATCACCCTTGATAGCCCGGACCCGGTCGCGCTGTTCTCATTGCCAAGAATTGCTGTGCTGCTGGGCGCGCCCCTCGTCGGGGCAGCGTTACTGCCGCGCCATCGGGTGTTGTTTTTCTTCTATGCCGCTCTGATCATGTTGGCCGGGCTTGGGTTTGTGGCAATGGGCACCAGCCAGATTTTGGTTTGGTTTATTTTGATCATCATCATCTCGGACGTGTCGGGCTACTTTGCCGGTCGTCTTCTGGGTGGCCCAAAGTTCTGGCCGCGCGTCAGTCCCAAGAAAACCTGGTCCGGCACCATTGC
Source organism: uncultured Aliiroseovarius sp. (assembly GCF_947497285.1). Classification (GTDB taxonomy): domain Bacteria; phylum Pseudomonadota; class Alphaproteobacteria; order Rhodobacterales; family Rhodobacteraceae; genus Aliiroseovarius. The sequence continues at coordinate 18,964 of NZ_CANMFT010000008.1, read as the reverse complement.
CGGTTGGATCGGCGCGCTTGGTCTGGGCGTGATTGGAGCCGCTCTGGGCGCCTTCACCCCGGTCGAAGCCCTGGCTTTGCCGCTGGTCGCCTTTGCCGGCCAGATGGGGGACATCGTGCAAAGCGCGATCAAGCGCAAGATGGGGGTCAAGGACAGCTCGAACCTGATCCCCGGTCATGGCGGCGTGCTGGATCGGTTTGACGCCATGATCGGCGCGTCCGGCGCCATGATCCTTCTGATTACAATCGCCTCGCTCAGCGTTGCGGGCTAGGGCAGGGCGTATGGCACAGGACGACAGCACGCCAAACTCGCGGCCAAACACGGCGCGGCGCGTTTCGATCTTTGGCGCGACCGGGTCTATCGGGCAATCCACCATCGACCTGATCGGGCGCGATCCCGACCGCTATGAGGTCGTGGCGCTGACGGGGGGGCACAATATCGCGTGCCTTGCCCAGGACGCAATCCGCTTGAACGCAGAGGTCGCGGTCACAGCGCATGAAGAACACCTTCCGGCCCTGCGCGACGCCTTGGCCGGCACCGGTATAACCGCAGCCGCTGGCGAAGCTGCGATAGAAGAGGCCGCGACCCGCCCCTGTGACTGGGTGATGTCCGCAATCGTAGGGGCCGCGGGGCTTTTGCCCGGCTTGCGCGCGCTTGAAGCGCGGGCCACACTGGCGTTGGCCAACAAGGAAAGCCTTGTCACGGCGGGGCCGTTGATCTTGGCCACGGCCCACGCGCACCATGCGCGCATCTTGCCGGTGGACAGCGAACATTCGGCGGTGTTTCAGGGGCTTGCCGGCGAAGATATCAGCGCGGTCGAACGGGTCATCATCACCGCATCGGGCGGAGCGTTTCGTGATTGGCCGATGGAAAAGCTGGCCGGGGCCACCCTTGCCCAAGCCAGCGCGCATCCCAATTGGGACATGGGGCAACGGATCACGATCGACAGCGCCTCGATGTTCAATAAGGCGCTGGAAGTCATCGAAACCAAAGAGTTTTTTGAGGTGTCTCCTGAGCAGATCGAAGTGTTGATCCACCCTCAAAGCCTCGTCCATGCCCTGGTCGGGTTTCGCGATGGGGCGTTGATGGCGCATCTGGGGGCACCCGATATGCGCCATGCCATCGGCTATGCGCTGCACTGGCCTGATCGCCGTGCACTGCCCGTGGAGCGTCTGGATCTGGCCCGTGTCGCCACGCTTGACTTTGCCACGCCGGACGAGCAGCGCTATCCAGCCCTGCGCCTTGCGCGCGAGGTTATGGCTGCAGGTGGCCTGACCGGGGCGATCTTCAACGCCGCCAAGGAAATCGCTCTGGACAGTTTCATCGCCGGACGCATCGGGTTCATGGACATGGCGGGCGTGGTCGAAGACACGCTTTGCCGTCTTGACGGGGATGTGAGCTTGGCCCATGGGGGCATGACCCTTGATAATGTGCGCGCGGCCGACCAAATGGGTCGCACAACCGCCACCCAAATCGTCACACAGCGGCCCTGAGCAGCCAAAACCAAGAACGCAGGAGAAAACTCCATGGAATTGACCGGGCTGCTTCCCGACTTCGGCAACCTTGCCTTCACGATCCTCGCCTTTCTGGCGGCGCTGACGGTGATTGTCGCAGTGCATGAATACGGCCACTACATCGTGGGGCGCTGGTCCGGGATCAAGGCGGATGTCTTCTCGATCGGGATGGGGCCGGTGCTTGGGTCGCGAATGGACAAACATGGCACCCGCTGGCAGATCGCTGCTTTTCCAATTGGCGGCTATGTGAAATTCCACGGCGACGCCAATGTTGCCTCGGGCAGCGCCGACGAAGATGCCATGGCGCGGATGAGCGACGAAGAGCGGCGCCACACCATGCATGGTGCGCCCTTGTGGGCGCGGGCGGCGACGGTTGCAGCCGGGCCTGTTTTCAATTTCATCCTGTCTGTCATCATCTTCACGGGCTTGATCCTGTCCACGGGCGTCGCCCGCGATCCGCTGTCGGTCGCTGCGGTGCAGGACGTTCCGGGGATGGAGCAGGGGCTGAAACCCGGTGACGAAATTCTGTCCATCGCGGGCATCGAGACGCCTCCGCTTGCAGAGTTTCAGACCATCGTGGACAAGCTGCCCGACACTGCGCGTGTCGCCTATCAGGTGCGCCGCGACGGCGCGGTCATTGACCTGACCGCAACCCATCCGTTCCCCCCCTTGGTCGGGTCGGTCAGTCCGAAATCAGCGGCGATTGAAGCGGGTTTGAAGCCCGGCGACTTCATCGCCACCGTTGACGATGTGCCGGTGGCAACCTTTGAAGGCTTGCGTGAAATCGTCGTGGATGGCGATGGCGCTGCGCTGACGCTGGGTCTTTTGCGCGATGGCACCCCCACGCAGGTGACGCTGACGCCGCGCCGCCAAGACATCCCGTCGGCCGAAGGCGGGTTCGAAACCCGCTGGCTGATCGGCATCACCTCGGGCATGGTGTTTGACCCGGCAACCCGCACGCCGGGCCTGTGGGAAAGCGTCACAGCCAGCGTCGATCGGGTGATCTATATCATCCGCGCCAGCTTGTCGGGCCTTTGGCACATGATCACGGGGGCGATTTCCAGTTGCAACCTGTCCGGCCCGATCGGCATCGCCCAGGTGTCGGGGCAGGCGGCGTCCATGGGGGCGACAAGCTTCATCAGCTTTATCGCGATGTTGTCCACGGCCATCGGTCTGTTGAACCTGTTTCCGATCCCCGTGCTGGACGGGGGACATCTTGTGTTTCACGCGTGGGAAGCCGTCACTGGCAAGCCGCCCTCGGACAAGGTGCTGAATGTGCTGCTGGCGATTGGTCTGACGCTCGTTCTTGCGCTGATGATGTTTGGTCTGACCAACGACTTGTTCTGTCCATAGACAACAGCCACGGGCTCTTATGCCACAATTTTGCCTTAATTCCGAAATTCTGATGCCCCAATTGGCGGCCAAGATGATCGAAATCGACACGCGATCCGGTCCAGTGACCAGACAAGGCAAGAGGCGAATATGGAACGTTTTGGATATAAAACCCGCGGTTTGACGCTTCTGTTCGATCTCAATTACGATCGCGTGATGTTTGCAGGTGCCATCGCGGCCGCCTTGTGGTTCAGCGTCATTCTTGGCGGGATGATGCACTAAAGGCCACGCTGCCGCCCGGCACCGACACGATCAAGCCCATCGCTGAAATGGATCCTCGCTGCAGTGCCACTGCGGGCGGGGTTTTTTCATTCTGGACGCCCCGCTTTGTCCCCGTCCGCCATGCAGCCTAATGATGCCGTCATGCTGGGCAGAAGGCATTGCGCGCGCCGGATGGTGTGACCCATGCACAGCGGCCTCGAAAACTCTGCTTTCGCGCTTTGACAAGAACGTCCCAACCGCTTATCCACATTGGAACTGGGGTGTCTGAGGAAAGTAAATACGATGGCATTTGTCGAGGGGTTGAGCAGCAACCGTTTTGATTTCGTGAAACAAGGCACCAAGGCACTGGCAACCACCAGCGGTCTTGCGATTTTCCTTGCAATTTCAGCGGTTACGGTTGTGGCCCCGAAGCCCGCCACAGCGCAGGCCTATTCCTTCTCTCGGGTCGAGATCGAGGGAACGCAGCGGATCGAGGCTGCGACCATCCTGTCCTATCTGGGAATCGCCCAGGGTGAGGTGGTGTCGGCAGCAGCGCTGAACGATGGCTATCAACGTCTCGTCGGCTCGGGCTTGTTTGAAGATGTGCAGATCCTGCCGCGCGGCAACGTGTTGGTGGTGAAAGTGCGTGAATACCCGACGATCAACGTTGTCTCGGTTGAAGGCAACCGCAAGATCAAGGACGACGTGTTTACGCCATTGCTGAAATCACAACCGCGCCGGGTCTATAATCCTGCGACGGCCGAGCTGGACGTTGAAACCATCACCGAGCTTTACCAGGCGCAGGGCCGTTTGGCCGCGCAGGTGACGCCGAAAATCATCCGCCGGGCGAACAACCGTGTCGATCTGGTGTTCGAAGTCGTCGAGGGCAAGAACGTCGAGGTCGAGCGCCTGTCTTTCGTCGGCAACCGCATCTATTCCGACAGCCGTTTGCGGCGTGTTCTTGAGACCAAGCAGGCGGGCATTCTGCGCGCCCTGATCCGCGCGGACACGTATACGCCCGACCGGATCGAATTCGATAAGCAAGTTCTGCGCGACTTCTACCTGTCGCGCGGCTATGTCGATTTTAAGACCACCGGCGTGACGAGCGAGTTTTCGCGCGAACGCGATGCGTTCTTCATCACCTTCACGGTGCAGGAAGGCCAGCAGTATCGCTTTGGCAACATCACCACCAGCTCAGAGATCGCCGAGGTTAACGCCGACGAGTTCGACGCGGTGCAAAACTTGCGTTCGGGTGCTGTCTACAGCCCCTCGCTGCTCGAAAATGCCACCGCGCGGATGGAACGTCTGGCCATCCGCAAGGGGCTGGATTTCGTGCGGGTCGAGCCGCGCGTGACCCGCAATGATCGCGATCTGACGCTGGATGTGGATCTGGTGCTGACCCGCGGCCCGCGTATCATTGTCGAACGCATCGACATCGAAGGTAACGCCACCACGCTTGACCGTGTGGTGCGCAACCAGTTTCGGATCGTCGAAGGTGACCCTTTCAACCCGCGCGAAATCCGCGAGGCGGCTGAACGGGTGCGCGCGCTTGGCTATTTTTCCAACTCCAACGTCGAAGCCCGAGAGGGGTCCGCCCCCGATCAGGTGGTCATTGATGTGGATGTGGAAGAGGGGCCCACAGGGTCGCTTAGCTTTGGTGGCGTCTACAGTCTTGAAAACGGATTTGGCCTGAACCTGTCCTTCTCCGAACGTAACTTCCTTGGGCGCGGTCAGTTTCTCAGCGCAAGCTTCCAGAACACCGAAGATTCCACCAGTTTCTCGTTCAAGTTTGCCGAACCGAATTTCCTTGGTCGCGATCTGGAGCTCGGGTTCGAGGCGTATTACCGCGAAACCGCTTTTGCCTCGGCACTATACAACACCAAGGCCATTGCTTTCCGCCCATCGCTGACCTTCCCGATCAGTGAATATTCGCGCCTTGGCGTGCGGGTGTTTGCCGATGGGGCCGAGATCACGGATGTTGGTGTCGATAGCTCTGTCGTGTTGCAAAACGAAGCCGCGCGGGGCCGTCAGATCGGTGGCGGGGTTGGGTTTACCTTTAGCTATGACACCCGTCGCACCGGACTTGATCCGAACCGCGGGTATTACTTCCAGCTTGACGGTGATATCGGCGGCGTTGGCTCGGATTACCAATACGCCCGCGCGACCGCGTTGGCACAGGCACAGACCAAGGTCTGGAACGATCAGGTCACGCTGTTGGCGACGGTCGAGGGCGGTGTGCTGGGGTCGTTGAACGGTGGTGTGTCACGGGTGACGGACCGGTTCCGCATGGGGCCGTCGAAACTACGCGGCTTTGCAACCAACGGTTTGGGGCCGCGCGATTTGACGGCGGTCAATCAGGATACGCTGGGCGGCAATATGTATGCCGTGGCCCGGCTTGAGGCGCAGTTCCCGTTGGGTCTGCCCGAAGAATATGGCATTACCGGTGGTCTGTTCGTGGATGCTGGGTCGCTTTGGGGATTGGATGACACTTTGGGTGGCGCAATTGACGACAAGGCCTATTTGCGGTCCTCGATCGGTGCGTCGCTCTTCTGGGATACCCCTATCGGCCCGTTGCGGTTTAACTACTCGCGCGTGCTGGCCAAGGAAGCCTATGACGAAGAAAACAACTTCGAACTCACGATTTCTGCCCAGTTCTGATCGGGCTTGGATGGGTGGGCCGCAGCTGATGCGCCGATTGCATCGCCAAGTGGTGCATGCGCTGCGCATCGGGTGTGTGACGCTTTGCACGTTGTCAGTGACCAGTGCTGGCGCGCATGCGCAAGAGCTGGGGCGCGCGGTGTCGCAGATTGTGACGATTGATCGTCAAAGCCTGTTTTCAGACACGCAGTATGGACGACGGGTCGTTCAAACGGTCGAAGTGGAACGGCAACGCTTGGCCACCGAGACGCGCAAGGTCGAGGCGGCTTTGCTGCAAGAAGAGCGCGACCTGACCGCCAAGCGCGCCGAAATGACCCCCGAGGCTTTCCGGGCGCTGGCGAAGGCATTTGACGAGAAAGTGCAGGCGCTCAGGGCCGAAGGCACCACCCGCGAACAGGACTTTGTCAGCACATTGGAACGCCAACAGGTCGAGTTTTTTGAGCAGGTTGGCCCCATTCTTGGTCAGCTTGTGCGGGAACTGGGCGCTGTGGTGATCCTTGACCGTCGCGCCATTCTTCTGACAACGCAAAACATCGACATTACCAAACTGGCAGTGCAACGCATTGACGAGGTTTTGGGCGATGGCGCAGATCGCGAAGCGGATACCAACTCTGGCGACGACAATGCGGTGGAGGGCGACACAGACGCGCCGACGCCTGAAGGTCTTGCCCCAACCGCGCCCGCCGATGGTGACCTGCCCGCGCCTTTGCCCGACAACTGATTGCGATTGTTTCGGTTTGACCGGACTGCTAGTCAGGTTGGAACGAAAGGCCCGACAAGGGTCAAAGACGGAAAAGGACGTGAAAACATGGTCGATGTGCCCAGCACTGCAGATATTCAACTGATCCAGCAATGTATCCCGCACCGCTATCCGTTCCTGCTGGTTGATCGGGTCGAGGACATTCGCGAAAAAGAATTCGCGCGCGGTATCAAGATGGTGACCATGAACGAACCTCATTTTCAGGGTCACTTTCCTGGTCTGCCGATCATGCCCGGTGTCACCATCATCGAGGCAATGGCGCAAACCTCGGCGGTTATGGTGTCCTTGTCACTGGATCTGGTCGGGTCGGGTGCGGTCGTCTATTTCATGGGCATCGACAGTGCCAAGTTCCGGCGCAAAGTCGTGCCGGGCGACGTGTTGGAGTTGGAAATCACCACATTGCGCGGCGGGGCCAAGGTCTGGAAATTTGACGGCCTTGCCAAGGTCGGTGACGAGATCGCCTGTCAGGCCACCTTCATGGCCATGATCGACGTAACCGGCGGAAAGGGCTGACCAATGACAGCCAACGGGAGTGTTGATCCCACGGCGTCGGTCCATGCCAGCGCCATCGTCGAAGCAGGCGCCATCATCGGCGCGGGTTGCGAGATCGGACCGTTTTGCTGCATCGGCGCGCGGGTCAAGTTGGGGCAGGGCGTGGTCCTGAAATCCCATGTGATCGTGACTGGCGATACCGAAATTGGCGACGACACGGTTGTGTTCCCGTTCTCGGTGATCGGAGAGATCCCGCAGGATCTGAAATTCGCCGGTGAAGACACGCGGCTTGTGATCGGCAAACGCAACCGTATTCGCGAACATGTCACCATGAACACCGGCACCGCCGGGGGCGGCTTTGTCACCCGGATTGGCGATGACGGGTTGTTCATGGCTGGCTGTCACGTCGCCCATGACGCCCAGATCGGCAGCAACGTGATCTTGGTGAACAACGTGGCCGTCGCGGGCCATGTGGTGATCGAAGACGATGTGATCGTCGGCGGTTTGTCGGGCTTGCACCAATGGGTGCGCATCGGCCGTGGTGCGATCATCGGTGCCCTGTCGATGGTCACGGCAGATGTCTTGCCCCACGCCCTTGTGCAAGGTCCGCGAGGCGAGCTGGACGGGTTGAACCTTGTCGGGCTGAAGCGGCGTGGCGTCAACCGCGCCGACATCACGGCCTTACGTGCTGCGTTTCTCATGCTCAAACAGGGCGAAGGTTCGTTTCAGGAACGCGCCGCCCGGCTCACCGAGGATACCGACAGCCCTTATGTCCGCGAGATGGTGGCCTTCATTACCGGCGACAGCGATCGCGGGTTTCTGACCCCGAAATAAGGGGGGGGCATGACAGATCGCCTTGCCATCATCGCCGGAACCGGGGACTTGCCGCATCAAATCGCGGCCGCCAACCCGGACGCCTTGTTCGTCACCATAAAGGGGGTCGAGGTCGCTGCGCCCGACGCGGTTGAACTGGCCGAAGCCAGCTATGAAAAGCTGGGGGCGCTGTTCAAGACCATGCGCGCAGGTGACGTCACGCGGGTGGTGTTTGCCGGCAAGGTTGACCGACCCAAGTTGAACCCGCTGCGGATGGACCGCGTGACGCTTGGCCTTTTCCCTCGGGTGAAAGCCGTTTTGGGAAAAGGCGACGATGCGCTGCTGAGGCTTGTGGCCGAAGTATTTGAAGAGCAGGGGTTCGAAGTGGTCTCGGCCACCGACGTGACCGATGGCCTGACCATCGAGGCCACGACCATTGGACGCCAACCTGATGCGCAGGATTGTGCGGACCGCGATCGCGCTTGGTCCATCCTTGATGCGCTGGCGGGGGAAGACGTGGCGCAGGGTGTTGTGGTCGCTGGCGGGCAATGTCTGGGCATTGAAACCATTCAGGGCACAGACGCGCTATTGCGCTTTGTGGCCGCCACGCCTGCGCATCTGAAGCAAGGCGCGCGCGGGGTGTTCGTCAAGCGCCCCAAGCCCGGACAGGATGCGCGCATGGACATCCCCACAATCGGACCGGACACCGTGCGCGCGGTGGCCGAAGCCGGCCTTGGCGGGATCGCGGTGCCTGCGACGGGCATCATCGTTCTGGACCGCCCCGAGGTCGAACGCCTTGTTGCCGCGCATGACCTGTTTTTCGACATCCTCGAGGACACCTCATGAAGGTCTTTTTGATCGCGGGCGAGCCGTCGGGCGACAAGCTGGGGGCTGCGCTGATGGAGGGCCTGTCCTCGTTGCGCGACGATATAGAATTCATCGGCGTTGGCGGTGCGGCGATGCAGGCGAAGGGCTTGACCTCGCTGTTTCCCATGTCCGACCTTTCGGTGATGGGCATCGCCGAAGTGGCGCCGAAATACTTCCACCTCAAACGCCGCATTCGTGAAACCGCGAAGGCTGTGATCGACGCCGACCCTGATGTTCTGGTGACCATCGACAGCCCGGATTTCTGCCTGCGTGTGGCGAAGATCGTCAAACAAGACGAGGTCGAGGGCCAGACTTTCGGACATGATATACCGGTGGTCCACTACGTCGCGCCCTCCGTCTGGGCGTGGCGACCAAAGCGGGCCGACAAGATGGCGCAATGGGTCGATCATGTGCTGGCGCTGTTGCCGTTCGAGCCGCCTCTGATGACCGCTGCTGGCATGGGCTGCGATTTCGTTGGCCATCCCGTCGTGGCTGAACCGGTCGCCACCGACGCCGAGGCGCAAGCGTTTCGTGAACAGCACCAGATTGGCGCGGCACCCTTGGTTCTGGCGCTGCCCGGATCGCGTCAGGGCGAAATTGCGCGACTAGCGCCTCGCTTCGGCGAGACGCTGGCGCGGGTGCAACGCGAACATCCCGACCTGCGCGTTGCGTTGCCCGTCGCCCAAGGGGTCGAGGATCAGGTGCGCGCGCAAACGGCCACATGGTCCAGCCCCCCGATTTTGATCCCCGCTGACCAGCCCGATCAGAAACGCGCAGCTTTTCGGGCCGCCGATGTCGCGTTGGCGGCGTCCGGCACCGTCTCGTTGGAGCTTGCTGCCGCGGGCACTCCGATGGTGATCGCCTATGACATGAACTGGCTCAGCCGGTTGATGATTGGCTGGCTGTTGCAAATCGACACGGTGACCCTGGTCAACCTTGTGTCTGAGACACGCGCGGTGCCGGAATTTCTTGGCAAGGCCTGCCAACCCGCCCGGATTGCCCCAGCGGTTCTGGCAATGCTTGCAGACCCAACCGCCCAGCACGCGGCAATGCAGGTGACGATGGCGCGTTTGGGGCAGGGCAGTGAGGCACCGGGATTGCGCGCGGCGCGCGCGGTGCTGGACGTTGTGGCGCGCTCAAAAGCAGACTGAGCGTGCCAAACTGGACGGGCGGGCGTTATTGCGCCGCGCTGCCTTCGCTCAGGATTGCCTGAACCTTCGGGATGATCTCGGGCATTTTCTCCTGCACCATCTGCAGCACCATAGGCGTCTGTCGCTGGGTCACCTGTGGCAGCTTGGTCATCGCGGCACGGCCAAGATCGCTGGCATAGAAATCTCGTATGGCTTTGATTTCATCGAAGGTGAACAGCTCTGCCATGACCGCGGCCTGATTGCGCATGATTTCATACATCGGACCGGTCATTTCCTCCTGATACAGCTGGTCGATTTTCGCGATCTGACCCTCATCCAGTGGAATGCCCTTTGCCGTGACATCTGCAACAATTGGCTGCCACATGGTCTTGACCATCGCCTGCATGTCGATGTCTTCAAGCGTGGCGTCGATATACCCGGTGGCCAGCGCGAGGCGCTGTTCATAGGTTTCTTCGGCCAGGGCTGGCGCGCCGAGAACAGCGACAGCGGCAAAGGCGGCAAGGGTTTTACGCATGAGTTTTACCTTTCAGAGTTCGGTTCTTGCGAATACTCGGTTCGTTTTGCGTCTGCCGCCACTGCATTGGTCAAGTCCAGGCGCGAAATTCAGGCCTATGAGGACTGGCCGCGCCAGATCCAACCGCCACCGAACACGCGCGGGCCTTCAAGGTCATAGAACACGCAGGCCTGCCCCGGGCTGACGCCTTCTTCGGCGGTCAACAACTCGACCTCGGCTTCGGTTTCAGAAGTCGGCCTGACAATCGCTTCGCGGGCGGGTCGGGTTGACCTGATCTTCACGCCAAGATGCCATTCCTTGCGTGCGGTGAAGGGCTCATCCCCCAACCAGTTGATCTCGCGAACAGGCACGGTGCGGGTGGCCAGAAGCTCTTTCGGACCGACGACCACCTGTTTGGCGTCCACGTCCAGTTTGACCACGTAAAGCGGTTCGCTAAGTCCGCCAATGCCCAGCCCGCGGCGCTGTCCGATCGTGTAGTGAATGACGCCGTCATGGCGGCCCAACACGCGGCCATCCGCATCGACGATGTCACCGGGTTCGGCAGCCCCGGGGCGCAGTTTTTCAATCACGCTGGCATAATTTCCGTCCGGCACGAAGCAGATGTCCTGACTGTCGGGCTTGTCGGCGACCTCCAACCCGTATTTACGAGCCAAAGCACGGGTTTCATCCTTGGTTTTCAGGTGACCCAATGGAAAGCGCAAATACGCCAACTGCTCTGGTGTGGTTGAAAACAGAAAGTAGCTTTGATCGCGCGTTGGGTCAGCGGCGCTGTGAAGCTCTGGCCCGGCGGTCCCGTCGGCACGCTGAATATAATGCCCGGTCGCCATGCAATCCGCCCCAAGGTCGCGCGCGGTTTCCAGCAGGTCTTTGAATTTCACCCGCTCGTTGCAGCGGATACAGGGCACCGGGGTTGCGCCGCCCAGATAGCTGTCGGCAAACTCCTCGATCACCGCGTCCTGAAAGATATTTTCGTAATCCAGAACGTAATGGGGAAATCCCATGCTTTCAGCAACATGGCGCGCGTCATGAATGTCGATCCCCGCGCAGCACGCGCCTTTTTTGGCCAGGGCCGCACCGTGGTCGTAGAGCTGTAGCGTGACCCCGATCACGTCATAGCCTTCTTCGGCGAGCATCGCCGCCACCACCGAGCTGTCGACACCGCCCGACATGGCCACGACCACACGGGTGTCCGCAGGGGATTTGGCAAAGCCCAACGAATTCAGCACAGCCGCGTCTTTAGTCTTTGTCGTGGTGCCTGCGGTCGCAGTCATGACCAAATCCTTTCCAGAAGAGACACGGAATATAGGAAAATTCGAATGAACAACAAGGGGTAGCTTCACCTCTCCTTAAGTGAATGGCGACAAAGTTGGCGCATACGTTGAAGTGAGGGCCAAACATGTATTTGAAGAAAGTCGAAGGACCAAGGGCAGTCACCCTGCCGGATGGATCAATCATGACGCGTGCTGATCTGCCGCCAAATGACACGCGCCGCTGGGTGGCCAGCCGTAAGGCAGCTGTTGTCAAAGCGGTGCGTTCCGGGTTGATCACGCAAAAGGATGCAGAGCAGATGTATGCCCTGTCTACCGAAGAGCTGGATGAATGGATGCGGGCTGTTTCTGAACACGGCGAGGCCGCGTTGAAGGCCACATCGCTGCAAAGGTATAGACAACCCTAGATTGTTTTCGCTAAAAGTTCTTTGTGGGTAACCGGTGATTAACCATTTCACGTGATGCTGCTTGCAATCGTTAGGAATTTTTAGCGGAGAACCCGAATATGCGTATCCTTTTGGTGGAAGACGATCCAACCACATCCCGCAGCATCGAATTGATGCTGACCCATGCGAACCTTAACGTCTATGCCACCGATCTGGGCGAAGAGGGTATCGATCTGGCTAAGCTCTATGACTATGATCTGATCCTGCTCGACCTGAATTTGCCTGATATGAACGGGCACGAGGTGTTGCGACAGCTCCGGCTGGCGCGTGTCGAAACACCAATCCTGATCCTGTCCGGTGCCGATGACACCGAAAACAAGATCAAGGGGTTCGGGTTTGGGGCTGACGATTATATGACCAAGCCGTTTCACCGCGAGGAATTGATCGCCCGCATCCATGCCATTATTCGCCGCTCCAAGGGACACAGCCAATCGGTGATCAAGACCGGTCATATTTCGGTCAACCTTGACGCGAAAACCGTTGATGTGGATGGGCGTACGGTTCACCTGACCGGGAAGGAATACCAGATGCTCGAGCTACTGTCCTTGCGCAAGGGCACGACCTTGACCAAAGAGATGTTCTTGAACCACCTCTATGGTGGCATGGATGAACCTGAGTTGAAAATCATCGACGTGTTCATCTGCAAATTACGCAAAAAGCTGTCCACGGCGACTGGTGGCGACAATCACATCGAAACCGTCTGGGGTCGCGGCTATGTTCTGCGCGATCCGGAACCGGCCGAATTGGATGCCCAGATCGCGATGGGGGCTTAGGCTGTCAGGCCAGTCTGCGCCTGGCGATCCTCAAGCTGAAAACTCGCTGGCAATGCGCGCTGCAAGGCGCGCATTGTTTTTAACCAGAGCGATATTCGCGACCAGCGAGGCACCATCGGTCGCATGATAAATGCGATCAAGCAGATAGGGCGTGACGGATTTTGCGGCGATGCCGTCCGCTGTTGCGGCGGCCAGTGCCTCTTCTATCACCGGGTTTATCACAGAGGACGGAATCTCGTCCGCTTCTGGGATCGGATTGGCGACCAGTTGGCCGCCCTCAAGCCCCATTTCGCCCCGCAGCACCATCGCCTGCGCGATATCGGACGGGCTATCCATCGACAGGGGCGCTGGAAGACCGGAGCTGCGCGACCAGAACGCTGGGAAATCAGCCTGTCCAAATGCGATCACCGGTACGCCCAACGTTTCTAGCACTTCAAGCGTTTTTGGCAGGTCCAGAATGGCTTTCGCACCTGCGCCAACCACGGTGACTGGGGTCTTAGCAAGCTCTTGCAGGTCAGCGGAGATGTCGAAGCTGGTGTCCGCCCCGCGATGCACGCCGCCGATCCCGCCGGTGGCAAAGACGTGGATGCCAGCCAGATGCGCCGCGATCATCGTGGCGGCGACCGTGGTTGCCCCCGTGCCGCCGGTCGCCATACACGCTGCCAAATCGGCGCGCGACAGTTTGGCGACGTCTTTCGCTTGCCCCAATGTGTCAAGCTCGTCGTCTGTCAGACCAATGTGCAAACGGCCATCGAGCACTGCGATGGTCGCCGGGACAGCCCCATTTTCACGGATCACCGTCTCTACCTCGCGCGCGGTTTCCACATTCTGCGGCCAAGGCATTCCGTGGGTGATGATCGTGCTTTCCAGCGCGACAATGGGAAGGCCGCGGGCGCGCGCGTCGGAAACTTCGGGCGAGAAATGCATGGCTATGGTCATGTGTCGTCTTCTCCGGATACATAATGGGCTGCGGTTTTCTGGGCGTGCGCCAAGGCGTCAACCCGGCTTTTGCCGGCCGTTTCAGCGGCAATATGGGCGGCCATGAATGTATCGCCTGCGCCGGTAATGCGTCGCACGCGCACGGCCGGGCAGGGGGTTTGGATAATCCCATCCTGCCTGCTGCCATCTGCGGCGAAGCTGCCGCCATCCGTGACCAACACCCGGTTGGCACCTGCAGCAAGCAGCCCCTCGGCGGCGGCAAGCGCGTTGTCAAATGTTTTGCCCGCCAGATACCCGGCCTCTTCCCGGTTCAGATAGAGCGTGGCGCCGGGATGCAACATCAGCGGCAAAAGGCGCCGCGCCTTGCCGGGGCTGGCCGGGGCGACGCGCAAATCCGCCGCCGCAAAGCTGGGCCGTTTGGCAATATCGGTCAGCAGCGGCGCCGTCAGATTGCCATCAAGCGCGATCATACCCGCGAATGGCGCGTCGGGCGAACCCAACGTGCCATCCTCCAACGGGGTCAGGATCGCATCGCCAGCAGCTTCCAGCGAATGCGCATCAGCCAGGGCGGACACAAGTCCCTGTGGTCCTTCGATGGCCATATAGATATCCGTCGGCAGACCAGAAGGGCGATAAACGTATGACGTGATAATCCCACGTGCACCGCATTCGGCCATCAGCTCTTCACCTTCGGCGTCACGCCCGATGGCGGTCAAAATCGCGGGGCGAAGGTTGAACCGCTGCACCGTTTTGGCGATGTTCATCGCGACACCGCCGGGCAGGCGGGTGATGCGGCCGGGCTCGTCCGAGCCGATGTTCATCGGCTGTTTCGTGCGCCCGATCACGTCCCACAGGACGGACCCGATGCAAAGAATATCGTGCTTCATGTTCATATCCCTGTTCTGCCGAGGATTACGAAGCGACACAAGAGTGGATGCGTCTTGCAATCCGCACGACCCAGCGCGCCAGCAAAATATGGGCAAATCCTTGTTTTTTGGGCTTGTCAGGGCGGGGGCGGGCGTCTATACGCGCCCAATCAATCCACAGGCGGGGTTGGGCCGATGGGGGAGACATTCCCAAAGGTCCGCCGGTTGAGCCGGGGAATGACCACGAAAGGGTAGTTGTGAAAACGACGTCTTTTCAAGGACATGAACCGCTCGTATGGCCCCGTCAAGGTAGAAACCGGAAAGGAAAAGAACATGGCGCTGCCTGATTTTTCACTGCGTCAGCTTTTGGAAGCTGGCGTTCACTTTGGTCACCAGACCCAACGTTGGAACCCCCGCATGGGCCCGTTCATCTATGGTGAACGTAACGGGATTCACATCCTTGACCTGACGCAAACCATGCCGATGCTCGACGCCGCCCTGAACGCGGTGCGCGAAACGGTTGCCAAGGGCGGTCGTGTGCTGTTCGTCGGCACCAAGCGTCAAGCTGCGGGTGCCATCGCTGAAGCCGCCGAGAAATCGGCCCAGTATTACATGAACCACCGCTGGCTGGGTGGCACGCTGACCAACTGGCAGACCGTGTCCAAGTCGATCCAACGCCTGAAAGAATTTGACGAGAAACTTGCGAATGGCGCCGAAGGCCTGACCAAGAAAGAGCGTCTGGGCATGGAACGTGAGCAGGCAAAACTGCAAGCGTCGCTGGGCGGTATTCGTGAAATGGGCGGCGTTCCCGATCTTCTGTTCGTCATTGACGTGAAGAAAGAAAGCCTGGCCATCGCGGAAGCCAACAAGCTGGGGATCCCGGTTGTGGCCATCGTCGACACCAACTGCCCGCCGGAAGGCGTTGACTATATCATCCCGGGCAATGATGACGCGGCACGCGCAATCGCCTTGTATTGCGATCTGGCTTCGCGCGCGGCGCTGGACGGTATGTCGGCACAGTTGGGCGCTGCTGGCGTTGATCTGGGCGCGATGGAAGAAGCACCGGCGGAAGAGGCTGTTGCCGAAGTCGCCGAAGAAGCTGCGCCGGCCGAATAAGGACCGCGCAATTGCGGGGCAGGGCGACCTGCCTCGCGCTTTTGTCACAGAATTGATACCGGGGCGGCGCATCTTCTCCGCGCCCGAAATGCCCCGAGACACCAAGGAGCTCAGATATGGCAATCACTGCTGCACTCGTCAAAGAACTGCGCGAATCCACAGGCGTTGGCATGATGGACGCGAAAAAGGCATTGGTCGAAACCGATGGCGATATGGAAGCCGCCGTCGACTGGCTGCGCACCAAAGGTCTGGCGAAAGCCGCCAAGAAAGCTGGCCGCACGGCTGCAGAGGGTCTTGTGGCCGTCGCAGTTTCGGGTGGAAAGGGCGTCGCGGTTGAGGTGAACTCCGAAACCGACTTCGTTGCCAAGAACAGCGAATTCCAGGAAATGGTTTCGTCGATCGCTTCGGCTGCATTGACCGTGTCGGATGTTGACGCGCTGAACGCGGCCGATCTGGGTGGCAAATCTGTCGCCGATACGATCACCAACAAAATCGCCACCATCGGCGAAAACATGTCGCTGCGCCGCATGGCCTCGGTCGAAGGTGAAACGGTTGTGACCTATGTACACAACGCTGCCGCCGACGGTATGGGTAAAATCGGTGTGCTGGTTGCAATGACGGGTGGTTCGGAAGACTTCGGTCGTCAGGTTGCGATGCACATCGCAGCTGCCAACCCGCAAGCTTTGAACGAAGCCGAGCTGGACGCCTCTGTCGTTGAGAAAGAGCGCACCATCCTGACCGAGCAAGCCCGCGAAAGCGGCAAGCCTGAAAACATCATCGAGAACATGATCAAAGGCCGCATGAAGAAATTCTTGGCCGAAGTGACACTGCTGGGCCAGGACTTCGTGATCAATCCCGATCTGACGGTTGAAGCTGCCGCCAAAGAGGCTGGGGCTGAAATCACCGGCTATGTTCGCATGGAAGTCGGCGAAGGCATCGAAAAAGAAGAATCGGACTTCGCAGCCGAGGTCGCGGCCGCCGTTCAGGGCTAAGTCGCAGTTTCTTTTTTGAAGAGAGTATCAAGGGGGTCGATTTTTCGGCCCCCTTTTCTTTGTCCGGACGAAGGCGGGGCAGGGGCATTCGATTTGGTCGCCCGCAGCGTTCGAGATGAAAACCAACAACGGCGCCGACAGGGAGGTCGGCGCCGTTGAGACCCACACGGGACACTGTGTGGTTCAGGAGGATTCCAGAAGCCGGAAAGACGCTGACACCGCGGGGATCAATACTCCCTTAGTGTCAGCACCCGGTTTCCCGGAAGAATGAAGCGTCACCTGAAATCACAGAACGTCCACCCCTTCAAGTTCCAACGGCTATAAAGCCACCACTCACGGAACAGGTTTAGTGTGCACAATTTCTCGTGATGGGGGAAGTCAGGGATTCCCTACCTTAGCGTAAACACTTCGTGACTTTTTGTCGCAAAATGGACAACAGTAATGCTGTTCACAGCGGATAACCTACCCGTTTGTGAATACCATCAACTTTCTGGTGTGTGAATCTGGTTAAAGTAGGAAATCTTCAGAACTGCCTGCGCCGTGGTTTCAACGCCCAGTTTGTCACGTGCAATCCGAAGGTGTTTTTCGATCGTTGCGGGCGTTACACCCAGGATTGTCGCGATGTCCTGATTGGTTTTCCCGTCACCAACCCACTCCAACACCTCGCGCTGACGGGCCGACAGTTTCGCACGGTCCGTTTGTTGCGGCAGTGAAATGATCTTAAGATGCGCGACATTGTTCATGGCTTCGATCATCGACCCATGTTCGGCCCAGATGTCATCAACTTTGGACTGCGACAGTCCGGGCTTGGCCGTCAGAGCAATCACACCACGCGCGCGTTTCGAGGTTTCCGAAAACGAGATTGTGTAGCCCGCGACGACGCCCATGTCGCGATTGATCTGGATCACTTGCTGGCCCAGATTTCCGAACCGTTCGATGTTTTCGCGGATCCACGACCAGCTGCAGGCGCCGGTATTCTGTGCCGCCCATTCGATCATCGGAGAATGGCGATAGAACTCTTCATCCTTGTAGATCTTCATGTATTCGGGAGCGTGCGAGAACAGGATCAACGAATCCTCGCGCGGGCCCAGTGACTTGGGTGTCATGTAATGCGTGAAGCCATAGATCAGCCGATCGAACCCAAATTCCAGCATGGCACGACAATGGATGTCCCATACACAATCAACCGTGCGGCAGCCACAAACCTCGTTCAGGTAGTCAAGCAATCGAGTCATTCAGCGCGCCTTGTCTTGGCTGAGGTGCAAGTGAAGCGCGTCGATTGCCAGTTTATAGCTTGTGGCGCCGAACCCGCTGATCTGTCCGATGGCGACTTTCGCCAGATAGGAGTTGTGGCGAAACGCTTCGCGGGCATGAATGTTGGACAGGTGAACTTCGACGGTTGGCACCTCGGATGATGCTACCGCATCCATGATCGCCACAGAAGTATGGGTAAACGCACCGGCGTTCATGACGATCCCGTCATGCGTGCCGCGCGCGGCGTGGATCTGGTCAATCAGAGCACCTTCGTGATTGCTTTGAAAGCAAACACAGTCGCTGCCAAGCGTCGCAGCGTGCTCGCGGCACAGGGTGTCGATCTCGTCCAAGGTGGTGCGACCATAAACGTCTGGTTGGCGCAGCCCCAACATGTTGAGGTTTGGACCATTTAGAACGAGCAACGATGACATTAGCGATTTCCTTTTCCCCAAGACATACTTTCCTGCAAATGGCGCAATTGTCGAGAGGGAACCCATAACCTGACATGAACTATTCTTTGGTGTAGGTCAGAGAGGCAACAGCTCGACGAGAGGAATTGCTTTGAAACGCTGTAGGAGTGCGGGTGTTCAAAACCAGCGCGAAATGAAATCAGAGGGCTTAGCGAGATTAATACGTTTTGCCATAAGGTTGAGCCGCATTCTTAATCTAAAATCGTTGTCTCGTGTATCTAAATGTTACATAATACTGATTATGCGTTAAATGGCGTGGTTTGAAGGATAGGTAAAAGACCCTCAAAAAAGAGACTCCTGTTTCGAGACTCGATCTGCAGAGACCTTCTCGCGCACTGCCCCTTCAGCAAGGATGCGCAGGTTTAGCGCTGTTGAGGATACGCTGTTTGAACTGATTGAAGGTATGCGTCCGGTGTGGTCGCGCTATGAACTTCTGGCCATCACCTTCAAGATAATTTCGCCTAGCAAAGCTGCTTCG
>NZ_CANMFT010000007.1 GCF_947497285.1 uncultured Aliiroseovarius sp. | reverse complement strand
GCCGCACCGGTGATCATGTTCTTCACATAGTCAGCGTGGCCGGGGCAGTCGACGTGGGCGTAGTGACGCGCGTCGGTTTCATACTCAACGTGAGCGGTCGAGATCGTGATCCCGCGTGCTTTTTCTTCCGGCGCGCCGTCAATCTGGTCATACGCCTGGAAGTCACCGAAATACTTGGTGATCGCAGCGGTCAGCGTCGTTTTGCCGTGGTCAACGTGGCCAATCGTGCCAATGTTGACGTGCGGTTTGGAGCGTTCAAACTTTTCCTTAGCCATGTGCCATAAGCCTTGTGTCTGGTGGGGTTCCGCCGAACCCGGATTCATATCGCGCGCTGACTACTCGGTCGCGCAGGGAAAATCAAGACTTCCCTCACCTTTGGCGACTGGAATGCGTATTGTTTTCGCATCAACTCCAAAAGCTGGGCAAAGTTTGGGGTGTCGCCTGCGCAATCAAGCTGCGAGCGGCTTCTACGGCCAGCTTTTCTTGATCGCGTCGTCAGGCTGCGTGGCTGCACCTGTTTCAGGGGTGCAAACAGCTTGCAACGCCGTCCATTCCAACCCCGACAGGATAGAGCCATAGTCGCGTGTCGTGCTAACAGCGGCCTGCGAAGCTGCGATCCGCGCACCCATCTGCGGGTGTGACATGAAATGCGCAATGATACCTTCTGCGTCGCCATATTCGGCCCGCAAACGTTCAAACATGGTGCCCAGTGACGAAGGCGAGATATCAGCATTGTCCAGCAAAGCATGCGCATAGGCGTCGGCGGTAGCTTCCGCGGCTTGGCTGTAGGACGCATTCACCAGTTGGTTGGCCAGAAACAGGGTAATTGTGCCCCCGGCAAAGTCGCCAAACAGTAGCCCCAAAACGCCAAGCGACCCGGCGGACCTAAGCGCATCGCGGGTTGGATCTCGGTGCACGACATGTCCGATTTCATGAGCCAGAACCGCGGCAACTTCTTCGGCAGTTTCGGCTTGATCAATCAAACCACGAAAGAACACGATGCGTCCGCCCGGTAAGGCGAAGGCATTCACCATGTCATGATCAAGCACATGGATCTGCACGCCATACGGCAGGTCAGACGCTGGGTTTAGCCGCTGATACATCGCTTGCATCGCCGCATTGCCTGCAGGGTCGTCGCAAATCGGCGTGCCGGTAAAACCTGTTTCGTCCAGCGCCGTGCGAATCTGTTCGAACGTGGCGTCGCCCAAGGCTTTTTCGCCCTCCGGCGGCAGGATCTCTGCCAGTTGGGCCGCCATCAACGGCACAAGAACGAAAATGATCGTAACGACCGAGGCGACCGCCCCGCCGGCCCAGACCAGGAGCTTTGACAGCGGAACCATGTTGTCCCGCTTCTTGAGGTGCGACGCATGTGCCTGCACCTCGGCGATCAGGGCGGCATCGCGCAAATATAGGCGCGCGAGTTTGTTGTCAGATCGGCCAAGCACCAAGTTTGAAGGGTCCGCCTGGTCGGGAAGGCGTCGCACTTCAGCCCACGGCCAAAGCAGCGCGCTGCCATCCGGCATCTCGATCATCAAACCCGCAGATTGGGGCTGAAGATGCACCCGCGACACAAACGCGCGTTCGCCATGCACGAAATCTGCAAACCCAGTTTGTTGCGCCACCCGGTCGGTCATATCGCAGCCCCGACATCCAGCGCCTCGGCAAACCCTTCAGCCTCGGCGAACTCGTCCCGGTCGCGCTGTGCAATCAGATGCAAATCGGCGGCGTTCACGATGCGGGTTGCTTCGGCGAAATGGGCAGCAAGCGGTAGCGTGATCCACGCATGCGCCATCGCGCGATATCCCAAAAACAGACCGAAATAAGCGAGCACCAGAACGGGCACACTTGTCACAAGCATGTCTTCAAGTTGATCAAGGTCCGCGCCGTCGATCCCGAAATTACCGTGCAGCAAAAACAAACCGCCCAGCAGCACCAGAAAGAACCCGCTGATCACCAAATTCATCAAAAACCAGCCCAGCGCATAGATGCCAATGATGGTCCACGGCTTTGGAGACGACTGGAAACGGATCACGCCAAGCTCTTTCGCTTCGGTCATCCGCTTGAAGCTTTCCGCCCGCCAATAGGCAAGACCGTAGATCAGCCAGGGGGTGGTCAGGACAAACAGGGCAAACCAAGCAGGGTTCTCAGAAAACGCCGCCATTGCGCCACCGACACCGGACAAAAGCACGGGGTAGTAGACGTGCTTCATCGCCCCGAACAGCAAACCGCGTCGCCCCCCCTGCACGAACCGTTGATCCCCATAGTAGGTGCGCCCAGCTTTGTATTTCTCCAACCAAAGGGTCGTCAAAGGCCAAGTCAGCCCAAGCGTCACAAGTGCAAGCAGCCAATGCACGATGGACCGCCATGAAAACCCCCAGGCGCCAGGATCAAGCCCGAACCTGATCCCGCGCCAGCGCGTGCGCGCAAGGATGTAGCGTCGCGCGCGATACTGCGCGAAAAAGATGATCGGTGCGAGCCCAACGAAGCTGAGAAAGTAGGCCGCCACACTGCCCTGCAACAGCGCGAAGCTGAAATACATCAAAAGCAGGTTCATGATGCCGATATAGAACGCCATGAACACGACAGCGACCAAAAACCCCAACAGTTTCTCAAGCGGGTCGCCAACATATTCCAAGGGGATGCCGCCGGGACGGATGGCGCTCCAGTAATATCGGCGCAGTCGTGTTTTCGCCCAGAAGCGATAAAACCCCAACGTCAGAACCGTCAAAACCCCGGTTTTCAGCGCCAGCCAAAGCATCGGCCCCTTGCCCCCGGAATAGCTGATGGTCAGGACGGCAGGGGGCATTGATCACTCGAACTTGTTGTCACGCGGAAAGCCGTGCGGAGGGGCTTTGCCAACACCTGCCCGCTTGCCCAGCCACGGCGACATATCCGCCTCGGTCCGGGTGCGGTCGCCCGTGGCGGGCCAGGACAGGCCAACCTCCCAGTCAAAGGTCTTGAGGTCTGACAACCCACCGTCCAGTTCAAGCACACCCTGCTTGCCGCGTGCGCTGTGGTATTTCTGAAGCCGCACACCCTTGCCGCGTGTCATTTCGTTAATCTCAGTCACCGGGAAAACAAGCAGCTTGCGGTTCTCGGATACGATCGCGACATGATCCCCTTCGACCGGTTTGCATATCTTGGCGCGGGCGTCGCCCACATTCAGCACCTGCTTACCATTCTTGGTCTGCGCCAGAACATCATCTTCGTTGACGATAAACCCGTTCCCTTCGGTCGAGGCAACAAGCAGTCGTCGCCCCGGCTGGTGAATGAACAGATCGACGATCTCTGCCTCGTTCGGCAGATCAACCATCAGACGCAAAGGTTCGCCCATGCCCCGCCCGCCCGGCAGGTTTGCCGCCGACAGCGTGAAGAATTTGCCGTTCGAATCGAAGACCAGCAGCTTGTCGGTGGTTTCCGCATGGAACACGAAGCGGGGGGCATCACCGTCGCGGAACTTCAACTCGCGCGTCAGGTCGATATGCCCCGACATGGCACGAATCCAACCCATTTGCGAGCAGACAACGGTGATCGGTTCCTTCTCGATCATCGCCTCCAGCGGCACATCTTCGACTTCGCCCGCTTCGGCGAATTGCGTGCGTCGTGCACCGCCCTCGTAATCCTTGCCGAAAAGCTTTTTGGTTTCCTTCAACTGCTCCGCGATCCGGGCCCATTGCAGGTCGCCACTGTCCAGAAGATCCTCAAGACCTGCACGCTCTTCCATCAACTTGTCACGCTCGCGCACCAGCTCGATTTCCTCAAGGCGCCGCAAGCTGCGCAGGCGCATGTTCAGGATCGCGTCGGCCTGAAGCTCGGACAACTCACCTTCGCCCGGCGCGGGGCTGACATAATCCGTTTCGTTCATGGCGCGGACGTGATCGCGCGCCCAATCCTCGCGCATCAAGGCCGCTTTGGGGTCATCATCATAACGGATGATGTCGATCACGCGGTCGAGGTTCAGGAAGGCGACAATGAAGCCTTCCAACACCTCAAGCCGGTGGTCGATCTTTTCCATCCGGTGGGTCGAGCGGCGCAACAGCACGTCGCGGCGGTGATCAAGGAAGGCGCGCAGCACCTCCTTCATCGAGCAAACCTTCGGCGTCACACCGTCGATCAGCACGTTCATGTTCAGACTGAACCGTGTTTCAAGGTCCGAGTTGCGGAACATCAGGTTCATCAGAAGCTCGGCATCCACATTCTTGGATTTCGGTTCCAGCACGATCCGAACGTCATCGGCGCTTTCGTCACGAATGTCGCCAAGAATCGGAACCTTCTTGGTCTGGATCACCTCGGCAATCTTCTCGATCAGCTTGGATTTCTGAACCTGATACGGGATCTCGGTCACGACGATGTGCCATTGACCGCGCCCCAGATCCTCAATCTCCCACTTACAGCGTAGCCGGAACGATCCACGCCCGGTGCGATAGGCTTGCGCGATGTTTTCGCGCGGTTCGACGATGATGCCACCGGTGGGGAAATCCGGGCCCGGCACATAGTTCAAAAGGGTGTCGTCACGGGCGTCCGGCACCTTGATCAGATGCAGACAAGCGTCAATCAGCTCTGCGATATTGTGCGGCGGAATATTGGTGGCCATGCCAACCGCAATGCCCGACGAGCCGTTGGCCAACAGGTTTGGAAACTCGGCTGGCAAAACCACCGGTTCCGTCAGGCGACCATCATAATTGTCGCGATAGTCAACGGCGTTTTCGTCAAGACCGTTCAACATGGCCTCGGCGACGAAGGTCATCCGGGCCTCGGTGTATCGGCTGGCGGCGGGGTTGTCGCCGTCGATATTTCCGAAGTTACCTTGCCCGTCGACAAGCGGATAACGCACCGCGAAATCCTGCGCCAAACGCGCCATCGCATCATAGATTGCGGCATCGCCATGAGGGTGGAAATCCCCCATCGTGTCGCCAGAAATCTTGGCCGATTTCAGGAACTTGCCGCCTGATGCCAGTTTCAACCTCGACATCGCGTAAAGGATCCGCCGGTGCACTGGCTTCAACCCGTCACGCGCGTCAGGCAAGGCCCTGTGCATGATCGTTGACAATGCATAAGTCAGATAGCGGTCGCCAATGGCGCGGCGCAGCGGTTCGGCGATGTCCGATCCCTGCCTGTCGGGGTTTTCAGTTACATTATTCATGGAAGCTGTGTATCTTTGAGGGAGACTCGCGTAAAGCGGCTGCGGGGAAACTTATATTACATTCCCCGCGATAGATAAAAAAGTTCTTGTGTAGATGTTGTTTGAGTAGGGGGGATTATTATGGGTCTTATAAAGACAACACTGTTTGCAGCAGGTGCCTTGGGCGTTGCGATGCTGCACTTTGGCCGAGACAGCGGCCTGCCTGCAGACCGAATTGGGCGCGAACCGACCATCGCGCAGGAAACGATTCAGCCCGTTTCTGCCGCAGTTCAGGATGCTGGCATGCTTGCTTCGCCCGAAACTGCCAAGGGTGAGGTGATCGCGACAGCCAATGCGGCAATCGCGGACGCCCCGCAGGCCGCCTTTGCGGCAAGCCCTGTTGCGTTGGAAAACACCGCGCCAGCGCAAACACCAGCCGAACTGGCGGAAGAGGCAGCCCGGCTCATGGCAAGTTGGGTTGGAACGCCCCAACCTGCATCGCCCGCGATCGCACCAAGCCCGTCATCCTTGCAATCCGTTTTTGTGAGCGGCAGTTCGGTGAACATGCGGTCGGGACCATCCACTCAGCACGGCGTCGTTGCACGCCTGTCACGCGGCACCGAGGTCATTGATATGGGCCCTGCAGGAAGTGGTTGGAGCCAGATCAAGGTTGTTGCAACCGGCGACCGGGGCTTCATGGCATCGAAATTTCTGAAAACTCAACTCTGAACGAGCCATAGCAATACACGACATTCAACCGAGTGCACCTGAGCGGCGCGTCCTTTTTGCGGGGCGCGTCGCTTTTACATTGACCCCTTCTTTGACTGCCGCCTAAGTGCCTCTGCGCGACAAACAGGAACAAATATGCCCAAATCTCCTCAATCAATCCTGATCACCGGTTGTTCGTCCGGCATCGGTTATGATGCGGCCCATACATTGGCCAAACGCGGATGGCGCGTGTTTGCAACCTGCCGGCAAGAGGCGGATTGCGAACGTCTGCGGTCCGAAGGGCTGGAAAGCTTCCGACTGGATCACGCCGACGAGCAAAGCATGGACGCCGCCATGGCCGAAGTGCTGAACCGCACAGGCGGCACGCTCGACGCGCTGTTCAACAATGGCGCTTTCGCCATTCCAGGCGCCGTGGAAGATCTGCCGACAGACGCGCTGCGTCACATCTTCGAGACCAACCTGTTTGGCTATCACCACCTGACACGACTTGCGCTGCCTGTCATGCGCGCCCAAGGTCACGGCAGGATCATCAACAACTCGTCCGTGCTGGGCTTCGCAGCGCTTCCATGGCGCGGCGCCTATGTCGCCACAAAATTCGCGCTAGAGGGGCTAACGGATACATTGCGGCTTGAAATGCGGGGCATGGACATCAAGGTCATCCTGATCGAACCCGGCCCGATCACCACGCGCATCCGCGAGAACGCGATCCCACAGTTTGAACGCTGGATCGACTGGGAAAACAGCGCCCGCGCTGGGCTTTACCACAAACTGCGCGAACGCCTTTACGACGACAGCGGCACACCCGACACGTTCGAATTGCCGCCATCTGCCGTAACCGACAAGCTGGTCCACGCGCTGGAAAGCCGCAACCCAAAGCCACGTTATTATGTCACGACGGCCACCCGCATCGCCGGGATTGCGCGCCGCCTTTTGTCGACCCGTATCCTCGACCGGTTTACGCCCAACGGCTAGGCGCGACGGATTACCCCTCGCAATCTTGCGGTTTCGGGGCTATCTGAAACACGAGATACTGACCCAAGGAAACAGCATGTTCGACGATCCGCTATTTGCCCTAGTCGTAGTTGCGGTTGGCAGCGTTGCCATCATTCTATTGATGGGCATCGGCACGTTCGGCATCGGCGGAGAGACATCGCGCAAGCACTCGAACCGGTTCATGCGGTATCGGATATATGCGCAAGCCGTCGCGATCGCGCTGATCCTGCTGTTCGTTTGGATACGAGGAGGAAACGGCTGATGGTTGTCCTGAACAAGATTTACACGCGCACCGGCGACAAGGGCGAAACAGCACTGGGCGATGGGTCGCGCGTTGCGAAGCATTCGGCCCGCGTTGATGCCTATGGCACCGTGGACGAAACCAATGCCACGATTGGGCTGGCCAGACTGCATGCCGAAGGTGACATCGACGCGGCCTTGGCCCGCATCCAGAACGACCTGTTCGATCTGGGCGCTGACCTGTGCCGCCCGCATAGGGACAAGGATGACGAGGCCGAATACCCGCCGCTTCGGATGAATGACGCTCAGGTTGACCGGCTTGAGGCGGAAATCGACGCGATGAACAAAGCGTTGGAGCCCCTGCGCAGCTTCATCCTGCCCGGCGGGTCCGCGCTGGCCGCCTATCTGCATCTAACACGCACCGTAAGCCGCCGCGCCGAACGGCTGACGACCGAGCTTGCAACCGTCGAAGACGTGAACCCCGCCGCTATCAAATACCTGAACCGCCTGTCGGACTGGTGTTTCGTGGCCGCGCGTGTCGCAAATGACGACGGCAAATCGGACGTGCTTTGGGTGCCGGGGGCGAACCGCTAAGTCAGCTTGCAGGGCGTCACTTTACGGGAACCCAGATTTCATACGCCATCGCGTCCGCGCTGTTGCGTGGATCATCCGGGTAGCGTTCAAAACACGCGCCCTCACGTGGCTGTAGCCCTTTGGCCGGCAAATCCTTGGTGAAAACAAGGTCGAAGACTTGTGGCAATTCTTTCATAGGACCAAACGCCCGACGCACGGCATATCGCCCTTCTGACAAATCAACATAGCTTAAACCGGAAGCCAATGTTGCCGACCGGTCGGACACTTCGCGACCGACAGCATAACGAAATGCGCCGGTGGCATCGGCATCGAACGAAACACCAAACATCGCACCTTCGACACCGTGTTCGAACTGAGGGCCCGCATCGTAGAACGCTTGCCATTGGGCAGGAATGGTCGCGCGCGATTGCATGTCATAGGATTTCACTGTGCCCGCTATCGTCCGCGCCGGCGCGTCTAGGACCTCTAATGGTTCCGTTGTTGTCTGCATTTCGGACCCTCCTTGCCGATTCCCGTTCAATATGCACGCTGCTCCCACGCCGAAGCAAAAGGTCTTGATTGGCGCAGGGTGGAAACATTCTCGCAATGAATCCCCTGCAAAACCAAAAAACGCGGCGTCCTTAGCGCAGAACGTGACGATTTTACGCTGTTTTCAGCGCCCACGACCCGGTAAACGGGAGAAGAACTGAGACCGCCCCATCCGGGGCTTAATTGGGAGAGACACGCCAATGAAGGTGCTTGTGCCTGTGAAGCGCGTGATCGACTACAACGTGAAGGTTCGTGTGAAAGCGGACGGATCCGGTGTCGATCTTGCAAACGTAAAAATGTCGATGAACCCCTTTGACGAGATTGCCGTCGAAGAAGCCATCCGCCTGAAAGAAGCTGGTAAGGCCGACGAGATTGTCGTCGTGTCGATCGGCGTAAAGCAAAGCCAGGAAACGCTGCGCACCGCGCTTGCGATGGGCGCGGATCGCGCCATTCTGGTGGTTGCGGCTGATGATGTTCATAACGACATCGAACCGCTGGCCGTGGCCAAGATTTTGGCGAAAGTTGTGGAAGAAGAGCAGCCGGGCCTCGTGTTGGCCGGCAAGCAAGCCATCGACAACGACATGAACGCCACCGGCCAAATGCTGTCGGCCCTGCTGGGCTGGTCGCAAGGCACGTTTGCCTCTGAACTGGACATTGACGGCGACAAAGCCGTTGTGACCCGCGAAGTGGATGGCGGTCTTCAGACCATCAAGGTTTCGATGCCGACCATCGTCACCGTTGATCTTCGTTTGAACGAGCCGCGCTATGCGTCGCTGCCCAACATCATGAAGGCCAAGAAAAAGCCGCTGGACGAAAAAACTGCCGCCGATTACGGCGTCGACGTCACACCGCGCCTTGAGATCGTTTCGACCGCTGAACCCGCTTCGCGTGCCGCAGGCATCATCGTGGGTTCGGTCGACGAACTGGTAGAGAAACTTAAAGAAGCGGGGGCTGTATAATGGCTGTTCTTCTTCTCGCAGAAGTCAACAATGGCGAACTGGCGATGGACGCCACCGCCAAGGCTGTCACCGCCGCGAAAGCACTGGGTGACGTGACGGTTCTGGCCGCTGGCGCATCTGCCGCCGCTGCTGGCGACGCTGCCGCGAAAATCGACGGTGTGTCGAAGGTGCTGATCGCCGAAGATCCTTCGCTGGGTCATCGTCTGGCAGAATCAACCGCAGCGCTGATCGTGTCGCTGGCAGGTGATTACGAGCACATTGTTGCGCCCGCCACCACCGACGCCAAGAACGTGATGCCCCGTGTGGCAGCACTTCTGGACGTTATGGTGATCTCGGACGCATCGGGTGTGGTGGACGCCAACACGTTTGAACGCCCGATCTATGCCGGTAACGCCGTGCAGACCGTCAAATCGTCAGATGCCAAGAAGGTCATCACCTTCCGCACCTCGACCTTTGATGCGGCTGGCGAAGGCGGGTCGGCTTCGGTTGAGACCGTGTCTGCCGCTGATAACCCCGGTCTATCGGAATGGGTCGAAGACAAGGTTGCCGAAAGCGACCGGCCCGAGCTGACGTCGGCTGGCGTTGTCGTGTCCGGTGGTCGTGGCGTGGGGTCCGAAGACGACTTCGCGTTGATCGAGAAGCTGGCAGACAAGCTGGGCGCCGCTGTTGGCGCTTCGCGCGCGGCGGTTGACTCGGGCTACGCCCCGAACGACTGGCAGGTGGGCCAGACCGGTAAGGTCGTCGCCCCTGACCTCTACATCGCCGTTGGTATCTCGGGCGCGATCCAGCACTTGGCTGGCATGAAAGACTCCAAGATCATCGTCGCGATCAACAAAGACGAAGAAGCACCGATCTTCCAGGTTGCCGACTTCGGTCTGGTGGCCGACCTGTTCGACGCAGTGCCTGCGCTGACCGACAAGCTCTGATCAGACGGAAATCGAAAAAGCAAAGGCCCGCCTGAGTGGCGGGCCTTTCTATTTGAAATGGCCCAACGTTGGGAAAGCTCGACCGCCCTTTTCCGGTCGCACCCGCCGCGGTCACCGTCAAATCACCGTCTGAAGCACCTCTTGCAATGCGCGGTTTGCCTTTCGATGTGCAACCGTGCCCAGCATTTGATGGGTCGCGGGTTCATCCATGTCCGAATAGACAAGATCTTCACGCCCGACCGAAATCTCGCTTTCTGCCACGACGACCTCGACCAGTTCGCGCACGAAGGGCTTTACCTCGTTGATCATGTCCTGATCCACGAACAACGGGTCTGTTCCGTGAATACCGTCCCGTCCACCGTCAGCAATCGCGTGGTCCGACATCCACAACAAAACCACGTTGCCGTTCAAACGCGAGATCAGCATTTTCATCCGCGCCACCCAAGCTTCTCGCAATTCCTGCTGGATCATCGCAAACCGGTCAGCCGAAATCTCCTCCAACGTGTTCAGCAAATGACGCGTGAAATTGAATTCCGTAAAATCCACCTCGCGATAGATTGCTTTCAACAGCTTCGAGGCGCGCAGGAACCTGTCATTTCGGCGCGGATGAACCGCATAGAACCGGTTCGACATGTTGTGTGCGCCCATGATCTGCACCACTGTCATCTCTGCCTTCTTGCAAGCATCAATTAGGGTGTCATCATAGACGAAGGCGTCGACACCTGCGTTCGGACAGCCCAGATTTACCGACGTAATCCCTGCATCACGCTCGACCAGCGCCGGATAGGGGCGTTCGACAAATTTTCCATAGGTTTCTGTCCCGCCCAGCATCGCCAGATAGGGTTGCGTCAATTTCTTTTTCGGTCCTCGAAACAAAATCTTCGACGCGCCATATCGACACGGCACGTAATCAAGGGACCCTTTCCCAAGTGTCTCGTAAGCCATACCACCCACTCCAAATATATTTCACCCGAGACAGAGATTCGCACCGACCCGTTGCCAAATCGCTAATGCTCAAATGCAGGTAATTCTCTTAGTGGTCGCTTAACCCTTGCGCCTGTGCCGCAGCGCCGCATAGTCTGAGGCCAGACAAGGAAAGGGATAAGATGACCATCGAGACCGTAGGGGTTGTGGGCGCCGGCCAAATGGGCAACGGCATTGCACACGTGTTGGCATTGGCCGGGTATGAAGTGCGCCTGAACGACATCAGCCAAGACAGTCTGGACGCCGCGATTGCACGCATCGCCAAGAACATGGATCGCCAGGTGTCCCGCGATGCCATTACCCAAACCGAACGTGACACAGCGATGGGTTTGATCTCGACCACGATGAAGCTGCCAGAGCTTGGCGCGACTGATTTGATCATCGAGGCCGCCTCTGAAAACGAAGCACTGAAGAAACAGATTTTCGATGGGCTGCTGCCGCACCTGAAGCCTGACACCATCCTGACATCCAACACCTCGTCGATCTCGATCACGCGGCTGGCCAGCGGCACCGACCGCCCGGAACGCTTCATGGGGTTCCACTTCATGAACCCCGTGCCGTTGATGCAACTGGTCGAATTGATCCGCGGCATTGCAACAGACGAACCCACATTCAACGCCTGTCTTGGCGTCGTGGAGCGGTTGGGCAAAACTGCCGCCAGCGCTGAAGACTTCCCCGCTTTCATCGTCAATCGTATCCTGATGCCGATGATCAACGAGGCCGTCTATACGCTTTACGAAGGCGTTGGGTCGGTGAAGAGCATCGACACCTCGTTGAAGTTGGGGGCCAACCACCCGATGGGGCCGCTTGAGCTGGCTGACTTCATTGGTCTTGATACCTGTCTTGCCATCATGAACGTCTTGCATGACGGGTTGGCCGATACCAAATATCGCCCCTGCCCGCTTTTAACAAAATACGTCGAAGCCGGGTGGCTGGGCCGCAAGTCGAAACGAGGGTTTTATGATTATCGTGGCGATGAGCCGGTCCCGACGCGGTAATCCAGACCAACACGCAAGATCAGGGCCTGATCGGGGGCCTTTTCGCGACAGCCTGCAACTTAGCCTTTTCCAAGCGCCAGCGTGTGATCGCGCAGCCATGTCATAAACCCACGTGGGTCTGTGTGCAGACGTTCCATCTGCTCTTCATTCAGGGGTTCGCCGACAACCGGGCTTACCGGACGATTGCAACTGTTCACGATCTCATGCAGCAAAAGCGCCTGCCGCATCGTTGCTGAAAGTCGGTTTGCAATCTGATACCAACGCGAATTTGCACCCGGGAAATAGATCGGAACGACGCGGGCGCCGGAACGACGAATAAGCTGCGCGGTGAAGACATTCCATTCGCGTTCAATTGCCGGCCCCATCAATGTCTTTGACGACGCAACCACACCTGACGGAAACAAGGTTACAAGCCCGCCAGCTTTCAGATGTGCCATGGTTGCAGCGCGCATATCGACCATCTTTTGTTGCGCGTCTGGATCGTGCGGAAAAGGCACCGGGATCATATAGGATGACGCAACAGCATCCAGACCATCCAACACGGATCGCGTCAGGATGCGATAATCATCCCGGCGTCGCCCGATGAGTTCAGCCAGCACCATCCCATCCACCAACCCATGCGGGTGATTGGCCACCACAACCACCGGCCCCGCGTTGGGGATGTTGGCCAACTGGTCATCAGGCGTTTGAACCTGAATGCCCATGACATCCAGACAAGCGGTCCAAAAGGCATGGCCCATCGGCGCGCCACGTCGTTCAAGCTTGCGCACCATTCGCAAGATAGACAGCTTGCCAGTGCCCCATTCGACCGCGCGAATGACGACAGACTGCACCGGATTGTTGAACGAATTCGCGTAGGTCAGACTGCGTCGGTCGTAGTGATCAAAGGACAGGTTGTCCCGCGCCACTTCTCCGATTTCATTGTTCGCCTTCTGCACCACGGTCCATCCTATCGCATTCACGCAAAGAAAAGGTCATTACATGCCTTCGCCGAACTTGTCAGCAACCAAAGCCTCCAGCGCCTCTAGCAATTCGGGGGCTTGTGGGCCAGCGGTTTCAACATGGATCGATGTGCCCTGCGACGCGGCAAGCATTAACAAGCCCATGATCGAATCCCCTTCCGCATCCAAACCATCCTTGGAAACGCGCGCCGTCGCATCATGACATTCCACTGTCTCGACGAATTTGGCCGAGGCCCGCGCGTGCAGGCCCTTTACGTTGACAATTTCCAGATCACGGCTGGTGCTCATGGCCCTATACCCCCTGTATACCGTCCATACAGTCGATATATTTTCGCCCTGCTGCAAGCGCCTTTTCCGTTGCCTTGCCTATCGGCAAATGTCTGGATTTCGCAAGCTTGACCAACATCGGCAAATTGGCCCCGTAAAGGATCATCCGATCTGGCTTGCTACAGGCAGGCAGCGAAAGATTGGCTGGCGATCCGCCGAACATGTCAACGACAACGATCACGCCGTCGCCCTGGTCGACACTGTCCGCCGCGGTCGAGATTTCGTCACTCTTACTGTCGCGATCGCATTCCGCATCTGTCGAAATAGCACGCATGCCAGATTGCTTGCCGACGACGTGTTCGACAGCGGCCAGGTATTCCCTGGCAAGCCCGCCATGCGCGACGATCACGATGCCGATCACGCTCATTACCCCAACTTGTTTGACGCCAGTCCCGCTTCGGCCCGGCGTTCCAATTCCCGGTGTCTAATTGACACCTGCCAGCCCTTCTGCGCAAGCGTCTTTGCCAACCTTTCCGTCAGGGCAACCGAACGGTGTTGCCCACCTGTGCAGCCAAAGCCGATGGCCAGATGCGATTTCCCCTCTTCCCCGTAGGCGGGGATGAGGAATTCGACCAGCTCGGACACTCGCGTAAAGAATTCGTCGAATCGTTCGTCTGCCGCCACATAGTCCGCGACCGCCGCCGATCGCCCGTCCAATACGCGCAAGTCGGCTTCCCAATGCGGGTTTCGCAGGAAACGAGCATCCAGCACCATATCAAGACCGCGCGGAACGCCGCGTTTATACGAAAACGAGTGGACCGATACGGCCAGATTCTCGGCGCCCGATTCCGACAGCCATCGCATGATTTCATCTTTGAGGTCATGCGGTGACAGCTCGGAGGTGTCGATCAGCACATCTGCGCGCCCGCGCACCGGGATCAACAACTCTATCTCCCGCGTGATCCCATGGTCAGGCGTTTCGGCTGGGGCCAGAGGGTGGCGCCGCCGGGTCTCGGAATATCGGCGGATCAACACATCGCGTGAGCAGTCCAGATACAGAACCTCAACCTCATGGGTGTGGTCCTCGCGCAGGTCCTCGATCACCTGCAGCATCATCTCGGTCGAAAAATCGCGGTTGCGCACATCAACGCCCAGCGCCAGAGGACGCCCCAGCGCAGGCCCCGACAGAACCCGGCTGATCAACGACAGCGGAAGGTTGTCGATCACCTCATAGCCGATGTCTTCCAGCACGCGAATGGCGGTCGTTCGTCCAGCCCCGGAAGGTCCGGTTACCAGAACAACCTTTTGTTCGATCTTGTCGCTGTCATCCGCCATTCTGATCGCCTAGTTAGTGTCGGAAAACCTGCCATTGTTCAGCAGGTGGTATAAGGCACTCGCGAAATAGGGGGCGTCAACCCGCAAGACCCGCTCGACTGCACATCCTACAACGGTTGTGACAAGTTGTGATCTGGGGAACCGCTCAAGCTGATTTTCCGACATATCGACGACCAGATGTAACCGGGCTTCAGCCCCCCAGGGAACTTGGATTAACCCGACACCGCGCGCTTCGATGACACCGTGAAGGTGATCGGGGGCAAGCACGACAGGCGCGCCGTCGATCAGCGCGACACGGCTGATATCATCCGAAATCAGCTTGGCCCCCATCCCGATCAGCTCAAGCGCCAGCGCAGACTTGCCCGACCCGGACGGGCCAACGATCATGGCTGCGGCAGTCCCGACCGCGACGGTGGTCGCGTGGTGGTTTTCAATCAGCGTTCCGTCGGTGTCGATCACACCGGCAAACCCACGACAAAGCGCGCACCCAATGGGTCCGAGGTCACATCCGCATCCGTCGGACGAATGTTTTCGGCCCAGATCACCCCACCATGGGCTTCGACGATCTGCTTCGAGATCGCCAGCCCCAAACCAGAGTTGTTGCCAAACTGGTTTTCTGGCCGTTCGGAATAGAACCGCTTGAAAATCTTGCTGAGCGCCTGTTCGGGAATGCCAGGGCCGGTGTCTTCGATCACGACCAGAACGCGGTTTTCACGCCGCCGCGCCCAGACGCGAATTGCATCGCCTTCTTCACAGAAGCTTAGCGCGTTGGTGATGAGATTGACGAAAACCTGCGCGAGCCGCGCCTCCAGCCCGTTGATGGTGATCGGGTCGGGCGGCAAATCTGTGATAAACTCGACGCCTTTGTCGCTGCCTTCGTTGCCAAGATACTCGGCCAAGTTTCGCAGCATCTTGAGCAGGTCGAAAGATTCCTCCTCCTCCTTCACAAGTTCGCTGTCCAGCCGCGAGGCGTTGGAAATGTCGCTGACCAATCGATCAAGCCGGCGCACGTCATGATCAATGACATCAAGCAGTTTGGTGCGATGTTCGTCTTTCTTGGCAAGACGCAACGTGCCGATTGCCGACCGAAGACTGGCCAGCGGGTTCTTGATTTCATGTGCCACGTCGGCTGCGAATTGTTCGTTCGCGTCGATCCGATCATAAAGCGCGGCCACCATCCCGCGCAACGCACCCGAAAGGCGCCCGATTTCATCAGGGCGCGCCGTCAGGTCAGGGATGCGGACGCGTCCGGGTTTGACGTTCTTGCCATGTCCGTCGCCCCCCAGCTCGGCTGCGGTCGCAAGGTCGGACAAAGGGTTCGCAATGGTCGAGGCAAGCACGAGGCTTAGCCCGATAGACACGAGAATTGCGATCACGAACATCTGCAAAAGCTGTTCACGCTCGGCCCGCACAAGTTCATCCAGTTCACCTGCGGCACTGGTGATTGCCACCACACCTGCCGGCACACCGCCCTGAAGGATCGGCGTCGCCACGGTGAAAACTGTGCCACCATTCTGGTCAACACCGTTAGACACTTGGGTCGTGCCGCTCATCGCGACAGGGTATAGCGTGCGTGCCATCACTTCGGCGTCAAGCGGGACCGAGAACTCGTCGCCCTTTGCAATAAGGCCCGAGACCCCTTCCCACAGAGAGTTCAGCATGTCGGTGATGATCGTCGATCCCACCTCGCGCTGCAGCACGTCTTTGGGCGAAACTTCGTCGCGTGGCTGTCCCACAGATGAAGCGATCAGCAATTCGTCGGCATCAAAGATGAAAACCTCGAGCCCAACGGGCAAGTGAAGATCTGCTAGGGTTTCCACGAAATTCGGTTCGGCAGGTGCTACGGCCACCAGTTCGGTCTCTGCCTCGCTTTCGGACAAGAAGACATCGGGGACGTCCTCTGGATCGACGATCTGCAATTCGCCGACCTGCTCCAATTGCGCCTCGAAAACATCCGCGATCAGTTCGGCTTCGACAACAAGTCCACGCTCACGCTGGAAAAGAAGGCTGTCACGGAACGGGTTCAGATACAGAACACCCGCGACCAGCACGACAAGACCCAACAGGTTGAAGGTAATGATCTTGCGCGCCAAAGGAGACCGATTGATGGAGATCAACCCGCGTTTGGCGCGTTTGTCGCGCAGTTCATAGTCCATCTCGCCAGTCGGCGAGACCCAATCTTCACCCAGAATAAGATCCGAGCCAGATGTGGCTTTGGTGTCTCTCACCTTCGTCACCGTCATTTCCAACGCGTTGGGCGTTATTCTTCGTTGTATCTATACCCGATACCATAAAGTGTTTCGATGGCCGAAAAGTCATCGTCAGCCGTGCGCATTTTCTTCCGAAGCCGCTTGATGTGACTGTCGATCGTGCGGTCATCTACATAAACCTGATCGTCATAGGCAACATCCATCAGCTGGTCGCGGCTTTTCACAAAGCCCGGACGTTGCGCCAAAGCCTGAAGCAACAGGAACTCAGTTACCGTCAGGGACACATCGTTGCCCTTCCAGGTCACCGCGTGCCGCAGCGGGTCCATTGTCAGTTCGCCACGCACCAGCGACTTGCTTTCCTCGACATCGCCAGCATCGTCCTTGGCGATCACCTCCTGCCGCCGCAAAAGCGCACGAATGCGCTCGACCAACAACCGCTGGCTGAAGGGCTTGGTGACATAGTCGTCTGCGCCCATGCGAAGCCCTAAAACCTCGTCAATCTCGTCGTCTTTTGAGGTCAGGAAAATCACCGGCATGGTCTTGGTTTTCTGCCGCAGGCGTTGCAGCAAATCCATCCCGTCCATGCGCGGCATCTTGATATCCAGCACCGCCAGATCAGGCAAACGCTGATTGAACGCGTCCAGCGCGCTTTGTCCGTCATTGAAAGTTTCAACTTCGAAGCCTTCGGCTTCAAGCGTTATCGCGACGGATGTCAGAATGTTCCTGTCATCGTCAACCAAAGCGATCCTCGACATGAGAGGTCTCCTCGCACTGCTCAATTTCTTTTATCGTTTTGAGCCATTGTTCAGTTTTCAGTCTTTCGAATCAACAGGGATCTGCGAATCGAAGGAGCGAAGAGTATCAATCTTTCACGGTTTGTGCGAAATGTTGGCGAATATGCCTCACAATCCTGCATTCGGTTGCGAAACATGGTTGCGCAAACACGCTCTTGGTTGCGCTAACTGCGCGCTTGCGACCTGTTCCATTTGAAACTCACCATGCTATAGCGCGATTATTGGCCCTCGTTCACATGAGGGTCAGCGCGCGGGGTTCGTGCCTTGCGCTTTTATGTGAAACCAGAACACGCCGGCCGCAGACATGCCGGCGACAGGAGCACAACATGACCACTGGACGGGTAAACCCAGAACGCCGCTTGGAAGATCAAGGCATCACGGGGCTTGGCAATGTCTACTACAACCTGATGGAGCCTGCGCTGATCGAAGCTGCCCTCGACCGCGGTGAAGGGAGCCTTGGCAATGGCGGTGCATTCCTGGTCACGACCGGAAAGCACACAGGCCGTTCACCGTTGGACAAGTTCGTCGTCAAAACACCGGGCGTCGAGCCGCATATCTGGTGGGAAAACAACCCGCCGATGGACCCGGCCAAGTTCGATGTTCTTTATGACGACATGCTGAAGCACATGAAGGGCAAGGATTACTACGTGCAGGACCTGTTTGGCGGCGCTGACCCAGCTTATCGGCTGGACGTTCGCCTGGTGACTGAGCTTGCCTGGCATGGCCTGTTCATTCGTCACATGCTACGCCGCCCAGACCGTGACGAGCTGGACGAGTTCGACCCCGAATTCACCGTCATCAACTGCCCGACCTTCAAGGCAGATGCAAAACGGCATGGTTGCCGGTCTGAAACCGTCATTGCGCTGAATTTCGAACGTAAGATCATCCTGATCGGTGGCACGGAATATGCCGGCGAGAACAAGAAGTCGGTCTTTACCCTTCTGAACTACATTCTGCCGGAAAAAGGCGTGATGCCGATGCACTGCTCGGCCAACCACGCCAAAAGCAACCCGGTCGATACCGCAATTTTCTTCGGCCTGTCCGGCACCGGCAAGACGACACTTTCGGCGGATCCAGAGCGCACGCTGATTGGTGATGACGAACACGGCTGGTCGGATACCGGCACCTTCAACTTCGAAGGTGGCTGCTATGCCAAGACAATCAACCTGTCCCCCGAAGCCGAGCCCGAGATCTATGCCACGACGCAAAAGTTCGCGACCGTGATCGAAAACATGGTCTACGACGAAGAGACCAAAGAACTTGATTTCGAAGATGACAGCCTGACGGCGAATATGCGCTGCGCCTATCCGCTGCATTATATCGCCAACGCGTCGAAGTCAGCCATCGGTGGCCACCCCAAGAACATCATCATGCTAACCTGCGATGCATTTGGTGTGCTGCCTCCGATCGCGCGGCTCAGTCCCGCACAAGCGATGTATCACTTCCTTTCTGGCTTCACTTCAAAGGTCGCCGGCACTGAAAAAGGTGTGACCGAGCCCGAGCCCACATTCTCGACCTGCTTCGGTGCGCCTTTCATGCCGCGCCGCCCGGCTGAATATGGTGCGCTGCTGCGCGACAAGATCGCCAAACACGGTGCGACATGCTGGCTGGTCAACACCGGCTGGACTGGTGGTGCATACGGCACCGGGTCACGGATGCCCATCCGCGCCACCCGCGCCCTTCTGACTGCAGCCCTTGATGGATCGTTGGCCGATGTCAAATTCCGCAAGGATGAGAATTTCGGCTTCGAAGTGCCCGTCACCGTTGAGGGCGTTCCTGACCTTCTGCTGAACCCGCGCCGCACATGGCAGGATGCAGCGGCCTATGACGCGCAGGCTCAAAAGCTGGTTAAGATGTTCTCGGAGAACTTCACCCAATACGAAACCGATATCGACGACGACGTTAAATCCGTCGCAATTGGCTAAGACCTCTTGCCCAGATCGACAGAACAAACGCCCCGGTCCTGCGCCGGGGCGTTTTTTTTGCAAGCTAACGCTTCGTCACGGCGAACCTTCACATTAACGACCGGTTGACGGCGCGTTGGGGCAAGTCGGCCGAACGAGTTTTTGCTATCACACTGCCGCGCTTCGGAAACGGATCGCAGGCTAACCCATCAACCCCTTGCGGATCAGATTCAGCCCAGCCACCGTCAGAACCATCAAGGTTGCCCGTTTGAATGTTTTCTGCGGCATTCGGTCATGAAACCAGTTTCCAACCACCATACCGGCCAGTGCCGGCACCAGCATCAACGCAGAAAGCGGCGCGGTCTGCGCATTGAACACACCGGATTTCATATGCGCCATGACCAGCGCGATGGCACCCGCCCCATAGATCACGCCCTGCACGCGCATTTGTTCGGTTTTCGGCGTTTCGATTGCTGTCAGATAGGCGACCGTTGGCGGCCCCCAAACACCGGACAAACCGCCCACGAACCCCGCAAAGGCCCCGATCAGCCCCTCATCACGCAGTCTATGCTCGGGCTTCAGCACGGGCTTCCAGCCGCTCAACTGCATCAGGCAAAACGCCACGATCGGACCGCCGATCACGATGAACAACGTGCTTTGCGGCAATTGGGTGACAAGCTGAGCACTGAGGGCAAGGAAGATGATCATCGCGACCAGGAACACCCGAAACTTTGACACCGCAGCCAAGGCCGCCGCTGGCCCCTGACGAAGCGCTTGTTGAACATTCGTCAACACGGTTGGCAAGATCAAAGCCGCCAACGCCATTTCTGCAGGCATAACCGTCGCCAGACCGGAGATCATGATCAACGGCATGGCAAATCCGACAGCGCCTTTGACGAATCCCGCGAACAAAGTGATCGCGAAAGCCAGAAGCAACGTAACCATCGAAAGCTCGGCCAAAATACCCATCGTTTCTTCCCGTGAAGACTAC
This sequence comes from uncultured Aliiroseovarius sp., assembly GCF_947497285.1. Taxonomy (GTDB): domain Bacteria; phylum Pseudomonadota; class Alphaproteobacteria; order Rhodobacterales; family Rhodobacteraceae; genus Aliiroseovarius. Next base: position 206,188 of record NZ_CANMFT010000007.1, on the reverse strand, counting down.
CTTTTCAGCTTCTATCCGAGGCATCAAAGAAATGCAGTATGCAATTTGTCGCGTCATAAATTTACGTTTTCGGGTCGATTGTTGTATTTTAATTGCGCTGCACCTGCAAAAGGATTATTTCTCTGCAGACGCGAGATATCCAGCCGAATCCCGGCTCAGACTGTGACAGGAGACAGTGATGACAAGCCCCCTGATCGACAACCTTTTGAACCTGACGGGCGCGGCCCTGGCCCCGGTTGAAACCGTTTTCAAGGCCGCCAAATCATCCGTCCACACAATGGTTGTCGATGGCGACCGCATTTCAGGGGCCAAGCTGGAAGAACACCAAGCCGCTGCGCACGCCTTGTCGTGGCTCGCAACCTATGTCGAAAGCCTGCGTCAGATGCACGCTTGGGCGACACGGCTAAGCGAAAACGCCCGCTTGGGCGAAATGGAAAAGCTGATCCTGCAAATCGCCTTCGGGGAATATCTGTCCCAGATGAAGGGCGGTATCATGATGAGCCAGAACGAGTTCGCCCGCCTTTCGGATATGGGGATCGATGGCACCGCGCTGGACACCGATGCGATTGAGACGCTGATCGCTGCGGGCAACAGCCAAGCCGCTCGTTCGCGCCTTGTTGAATTGATGCGCGACAACGCGGGACACGCCACATTCGGCGCCTCTGGCCTGGATGAAGAGCTTGAGATGATCCGCGAAACCTTCCGCCGCTATGCCGATGACCGGGTCGTTCCCAACGCGCATGAATGGCACCTGAAGGATGACTACATCCCGATGGAAATCCTCGAGGAACTGGCCGAGATGGGTGTCTTCGGCCTGACCATTCCCGAAGAATACGGCGGCATGGGGCTGTCGAAAGCGTCGATGGTCGTCGTGTCCGAAGAACTGAGCCGCGGCTATATCGGTGTCGGCTCGCTGGGCACCCGGTCCGAGATCGCTGCCGAGTTGATCTTGGCTGGCGGCACAGACGCGCAGAAGGAACACTGGCTGCCGAAAATCTCGTCGGCCGAGATCCTGCCCACCGCCGTTTTCACCGAGCCCAACACCGGTTCCGACCTGGGGTCGCTGCGCACTCGCGCGGTCAAGACCGCAGACGGTGATTACGAAGTGACGGGCAACAAGACCTGGATCACCCACGCCGCTCGCACACATATCATGACGCTTTTGGCGCGCACCGATCCGAATTCGACCGATCATCGTGGTCTGTCGATGTTTCTGGCCGAAAAGCAACCCGGCGATGACGAAAACCCCTTCCCCACCGAGGGCATGACCGGCGGCGAGATCGAGGTGCTGGGCTATCGCGGCATGAAGGAATTTGAGCTGGCCTTTGATGGCTTCAAGGTGAAGGGTGAAAACCTTCTGGGTGGCGAAGAAGGTCAGGGCTTCAAGCAGCTGATGAAAACCTTCGAGGCCGCCCGCATCCAAACCGCAGCCCGCGCGATCGGTGTCGCCCAGAACGCCCTGGAAATTGGCATGCAGTATGCCGAGGACCGCAAGCAGTTCGGCAAATCCCTAATCAATTTCCCACGTGTTGCCAACAAGCTGGCAATGATGGCGGTCGAGATCATGGTGGCGCGCCAGCTGACCTATTATTCCGCTTGGGAAAAAGACCATGACCAACGCTGCGACCTTGAAGCCGGTATGGCGAAGCTGCTGGGCGCGCGCGTCGCATGGGCCTGCGCTGACAACGCGCTTCAAATTCACGGCGGCAATGGTTTCGCGCTGGAATATCAGATCAGCCGTGTGCTGTGCGACGCGCGCATTTTGAATATCTTCGAAGGCGCTGCCGAGATCCAAGCCCAAGTGATCGCCCGGCGGTTGCTGGGATAGGTAACAGTCGATGCCGCCCTGCGGCATCGGCGGAACTTGGCCTCAAATGGGGGCATGCAGGCAGCTTTCAATATACACGCTTGCGCATGATTTTGGTCGCTGATAGGCCGCGCATACGCCTGCGTATGCAATGCATTGGAAAATCGTAATGACTGCGACCAAACCCCGCCTCAAATCAGAAGACTGGATAGTTGCGGGGTTTAAAGCCCTGTCAGAACATGGCCCAGAGGCGCTCAAGGCAGAACCGCTTGCACGCGTCCTAGGCACGACAAAGGGTTCTTTTTATTGGCATTTCAAGGATGTCCCTGACTATCACCTGCGGCTTCTTGCGCTGTGGGAACAGCAATTGTCGGATGCGATAGATCTTGCGCGATCCGAAGAGCAAGACCCTGTAAAACGACTGCATCGGCTTGGCGACACATTGCACCCACACAACGCGCTGCACGGACCCGCGACTGCCGAACCTGCTATTCGTGCGTGGGCTTACGGATTTTCGGACGCTGCGACCGCTGTCCAGCGTGTTGACCAAAAACGCCTGTCTTATTTGGACGAAACTTTGAAAGAACTGGGGCTCTCCAACCCAGACTTCAAACGCATCGTCTATGGAGCGTATATCGGGCTTGGGTCGCTTTCAGCCACCGACACCAGTGACGACAGAAACACCCTATCGACGCTTCTGGCCGCGATACTGGCCCTTCGTGACGCGTGAGCCTATATTGAAAGCCTGAAACCAGAGGATGAATCCCATGCAAAGAACCGCACTGACAGCCGTCGCAATTGCCGCTCTGACCGTGACGGCATGCAAAGACGAGACGATTTCAGGGTTTGCGGATCGCAAGGACAATTGGGTGCTGCAGGAACTGGATCGCGAGCCATTTGATGCAGTGGCGACGATATCCTTCCCTGAACCCGGGCGCATTTTTGGCCAAGCGCCGTGTAATCGGTATTCAAGCGAACAAAAAGCGCCCTATCCTTGGTTCGAAATCGGGCCCGTTGCCGCAACAAGAATGGCGTGCGACGCGCTGCCGCTTGAACAGGCTTTCTTTGATGCACTGGGTCAGATGCGGCAAATCGAAGTGCTGGATGACACATTGATCATGTCAAACGATGCAGGTCGGCAAATGGTGTTCCGCGTCCAGAACTAAGCACTAGCGGTTAAGCCCTTTCGCACCCAAATCACGCTTTAGTCGATCGACAAGCCGCGCGCGCGCTTCAGGAATTGGCTTGTCACCCAGCGAATGTGCAAGCCAACGGGTTAGAAAATACCCAGTGGTAACAAGCCCGTCGACCACGTTCTGCGCCGAACCATCGCCTGACCCCAAAAGCTCGGGCGGCAAGGGGAGCAGCCGTTCAGCCCAATCACCCGCAGCTTCGGCGGACACCGCGCGGCCCGTTCTGGGCGAGACATAGGCAAGGTCGTCGCACGCGCCGGACACGGCGCATGCGCTCAGGTCCAGCCCGAACCCCATATCCTCCAACAACGCGAGTTCCCATTTCAAGTAAGCCGTCGGCCACGCTTCGTTTGTGCCAAGCAGATCCAGCATGGCTTGCGTGCGGTGGTAAAGATCAGGGTGCGGTTCACGCTCTGCCAGCGCGAACCCCAAAAGCGACGTGATCGCGTTCAATCCTGCCAGGGCGGTTCGGTCAGACAAAACCATCGCCCGACTTTTCACAGGTTCGACATTGAAGCTGCCAATATGCTCTTCGAGCCGCGCGCGCCATGCAACATCAAGCTGCGCACCAGGTTGCAGGATTGGGGCTAACTTCCGGCTGATCCCACCGCGGACCACACCGGAATGACGCCCGTGCTTTTCCGTAAACACGTCGATAATGACTGAGGTTTCGCCATGCTTGCGCACAGACAAAAGCGCGCCCTGATCCCGCCAATCCATGCCTGTCACCCTCCTGCGATCAGCCTAGCCTTCGACGCGCTGTTGGCAATGGCGTTAGTCCGACAACCCAGGCTCATCCAGCAGATGGCGCCCATTGCGGTCTTCGACTTCGATCACCCAAAGGTCCGGGTCAAAGCTTTTCTGCCGGGACAGCGCCGCGTCAACATCGGCCTCGTCACCTTCTGACAGCACCACCCAGCAGCGGTCCCCGGTCATCAGATCAAAGCTGCGTTGATAGACAACGGCCTGCCCGTCCAGCGTGTTCATTTTCACCAAGACGGCCCCGGCGGTCGCGTCACCCTTTTGGGTAATAAATGCCGGGATGTCAGACAGGCGCAGCCGTGTCAGATAGGCGGCGACCCACAGATCAGCGGTCAGCCGCGTCAAGCGTTACCGTCCTTGAAATCAAGGCCCATTTCCGAATAACGCTCTTTTTCATCCAACCAGTTCGGGCGCACCTTCACCTGCAGGAACAGGTGGATTTTGCGACCCATGAACTCCTCCAACTCGGCGCGGGCGGATTGGCTGACGGCTTTGATCGTCTCGCCCTTCTTGCCCAGGATAATGCCCTTATGACCGTCGCGGGCGACATAGATGATCTGATCCACACGGGCAGAGCCGTCTTTGCGTTCTTCCCAGTTCTCGGTCTCAACGGTCAGTTGATAGGGCAATTCCTGATGCAGACGCAGGGTCAGCTTTTCGCGGGTCATCTCAGCGGCGATCATGCGCATGGGCAGGTCGGCGATCTGGTCTTCCGGATACAGCCAAGGCCCTTCGGGCAAGCGTTCTGCCAACCACGTCCGCAGCGCGGCCACGCCATGGCCCTTTTCGGCTGAGATCATGAATGTCTCGGCAAAGTCATAACGCTCGTTCAAATCCTTCGCCAAGGCCAGCAACACCTCGGCCTTCACCTTGTCGATCTTGTTGATCGCCAGCGCGACGGTGCGGCCTTTGCCGATATCTTCCAGCCCCTCAAGGATGCGCTTCACGCCTTCGGTCACGCCGCGATGCGCTTCGACCAGCAAGACGGTAATGTCCGCATCCGCAGCCCCGCCCCACGCGGCGGCAACCATCGCGCGGTCCAGACGGCGACGCGGCTGGAACAGGCCTGGCGTGTCGACGAAAACAATTTGCGAACTGCCTTCGATGGCAACACCACGAATGCGCGCCCGCGTGGTTTGCACCTTATGCGTCACGATCGAGACCTTGGCCCCCACCATATAGTTCGTCAGCGTCGATTTCCCGGCATTGGGTTCACCGATCAGGGCGACGAAACCGGCGCGTTGCGGTTGATCTGTCATTTCTTGCTCTCCAGCTGCTTCAGCAGCGCGCGGGCGGCCGCTTGTTCGGCGGCGCGTTTTGAATTGGCCTTGGTTTCGGCCGACCGTCCATTGGACAGCTTGGCAGTGATTGTAAACATCGGCGCGTGGTCAGGGCCTTCGCGGCCGGTTTCGACATATTCCGGTGGCGGCATTTTGCGCGCCTGCGCCCATTCCTGCAACGCGGTCTTGGGGTCGCGCGCATCATCTTCAACCTTGTCGATGCGGTCACCCCAGAGCGACAGTATCATTCTTCGCGCCGCTTGCAGCCCGCCATCCAGATAGACCGCCGCAATGACGGCCTCCATCGCGTCGCCCAACAAGGCCAGCTTGCGCCGCCCGCCGGTCTTCATCTCGGATCGACCCAGCTTTAGCACGTCGCCAAGATCGATCTGACGCGCGACATCGGCGCAGGCTTCTTTGCGCACCAGCGCGTTATAGCGCGGTGCAAGCGTGCCTTCGGGCGCCTCCCGATCATCGCGCAAAAGCTTTTCGGACATCACCAGCCCCAGCACCCGGTCGCCCAGAAACTCCAGCCGTTGGTTGTCAGGTCGGGTTGCAGACGAGAACGAGCCGTGGGTCAGCGCGCGGATCAGCAACTCGGGGTCTTTGAACTCATACCCGATACGGCCTTGAAAGGCTTGAAGATCGCTGGACAGCTTCACTCGATCGCCTTGAAGAACCGGTCCGAGCGCCACGTCCAGAAGAAGAACAGACGTTTGCCCGCCGCCGAAAACATGATGCGATCCGCGCGGCCCAAAAGGTATTCGGCAGGCACGAAGCCCACGCCGCCTGCATTGGGGCTGACCCGGCTGTCGGTCGAGTTATCGCGGTTGTCGCCCATGAAGAAGTATTCGCCAGCCGGAACGGTGAACACGTTGGTGTTGTCCAGTCGCGTGCTGCGCACGTTCAGCACCGAGTGGGTGACGCCGTTGGGCAGTGTTTCGATGGACTTCTCCTTCACGCAGGTTCCACCCTGTCCAACCGGACTGTTGGCACATTGGGGGAAGGTCGCGAACCGGCCCTGCGCCTGCTTGATCTCTTCAAACGTGCCGTTGGGAACCTGTGTAGCTTCGTCACCATTGATAAACAGGACGCCATTCTTGATCTGAATTTTGTCGCCGGGCAGACCAATCAGGCGCTTCACATAGTCAGTGCCAAGGCTTGGGTGGCGAAACACCACCACGTCGCCGCGTTCGGGTTCTGACCCAAACAGGCGCCCGGAAATCGGGCAGGACGAAAACGGGCAGGAATGGCGCGAATAGCCATAGGCCATTTTGTTCACGAACAGGAAGTCGCCAATCAAAAGCGTGTCTTTCATCGACCCGGTCGGGATCCAGAAGGGCTGGAAGAACAGCGTGCGGAACACACCTGCAATGATAAGCGCCCAAAAGATCGTCTTGACGGTCTCTAGAATGCCTTCTTGTTTCTTTTCAGCCATTGTTGGTTCTGCCTCTTTGGGTCGAGCCGATCCACGCCGGCCCTTTGGGGGTGTGGGCGATATGGGCGGATGCGCGCGCGGAGTCAAGTTGACCCCGCCGCCTTTGCCATCAATCCGAAGTGAATTCGACCGGTCGCGCTTCGATCACCACAAAAGCCTGCGCCCAAGGGTGGTCATCCGTCAGAGTGACGTGGATCGTCGCCGCGTGGCCGTCAGGCGTCATTTCAGCAAGCCGGTCTGCCGCCCAGCCCGTCACCGCCATGACCGGTTGACCCGTGCGCAGGTTGCTGACCGCCATGTCGCGCCAGCTGATCCCCATGGCAAGCCCGGTGCCCAACGCTTTCGAGCACGCCTCTTTCGCCGCCCAGCGTTTGGCCAAGGTGCCCGCCTCGTCTTTGCGACGCGCAGCTTTTGCCAGCTCGGTTTCGGTGAACACGCGGTGGCGGAAACGATCGCCGAACCGGTCCAACGTGCCCGCGATCCGGTCGATATTCGCAAGGTCCGTGCCGATGCCAAGGATCATTCAGGCCTCCGTTGAGGGCGATCGAGGCCCGTCATCCACGCGCCGCGTCCATCAAACGACGCATCTCGGAAAGAACGTCGGGAAGTCCGCGAAAGATTGCCTCTCCAATCAGGAAATGGCCGATGTTCAGTTCCATCACCTCGGGCATCGCGGCGATGGGGGCGACGGTGTCATAGGTTAAACCGTGGCCCGCGTGCACCTCTAGTCCCAACGAATGGGCGAGCGTCGCGCCTTCGCGCAGGCGCTCAAGCTCTGCGTCGCGTTCGTCAAACCGACCTTCGGCATGCAGATCGCAATAGGCACCTGTGTGCAGTTCGATCACCGCAGCACCAATGCGGGCAGAGGCTTTGATCTGCTCTGGGTCAGCGGCAATGAACAGCGATACACGACACCCAGCGTCGCGCAGCGGGGCGATGAACTCGGCCAATTTGTTGTCCTGACGCGCAACTTCCAGCCCGCCTTCGGTGGTCAGCTCTTCGCGCTTTTCCGGCACGAGGCAGACCGCGTGCGGCTTATGACGAAGCGCGATCGCTTGCATTTCGTCGGTTGCAGCGCACTCGAAATTCAAAGGCACCGCCAGCTCTGCCACCAGCCGTTCAATGTCATCATCAAGGATGTGCCGCCGGTCTTCGCGAAGGTGGGCGGTGATGCCATCAGCCCCGGCCTCTTCAGCCAGCTTCGCGGCGCGAACCGGGTCCGGATAAGCACCTCCGCGCGCATTGCGCACCGTCGCTACGTGGTCGATATTCACGCCAAGTCTAAGTTTGCCGCCCTGTTTGGTCATGTCGCGCGCCCTTTCTTGCAGGTGGTGGCATTTGTCAGCCCAGTCTTACCGGTTTTCAACGCTATCGCCAGCCTTGTCAGGTCGCGCGCTCAGCCGTTTTTCATATCGCTCTTTCAGCTTCTTGATGCGCCGCCGCTGATAGGCATGGATCAAGGGATTGGCGAGCACATACCCGGCCGTTCCGGCGACGATCCCAGGCACAAGGCAGCCAACCAGATAGGGATAGAACACCCGGTCGACGAACTGCGAAAGGCGCGACCAATCCGCCACATCCTCGGTGAACCCGGCGCGTAGATTGGCCCAAAGATCGGTGGTCGCCCCGGCAAACTGCGCGGCGATTTCGGGCAGGTGAACATCCGATGGCAAACCCAACATCGCATTGCCAAGATTGACCGAAAGCTCAGCAATCAGGGGAAAGGTGATCGGATTGCCTATGAAGGTGGCAAGCAGGGACGCCAGCACATTTCCACGCATGATCCATGACAAGATCGCTGCAGTTAGGAAGTGCAGCCCGAAGAACGGCGTGAAAGAGGCAAATATCCCCGCCGCAATCCCTCGCGATATCCTGTGCGCGGGGTCCGGAAGCCGTCTGAGCCGATGGATCACATACTGCGCCGCCCGATACCAGCCCCCGCGCGGATAGAAAAACTCCGCGATTATACGCAGATAGGAGCGCGGGTTTCTCTTGAACACGGGTGATCCCTTTCGGCCAATAACGGCGAACTACGGTTTGCGGGTGATATCCCTGTGCCTACGAACTTCGGCAACGTCACTATCCGCTTCAAGTGTCAGCATGATGGCGTGCAAATGTTCGATATCGCGCAATTCCACATCAACAATCAGACGGTAAAAATCCGGCTTCCGATCCAAAAACCTCAGGTCCGAGATATTGGCCTTCTGCTCGCCGATCAATGTGCAAATTCGCCCCAGCACGCCCGCATCATTCGAAATGGTCAGGCTGAAACTGACGGTGTGAATAGGCGGATGCTGTCCGGCATGCCAGTGCAGATCAACCCAACGCGAGCTGTCTTCGTGCAGCTCGGCCAGCGCTTCACAGTCGATCGTGTGCACCATCACACCCTTGCCGCGATACGAAATACCCACGATCCGTTCACCGGGAACAGGCTGGCAGCATTGCGCGCGGGCAAAGTCCTGCCCAGCCTCAAGCCCAATCACGAAGGAATCGCCGTCAATCTCGTCTTCTTCGGCAGCAATTTCCGGATAGAGCGCTTCGATCACGTTACGGGCCTGCAGCTCTGCCGAGCCAAGGCGCGCAAGAAGCTCTGACGCGTCCTTCAGGCGCATTTGCTTGGCGGCCGTGGTCAGTGCTTTGTCTGTTGCTTTGCGCCCCACATGTTCAAATGCCACGCGCGCCAGTTCCCGCCCCAACCGCACGAACCGATCGCGATCCACGCTGCGCAGACTTTTGCGAATGGCGGCCTTGGCGCGCCCTGTGACCACAATGTCGATCCACGTGGCTTGGGGGCTTTGCCCTTCGGCTGTCATGATCTCGACCGACTGGCCGTTCTTGATGCGTGTCCACAGAGGCACCCGGATACCGTCCACTTTGGCCCCAACACAGCTGTCGCCAATTCGGGTGTGGATCGCATAGGCAAAATCCAGCGGCGTCGCACCGCGCGGCAGCTTCACAACTTCGCCTTTCGGCGTGAAACAGAACACTTGGTCTTGATACATTTCAAGCTTCACATGCTCTAGAAACTCGTCATGATCTTCTGCGGCTTCGAACCGCTCCGTCAGCGATGAAATCCACTTGGCCGGGTCAACGGCAAACGGGTTCTCTGCCCGCACACCATCCTTGTAGGACCAGTGCGCGGCCACGCCTGCCTCGGCCACGTCGTGCATTTCGCGGGTGCGAATCTGCACCTCGACCCGTTTTCCATCCCGGCCGGAAACGGTTGTATGGATCGACCGATAGCCGTTGGATTTGGGCTGACTGATATAGTCCTTGAACCGCCCCGGAATGGCACGCCAGCGTTGATGGATCACCCCCAGAACACGATAGCAATCAGCCTCGTTTTCGGTGATGACGCGAAAACCATAGGTATCCGACAGGCGCGAGAAGCTCTGGTTCTTCTCCTCCATTTTGCGCCAGATCGAATAGGGCTTTTTGGCGCGACCAAAAGCCTCTGCCTCGATGCCAGCCTTGTCCAGCTCCAGCCTGATATCGCTCGTGATCTTTTCGATCACATCGCCGCTTTCTTTCTGAAGCCGCAAGAACCGACGTATGATCGAACTGCGGCCTTCTGGGTTCAGCACGTGAAAGGCCAGGTCTTCCAGTTCTTCACGCATCCACTGCATACCCATGCGCCCGGCAAGCGGTGCGTAGATATCCATTGTCTCGCGCGATTTCTGCACCTGCTTGTCAGGTCGCATCGCGCGGATGGTGCGCATGTTGTGCAATCGGTCGGCAAGCTTCACCAAAATCACGCGCAGGTCCTTGGACATTGCCATGAAAAGCTTGCGGAAGTTTTCGGCCTGCTTCGTTTCAGAGGAGCTAAGCTGCAGGTTCGTCAGCTTGGTGACCCCGTCCACCAGCTCTGCGACATCGCTGCCAAACAGCTTCGAGACTTCGGAATAGGTTGATCCGGTATCTTCGATCGTGTCGTGCAAAAGCGCTGTGATGATGGTCGCATCATCCAGTCGCATGTCCGCCAGTATCTCGGCGACAGCGAAAGGGTGCGTGAAATAGGGCTCGCCAGAATGGCGGGTCTGACCTTCGTGCATCCGTGCGCCATATTCATACGCCGCACGGATCAAATCAGTTTTGGATTTCGGGTTGTAGCGGTGGATCCGGTCAACCAGCCCATCGAGATCAAGGTCAAGATCTGGAAGATCGTTCATCCGGTCCGCCACCCGCGGGGTCTAAGCGCCCCTTAGCCCTGACCTTGCGCTTCCATCAGCGCACGCAGAAGCTTTTCTTCAGACATGTCATCATCAGCCGGTTTGTCAGACGCTTCTGCACCCATAAGAAGCGACATGTTGTCGTCTTCGGGTTCGTCAACTTCGATCTCGGTCTGATGGCTTTCGATCATGCGCTCGCGCAGTTCGTCAGCTGTCTGGGTTTCGTCTGCAATTTCTCGCAGGGCAACGACAGGGTTCTTGTCGTTGTCACGATCGACCGTAAGTCCGGCGCCTGCCGAAATCTCTCGTGCGCGATGCGACGCAAGCATCACCAGTTCAAACCGGTTCGGCACTTTGTCTACGCAATCTTCAACCGTCACGCGGGCCATGACTTAACTCCATTCCTTGCAAGGGGATGTGAAACGCCTATCTAGGGCCCTTGCCGCGCATATACAAGCGAAAACAGGGCTGATTCAGGGGGACGGAATGGCGATTACGCCCTTTTTGTCCGCCTCTGGCAGGTCATGAGCCATCTCGCGCACGGTTTTGCCTGTGATGGGGTGGATCCAGTCTGGGGCGACGTCGGCTAAGGGAATCAGCACAAATGCGCGTTCGTGCATCCTTGGGTGCGGTAGAACCAATTGGTCAGGGGCAATCCTTTTTTGGTCCTCCAAAGGAAGATCCATCCATTGCCTTAGAACCTCAGCATCCGGCAGGACCTGCGATTCATAGGCCACCAGATCGATATCAAGTGTGCGCTGCGCCCAGCGCGATGGACGTTCGCGACCGAATGCGTCTTCCACCTGATGGAACAATGCCAACAGGTCTTTTGCGGCCAAGTCGCTGTCCAGTCCGATTGCAACATTCACGAAATCAGGGCCCGCACCCACCGGAAAGCAAGCTGTGCTATAATAATCCCCGATATGGGTGATTCTCAGGCCCAGTGCGGCAAGATGACGAATTGCGTCTCGCACTATTTTTGCTGACTGTTCCAAAGTTGACGTGGCGTTACTTCCAAGTAAAACCAGCACTTTTGGACAGGTATCTTGCCAAATTGTTACTTGCGACACGGTGTCGAGTCCCTAGATTGCATCGGGTGTTTCTTCGTTGATTGTTTTCTTCATTACCACTCACGGATTTGATCAGCGAAGAGAATTTGAAAGGATCAATTATGTTCTATCGAGACGAACGGCTTGCGCTGTTCATTGATGGTTCAAATCTCTATGCGGCCGCCAAATCGCTGGGTTTTGACATCGACTACAAACTTCTCAGGCAGGAATTCATGCGACGCGGCAAGCTTTTGCGTGCGTTCTACTACACCGCCCTGCTTGAGAATGACGAGTATTCGCCAATCCGCCCCTTGGTGGACTGGCTGCACTACAACGGCTTTTCGATGGTGACCAAGCCCGCGAAAGAATACACCGACTCGATGGGTCGGCGTAAGGTCAAGGGCAATATGGATATCGAGCTGACTGTCGATGCGCTGGAACTTGCGCCACATATCGACCACGCTGTGATCTTCTCTGGTGACGGCGATTTCAGACCCCTGGTCGAAGCGTTGCAACGGCAGGGGGTTCGCGTTTCTGTCGTCTCAACCATCCGCAGCCAACCGCCTATGATCGCAGACGAATTGCGTCGCCAGGCGGATAATTTCATTGAGCTGGAGGAACTGAAGGACGTGATCGGTCGCCCGCCTCGGGAATTTGAACGCACCGACGCGCCGGATGCGTAACCTAAGTTAGCAGCACGCTAAAGGCCGGGGACTTCTCCGGCCTTTTTATGTGCAAGCGCCCGCGTGCCTGTGCCGCGGTCAGGTTTGCAAGGCACTAGACCTTTCGGGACAAAATGCGTAGCCATTGCTGCATCGGAGGACCCCATGACAAAGCCCGCCCTCAAACTGTTTCTTGCTGCGCCCAACGGCTTTTGCGCCGGGGTGGACCGTGCCATCAAGATCGTCGAAATGGCGATCGAAAAGTGGGGGCCGCCAATCTATGTGCGCCACGAGATCGTGCACAACAAATTCGTCGTGGATGGGTTGCGCGCAAAGGGGGCTGTCTTCGTCGAAGAGCTTGACGAATGCCCGAATGATCGGCCAGTCATTTTCTCGGCCCACGGCGTGGCCAAAGCAGTCCCTGCCGAGGCAAGCCGGCGCGAAATGGTCTATGTTGATGCGACCTGCCCGTTGGTCTCCAAAGTCCACATCGAAGCAGAACGCCACCACCAATCCGGCCTTCAGATGGTCATGATCGGACACGCGGGACATCCCGAAACCGTCGGCACGATGGGTCAGTTGCCCGAAGGCGAGGTGTTGTTGGTCGAAACCGTGGAAGATGTGGCCCATCTTGCACCCCGCGACCCGGACCAGTTGGCGTATATTACCCAGACAACTCTTTCCATCGATGACACCGCCGCTATCGTCGAGGCACTGCGGGCGCGGTTTCCCAAGATCATCGGCCCACACAAAGAAGACATTTGTTATGCCACCACCAACCGGCAAGAGGCCGTGAAAGCCGTGGCGCCCAAGGTGGATGCCCTCCTGGTGATCGGGGCGCCCAACAGCTCCAACTCGCGCCGCTTGGTCGAAGTCGCCCGCGCCAGCGGCTGCGACTATGCCATGCTTGTGCAACGTGCGACAGAGATCGACTGGCGCGCCATCGACGGCATCCGATCGGTCGGTTTGACGGCGGGCGCATCCGCCCCACAGGTTCTTGTGGACGAGGTGATCGACGCTTTTCGCGACCGGTTCGATGTCACTGTCGAACGGGTTGAAACCGCCAAGGAAGACATCGAGTTCAAAGTGCCGCGTGTCTTGCGCGAACCCGCGTAAGTCGTTGGTAAAGTTGAGATACCTGACATGTTGACCCTCTACTCCATGCCCAGCTCTGGCAATAGCTACAAGGTGCGGTTGTTGCTGGCACTGCTCGGACGACCGTACCAACACGTCGCGTGTGAAACGCAATCGGCTGCACTGGACGCAGCAAAGACTGAAGGCAAGTTGCCACAAGGCAAGGTGCCTGCGTTGCACCTTGAAACTGGCGAAGTGCTTGGGGAATCCAATGCCATCTTGTGGTATCTGGCAAGCGGCACCGATTGGGTGCCGACCGACTCTTTGTCCCAGGCGCAGATGCTTGGCTGGATGTTCTTTGAACAAAACCGACACGAGCCGGTCATCGCCGTGCGCGCCTCGCTGTTGTGCTATCCCCACCTTGCGCGCGAGGCGACACCCGAGGTTTTGAGCGATCTGCTAAGTTCCGGTCAGCACCTTCTGGCGATTCTGGATCAAGGGCTGGAGGGCCGCAACTGGCTCTGCTGCGATCGGCCAACCATCGCGGATATCAGCCTGTATGCTTATACCCACACCGCCGAAAGCCGAGGCGGCTTTGATCTGTCACCCTTCAAGAATGTGCGCGCTTGGCTCAGCAGAATGGGGTCGCTTCCGGGGTATATCGCTTTGACAGACATGGCAGGACAACGGGATGGCTGAGTTCTTCGCCTACACAGACGGCGCTTGCTCTGGCAACCCCGGCCCCGGCGGTTGGGGTGCGCTTTTGCAGGCCCGAGAGGGCGACACCGTCGTCAAAGAACGCAACCTGAAAGGTGGCGAAGCTGAGACCACCAACAACCGCATGGAACTGATGGCGGCGATTGTCGCGCTTGAAACCTTGGGCAAACCCTGTGCCATTACGGTCATCACAGACAGTGCTTATGTGAAAAACGGGGTAACGGGTTGGATCCATGGATGGAAGCGAAACGGGTGGAAAACCGCGTCTAAAAAGCCGGTGAAAAACGTCGAGCTTTGGCAACGTCTGGATGACGCCCAGGCACGCCATCATGTGACCTGGGAATGGGTGAAAGGGCATGCAGGGCACCCGGAAAACGAACGCGCAGACGAACTGGCCCGCGCCGGAATGGCGCCTTTCAAAGACTAACGCTTGGACCCAGACAGGTCAGAATTCCAGCCACAGACCCAGGGCGACTTCGTCCTTGATTGCGCCTTCTACAGCACGGGTCCATTCAAGATGCATGTGTCTTCCATCGCCAAACTCCCACGCGACTGATGGGATGGCATTGATCTGCACGCTATCCCCCACTGTCAGCACATCAAGCGCCATCATCGTCATGACACGCTTGTGCGGCTTAAGCCCGACCAGTGCATAGGCACCAAAGTCCGAGCCCCATGTGTCGGTTGAGACCTGCGCACTAAACTCGACGTCCAACCAGCCGGGTCCCAGTGCTGTCTCGAACCCCCGACCAAGATGAAATGCTGGTGTCAGGAACTGGTTTTCTTCGTTCCCTTCGATTCCAAGGCTCAACGCTTTGCGAAGCGCGCCTTCGCTGTCCGGGAAATGCCAGCGGCCAAAGATCTGAGCAAAGGGGATATCCTTTTGAGTGACATCATAGTCCAACCCGCCACCCAAGGTGAAACGATTGGTCAGCCCATATTCACCATAACCGCTGACCAGCGTGATATCCGTGGGGCTTTCGGTTTCTGAGCTTACATGCGCAGAAACGAAACTGTCGCCCTTGGCGCGCGGCCAAGCTCCGGCCAATGCCGGGTCATTGCAAAAAAGAAGCACACCAAGCGCCAAGACCAAAAACCGAACCATCATGGGACGACTTTGGTGTCGATTGGTTAACCAATGCTTAAAGAAACGTCAGAAAGAGCGTCACGACCGACCGCTATACCGTTGCCACAGCCAGATTACGAAAACCGCACCGACCACCGCACCGACAAAGCCGAAAGCAAGACCTGTCAGCATCAGAATGAACCGCAGCAGCAAGCCGCCAATCAGCGCACCGGCCACACCGATGGCAACAGTCGTCGCCACGTCAGTTCTGAGGTCCATGATCCGAGTGGCCAGAAACCCGGCCGCCGCACCAATAATGATAAGCATGATTACAGGCATGCCGTTAATATGGCTGTGCAGGCTGCAAATTGTAAGGGGTTAACCCACCCGTTCAGGCAGATCGAAGCCACGCAAGAAATCGGCGCTGTCCATCGCGCGCTTTCCGGGCCGTTGGGCGCGCAGGATTTCGACAGCGCCTTCACCGCATGCGATGGTCAGACCGTCCAACACTTGACCGGGCGCCCCCAAGCCATCCACGACACGCGACGCGAGCAGCTTCACTTGTTCGCCCCCCATATCGCATTTCGCACCGGGAAACGGCGACAGCCCACGGATCAGCCGGTCCATCTCAACGGCCGGGCGGGTCCAATCGACCTGCGCCTCGGCCTTGTTGATCTTGTGGGCATAGGTGACACCGTCCTCAGGTTGCGGCACGGGGGTCAGGTCGGGCAAGCGGTCCAGCGCCTGAACAATCAGACGCGCACCCATTGCGGACAGGCGGTCATGTAACTGGGCGGTGGTTTCCTCAGCGCCAATCGGTGTCGCCTCGCGCAGCAGAACCGGGCCGGTGTCCAACCCAGCCTCCATCTGCATGATGCAAACGCCGGTCTCGGCGTCCCCCGCCATGATCGCCCGATGAATGGGCGCGGCCCCCCGCCAGCGGGGCAGAAGCGAGGCGTGGATATTCAGACACCCATGCTTGGGCGCATCAAGAACTGCTTGCGGCAGGATCAGGCCATAGGCCACGACCACCGCAACGTCAGCGTTCAACGCGGCAAACGCCGCCTGCTCATCGGCACCCTTCAACGACACCGGATGGCGCACCAGAAGCCCCAGTTCCGCGGCCCGGGCATGAACCGGACCGGGCCGGTCCTTCTTGCCGCGCCCGGCGGGGCGTGGGGGCTGGCAATAGACAGCGGCGATGTCGTGCCCAGCATCCACCAGAGCCTCCAACACCGGCACCGAAAAATCGGGCGAGCCCATGAAAACCAGCCTCATCGCACCAGTTTCCTTGCTTTCTTGATCAGCATATCGCGCTTCACCTTGGACAGATTGTCGAAATACATCCGCCCATTCAAATGGTCGATCTGGTGCTGGACCGAGGTGGCCCAGATGCCGACGAAATCCTGTTCCTGCTCCGCACCGTCTTCGTTAAGAAACCGCACCGTGACCGCGCGCGGGCGGCTGATCACGGCTGACACGCCGGGCAGGTTCGGGCTGGCTTCTTCATGGTCGCGAAATTCGATCGAGCGGTGCAGGATTTCCGGGTTCGCCATCCGGACCGCCTTGCCCCGTTCGTCCGACGCATCGACGACCGCCAGACGCTGCATGATCCCCAACTGAGGGGCCGCCAGACCAACGCCCGGCATGGCGTCCATCGCCTCGATCATCTCGTCCCATATCACGCGGGTGTCATCCGTCACCTCGGCCACCGGCTCAGCCGCTGTGCGCAGGCATTTGTGCGGATATCTCAGAAACGGGCGATGGGTCACATCCGCGCCATTTCGCGTTTCAGCTTTTGCATCTTGCGGGTGATCATCTGCCGCTTCAGCGGTTTCAGATAGTCGATGAACAGCTTGCCGTTCAGGTGGTCGATCTCGTGCTGCACACAGGTCGCCCACAGTCCGTCAAAATCGCGCTCCTGCACGTTGCCGTCACGGTCGACCCAACGGACCGAGACCTCTTCCGGGCGCGTCACTTCAGCGTATTGGTCGGGGATCGACAGGCAGCCTTCCTCGTAAGTATTCAGATCGTCGGACGACAGAATAACCTCGGGGTTGAACATGATCATCGGCTGGGGCGGCTCGCTGTCGTCACGTACACAATCCATTACGATCAGCCGCGTCAACACGCCCACCTGCGGCGCGGCCAGACCGATGCCCGGCGCGTCATACATGGTTTCCAGCATGTCGTCGGCCAACTGGCGCAGCTCGTCAGACAAATCTGGCACCGCTTCGGCAACCTTCTTGAGGCGCGGATCAGGGTGAATAAGGATCGGTTTAATACTCATGCGGTGGATTTAGGGGATGAGCGCTCGCTGCGCAATGGTTGCGTCAGAACGAAGCGGTGAAACCTCTTGTCACACATGACGCAACTCGACTTGCACCTGCCGTCCAAACCGCTACCGTGCCACCAGAAAGGAGACCCCATGAGTTTCGACAAGATCATCGACCGCCGAGGCACCCATTCGTCCAAGTGGGACAAGATGGAGAAGCTGTTTGGCGTCTCCCCCGAAGACGGGCTGGCCATGTGGACCGCCGACAGCGACTACCCCACAGCTCCATGTGTAATTGATGCGGTAAAGCGTGCCGCAAATCACGGTGTTTTCGGTTATTCTTGGGAATATCCCGAGTATCTGAACGCCGTCGCGTGGTGGATGAAGACCCGGCACGGCTGGGATGTCGACCCGCAGTGGGTCTTGACCAGTCAGGGGCTGGGCAATGCGATTGCCCTGTGCCTGAACGTCTGGAGCGAACCGGGCGACGGTATCGTGATCTTCACACCCGTCTATCATGAATTCGCGCATAAAGTCCGGAAGAACAACCGCGAGGTGGTGGAATGTCCGCTGGCCCTAAACGGCAACCGATATGAGCTTGATCTGGACGACGCGCAATCGCGCCTGACAGGCAACGAAAAGATACTTCTGTGGTGTTCACCGCAAAACCCCTCGGGCCGGGTTTGGAGCGAAGACGAACTGCGCGCGGTGGCTGAATTTGCGGACCGCAACGATCTGTTGCTGGTGTCGGACGAAATCCACCACGATCTGGTCTATCCCGGAAACACATTCGTTCCGATGGCGGTTGCGGCACCTGACGCACGATCGCGGATGGTGACACTGACCGCTCCGTCAAAGACATTCAACATCGCCGGCCAGCGCACCGGCAACATGATCATCCCGGACAGTCGGCTGAGGGCCGAGATGCACAACCAGCTCAACAAGCTGGACTATGCACCCGGCATGTTGGCCGTGGCGATGATCACCGCAGCCTATTCGCCCGAAGGGGCGGTTTGGGTGGATGAACAGATCGCCCATCTGGCGCGCAACAAAGCCCTGTTCGACGAAGGCATCAACAGCATTCCGGGCGTGTCATCCATGCCCCTGCAGTCCACTTATCTGGCTTGGGTCAACTTTGCAGGCACCGGTATGTCGCATGAGGAAGTTGAGGCCCGCATTCGCGATGATGCCAAGATCGCTGTCAGCCCCGGCCCGGCCTTCGGCACCGGTGGCGATGGGTTCCAGCGCTTCAACCTCGCCACCCAAGGCGCGCGGGTCGAAGACGCCGTGGCGCGCATGAAGCGGGCATTCAGCGACCTTCAATAGTGCCGTTGACGGCAGGGAATCGCCCAGAGAGATTCACATTGTTATTCGGGCTTGAACAAGTGGCGCGCATGTAACAAATGCGCGCCATGAACAGATTGGCCCGCTTCTTCTCTCGCCTGTCCCTATTGGCTTCGATTGGGTTGGTCAGCGTGATCCTCTGGGACCGGTATACGCCACCTGCCCCACCGGCGACATTAGAACCGATCAACGGGCAGATCGACCGCATCCTGATCGACAAGTCAGAGCGTAAGATGACGGTCTTTCAAGACGACACGATCGTTCGCACATACGAAATCGCACTGGGCTTCACGCCCGAGGGCGACAAGATGCTCGAAGGTGATGGCAAAACACCAGAAGGCATTTTCAAGATTGACCGGCGAAATGATCAAAGCGCGTTCCATTTGTCTTTGGGGCTCAATTACCCCTTGGCGGAAGACCGGGCACGTGCCGCTGCCGATGGTGTCAGCCCCGGTGGCGATATCTTCATTCACGGCCAGCCCAACGGACGACAACGTTTCGAACCGATATTGCACGATTGGACAGATGGGTGCATCGCGCTCTCTGACGCTGAGATCGAGGAGTTATGGGGCGTAACACCCATCGGCACCGAAGTCGAAATCACCCCGTGACCACTGGCGAAATCCGGCACGCTTTGACTAGCGTTTCTCTTCAATCAGGGCGACAGGCGCGCTCTCTTCCGGCGCGAAATCAAGGGGCGCGTGGTCATGCGCTTCGGCCTTGCGCTTGAAGTCGTATTTCATTTGCCCCTCTTCTTCTTCGGACGCGATGATCAAACACTGATATAAGTGTCGCGACCCGTCATAGAGGTCTACAAGCCCGCGCAGATGGGGCGCGCGTTCGGCGTCCAGGGAAAACCCTGTTTCCCAGAATTTCAGCACTGGAAAGACCTCTTCGTTCACACGAATCCGAAGCCTGCTTTTCTTCTTGAGGTCTTTCTTGCGTGCGGCTTCCAGCCCTTCACGCACCTCTTTTGGCAAAAATTCCAGCATGTTCCACCTCCAAACCCAGCCCATGATGGCATGGAAAGTGTAACGGTCAAGTGAAGGATTGGATTTGATGGTCGTTCAGTCGGGGTCCGTTGGCGAATTCGACAGGGACTTAAACGTCTCCAGCGCTGCGTTCCGCGCGGTTGCGTGATCCACCATAGGCTGGGGATACGTTGTGCCAAGAACAACGTCCGCGTCGGCAAGCACATCCGCCGGGGCCGTCCATGGTGCCGCCAGATATTTGTCCGGCAGGCTTGCGATTTCGGGCACGTATTGGCGGATATAGGCCCCGTCCGGGTCAAACTTTTCGGCTTGTGTCATCGGGTTGAACACGCGGAAATACGGCGCGGCATCGGCGCCGCAACCCGCCACCCACTGCCAACTGGCCGCGTTCGAGGCCAGATCACCATCCACAAGCGTATCCCAGAACCAATCGCGCCCCGCACGCCAGTCGATCCGCAGATGTTTCACCAGAAAGGACGCAACCACCATGCGCACACGGTTATGCATGTATCCGGTTTGCCAAAGCTCGCGCATGCCTGCATCGACGATGGGATATCCGGTCTGGCCTTTTTGCCATGCGGTCAGGTCATCCGTGTCATAGCGCCATGGGAAGTCGCGAAATTTAGGCTGAAACTCGGTGTCCTCGAAATCGCGGTTGTGAAACAGCAGATAGGCCGCGAAATCGCGCCAGCCCAGTTCTGCGCGAAACTTCTCGGCATCACGGCCCGACATCTGGCCCAGATGCTCGGCACGGTCCAGCGCCGCCCAGATCTGGCGCGGGCTTATGTTGCCGGACTGCAAGAAGGGCGACAGGCGCGAGGTGTGCGGTTCCGCCGGGAAGTCGCGCCCCTTGGCGTAACCTTGCGCGCCCTCTTCCAGAAACGCGTCCAGCCGGTCCAGCGCGCCCTCTTCTCCGGGCTGCCACAGCGGTGTGAACCCTTCGGCCCAATTGGGCGCTTTGGGCAACAGGTCGAATTCATCAAGCGAGACGGAAGCGACTTCATCGGCGAACGTGATGTCCTTCGGCACCGGCAACGGGTCGCCAAGCCCCGCGGTGCGGATTTCTTCGCGGCAGGCGCGCCAGAAGGGGGAGAACACCTTAAACGGCGTGCCGGATTTGGTCGTGACCCGCCATGGCTCCAGCAGGTATCTGCCGGGATGGCTGTGCACGGTGCAGCCTTGTGCGGTCAGATCGGCCTTTAACGCGGTGTCGGCGGCGACCTCGTCGGGGGTGTAGCGTCGGCACCAATAGATATGGGTCGCGCCTGTCTCCTTGCGCAGATCAGCCAATACATCGGCCGTCGCACCTGTGCGCAACACCAGTTGCCCACCGAGGTCAGCCAACTGCTTTGTCAGCGAGTCCAACGCATGGTGAAGCCACCAGCGCCGCGCACCACCGGGCGCGTAAGGCGCATCCGGGTCCAGAATGAACGCACAGGTCAGGCACTGGCCCGACTGCGCCGCAGCGGTCAGCGCGGGGTGATCCAACAGCCGCAGGTCGTCGCGAAACAGTAAAATCGCATTGGACTGATCAGGCGTGCTCATCCTCTGTCCTTATGTTGGGCCGCTTTACCAGAAATATACGCGCAACTGCCGGGTTTGGATCAACTTAGGTATTGTGGTCTTCCACCAGATCGACGCCAACCACCGGGCGCAGCACATGCGGTTTGGCGGGATCATAAAGCGCGCTGTCCTTGAAATCACGCCCACGATCCAGCGCGGGACCAACGAGGATCAGCGCGGTACGGGTGATTTTCTCGGCGCGCACTTTCTTGCGGATGTCAGCGATGGTGCCGCGAATGAACATCTCGTCCGGCCAGCCGACGCGATAGGCCACGACCGCCGGGCAATCCGCGCCATAGTAAGGCGTCAGCACCCGTTCGATTTCACGCATGTTGCGCACCGCAAGGTGGATCGCCAGTGTCGCGCCGGTTTTGGCGAAGTTTTCCAGAGTTTCGCCCTCGGGCATCGAGGTCGATTGCATCGACATCCGCGTCAGCACGATGGATTGCGCAATTTCCGGGATGGTCAGTTCCTGCCCCAACGCGGCGGCGGCGGCGGCATAGGCAGGCACGCCAGGGATGACCTGATAGTCGATGCCGTCGGCCTTCAAGCGGCGGATTTGTTCGGCAATCGCGCCATACAGCGAGGGATCGCCGGAATGCACCCGCGCCACGTCCTGCCCGCGCGCGTGCGCCGCTTTGATTTCAGCGTGGGTGTCGTCCAGCGTCATCGCCGCCGTGTCCATCACCTTGGCCCCTTCGGGCGCGCAGGCGACAACCTGCGGCGGCACCAGAGATCCTGCGTAAAGGCAGACCGGGCATTCACCAATGATGCGCTGCGCTTTCAGGGTCAGGAGCTCGGGATCGCCGGGGCCTGCGCCGATGAAATAGACGGTCATGACAGATCTCCATCAATGCGGCGGGCATAGCCGCGTGGGGTGAACATGCGGGGGCCTTCGCCCAACTGCGCAAGGCGTGAGTTTGACGAGCCGACCAGCACGACGGTCAGCATGTCGACCTCGTCGACTTCAAGTTCGGATAGCTTGCGATAGCGGATATGTTCCGTGGGACGACCCAGATTGGATGCCAGCATCACCGGCGTATCGGAGGGACGGTGCTTCAGCAGAATGTCCCGCGCCTCGGCCAGCAGGGTGCGGCGTTTCTTCGATACGGGGTTGTAAAAGGCGATCACGAAATCCCCTTCGGCGGCGGCATGAAGGCGCTTCACGATGTCTTCGCGGTGGGTCAGAAGATCGGACAGCGAAATGGCGCAGAAGTCATGGCCCAAAGGCGCGCCAGCCCGCGCGGCGGCGCCTTGCAGCGCGGATACGCCGGGGGTCGAGACAACCTCGACCCGGCGGGCGGCGTCGCTGACACCCTTCTCGTCTGGCCCGCGATCCAGCAGTTCATAGACCAGAGCGCCCATCGCATAGATGCCCGCGTCCCCCGAGCAGACCAGCGCGACGTTCTTGCCCTTGCCTGCCTGCTCTAACGCGTAGCGACAGCGATCCTCTTCACCGCCCAGCGGGAAGTCAGAACGGGTTTTGCCAGCCGCAAGAGGACCGATCAGGTCGATATACAGACCATAGCCCACGAGTTCTTCGGCTTCTTGCAGCAGATGGCTGGCTTCGGGCGTGCGCCATGTGTGCTGGCCGGGGCCAATCGAGACAATCGATAGCTTGCCGCGTGCGCGGCCGCGCATCTTGGTGATCGGCTCTGGCGCGCGCGCAATTGCGCAGGTGGTGTTCGCGGTCTTCACTTTGGGAACGACCAGTTCGGCGTCTGGGCCAGCGGCGGCAAGCGCCGCGCCTTCCGACACGCCATGGCAACCGACTTCGGCGAACACCACGTCGGACGGGTTCGCCAACCGAGGCGCTTCAGCCTCAAGCTCAGCAGCGGTGAATACACGAAACGGCACGCCCAAACGAGCGGCTAAAGCGTTCATTGCCAGTTCGTCCGCCTTCAAATCAAGCGAGGTGACACAGGCAATCGCACCCGGCGCGATGTTGGCAGCGGCAAGCTGTTTGCTCACCAACTGCCAAAGCTCTTCGGGGTCGGCACCCCGCGCACAGCCCACACCCAGCGCGAAGCGTTGCGGGTGATAGGCCAGACGGGTCGGACCGGTGTCGACCGGGGCCTCGGTCACGGCGAGTTCGACCGCACCGCCGGTGTCCTCGATATCAAAGATGTTCTCGCCTGTGATCGCGACGCCCGCGCCTGACAGCAGTTCCGCCATTGCCTCTTTCGCGTCTTCGGGGTTGGCAAGACGATAGCCCAAGGGCGGTTCGTCCAGCGCGACACCCAGCGATACATCGCCCGCCGTGGTGACAGCAGCGGTCGCGCCGATTTCTTCCGCAATCCGGCTGGCCAAACGGTTCGCGCCGCGATGCCCACCCAGAAGCGGCACCACGACCGATCCGTCATCGGCCACCGAGACTACGGGTGGCTCGGTCGTCTTGTCAGCCAGAAGGGGGGCAACGGCACGGATCAGGATACCGGCTGCGCAGACGCCGACAACGGGCGTGCCCGCAGCAAACAGCATCCGCACGTGATCCAGCGCATTGGGGAAGAACGCATCCGCCTTTTTAACGCGACCTTCGCGCCCATGCACCTGAGCCCCCAAGAGGGTTGCGACCCGATGGGCCAGTTCTTCACCTGATTTGTTCAGGCAAATTACAACAGGCGTCACAGCCATGGATCATTTCCTTTCGCAAGAAGGATCATCGAGAAATAGGGGGCTTTGTCGGGGGCATCTGCGAGCGGCAGCACGACCTCTTCGGGCAGGGAAGCACGCTCGATATAGGTGGCTTTGTCCACAAGGCCCAGCGCTTCGATCACGCCGCGTATTTTGGGCAGGTGGCGGCCAACTTTCATGATCGCCACGCTTTCAGCCCCTTCGATACGGGCGCGCAGCTCGTCTTCGGGCAGCGGGCCGGGCAGAACGGTCAGGCGTTCGTTACGGGCGACAAGCGGGCTGCGGGCCCGTGCGGCACAAGCGGTGACAGACGTGACGCCCGGCACGATCTCGGTTTGGAACCGATCGGCCAGCCGCGCAAACAAATACATGAAGGATCCATAGAAAAACGGGTCGCCTTCGCACAGGACGACCACGTCATCTCCGGCCTCAAGTCGCGCAGCGATCTTGGCAGCGCCCACGTCATAGGCTTTTTGTGCAGGGGCACGCTCGACGGTCATCGGGATGTCCATCGCGATTTCATCCGCATCCTTGGCGATCAGATGTGCAGCGATGGAACGGGCAAAACTGTCGCCACCCTCCAGCGTCGGATAGGCGACCACTTTGGCAAGTTCAATCAGCCGCGCGGCCCTGAGCGTCATCAGGTCGGGATCACCCGGTCCAAGGCCCACACCGTAAAGCGTTCCGCTCATCTTTTGATCAGGCTCCACTGTGTGACGGGACGCAGGGGTTTCCAACCGGAATGAGGCCCGAGTGGCTCGGCGCGTTCAACGGACAGCTTCACCAGTTGACCCCCATGTTTTTGGTGCAGGGCGGTAAGACACATCTCGCTTTCGATGGTGACAGCGTTCGCGACCAGTCGCCCCAAGGGTTTCAACTCGGCCCAAGCGGCATCGAATACCTGTTCCGACAATCCGCCACCAATGAAGATCGCATCGGGCGCTTCCAAACCGTCCAGCGCGGCGGGAACTTCGCCTTCGACCAAATCCAGCTTCGGCACGCCCAGCGCCAAGGCGTTTGCGGCAGCCATGGCCCGGCGATCTGCGCGCGGTTCGATCCCGATGGCACGGGCATAGCGCGCGCCACGCATCCATTCGATGGCAATCGACCCGCAACCGGTGCCGATGTCCCACAAAAGCGCCCCGCGCATCGGCATGAGCTTTGCCAGTGTAATCGCGCGGACCTCTTGCTTGGTCATGGTGCCGTCGCTTTGAAACAGCTTGTCAGCCAAGCCCGGCACACGCGGCAGAAGGGCGGCGTCCGGCGCGGCGACGCATTCAACGGCCAGCGTGTTGAACTCTGGCACGGCGTGGTTCCAGCTTTCGGCAATGCCATCAAAGCGCGCTTCGTCCTTGCCGCCCATATGGGCCAGCACGGTCATGCGCGATTTTCCGAAGCCACGTTCGGTTAGGAAGCGGGCGATCTGGCCCGGCGTTTCCGAGCCGGTGGTCAGAACAAGAAGCCGGATGTCGGGCTGGATGAAAGCGATCATCTGCTCAACCGGGCGGCCATGCACGGTCAGCGTCTCCAAGTCCGCCATCGACCAGCCCATGCGCGCGGCGGCCAGTTGGAATGCGCCCACTTGCGGGTGGTAAACGATCTGCGCCGGGTCGATATGACGGCCAATTTTCGCACCGACCGAATACCAAAGCGGATCGCCGGTTGCCAAGACAACGACCCGTTTGCCGTTGCGCTTCGTCAACTCGTCTATCAGGCTGTCAAACGGCGAGGGCCAAGCGAGCCGCTCGGCATTCCCATCGATCAGGTCGTGGTGGCGCGTGCCGCCGACGATCACCTCGGCGGCGTCAACAACCGCGCGGGTGGCGGGGGTCAGCCCGGCAATGCCATCTTCGCCGATCCCGACGATGTGAAGCCACGGGGTTGTCATGCGCACTCCTCCGGCAGTCCGGCGGCCAACGCGTTGACGGCAGCAGAGGCAATGGCAGACCCACCACGCCGCCCACGCAGGGCGACAAATTCGCAGCCGCGCGGGTTGTTTGCCAGTTCCGCCTTGCTTTCCGCAGCGCCCACAAACCCGACCGGAAAGCCAAGGATCACGGCAGGTTTGGGTGCACCTGCGTCGATCAGCTCAAGCAGGTGGAACAGGGCTGTTGGCGCGTTCCCCACAGCGACCACCGCACCTTCCAGACGGTCCAACCACAGCTCGACCGCGGCGGCGGAGCGCGTGTTGCCGATGGACTTCGCCAGTTCCGGCACAGACGGATCGTTCAACGTGACAATCACATCGTTTTCCGATGGCAGATAGCGGCGAATGATGCCCGCCCCGACCATCTCGCAATCGCAAAACACAGGCGCACCGGCCTTAAGAGCAGCGTGACCTGTTTCATAGGCGTTCGCAGAAAAGGCCAGTCGATCCGCAACTTCGACCATGCCGCAGGCGTGGATTACACGGGTCGCAAGGGCCGCCATGCCGCCGGGAAAGCGGTCCAACCGCGCCTCTTTGCGCAGGGTCGCGAAGGACTGCGCATAGATGGCGGACGGGTCGCGCTCATACCTGAGCGCCGGGCGCGAAGGAGCGGCCCCGTTGGGGCCCGAAGAGCGGCCGCCTTCGCTCATTTCGAACGGGCCGATTCAGGCCCATGCGGATGTTTTGCATGGGGATATTCGGCATGCACGTGATCATGGTGATGATCGTGATGATGATGGTCGTGACCGTGGTCGTGATCATGATCGTGACTGTGATCATGATGATGGTGATGCCCCATATGCAGTCGGCATTCGCCGGTGCAGAAGGTGTCGCAGAACGAACAATCGGCCACGTTCGACCCCGGTGCGGACGCCCCCTGCCCTTCGACATGGTGATGGTGGCTTTCCTGAATGGCGCCGACTTCGGCTTCAAACCCCAGCACCTCGACCCGGTATTTGCACATCACGCAGGTGGGCGGCGGCACGTCGGCATAGGCCGGGTGCTTGGCGCGATCTTCCACCGGAATGGTGCGGTCTTCGCCCTCGTCCAGCGCCAGAACCTGGGTGCGATAGCCACAAGTGCCGCAGTTGGGCGGCGGAACGGTGCCAAGCTGTTCAGTGATCCGCTCGGCGAAGGTCTCAAGCACCTTGGGGTGGTCGTTCAGATACCCGGCCTTCACGAATTCGATCTCGGGATGGGCGGCGGCGACCTTGTCGGTGAAACCATAGATCCGGTCGATCAGGATGCCCGAGAACAGGAAATAGGGGAACACGACAACGCGTTTGTAGCCCAGCTTGACCACGTGGTTCAGGCAGGGTTCGACCAGCGGGAAGGTGACGCCGGAATAGCCGACTTCCAGCCATCCAAAGCCCAAACCTTCTTGCAGCAGACGTGCCACCTTGGCGACGTTGCCGTTGGCATCAGGGTCTGACGCGCCCCGCCCGATGACGACAAGGCAGGTGTCTTCCAGCGGCACTTCGCCATGTTCTTTGTTTGCGGCATCGACAGCCTGACGCACGCGATCTCCGGCGGCAGCGATCATCTTCGGGTCCACGCCCAACTCGCGGCCATAGGTCACGTCGATCCCATGCTTCTTGGCATAGGTGTTCAGGACGGTCGGAATGTCATTTTTCGTGTGCATTGCGGCAAACAGCATCCCCGGCACGGCCAGGATACGGTCGCAACCCGCTTCGCGCAGCCGGTCCAACCCGTCGCGGATCACCGGGTTGGCAAATTCCAGATACCCATAGTCGGTCATCCAGTCCTTGGGCAACAAAGCGGGCAGCTTTTCGGCCAGCACCGCGAACTGATCCACCGCGTCCTGACTGCGCGAGCCATGCCCGCAGATCATCACACCAATCTTGGTCATGGCTTATGCCTCCTGCGGTTCGTTTGCGTCAGCGTCATCGCTGTCGTCTTCACGCTGGGCCTTTGCCTCTTTCGAGCCCTTGAGCGCCGCCCAAAGCCCGATGGCAGCCGCCAGTCCGATCAGGATCATGCCGCCAACATGACCATGTCCGGCCAGCTCTCCGATATGACCGGGATGGGCGATGGCAGGGCCAGCCAACAGGCCAAGAGCAAGAAGTATCAGACGGGTCATGCGGTCATCCTTTCACGCAAAATCTGGGTGCAAAGAGGCCGCGCCTTGTTGTCAACGACGCTGCGTCTGATCCCCGTTGCGGGTCGATCGTCGACAGCCAACCTCTCTGGCCCAATGGGCTTCGTCGCCCATCCGTATAGGCAGAGCGTAGGGGAGTCGCAACGGGAAAGGCGGCAGAATAGCGCGCAGCGGCGACCAATTGACGCAAACTTGCGCAAATGCTGCTGGTTGGATCAGCTGCCTGTGCAGCCGCGGATATCGACGCCGCGCCCATCCGCCAGAACCGTCATGCGCAGATCGGATCGGTTTAACAGGAAAGGCTTGCCTGAACTGGGCACAAGTTCTGCAATGGTGGTCAGTGCGCCTGCAACGCGCGATGTGGAAACCTCGGACACCCAGACCGACGGATCGGCCGTTTCAACCACCACGACCTCGTCCCCACCGACGCGCGGCATGTCGATCTTCACAATCACGCGAAGCCCATCAGAGATGGGTTCGACATCGCACACCGCCCGACGCAGGCCTGCTTCAGAGGCGGTGTCGGGACGCTGGCGCAATGCGCGTTTGATAGGCCCTTTCGGCCCGACATCGCGCGACGGCAACACAACCGAGATCGTGGCGTCCATGGGCATGCAAACCTCCTGGCAAACTCCAAGAGCAAGCTCGCCTTCAAGGCTGATCGGATCGCCATGCGTCTTCGGCGTCAGTGTCATAGGAAGGACCAGCTCATGCGAATACCCGATGGTGCGCATGCCGCTTGAATAAAAAACCTCAGGCACTGGCCAATGAAAGGTTACCCCCGCCAGATTGTCAGAACCGCGCCAGTTCAAGCTGGGCGGAATGCCGGCTTGTCCCGGTGCCCGCCAATAGGTCTTCCATCCATCGGCCAATTGGATACGCAAGGCCGCGACGTGCTGCCCATCGGGGCCACGCCAACCGGGCAGAACGTCGATTTTGACGACATCTTCAGGGGCGGGCGGGCTATTGCTCCCCGCCAAAGCGGGTGCAGAAAACACAGCAAGCCCCAAAAA
This sequence comes from uncultured Aliiroseovarius sp., assembly GCF_947497285.1. GTDB lineage: Bacteria > Pseudomonadota > Alphaproteobacteria > Rhodobacterales > Rhodobacteraceae > Aliiroseovarius. Next base: position 177,104 of record NZ_CANMFT010000007.1, on the reverse strand, counting down.
GGCTGCGCGGAGGGCAAGTCGAAGGTTCATGCAACGATACATAAAGCGCAAGCCTGCAATGTGAAATCACATTTCAGGGATGGATCGTTACCATCGATCGGCATTCAGACTTGCCTTTCCAACTCTGCGGCGCTTTTCTGGAGGTATGAGCGCAACCGACAACACACCAATGGACTTGAGCGGCAAACTTCTGATCGCGATGCCGGGCATGGGCGATCCGCGGTTCGACCACTCGGTTGTGTTCATGTGCGCCCATTCGCCAGAAGGGGCGATGGGATTGATCATCAACAAGCCAGCACCCGATGTGTCGCTGGGTGATATCCTTGCCCAACTTGATATCGACGCAGGCATGGGCACCAAGACAACAAACGTGTTTTTCGGCGGTCCCGTCGAAGGCGCGCGTGGGTTCGTGTTGCATTCGGGCGAATATGACAACGACGCCTCGACCCTGAAGGTCGACGACGCGTTTTCCATGACCGCCACGCGCGATATTCTTGAAGCGATGGCGAATGGCGTCGGCCCCGCAAACACGCTGGCGGCCCTTGGCTATGCCGGCTGGTCCCCCGGCCAGCTTGAAAGCGAAATCCAGCAAAATGCCTGGCTGACCTGTGACGCGGAAGAAGCCATCGTCTTTTCCGATGACAGTGACGGGAAATGGACAGCGGCGTTGGCGAAACTTGGCGTTGATCCGCTGCTTTTGTCTGCAGAAGGCGGGCACGCGTGACCGCTGATTAATCGCGCGGGGCTGCCGCCCGGCGCAAACGATCATTGATTGCCCGGCCCATCCCGTGATCGGGGATCGGAGATACGGCGATCGGGGCGTCGCCTTCGTCGTCCAACTGGTGCAAATACCGAAACAGGTTGGCCGCCGCCTCGACCAGATCGCCGGACGGGGACAGGTTCAGATCAGCCTCGACATGCCCGAACCCCAGCAGACGTTCACCCGGTTTCGCTTCAACGGCGTTCAGACGCATTTGCGCGTTTGGCGCATAATGCGAGGACAATTGACCGGGCGCTGTGACGCCTGCGCTGGCTTGCCGGACGGCAATCGTGCCGCCCAGCGCGGCTTCGAGGGCTTCGACCGGCAGGCCGCCGGGGCGCAACAGGACCGGGGCGGGGTCGAACCCGACGATCGTGCTTTCCAACCCGACCTCGCAGGGGCCACCGTCCAGCACCGCCGTGATCCGACCGGACAGACTGTCCAGAACGTGCTGCGCAGTGGACGGGCTGATGCGTCCCGACGGATTGGCAGACGGGGCAGCGACGGGAAGACATGCGGCCTCCAGCAGTTTCTGCGCCAACGGGTGGGCGGGCACGCGGACGGCCACAGTCGGCAGACCCGCAGACACAAGGGCAGATAGCGGGCTGTTGGGTTTTAGCGGCAACACCAAAGTGAGCGGTCCCGGCCAGAACGCCTGCGCCAAATCTAGGGCACGCCCATCCAGCACTGCAATCTTTGATGCCGCCTCCAGCGACGGCACATGGACGATCAGCGGGTTGAAATGGGGGCGCCCTTTGGCGTTAAATATCCGCGCGACAGCGTGGTCATTCGTGGCGTCAGCGCCAAGGCCATACACCGTCTCAGTCGGGAAGGACACAAGCGCGCCTTCCCGCAAAAGCTCTGCGGCCCGCGCGACACCGGCTATGTCCGCCGATAGAATTTCCGTATCCAAGCCGTCCGCACTCATGACGCTGCGTTTTCCTTTGCCACCCCTCTGACCTTCGGTAAGGGGAATAAAGGCCCAGTTAATGGCCTATCGCCCAGATGCCAAGAGATTTGCCGAGGACTCCCATGACCTACCGCGCGACAACCGACGATTTCCAGTTCCTGTTCGACCATGTCATCGGCTATGATCAGCTGCCCGAAACCGAGCGGTTTGCCGACGCCACCCCGGATGTTGCGATGGCTGTTCTGACCGAGGCAGGCAAGATGTGCGAAGACATCCTTGCCCCCCTGAACCGCAACGGCGACCTGACCCCGGCTGTGCTTGAAAATGGCGTCGTGCGCACGTCACCCGGCTTTGCGGATGGCTACAAGGCAATCGCGGAAGGTGGGTGGATCGGCATGGCGGCGGACCCTGAATATGGTGGGATGGGCTTACCCCTGACCCTGCAAACAGCGGTGAACGACATGATGTCGGCAAGCTGCCTGTCGCTTCAATTGTGCCCCTTGATGACGCAGGGCCAGATTGAGTCGTTGGAACACCACGCCTCGGACACGCTGAAAGACCTGTATCTGCCCAAACTGATCAGCGGTGAATGGGCGGGCACGATGAACCTGACCGAACCGCAGGCCGGGTCGGATGTGGGCGCGCTGTCGTCGAAAGCCGAAGACAATGGCGACGGGACCTATTCGGTCACCGGTCAGAAGATCTTTATTTCATGGGGTGACAACGACATCACCGGGAACGTCTGTCACCTTGTGCTGGCGCGGCTGCCGGACGGTGCGCCCGGCACCAAGGGTATCAGCCTCTTTATGGTTCCAAAACTGATCCCCGATGCTGACGGCAATCCGGGCGAGCCAAACAGCCTGCGCGTCGTCAGCCTTGAACACAAAATGGGCCTGCACGGCAGCCCTACCGCCGTGATGTCCTTCGAAGGGGCCAAAGGCTGGATGGTCGGCGAGCCGCACAAGGGCATGGCCGCCATGTTCACCATGATGAACAACGCCCGCATGGGTGTGGGCGTGCAGGGCTACGGCGTGGGCGAACGTGCCTATCAAGAGGCGCTGGCCTATGCGATGGAGCGCAAACAGGGCCGCACTCCGCTGGGCGACGCTGGCACCGGTGCGATCATCGACTTTGCCGATGTGCGCCGGATGCTGACCCAGATGCGCACTGAACTTTTTGCCGCCCGGTCCATGGCGATGTCGTTGGCGCTTGCGATAGATATGGCGCATGCGACGGGCGACGAGGAATGGAAGGCGCGTGCCGCCCTTCTGACGCCAATCGTCAAGGCCTACGGTACCGAGGTTGGAATGCTTGTCAGCCATCTTGGCGTTCAGGTGCATGGCGGCATGGGGTTCATCGAAGAAACCGGCGCCGCCCAGCATTCCCGCGACGTACGTGTCACCGCGATCTACGAAGGCACAAACGGCATTCAGGCAATGGACCTTGTCGGTCGCAAGATGATGGACGGGGGCGAGGCCGCCTTCCGCCTGCTTGATGAGATCGAGACACAGGCCGAAGCTGCCCGCGCCGATTTCCCCAACATGTCCGAAGCTGTTTGGTCGGCCGCAGAAGACCTGCGCGAAACCACCGAATGGATGGTCGAACAATCCGACATGCAAGACCGTTTCGCCGGTGCCGTGCCGTTCCTGATGGGCTTTGCACGTGTTCTTGGCGCGCATTACCACTTGCGCGCCGCGATTGCCGAGGGTGGCAAGGGGCCGCGTTCAGAGCTTGCCCGTTTCCACATCAACCGGCTGTTGCCCGAGCACACCGCACACTTCGCGCAGGCGCGCACCGGGGCTGCGGGGCTCTATGCCCTTAGCCCGGAAGATTTGGCATCGTGACCACCAAACCGAGCGCGCCACTGGCTTTTCCCTTCCCGGACATTCCCGGCGAGGGCGAAGCGGTTGAGGTCGCTAAGGGCGTCCTTTGGATGCGCCTACCGCTCCCGATGGCGCTGGATCACGTCAACATCTTTGCCTTTGACGATCCCGACGGCTGGACCATCGTGGACACCGGCTTTGACACGAACAAGACGCGCCGCATCTGGGATAAGCTGTTGGCGGACCCATTGGGCGGGAAACCCATTGCGCGGGTGATCGTGACCCACCACCACCCCGATCACGTCGGGCTGGCCGGGTGGTTGCAACGCGACCACGGGGCCGAGCTGGTGACCACGCGCACCGCATGGCTGTTTGCGCGGATGCTGCTGCTGGACGAGCAAATGGTGCCAGTGGACGAAACGCTGGCTTATTGGCGCGCGGCGGGCATGGCCCCTGACGTCTATGAAAAGCGGCTCACCGAACGCCCCTTCAACTATGCCGACATCGTAGCCGACATGCCCTTGGGCTTTATACGCATCAAAGAAGGCAGTCGCCTTCATTTTGGCGGGCGCGAATGGGATGTGCGGATTGGCAACGGTCACGCGCCGGAACACGCGACACTCTGGTCGACGGATGGCGCGCTGGTGATAGGTGGCGACCAGCTTCTGGCCACGATCAGCCCTAACCTTGGCGTCTATGCCACCGAGCCCGAGGCCGATCCGGTCGGGGAATGGCTGGAAGCCTGCGAACGCCTGTCGCAATACGCAACCCCGGATCAACTGGTTCTGCCGGGGCACAAACTGCCCTTCACCGGCCTGCCCACACGCATGCGCCAACTGATCACCAATCACCACAACGCGCTGGACCGGTTGGAAGCCTTTCTGGCCGATCCCCACGTGGCCGGCGACTGCTTCCCCCCGCTGTTCAAGCGCGAGATTTCGGGTGGCGAATATGGGTTGGCCTTGGTCGAGGCCGTCGGCCACCTGAACCACCTTCTGCACGAAGGGCGCGCCACACGCACCCGGCGCGAGGATGGCGCGTGGCTGTGGCAGAAGGCCTAGCTGTGCCCACGCGGCACCACCTCATAGCCCGCCTCCTCCGGCTCATCATCTACCATCCCAGCGGGGAAACCGGGGGCGGTGATGTCCAGCCCGGTCGCCTCTTCCAGCCTACGGATGATGTCGTCTGACTGCGCACGTTCGCCGTAGCGCGCGATGCCGTCGTTGAAAATCTCAACCATCAAAGGTGAAATTTCGAGCGGCACGCCTGCCCGATCAGCAATCGCCTGAAACAAGCCGATATCCTTCTTCACCAGGTCCATGGTGAAGGATATGTCACGCGAGCCGTTCAGGATCACCTGGCTTTCGGTTTCATGCACAAAAGACGTGCCGGACGAGATCTTGATCGCCTCATAGGTCGTCGCAAGATCAAGCCCGGCAGCTTTCATCGTCACCAATGCCTCGCAACAGGTCAGCAGGTTGGCGGTCGCAAGATAGTTGGTCATAACCTTCAGGACCGAGGCCGAACCCAGTTCACCCGTATGCAGAACACGCCGCCCCATCGTGGTCAAAAGCGGCAGCACCCGCTCAAACGTCGCGCGCTCACAGCCCGCGAAGATCGAGATGTTGCCGGTGTCTGCCCGATGGCAACCACCCGACACCGGACAATCGACCGCATCGCCACCGCGCGCGATCACCTCGGCGCCCAAGCGTTTGACCTCGGCCTCGTCAGTGGTGGACATTTCCAGCCAGATTTTGCCGGGTCGCACGTGATCCAGCATTTGGCTGACCACGGCATTCGACGCAGCGGGCGATGGAAGGCAGGTAATGACGACGTCGCAGTCGCGCATCAGGGCCGCGGGGTTATCCGCTGCATTTGCCCCGCGCGCGGCGAAACCTGCGACAAGGTCCGGATCAAGATCAAGCACGGTCAAATCTTTGCCATTGCGCAGCAAACTGCCCGCCAGCTTGCCCCCCACATTTCCCAAACCAACGAAACCAATTCTCACAGCCATCCCTCCGCTACGACCATACGTCCCTGATCAAGACCAGCTCTTGCCCCCTATGCGAGATAGATATCCATCTCGCGTTCCTCGCGTGACGCCCTTGCGCGCTTGTGCCAAAAAGGGTTCAGTGAAGTGTAGATCGTTGTGAGGCCAGATGGCGAAGAAAAAGCAGACAAAGCAGACAACCCGTTCCAACCCGCCCCGCGCGCATACTGCCAGATGCAGCGAGGATGGGCCTGTTGTCGTCAAAGACCATCCCTTGCCCAAGAAGGTTGCCCAGAAGCCTCTGGAAGACAAAAGCCCCGCCGAATGGGCGTATGAGCGTCTGATCCTCTATATCAAGAACTTCGAGGAACAGTTGGACAATGAACACGAGGTCGCAATGGGCTTCACTGGCGGTGATGCCGGTATCTTACGGATCGAGGGCATCGGCTTTTTCGATCCTGATGTGCTGACCTTCTATGGGGCAGATGTCGAAGGGATCAAAACCCAATTGATCCAGCATGTCAGCCAACTGTCGGTGATGCTGCGCGCACTGCCCAAGCAAGTTGAAAGCGAAGCGCCCAACCGGATCGGTTTTCGACTGGCCGCCGAATTCGAGGATGATTGAATCCAATCGCGGCGCTCTGACAATCCGGGTCGTGACAGGGCTGTTCAAATCCGCTATTCGATGATCAACACAGTTCTTTAACACGGGAAGCAAGACATGGCAGACAAGGATCACGTCGTTGGCACGATGGACACCAGCGAGCAGGAAAAGACCTTTGAAGGGTTCGTGAAATTCTCTGGTCGTTCGGTTGCGTTCTTTCTTTTCATTCTGGTTTTGCTGGCGCTGTTCAACGCCTGAAGCATTCCCCCTTCGGTGTGAGTAGGATCTGCCTATGCTGCGATTGATCTTCGCCTTGACGCTTGTTCTGGGTCTGACGGCTTGCGGTGGCGCAGACAGTATCTGGGCCAGTGACGAAGCCGTATCGCGCGCCGCCTATCGTCACCCCGGACCGCCCACCATTACCCTTTTGACAGTCGTCTCCAACAAAACTGGTGGCGGGGCACACTCAGCGCTGCTGATCAATGCCTCTCAGCGCGCGATTTTTGATCCGGCCGGGACATGGCATCACCCGAACCTGCCTGAGCGCCATGATGTGCACTATGGAATGACCGACAAAGCGGTCGATTTCTACATCGACTATCACGCGCGCATCACCTACCACGTCGTGCGTCAGGATATTGTTGTCTCGCCACAAGTGGCCGAACAGGCTTTGCGCACGGTGCAGCAATATGGGGCAGTCCCAAAGGCGAATTGCGGATCTGCCGTTGGTGCGATCCTGCGCACCCTTCCGGGCTTTCAATCCATCCCAGGTTCGTTCTTTCCGAAATCTGTGATGAAGGCGTTTGGTGAGCTGCCGGGCGTCACTGAACGCAAGTTCTATGACAATGACCCAGAAGAAAACGGAGAGATCCTGACCCGCGGGATCTGATCTGAAGGGTTAGCCAAGCAAGAACAGTAACGCATAAAGCGTCGCTGCGCCCGACAGGATTGCGGCAAGAACGTTGCGGCTGAAATACCCAACCGACAGTGTAACCAATGCTGCGGCAAGCCGCGCAGGGTCAGGCATGCCCGCTGTCGCGGCCGGCCAAAGCACCAAAGGTGCGACCAAACCAGGGAGCACGGCCACCGGCGTATAACGAAGGTGGCGCAACACCCATTCCGGCATCGGACGGTCTCCGATGAAGCCCAAGAAGCTGAACCGGATCAGGAAGCTACCCACGGCCAGCGAAACAATGACAATCCAGACGACGCTGTGGTCCATGCTCATGTGCGTGCCCTTCGTGCCATGACACCTTCAATCTGCGCCCCAACGATCATCGCCCCGATGGCAGCCACCAGAAGTCCCGAGCCATAAGGCATCCATGTCAGAAGCAACGCCAACACAACCGACGTCGCCGCCGCCGCCACATGCGCGATCGTCCGCAGCGCAGGCGCGACCATTGCCAGAAAGGTGATCGGCAGCGCGAAATCCAAGGCAAAGCTTGCGGGGATCTGCGTGCCCGCCACCGCGCCGATATAGCTGGCGGCATACCAAAGCGGCGCAAGCGGCACGACCGTGCCGATATAGTAGGCAAAGCGTTCTGGCACTGTCAGCTCCGGCTCCAGCTCGTATTTAATCTGCGACAACGCGTAGGCCTGATCCACCATGAGGTAAGCAACAAGCGCCCGCTTCCAGACCGGGGCCTTTCCCAGAAAAGGTGTCAGCGACGCGCTATACATTGCCATGCGCAGGTTCACCGCAAGAGCGGTCAGGATCACGATGATCGTCGGCGCATTTTCTGTCATCAACTGCACAGCGGTAAACTGCGCCGCACCGGCGATCACCAGAACTGAAAAGCCCATGACCTCGGCCACGTTCAAGCCGGCTTCCGTGGCGACGACGCCGAACAGCAGGGCGAAGGGCACGATCACCAGAACAAATGGCAATGCATCCTGAGCGCCGCGCAGAAAGTATCTTTTGGGGTTGGACGAAGTCATAATCGGGTCCTAAGTTGCCCCTCACGCTTATGGTGAAGCGGCAGGAGATTCAATTGGCCACTGAGAAGAATATCCACGACTACGTGATTGCGCCTGATCCCACTGCCGCTCGTTTGACCCGTGCGGTGTCTGGCCATGATGAACATGGCGATGGTGTCACCGTATCGGTTGTCGAAGAACGTCCGCTTACCATTTTCTTGAATTCGCGCGAGATCGTCACCGCAATGACCATCGGGGACTATCCCGACTACCTTGCGCTCGGATTTCTGCGCAATCAGGGCATGCTGACCACAGCCGACAAAATCACCGGGGTCGACTATGACGAAGACATCGAAACGATCGTTGTCCGCACCGCGCGCGAAACCGACTACGAAGACAAGTTGAGCCGCAAAACGCGCACCTCAGGCTGTGCCGTCGGCACCGTTTTTGGCGATATGATGGAGGGGATCGAGGGTCTTACCCTTCCACCCGCATCGGTCCGAACCTCGTCGCTCTATGCCCTGTCGCAAAAGATCAACCGCACCCCGTCGCTCTACCTTGAGGCCGGTGCCATCCACGGCACCGTTCTGTGTCAGGGGGACCGCCCGCTGATCTACATGGAGGATGTCGGGCGCCACAACGCCGTGGACAAGGTGGCCGGCTGGATGCTTGCCGAAGGTGTTGAGGGCGCAGACAAGATCTTATACACGACCGGACGGCTGACTTCGGAGATGGTGATAAAGACCGCGCATATGGGTATTCCCGTGCTCGTCTCTCGGTCCGGTTTCACCGCTTGGGGGGTCGAGATTGCGCGCGATGTTGGCTTGACCCTGATCGGTCGCATGCGCGGGCAGCGGTTCACCTGCCTGTCTGGCGAAGACCGCCTGATCCGTGATACCGACCCGAAGCATGCGCCACGCGAGGACAGCAAGCACCACCGCAAGGGAGCAGCGAAATGACCGCGCCCTTCGGGATCATCCTTGCAGGAGGTCAAGCCACGCGAATGGGCGGCGGTGACAAAGGACTTTTGCCGCTTGGCGATGGCACGCTTCTGTCACAGGTCATCGACCGCCTGTCACCGCAAGTTGACCAAATGGCGCTGAACGCCAATGGCGACGCCGCTCGGTTCGCCACGTTCGGCATGCCCGTTTTGCCAGACAGCATCGAAGGTTTCGCGGGACCGCTGGCCGGTGTTCTGGCAGGTCTGGACTGGGCTGCGGACCACGGCGCGACGCATGTTGTGTCTGCCGCTGCCGACACACCATTCTTTCCGCACGATCTGGTTGCACGCCTGCAAAGCGCGGCGCACGAGGCTGATACTCAGATTGCACTGGCCGCCACGATGGACGTGGATCGCGGCCCAATGCGTCAGCCGACTTTTGGGCTTTGGCCCGTTGCCTTGCGCGATGACCTGCGGGCCGCGTTGCATGATGGCCTGCGCAAAGTGGTTCAATGGACCGACAGGCATGGCGCAGCGCTGGCTGTGTTCGACCCCGATCCAATCGACCCGTTCTTCAACGTCAACACGCCTGACGACCTGACCCTTGCACAGCAGCTGGTGGGAGACCTCACATGAAGATCTTTGGTGTCACGGGGTGGAAAAACTCTGGAAAGACCGGGTTGATGGAACGGCTGGTCGCTCATTTCGCTGCCCAAGGTCTGCGCGTTTCCACCCTGAAACACACGCACCATGGCGTCGATTTGGAACGGCCGGGAACCGACACGCATCGCCACCGACAAGCCGGTGCACAAGAGGTCGTTCTGGCCTCAAGCGCGCGGGTGTCGATCCTGCACGAACTGCGCGATGACCCCAAGCCGCGCCTGGCAGACTTGATTGCGCGGCTTGCCCCTTGCGACCTTGTGCTGGTCGAAGGCTTCAAAGGCGCATCGCACCCCAAGATCGAAGCACACCGCGCCGCCACGGGCGAGGCGCTTCTTGCCCCCGACCATGACACCATCTGCGCTGTGGCAAGCGATACGCCCCTGCCTGATCTTGACCTGCCAGTCTTTGACCTTGATGACACAAGCGCCATCGCCAGCTTCATCGCAGAGGCAACCGGTCTTGCACCACGTCCGCGCATCGGTTTGAAAAATGACTGTTTCGCGCTTCCTCCGGGGGTCAATTGGACACCCGTTGACCAAGCTCTCGCCACGCTGAAAGAGCGCATCGCGCCGGTGGTCGGGGTCGAAACCATCCCGGTTGCCGAGGCACGTGGACGGATCCTTGCAACGGATCACGTGGCCGCGCGGTCAAACCCGCCGGGGGCAAACTCAGCGGTTGATGGCTACGGCTTCGCCTCTGCGGGACTGCCCGACAGTGACCCGGTGCAGCTTCCACTTGTTGACGGCCGCGCGGCGGCAGGCGCCCCTTACAAAGGTAACGTTCCTATGGGGCACGCCATTCGCATCTTGACGGGTGCGTTGCTCCCCGATGGAGTGGACACCGTGGTTATGCAGGAAGATGTGCAACGCGAAGGCGCGACGCTTGTTTTTCCAGCGGGCGTGAAACCCGGCGCGAATGCCCGTGCCGCAGGCGAAGATGTGAAGGCCGGCACGACCGCATTGAAGGCTGGTCACACGATGCGCCCTCCAGATATCGCCCTGCTAAGCGCCTTGGGGGTCGGCATTGCAAAGGTCCACGCGCGCCTGCGCGTCGGCGTTCTGTCCACGGGTGACGAACTGGCCGAACCCGGCAGCACCCTTGACGTTGCCCGCACCTTTGACGCCAATCGCCCCATGCTTTTGTCACTGGCCGAGGGGTGGGGCTACAAACCCGTCGATCTTGGCCATGTTGCAGATGATCGCAGTGCGCTTCGGGCTGCCCTTGATGACGCGGCGGACAGGGCGGATGTCATTGTGACCTCGGGCGGTGCGTCGGCGGGCGATGAAGACCATGTTTCTGCGCTGCTTGGGGAAACCGGGTCGCTTCACCACTGGCGCGTCGCGATCAAACCCGGCAGACCGCTGGCGTTGGCACAATGGAACGGCGTGCCTGTCTTTGGCCTTCCCGGCAACCCGGTCGCCGCCCTTGTCACGACCCTGATCTTCGCACGACCCGCTTTTTCGCAACTGGCTGGCGGCGCGTGGCTAGATGCGCCCTCAATCTTGCGTCCTGCGGCGTTTGCGAAACGAAAAAAGGCTGGGCGGCGTGAATACCTTCGCGCCCGTATCACCAAAGATGGAGAGGTCGAGGCCTTTCGGTCGGAAGGGTCCGGTCTTGTCTCGGGTCTCAGTTGGGCAACGGGGTTGGTCGAGCTTGGCGATGAAGCGTGCGACGTAGCCCCCGGCGATCTTGTGCGCTTCCTGCCCTATGACGCACTGGGTGTGCTGTAAGGAAAAAGGCTAGTCGCCATGCCGCAACAGGCGTTGCTTCTGGCGGCCCCAATCGCGCTTGGCTTCGGTCGCCCGCTTGTCATGGGCCTTCTTGCCCTTGGCGATCCCGATCTTGATCTTCACCAAGCCTTTATGGTTGAAATACATGACCAGCGGCACAAGGGTCATCCCCTTGCGCTGGGTGGCATTCCACATCCTTGAAATCTCGCGACGGGACGCCAGCAACTTGCGTTTGCGACGTTCCTGATGGCCCCAGGTTATGGCCTGTTTATAGGGCGCAATATAGGCGTTGGTCAGAAACAGCTCACCATCTTCGACGGCGGCATAGCTTTCGGCGATATTGGCACTGCCTTCGCGTAGGGATTTGACCTCGGACCCCATCAGCGCAATGCCACATTCAATATCTTCATCGATCGCGTAATCATACCGCGCCCGCCGATTTTCGGCGATCACCTTGTAGTTCGGATCGTCTTTCGTCTTGGCCATGTGGCGGATGTAGGCGTTCGGCCCGGCGCTGTCCAGCCCGGCAATCGACACAGTGGTCAGATTGTCGGCCGGCAATGCTTAGGTCAAAAGACCGGCAAAACGCATGGCAGCGTCTATCGCGTCTTTTGTGTCGTCCAGAAGTGGCGTCAACGGGCTGCGCACCTCGGTCGAGCAAAGCCCCAGCTTGGACAAGGCATATTTCGCCCCGCACACTCCGGGTTCTGCAAAAATCGCCTTGTGCAAGGGCATCAGCCTATCCGCGATTGTCAGCGCCGCACCAAAGTCACCCGACAGGGTCGCCGCTTGAAGGTCCGCGCACAGGCGTGGTGCCACGTTCGCCGTGACAGAGATACAGCCCACACCGCCTTGTGCGTTGAACCCATGTGCGGTGGCGTCTTCACCAGACAGCTGAACGAAATCCGTGCCACAGGTCATGCGTTGAAAGCTGACCCGCGCCAGATCGCCGGTCGCGTCTTTCACGCCGACGATATTTTTGTGCTTTGCCAACTGCCCCATCGTGTCAGGTGTCATATCGACAACAGACCGACCGGGGATGTTGTAGATGATGATCGGCAGGTCGACCGCGTCGGCCAATGTCGTGAAATGCGCAATCAAACCGCGCTGCGTTGGCTTGTTGTAATAGGGCGTGACCACCAATCCGGCAGCGGCTCCGACACGTTTGGCATGCTCTAAGAAACGAAGCGATTCGGAGGTATTGTTAGACCCTGCGCCCGCAATAACTGGCACGCGGCCTGCGGCTGCATCGACGACGGCTTCAATGACAGCCTCGTGTTCCTTGTGCGACAGCGTCGGGCTTTCACCCGTCGTCCCAACCGGCACAAGCCCGTTCGACCCTTGGTCAATCTGCCAGTTAACCAGTTGTTTGAGCGCGTCGAAATCCACGGCGCCGTCCTTGAACGGCGTGACCAGGGCAGGAAGAGATCCTTTGAACATGACACGCTCCAATTTTGTGTTTCCATATTACTGCGGGCCTGTGCTGAATCGCACCCGCAAACGCGGCGGAAACTAGCCGGGTTCGCTGCAAATGCCAAGTTTGTGTGTTGCGTATCCTGCCTGCTTAACTAGTTTTTTCCAATGATCTGGATTCTGAAACCCTCACTTATAGCCGCATCACTGGCTTTTTCGTTGTCGATGACACCTTTTTCAGGCGCATTGGCGCAGGACGCGGTGGCGGTCGCCGAGCTACAAAAGGCCTTGAAATCAGCGCGTTCCGGTGACTGGCCGGGTGCAGAAGCGTCTGCAACCGCGCCTTTGGTACGCGATATTCTGGAATGGCACCAGTTGCGCAAGGCAGAGGGAAGCTTTGAAGACGCCCGTGCCTTTTTGGCCCGTCACCCCGACTGGCCGGGGCTTGCTTACCTGCGCAAACAGACCGAACAGTCCATTCCGCATCGCTATGACCCTCAGAAGGTGCTTGAGTTCTTCGCGACCGTCGCCCCTCAAACCGGTCGTGGCGCGCTGCGCCTGATCGAAGCGCTGGAGGCGACAGGTGCGGCCGAGGAAGCCCAGAAACAGGCCATTCTGGCATGGACGACACTGTCATTGGATGATGAAGAGCACGAGGTGTTTCTGGCGCGCCATGGCGACATTCTGAAACCCCATCACTGGGCGCGCACCGACAAGCTTTTGTGGCAGGGTGATGTGCGCGAAGCGACGGCCATGCTGGACCTGATCGACGCCGGTCAGAAAGCCTTGGCGAAAGCTCGAATGGCGCTGCGCAAGCACAAAAGTGGCGTTGACGATCTGATCAACGCCGTCCCGGCCGCCTTGGCGGATGATCCGGGGCTGGCCTATGAGCGTTTCCTTTGGCGGGCCGCAAAGGGACGGAACCAGGACGCGGTTGATTTGATTTTGGAGCGGTCTGAAAGTGCCGCCAAGTTGGGACAACCCGAACGCTGGGCCAGTTGGCGCCGTGTATTGGCGCGGTGGTCGATGCGCGAAGGGCTGGCGCAGCAAGCCTATCAGCTGGCAAGTTTTCACCGCCTAACGGGGGGCGCAAACCAGAACGACCTTGAATGGATCGCTGGCTACGTGGCCCTACGCAAACTGAACGACCCGGTCACCGCGCTGGAGCATTTTCAGAATTTCAGCGCCGCCGTGGACACGCCGATCAGCCTTGGACGCGCCGGGTATTGGCTGGGGCGCGCGCATGAAGCCGCCGGCGACAGCGAGATGGCGCAAGCGTCCTATGAATTCGGCGCGGAATTTCAAACCAGCTTTTATGGCTTACTTGCCGCAGAGAAAGCCAATGTTGCCATGGCTCCAACCCTGACCGGAAACGAGCCATTCCCATCCCCCGAACAAGCCTCCTTTTGGGGGGGATCCGTGATGGAAGCGGCCCGTCTTCTACAAGCCGCTGGCGAGCTCTATTGGACGGAACGGTTTGCGGTCCACCTGGCGGAAGGCCTGTCGCGCGAACAGATCGGTCAGTTGGCGCTATGGGCCGAAAGCGTGAACGAGCCACATCTACAGGTGATGATCGCCAAACAGGCGGCGCGTACGGGGATGGTTTTAGAACGTCCCTATTTCCCCACACCCGATATAGGGCGTGGCAACAGAACCGTTCCGCGCGCACTGGAACTGGCAATCGCGCGGCGCGAAAGCGAATTTGACCCCAGCGTGATGTCAGGCGTCGGCGCGCGTGGATTGATGCAGCTTATGCCCGGCACGGCCTCGGACATGGCGGATCGGCTGGACCTGCCCTATTCCAAGGTGCGGTTGACCACTGATCCGGCGTATAACACCCGGCTTGGGTCAGAATACCTTGCTAAGCTGATCGAGGATTTTGGCACGAATCCGGTGCTTATTGCCGTCGGCTATAACGCCGGACCAAGCCGAGCGACCGCGTGGTCAGAGCGGTTCGGGGATGTGCGCGCAGCCTCAACCGATATCGTCGATTGGATCGAACACATCCCGTTTCGTGAAACACGAAACTACGTGATGCGGGTGGCAGAAAGCTTGCCAGTCTATCGGGCGCGACTGACTGGCAAGACAGAGCCGATCACCTTGTCAAAAGAACTAAAGCAATAAGCTGGGTGCCATCAGGCGACCCGTCGACTGTGCAACAATGTAAAGATGCCAGCAGCGACCACGATAGCCGCGCCAAGGACCACATTGGCGCGGATCGCTTCTCCGAACAGCGTGACGCCAACGATTGATACGAAGACCAGCTGAAGATAGGCAAAGGGCTGCACGATACTTGCTTCGGCGAACTCGTAGCATTTGATCAACAGCCAATGGCCCAGAACGCCCGTCACACACAAAAGCGCCATCCACGCCCAGTCCGGGCGGCTCATGGGCTCCCAGAACCAAGCACCAATCAGTGTCATCACGATCGCGCCGATGATCCCGGTCCAGAAAAAGCTGGTTTGCGTGCTGTCAGTCTTTGCCGCCAACCGGGTCAAAAGCCCGTAGAGCGCAAACATCAACGCCCCGACCAAGGGCACGATCGCTTCGGGTGCAAACACCCCAAAGCCCGGCTTCAGGATGACAAGAATGCCGAAAAATCCCACCCCGATCGCCGCCCAGCGCCGCCACCCGACAGCTTCGCCCAAAACTGGCCCCGAAAACGCGGCCACCAGCAGCGGATAGCACGCAAACACGGCATGGCTTTCCACCAGCCCCAGCAATGTAAAGGACAGCACCGTCACGCAGATCTCTAACGCCAGCAAAGCGCCGCGAAATATTTGCAAGTAAGGTCGCGCTGGTCGCAACGCTTTTTGCAGCCCGCCATTGCGGCGCGTGATCCAGAGCACGAAGGCCGCAAAGAACCAATAGCGGATCATCACAACCATCCAGACGTTATAGACGCCGCCCAGATGGCGCGATATTCCATCCTGCATCGCAAAGACAAACGTCGCACCGATCATGAGCCAGATGCCCGCGCGGTTGTTTTCCTTCATTTGCAGCCTCCTCAGGGACGCAAGGTGCCACGGCTCATGTGCCGTTTGCGGCCGTATCCCGGCACGCGCTCCACCTCAAAGCCAGCCGCATCAAGCGCCCGGCGAACGAACCCCGCGGCAGTGTAAGTCGCAAACGAGCCGCTGGGGGCGGTATGCGCCCCAACCTGCGCCAAAAGACCTTCGCCCCAAAGTTCGGGGTTCTTCGCGGGCGAAAACCCGTCCAGAAACCATGCATCGGCCCGGCCGGGCCACGCCGCTAGCGTGTGGCGGGCGTCGCCTTCGACCACCTCGACTGTGAAGCCGCCAAGGTCGAAGGTGCGCCTGCCTTCCGTCCATGCTTGCAATAGGGGCTCGGCGGCGCTCTGCAGTTCTGGAAATGACCTTAGCGCCTTGGCGATATCAGCCGGCGACATGGGGAACGCCTCGAACGATGTGAACCGCACGCCCTTAGGAGCCCCCACTTGATGCCACGCCTGCCACGTGGCCAGCATGTTCAACCCGGTTCCAAATCCAAGCTCTGCAATGTGAAAGCCCGGTGTAAACCTTGCAGGAAGGTCGTTTCCGTCAAGAAACACATGTCGCGTTTCAGCCAGCCCGTCATCAAGCGAGAAATATGGATCGTCAAACTGCGTCGCCACCGGCACGCCGTTATCTTTCCACGCGATCTCTGCGATCTGGTTCTTCGTCATGACATGCCCTAGAACTCGGTTCAACGCGCGCGACCATGAAGAAGGACCAGAGCTTTGGCAATCGTGGATGTGACCGTCTATGGGGCGGGAATATTTGGTCTGTCAGTGGCGTGGAGCTGCTTGCAGCGCGGCGCGAGTGTGCGTGTGATCGACCCGAACGGCGTCGGGGCCGGATCATCAGGTGGACTGGTCGGCGCCTTGGCCCCCCACGTGCCCGAACGCTGGAATGCAAAGAAGGCCTTTCAATTCGACAGCCTGATCATGGCCGAAGCCTATTGGGCCGAGGTCGAGGCCGCGTCTGGCCTGACGGCTGGATATGCGCGCACAGGTCGGTTGCAACCCATTGCTGACGACAGGCTCTTGGATCTGGCCCGCGCACGCAGCACAGAGGCATCAACGCTTTGGCAAAACAAGGCCACTTGGCAAGTGCGCGCGACCCACGACTTTCCCGGTTGGGCACCGGAAAGTGCGACCGGTTATGTAATCTATGACACACTGACGGCCCGCATGAACCCTCGTCTGGCGGGGGCTGCACTTGCCGCAGCCATTTGCGAAAAAGGTGGCGAAGTGGTGACTGACGCCGCCCCAGAAGGGTTGGTTGTCTGGGCGACTGGATGGCAAGGGTTGCTCGCTTTGTCGCAAGATCTTTCAAAGGCCGTTGGCAATGGAGTCAAAGGGCAAAGTGCGCTTCTTGATTTTGATGCACGGGATTTGCCGCAGCTTTTCACCGACGCGCTGCATATCATTCCGCATGCCAATGGCACTGTGGCAATCGGGTCAACAAGCGAACGGGAATTTGACGACCCAACCACCTGCGACGCGGCGTTGGAGGATGTCATCGCCCGGGCCCGAAACGCCTGTCCAGCCATCGCCAATGCCCCCGTTTTGGAACGCTGGGCCGGCGTTCGACCCCGCGCCAAATCGCGCGCACCGATGCTGGGCGCATACCCGAACCGCCCCGGTCATTTCATCGCCAATGGCGGCTTCAAGATCGGCTTCGGTATGGGCCCAAAAGTCGGAGAGGTCATGGCGGATCTGGTTCTGGACGGCAAAGACACCATCCCAGACGATTTCCGCGTCGAGGCGAGCCTTTAGCGTCACACAGCGCGGCGGTCCACTTGGGCGCGCAGTTTGTCCATCAGCCCCTGTAAGCCGGCTTCATAGCGCGCATTGGTCAGCAGCCCATCGTCATCAAATTCGTTTCTGCTGCCTGCGACGGCAACTTCAGGACCAATTACAAGCCGGGGATGGAAAGGCATCATTGCGGCAACCAGCGAGCTTTGCGCGCCAGACCCACCTGCGCGCCCGGCAGCCGCTGACATCAGGGCCACCGGTTTGTCAGTCCACGGGTTCGGTTTCAGCCGACTGACCCAATCAAGGGCGTTCTTCAAGACGCCTGACAACATCTTGTTGTATTCCGGGGTTGATATGATCACCGCATCGGCAAGGGCGATTTGCTCGGCCAGGCGGTTCACGCCTTCCGGCGCGCCAAATTCGGCTTCGTCATCCGCGTTGAACAGCGGTAGATTTAGATCGGCTTCGACAAACGTCGTGGCGCCATACAGGCGTGCTGCATTGCGCAGCAGAAACCTGTTCGTCGCCTCCATGCGAAGCGAGCCGGACAGGCCAAGCAATCTATGGCTGGTCATCTTTCCCTTACCCTCTCACTTCGCCTTGTCCTGCCCGACTTGCCATCAGACGCTTGGCATGTCCATCATCTGGGCCAGGTGCAGCACACCCATCTTGGTAAATGGGCAGTCCAGAGCGATCTTCTTGGCCGCCTCTGCATCGGGTGCTGTAAATACGCAAAATCCCATCGTCGGCGACGCATATCCATCCTGAACGCCGCTTTCATCCACTGTCCATTGCGCCGAGAAAGGGCTTTCGGGAACATCAAAGGCCGCAGCGTGCGCCGACGCCCATGCCTTGTGTTCCGCCTGCATTTCACCCTTCTTGTCGGGCGCGACGTCGCGCGGGTCGTGATAAGCCATATAGAATTTCGGCATGTTCTTCCTCCCTGAAGGCGTCAGAATTCGACACCTATTTGCGCTTTGACCCCAGACCGGAATGGGTGCTTGATCAGCTCCATTTCGGTAACAAGGTCGGCGATTTCGATCAGTTCGTCCTTGGCGTTGCGCCCCGTCAGAACCACATGGGTCATAGGCGGCTTTTCTTCGGTGAGGAATTTGACGACTTCGTTCACATCCACATAATCATAGCGGATGGCGATGTTGATTTCGTCCAGCAAAACCATGGTGTTTGACGGATCACGGATCAGTTCTTTCGACTTCTCCCACGCGGCCTGCGCCATTTCCACGTCGCGAGTGCGGTCCTGTGTTTCCCAGGTAAAGCCCTCGCCCATCGTGTGAAACTCGCAGATGTCAGAGAAGTTCGCATCGATCAGATCACGTTCGCCGCAATCCATTCCGCCCTTGATAAACTGCACAACCGCACTTTTCATCCCATGCGCGATGCAGCGGAAGATCATCCCGAACGCGGCCGAGCTTTTGCCCTTGCCCTTGCCGGTATGGACGATGATCAAGCCCTTTTTGTCGGTCTTGGTCGCCATGATCTTATCGCGGGCGGCTTTCTTCTTGGCCATCTTCGAGGCGTGGCGGTCGGGGTCTACGGTCATGGTATCCTCATGAATTGCTCGCCCGTCACTGTGCGGGTCATGAAGACCAGATGCAAGAGAGGGCGCGCCGTTTCAGGCACGCCCCCAATCATTTCAGCGGAGTTCAGGTCACTCTGCAGGCACAGCCTGTGGTGTCGCGCGCCCGAAATGCTGCTTGTTTAGGCGGAAGACCATGGCAACCATGGCAAACTGGAAGGCAATCGCGATCGCCGTCACAATCCAGTAAATCACCGAGTACTTGTCCACCACGCCAGCTTGCACCAGCCCCGCATTCACGAAGAACTGCGTCAGCACCGACAAGGCTACACCGGGGCAGACCAGCGCATAGGATCCTGGCGAGGTTTCACTGCCAAGAACGTAGCTTTTCCAGTATCCATGGCGGGCCAAGACAACCAGACCCATCAGACCGAACAGCACCTGAATGGTCAGCAACCGGGCCAAGAAGACCATGGTTTCCCCAGCGGTGACATGCGCATCAAAGGTGGCGTGCAGGCCGTGGCTCTGGCGCAAGGCCATGATGCCAAGAACAGTCATCAGCGGGATCACGATCAGAAGCGTCGGCGCGGTTTCTTTCGACGTGCCGTAGTGCAGCATCGAACTGAATGCCGTGAACAAGGCCAGCGCACCATAGATGATTGACGCCATCCCGAAGAATGTGGACCCAACCAGCGAGACACCGACGACGACCGAGTTTGTGCTCATCGCAGCAGGCGCCGAGAAACCGACCGCGATCATCGACAGCGCGAAAGCCGGCAGCATCTGGGCAAAGCTGTTATGTGCGGTGACGTCGAAGACGCCCCCCTTGGTCAACACGCGGCCAAGGAAATCACCGATATAGATCAGCGCCTGAATGCCGATGGCCAGAAACGCCGCCATCGCGAAGGGGAACAGGTATTCAACGATCGACCACAGGCCCGGCACGAACACCAAGCCGACGATGAACAGCGCGTTCACGCTCATCGCTAGCGCCAGTGGCATCGCCAGAAGGGTGGTTTCAGCGTTCGAGTTCTTCAGCGTCTCATAGGCGTCGGTCTTGCGAAATGCCGAGAAGGATTTGAGGTTCCAAACAAGATATTTGATGTTCAGAAACACAAAGGTCGCGATACCGGCCAGCGCAACTGCAATGGCAATCTGCAGACCGATCGAACCGGTTCCAAGGGCGGTAAAGATGTCTTCGAAGACGGGCACCGGGCGGCCTTTGTGCGGCACCCAAAACATCAGATACATGAAAAACGTGACCGTCAGGCCACCGGCGCCGACAGACGCCAGAAAGTAGAGCGGCGAATACTTGTCCGCTGGGCGATTGGCTTGCATTGGATCTCTCCATTCATATTCATATTTATGAATATTTATAGGCTGAGTCCCTTTTGAAAGCAAGTCCGAGTGTGGTCCAAGTTGTCACACCCTCTGCCCTCGCGGAATTTCACGGTTTGTTAACCAAAACCGCTCACCATCGTGCGAAACCATCGGCGAAAGGGCCATTCAGATGCAAACCACTAGACCGTTGGTCGCGATTTTGAGTCTTGGAGTGTTTCTGGCCGCCTGCGACAGCCCCAGCCCGCAATTCATGTCCGCCGACACCAGCGTGAAGAAAGCAACCGTCGACGGCTCTACCTTTTCGGTCCACCGGCGCGAAAACTTCGTCGAAGTCTATCGCACAAGCTTCGAAGCCCTGCCCCGCCTTCCCATCATCCTTACCCGCGCGCAAATCGCGATCGAACAAGCGACGGGATGCCGGGTTGTCAAAGGGTCATTGTCTGGCGATCAAGCCATCCAACGGGCCGAGATTGACTGTAGCTAGCGCTCAGGCAGTGCTTTCTCGAACCGGCATGACGTAGGGCGGTCATATCCGGGATGGGCAGTTTCGGCGGTCTTCACGAACCCAAGTTTCTCAAATATTGCGTGATTTTCGATCAGTTCGACTCGTGTCTGCAAGATAAGCCGTGCACACCCCAACGCACTCGCTCGATTTTCAGCCAGCGCGATAAGGGCTCGCGCCAATCCCTGCCCGCGCACTGATGAATCAACTGCCAACTTGCCAACATAAAGCGCCGGAGGTGTCTCGTCTGGAAGGGGTGTCAGAAAAACACAAGCTGCTTCGCCGATGACCCAAACCTCTCCTTCGCGCGCCTGATTTGCGATATCGGCCTTTGTCAAACGGTGCAGCGAGCTGGGTGGATCAATCCGTCCCTCCATATTGACAAACGCACGATGCAGAAGCGCAAGGATTGGCGCAGCGTCTTCATCAGGGTCAAACCGGCGGGGCTTCATCTGAGCGTGTCCAACCTCGCCCGTGCCGAATTGGAGCGCGGAGTCCAAAGGCCCCGCTCGATCGCTTCCGTCAGCCGTTCAGCGATCTCTTTCAGCGCGGGCGCATTGTGTTCGTCGATGAAATCGCGCGTCTCGTCATCGTCGATGAATGCCGAATAGACCAGATCGAAATGATGCCCTTTCACCGCGCCCGTGGTGGCGGCGAAGGCGAACAGGTAATCGACGGTCGCGGCAATCTCGAACGCGCCCTTGTAGCCGTGGCGTTTCACCCCATCGATCCATTTCGGGTTCACGACACGTGACCGCACCACGCGCCCAATCTCGTCATCCAGTGTGCGGATCACCGGGCGTTCGGGCCGGGAATGGTCGTTGTGATAGATCGGCCGGTCGCGGCCTTGCAGTGTCGACACCGCTGCCGCCGCCCCGCCTTCAAACTGGTAGTAGTCATCGCTGTCCAGAATATCGTGTTCGCGGTTGTCTTGGTTCTGCACGATAGCCTCGACCTGACCCAGACGTGCTTCGAACCCTTCGCGGTCGCGCGCGCCTTCGGCTCCTGCGCCATAGGCATAGCCGCCCCATTCCAGATAAGCGTCCGCCAGATCAGCCTTGTTGGCCCAAAGCCGTTCATCAATCATTGCTTGAAGGCCTGCGCCATACGCGCCGGGTTTCGACCCATAGACCCGATGCGCCGTCTCACCTTCCCGCACACGCGCGGCGGCGGGGTTAACGTCTTCCGGTTCCTCCAGCGCCTGCACGGCGCGTGCGGCACTGTCGACCAGTGATATAAGCTGCGGGAACGCATCGCGGAAGAATCCAGACACGCGCAAGGTGACGTCCACACGCGGACGGCCCAGCGCAGTGGCTGGGATCACCTCGAACCCGGTCACGCGACGGTTGGCTCCGTCCCATTTTGGCTTCACGCCCATCAGCGCCAGTGCTTGTGCGATGTCATCCCCGCCCGTCCGCATATTTGCGGTTCCCCAAGCCGTGACGAGCAAAGCGCGCGGCCAGTCGCCATGGGTTTGCAGGTGTTTCTCGATCAAAAGGTTCGCTGATTTCCAGCCCAGCGCCCATGCGGTCGGGGTTGGCACGGCGCGGCTGTCGACGGAATAGAAGTTGCGGCCAGTCGGCAGCGTGTCCAGCCGCCCACGGGTTGGCGCGCCGGACGGCGCGGGAGCGACGAATTGCCCAGCAAGGGCGGTGAGGAGCCCCGTTTCCTCGCCGGGGCCACAGGCCGCCACATTCGGGCGCACGCGTTCTTTGATCTCATTCAGAACGGCGGTGCTGGCGCTGCCCGGTGCAGGAGTTTCTCCGTCCAGAAGACGGGCGGCCAGTTGCTCCAGCCGCTCAACTGTATCGCCGTTGCTGCGCCAAGCATCATCACCAGATAGGATGTCAGGCCGCGGGCCGCCCCACGGCTCGGCCATATCGCAATCCAGCGGGTCGAACTCCAAACCAAAATCAGACGCCAAGGCCCGGATCAACGACGCGTCCCCACCTTCACCTGTTCCGCGCGGTACCCGCACCAAAGCTTGCACCAAGTCACGCTCCAACCGCCCCTCAGGCGACTGACCAAACACGTGAAGGCCATCACGGATTTGCGCCTCTTTCAACTCGCACAGATAGGCATCCAGCTTGGCCAGATCCTGATCCTCATCATCCCCCGCCATACCGACATCGACATCCAGCCCGGTGGCAGAGGTCAGGCTCAGGATTTCACGGCGCAGATGGGTAATCCTGCGCGGGTCGACCCCGGCGGCCTCGTAATACTCGTCCACCAGCGCTTCCAGATCGCGCAGCGGGCCATAGGTCTCGGCGCGTGTAAGCGGCGGAGTCAGGTGGTCGATAATCACCGCTTGCGATCGGCGCTTGGCTTGCGTGCCTTCACCCGGATCGTTGACGATGAACGGATAGACATGCGGCGTTGGACCCAGCACAGCTTCGGGCCAGCATTCACCAGACAGGGCCACGGATTTCCCCGGCAACCATTCAAGGTTCCCATGCTTGCCCATATGCACAATCGCGTGCGCCCCAAAGGTGTGTCGCAGCCAGAAATAGAACGCGAGGTAGTTGTGCGGCGGCACAAGGTCGGGGCTGTGATAGGTGTCGGTCGGATCAATGTTATAGCCACGCGCAGGCTGCACCCCGACGACCACATTGCCGTATTCCAGAACCGACAACGCGAACGAACCGCAATCGACCGAACCGGGGGTATAGAACGGATCGGCTTCAGGCTTGCCCCAGCGCGTTTCAATCGCTTCGCGCAGTGCCCATGGCAGTTGGCCATAGCTGATCTGATACTCTGCCATCGACAGGGTTACCCCACCCGAGCGCGCGGCCCGGTCAGTCAGCCAATTGGTCGGCCCCGCCATCACGGCGTGCATCAAGGCATCGCTGTCGGCGGGTGCATCTGTGACGCGATAGCCGTTGGCTTCCAAAAGGCCCAGCGCGTGCACAACCGCGGCGGGTGTATCCAGCCCAACGCCATTGGCCAGTCGTCCGTCCTTGTTGGGATAGTTCGCCATGATCAGCGCCACGCGCCGATCGGCTGGGTCAGCCCGTCGCAGCTTGGCCCAACTGGCCGCAAGCTCGGCCACGAACTGCACCCGGTCGCCGCGCGCACGATAGGTGGCAATGGGGCATTCGGTGGCGTCGTCAAAGAACGCTTCGCCCTTGAAGCTGATTGCACGGGACAGGATGCGCCCATCCACCTCGGGCAGGGCCACATTCATCGCAATGTCGCGGGCAGAGAGGCCGGTCAAACCCTCTTCCCACGCTGCCTCGCTTGATCCAGCCAGAACGACCTGAAAGACCGGCGCGGCTTGGCACCAAGGCATCTGGAAGGGGTTCGATGCCCCTGACTGATGCTCGCCCTCATGCGGTGATCCGACCGCGAAGGAGGTGCAGTTCAGGATCACTGACGGGGCGGCCTCGGTGAACAAATGCTCCATCGTCGCGACCGACACTGGGTCTTTCAGCGACGCGACAAACACGGGCAGAGGGTTCAGACCCTGCCTGAGCAGCGCCTTCACCAATCGGTTGATCGGGTTCAGCCCGGCCCCCTGCACCAGCGCACGGTAGAACACAATCGGCACCACGGAGGCACCATCGGTCCATTCCGCCCGCGCCGCGTCCAGATCGGCGACCCCTGCGCCGGGCCAATAGACGCCAGCACGCAGCAAGGGGCGCGCGGCTTCGGGTTTGTCGCTGCCATCCAGCATAGCGCGGGTGTAGCTCAGGAACCCGACCGCATTTTCCGGCCCGCCCTCGACCAGATAGGCCCAGAGCGCGTCATAATCCTCATCCGAAACCGTAGACAACGCCCGCAATTCCGCATCCGGCTTGTCGTCACCGGGCAACAGCGCGAGCGGGACACCCGCATCGCGCAAATGCGCCGCGTATTGTTCGGCCCCGTATTTCCAATACCCGACACCGCCCAGCACGCGGGCGATCACCAATTTGGATTTGGTCGCGCAATTGTCGATATGCAGATCAACCGACATCGGGTGCGCCAGATGCATCATGTTGGCCAGACGCAATCCGGGTGGATCGGCCATTTCAACGCGCGCCTGCGACAGACCCGCCAATTCCGTATCTGCGGCCGAGATGAACACCACGTCGGCAGGCGTTTGCCCCAGATCAACGGGTTCCTTTCCGTCGTCGATGGAACCGGGTGTGGCGGCCAGAAGATGCATGTCGCGCCCTTTGCGAATTGGTGTTATGTGACCGGGCAATCTCATGCCCAATCAAGGTAGAACGATGGACTATAAAGCAGCCGGCGCGCCCAAGCCCGCCAAAGGCACCCCGCGCCACGCCGAACATAACGCCCGTGGCACCGAGAAGAACCCGCTGAACCGCAAGGACGACAAAGCGGCGCTGTTGGCCCGGATGAAAGCCGCCGCTGAAGCGAAGAAGGGCTGAGCGTTCGTCACAGCGCCTTCTCCATGAAGATTGAGCTGTTGGCCTCGGGGTAATCCCCAAACGGCCTGCAAATGCTGAACCCGGCGCGCTGGTAAAGCCGGTGTGCCGCATGAAGCACATTGCCGGTTTCCAGCTTCAAGGCGGCCAGACCCTTTTGGCGGGCTGTCTCTTCGATCCGCGCCAGCAGTGCCTCGCCCACGCCTTTGCCGCGCGCCTCGGTCGCGACGAACATCGACTTGACCTCGCCATAACTGCCCTTGTCGGCCAGTGCGCCGGTGCCAAGAACACTGCCCCCGTCGCGCGCCACGAAGAACGAAATCTCGGGCACGCAAAGGTCGTTTATGTCCAGATAGAAATTATCCTCGGGCGGGAATAATTCTTCCATCAGCGAATGACTTTGCTGAAGCAGAGCCGTTGCCCCCGGATCACGGGGATCGCCGGGGGTGACGTCGATGGTCATGCCACCAAGGCCTTTTCGATGGCGACGCGGTCCAGCCCGGACTGGCCGATCACCACCAGACGGGTTTCGCGCGGCTGGGCGCCGAAGGGCTGGTCATAATACGTATCGACACGTGGACCAACCGCTTGCAAGGTCAGGCGCATCGGTTTGCCTGAAACGGCGGCAAAACCTTTCAGGCGCAGGATGTTATGGTCACGGATCGTTTGGGCAACTTGCTCGGCAAACGCCGCCGGATCAGCAACTTCGGCCCGTGTCACAACAAAGCTTTCGAACGCATCATGGTCGTGGTCATGATGATGGTGGTTGTCATCGTCGTGATGGTCATCATCGTGATCATGGTGATCATCGTGATGCCCTTGCTCGTGTTGTGACAAGCGTGCGTCCATGTCATCTTCGGCACCGACACCCTGACCCAGCAACACCTCGACCGGCAAAACACCCATCGACGTGCGCACGACCTGCACACCCTTTCGCGCATCGCCGGACAGCTTGCCCACCAATGCTTGGGCCTCATCCTCGCCCAGCAGGTCAGACTTGTTCACGACGATCATGTCGGCGCAGGCCACCTGATCGGCGAACAGTTCGGACAACGGTGTTTCGTGGTCAAGGTTGTCATCCATCTTGCGCTGTGCTTCGACCGCCGCAAGGTTCGACGCGAACTGACCGTCCGAAACGGCTTTGCCATCCACCACGGTGACGACGCCATCGACGGTCACGCGAGTGGAAATCTCGGGCCACTGAAAAGCGCGCACCAAGGGTTGCGGCAGCGCCAGCCCTGACGTTTCAATCACAATGTGATCGGGCGGCGTATCACGATCCAGCAGCTTTTCCAGCGTCGGGATGAAATCCTCGGCCACGGTGCAGCAAATGCAGCCGTTCGACAGCTCCATGATGTCATCCTCGGAACAGGTTTCGTCCCCGCAGCCTTTCAGGATGTCCCCATCCACGCCCAGATCGCCAAATTCGTTGATGATCAGCGCAATGCGCTTGCCGTTTGCGTTGTCCAGCATGTGACGGATCAGAGTGGTTTTGCCAGCACCAAGAAAGCCAGTGACAACAGTGGCGGGTATTTTGCTTTGCATCTTGTCCTCCAAGCCCCGTCTCCCCGACGGGTGGGTTTCATTGCGCATGGCAGGTCTCCTGGCTTTGCGGGTCAAAGCGTCCGTCCGCCTTCCCGGCCCGTTTGGGCCAGTGGCATCAGGTGGACGCTCACCGCTTACAGTCGCGGGGGCGGCTGCAGCATCGGGCCCCGGATTGGGTCACCCTCACTGCATTCCCTATTCTCCCCTGAACGGGGAACCATGCGGCCCCTGTTTGCCGTGCGAGGCTTGGCAGGGTCAAGCCGGAAACCGACCCGACACCACGCTTTGACGGCAATGCCCGGCGCGAGGGGCGGTTCAAATGCAATATCTTGTGGATAACCCGCCGAAATCATCCATATGTCGCGGTCAGTCGTTGACTCGCCCACAATCCCCCGAAAAACTCAGTGTCTGAGAAGAATCAAAGATGAGGCAGACCGCTTGCGGTTTTCAAAACTCCGCCTGAATGGCTTCAAAAGCTTCGTGGACCCGACCGATCTGGTGATCGCGGACGGGCTGACAGGCGTGGTCGGGCCAAATGGCTGCGGCAAGTCGAACCTGCTGGAAGCCCTGCGCTGGGTGATGGGCGAAAACCGCCCGACCGCCATGCGCGGCGGCGGAATGGAAGACGTGATTTTTGCAGGTGCCTCGACCCGACCCGCCCGCAACTTTGCCGAGGTGGCGCTTCTGCTGGATAACAGCGAACGGCTGGCCCCGTCCGGTTTCAACGACAACGACAATCTTGAGATTGTGCGCCGGATCACGCGCGATGCGGGCTCGGCCTATAAGGTCAACACCAAGGATGTGCGAGCGCGCGACGTGCAGATGCTGTTTGCTGACGCCTCGACCGGGGCGCATTCGCCCGCGCTGGTGCGTCAGGGGCAAATCAGCGAGTTGATCAACGCGAAACCGAAATCCCGTCGGCGCATTCTGGAAGAGGCCGCCGGCATTTCCGGGCTGTATCAACGCCGCCATGAGGCTGAGTTGAAGTTGAAGGGCACCGAGACCAACCTGTCGCGTGTTGACGATGTGATCGAACAATTGGCGTCGCAACTGGGCCAGTTGGCGCGGCAAGCCCGGCAGGCGGCCCGCTATCGCACCATCGGGGATGATCTGCGCCGCGCCGAGGGGCTGTTGCTCTATCGTCGCTGGAAAGAAGCGGACGCCGCCCGCGCCGAGGCGGAAGCCCAACTGACTGAGCGGGTGAAAGCCGCCGCTGCCGCCGAAGGTGCCGCGCGTGCGGCCAGCAAAGCCCGGCAAGAGGCCGAAGACCGCCTGCCACCGCTTCGCGAAGAAGAAGCCGTCGCCGCCGCCATCCTGCAGCGCCTTCAAGTGCAACGCGACCAGCTGTCCGATCAGGAAGCCCAGGCCCGCCAGCGGATTGAAACCCTGACCGCCCGGATCACCCAACTTTCCCGCGACATCGAGCGTGAAAGCGGGTTGAACAAAGACGCTGGCGAAACGATTGAACGGTTGGAGTGGGAACAGGCGCAGCTTGCCAAAGCGTCGGATGGCCATGACGCGGCGCTGGAAGCTGCCCATGCCGATGCGCGCGAAAGTGCGGCGATTTTACAGGAGCGCGAAGGCGATCTGTCCCAACTGACCGAAGACGTCGCGCGCCTGTCCGCGCGCCACCAATCGGCGCACCGCCTGTTGGAAGACAGCCGCAAGACGCTTGAGAAAAGCGAAGGCGAGGCTGAACGTGCCCGCGCCGCAATGGACGACGCCAAAGGGGCATTGGACAAGGCGGGGGCAGATTACGACGCGGCCAAGACCGCTGAAACCACCGCCGCAAAAGCCGCCGAAGCCGCCGAAGCCGCTTTGGTCGCCGCAGACGAGGCGCGCGCTGACGCACAGGCCCGCGAGGCCGACGCCCGCGCTGCCCGGTCCTCGGCCGAAGGTGAGGTGAACGCGTTGCACGCCGAGGTTCAGGCATTGGCGCGGCTGGTCGAACGTGATGCGTCCGAAGGCGGGCAGGTTCTGGACGATCTGCGGGTCAAGCCCGGCTATGAAAAGGCGCTTGGCGCGGCGCTGGCGGATGACCTGCGTGCGCCCGCGATTGATGGGGACGCACCGTCTGGCTGGGCATCGCTACCCGCTTATGCGCAAGCACAGCCCCTGCCCGATGGCGTCAACGCCCTGTCCAATTATGTCACGGTTCCAGAGGTGCTGGCCCGCCGGATGAGCCAGATCGGGCTGGTCAATACAGAAGACGCCACCCGTCTGCAGGCTGACCTGAAACCGGGCCAGCGCCTGGTGTCGACCGAAGGCGACCTGTGGCGTTGGGACGGGTTCCGGGCTGGGGCAGAAGATCAACCCTCGACGGCTGCCCTGCGCCTTGAACAGCTGAACCGCCTGCAAGAACTGAAACAGGATCTTGAGGAAGCCTCGGCCCGTGCGGATGGCGCACGCGCGGCCCATGAAACGCTGAAAACCCGACTGATTGAGACCACCGATGCCGACAAGCGCGCACGCGACGCCCGTCGCGACGCCGACCGCGCGATGGCGGACGCCAACCGCGCCCTGTCCCGTGCCGAAGCGGATCGCAATATCGCTGGTGGCAAGCTGGAAAACCTCGGCATGGCCCTGAAACGCCACGAGGAAGAATCCATGGGGTCGCGGCAGCGGTTGGTGGAAGCCGAACGCGGCGTGGCCGATCTGGGCGATCTGGACGCGGCGCGCGCGCAGGTCGAAGACGTCAAGATGGCCGTGGAAGCCGCGCGGATGACGATGATGGCCAAACGCTCGTCCCACGATGAATTGCGCCGCGAAGGTGAAGCGCGCACCCGCCGCTCGCAGGAAATCATCAAAGAGGTGTCCGGCTGGAAACACCGCCTTGAAACGGCGGGAAAACGGATTGCCGAGCTGGAAGAGCGCAAAACCGAAAGCGAAGCTGAGCTGGCGGAGGCGAGCGCGACCCCGGAAGCATTGGCCGCCAAACGTGACGAACTTGCCGACGCGATCGACGAGGCTGAAACCCGGCGCAAAGGTGCCGCGGACAAGCTGGCCAAGGGCGAAACTGCAGAGCGCGAGGCGACAAATGCCGAACGTGAAGCCGAACGCGCCGCCGGTGAGGCCCGCGAGGCCCGCGCGCGCGCAGAAGCGCGCACCGAGGCCGCCCGCGAGACCGTGACCTATGCCGTTGAACGCATTGCCGAGGACATGGAAACAACGCCCGACGCGCTATTGGAGAGCCTCGACGGCGACCCCGACAAGATGCCGTCAGCCGAGCAAATCGAACACGACGTGAACCGCCTGAAACGCCAGCGCGATGCCTTGGGGGCCGTGAACCTGCGCGCCGAAGAGGACGCGAAAGAGGTTCAGGAAGAACACGATACGCTGCTCAAGGAAAAGACCGATCTGGAAGAGGCGATCAAGAAGCTGCGCAGCGGCATTGCCAGCCTGAACAAGGAAGGGCGCGAACGCCTTTTGACCGCGTTTGAAGAGGTGAACGGCAGCTTTGGCAACCTGTTCAAACACCTGTTTGGCGGTGGCGAAGCGAAGCTGGTTCTGGTCGAAAGCGATGACCCGCTGGAAGCTGGGCTTGAGATCATGTGCCAACCGCCGGGCAAGAAGCTATCGACGCTCAGCTTGCTGTCGGGTGGTGAACAGACACTGACCGCTCTGGCCCTGATCTTCGCCGTTTTCCTTGCCAACCCCGCCCCGATCTGCGTGCTGGACGAAGTCGACGCGCCCTTGGACGACGCCAACGTCACGCGGTTCTGTGACCTGCTGGACGAAATGACGCGTCGCACCGACACAAGGTTCCTGATCATCACCCACCACGCGGTGACCATGGCGCGGATGGACCGCCTGTTTGGCGTCACAATGGCCGAGATGGGCGTCAGCCAACTTGTCAGCGTCGACCTGAAGAACGCCGAGGCCTTGGTCGCCTAAAGCCGGATCGTTGCGCCGGATGTGAAACCCAAATAGGGTGTGCGCAGAGCGATTTCAGGGAGTTGGGATATTGAAACCATTTTTGCTTGCCGCAGCGGCATTTTTTTCCGCAGGCTTTGCCACGGGTGCTTGCGCTGAGACGATCAAGGCGTCCGAGCCGCAATCGGTTCTGGACTACTTCACCGCGATCGGAGCGCCAGCGAACCTGACCGAAGACAATGTCGGCGATCCCCTGATCGAAATCCAGTATTATGGCACCAAGTTCGCGGTGTTCTTCTATGGCTGCCGAGAGGCGAAGAATTGCGATTCGCTTCAGATGTTTTCGGGCTATACCGCTGACACCAAGATCACTTTGGAAGCTTTGAACGCCTGGAACGCAGAACAGCGCTATGGGCGGGTCTACCAAGCCGAGGACGGGCGCAAGCTGCTGGAATACGACATCTACACCGGGAATGCCGGGGTCAGTTCAGACGATTTCGACGAGATATTCGACATCTGGACAGAGCTTGTCAAAAGCTTCGAAGACGCGCTGTCCTGAGCCCAAAATCTCCTTTTGGGGCCATTTTTTGCCGAGGGTCGCAATGGTGTTCGGGCTGGGACCGATCAAAGCGCCTTTAACAAGCTGGCTGTCGGCCAGGAATCGGCTGGAAGGCCAAGGCGGATCTGCTCTTGCTGAATGGCGACGCGGGTCTTGGCACCAAGGATTCCATCGACCTTTCCGACATCATGCCCACGCGCCTTCAACTTTTTTTGGAGCGATTTCATCTGTTGACCCGAGAAGGCCGGATCCGGTTTGCCCACCGTGTAGACTGGCGCGCCTTCAAGGCGTGTGGCGAAATAGGCCGCTGTCATCACGTAGACGAAGCTTTTGTTCCATTCGAAATAAACCCTGAAGTTCGGGTAGGCGATGAAGGCTGGGCCTTTGCGACCCTGCGGCAGAATGATTGATGCCTCAAGATTTGACGGACCCAAGGCCCCATGGCGCGGCTTGACGCCCAGTTGGGCCCATTGCGCAACGCTCATCTGGTGAGTCAAACCGGTCTTAGACCAGTCTAAGTTCTTTGGCACTGCAACCTCTTGCAGCCAGGGCTCACCCGCCCGCCAGCCCAGTTTGCGCAGCATGTTGGCTCCAGATAGAAGCGCATCGGCAGGGGATGTGCGCAGATCGACACGCGCGTTTCCATCAGCGTCTACACCCGCTTCGATGATATCGCCCGGCAGCATCTGGACCATGCCAATTTCGCCGGCCCATGCGCCCTTTGACGTGGAAGGGTTAAAGCTTCCGTGTTCAAAAAGTTGAAGGGCAGCAAAGACTTGCGGTTGAAACAGCTGTGGCCGTCGGCAGTCATGTGACAAGGTCATCAGAGAGTTCAGAGTGTTGAAATTGCCCTGCACCGCGCCATAGTCGGTCTCAAAAGCCCAGAAGGCAGTCAGAACACCGCGGCTGACTCCATATTTGCTTTCCATCACATTGAAAACACTTGAGTGTTTTTGCAGCATCGACTTGCCACGCGCCAATCGGTCATTGCTGATCAAACGCTGTGAGAAGTCTACAAACGGTCGCTGAAAGATGCCTTGCGCCCGATCCGCCTTCAGGGTGGCAGGATCCTGGCGAACAGAGGCGAAAAACTTGTCGACGCTCGCCTTGGTGTGCCCGCGCGAAACGGCCTCGTCCTTCATCGCCGACGTGAAGCTTTTGAATCCACCACCACACGGCACAAGCGTGCCAGCCTCGGACGGTGCGGCGCCAAGCAAAAGAGCCGCGACAACGCCCCTGAATAGATTTCGCATAGATAATCCCCCAGAACGGTAACCAGAGCACAGGTTACCTGACTGGTGTCACGTGGCAACCGCAAGAAGGATTACAAACCCCAAGAGCAACCACCAGCCGGACCACAGCATATCAACGGATTGGTCGATTTCCTTCGCGCCGATGTCGCGTGCGCCTTTGCCGTTTACCCATGGAAAGTCCTGCAGACGACCCTCATAAGACCGGGGGCCGGACAGTGCGACATCCAGGGTTGCGGCCATCGCGGCCTCGGGCCATCCGGCGTTCGGGGAACGATGCAATGGGGCGTCTCGGCGGATCAAAGGCAAGGCACCCCAACCGCGTTTGCTCGCAATGAAAAGCAAGGCCGTCGCGCGCGCCGGAATCCAGTTCATCGCATCATCAAGACGGGCTGCGAACTTGCCAAACGCCTCGTGGCGTGGCGTTCGATGGCCGATCATGCTGTCAGCGGTGTTCACCAATTTGTAGACGAACAAGCCGGGCAGTCCTGCAACAAGGAACCAGAAAACAGGCGCAACGACCCCGTCTGAAAAATTCTCTGCAGCGCTTTCGATCGCGCTTCGTGAAACTGCTGCGCCGTTCATGTCCGACGTATCCCGCCCCACGATCATGGCGACCGAGGCGCGCCCTGCAGAAACAGAGCCGCGCAGCCCATCGGCAACGGCCTGAACATGGTCCGACAGGGACCGTTGTGCCAGCAGGATGGCTGCGATGAGGATCTCGAATAACCCGCCCATGGGCAGATCAGAAATGACCCAGCCCAGCGCAGCAGCAATGACGCAGAAGGCCAGCACGCCAACCGCACCCTTGGCAAATCGGTTGGCCCCTTCATTGAAGGTCTCGTCCAGCCAGCCAACCGCGCGGCCCATCAGGACAGCAGGATGCGGAACCCGTTTCCAAAGCCAAGCAGGTTCGCCCAAAAGCGCATCAAGGATCATTGCGAGCGCAAGGCTACCGGCCAAGCTCATAGCGCGGCCTCCACCTGATCCCAACGATCAGACGCGGGCAGACCCAGCCGCAACCAGCGATCTGAATACGGGAAGATGCGCGACCAGACCTGACCGCGTGCAAACCGATCCTGCCACGCCACCGCGTCGCCCACGTCATAGAGCCGAAACAAGGTCGTGCCGCCGACCAGCTTGGCGCCTTTAGCGGTGACCAGCGCGTCAAGCCGTGCGGCGTCGCGCCCAAGCCGTTGCCGGGTCGAAGTGGCCCACGATTGATCGGACAGCGCCCGCGCACCGATTTCCAAGGCCGGGCCAGACACCTGCCACGGGCCGATAGCCTCGCGCAGCTTGTCGATCAGAAGCGGGTCACCTACAGCAAAGCCAAGCCGCACCCCTGCAAGCCCCCAGAACTTACCAAAGCTTTTCAGAACGATCACACCGGGCCGCGTCGCTGCGGCGATCAGGCTGGCAGCTGGTTCGACATCACAAAAGCTTTCATCAATCACACTAAGGGCTTGGTCATACGAAGGGTCGCGCCAGAAATGCCCATCAGGATTGTTGGGGTGAACGATCACGCGCGCATCACCTAAGCCAGCTTCATCGACATGCCACCCCTGCGCACGAAAAGCGGCGGCGTGTTCATTGTAGGTTGGGCCAGAAATCACGACACGCCCCACTGACTGCAACGTCGGCACACGCGCGATCAACGACGAGGCCCCGGGTGCGGCAAGAACAGCCGCGCCTTCAGGCACAGTCCAAAACGCGCGCGCCGCGGCTTCGAGTCGAGAAAACGCTGCTTGGTCCGGCAAGGCCGTCCACGCATTGGGTGAGATGTCACCAATCGGGTAAGCCATAGGGTTGATACCCGTAGACAGGTCAAGCCAACGGTCACGCTGTCCGCCATATGTGGCGATGGCGGCATCCAACCCACCACCATGGTCGCGTATGTGTTGGCGCTGCGTCATTCGTCGTCGGGTAACGGCATGTGGCGGGTTACGAAATGGCCTTTCACCGCCTGCGGCCATTCGCGGTAAGGCACCTGACCTGAGGCACTGTTGGCATGTGCCTTGGCGTAATCCACGACGCCCTGCGCGGCCTCGACCGTTGGGTCGAATTTGCCCAATGTATAGGCCAGTTTGCCTTCAGCCTGAATGGCAACGTTACAGCTGTTGTCACACCCCATCAGGCACGACACGCGCCGTGTCCGGACCTCGGATCCATCGGCGCGGGCCTCGATCAGGGCGGCCAGAACCTCGCCATCAGTCAAAGGGGAGCGGATTGCATCCCAATCTTCGCGTTTACAAGTATCGCAAATCGTAATCCAGGTGGTCATCGCGCGCTCCCTTTTCCTGCTTGGGGTTGAAACGGAAAACCACGAAAAAGACAATGGCATTTGCCGAATCCAAGCCAATTGCGCCACCGACGCCAATTCGATGGATGCACAGACGCCAAGTTTCCCCTTAACCCTAACTGCGCTTACCGATAGGAAATCACATCTGCGCATGTCATCATGCAAGTTGGAGAGCAAAAATGAGGGTTCTGATCGTAGAAGCCAGTCCAGGTTTGGCGCATGTCTGGTCCAGCCACTTGTCACGACAAGGGGCAGTTGTTTCATGTGCTCATTCAGGCGCAGACGCCACAACGACACTGAACGAAAACCACTTTGACGTGGTGGTGATAAATACCGATTTCGAAGACGGAAAAGGTCTGGCGATTGCTGACTTCGTCGCTTTTCGCCTGCCAGATGCGCGGGTCGTCTTTGTCACCGGATCAAGCTTCTTCTCAGACGGGTCGATCTTCAACCATGCCGCCAACGCACACGCTTGCGTATCAGCAGATACGTCCCCCGAAGATCTTGCAACTGTCGTCGATTTCCACGGACGCGCGAGCCGCGCCTGAGCATCTGACTTGCAAAGCCGGGCGACTGGGATAGGGTTCGGGTATGACCTTAAACCAACCCCAATCCCCCAAACCCGACGCCGTAGTCTTCGACATCGGGAATGTCCTGATCCGCTGGCAGCCCGAAGACCTGTATGATGAATGGATCGGGCCCGAGCGCCGTCGGCAAATGTTCGATACCGTCGATCTTCACGCGATGAATGATCGGGTGGATCGCGGCGAGGGGTTTCGACAGATCATCTATGACACCGCCGAGGCCTATCCGGAGTTTCGCGCGGAAATCCAGTTGTGGCATGACCGCTGGCTGGACATGGCGCAGCCTGCCATTGATCTGTCTGTCAAAACACTCCGCGCGTTGAAGGCACGCGGTGTGCCCGTATTTGCCCTGTCCAACTTCGGACGAGAGACCTTTGATCTGGCAAAGGCAAAATTCGACTTCCTGTCCGATTTCGACCGCCCCTATATCTCGGGCCATATGGGCGTGATCAAACCCGAGGCACAGATTTACGAGATGGTCGAGGCCGATTGCGGCGTCGCCCCAGATGGTCTTTTGTTTGTTGACGATCGCGCCGACAATATCACCGCCGCAGCCGGGCGCGGCTGGCAAACCCATCACTTCTCCGGGCCAGAGGTTTGGTCCGATCATCTGATCGCACTTGGATTGATCGACAAGGCGGACTTATGACCCCAGACATGATCCCGTTCGACGCTGAAACGCTGTTGGATTGGCGCGCGCTGACCGATGCATTGATCCAAGGCCATACCCGCCCAAAGGCCGAAATCGGCGACACGTTCCTGTATCGTGGCGAGGATACGATGCTGACCCGATCCGCGTGGATCGACGGGCTGGGGATTGCCGTGAAGACCGCCAACATCATGCCCGGCAATCCGGGGCGGGGCGAGCCAATGATCCACGGTGCGGTGAACCTGTATGACGACGTCACAGGACTGCTGGATGCGATTGTCGATTTTCACTTGGTCACCAAATGGAAAACCGCTGGAGACAGCGTGTTGGGCGCGCGGCTTTTGGCACGTCCCGACAGCAAGGTGATCTTGATCGTCGGCGCAGGCACGGTCGGGCGAAACCTGCGCGAGGCGTATGGTGCTCTATTCCCACAAGCGCGTTTTCTGATCTGGAACCGCAGCCCTGACGGGGCCACGCGCTTCGCTGACGATTGCGACAAGACAGAGACGATCGCCTCGCTGGAAGAGGGTGTCGCGCAGGCGGACATCATCACTTCAGCCACCATGACCACGGACCCGCTGATCAAGGGCGACTGGCTGCGCCCCGGACAACATCTGGACCTGATCGGCGCTTATCGCGCGGACATGCGCGAGGCCGACGATACCGCCCTGACCCGCGCACGTCTGTTCATGGACAGCCGTGATACCGTTCTGGATCATATTGGCGAATTCAAAGACCCGCTCGCGCGTGGCGTGATCAAGCAGGGCGACGTTGTGGGCGACCTTTATGATCACAAAGACGGCGTATTCACGCGCCAGCCTGACGACATCACGCTTTATAAAAACGGCGGCGGCGCGCATCTGGATCTGATGACCAGCCGATACATTCTGGATGCTTGGCGGACGGCGAATTAATCCCCACCAAAAAAACAAACCCCCGAAGCGGATGCTGCGGGGGTCGTTTTTGGCGAGCGGTTGACAACCCACTCACCGGGTCGCTTGGGGATGATTTACATCATACCTTCGCGTTGTGCTTTCTTCCGAGCCAGCTTGCGCTGACGGCGAATCGCTTCCGCTTTTTCGCGAGCTTTTTTCTCGGAGGGCTTCTCGAAATGTTGCCGAAGCTTCATCTCGCGGAAGACACCTTCACGCTGAAGTTTCTTCTTCAGCGCACGAAGCGCTTGGTCTACGTTGTTATCGCGTACCGAAACCTGCATGTGGTTGTCACCACCTTTCTAAGTTAGAGTTTGCAGAATTGCAGGAAGCGCCCGTCTAGCAGCCCTTGCCGCTTTTGTCCAGTTCACCCTTATTTGCGAGGAACGCACCATGACCGACAAAGAAAAGATGCTCGAAGCCGCCATCGCGCATGTTCCGTTTGACGGGTGGAGCGACGCGACTCTGATCGCCGCCGCGCAGGATTGCGACATGTCCGAAGCCGACGCCCGCGCCATGTTTCCCCGCGGCGCACTGGATCTGGCGCTGGCCTATCACCGTAAGGGGGATGCCGACATGGTGGCCCGGCTGAATGCCGCGGATTTGGACGGTATGCGGTTTCGCGACCGGATCGCGGCGGGCGTGCGGTATCGGCTTGAGGTCGCGGACAAGGAGCTTGTGCGCAAAGGCATGGCGTTCTTCGCATTGCCGCAGAATGCAGGCGACGGTGCCGCCGCGCTATGGGCCACCTGTGGTCTGATCTGGGAGACATTGGGCGACAAATCGACCGACCTGAACTGGTACACGAAACGCGCCACGCTGTCGGCGGTCTATTCATCCGTCGTGCTGTTCTGGCTGGGTGATGAAAGCGAAGGGAACGAGGCGACATGGGCCTTTCTGGACCGCCGCATTGACGATGTGATGAAGATTGAGAAGATCAAGGGCCAGGCCCGCGACAGCGCGCTTTACAAGGCGTTCATGTCCGGGCCGGGCAAGATCCTTGACACGATCAAGGCGCCGGGGGGACCCAATCCGAATTACCCGGGACGTTGGGAACCGGAAGACACAGGGGCAAAGAATGACTGACACCATGCGCGCAATCGAGATCACGGAACCCGGCGGGCCCGAGGTTCTGCAATTGTCAGACCAGCCGATCCCGACACCCGGCCCCGGTGACATCTTGATCCGCGTGGCTTTTGCCGGCGTCAACCGCCCGGATGCGCTACAACGGGCAGGATCATACGCACCGCCCCCAACCGCCAGTCCCGTACCCGGCCTTGAAGCCTCGGGCGAGGTTGAGGCGGTGGGCGAAGGCGTGACCCAATGGGCCGTCGGCGACAAGGTCTGCGCCCTTCTGCCCGGCGGCGGCTATGCCGAATACGTCACCACCCCCGCCGCCCACGCCCTGCGCGTGCCCGACGGCATGGGCATGAAAGAGGCCGCCTGTCTGCCCGAAACCTTCTTCACGGTCTGGTCCAACGTGTTCATGCGCGGCGGGTTGCAGGCAGGCGAGCGTTTCCTTGTGCATGGCGGCAGTTCTGGCATCGGCACAACCGCGATCCAACTGGCCAACGCCTTTGGCGCGCGGGTGTTCACCACCGCAGGCTCGGACGAGAAATGCGCTGTCTGCCTCGATCTGGGAGCTGAACGCGCCATCAACTACAAGACCGAGGATTTCGTCGAGGTGATGAAGCATGAAGGCGGCCCCAACCTGATCCTCGACATGGTGGGTGGCGACTATATCGCGCGTAACATCAAATGTTTGGCGATTGAGGGTCGCATGGTCCACATCGCCTTCCTGTCCGGCCCGAAAGCCGAGATCAACTTCGCCATGATCATGGCCAAACGCCTGACCGTGACGGGGTCAACCCTGCGCCCTCAGTCCGATTTGGCGAAAGCGCGGATCGCCGAGGAGTTGGCCGAAAAGGTGTGGCCACTGCTTGACGCTGGCCGTGTAGCCCCGGTGATGGACCAAACCTTTCTACTGGAGGATGCCCACAAGGCTCATGCTCGGATGGAGACCAGCCAGCATATCGGGAAGATCGTGTTGGAGGTTGGGGCGTAAAGTTTGCGGCTGATATTTAATTATTCGAAAATGTCTTCTTGGCGGACTTAGCGCGCATTGGTCAACTCTTCTCCGATGGCCGCTTTTGGCCCTGGCCAAGACCGTCCATGAACTACCATCGCGAATGGCTTTGAGATGCATTGTTTGCGCGGCTATTGTGGCAGACTAAGTTGCACCAAGGAACGGTAAACCGAACCCGAGCCACGCAACAACGAGACCAATGGAAAGGCCCAAGGGAAGGCTTAGGCGTCTTCCAACTGGCTTGGGAGGTGGATTCCTAGCGGGCTTAACCCCACTAGGAAAGAACCTCTCAAAGACCACATCCATCCCTCGATCCAACAGCAATACACCGAGAAAGAGAACTGGAATGAGGATTGCTACGGGCCAAAACGCAGTTGTCATCAAGCCAATGAGCTTGTAGGCGGCCCAACCCAAAAGGATGCCGATAACCAGATTGACTGCTGAATTGAACCAGTCCCCAATATTCACGTTGTGCTCCCGTTCCAGTATATGTCCGCTCGGTATTAGCCGATTTTGCTGTTGTCTGGAAACCGCCATTCGCGCGCAATGCAGCATTTGTCGCTTTGGGCTCAAACTGACCTTACACGTCTTCCAACCTCAGGCGACATTTCTGTAACTCTCCCGGCGCAGGCGGGACTGGCTACCGCACCGGGTCCAACAACGCCTTCTGCGCCCTGCAATCCAGGCGGACATCTCGGGCGCAAATCCTCGGCTCCAGATCGCGGGTCAGGCACAGGCGGGCCTCTTGGATGCGGCCTTCGCGGCAGGTGATGGTCAGCATGTCGGAGTGCCAATCGGGATTGGCTTGCAGGAAGGCCTCTTCCACCACGGACGCTGGCAGACGAACGGGGTTGGTCAGTTTTCGCAGCACCTCGGGGCGATTCACCATGCCGTAGGCGCGCCGGACGAGGTCATAATACTCCTCGGCCTCCAGCCCCGCGCAAACGCCGTGTTTTTTCCATTGATACCAAGCCGCCCCACCGGCCCCGAAAATATCAGCCTGCGCATTGGTCAGGCCTCGCGATGGCGGGCGCTCGGATGTATGGCAATAGCTGGGCCAGCCTTGCTCATATTGCGGCCACAGACCATGCACGACCCAGCCAAGGTCTCGGCCCCGGTCACATTGTTCCGACCCGCGCTGATCGCCTTCGACGGCGCACCAATTTGGTGACCAGCTCAGCGACAGGACATAATAGTCAAAATCGCCCGCCTGCTCGCCATCAGCCCATACGCCCAGCGCAGATGCGAGCCATAGAATGCCACCAAAAAAGGCCTGCCGCATTTTGTCTTTCCTCTTTAACGCTTCCCCCTTATATAGGCCTCAAGTTCCCCGACAACGGAAACCGGCCTGACAAAGTCCACGCGACACAGGCAGCCCAGCCAGGGCGCGGGAAAGTTGTATCCGGGGTCATATCTAAGGAGTGTTCAGATGAGCAAACTGATCATGGCAAAAGCCACAGCCGTTTGGCTGGTGGACAACACAACACTAAGCTTCAAGCAGATCGCCGATTTCTGTGGCCTGCACGAGTTGGAAGTTCAGGGCATCGCCGATGGCGATGTGGCAACCGGGGTCAAAGGGTTTGATCCCGTGGCCAACAACCAACTGGATGCCAGCGAGATCGAGAAAGCCGAGAAAGACCCGCTGCACAAGTTGAAGCAAAAGTTCTATGCGGCTGCGACCGGCGAGGAAAAACGCCGTGGACCGCGCTATACTCCGCTGTCCAAGCGTCAGGACCGTCCGAACTCGATCCTGTGGCTGGTGAAGTTCCACCCCGAACTGGCCGATGCGCAAATCTCGAAACTGGTTGGCACCACCAAGCCGACCATCCAGTCGATCCGTGAGCGCACGCACTGGAACATCGGGAACATGGAGCCGATCGACCCGGTGGCATTGGGCTTGTGCAAGCAAAGCGAGCTGGACCTTGCGGTGCAGAAAGCCGCCGCCAAGAAAGCCAAGGAAGGCGGCGTGATGTCGGATGACGAGCGTCGCAAGCTGGTGTCGACCGAGCAAAGCCTTGGGATGGACACAGAGCCCAAGATCCCCAGCGCCATTGAAGGGCTTGAGACCTTCACCCTGTCGGGCGCGCCGGATGACGACAAAGAAGAGGCTCTGCCGGACGCAGAAAGCTTCTTCAACTTGCCGGACGCCGACGACAAGGATGCCGACGAAGACGAAGACAAAAAAGACTGATCCAGCGACGGATCCAGCAAAGCCCCGGTCTAGCGCCGGGGCTTTTTTGTTGGGCCGGCCCATTTCTGCTCTGCTGTTAAGACCCTGTTCACCCTGTTCCCTGATGCTGAGTCACATAGAACGTGGCGACTCGGAGAACCGGGGATGAAAATTGAAGATATCCTTGCCCAGGAAAGGCGCGCCAGAATGGCCGCTGAACAGCTTTTGGCCCAAAAACAGGCCGAGCTGAAGGATGCAAACCGAATGCTGTCCAGACATGCGTTAACGCTGTCTGACGAGATCATCGAGACCCGCGAGGTCGTCGAAGAGATCAAGGGGGAGAACTCCCAAGTTCGCGCCGATCTGGAAAAAGCGAACAAGGAAGTCGTGATTGCAAAGCGACGCTTGTGGGATTCGCTAGAAACCATCGAAGATGGTTTTGCTGTCTTCGATCAAAGCGATCGGATGATCGCCGCCAACAGCGCGTATCTGGAACCCTTCGACGGGCTAAAATGTGTGGCCCCCGGCATCCACTATCCCGAGATCCTGAACATCGTCACCGAAGAAGGTATTGTCGATATCGGCGACCTTCGCCCGCTGGCCTGGCGCGATATGATGCTGGATCGGTGGCGCGCGCCCAGCCGTGACCCCTTGGTGCTACGTCTTTGGGATGGCACCCATATCAAGTTGGTCGATCGTCGCTCACGCGATGGGGACATGGTAAGCCTTGGACTTAACATCACCGAAACCATCACCTATCAGACGGAACTGAAGCAGGCGCGTCATCGCGCCGAAGCCGCCAACCGTGCGAAATCAGCATTCCTTGCAAACATGAGCCACGAGATTCGAACGCCGATGAATGGTGTTGTGTCGATGGCTGAGCTTATGGCCGAAGGTGAGTTGAATGATGAACAGCGCCTCTACATAGAAACGATCCGGCAATCTGGCGAAGCACTTTTGACCATTATCAACGATGTGCTGGACTACTCCAAAATCGAGGCGGCGAAGCTGACCTTGCACACCGAACCGTTTGATCTGGAAAGAACCATTCTGGATGTGGTCACATTGCTTCTGCCTACCGTGCAGGAAAAAGCCATCCAGATCACGATCGATTTCGATCTGTTCCTGCCGACATTGTTTAAAGGCGATGTCGTTCGCATTCGACAAATTCTGACAAATCTGATCGGCAATGCCGTCAAGTTCACCTCTGAGGGGCATGTTCTGATCCGTGCGATCGGTCTTCCGCTGGAAAATAGCGACGAGCAGAAGGTTCACATCACGGTCGAAGACAGCGGCATCGGGATCGCGGAGGACATGAAAGACCACATTTTCGGTGAGTTCAATCAAGTCGAGGATGAACGCAACCGCAGATATGAAGGCACAGGGCTGGGCTTGGCGATTACCCAGCAACTCGTGAAGCTCATGGGCGGTGAAATCTGGGTGGAAAGCCGCCAAGGAGAAGGCTCCTGTTTCGGTTTTCACGTCACGCTTCCGGTCGAAGAACACGTCGATCCGCCCAAGCTGCCACAATCACCGGGCCGCGCCATTCTGATGATGCAAGACGGGCTTGATCAGCGCATTCTGGAAAAGCACCTCCAAGCCTGCGGATTCGAGGTCACATTGCTGGATCGCGCGGACAGCCTTCCCGCAAGCGTCGGTGAGGCCCATCTGATCATGGTGGACGAGCACACCTGCGCATCCGAAAAAAGTCATTCCGGCACATCGCTGATCGAGGCCCTCCAAAGCGCTGTTTCCGACGCCCCTGTTTTTCTTCTGGCCTCCCAACACAGTGCTTCCGCCCAAAATAGTGAAGATGCCGCCCACGCGACACGCGTTCTGCAGCTTCCCCTGATCCGAAGCACGATCTTTGACATGATCCGCCAGATTGACCCCCCAAAAGAGAGTGCTCGCGACGAGATCAGGATTAGCGACGACACAACTTCAGACGTAGAGACGGAAGAGCCTTCAGCAAACCGGCAGATGCGCATTCTTGCTGCGGAAGACAACAAGACCAACCAACTGGTGTTCTCGAAGCTGGTTAAAGCGCTCGATATAGACCTGCAGTTTGCCAACAATGGCCTTGAAGTGGTCGAAGCATTTCTGGAGTTCAAACCCGACCTTATTTTCATGGACATCTCGATGCCCGAGGTCGATGGAAAAGAAGCCACCCGACGCATTCGCGCCCTCGAAGAAGTTCAAGGCCTCGCTCCGACACGAATTGTCGCCCTGACGGCACACGCCATGACCGGAGACGCCGAGGAGATCTTAGCGTTCGGACTGGACGAACACCTGACAAAGCCGCTCAGAAAAGCCGAAATCATCGACCAGATTTTGGGCCATTGCCCCGATAATGCGCGGTGCCCGCTGCCAGAAGTTATGGCTTAGGTTTCGTCGCGCAGGAAAACCAGGTCATCACCATCGCTCATAGATGGCTGAAACTTGTAACCACCCAGATCGAACGATTTCAGGGTCTCGGGGTCCCGCACGCGATTTTGGACAATAAACCGCGCAAGCGCACCACGCGCTTTCTTGGCGAAGAAACTGACCACTTTCGGCTGGCCAGCCTTCATTTCAAGGAATTGTGGCGTGATGATCCGCAGGTCCAACGCGCGTCGGTCAACCGCCGAGAAATACTCCACCGATGCGCAGTTCACCAACAGGTCGCTACCCGTCGACTTCGCCCGCGCCATAAATTCACGCGAGATGCGATCGCCCCAGAACTCATACAGGTTCTTGCCGCGGGACGTCTTGATGCGCGTCCCCATCTCAAGCCGGTGCGGCGCGATCTGGTCCATGGGTCGCAGAACCCCATAGAGCCCCGACAAGATGCACAGGTGATCCTGCGCGTAACGCAATTCATCATCGTCAAGGCTTGCCGCATCCAAGCCTGCATAGGTATCGCCCGCGAACATCTCGATCGCTGGCTTTTCACCAGCACCCGTGCCGAATTCTGCAAATCTTGCGACATTCAACGCGCCCAATGCGGGCGAGATATGCATCAGCTTTTCCAGATCCTTGCTCTTCAAGCCACGCGCAGTTTCAGCAAGGGTATTTGCCTGATCCTGAAATACAGGTTGGGTTCCTTGCATTGACTTAGCATCCGTTTCATCCAGCCGTTTGGCCGGAGATACAACAACCAGCATATCAGTTTCCCTCGGTCAGAATTTCAAGAAAAGCAGGCCCGAACCGTTCTGACTTCGAGGCCGTCATACCAGACACGCGGGCAAGCTCGTCGATCGTGGCAGGTTTGCGTTCGGCAATATGGCGCAGCGTCGTTGCCGTCAGCGTCATGTATTTTCCTGCGCCATCCTCGCCTCGCGCAAGCTGTCCAGCTGTGGCTTGCAACATGTCAAAAAGGGTGCCTGCGGCGCGACCGGCAAGTTTGCGCCGCGCCGGATGCATGTCGGCCACAGCGCCTGCGATGACATCCAAAAACGCCCGCCCATAGCTTTCAAGCTTCTTCGCTCCGACACCGCCGATCCCGGCCATTTGGTCCAGATCCACTGGCCGCTTTTCGGCCATCTCGATCAATGTCTTGTCGTTGAAGACGACATAGGCCGGCACGCGTGCGGCCTCTGCCAGGGCGCGTCGCTTGGCCTTGAGGGCGGACAAGAGCGGCTCGTCTTCTTCGGACACCAACATTTTGGCAGCTGGTCGGTGCGCATGTGCCCTAAGGGTGTCGCGGC
Organism: uncultured Aliiroseovarius sp.; assembly: GCF_947497285.1. Lineage (GTDB taxonomy): Bacteria > Pseudomonadota > Alphaproteobacteria > Rhodobacterales > Rhodobacteraceae > Aliiroseovarius. The sequence goes on along the minus strand of NZ_CANMFT010000007.1, from coordinate 132,212 downwards.
GCAGTTCAACCTGCGCCTCACCGCGCAAAACCGGGTGCGCCTTTTCCGTAATCCTCAGCGCCCCGTGACGTTCTGGGTCAGGACGCACAAGATCAAGACCCAGCATCTGCCTGAAAATGGCTTGCCACATGCGTTTGTCGTGGTCCTTGCCGACACCAAAAGTGGGCAGGCCATCATGGCCGCGGTCGCGAATGCGGTCCGTCAGGTTGCCACGCAGAACATCAATCAAGTGCCCCGACCCAAAGCTTTCACCGGTGCGAAGTATTGCTGACAAAGCCTTCATGACATCGACCGTTCCATCGAACAGATCTGGTGGCGTTGCACACAGGTCGCAATTCCCGCAGGGCTGCGTTGTTTCACCGAAATAGCCCAACAGTTGCTGGCGTCGGCACCCATGCGCTTCGGCCAGTCCCAACAGCGCGTTCAAACGCCCGTGGTCCGCCCCTCTACGCTCCGCCGGAGCAAGGCCTTCGTCAATTTGTGATCGCCGTAGTCGAATATCATCCGCGCCAAACAGCGTCATGGTTTCAGCAGGCGCCCCATCGCGTCCTGCCCGTCCAATCTCTTGATAATAAGCCTCGATTGACTTGGGCAGATCGGAATGAGCGACCCACCGGATATCTGGTTTGTCGACCCCCATGCCAAAGGCCACGGTCGCGACAACGATCAGCCCATCTTCTTGCTGAAACTGCCGTTCAACCTCGCGCCGGTCTTCGGGGTCCATACCACCGTGATAGTGCACCGCATCGTGACCAGTGTCACGCAGCGCCTTTGCCAGCGTTTCTGTGCGTGCGCGGGTCGCGGAGTAGACAATTCCCGACTGCCCTTTGCGTGCAGCGGCGAAAGCCAGGATCTGATTGCGCGGATTGTCCTTGGCAGAGAATGCCAGATGTATGTTGGGTCGATCAAATCCATGAAGAAAAGTGCGTGGCGTCGCCTCATCAAACAGTTTTTGGATGATTTCGGCACGGGTTTCTTCGTCTGCCGTCGCGGTGAAGGCGGCCAAGGGCACATCCAACGTGCGACGAAGCTCTCCGATCCGCAGATAGTCGGGGCGGAAATCGTGGCCCCACTGGCTGACGCAGTGAGCTTCATCCACGGCGATCATCGTGACGCCAGCATTGCGCAAAAGGTTCAGCGTGCCGCCGGACGCCAACCGCTCGGGCGCCATGTAGAGCAGCTTCAAATCACCACGCGACAGGGCATCAAACACCGCATCGGTTTCGTCCTGCGTGTTGCCAGAGGTCAGCGCGCCTGCCGTCACGCCCGCCGCCTGAAGCGCCCGTACCTGATCGCGCATCAGGGCAATCAAAGGCGAGATCACGACCGTTACACCATCGCGGATCAGGGCTGGCAGTTGAAAACACAGCGACTTGCCACCGCCTGTGGGCATGATGGCCAAGGTATTTTCACCACGGGTCACAGCCTCGACAATTTCGGCCTGTCCGGGGCGAAATTCATCGAAACCGAAAACGGATTTCAAAAGGTCCAGATCGCGGGGCATGATGTGCTGCTCGGTGTTTTGAGGCACAATCCCATGCGCGACCGCAAGGAACAAGGGGCTTTAGTAGAAGGCCTGCGCGTTGTTGATCAGAATAATCCGGATCGCATAAAGCGCAACCAGAGCGACCAACGGCGCCAGGTCAAGCCCCCCCATGTCCGGCAGGAAGGCCCGGATGCGGGAATAAACGGGCTCTAGCAAGCGGTTAAGGCCATACCAGATCTGCGCCACGATGTGTTGCCGCAGGTTCAGAACCTGAAAATTGATCAGCCAAGACATCACGATATGCGCGATCAGAATGAACCAGGCGATATCCACGATCAGCATCAGGATTTGAAACAGGGACTGCATGAAAGCTCCTTCTGGGTTGCCCGTTCCATCTAGGCAAGGTTGCCGCGCAGGGCAAGGGTGACGCGTGGTTCCGGTTGACGTTTCCAAGGACTGGCGGCAGGTCGGACACAACCTGAAGGAGCCATCATGTATCCGTTTATCCGCATGACCAAAGAGCTAATCAAGAACGCGCGGGTCGACAAGCTGCCTGTCACAGGAACCCATGTCAGCCATCACCGGTGCTGGCCGTGGGACATTGACCTGTGGCGCGAGTTGAACAACGGGCGGACCTTGACGCTTTATGATCTGGGGCGCATCCCGCTGGCCGGGCGCACAGGGCTTAGTCGGATGCTGATCAAGAACCGCTGGGGTTTGACCATGGCGGGCGCCTCTGTTCGATACCGCAAGCGTATCCGCACCTTCACGCGCGTCGAAATGCGCAGCCGGGTTGTCGGCTGGGATGACCGGTTCATCTATGTCGAACAAAGCATGTGGCTGGGAAAAGACTGCGCGAACCAGATCGTCTATCGGTCCGCAGTGACGGATCGCAATGGGATCGTTGCGACCGATCGCGTGATCGAGGCCCTCGGATATGAAGGTTCGCGCCCCGAAATGCCACCTTGGGTTCAGTCGTGGATCGATGCAGATGCCGTGCGCCCGTGGCCGCCCCATGAATGACACCACTTGCTCAGGCGTGGATTTCCCTATTTGATCACATCAAACAGGGAGCAGGCATGGCAGAGATAACAGCGCGCAAACGCATTTGGGGATGGTATTGGTTCGACTGGGCCAGCCAACCCTATCACACGCTGCTTCTAACCTTCATCTTCGGCCCGTTCTTTGCCGCCGTCGCCACTGAATTCTTCATGTCGCAAGGCCTGCCAGAGCTTGCAGCAGACGCCAAAGCCCAAAGCATTTGGTCATGGGGGCTGGCAGCCGCTGGGCTAATCGTCGGTTTCGGCGCACCGATCATGGGCGCATTGGCCGACACAGCGGGCCGCGTTCGGCCGTGGGTCGCTTTCTTTGGCATGCTCTATGTCATTGGTGCGGGGTCGCTTTGGTGGACGCAACCTGACGGCTCTAACATCTGGGCAATGATGGTTGCCTTCGGGGTTGGGTTCATCGGCGCTGAGTTTGCATTGGTGTTCACTAATTCGCAGCTTCCCAGCCTTGCCGACCAAAACGAGGTCGGAGAGATCTCGGGCTCTGGTTTCGCCTTTGGCTATGTGGGCGGCTTGGTCGCTTTGGCAATCATGTTGGTGCTGTTTGTCGAGCAGGCAAATGGCAAAACATTGATCGGACTGCCCCCAGGCCTGGGGCTTTTGGATGCAGACACACGAGAAGGCACACGCATCGTCGGACCGTTCGTCGCCCTGTGGTTCGTCGTGTTCATGATCCCCTATGCACTTTGGGTGAAAGATGTTCCCAAACCCGGCAGCAAACACAGTTTGAAAGGCGCCTTCGCGATTTTGGGTCGCACGATCCGCAGCCTAAGGCACAAGCGAAGCCTCGCTGCCTATCTTGGCAGCTCGATGTTCTACCGCGATGCGCTAAACGGCCTTTATGGGTTCGGCGGGGTCTATGCGAGCCTTGTGTTGAACTGGCCGATTATTCTGATTGGCGTCTTTGGCATCGTCTCGGGCATAGCGGCGGCGGCCTTCAGCTGGCTTGGTGGGCGGGTCGACGGAAAGCGCGGTCCGAAGCCCGTGATCATCGGCTCGGTATTGGTTCTTATGACCGTATGTTTGGTGATCGTGAACATGTCGCGAGACGCGTTTTTTGGAATTCCCTTGACCGCCGGTTCGAATTTGCCCGATATCCTCTTTTTCGGGTGCGGCATGTTGATTGGCGGCATGGGCGGCACATTGCAATCCGCCAGTCGCTCGATGATGGTGCGGCATGTGGATCTTGATGCACCCACCGAAAGCTTCGGTCTTTACGGGTTGTCCGGGCGCGCCACCGCTTTCATGGCACCGGCTCTGATCGCATGGTTCACGACAGTAACCGGCAGCGCGCGCCTTGGCGTGTCCCCGCTTATCGGATTATTTGCACTGGGACTTGTGCTGTTGATTTGGGTTAAACCACAAGGTGAGCGGTGAAAGGCAAAATGGACATGACCTCGAACTTCAGAAAATACCTGATCACATTTGTGGCGCTCGGACTGATCGCGCTGTTGGGAACGACCGGGACGGCACGTGCGGATCGTCCCGCAAAAGAGCTGTTCGGCGCGGCGCGGGAGGGATCAGCGCACAAACCGGCGGCCTTCGGATCCTACGCCAAAGGGTGTCTTGCAGGTGGCGAACAGCTGGCGGAAACCGGACCGACCTGGCAAGCTATGCGCCTGTCGCGCAATCGCAACTGGGGTCACCCAGACCTGATCGACTTTCTGAAAGATCTGTCACGCAAGGCCGCACGACAACCCGGATGGGATGGGCTCTATATCGGAGACCTTAGCCAGCCACGCGGTGGTCCGATGTTGAGCGGTCACAGATCACACCAGATCGGGTTGGATGCAGACATCTGGATGTTGCCACCAAGCCGACTGAACCTGTCCGTTGCAGACCGCGAAAACATCTCGTCGATCTCAATGCGGCGCGCAAAGGGGGCCTATGTCAACAAGGCATGGTCGCGCAGCCATCATGCCATCCTGAAAGCCGCGGCAAAGGACAGGCGTGTTGCACGTATCTTTGTCTTTCCCGGCGCCAAGGTGCAGATGTGCAAAAGCGAAAAAGGGGATCGCACATGGCTGCGTAAAATCCGGCCATGGTGGGGTCATCACTATCATTTCCATGTGCGGTTGAAATGCCCCAAGGGCCTGCGCGGGTGCGTTGACCAAGCGCCGCCGCCACCGGGCGACGGGTGTAAGGACGCCGAGAAATGGGTGCAGGATATTCTGCATCCAAAGCCGGCACCGCCCAAGCCGTCCAAGCCCGCCAAACCGCGTGGCCCCCTGACACTAAAGGATCTTCCCAAGCAATGCGGTTCCGTTCTGTCTTCGCGATAGGGGCGCTTGGCGCGCTGCTGTCGGTTGACCTTGGCGCGCAACCCGTGTCCGAGGCGAAACTTGTGTCAGCCACCAGGTGGCAAGGGCAGGGTGAAGATTTTGGGGGCTTTTCGGGCATTGAGGTCAACGCTGATGGCACCGGTTTTGTCGCCATCACTGACCGCGCCTATTTCGTGCAAGGTAAATTGACGCGCAAGGAAGGCGCCATCGTCGCGATTGAGGCCAGCCGCCCTCTGCCTCTCAGATCCGCGAAGAACCGACCGTTCAAACGATTCTGGACGGACAGCGAAGGGCTGGCTCTGGCACCTGACGGCCGCATGTTTGTCAGCTTCGAAGCCAAACACCGGTTGATGAGCTTCGAAGCCCCGCAAGAAAGCGGTAAGAGCCTTCCAAAGCACGCTGACTTCAAAGCTTTGCAAAACAACTCGGCGCTGGAAGCTTTGGCCATAGATGCAAGCGGCACCCTTTACACGATCCCCGAACGCAGTGGGCGCGAAACGACCCCGTTCCCTGTGTATCGCCTGCGCGCCGGCGCGACAGCTTGGGAAAAGCCGTTTTCGATCCCACGGTCTCCACCCTATTTGCCAGTTGGGGCCGACATTGGCCCGGACGGACGGCTATATCTGCTAGAGCGTCATCTTAGCAGCATCCTTGGCTTCACCAGCCGCGTGCGGAGGTTCGACCTTGGGCCTGACGGTCTGACAAACGAGGTCGAGCTATTGCGAAGCGCGGTCGGGGCACACGACAATCTTGAAGGATTGGCGGTCTGGCAAGACCAGGACGGGAACATGCGGCTGACCATGGTGTCCGACGACAACTTCAGGTTCTTTCAAGTGACCGAGATTGTGGAATATGTCGTGCCAAGCCGATCTTTCCGCAAAACCGAAAGCTTGAACAAGGGGCAATGATCCGCTAACAGCGGCGCGTCCCTGACGTTTGGGGCCAAGTCTCCGCAACCTTGTTAAAACGGACCAACCTAATGACCCGTATCCTTCCCGGCGTGATCGCCATGGCGACCATTGTCGTCGCCTCAAACATCCTTGTGCAGTTTCTATTTGGCCAATGGCTGACTTGGGGGGCGTTCACCTATCCCTTCGCGTTCCTTGTGACCGACATCACAAACCGCCTCTATGGCACAGGCGCCGCGCGGAAAGTCGTTTTTGCCGGCTTCGTCGTTGGCGTGATCTGCAGCTTCATCGGCACAAGGATCATCGGCGAGTTCGGACCGCTCGTGACCCTGCGCATCGCTATTGGGTCTGGGCTGGCCTTCTTGACCGCGCAACTCCTTGATGTTGCGATTTTCGACAGGTTACGCGCCGGAAAATGGTGGCGCGCACCTGTCGTCAGCACCCTTTTCGGAGGCTCACTGGACACGGCGATCTTCTTCACGATTGCCTTTTCAACCAGCCTGACATTTCTGGAGCCCGTCAATGATGTCAGTTGGGCCGGCGAGGTTCTGCCGCTTCTGGGTGCCGGTCCCGAAGTCCCACTTTGGGTGTCTTTAGCGGTTGCCGATTGGCTTGTAAAACTGTGTCTCGCGCTTGCGGCATTGATTCCGTTTCGCCTCATCGTTGGAAAACTTTCACAAAATACTGCGTGAAAAGTTTTGACAAACGCAAAATCTGTGGCAACCTCCTAGATATAGCAACAACGAGAAAGGAGGTGTCCATGTCAAGAGAGGCAACGGAGCGAGGTGCCGGGACAATCTAGGTCGCGACTTTCCGGGGCAGCCCCCGGCAGGACACGCGGGTCTTTTTTGGCTTCGGCCTAACCGGCCCCACCTCCTAAATTCTCGAAAGGGTCGTCCCAAAGCGGACGGCCCTTTTTCGTTCTTTTCTTTCTTTCAGATCAGGCATTCCCGTTTCGGATCCGAAACGCTAGGGTGCCGCCATGATCCGTGTGACTGACGATATCACCTTGCAAGACTGGGAACTGAGTGAAAGCTTTACGCGCAGCTCCGGGCCCGGGGGGCAAAACGTCAACAAGGTTGCAACTGCTGTTGAGCTGCGCTTTGAAGCAGCGCGATCGCCGCATTTGTCGCAACCGGTCAAGGCGCGGTTGAAACGGATTGCCGGGCGCAAATGGACCCAAGATGGTGCAATCGTGATCCGGGCTGAAGAAACGCGCAGTCAGGCGCGCAACCGCGAGATCGCACAGAACCGGTTGGTCGAGATGATCCAGCGCGCACTCGTCACACCCAAGCGCCGCATCGCGACCAAACCCACGCTTGGGTCAAAGAAACGCCGACTTGACACCAAAACACGTCGCGGTCAGGTCAAATCCCTTCGCGGCCCGGTCAGCGAAGACTGACCCACATCGGAGCCCCAACATGCCGGAAATCGCCACCCTTCTGAAGAGACGAGCACGCCTTCTTGGTCCCAACATGACGACGTTCTACGACAAGCCTGTGCACATCGTACGGGGCGATGGCGCATGGCTTTGGGATGCCGATGGGCACCGCTTTCTTGATTGCTATAACAACGTGCCCCATGTCGGTCACGCGCATCCGAAAGTTGTCGAGGCGATCACCCGGCAAGCGGCCACGCTGAACACGCACACGCGGTACCTGCATGAGGGGATTTTGGACTATGCAGAACGTCTGACAGACACGATGCAACATGACCTTGAAACGCTGATTATGGTGTGCACCGGGTCCGAAGCCAATGACATCGCCTTGCGCATGGGCCGCGCCGTGACTGGCAAAACCGGCATTGTCTGCACGGACAACACCTATCACGGCAACACAGATCTGGTCTCGCATTTGTCCGCCAAGAAAACACCCATCGGCGGGGCTGTGGACTGGGTCAAGAAGGTGCCTTCGCCAGATACGCTCGCGCCATTGGGGGGCAGCGTTGACGCCCAACCACAGGCCTTCGCAGACGAAATCCAGAAAGCAATCGACGCGCTGGAAGCCGAGGGCCATGGCTTTGGCACGCTGATCCTTTGCCCCTTCTTCGCCAACGAAGGCTTTCCCGACCTGCCCAAGGGCTTTCTTGAACCGACCGTCGAAGTCGTGCGCCGGGCGGGTGGTGTCATCATCGCAGACGAAGTGCAGCCCGGATTTGGCCGAACCGGCAGGAATTTCTGGGGGCATGACCGCATCGGACTTGCCCCGGATATCGTCACGATGGGCAAACCGATGGGCAACGGCCACCCCGTCGCTGCGGTCGTCACGCGACCCGAGATCATGGCCGAATTTCGCACCCGTTTCGGCTATTTCAACACGTTTGGTGGCAACCCTGTCTCAGCCGCTGCCGCAATGGCGGTATTGGATGTTTTGGAAGACGAAGGGCTCGTTGAGAACGCCCGCGACACAGGCGACTATACCCTGGGGCTGCTGAAAGAGCTTGATCACCCGATGATCGCCGACATTCGTGGGGCAGGCATGTTCCTTGGGGTAGAATTCGCAAAGGATGGCGATACGCAAGCCGCCGCTGCGTTCTGTGCACAAACCGTCGAAGGCATGCGCGAAAGAGGCGTTCTGCTTCACAGCGTCGGACGCCACTATCACGGTATCAAGATCCGTCCACCCATGTGCTTTGACAAGGCGCAGGCTGATGTGCTCGTTGAAACCCTGTCCGCGACACTGAAGGCGCTTCCAGCATGAGTGCGCTGCAAGACGCATTGAAGGCCTGGCGCGCGCAGGACATTCGCATGATCAAGGACCGCGAGAACATCGTGCACGAGGTCCGCGTGGATAGCCGTTCGGCCGCATTGCGGTTGCACCGCCCCGGATATCAAAGCCCCGCTGCCATCCAGTCCGAACTTGACTGGATGGCGGCCCTGGCCCGCGCCGGGATGCGTGTTCCCGCACCGATTCCGACGGCAAGCGGGGACACCGTGGTCCGCCTTGGCGACGGTCAATGTGCCACGATGATCACATGGGTCGAAGGCAAGCCGATCGGCGAAGGTGGCGTGCCGCTTGACGGCGGTGCAAACCAGCACTGCGCCCTTTACCGCAGGGTTGGTCGTGAAATCGCGACGCTGCACAACCTGACCGACCAGTTGTCGTTACCGACAAAGTTTTCACGACACAGATGGGACATTCCCGGCCTGTTGGGTGATCAACCCTTTTGGGGTCGATTTTGGGAAAGCCCTGCCTTGTCCGCAGACGAACGCGCTTTGGTTTTGCGTGCGCGCGCTGTTGCGCATGACAAGGCGACCGCTTTTGCCGAAAACGGCGCCGATTTTGGTCTGATCCACGCCGATGCCCTGCGCGAGAACATCTTTATTCACAAGGGCGACCTGACGTTGATCGATTTTGACGACGCGGGCTTCGGTTTTCGGCTGTATGACCTTGCCGTTATGATGACCCAGAACGAAGAGGAACCCGCGGCCGACGCAATCCGCGATGCGGCCATCGCAGGGTATCGCGAACTGCGCCCCTTGCCTGACGACGCCGAAGCACTGCTGCCAATGTTTGTCATGATGCGACGTTTTGCATCGATGGGTTGGGCCGTGCCGCGCAATCCCGCCGACAGCCCGGTCGTGCGCGAGTATGCCGTGAAAGCCATACGGGCGGCACGGGCGTTTCTGGATCAGTAGTCATCGTCTTTTCGCGCCTGTCTGCGCTTAGACAATGACCTCCATTTCAGGCTGTTTGCCGACACCAAAAACGCGCTTATAACGCTCGATTTCAGACTTTGGCCCCATGGCCTTGCGGGGGTTATCCGACAGCTTGACCGTCGCCCGCCCATTGGCCGCAACCGCTTTGCAGACCAGCGAAAACGGCGCAAGCGCATCGTCTGGCACAAGACCGCGGAAATCGTTGGTCAAAAGCGTGCCCCAACCAAAACTTGTCCGCACACGCCCTGCAAATTGCTGATGAAGTTCGATGATCTTGGCCGTATCCAGGCCATCCGAGAAGATCACCATCTTCTGTGTCGGGTCTTCGCCACGTTCCTTCCACCACTTGATGGCGATCTCGGCGCCCTCAGCCGGGTCACCGCTATCGATCCGGATACCCGTCCACCCGGCCAGCCAATCCGGCGCATGGTCCAGAAAGCCCTGCGTGCCATAGGTGTCAGGCAGGATGATCCGCAGATTCCCATCATGTTCTTCATGCCAATCCGCTAGCACCTCATACGGGGCTTGCGCCAAGGCTGCGTCATCATCAGCCAAGGCAGCATAGACCATGGGCAATTCGTGCGCGTTTGTGCCGATCGCCTCGATGTCGCGTTTCATTGCGATCGAACAATTCGAGGTGCCGACGAAGCGATCCCCCAACCCTTCCATCATCGCCTGAACGCACCAGTCTTGCCACAGATAGCTGTGGCGACGTCTGGTTCCGAAATCGGCCAGACGCAAATCCTCAAGCTGGCGGAGTTGCTCGATCTTTTCCCAGATCCGGGTCATCGCACGGGCATAGAGCACCTGAAGTTCGAACTTTCCCATGCCGCGCAGCACGGCCCGGCCACGCAGTTCCATCAGCACCGAAAGCGCAGGGATTTCCCACATCATGACTTCGGGCCACGACCCTTCGAACGTAAGCTCGAACTGATCGCCGACACGTTCAAGATGGTAATCGGGCAAGCGCACACCTTCGAACCACTCCATGAAATCCGGGCGAAACATCTGGCGCTTGCCATAGAAGGTATTGCCCCGCAGCCACGTGCTTTCACCACGCGACAAGCTCAGCGACCGGATATGGTCCAACTGCTCGCGCAGCTCGCCTTCGTCGATCAGATCGGCCAAGGGCAAAGACTTCGTGCGGTTGATCAGGCTGAATGTGACGTTGGTGTCCGGCTTGTTGCGAAACACTGATTGGCACATCAGGAGCTTATAGAAATCGGTGTCGATCAACGACCGGACGATCGGGTCGATCTTCCAATGGTGGTTGTAAACCCGGCTTGCGATATCGACCATCTATGCCTCCAACGTCACGCCTGCGGCGCGCATGTTTGCGCGGGCAATGTCCAGTGATCCGTCAAGATCAATTGCACGACACGCAGTTTCCAGAACGGTCACGTCAAATCCAAGTTTGGCCCCGTCGATAGCGGAATACGCCACGCAGAAATCGGTGGCCAGCCCCACAAGCGTCAGCTTCGATACGCCACGCGTGCGCAAATACCCTTCCAGCCCGGTCGGCGTTGTCTGGTCATTCTCAAAAAAGGCCGAGTAGCTGTCAATCTGGGCGCGGAACCCCTTGCGGATGATCAGATCGGCGCGATCACGATGCAGATGTTCATGAAATGCTGCCCCGATGCTGCCCTGAATGCAGTGATCCGGCCACAGAACCTGCGTGCCATAGGGCATTTGTGTCGTGTCAAAAGGTGCTTTTCCCTTGTGGGAAGACGCAAAGGAGCTATGGCCCGCCGGGTGCCAGTCCTGTGTCAGAACTTTCACCTGAAAATCAGCTAGCATCGCGTTGATCACCGGAATGATTTTGTCGCCCTCGTTGACCGCCAACGCGCCGCCGGGGCAAAAGTCGTTTTGGACATCGATCACGATCAGGGCTTCGGTTGCGTCACGCATGGGCGATCCTCCTTGAAACTCAATGGGTAAGCACCGCGCGAAGGCGGGTCAAGCGCAGGGCGGGCTTGATCCTTTGAAAACATGGGCGTATGCCGCCCGTATGTATACAATCGCAGCACTTTATCACTTCACCCGGTTCGACAACCCCGAAGCCTTGCAGGCACCTTTGCTGGAGCTTGCCCAGCGCGAGCATGTCACAGGCTCTTTGCTTTTGGCGCGCGAGGGGATCAACGGAACCATCGCTGGGCCACGCAAGGGGATCGACGCCGTCATCGCGCATATCCGCGCCTTGCCGGGATGTCATGATCTGTCCTGGAAAGAAGCAACCGCCAAGGATCAGCCCTTTGGCAAGATGAAAGTGCGCCTGAAGAAAGAGATCGTGACCATGGGCCTGCCGGATGTCGACCCGCGCGCCCGTGTCGGGCACTACGTGCTGCCCGAAGACTGGAACGACTTAATCTCGCAAGACGATGTCGTTGTGATCGACACACGCAATGACTACGAAGTGTCGATCGGCACCTTCGAGGGCGCAATTGATCCCGAAACGAAGACTTTCCGCGATTTCCCTGCTTGGTGGGAAGACAACAAAGACCGCTTTCACAACAAGCGCGTGGCGATGTTCTGCACGGGCGGCATTCGATGCGAAAAGTCGACCAACTTCTTGCTTGGCCAAGGGATAGAGGACGTTTTCCACCTGAAAGGTGGCATCTTGCAATACCTCGAAGATATCCCGGCAGAGGACAGCCTATGGAATGGCGCATGCTTCGTGTTCGATGGCAGGGTGTCCGTGGAACATGGATTGGCAGAGGGCCCGCACGAACTGTGCCATGCCTGCCGCCGCCCAATCCTTCCGCAAGACAAGACCCGCCCGGAATACGAAGACGGGGTCAGTTGCCACCAGTGTATTGAAGAATTCGATGACGCACGCCGTACCCGGTTCCGAGAGCGGCAAAAGCAGATCGCCCTGTCACGTGCGCGCGGGGAAAGGCATCTGGGGCGCCAGCCAGGCTAAGCAACTGGCGCGGGGGTTGCCCGCGCCAAAAAAAGTTCTACAGCTTGTTCACATCAACCGCCGTGCCCGCGATCTTGCGAAGCAGGTCAAGCAACACGCTAACCGATGCAACAGAGCTTTCGGTCACCAACACGGTGTCTTGGCTGTGAACGCTGAACTTCCCTGCACTGAACAGTCCATCGGCCGTGGTCAGGTCAATCACGAAAACACTGCGTGTGTTGTCTGGACCCGAATTATCGGCCCGAACGGCTTTCGATGGGTATTCCCGCAATATCAAGATACCTTTCGGATTTGCGCGAATATCCGACAGCCCGCCGATCATCGACATTGCATCCAGCGCCGAAATATCGGCCTTCGAGAACGGGATCAGCGCCTCGCGGCTGGCGGCACCCAACGACCGGAAATAGCGTTTGTCCTCTTCAACCGCGACCTTGTCGCCGGGCTGAAGCACAACGTCATAGCTTGCATTGGCCATCACTTGCTCTAGCGGCCGACGGTAGGACCGGTTGCCACGGATAAGTTTGACCAAAGGATTGTCAATTCTGGCGCTTGGGCCACCAGCTGTGGCGATGGCATTTAGCACCGTGAAATCGGGATCTTCCATCGTGATCGGGCCGGGGCGCGAAACACCCGACACCACGGAAACGGCACCCCGTGTGCCTGGCTGAACATTAAGCTGGACCTGAGCGGAGGGTATGACCTCTTCGTATTTGCGCTGAATACGCGTGCGCGCCGCGGCGTGGGGCATGCCCGCAATATGGACTGTGCCAACAAATGGCAAAAACACCGTCCCGGCAGCCGAAACCTGCATGCTTTGCATCTGAACTGTGTTTTGGCCCGGCGACGACAGCAACGAGTCTTCTTCACTGTCCCAAACCGTCACATCCACACGGTCAAAGGCCCGGATTGCGCGGTCTGCAGCGGGTGCCCCGCGCGCTGGCCATGAATACGCCGCGCTATTGTTGGGTGAAGGCCATCTGGAAATCGAGGACAGCGTTTCGCGAGACACACGATAAACCGCGAGATCTGACCGTTCTTCCGCTTCTTTTCCGATAATTTCCGACTGAATAGGTGCCCCACGTGGCAAACTACAGCTAGCCAAGGCAAACACCGATACGGCGACCAATACAAAGCGCATAAACGCGACCCCCAAAAATGCAGCAAGCTTGAAATTCACAAGCCAGTTTCGCGCACAATAGGGCGACAAAAGGCCTTTCACAAGCCTGTCATCACCATATTTCGTGGTCTGCAGCCTCTCAGACACAAGACAGTTTGTTGCCAAATAGCGCTGTTAGTTCGCAATCTGCCTGTGAACTTCGACGGCTTCCGTAACGTCTTCATAATAGGTCAGTTTTCCGTCTTCCAGAATACATGCAGCGTCGCAGACATTCGTGATGACGCGCAAGTTGTGGGTCACAAGAAGCGCCCCGCTGGATTCCATTCGGTCGCGAAACACTGCCATGCTCTTCTTGCGAAAGGATGCGTCGCCGACCGAAGTCACCTCGTCCACCAAATAGACGTCAAACTTGATCCCCATCGAAACCCCGAACGCAAGCCGGGATTTCATCCCTGAAGAATAGGTTCGAACTGGCATATGGAAATGTTGCCCCAGCTCGGCGAACTCTTCGACATAGGCGCGAAGCTCATCTGTATCGATGCCATAAATCCGCGCCAGAAACTTTGTGTTTTGTGCGCCCGTCAGATCGGCGTGGAAGCTGCCCGAAAACCCGACCGGCCAAGACACCGTGCCGTCGATTTCGATCGTCCCGCTATCGTGACGCATGGTGCCTGCGACCATGCGCATCAGGCTGGATTTGCCCGCACCATTGCGCCCCAACAACCCAATAACTTTGCCCGCTTCGAAGTCGACATTGATATTGTCGGCGACCACCTTGGTCTGGCCGCGCAGGTGGTAGGCTTTGCAAAGGTTGCGAATACGGATCATGCGGTCGCTCTATTTCCGGTCACGCACCGAATAGTAAACCATTACGGCAACCGTCCAGATACCAAGCAGGAAAGCCAGCATGGTCGCCAGAATGGTCAGGCGATTGGGATACTGAGCGGTTTCGGCCAATGTTGGTTCGATATATGCCGCCAGATAGCGTGACTTGCGCGCCGCTTCGGCCGTCGCCCCATCCAATGCAGCCAAGGCTGACAGATAAGCAGTTTCGGCGAATTGCTTGTCGACCGAGAGGCTTTCATATTCGCCAATCAGGTCGGCATATGCACCGTTTACCGTGCCCTCTTCCGAGCTGAAGCGCTGCCGTTCTTCATGCAATCGTTCCGTGATGACATCGACGCGCCGCTGCGCCTGAGACAACCGCGGATCATCCGCACGAGAGCCTTGCATGAGCAAATCCAGATCAATCTGCGCACTGGCCAGCTGGGATTGTAGCGAATTCAACAGACCCATCCGGCCAACGATGTCGGCCTGAGGGTCAATAATCTGGGTTTTCAGCCTGAACTTCTGAATGGCCGTGCGGGTTTCGCGCAGTCGCTCCACCGCAAGGCTGAGCTCCTCACGCGCATAGCGCGTCGCATCAGCGCGCGCGATTGCCGTGAGATCGTTGATCATCTTGGAGCTCTCATCATAGATAGCGTCCGCGACGGCTTTCGCATCTTCGGGTCTGAACGCCGTCACACGCACTTCGATCAGCCCGGATCCGCTGTCGTAAAACACTTTGACAATCCGCGACCAAAACGATTGGAGCGTTTCGATCTTGGCGTCTTGGTCCACGCCGAAAATCGGGTCCGAAGGCATGTAGTACATGCTCTTAAGATCAAGGCGATCATCGATCAGCCGGACAATCCGCTGGCTCTGAATGAACTCAAACAAAACATCCGTATCTGTCCCGCTGGAGGCGCCAGACAGGTTGGTGATACCGCCAAGGATCTCGACCGGGGATGCCGTTTCTTCTGCACGCACCAAGAACCCAAGATGAGAGGCATACTGATCCTTGGCTACAAAATACAGATAGGCACCAGCAAGAATCATCGGAAGCAGAACAACGATGTAGAAGGACTTCAGAAGCATCCCATGCCTGCGGCGGAATTTTGCCTTACCTGCGGGTTTTGGAGTCGGCTGAACCACTGGCTGCGCAGGCTTCTCTGTTTTGGGCGTCTTCTTCTTTTTCTTCGGTTCTATTGGGCCTTCGTCCCATGAATCATCGGCAAGGTCGTCAATATCGTCCTTGGACAGCGCTTTGGCAGTCGAAGGGGATGCCTTGCTTTTGGGCTTATTAGAGCCTGCATCTTTCATTGCGCCGCCTTTTGCGTTAGTCATCCGGGAACACACGCCAGAAGCGTGATTTTGTCTATAATCTATGCGGGTTGTTATCGGACACCCGCCCCCATGATTCAACTCGATTTTACACAATGTCCCAGCCACTAACAGCCGATACCACTTCTTTTAAGTCAGGGCGCACGATTGTGGCCCTGATGTTGCGCGAGATGTCGTCAACATACGGCAAGTCCTCGCTTGGGTATCTCTGGGCATTGGCCGAGCCGGTTGGCGGGATTGCCTTTCTATCAATAGTTTTCGCCTTGGCGCTGCGTTCGCCATCGCTGGGCGACAGCTTTCCCCTGTATTACTCGACCGGTTTGCTGCCCCTGTCGCTGTTTCGCGAGGTTAGCTCGAAGACCGCCGTCGCGATCCGGTATTCCAAGCCGCTTTTGGGGTATCCGCGGGTAACCTATATCGATGCGATCATCGCGCGCGCGCTGTTGAACGGACTGACCGGAGCAATGATCGGTGCTGTTCTGATCGGCGGCATGGTAATCCTGAACCCCTCTTTTGTGTTTCTGAACATTCCCGAAATGGCGCTGGCCTATACGATGGCGTTAGGCCTTGCACTTGGCTTTGGCACCTTGAACTGTTTTCTGTTCTGGAAATTCACCTTCTGGCAGCAGATTTGGGGCATTCTCATGCGGCCGCTGTTTTTGATTTCGGGTGTCTTGTTCAACTTCGAAGACCTTCCAAAGGTCGCGCAGGATATTCTTTGGTACAACCCGATTGTTCACGTCATCGGCCAGATGCGCATGGGGGTCTATGCGACTTACGAACCGACGTATATTTCCTACATTTATATCTTCGCGATCATTCTTGCGACTCTGTCAGCCGGGCTGATTTTGCTGACGCGCTACAATCAAGACATCATGTACAACTGACATGAGCTTCTCTGATCACGTTCACATTTTGATGTGCACCTATAACGGTGCAGACTTCATCGCAGATCAGTTGGAAAGCTTTGCACGTCAGGACCACCGAAACTGGTCTCTTTGGGTCCGCGACGACGGCTCGTCCGATGACACTCTGGCGATCGTTCAGGCGTTCCGTGACACGCACCCACAACACGAGGTGCACATCCGCCAAGGCGCTCAGGATGGTGTCGCGATGAACTTCCTGACCCTTCTGTGCGACGCAGAGCTGGCCCAACGACCCGGATTTGTCGCACTGTCCGATCAGGATGATGTCTGGTTGCCGCACCGGCTGTTGCGCGGGCTTGAGGCCTTAGGGCGTCTGCCCAGCGACGAACCGGCACTGTATGGCAGTCGCACGATCCTCGTGGATGAAGACCTGACGCATCGGCGCGAGTCGCGCCCGTTCCGGCGCCCACCTGGTTTTGCCAATGCGCTTGTGCAGAACATACTTGCCGGCAACACAATGCTGCTGAACGAACCCGCCTTGCGCCTGTTGCGCGAAGCCGGCCCGCAAAGCGACATCCCGTTTCACGATTGGTGGATTTATCAACTGCTTGCCGGCGCCGACGCCACCATCGTCGCCGATCCCGAACCCGCGTTGCTGTATCGCCAGCACGGATCGAATACCTTGGGGGCCAACTTGGGTCGTGGTGCCTTGCAACGGCGTCTCAGCTTGTTGCGAAACAGGCATTTCAAAAGCTGGGTGGACGGAAACAACGCCGCACTGACCCGCAATGCCAAACTGCTAACCAGCGAGAATGCGCAAAAGCTGGAAACGTTCATCCACCGTCACGACCGCAACAGGTTCAGTTCTGTCTTTACCCTTGGTCGCCACGGTATCCGGCGACAAAGCACGCGTCAGACTCTGGTGCTGTATACTGCCTTCCTGATGGGCCGGTTTTAAGGCACCAACATCGCTTGAGGGAGCCTTTGAAGCTCAGAAAAAAGCGATGTCGTCGACAAGGGAGCTTGGGTCTGCCACGCCGCGGACGATCAGGGTATCCCCGTTGTCGAAGGTAATTGTGGTGTCGGTTCCATCGGACTGGGCGCTATTTGCGATCAGATCGGCCGCATCCGTCACGACAACCAGATCAGCGTCGATGCTGATCGAATCCCCCCCGATGTCCGAGAAATCAGCGATGACATCATTGCCGCTTTCAAAGATAAACTCGTCTGCGCCAGAGCCGCCATGCAACAGGTCATCCCCCGCGCCGCCCGCCAACACATCATTCCCGGCACCGCCATAAAGCCTATCTGCCCCGCCCATACCTTGCAAAACATCATCGCCAGAACGGCCGGAAACCCAGTTGGCGGCTGCGTTGCCGATCAGGTTATCAGCGTGAACGGACCCTTCCACCCCTTCGATGGAGAGGAAGGTATCGCCTGACGCTCCGCGTCCAGACTGACCAGTTGTCAGATTGACATCCACGCCCGTAGCTTCGTAGCGATAAGACACACTGTCGAAGCCTGACCCGCCATTCAACACATCGGCGCCTTTGCCGCCCCGCAGTAAGTCATTGCCCAGGCCACCGATAAGCTTGTCTTTGCCATCGTTCCCATACAGGCGATCGTTCCCACCATTGCCGACAAGAATATCAGCCCCGGAATACCCGATCAGCTTGTTGACCAGCTTGTTGCCAATCAGCACGTCCGCTCCCTGCCCACCAATGGCGTTTTCAATCCAGGTTCCCTTTTCGATCTGCAGGTTTTTGGATTTCCCAAGGACATTCGAAAAGCTACCCGGATTCAGGTCAATCCGCTGGGATTTGCTGGTTTTGGACATGTTGATCGCGTCCGTGCCGCCTTGGTCAAAGATGGTGAAAGCGCCAACTGATTTCTGTTTGGTCAGATGCTTCACCGGCCCCTTCGCCTTTGAGCCAAACCCGTAGGTTGTCGAACCGGTGTTCACTTTTTTCGATCCGGACGGCCGACCATACAGATCGTGAATCGCCTCCAGGTCCGCGGGCATCGGGGTCAGGATGAACGCTTTCGACCCGCTGACCTTGGTGTTCTCGGTCTGCGAGAAATACGACATGACGCTCATTTGCCAGCTGTCGTTGGCAAACTTCGCGTCTTTAGGAAATCGGGCATTGCCGTTGTAATTTCCCGCGTGGCCAAGCCCCAGCGCGTGACCGGTTTCATGCAAGAAGGTCTGATAGCTATAGCTGGCAAGTTTGTAGGCCTCGCCTTTGTGCCACCACTTCGGAATATTCACCTTCGCCTTGGTGATATCGCCCTTCGAATTATAGTTCGTCACGGTGTAGGCGCCATCCTGATCACCTTGGACGTACTTGATGTCAGCCTTTGCAAACGGCACTTTCTTGAACTTGATACCCGTCGCCGCAGACCACGCCTGCAAGGACTTGTGCGCGAACCATTTCCCAGCCTTGGACAATTTATCGTGGTTGTAAGTCAGAACGCGACCAGGCCGCAGCTTGAACGACGCATCGACCGGCTCTCCGACATACCGCGAGAACCCGGTGGTCAATTGATGGGCAAACTGGTCAACGGACCCATAGGAACGGGCGTATTGGACCGATTGAGATCCAGAACCAAAAAAGTCTAGCGTATGTGCCGTCATTTGATCTTCCCTGCCCGGTTTGCGTTAGGCGCTATGAGTTCAAGCTCTCCGCTATAGAGCAACCGACTCTGGCTATATTAGGGAATATTGTTGTCAGCCGCAGTGTCACGGCTTTTTGACAATTGCGCTTAACAGACATTAACAACAAGTTGTCACCAAACTCCCAATTCAGGACGCATTTCCCAAAGTAGCCGTTAAGCCTTCTGAAGCACCTTAGTCATGCAAGTTTTT
This sequence comes from uncultured Aliiroseovarius sp., assembly GCF_947497285.1. Taxonomy (GTDB): domain Bacteria; phylum Pseudomonadota; class Alphaproteobacteria; order Rhodobacterales; family Rhodobacteraceae; genus Aliiroseovarius. Next base: position 112,879 of record NZ_CANMFT010000007.1, on the reverse strand, counting down.
GCGTGGGTGAAAATCGGGGTGGTTGGGGTGACCAGTTTCGTGTTTTCCGGAACCCTTGTCGGGTCCGGGTTAGATTATGTATCAGGGGTGACCGATCTTGAAATCGTGTGGACGGGTGGCGCAGCTTACCTGTATTCCACCACCGGTTTCGGAGGCGGCGCCACTGCATTTTCCATCGCCTTGGATGGAACCACACAGGTCGTTCACCAGACCGCGTTCGACTATTCCCTTATGTCATCGTCCACGGCCCAGATTGAAATCGTAGAACATGACGGGCTGACCAAATTCGTGGCTTTTGGCCACCACGATTGGCTTCTGGATGGCTATACGGTCAACGCCAACGGCACGCTGACAACGCCCACGCAGTTTGATTGGGGCACCGGAGGGGAGGGCAACCTGTCAGGCTTCCACTCCCTTTCAATTGACGGCACAACGCATGTCTTTGGTGCAAGCGCGTGGGGTAGCGGTTTCAAACATTACGAGATCACGGGCGATTCCGTGTTCACGTTGCAAACCGACTTAACGACCAGCTCGGGCCAGAACAAAGCCGATATCGTTGCGTTCGAAAGCTTGGTGATCGACGGCGCTACGGTGTTGCTTGCGGCCTCAACGCATATCGACGGCTTGAAAAGCTACACGCTTGGCACCGATGGCAAACCTGTCGAGGCAAATGCGCTTAGCTCGGCCCAGGCGTTGCCAATTTCGTCACCGACAGCGATGGCAACCGGGTTTGTCGGCGACAAGGCCTTTGTTGTTGTTGCCGGCGCCGGCAGTTCATCGTTAACCGTGCTGGAGGTTGACGGGTTGGGCAACCTCGACCCCGTAGACCACGTGATCGACAACAAATGGACGCGCTTTTCAAAGGTGACCGAAGTCGAAACCGTGCAGGTTGGCGACCAGCTTTTTGTGATCGCAGGGGGGGCGGATGACGGGCTGTCGTTGTTCACCCTCATGCCGGACGGCTCTTTGGTTCATTTGGACACAATTGCCGATACGAACAACACCGCGTTGCAGAATATTGCATCACTTGAAGCGACCTATCTGAACGGCAAAATCCAGATTTATGCGACCAGTGAAACCGAAGCCGGGATCACTCAATTCGAGGTCGATCCGGGGTCGATCGGTCAGAACATAGTGGGCACCAATACCGCCGACACCCTGACCGGTGGGTCGGCAAACGACCTGATCGAAGGCGGCATGGGCAACGACACCCTGATCGGTGGGGCCGGCGACGACATCTTGCGCGACGGAACCGGGCAAGACCAATTGACCGGTGGCGCGGGCGCTGATGTCTTTGCGCTGGTCGCCGACAACGCGGCGGACACGATCACCGACTTTCAAGCGGGCGTCGATACGTTGGATCTGTCGGGCTACTACATGCTCTATGACGCCCGTCAGATGACCGTTCAGACGCGGTCCTGGGGCGCAGAGGTCACCTATCGAAACGAGGTCATCTATGTCCACAGCGCTGGCGGTGGTCCACTGACCGCCTCTCATTTCTCGACCGAGGGCACATTGTCCTTGGACCGTCCGCCAAATGGTTTCCAATTCATTCCCGAGGTGGTGAATGGCACCAATGGCAATGATGTTCTGGTCGGTGACGAAGGCACGGATACGCTGAACGGGCTGGACGGCGACGACATCATGTCGTGGTCCGAGGGGGCAGATATCTTCAACGGTGGCGCTGGCACCGATTGCGTATCCTACGCAGGTGCCTCGCTGGGCGCCGTCGTCAATTTGGAAAGCGGTCACGCCGATGGTGCTGCAGTTGGCGATCAGTTTGACGACATCGAAAACCTGGTCGGGTCCGATCACAAAGACGTCCTGATCGGGGACGCTGGTGCAAACGTTATTGAGGGCGGTCTTGACAAGGACCGTCTAGAGGGCGGCGACGGAGACGATCACCTGCTGGGCGGCGACGGAAACGACACCTTGGTCGGCGGAGCTGGGGCGGACATACTGGATGGCGGCGAGAACCGCGACACCGTCGGCTATTTCGACGCCACGCAGGGTGTCGAGGTTTCGCTTCTCACCGGCATGACGGCCGGTGGGGCAGCAGGCGATACGCTGATTGGGATCGAAATGCTTGAGGGCAGCAATCACGACGACACTCTGGAAGGCGACAATTCGAACAACAAGCTGTCCGGCAACAGCGGAGACGACACTCTGCACGGGCTGAATGGCCACGACGACTTGTTTGGGGGCGACGGCGATGACCACCTTGATGGTGGCACCGGGAATGATACCTTGTTTGGCGGGGGCGGGAACGATGTCCTGATCGCTGGCGATGGAAGCGACTATCTAGACGGCGGCGACGGGTTTGACTGGGTCGATTATCGCGCAAGCACGGCACAGGTCACTGTAAACCTCTTAACCGGACAAGGCAGCGACGCCGCCGCGGGTGACACCTTTGTTTCGATCGAAAACATATACGGAAGCCAATATTCCGACACGCTCCATGGTGACGCGTCAGACAACCGGATCATCGGCATGGAAGGTGATGATCTTCTGTTCGGGGGCGCGGGCAATGACACGCTGGAGGGCGGCGCGGGTGGCGATACGCTGGACGGCGGCGAGGGTTGGGACTGGGTGGACTATCGCAACAGCGGCGGCCCAATCATCCTTGACCTGCAGTCAGGACGGTCAGACGGCGCGGCGTTGGGCGACACGCTGATCTCGGTTGAAAACCTGGTAGGGAGTTTAGGCAGCGATTTCATCTTGGCGGATGAGGCCAACAACCGGATCCTTGGCCAAAGTGGCAATGACGTGATCGCTGGCAGGCATGGGCATGACCGTGTGGAAGGCGGCTCCGGGAATGATCGCCTGTATGGCAACGACGGCAATGATATTCTGATCGGTGGCAGCGGACGCGATAAGCTTAGCGGTGGGGCAGGATTTGATATCGCCAGCTATGAAGATATGTCGCGAAGCGTAGGGGTGAACCTTGCCAGAAACAAACACTGGGCCGGCGCTGCTGGTGACCGCCTTTATTCAATCGAAGGCGTCAAAGGCGGAAGCGGAAGTGATGCGCTTTTGGGCAACCGCAGGGCCAACTGGCTGTCCGGCGAGGCTGGCAATGACCGGCTGAAAGGGCAAAGCGGTCACGACAAGCTTTATGGTGGGTCAGGAAGCGACAGGCTTTATGGTGGCAATGGTAACGACCGACTTTATGGTGGGTCGGGGAGTGACCGGCTGGATGGCGGTAAAGGCAGCGACCGGCTGTATGGTGGCACAGCAAGCGACAGGCTGAACGGTGGCAACGGCAACGATCGGCTGTATGGTGGGTCAGGAAACGAAGTTATCCGTGGGGGCAGGGGCCGCGACGTGCTTAGCGGCGACGCCGGCAACGATCTTATGATTGGCGGTCAGGGTGCAGATACGTTCCTGTTCAGCGACGGTCGTGATCGCATCAAGGATTTCAACACCAGATCAGACACGCTTTTGTTTTCTTCCGACCTATGGGGCGGCGGCGCGATGTCAGTGCGCAAAATCATGTCCTACGCCAAAATTCAAAAGGGCAATGCTGTTTTCGACTTTGGACACGGAGATAAGATCATCGTCGAAAATGTCTCTAGCTTGTCCGACATACGTGACGATATCGGCTGGTATTGACCTGTTGCGTCGTGCGCTATGGGCGAACGCAGCCCCGACGGCAAATTAACCTATTCAACAGATCACTCAACCGGGAGTCCTAACACTGCGGAGACCCTTGATGACCGACACCTCTACTGTGCTGTCCCTGCCCCTGATCCAGCCCGCGCAGGCCCAGAAACACGTCACCCACAATGAAGCCATTCGCCTGCTGGATATACTCGTCCAGCTGGTCGTCAACAGCGCCGACGACACAACCCCGCCGCCCGGTGCCACCGATGGTGATCGCCATATCGTGCCTGTCGGGGCAACAGGGGACTGGTCAGGCAAAGATCATGACATTGCCTTTCTGGAAGCGGGCACTTGGCAGTTCGTTACCCCCCAGCCTGGTTGGCGGGCTGATGTGATCGCGACTGCGGGCCAAATGCGGTTCGATGGAAGCCAATGGTTGGCCGTCGTGCCACCCACCAACAACCTGAACATGGTGGGCATCAACACCTCGGCTGACCTGACAAACCGGCTGGCAGTTGCCGCGGATGCAAGTTTGCTGTCGCATGATGGTGCCTCGCATCAGCTAAAGATCAACAAGGCCAGCGCAGGCGACACCTCGACCTTGTTGTTTCAATCCAACTGGTCAGGACGGGCGGAAATGGGTTTGGCTGGTGGGGACGATTTTTCCATCAAGACCAGCGCGGATGGCAGCACATGGCAAGACACACTGGTCGCCACGGGTGATGGCGATGTTGGCATCGGCAAGTCACCTGCCGCGAAACTTGATATCGATGGTGTGATGCGACTGACACCCGTTGTCACCGCAAACCTTCCGGCAGCAGGCACCATCGGTGCGGGGGGGATCGCTTTTGTCTCAGACGCGACGGGTGGCGCTCAACTGGCCTATTGCGATGGCACCTCATGGCTGAAAGTCGCAGACGGCACCGCCATCTGACAAAAGCCTACTGGCGCGGGCCTTGGCGCAAAGCGTCAATCACGGCCTGCGCCAGATTACCTTCCATCTTGATGACATTCCCATTGTGCGCGGTTCGCACCGCATCGCCCTGCGCCCCAATGTCGAAAGCAAAGACGGGTAGACCCGTCGCCAGACATTCATGCGTTGAGTAGCTGAATGTCTCGGGCCAGATCGAAGGGATCAGCCAATCCGTGACCCCATAGCGACCGGCAAGTTCGGCGATTTCAGCGATCTGATAGGGACCATGGACGGTCAGACCGCGCGGCTTTGCAACCGCGGGGTCAAGCGTGCCGATAATGACAAACTTGATGTCGTCTCCAGAAGATGCAAGCCGTGCGGCTTTCGCCACCACCTCGGCCCCTTTGTGCAGGTTGATGCTGCCCAGAACCCCCACGACGCGGGTCTTCCCCTTCGGTCTGTCCAACGCGGGAAGCGGTTCCAGAATGCTGTGGGGTCGCACGTTGATGCGCGCGTCAGGAAAAGCCGCAGCCACCAATTTTGCACTGTTGTCTGAAAACACCGTGACCGCGTCTGCGCGCGCGATCAATGCGCCCCACGCCGCGCGCCATTCGGCCAGATTGACCCACGTCCCATCCGGACGGATGGCGATATGCGCTTTGTCCGTGTGGTCTGCGTCAAACGGGCCACGATAGATATTGTCGTGATCAAGCAGCGTTTGCGATGGGGAAAGGGGTAGGAAATCGTGGATCAACACCTCGACCCGATCCGACGACCCGGCCCAGTTTGACAAGATTGAGGGCAGCTCAACCGGATCAGAATCACCGACCCCGCAAGAATAGACAACATGCCGGAGGGTCAGGGGGCGCAGAATGTCGTCAACAATCGCAAGATCATCAGTTTCACCCAGTGTGGTCCCAAAGGGGGTCACAAGTTCGATCTGCCACCGCTTTGCACCACCAACGCGCACGACGATCGCGCCTCCGGTGTCGTGCAGGTCGGTCGCGAGCTTGCTTTGCAGCCACATCTCGGCCCCGCCACCCAGCGAGTGCGCCAGATAGACCGGAACAGCTTTCTTCGCGACAGTCGCCAACCAGCCAATGCCAAGGGTCAGACGGGGGGTGATCAGGGGGTCATTGCGCAAAAACGCCTGAACCTCACGATCGTAGGTGGGATAACGGGTCGAAATGACCGCGCCATTGGCCTGAATCAATCGCTGTTTTTCTGCTGACCCGAAGCTCTCTCCGCCCCGGTGTTCGACGAACAGCCACGGGCAGGCGACGTGACGCCCGCCCAGCGCGCGGGCTCTCTGGCACCAATCAACCTCTTCGCCATACCCGCGCCCGAAAACGGTATCCAACGCGGGGATCTTGTCGATGAAGGACGCGTTCATAGCCATGCAAAAGCCAACGCCTGTCGGGGCCTCGACCAGATCCGCGTTTTGGTCAAACGTGCAGGCGATCCGGTCAAGCGCATCCCCATGGCCGGGCGCAATCGTATGGCGTTGGCAAATCACCGGCGCGGTGAAGATCTCGGCATCGTTGGACAGGGGCGTGACGGTCGCCACATCGGCGTGCCGTGTGATTGGCAGAAGAAGGCGTGACGCCCAGTTTGCGGGAACCAAGGCATCCGAGTTCAAAAGCACGACATGGTCGCCATAGATTTGCGCGCGCTCCAGCGCCCGGTTCACGCTGCCGATGAAACCGCGATTGGTTTCGTTCTCAAGCAGTTCTACTTCCGCCCCACCATCAACCACATTTGCCACCCAGTCGCGCAACCATGGGCGCACGCTTTGATCGGTCGAACAATCTTCGACAATGATCAGGCGCCAAGGCAGTTCGGTATGGGCTGCAACACGGGACAAACAGTCCTTCACCAGATCGAAAGCGTTGTAGACCGGAAGGATGATCGTGATGGGCGCTGTGGGCGCGTCTTGCGGTTTCCCAGCAGCCCCATAGGGCGAGCTGCGTAACAAGTGATGTTCAGAGCGTTGTCCGAACCCCAATGCAGGCCCGATCTGCGACCGCAATACCGGGTCTTTGGTTCTGGAATACCGCCAAAGCAGCGGGAAAGATTTCAACAAGGCCGCCGCAAAGCCCATAGCGATACGCGCTTTGGCGAAGTTCAACGACGGGCCTGACCAACTGGGAACAGCAAAACGCGATGTCGTGCCGTCCGCAAAAGTTAGCTCGATCGTGGGGCTAGACCGACCAGCGGTCCGGGACAGGTGAAACTGCCGCGGCGCATCGGCCGAACCGACAAGAACGGCGGGCACCGTGCGTGTTTCATCCACAAGGGCGATCTGCTCTGCCGTTGTCCAGCCTTCAAGGTCCAGCCGCCCCGATCTCAGCTGTGCCTGTTCAACACGCCCGTCCGCACCTAAATCGAACGCACCGAAATCATGTTCAAGATGTTCGTCGAGATACCGAAGGAAGACACCCCTTATTCTGCTCAGCACAGCCGCCCCCTTAATGGCCAGAGCCAGGCCGGTTCGTCGTATCAAGCAGGCTGGTCAGATAACGACCATAGTCGTTCTTGTGAAACAGCTTGGCACGGGCGCGCAACTCATCCCGCGTGATCCAGCCTTTGCTGAACGCGGCTTCTTCCGGGCAACCGGTTTGCATTCCCTGGCGTTTTTGCAGGGTGCGCACGAAGTTTCCCGCATCCAGCAGGTTTCCATGCGTCCCGGTGTCCAGCCACGCGAAACCGCGGCCCATATGTTCGACCGTCAGTTCGTCTGACTCAAGATACATCTGAAGCAGCGCGGTGATCTCAAGCTCGGCACGCTTGGAGGGCATGACGCGACGTGCACGCTCTGGCGCTTTACCGTCCAACAGATACAGCCCCGTCACCGCGTAGTGCGACGGCGGAACTTTGGGTTTCTCGATAATCGCGATGGCTTTGCCATGGTCGTCGAAATCCACAACGCCATAGTTTTCAGGGTCTGCCACGTGATACCCAAAGACGGTGCCACCGGTGTCTTTGGCCGAGGCCCGGATCAGCATTTCGGGCAGCCCATGCCCGAAGAAAATGTTATCCCCAAGCACCATCGCCGAGGCAGCGCCATCCAGAAATTCTTCTGCGATAATATAGGCTTGCGCCAGACCTTCAGGCTTGGGCTGCACAAGGAAGGTCAGCGAAATACCCCATTGGCGGCCATCACCCAGAAGACGCTGGAACTGTTCTTGGTCTTCCGGCGTGGTAATCACGGCGATTTCACGAATGCCCGCCAGCATCAGCACCGACAAGGGATAGAAGATCATCGGCTTGTCATAAATCGGCATCAACTGCTTCGACACGCCTTGTGTGATCGGATACAGCCGTGTGCCCGAACCACCCGCCAGAATGATGCCCTTACGGTGTTTTGTCATGACTTCCCTCTTCCATCGCAAGCAGCACCTCGTCAAGCCCAACCCGCCAATCTGGTCGTTCAATACCGAACGCTTCAGTCGTGGTCGCGCACGCCATTCGCGAATTCAAAGGCCGCTTTGCTGGCGTGGGATACGCACTGGACGGAATGCGCGTCACTTCGACATCAAGGCCCGCACGGTCAAAGATATGGGTCGCAAAATCTGCCCAACTGCAATCAGGCGCACCTGCATAGTGATAGGTCCCCGACAGGCTGGGATCGTCCAGCAACGCGCGCACCATACGCAATGCCGTCGCCGCAATATCCCGCGCCGGTGTCGGCCCGCCATGCTGATCATCAACAATGGACAAGGCCGCCCGCTCGGCCCCCAACTTTAGCATCGTTTTCACGAAATTCGTGCCGGTTTCCGAAAACACCCAGCTTGTTCGCAATACGACATGCGCGCTGCCCACCTCGCGCACCGCGCGCTCGCCAGCCTCTTTGCTGCGCCCATATGCACCAAGTGGCGCAACCGGGTCAGAGGGGTTGAACGGCGTGTCACCGTCGCCCGCAAACACATAATCGGTCGAGATGTGGACCAGCGGAATGCCCAGCGCAGCACAAGCCCGCGCCATTTCACCGGGCGCATCGCCGTTGATCGCAGTCGCCAAAGCCTCGTCGCTTTCAGCCTGATCAACCGCGGTATAGGCGGCTGCATTGATCACCGCGACCGGCTTGAATTCGTCGATTGCCTGCGCGCATTTCCCCGGTATCGACAGATCGGCCTCTGCCCGCGACAGCACCGTCACTCCCTCAAGCCTCGCAAGCGCGGTGCCGACCTGACCGTTGGCACCGAAGGCCAGGACCGTCATGCGCCTGTCCCCAAACGTTTGCCGCCACCCGCGCGCCTTTGCGCGTCTTCGACCCATTCAGGGTTGTCGAAATACCAGTCCAAGGTGGCTTTCAAGCCCTCTTCAAGCGTGACGGATGGTTCCCAACCCAGTTCGTCCTTGATACGGCTGGCATCAATCGCATACCGGAAATCATGGCCCGGTCGATCGGTGACAAAACGGATCAGATCCGCATGCGGCGCAGCCTTGGGCGCGCGAGCATCCAAATAGGCGCAGATCAGGTGGACAATTTCGATATTCGATCGTTCCTCGTTGCCACCCACGTTATAGCTGCGGCCCAACGTCCCTTGGTCCAGAATACGCAAGAGCGCGGATGCATGGTCTTCCACGAAAAGCCAGTCGCGCACGTTTTCACCCGCGCCATAGACCGGCATTTCTTTACCAGCCATCGCTTTTAGCAGCATCAAGGGGATCAGCTTTTCAGTCAGTTGGTAGGGGCCATAATTGTTCGAGCAATTCGACAACACGACCGGCAGTCCATATGTCTCGCCCCACGCGCGCACCAGATGGTCAGACGCAGCCTTGGACGAAGAATAGGGCGAATTTGGCGCATAGGGGGTTGTCTCGTGAAACGCCCCGTCCTTGCCCAGCGTTCCGAACACTTCGTCGGTCGAGATATGGTGGAACCTGAACACGTCAGGTTGACCGCGGCGCTGCCAATAGGCCCGCGCAGCTTCAAGCAAATTATAGGTGCCGACAATGTTGGTCTGGATGAAGTCGCCAGGTCCATCAATTGACCGGTCGACATGGCTTTCGGCCGCCAGATGCATGATGGCATCGGGCGCATGATCCGCCAGCGCCGCATCTACGGCATGGCGGTCGCGGATATCCGCCTTAACAAGCACGTGGCGCGGGTTGTTGGCCACGTCCATCAAATTCATCTCGCTGCCCGCATAGGTCAGCGCATCCAACGTCACCACCTCGTCGCCCCGAGCGATGGCTTGGCGCACCACGGCTGACCCGATAAACCCTGCCCCACCTGTGACCAGTATCTTCATGTCGCCAGCCCTTCGTTCATGTCAAAGGGGGTTTCGAACGCCGCAAGCGATCCAGCTTGCGCGTCCTTTTCGCTAAGCGTTACCGTTGCCGGATCTACGCCCCAATCGATGGCAAGATCGGGATCGTCAAAGCGCACCGACATCTCGGTGTCGGGCGCATAATGGTCCGAGCATTTATAGAAAACGTCCACATCATCTGTCAGCGTTGCAAAACCATGCAGAAATCCCTGAGGCACCAAAAGTGCCGCACCATTGTCGTCGGACAACTCGACCCCAACCCATTCACCATAGGTCTCTGAGCCCGCGCGCACATCGACCGCAACATCCATGATCGCCCCTTTCAGGCATCGCACAAGTTTGGCCTGTGCGTGCGGTGGCGCCTGACAATGCAACCCGCGCACCGTGCCTTTAACGGCCGAGCGCGACAGGTTGTCCTGAACGAAAAGCAAGGGCAGACCAGCGGCCTCCATCGCGCGGGTCGAGAAGGTTTCGCTGAAAAACCCGCGATTGTCACCGAACCGCTGAGGGGTCACGATGACCACGCCTTGAAGCTTGGTTTCTTCTACCTTCACGCCTTGCATCCGCCTGTCTGCTCGCCCGTTTCGGGCGCATTGTCCATTGGTTTACTGGTTAAAGCGGATGGGCTGTGAAGGAAAGGCTTATCCCCGGATGCGCGCGGCGCGGCGCCCCGGCAAGGGAACGATTTTCGCTGCCGTCAGGTAGAGAATATAGATGTCCAGACGGATCGATTTGTTGTCGTGATAAATCCGATCAAGCCGCGCCTTGCGTGGAATGCAGCGGCGAATATAGACCGCCTCGGCCTGCGCCTGCGTTTTGCATTTGGCCAGCATCCGCTCTTCGTGCTTGTGAAAGATGATCGAGGCAAGCCCGGTAATCCCCGGCCGATCCTCCAGCACCACGCGATAAACCTCTGGGCAGGCTTTCACATAGCGCGGTTCAGGTGGGCGAGGTCCGACAAAGCTGATCTCGCCTTTGAGGACGTTCCAGACCTGTGGCAGCTCATCCAGACGGCGCGCGCGAAGCCAGTGCCCCACAGGGGTGATTCGATTCTTCTTGTGACCGCCAGTGATGCCAATGTTTTCGTGGGCAGGCACCGTCCGCATCGTGCGGATCTTGATCAGATCAAATTCCTTGTCCATCGTCGAATTGCGACGGGACCGGAACATAAAGGGCCTGCCATCCTTGGTGATGACAACGACATACAAAACTCCCAACGCTGGCAGGACCAACACGCACAAGGCAAGCGCCAGGACAATGTCGAATAGACGTTTCATCGTCAGTCGTTTCCGCTCGTTGGTCCCGTCGTTGCGGGGGTCTTAGCTGTCCCAGCCGTCGGGCCCGAAACCACGCCGGCCAACGGCACAATAGGCCTCGAATCCCGCACGTTTCGCATCCTTGGGCGAATATATATTGCGCAGATCGGCCATCCTTGGGGTTTCCATCCGTTTGGCCAGACGTTTCAGGTCCAGCGCACGGAATTCATTCCATTCGGTCAAGAGAACAACCGCATCTGCGTTCTGAGCCGCCTTATACGCATCTTCAAGCCAATGTGCACCCGGCAAAAGCGCCTCACCTTCAGCAAGCCCTTGCGGGTCAACCACCCGCACCTTGGCGCCCTGGCCAATCAGCGCGGGCACAATGGTCAGGCTGGGGGCATCGCGCATGTCATCTGTGTTGGGCTTGAAGGTGACGCCTAGAACCGCAATGGTTTTGCCCAAAACAGAGCCACCACAAAGATCAAGGATCTTGTCCACCATGCGTCGCTTGGCTTCCTCATTAACGGTGATGACGGCTTCGGTGATTTGCATCGGCATACCGTGTTCCTGACCGATCCGCGCCAAAGCACGGGTGTCTTTCGGAAAGCAACTGCCGCCATAGCCGGGGCCTGCATGCAAGAACTTGTTGCCGATACGCCCGTCCAGCCCGATGCCTTTCGACACTTGTTTCACATCCGCGCCGACACGTTCGCAAAGGGCTGCGATTTCGTTCACGAAAGTGATCTTTGTCGCCAAAAACGCGTTGGCCGCGTACTTGATCATCTCGGCGCTTTCCAGATCGGTTGTGACGATGGGAAAATCGCGCAGAAACAGCGGGCGATAAATGTCAGCCATCACATCCGAGGCCCGGTCGGATTGCACCCCAACAATAACGCGGTCTGGGCGCATGAAATCGTCGATTGCCGCCCCTTCACGAAGAAATTCGGGGTTCGAGGCGACATCGAATTCCAGTTCCGGATGCGATTTCTGGATCAGTTGCTTGATCTTGCGGTTCGTGCCCACCGGCACCGTCGATTTGGTGACGACGACGGTATATTCCTCGACCGAATCACCAATCTCTTCGGCTGCTGCAAAGACGTAAGTCAGGTCAGCATGGCCATCGCCGCGCCGTGTCGGCGTGCCAACCGCAATAAAAACGGCGCCGGCGCCACGCACAGCCTCTTTTAGGTTCTGAGTGAAGGACAAACGACCGGCGGCGACGTTCTTGGCCATCAGATCTTCCAGGCCAGGCTCATAGATCGGCACCTGCCCAGCTTCAAGCATCGCAATCTTTGCGGGATCTTTGTCAACACACACCACTTCGTGGCCGAAATCCGAGAAACAGACACCGGACACCAAACCGACATACCCCGTTCCGATCATTGCAATCTTCATGTGCTCAAAACCTCACCTTAAAAAACTTTCCAAGGGGATGGGACATACCAGACAGCCTGTCAACGGAAAGCGAAAGCCCGCTTATCCAACGATGGCCCCATTTCCGCCATGCCTGCGTCATGGCATTACGGCACAAGGGTAGGGTTGATAAGTTCTGGAGAGTTATAACGATGCCCCTGAATGCGCTCAAATCCCTTTCGGTCTTTGTCCTTGTTGCCTTCGCAGGGCTAACTGGCACAGCTGAGGCTGGATGCACCATCAAGAAAGTCGCTGGTGCAGAAAAATCCATTCCTGTCAAAGGCTTGAATCAAAGCTTGCTGGACCGCGTTATCGTCGAACGCGTCAACGCGGAACGATGCCGCCGCGGCTTGCCCGCACTTACCCCGACAAGCGGATTGCGCAAGCAAGCCACCCGGCATTCAGCCTGGATGGCTCGTAGCCAAAAGCTGTCTCACAAAGCCAACGGAACGAACCGGCGCAGCTTGACCGACCGCTTGCGCGCTTCTGGTGTGCGGTTCCGCACGGGTGCCGAGAACATTGGGATGGTTCACCTCTATGGAATAGATGGGCGCAACTTCATGATTCGGTCGTCAGAGCAATGCAGCTTCACAACCCGTGATGGCCGTCAAATCGGGCGCCACAGCTATAACAGTCTGGCAAAGCTGGTTGTGCGAAAATGGATGGAATCACCCGGGCATAGAAAGAATATACTGGCGCGCAAGATGCGCTATAGTGGCGTTGGCGCAGGCGTGCAGCCGCGGTCGGGCTATTGTGGTGCGGTTTTCCTTACCCACATCTTTGCCGGGTGACGTAGGGTATTGCATCGGTGCCACAGAGTGGAAATCTTCCGCCGAACAAGGGGTTCCAAAACAAAAACACACTTCCCATAGCGTCCGGTGTGTGCAAAACAAACATGGACGGCTCGCTAAATCGGCGGTGCCCGCGAATTAATTATGGAGTATGAAACATGAAAAAAGTGATGACCCTTGCCGCTGCTGGCATGATCGCCCTGTCCGCACCCGCTTTCGCTGGCGCATATGGTGACGCAGTTGTAGAAGAAGAAATCGTTGTTGTTGAAGAAGCTGGTAGCTCGCTGGGCAACACCGGTCTGGCTCTGCTGGGTCTGGCTGTCGTTGCTGGCATCATCGCTGCAAGCGATGACGACACCACGTCGACCACCAACTAATTCTGATCGCCTCTTCAGAGGCTTTCAAACGGAAACGGCAAGCCCAAGGGCTTGCCGTTTTTGCTTTCAGGGGTCATGATTCCAGCTAAGGCAAATCTGTCTGGCTTGAAGCGTGAAGGAAGCTCTGCGTTGCAAAAGATCGTCCCGATCATTCTGGCAGGTGGCGTTGGCACGCGGCTTTGGCCCTTGTCGCGCAAAAGCTACCCCAAACAGTTTCGCAAAATCAGCGACGCACCCAGCCTGTTCCAACAAACCGCGCACCGCTTTCAGGGTCCGCTGTTCCAGCGCCCTGTTGTGGTCACGCATGACGACTATCGGTTTCATGTGGTCGAACAGATGGGGGAAATCGGGGGCCTACCCGAGCTGATATTGCTTGAGCCTTTTTCCCGAAATACAGCACCCGCCGTTCTGGCCGCCGTTCTGGCCTTGGCCAAAAAAGACCCTGACGCGATTTGTCTGGTCACCCCATCAGATCATTTCCTTCCCGACACCGACGCGTTTGCTAAGGCGGTAGAAAGAGGTCTTGAGGCCGTGCGTGCCGGTCGCATGATCACGTTTGGCATCACGCCTGACCGGGCCGAGACCGGATACGGATATCTTGAGCTTGAGGGCTCGCATTCTGGTGACAACGCCGTTCCACTGAGGTCGTTCAAGGAAAAACCCGGGTTGGAAGCCGCCGCCCAAATGCTGGCCTCAGGTCGCCATCTGTGGAACGCAGGGATTTTCCTGTTTCGGTGCGCCGACATACTTGCCGCTTTCCAGGCGCACGCGCCAGAGATGTTAGAGCCAGCCAGAACGGCGCTTGAACAGCATAAACGCGACCTTGGCTTTACGCGCCTGTCTGAACAGGCATGGGCCACGCTGCCGGATATCTCGATCGACTATGCTGTCATGGAACACGCGAATAACCTTTCGGTCGTGCCCTATGCTGGGCGCTGGTCTGATCTGGGCAGTTGGCAGGGGGTTTGGCGTGAAGAAAGCAAGACAAGCCCCACCGGGGATGGCGTCGTCACCATCGGCAATGCCCATGCCGTGGATTGCGCGGGCAGTTTGCTGTTTGCCGATGACACAGGCCAGGCGCTGGTCGGCCTTGGGCTTCAAAACCTCGTTGCCGTTGCCATGAAAGACGCCGTTCTGGTCGCGGACAGATCGCGCGCCGACCAAGTCGGTGCTTTGGTTGAACACCTGAAATCGAACGGCATTTCACAAGCCGCCACCCTGCCCCGCGACAATCGCCCTTGGGGGTGGTTTGAAAGCCTTGTGTCTGGAACAGGGTTTCAAGTGAAGCTGATCACCGTGCACCCCGGCGGCGTGCTGTCGCTGCAATCCCACGAACACCGGGCCGAACACTGGATCGTTGTTGAAGGCTCTGCCAGCGTCACGATCGGCAGTGACACGTTCACCTTGGCCGCGAACCAGTCAGCCTATGTGCCGCAGGGCGAGGTTCACCGCCTTGAAAACACCGGACACACCGACGCGGTTCTGGTCGAGGTGCAGACCGGCCCATATCTGGGCGAAGATGACATCACGCGATACGAAGACGCCTATGCACGCGGTTAAACAGGCGCACCCGGTCGGTCAGAGGCGCAGGTTCTGAATGGCAAGGCTGCCGATCCGCTGACTTACCCACTGGCTGGATTTCAGGACGCGGCCACGCCCGTCGACCCAATACAGGTTGTCAAAACTGATCGCGTCTTTCCGGCACTGTTCTTTCAACACAACGGCATCTGCATTGATGTCACCAATGGCGACCCGCTCGGATTTCAGCCGGGACAACGAGCATTCAAGCACCAACCGTGTGCTTTGCCCCAGGTCTCCGAGGTAGTAATGCTCACGCTGATAGCTTGCCGCGCGACGCGATGTGATCGCAGCCACAGCGGCATCGATACGCGATGCCATCAGGTCTTCGCCCAGTCCGCGCGAATTTGAAAGAACGCCGCGCTTGAAGGTCAAACCTTGCCCGGCAGCACTGCCCCAAGTGACGTAGCCCGCGTTGCGTCCAACGGGGTTCATCGCAAGCACGGCATTGGTGTCGATGCGCACAACAAGCGCGATCGGCCCAGACGTTGCGGCAAGCGCTTTCGCGACAATGGCATTGGGGTCCGGTGCTTTTGCGCCGCCACCGGGGGCCGGTTTCGCTGACCCTGCGCCGCTGGCTTTCGTCGAAATCTTTTTGCCGGCCTCTTTCAAGAACTTGGCTGCAGCGCCCGATAGCTCGGTTTCACTGTCATCCGAACCGCATGCGGTCAGACCGATTGCGACGCAAAGGCCAAGCAGAACCGTCCGCAGTGACGGTTTGGAAAACTGGTCCACCACGATTACCTCCAGAACTTACCCCAACGGGATGACAAGGCATCGCCGTGACCGTCTTCAACCCATTCAAACAGTCGCCCATCGACATTCAGACGGGCGCCTCCGTCGCGGGCAAGTGAACGAATTGTTGCATCTGACGAATTGCGCGATGGCACGCCAAGCGCCCATTCCAAGGGCAGCGAAATCCGAATGCCTTTGTCGAATGAGCCTTCACCAAAATCTTCGGCAGACACATTGGTCTTGGTCACATAACCACCGACTTTCCAGCCGTTGGCGAATGTTCGGTCCACGGCCAGCGTGGCGCCATAGTCGCCGGCCAGATAACGGCCCGCATCCACACGGGTCGAGAAACCGTTGCCAAAATCGTAATAGGCCGAAACATGTCCGGTCACGATGCTGTAGTCGCGGAAGCTGAACAACTGATCATAGTCGCGCTTCTTCACCCAGTTCAGCTCTGCGCCGATCGCCAGCGGGCTATCCACGGGTTTCCAAAGCACCTCGCCCGAGACACCACCATACATCTTTTCAAGATAACCAACGGTTACGCGGCTATAGAGGTTTTCGGCCGGGCGCCCATACCAAGCCGCTGTCAGATGGTCGATCGCCGGGTCGCCCTGCGCTGCATACAGCGCGCTTTGCGTGCGCACCGGTGGCAGCTTCGAAGTGTTGGTATAGGTTGCGTCGTCCAGATTTCCCCAAATGCTTTTGGAAATGGCACCGGACAAAACGATATTCGGGGCAAGTTCGTATTGCGCGCTCAGCTTCAGGCCGACTTCGCCACGGATGGGGCTTTGTGGATCAAAGAAGCTGACGGCCATATAGGGCGCAAGCGCCCAACGGAACCGGTTTTCGGTGTTGATCAGCTCGGAATTGCGCACCGCTCGCGGGGTCGCTTCGTCGATCGTCACGCGTTTGAACATGTCAGTCGAGGGCGCGTGCTCCAACCTTTCGATATCGCTGCGACGCATGGTTATGGTCGACAATGGAATCCCATTTTCAACCAGCGTGATGACGAAGGTTTCAACCGACGGCGGCATCGCATGGGTCAGGACACGCGCGGTGCGGCCAACGGCCTGCGCTTGGGAATTGTAGCGGTTGTTTTCGACCTTCAATTCGGCGCGTGTCGTGCCAAGCGCCATGCCTTCCAGCGCGATCCCTTCTTTGCTCAACGCATCGGAAACAGCTTTGCGGATACCCGTTTCATTGGAGGGATCTGCGATCCAGTCCGTGCTCCACGCAGCCGCATTGCCACGCGCGGGGCGCGGTTTGACCGGCAGCGGGGCGCGTTCATTGCCCGACCGGGACTGCGGTTGGCGCGGGTTCAGGCGGATGGTGAGGCTTGCGCCAATCGTATCGCCCGCAAGGTAGAAGGCATTCAGGTGAAACGCTGGTGACACCTGATAATCGACGCCGAAGTTGAAAGGTGATTTGTGCGACATGACACCAGCCGCGACCTCTTGCACGAACGCATCTGAGGAATATTCTGCCTTGACCGTCAGCTTGTCGTTGATCTTGTAGGACACGCCAGCGAACGGGGCAAAATCCCCCTTGAACCACTGGCTTGCATTCAGTGTGCCGCCCTTGCCAAAGTCCCATGCCGGACGCGTGCCGCCGATCGAGCCAATTGGCTCGTAACTGCCCAAACGTCCCCAGCCCAGACCCCCGGTAACCCGCAAGCGATCACCGATGGATTTGGTGGCGACAATGTATTCGCCTGCGTAGATGCCTGTGCCAATAAAATCTCGAATGCCGACCGAAACAGCGGGCAGGTATTTCGTTTCATCCAGAACGCGATAGCGAAGATCAAAACTGCGGTCGAAATAGTCCCCGACCCGCGGATGAAAGTCTGCAATCTTCGTATAGCGAAAACTGCCCGAAAGCCGTGGCGTGATCTGGAAGGTCAGAGTCCCGCTGGCGTTGGGGCCATACTGCGAATAGGTGAAGGCAAGTTCGCTGTCCGCCGCCACTTCGGCCGTCGGCATCGAAATCAAACCGGGTGTTCCATAGAACGTATAGCTTGTGGATTGCGTTCCAACATCCGCCAACGCCGGCGTGGTCGCCGCGCAGGTCAAGCCCAACGCAGCAAGTTTACAGAAATCCACCCGTGAAATGCGCACCGCCATCTCCGTTCAACGTCTTTTTTGTTCCAATACGTGATCCAAGCCCACAAAGCACGTAAAACCGTCACTAGGCCGTTGTTTGTGGTGGATTGTCGCGCAATTGCACAACACGTGTAGCGACCCGTTTAGCGCCTGTAACGCCACGTTACCAGCCCAACTGCAGCGTGCTGGGATATAGTTGGGAAAAGTCCTTCAAATCGGAGCGCACAATGAGCCTTTTCACCCCCTCTGCCGCGTGGGTCAGCGACGAACACCGCATGTTTGCTGATATGACCAACCGCTTCTTCGCCGATGAGCTGACGCCCAATATCGAACGCTGGGTCGACCAGGGCATCGTGGACCGCGACTTCTGGCGCACTGCCGGGCAAGCCGGGATCATGGGCGGCGCCATTCCCGAAGAACATGGCGGCGCGGGCGGCGACATGGGGTTTGAAAGCGTCGTGATCTATGAACAAACGCGCACCGGCGATTGCGGTTGGGGCTATGGTATCCAGTCCATCGTGGTGCACTACATCACGGCCTATGGCACGGACGAGCAGAAGGCACGCTGGCTGCCCGGACTGGCCTCGGGCGAGATAGTCGGAGCCATTGCGATGACCGAACCAGGCACCGGGTCAGACCTTCAGGCGGTGCGCACGCGGGCGGAAAAGGACGGCAATCAATACAAGATCAACGGATCAAAGATCTTCATCACGAACGGGCAGGCGGCCGACCTGATCATCACCGTCTGCAAAACCGACCCGGAGGCAGGCTCGAAAGGCGTGTCCCTGATCGTGGTGGAACCGGACCAGTGCGAGGGCTTCAAGCGCGGCCAGAACCTGAAAAAACTGGGCATGAAGGCCAATGATACGTCCGAGCTGTTCTATGAAGATGTGAAAGTCCCCCAGACCAACCTGTTGGGCACCGAAGAAGGGCAAGGCTTCTATCAACTAATGAAACAACTGCCGTGGGAGCGGCTGCTGATCGCCATTCAAGCCCTTGGTGCGATTGATTTCGCTCTGGAGCAGACCATCGCTTATACGCAAGACCGCAAGGCTTTCGGACAACGTGTGATGGATTTTCAGAACACGCGCTTCAAGCTGGCCGAATGTAAGACCAAAGCCGAGGTTCTGCGCAGTTTCGTCAATGACGGCATCGCCCGGCTGATCGACGGGACACTGGACGCGCCCACCGCCTCGATGGCGAAATACTGGGGCAGCGAGGTGCAGAACGAGGTGATGCACGAATGCCTGCAACTGTTCGGCGGCTATGGCTACATGATGGAATACCCCATTGCGCGGCTCTATGCGGATGCCCGGGTGCAGATGATCTATGGCGGCACGAACGAGATCATGAAAGAGCTGATCGCGCGGTCGATTGATGTCTGAGGTCGCTGCAAACGGCCCGCTTCGCGGCGTCAAGGTCGTTGAAATTCAAGGGCTTGGCCCAACGCCCTTTGCCGCGATGTGGCTGGCCGACATGGGCGCGGACGTGGTGCGCATTCAACGCCCGAACCTCAAACCTCTGATCCCTCAGAAGGTTGATGTTCTGAACCGGGGGCGTGGGTTTGTCGAGCTGGACCTGAAAAGCCCTGCCGACCGCGACCACGCCCGCACGCTTGTCGGTCGGGCTGACATGTTGATCGAAGGGATGCGCCCAGGCGTGATGGAACGACTGGGACTTGGGCCAGAGCACGTTGCCGCAATCAACCCGAAACTGGTCTATGGGCGCATGACAGGCTGGGGCCAGTCCGGACCTCTGGCACAGGCGGCGGGGCACGACATCAATTACATTGCGATCACCGGTGCGCTTCATGCCATTGGGGGTGAACATCCGGTCCCGCCCTTGAACCTGCTGGGCGACTTCGGCGGCGGCGGAATGTATCTGGTCGCCGGAATGCTGGCCGCCTTACACGCCGCGCGTGAAACAGGACAGGGTGCGGTCGTGGACGCTGCGATCACCGACGGCACGGCCCACCTGATGGCCATGATCTATTCAATGCATGGGTCAGGGCTGTGGGTGGACACTCGCGAGGCCAATCTGCTGGATGGCGGCGCACCATTCTATACGGTCTATGAATGTGCATGCGGTGGACATATGTCGGTGGGTGCGTTGGAGGCAAAGTTCTATGCCGAATTGCTGGACCGTATCGGTTTGGCTGACGCTGGCTTGCCCGCCCAGATGGATATCGAGGGGTGGCCAAAGCTCCGCACAGCATTCGCGGACCGCTTCATGACGAAGACCCGAGACGAATGGGCCGCACTGCTGGAGGGAACGGATGCTTGCTGTGCACCGGTCCTGTCGTTGAAGGAGGCGCCGCACCACCCGCACAATCGGGCGCGTGGCAGCTTCACGGACATTTCAGACGTCACCCAACCAGCCGTCGCCCCACAGCTTTCGCATTACCCTGGCCATGCGACTGCCGGAGAAGACAATGACGCCTGCGCCTTCGAAGATGTGCTAAAGCGCTGGTCATAACCAATGGACGCTGCCCTTGGGGCAATACCGAAAGTGCAGGTGTCAGACAAACGCTGGTGACGCAGGAAAGAGTCTGGATTTATCCAATTTCGCCCTTGCAAACCCAGCGCCGGGTCGGTAAATCCCCGCCTACCGCGCTCTGGTAGCTCAGCTGGATAGAGTACCTGACTACGAATCAGGGGGTCGGGGGTTCGAATCCTCCCCAGAGCGCCATTTCCTCTTTGTTGAATGTCATACGAACCTGACCCAAGTGTCATAACGTGACCCAATTCCCGTTTTCGCCCGTGTGGCCTGTTGCGTTGATCTGACCTCCCTTTCGGAAAATCAGCGCTGATTTGCAGGACAGACGCCGTAGGCGCCTGTTCTTGCTGATCTGCCACGTGGCGAATGCGGGTGGGGGCGAGGCAATGCAATTCGACAGGGGTGGTGCGGCCCGCAGGCGCAGCCGAGGACACGGCCCTGTCTAATTGGGTTGCCCGAGGGGGCAGGTCACTCAGATTACGTAAATGTGTTCCGTCGAAATCAATGCAGTCTCATATCTGGGAACGCTTTCTTCTGAACAGCGCAGGTCTTAAGTCAGCCTTAGACCCAGCCCTATCTCGGTTGCATAACAATCGTAGCGGCACACTCTGCGGGCGCGCCATTCAACGCTGCGCCATCGCCATAAGAGGGGGCAATGGACTCGTTCCGGACCTTCGCCGCAACCTTTGCGAATGGCCGCTTCTCAATTTTGGGTCAGAATTGCTCGACGTTTGGCTTAGAATTGAATGACGTGGGTCGCTGATTTGATTCAGAAAATCCGTCGCATTGAGTCAAAAGTTCGCGACGTTCCACACTCTTTGTAGAACGTCAGATGAATTTGACCTTTGCGTCAAAGATCTGGTCCAATCTCATCCTGTTGACCCTTAGGCAGCTTCGTATGATCTGATCAGCCACGAAGCGAACGCGGACGGGAACGAGCCCAGACAGACTGATGCCGCAGCATGACTGGATGACTGTTTTGGCAATCTCAGTGTGCCAGCTGGCTATAGGGGCATACATCTTCGTCGAACGGAACATGGCGACGACGAAAGCTTGTGCCTTCGGCGGCGGCTGGGTTGCTGATCCGATCCATCCGAAAGTGCCGAAAGGCCGCTCGCGTTGGATCCCAAGCAACCAGATACCAAAGCGGCGGTAGGATGAGCATTGCTTGCGGCTCGACCTCTCGCTTGGTCTTGCGATCTTTTGCGTCACGGTAGTCGAAGCGGATGAATTGGCGGTTCAGGAATGTGGTCTCGAACACAGGTAAAAGTTGGGGGTCCATACTGCCCATTTCTGACAGGTCCTGAAGCGGAGAGAGCTTTCCGATATGCAGACAGTCAAGAAAAGCGCGCAGGTCGCGGACTTTGTCGCCGGGGAGTGCTTTCTCGATCTTGGCGAGGCCAGCGTCGGCCAGATCCGAGAAAGGCAGATTGCCAGCAGCCCGCATCGCCGCGACACTGATCAGAAGGGCAAACACCTCGGGGACCGAAAGCCTGGCCGTGGTTTGCATGGATTGTGGATCAAGCTGCAGGCCACCACCCCGCCCGACATCAGAATGAATGACAAAGCCCGCGTCGCGCAACGCACTGATGTCACGAAGGACGGTGCGGCGTGACGCACGAACCTCATCGGCAAGGTCATCAACTGTCGTCGTTCCGTTGCGGCGAAGGCTACGCACGATGGCGTCATGTCTGAGTCGAATGTTCATGGCTGGATCATAGCATAAATGGTGACATATTTTGGCACCTTTTAGTTCTAGACCGACTTCAGAAACATCAAACAAGGAGAATCATGCGATGAAACGTACTGCTGTGAACCCCTGGGACTGGTCGTTGAAGCTGGGCTACAATCAGGCTGAAATAATCGAAGGTGCTACGCGACGGGTTGTCTGTGCTGGTCAGACCGCCGTGGACGACCAAGGCCATCCGCAGCATCCGGGCGATATGCGTGCCCAGATCAGTCTGGCACTGGACAATTTGGAGGCTGTTCTCGAACAGGCCGGCTTCGATTTGAGCGATGTGACAAAGCTTGGCGTCTATGCAACGGATGTGGATGAAGCGTTGAAGAATTTTGACGTGATGGGGATGCGCTTTGGACCGCATCAGGTCGCCCCGCCCATGACGCTTCTGGGTGTCACGCGCCTCGCAATCCCCGGACTGCTGTTCGAAATTGAGGCAACGGCAGCGGCCTGAGTGAAAACCGTGAAGCGGTCATTCGAGCGCTTCACGATCAACCGCGCGGCGGCTGCCAGGTTGCCACGGGAGCGAATACATGTGGTGACCGTCGGCTGAAGCAACGAAACCAGCCTTGGTCGCCCAACTGACTGCAGCTAGCTTCGACCCTTCCACGGCACCAGAAGATTTTCGGCTTTGCTCATCAAGATATCGATGGCAAAGCCGATGACGCCAATCAGGATGATCCCCATGAGCACGATATCGGTCAGCTGGAACTTCGACGCGACCATGATCATCATGCCCGCTCCCTCGGACGCGGCGACAAGTTCGGCGGCGACAACAGTGCCCCAACAGACACCCATTGCCACCCGCGCGCCCGTGAATATCTCGGGCAGAGAGTTGGGCATTATGACATAGCGCATGATCTGAAATTTGCTTGCGCCCAACGAATAGGCTGCATGAACCTTCGAGATATTCACGCCAGAGACGCCCGCCCGCGCCGCGATCGCCATGATCCAGAGCGAGGCAAGGAACAACAGGATGATCTTCCCGGTTTCACCGATGCCGAACCAGATGATCACCAGTGGGATCAGGGCCAGCGGTGGCACCGGGCGCATGAATTCGACGATCGGCTCGAACCAGCCGCGGAACCAGTCCGACAAACCCATCGCATAGCCCAGCGGGATCCCCAAAAGTGCGCCAAAGAAGAAACCAAGGATCACGCGAAACAGGGAATAGCCCAAGTGCTTCCAAAGCGTGCTATCGCGGTAACCTTCATTGGAAATCTCGACTGCACGGCTCACCACTGCTTCAGGCGGTGGTAGCCAAATCGGTTCCATTTGCAATCCGCGCGGCGGCGCAAAGCTGATGGCGCCCTTGTCAGTCAGAGAGAAGCTGCCAGCCGGCGATTTAACCCTGCGACTTCCGTTGAATTCCACGCCATCAATTGCCACGACGCGTGCGCCGTCACTTCGTTTGACCTCGTCGTTCTTGTCAAACAAGATCGTCGTCGAGCGCGAGGCACTCATCGCAACAGCATCGTCCTTCGCGATACCATCGCCTTCATCAACGTCGAATTTCTGCGCTGTTTCACCAAAATCGAAAACACGGACATGGACTGTCGCATCGTCGCGTGTGCCGTCTTCGGTCTCAAGCGTGTAGGTGAAGGATGTCTCGCCTACAAAAGGCCCGGGCGCGTGAAGAAAACCTGGCACCCAATTGGAACCAGTGAAGGACCCCCAGATCAGGAAGATCGTCACCACGGAGACAATTGAGGCAACGCGGTTGGACGTCACAGCGCTTTCGTCACCAAACGTCACTGTTTTCAATGACGTGTAGTCTTGCGTCGTCCGTCGCACAAGGAACCTGACCACCAGAAACGAAACGAAAAAGATCGCGACATAAACGGCGAGGATGAGCAAACCAATCATTTTGTGTCCTCCGAACGTCCCATGATTTCTTCTTCCATGTCCCAGATCATTTCGAGGATTTCTTCGCGGGTTTCGGCATAGCCTTCGGCCTGCTTTACCTCGCGCAGATCCGCGCCAACACCCATGTCAGCGAATGGCAAATTGTATTCCTTGTGAATTCGCCCCGGACGCGGTGCCATCACCAATAGACGCTCGCCTAAAAGGATCGCCTCTTCGACCGAGTGGGTGATCAGGATGATGGTCTTGCCGGTCTCTTTCCACAGCTTCAGAACAAGCCCCTGCATCTTTTCGCGCGTCAACGCGTCGAGCGCGCCAAGCGGCTCGTCCATCAAAATCACATCCGGGTCATTGGCAAGACAGCGGGCCAAAGCCACACGCTGTTGCATACCACCGGACAGTTCGTAGATCGCCTTGTCCTTGAAGTCGCCTAAACCAGTGACATCAAGCAAGTGGTCCACATGTGCGCCCCATTGCGCCTCGTTCTGGCCCTTCATACGGGGACCGAAGCTGACATTTTCGCGGACATCCATCCATTCGAACAACGCACCTTGCTGGAACACCATGCCACGCTCGGCGTCTGGGCCGGTAACAGTGTGCCCATTCAGGATAATCTGACCCTCGGTCGGCGCAAGAAAACCGGCGACGATGTTCAACAGCGTTGTCTTGCCACAACCGGATGGACCCAAAACACTCAGCAGTTCGCCGGTATTTAGTTCCAACGAAACGTCTTTAAGCGCCTGTACGTGGGTGCCGTTCGGAAGGTCAAACCGCATGGAAATATTTTCAATTGAAAGCGTGGACATGGGGTCTCCGGAGCTGCTCGCAGAAAAAGATGGCGCAAGAAAAAACAATCTTGCGCCATCGAGGGTAGGCTCGCTTACATGCCGCCGACAGCGGCCAGCGGCCCCGTATTCACCGCGTTCTCGTACGTATCAAGCGCACTATCAATCGACCCGGCTTCAACAAAAACGTCAGCGACGCCTTTCATGAACTCCTGCGCACTGCCACCAAGCCAAGTGGCGCTCAGTTGCTCTTCAACTGTCGGGAAGCTGAAGGTCGCCATGGTTTCCATGGTCGCTGCTTCGTCCATGCCAGCATCCTTGGCGATCAGCGGCAGCATTTCGGCATGGTTGGCTGGATCAGCCCACATCGCGTTCGCGTCAGCTGTCACCGCAAGGAACTTGGTAACCATGTCGCCGTTCTCGGCCACCCAATCAGCCGGGCCCGAGGTCACATCAAACACAAGAATACCAAGTTCGGTCTTCTCTGCGCCGGTGATGAGCACGTTGCCATGTTCCAGCGCACGGCGCAGTGAGCCGCCCCAACCGCAGAACATATCGACAGCACCCTGCGCGATCGCGGCGGCACCATCGGGGGGATCCATGTCGACCACGTCCATGCTTGCAACATCAACGCCAAAATGGCTCATTTGCTTGAGGAACCCATAATGCGCTGCCGTGCCAAGCGGAACGGCGACCTTTTTGCCCGCAAGTTCCCCGGCGTTGGATTTGTCGATCTCAAGCTCGGACCGCACAACGCAGTTGTCGTTGTCGGCATAGGACACGGCCACATCAAGGATCTGCAGATCCTGACCGGCGGACGTTGCCACAACGAACGGCGGCACGCCTTGGCTGACTGATAGATGAACGTCGCCGGACGCCATCGCAGCCGACATTTTTACACCGCTTTCAAAGCTGACCCAATTGATGTCGACGCCCAGCGCTTCTTCATAGGTGCCCATTTGCTTTGCATATTCAAACGGCATCGGCCATTCGAGGAAATACGCGACCGTAATTTCTTCCGCCGAAGCTTGCGCTGCGCTTAGCACTGCAACACTGGCTGACAACGCCGCAACGATGTTGTTTCTGATCTTTGCTTTCATAGTTTTCTCCCTGTGGATTTGGTGACCGTTCCACCTTGCTGGCGGTTTGGTCGATTTATCAAAAGTTTCCAGCATCGTCAGTATGCTGGGTGCCCGAAAGAGCCACCACTCTTGTGCAACCTTCAGGCCATGTTTGAATTAATACCATATCTCGGCCTATCGTGGCGTCCTTTCATCACAGTGCGATCACGAACTAAATGCGCCACGGGCCGAAGGCTTCCACATATTCCCGTAACGATAGACGCAAATCTTTCAATTTCGAATTCTTGATACTAATATTCTCACGTAGCGCTATTAATACGGCTCTTCCAAAGACATTGGAACCACCGACATGCCACAAAAAAACGTTCGCAAAGAACTGAGTCTTAAGTGGCTGGAACTGTTCCAGATATGTGCGCAAAAGGGGTCTCTGCAGACTGCCGCCAAAGAGGCCGGTCTGACGGTCAGCACCGTTTCCCACCATCTCAGAAGTCTCGAAGACCATTTGGGGGTTGAGCTGTTCAATCATTCCCGAAGACCCATGGTGCTTACACAGAAAGGTCAGATTTTTCTGCGGAACATTGATGATGCCTTATACGCAATTCGCAAAGCCGCGGCGGAGGCATCGACCAGCAGCATATCCGGGGCAAGTTACCTGAGGTTGGGCACGGTAGAAGACTTCGATAGCGATATTATTCCCGAACTGGCCGCCTATTTACTCGAGAGCATGCCGCATTGCGATTTTCTCTACCACACGGCTTCCAGCCATACGCTCATTGAAATGATGCGCAATCGTCAACTGGACCTTGGTATCGCGAGCAACCCGACCGAGCAGTTTCGCGACCTGCAAGAACGCCAGCTGCTGCAAGATCCCTATGTCTTGGTCCTTCCGTTGGACATCGAGCAATCAATATCCGACATTTTCGAAGGCCAAACGAAGCTGCCCTTCTTACGGTTCTCCAGCGACCTGATCATCGCACGCCAGATTGAATCACAGCTCAGGCGCTTGGGCGTTTCTTCACCGCCAAAGTTTGAATGCAGCAACAACCAGACACTGATGGCGATGGTGGCGGCTGGGGCTGGTTGGACCATTTCAACCCCGCTTCTGTTTTCACGTGCCAAGCGGTTTCACCCGAAACTGCGAATGCACCGCTTTCCAAGCAAAGGTTTTGGTCGGACTTTGGCGCTCATGAAAACACCTGACTGCTCTCAATCGTTGTTTGAGCTCGTTGACGACAAGGTGCGGACCCTGATGAGCACGCACGCGATCGCGCCCATTCATAAGAGCTATCCATGGCTTGCGGACAGCTTCAAGCTCATCTCATAACGCCGCCGCGCGCTATTATGAGATATTGATAAGTAATATTTTATTTTCTCTGATAACTGTCTGTAGCGTTGCGATCTAAGGCAAGGCGCGACCCTATCATTGGAGTTGCTTGTTGGAGGCACGCTCTATGAAATCGCGCACCAAGGTTGTGGTCATCGGAGGCGGCATCGCCGGTTGCTCGACGCTTTATCACCTGACCCAGGAAGGCTGGAGCGATGTTGTGCTCGTGGAACGCAACGAACTGACATCTGGCACCACCTGGCATTCTGCCGCGCAGGTTACGAACTTCGGGGCGAACCAGACGATGGTCGGGCTGAAGTCCCATTCGATCAACCTGTATAAAGAGCTCGCGGAAGATCCTGACTATCCCATAAATTACCACCACGGCGATGGCGGCATCCGGCTGGCCAACACCGAAGAACAGATGCAGGGCTATCGCCATTTTGCGTCAATGGCGCGCGGGATGGACGTGCATTTCGAGGTGATCGACGCCGCAGAATGCGCGCGTCGTCATCCGTTGATTTCCACGGACAATTTGATTGGGGGGCTGTGGGACCCACTGGACGGCGACATTGATCCGGCGCAATTGTGCCAATCGCTTGCGCGGCGGGCGCGCAAGGCCGGGGCTGAGGTTTATCGCAATACGCCCGTCACCGGGTTGACGCAGCACAAGGACGACACTTGGACGGTGCACACCGAACACGGTGACATTGACTGCGACATCGTGGTGAATGCCGGTGGCTATCGGGTCAATGAGGTGGGCGCGATGATGGGGGTTCATCACCCCGTCGCATCGATGGAGCATCAGTATTTTCTAACCGAGGAGATCCCCGCGATCAAAGAGGCTGACCACCGAATGCCCCTTCTGCGCTGCCCGATCTCGGATTATTACTGTCGGCAGGAAAAGAACGGATTGCTGGTCGGTTTTTACGAACAAGACTGCAAGACATGGGGCATGGACGGGATTGATCCGAAATTCGTCAATGCGCTTTGCCCGGATGATCTGGACCGCGTAACGGACGTTCTGGAAGGCGCGTTTGAACGGATGCCCGCGTTGATGGAGGTGGGCATCCATACGGTTGTGAATGGTCCGATCACCTACACGATTGACGGCGCGCCATTGGTCGGGCCGATACCGGGCAAACGCAATGCGTTTTGCATCATCGGCCTGCGCGCAGGACTTGGCGAAGGCGGTGGACACGGGTGGCTTTTGGCCCAGCAAATTGTCCATGGCGAGGCGTGTTATGACACGTGGTGTATCGACCCGCGCCGCTTTACAGGGCACACCAATGTCGAACTGACGGCGCTGAAAGCGATTGAAGATTACCAAAACGAGTTTCGGTTTCACTTTCCTCACGAGCATCGCCCGGCAGGCCGCCCGGCCAAGACCACCCCGCTGACACCCGTCTTTGCCGCCGAAGGCGCGGCGTTCACCGTCGTAAACGGATGGGAGCGCGTCGACTACATCAAACCCAATCCCGAGTTTCACCCGACACTCAGCTTCAACTTCGACGAGACCTTTGACGTGATCGCTGCCGAAGTCAAAAACGTGCAGGAAAACGTTGGCTTGTGCGAGGTCAACGGCTTCAATCGCTTCGAAATCACCGGGGCGGACCGGCACAGGTTTCTTGACCGGATGTTCTGCGGCACCGTGACCAGACGCGAGGGCCGCGTCGGGCTGGGCTATCTGCTGAACCATCACGGAATGGTCAAGGCCGAGGCCACGGTGGCCAATCTGCCCGCCAGCGACCGGGGGGCAGAGCGCGTCTGGTATGGCTCGGCGGCGGCAAGTGAAGTCCACGATATGGATTGGCTGCAAATGCATCTGGAACACGGCGAAGACGTCACGATCCGCAGCCTGACAAATGATCAAACGATCCTCGTTCTGGCGGGCCCCAAGGCGCGTGACGTTCTGTCAGCCTGTTCACGCGGAGACTGGTCGCGTGAGGCTTTTCCATGGCTCAGCGTGCGCGAATGTTTCATCGGTTTCGCCCCGGCGACTGTGCTCGGCGTCAGCTTTTCAGGAGAATTGGCATACGAAATTCATGTGCCGAATGCCTCGCTCTATGCTGCCTATCTGGCACTGCGCAAGGCTGGCGAAGCGTATGGGCTGACGCTTTTCGGCGCGCGCGCGGTCGACTCGATGCGGATGGAGAAAGGTTTCCTGCACTGGAAGTCCGATCTAATCACCGAGTTCGACCCGTTTGAAACGTCACTCGACCGCTTCGTGAAGCCCAACAAGGGCGACTTCATTGGCAAACAGGCGCTGCTGAAGCGTCGCGAACAGGGTCCGCGCAGAAAGCTGGTGACGCTCAAGATCGACGCCACACATGCGCCCGCCCATAGCGGTGCTTCGTTGATGCAGGGAAATGCTGTGATTGGCACCGTGACGGCGGGCGATTGGGGTCACCGGGTCAATCTGAACCTCGCCTATGCCTTCGTCGATCCGGCGCTCGCAGGGCCAGGCAGCACCATGCTTCTGGACCTATGTGGTGATTTGGTCGGGGCCGAAGTGATAGAAGACTCGCCTTACGATCCGGATTTCGTCCGGATACGTGGATGAGCGCGCCATGACCCGCAAACTTGTCGAAAGACCGGAGGGCATTGGCCACGGGGCCGCCACCACCAATCCACCGCTGCATAGGATCGACCCCGCAGTGGCCCGCACACTGCAAAGCTTGGATAGCGTTTCGAGCCTTGGGGTATCGGCTTCGCCTGCGGTCCGTTCGGCTGGTGCCTTTGACACGGTCCGTGGCATCAAGGCAAACGGTCTCACGCCCAAGGCGCGCCGCATTCTGTCGCAAGCCGCATACGACCTGACGGGCCGAGACGCGGCGCTTCTTTGGATCGCTTGCTCTGAATTCTCGATGCGCGCGCCCAAACTGGGTTCGACCGCGCCAGTTTTCGACACCATCAACGTGTTGACGGACGCGATACAAACCCAATCTCTGACGAAACCGAGGTAACCAATGGCCATCACTTACCTGAAATCAGCCGATCCTCGTCCGGAAGTCGAAAACAACGACATCCGCGATATCGTCGCCATCATGCTGGCCAATATCGAACGTGGTGGCGAAGCGGCGGTGCGCGATTATGCCATGAAGCTCGATGGCTGGACCGGCGAAATCGTGCTGTCAGAGGATGAACGCAAGGCCGCCTGCACCCGCGTGCCCGAAGACCTCAAGGCAGACATCCGCTTTGCCCACGCCAATATCCGCCGCTTCGCAGAGGCGCAAAAAGCGACGATGGGCGAATGCGAAATCGAAGTGATGCCGGGCCTGATTGCCGGCCAGAAACAAATCCCGGTGTCGAGCGCCGGGTGCTATGTTCCCGGCGGCCGCTACAGCCATGTCGCCAGCGCGTTGATGACAATCACCACGGCCAAGGTCGCGGGTGTCCCCCATATCACTGCAGTGTCCCCGACGCGCCCTGAGGTTGGCATCCCCGATGCTATCGTCTTTGCGATGGACCTTTCCGGCGCGGACCTGATCCTGAACCTTGGTGGCGTGCAAGGTATCGCTGCCATGGCAAAGGGAATGTTCGGTGGAAAACCTGCGGATATCCTTGTTGGTCCGGGAAACAGCTATGTCGCCGAGGCCAAACGGATGCTTTTTGGCAGCGTCGGGATCGACATGTTCGCAGGCCCTACGGATTCGCTTGTCGTTGCCGACCATACTGCCTCTGTCGAAACGGTCGCCTGGGATTTGGTCAGCCAAGCCGAACACGGTAAGGACAGCCCGGTGTGGCTGGTGGCAACCGACAGGGCGCTGGCCGAGGGCGTCATCAACCGCGTCTCGGCACTAATCGACAGCCTGCCGGAAACCAACGCCGCCGCGGCCCGCATCGCATGGGACGAACGAGCCGAAGTGATCCTCTGCGACAGCCGTGAGGAAGCCGCCGAGGTCGCGGACCGATACGCCCCCGAACATTTGCAGGTGCAAGCGGCTGATCTGGATTGGTGGCTGGACCGGCTTACGGCCTATGGCTCGTTGTTTCTGGGGAAGGAAACGACCGTGGCCTTTGGGGACAAGACCTCGGGCCCGAACCATGTGCTGCCAACCAGTGGCGCGGCGCGCTATACTGGTGGTCTGTCGGTGCACAAATTCACCAAGACCGTGACCTGGCAGCGCTGCAATGACGTCGCCTCGCACGAGTTGGCCCTGCGCACCGCAAGGATCAGTCGGGTCGAAGGGATGGAGGGCCATGCCCGAGCGGCAGAGTTGCGCAAGCGGCCTTAACTTGCCAAAGACCGCAGCCGTCAATCGCACCCCGATCCGTCGCTCGAATACGGTAGACCGCGCCACCGTTGACCTCATCTGACGTGGTCCCGAAGGGTGTGTATGCTCGCGCATAAGAGCGGACATTGCCGTCAATGACGGATGCTTTGATGAGATTGACGATCTCACCCGTATGCCGTGGCAGCAATTGAAGCGTCTCACGAACGCCTTGCAGACCCGAAAGACCTGCAATCGGTGATCAGCATCGGGTTTGCTGCCTTTGGTCACGACTATTCTGCGGATCTGTCCGTGGCACCCCCTTACAAAAACCGGCGCCCGCATCGGCGCTTTTGTGAAGAATTTCTTGGAAAACCTCACGCACACCGTCTCGTTGCTTGTGTTCCTGCTGCTCGTATGCGGAGGTGGGTCGGCAATCGGCGTGTCGACGTGGCCGGGGTGTCGTTCTATAGTTCTTGGAACAACGCGGAGTTACGAAGTTACATGGTGCAAACACCGATAATCATAGCAGAAGGCGTTGGAAAATATTTTGGTGATTTCAAAGCACTGACAGATGTAGACCTGATCGTGAACCAAGGCGAACGCGTCGTGATCTGTGGCCCGTCGGGGTCAGGAAAATCAACTCTTATTCGGTGTTTCAACGGGCTCGAGAACCACGATACAGGGCGGCTTTGCGTGGACGGCATGGAATTGCGCGAAGATGCGCCGGGTATGCGGCAGCTGCGGCAGGATGTCGGTATGGTGTTTCAACAGTTCAACCTGTTCCCGCACCTGACCATTCTTGAAAACCTGATCATCGGGCCGATGAAAGTCCGCAAGCAATCCCGCGCTGCGGCAGAAGCAACGGCGCGCAAGTATCTTGAGCGGGTCCGCATTCCAGAACAGGCCGATAAACGCCCCGCGCAATTGTCTGGTGGACAGCAACAGCGGGTGGCCATCGCGCGCGCGCTGTGCATGCAGCCGCGGGTGATGCTGTTTGACGAGCCGACCTCCGCCCTGGACCCGGAGATGATCGGCGAAGTGCTGGATGTGATGGTAGAGCTGGCAGAGACGGGCATGACGATGGTTGTCGTGACCCATGAGATGGGATTTGCCCGCAAAGTCGCCGACACGATGGTGTTCATGGAGGCGGGGCGCATCGTCGAGGTTTCCCCGCCCGAAACATTCTTTACCGCGCCCAAAAGTCAACGCGCGCGCGTCTTTCTTGACCAGATACTGGAGCACTGAAGCGTGCGCATGGCGGCTCTGTTCACCCTCAAACGCGTCTTGAACGCCCCGGCGGTCGCCGTTTCACTCTATGCGGTCATCGTTGCCGCGATCGCGTGGGCGTCCTATACGGGCGCCCAGCAGATGGGTTATAATTGGCAGTGGTATCAGGTTCCCGGCTATATCTATACATTCACCGATGACGGGTTCCAGGCGGGTGAGATTCTGACCGGCCTTTGGGCAACAATTCTGTTGTCGCTGACCTGTTTTCTCCTCGCAACCTTGCTTGGCCTTGGCGTGGCATTGCTGCGCTTGTCGGGGTTGATTGTGGGGCGGGCGGTTGCGATCGGGTATCTGGAGTTTGTGCGCAACATCCCCCTGCTGGTGCTGCTTTATCTGTTCTACTACGTGCTTGGCCCTATATTCGGCTTTGACCGCTGGGCGGCTGCGGTGCTCACGCTCAGCGTCTACCACTCGGCCCTGATTTCCGAGATTTTTCGCGCAGGCATCAACTCCGTCGCTGTCGGGCAATGGGAGGCCGCAGCCTCGATCGGGATGAGCAGGGCGCAGGCGTATCGCTATATTATCCTGCCCCAATCGGTCCGCTTCATGTTGCCACCGCTGACCGGTGAGATCGTCAATCTAATCAAGTCATCCGCAATCGTCAGCGTGATCGCGGTGGCGGAGTTGACCACCGTGGGCCGCAATATCATCTCGGACACATATATGAGTTTTGAGATCTGGTTCACCGTTGCCGCCGTATATTTAGCACTAACCCTCGTGTTGTCTTTTGGCGTCTCGGCGCTTGAGCGACGTTTTGCAACTGAAACCTGAACCCCACCCAAGGAGAGATCTATGTCATTTACACGAAGAAAAATCATGACAAACGCGCTGGGATTGGCATTCGCCGCCCTGACAAGCACAGTCCTGACGCTACCCGCCCTTGCCCAGAGCGCGACACAGGACCTTAGTTCTGAATCCGTGATCGAGACCATCAAGAAAGACGGCGTCATCCGTATCGGCCTGTCGATCTTCACACCGTGGTCCATGCGCGATGTGAACGGTGAATTGATCGGCTTTGAATTGGACGTTGGCCGCGAGTTGGCCAAGGATATGGGCGTGGACGTAGAGTTCGTGCCCACTGCATGGGACGGCATCATCCCCCAGCTTGTGTCGGGCAACTTTGACGTGATCATCTCTGGCATGTCGATCACGCCTGCGCGCAACCTGACCGTCAATTTCACCGACCCTTACGCCTATTCCGGCCTGACCATATTGGCCAACACGGCGATGACCGAAGGCTTCACACTTGATGATTACAACAGCCCGGAGGTTACGTTTTCCGCGCGCCGAGGGGCCACGCCAGCGACCGTCATCGCACAGCTTTTCCCAGAAGCGACGCTGTTGCTTTTCGACGAAGACGGTGCCGCGACGCAAGAAGTGCTGAACGGCAACGCCCACGCCACCATGCACGCAGAGCCGACACCTTCGATCGAGGCGCGCCGCTATGCCGATACGCTGTCGGTGCCGTTTGACCAGACCTTCCTTGCGTCCGGTGAAGGGTTTGCGCTTCGCAAAGGGGACGCAGACGCGCTGAACTTCTTCAACAATTGGATCGCGGTGAAACATGCCAGCGGTTGGCTCAAGGAACGCAACGACTATTGGTTCAAGGGCAATGATTGGGAAGATCAGGTCACCCAGTAAGGACCTGGAAGCGTGCCCTCGTTCCTCAAACGCCTGAAATGGGCCGACTGGCTGATCCTCATCGTTCTGGTCGGGGCCTTCGGTTATGTCGGCCTGCGTCTGGAGGGCACGCTTAACTACACCTGGCGGTGGGAGCTGATCCCCGATTACTTCATCCGCTACCGCGAAGACCGGCAGGAATGGTTCGCCAACCTATTGCTACAGGGGCTGTTCGCGACACTTCGCATTTGCATCTACGCGGGGATACTGGCCGCCATTTTTGGCACAATTCTCGGTGTGGCACGCTGCGCCGAGAACCTGACGATCCGTCTGCTGGCGCGCACCTATCTTGAATTGCTGCGCAACATCCCGCCAGTCGTCATCATCTTCATCTTTTTCTTCTTTCTATCGCAGCAACTCATCGACGCGCTCAACATGAACGCATGGGCACGCGGCATCGCCCGCAGCGACAGCGCACCCGCGTGGGAATTCTTCTTTGGCGACATGCGCCGTTTCCCGTCGCTTGTCTCGGGCGTGCTGGTTCTGGGGCTGTTTCAGGCGGCTTTTGTCGGGGAAATCGTGCGCGCGGGCATCCAATCAATTCCAAAAGGCCAATTCGAGGCCGCCCGTGCCATCGGGATGAGCCGCTCTCAGGAAATGCGCTATATCGTGATGCCGCAGGCGCTGCGCAAGGTCGTCCCCCCGATGGCAAACCAGTTTATCAGCCTTATCAAGGACAGCTCGATCATCTCGCTGATCTCTGTTCAAGAACTGACCTACAAAACCGTAGAGCTGGTCGCGTCGACGCGGCTGATTTTCGAGGCATGGCTGACGACGGCCGCGTGCTATTTCATCCTCTGCTTTGGACTGTCGCTTCTGTTTCGACGGCTGGAAAAGCATTAGAGCCGGTGCGTCCACCGGGTCTGCATTTTTGTATCATCGCATTCAAAGAACCGCTCGTTCTACTTTTCAAAAAATGGCGACGACGTCACGGCGCACCCGCCTCGTTTGGAAACCAATGTTTCGTCCGGTTGGCGAAGGCGACGAGGGACAGCATCACCGGCACTTCTACCAACACACCGACCACCGTCGCCAGGGCGGCGCCCGAACCAAGCCCGAACAGGCTGATGGCGACGGCCACGGCCAGTTCGAAGAAGTTGGACGTTCCGATCAGCGCGCAGGGGGCTGCAACGTTGAACGGGATGCCCCATGCGCGCGCCGCACCGTAGGCCACGAAGAAGATGCCGTAGGACTGGAGCAACAGGGGGACCGCGATCAACGCGATGACAAGCGGGCGGTCAAGTATGACCTCGCCCTGAAAGCCGAACAGCAAAACCACGGTCACCAGAAGGCCGAAGATGGAAAAGGGTTGAACACGGGACTTGAAGTTATCCACCGCCGCTTCGCCGCCCTTTGCAATGAGGTTTCGGCGGGTGAGATATCCGGCAACCAGCGGCAACATGACGTATAAGCCCACCGACAGCAGCAACGTGTCCCAAGGCACAACGATATCCGTGACACCCAACAAGAAAGCCACGATAGGTGCGAAGGCGAAGACCATGATCACGTCATTCACGCTAACCTGCACCAGCGTGTAGGTGGGATCGCCTCGTGTCAGGTTTGACCAAACGAAGACCATAGCGGTGCACGGGGCGGCACCCAACAGAATGACGCCCGCCAAATAGGCCTGCGCTTCGTCCGGCGGGATCAATCCTGCGAAGACGTATTCAAAGAACAGCACGCCAAGGGCGGCCATCGTGAAGGGCTTGATCAGCCAGTTCACCACAAGCGTTACGACCAACCCTTTCGGCTTGTCCCCGACCTGTCGCAACGCGCCGAAATCGACACCAACCATCATTGGGTAGACCATCGCCCAGATCAGCACCGCCACGGGCAGGTTGACAGACGCGACCTCCAACGACGCCAAGACGGAAAAGAGGCCGGGAAGCAGATTGCCAAGCACCAGCCCCGTGCCGATGGCAAGCGCCACCCACACAGACAGCCAGCGTTCAAAGGTTCCCAAGCCTGCCGCAGCGCGAAGCGGTGTATCGGTCATATCAGTCTCCTAGCAGGCACAGGCAAGTTCGTTGATGACGGGTTGGCACAGGTCGGGATTGCCGCCGCAGCAGTCCTCCATCAGAAAGGCAAGCAGACCGCGCATCCCGTCCATGTCAGCGAAGTAGCGGATGCTACGGCCTTCCCGCTCGTTTCGGATCAGACCAGAACGCGCAAGGATCGAAAGATTGGCTGACATTGTATTCTGGCGAACATCCAACGTGTCGCTAATGTCCCCGGCCAACATCCCCGCGTCACCGGCCTTGATCAGCAGCCGGAACACATCAAGCCGCGTGGACTGACTGAGTGCGGCGAACGCACCGAGAGCATGATTCTTATCCATATATCGTGAATTATTGATATTAACACGGGCGGTCAAGCCTGCTGAGTTCGCCCAATGGGTGTTGGGGTGATCCAGTCGCCCTTAACCCGTCACCGCCTGGATTTTCATACTCCCTTCTGGTGGCCGGGATTTGAAAATCCGTGACGCGTCTTCCAGCAATATCTGATGCGAAACAAGACGGCCGATGTCGGGGCCATAAGCAATGATCGACGCCAGTTCGGTTGGACCGGTGGTTCGCACGCTGCAGTCGACCATAGAATTTGGGAACGCGACGTTCTGTTCGGTCCATCACGCAAGGGTCGGGTCTGACACGAGGCCATATGGGCTCTTGCCCAAATCGAAGCCGAAATGGCTGTCAGACATCCCTCGAAGTTGCGCGAAATCGTTGAACAGCGGATGAGCGATCAGCCCGCATATTGGAAAGACCACGACAACGGCTCAATAGCCGCGGTGTCGCAGCTGCGGGTCAAAAGCTACAGCGACCGCATCCGTTAGTACTGGAGAGATCCCGACCAACGCCGCTA
This sequence comes from uncultured Aliiroseovarius sp., assembly GCF_947497285.1. Lineage (GTDB taxonomy): Bacteria > Pseudomonadota > Alphaproteobacteria > Rhodobacterales > Rhodobacteraceae > Aliiroseovarius. The sequence goes on along the minus strand of NZ_CANMFT010000007.1, from coordinate 75,498 downwards.
ACCTGCTTGCCCACCACATCAACAGATGTGTCGCGAGGTATTTCAAAGCTGCGGGCATGCCCCAGCCGTGAAGCGACATTGGTGGCACCAATGCAAAATTCAGGCGGCGAGTCACATACTCGCATCGGTATGAAACCCATCGGCTCAGACGTGAAACAGATTGCCGACACCATAGGCCAACGCCGCCGCCGCGCCACCGATCAGCATCGTTTCCCCGGCCGACCGCCACCACGGCGTAAGCGACCAGTGGCTTTTCAGGGCGCCAATACCAAAGAAGGTCGCCAAAGTCATTCCTGCGGACAGACCGAAGGCATCCTCCATCCCAAACAGGAACGGCAGCACCGGGATCATCCCGGCAATCAGGAATGACAGGAATGTCGTGATGGCAGATCGCAACGGGCGGGGATCAATGCCACCCAACCCATACTCGCCCTCCATCATGAGAGCGATCCAGCTTTCCCGATCCTGTGTTATCGCGTCGGTCGCCTGATCCAGGACACGACCTTGCAGACCCTTTCGCGACAGGATTTCGCGCACTTCCAGCCATTCACCGCGCGGATGTTCGTCAATGTGCTTCTCCTCAATCTTGCGGATGCGCAAAAAGTTGTCCTGCTCTGCTTTGATCCCCGAGTAGTTTGCCGCCGCCATTGAAAAGCCGTCTGCCAGCACATTGGCCAAGCCCAAAACGACGACAACAAACGGAGAAAGCCCAGCCCCCGCCACGCCTGCGACGATGGCGAAAGTCGTAACCGTGCCGTCGATGGCACCGTAGACCGCATCGCGAAGCACACCTCTGCCTTGCGGCGCGCCGATACGCTCTGAAATTCCCTGACGCGTGTGAGAATGCTCAGCCATTCTGTTGTTCCTTCCAGTTTCAGTAACGATCAGCGCAGCAGCCGACTTGGCTCGCGGGGTCGAATTGGCGGACAATAGCAATTGGTGGCGCTCTACCAGCTTCGCAGCTGAAAAAACGCCCCAAACGAAGCGTATTTTACGCCCTTTCTGGGACGTTTGCCATGATCCGGGGCAACGCGAACGTGTCCGCTCAGTGCTAGACTTAGGGGTCTTCAAAGCGAAAGGAGAAAGCCATGCCTACCAATGCTCCAGAAGTTCAGCATCACATCATTGGCGGTGGAATTGCCGGTCTGGCAACAGCCGTTTTTCTAGTGCGAGACGCGGGCGTTGAAGGGGGCGCCATCCAAATCTATGAACAGCTCGATGTGGCGGGTGGGTCGCTTGATGGGGCTGGCAATTCAGACGACGGTTATCTGATCCGTGGTGGTCGCATGTTTGAAGAGCACTTTGCCTGCACCTTCGACCTTCTGGACTCAATTCCGTCAGCGGACGACCCCAACATTTCTGTTTCCGAAGATATCATGGCGTTTAACCGCATGGTGCCTGGGTCTTCAAATTGCCGCCTTGTGCGTGACGGAAAACCCGCCGAAGATCGCTATGATCTGACGCTGAGCGCCCGTGACATCGTCGATATCAACCGGCTGATATTGCATTCAGAAAGCGGGCTTGGTCCGCAGCGGATAGACGAATGGTTCAAGCCATCATTCTTTGACAGCAATTTCTGGATGATGTGGTCCACAATGTTCTCGTTTCAGCCTTGGCATGCATTGGCCGAGATGCGTCGCTACCTAAGGCGTTTCATCCACCTGTTCCCCGGTTTTTCCCGGATCGCCGGGATCTTGCGCACGCGTTACAATCAGTATGATACGTTGATCGCCCCGATCATGATCTGGCTGCGCGACAGGGGCGTCAAGATCACCACTGGCGCGCAAGTCACTGATGTCACCATCGAGGGGTCGCGGCAGGACCGCTGTGTCACTGGCTTTGCGCTGGCCGACGGCCGCACAGTTGCGGTTTCCAAATCCGACCGCGTCTATCTGACGCTCGGCTCTATGACGGATGGATCTGTTTTGGGTTCGAATGACCGCGCGCCGACCCTAGAGGATCGCGAAGGCGGTGCTTGGGCACTGTGGCGTGGTCTCGCAGCCCAACATGAAGGTTTCGGTCGCCCCGAAACCTTCTGCGGCGACCCTGGCAAAACGGCTTGGCATTCCTTCACGGTCACGCTTGATACACCCGATTTCTTCGAATTCATGGAGGATTTCACCAACAACCGGACCGGAACCGGGGGGCTGGTCACCTTTGCTGACTCGGGCTGGACCCTTTCTATCGTCCTGTTCCACCAGCCCCATTTTCGCGGTCAAAAGCATGGCACCTATACGCTTTGGGGCTATGGGCTGCGCGGGGAGCGGACCGGAGATTTTGTGACCAAACCGATGTGGGAGGCGACGGGGGACGAAATCATTTCGGAGCTTTGCGGACACCTGAAACTGAGCGAAGCTCAAAAGGCATGGTTCAAAGGCGCGCGCGTCATACCCTGCCGAATGCCGTTCGTCACCAGCCAGTTCATGCCACGCCACCCCGCAGACCGCCCGGATGTGCGCCCAAGTGGCGCGCAAAACTTCGCTGTAATCGGGCAGTTTTGCGAACAACCGCGCGACTGTGTGTTTACGGTTGAATATTCGGTGCGGTCCGCACGCACGGCCGTTTCAAGCTTGACGGGCAGGACAGACCCGCCACCCCCAGTGGCGGCCACTGACCATGATCCAAGGGTTCTGGCCAAGGCTGCGCGTGTCTTGATCGGGATGTGATCATTCTGAGCGCCGTCGGACATCACGAACCGTCCTTCGGCGCCGCGCCTGCTGACTACTTCATCGCGTCCGTCAGATACGCAACGGCCAAAGCAACGGTCGCGATCTGCGGATAATCTTTTTCGGGAATATCCACACCCGTGCGCTTGTGCAATGCGGTCACAAGATTAAGGACGTCCATCGAATCCAGCTCAAGGTCATCCTGAATATGATCATCATCGCTGACGGTATCGGTGTCGATGTCGGGCGCAATACTGGCAAGTTCTTCCAGATAGGCCGCGCGGATTTCTGCTTCTGTCATAGGCTCTCCGGTTCGTTCAAGAGGGTCTCAAATTCAGTAATGAAGCGGGCGACCTGACGGCCGTCACTTACGCGATGGTCTGCAGATATGGAAAGTGTCACAACGCTGCGCGGTATGACCTGATCGTTCAACACCCACGGCCTGACCTGCGGTGATCCAAGCCCGACAAGGGCGACTTGCGGCGGGAATATGACGCCGGTCATGACGTCGGCGCTCGTATCACCCAGACTAGAGATCGTAATGGTGCCTTGCGTCATTTCCGAGCCCTTCAACCGTCCAGCCCGGGCCCGTGAGACAAGATCCCGCATACCTGCCATCGTCTGATCAAGGTCAAGCGCCACGGCGTCCATCAGGGCAGGCGCGACCAAACCACCACCGCGAAGGGCAACGGCAACGCCGGGGTTCACGGCCTTTGCAGCGTGGAATGCGCCATCTGTGAAATGTCCGTTCATGGTCTTCACCTTGGCAGCAGCCAGCGCTGCGGCCCGAACAAACAAGGCGCCCAGCAATATCCGTTCAGCGGGCGGACGACCGGCATTCAGCTTGGCAAGGAAATCGCTCGCGGGTTGAACGTCGATCGTCTGGGACAGATAGAAATGGGGAATTGTCTGCTTCGAGCGTGTCATCGCCGCAGCAATTGCCTTGCGCATCTCTTCAATTGGCGATCCCGGTTTTGCAGCGGCTTGTGGCGACTTACTTGGCGCGCCGTCGACATCACCCAGAACGATGACCCCGCCGGGTCCGCTGCCGCGGATCGTGCTGAGGTCAAGGCCAAGCTCGTGTGCCCTGACCCGTGCTGCGGGCGACGCTGCGTTCGGGCTTTGCGGTACAGAAGTCGGCGCGACTGTTGGCGGTGCTGGTGCCGTGGCAGGTGCTTTCACTGCTTCCCTTTCGAGAGCGTGTGGTTCGGCAGGCGGTCGCTCGGCCGCAGGCGCTGCTTTGGCAGGTGGGGGTTCAACCGATGGCTCCGCTTTCGCGGGTGGTGCCTCTCCTTCCGCCAGCAAAACAGCAAGCGGCGCACCGACCGGTAATTCGGTTCCGAGCTGCGCCACTAGTTCGTGAACTGTCCCGTTTTCGAAGACTTCGATCTCGATGGCGCCTTTCTGGGTTTCGACCACAGCGACCACATCACCCCGAGCGACCGTGTCGCCGGGTTGAACCAGCCATTCGACCAAGGTGGCGGCCTCCATATCGGCGCCAAGCGAGGGCATGTTGAAAATACCCATCTCAGCGCCCCAACAGTGCCCGCGCCGCCGCGACGATACCGGGCGTTTGCGGGATGGAGGCATCCTCCAGATGTTTCGGATAAGGGATCGGCACTTCCTCGGCGCAGACACGCCCGACCGGTGCATCCAGCGACCAAAGCGCCTGCTCCATGATCCGCGCCGAGATTTCGGCCGAAATGGATCCGGTGCGCCAGCCTTCGTCGATGATGATCGCGCGGCGGGTCTTGTTAACCGACGCCATGATCGTCGCGTCATCAAGCGGGCGCAAAGTCCGAAGGTCGATGACCTCTGCGCTGATCCCGGCCTCTGCCAATTCTTCGGCGGCCGCAAGCACCTTGAAGAGCGACCCGCCATAGGTGATCAGACTGATGTCGGTGCCTTCGCGCCTGACCGCGGCCTTTGATATGTCGACCGGCCCGGCAGCTTCGTCGATTTGACCCGTGTTGTTGTAAAGCATGACATTCTCGAAGATCAGGACGGGGTCCGGGTCTTCCAGCGCGGTCCAGAGCATCCCGCGCGCGTCTTCCAGCGTTGCAGGCGTCAGCACTTTCAGCCCCGGAATATGTCCATACCAACCTTCAAGGCTGTGGGAATGCTGCGCGGCAAGTTGCTTGCCCGCGCCGGTGGCCATGCGGATAACGACCGGCACGCCGAATTGACCGCCCGACATATGCCGGATCGTGGCCGCCGTGTTCATGATCTGGTCAAGCGCCAACAGCGAAAAGTTGACTGTCATCAATTCGACGATCGGTCGCATCCCGACAGCAGCAGCCCCGATCCCTGCCCCGGTGAAGCCGCTTTCAGACAGCGGTGTGTCGCGGATACGGTCTTGGCCAAATTCGTCCATCAATCCCTTCGAAACGGCATAACACCCGCCGTAAGCTCCCACATCCTCGCCCATCAGGAATACGCGGTCATCGCGGATCATCGCGTCGCGGATCGCCTGTTTCACGGCTTCGCGGTAGGTTATTTCGACCGTCTTACCAGACAGAGCGGGGGTGGTCGGCGGGTCAGGCTGCGGGCCAAGGATGTGTTTGGTCAAGTCCTCGACAGGTTCCCAGGTCCCGGCCTCGGCAAAGGCGACGGCCTCAGCAACTTCTGCGTCCACCGCGCGTTCAATCTCGGACACGTCGCTGTCATGGATCAGGCCGTTTTCAAGCAGCCAGCCCTGAAAGCGGACAATCGGCCCTTTCTTGCGCCATTGCTCGATCTCAGCTTTCTCGCGATACAGTTGGGCGTCGAACATGGAATGGGCGCGAAACCGGTAGGTCCGGCATTCCAGAAACACTGGCCGTCCCGTTTCGCGGATCTGCGCAATCGCTTCGCGCGACGCGGCTTCCACTGCGACGACATCCATGCCGTCCACAACGCGTGACGTGATGCCATAGCTTTCGGCCTTTTGCTGGATATCTGTCTGCGCCTCGGTCCGGGCCAAGGCCGATCCCATCGCATACCCATTGTTTTCGCAGACGAAGAGCACCGGCAAATCCCAAAGCTCGGCCAGATTCATCGACTCGTGGAATTCGCCCTCGGCCACGGCACCTTCACCGAAGAAACAGGCGGTCACATTGGCCTCACCTCGCATCCGGTCGGCCAGCGCAAGCCCAACAGCCAAGGGCAAACCGCCCCCTACGATGGCGTTGCCACCGAAAAAGTTGGTGGCCGCATCAAACAGATGCATCGATCCGCCCCGCCCGCCGGAACACCCTTCGGCTTTGCCATACATCTCGGCCAGGACTGTTGTCATCGGCACGCCCCGCACAAGCGCGTGGCCGTGCTCGCGGTAAGTTGCGACGATACGGTCCTGCGGCCCCAGCACAGGGATCACACCAGCGGCGATCGCTTCCTCTCCGTCATAAAGGTGCAGGAAGCCGCGAATTTTTTGCTGCGTATAGAGCTCGGCACATTTTTCTTCGAACATCCGGACACGGATCATGTCGCGTAGCAGGGCCAGAACGTGCGCTCTATCAAGGTGGGGTTTGTCGATCAAACTCATGTCTCGTCTGTCTCCAAAGTGGAAATGTCGCCTTCAGGCAGGCCCAGTTCACGGGCCTTGAGAAGCCGTCGCATGATCTTGCCCGACCGGGTTTTGGGCAACGTTTTGCGAAAGATGATTTCGCGTGGGGCAACCGCTGCGCCCAACTTCTTGCGGGCATGGCCGCGAATGTCGCGCTCCAGCTCGTCGGAAGGGTCTATGCCGGGGTTCAGCGTGACATAGGCCTTGATGATCTCACCCGCTGTTTCATCGGGGACGCCGATCACACCGGCCTCGGCGATGGCCTCGTGTTCGATCAGCGCGCTTTCAACTTCGAACGGCCCAATCAAATGACCGGACGTCTTGATCAGATCGTCGGCGCGACCAACGAACCAGAAATACCCGTCCCCGTCGCGCATCGCGAGATCGCCAGAAAGATACCAGCCATCGACGAAGCACTTCTGAAACCGGGCCTCTTCATTCAGGTAGGCGCGCATCATTGACGGCCAGCCGGGGCGCAGTGCCAGCTCTCCTATCTCGTTATCCGCGACTTCGCGGACCGTCCCGTTTTCATGCTCTACGATCCCCGCTTCAATTCCCGGCATCGGCTTGCCCATCGAGCCGGGCTTCACCTTCATTCCGGGCTGATTGGCGATCATGATCCCGCCGGTTTCGGTCTGCCACCAATTGTCGTGGAAGGGCTGGCCAAAGACTTGTTCCGACCAGATCACGGCCTCTGGATTCAGCGGCTCGCCGACGCTTGCCAGAAACCGCAACGAAGAAAAATCAAAAGGTGCTGCGGTCTTGGCCCCCGCGCGCATCATCATACGAATTGCCGTCGGGGCCGAATACCAGACCTCAACCTTCTCTCGCTGAATGGTTTCATACCACCGTTCAAGGTCGAACTCAGCCTCATCCACTATCATCGTCGCGCGGTTCACCAGTGGCGAGATGATGCCGTAAGACGTGCCGGTGACCCAACCGGGGTCTGCGGTGCACCAATAGATCGTGCCGGGCTGCAAATCCAAGGCCCGGTTGCCCGAAAACGCGTGATAGACAACCGCGTTATGGACATGCACCGCCCCCTTGGGCTTGCCAGTCGTGCCCGAGGTGAAATGGATCAACGCGGGGTCTTCAGGTGCTGTTCGCACCGGCTCAAACTCAGACGACGCCGCTGCAAGCGCGGGGCCAAGTGCGACGCAGTCGTCAGGCGCGTCGTCGCCAACAATAAGCACCAGTTTCAGTGTATCTATCTGATCGCGCCAAGCGGCGATCTTGCGTTTGTAGATTGACGCGGTGGTCACCAGCACATTGGCGCTTCCGATTTCCATACGCGTGCGAATTGGTTCCGGGCCAAAAGCCGAAAAGAGTGGCGTGAAAACCATACCCGCCCTGAGTGTTCCCAGCGCGCAGGCATACAGTTCGGGAACGCGCCCCATCAAGACGAAGACACTGTCGCCTTGGTGAAGCCCATGGTCGTGCAACACCGACGCAAACCGGGATGAAAGGTCTTTCAGATCACTGTATGTCAGCTCTTGGCGGGACCCATCTTTGCCAAGCCACAACAGCGCGACCTGATCGGCATGCCCGCCGATCACATGTTGATCAACGGCTGCGTAGGCTATGTTTATGGACCCATCCCGCTTGCCAACTGATCCGCCCATTTCGAAACGAGAATTGGCTTCACCTGATTGACCGTCAACATACCCTTTCTTGGATACATCGCGTCCCGATAGCTCTGGCTTGCGACGCTGTGGCATTGTTTCTTCCTCCACAACAATTATGAACGATGCGTCAAATAGTTGTATGAGTTAGATCAATTCTCGTGCGGATTTGTGCCCTGCAAGCGTGACCGTTGCGTGAGGTTGGACCCAATTTCCCACGGCCCTTCAACGCAAACGCGCATTCTGCCTGCGGTCGCGGCAAGGATGGGCTTTGGCACAGCGCGACACATGGCATCCGCGAAAGACCGCCTACTCATATTGCGACTCGCGTAAATGGTGTATTCTGAGTGTGACGGCATTGCCCGTCCACCACTGGTGGTAGGTATCGCATCTTACCTGCAAACTGCAATTTGGCCGCAAGGCGCTCTCAAAATGCCTGTTCATCGACAGACGATCCGTCCGTTTCCAGCTTTCCTCCATGTCGTTCGCTCCACGATATGGGGCGGGTTGTTTTTGCTGTTTCTTCCCGTCTTCGGGCTGGCGCAGACGCTTACCCTAGAGATGTCGCGCGGCCCCTTGGAAGACGGGCGGTTGCGCGAAGCTATCGCGCTTTCGACTGACTGGATGCGGGCAGCGGAACGCACCGGCCTAAATATCCGTGGCGTCATCATTCGACACGCAGACGAGATGGAAACCAAGCGGAGAACGCCGCAGGATATCAGGAAGGCCAAAAGTCTTCTGGCTGAAATGGGGGGCGTATCGCGTAACACCCAGCTGATCGTTTTCTTTGATCCGCAACGAACGCAAAAGCTGGCCCAGTTGGCGGCGGCGAACATGCGGTCGCTGGGGCTTGCGCCACGACTGGTGCCGTTGCCAAACGAAGCGCGCGCCGAGATGCAAAGGATGATGCGGACACGCTCTGACATTTCGGATTTGGAGCCTGGGTTCATCATGCTCACGTGGAGCTTCGCCGAGATGCTCACCCCTTTTCCACGTGTGCCAGAGATCGTGCCGCCGGACCGCGTGCGGCCTGACAATCTGACCCCGGTGACGCTGCCTGATCTTGTCGTTTCTGAGTTCCGCGTGGATTTCGATCCTCGCACCAAAATTCTATCCGCGAAGGCTTTGGTAAGAAATGCCGGGCAGAAAGAGGTGCCAGTTCGCTTTGCCGTGACTTTTCCCGACAGCGCTGGCGTGATCAGAGACCAGCTTGGCCGTTCCGTCGCGGGACCATTGGGTCCGGGTCAGGCGCAATGGGTGGAAGCCGCGGTTCGCGTCAACGATTCCGCGCTCGGGCAAACGGTGCGCCTGCACGCGGTTGCGGATGCCGCCCTGACGATCCACGAGACAAACGAGCGTAACAACAATAGCGTTGAACGAAGCGTATATTTGGAACGTCCGACTCCACCCCCGCTGGATTTGGCTGTTGCGAGGTTTGACCCGACCTATGACCCACTCTCGCGCCGCCTGACGCTTCAGGTCACCGTGCGGAACGTTGGCGGCTCACCCGCCGGACCGTCCTCGCTGCAGGTGTTCGAGACGCAAAGGCTTTTCCCTATTCCCGCGATCTCAATTTCCGCAATCGCGCCGGGCGATCATGCGATTGGCGTGGCCAAAATCATTGTCCCCGAAACGGCATTGGGCAAGGTGGCGCAGTTGGAAGCCGTCGCGAACGCGGACAAAAAGCTGCGAGAGGTCAATTTCAACAACAACAGCTTTGGACCCGTTCGTATCAGGCTGGAGCCACCACCTGAACCAGAGCGTGCCGATCTGGCGCTGGTGGCGTTCAAGGCCCGCTACGATCCGGCATCACAGGAGATCGCCGTGAGCCTCGCAGTCCGCAACGAGGGTCGTGGAAATTCTGGCCCGTTCGAGGTCGGCGTTTTTGACCACACCGGCTTTATCAACGCCACCACATTGCGCTCGGAAGGGTTGGCGTCAGGGCAAAGCACAAGCCGGTCCTTGCGCATCCCGGTGCAAGCCGTGACCACAGCGCGCACGATCGTGCTGCAGGCCGAAGCAGATCCGGGCGATCGGGTGCGCGAAAGCAATACTGACAACAATTTCTCGCCCCAAATCAGGCTGCTTTTGGAACCTCCTCCCAAGCCGGAACAGCCGGACTTGCAGATCGCGCGGTTGTTTGCGGAATATGACCCGGTGCGGAACCGTATCGTGTTGCGCGCCGGTGTGGTGAATTCCGGGCTGGCCCCATCAGAGGCAACGCGCGTCCGATTTTCCGAATTGGACGGTCAGGTGCCGGCGACAAACATAGCCCTGCAAGCGTTAGTTCCCGGGCGGTCCATCATTGTGCAGTCCGAGGCGCCGCTGGCGCCTTCGCCTGAAAGCCGTCTTATGAATTTCGTGGCATGGGTCGATGTCGATCGGCGCGTCGATGAAAGCCGCGAAGACAATAATGAAAGCCATGTAGCGACGCTGCGCATTCCGGCATCAGCTGCGCAATTGCCCGACCTGGAGGTAAGGTCGCTTGCCATCGCTCAGACGCAGGCGGGCGCTCCGATAAGCGTGACGGCAGAGATCGTGAACACGGGCGGATCCGGCAGCGCTGCGACCGATTTGGAACTGATCGTTGCCGGTGCAGGTCCGATCATCAGGCCGCTGCCTGCCCTTGGTCCAAACGAAAGCTACACGCTCCGACTGGAGGTGCCGGTTCGGGTGACGCTGTTCGACGATACAGTAGAGGTGTCACTTGAAGCCGATCCGGCGGGGCGCAACACCGAGGTCACAAAAGCAAACAATCTGCGCCGCGCACAAGGGGCGCTTCACGCGGCGCGTTGGCCCTGGATTGCGCTTTTTGGCGGCGGCTTGGCAGGGCTGCTTATGATATCACGCCTGTTGTCGCGGCTCGGTCGCGGCCGACCTGACTCGAAATCGAAGATCCCCCCCCATCTCGTCCGGCTGCAACCAAGTGTTCATGCCGGTCAACAAGTCGTAACACCCGAACCCGGCAAACCCGGGATCGAGTTTGAGCTATCGCTGCGCCCTAAAATCGATTCCGGCAACGTGGCAGTGGAGCCCCTTGCAGACACGGGAGACCCAGATTCATGACCGAAACCATGACCACCGAACCGGCTGCGACGCTGACGCTCGCCAAGCTTTACGCTTCCGATAGCGCCGCGTTCTCCAAGCTCGAACCCGATCAATCATCAAAAGCGGCCATGCAGAAAGATGTGGAGCAAATGGGGTCTGGGTTGATCGAGGCGTTCACCTTCGCCGCGGCGCTCGCCGTGCTCTACGAAGCGCTTGATGTGGCCTTTTTGGATATCTTGAAGTCCGGCTGGAAAACCATGGCCGAACTACAGGCCTATCGTGATCTGGAAAAGCATCCGCCAGAAGAAAAGAGCTGGGTTAAGCTAGGGCGGCACAAGTTGACCTCGGCCCATGAACCCAAGGTAGAGGTTTTGTTCAACGGCAAACATCTGGGCCAGTTGGACTTTGACGCCAAGCTGACCCTGAACGTGACAGACGCCAAACTGAAGGTGCAAAATGGGCGCATTTGGGAGGTGACAGGACCCGTGTTCGAAGGCGAGGCGACCCTGTCTTACAAGGGCTTTCTGCTGCTGAAGAAGAACTTGGCGCGGTTTACCCTTCCCAGCGGCGTCACCTTCGAGAAGGGCGTTCCAATCATCCCGATGCCGGTTTCCATCGGTTGAACGCGTGCGTTGAAAAAGCCCACACTGGGCGGGCATTTTCAGCGATTTGTTAAGGTCGGATCAGTCGTTCGACCAACCGGACACGGCTTTGACCTCAAGGAAATCCTCGATCCCAAGGATACCACCTTCGCGTCCATTGCCAGATTGCTTGTAGCCGCCGAAGGGCGACCCTGCCGCGCGCGATGTGCCGTTCATCTCGACCATACCCGACCTCAGGTGGCGGGCCACGCGGTTGGCGCGGGTGCCGTCTTGGGTCTGCACATAGTTTGTCAGGCCATAGACGGTGTCATTGGCGATCTCGACCGCGTCATCCTCGGTGTCGAAGGGGATCATCGCCATCACCGGTCCAAAGATTTCTTCGCGCGCGATGGTCATTTGGTTGTTCACATCCGCAAAGATGGTCGGCTTGACGAAATAGCCTTTGTTCAGACCTTCGGGTCGCCCTGTGCCACCGGCAATCAGGCGCGCGCCTTCATCAATCCCGACTTGGATCAGATCCTGGATCTTGTTCCACTGAAGCTCGCTGACCACGGGGCCAATGTGGCGACCTTCCTTGCTGGCCGGTCCAACCTGCACTTTCTCGGCCGCTTCGCGCGCGGCTTCGACCGCTTGATCATAAACGCCGCGTTGCACCAGCATTCGCGACGGCGCGTTACAGCTTTGCCCGGTGTTCTGCATCATATGCATCACGCCACGCTTCACGGCCTTTTCGTCGGCGTCGTCAAAGATGATGTTGGCGCCTTTGCCGCCCAGCTCAAGGCTGACGCGTTTCAAGGTGTCGGCGGCGGCCTTCGAAATGGCGATGCCCGCACGGGTCGAGCCGGTGAAGCTGACCATGTCCACATCGGGATGGGTGGACAGTTGCGTGCCGACGCCCATACCGTCGCCGTTCACCATGTTGTAGACACCGTCCGGGAAGCCGACCTCGTCAACAATCTCGCTCCAGACGATCGATGATAACGGGGCGATTTCGGATGGTTTCAGTACCATTGTGCAGCCCGCAGCCATCGCGGCCACAACCTTCAGCGACACCTGGTTCATCGGCCAGTTCCAGGGCGTGATCAGCGCGCAGACCCCGATGGGTTCATACAGCAGCCGGTCATTCGGCGCATGAGCACCCAACATCTTGTCGAATTCGAAATCCTTGAACGCCGTGATGAAGTTCTGAATGTGGAACGTGCCCGACCCCACCTGCGACGTGCGGGCCAGATCAATGGGCGCGCCCATCTCGATGCTCATCGCTTCGGCCAGATCGTCCGAGCGTTTCTGATAGACCGCCAGTAGCTTCTCGATCAGAGCCAGCCTGTCTTCCTTTTTCGAGAAACCCCAGTCGGCAAAGGCGGCCTTCGCAGCAGCGACGGCGGCGTCAGTGTCCGCCTGATCACCCAGCGAAATGACCGCGCAAACCTCTTCGGTCGACGGGTCGATGACGTTCAAGTCTTTGGCCGCCGCCGGGGCGACCCATTGACCATTAATATAGAAATCGCGCTTCTCGATCATTCCAGTCTCCTTGGTCGGATTTGCGTGCACTCTGGCATTGCGATTTGTCCGACGCAACCCACGGAAACAAAATTTGATCAAATTTTTAGGTGCGACGATTTGGTTGCGTTTGAACCCAGTCAGGGTCTTTAAATGCGCATAAGAGATCGTAACTTAAGATCAACCGAAATGCTTGGACAGGAGAGACCAAATGGGACTTCGCATTAACGACATCGTGCCAAATTTCACAGCCGAAACAGATCAGGGCAAAATCACCTTCCACGACTGGATCGGGGATAGCTGGGCGATTCTTTTCTCGCACCCCAAAGATTACACGCCTGTCTGCACGACAGAGTTCGGCGCGGTTGCGCAGCTTGCCGACGAATGGGCCAAGCGCGGCACCAAGGTGATCGGGCTGTCCGTCGATAGCGCGGAGGAACATGTCAGCTGGAAAAAAGACATCGAGGGCTATTCGGGCGCCAAAGCGGGCTTCCCGATTATTGCCGACGAAGACCTTGCCGTGTCGAAAGCCTTCGACATGCTGCCCGCCGAAGCTTACCTGCCCGACGGTCGCACGGCCGCTGATTCCGCCTCGGTGCGGTCGGTGTTCATCATCTCGCCGGATAAGAAGGTTCAGTTGATCATGACATACCCAATGTCCGTCGGCCGGAACTTCGCCGAGGTTCTGCGCGCCCTTGATGGCCTGCAGGCCACTTACGGCACACCGATTGCCACCCCTGCGAACTGGATCAAAGGCGAAGACGTGATTGTCGCCCTGACGCTTTCGGACGACGAAGCGAAAGCAAAATTTGGCGACGTGGATATCAAGCTGCCCTACCTGCGGACCACTGCAGACCCAAGCTAAATCCAAGCTGGTTTACCAATGGAAAAGCCCGCAACTTCGGTTGCGGGCTTTGTCTTTTCTGCGAACTGTCCACCACGGCTATCCGGCGTCTTGCGCAGCCTTTATCGCCTGAGACAACACGGCTCGACCACCGATATGGTTGGCCAGAATCAAGACTAGGCGCGCATTCAGAGCATCGCTTTCTTCTTTCGACAAGTTTTCATGCGCCGCCAGAAGCTCGGCATAGAAATCGTCGGCACGATTGATGTTCGGCGTCAGGATAAGGTCGGTCATCGGCGTTACTCCTTGCCAGTTGCACGGCGGATGGCCGCGCGGAACAAGTTTTCGTCAAAGCTGGGGCGGCGTGCGGCCACATGCTGATCTGGCCTGATCAGATAGACGGCACTTGGCGCATCGCCCAGATACCGCTCTTGCAGCGCTCCCGTCTTGTCATCTTTTACGGACAACGCCAACCGCGTGACCTCGACCTCTGCTTCTTCGATCACGTCCGGCGCCTCTGCGTCAATGGTCAGAAGAGTGAACTTGTTGCCCAGCTTGGGCAGCAGGAATTCGTCGCCTAAGGGCGCATCGGGGCAAGACGATCCTGGGCGGGTCTTTATCGGCCCATCCAGAGCGTCGGCTGAGTTCAGCGGCGATCCGTCGTAGGTGCAGGGCACGGACAAGCGGCCCGAATTCACAAGCGGCCGGGCAAATTCATACTTTTCGGATAGGTCCAGAACCGCATCGCGCAAAAGGCGGCTGGTCGTGGATTTGGGTGTGATGAAATCTGTCGAACGCGTCGAATTCAGGATGTTTTCATCGGCGCCGTGAATACGTTCCACGTCATAGCTGTCAAGCAGCGCTTCATCGGCCGTGCCATCAATGACCAACTTCAGCTTCCAGCCCAAGTTGTCAGTGTCTTGCAGGCCCGAGTTCGCACCGCGTGCGCCAAAAGGTGACACTTGGTGCGCGGCGTCGCCCGCAAACAAAACGCGACCGTGGCGGAATTTCTCCATCCGGCGGCATTGGAACGTGTAGATCGAGACCCATTCAAGCTCGAACTCCACATCGTCGCCAAGCATCGCCTTAAGGCGCGGGATCACATTCTCGGGCTTCTTCTCTTCTTCCTTGTCGATGTCCCAGCCAAGTTGCAGGTCAATGCGCCACACGCCATCGGGTTGCTTGTGCAACAGGGCAGATTGGCCGCGGTTGAAGGGCGGATCGAACCAGAACCAGCGTTCGGTTGGAAAATCAGCGTCCATGATCACATCGGCAATCAGGAAGTTGTCTTCGAACACACGCCCTACGAAATCCAGCCCCAGCATTTGACGCGTCGGTGATCCAGCGCCGTCACAAGCGATCAGCCAATCGGCCTCGATGTTATACGGTCCATCGGCCGTGTCGATTTCCAGCGTGGCGTGATCCGGGTGGGTGCCAATTGCTGTGACCTTGTTGCCGCCCCGAATTTCAATCGGCGCGCCCTGGGCTTCCAGCTCGCGCACGCGGTTCACCAGATACTCTTCGAAATAGTATTGCTGAAGATTGATGAAGGCCGGGCGTTGGTGGCCTTCTTCTGGCAGCAGGTTGAACGTATAGACCTCGCGTTCATCAAAGAAGACTTTGCCGACGTCCCATTTGACGCCCTTGTCGACCATCGGTTGACCGCACCCCAGACGGTCAAGAATCTCAAGCGGCCGTTTGGCAAAGCAGATCGCACGAGATCCGCTGCTGACCTTGTCGTTGTCGTCAACAATGACGACCTTGACCCCCTGCTGTGCCAGATCAATCCCCATGGCCAGCCCGATAGGACCGGCCCCGATGATCACGACCGGGTGGCGCACGGGCGCCGATGCATCCTGATCGGAGCTGTGTTGATAGGGATACAGCGGGACTTCAAAAATCTTGTTCATAGGTTTTCCTCCGGCTGGCGGCGCGCTTGTGCCAATTGTAGCGCATTTCGTTGCGAAAACAACGAAGCTGGTCGGGATGCGCTGATATGCGCGTCAACGCACCCCTTGCGCTTAGCCCTGCAGGGCGTCCCACATCTCCAGATCGCGCTGGGCGGTCCAGATACGGGGCGTATCAATGCCGCGCGCCTCGTCATAGGCACGGGCGACGTTGAAAGGCAGGCAGTGCTCGTAAATCGCGTAGTCGGCAAATTTGGGGTCACATTCGGCGCGACACGCGTCCCATGCCTCTTTCAACGATCCACCCCGCGCGGCAACCTTGGCCACCGGGCGATAGGTGCTTTCCACGAAGTCGCGGGTGTTTTCGATAGCGGCGTTCACCATATCTTTGCCGACCAGAGCGTCACCACGCCCCGGCGCAATCGCGTCAACGTCGAAAGCAGCGATACTGTCCAGTGTATCGCCCCAGTCGCTGAAATGCCCGTCACCGCAATAGCAGGCCGAGTGGTATTCGACGATGTCGCCGGTGAACATCACGTTCTGGTCCGGCACATGGATCACGATATCACCCGCCGTGTGCGCACGCCCCAGATGCATCAGATCAACGCGGCGATTTCCAAGATAGACGGTCATGTCATCGGAAAAGGTGGTGGTTGGATAGGTCAGGCCGGGGATGCTTTCGTGCCCCTCAAACAAGCGCGGGAAGCGTTGGAATTCGCTGTCCCAGTCTTCCTGCCCGCGCTCAACAACCATCGCGCGGGCGGCGTCGCCCATAATGATCTGATCCGCGCCATAGGCTGACGCGCCCAACACGCGCACCGCGTGATAATGGGTCAGGACAACATGGCTGATTGGTTTGTCGGTGACCGTGCGCACGCATTCGATGACCTTGTTGGCCAGCCGTGGCGTCGCCTGAGCTTCCACAATCATCACGCTTTCATCGCCAATGATGACGCCGGAATTCGGGTCACCCTCGGCGGTGAACGCATAAAGCCCCTCGCCGATCTCATCAAAGGTGATTTTCTTTTCCGTCATGTCGCCTTGCGACGCGAATGCCTTTGCCATGGTCCGGTTTTCCTTTCTGGACAGGGGTGGGGGATCGTGATTCCCTCACCTCATGTTTGATCGTCGATATCTGCCCTATTGGGGCGTTGCTTTTGTCACCATCGCCACGCTTATCACGCTGCTGGCGATGGGTCGGAATATCTCATGCCCCTGCGGTTACACATTGCTTTGGTATGCAGGTGATGACACCGGGCAAGGGTCGCAGCATTTGATGGACTGGTATACACCAAGCCATCTGATCCACGGTTTCCTGTTCTACGGCGCAACCTTCCTGCTGATGCGCCGTTTTGCCCTTGGTTGGCGGCTGCTGGTCGCCACCATCGTCGAAGGGGCGTGGGAGGTGGCCGAGAACACCGAGGCCGTTATCAACCGCTACCGCGAATTTACCGTATCCGGTGAATACTGGGGCGATAGCGTGGTAAATTCCGCTGTCGATCTTGGTGCCATGTTCTTGGGCTTCTGGCTGGCGTTGCGCCTGCCAATCTGGGCGAGCATCTTGATCGTCGTGGGCTTCGAGGTGCTGACAACCTTTCTGATCCGCGACGGGTTGGCGTTGAACATCATCATGCTGCTGGTGCCATCCGAGGCGATCCTCGAATGGCAGTCTGCAGGGGGATGATGCCCAAACACGCATTTACTTGGGCCACTTCACGGCGGGCAGGATTTTCCCAACACAATCGCCGAACCCGATCTGAAACCCGTCACCCTTGGCAGCGCCGCGCAGGGTCAGGGTGTCGCCATCTTCGATGAAGCTACGCGTCTCGCCGGTGTCCAGCGTGAAGGGCTCGCGGCCCGCCCAGCTCATCTCCATCAGTGAACCATATTCCGTCTTGGTCGGGCCAGAGATCGTGCCAGACCCCAAAAGGTCCCCGACATTCATGCCGCAACCCCCGATGGCGTGGTGGCACAGTTGCTCGGCGGCAGAATAATACATGCGGGTGTAGTTGGTTTCGCCCACAACGCTGGCTTTGTTCGCGCCGTCGGGCTGCATCAGAACCTGCAGCGAGATGTCGTAAAGCCCGTCCTTCGACCCATCGAGATAGGGCAGAAGTTCCTTTTCCCGCTTGGGTGTCGGCGCGCGAAACTCCTCCAGCGCGGCAGCAGTGACGATCCATGGGCTGATCGAGGTGCCAAACGCCTTGCCCTGGAACGGGCCGAGTGGCTGGTATTCCCAACCCTGAATGTCGCGGGCGGACCAGTCGTTCAGAAGGACATAGCCGAAGATCATATCGTCGGCCTCGTCCACCGTTATGGGTTGGCCAAACTCGCAAGGCTTGCCGACGATGGCCCCCATCTCAAGTTCAATGTCCAGACGCATCGAGGGGCCGAAGCTTGGCATCTCGGCGTCGGGCGCTTTGCGTTGACCGTTGGGGCGGTGGATAGGTGTGCCGGAAACAACGACCGAGGACGCGCGGCCATTATAGCCGATCGGAATGTGCAGCCAGTTGGCGGGCAGATCGGGCGAGCCGCGCAAGATCGCACCCATATTGGCCGCGTGCTGACGACCGGCATAGAAGTCGGTGTATTCCGACACGAGGAACGGCATGTGCAGGTCCGCGTCGGCTTGTTTGACCAGCAGCGGTTCAACCGCCGCGCGCTCTGATGAGCCTTCGCGCAGCAGCTGTTCCATACGGGTACGTAGGGCAGACCAAGCGTCTGACCCCTGCTCCATCAACTCGTTCCAGAACGGGACGTCGAAGACGGGGTCGTCGCTAATTTCGATCAGGCCAGCCTCTTCTGCTGCGGCCACATCAAAGATCATATCCCCGATAGCGACGCCACAGCGCGGCTCATCATCCCCGACCGAGAAGACACCATAGGGCAGGTTGTTCAGCGGAAAGGGTGTGTCGGCGGAGTTCGCGCTTTCCACCCAGGATTTTTTCAGTTTGCTCATGTGATCCTCACTCGGCGTCCGGCTGTGCCTCGGGTCGCGCATCGGCGAAGGCGGGTAGGGCCAGACAGGTTTCTTCAATCTCGGTCAGACGCGGATAGGGGGCCAGGTCCACCCCCCAGCGCCGCGCATTGTAGTATTGCGCGACAAGGCAGATGTCCGCCAGTGACGGCGTGTCGCCAAAGGAAAAGCGCGTATCCTTGCGCACCATCTGTTCCAGCGCCGCAAAGCCCCTGTCCATCCAATGGCACATCCACGCTTTCTTGTCTTCAGGTCCAGCGCCGAAAGTGTCGCCCAGATGGGCCACGACACGCAAGTTGTTCACCGGGTGAATGTCCATCGCGACAACATGAGCGGCGGCAAGCACATGCGCGCGCTCAACCGGGTCAGGCGGAAGCAATGCGGGGTCGGGCTGTAGTGCCTCAAGATAGTCGATGATCGCCAAGGACTGCGTTAGAACCGTTCCGTCATACAGCACCAGTGTCGGCACCAGATGGGCGGGGTTCATTTCAACATACGCTGGCGAATGTTGCTGCCCGCCATCCTTCACCAGATGAACGGACTCAAGATCCGCGTTGATCCCTTTCAGGTTCAACGCAATGCGCACGCGGTAAGCCGCGGTGGACCGCCAATAGGTATAAAGCTTCATTATTTCTTACCGGGCGTGCCGTCGAACTTCTTCTCAAGGCTCTCCCAGCAGTCGATGTAGTCGTCCTGCAGAGGTGCCTCGTTCGCGGCGAAGGCGGTCAGGTGTTGGGGGAAGCGGGTTTCAAACATGAAGGACATGGTTTTTTCCAACTTATCAGGTCCAAGGTTCGAATTCGAGGCACCCTCGAACGCATCACGGTCTGGCCCGTGCGGCAGCATCATGTTGTGCAAGCTCACGCCGCCCGGAACGAAGCCCTGCGGTTTCGCGTCATACTGACCATAGATGTTGCCCATCAGCTCGGACATGATGTTCTTATGATACCATGGGGGGCGGAAGGTGTTTTCCGCCACCATCCAGCGGTCGCGGAACAGAACGAAGTCGATATTCGCCGTGCCGGGTTGACCCGAAGGCGCGGTGAGGACGGTGAAGATCGAGGGGTCCGGGTGATCGAACAAGATCGCGCCGACCGGGCAATAGGTGGTCAGGTCATATTTGTAAGGCGCATAGTTGCCGTGCCATGCGACCACATCCAAGGGCGACTGGCCGATCTCGGTCTTATGGAACTGGCCGCACCATTTGATGGTGATGGTAGAGGGCACTTCGCGGTCTTCAAATGCTGCGACGGGAGCTTTGAAGTCACGCGGATTGGCCATGCAGTTCGCGCCGATCGGGCCACGCCCCGGCATCTCGAACTTCTGGCCGTAGTTTTCGCAAACGAAGCCGCGCGCGGGGCCGTCCAGCAGTTCGACGCGGTAAACAAGGCCACGCGGGATGATGCCGATTTCCTGCGGGGCAAGGTCGATGATTCCAAGCTCGGTATAGAAGCGCAGCTTGCCTTCCTGCGGCACGACCAGAAGCTCGCTGTCTGCCGAGAAGAAATAATCGTCCACCATCGATTCCGTCACCAGATAGACGTGGCTTGCCATGCCGACCTGAGTGTTCACATCACCGGCTGTGGTCATCGTGCGCATGCCCGTGATCCAGTTCAGACCCTCGGCAGTCGGCACGGGATCCCAACGATATTGACCCAGCGAAATCACGTCCGGGTCCACATCTGGCGCGGACTTCCAATAGGGTACGTCGATCTTCGTGTAGCGCGCGGAATGTTTCACCGATGGGCGAATGCGGTAACACCACGTCCGTTCAGGCGGGTTGGCCGTGAAAGCGGTGCCGGACAATTGCTCGCCATACAAGCCGTATTCGCATTTCTGAGGGCTGTTCATCCCTTGCGGCAGCGCACCGGGCAGAGCCTCGGTTTCGAAATCATTTGCCCAACCGGGCATGTAATGGGTTTCGGTGCCGACCGACGACACCGCGCGCGTCATGTCGCGCCCAGAGCTTTGCTGGTTCATCTGAAGCCTCGTTTCAATGCCCACGGAGGGCGATCCTGTTTGCAGGGCAATGGTATCGTTGCGCTTGCAATGAAGTCAAGGCGGACGGAGGCAGGGATCGACCAGCTGAAAACCCGAACAATTTGAAAGGTTAAACGCCCGTCAACACACCTTTGCTATCCATGTCCTTGGGTGAAAATGAGGTGGTGGGATGAGCGCGAAAACAAATGCGCCTATAATCATCAAGAAAGTGAAGAAAGTCAGTGGCGGTGGCCACCATGGCGGCGCTTGGAAAGTCGCTTATGCAGACTTCGTGACAGCCATGATGGCGTTCTTCCTTCTGATGTGGCTTTTGAATGCAACAACGGAAAAACAACGCAAAGGTATCGCGGATTATTTCAGCCCCACGATCCCGGTCAACCGTGTTTCCGGGGGCGGTGATGGGTCGTTTGGGGGTGACAGCATCTTCACGGATGAGACGCTGTCGCAGACCGGGACTGGCGGTGTGCCGCTGAACACACCGGGTGGCCAAAACGGCGAACCGGACGCCGAAGAATCAGCTAAGCTGGAGAAGCTAGAGGATATGTTGCTGGGGCGCAGCGGTGAAAGTATGGCAAGTGATGGGGTGGAGCGCCACATCGTCACCCGTGTCACCGACGAGGGCTTGTTGATCGAACTGTTCGATCTGGAAAACGAACGTTTGTTTGAACCACAAAGCAGCGTTCCAACTGCGGCGATGAAAGATCTGATCGCGATGGTGGCCCGCGTCTTCGACCTTGTCAAAAATGGGGTCGCGATCGAAGGTCATGTTGCGACGATGCCGATCGTGATTGCCAACAACACCGCCTGGGATCTTTCCTCGGACCGCGCTAGCGTCGTGCGCAAGCTGTTTGGCGCGCAGGGCTTTGAGCCAGAACGAATCCGACGCGTCACGGGCCATGCCGATCGTCAGCCAGTTGCAGGAAACACGATGGCAGTGCGCAACAATCGCATAGAACTGATCCTTCTCAGGTCTGACAAATAGTGACCCCGTGCAGGTCGAGCACTGACATTTCAGAAGATTTTCTTCCGTTAGCCGCCTGTTAAGGTCGCACCGGTAATGATGTGCCTCAAGACGAAGAATGATGCAGCAGAAAGGCGCACCATGACAATCTCCTCTTCCTTGAGCGCCGGCGTAGCCGGTTTGAACGCACATGCAACGAAATTGGCCACGATTTCGGACAACATCGCGAACTCCTCCACATTCGGATACAAACGGGCGACAGCAGATTTCCAAAGTCTCGTCATTGGCGGCTTGGCGGGATCCGGCACCTATTCAGCCGGCGGGGTCCGAACCACAACGCAACGCCTGATCGATGAACATGGGCCACTGATTTCGACTTCAAACCCGATGGACATCGCGGTCGGTGGGCGCGGTATGCTGCCAGTCACGCAGGAGGTCTTTGCCGACGCAAATCCTGGCGAACGACCGATGATGATGACCACGACCGGCTCGTTTCGAACGGATTCCGAAGGCGTGCTGAAAACCGAAACTGGTCTTGTCCTGCTGGGTTGGCCAGCGGACGCTGATGGAAACATTGCGACCTACCCGCGCGATACGGGAGTCGGGCTGGAGCCGGTTGTCATCAACGCCAACCAGACAGCAGGCGACCCGACAACTGAAATGAAGCTGGGCGTCAACCTTCCGGCAATTGAAACTCAGGCAGGGGCTGACGGAACTGCTCTACCGCTTTCGGTCGAGTATTTCGGAAACTTGGGCACCTCCGAGACTCTGGATTTCTCATTTACCCCGACCGTACCTGGCACCGGGTCGTCAAACGAATGGACAATGGTCATCACGGATAGCGCGTCAGGCGGTGCCTCGATCGGGGAATACACGCTGACGTTTGACAATAGCCGTACAGATGGCGGCACCCTTGCGTCGGTCTCGGTCGTTTCGGGCGGAACATACAATGCGGCGAATGGGACTTTGGACCTGACGGTCCTGGGTGGCCCCATGTCACTGACAATCGGTAAAATTGGCGATCCAAACGGGTTGACCCAACTGTCTGACAGTTTCGCTCCTGTTTCGATCACCAAGGACGGATCACCTGTCGGCAACCTAACGGCCGTCGAGGTTGACGAACACGGCTACATCAAGGCGACCTATGACACCGGCTTCATCCGGACGATCTATCAGGTGCCGCTTGTCGATGTGCCAAATCCGAATGGTCTGATTTCGATGTCGAATCAGGCCTACCAAGTCTCTCCCGAAAGCGGTTCTTTCTTCATGTGGGACGCCGGTGACGGCCCAACCGGAGAGGTTGTGGGTTTCGCCCGTGAAGGGTCGACAACCGACGTAGCCGGCGAACTGACAAACCTGATCCAGACGCAGCGCGCCTACAGCTCGAATGCGAAGGTGATCCAGACCGTGGACGAGATGCTTCAGGAAACAACCAACATCAAACGGTAATGACGCGCGCCACCGGGAGCTAATTCATGAGCATCGCAGGAGCCCTCTCCAACGCCCTTTCAGGCCTGAACGCAAACGCCAGAGCCGCAGAACTTGTGTCTTCAAACGTGGCCAATGCGATGACGGAGGGCTATGTACCCAGATCGTTGGAGCTGTCGACCAGATCGCTCGGTGGCGCGGGTTCGGGCGTGCGCGTCGAAGGTGTCATCCGGCATACGGACAACGTGCTGATTGGCGACCGTCGCCTTGCCGACGCAGCTATAGGGCACACCGGAACACATGCTCAATTCCTCTCGGATCTGGAGCGTGTGATCGGAAGCCCCGACAGCGCGGGGTCCCTTTCGGGACGCATCGCTCAATTCGAAGCGTCTCTGGTCGAAGCTGCAGCACGTCCCGACAGCGAAGCACGCCTGTCCGCAGTTCTGGACGCAGCCAAAGGTTTGACCTCCCATTTGAAGACGACCACCGACAACATTCAAAATGCGCGCCTTGAAGCTGACCGGGGCATCGCGCTTCAGGTCGACCAGCTGAACGCTGGCCTGAAAGATGTTCAGTTCCTCAACACCAAAATTCAAGAAGCCATGATGCGTGGCGTCGACCCGTCCGGCATGATGGACCTTCGCCAAATGAAGATTGATGAAATTTCGTCAATTGTCCCACTCAAGGAGATACCCCGCGACCACGGCCAAGTAGCGCTGATCACCACGGGTGGGGCTTTACTTCTGGATGGCAAAGCTGCCGAGCTGGAATTCTCCACCGTAAACATGATTGTTCCAGAAATGACACAAGCAGGCGGGGCACTATCCGGCTTGACGATCAATGGGCGGGCAATTGTCACCTCGGCTGAGCGAGGCCCGATTGCCGGCGGCTCACTGGCCGGTCTGTTCGATGTCCGCGACGATCTTGCGGTTTCTGCCCAAAGCCGCGTTGACGCTGTTGCCCGCGATCTGGTTGAACGGTTCCAGGACCCTTCACTTGACCCGACACGTGCACCCGGTGGTGCCGGTCTTTTCACGGATAACGGCGCGCCGTTTGACCCACTCGATGAAGTCGCGCTTTCAACGCGCCTTACGGTTAACGCTGCTGTCGATCCTGACCAAAGCGGCGCGATTTGGCGCTTGCGCGATGGGCTTGGCGCGGCCGTTCCGGGCGATGTTGGAAATGCCTCGTTGCTAGGAGACCTTGCCGATGCCTTGTCTGAAAACCGCGTGCCCGCATCGGGCGGGTTTCTTGGCGCGGCCCGGTCGTCCGCTGGCCTTGCGGCTGATCTTTTAACAGTCATTGGCGCAGAACGAAATCAGACCGAAACGCGCCTGACCTTCTCAACAGCACAACACAACAGTTTGCGGCAAATGGAGTATTCGAAGGGTGTCGATACTGATGCGGAAATGCAAAAGCTCATGATGATCGAACAGGCCTA
Organism: uncultured Aliiroseovarius sp.; assembly: GCF_947497285.1. Lineage (GTDB taxonomy): Bacteria > Pseudomonadota > Alphaproteobacteria > Rhodobacterales > Rhodobacteraceae > Aliiroseovarius. The sequence goes on along the minus strand of NZ_CANMFT010000007.1, from coordinate 50,957 downwards.
CGCGGCGAACGCACAAGTCATTTCGACCGTCGATGAGATGCTTCAAACGATCCTTGGGCTGTAGGAGGCGACCATGTCATTTGCCACATATGGTGATCTCGCAAGCACCTTTCAGACACGACATTTGAATGCCCGCATGAAGCAGGATCTTTCACGACTTGGGATGGAGCTTGCCACAGGTCGCAAATCCGACGTGACCTCTGCGACGTCAGGGGATTACGGTCCGATTGCCGGAATTGAACATAGCCTGAAACTCCTGACCGCCCACAAACAGGCAACCAACGAGGCGGCGACATTGACCGCAACAGCGCAGCTTGTTCTTGGAAATATCCAAGAACAAGCGCAAGATGTATCCAGCGGATTGATTGGCGCCATCAGCTCGCACAACACGACGCTAATTGGCGTCACAGCTGTCGATGCACGCGAGAAGTTCGCTTCGATCATTTCCTCTCTGAACACCAACGTCGGCGGTCGATCTCTGTTCGCAGGGGCCGCGACAGATGGTCAAGCACTGGCCGACACAGACACAATCATCAGCGCCCTTCTAAGCGCCGCCTCAGGGCAAACCACAGCATCTGGTGTCGCGATGCAAATCGACGCTTGGTTTGATGACGTCGGCGGCGGATTTGAAACCACCGGTTACATTGGCGCCGACGCAGATATGGGACCTATCCAGCTGGGCAATGGTGAAACCGTGTCGTTGTCAACGAAAGCAGATAGCACCGAAATCCGTGATTTGCTTAGCGCCCTCGCAAAGTCGGTGGTGATTTCGGAAGGCGTCCTTTCTGGGGACGCCACCGCACAAAGAGAGCTAAGCGCGTTGGCCTCGTCCGAGCTGCTTGGCGCCATTGATGGGCTTACGATGACACGCGCCCGGGTCGGAGCGGTCGAAGCGCGGATCGAAAATGCCACTGTTCAAAACGCTGCTGAACGCGCCGCTCTTGAGCTTGCACGAAACGAACTGACGGCCGTTGACCCTTATGAAACCGCAACGGCACTTGAAGCACTCTATGGACAAATGGAGTCGCTCTACACAGTCACCGCGCGGCTCTCGAAACTCTCATTTACGGACTACATGCGATGATCCGACTTTTCGTTCTTCTCGCTGCTTTTTGCTTGATCGCCAGTTCTTCGACCGCGAATTCCGTTCGCATCAAAGACCTTGTTGAATTCGATGGCGTGCGCGGCAATGACCTTGTTGGCTACGGCCTTGTCGTCGGCTTGAATGGTTCAGGGGATGGCATCCGGAACGCGCCATTCACTGAAGATATTATGTCAAACATACTAGAGCGGCTCGGTGTTAACATCACCGGTGAACAGTTCAGGCCAAAGAATGTCGCGGCCGTTTTCGTCACCGCAACCCTGCCGCCTTTTGCGCGTGCTGGTTCGCGAATTGATGTCACGGTTTCTGCAATCGGTGACGCCAAAAGCCTTCTGGGCGGAACGCTGATCATGACCCCCCTGAATGCAGCCGACGGAGAAATCTACGCGGTTGGTCAAGGTACCGTAATCGCAGGGGGGGCGACTGCAGAAGGCGATGCAGCAACAGTTACGCAAGGTGTTCCAACAAGCGGCGTGATCCCGAATGGTGCACGTGTAGAGCGAGAGATTGACTTTGACTTTACAAAGTTGAAATCAATTCGCCTTGCGCTCAGAACACCCGACTTCACCACAGCCGAACGTATTGAAACCGCAATTAATGGCAAATATGGGCGCATCGTTTCGCGCATGCTGGACAGCGGCACAGTTGTTGTCGACATCAGCGCAACACGGGCTATTTCACCGGCTCATGCAATTGGCACGATCGAAAACCTCGGTGTCCAACCAGAACGGAAAGCAAAAGTTGTCGTTGACCAAAGATCCGGCACGATTGTGATGGGTGCCGATGTCAGGATTAGTCGGGTGGCAGTTTCTCAGGGAAACCTGACACTACGCATCCAGGAGCAACCAGTCGTTGTTCAACCCAACCCATTCTCGGCCGGAGAGGCTATCGTCGTCCCCCGCACCAACGCTAGCATCGAAGAAGAGCCGGGGACAGGCCTTGCCGAGGTTGAAGGCGGCACATCGCTTTCAGAAGTGATCGCTGGGTTGAATGCTTTGGGGGTCGCGCCACGTGACATGATCGACATATTGAAAAGCATAAAGGCTGCCGGCGCGCTGCACGCTGACTTCATTGTCAGATGACCACTAAGATATGGCGCTTTGCGCAACGCAAAGGGCGACCACCTTTCATTGAAAAAGGCCAACTCAGACCTCGGCGGGCTGGTCCGCTCAGCTAGGGGGTCCGCATCTTCGATTGCTTATCAGCAAAACTCATGGAGGCGGCAGTGTTGGCGAGTCCCGTCCTTCGTTGATTAGAAATCCAGATTCTCAACTGACAACGCATTTTGTTGAATGAACTCTCGACGCGGCTCAACCACATCCCCCATCAGCTTTGTGAAGATGTCGTCAGCTTCGGCAAGATCATCTACTTTCACCTGCAAAAAGGTGCGCGCTTCTGGATCAAGTGTGGTTTCCCAAAGTTGGTCGGGGTTCATTTCACCCAAGCCCTTGTATCTCTGGAGGGTCAAACCCTTTTCGCCCTCGGTCAGAATGGCTTTCAACAGATCGATCGGTCCCTGCACCAGTATCTCGCGATCCTTGCGAACAAGTTTGGAGTTGTCGTGGTAAAGGTCACGGGTTTCCTTTGAAATCTCGGAAAGGCGTCGCGCCTCACCGGATCTCAACACCGCGCCATCAAGGGTCCGGATTTCTTCGACGCCGCGAAGCACTCGTGCCAGACGAATCCCATGGTCTTGCGTAATCCGGCCCTGCCAACCCTTTTCATACTCGACTGCGACCTTGTCCAACCGCGCCGCAACACTTTCTGCGACGGCCTGCAGGTCTGCGTCTGCGCGTCCGGCATCAAAGGCACCTGAGAGCGCCGCTTGTTCAACAATATTGCGTGGATAGTGCGTCGGAAAAGCGTCCAGTATTCGCTTGAAATTGCGCGCGGCCTCCACCACGCGTGCCAGATCTGCGCCAGCGATTTCTTCGCCATTTGTCAGGCGCAAAACCGTGCCGTCAATGCCCTGCTCGATCAGATAGTCCTCTAGCGCGACTTGGTCCTTCACATAGACCTCGGACTTGCCGCGGCTCACTTTGTAAAGCGGCGGTTGCGCAATATAGAGATAGCCCCCTTCAATCAGCTCGGGCATCTGGCGGAAGAAAAACGTTAAAAGCAGCGTGCGGATGTGCGCACCATCGACATCTGCATCGGTCATAATGACGATCTTGTGGTAGCGCAGCTTCGATATGTCGAATTCGTCACGGCCAATCCCGGTGCCCAGCGCGGTGATGATCGTGCCGATTTCCTGGCTCGACAGCATTCGATCAAACCTTGCCCGTTCCACGTTCAGGATCTTACCTCGAAGGGGAAGAACGGCCTGATTATGGCGCGAACGGCCTTGCTTGGCAGAACCACCGGCCGAGTCCCCCTCGACCATGAACAGTTCACGCTTGGCTGGATCACGCTCTTGGCAATCAGCGAGTTTGCCGGGAAGGGACGCCACATCAAGAGAGGATTTTTTGCGCGTCATCTCACGGGCTTTGCGCGCCGCCTCGCGGGCGAGCGCGGCATCAATGATTTTTCCGACAATCATCTTGGCGACGGTCGGGTTTTCCTCGAACCATTCTTGCAGCTTTTCGTTCATCAAGCCCTCGACAGCGGGTCGCACTTCCGAGCTGACCAGTTTGTCTTTGGTCTGGGACGAGAATTTGGGGTCGGGAACTTTAACAGACAGCACGCAGGTCAGCCCCTCACGAGCATCATCGCCCGTGAAATTCACCTTTTCTTTCTTCGCTAGTCCTGTTGAATTTGCGTATAGGTTCAGCGTTCGCGTCAACGCGCCGCGAAAGCCCGCCAAGTGTGCGCCACCGTCACGCTGTGGAATGTTGTTGGTGAACGGCAACACGTTTTCATGGTAGCTATCATTCCACCACATCGCCACTTCGACGCCAATTCCGTCCTTTTCGCCGGTTACAAAAATCGGCTCTTCCATCAAGGCCGTTTTGGATCGATCAAGGTATCGCACGAATTCCTTGACGCCCCCGTCATAGTGCATTTCCGAACGCAGTTTTTCTGCAGGACGCTCGTCTTCGATGATGATCCGCACGCCCGAATTCAGGAAAGACAGTTCGCGAAGGCGGTTCTCTAGCGTCTTGAATTGATATTCCAGGTTCGAGAACGTGGTGGTTGAAGCAAGAAACCGCACTTCGGTTCCGGTGCGATCCCCGCAATCACCGACAACTTTCAGATGCTCGACGGTCTCGCCCCGCTCAAACTTGGCATAGTGTTCCTTGCCATTGCGCCAAATACGCAATTCAAGCCAGTCGGACAGTGCATTCACAACCGAAACCCCAACGCCGTGCAGGCCGCCTGAAACTTTGTAGGAGTTTGAGTCGAACTTACCGCCTGCATGCAGTTGGGTCATAATGACTTCGGCAGCCGAAACACCTTCTTCGGAGTGAATATCAACCGGAATTCCGCGCCCATTGTCTGAAACCGAAACCGAACTGTCGGCGTGAATTGTCACGTTCACTGCGTCGGCATGGCCAGCCAATGCTTCGTCGATCCCGTTATCGACAACCTCATAGACCATATGGTGCAGGCCTGACCCATCATCGGTGTCACCGATATACATGCCCGGACGCTTGCGGACAGCATCTAAACCTTTGAGAACTTTAATAGATTCGGCGCCGTATTCGGTGCCGTTCTGCGCGTCATCAGCCATGTGGGCATTCCTGTTTATTGTTCCGGAAAATATAGGGTTTTCCGGGGGTGTTGTCACCTATCTGACACAAGATTTAGTGTCAAACCGCCCAGATTTCCGCTTATGCGAAAGGAATGACCAGACCGACCAGAATTAGCAGGCTTCCGGCGGCCAAATTCATGCGCTTAAGCGACTGTGGTGAGGACAAAAGGCTGCGGGCGCGGTCGATGAAGAACGCCAGTCCCAAATTGCCGACAAGCGGGACCACAAACGAGGCGACGCCAATCGCTACGACATCCGGAAGCGTCAACCGCGTCAGGTCGAAAAATCCTGGCAATACACCCATGTAGAATAGGATCGCCTTGGGGTTGGACAGTATGACAATCAGTCCTGCCACGAACCCCGCCCAGACGCCGGGGCGGGTCAGTCTGCGGTCTCCCGATATGCCCGCATCTGCTGACCGGATAATGGTGACCCCGAGCCAGATGAAGAAAAGGGCAGCGATGGCCCTCAACACCAGCATTGCACCGCCGATGCTGGAGGCGACCCAGCCCATTCCCAGCGCGGCCAGCACAGCCCAGAAGATATCCCCAATTGCGACACCCATCGCCAGCGGCCACGCCTGCGCAAAGCCGCCCGCCAAGACGCGCGCGACCAAGGCAACCCATACCGGACCAGGGGTGAGAAACAGGATAAACAAACCGAGGATGTAGAACCCCAGCTCGGCGACGGTAAGCGTCAAACCAAATGACCTTCTTCATCCAGCGGCCAGAACGGGTTGAATGCATATTCCCAGATATGCCCATCAGGATCGGCAATATAGCCCGAATACCCACCCCATTCCGTCTTCACTGGCGCAGTGACTTCGCGCGCACCAGCTTTCAGTGCGCGTTCATACGCCGCGTCCACTTCGGCTTCCGAAACAAAGCACTGCGAAAGCGTCATTGCACCGGTCGACAGGTCTTCCATGGGACGACCCTGTTCACGCGCAAGCCCTTCGAGCGTGAAGAAACCAAACTTCATCCCGTTCATGTTGTAGAAAACGACAAGGTCCAACACGGTATCAGGCACCCACCCGATCGCTTCGTAGAAGGCACGCGCGCGGTCTATGCTGGCCACACCAAGAGTGATCAGGCTGACACGGTTCATGTTCATTTTGTTTCGCCTCGCTTTCATGACGCCCCACACGGAAGGTCGTGATCAGGCGCGTGAACTCTGGCAAATCAACTGCCTTTCGGCAATGGGCTAGTTGTCAAATCGCGCCGTCGTGCAGAACCTCTATGAACGATGTTCCATCAACTTCGCCCACGCTCATATGCTGGGCACGAGCCCCAAGCGTGCTGAACAACTCGGGCCCGGTTCCCGTCATGAACGCTTGCGCCCCCAAGGCGCAGATCTCGTCATACAGGGCGGCACGTCGACCGGCGTCAAGATGGGCCGCCACTTCGTCAAGAAGCAGGATCGGAGGGGCGCCAAATGTCTGGGCCAGCGCGCGACCATTGGCCAAGATTAGTGAAACCAAAAGCGCCTTCTGCTCGCCTGTTGAACAATCGCGCGCGGCCATGCCTTTGGTTGCATAGCTCGCGGCCAGATCAACACGGTGCGGCCCGACAAGCGTGCGGCCTGCCAGCACATCGCGCGCGCGGCTTTCGGCAAACGCAACTGCAAGTCCTGCCTCATCTGTCGGCGCGTCAGATTCTTGCGCATGAACAAGTAACAGATCGGCGACGGGAAACGCGGTTTCTGCCTCGGCTTGCGCCGCCCTCAGTTGGATCAGCGTCGCCGCCCGGTTCGCCGAAATTGCCGCACCCGCCTTGGCCATCTGCGCCTCGAGCGCGCGATACCAATGGGCATCGCGCTGCCCGTCCTTCAAAAGGCGGTTCCTTTCGCGCATCGCTTTTTCATAGGTCAGAACCGCATCTGCATGTGAGGGCTCGAAACTCATGGTCATGCGGTCCAGAAACCGCCGGCGACCGTCTGCGCCTTCGACCCATAGCCGGTCCATCACCGGCACCAACCAGATCACGCGCGCAATGCGACTAAGCGCAATCTGTGGCGCGGTCTTTCCGTCAATTCGAACTTGCCGGGTTGCGCCGGCCTCAACCCAGGTTTCGACCTCGTGCATCTGGTGCAGGCTTTGCAAGATCGCAGCGACCTTCCAACCGACGCCCTCGGGTCGCCGGATCATTTCATCAACCGTCGCACGGCGAAGCCCCCTGCCCGGCGACAGCATGGATACCGCTTCAAGAATGTTCGTCTTGCCCGCCCCGTTGACCCCGTGGATCGCCACGGGGCGTCCATCAAGATCCAGCTTGGCGGCTTTATGACTGCGAAAATGGCTCAATCGCAGTTCGCGAAGGGCAAGTGTCATGGCGCCCACCCCTCTGGTTCGTCAGGGCTGATACACCGGTTCACACACGCATCGGCATCACGACATAAACGGCGCTGGTGTCGTTGCCTTCGCGCATAAGCGTCGGGTCGCCGGACGAATTGAACATGAACACGGCATTCTCGCGGTCCACTTGGCTGGCGATCTCAAGCAGGTATTTGGCGTTAAAGCCGATTTCGAGCCGCTCATCACCATAGGCCACGGCAAGTTCTTCTTCTGCGGCGCCTGCGTCGGGCGCATTGACTGACAGGATCAAGCGATCTTCGTCAAGTTGCAGCTTCACAGCGCGCGATCGTTCGCTGGACACGGTCGCCACGCGGTCGACTGCCTGCGCGAATTCGGCAGCGTCCACCTCTAACTTCCGTGTGTTTCCGCTTGGGATCACGCGGGTGTAGTCCGGGAAAGTGCCATCAATCACCTTCGACGTCAGTGTGATCGCAGGCGTCGCAAACCGGATCTTCGTTTCCGAGACAGACACCGCGATGGTCGCGTCGTCGTCATCCAGAAGTTTGCGCATTTCGCCAACCGTCTTGCGCGGCACGATCACACCCGGCATGTCTTCGGCACCTGCGGGCAAGTCAGCATCGATGCGGGCCAGACGGTGGCCGTCGGTGGCCACACAGCGCAAGACTTTGCCCCCTTCCGCCTCAGAGACATGCATGTAGACACCATTCAGATAATACCGCGTTTCTTCGGTGGAGATGGCGAATTTCGACTTGTCAAACAGGCGCCGCAGAACCGGCGCAGGGGCCGAGAAGTTCGCCGAATACTCAGACGAGGCCATAACCGGGAAATCTTCCTTGGGCAGCGTCGCCAACGAGAAATTCGACCGCCCGGCTTCGACCGTCAAGCGCCCAGTTGCGCCATCGTCGGTCAGTTGAATCAATGCGCCATCGGGTAATTTGCGCACGATTTCATGCAGGGTTACAGCGGATACAGTCGTGGCACCTGCGCGTTCTACAACCGCATCCGCTTTGTCGACCACTTCGATATCCAGATCAGTGGCACGGAAGGTGACACTGTTTCCGTCCGCTTCGATCAACACGTTTGCCAAAATTGGGATCGTGTTGCGGCGTTCTACAACTGATTGCGCTTGGGCCACGGCCTTAAGAAGCGCGCCGCGTTCGATACTGATCTTCATGTCCCACTCCTGACAGATACCGGGGCGGGGAACATATCACGTTCACCGCCCGGCTCAATTGATTATTCGGAATGTCTGATTCTTTCGCGGGCGGGTCAAGGCTTTAGCACCCTAAAACCCGCCAAATCCAAGCCTGTTCAGGCTTCAAGCGCCCTTCGCAGAAGCTCCAGGTCTTCGGCGATCTGATCGTCGACGCCCTTCAGTTCGTCAATTCGCTTTACCCCGTGCATCACCGTCGTGTGGTCGCGACCGCCGAAGCGGCGCCCAATTTCAGGCAGCGACCGCGACGTCATATGCTTGGCAAGATACATCGCCACCTGACGTGGCCGCGCGATGGTGCGCACCCGTTTGGGGCCAATCAGGTCAGACAGTCGGATATTGTAATGCTCGCTGACCTTGCGCTGAATCTCTTCGACCGTGACCTTGCGATCGGATGCGCGAAGGATGTCGCCAAGGCAATCTTGTGCCAGCTCAAGTGTGATTTCGCGGCCCACCAGCGACGCAAACGCGAAAAGACGCATCAAGGCGCCTTCCAGCACACGCACATTGGTCGAAATACGGTGCGCAAGGAAATCCAGAACACCATCTGCAATCACAAGACCATTATATTGCGCCCGGTAAGAATCGACCTTCTTTTGCAGGACACCAAGGCGCAGTTCAAAGTCGGTCGGGTGCAAATCCACCACAAGACCGCATTGCAGGCGGCTTTTGATGCGATCCTCAAGATCCTTGATTTCACCCGGCGCGCGGTCACCCGAGATGATGATTTGCTTGTTCTGGTCTACCAGCGCATTGAACGTGTGGAAGAACTCCTCTTGCGTTGAATCCTTGCCTGCGATGAATTGAACGTCATCCACCATCAGCACATCCACGGACCGGAAAAGCTGTTTGAAATCCATCATCTGCTTTTCGCGAATGGCCTGCACAAAGCGATACATGAATTGTTCGGCCGACAGATAAACGACGCGCAGTTCTGGATTGCGGGTCTTCATTTCATGCGCGATGGCGTGCATCAGGTGGGTCTTGCCAAGCCCTACGCCGCCATAAAGGAAAAGAGGGTTAAAGGTGACAGGACCACCTTCGGCGACCCGGCGCGCGGCAGCGTGCGCCAGTTCATTCGGTTTACCGACCACGAAGCTGTCAAAGGTAAATCGGGCGTCAAGCGGAGCGCCCGGCAGCTCTTCCTGATCTGTTTTGGCGGGTATCGCGCTGACCGTGTCGACAGCAGGGGCCGCTTGGGTGGCAACCGTCCTGGCAGGGACGGAAAATTCCAAACGCGAGACTTTCAGGCCTTCGCCGATCATGTGACGCAGAATCTTGTCACCAAAGTTGCGATCGACCCAATTGCCCATGAAATTCGTCGGGACCAGAAACGTCGCGACCCCGTTTGCGAGGTCGGCAAACTCAAGCGGTTCGATCCAGTTTGTATAGTTGTTTTGTCCCACTGCTTTTTGCAGCTTGCTTCGGACCTGTCCCCATTCTTCGTTCGTCATGTCACCTCGACCCGAGTTTCTTGTAACAAGGCCGTTCGACGGCAGCCTTTTACCAATACTATCCAACGCTCAAATTGCGCTTGCGCACCGCAATTCACGTCGGTTTCGTCGCCTCTGCCCCAACAGAGGAAACCGAAACGCCGAGCCAAGACATGCACCTGACGCAAACAGAAAGTTCGCAACTCAGATGCCCTCACAGGCAAAGAGACATGACAATAGCTTGTCCGCCGGGCCAAAAACGGCCCCACAGACATCAGCACGATCAATACTGGAAACCCACCCCCAAGCAGGCACAGAATTCTCATGCAGCTGGGCCAGGTAAGAATCTGGTCCAACCAATAAGCTAAGGATAGAAACCCTTAAGTTTCGCGGGTTTAGCCCGCATTTTTATCATAGTCCCAAGTCGGCGATGTGAATCGCTGAGGGCAAGCTAGCAATCTGTCCGCAGCGCGCGCAATAGAACTTCGCGCTTGACTCTGACTTTCCGAAAGCGAATCCCAAGCCGCTTGCACATTTGCAATTTTTGCCGCCAAAAACGGAAACAGAGCGTGCCATTCCGGACACGCTCTGCTTGTTTTTCATCAGTGACCTTTGGGTCGAAGCGACGCTTAACCCAGGGCCTTCACGCGAGACGACAGGCGCGACATTTTGCGCGCCACGGTGTTCTTGTGATAGACGCCTTTGGTCACGCCGCGCATCAGTTCGGGCTGGGCTGCCTTGAGGGCGGCCGAAGCTGCGTCTTTGTCGCCGGACTCGATCGCTTCTTCAACTTTACGCAGGTAGGTGCGGATGCGCGAACGGCGGGCTTTGTTTACAGCAAAACGAGCTTCGTTCTGACGCGCGCGTTTTTTAGCTTGGGGCGAATTTGCCATGTGTCTGATCCCTTCATCGGGTGTGTATTACGTTTCAATAGCTGCGCGTCAGCACCCGACCGGGTTCAGAACCGGTGATTCTGGCCAGAGCGGGCCTCACGCGCATGTATGACGGCACCCTTTACGGAAAAACTTCCGCAAAGGGAACCCAAAAAACGGCGTTACTTGTCGCGGAACTGCGGTTCGCGCTTCTCGGTGAAGGCGGCCATGCCTTCCTTTTGATCTTCCGTCGCAAACAGCGAATGGAAAACGCGGCGTTCGAACAGGATGCCCTCGGTCAGCGGAAGCTGCTCTGCGCGGTTGACCGTTTCCTTGATCGCCATGACGGTGATCATCGACTTCTCGGCAATCTTCGCGGCTGCAGACATGGCTTCGTCCATCAGCTTTTTGGCCGGCACGACGCGGCTGACAAGCCCGGAGCGTTCAGCCTCTTCCGCGTCCATGAAACGACCGGTCAGATTCATATCCATTGACTTGGCGCGGCCAACCAGCTTGGTCAGACGTTGAGTGCCGCCCATACCGGCCATCACGCCCAGATTTACCTCGGGCTGGCCAAACTTAGCGGTGTCAGATGCGATAATGAAATCACACATCATGGCCAATTCGCACCCGCCGCCCAGCGCATAGCCAGACACGGCTGCGATGATCGGCTTGCGAATGCGCATGATGGCATCTTCTTCCGGGGTGAACAGATCGCCCGCAAAAACATCAACGAAGCTTTTTTCCGCCATCATCTTGATGTCGGCGCCAGCCGCGAAAGCTTTTTCAGATCCGGTGACGACGATGCAGCGCACCTTGTCGTTCTTCTGGGCGTCTGCCAGCGCATCGCCAAGTTCACCCAACAGCTGAAGGTTCAAAGCGTTTAGCGCGTCGGGTCGGTTGAGCTTGATCAGGCAGATATGATCTTCGGTCTCAACGATAATATTCTTATAGGCCATGGTTCCCCTTGCCTTTGTCCGTGGTGGTCGAAGCGGAGTCGTAAGCATGCCCGCCTCTGTGATCAAGCTATCTTTGGCATTGCGCGCAATAGAAAGTTGAGCGACCGGATTGCGTGATTCGCCTTATTTTTCCAGTGCAACCTTGCGTCACGCAGGGTTCACCCTCGCGGCCATAGACCCGAAAATTGTGTTGGAAATAGCCCAGATCGCCGTCTGTCTGGCGATAGTCTTTCAACGACGAACCGCCACTTTCGATCGCTTCAGACAGCACGTCACGGATGATCGGAACAAGCCCCGCAATCCGCGCCGGTGCAATGCGCGCGGCCTTGCGGGTTGGGTGAATCCCTGTGCGAAACAGCACCTCGCACACATATATGTTGCCCAGCCCTGCAATGATTCCCTGATCCAGCAGGGCAGTTTTGATGGGCGAATTGCGGTGACTTAGGGCGGCTTGCAGATATGGCTCGTCAAAGGTGTTGCCCAGCGGCTCTGGCCCAAGCACGCGGATCAACTTGTGGTCGCCCAATGTCGCAGTCTCGCATAAATCCATTGCCCCGAACCGGCGAGGATCGTTGAACGTCACCCGCGCGCCGTTGTCCATGTCCAACACCACATGGTCATGTTTTTCGGGCGCCGGGTGGTCGTGCTGAAACTCCCCCAACTGATGACCCGAGATCAGCATCCGCCCTGACATGCCAAGATGGGTAATCAACGTCTCACCCGTATCGAGGTCAGCCAGCAGGTATTTCGACCGCCGCCCAAGCCGCAGCACGCGCGCACCCGTCAGGCGCTCTGCCATCCGGTCGGGAAACGGCCAACGCAGCCCGTCACGCCGGGTTTCGGCGCGCGCAATCCGCGCGCCCTCCATCACGGGGGACAAGCCGCGGCGAACCGTCTCGACTTCAGGTAATTCGGGCATCTCGTCCGCCTCTCCATTGTGTGCCACCATTCGTCACGATATGAGGGATCAATCGCAAGGAATGGGCAAGCCTGATGAGCACCTCCGAGAAGAAAACAACCCATTTTGGGTTCAAGACGGTCGCGGAAGACGACAAGGCCGGCATGGTCCATGGCGTTTTCACCAACGTCGCGTCGAAATATGACATCATGAATGACGTCATGTCGGTCGGCATTCACCGTGTCTGGAAAGACGCGATGATGGATTGGTTGGCGCCGCGAAACGGTCAGCGGCTGTTGGACGTAGCAGGTGGCACCGGCGATATCTCGTTCCGGTTTCTTGACCGCGCGTCCGAGGCTTCCGCCGTCGTGCTGGACATGACAGAGTCGATGCTGGTCGAAGGGCGCAAGCGCGCGGACGCGGCCAACAAGGCCGACCACCTTGACTGGGTGGTGGGCGACGCAATGGCGCTGCCCTTCGAAGACAACAGCTTCGATCGCTACACGATCAGCTTCGGCATTCGTAACGTGACGCGCATTCCTGATGCTTTGGCCGAGGCCTATCGCGTTCTGAAACCCGGTGGTCGCCTGATGGTTCTGGAGTTCAGCCAGCTTCCCAATGACGGGATGCAGAAGCTCTATGATCTCTATTCATTCAACGTCATTCCCCGCATGGGCAAGTTGATCGCGAACGACGCGGACAGCTATCAGTATCTGGTCGAATCCATTCGCAAATTCCCCGATCAGGACAGTTTCGCTCAGATGATCAGCGAAGCAGGCTTCGAGAACGTCAAGTATCGCAACCTGTCCCTGGGCATCGCGGCGCTGCATTCCGGGTGGAAAATCTAACATGCGCGGACCCCACAACATCTGGCGGCTGATCCGCACCGGTGCGACCTTTCAACGGACGGGCGCAATGGGCGTTGTGCTGGACGCGATGAATGCGCCTCCGGTTATCCGACTTGCGGCCCGCGTCATTGGCTTTCCGTTCGCATGGCTGGGCAAGAAGGGCGACACGTCCCTGCCGCCCCTGACCCGCGCGATCACGGCGCTGGGCCCGGCGTATATTAAGTTCGGTCAAATCCTTTCAACCCGACCTGATGTTGTCGGCGCTGAACTGTCTGACCAATTGCAGTATCTGCAGGACAAGCTGCCGCCGTTCCCGTCCTCTGTTGCCCGGCGGATGATCGAGAAAGAACTTGGCGTGAAAGTGGACGACGTGTTTTCGGAGTTTTCCGAACCTGTCGCCGCCGCCTCCATTGCGCAGGTGCACCGTGCGCGGGTCGCCGCGACTGGCGAAGATGTCGCGGTCAAAGTGCTGCGCCCGCATATCGAACGCGCGTTTCGCACCGATATCGACGCGTTCCATTTTTCGGCCAGCTTCATCGAATGGCTGCTGCCCTCCACACGCCGCCTGCGCCCCACCGATGTGGTCGAACATTTCGAAGGCGTGGTGATGGGCGAGCTTGATTTGCGTCTGGAAAGCGCCTCGGCCAGCGAGTTTGCAGAGAATACGGCGCAGGACGCGGGCTTCGTGGTGCCCAAGGTGAACTGGGGCCTGTCTGGCCGAACCGTGATGACATTGGGCTGGGGCGAAGGCATTCCGGCAAACGATCTTCCCGCCATTCGCGCCTCGGGGTTGGACATGGACGCGCTGGGCGAACGGGTGTTGCAACTGTTCTTGTCGCATGCGCTGCGCGATGGGCTGTTTCATGGCGACATGCATCAGGGCAACCTGAAATTCGCCGCAAATGGCGATATCATCGCCATCGACTTCGGCATCATGGGGCGGATCGACGAATACACCCGTCGCGTCTATGCCGAGATCTTGTTTGGTTTCATCACCCGCGACTATCGACGCGTGGCCGAGGTGCATTTTGAAGCGGGCTATGTCCCGGCAGACCAAAATGTTGAGGAATTCGCCCGCGCCCTGCGCGCCGTCGGCGAGCCGATTTTCGGCATGGATGCCACGCAGATTTCGATGGGGCGTCTATTGTCATATCTGTTCGAAGTGACCGAGAAATTCGGAATGGAAACTCGCACCGAGTTGATTTTGCTCCAAAGAACCATGGTAGTTGTCGAAGGCGTTGCCAGATCCCTGAACCCACATATCAACATCTGGCAAGTCGCCAAGCCCGTGGTGGAAAGCTACATCTCTAACTCGATCGGTCCCAAAGCATTGATCCGCGATCTGGTGCGAACCTTGCGCGTTCTGGCACGCTTCGGTCCGCGCCTTCCCGAATTGGCCGAGGCAGCGTTGATCCAACAATCGACACCTGAACCTGCGCCAGATCGTGCCCGCCCCTTGCGCGCGATGAGCTATGTGACTTTAGGCGGCGGTCTTGCCCTTGCGGCGGTCTGGGTATCAACGCTGCTCTAACCGGTCCAACGCCGCCAGTTCCAGCCCGATCCCCTGCGCGTAAGCGTCGTCGCCATGCGCCACCTTCCATTGACAATACGCCGCCATGCGCCAGTGAAAAAGGGGCGCAAGGGCACGGTATCTATCGACTGTCAAACAGTCGTGACTGGCGTCGGCATATGTGGCCAGGAAAGTACT
This sequence comes from uncultured Aliiroseovarius sp., assembly GCF_947497285.1. GTDB lineage: Bacteria > Pseudomonadota > Alphaproteobacteria > Rhodobacterales > Rhodobacteraceae > Aliiroseovarius. The sequence continues at coordinate 35,919 of NZ_CANMFT010000007.1, read as the reverse complement.
GACTTCCTCGGCGCTTAGTGGGCGGCGACCATAGGCCACCTGCATTGCGGGCGACAAAAACACCGCTAGGTCAAGGCTTGGATCACCGATCGCCGGGCATTGCCAATCGATCAACCGAACACCTTTTGGCGTGACAAGAATGTTTCCCGGGACGATGTCGCCGTGCAAAAAAGCTTGGCGTGGGGCAGGCAAATCCGGTGCGGACGGTGGGGCTGGCAAGCCTGACTCAGTCTCCTTCAACATGCGTTGTGCGGTGGCAATCAAGGACTTAGGCGCCGAGCTAAGCGACGGAAGCGCAGCGGGTGGCTGCAACTGATGCAGTTGCGCCATGAGCACTGCTATTTCTTTCAAATCGCCCTGCCAAGTGTTGCCCTCGATGTGTCGGTAGACAAGGCTTTCGCCAATCGCACTTGTCCGAAACGCCACGAATCGCGGCGCGATCGAAACGCCCTCCAGGGTTTGCAACGCTAAGGCCTCGCGGTTTCCATCATTGGCAAACAAGGGTGTCGCGCTGCTTGGGTCATAGAGCTTGCACACAAGGCTCGGCCCGTCAGCAAGGTCTACACGCCAAATGGGGTTCGATCGCCCCCCATCCATGGCGGTCCAGACAGCATCATCCGCAATGACCTTGGCGGCGGACCACATGCGTCTAAGATGTTCCTGTTCGCTCTGAACATTCCGAATTGCCATCTGGCGCACCTCTGAAACCAAACTGGTTCATATCAGAGGCACCTGCCGCGGCAAGCGTCTTCACTACGACTCGCGGATGGCCGAAATACTATCGGCCGAGATTTTTGCACCGCTTTCGGTGATCAGCCACAGCGTCCCACCTTCATTTTGCGTTTCGGTGATGCGGCTGTAGGCTTCGACCGGATCTGACGACAGCACCTGTTCATTCCCGAAGCTGATCAGCTCGAACGAGTAGGTGCCAGATGGCAGAGGATTCCCTGTGTCGTCGACACCTGCCCATTCGATCGGGTCCGATGACACCGGAATGATGGCGTTGTCGACGATATCCCCGACGTCATTGCGAACCACAAGCCGCGTCTCATCCGCGCCGACCGCAGGGTTTGGCACAATCGTAACCGGGCTTTGGTCAAAATAGACAGGCGCTGCCACGCGCGCCTCCATTCCGACCCAGCCAGCGATATCAGACATACCCATAAGGCCAAGCTTTGCACCCAACCCCTCAAGAATATCATTGGTTCGCACCTGCTGCTCGACACCAGAAAAGGTCGCCAGTTGCACAGCATAATCCGTCGATTCAACCGGATTGAGCGGGTCTTGGTTTTCCATTTGTGCCGTAAGCATCTTCAAAAAGGTTTCAAAATCAGACGAGATGACGGCTGCTTCGCCATCCTGTGCTTGAGTGTATTGTGCAGGTGTTGCCGTCAGTGCGGCTGGCATTGGCTGTCCGATCTCCATGACCGTTCCTTTCAAATTCTGATATCGATCCCAGCGCCGTCACTTAGGGTGACGCGAATTGGGTTCATAGCCGCCCTTTCGGCCGTTGAGTTGAATTGCGGCTGCTCAGGGGCAGCATGTTTTTGTTTCTTTTCCTCGCCTGTGTCGTTGCCGCCTTGATCGTGAAACGCGAAATTCACGCTTTCATATCCAAGGTCGCGCATTTCCTGTCCGAGCATGTCGATATGGCGCCGCATCAGATCCAACGTTTCCGGTCGTTCGAACTGCAAAACAACGTTCATGGTAGTCGCCTCAGTGTGAAAGGTCACCCGAAGGCGCCCCAGCTCTTCCGGGTTAAGCACCAACTCCGTCGGCTTGTCAGGCGTCAAACGCGCAATATCTGCAACCTGAAGCGCAATCTGTCGGGGGTATTCGTTGGGTCGTAGCCCGGCAATCGGTGCTTTCAAATCCGCCCCACCTTGCACATTCTTCAGTTCCAGCGGTGAAACTTCGACTTCGCTAAGGGGCACCTCATCCGTGGTAATCGTATCTGTTACGAACAGATCTCCCTGAGGTCGATCTTGGTTTGGGATGGGGACAAGCGTCGATCCTGCGCTCGCTTTTGTAACCTCGGCATTGCTTGTCGTGCTGCGCCGCTCAGTTGGCGATTTACGCTCGTGGGTCGGCGCGTCGGCCTGGGTGATCTCTAATGGCGCGGCCGCGCCTGGCGACAACGGCGTTGGCTGTGGGGCGGAGGATACGAACTGTCCGCCGTCCACCAGCCCGGCGCCTGCTTGCGTTGCTGTGGCGTTGGTGGATGCCTTGTTGTTGTCTGCGGCCACCACTGAAGCTTTCGACGCTTGCCAGGTGTTTAGTGCAATCCCATCGGTCTCGATCGTTGGATCAGCGACCGGTGTCGGGTCTAAACCGCGACCCGTTTCTTTGACAGTTTCTGCTTCGACTGAAGGCTCTGCCAAAGCAGCTGCCGCTGGCAGTTGGACCTTCCCGGCGGCCATGATTTGTGCAGCAATTGGCCCAACGACCTGGCGCCGCTCTGGCTCTATTCGACGAACCTCATTGCCTTGATGGGGCGGAACAGTTTCGCCCGGTTCGAATTGCGCCTTCGGCAAAGCAGTCCGGTCCGTGGTTTCTGCGGAGGGCAGAATTGCCATTGCGTCCGGCAAAGTCTTCGTTTCGAGGGCACGATCAAGCGTAACTATAGCATCCACCGCTTCACCACTTGCGGCACTTTCCAGCGGTGACTTCGCTTCAGATTTTGCAGCTACTTGCGCAGATGCAGGCTCCAGCTTGATGGCTGAGGTCAACACATTCGGCAAGAAAACCTTGGGACTGACAGATAGGTCGGGTTGCAGCGCGGCCTGCTGCACTGGAAAAGGCAGAGAATCACCCTCCATCTCCGCGCTCAAATCCGTGCCAGCAACTGTCACATCAATCAGCAACGCCTCGAAATCAGGCACTTCGCCCTGCGGTGCGGTGGCGTCTGCACCGGCGGTTCCCGCACCAGCTGGCTCACTAAAACCGCCACCAAGTAGCGCCTGTATTATCTGCATATCAACATCCGGGTCTTCTGCCTCCGATGGATGAACCATCGCAGACGCGAGTTACCAGTTCTTTACCGCTTGATGAGATAACAAAAAAAATTGTCATCAAATACGAGGGGCGATCATGGAGCCGATTTCTACAGGAATGACATTTGGCAAAGCGCCAGCAGCAACCCTAAATGCGTCGAAAGAGGACGCGCAGTTGATGGAGGTCGCGCGCGATCTGGAAGCCAGCTTCCTTTCAGAAATGCTCAAGACCGCAGGGCTTGGAAAACCGCGCGAAAGCTTTGGTGGAGGTGCGGGCGAAGATCAGTTTTCGTCGTTCCTGAGGCAAGCGCAGGCTCAGGAAATGGTCAAAGCGGGCGGGATTGGCCTGGCACAGACTCTGTTTGAAGCATTGAAGGAGCACAGCGTTGACGCTTTTTAACCAACCCGCAGCCAGAGCATTGGAGACTTTGCTGGACCGCGAGCGCGCTTTAATCATCAGCGGCGACATTCAAAAACTCGCCCGCCTGTTGCCTGAAAAGGAACGACTGCTCGAACGCGTTAAAACCATGGGTGATAGCGCAGGTAGGTTGGAGCATATCCAGGGAAAGGCCGATCGCAACCAGTCCCTGCTTGATGCCGTTGCCTGCGGAATCAAGTCGGTTCAGAGCCGGCTGGAAGCCATGCGCGAGGGGCAAAAAGTGCTGCGCACATACACTCAAAAAGGGGAAAGCCAGTCCATTTCTCGCAAGACGACAAAGTTTGAGCGTCGGGCCTGACGGTCTAGATTTACTTCAAATTGCGGACATTGCGGATGGCGCGATTCAGTTTTCCTTCAGATTTTCGCGCCAAATTTCAAGGGCATCCAAAGCGGGTGGCGCGTGTCAACGATATGACGTCGCAGAAGACAGAATGGCTTTTAACCCTGCCCGGACAGGCAGATACGAAATCCAGGTGCAAAGCACCTAAGACCGAAGGAACTATTCCATGTCCAGCATTCTGACGAACAACAGCGCAATGGTAGCGCTTCAAACCCTGAAATCTATCAATTCCAATCTTGCCAGCACGCAGGCCGAAATCTCGACCGGTAAGGCTGTCGGATCGGCAAAAGACAACGCCGCTGTGTGGGCGATTTCCAAGGTGATGGAAGCTGATGTAAAGGGCTTCAAAGGTATCTCTGAAAGCCTCTCGCTTGGTGAAAGCACGGTCGCCGTCGCGCGGCAAGCCTCGGAAACAGTCACTGATCTTCTGACCGAGATCAAAGGCAAGATCGTTGCAGCGCAGGAAGACAATGTAGATCGGGCAAAAATCCAGACAGACATCGTTGCTCTGCGGGACCAGATCAGCTCTGTTGTCGGCGCTGCTCAGTTCAATGGCCTAAACCTTGTTGACGGCACTCAATCCGGCACAAACGCCAATGGCGCGGCTGGAATTGATGTCTTGTCGTCGCTTGATCGCAAGTCTGATGGCACAGTCGTCACCAGCTCAATCGGGGTCGATGCGCAGAACCTGTCTTTGACCGCCGGCACCACACTGGCCGCTGCAGCCGCATCGGTCGGCACTGACACCGGCACGGCTGGTGTGATCGACGCCAATGATGGCGGGACAAACGATTCGATTACTTTGGATACGTTTGCCTTCCTTGATGCTTCGGGTGGCGCCACGGCAACCGCCGCTGTCATGCCCGATGCGGCAGGTGTGGATACGGCGGTGAATACCGGTCTGGTCGTTGGCGACGCACTTGCGCTGACTATCGGTTCAGTTCAAGGCAACTATGTCGTGAAAGAAGGCGATACTGCTGAATCCGTCGTCGCAGGCATGAAGAACGCGATGATCTCCGCCGGTCTTGATGGCAACAGCTTCAGCATGGATATCGACACCAATGCCGGTCAGCTTGTTGTCACCAACGAAACCAACGGTGACGCAGCATTCTCGTTCAGCGCCTCACGTGGGTCGGGTGGCCTTGCGGGCCTTACGACCATGGATGTTTCGACTTCGTCAGGGGCTGATGCCGCATTGGGCGCAGTGGAAAACATGATCCAGACTTCGATTGATGCATCCGCCTCGTTCGGTTCGGTCGAAGGTCGTATCGAAATTCAGTCGAATTTCGTCGGCAAACTTTCGGACTCGTTGAAATCTGGTATTGGCGCTCTGGTTGACGCCGATATGGAAGCTGCTTCTGCAAAGCTGCAAGCACTTCAGGTTCAGCAACAGCTTGGAACACAAGCACTTTCGATTGCCAACCAGGCTCCGCAGAACATCCTTTCGTTGTTCCGCTAAGCCATTGACCGGGGCGCCAAAAGGCGCCCCGTCTAGCATCATACCTTGAGCGAATTCGTCACCGGAAGGAAAACCCCGTGAACGCAGTAACCCTGGCCAAAACGGCCTACGCTTCGTCGTCCAGAGCACCGCTACAAACATCTAGAGGCACCGAATACGAGGCTTTCGCGAAAATCACGCACCAACTCCAATCAGCATTGAAGAAAGGACGTTCAGGTTTCGCGCAACTCGCCAGCGCCCTGCATGAGAACAGGAGGTTGTGGACCTTGCTGGCGATTGACGTCGCAGAAGACGAAAACGGCCTTCCAAATGACCTACGTGCAAGGGTCTTTTATCTGTCCGAATTTACAGCTGACCACAGCCGCAAGGTTCTGTCCGACGGCGCAGATGCGTCGGTTCTTGTCGAAATCAACGCCGCAATCATGCGTGGTTTGCGCCAAAAGGGGGATGCAGCATGACAGGACTTGTTCTCAAGCTCAGCCCAAAAGAACGTGTTTTGATCAATGGTGCGGTCATTGAAAATGGGGATCGCAGGTCGCGGCTTTCAATTGTCACACCAAACGCCAATATTCTAAGGCTGCGCGACGCGATTCACCCAGAAGAGGCAAATACCCCAGTAAAAAGGGTATGCTACATCGCCCAACTTGTCCTGTCAGGCGATGTCGAGAAGGATGAAGCGCGTTTACAATTGCTCCGCGGTATCGAGCAGTTAAGCCAAGTTCTGACGGATGAAGACAGTCGAGATCTTCTCGGAAAGGCGACAGCAGCGGTCGCGGCAAGCGACTATTATTATGCGATGAAGCAGTTGCGCGCACTGATGCCACGCGAAAATCGCCTTCTTGCGGCTCAATACTCATGACGTTCCAGCCGGTCATACCATACGGCGGTGCGGCCGGTTGGGCATTCCTGCAGCGAACGCAAGAAAATCAAAAGCAGGCGTTTGAAAGCTCTGCAGAGATTCAACGCGATGTCCAATACTTCAAAGAGAAGATCGGAAAAGTCGAGACCAGCGATGATCTGGTCAGTGACCGCAGACTGCTTTCAGTGGCGCTTGGCGCCTATGGATTAGATGACGATATCAACAACAAATACTTCATCAAAAAAATTCTCGACGACGGAACGTTGGACACAGATGATTTGGCCAACAAGCTTTCGGATAAGCGCTATTTGCAGTTCGCAAAAGATTTTGGTTTTGGCGACTATTCGATCCCAAGGACGCAAATATCTGACTTTGGCGATAATACCGTCGCAGCCTATAAAGAGCGGCAGTTTGAAATCGCTGTCGGCGCACAGAATCAAGATATGCGGTTGGCGATGAGCTTGGAGCGCGAGCTGTCTGAGATCACGCAAAAGAACGCCTCAGACGATACAAAATGGTTCACCATCATGGGCAATCCACCTTTGCGAAAGATATTTGAGACCGCATTTGGCCTGCCGAGCGCGTTTGGAACTCTCGATCTGGATCAGCAGCTTGAAACCTTTCGCGACAAATCCACACAGTATTTTGGCGCAGCAAACGTGAGCCAGTTTGCAGAGCCCGAGAAGCTGGACGAATTGAACAGGCTATTTCTTGTTCGGTCCCAAATTGCCGCTGGCAATGCCGCGATGTCCGGTGGCGCCATCGCTTTGACGCTTCTTCAAAACTTCTAGAGGCAGCTCACCCTAAGCTACTTACGCTGTGACACAATTCGCCAGGCGTCCGAAGCTTGCGACACTCGTATCGACTTCGGGCTCTGTCAAGAAAGCGTCCAGTTTCGGCCAAGCCGCAATTGCTTCATCAAGGGCTTGATCGTTCCCGGCAGTGTAAAGACCCGCCTGGATCATCATCTCCGACCGATCGTAAAGTCCAAGCAACCTGCGCCCCTTCGAGATGAGCGCGTTTTCTTCATCCGTCGCCGCATCTGGCAACGCCCTGGACACGGACCGCAACAAATCGATGGCCGGAAAACGACCCCGCTCGGCGATCTTGCGATCCAGAACCACGTGCCCATCCAGCACACCACGCAGGATATCCGCGACAGGTTCCTCCATATCCGACCCAGCAACCAGAACAGAGAAAACTGCTGTAATATCGCCACCCGCTCCGGCACCCGGACCTGCTCGCTCACACAGGGTCGTAATCTGCTGCGCGGTTGAGGGTGGAAATCCACGCAAATTTCCACCTTCGCCCGAGGCCAGGGCGATTTCCCGGTGCGCCTCGGCGAATCTGGTAACGCTGTCAGCAAGAAACAAAACGTGGTTGCCCTGATCCCGAAAATGCTCGGCCACCGTCATCGCGGCCCACCCGCAGCGTCTGCGCACCATCGGGGATTGGTCCGACGTCGCCGCTACGACCACAGCGCGTTTCATTCCTTCAGCGCCAAGCACACGCTCGACAAACTCGCGAACTTCGCGCCCCCGTTCACCGATCAACGCGATCACAACGACATCGGCATGAACACCGCGCGCCAGATTCGCAAGCAAGGTGGATTTTCCGACTCCAGAGCCTGCAAACAGTCCAATACGCTGGCCTTTGACGATTGGCAGAAAGGTGTTGAACGCTGCAAGCCCTGTTTCCAACCGTCCACCAAGCGGTCGTCGATTGGTCGGGTTGCTGACCTTTCCCCTTAGAGATCGACCCTTTTGCCCGCGCATGATTGGTCGGCCGTCCAAGGCTTGCCCCATCGGGTCAATAACCCGTCCAATCCAACTGTCGTCCGGGGCGATTTCGGCATGCCCGTGCAAGACCACTTCGCCACCGATCTGAAGGCCTTCGATATCGCCGTCCGGCAGAACGGTTATCATATCCTGACTCAGGTTCAGGACTTCGCCCATGCGCAGGCGACCCGATTTGGACTTGAATTCGACCAGATCAGACTGCGCGGCCACCTTTGACAGACCGGAAACCTGCAATGTGCCGCTTCCAATCGCTGCCACCCGGCCAATATCGACGACCGCACGCACTGAGGAAATTTCGGCGCAGAGTTGTTCGAATCCTATTTGGGTCATGTCGGCCTCCGTTTGAGCGTTGAAACTGTTTATAAAGGAATCAGGGTTAAGCCTTGGTTGAAGCCAATCGAGGGAGAAGCCCCGATGATCGAAAAAATGGATATCTTTGCCAAGGCAAGCGGACTGGCCAAACATGCCGCCGCACGCCAATCGGTAATCGCGCAGAACGTTGCGAACGCAGACACGCCTGGATACAGAGCGCGTGACATCGCGTCGTTTGCGGACGCGTTTCAACCCAATGACAGCGCCGGAATGCGTGCGACGCGTGCGAGCCACAGATCGACAGCCGATGCCACCCAGACTTCAGCCACTCCACACGCGGTCTATCGCGAAGGGGCGCTTTCGCCCAATGGCAACTCGGTCGCGCTAGAGACCGAGATGATGGCCGCAGCAGAAGCGAAGCGCGACCATGATCTGGCGCTTGCGGTCTATCAAACCTCACTTGGCATCATGCGCAGCGCGCTGGGCCGCAGGTAGGGGGATAGACAATGAACGACCTTCGAAATTCAGTTGCCGCAGCGGCCTCGGGTATGAAAAGCCAGGCAGCTCGCTTGCGACATGTCTCTGAAAATATCGCGAACGCCGACACTCCGGGGTATCGTCGCAAGATCGCGACCTTCCAGGCTGCCTTGGAAAGCGGTCAGGCCACGGGCCGTGTTGAAGTTGGAAAAGTGACGCTGGACCGAACCGCATTGCCTTCGATCTATGATCCGTCGCACCCGATGGCCGACCAGACCGGGCACTATGAAGGCTCGAACGTCGATCTGGTCATTGAGATCGCGGACGCCCGCGAAGCCCAGCGCAGCTACGAAGCAAACCTGAAAATGTTCGACCAGTCGCGGCAAATGTCGCGCGGACTGCTTGAACTTCTGCGCCGATAGGAGCGTTCGACATGGATATCAAATCAGCCCTCGCCTCGCAGCAATACGCAGCATCGAAATTGGCGACCAAACCAACAGCGCAAAATGAACAAAGCACGAACGCATTTACCAAGGTCGCGCAGGATTTCTCGCAAACAATTCAGCAGGGGGAAAAGACGGCAATGGCAGCGATGTCAGGTGGCGCGGACCCTCACGCCTTGGTGCAAGCCCTGGCACAAACTGAACTTGCCGTCGAAACCGCTGTGACCGTGCGCGACAAAGTCGTGGAAGCCTATCAGGAAATTCTGAGGATGCCGGTCTGATGATGGATGACGTCATCTTCTATGACACATTGCGGGCAGGTCTTTGGAACGCTGTTCTGATCTCAACGCCGATATTGGCCGTTGCGCTTGTCTCGGGGTTGCTGGTCGGTCTTTTTCAGGCACTGACATCTATTCAGGAAATGACCCTGACCTTCGTTCCAAAACTGGTCGCAATTCTTGTCGTGTTCTGGGGCAGCATGGGGTTCATGACGGAAACCCTGGTCAGCTTTTTTCACACACGCGTCATTCCGTTGATTGCAGGAGGATAGGTCTTGGACAATATCGGTTACACCTCTTTGACCCGCCAATCTGGTTTGATGCGCGAAATGCAAAGCATCGCCAACAATATCGCCAACGCCTCGACCACTGGTTTTCGACGCGAAGGTGTCATCTTTTCGGAGTTTGTTCACGCGCTTGAAAAGGACGACCCTTCGCTTTCGATGGCCACAGCGAACACGCGCGCTTTGAACCTTCAACAAGGTGCGCTGACTCAAACCGGCGGTGCATTCGACTTCGCCATCGAAGGCGTGGGCTTTTTCATGGTCGAAGGTCCGAACGGTCAATTCCTGACCCGCGCAGGTTCCTTCACCCCCTCATCAGAAGGTGAGCTGGTTGCCCCTGATGGCTATCGCCTTCTGGACGGTGGCGGATCTCCAGTGTTCGTGCCACCCGACGCTCAGTCGGTGTCCTTGGCCGCAGATGGAACCCTTTCAGCCGACGGTCGCGCGCTTGCCTTGATTGGCCTCTTCAGCCCGACAGACCAAAACGATCTGCGTCACGTGGCCGGATCTCGGTTCGAAGCACCTAACGGGGTGGAACCTGCACTGGCCGATGCGGTCGTTCTGCAAGGTTTCATCGAAGGCTCGAATGTTGATCCCATCACCGAAGTTGCGCGGATGATCGAGGTGCAGCGCAGCTATGAACTGGGTCAGCAATTTCTTGAAAAAGAGGACGAGCGCATTCGCGCGGTTCTGAAAACAGTCATTGGATAAAGGAGGCCCGACATGCGTGCATTGAACATTGCAGCTACAGGTATGATGGCCCAGCAAATGCGGGTTGAGACGATTTCGAACAACCTCGCGAACATGTCGACGACAGGCTACAACGCCCGCCGCGCAGAGTTCGCCGACCTGCACTATCAGCAAATGGCACGTGCGGGCACGATCAATGCCTCGGACGGAACGGTGCTGCCAACCGGTATTCAGCTGGGTCTTGGCGTGCGTCCGACCTCGGTGTCCATGCTGGTTCAACAAGGGACCCTTTCACAGACAAACGGCAACTTGGATGTCGCCATTGAAGGCAAGGGCTATCTGGAAGTTACCCTTCCTTCAGGTGGCTCGGCTTATACGCGTGACGGCGGGTTAAAACTGTCTGGCGACGGACTTATCGTGACCTCTGACGGATATGCTGTCGCACCAGAAATCACAGTGCCCAACGATGCGCGTTCAATCTCGATCAATGCAGATGGAGAGATCTATGCCTATTTCGACAACGCAGTCGAACCAGAGCTTCTGGGGGCATTTACGTTGGCCGGATTCACCAACGACAAGGGCCTTGAAGCCATCGGGTCAAACCTGTTTCGCGAAACGCCAGCCTCCGGCCCAGCTTTTGTCGGTGCGCCAGGCGAGGATGGGCGCGGAACATTGCGACAGGGATACTTGGAAAACAGCTCGGTCGATGCCGTGCGAGAGATCACCGAACTGATCGAGGCACAAAGGGGTTACGAACTTAACTCCAAAGTGATCACCGCAGCCGACCAAATGCTCGCCGCAACCACGCAGGTGCGCTGATGAGGGTCTTATTGTCCATTTTCCTGCTGGCGTTTGGCTCCAGTTTTGCGGTGGCGGACACGGTCGTTGCAGCTCGAAATATACGCCACAATACCGTTATCGCACCGTCAGACCTCAAGCTGGTTGCCACCGATATGGCGGGTGGGTTCACATCCATCGAAGACGTGGTCGGACAGGAAGCGCGGGTCGTTTTGTATGCAGGTCGACCCGTTCTTGCAAATGACATTGGCCCCCCTGCGCTGGTCGAACGCAATCAGATCGTGTCGCTGATCTATGCCACAGGTCCGCTGATGATCTTGGCGGAAGGCCGAAGTCTGGCCCGTGCCGGAGTCGGGGATCGCATACGTGTCATGAACCTGATGTCCCGCACGACCGTCACTGGTTCCGTCGCAGCCGATGGATCAGTTCTTGTTTCTCAACCTCACTTTCAGAACCGTTAGGGAGTTCACATGCGCCCGGTCACTTTTGTTCTTATCTTTTTCGCCTTCGCAGCATCTTGTGCTCGCATGGAGAACGTCGGCAAAGCGCCGTCGCTCAATCCAATAGAAATGAGCGCCGAACACACTGCGATGAATGCTTCAGCCTTGCCGCGCACCGCGCCACCAAAAAGCTCGCCTGTGCGCGCTTCGCTTTGGAGTGGTGGCAGGCAATCGCTTCTGGGGGATCGTCGCGCGCAAGCTGCCGGAGACATTCTGACCGTAGTCATCGAGATCAATGACCGAGCTGAGTTTTCCAACAGTTCCGCCAGATCGCGCGGCGCGTCCGAGGATATGGGCGTTCCTGATTTCTTTGGGCTACCGCAGTCGATTAACGAAGGCTTGCCTGATGGCGCATCAATGGGAAATGCTGTGGCGCTTTCTTCAAACAGCTCATCAAAGGGCAACGGTTCGGTCAAGCGAAACGAAAAGCTGGAACTTCGCGTAGCTGCAACTGTCATCGGAACGCTGCCCAACGGGGTCTTGCAGATACAGGGCACTCAGGAAGTCCGGGTTAACTTCGAACTTCGCGAGCTGCTGGTGACCGGGTTTGTGCGCCCGGAGGATATCTCGCGTCAGAACGAAATATCTTACGACAAGATCGCGTCAGCGCGGATTTCCTATGGTGGCCGCGGACAGATTACCGACGTTCAGCAACCGCGATACGGACAACAAGTCGCAGATATCATTCTGCCCTTCTGAGGACCAAGAACATGGGTAAAATCCTTCCTATCCTTTTGGCGATCATCGGTCTTGGCGGTGGCGTCGGCGTGGGGATGATGTTGAAACCGCCTTCTGAGGTGGTCGAAGTCAATCCGTGCGGCGAGGCCGCTGATCCTGCGAAAGAGCACACTGAACCTTCTGAAAGTGGGGATGCCGCAAACGGAACGACCGAGTTCGTGAAGATCAACAACCAGTTTGTGATCCCTGTCGTCCAAGGCACAAAAATAGCCTCGCTTGTCGTTATGTCTCTGAATGTAGAGGTGAAAACGGGTGGTCGTGAAATTGTCTATCAACGCGAACCGAAACTGCGCGACGAGTTCCTACAGGTGATGTTCAACCACGCCAACAATGGAGGTTTTGACGGAATGTTCACTCAATCGGGTCGCCTCGCCAGTTTGCGCATGGCGTTGAAAGAAGTGGCCGTAAGCATTATTGGCGACACGGTTAGGGATGTGTTGGTAACCAACATCGTGCGACAAGACATCTGAAGCGACCCGACGACCGGCGGCTAAAACCTTTTGGCCGAAAACGGCGACAGGTTGATATCTGGCTCTGTGCCTGCAATCAGATCCGCCGCCAGCTCTGCCGTTCCTGCCGATTGGGTTAGCCCCAGATGCCCATGCCCGAATGCATAAAGAACGCGGTCATCACTTGGCGAGGCCCCGATCACCGGAAGGCTGTCGGGCAAAGATGGGCGATACCCCATCCAGTGTTCTCCGTTTGCCACTTGAAGCGTCGGGAAAAACGTCTTCGCTTTTGAAACGAGCGCCTCTGCACGTCGAAAATTGGGCGGCAGTTCCAATCCACCAAGTTCGACGGCACCTCCTATGCGCAAGCCCTCGCCAATCTTTGACATGACGAACCCATGCGCGGAGAACGAAACATGCGTTTTCAGGTCGACAGATGACGTTTCGAATGTCGTGTTGTAGCCCCTCTCCGTTTCCAGCGGGAATTTGTCGCCAATCATTCTTGCCAGCCTGTGCGACCACGCCCCAGCACAAATGACAACACGCTGCCCGGAAACCAGCCCCTGTTCCGTTTCAAGCTGAATGCAGGAAGGCTTGAGTTGGATATCGCTCACCGTAGAAATCCGAAGCGCACCGCCAAGCTCAAAGAACGCCTGTGCCAGTTTCTCGGTCCACTTCAACGGATCCGTGGTGTTGAACCAACCCGGCGTAAACCCTGCATGGGTAAACCGATCGCTCAAGCCGGGTTGTATCTCCCTGATTTCCTCGGCGCGCGTCAGCAGATCGAAAGGTATGCCAAGCTCTTCTCGCCGTTTCCAAAGGGGGAGCGCCGCCTTGAACGCGGCTGCGCCTTCGTAAAGCTGAAGCTGACCCTCGCGCCGTATCAATGCTGGGTCTCCGAAAGCGACCAACTGCCGTTCAAACGCTGCTGCGCAATGGTGCATCAATGAGGTCTGAGCTTCGACCGCATTTTCATATCGGTCTTTCCAGCTGGATCGCCAGAATCGGAGCATCCACGGCAAAATCCTGATTGCGTAAGAGGGCGGAACTGATAGTGGGCCAAGCGGGTCAATCAGCCATTTCGGGGCTTTTCGCATGATGCCCGGCGTGGCCAAAGGCTCGACCTCGCTGAAGGCAAACGCGCCGGCATTGCCACGCGAAGTTTCTTGCGCAACGCCTTTTCGGTCAACCAGCAGAACCTTTCGGCCCTGAGAGGCAAGCCTGAGCGCCGTGCTGACACCGATGATGCCCGCCCCGATCACGATGATGTCGTGTGTGTCCTGTGTCATAGGTTTTCCAAACGAGACGCGCCCTTTGCACCATCACTATCTTGATCACGTTGGTCGAATTCCATTCCGGAAAGGGTCGCCACCGGCAAAAAGCAATTCAGCTTGCGCGGTGACGTAAGCGCGACCTTCAATTGTTGCGATGACTCCGCCGGTCGGTCCGGGTTCATAACTGACCTTATAGGTGCTGCCGATGATGCTTTCCTGCACCCATACTTCTCCGGCGCGGAGCTTTGCATCAGCCGCCTTGCAAGCGACCGCGGCTGAACAGCCCGTTCCGCAGGGGGACCGATCATACGCGCCGCCGGGACAGAGGACAAAGTTCCGGCTATCTGAACCTGCCAGATGTGGCGGACCGAACAATTCGATATGGTCGATTTGCGCTCCATTTTCTCCAGCTATCCCTTCGCGCTCCAACGCCTCGCGAATCGCTGTCGCTCTGCTTGTCAACGCTGGTATGTTGTCGAAGTTAGCTGCGATGGTCTCGCTATTCGTCAGGAAAAACCAGTTCCCACCCCAAGCCACATCGCCAACAACGGGTCCGACTCCCTCAACATCGATCTGAACGTTCTGCCGATACCGATAGCTTTCGACATTTGTCATGCGCACCGTGTTTGGATCGAGCAGATCGACCGTGACGACCCCGACTGGCGTCTCGAACCGATGAGATCCCACGCCAATCTCGCCTAGATGCGCCAAGGTAACAGCCAGCCCGATCGAAGCGTGACCACACATTCCAAGATTACCGACAGTGTTGAAAAATATTGCGCCAGCCGCACAGGTTTTGTCAGCCGGAGGCACCAAAAGCGCACCGACCATGGCGTCGTGTCCGCGTGGTTCGGCAAGCGCGGCGGCATATATCCAGCTGTGATCGGCTTCCAGCCGCTTTGCACGCTCGGTCACGCTGCCCGACCCAAGGTCAGGCCCGCCCGCCACGATAACCCGCGTCGGCTCTCCTTCGGTGTGACTGTCGATTACGCGCATTCGGTTACGACACCCCCTTGTCGTGCCCATACGGCATACCAGTCTCTAAACAGGCCAAACTGTGCTTCACAATAGTTTCGTTGGGCCGCCGTCAGGCTGTCGGTTTCGTTGAAATGCGTTCGGTAGGCTTCATCCCCTGACAGCGCCATTAGGTGTTTGTAATAAAGCACCAGATCCGGGCCTTCATCGAAGCTCGACAGGACGCCAAGAGCTTCTTCCAGTTCACGCGCCTTCAAGCGGGCATCCCCATCACCGGCTGCGGCACGTTCACACAACGCCACAAGGTGCAAAACCTCGCGCGGCAGCACGTTGCCAATCCCGGTGATCGCACCCTTTGCACCGCAGTTCACATAACCGTGGAACACCGTGGTATCGACCCCGATCATCAGCGTAACATCATCGTCCTGTGAAGTGATGTTTTCGGCGGCATAGCGCATGTCGTCAGCGCCTCCAAACTCCTTGAAGCCAATCAGGTTCGGGTGTTCTGCACGCAAAGCAAAGAATAGGTCAGCGCGGGTCGCGAAGCCATAATAGGGACTGTTATAGATCACCGCAGGTAGGTCTGGTGCAGCAGCCAGGACTGCCGAAAAGTGGTGACGTTGGGCGGTCAGCGATGATCCGCGCGATAACACGCGTGGAATAACCATCAAGCCTTTCGCACCAACTTTGGCAGCGTGGGCAGCATGCGCGACAGCCATCTTTGTGTTCACGGCCCCAGTGCCGACGATGACGGGAATGCCAGCTTGGGTGAGGCGGGCGACCCCTTCCATTCGTTCACCATCTGTCAGAAGCGGCCAATCGCCCATCGAGCCGCAATAGACGACCGCAGACATGCCTGCGGCAATCAGCTCCAGCCCCTTGGCGACGAGGGCGTCGTAATCTGGCGTGCGACCCTTGGTGCACGGTGTCATGAGGGCTGGAATGCAACCTTTGAAGATATCGGCGTTCATTTAAGTCTCCTGCACGGGTTCTGTGTTGCAGCTGGTCGTCAAACCCGCTGCGGCATCGCTTGACTCAGAGCTAAGCAAAATTGTATCCAATATTCAATCTTTATTCATCCGGGCCTTTTCACGACCGGCGCGCGTCGTGAGCTTGCCGGAAGGAGAATGCCCTATGCCATTAGAATCCGTGGATATTTCCCAAACGGCCTCGGCTGCGTCGATCATTTTCGAAGCGCTTAAGAAAGCCATCATCGAAGGTGAGATCAAAGAAGCTGCGCCGCTTCGGCAAGACGAGATTGCGAAAATGTTCAACACATCACGCATACCGGTTCGCGAAGCGATTCTGCGGCTGGAAGAGCACGGCTTGGTCAAATCGCAACGCTATAAGGGCGCGGTCGTATCAACGTTGTCGTCTAAAGAGGCGTCCGAGATTTTCGACTTTCGTGCCGTGTTAGAGCCACATGTCATTCGCGCAGCCGTGCAAAAAATGACGCCCGCGACGCTGGCCAAAGCGCGCGCATATTGCGAGGCGTTTTACACCGAGGCCGACCCGATGAAATGGGGCGATCTGAACCGGCAGTTTCACGCGACGCTCTATAACGCCAGTGGCTTGGCCTATCATCTGGAGGCGATCGACGGCGCGCTAAACAGGATCGACCGCTATCTACGCGCCCAGTTGGTGCTGAGCGATGGCATGGCACGCGCCAATGACGAGCACATGCAAATTCAGGCGGCGTGCGAACGCAGAGATGCCGATCGAGCGGCCGAGTTGACAGAACGCCATATTCTTGGCGCACGCGACAGTTTACTCACGCATCTGTCGTCGATTGGGGGCTAGGCGGTTGCCGACCCAATATGGGTTGTTAGTTGACCCAACCCTTCAATCACGACCACGCAGACATCGCCCTGCACAAGGGGGCCGACGCCTTCTGGCGTGCCTGTGAATATCAGGTCACCGGGCGCGAGCACGACCATAGATGATAGGTAGGCGATCACATCTGCGACCGGCCAGATCAGGTCTGACAGGTCCGAAGACTGGCGTAGATCACCATTCACGGACAAGCTGATCGCGCCAGCAGTCAGGTGGCCCGAAGTTGAGACCGGATGAAGCTGCCCGCACGGGGCAGAGTGATCAAATCCCTTTGCCATGTCCCATGGCCGCCCAACTTTCTTGGCGGCGGCCTGAAGGTCACGGCGGGTCAGATCATTGCCGATGGCGTAACCCCAGACGTGATCCAGCGCCGTTTCAACCGGAATGTTCGCCCCACCGATGCCGATGGCGACGACCAGCTCGGCCTCGTGATGCAGGTTGTCCGTGCCGGGCGGGTAAGGCACCGTTGCCCCATCCGCGACCAGCGCATCGGCGGGTTTTGAGAAAAAGAACGGTGGGTCCTGATCCGGGTTCGACCCCATTTCACGCGCATGGGCCGCGTAGTTCTGGCCGACACAATAGATGCGGCGCACGGGAAAGCGGTCGTCCGACCCAACGATGGGCAGCGACGGCTGCGGGGGGCAGGGAATGGCCCAAGTCATGTCAAAAATACCTCGGCTTTCATGGTGTCGGGGATCGGTGCGCCCAGTCGCGACAGGATCGTGGGGGCGAGTTGTAGCTGGCACAGGCGGTCATCGAAATCGGGGCCAGCGGCGGGTCCGAAATAGTAAAGCGCCGCGTCCTGCTGCAAATCTTCGCGCCCGCCATGGTGGCCGCGGTCGGTTTGGCCGTGATCGGCGGTCACGATGATCTCATACCCATCTGCGCGCCACCGGTTGATGAACAGCGCCAACTGTTCGTCCGCTTGAAAGCAGGCGTGGTCCATTTCCTGACAGTCGTGCCCGAACCGATGGCCCATGCTGTCCAGCGTGCAAGTGTGCAGGATGCCATAGTTCAGGTTGAACCGTTCACACAGCATGGTCAGCGTCGCGAACAAGTCGATGTCAGCAGGAGTTGTCTGGTTGATCAACCCATATCCGGTCATCGTGTGAAATCGACCGTGGTTGATCGAGGTGCTGTCGGGCTCGTCGTATTCGATATCGCGCACCAGATCAAAGGGCGCGCGGCTGAAGAACTCGGACCAGAAACTGTGGGTGACAGCGCCCGTGACACCACCGGCCTTGCGCACCTGACTGAAGATATCGGGCTGAGCCAGGCGGAACACGTTGTTGTTGCCGGTGCAGCCATGGTCTTGCGGCGCAACGCCCGTGTGGATCGAGGCATAGCAACTGGCCGATGTCGACGGCAGCACCGAGCGCATTTTCCAGCGCTGTGCATCGCCACTGTCCACCCAGCCTTCCAGATTGCCAAACAACCTGCGCCAGTTTCGCCAAGGCACGCCATCGAGAATGATCAGAAGAAGTTTTCGGTCCATGATGCCCACATCTCAGCAATGGCCAACTATCAGTTCCCTGCGCTTTCCATCTTGCGATGTTCGACGACTTCTTCAAGCCACCCCAACCGCATTTCCGGAACCGAGCTGAGCAGAAGATCGGTATAGTCGTCAAACGGCGGCGACAGCACCTCGGCCTTTGTGCCATAGCGCACGACGCGCCCCTGATACATCACCGCGATGCTGTCCGCGATGGCGCGCACCGTGGCAAGATCGTGGGTGATGAACAGATAGGCGACCTGTTCGCGCTTCTGAAGGTTATGCAGAAGCTTCAGAATGTCCTCGGCGACGAGCGGGTCCAGCGCCGATGTCACCTCGTCGCAGATGATGACCTTGGGCTTCGCAGCCAAGGCGCGCGCAATGCAGACACGCTGCTTTTGCCCGCCCGAAAGCTCGGCGGGATAGCGGTCTTTGAACTCGGCTCCCATCTCGATGTCGTCAAGAAGCTCGTCGATGCGCTTGTGCTTCTCAGCGCCGCGCATCCCGAAATAGAATTCGAGTGGTCGGCCAATGATCGTGCCAACCGTCTGGCGCGGGTTCATCGCCACGTCCGCCATTTGATAGATCATTTGAATTTCGCGCAGATCGTCGCGTGCGCGGCCTTTCAAATCGGCGGACAATGTGCGGTCTTCGAAAACGATCTGCCCTTCGCGCGCGGGCAACAGCCCTGTCATCACGCGGGCCGTGGTTGACTTACCTGACCCGCTTTCGCCGACAACGGCCAGCGTTTGGCCCGCGTGCAGCTCCATCGACACGTCATGCAGCACGTCAAAGTTGGTGCCTTTATAGCGCGCAGTGACGTGCTCAATGGTCAAAACCGGATTGTCTGAAGGTGGCTTGCCTTCGTGCTTACGCGACCGCACCGACACCAGATCGCTGGTATACTCTTCTTTTGGCGCGTTGATGATTTGGTCAGTGGTGCCATGTTCCACCATATCGCCCATGCGCAGCACCATGATCTCATCCGAGACTTGGGCGACAACGGCAAGGTCGTGGGTGATATACAGCGCTGCAACACCCGTGTCGCGGATCGCTTTCTTGATCGCCATCAACACGTCGATTTGCGTGGTGACATCCAGCGCCGTGGTGGGTTCATCAAAGACCACCAGATCGGGTTCCGGGCACAGGGCCAATGCAGTCATGCAGCGCTGCAACTGCCCGCCAGAGACTTGGTGCGGATAGCGGTCGCCAATGGTTTCAGGGTCGGGCAGGCCTAACCTGGTGAACAGATCAATCGCGCGGGCCTCGGCATCTTTCTTCGAGAACTTGCTAGCGTGGATCGATGCCTCGATCACTTGCTCCATGATCTTCTTGGCGGGGTTAAAACTGGCCGCCGCCGATTGCGAGACATAGGTGACCTCGGTCCCGCGCAGTTGGCGCAGGTCCTTAAGGCTGGTGCCAAGGATCTCGCGCCCGTTGACCCAAACCTCACCGCCAGTGATTTCGACGCCACCGCGCCCATAGGCCATTGTCGCAAGCCCGATGGTTGACTTACCGGCCCCGCTTTCTCCGATCAGGCCAAGAACTTTACCCTTTTCAAGATCGAACGACACGCCATGCACGATATCGATATCACGCGGCTTTTCGCCCGGCGGATAGACGCGCGCACCGATCTTCAGGTCGCGGACTTTCAAAAGCGCGTCGCTCATCCGCGGCCTCCTTTTAGGCTGGTGGTTCGGTTCAACACCCAGTCGGCCACAAGGTTTACGGAAATGGCGAGCGTCGCGATGGCGACCGCAGGAACAAGCGCCGCCGCGATGCCATAGATGATGCCGTCCTTGTTTTCTTTCACGATGCCGCCCCAGTCTGCATTGGGTGGTTGGACTCCAAGGCCTAGGAAGGACAGGGTCGAGACGAACAGAACCGCAAAGATGAACCGAAGCCCCATTTCAGCCACAAGCGGCGATAGCGCGTTGGGCAGGATTTCACGGAAGATGATCCAAACCCGGCCTTCGCCGCGCAGCTTGGCGGCTTCGACGAAATCCATCACGTTGATATCCACGGCGACGGCGCGTGCCAGTCGATAGACGCGGGTGGCATCCAGAAGGCCCATGACAAGGATCAGGATCGTCAGTGTGACCGGCATGACCGACAAAACGACAAGCGCGAAAATCAGGGTCGGGATCGACATGATCAGATCGACAAAGCGGCTCATAACCTGATCAACCCATCCACCGATGACGGCAGCTGTAAAGCCAAGGATCGATCCGGTGGTGAAACTGATCATCGTGGCAGCAGTCGCGATAAAGATCGTCGTGCGCCCGCCATAGATCATACGGCTTAGAAGGTCGCGGCCAATATTGTCGGTGCCGATCCAGTGGTCGGCCGACCACGGCTCCCAGACATCGCCAACGATTTCTGTCATCGAATAGGGCGCGATCCATGGAGCGAGGATTGCCATCAGGAAATATAGGCTGGTGAAGAACAGGCCGAACAAAGCGGCTGGGGGAATTCTTGTCATTTCGGATGCCTCAGCCTTGGGTTGGCAAGGATCGACACGATATCCGCCACCATGTTGAGCCCGATATAGACCGCCGCGAAGATCAATCCGCAGGCCTGCACCACAGGCACGTCACGCTTGGACACGTGGTCCACCAGATATTGCCCCATGCCGGGATAGGTGAACACGACTTCAACCACCACGACCCCGACGACGAGATAGGCAAGGTTCAACATCACCACATTCACGATTGGCGCGATCGAGTTGGGAAGGGCGTGGCGGGCGATGACTTGAAAGCTGGTCAGTCCCTTCAATTCGGCCGTTTCAATATAGGCCGATTGCATCACGTTCAAAATGGCGGCCCGCGTCATACGCATCATATGGGCCAACACGACCATGGTCAGCACGGCGACCGGCAGGGCGATGGAGCTTAGCTTCTGCCCCAGGCTCATTCCGTCATGGATCATTGACACGGTGGGTGCCCATCCCAGCTTCACGCCGACGAAATACATCAGGATATAGCCGATCAGAAACTCCGGCACGGAGATCGAGGCCAGTGTGACGGCTGAAATCAGCTTGTCCGGCCAGCGTTCGCGGTACCGGACGGCCAGCAGGCCCAGAAAGATTGCCAGCGGCACGGCAACCACCGCGGCCCAGAAGGCTAGGAACAATGTGTTTTTCAGGCGCGAGCCAAGGCTGGCAGCGATATCCTGTCCAGAGGTGAGCGCAGTGCCCAGATCGCCCTGAACAAGCCCGCCCAGCCAGTCGAAATAACGGCTTAGCGCAGGTTCGTTCAGACCCAGTTCTTCGCGAATATTGGCCAGTGCCTCGGGTGTGGCGGACTGACCTAGGATGGATTGGGCCACATCACCCGGCAGAATATTCGTGCCCCAGAAGATCAGGACCGAAACCATCAGCAGAAGAAGCAGGCCCAGCGCTATGCGCTGGACCAGCAGTTTTAACAATAATGGCATATCAGCCAGCGACCCACATTTTCATCGGGGCGTAGAAGTTCATCAGGTCAAAGCCCTTGTGGCCTTCGATCCAGCCTGCGACCCGGTTGGTCGTGCCATCAATGAAGTCGTTGAACATCGGGCAGACCAAGCCGCCTTCGTTGTGAAGCAGCATGCCCATATCGGCATACATTTGGGTCCGCTTCGCCTCGTCCAACTCGCCACGTGCTGAAAGCAGCATCTGGTCGAACTGGTCGTTGAAGAACCGCGTGTCGTTCCAATCCGCCGACGACAGGTAAGCGGTGGAATACATCTGGTCCTGCGTCGGGCGCCCGCTCCAGTAACTTGTGCAGAAGGGCTGTGCGTTCCAGACCTCGGACCAGTAACCGTCGTTGGGTTCGCGCTTGATCTCAAGGTCGATCCCAGCGGTTGCCAGCGACTGCTGAAACAGCGCCGACGCATCCGGCGCGCCGGGGAAGCTGTTGTCAGATGTGCGCAGCAGGATCGGGCCTTCGTGCCCCGACTTGTCGAAGTGGAACTTGGCCTTGTCGGGATCGTAGGTGCGCTGCTCCATCTCGGTAAACAGGGGATAAGAGCTGTTGATCGGCGTGTCGTTCCCAACCGAGCCATAGCCAAAGAGGATCTTTTCGACCATCTCTTGACGGTTGATGCCGTGTTTCAGCGCCAGTCGCAGGTCGTTGTTGTCAAACGGCGCGGTGTTGCAATGGGCGATGAACACGTAGTGGCCCGGCCCAGGGGTCGAATAGACGTTGATGTTGGGTGCACGCGCCACAAGGTCGGCGGTCCGGGGTGGGACACGTCCGACCATATCGACCTGACCAGACTGAATGGCTGCCATGCGCGCGGTGTCGTCATTGATCACCACAACCTCAATCGTGTCGGCATGGCCCAGATCGCCCCAATAGTTGGGGTTCTTCTCGGCCACGAAGCGCACGCCCATATCCACTTCTTTCAGGATATAGGGGCCGGTGCCGATTGCCGCCGCCGGATCATCCTTGCCGCCATTGGGCTGGATCATCAGGTGGTAGTCGGTCATCAGATACGGAAGGTCAGCGTTCGGCGTTTCAAGTTCGACGATAAATTTGTCGCCATCAACACTCATCGACGAGATGCCGCGCATGATACCCAGCGCGCCGGATTTCGTGTCTTCGCCTGCGTGACGCTCCATCGTCGCCAGCACGTCATCTGCGGTCAGAGCTTTACCATTCGAAAACTCGACGCCCGAGCGGATCTTGAACGTCCACACCTTGGCATCCGCCGAGGCCGAAACTTCTTCTGCCAGCTTATTTTCAAGCCCACCTTGCGGCGCAAGTTCGACCAGTGGTTCACCCCAGAAGCGGCTGACCATGGTGCCGGTTGAGTTTGTCGTGGTCGCTGGGTCAAGGCTGTCGGTGGTCGACCCACCCGGAAGGCCAACGCGGATGGTTCCACCCTTGACCGGCGTCTGGGCGTAACCGGCCGACGACAGCAGCGTGTTGGCACCAGCAGCGGTCAGACCAAGCGCAGCGGCCCGTCCCATGAAGTGACGGCGCGACAGTTTGCGCGAGATGACCTGCTTGGACAGATATTCAAGTTCGTTGGACATTGAGTGCTCCCTGAGTGTGTTTACGGGCCTTTTGGCCGCTATTTTTTTCTGGGTCGACTGACAGAGTTGACCAGTTGGCGGGGTTTCGCAAGGTTTGATACCGACGAACTATCCCCGATTTCCGACACTTATCTTACGTCAGGGCGCAAAAATCCACCCTTGAGGGCAAATAAAAAGGCCGGAGTCACCCCCGGCCTTTCAAAAAGCGGTCTCTGAATTTTCCTAGAAACTCAACGAGATATCGCGGTGATTTGCAGAACAAGATGCCATGGCAAGCGCCTGTTCGCGGCTTAGACGGGACTGAACGCGAATGCCAAGACTGTCGCGCAGCGTTTCAAGATAGCCCGTCAGGACCGGCCTTAGCGAAGCTTCAGCCTCGGCGCGCCATTTCAGCTGCGATTCGAATACAGCAATTGCCGCGTCATACTCCTCCAACGCCTTGTCGCGATCCGGGGTCTTGTCGCGCAGCGCCTTGCGAACCTTGCCCAACGCGCTTTTGACGTCGCCCGCGCCATCGACTTTGCCAAAGGCCTTGGACACGTCGTTCACAACCTCTTGCGCCTGATCTTCCGGTTGCGACTGGATCGTCGCCTTCAGATTGCGCAAATCAGTCTCTAGCGCAGCAAAATCAGCATTGGCATCAAGCGCTGCCAGAACCTCGGCCGGACCTTCATAGGCATCATCGGCGGCACGGCGATACTTCACACGCGCGGCGTCTTCAGCCTTGGTGAGCGTCGCGAACTGGTTGTGCACTTCTTCCCAACTGGCGGGAATTTGTGCACGCAGATGCTCGATCTCGGCGTCCAAAACGGCGACGTCAGCTTCAAGTGCGGCACGCGCTTCAGCCTGGCTTTCGGCGCGCATCCGACCGATCCGTGTTCTAAGCTTGTCTGCCTCGTCGGCCGCGTTGCGGATCTGCTTTTCGATCCCGCGCACCAACCGAAGCTGGGGTCGGTAGTCATCGGCGGCGGCCTCGACCTGACCTGCGGCTTCAAAGGCGGATTCCAGATTGGCAATCGCCGCATCTGCGGAATCAAGCCCATCGGTCATGTCACCTGCCAGACCTTTTGGCAAAATGGACAGATCCAACGCCCGCGCAGCGGCAATCGCGTCTTGCGTTGCGGTGCCTTGGAACAATTTCTGTCCGACATAGTCTTCAAGACACAACTGCAGTTTCGGATTGCGCGGCGGTGGGCTTTGTTCCGACAGGAAGCTTACCCGGTTTGGCAGATAGTTCACCAGCGGCGGATAGGCCCCAACGATTGCCAGCGCGACAAGTTGCAACAGGATAAATGCGATAACGCCCTTATACATCTGCACGGTTCTAACCACCGCAGGTGCAACCCCGCGCAGATAGAACAGCGCAAAACCGAAGGGTGGCGTCAGGAAACTGGTCTGAATGTTCAGACCAATCATCACACCCAGCCACACCGCGGTGATATTTGCACCTGGATCAGCCAGAAGAATCGGCGCCACGATCGGAACCACGACTACCGCAATTTCGATGAAGTCGAGGAAGAACCCAAGGATGAAGATCACCAGCATGACGATGATGAACTGCGACCAGAAACCACCAGGCAGGGATATGAGGAAATCGCGCACAAGCTCTTCGCCCCCGAAGGCGCGGAACGCAGCCGTCAGCATTGCGGCACCCAGCAGGATGATGAACACCAAGGACGAGGTTTTGGCCGTTTCAAGCATAACCGCTTGCAATGTGTTGTCGTTGCGATGGGTGCGGATGCCGGACCAGATCAACGACACCAGCAACAGCAGCGTTCCGACGACACCCAAGGTGATCCCAAGCTTGTCTTCAGGTGTGTCCATTGCCTTGACGTTCATTTCGAAATTGGACAGGGCAAAGGTCAGAACCGCCATGCCCGCGATCCCGAACAGGGCAGGCAAGAAGATACCGCGGGATCCCTTTTCAGGCAACCGATAGCCCGCCATGATCAACGCCCCGGCGGCACCGATGGCACCAGCTTGGTTGACCGTCGCGATACCCGCAATAATCGACCCAAGCACTAGAAAGATCAGCGCCAAAGGCGGCACAAGGGTCAACAACGCGCCACGCCAGAACGCGGCGTTATAGCGCCCATCATACTTCACCGCTGGCGCGGCATCGGGCTTGAAGATCGCAAACAGCAGGATGTAGAGCATATATAGCCCCACCAGCACGAGGCCCGGAATGAAGGCGCCCAGAAACATCTCGCCAGCGCTGGTGCCTGCCACGTCGAAAAGCGATGGCATGGACAATTCACCCGTCACCTCTTTGTGCAAGGTTTTGCGCAAAGTGGACGCCTGATCAGCAGCCGAGGCAAGCTGGTCGGCCAGGATGATCAAAACGATTGACGGTGGGATGATCTGCCCCAGCGTCCCTGACGCCGCGATGGTGCCTGTGGCAAGCGGCGTGGAGTAATTGTTGCGCAGCATCGCTGGCAGAGAGATCAGGCCCATCGCCACAACCGTCGCGCCGACAATCCCGGTTGTCGCCGCCAGCAAAGCGCCCACGAAGACAACCGAAATGCCCAACCCGCCCGGCACAGGCCCGAACAGTTGCGCCATGGTCACCAGAAGGTCTTCGGCGATCTTGGACCGCTGAAGCATGATCCCCATGAAGATGAACAGGGGAATGGCGATCAGCGTATCTCGTTCAACCTCCAGATAGACACCCCTGAGATTGGTGACCCCTGCGGAAAGCCATTGTTGCGGCCCGCCCGAGTGGAAATAGGCATCAGGATTGCCCGCGAAAATCCAGCCCGCACCGGCGGCAAGGCCCAGCGTGATGATCGCCGCACCCGGAAGCGCGAAGGCGACCGGATAGCCAGAGCCCAGCGCCGACGCCATGATAATGATGAGGAGTAAGAGAAAGAAAAGTTCCATAATATCCTCAGCCTAGTGTGCGGATGATTGGTTGGGTTCGCGGTGGCCGGGTTCGTCCCGCTTGTCCGCAACCGATTCAAAGAAATAGCTGACAAACTGGATCAGCATCGTGATGGCGAAAAGCCCGATAAAGGCCGCCATTTGGTATTTGATATACATGCCGAAGGGGCCGGCCTGACTGATTTCGAAGTTCCGGACCGGGGCATTCACAATCGACTGCTTTCCGTTGAAAGCAATGACAAGGATGACCCAAGCGGTCGTCATGCCCAGCAGGATCGTGCCTTGCGCGTTCAGATAACCGCGCGTCGTTCGACCAAGCCCGGCATACAGGATATCCACGCGCACGTGGCCATCGTCATAAAGCGTATAGGCCGAAGCGAACAGGAACAGAGCCGCATACCAATAGCGCACCAGATCACCCATCAGCGCCTGCTCATACGAAAAGACGAAGCGAGAGATCACAATCAACAGCTCGGCCGCGACGATCAGAAGGGCGAGCCATGTAAAACCTAGGGTCCGGGTGAACAGCGCGATCACGAAACTGGCCACAATCAGCGGCACGTGCACCCAAGGTCCAACCCAGCTTGCCCGCGTGAAGTTGTTTGCAATTGCGCCGCCGAACAGAACTTCGGACAAATTCTCGGAGCGCAGGAAAGCGATGCTGGCATCGGTCAGCCCGACAAGGAAGACTGACCAGAAAAGCGCGCGGATCAGATAGACGTTGAAGCTGTGCACCATATGTGCGTCCCAGCGCAAGGCGCGGTCGCGGGTGGTCATGACCATGGCGATGGCAGCTCCGATCGCGATGACATATAGCGCCAAGTTCACCATTGCACCGGCGCTGCCACCTGCCGTCAGGCCGCGCAGGCCAGGGAAACCGAACCAGACCACCAGAACGTTATTGATCAGAAATGCCGCCAAAGCAGCAAGAACGGACCAGCCGAAGGTGCGCGCGACAAGGGCGGGCGGGCCGTGCCGTGGAATGTCTGTGTTTGTGCTGAAGCTAGTCATCTGGCTCCCCTTCAGATGGCGCCCTGACCGACCAGATGACCGGCCGTCAGATCATTAAAGAACGGGGCCGAAGCCCCGCTCAGGTTTTTTTGGATCTGATACTCAGACCCTTATAGGCCCAGGATCCGGTTACGCTGACCAACGAATTGGCCTTCGAACAGCGAGATACCGCGACCGATTTCGCGCATTTTCGACTGAACCGCATCGTTAACTTCAGCAGCAAGCGCATCGTAACCAGCGGTTTCTTCGAAGACTTCTTCTGCGGCTTCGCCCATGGCATCCCACACGTCTTCACCGAACGAGCGGACTTCGACGCCATGCTCTTCTTCGAGCTTCTTGAGGTATTCACCGTTCAGAGCCATCGATTCGAAATAGGAGTTCGAGTTCTCTTCCAGTGCTGCCGCTGTGATGATCGCCTGTTCGGTTTCCGTCAGGCTGGACCACCACGACTTGTTCGACGTCAGCGAAAGCTGTGCGCCCGGTTCGTGCATGCCGCCGGTATAGTAGTATTTGGCAGCTTCATAGAACTTCATGAAGTAGTCGTTGTAAGGACCAACCCATTCGGTCGCGTCGATGGTGCCGGACACGAGGTTTTCATAGATCTGACCACCCGGAAGCGACACGGTCGAGGCGCCCAGTTTCGACAGAACCTGACCACCAAGGCCCGGAATACGCATTTTCAGACCTTTGAAGTCGTCCGCGCTTTCGATTTCCTTGTTGAACCAGCCGCCGGCCTGTGTGCCGGTGTTGCCTGCGGGCAGACCCTTCAGACCGAACTGGTCCTGAACCTTGTCCCAAAGCGCCATGCCGCCACCATACAGAACCCACGCGTTGATTTCGGCGAAGGACATGCCAAACGGAACAGCCGTGAAATAGGCCAGCGCCGGGTGTTTGCCGGTCCAGTAATAGTCTGCGCCGATATAGGCTTGGCTGTTGCCCGATGCGACTTCGTCAAATACGTCCAGCGCGCCAACACGTTCGCCGGCCGCAAAGTATTCGGTCTGAATGGCACCTTCCGAAAGCTGGGTGATGCGGGCTGCAAGACGCTGAGCCGAAACACCAAGACCAGGGAAGTCCCGCGGCCAGGTCGACACGATGGTCATTGTTTTCCCACCCTGCGCAAGTGCAGGTGTTGCCAATGCGGTTGCGCCTGCACCAAGTGCGGCACCTTTCAGAAACTTACGGCGTTCCATGTATGTGATTCCTCCTCCGAGATTTCAGTTTTATTCGTTGTTCGGGCACAGGACGCACCAAAGCCCCCCACGCTGCCAGCGCAATTACTACGTAGATGTAAGCAGATTTCAAATGATATTTCCCAAACTGGTAATATTTTTTTACCAGTTTGGGCGATTGCCGTCAGTCCAGTGGCTGCGGATCAACACCTCAGACTGGACCTAACACCTTGATGATTGCCTAGGAAACGCTGCTTCGCAATGGAAAGCGCCGGGTTACGTATGGGCAGATCGCCGCTTTTCCACTCGTCGCGCCCGAAGCATACTCAAAAGGCGGTATTTTTGCTTCTCACTCTGGATGTTTCAAATAATGAAGTATATAGAGCGCGCAAATTCACTCCACCTAAAGTGTCTGTCATGAGATCCCAGCCTAACGACTCGGCCCAAACGGCGGCACCTGCCGAACCGGAACTGCGCGCCCTGATGGGTGTCTTTGCGCTATACCATTTCATCGAAGCGAACCTGGGCAAGGCCGCCTTGTGCGAACACCTTCCTCATACCGAGCGCAGAATTGTCGTCTGGCTCGACCACCCCAAACGATTGGGCACACTTGCCCGCGAATTGAACGTGTTGCCGTCGACCATGACCTCAGCTGCGGACCAGCTGGAAGCGCTTGGCCTTGTCGAACGCACCCGCGACCCTGCCGACCGCAGGGCTTGGCTGTTGGGTCTGACCGAACGCGGCTTGCAGACGCGAAAGGAAATGGTGTCGCTGGCGCAAGAGCTGCTGCGCGACATGCTACACCTGACGGAAGACGAACTGGCTCGCTTTGCCGATATCTCTACAAAGATCCACTCCAACGTCCAAAAACTGACGTCTTGCTAAGGAGCAAACCATGACTTTCTTTCAACGCGCCCTTGCCACGGCGGCTTTGCTTTTGACCGCGGTCACGCCTGCAGCATTTGCCGATGACGCCCTGAAACCCGTGAAGCTGATGACCGTGTCCGCTGATGATCAAACCTTTAGTCGCGTTTTCTTTGGCAAGGTCGTCGCGCGCCAGACTGTCGATCTGGCCTTTCAGGTTGGCGGTCAGATCGTGGAGTTTCCAGCCGTCGCGGGTGAATTCGTTCCCCAGGGCGATATGGTCGCCCAGTTGGAGCAGGAACAGTTTTCCCTCGCGCTGGAGCAAGCTATTTTGCAACGCGATCAAGCCGAGCGCACGCTGGAGCGCCTGACCAAATTGCGCGGCAACACGGTTAGCCAAGTGGCGCTGGACGATGCAACGACACAAGCCAGCCTCGCAGACATTGCGGTGCGGCAAGCTGAACGGAACCTGAACAACGCGACGCTCTGGGCTCCCTTTGATGCCTTGGTGGCTTCACGAAACGTGGGCAATTTCATCACTATTGCACCGGGAAACCCGGTTGTGCGCTTGCATGACATGAGCGAAATTCGAATAGAAATCGACGTGCCCGAGATCTTGTTTCAAACGGCAGGTAAAGAAGAAAACGTGCAGTTCTTTGCCAAGTTTGCATCGCATGACACGGAATATCCGGTCGATATCCGCGAATTCAACGCCGAGGCCGCGACAGCCGGGCAAACCTATCGCCTGACCCTTGGAATGGCCCCGCAAGCTGACCTGCGGGTGCTGCCCGGATCATCAGTAGATATTCGCGTGTCCGCAACGCACAGCGCACCGGGCATTCAGATCCCGGCAACCGCCATCGCGACGGAGCCCGATGGATCGCTGATGGTCATGCGCTTTACCCAAACGGACGGTGAGACCGGGACACTCAGCGCGACGCCGGTTCAGGTGGACCCTGCTTCAAACGGCAATTTCATTCTGCGCTCTGGCTTGTCTGAAGGCGACGAGATCGTCGCGGCTGGCGCGTCGGCGGTTCGTGACGGCGAGACCGTGCGCCGTTTCACCGGCTTTGCGAACTGAGGAACGGACAATGATGAACATCGCCCGCGCCTCTATCGAAAAGCCACTTTATACGTGGCTGATCATCCTGACGATGCTTCTTGGCGGCATTTGGGGGTTTTTCAACCTCGGCCGTCTGGAAGATCCTGCATTCACAATCAAACAAGCGGTTGTCGTGACACAATACCCGGGTGCCAACGCCCAACAGGTCGCGACCGAGGTTTCCGAACCGCTTGAGAGTGCGATCCAGAAGATGGAAGAGGTCGAAAAAATCACCTCGACCAACCGGCCTGGCGAAAGCAGGATCGACGTCGAAATCAAGTCGACTTACCCTGCCGAAGCTCTGCCCGATATCTGGACGCGCCTGCGCGCCCGCGTTCGGGATTCGTCTCGAAAGTTGCCGGAAAGCGTTCTGCCGCCCTTCGTCAATGACAGCTTCGGTGACGTTTTCGGACTGTATTATGCTGTGACCGCTCCGGGGTTCACCGACGCCGAACAATATGAACTTGGCACGTTTCTGCGGCGCGAGCTTCTGGCCGTGGACGGTGTGGCCGATGTGGATCTGTCCGGGCTGCCGGAAGAAGCAATCTATGTCGAACCCAACATGACGCTTGCCGTC
Source organism: uncultured Aliiroseovarius sp. (assembly GCF_947497285.1). GTDB lineage: Bacteria > Pseudomonadota > Alphaproteobacteria > Rhodobacterales > Rhodobacteraceae > Aliiroseovarius. The sequence continues at coordinate 4,861 of NZ_CANMFT010000007.1, read as the reverse complement.
AATCAGGGCATCCCACCACAAGCCATCGTAAGCGCCGTTTCATCTGCGAATTCAGTTTCGTCCGCCGGTGCGTTGGGGATGGGCGACACGCGCACCATGTTCCGCGCACCTGATGGCACTGAAACAGTGTCTGATATTGCCTCGCTCAGTATCGGTGTGAACGGTCAACTGATCAATGTCGCAGATGTCGCCAATGTCAGCCGCGGTCGCGTCGTCACGCCCGACCAGATCATCCGATTCAACGGGCAAGAGGCATTCACCATCGCGATTGCCGGACTGGAAACCGAAGATATCGTCGAGGTGGGTCACCGCGTCGATGACCGACTGTCTGTGCTCAGCGCTGATATTCCGCATGGGATCGCATTGCAGCCGATCTATCAGCAACACATGGTCGTCGAACAAAGCTCGAATGACTTCCTGAAGAACCTCGCAATGTCAGTCGCAATCGTGATTGTCGTGTTGGGCGCTTTCATGGGGTGGCGTGCTGCAATTGTGATCGGGGCGACGCTTCTGTTGACCGTTGTTGGCACGCTTCTGTTCATGGCGATTTTCTCGATCGAGATGGAGCGGATTTCACTGGGCGCCCTGATCATCGCAATGGGGATGCTGGTAGACAACGCCATCGTGGTGGCAGAGGGCATGCAGATTTCGCGATTGCGCGGGCGCAGTTCCCTTGAAGCCGCAGACGATGCCGCACGCAAGACCCAAATCCCGCTGCTAGGGGCTACGGTGATCGGCATTATGGCCTTTGCCGGGATCGGCCTGTCCCCGGACGCAACGGGCGAGTTTCTGTTCTCGCTTTTCGCTGTGATCGGTATTTCGCTTCTTTTGTCATGGGTCTTGGCCCTGACCGTTACGCCGCTTCTGGGGCACTACCTGTTCAAAGAAGGCTCTGCGGATGCCGCAGATGCGTATTCAGGCAAGTTCTTTCAGCTCTACAAGCGCATCCTCGATAAGGCTCTAACCCTGCGCTGGCCGGTGATTGCGGGGCTGATCGCCATCACCGTGGCCTGCTTTGCCGGCTTCGGGTCGGTCAAGCAGCAGTTCTTTCCCAATTCGAACACGCCGCTGTTCTTCGTCAACTACAAGCTTCCTCAGGGCAGTTCGATCCAGAAAGTGTCCGATGACCTGAAGGTCATGGAGGCCTGGCTGCTGCAAGAAGACGCGGTTGAATCGGTGGCGTCCTATGCGGGTCGCGGTGCTGTGCGCTTCATGCTGACCTACGATGGTGGCAAGGATAATCAGAGCTACGGCCACCTGATCATTCGCACCAGCAAGCTTGAGGACATCCCAGACCTGCACGCGCGCCTTGAAGCGTTCGGCAAAGCATCCTTCCCCGAAGCCGAATTCCGTGTGCAAAGGCTGATTTTTGGCCCCGGCGGCGGCGACCCCATTCAGGCGCGGTTCTCGGGCAGTGACCCGGCAGTGCTGCGCGCTTTGGCCGAAGAGGCGATGACGGTGATGCGCGACAGGTCTGACAGCCTTCTGAACCTGCGCACCGACTGGCGCGAACAAGAGCTGGTGATCGAACCCACCTACGCGACGCAACGCGCCCAGACGGCTGGGATCAACCGTGAAGATGTCGCAAGTTCGCTTCTGTTTGCGACCGACGGGCTGCGCGCCGGGGTTTACCGAGAACGCGAACGATTGATCCCGATTATCATGCGACGTCCACAGCCCGACGAATTCAGCCTGTTTGACCAACTGGTCTATTCCTCGGTCGCAGGCACCTATCTGCCGATCGAACAGGTAACTGATGGGTTCGATTATCGTGTCGAAGACACTTTGGTTCATCGGCGCAATCGCGTGCCGACCATATCGGTCGGTGCGGATGTCATCGAAGGCGTCACGGCCGCAGAGGCACACGCCGAAATTCGCGCCGCGATCGAGGCGATTGATCTGCCCACGGGGTATGACCTGGAATGGGGGGGTGAGTTTGAAAACTCGTCCAAAGCACAGGCAAGCCTGGGTGCCCAACTGCCCCTCAGCGCGCTGATCATGGTGATGATCTCGGTTCTGCTGTTCAACGCCATACGCCAGCCGATCATCATCTGGCTGCTTGTGCCGATGTCTGTGAACGGTGTGGTGATCGGGCTTTTGGGCACTGGCCTGCCGTTCAGCTTTACCGCACTTCTGGGGCTGCTCAGCCTGTCTGGAATGCTGATCAAGAACGGCATTGTGCTGGTTGAAGAAATTGACCTTGTGCGGGCAGAAGGCGTGCCATTGCGCCAAGCGATCATTGACGCGTCCGCCTCAAGGGTTCGGCCTGTGGTCTTGGCCGCCGTCACGACCATTTTGGGCATGGCGCCACTTTTGACCGATGCCTTCTTTGTGTCCATGTCGGTAACGATCATGGGCGGGTTGGCCTTTGCGTCAGTTCTGACGTTGGTTGCTGCTCCGGTCTTCTATTACGTCTTCTTCAAACGAGACGAGAAGACCGTGCCGCAAGCTCTCCCGGCCTAGGCTGAGCGACCGAAAACACACAAAACAGCCGATCCGAAAGGGTCGGCTTTTTCAGTGTCGGCTATTTGTGAAATGAAAGCTTGGAGCGGGCGGCGGGAATCGAACCCGCGTCATTAGCTTGGAAGGCTAAGGTCTTACCACTACACAACGCCCGCCCAGTGAAAACATGACCTATGCCATGCCGACGAAGTCGTCAAGTGCACGCTAGTTCCTTATGATATCTATAACTCCACCCTAGGGTTTGGCGCAGTCACAACTAGTTCATTCTGACCCACCACCGCTCTAGCTCAGGGGTAGAGCGATCCATTGCGGGAATGCAATTCCTCTTCAGTAAAGCTTACAGGCCGAGCGCTCGCTAACTTGGCACAGAAAGCACGAGCCTACTCGCTGAACTCATTGGTATTGAAAGCTCTTGACTGTCCTGAGTGTTTGTACTGGATATCCGCACATAGACTTGTGGATTGAGAGTTCGACTTGATAATGCTTGGCCGCTGGAGAGTCCAATTCGAGCGCTGCCCTGCGGCAAACCTCTCGCTAATCATAGGGCTGTTCTTAAGGAAATCTTTCACCATGAACTGCCTGTTCAGCGACATATGGATAGTTGAAGGCCACACCCAAATCACCCGTCTCGTTGCAAGCTTGCAAACCACTCCGGCGCCGTTTCCCTAGAATAGAACGTTTTCAATGACCACGAAACCGGGAGACCGACCATGGCACGCCGCTTTACCCTCGCCTCGCACAACGCCGCTTATACCTGTGGCAACAAAGATCCCCGCATTATCCATTATCGCTGTGGGCCGCGCCTAGCCGGCCGTGTCTCGGGAAGGCGGATCTCGTGGCCCTTTTCTGGTACTGCCGTTTCGCCCTACGCAAGCCGCTTAACCTGCTTAGCACTTCGAACAGAGGTCGCCAGGATCGTTTCCGACGGCTCGAATTCTAACCACCGACCCCATTGAAGAGGCCATCACATGCCTGACTTCTCCACTCTCGTCTCCAACTTTGCTGCAGATCCACACCCAATACTCCTTGCTATTGGCCTTCAAGGGGCTGCAATTGGGTTGATCGTTTTGGGTATTGGTGTAGTCCTTCGCGCCATTTCAAACGGATTTGGTCTTTCCGTAGTAACTATTGGCACCCGCATCATTGCTCATTGCATTGCTCTATTGCTGCTGCAGTTCGTTTTCATCCAAGCCTTCGGTTCAAGCATCCACCCGGCAATCCTGGCTATAATAACCATTTTACTGGTTTTGTTTGCTGTGCATTGGCTCATCAATTTGCTCTTCGGCAGCGAAGTTGGGAACCGTGTCATTGCGGACCTTCTCTCCTCTCTGCTGCACGGTTTGGGCTTCGTTCTCAGTAAACCTTTCAAGATGCTAAAAGAGACCTTCCGACACTTCTGACACCATCGACCATTTCATAGCAGGAAAGATATGCTGCAAGCGGATTCCTTGTATGCCAACAATGGGCAGCCCCTGAAAATCGCCCCGCTTACTATCTAAAGGTGCTGATCGAAAGTGACCCAGGTTGCACCCGCATCATAGCTAAAGTGATCCCCAGAATTGGTTGGGCGATCGATAAGTTGGATAAAGGCTCTTGTGGGACATATGACCTTTGTGACGAGGAAGTTCCCAGAAACCGTGAACAGTCTTTACCGGCAGCTCTCTACTGTCTTTTCTGCTAGGCTGAGACTGAAAACCATTAACGGAATCGAACAAGGAGCCACGTGATGCAGGTGAACCCTTCAATCCTTGAATCCGCACGAAGAGTGGTTCAAGAAAACTCGCCATTACAGGAACCGCTTGAGATTCCGTCTTACCCCGGTATGGTTGTGGGGCCTTCAGACAGCAAAGGTATCTCTGCGATTTCGTTCTTCTCTGAAAACAATCAACGATATGGGGTTGGCTCGCGCAGAACAGGATAGACGCCCATACACTTCGTTCAGAAGGGTGGTCAATCACACAAACCCTTGACATGAAAGGAAGAATGGGGATGACTTATCTGCGAAGCTCTTTGAAATCGCTGGAAAAACGCAAAATCACCGGAGGGTGGATAAAAGTTCCGATTCCGCCTGTGATATCAAAGGCTTCTAGAGGTGCTCTCGCATCCCCGCTTCGGCGGGGTTCCACTGAGACATGTCACCTCCCACTTGTCGGTGTAGGTTCCACCTCGCATCCCCGCTTCGGCGGGGTTCCACTGAGACTCCATTAGGAAGCAGCTCGTTACACGTGAAACGCCTCGCATCCCCGCTTCGGCGGGGTTCCACTGAGACTTTTGTGGCAGTTTAGTCGCAGCTTTTGCCGCCACCTCTCACCCCTGCTTCGGCGGGGGTGTTTGCGTTTGGGTGGGGCGGTTTGGGGTTGATGCTCTGTAGTTGGGTTTGGTTTGTTGCAAGCTTGCA
>NZ_CANMFT010000006.1 GCF_947497285.1 uncultured Aliiroseovarius sp. | reverse complement strand
AGCGGGCGAGGCGATTCGAACGCCCGACCCTAACCTTGGCAAGGTTATGCTCTACCCCTGAGCTACGCCCGCATCCTTCGGTGAGCCGTGAGATATGAAATACGACGCGAGGCTGCAAGGGGAAAATCGCGAAAACCGTGGTTTTTTGCAGAATGGCGGCGGCCGGTGGCGGATTTAACATGCAAAGGCGATGGGTGCTCTGTCCCAGTGGGCGCCGGGGCGGGCGAAGGAAACCGACGGCCGGGCGCGCCGGCCGCCGGGTTGGGGCTGCATGTGCGATCTTTTTACTCCAGCTCGACCATCAGGTCCTTCGCGTCGATCTGGCCACCAACCTGCACATGCACGGCCTTGACCTCTGCATCACGCTCGGCATGAATGCCGGTTTCCATTTTCATCGCCTCGATGGTCAGCAGAAGATCGCCCGCCTGCACCTTTTGTCCGGCACTCACGGCAACCGATGCGACGACGCCCGGCATTGGCGCACCGATGTGGTCCTGATTGCCGTCTTCTGCCTTCGGGCGACGCACCGTCGAGGCCTTTATCAGGCGGTTGGGCACACGGATGACGCGCGGCTGACCGTTGAGTTCGAAGAACACCTTCACCTCGCCGTCCTCGTTGGTCTCGCCGACCGTTTGCAACCGGATTTCAAGCGTCTTGCCGGGATCAATTTCGGCGGTGATCTCTTCCCCCGGCTCCATGCCGTAAAAGAAGGTCTTGGTGGGCAGGGTGCGCACCGGGCCGTATTGGCGGTGGCGGCCCATATAGTCGAGAAACACCTTGGGATACATGAGGTATCCGTTCAGGTCCTCGTCATCGACGGTGAAGCCGTCCAGTTCTTGCGACAGGGCCGACCGGGTGGCCTCTAGGTCCACAGAGTCCAGATGCTTGCCGGGCCGTTCAAGGTTCGGCTTTTCGTCTTTCAGGACCCGCTTGATGATCTTTTCGGGGAATCCGCCGGGGGGTTGCCCCAAATTGCCCCGCATCATGTCGACGACACTTTCGGGAAAAGCGACGTCGGTGGTTGGGTCCTCAACATCGGCACGTGTCAAACCCTGACTGACCATCATCAACGCCATATCGCCCACGACTTTCGAGGACGGAGTGACCTTTACGATGTCGCCGAACATCTGGTTCACATCGGCATAGGTCTGCGCAACCTCGTGCCAGCGTTCCTCAAGCCCCAGCGACCGGGCCTGCGCTTTCAGATTGGTGAATTGCCCGCCGGGCATCTCGTGCAGATAGACCTCGGATGCGGGCGCCTCAAGCCCGCTTTCAAACGCCGCATATTGCGCGCGCACACCTTCCCAATAGGCGGAAATCTCGCGGATGGCGCCCGCGTCCAGCCCGGTGTCGCGATCCGTGTTGCGTAAGGCTTCGACCACCGAACCCAGACAGGCTTGCGAGGTGCCGCCTGAAAACGCGTCAATGGCAGCGTCGACGGCGTCCACGCCGGCGTCGGAGGCTGCAAGAATGGTTGCGCCGGCAATCCCCGACGTGTCGTGGGTGTGAAAATGGATCGGCAGACCGACCTCGTCCTTGAGCGCGCCAATCAAGGCCCGCGCCGCGGCGGGTTTCAAAAGCCCCGCCATGTCTTTCAGACCCAAAACATGCGCCCCGGCGGCTTCCAGATCTTTCGCCATGCCGACGTAGTATTTCAGATCATATTTGGCCCGGTTCGGGTCCTGTATGTCGCCAGTGTAGCAGATCGAGCCTTCACAGACCTTGTCCGACTCGATCACCGCATCCATCGCGACGCGCATGTTTTCCACCCAGTTGAGGCTGTCGAACACGCGAAACACATCCACGCCCGTCAGCGCGGCTTGCCGCACGAACGCCTGAACCACGTTGTCGGGATAGTTCGTGTAGCCCACCCCGTTCGAGGCCCTGAGCAGCATCTGCGTCATCACATTGGGCATCGCCTGCCTGAGATCGCGCAGCCGCTGCCAGGGACATTCCTGCAAGAAACGATACGCCACATCGAACGTGGCCCCGCCCCAGCATTCAACCGAAAAGAGGCCCGGCAGGTTCGCCGCATAGGCCGGCGCAGCCTTGATCATGTCGATCGAGCGCATGCGTGTCGCCAGCAGCGACTGGTGCCCGTCTCGCATTGCGGTGTCGGTGATCAAAAGCCTCTTTTGCTCTTTCATCCAGTCCGCCACCGCTTTCGGCCCCTTGCTTTCCAAGAGGTTCCGGGTGCCGGGCGCTGGTTCGCCATGAGGCTTCGGGGGCTTGGGAATCTTCAGCCCTGCCGCAGGCTTGGCCCGGCCTTGTGTCTCGGGGTGGCCATTAACTGTGATGTCAGCGATATAAATCAGCACCTTGGTGCCGCGATCACGGCGCTTCTTGAAATCGAACAACGCAGGCGTTTCGTCGATGAACCGGGTTGAATACTGGTTCGACAGAAAGGTCGGGTGCTTCAGCAGGTTCTCGACAAAGGCGATGTTCGTCGCGACCCCCCGGATCCGGAATTCACGCAGCGCGCGATCCATGCGCGCGATCGCCTTTTCCGGTGTCGGGGCCCACGCGGTAACTTTGGTCAGAAGGCTGTCGTAATACCGCGTGATCACCCCGCCGGAATAGGCGGTGCCACCGTCCAGCCGAATACCCATGCCCGTGGCGGACCGATACGCGGTGATGCGGCCATAGTCGGGGATAAAGTTGTTCAGCGGGTCCTCGGTTGTGATCCGGGTTTGCAGGGCGTGCCCGTTCAGGCGGATGTCGGATTGGCTGTCCTTGCCGGTTGCCTCGGCAATTGACTTGCCTTCGGCAATCAGGATCTGCGCCTGCACGATGTCGATACCTGTCACTTCTTCCGTGACGGTGTGTTCGACTTGCACACGAGGATTGACCTCGATGAAATAGAATTTGTCGGTGTCCATATCCATCAGGAACTCGACGGTGCCGGCGCATTCGTATTTCACATGCGCGCAAATTTTGCGGCCAAGGTCGCACAATTCTTCGCGCTGGGCGTCGGTCAGATAGGGGGCGGGCGCACGTTCGACGACTTTTTGATTGCGGCGCTGGACCGAGCAATCGCGTTCGTAAAGGTGATAGATGTCGCCGTGACTGTCGCCAAGGATTTGCACTTCGACATGGCGGGCGCGGGTGATCATCTTTTCCAGATAGCCTTCGCCATTGCCGAATGCGGCTTCGGCCTCGCGGCGACCTTCCAGAACCTTGTCTTCGACCTCGTCTTCGGAATGGATGGGGCGCATTCCGCGACCACCGCCACCCCAACTGGCCTTGAGCATCAGGGGATAGCCGATCTTGGCGGCTTGCGCGCGCACCTTGTCCATGTCGTCGCCAAGAACCTCGGTGGCGGGGATCACCGGCACGCCGGCGTCGATCGCGACCTTCCGAGCAGAGGCCTTGTCCCCCAGCGCACGCATTGTGGTGGCCTTGGGGCCAATGAATGTGATGCCATTCGCCGCGCACGCGTCGACGAAATCGGGATTTTCAGACAGGAGGCCATAGCCGGGATGGATCGCATCCGCACCGCAAGCCTTGGCGACGCGAATGATTTCGTCGATCGACAGGTAGGCCGCGACGGGTCCCAGCCCCTCGCCAATGCGGTAAGCCTCGTCAGCTTTGAAGCGGTGGAGGCCCAGCTTGTCCTCCTCGGCATAGATGGCAACGGTGCGTTTGCCCATTTCGTTTGCCGCACGCAGAATGCGGATTGCGATTTCACCGCGATTGGCGACCAAAATTTTCTGAAAATCCTGCATCTTGCGTTCCTCCCGTCGGGCCTAAGAGTTCGATTTTTTACCGAATTGGTAGGCTGTGCCGCGTTGCAGCGCAATAGGGCTGGTAAGGATTTAGCAAGGTTTTTGTGCAAATTGGTAAAATAAACTTACCAATAGGGCGGGGGTTCTTCCGTTGCGCTCAGGTCGACTTTGACAAAAGCCCGCCGGGTTGACGTATGATTCGCCCCTCAAGCTCAAGTGACACGATCTCGGGCAGGATATCGGCTGAGACCGCGCCGGATTGGGTTCCCATGTCCCGGATCAGTTGATCCTCGGCCAGCGGACTCGGACCAAGGCGGTCAAGGATCTGGCGGTGGAGGGCGGCTGTTTGGGCAAGGCTGCGCGCCGCACGCGGGGCTGGTGGAGGAATGTCCACACCTGCGACGGGCGATGATGCCGCAGCGCGATCCTGCCGGGAAGGTGCGTCAGTTGGCGCCCGCGCCGCAGGGCCGATCGCCTCGATCACGTCCGCGGCACCGCGCACCAGCGCCGCACCATCGCGGATCAGGAAATTGCACCCCGAGGCGCGCGCATCAAATGGGTGACCAGGCACGGCCAGCACATCGCGCCCCTGATCCAACGCATTCCGCGCGGTCAAAAGCGATCCGGACTTGGCTGCAGCTTCGACAACCACAACGGCACGGGCAAGGCCGGAAATCAAACGGTTGCGTCGTGGAAAGTGTCGGGCCTGAGGGGACAGACCCAAGGGCTGTTCGGACAGGCGCACACCTTTGCGTGCGATCTCTTCGCCCAAAACGGTATTGTCCTTGGGATAGATCACGTCGACGCCCCCGGCCAGAACAGCAACCGTCTTGCCTTTCTCCAGCGCGACTTCGTGGGCCACGGTGTCGATGCCCCGCGCCAGTCCGGAGACCACGGTAAACCCGGCCTCGCTGAGGTCGGCGGCCAGCCGTCGCGCCATGCGCGTGCCAACCGAGGACGCGTTACGTGCACCGATCAGGGCGATCATCGGACTGTGCAGCAGCGCCACATCGCCAATGGCCCAGAAGAAGGGGGGCGGGTCTGGAATTTCGGACAAAAGTTCGGGGTAGTCGGGGGTCCCCCAAGCCACCATGCGGGCGCCGGCAAAGCGGGCGCGCCGATGTTCATCTTCGGCAACTTCAAACGGGCAGGCGGCATAGCCCTTGACGCCCGCTTGCCGTGCCACGTCGGGCAAGGCGTCCAGTGCTGCCTTGGCGGACCCGTGTTCGTCCAGCAGCCGAAAGAACGTTGCGACACCCACGCGGCGGGATCGCAAAAGCCGGATCCAGTCCAGTTCATCTTCCTCTGACTGGGGTGAGGGGGTGGGGTTTAAGGAAGGGAGTATGTCCGCTGTCATGGCTGATTCCGTCTTTTGCGAATTAACCATGCGGCGCGATTGGTTAACGGGAGGTGAATACGCGCCAGACGGACCAAAAATAAACGAGCGCACCGACAATCATGGCCATACCCGCAACATCTTCGGTTGGGACATGCCAACCGTTTGTCCATAATAGCCAATAGGTTAAGCCTGCCGCCGTTGGTGCCAGCAATGCAACCGAATAGGTCGACAAAGGCAAGGGGCCATAGGGAAGGCGCCAGCCCTCTGTGCTTTGGGCCTCTGATTTTCGGATCAGCACCCACAGGGTTGCGCCTGCGATCAGCAAAATTCCGGCTGAGAAAGGCAATCCCGGCACCGCCATCAACAACGCGAGGGCGACGGTGCCGACACCGATACCCCATTTCTCTGCCCGCAGAACCGACCAAGGGCCGCCACGATCCAACAAGATCATGCCAGCAAGCCAGATGGCGCCACTGATGGAGGTGAAAAACACGAACTCAAAGGGAGTAAGCCTGTGCAGTTCGGGGTCGCCCCACGTCCATGTCGCCCACAGCCCCCACCCCACGCCCATGGCCGAGAACAGCACTGCCAAGGCCGCGCCGCCGCGCCGTCGCATGGCGATCCGCACGACAAACAACCCCAGCAAGACATCGATCAACGCGTGCCAGCTGACCGAGGGCCAGACCCACGAAACGGGCGGCGCTTCATGCACGATCGCGATAACCGTGCCCTCTGTCACCCAGCCAAAAAGGCACCCGGCCAGAACGATCCCAGCCAGCCCGAAACGCTCGGCATACGGGATGATCAGCAACAGCCCCCACGCAAAGAACGCGTAGTAAGCGGCCAGTTCCAGCAGCTCTACCGCTGCGATGTCGGGGTGGTTCACAAGGGCGGTGACGGTCTTCGTTGGACCTTCGTTCAGAAAGAAAAGTTCAGAGTAGAACAACAAAATCAGAGCTGCGCCCGCAATCGAAAGGAACCGGGCGCACAGGCCCGTCACGCCGCTGACCCACCTACCGTCAGCCCGCCAATCAGCAACGACGGCTGCCCCACACCCACCGGAACAGATTGCCCCGCTTTGCCACAGGTGCCGATGCCGGGGTCCATCGCCATGTCGTTGCCGATGGCGCGGATCTGCTTCATTGCTTCTGGACCGTCGCCGATCAGGGTGGCCCCTTTTACGGGCGCGCCGACCTTGCCGCCTTCGACCCGGTAAGCTTCCGTGCAGGAAAACACGAACTTGCCGTTGGTGATGTCCACCTGACCGCCCCCAAAGCCGACCGCATAGATGCCGTCTTTCAGTTCGCCCAACACCTCTTGTGGGGTGGCGGAGCCGCTTTCCATGATGGTGTTGGTCATCCGCGGCATCGGCGCGTGGGCATAGCTTTGCCGCCGACCATTGCCGGTGGGCGCGACGCCCATCAGGCGCGCGTTCTGGCGGTCCTGCATATAGCCGACCAGCACGCCATCCTCGATCAGCACCGTGCGGCCCGTGGGCGTGCCTTCGTCATCGACTGACAGCGATCCGCGCCGGTCGGGCAGGGTGCCATCATCGACGACCGTGACCCCTTTTGCGGCGACCTGCGTGCCGATCAATCCTGCAAAGGCCGAGGTGCCCTTGCGGTTGAAGTCCCCTTCCAACCCGTGCCCAACCGCTTCGTGCAGCAAGATGCCGGGCCAGCCGTTGCCAAGCACGACATCCATGACGCCAGCCGGCGCGGGAACGGCCTCTAGATTGACCAACGCGATGCGCAATGCTTCACGCGCAGCTGATTGCCAAGCAGCAGGCGCCATCAAGCCGTCAAGACCAGTGCGACCACCCCCCCCGGCTGATCCGCTTTCGCGCCGCCCGTCCTTTTCGGCAATGACCGACACATTCAGCCGCGTCATCGGGCGCGTGTCCGACACAAGGCTGCCATCGGGGCGCAGGATATGCACCTCTTGCAAGCTTGCAGCGATGGTGGCGGAAACTTGCACAACGCGAGGGTCCAGATCACGCGTAAAGGCATCAATTTCGCGCAAGACTTCGACTTTCAGGCCAAACTCTGCGTCGGCCAGCGGGTCGGCGTCGGTATAGAGCTTTTGGTTGGTGCGAGCGGGCGCCTCGGCCCAGGTGCCACCGCCGTCACCGACGGCAAGGCGGGCGGTTGCTGAGGCGCGCTGAAGGGCGGCGTCGCTGATTTCGGTGGAATGCGCATAGCCAGCCGTCTCACCGCGCACAGCGCGAAGTCCAAAGCCCTCGGAGGCGTCATAACTGGCTGTTTTCAAGCGGCCATCGTCGAAAACCAATGCTTCGGATCGCATTCGTTCCAGAAACAGCTCGCCGTCATCGGCCCCTTTGGTGACGTCGGCAAGCGTCGCTTGCGCACGATCTGCGTCCAGATGGGTTTCAAAGGGACGAAACGAAGACGTATCGGTCATTGGGGCCTCGATTTGGCAAAAAACACGGCAATTGTTGCTTAACCTGAGAAGGTTTTTCCTTGTCCACAGACTCCTAATATGGTTTCACATCAAGAAGACACAAGGGATTCCCGCGCCAGCGCACGGGAAAGGTAAGAGCAAGCGCCCACATCGCCGCCGAAAGGCTTGGCATCGAGGCCGCGCTGCACAGGGAAGAGAAAGACGAATATGAAGCGTTTCAGCAGCCTTTTCGCCACTGCGACAGCGATTTTGACCGCTGGTCAGGTCATGGCCCAGGAAAACTTGGAAATCATCGGCAAACCGGTCGATGGCGCCACAGGATTTCAGCCGTCGGTGACCAGTGTTGCACAGGCCGCGCACGGGCTTGACGCGATGATCAACTATATCATCATCGCGATCACGCTTTTCGTGACGGCGCTGCTGGTGATCGTGATTGTGCGGTTCAACCGCCGCGCGAACCCTGAGCCCGCGAAATTCACCCACAACACCCCGATCGAGATCATCTGGACACTGGTTCCCGTGGTTATTCTGGTCTTCATCGGTGCGTTCTCGTTGCCGGTTCTGTTCCAGCAGCAGGTCATCCCTAAAGGGGACGTAGTCATCAAGGCAACTGGCTATCAGTGGTATTGGGGCTACGAATACCCCGAGCATGAGTTTGGCTTCGACAGCTTCCTTCTGGCGCGTGAAGAGCTTGAAGACCACGGCTACAGCCAAAGCGAATACCTGCTGGCCACCGACACTGCCGTCGTTGTGCCGACCGGCAAAAAGGTCGTTGTTCAGGTCACCGGCGCCGACGTGATCCATTCGTGGACCATTCCTGCCTTCGGTGTGAAACAAGACGCGGTGCCCGGTCGTTTGGCCGAACTATGGTTCGAAGTCGACGAGGGCAAGGAAGGCATCTATTTCGGTCAGTGTTCCGAGCTGTGCGGCAAGGATCACGCCTATATGCCGATCACCGTGAAGGCCGTGACCCAAGCCGAATATGAAAAGTGGCTGAAGGGCGCGATCGACGAATTCGCCGACAATGCCCAGCCGACTCCGTCGGTTCAGGTCGCATCGGCTGAATGAACAGACCGGCGGGGCGGGCTTTCCGCCCTCCGCCTGCGCCGCCCCATACCGGGGCGGTCTGCACAGACCAAACACTTTAGCCAGATCGTAGTGACACTATGAGCGACGCCAGTATCCAAACCACCACCGACACCCGCGAAGCGGGGTTTGGGGACTATTTCGCGCTGCTCAAGCCGCGCGTCATGTCCCTTGTCGTATTTACGGCTTTGGTTGGTCTGCTGGTTGCACCGGTCGGGGTTCACCCGATTGTCGGGCTCGCCTCAATCCTGTTCATTGCCGTGGGTGGCGGTGCCTCGGGCGCCCTGAACATGTGGTGGGATGCCGATATCGACCGCAAAATGCGTCGCACTCAATCGCGCCCGATCCCATCGGGGAAAGTGACCGAGGGCGAGGCGTTTGCCATCGGCATGACGCTGTCTGCTATGGCCGTGGTCATGCTGGGTCTTGCAGCAAACCTTGTGGCTGCCGCTCTTCTGGCCTTTACGATCTTTTTCTACGTCGTGATCTATACCATGTGGCTGAAACGCTGGACCCCGCAGAATATCGTTATTGGCGGCGCGGCAGGGGCGTTTCCGCCGATGATTGGCTGGGCAGTGGCCACTGGTGGTGTCAGCATTGAAAGCGTGTTGATGTTTGCTCTGACTTTCGCGTGGACCCCGCCGCATTTCTGGGCGCTGGCGCTGTTCACCAAGGGTGATTATGCCAATGCGGGCGTACCGATGCTGACCGTGACGCACGGGCGCAAAGCCACTCGCGCGCATATTCTGGGATATTCTTTGGTTCTTGCGGTCGTGGCCATCGCGTTGGGCCTGACCTCTATCGGTGGACCGGTCTATATGGCCATCACGCTGATCCTGAACGGCCTGTTCATCAAGGGCGCATGGGATGTGTTCCGCCGTGATGATGCCGCCTCGGATGCGGACACCCACACAGCCGAGCGGGGGCTGTTCAAGCTGTCGCTGGCCTATCTGTTCCTGCACTACGGTGCCCTTCTGATCGAAGCCTCGCTGAAACCGTTTGGTTTGGGGGGCTGGGGCTGATGGCGATCAAGGTTGATCACGAACTGCATAAACGCCGCCTGAGCCGAAATATCGGTGTTGGCGTTGCGCTGATCCTTTTCGTCGGGCTGGTCTATGGGCTGACCGTGGCCAAGGTCAGCGACATCTACAAACCCGAACCGACCCGCGCCGAGGTCAGCCAATGACCCTGTCGCGCCCTCAAAAAACAGCCGCCAAAATGGTTGGCGTGGTGATCTTGATGGGATCGCTGTCATGGGCAGCGGTGCCGTTTTATGACTGGTTCTGCCGCGTGACCGGCTTTGGCGGTGTCACTTCGGTGGCAGCGCGCGGATCAGATGTGGTGCTGGACCAAAAGGTGCTGGTGCGGTTCGACGCCTCGAAAGAGCGCGGCATGCCGTGGGAGTTCAAACCCATGCAGCATGAAATGGAGATCCGGCTGGGCGAAACCGGGTTGGCCTTTTACGAGGCCTACAACCCGACCGACCGCCCCGTCGCCGGCACAGCCAGCTATAATGTCGCGCCGTTTTCGGCTGGCGGCTATTTCACCAAGATCGACTGCTTCTGCTTTGAACAGCAGGTGCTGCAACCGGGTGAACGCGTGACCATGCCGGTCACCTTCTATGTTGACCCCGAGATCCTTGATGATCGCGAAGCACAATACGTGAAGGCAATCACCTTGTCCTACACGTTCCACGAAACAGATCTGCCGGAAGAGGTCGCACAGCTTGCGCCCCCGATCGTGGCAGGGCAAAACTGACGACCAGAAGAACAGGGACGAAACGCTCATGGCACATGCAAAAAACCACGATTATCACATTCTGCCCCCGTCGGTTAATCCGTTCCTTGGGGCAGTGTTTGGCTTCATCATGCTGTTCGGCGCGGTGCAGTGGATGGCAAATGATATGCCTTGGATATTTGTCATCGGCCTGGTCGGTGTGCTGTATGTCATGTACGCTTGGTGGGCGGACGTGGTCCATGAAGGCCAGACCGGCGACCACACTGCTGTGGTGAAAATCGGTCTGCGCTATGGCGTCATCCTGTTCATCATGTCCGAAGTCATGTTCTTCGTGGCATGGTTTTGGAGCTTCTTCAAACACGCGCTCTACCCGATGACCGAAGGGTCGCCTGCGATTGATGGCGTCTGGCCCCCTGCTGGCATCGAAACCTTTGATCCTTGGCACTTGCCGCTGATCAACACGCTGATCTTGCTTTTGTCCGGTGCGGCCGTGACATGGGCGCACCACGCGATTGCGCATGAAAACAACCGCAAGGATCTGGTGACAGGGCTGGCGCTGGCGGTGCTGCTTGGTGCGATCTTCACCGTCTTCCAAGCCTACGAATACAGCCACGCCGCCTTCGATTTCGCAGGCAACATCTATGGCGTGAATTTCTTCATGGCGACGGGCTTTCACGGCTTCCACGTGATCGTCGGCACGATCTTCCTGTTTGTCTGCCTGATGCGCGCGATGCAGGGCCACTTTACACCCGAAAGCCATGTCGGGTTTGAAGCCGCCGCTTGGTATTGGCACTTTGTGGACGTTGTGTGGCTGTTCCTGTTCGCCGCCGTCTACATCTGGGGCGGTTGAACCTGACCGGCAAAACACCCTATTCAGGGGCGCGGGGGGGAACTCTCGCGCCCCTTTCGCGTTCTTGACCTGCGGGATCTGATCCATGCGCATTCGACTGATAGTGACGGCAGTGCTCAGTATCCTTGTCCTGGCAGTGTTTGTCGGGCTGGGGAATTGGCAACTTGACCGGCTGGCCTGGAAAGAGGCCGTCCTGGCGCAGATCGAAGCGCAGATCAGCGCCCCGCCCGTGCCATTACCGGAAGACCCGGACCCCATCCGGGACAAATACCTGCCCGTCATCGTCAGGGGCAATGTGAACCCTGAAGAGCTGCATGTCCTTGTCAGTTCACGCGACTACGGTGCCGGGTTCCGCATCATCCAGCCCTTTACCCTTGCGAAGACCGGCCAGCGGATCATGATCGACCGGGGCTTCGTGCCAGTAGGCGACAAGCTCAAACTGCGCTCGGGTGGCGACATGACCGTGACCGGCAATCTGCACTGGCCTGACGAACGCGATGATTACACGCCTGCGAATGATGCGGCCAAGAACTATTGGTATGCGCGCGAGGTCGAGGTGTTGGCCGAGGCGTTGGACACCGACCCGATATTGGTTGTTGCAGCATCGTCAACCGATCCCGACATCCTGCCCATGCGTGTGACCACCGAAGGCATTCCCAACGACCATTTGGAATACGCGATGACGTGGTTTTTGATGGCCGCGACATGGGTGATGATGACAGGCTTTGCGCTTTGGCGTATGAAGCGGCGAACACGTGACACTCGCACCCCAAGGAACAACTGAAATGCGCTATATCTCTACCCGTGGTGACGCCCCGGACCTCGGCTTTGAAGATGCCATGCTGACGGGTCTTGCCCGCGACGGCGGCCTTTACGTGCCCGAGACCGTGCCAACCATGAGCGCAGGCGACATCGCCGCCTTGGCCGGGTTGCCGTATGAAGAGGTCGCGTTTCGCGTGATGCGCCCCTTTGTGGGCGACACGTTCACGGACGCGGAATTCACCGACATCATCGCCAAGGCCTATGCTGGCTTCAATCACGATGCGCGCGCGCCATTGGTGCAATTGGGGCCGAACCACTTCTTGCTGGAACTGTTCCACGGCCCCACGCTGGCGTTCAAAGACTTCGCGATGCAGCTGATTGGCCAGCTGTTCCAAGTGGCGCTGAGCCGCCGGGGCGAGAAGGTTACCATCGTCGGTGCGACCTCGGGCGATACCGGGTCGGCGGCCATTGAGGCGTTCAAGGGGCTGGATGCGGTCGATGTGTTCATCCTGTTCCCACATGGCCGCGTCTCGGACGTGCAGCGCCGTCAGATGACCACGCCGACCGAGGCCAACGTCCACGCGCTGGCCATGGATGGTGATTTCGACGATTGCCAAGCCCGCCTGAAAGACATGTTCAACGATTTCGAGTTTCGCGATGCGGTGAAACTGGCCGGCGTGAACTCGATCAACTGGGCGCGGGTGCTGGCGCAGGTTGTGTATTACTTCACCTCGGCCGTTGCCTTGGGTGCGCCGCACCGCAAGGTCAGCTTTACGGTCCCCACCGGCAATTTCGGGGATATCTTTGCAGGCTATATCGCAAAGAAGATGGGTCTGCCCATTGACCAACTGGTGATCGCCACCAATCAAAATGACATTCTACACCGCACGATGGAAACGGGCGCCTATACCAAGGCGGGGGTCACGCCCTCGATCAGCCCGTCGATGGACATTCAGGTGTCGTCGAATTTTGAGCGCGTGCTGTTTGACGCCTATGGGCGCGACGGCAAAGTGGTCGCGGACCAGATGGCAGACCTGTCAAACGGCGGTTTCAAAATCAGCCAAGGCGCGATGGAGTTTCTGCGCGAAACGTTTGACAGCGGTCGTGCGTCCGAGGACGAAACCACGGCGCAGATCAAAGCATCGTTCGCGCGCACGGGCGAAGTTCTGTGCCCGCATTCCGCCGTTGGCGTCAAGGTGGCCGAGGCGCATTTGGCCGATTGCCCAATGATCACGCTGGCCACCGCGCATCCGGCGAAATTCCCCGCGGCGGTCAAAGATGCCTGCGGTCAGGACGCGCCGCTGCCCCCCCGCATGTCCGGTCTGTTTGACCGCGATGAACGGGTGACACGCGTCGCCAACGATTTGGGCGCGCTGGAAGCTTTGATCCGTGAACGGACGGGACGGTAACGCCACATGACTGTGAAACTGGACAGATTGCCGAATGGCGTGCGCGTGGTGACCGAAGCGATGCCGGGGCTGGAAAGCGCCTCGATCGGGGTGTGGGTGACGGCAGGGGGGCGCCACGAGACGCCCGCCCAGAACGGCATCGCACATTTCCTTGAACACATGGCCTTCAAAGGCACCCAAAAACGCTCAGCCCTTGAGATTGCCGAGGCGATCGAGGATGTCGGCGGCTATATCAACGCCTATACCTCGCGCGAGGTGACGGCCTACTATGTGCGCGTCCTGAAGAACAACGTGGCGCTGGCGCTGGACGTAATCTCGGACATCGTTTTGAACCCGGTGTTCGATGAAAACGAGATCGAGATCGAACGCGGTGTAATCTTGCAGGAAATCGGCCAAGCGCTGGATACGCCCGACGATGTGGTGTTTGACTGGCTGCAAGAGGTCGCGTTTCCCGATCAACCCATGGGGCGGACCATTCTTGGCCCGGCGGAACGGGTGCAATCGTTCGCCCGCGGTGATCTGTCCTCTTTTGTGGATCAGCATTATGGCCCGGATCAGTTGATCCTGTCGGCTGCTGGGGCGGTCGATCACGACCAAATCCTGCGTTTGGCCGAAGCCGCGTTTGGGCATCTGCGCCCAAGCAAGTCGCGCGCGATAGATGGTGCGCGTTGGTCCAGCGGCGAACGGATCGAATTGCGCAATGGGCTGGAGCAGGTCCATTTCACCTTGGGCCTGCAAGCCCCCAGCTATCGCGACGATGCGTTTTATGCGGCGCAGCTTTACAGCTCCGCCTTGGGCGGCGGCATGTCCTCGCGTCTGTTTCAGGAGGTGCGTGAAAAGCGCGGGCTGTGTTATTCGATCTTTTCGCAGCTTGGCGCCTATGACGACACCGGGATGATGACGATTTATGCGGGCACCTCTGCCGACGACATTGCCGACCTGTCCTGCCTGTGCATCGACGAGATGAAACGCGCGGCCACCGATATCACCAACCGTGAATTGGAACGCGCGCGCATCCAGATGAAAGCGGGACTGCTGATGGGGTTGGAAAGCCCCTCGGCGCGGGCAGAACGGATGGCGCGGTTGGTTGCCATCTGGGACCGCGTGCCGTCAGTCAACGAAACCGTGGCAAAGATTGATGCGGTGACGCTTGCCGATCTGCATGGGTTCGGGGCCAGCCTGATGGAAGGCGATATGGCCATGGCCGTCTATGGCCCGGCTGAACAAGCGTTGCGCCTAGAGGCGTTGCAAGACAGGCGTGCGGCGTAATGCTGGGCCGTCCGAAGAAGGTTCGGATCGAAACCGACCGGCTGACGCTGCGCCCCCCGGTCCATAGCGACTATCGCGCCTGGGCTGCATTGCGCACCGCCAGCCGCGCGTTTCTGACCCCGTGGGAGCCCACATGGGCCACCGACCACCTGAGCCGCAAAAGCTTCACCAACCGGGTTTACTGGGCCAACAGATCCGTCGTCGGCGGAACGGCGTTGCCCTTGTTCATGATCCGACGGGCGGACAAAGCCTTGGTCGGGGCAATCACCTTGGACCATATTCGCCGCGGACCGGCCCAAGCGGGTACAACCGGGTATTGGGTGGGGGAACGCTTTGCGCGTCAGGGCTACATGCGAGAAGGGCTCGAGGCGATGGTGCACTACGCCTTCACCGAGCTTGACCTGTCACGGCTCGAAGCAGGGTGCCTGCCGGAAAATGCCGCCTCGCGCGGGGTGCTTGAAAAGGTCGGTTACAAATACGAAGGCGTGGCGCAAAGCTATCTGCAAATCAACGGACGCTGGCGCAACCACGTGCTTTATGCCAACCTCCGGTCGGACCGGCGCGGCCGCACCCAAGCGGGTTAACGCCAGCAGTGGGGCTTTGATGGGTGAACTGAACTCTGTCGATGATGCGTTCGAAGCACGGCTGCGAGCCGCGTTGCCCGACGATGTGATTCGACCACTGACCCCAGCCTATCTTGAAGAACCGCGCGGGCTGTTTCACGGGCGCGGTGGTCTTTTGGTGGCGCCGTCCACGACCGAAGAGGTCGCGACCACGATCCGGGCCTGCGCCACAGCGCGTGTGCCAGTCGTCCCTTATGGCGGCGGCACCGGTCTGGTCGGCGGGCAGGTCATGCCCGATGCGCGCGCCGTAATCCTGAGCCTTGAGCGTCTGACCCGCATTCGGGCCGTCCACCCCAGCGAAAACGTGTTGGTTGCCGAAGCGGGTGTCGTGTTGGCCGATGTGCAAGCTGCCGCCGCAACAGCTGACAGGCTGTTTCCACTGTCACTGGCGTCCGAAGGGTCGTGCCGGATCGGAGGCTGCTTGTCGACAAATGCAGGTGGCGTCAATGTCTTGCGCTATGGCACCGCACGCGACCTGTGCCTTGGGGTCGAGGCCGTGTTGCCCGACGGATCGGTGCATCACGGACTGAAGCGCTTGCGCAAAGACAACACGGGGTTCGATTTGCGCGGCCTTCTATGCGGGGCAGAAGGCACGTTGGGGGTGATCACCGCCGCCAGCCTGCGGATGTATCCCCGCCCCGCACAAACTGGCACGGCGATGGTGTCCGTGCGTGATCCTCAAGCCGCGCTGGATCTGCTTGCCATGGCGCAGGCACAACTGGGGCAGGGGATCAGCGCGTTCGAACTGATCAAGGGCACCGGGCTGAAATTTCTGAGCGCGACGGGGTTTGGGCACAACCTGCCGTTTCAGGCGATCCCGAATTGGTCCGTTCTGATAGAGCTTGGCCTTGGTCCGTCGCAGGATCCAGAAGCCGAACTTGCCGCGCTTTTCGACACGGCGCGGTCAGCGGGGGTGGCGCAGGATGGCATCATTGCCCAAAGCATCCGGCAGCGAGACGCCCTTTGGAAGCTGCGCGAGGATATCCCATGGGCCAACAAGGCCATCGGGTCAATCAGCTCGCACGATATCTCGTTGCCTTTGTCCGCGATCCCGACGTTCTTGCAGGATGCTGACAAGGCGCTGGCAGCATTTGGTCCGGTCCGCGTGAATGCTTTTGGCCACTTGGGCGACGGCAATTTGCATTACAACGTCTTCCCACCCGAAGGGCAGACGGCAGATGATTTTGAGCCGCTGCGCCAGCGCGTGCGAGATATCGTATATGGGTTGGTTCATCAGGCCGATGGCTCGCTCAGTGCAGAGCACGGCGTCGGGCGACTGAAACCACATGAGCTGCGTCGCTACGGTGACCCGGCCCGCCTGTCGGCCATGCGCCGCATCAAGGATGCGTTGGACCCGCAGGGGATCATGAACCCGGGTGTCATATTCGAATAGCTCACCATTAGGTTGCTAAAAGCAAGCAATTAGTTGCAATTGAAAACGCCCCGCCGGGGTGAGGCGGGGCGTTGCACGATTGGTCATGCTAGCAAGCAGCGCCTGAACTCCGGTCAGGCAGGAACAGGATTAGCGAGTCGAAGTTAACGAGAGGTTCACAGCCCGTCGAATTCGCACAGAACATGGACATCCATGCCCATATCCTCGATCAGCTTGCGCCCACCCAATTCGGGCAGGTCGACGATAAAGGCGCAACCGACGATCTCGCCGCCCAACCGCTCGATCAGTTTGATACCAGCCTCGGCGGTACCGCCCGTCGCAAGCAGGTCATCGACCAACAGGATCTTCTCGCCGGGTTGGATCGCGTCGTCATGAATTTCCACCACCGCCTCGCCATATTCCAGCGTATAGGATTGTGACAGCGTGGCACCGGGCAGCTTGCCCTTCTTGCGGATCGGCACGAAGCCAAGGGTCAGTTGGTGCGCAATCGCGCCACCTAGAATGAAACCGCGCGCCTCGAGCCCGATCACCTTGTCGATCTGCATACCCGCATAGGGATGCAGCATCTGATCGACCGCCATACGAAACCCGCGCGGGTCGGCAAAAAGCGTCGTCACATCGCGAAACAGGATGCCCTCATGCGGGAAGTCGACGATGGTGCGGATATAGTCCTTGACGGTCTTGCCCTTGTTCATGGAAACGCCTTTCGCAGAAATGGTCGGATACGGTTTGGCGCAAACCAATCAGTGACGCAAGGGGCGCATCGTCACAACACCCGCCCCGCAACCGCGTCCAGCTTGGCCAAAAGCGCTGGGTCGCGTTTGTCCGGGGCCGTCATGATCGCCATGTCCAGAGCGCGGTCACACCCATGCGGGCAGGGTGCGCGGTCGGCCCCCAGAAGTCCCGGCAGACCGGCCACCATCCGGCGCGCTTTGCCCCCGTTGCCGGTCAAGGTTGCGATGACTTGCGCCACGTCAACTTCGTCATGATCGGGATGCCAGCAATCGTAGTCTGTGACCATGGCGACCGAGGCGTAGCAAAGCTCGGCTTCTCGGGCGAGCTTCGCTTCGGGCATATTCGTCATACCGATCACATGCGCACCCCACTGGTCACGATACATCCGGCTTTCGGCCAGCGTCGAAAACTGCGGGCCTTCCATCGCCAGATAAGTGCCACCCTCGTGAACCGTGACACCCGCATTGCGGGCCGTCGTCGCACAGGCCGCCGACAGGCGCGGGCAGGTGGGATGGGCAAACCCGACATGGGCCACACAGCCCGACCCGAAAAAGCTTTTCGGTCGCGCGAATGTGCGGTCAATGAATTGATCTACAATGACAAAATCGCCCGGCGCCATGTCTTCGCGGAACGACCCACAGGCCGAAACGCTGATCACATCCGTCACGCCCAAACGCTTAAGCGCGTCGATATTGGCACGATAGGGCACATCGGACGGGGCGTGCACATGACCCCGGCCGTGACGCGGCAGAAAAGCCATCTTCACACCGTCCAGCGTGCCTGTCAGAACCTGATCAGACGGGATGCCCCAAGGGCTGTCAACGCTCTGCCAGCGCGCGTCTTCCAGCCCGTCAATCTCGTAAACGCCGGATCCGCCGATGATCCCGATATGCGTGTCCATGCCAGCCTCCGTTTTGCCAAGTGGCGTCACCCTAGCGCGCGGTCGGTCCTGTTGCCATGCGGCAATTGCAGGTCGGTATCCTGTTTGGGGCATTGTTTACGCTACCGAATGCCTGTAGTCAGCGCACATCGCGAACAGATTTCCCCAAACGAGGTGCCCCCATGCCCCGAGCCCTTTTGGCACGTTATGCCGCCCGTATTGAACGCCCCGATCTGCGCCTGTCGCAGTCCGAAGAGCTGACGCCCAACCGCATCAAGATCGAGATCCTATCGGGCCTGACCGTCGCCTTGGCGTTGGTGCCGGAAGCGGTAGCTTTTGCCTTCGTGGCCGGGGTGCACCCGCTGGTGGGGCTTTACGCGGCGTTCATGGTCGGGCTGATCACCGCGGTGATCGGCGGACGGCCGGGTATGATCTCGGGGGCGACCGGGGCGCTTGCCGTCGTGATGGTCGCGCTGGTGGCCGAGCACGGCGTCGAATATCTGTTCGCAACGGTTATTTTGATGGGGCTGCTGCAGGTTTTCGCGGGGATCATGCATTGGGGCAAGTTCATCCGCCTGGTGCCCCATCCCGTCATGCTGGGCTTTGTGAACGGGTTGGCGATCGTGATTTTCCTGGCGCAGTTGACCCAGTTCAAGAACCCGGACAACACCGAACAGTGGCTGACCGGGCTACCCCTTATCAGCATGTTGGGTCTTGTTGGGCTGACCATGGTTGTCATTTGGGGGATGCCGAAACTGACCAAGGCGATCCCTGCGCCACTGGCCGGAATTGGGCTGGTCGCCGGGATCGTTATTGCCTTTGGGATCGACGTGCCGACGGTGGGCGATTTGGCCTCGATCAAAGGGGGACTTCCCAGCTTCCACCTTCCGTTTGGGCAGGGCGAGGGGATTTATCCCCCGGCGCTGCTTGCACCGTTCAACCTTGATACGCTTTGGATCATCCTGCCCTATGCGGTCATTCTGGCCGCAATCGGTCTGATCGAAAGCCTGCTGACACTCAACCTTGTGGGTGAAATGACAGGCCATCGTGGTGGCGCGTCACAGGAATGTATCGCGCAAGGCACCGCCAATGTCGTTACGGGTTTCTTCGGCGGCATGGGGGGCTGTGCGATGATCGGCCAGTCGATGATCAACGTGAAGTCCGGCGGGCGCACGCGGATCGCTGGTATCGCAGCGGCGGTGTTCTTGTTGCTGTTCATTGTGGCGGCGTCATCGTGGATCGAGATGATCCCGTTGGCGGCCTTGGTGGGCGTGATGTTCATGGTGGTGATCGGCACATTTGCGTGGAACTCGCTGACCATCTTGCGCCGGGTGCCCAAGACTGACGCGTTCGTCATCCTGCTGGTGACGGCGGTCACGGTCTATGAAGACCTTGCAGTGGCTGTTGTCGTGGGGGTGATCGTATCTGCGCTGGCCTATGCGTGGAACGCGGCGGCGCGTATCCACGCGGTGACGCGCGACGAAGATGGCGCCAAGGTCTATGACGTGGAGGGCCCGCTTTTCTTCGGTTCGGCCGATGGATTTGTAGAGCTTTTCGACGTTAAAAGTGACCCCGATCTGGTGGTCATTGAATTCGCCCGCTCGCGCGTGGTCGACCAGTCGGCCCTGCAAGCGATCGAGGCGGTCGCATTGAAATACGAGGCGGCCGGCAAGAAGATCCAGTTGCGCCACCTGAGCCGGGATTGCCACAAATTGCTGAAAAAAGCAGGTCACCTGATGGTCGACAGCGACGACGACCCCGATTACGAGGTTGCCGCCGACTATTCGGTTCAGACCGGTATTCTGGGCAGCCACTAAGCGCTGTCACCGACCGGGTGGGGCCAACGCCTCTAAGACATCCAGATCGCCCGCTTCCAGAGCAATCCGCGCGCGGGCGATCTGATCCGTGGGCCAGTCCCACCACGCAAGTCGGTTCATCCGGTCGATGTCAGGTGTGGGCAGGCGCATTTTGACGATCCGGGCTGGATTGCCCGCTACGATGGCATAGTCCGGAACGTCTGTGCGCACGACAGATCCGGCCCCGATGATCGCGCCGTTTCCTATGCTCACCGCGGGGCAAACCAATGCGCCATAGCCCAGCCAGACATCGTGGCCGATGCGCATGTCCCGGCTGTCTGGTTGCGCCATCTCCTCCTGATCCAGCGCGAAAATGCCAAAGGGGAAACTTGTCAGCCCCGCATAGGCATGGTTCGCCGAAGCTGTGATGAAGCGCACCCCGTGGGCGATCTGGCAGAACTTGCCGATGATCAAGCGCCCTTCGGACATCGGGAAATGATAGGGAGCCAACCGCGCCGCCCAGCCTTCGGGCGGGGGTGGGTCGAAATCCGAGGCATAGGTGAAGTCGCCAACCTCGATATTTGGCTGGTCGATGACGTTGGCTAGAAAGACAGTGCCGTGATGGACTGATCCATCGGGCAAGGTAACGGGGTGGACGCGCGCGGCGTCTGGCATGACAAATGGCATGGGATCTCCTTCGGGGATACATAAGGTGGAAATCAGGCCGTTTTGTTCATGTCACCCTCCATTGTGCGCCTTCAGTTTAACAAGCGCACGCGACACCGTCTATTCGTCCGGACGTTTCAATGAAAACTTGTCTGTCACGACGGTGTAGTCACGATATCCAAGCCGCGCCAAGGGACGTGCGCGGGTGACGTCGAAGATCCCCCCGACCAGACAATCGTCGCGCAGATGAATGCCTGTTACCTCGCCAAAGCAGACCAGATTTTCAGCGCCGGGCAATCGGGTGATCTGGGTCAGTTTGCATTCCAATGCCGCGGGAGCTGCCGGCAGGCGCGAGGCTGCAATGGTCGTGCAGTCGACCCGCTCTAGCTTTGCCAGGGCAATTTCGTCCGAATCGCGTGGATAGCTGCCGGATGAGATGTTCATCGCATCGGCCAGGTCTTCCCCGACCATATGCACGCAGAAGACACCTGTCGCCTGAATGTTGTCGATCGTGTCCTTCCCCAACGCGCGATCGGATTTGCGCGAAGTGGTGGCGAACATGACCTGTGGCGGGTCATATGCCACCCCGTTGAAGAACGAATAAGGCGCAAGGTTTTCTGACCCATCCGCATCGCGGGTTGTGATCCAAGCGATCGGGCGCGGGACGATCAAGGCATTGAACGGGTTATGAGGCAATCCATGACCGTTTTTCGGCTCATAGAACACGTGCTTCTCCCTTCCTTTTTTACGCCCTGCCGTGATAGCAGCAAAGGAAGGCAGAAGACGAGGGGCAGCAGGTGTATCACCTGACAGAAGAAACCGACGACGACTGGTGGGAAGTCGAAGCGTTGTATGATCTATGCTTTGCGCCCGGACGCGAGGCGCTGTCATCTTATCGGTTGCGCGATGAAGTCGCTCCGGTCGCGTCTTTGTCGCTTGTCGCGCGTGACGCAGACGGGATTTTGGCGGGCGCTATCCGGTATTGGCCGATCCGCATCGTCGAAGAAGGTCAGGATCATGCGGCCCTTCTGTTGGGTCCGGTCGCGGTCCACCCCACCCGGCAGGGCGAAGGATTGGGTGGACTGCTGATCCGAGAAAGCCTGGCCCGCGCCCAAGCGCTTGGCCTCACCCGTGTGATGCTTGTCGGAGACGCGCCATATTACGCGCGATTTGGGTTCACACGTCTGGACGGGATCAAGATGCCACCGCCAACCAACCCCGAACGTGTGCTTGGGTATGACGTGGCGCGTGGTGCATGGCACGGCGTCAAAGGTGTCGTGACGCGCGTTACCACGCCCATTACGGCTGGCGCCTGACCGACGAGAACACGCAGACATTCACGGGCGGCGTGGTTTGGCGCGCCATTCGTTCAAGACGGTTCTGCCAGCCAATGCCTTGGCTTTGCTGCGGCCATACCAAGGCGTGCCAATGGCGCGAGCTTGGTTGATCTTGGTTTGGCGTCTGTGCGGCCACAGGTCGTTTAGGGGCCGCATAGGTCAACAAACCGAACCCTAACAGAGTCATCACACCAAAAATGGCATAGGCTAAAATTGCCAGCACCATTCCGTTTTCCTGTGTGAAAGCAAAGGCGGCGGCAAGTGACCCGGTGAAAATTCCGGTAAACAGGATGCGGAACGGCATAAGGTATCTCCTTTTTCTCCGTTCCACCTTTGTTCAAAAAACTGAAAAAACTCCTAAGATGCGCAAAATTTTACACAGCTTTTTGCGTTTTCTTGGCGATTTTAGGTTCGCCGCCGCGTCAGCCATTCCAGGACAGCCGGCCGAACCGACTGCGCACCAGACAAGCGGGCTTCGTCGATGACCTCTTTCAGGTCTCCGATATTCGTGCGTCTTATCAGGTGTTTGACTGGTCCGATCGAGGCCGGTCTCATCGAAAGTTGACGTAATCCCAAGGCGGCAAAACAGACGGCTTCGATCGGTCGCCCTGCGTCTTCGCCACAAAAGCTTAGGGGCGTGCGCGCGACCTCGCACCGGGTGATGATTTCTTCAATCAGGTTCAAAAACGATACATTCAGCGTGTCATACCGACGCCGCACCCGTTCGTTTTCACGATCCGCGGCATAGAAAAACTGCTTCAGATCATTGCCGCCGATCGAAATGAAGTCCGCCATCTCAAAGAACTGTTGCGGCGCAAAAACCATCGACGGTGTTTCCAACATGGCGCCGATTTCGACAGTTTTGGGCAGGATGTGACCCAAGTTGCGTTCGCGTTCGATCTCGGTCAACAGCATCTCGCGGGCGTCACGAAATTCGTCAAGCTGTGCGATGAACGGGAACATCACCGAAAGCTCGCGCCCCGCAGCCGCGCGGATCAGCGCTTGCAGCTGCATCCGCATGACACCGGGTTTGTCCAACCCGACGCGGATCGCGCGCCAACCCAAGGCGGGGTTCGGTTCGTCCAGCGGGTTCATGTAAGGCAAGACCTTATCAGACCCGATGTCGAGCGTGCGGAACGTCACGCGCTTGCCCTTGGCGGCATCCAGAACGCGGGCATAAGTCGCGGCCAGATCGCCGCGCCGGGGGATTTTGCTGACCGTCAGGAATTGCAGTTCGGTCCGAAACAGCCCGACACCCGCCGCGCCAGAGTTTTCAAGCGACGGCAGATCGGCCATCAGACCGGCATTCATATGCAGCTTGATTTCAGTGCCACACAGGCCCATCGCTGGTTTGTCGCGCAGGCTGCGGTATCGTTCCTGTTGGGCGGCCTCCATCGCCATCTTGTCGCGAAAGGCGGTCACGATCGTTTCTTCAGGACGCAGGTGCACCACCCCGGTTTCGCCGTCGACAAGAATGTGGTCGCCGTTCAACGCCTCGGTCGAGATGCGACCGGCCTGAACGATCAACGGGATCGCCAAGGCCCGCGCCACAATCGCGGCGTGACTGGCAACCGAACCTTCCTCCAGCACGATTCCGCGCAGGCCACGGCCGTATTCCAGAAGCTCTCCGGGTCCGATATTGGACGCGATCAGGATCGGGTTCTCAGGCATTTCAGCGCCGGTTTCCTTCCCCTGACCGGTCAGGATACGGAGCAGGCGATTGGAGAGATCGTCCAGATCATGAAGCCTTTCGCGCAGGTAAGCATCAGGCACCTGACCCATGCGGGTGCGCGCGGCAGACTGTTCTTTTTCGACCGCCGCTTCCGCGGACAACCCGCGTGAGATATCTTCTTGCATGCGCCGCATCCAGCCCTTGGAGTTGGCAAACATGCGATAGGCCTCAAGGACCTGCATCTGTTCCTTGTCTTTGGTCAAAGTGTTCGCCAGAAGCTCGTCGACGGACACGCGCAGGATTTCAACCGCCTCTGTCAGGCGCACCAGTTCAGCGTCGGGATCGTCGGCCACCGGATTGGTGACGACCACACGGGGTTCGTGCAGCCAGACATGCCCTTCGGCAGCCCCTTCCTGACCGATGCCACCCCGGAAGGTGGCGGGCCGCTGGTGCAGGGCCCCCATCGCTTCGCCTTCGCCCACGAAGGCGCCCAGTTCGGTCATTTCAGCCAGCACCATGGCCACGACCTCGATGCCATAAAGCTCGTCCGCTGAGAACTCGCGCGCATCTTTTGATTGGATGACCAAAACGCCCAGCGTTTCGCCAAGGCGCTGCACAGGCACGCCAAGAAAGCTGGAATAAATCTCTTCGCCTGTTTCCGGCATGTAGCGAAAGCCGCGTTCAGATGGCGCATCTTTGGTGTTGATCGGGCGCCCGCGACGGGCGACGCGACCAACTAGCCCTTCCCCGATGCGCAGTCGGGTTTGGTGAACCGCTTCTGCATTCAGACCTTCTGTGGCGCAGAGCTCGAGCGTTTCACTGTCGCGAAACAGATAGATCGAGCAGACCTCGACCCCAAGACTTTTGGCGATCAACGACGTGATCCTGTCCAGACGCTCTTGCCCCTTGGACGCCGCTGCGAGCGTTTCGCGCAGGCTGACAAGCAATTTGCGACTGTCGCTTAGCTGGCTTTCTGCCATTCTTACCGTTCCCTGTTTTCCGCGGACGGAGTCACACCACCCCGATTTGGGTGGCGCATCCAGTCCCTTGGACGATCCCTATCGTAGTGCGAAGGCGCGGCCTTTGCCAGAAGCTCCTTGCCCCTGATTGGCGAAAAACGGGTACAGCACGGCAACTTGTCGCGCAGGTGCCAAGTGTTTGGGCAACATGCCTGTTGTGGCGTCAAAGCATAAGCCTGAGCTGAGGCGGATTTTATACTCTGCCAATGGGAAAAACCAAACATGCCTAGGGTTAGAGCTGCCACGATTTAGGTTCCGCACCCGGATCTAACTTGTCCGAGCCTTTCCCCTTCTGAGGCGTGATAGAGCCAGTCAGATATTCATGCTAAAGTGGTGATTGTGTCGTCCATGAGGGGAATATCGCCATGCATAGGTTTACGAGCACCTTATTTTCACTTTTGCTCTGGGTTTTTCCGGGCCAGGTCCACGCGCAGGATTTTTCTTCTGATGCGTTCGACGCCAAGGCCTATGTATCTGATCTGAACGTTGTTGCGGAAATCTGGAAGCAAGGCGAGCTATCCAATGCCGATGTCTCTGTCATTGCGTCTGTCGGCTGTGGTCTTGTTCGCAAAGTCGCAGCCGACGAACTTTTGCTAAACACGGCCAATTGGTTCGAAACGGTGGAATACCCCGAACCCAACGTGATTCAAGAAACGGGGATCGAAGAATTCGTCGCTTTCGAGGTTGCGGAGTTTAGGAAAGCTGGCGCGACGGACGCTGCAATCGCTTTGGTGGAGCAAGCCTTGTTTGATCGCGTTTCGATGCCACTTGAAGCTCCATTCATTGACAAGGACCTTTTGATAGAAAGTGACGTTGAATCAAGCTTTTGTAACGCACGCTTTCTTGGTGGTGTGGATCCAAACGCCCCAGCAGGCGAAGCCGAAGTGTTTCTCGCGGCAGCGGCCACCGATGTGATAGTAGGCACCACTACGATTGCGATTGACGTGCTGATAAGCATGGGGTCAGGCGGTATGGCTGCGGGCATTATGACGATCCTGTCCGGGGGCGTCGGATATGATTTGATTAAGAAGGGCTTGGGTGGTTAATGCACGGCGATCTCGAAGCTTGGTTTGAACAAGGTTACAAGCGAGACCAGTGCGATAAGACCATACTGATTTGGTTCCGTCACAGAAGGTGAATTTGCGTCTGAACCGCCCAAAAAAAACGGCCCCGCCCTTCGGCGAGACCGCTCTCAATACACATTAAAGCCAGTTCGGCTTAGGCTTTCTCCAACTCGAACGCGTCGTGCAGCGCCTGCACGGCCAGTTCCATATATTTGCGGTCGATCAGCACCGAGATCTTGATTTCGGAGGTGGTGATGACCTTGATGTTGATGCCCTCGTTTGACAGCACCTGGAACATCTTGGCGGCAATGCCCGTGTGGCTGCGCATCCCGATGCCAACGACCGAGATTTTGGCCACGTCCTTGTCGGCCACGATGTCGTGGAAATTGATGTCACCGCGCGCTTTCGCGTCGGCCATTGCTTTTTCCGCACGTGCCACCTGATCAACGGGGCACGAGAAAGTCATGTCCGTGCGACCTTCTTCCGAGATGTTCTGAACGATCATGTCCACGTTAACGCCGGCCTCAGCCAGCGGGGTGAAGATGGCGGACGCGATGCCGGGGCGGTCGGCCACCGAAATCAGGGTCATCTTGGCCTCGTCGCGCTGATAGGCGACACCGGCAACAACTTTACTTTCCATGATATCCTCCTCGTCGCAGACCAACGTGCCTGCTTCCGGGTCATATTCTTCGAAGCTCGACAAGACGCGCAGCTTCACCTTATAGCGCATCGCCAACTCGACCGAGCGGGTTTGCAGAACCTTTGCGCCCAGCGAGGCAAGCTCCAACATCTCTTCGAAGGCGATGCGGTCCAGCTTGCGGGCCTTGTCCGAGATGCGCGGGTCTGTCGTGTAAACGCCGTCCACATCGGTATAGATATCGCAGCGCTCCGCGCCAAAGGCCGCCGCAAAGGCCACGGCTGTGGTGTCTGACCCACCGCGTCCTAGCGTGGTGATGCGCCCCTCTGGGCTGATCCCCTGAAAGCCTGCGATCACAGCCACTTTCATGCCTTCGCTGAACTTGGCTTTGATGTTTGCCGGCGGAATGTCTTCGATGCGCGCTGTTGAATGGGCGCTGGTGGTTTGCACCGGCACTTGCCAGCCCTGCCAACTGCGTGCGGGGACGTCCATTTCCTGCAGGCGCAGCGCCATCAGGCCAGCGGTCACGTTCTCGCCCGAGCTCACCACCGCGTCATATTCGCGGGCGTCAAACAGCGGCGAGGTTTCTTCGACCCAGCCCACCAGCTCGTTGGTGCGCCCCGACATGGCCGACACGATGACGATCACGTCATAGCCGTTCGCCACCTCACGTGCGACCCGTTTCGAGGCCCGGTGGATCCGGTCCAGCGTGGCGACCGAGGTGCCGCCGAATTTCATCACCAGAATAGGCATCTTAGCCCTGAACCCCGTCTGTGTTTTTGTGTCCGGGCGTGTTTAGGGCGTGAGGGGCAAAAGAGCAAGGCTGCAAAGGGTGCGACACTGTCGTCGGCGTGCATGCAGGTCAGGTGCGTGGCGCCGTTGCTTAGTTGACTTTGCGGCTGGGCGTGAAGGGCAGGGGCATCACGGGAACACCATCTTCGATCAGCTCCTTGGCGTCGGCCAGCTTTGCCTCGCCATAGATCGAGCGTTCGGGCACGTCGCCCAAATGCATCGCGCGCGCCTCTTGCGCGAAAGACCCGCCGACATATTCGCTTTCGGCTTCGACCTTGGCGCGCAGTTTGGCAATCTCTGCTGTGATCTCTGGATTGGGGGCC
Organism: uncultured Aliiroseovarius sp.; assembly: GCF_947497285.1. Lineage (GTDB taxonomy): Bacteria > Pseudomonadota > Alphaproteobacteria > Rhodobacterales > Rhodobacteraceae > Aliiroseovarius. The sequence continues at coordinate 210,047 of NZ_CANMFT010000006.1, read as the reverse complement.
GCCATCGGCGCGGAGGGTTTTTGTTGGGCGGGTACCGGCTGCGTTTGTGCCGCGCGTGCTGGACGCACCTTGGGGGCCATCAGGCTTTTTTCCACATTCGCCGATCCGCATTCAGGGCAGTTGATATGTCCTGCCGCGCGAAGCCCGTCAAAGGCTTCGGCGTTCTGGAACCAGCTTTCAAAGCCATGGTTCTGATCACATTTCAACGCATAGCGGATCATTTCGCGCCCCGTAAAACTCTTCGTCTTTCAAATATGGCTATCCTGACCAGCCCATGCAAGGCGCACGACGCCAATTCGCCTGCAGTCGTGGCTAGGTCTGGGTCTTTGGATCGAAGTCTTTGATCATCCGCCGCAGCTCTGGTTCGGATACCATCTGAGCCGCCTTTTTCGCACTGACCCATCTGCGCCGCCGCTCGGCTTTTTCGGGATAGGATTTGTGTATCTTCTTCACCTTCAGCGGAAACACGGCCACCACACAGGGCAACCGTTCGCCCGCATGACCTTTGTCATAGGCAAAAAAACCAAGGACATTGTGGCTCAGCTTGCCTTCGACGCCAGCCTCTTCAAAGGCTTCGGTCGCGGCCGCCCCTGCGGGGGTTTCGCCATCCATCGGCCAGCCCTTCGGAATAATCCAACGCCCGGTGCCTCGGGTTGTGATCAGCAAAACCTCGACCCGTCCTTCGTGCAACCGATAAGGCAGCGCGCCAAATTGCGTGCGCACAGACCGCTTGTCGCTGAGCGAAAGCCGAATAGGCCGTTGCTTTCCCTTTGCGATGGTCACTTTCTTGCCGCCCTTGCTACCCATGTGTCCGGCCAAAATATCCGGTTATTGTTGTCTTTCCCTGAAGATAATCCGTTTTAGCCGAAAGGAAAGGGAAAAGGCAGATGTGGTGTGAAAACGCCACCCACCCGCCATATAAAGTGTGTTGCAGAGCCGATCAGTCGCGCGTGCCGGCAAACCGTTCCTGCCAGCTTTCCCGATCCTCGTCCGAGATTTTGGAAAACACATTGTCGGGCACCGTGAAAGCGTGACCCGGTTTCAGCGCGCCAAGGGTGGCGGGCACATCGTCGGGCCAGCCGTGGTTGTCTGCGCCCATCGCCGCCATCATCGTGTTCGCCGCATCGGGAATAAAGGGCGCCGACAACACGGCATAAAACGGGATCAGGTTTAGCGCCAAACGGATCTGCGCCGCCGCCTGTTCCGGGTCGGTCTTGAAGGTCGTCCAAGGGGCTGCCGTTTGCAGGTATTCGTTGCCCGCGACCCAGATACCGCGCAGTTCTTGCGCGGCTTTGCGCACGTCCATCGCTTCCATATGGCCTTCATAGGCGCGGGTTTTGGCGGTCAGGTCCGCGATCAGCGCATGTTCCAGATCGCCATAGGTGCCACCATCCGGCACGGCTTCCGAGAACTTCGAGCGGCAGAACTTGGTGACGCGGCTGACGAAGTTGCCCAGCACGTCCGACAGGTCTTTGTTCACGCTGACCTGAAAGTTTTCCCACGTAAACTCACTGTCCGAGTTTTCGGGTGCGTGGGACAAGAGCCACCAGCGCCAGTAATCCGCAGGCAGGATCGACAGGGCCTGATCCATGAACACGCCGCGTCCCTTGGAGGTCGAGAATTGCCCGCCGTCATAGTTCAAGTAGTTGAACGACTTGATGTAATCGACCAGCTTCCACGGCTCGCCCGATCCCATGATGGTCGCGGGGAAGCTGAGCGTGTGGAAGGGCACGTTGTCCTTGCCCATGAATTGCACATACCGCACGTCATCCGCGCCCTTGTCAGTGCGCCACCAACGGTGCCAGAACGCGTCAGGCTCGCCCAGCTTGTCGGCAAGCTCGGCGGTGGCGGCGATATATTCGATGGGCGCGTCGAACCAGACATAGAAGACCTTGCCTTCCATGCCCGGCCAATCAACGTCGCCTTTCTTGACCGGCACGCCCCAGTCCAGATCGCGTGTGATGCCCCGGTCTTGCAGCCCGTCCCCGTCGTGCAGCCATTTCTTGGCAATGGACGTGGTCAGAACCGGCCAATCCGTTTTGGTGTCGATCCACGCGTCCAGCTTGTCCTTCAGCTTGGACTGGCGCAGATACAGGTGCTTGGTTTCGCGCACCTCAAGGTCGGTCGACCCGGAAATGGCTGAACGGGGGTCGATCAGGTCGGTCGGGTCCAACTGCTTGGTGCAGTTTTCACACTGGTCGCCGCGCGCGCCGTCATAGCCGCAATTGGGGCAGGTGCCCTCGATATAACGATCCGGCAGGAAGCGGCCATCGGCGTGCGAATAGACCTGCTTTTCCGACACTTCTTCGATCAGACCATTCTCGGCCAGCTTGCCCGCGAAATGCTGGGTCAGCTTGTGGTTTCTGTCCGATGACGAGCGCCCGAAATTGTCGAACGACAGGCGGAAACCATCGGCTATCTCGGACTGAACCGCGTGCATTTCGGCGCAGAACTCGGCCACCGGTTTGCCAGCCTTGGCGGCGGCCAACTCGGCGGGCGTGCCGTGTTCGTCGGTGGCGCAGATGAACATGACCTCGCGACCCCGGCCACGGTTATAGCGCGCATAAAGGTCAGCAGGCAGTTGCGAGCCGACCAGATTGCCGAGGTGCTTGATCCCGTTGATGTAAGGGATCGCCGAGGTGATAAGGACGCGGTTCATGTGTGCTCCGGTTCTGCGGGGTGTTTTTCGGTTTTGGGCCGTATACGCGATGCCCATCTGCAATGCCAGAGTTTCGGATCACATGCAGGTCGCAGCACTGTCGCCTAGTCGCGATCGCGCAGCTTGCCAAACAATCGACCCATCGAAAACGACGTGCGCGGCGTATAGGTATAGGGCGTGCGGATGGTGCGCGTCGGGCGTTGCCGGCTTCGCGCCAGACCGAACACGATCAAGCCCAGATGCCCGACCGCGATGAAGGCGAACAGGGCGGAGGGGCCGAAATGTTCGATCAGACCCGAGGCCACCAAGGGCGACGCGATGGCCCCGACGGCGTAAAAGAACATCAGCGCGGCCGACAGTTCGACCCGTTCTTCGCTGGTGGCAAAGTCGTTGGCGTGGGCGGCGGAGACCGAAAAGATCGGAAAGGTGGTGAAGCCGAAAAACCCTGCGGTAATGAAGGCCACGCTTTGGCCCATGCTGGATGCCATAACGGTGACGCTGCAGCTTAGGATCGCTGCAATCGACAGACCGATCAGCACCGCGCGACGGTCATATCGGTCGGCCAGCCAGCCCACCGGAAGCTGGGCGAGCGCGCCGCCCAGAACGAAGCTGGCCAGAAACCAAGCGAGTTGTCCCGTGGCAAGGCCGACCTCTTGGCCATAGATCGGGCCGACCATCCGAAATGCGGCCGATGTGATGCCTGCGACGATGACGCCCGCGACGGCCAGGGGCGATCGCACCCAAGCAAGCGCGGGGCGCAGGCGCGGGGTGCTGGGGGTCACGGGTTGCGGCGTGCGGGTCAGGGCAAGTGGCAGAATGGCCGCGCAGCAGGTCAGGGCCAGCACGTTGTAAGACACGTAATGCGCAGGATCCAAAACGCCGATCAGAAGTTGTGCGGCAAGCGACCCGCCAAGATCGACCGCCCGGTAGCCGCCCATCGCGCGGCCTCGGGTCTCGTTCGTGATACTTGCGTTCATCCACGCCTCGATCACCGTATAGGCGCCAGCAACGCTTAGCCCGGTCGCGATGCGCATGACGGCCCACGGCACAGGATCAACCCACAGCATATGCGCCAGCAGCCCAATGGCCCCCATCGCGGTAAACCCGGCAAAGGCGCGGGCGTGACCAACTGTGCCCATCAAGCGCGGCGCCCACCAGCAGCCGACAAAGAAGCCGACGAAATGCGCCGACCCCAGCATTCCGATCTCGGCCTTGGTGAAGCCAAGCTTCAGCCCCGACAACGCGTCCAGCGGACCAACCCCGCCCGAGCTAAGCTGCAGCAGGACGACGGATAATAGAAGCGGTGCAAATGTAATAAGAAAGCGCATGCAAACCCTCGGACGATATGGACAGCATCGCTGTTTCGCGCCGCGATGCTAGGCCGAAAGCGACAAGGGCGACGGGTGCCGCGTCGTGTTGGCGGCGGATCGGGTGAGGGGCTTGCGGGACAAAAGGGGGGCTGATATGCCCCATAAAAGCCTGATGGAATTCATCGGGTATCCACCCGCGCCTGCGGACTAAGCTAAGGATCAGCCCGCGAACATGGACGGCACCAGCATCAACGAAGCCCGGCTTGAAATCCGCGACCTCGTGCGAGAGTTCGGCGGGCGACCAGTGGTCAGTGGCGTGTCGCTATCGTTGCAGGCAGGGCAGGTCACCGGGCTGCTTGGCCCGTCGGGCTGCGGCAAATCCACGACACTGCGCATCATTGCGGGTGTGGACCGCCAGACCTCGGGCGAGGTGTGGATCGACGGACAGCAAGTGGCCGGTCCGGGCGTGTTCGTCCCCCCGGAAAAGCGTCACATCGGGTTGATGTTTCAGGATTTCGCGCTGTTCCCGCACTTGTCGGTCGCCGACAACGTGGCGTTCGGGCTAAAGGGCTCGCGCACCGAAAAAAGGTTGCGGGTTCGGACGTTGCTCGACAAGGTCGGGCTGGCGCGCTTCATCGACAGCTTTCCGCACGAGCTGTCCGGCGGCGAGCAACAGCGCGTGGCGCTGGCCCGCGCGCTGGCCCCGCGCCCGTCGATCATGCTGATGGACGAGCCGTTTTCCGGCCTTGATAACCGACTGCGCGACGGTATTCGGGATGAAACATTGGGCATTCTGAAAGACGAGGGCGCGGCGGTGCTTCTGGTCACCCATGAACCCGAAGAAGCGATGCGCATGGCCGACGAAATCGCGCTGATGCGCGACGGGCAAGTTGTGCAACGCGGCGCGCCCTACAACATTTACAACGCGCCAGTAGACCTGAAGGCAGCAGCGTTCTTTTCCGACGTGAACGTCATCACCGGAGAGGTGCGCGGCGCGCTGACGGATACCGCGTTCGGGCAATTTCTGGCCCCCGGCATGCCGGACGGAACGCGGGTCGATATCGTCATTCGCCCACAACACTTGAAGATCGACTTTGACAGAGGCGGCAAAGGTCCAAGCCCGACCCCCGATCACGGGGTCTGGGCGCGTGCGTTGGTGGACCGTGCGCGGTTCATCGGCAAAGAAAGCCTTGTTGATTTCCGAATGGAGGATGGTGGGACCATTCTGACCGCTTCGGTGCCGTCGGTTTTCCTGCCGCAACAAGGCACGCCGCTGTGGATCGCCATCCGACGCGATCGCTGTTTCGTCTTTCCGCACCGGTTGGAGCCGGGGCCAGAGGCGCCGCAAGGCTGATCTGCCTCGCCCCGCCCCGACCCGTTCGCCCCGCGCCTGAAAATCGTGCCTGATTAGGGCTGAGAATCGCTTGTCCAGCGGACGCGACGTGGCGCCACCTTGCCACGCGAGCCACCGATTTCTATCATGACACAGACGCGATCAAGGCCCCTGCGCGCATTTCTCTCATGTTTTTCGGTGCAGTTTTTCGCTTTGGGGCTTTGAACTTGCCGCGCGAAGCAATAAATGTTTCGGGCGTTATACAAGAGGACGGGCCATGCGCCCCTCCTATGAGGGAGAATAACATGCTCAACAATATCGGCCTTCCGGGCCTTCTGCTGATCGCTGTCGTCGTGCTGGTTCTGTTCGGCCGCGGCAAGATCTCGTCGCTGATGGGCGAAGTGGGCAAAGGCATCACAGCCTTCAAAAAAGGCGTCGACGACGGCAAGAAGGAAATCGAAGAGCAAGCCTCTGAGGTTGCCAAAGACGTGACCCCCGAGACTGACAACGAAAAGGCGTAAGCCGCGACCGTTAGGGGGCGCTGCCCATGTTCGATATCGGCTTTTCCGAGCTTCTGGTCATCGGGGTGGTTGCCCTGATCGTGGTTGGTCCCAAAGACTTGCCCGGCATGTTCCGCACGCTTGGCCGCTTTACGGCGCGCGCGCGCCAGATGGGGCGCGAGTTCAGCCAGGCGATGAACGAAGCGGCGGACGAATCCGGTGCCAAGGATATTGCAGATACGTTCAAATCCGCCACCTCGTCCAAGGCGATGGGGTTGGATGCTCTGAACAAGGCTGCAGACGGCTTTGAAAAATGGGATCCGGCGAAATCGTTGCGCGACCAGAAAGCAGCGGATGAGCCGACCAAATCAGGTGCCAAGGATCAGGACGATCCGCAAAAGCCTGCGCTGGATGACGCCCGTGCTGATGCGGCCCGCAAGATCCACGAGGCGACCGCGAAAGCCGCCACTGAACGCCAGACCAAAGAAGCCGCCGATGCTGCCAGAAAAGCCGAGATGCTGAAGGTGAAGCGTCAGCCTTCGAAGCGGCCGGTCGAAAAGACCGTTGGCAAACCCGAAGAAAAAACGGCTCCGGCCAAACGGGCCGCAGCCAAGGCGCCTGCGGCGAAGAAGCCCGCGGCCAAGAAGCCGACTGCCAAGAAGCCTGCCGCAAAAGCAACCGCCGCCACGTCGAAGGCCAAACCCAAGACCAAGCCTGCCGCCAAACCTAAAGCCAAACGCGACGCCAAGCCTGCCGCCAAACCCACGGACAAATCTGACGCATGAGCGACCCTGACCAGATCGAAGACAGCTCGGCCCCGTTGATCGAGCATCTGACCGAATTGCGCACGCGCCTGATCCATTCTGCGCTGGCATTTGTTGTCGGTATGATAATCTGTTTCACGGTTTGGAACCCGATTTTCAACTTTCTGACCGAACCGCTATGCACAACGATGGCCGAACGTGGCCAGGACCAGTGCGGGCTCATCCTGATCAAACTGCAAGAAGGCTTCTTTGTCGCCATCTCGATCTCTCTGTTTGGCGGGCTGGTGCTGTCGTTCCCCTATATCAGCTATCAGCTGTGGCGGTTCGTGGCACCAGGGCTTTACAAGTCTGAGAAGAACGCGTTCCTGCCCTTTATGATCGCGTCGCCAGTGATGTTTTTCATCGGCGCGTCCTTTGCCTTCTATGTGGTCATGCCGCTGGCCTTCGACTTCTTTCTGGGCTTCCAGCAAGCGGGCAATGTGGGCGAGACGGACGTTGCCGCCTCTATCGACTTTCAGGGGTCGGTGCAGGAGTATCTGCGCCTGACCATCAAGTTCATCGTGGCCTTCGGTCTGTGTTTCCAGCTGCCCGTGCTGCTGACCCTGATGGGCAAGGCCGGGCTGGTCAGCTCGCAAGGTCTGGCGGATATGCGCAAATATGCTGTGGTCGGCATTTTGGTGTTGGCCGCGCTTGTCACGCCGCCGGATGTCATCACGCAGGTGATCTTGTTCGTGGTGGTTTACGGGCTCTATGAAATCTCGATCCAGCTTGTGAAGCGCGTTGAGACGAAGCGCGAAGCCGATCTGCGCGAGCAGGGGTTGTGGTTCGAAGACGACGAAGACGAAGCCGACGAAGACGAGCTGATGGCAGAATTCGACGCGGACGCCGACGACGACGATGGTGATGATGACGATCCGGGTCAGGTGGAGAAGGGCGCGTGAGCGACTTCGATCTGATGACACGTATCGCCGAGGCGTTGGAGCGCATGTCGCCCGCCCCGCTATCGGCCCCCGACTTTTCGACCGCTGACGCTTTTGTCTGGCACACTGCGCCGGACCGGTTGGTGGCTGTGCCCAATGTGAACCGCGTGGCCATCGAGCTTTTGATCGGTGTCAATCGCTCACGTGACACCTTGTTGGAAAACACGTTGCAATTTGCCCGTGGCCTGCCCGCCAACAACGCCCTTTTGTGGGGTGCACGGGGTATGGGAAAATCCAGCCTTGTCAAAGCGGTCCACGCCGAAGTTCGGAAACAGGGCGAAGCGTTGAAAATTGTGGAATTGCAGCGCGAGGACTTGCCTTCGGTTGGCCGGCTTTTGGCGCTTCTGCGCGATGCCCCGCACCGGTTCTTGCTGTTTTGCGATGACCTGAGCTTCAGCCATGACGACCAGCATTACAAAAGCCTGAAGGCGGTGTTGGATGGCGGGATCGAAGGGCGACCCGAGAATGTGGTGTTCTATGCCACGTCGAACCGTCGCCACCTGATGCCGCGCGACATGATCGAAAACGAGCGCTCGTCCGCGATCAACCCGTCCGAGGCGGTCGAGGAAAAGGTGTCTCTGTCCGACCGTTTCGGGTTGTGGCTTGGTTTCCACCCCTGCGATCAGGATGAATACCTTGCGATGATCCGCGGCTATTGCGATGCCTATGGCGTGGTGATTGACGACGACACGATGCGCGCCGAAGCAATTGAATGGCAAGCGACGCGCGGGGCACGGTCCGGCCGCGTGGCGTGGCAGTATTTTACCGACCTTGCGGGCCGTCAAGGCACCCAAATCGACTGATGCTGGCGCGGAGACCTTTGCAGGTCCATCGCCCCAAAGGGTATCTGATACCCCCTAAACCACCGGAGTGCAGATGAAACGCATCGCAATCTTCTGTGACGGAACCTGGAACCGGTCAGATGCCCGGACCCCCACCCACGTGGTGCGATTGGCGCAAGCTGTGCGCCCAACGGCGCGCGATGGGACCACGCAGGTTGTGCATTACCTGCCCGGTGTGGGCATTGGCCAGGGCGTGACGCGGTTGTCGCGGTGGCTGGACAGGTTCATGGGGGGCGCTTTGGGCTGGGGGTTGGACGATCGGATCCTAGATGCCTATCGCAACCTCATTTTCACCTATGAACCGGGCGATCAGATCTACATTTTTGGCTTTTCGCGCGGCGCTTATACGGCGCGGTCGTTGGCCGGATTGATCCGCACCGCCGGGATCCCGCCCAGCAATTGCACAGACCGCATTCCCGAGGCGATGGCGATGTATCGCGCCCGCGAAGGCCGGACGTCGCGGCCCGATAGCGAACAATCGCTGCACAAGCGGGCGGCGCTGTCACCCGACACCGCGACCAGCGACGCGGATCTTGACTGGCGCCGGGCGCGTGGGTTGGACAGCACGCTGTTGCAGATCACCTATCTAGGGGTCTGGGACACAGTGGGCGCGCTTGGCTTGCCCAGCTTTCTTGGCCTGGTCGCGCGGGTGTTCAACGCACATTACGCGTTTCACGATGCCGATCTGTCCCGATCTGTGGGGGCCGCGCGCCACGCGGTGGCCATTGATGAACGACGCCGGCATTTTCCGCCGGCGCTTTGGGCCAATCTTGATGCCCTGAACGAAGAGGTCACCGGACCCACGTCGCTGTATCAACAGCTTTGGTTTGCGGGCAATCACGGCATTGTCGGAGGCAGCGGTCGAGTGCCCGCTTTGTCGGCCTTTCCGACCGCTTGGATCGTCGCAGGCGCACAGGAGCGCGACCTGGATTTCGACGCCCGTCGGCTGTCACCTCTGCTGATGCTGGCGGATATTGGCGCGGACGACAAAGGGGCCGCGCGCCATCCCTCGTGGCGCAACCTGTGGGGGCGCTTGCTGCGCGACAGACCGTTACAGACCCACCCCGACACCGGCGAGGTCTTTCTGTCTCAGGTCAGTGGCGCGGCTCAGGACCGGGTGCGCAAAACGGATTACCGCCCGCGCACCCTTGATCAACTTCTGGACGAGATCATCGACTAGGCCAGCGTGCCGTCTGCGCCGATATGCGTCGCACCACCCAGATAGGGGCGCAGCACGTCGGGAAGTGTGACGGACCCATCGGCTTCTTGCCCGTTTTCCAGAACGGCGATCAAGGCGCGTCCGACGGCCAGACCTGACCCGTTCAGCGTGTGCACAAACTCAGGTTTGCCGCCACTGTCGCGTTTGAACCGTCCGTTCATGCGGCGCGCCTGAAAGTCTCCGCATGTCGAAACCGAGCTTATTTCACGATAGGTGTTCTGGCCGGGCAACCAGACCTCGATGTCATGGGTGCGGATCGCACCGAAGCCGATATCGCCCGTGCAAAGCACCACGGTGCGATAGGGCAGGCCCAGCCGTTCCAGAATACCTTCGGCGCAGTTGGTCATACGCTGATGTTCGTCGTCACTGTCTTCGGGGCGGGTCACCGACACCATTTCGACCTTCTCGAACTGGTGCTGACGCAGCATCCCGGCCGTATCACGCCCCGCGCTGCCCGCTTCCGAACGGAAGCATTGAGTATGCGCCACATAGCGACGTGGCAGATAGCTTTCGTCGATCGTCAGCCCGTTCACGATATTGGTCAGCGGCACCTCGGCGGTGGGCACCAGCCACCACCCGTTGGTGGTCTGATAGCTGTCCTCGCCGAACTTGGGCAGTTGGCCGGTGCCATACATCATGTCTTCCTTGACCAGCACCGGGGTCCACGTCTCGGTCAGGCCGTTTTCGATCACATGCACATCCAGCATGAATTGCGCTAAGGCCCGATGCAGCCGCGCGATGGCGCCCGACAGCACGACAAAGCGCGACCCCGACAGCTTGGCCGCCGTCTCGAAGTCCAGACCGTCTTGGGCGGCGGGCAGGTCGTAATGCTCCTTGGGGGCAAAATCGAACACGCGCGGGGTGCCCCAACGCTTGATTTCGACGTTGTCGTCTTCGTCCACGCCGTCCGGCACATCCTGCGCGACGATGTTGGGCAGTTCCATCAACAACGCATTCAGCTGTGCATCTTTTTCCTTTGCCGCGTCGTTCAGCTGCGCGATCTCGGATTTCTTTTCGGCCACCAGCGCGCGCAAGCGTTCAAACTCCGCATCGTCCCCAGAGGCCTTTGCCGCGCCCACAGCTTTTGCTGCCTTGTTGGCATCTGCCTGTGCAGTCTCGGCCGCCAGGATTGAGGCGCGTCGCGCTTCGTCCAATGCAAGGATCTTGCCCGACACGGGCGACAGACCCCGACGGGCCATGGCGGCGTCGAAGGCTTCAGGGGTGTCGCGGATCTGACGAATATCATGCATGGGGTGCTTCCTCGTTTCTGATGCCCGGCATATGCCAGAAGCTTGCGCAGGGGGGAAGCCCCTTGCCTATAGGCGGATCACGTAATCTTTCACCGTGGTTTCCAAAACCTCCCATGTGCCACTGAAGCCGGGACGCAGGATCATACGGTCACCGGCCTTCAGATGCGTTTCGACACCGCCTGCATCCGTTAGGATGGAATGCCCTTCGAGAATCGAGAAATATTCCCATTCGTCATACTGCACATGCCACTTGCCCGGCGTTGATTGCCAGATGCCAGCAAATAGCCCGTCCCGCTCCTCGATGTTCCAGGTGGTGAACACCGGGTCGCCGGAAACGAGCTTCTCTGCCGCGGGGTGGTCGATTTCGGCCGGACCGGTTTTGTCCACATTAACTGCTAAAACGCTCATCTAACTGCCCTTTGTTGTCGCGACCAGGTTTTGCCGCCGTCCATTTCGCCGCGATCGTTGCACAGAGCGGCGCAGTCCTCCAGAGGTCGCTCGGAAAATCGACAAAGACAATGGATTTGCGCCCCTTTCGGTTGCTGGACAACCCCAAGGCCCGCATATAGTGTGCGCGCGAGTTTGGGCTTTGAGCCCTTGGAAAAAGGATATCCCTATGTTTGCCACACCTGCTTTTGCACAGGCCGCAGGCGCCCCCGCCGGGGGGCTTCTGAATTCGATGCTGGTGCCAATGTTGCTCGTCTTTGCGATCATGTATTTCTTCATGATCCGCCCACAGCAAAAGAAGATGAAAGAACATCAGGCGATGTTGGCGGCGCTGCGCAAAGGCGACCAAGTGGTCACCCAGGGCGGATTGATCGGCAAAGTCGTGAAGGTCAAAGACGACACCGAGGTCGAAGTTGAAATCGCGACGGGCGTAAAGGTGCGCGCCGTGCGGTCGACGATCGTCAAAGTCATGGGCAAGACCGAGCCCGTCGAAAGCTGACGTATCGGCGGTTGAACCCGCCAAACCATCTCGACATCAAAGACTTATAGGGCAGGGGCTCATGCTGCAAATCGCAACTTGGAAACGTCTTGTGATCTGGGGGCTGACGGTCCTTGGCCTCTATTTTGCGGCACCGAACGGGTTCTATGACCGGGTCGAAGTGCACAATGATGCGGTCAAGGCCATCGAAGCCACCGGGACCACACCCGAGCTTGAGGCCGATCGCAGTGCATGGCCCGACTGGGCGCCAAACAGTCTTGTGAACCTTGGGCTCGACCTGCGCGGGGGCGCGCATCTGCTGGCCGAGGTTCAGGTCGAAGATGTCTATGGCGCGCGGATGGATGCGCTTTGGCCCGAGGTGCGCGACGTGTTGCGTGAAGAACGCGCTACGGTCGGCACCATTCGCCGGCAAGACAGCGCCCCACAAGAATTGCGCGTCAAGGTTTCTCAGCCTGATGGGCTGCCCCGTGCCATCGAACTGGTGCAAACGCTGGCCCAGCCGGTTGTCAGCCTGTCCGGCGTCGGATCGACGGATATCGAGGTGGCAGCAGGTCGCGAGGGCGAGCTTGTCGTGACCCTGTCCGAGGCGGAACGCGTTGCAACCGATGACCGCACCATTCTGCAATCGCTTGAAATCATTCGCCGCCGCGTGGACGAGGTCGGCACCCGCGAACCGACCATCCAGCGGCAGGGCGACACCCGCATCCTGATCCAAGTGCCGGGCATCGGCAGTGCGTCAGAGCTGAAAGAGATCATTGGCAAAACCGCCAAGTTGACATTTCACCCCGTGGTCGGCCGCACCACGGACGCGGGCGCGACACCGGGGCCGCGCAATGTGATCTACCCCTCGCTTGACGAAAGCGGCGTGTTCTATGAGCTGGAAAAAACCCCCGTCGTTACCGGGGAAGAACTGAACGACGCGCAACCGGCCTTTGACCAGAACGGCCAACCGGCCGTGAATTTCCGGTTCAACGTGTCCGGCGCGCGCAAATTCTGCGACTATACCGGCGCCAATGTCGGCGCCCCCTTCGCGATCGTTCTGGACGCCGAGGTCATCTCTGCCCCACGCATCAACGAACAGATTTGTGGCGGGTCGGGGATCATCACCGGGAATTTCTCGATTGATGAATCGACGAACCTCGCGGTTCTTCTGCGCGCAGGCGCCCTGCCGGCGGAATTGACCTATGTCGAAGAACGCACCATCGGGCCAGAGCTTGGGCAAGACAGCATTGATGCTGGCAAGGTCGCCTCGCTCGTCGCGTTTCTTGGCGTGCTGGTCTTTATGGGGCTGGCCTATGGCTGGTTTGGCGTGATTGCCAATGTGGCGCTGATCCTCAACGTGGGAATGATTTTCGGCCTGTTGTCGATGATCGGGGCCACGCTGACCCTGCCGGGGATCGCCGGGATCGTGTTGACCATCGGGATGGCTGTGGACGCCAACGTGCTGGTGTTTGAACGTATCCGAGAAGAGCTGAAATCCGGGCGAGGTCCCGCGCGCGCCATCGAACTTGGTTATGAAAAGGCACTGTCCGCCATTCTGGACGCCAATATCACTACCTTCATCACAGCCGTGATCCTGTTTATCATGGGGTCCGGCCCGGTGCGCGGTTTCTCGATCACGCTGGGGCTGGGGATTTTGACCTCGGTATTCACAGCGATTTTCCTGACCCGGCTGATGCTTTTGATGTGGTTTGAACGCAAGCGCCCGCGCGAGCTTGAAATCAAGGGCATACGCTTGGCGCCGCAAAACCGGGTGTTCGATTTTTTCCGCACATCCGTCACAACGCTCGGGGCTTCGGGTTTGGCGATGGTGGCCTCTGTTTTGCTGTTCCTGATTGTCGGTCTGAACTTCGGGATCGACTTCCGCGGCGGCACGACCATCCGAACCGAAAGCACACAGGCTGTGGATGTCGGGGTGTATCGCGACGCATTGGCGCCGCTGGGGTTGGGCGATATCTCGATCGCGCAGGTTTTCGACGTGAACTTTGCCGAAGACCAACACGTGGCCCAGATCCGCATCGAGGCGCAAGAAGGGCAAGAAGCCATCACGCCCGAGACCATCGAGGTCATCGAGCAGGCATTGATAGCGGTCGATCCTGCGATCACCTTCCCCAGCGTGGAAAGCGTTGGTCCGAAGGTGTCGGGCGAGCTGGTGACCACGGCTATTCTGTCCGTGATTTCAGCCCTCGCTGCGGTGCTGGTGTATATCTGGCTCAGGTTCGAATGGCAGTTCAGTCTGGGCGCGGTAATCTCGCTTGTGCATGACGTCGTGCTGACTATTGGTGTTTTCAGCCTTCTGGGAATCAAGTTCGACCTTGCAATCATTGCGGCGCTTCTGACCATCGTCGGTTATTCGCTGAACGACACTGTGGTTGTCTTTGACCGTGTGCGCGAGAACCTGCGCCGCTACAAAAAGATGGACCTGAAAGAGGTTCTGAACCTGTCGATCAACGAAACGCTGTCGCGCACGATGATGACCTCTGTCACGACGTTGTTGGCATTGATCGCGCTCTATGTTCTGGGCGGAGACGTGATCCGAGGCTTCGTTTTTGCGATGATCTGGGGTGTGATCGTGGGGACCTATTCGTCGATCTTCATTGCATCGGCAATTCTGTTGAAGCTGGGTGTGAAGCGCGACTGGTCCAAGCCTGATGCGAACGCAGGCAACCAGTTCTCAGACGTAGATGCCTGACTTTCTGGCGCAAGCCCTGGCGCTGCCGGGGCTTGGCTGGCTTGTCATCATAGCATTTGTCGCCGGGCTGGTGCGTGGGTTTGTCGGGTTCGGCACGGCCTTGATCTTTCTGCCGGTGGCGGCCCAGATCACAGATCCCGTTTGGGCAGTGACGGTGCTGATTGTGATGGATCTGGCTGGACCTGCTCCCGCGATCCCGCGCGCCCTGAAAGACGGACACCCCAAAGATTTACTGAGACTGGTATTGGCCACCGCGCTGGCCCTGCCTTTGGGGCTATTGGTGCTGTTCGCCGTCGATCCCCAGTGGTTCAAGCTGGCGGTGTCCGTGATCAGCCTGATCATGCTCGCAGCCCTGATGACGGGAAAGCGATATGGCGGAGAAGTCACGCCGCCCGTCGTCTGGTCCACCGGTGGCATTGCAGGGTTGCTCGGCGGGGCCGCGGGTATTCCCGGCCCGCCCGTCATCCTGCTCTACATGGCGTCTTCCCATCCGGCGCGGGTGATCCGTGCGAACACGACAGCCTATCTCTTTTTCTTCGACCTGATGATGCTGGCGGGGGTCTTCATTGCCGGACGGTTGGCGGGTCTGCCGTTGATTCTTGGGCTGATTGCCATGCTGCCCAACCTATTGGGCAATCTTGTCGGCGGCGCGGCCTTTCGCCCCGGATACGAATCCCTCTATCGTAACGTGGCTTATCTGATCATTGCGGCGTCCAGCCTGTCCGGGCTTTACGCTGCCCTGTTCTGACCCAACCCGCCCAATCACAAGGACCCGACATGCAATTTCATGAAGTCAAATATGACAGCGCCCAACCGGTTGACGGCTATGGTCCCGGCTTTTTCCGTGTCGCGGGAGACGTGATACAAGGCGGCATTCTTTTGACCGAGGATACAGTGAAAAGCTGGAGCGGCCCCGACGACCTTGCGCCGTTGCTGGCGATGGCGGGCCGGATCGACGTGTTGTTTTTTGGAACCGGTGCAGACCCGGCCCACCCGCCCGCAGCTTTTCGAGAAGCCTTGGAAGAAGTCGGGATCGGGGTCGAGGCCATGGCCTCTGCGCCGGCCTGCCGCACCTATAATGTGCTCGTCGCCGAGGGGCGGCGCATTGCGCTGGCCGCCCTTCCGGTCTAAGGCTTCTTTCATGAAGATGAAGGTCGAAAACCTGTCTGTTGCGCGCGGAGGCGTGCCGGTTCTTGAAGGGCTGAATTTCACCCTCGCGCCCGGTCAGGTGTTGATCCTGCGCGGGCCAAACGGGTCCGGTAAAACCACGCTTTTACGCACCCTTGCCGGACTGCAGCCGCCGATTGCAGGTGCCATTTCCGCCGACCCTGAAAACATCACCTACGGTGCCCACGCCGACGGGTTGAAAGCCACGCTGACGGTCGAGGAAAACCTGACATTCTGGGCGTCTGTCCATGGCATCGACACGATCGCGCCTGCGGTCGAAGGTTTTAACCTGAGCGGCCTGACACACCGCCCTTCGGCCAACCTGTCGGCCGGTCAGAAACGGCGCCTTGGGTTGGCGCGCCTCTTGGTCACCGGGCGCCCGATATGGCTTTTGGACGAACCGACGGTATCGCTTGATGTGGCTTCAGTTGGCTTGTTTGCCGACGCAGTGCGCGCCCATGTCGCCGGAGGCGGGGCGGCTCTGATCGCCACCCACATTGATCTGGGGATCGATGCCGACACCTTGGATATCGGTCCATTTCGCGCCGATCCCAAACGCGGGCGGGACGTTCAGCATCGCGATGGCTATGCCGATTTCGACGAGGCCTTCTTATGATCGCGCTGTTGATCCGGGATATGCGACTTGCGATGCGCGCAGGCGGGGGCTTTGGGCTGGGCTTGGCGTTCTTCCTGATCGTGTCCACCCTCGTGCCATTTGGCGTTGGGCCCGAAGCGGCAATCCTGTCGCGGATCGCACCCGGCATCCTGTGGGTGGGCGCGCTGTTGGCCTGCCTGCTGTCGCTCGACCGCATCTTTCAGTTGGATTTTGAAGACGGGTCGCTGGACCTTCTGGCGACCGCTCCGATCCCGATGGAGGGCACGGTTGCAATTAAGGCGCTGGCGCATTGGCTTGTCACCGGTCTGCCACTTACCCTTGCTGCACCCGCCTTTGGGGCCTTGATGAACCTGCAATCGCCAGGGCATTTTTGGATCTTCGTCACGCTATTGATCGGCACGCCCGCGCTGTCGATGATCGGTGCATTCGGCGCGGCCCTGACCGTTGGGTTGAAACGCGGTGGGCTGTTGCTGTCGCTTCTGGTGCTGCCGCTTTATATCCCGACCCTGATTTTCGGCGCCGAGGCCGCGACGCGCGGCACAGCAGGTCTGTCGGCCCTGACGCCGCTTTTGATGATGGCCGGGATCACCGCCGGGTCCATCGCCCTTTTACCGTTTGCCGCAGCTGCGGCACTTCGCATCAACCTTCGATAATGTGAACGCGCCTTGCTTGCAGCAATCACCGCCACCGAATAAAGGAAGCATATGTCACTTTGGGAATTCGCAAATCCGGTTAAGTTCATGGCGCTCAGCGGCAAGGTTTTGCCGTGGGTGATTGCATTGGCCGTGTTGACTTTGGTGCCGGGCATGGTCTGGGGCTTCTTTTTCACCCCCGAAGCCGTCAATTTCGGAAACTCGGTCAAGATCATCTATATCCATGTGCCGTCTGCAATGATGGCAATTAATATTTGGGCGATGATGCTGGTCACCTCACTGATCTGGATCGTCCGTCGCCACCATGTCTCGGTTCGGGCGGCCAAGGCCGCCGCGCTGATCGGTGTCACCATGACGGTCATCGCGCTGATCACCGGCGCGATCTGGGGCGAGCCGATGTGGGGCACCTACTGGGCATGGGATCCGCGGCTGACCAGCTTTTTGATCCTGTTTTTGTTCTACCTTGGCTACATGGCGCTGTGGGCTGCGATCGAAGACCCGGATACGGCGGCGGACCTGACCTCGGTCCTGTGTATCGTCGGATCCGTCTTTGCGTTGCTCAGCCGCTATGCGGTGAATTTCTGGAACCAAGGCTTGCACCAAGGCGCCTCGCTGTCGGTGGACAAAGAAGAGCACGTGGCCGATGTCTACTACCTGCCGCTGCTTTTGTGCATCGCTGGCTTTGTCTTGCTGTTTGTCGCCCTTGTGTTGATCCGTACCCGCACCGAGCTGCGCTTGGTGCGCCTGCACCGCCTGGAGATCCGTGAAAGGATGAAAGATGCTTGAGCTTGGCAAATACGAAGGCGCGATCCTGTCGTCGTGGGGCGTGACCATCGCCCTGCTTGCAGCATTGGTTTTTGTGACGTGGCGGCGATCGGTTGCCGTGAAACGAGCGCTGGAAACAGCGGAAAAAAGGGCATCTGACAATGGCTGAAGAAAAGAAAAAAGGCATTTCGTGGTTTATGCTGCTGCCCCCGGTGCTGTTCCTCGGGTTGGCGGTCATGTTCATGTGGGGCATGAAGCAAGAGGACAGAAATACGCTGCCCTCGACCCGTGAAGGCGGCATGGTGCCTGCGTTGCAACTGACCGCGTTCGAAGGGGCCGAGGGGTTCACTCAGGATGACCTGACCAATGGTGGTGTGAAGCTGGTGAATTTCTGGGCCAGCTGGTGCGCACCTTGCCGGGCTGAGCACCCGCAGTTGGAGACGCTGGCCGAAGAGGGCGTGGTGATCAACGGGATCAACTACAAGGACGATCCGGCCAACGCGCGTCGTTTTCTTGAGCAACTGGGCGACCCGTTTGCCAAGCTGATGGCTGATGCAGACGGGCGCACGGGTCTGGACTGGGGCCTATACGGTGTGCCGGAAACGTTCATTATTGCCGCCGACGGCACCGTGGTGAAACGCTTTGCCGGGCCGATCACCGAAAGCATTCTTGAAAGCGTCATCCGTCCGGCAATTGCCGAGGCCGCTGCGCGCTGACCCGTCAGCCGACCGTTACCAACAACACGACGAACGCCAAGAACGCCGCCGCTTCGACCAGAGGCGGCGTCGGTCGTTTGCGCCGGTGTGCACCGGCGACAAAACTGCCCATGTCAGTTTCCGTCAGACGGGCAGGCAAGGGCGAAGGCGGGGTAGGGGTCGATTTCTGGGTCATCTGCTCATCAAACCTGATAGCAATTAACATCGCGTTTCTTTGGTCTGTTCCGTGTGGAAACACTATGTATCCGACTTTGCACCAGCCCCCGACACAGAGTGACACAAAAAAGGGCGACCCGAAGGCCGCCCCATTCTATTGTGTTCAATCGCGCTTACGACTTAGCGAGGTTACGCAGAACGTAGTGCAAGACACCGCCGTTCTCGACGTATTCAATCTCGACTTCCGTGTCGATCCGGCACTTCAGCTCGATCTCTTGCACCGAACCATCGGCAAATGTGATCTCGCAAGGGACGTTCGACAAGGGTTTCAGATCGCCAGCCAACCCTTTGATCGAAACGGTTTCTTCGCCGGTCAGACCCAAGGATTTGCGGGTGTCGCCGCCGGTAAATTCGAACGGGATCACACCCATGCCAACCAGGTTAGAGCGGTGGATACGTTCGAAGCTTTCGGCGATCACGGCCTTGACGCCCAGAAGGCTTGTGCCTTTGGCCGCCCAGTCACGCGATGAGCCTGCACCATATTGTTCGCCACCAAAGACGACCAGCGGAGTGCCAGCGTCTTGATAAGCCATCGAGGCGTCATAGATTGACGTCTGCTGACCGTCAGGGCCTTTGGTATAGCCGCCTTCGACGCCGTCCAGCATCTCGTTCTTGATGCGGATGTTGGCAAACGTGCCGCGCATCATGATCTCGTGGTTGCCGCGACGCGACCCGTAGGAGTTAAACTCGCGCGGGGCGACCTGCCGTTCGGTCAGATACTGACCTGCGGGCGACGAGACAGGGAAAGACCCGGCCGGCGAAATGTGGTCGGTGGTGATCATGTCACCCAGAACGGCCAGCACTTTCGCGCCTTCGATGTCCGAGATCACGCCAGCATCTTTCGACATCCCTTGGAAATAGGGCGGGTTCTGGATGTAGGTCGAGGACGCCGGCCAGTCATAGGTTTCGTCACCGGTCGTCTCAACCGCTTGCCACTTCTCATCGCCTTTGAAGACGTCAGCGTATTTCGATTGGAACGCTTCGCGGGTGACGGTTTGTTCGACCAGTTCGGCCACTTCTTGTGTCGAGGGCCAGATATCTTTCAGATAGACATCATTGCCATCCTTGTCCTGACCGATAGCTTCGGTGGTCAGATCAATATCCATGGTGCCAGCCAAGGCATAGGCTACGACCAGCGGTGGCGAGGCCAGATAGTTGGCGCGCACGTCGGGCGAAATACGACCTTCGAAGTTGCGGTTGCCGGACAGGACCGATGTTGCCACCAGATCGCCTTCGGCAATCGCTTCGGACAGCTCTGCCTGGATCGGACCGGAGTTACCGATACAGGTGGTGCAACCATAGCCCACAAGGTTGAAGCCGATCTTGTCCAGGTCTTCTTGCAGGTTTGCGGCCTCAAGATACGCCGACACAACCTGGCTTCCCGGTGCCAGCGAGGTTTTAACCCACGGTTTGCGATCCATGCCCAGTGCTGCGGCTTTGCGGGCTACAAGGCCAGCGCCGATCATCACGTAAGGGTTCGAGGTGTTTGTGCACGAGGTGATCGACGCGATCACGACCTTGCCCGATTCCATAGTGTAGTCTTCGCCTTTGACAGCGACTTCCTTGCCCATGGGACGCTTGAAGGTTTCTTCCATTTCCTTGCGGAAAGCGTGCTTGGCGTTGGTCAGCGGCACATAGTCCTGCGGCCGTTTCGGGCCCGAGATGGCAGGAACGATGGTGCCCATGTCCAGCGACAGCGTGTCGGTATAGATGGGCGCGTAATCTGCATCACGCCAGAACCCGTTTTCCTTGGCATAGGCTTCGACCAGCGCGATGCGGTCTTCGTCGCGACCCGTGGTGCGCAGGTAACGCAGGGTCTCACCGTCAATCGGGAAGAAGCCACAGGTCGCGCCATATTCCGGCGCCATGTTGGCGATGGTTGCCCGGTCGGCCAGCGGCAGTTTGTCCAGACCTTCGCCATAGAATTCGACGAACTTGCCGACAACACCCATGGTGCGCAGCATTTCGACGACTTTCAGAACAAGGTCGGTGCCTGTTGTGCCTTCCATCATCTCGCCGGTCAGCTCGAAGCCGACGACTTCGGGGATCAGCATTGAAATCGGTTGGCCCAGCATCGCGGCTTCGGCCTCGATACCGCCAACGCCCCAGCCCAGAACGGCCAGACCGTTCACCATGGTGGTGTGGCTGTCGGTGCCGACCAATGTGTCGGGATAAGCGACTTGATCACCGTTCTGATCTTCGTCTGTCCAGACGGTCTGTGACAGATACTCAAGGTTCACCTGGTGACAGATGCCGGTGCCGGGAGGCACAACGCGGAAGTTGTTAAATGCCGACTGACCCCATTTCAGGAAGGTGTAACGCTCAAGGTTGCGTTCGTATTCGCGGTCGACGTTCATCTGGAACGCGCGCGGGTTGCCGAATTCGTCGATCATGACCGAGTGGTCGATAACCAGATCAACCGGGTTCAGCGGGTTGATCATCTGGGCGTCGCCACCCAGCGCCTTGATGCCATCACGCATCGCAGCAAGGTCAACAACAGCAGGCACGCCAGTGAAGTCCTGCATCAGAACGCGGGCGGGGCGGTAGGCGATCTCGCGCGGGTTCTTGCCGCCTTTTTCGGCCCATTCGCTGAACGCCTTGATATCGTCCACGCTGACGGTGCGGCCACCGTCTTCAAAGCGTAGCATGTTTTCCAGAACGACTTTCAGCGCGGCAGGAAGGCGCGAGAAATTGCCAAGGCCTGCAGCCTCGGCGGCGGGGATTGAATAATAAGCGACAGATGAACCACCGGCCTTGAGCGTCTTGCGCGTCTTGGCGGTGTCAGAACCTACGATAATGGTCATTGGAATGGCTCCCTTTTGGTCAGGATACAGGGTTGGGCTGGCTTGCATTTGCCCCAAAAAACGGGTGCGACGCAAGGAGATTCCGGCTTTTTGTATACTATTGCACACCAATAATCGACCCCAATCGCGACTTATCGGCGAAAACTGTAACAAACCCCTCGCAAAACCTTGATTGGCGGGTGGGCAGTTGGCGCGCTATCTAAGAACTGTTCAACGCAGAAAGAGACCCGATGAGAGCAACACTCGCCGTTTTGACGATATGCGCAGCGATCAGTTTTGGAACATTCGCCATGGCGCAGGACCGACCGGTCGTGATCGTCGAGTTGTTTACCTCGCAAGGGTGTTCGTCCTGCCCCCCCGCTGATGCCTTTCTGGGCGAATTGGCGGAACATGATGGCGTCCTGCCGCTGGCCATGCACGTGGATTATTGGGACTATATCGGCTGGAAAGATACATTCGCACGCCCCGAACACACTCTGCGGCAAAAGGCTTACGCCTATGGGTTCGGCACCCGTTCAATCTATACGCCGCAAATGGTGGTCGGAGGTGCTGATCAGGTCGTGGGGAGCCATGTGATGCAGATCATGGAGATATTGCATCGCCATCAGGACGGGGCGCAAAATGTCGCGATGAAGGTCATCAAGGGCGACAATGGTGCGCGTCTATTGCGGGTCGAACGCCAGACCCACCGCAACCTGCCAACAGCGCTCTTCATCCAACTGGTGCGGTTCATTCCGAAAGCCACTGTGGATATCAAACGAGGTGAAAACGCAGGCCGCACCATCACCTCGACCAATGTGGTGACCGACATAAGTTCGTTCGGAAGCTGGGATGGAAAATCGGCGGTCGAATTTGAACTGCCCACGCCAGTTGCCCCCGACGGGCAAGATGCGGCGGTGGTGCTACAGTCGGAGACCAAAGGCGGCTATCCGGGGCCGATCCTTGCCGCGATCCGGTTGGATTGAGCGCTCAGGCTTTCGTGTCTTCGGGCAGTTGCCACCGGTTGTGAATCCAAAGCCACTGGTCCATGTGTTCGCGAACACGCGCCTCGAACCGATCGTTGAAGTCTTGCATCATGGTTTCGGCGTCGCTGTGTTCAATCGGGTTGTCGACCAGGATCTGAAAGTCCACGCCGTTGGGGTCGCGAACCGCAAAGACCGGGACAAACAGCGTGTCATATTTCAACGCCATCTCAGCGACAGCCAGGGTCGTCATTGCGGGGCGGCCAAAAAAGCTGAGGCGTGCGCCCTGGTCTTCACGTTGGTCAAGCAAAATGGCCAGAAGTCCGCCCTGACGCAGATGTTTCACCATCGAAGCCATGCCGCGGCGCGATTGCTCAAACGCCTTGCCTTCAAACCCCTCCATACGCGCCTTGTAGCTTTCGTTGAAATAGGCGTTGGACATCGGGCGATATAAGGCGCCGGTATTATAACCTGCCTGAATCAGAACTGCGCGCGCGGCGTCGTAATTGCCGAAATGGCCTGAAATCGCGATGATCGGGCGACCGGCGTCTTTTGCGGCTTGCAGGGCGGCAACACCCGGACCAGACATCTTGGTGCCCTCCAGATGTTTGTAGAAGGCGTTGCCAGACCACATTTCAGCCAGAAACCGGCCCGTGTTTGTTAAAACGTCACGCACCAACTTGGTCACGTCCTGTTCAGGCAGATCAGGGCAGGCAAGTGCCAAGTTGCGGCGAATGCGTTTGTCATAGCCAGCTATGGGGCCAACGACACGTGACGCAAACCACCCCACCACCGGCAACCGCCAGCGATAAGGTAACAGCCGTGGCAGGTTCAGGACGCCGGCCAGCGCCACATGTGTCAGATAGGGGACGACGCCCCTTTTTTCTTGCACCATCCTGACGGCCTTTCAAAGTGCGATGCCGGGTGATCACCGCACGTGGTAATCTAGGCGCCCAGACATAGCGCCACGGGGCCTGACCCGCAAGCATTTGGCGCGACGGTAAATGCGTATGGCTCAGTCTTCATCTTCGGCGATCAACAGCACTTCGCCCGCAGCCTCAAGTTCGCGGATCTGAGCGACAATCGCAGCCATCGCGGCCTCACCCTCGGCGGCTTTGACCGTGCCGAGATTGTCCATTTCTTCACGGATCTGTTCCGACATGCGTTTGGACATCGAACCAAGGATAAAGTCTGCAACGCTTTCAAGCTTGCCGGTGGCCGCAGCAAGAGCGGTGATCAAAACCGATTGATCAATATCCTTGGTGATTTTAGGCACATCGCGCGGGTCAATGCGGGCCGGGATGTTGGCAAATGTGAAGATCGCTTTGCGCACGGCTGTGGCAAAGGTGCTGTCGTCGGCATCAAGGCCGTCAAGCACCTCGTCACGCGTTGCCGCGGGCGAGAAGTTGAGGATCGCGCCAACCCGTTCGACCGGTCCCGCTTCGAAGGCTTTGGCGGGTTGGGCGTCAAGCTGTTCGGCAAGCGCGCGACCAATTTTTTCCACCACTTCAGGATCAATAGCGCCGGTCAACGATACCGCATATGCGACCTTGCGCGCGCGTGGTCCGGGCAGTTTGCCCAGCAACTCTGCCGCGACGGACACTTTCAGCTTGGACAAAAGCACCGCTGCGATTTCGGTGCTTTCTTGTTCAAGGACGCCCAACAGTAGGTCAGGATCCAACCCAGCAATCGTTGCCCATGGATCGCTTGTCAGTCTGACGCCCGCCATTTTGCGCATGCGCGCGGCGGTGGCGGGGCTGATTGCACCATCAAGAATAGACAACGCGCCTTCAATCCCGCCGGGAAAGGCCAGGCCGATGTTTTCAATCTCCACCACGAATTCGTCTATAACGGATTTCAGCGTTGCGCGATCAATATACCGCATGCTCGACATTTGTCGGATCAGTTCGGTTTGCAGCGCATCTGGTAAGTCTTGCAGCGACAGTGCCGCGCCTTCCGCCAACAGCAAGCGCACGATGATCGCGGCCTTCTGTTTTCTGGACAGGACGGGAGGCACAGCAGACAATTGACCAGCGGCGCCATGATACCCGTCTGAACTGTCAAACGGGCTGGGCGACATTCCCATGTCTGTCGACATGATGTCGGTATTTGCGATATCCAGTGCGGTCAACGCGTGGCCTCTTTGATCTGGTTTTGGCCAGATTGGCACGGTTGAGTTAAGGCGGGCTTACCGCCATCGCTATTTTAGCTTGAAACGGCGTCAACGCAGGCTTGCGTGGCGTCATCCCAAGTCTGACCTGCGTCACAGCTTGCGGCTGTGTGTTCGCCACGTTCGCAGCCCATTGCAACGGAGAGCGTTGGCAAAATGGTCAGCACGAGTGCGCAGATAAGGGTCTTGAAACGCATTGGGGCCTCCTTTCGGAAGCCCCATGATAGCATGAATGTCGCGCGCGTCCAAATGGAGCGCCGCACGTGTCCCGATCAGGTCTCGCCGAACACGCGTTTGAAAATCGTGTCGACGTGTTTGGTGTGATAACCAAGGTCGAATTTTTCTTCGATTCCATCGACACCCAGCGCCTTGACGACGTCTTCATCCGCCAATAGTTCGCCCTTGAAATCGCACCCGGTTTCCCAGACTTTCAATGCGTTACGCTGCACCATGCGGTAAGCGTCTTCGCGGTTCACGCCAGCTTGGGTCAGGGCCAAAAGCACGCGCTGCGACATGACCAGACCAGGGAATTTGTTCATGTTGGCGATCATGTTTTCGGGATAGACCAACAGCTTGTCGATCACCGACGTCAGCCGCGCCAAGGCGAAATCCAGCGTGATCGTGGCATCAGGCCCGATATTGCGTTCGACCGAGCTGTGCGAGATGTCGCGTTCGTGCCAAAGCGTCACGTTTTCCATCGCAGGCACCACGGTCATACGGACCAAACGAGCAAGGCCGGTCAGGTTCTCGGTCAGCACCGGGTTCTTTTTGTGCGGCATCGCGGACGAGCCCTTCTGGCCCATCGAGAAGAATTCGGCCGCTTCCAGCACCTCTGTGCGCTGCATGTGGCGGATCTCGGTGGCGACGTTTTCAATTGACGACGCCACGACACCAAGGGCTGCGAAGAACGCCGCGTGGCGGTCGCGCGGGATGACCTGGGTCGAGATCGGCTCGGGCTCCAGCCCCAGTTTTTCGCAGACATGTTCTTCCACGGCGGGGTCGATATTGGCGAATGTGCCGACAGCGCCGGAAATCGCGCCCGTTGCGACCTCCATCCGGGCTTTCTTCAGGCGGTTCAGGTTGCGGTCCATTTCCGCATAGAAGCGCGCGAAGGTCAGGCCCATGGTGGTGGGTTCAGCGTGGATGCCGTGGCTGCGCCCGATGCGGATCGTGTCCTTGTGTTCAAGCGCGCGGCGTTTCAGAGCGGCCAGCAAGGCTTTGGTATCTTCGATCAGGATGTCCGCTGCGCGCACCAGTTGCACGTTGAAGCAGGTGTCCAGAACGTCCGACGAGGTCATGCCCTGATGCACAAAACGCGCCTCTTCGCTGCCCACATGTTCTGCAAGGTGGGTCAGAAAGGCGATGACATCGTGCTTGGTTTCGGCCTCGATCTCGTCGATGCGCGCCACGTCGAATGTCACGTCCTTGGCTTTCCATACGGCGTCGGCATTTTCGCGTGGGATCACGCCCAGATCGGCCATGGCGTCGCAGGCATGTGCCTCGATCTCGTACCAGATCTTGAACTTGGTTTCAGGCGACCAGATGGCGACCATATCGGGGCGGGAATAACGAGGGATCATGCGGGCAGACCTTTTCGGTTGGTGAGCAGTCGCGCAGGTCATAAACCGCTGCGGCGCGGCAAACAAGAGAAGGGGCGGGGGCCGATGCGGATTCGGGTGATGTTAGCGGCGAGACCGGTCGCAACCGCCCATCAAAATCCGCTGTCTGACCCTTGCTGCCATTTCTGCACAAGATTTCCGAAGCGGGTGAACTGCGCTTCGAACGACAGATCGACAGTGCCGATGGGGCCATGACGCTGCTTGCCGATGATGACTTCGGCCTTGCCGTGCAGGTTCGACATTTCGTCTTGCCATGCGGCCATGCGATCCAATTCATGATCGCCGGGCTTTTCACGTTCCTTATAATATTCTTCGCGGAACACGAACATGACGACATCGGCGTCCTGCTCGATCGAGCCGGATTCGCGCAGGTCTGACAGTTGCGGCCGCTTGTCATCGCGGCTTTCGACCTGACGGCTAAGCTGCGACAAGGCGATGACCGGGATGTTCAGCTCCTTGGCGATGGCTTTCATGCCCATCGAGATTTCAGCGATCTCGTTCACCCGGTTCTCGGCAGTGCCACGGCACAGCTGCAAATAGTCGATGATCAGAAGGTCCAGACCATGTGTCCGCTTCAGGCGGCGGGCACGGGCGGCCAACTGGCTGATCGGCAGCGCGGGCGTGTCATCAATGAACAGCGGGCAGCTTTCCAAATCCTTTGCCGCATCGACAAACCGACGAAACTCGCCTTCGTCCATGTCACCCTGACGGATCTTGTGGGACGAGATTTCGGACGCCTCGGCCAGAATACGGCCTGCCAATTGTTCGGCCGACATCTCAAGCGAGAAAAAGCCGACAACGCCGCCATCAATCGCACCGTCACTGCCGTCAGGCCGCGTGCCTTTCTTGTAGGCCTTCGCCACGTTGAACGCGATGTTGGTTGCAAGCGAGGTTTTCCCCATAGACGGACGACCCGCAAGGATCAGAAGGTCCGACGGGTGCAACCCGCCCAGTTTGGTGTCCAGATCGGACAATCCGGTTGAAATGCCTGCCAGACCACCTTCGCGCTGATAGGCGGCATTGGCGACCTGAACCGCGTCGGTCACGGCTTTCAGGAAGCTTTGAAATCCGCTGTCGGTTTGACCCGCTTCGCCCAGCTTATAAAGCGCCTGTTCGGCTTCAACGATCTGTTCTTTCGGCTCGGACGATATGTCGACTTTCTGCGCCTTGGACGAAATATCCTGACCCAGCTGGATCAACTCGCGACGGATCGCAAGGTCATAGATCATCTGCGCATAGTCGCGGGCCGCGAAGCTGGAAATCGCAGCACCGGCCAGACGCGCCAGATAGGCGGGACCGCCGAGTTCCTTCAGGCCCTCGTCATCTTCCATGAACGCCTTCAGCGTCACCGGGCTGGCAAGTGCGTTTTTCGAAATCCGGCTGGCGGCGATTTCCCAGATGCGGGCATGCACGGGTTCATAGAAATGACCCGCATTGATGATCGAGGCGACACGGTCATAGACGTCGTTGTTCGTCAGGATCGCGCCCAGAAGCTGTTGTTCGGCTTCGATGTGATGGGGCAGGGCATCTTGCACGCCATCGGACTCCGCGGGCTTGCCCGACGCGTCACCCTGTTGAAAGCCACTGATCTCGTTCATCTGCTCACTGCCCCTTTTGTTGGGGATGTTTTACGCGCCCTGACGCGACCACGCAAAATGTATGTTCCTGTGGGAATCCTGTGGATAACGCGACCCTACCATATATGGCGGGGTCATGCAGGAGAATTTCCAGATGTTGCGTTTCGTCAGCCCTGCATCCGCGCTTTTTGCCAGGCGCGGGGGTCTTTCAGGAAGCGTTCCACCTCGTCCAGAGTCTCGGTCGAAAATGTGCCTTGGGCCTTGGCCTCAGTCAGAACATCCCACCATGTGCACAGGTGGATCAATTGAACGCCATGATCGCCAAGGGTTTTTTCCGTCTCGGGGAAAATGTCGTAATAGAAGATCACGGCAGTGGCCGCGCAGGTGGCCCCCGTGTCGCGAATCGCATCGACGAAGCTGAGCTTCGATCCGCCATCCGTGGTCAGGTCTTCGACCAAGAGCACGCGCTGCCCTTCGGTCATCGCGCCTTCGATGCGGGCGTTCTTGCCATAACCCTTCGGCTTCTTGCGCACATAGGTCATGGGCAGGGCCAAGCGTTCGGCGACCATGGCCGCGAAGGGGATGCCCGCGGTTTCGCCACCGGCGATGTTGTCAAACGCCTCGAACCCCGCTTCGCGCATAATCTCGACCGCCATGAAATCCATCAGGGTCGAGCGGATGCGCGGGAAGCTGATCAGCTTACGACAGTCGATATAGGACGGGCTGGGCAGGCCTGAGGCGAGCGTATAGGGCTCGTCGGTGTTGAAGTTCACGGCCCCAATTTCCAACAGCATCCGCGCGGTCAGGCGGGCGATTTCATCCTTGGTGGGGAAGGTCGAAGGGATCATGGGCAGCGGTCCTTGTTCAGTGGTTCAGGCCTCGACCCGCCAGTGCAGCGGAAAACCGGGGTCGAAGGTGGTGACGGTGTGTTCGCCTGCCTGCAACGTGGCAGGATAGGTGATCGGGTCGCCCTTGCGGAGCGTGATCATGTCCTCGTTCACGGGAAGGCCATAGAAGGCCGGGCCGTGGATCGACGTGAAGCCTTCGAGCTTGTCCAGCGCGCCCGCGCCCTCGAAGGTTTCGGCCAGGATCGACATGGCGTTTGGCGCGGTGAAACACCCGGCCGAGCAGCATTCGCTTTCCTTGGCGTGGGTGGAGTGTGGCGCACTGTCGGTGCCGAGAAAGAAGCGAGGGTCGCCCGATATGGCCGCGGCCAACAAGGCCTCGCGGTGTTCGCGGCGTTTCAGGATCGGCAGGCAGTAATAGTGTGGACGCATGCCGCCGACCAGCATGTCGTTACGGTCCAGGATCAGGTGCTGCACCGTGATGGTGGCGCCGATATTGGTGTTATTCGCCTTGATGTAGTCGGCGCCGTCGCGGGTGGTGATATGTTCCATCACCACTTTCAGGTCGGGGGTGGCGCGGCGGATCGGATCCAGCACGCGGTCGATGAAGACAGCCTCGCGGTCGAAAATGTCGATCTCGCTATCGGTCACTTCGCCGTGGACGCAGAGCGGCAGGCCGATCTCGGCCATCTTCTCAAGCACCGGGCGCACCTTGTCAAAATCCTGCACGCCGGACGCCGAGTTGGTTGTGGCGCCCGCCGGGTAAAGCTTCACCGCTTTCACCAAGCCGCTGGCGGCCGCGGCGGCAACATCTGCCGGGTCTGTCTCCTCGGTCAGATAAAGCGTCATCAAGGGTTCAAAGCGCATGTCGGCGGGCAGCGCGGCCATGATGCGGTCGCGATAGGCCTTGGCGTCCGCGTTTGTGACCACCGGGGGCACAAGGTTCGGCATGATGATCGCACGCGCAAAATGACGTGCAGTTTCAGGCAGGACGGCGTGCAGCATCGCGCCATCGCGCAAGTGCAGGTGCCAGTCATCGGGGCGGTGGAGTGTCAGTGTCTGGGTCATCGCTACAGGGCATAGCGCAGGCCCAGACATCGTGCCAGATGATTCGCACCAACCAACCCGGTCAGTGGGCCATCCTTGGCGGGCGCCGTCGGCTTAAGCGTTGATTGGTTCGATCAGATCGAAGTCAGAAAGCTCTGCTTCTGCATCGGGAGGCAATCCGGGCAACAGTGGCTGAAGCGCGACAGGGGTCGGGTGGGTGGTCACATGGGTGTGTGTTTCGTCCCGATAAAATCTGGGATTGGCCAAGATGGCTTGCGGCAGCAAAGACCGATCGAAAACCCGCTTGAGATGTGGTGTGACCGTTACCGTATGTGCAGATCCGGTCAGCGCCCCTGCGTCTTGTCTGTTTGGGTTGGCGGCAGCTGCAAGGCTGGTGAAATGACGCCGCAGCTTATCTTCACGGGCGTGCAGCCAGCGCAGGGCAGCGCGGACTTGCGCCAGTTCGTCGGCAGGGTGAAGGGGCCCCGGAGCGCGCGGGTCTTGCGTCAGGTGCATGGGCAACGGTGTGCCGGTCAGGGGGGTGCGAATCTGTTTCATACCCCAAGCTTCGCGCAGGGAAGGTTAAGACCACCTTAACCAAGCGCGACGGTGTGGATCAGGGGGTTTGAAGGGCCTCCAGCGCTTGTTCGGCCTTGGCCAGTGACCGCTTAAACCGGCGAATGCGTCTGCGCGACAAAACGTTTTTGGACAGCATCTGCACCAGCCTCATGCGCTCGGTGTTTTCCACGCGGGCCAGCAAACGGCGCAGATAGGTGGTGTGATCGCGCCGCGCCCGAAGGGCGGTGTAGCAGGCGGTTTCGGTCAGCGCTCCGTCGGCTGCCAGCTCGACCAATTCACGCGTAACGCCCATTTCCCAAAGGGCGCGCGCCATATCGCTCCCAAGCCAGCGGCTGCGAATGTGATGCACATTGTCGCCGTTGAACAGCGCCGCATGCATCGCGTCTTCTGTGATTTCGGGGTCATATAGCACAAATACGCTATCCGCCACTTCCACCATATCCGGGGCAAACCCATAGCGATCTGAAAACCGGGTCCGCCGCATTTTGGGAAAGCGGCGGTCCCATTCGGTGCGCGTAGGGTCAAGCGTCGCTTGCGGTTGGACGGCGATCACAGTCACTTCCGGGGCGACGACCGAAAAGGCCGCCGCCGCGTAGCCGCACATCCCAGCGCCATAAAAAACAACGCGTTCGAATTCCTCGAAGAAACCATCTTCGACTAGGCGGTCAAAATAGCCAAACACCGTGCGGTCGCGAAACCAGCTGTCTTCATGCGCCAGCAGACACAAATTAGACCACCCGTTTTCGCGCACCAGTTCCCACCCCATGGGCATTTGATCGGGCAGCGTGGCGCGTATGTCGTCAATGGTTTCGAAGGTCACGACAAGCGTCGTGCCTTCGTCTGTCAGGATCGCGGAATGGCGCCCCCCAAGGGGTTCGAAATAGCCGCGCTCTTCGCCCATCGCTTCAATTTCAGCCAACCATTCGGACGGGTCGCTGTCGGACAAATCTATCGCTATCTGCTCGGATCGCAGGTCGTCTTGCATCGCCAGCCCCTTCTTTATTTTGCGTCGCCTGATAGGGATCTCAGCTAGGGAATAAAGCGGGCGGGAATGCGAGGGCAATAGGGCAAAAGAAGGGAGGTCCGAGTTTTTTGACTCGACTGTTTCCACGCGAGCCTCAATCTTTTTTGGCGGCAGCGATTTGTGCAAATTCATATATGTTTTGCGCCAGCGCAGGCGGGACAGGTCGCGCCGGAGGCGTCATGATCAGTCGCCCCATCAGCGCCCGGTTCGCTTCTTCGCGCATCAGCGTTTCGTATCGCTTTCGTCGCCAAACCACAGCGCTGTCGTGCAGCGCGCGAAGCTCGGCATCTGTGTGAAACCGCTCTAGATGGGGGTCGCGCAACGGAACACTCGCGCGGATCGAGAGGTCCTCGACCTCGTTCCAATTGCGTTCGACCCAGTAATCCATCCCCATCGGGCCATCAGCGCGATTAACGCGGCCCCGATCGCATTTCACCACATAGCTTTCCATCGCCCCAAGCGGATAATGGTTAAGCTGCACCAAGCCATAATTCGGACGCGCAAACGGGGAGAAAAGCTGCTTTGTGCGAAAGCTGTCAGGCAGGGCACGCCCTTCGCCGTCGAACCAGTTGACCCGTTCGACCCGCCCTTCGACCGGGGCGCGGGGCCGGTGAACGCCCAGCTTGCGGTAAGCACCCGTGTTGCGAAACAGCGTTTTGAACATGAAGGCACGCCATGGCCAGGCCATCACCTCGGGGGCCGCGCGGGTGAACTGTTCGGTGACGGGCTTGTCTTGATACGAGACACAACCCGCATTGCCAAAAAGCCGCCAGGTCAGCGTGATCGCATCCGCGTCAGGAAGGGCTGCCATCAATGCGGCCAGCGTGTGATCGCCGGCGTGGACGTTCACAAATTCATCGACATCCAGCGTCATCAACCAGTCCGCGTCGCGCACCAGCGGATGCTGGTCCGCCTGCTTGAACCCGGTCCATTGTATGCCACCCTGACCGTAAGGGCCGTCGTTACGAAGATGGGTCAGTTCGCCCATTGCCTGTAACCGGTCAAGCATGGCATCGGTGCCATCATCGCAATCATTTGAAAGCACAAGAAAATCGGTGAACCCAATACCCTTGTGATGGGCCAGCCATTCAAGCAGAAAGGCGGCTTCGTTCTTGACACAGGTCACAGCGGTGATGCGCATGGTCACCGACGTCCCGGGCGACATTGAATCGCTGTCATCATCCACCTGCCTCCTGACCCAAGATCCGACCGGCGCTATGCATTGTGGTCTTGGGGTTCGGTATAAGTGTCAGACCCGCGCATATGCGTCAACATTTGCCCCACCGTCACCTGTGTCGCGGCCAGATTTCCGCTTGCCCTGTCACGTGCGGGTGTCAAGAGTTGGGGCGCAACAGAACTGAGCGTGACATGACCAACCCTTTTACACCCAACACCCCACCTGAAACCGCGCTTGCGTGGCATCGCGCTGGGCGTGGGGTCGCCTTGGTGACGGTGATCGAAACCTGGGGCAGCGCGCCGTGCCCGGTGGGAAGCCAGCTTGTGGTGTCGCAGGACGGCGCGTTCGAGGGGTCGGTGTCGGGCGGATGCGTTGAAGGCGCTGTGGTGCTGGAGGCGCAAGAAGCGCTGGCAGATGCCCTCCCGCGCTTGTTGACCTACGGTGTCTCGAACGGTGATGCCTTTGCCGCCGGGCTTGCCTGTGGCGGCACGATCCGCCTGATGGTCGAACCGATCAGTGACGATCTGGGGCAAGGCTTGCCGGTCGCGCTTCTGGCAGAGCTTGTTGCCCATCGTGCCAGCCGGACACCTGCTGTCTATCAGGTCAATCTTGCGACCTGGGCGCGCGAAGTGATCGACGCGCCATCACAACCCGCGCCCGTCTTGGCGGCCAAGACAGGCGTGGTGGGTGAGCTCTTTTCTGCGGTCCATTTGCCGCCGCTACGTCTGTTTCTTGTCGGCGCGGTGCATATCGCCCAAATCCTAGCCCCGATGGCAGCGGCTGTCGGCATTACGCCCACTGTCATTGACCCGCGCGGCCAGTTTTTGACGGCCGAGCGATTTCCTGGGGTCGCCATCGTCAACGAAGACCCGGAAGACATTCTTCCAAACCTTGGATTGGATGCGCACAGCGCCGTGGTCACCTTGGCCCATGACACCAAGATAGATGATCCAGCACTTGTTCAGGCCATTGCGGGCGGGCCGTTCTATATCGGCTGTCTGGGATCGCGGCGCACCCATGCGGCGCGTTTGGCGCGGTTGCGGGACATGGGGGTCACCGACGACCAGCTTGCGAGGCTTCATGGGCCAGTTGGGCTGGATATCGGTGCCATGGGGCCAGCCGAGATTGCAGTCTCAATTCTTGCCGAGCTGATTGCAACGCACCGGGGTAAACGCCTGCAAGGCCCCGCCGGCCCTGCGTCGCTGCGCGCCTAGTGACCGGCAGCCTTCGGTTTGCGGCGCAGGACAAGCACACGGGCCACAAGAATGACCGAAAAGCTGACAGCAGCGGCCAATGTGTCGTCTGTATAGGCCAACAACAGAAGATAGACGGCCCCTCCGACCAGTGACAGCGTGGCGTAAAGGTCTTCTTTCAACAGACTGGGGGTCATATTGCACAGAAGGTCGCGGATCATCCCGCCTGCTGTGCCGGTGACGCAGCCAATCACGATCGCCAACAAGGGCGATATGCCCGCATCCAGCGCCACCTGAACACCTGTCAGCGTGAACAAAGCCAAGCCAATGGCATCCAGATGCATCAAAACGGACAGCCGCCGCCCGCTTCCGGTCGTCATCCTGCTGGCAAAGGCAAAGCTGATCAGCGCGATGGGGACGGCAACTGCCAGATAGCGGCTGTCGGTGATCCAGAACACCGGGGTCAGCCCCAAAAACAAATCGCGCAAAGTGCCGCCGCCCATGCCGGTCGCAATCGCCAGCACGGTGGCGCCGAACGGGTCCATCTGGACGCGATGCGCCTGAAAGGCAGCCGAGGCCGCCATGACAGCCGTTGCCAGTAGCGACAGCGGGACAAACAAGAACGACAGCGTTTCCATGGCGACACCCTATAGCCCGCGAGGGGCGCCTTGGAAAGCGGCTGCGTTGGCGGCAGTTGCTTAGGCCGAAGGGGGCGGCAATCGGTCTCGTCATTTGTGATGTTCCCTGCCGGTGCGCGGGGATATAGCTTGTGCACAAAGGAGAGCCCGATGACCCAATCCGCGAAGTTCTGGGACAAGATTGCAGAGCGCTATGCGCAATCACCGGTTCGATTCGCAGAAAGCTACCAGCAAACGATGGCGCGCACCCGGTCCTATCTGACGGCAACTGACCGCGTGCTGGAGATCGGAGCCGGAACGGGCTCCACCGCGCTGGAGCTTGCGCCATTGGTGGCGCATCTCACCGCCACCGACTTTGCACCCCAGATGGTCAAAATCGGCGCTGAGAAAGCGCGCACGCAGGGCGTTACCAATATCGACTTCGTGGTCGCCGACGCGCTGGTTCCTGATTTGACCGGCCCTTTTGATGTCGTGCTGGCTCATAACGTGTTGCATCTGGTGGATGATCTGCCCGCCTTGTTGGCGCGGTTGCACGACCTTCTGACGCCCGGCGGCTTGCTGATTTCGAAAACGCTGTGCAGACCACAGAGGCGCGGGCCGCTGATCTATTACGCGCTGCGGCTGTTGCTGCCGATCGCGCAAGCGCTGGGCAAGGCGCCTGCCCTGAATTTCATGAGCGTCAAACAGCTGGAAACGGCTCTCACCGATCAAGGGTTCGAGATCATCGAAAGCACCACCACACCGGCCAAGGAACTGCGGCGCTATATCGTGGCGCGTCGCTAAGGTCGGACGACGCGGGGGCGTTGGCCCTGAGTAAAGCCATGGCACAAACGAAAAACGCCCCGCAACCGCGAGGCGTTTTGTGCGTTGTTTCAAAACCGCTTACTTGGGCATCGGGCCGATCATCATGACCATCTGGCGGCCTTCCATCTTCGGCATGTTTTCGACCTTGCCGATTTCCTTGACGTCCTCGGACACGCGGATCAGCAGGTCACGCCCCAGATTCTGGTGCGCCATCTCGCGGCCACGGAACCGAAGTGTCACTTTGACTTTGTCGCCGTTCTCAAGGAACTTCACAACATTGCGCATCTTGACGTCATAGTCATGCGTGTCTGTATTGGGACGGAACTTGACCTCTTTGACCTCGATGGTCTTTTGCTTCTTGCGCGCTTCGCTTTCGCGCTTCTGCTGTTCATATTTGAACTTGCCGAAATCCATGATCTTGCACACGGGCGGGGTCGCGTTGGGCGAAATCTCGACCAAATCCAGGCCGGCTTCTGCCGCCATTACCATGGCTTGGGCGGGCGTAACCACGCCAGCGTTTTCGCCATCCGCGCCAATCAGGCGAATTTCGGTGGCCTTGATGCGTTCATTTACGCGGGGGCCGGTGTCGCGCTGCGGGGGCGCGTTATGAGGTCTGCGGGCTATGGTGTCATTCCTTCTGACGTTTCTGTAATCTCTGGAAGCGGAAGGTAAAGCGACCATCCGCGCCTTTCAAGCCGATAGTTGGCGTTTTGACGCTCATCTTCGCGAAGGCCCCTTGTGCATGCCGTGTGGAAGCTGCACATGCCTAGGCATGACAGCGCACGGGGGGACGCCCGGCGCACCAATGAAAAAGCTGAGGATATTGAGATGAACAAGTCAATCATTGCCCTGCTGGTCGTGATCGCCGCCCTTTTCGGTGGCTATAAATGGTACGAAGGCAACCAAGCCAAAATCAACGCCGAACAAGCCGCTGCAGAAGCTAAAGCTGTGGAAGACGCCGCCGCCGAAGCCGCTGCAAAAGCCGAAGCGGAAGCCGCTGCTGCCGCTGCTGCTGCCACCGAGGCCGCTGAACAGGCTGCTGCCGAAGCGGCTGCTGCTGCTGAACAAGCTGCCACTGAAGCGGCCGAAGCCGCCGAGGCTGCGACTGACGCGGCCACGGACGCCGTCGAAGGCGCCACAGATGCTGTTGAAGGCGCTATGGAAGCTGTCAGCGACGCCGTGGAAGGCGTGGTTGGTGACAGTGCAACCGACGCTGATGCGGCAGGCGGCGCTGCAACTGACGCGTTGACCAAACAGGGCTTCGACGCCACCAAAGTGAACGAGATGATCGACAGCTCGTCGCTGGGCGACGCTGAGAAAGCGGGCCTGAAAGCCGCAGTCGAAGCCGCAGCAAGCAACCCGGCGCTGCTGGACGCTGCGATCAATCAGGTGAAAGCCGCGCTGGGCATGTAAGCCACATTCGCAGCCGAAAACACAACGCCGCGCGGGAAACTGCGCGGCGTTTTTTGTGGCCATCAGGGTCGTTGTGAACTGTGGATCGTGCTGTCAGCCACCAATGGAAACATTGACTATTTCAGACCTTGGCATACCAAGGCTCGACAATGAAAAGCGATTTCGCTAGCTCATACAAATGCCGCGAATTCTTCCGACAATCTGTCTCGTATCTGTTACTGTGACGCTGACAATACTAACCATTGTTGCAATCGACATTATTGTGCCGCCAGCCGGCACCATTGGATACCAATATGATTTCATTAAGTCTTGGAAAGCGATTCTAACTGCTTATGTTCTCTTTTTTGTGTCTGGTGTATTTCTGGCTGTCTTGTCTCCGATCTATCTGTTTCGATTTCGCCGCGAACGGGAGTTGTCCACAGGCTTTCTGATTTTCAGCGTCGTTGCTGCTTTGCTAACGTTTTTTGGCTATAGCTGCCTGCATGGTCTGTAGTTGGGTTTGCTTGCAGGAAACGAAAAAGGGCGGACCGATGGTCCACCCTGTTGTACTATTGGCGGTTCTCGACATTTGGCTGTGCCAAACGTCTGTCACCTGATTGGCGAAAGCCGTGCTCGCACCTTACTCCAAGAACGCCTTTTCAACCACGTACTGCGCTGGTTTCGAGTTCGCACCTTCTTCCAGACCTGCTTCTTCCAGCAGTTCCTTGAGCTCAAGGTTGAAGGGCAGGTTGCCGCAGATCATCGCGCGGTCGTTTTCGGGGCAGAGCGGGTCGATGCTCAGATCCTCGAACACCTCGCCCGAGCGGATCAGGTCGGTGATCCGGCCCATCTTCGGGCTCTCTTCGCGGGTGGTGGTCGGGTAGTATTTGATCTTCTTCCAGAAGCCTTCGCCGATCACCTCGTTCAGAAGTTCATCTTCCTTCAGCGCCTCGATCAGGTTGCGGCCATAGGTCAGCTCGCCCACTTCGCGGCAGGTGTGGGTGATGATCACCTCGTCATAATCCTCATAGGTCTGCGGCTCGCGCAGCAGCGACGCGAAGGGCGCAAAGCCAGTGCCGGTGGCGAAGAACCAGATGCGTTTGCCGGGGATCAGCGCGTCATGCACCAAGGTGCCGACAGGCTTGGGGCGCAGGATGATCTGGTCGCCTTCCTTGATGTGCTGCAGTTTCGAGGTCAGCGGGCCGTCTGGCACCTTGATCGAGTAGAACTCCAACTCTTCATCCCATGACGGGCTGGCAATGGAATAGGCCCGCAAAAGCGGTTTTTGCTTGCCGGTCTTGGGGTCCGGGTCGCCCATCAGGCCGATCATCACGAATTCGCCTGACCGGAAGCGCAGGGTTTGCGGCCGGGTGCAGCGGAACCGGAACAGGCGGTCGGTGTAATGCTCCACCTCGGTCACGGTTTGCGCGTCGGGCAGGGTGGGCACGGGTTTCACTTTGGCTTCAGCATCCATCACGGGCGTCACTTTGTTCATATGCATCAGCGGGGCACAACGCCCCGCCCTTTTCTGTTGGTGTGTATAAGAGGGATCGGCGGAAGGGTCTAGCCGGTCAACCGCGACCGATAGTCATAGGCCTGCCAGTCCGCGCGCGACAGCCAATCGGCTTCGGGCTGGCGCAAGGACAGGTCTTCGCTGATCTGGACCTCGTCGAACCCGGACCGTCGCGCCATGGCGTATTGGTCCGAGATCACATGCCCATGTGCGCGCAGGCGACCCGTGTATCCCAACAGGCGCAACTGGCGACCCAGCGTGAAGCCACGCCCATCCGCGAAAGACGGAAAGTCGATGCGGATCATGTCAACGCCAGCCATCAACTGCGCCAGCGTCGCGGGGTCGGTGTCAGACGCCAGATGCAGCCCGCGCGTGTCGTTGGCGGCGCGCTCGTCGGGCGTGGCAAAGCCGTGATCCCAATCATCATGGCTAAAGCCTTGGTCTGTTACGATCACAGTCATGCGCTTGCTCCTATCCGCTGCATCTTGCCATCCACGAAATGAATGCCGCATTCGGTCTTTTCCGCCCCGCGCCAGCGCCCGGCGCGCGGGTCTTCGCCCGGTTTCACCGGCGACGTGCAAGGCGCGCAACCGATTGAAGGGAAGCCGCGCCCCACCAGCGGGTGACGGGGAAGGCGGTTGTTGATCATATAGTCGCGCACGTCCTCGGACGCCCAATGGGCCAGCGGGTTGACCTTCAGGCGGTTGTCTTCGGCCTCGAAGAACTGAAGATCGACGCGTTTGCCGCCCTGAAATCGCTTGCGCCCGGTAATCCAGCCGTCAAAGCCCTGAAGGGCGTTTTCCAGTGGCTCGACCTTGCGCAGGTCACAGCAGGCATCAGTGTCGGCCAGATGCAGGATGTTGTCCGGGTCGCGTTTGAACAGCTCGTTTGCGTCCGGGTGGATGACCCGCACATCGGTCAGGCCCAGCTTTTCCGAGACCTCGACCTGATACTCCAGCGTTTCCTGAAACAGCATCTGCGTGTCCAGAAAGATAACAGGAACTGTCCGATCAATGCGCGACACCATGTGCAACAGCACGACGCTTTCCGCGCCGAAGCTCGACACCATCGCCAGCGCGCCGATGGTGCTGTCGGTCAGGGCGCGTTCAATCACCGAGGTGGCCGAATGGTGCTTGTAGCGCGCATTCAGTGCGTCGATGCGTTCAGAGGGCGCGGGAAGGGGGGCTTCAAGCGGCATTGGTCTTGGCCTCCTCAGGGTAAAGCGCGGCTTTGAATGGGGCGTCACCCAGACGGCGGAAGGCGTCGATGAAACTCTCGCCCGCGTCTTCGCGCAGGTCCAGATAGGTCAGCACAAGGCGCTCTATGGCGGGCACGATCTGGTCATAGGCAAAGCCCGGCCCGGCACGTTTGCCGATCAGGGTGTCGGGCCCGGCGTCACCGCCAAGAGTGATCTGGTAGTTCTCGACGCCCGCGCGATCCAGCCCAAGAATGCCGATATGACCCAGATGGTGATGCCCGCAGGCGTTGATGCAGCCCGAGATCTTGATCTGTAGATGGCCGATATCGTGTTCGATCTTCAGCGCGTCAAAACGTTCAGCGATTTCTTGTGCGACAGGGATCGAGCGGGCCGTGGCCAAAGCGCAGTAATCCATGCCGGGGCAGGCGATGATGTCCGAGATCAAACCGGCATTCGCCGTCGCCATGCCGTGGTCACGCAGCGCGGCAAAGATCGCAGGCAGGTCGGCGCGGTGCACATGCGGCAGGATCACGTTCTGTTCGTGGCTGATGCGAATGTCGCCATGTCCGTATTGCTCGGCCAGATCGGCAATCACCCGCATTTGGTCGGCAGAGGCATCGCCCGGCGTTGCCCCATGTGCTTTCATCGAGATCGTAACGATCCCATAGCCATCGGCGCGGTGGTCGTCGACATTGGTGTCGCTCCACGACCGGAAGATCGGGTCGGCGTCGCGGGCGGCGTGATAGGCATCCAGCGGCACGGTCTTGAACGCGGGCGCTCTGAAATTCGCGGCGATATCGTTGAAATGCGCCTGATCGACGCCAGAGAAGAGCGGACGCAACTGGGCAAACCGCGCCTCGACCAGTTCGTTGATCTTGTCGATCCCGTTTTCCATCGTGGTGATCTTGATGCGCGCCTTGTATTTGTTGTCGCGACGACCCAGTGAGTTATAGACGCTGACGATTGCCTCGACATAGGGCAGCAGGTCGGCGCGGGGCAGGAAGTCTTTCAGCACCTGACCAACGACCGGTGTGCGGCCAAGACCACCCCCGACGATAATCTGATAGCCAACCTCACCCGCGTCGTTCTTCACGATGCGGATGCCGATATCATGCGCCTTGGTCACGGCGCGGTCGGCTTTTGATCCGGTCACGGCCAGCTTGAACTTGCGCGGCAGGAACTGGAATTCCGGATGGTCCGTGGACCACTGGCGCAAAAGCTCGGCGGTGGGGCGGGGATCTTCAACCTCATCGGCCGCAGCGCCTGCGAAATGGTCAGCGGTCACGTTGCGGATCGTGTTGCCCGAGGTCTGGATGGCGTGCATCCCCACATCGGCCAGCGCGTCCAGCATATCGGGAATATCCGCCAGACGCGGCCAGTTGTATTGGATATTCTGGCGTGTGGTCCAATGGCCGTAACCCTTGTCCCAACGCTCGGAAATCATCGCGAGCTGACGCATCTGATTGGGGTTGAGCGAACCGTAAGGGATCGCGACCCGCAGCATATAAGCGTGCAGTTGTAGATAGACGCCGTTCATCAGGCGCAGCGGTTTGAATTCATCCTCGGTCAGCGCGCCCGAGACGCGGCGCGCGACCTGCGCACGGAACTGGCTGACGCGGTTGCGCACGAAGCCTTCGTCGAAATTGTTGTAATCATACATGGGCGGCGACCCCCTGATAGGCTTGCGCACGGAAGGGCGCGGAGGCTTGTTTTCCATGGGCGCGGTTTGACGGGCCTTTGGCGCGGAAAACTTCGCGGAAATGGGTGGGAACGGGGCCATTGGGGCCAGCCTTGGCGTCGGCCAGATAGGCGCCAACAGCGATCTCGGGCTGGAGTTCGGCCAGCGCAAGCTGGGTGGCGGCCTCGGTCTCATCCTCGATCAACCAAGCCATACACATGTCACGCACCCAGGCACCATTCCGGGCCAGATAGATCACATCACCTTCGACAAGGTCGTTTGCGGTTACCACTTTGGGTGTGAAGGGGCGGGGCATGGCCGGTCCTTTCTTATTGCGTTCCCGCTCTATATAGGACATTTTCCCACCAAACGGCGATACGCCGCGCTAGATAAGGAATATTATTTCGGTTTTCGCCCTGCGCGGAACGCCTGGACCAAAAGAAGGAAAAAAACGAAATGTCTGTTCGGCTGGACGAGATTGACCGGAAAATCCTGCGCGAGCTTCAGCGCGATGCGGGGCAATCGCTGGACGTGATTGCCAAGAAAGTCGGGTCATCCAAGACCCCGGTCTGGAACCGGATTCGCAAGATGCGCGAAGGTGGGGTGATTGGCAAAAACACCATGGTGATGGATGCTGAAAGCCTTGGGTTCGAGGCGTGTTTCTTTGTTCTGATCCGCACCTCGGAACACGATGCCGATTGGCAAAAGGATTTCCTGAAGGCACTGATGGCGCGCCCCGAAGTGATGGAAGCGCACCGGTTGGCGGGCGAGATTGACTATATCCTGAAAGTCCGCGTCGAGAACGCCCGCGCCTATGACGAGTTCTATCAGGCGCTGATTTCCGAGGTGAAGATCTTCAACGTCACCGCGCTATTGTCGATGGAAGAGATCAAGTTTTCGACCGAGCTGCCGATCTGATCACGCCCTGACCATCAGCTTTTCCAGCCCGTGGAAGTGGTAGACATTGCCGAATTGCGGCGGAGCGGTCAGGCGCAGGTTCGGGCAGCGGTCAAACAGGATCGGCAGGGCGCGGGTCAGTTCCAGACGCGCCAGCGGCGCACCGATGCAGAAATGCGCACCCGCCCCGAAGGACGTGTTGGGTTTAACCGGGCGCGTTGGGTCGAAGATGTTCGGATCGTCCCAGATATCCGGGTCGCGATTGGCCCCGCCCAGAAGCAGCCCGATCTTGTCGCCGCGCTTGAAGTTTTCGCCGTAAAGCACTGTATCTTCGTAAACATATCGCGTGAACATGTGCAGGGGTGGGTCGAAACGCAGCGTTTCCTCGATGGTAGCATCGCGAGCCTGCGGGGCAAGGGCTGATGCGGGTGTTTGCTGCCCCAGAAGGGTTTTCACTGCAATCGCCATCGCGTGCACCGTCGCCTCGTGTCCCGCGTTCAGCAGAAGGATACAGGTCGAGATCAACTCGTCGCTGGATAGTTTCTCGCCTTCCGCTTCTGCGGCGATCAATTCAGTGATCAGGTCGTCGCGCGGGTCATTGCGGCGCTGGTCCACATAGTGGCGCATGAAGGCGACGAAGGCTTCGGTTGCAGCGATTGCCTCGTCCTCGACCGCGCGTGTGCGGCGCGCCTGATACATCGAGACCATGGCGTTCGACCATTTCAGCAAGTCGCTCTCCATGTCTTCGGGGACACCCAGCAAGCGGCAGATTACGACTATGGGTATGCGCGTGGCAAAAGCGGGCAACAGGTCAAATTCGCCCGATGGAAAGGCGTCGATCAGCTGATGCGCCAGTGCGTCAATCTCAGGCCCCAGACCGGCAATCCGGCGGCTGGTGAAGGCACGCAGCACCAGTTTGCGCAGGCGCGTGTGGCGCGGGGCTTCCAGTTCCAACATGGAATGCGCCTCGACCGCATAGAAGGGTGCGAGGTGGTCAGGAAACTCAAGCGGTTCAACGGGTTCGCGCCCAAACCGACGATCCCGCAACAGCGCATTCACTGCCCGGAAGCTGACCGCCATCGGCAGGTCATAATCTTCCCACCAGAAGATATCGCCACCTGCGCGGGCACGGTCATAGAACGCATAGGGGTTCTGGATGAAGTCGGGGTCGGTCGGGGACTGGGTCAGGCGCAACATCCGCGCATGGTCGTCAAAGCCGCTGGTCTTTGCAAGCGCGGCTTTCTATTCTTTCCCTCATGTTTCGATACCTGCGCACAAAATGGGTTTTTCCCTTTCTGCTCGGCACCCTTGCGATCAGCGCGGGCGTCTGGGCGGTGGCGTGGCGCGCGGCGCTGTCGCCCCTGTCCGAACAAGCGGCGTCCGAGCTTGCGCTGGCGTCTGACCAGCTGACGCGCCACCTGTTTCGCTATCGGGAACTGGCGGTGGTGCTGGCCGAACACCCCGTGCTGCGTGACCGCCTTGGCGGCGAAGCGGACAGCGAAGGCGAGGCGGACAGGCTGCTGCAAGCCATGGCCGATATGACCGGCGCACATCACCTGTCGCTGGTCGGTCCGGATGGAATGGTCTTGGCCGCGTCAGGAGAAGGCGAGGCGCAGGTTGACCCGCGCGCGCCGTTGATCCACCGCGCGCTGACTGGCGCTTTGGGGGTCGAGGCGCGATTTCAGCCAGTGCCAGACCGCCCCACGCAGCGCATTTTTTCCTTTGCAGCACCGATGCACGGGCAACGGGACCAAGCGCTGGGCACGGTGGTCGCGCGCACGGATTTGCTGGATTTCGAAGAAAACTGGCCATCGACCGCTGCCGCCCTCTTCTTTACCCTGAACGGCAAGCGGGTGTTTGCGGCCAACCGGTCCGAGCTTGTGAACGCAGAACGCCCCCGCGAAGGGTTCTTGAAAAACTCGGCCAGTCGCTGGACCGGGCACGAGGTCTGGACGCTGGACGCTGGGCCCTATCTGCCAGACCGGGCGATCCATCTGACGCGCGACTTGCCAGTGATCGGACTGACCGGAGAGATCTTGCTGGACACCGCACCAGCCGAACGCAGCGCCACCCTGTTGTCCGCCATCGCCGCCGCCATCTGCCTTGGCATTGGCGCATTGTTGCTTGCCGTTGGCGAACGCCGCCGCGCCTTGAACAAGCGCCTGCGGATGGAGGCCGCGGTGAACGCCCGCCTTGAAGCCCGCGTCGCGGAACGCACCACGGCGCTGTCCACGGCCAACGCCGACCTCGTGCGCGAAAACCGCGAACGGCGCGAGGCGGAGGCCGCGTTGAAAAAAGCGCAGGCCGATCTGGTGCAGGCCGGCAAACTGTCGGCCTTGGGTGAAATGTCCGCAGGGATCAGTCACGAATTGAACCAGCCGCTGATGGCGATCCGATCCTTTGCCGACAATGGCGCCGTGTTTCTTGAGCGGGGCCAGGCCGACATGGCGGGCCAGAATCTTGGCCGGATCTCGGAACAGGCGGGTCGAATGGACCGGATCATCAAGAACCTGCGTGCCTTCGCGCGGCAGGAAAGCGAACCGATTTCGGATGTGGATTTGGCGCAGGTCGTGGATCAGGCGCTTGAGATGTTGGCTCCTCGGATCAAGGCTGAGCGTGTGAATGTGGAGTGGCGGCGACCGGACGGCGCGCCGAAGGTGCGCGGTGGTGAGGTGCGGCTTCAACAGGTGGTGATGAACCTGATGTCCAACGCAATGGATGCAATGGCGGATCGGGTTCACAGAAAGATCGAGATCACGCTGGCGCCGTCAACCGACCGCGTGACCCTGTCGGTGCGCGACACCGGGCCGGGGATTGACCAGCCCGACCGGATTTTCGACCCGTTCTACACAACGAAAGAGGTCAGCCCGACCGAAGGGATGGGGCTTGGGCTGTCCATCTCTTACGGTCTTGTGCAAAGCTTCGGCGGGGCGATCCGGGGACGCAACCACCCTGACGGGGGCGCGATCTTCACCGTCGAACTTGACCGCGCCGGCGCGCAGGAGGCCGCATGACCAACACCGTCCTTCTGGTTGATGACGACGCCATGGTGCGCGAGGCGCTGGGCCAGACGCTTGAACTGGACGGCCTGACGACGATCCTTGCAGGCAGCTATATCGAGGCCAAGGATCACATCGTGCCGGGCTTTGATGGGGTGATCCTGTCCGACATCCGGATGCCGGGCAAAGACGGGTTCGCACTGCTTGCACAGGCCCAAGCGGTCGACCCGGAATTGCCGGTGA
This sequence comes from uncultured Aliiroseovarius sp., assembly GCF_947497285.1. Lineage (GTDB taxonomy): Bacteria > Pseudomonadota > Alphaproteobacteria > Rhodobacterales > Rhodobacteraceae > Aliiroseovarius. The sequence goes on along the minus strand of NZ_CANMFT010000006.1, from coordinate 165,060 downwards.
TCTTGTTGACAGGCGAAGGGGACATCCCGACCGCTGTGCGCGGGATCAACGAAGGCGCGTTTGATTTTTTGGGAAAGCCCTGCGAGCCTGCCGCGCTGTTGGCGGTGGTCGGGCGCGCCTTGCGCACCCGTGCGTTGGTGCTTGAAAACCGCGCCCTGAAGGCGCGCACCGAGACGGGTGATGCAGCCGCGCGCCTGTTGATCGGGGACAGCGCCTTGGCCGAGGATCTGCGCAACCGGGTGCGGGCCGCCGCGCGCGCAAAGGCGGAGGTTTTGATCTGTGGCGAGCCGGGAACGGGCACCTCGAAGGTTGCGGAAGTGGTGCATCTTTTGTCGGGCGACGCGACGCGCCCGTTTATCAAGCTGCCTGCCTCTGGTCTGGCTTCCGTCACGCTTGAGGCCGCCTTTGAAAGGGTCGAAGGAGGCACGCTGTTTCTTGACGAGGTGGCCGCGCTTGAGGGATCGACGCAATATCAACTGCTGGACCTTCTGGATCGAGCAGGCGAGGCGCGGGTGGTCGCCGGCACCTATCGTGATCTGGAGGCCGAAGTCGCGGCGGGTCGGTTCAACCCCGATCTGTTTTACAAACTGGACGTGCTGCGCATCCGCATCCCGGCGCTGCGCGAGCGGAAGGATGATATTCCGGTGCTGTTTCGCCATTATGTCTCGATCGCCAGCGAACAGGCAGCCCTGACCCCGCCCGAGATCGAACATGATGTGATCGCCCGGTTGATGTCGCAGGACTGGCCCGGCAATGCGCGCGCGCTGATGAACGCCGCCATGCGCTTTGCGATGGGGCTGGGATTGGGGGACGCGGAAGGCACGGTGATTGACGGTCGTCCCGGCCTGACCGAGCAGTTGGCGCAGGTCGAACGCTCACTGTTGATCGAAGCGCTCAGGCGTCACGGGGGTGGCGCCTCGGCGGCGGCGAGAGAGCTGCAACTGCCGCGCAAAACCTTCTACGACAAGCTGGCCCGACACGGGATTCGGCCTGAAACCTATCGCAACTAACCAGGCGTGACCTGTGTGGATTTCCGCACAACTTCGGCAGATGGCTGTGCGAAAATCCGCCCAGACCGGTCTTGCTGCACTGATTGGGTGCCTAAATAACGCGCCGTAAAATTATGAAACTGATATGAAAAATGAAAAATCACGCCCGCGTGATCGTTTTTCTTGGTGCCGTTAGGGAACCGTGGCCCAATAGAACCGAGGCGCCCAACCGGGTTGCCCAAGGATAACTCTCTGGGAGGACACCATATGAAATTCCTGACCATGGCCGTATCAGCGATCGCGCTGTCGGCATCTGTAACCGCTGCATCTGCTGCATGTGATGAGGGCGAGATCGTCATCAAGTTCAGCCACGTCACCAACGCTGACAAGCACCCGAAAGGCATTGCGGCCTCGCTGCTGTCCGAGCGTGTGAACGAAGAGATGAACGGAACCGCCTGCATGGAGGTTTATCCGAACTCGACGCTCTATAACGACGATCAGGTTCTGGAAGCGATGTTGCAGGGTGACGTGCAATTGGCCGCGCCTTCGCTGTCGAAATTCGAAGCCTTTACCAAGCAATTCCGCATCTTCGATCTGCCCTTCATGTTCAAAGACATCAAAGCTGTGGACGAATTCCAAACGTCAGAAGCCGGTGTGGCGATGAAGGCCTCGATGGCCCGTCGCGGCCTGATGGGTCTGGAGTTCTGGCACAATGGCATGAAACAGTTTTCAGCCAACAAACCGCTGATTCTGCCGACCGACGCTGCCGGTCTGAAATTCCGCGTGCAGCCGTCTGACGTGCTCGTCGCGCAGATGCAGGCCTTGGGCGCAAGCCCGCAGCCGATGGCTTTCTCGGAAGTCTATGGCGCGCTGCAAACCGGCGTTGTTGATGGACAGGAAAACACCTGGTCCAACATCTATGGCAAGAAGTTCTTCGAAGTGCAGGATGGAACAACGGAAACCAACCACGGTGTTCTGGATTACCTGGTCGTGACCAATGTGGATTGGTGGGAAGGTCTGGACGCGGGCGTTCGCGACCAACTTGCCACGATCATGCGTGAAGTGACCGAGACCCGCAACGCAGCGGTTGGCGAAGTTGACGCAGAAGCGCGCCAAGCCGTGCTGGACGCTGGCGGAGTAATCCGCGAGTTGACAGACGAACAGCGGCAGGCGTGGCTTGAGGCGATGAAACCGGTCTGGTCGCAGTTTGAAGCAGACGTCGGTGCCGATAACATCGCTGCCGCACAAGAAATCAACGCAATGTTCTAACAGAACGCACCGGGGCCCGACCACAATTCGGGCCCCGGTTTTATCCCACTGATACGACCTGACCTGCGCCAAAGGTCACCGTCGTGCCCAGCTTCATGGGGAGGGGACAGCCATGAGCACACATACTCACAACACCAAAGGCTTCGAAGAAACGGCGATCGCGCTTATTCTTGGCCTGATGACGATGATCACCTTCGTGAACGTGGTCATGCGATATGTTTTCAATACCTCGCTGATTTGGGGGCTAGAGGTCACGTTGATCCTGTTTGCCTGGCTGGTGCTGCTTGGCGTCAGCTACGGCGTGAAGGTGACGGCCCATTTGGGTGTCGATGCGCTGACCAACCTGCTTTCAGACGGACCGCGCCGGTTTCTGGCGCTTCTCGCGGCGGCGATCTGCATCATCTATGCGTTTCTTTTGCTAAAGGGCGCGTGGGATTATTGGGCGCCCTATGCCTCGCTTGATCGCACGTCAGGCCGCTGGTTTCCGACCGGGTTTGAAAATACGCGGTCACAGGCGTGGTACATCACCGATCAGGTGCCGATGCTTGATTCCCTGCGCTTTTTGGAAGGCTGGATCAACGAGGGCGAAGCCTATGACAAATTTCCCCGCGTGATCCCTTATGCCATCCTGCCTGTCGGCACGGCGCTGCTGTTGTTTCGGTTCATCCAGGCGACGATCCGCATCTGGCGTGGCCAGCAAGACAGCCTGATCGTCAGCCACGAGGTGGAAGACGAGATCGAGCAACTTCAAGACACGCAGTCGGAGGCTTAACCCATGGACGTCATCTTCCTATTTGCCATGGTCATCGGGTTTCTGATGATCGGCGTGCCGATTGCGGTCGCCCTTGGCATGAGCTCTATCATCTTCCTTCTGCTCTTTTCCGACACCTCGCTCGCGTCGGTCGCGCAGAGCTTTTATCAGGCCGAGGCCGGGCACTATACGCTTCTGGCGATCCCGTTTTTCATTCTTGCCTCAAGCTTCATGTCCACGGGCGGCGTGGCGCAGCGGATCATCCGCTTTTCGATCGCCTGTGTGGGCCACTTTCGCGGTGGTCTGGCGATTGCGGGCGTCTTTGCCTGCATGCTGTTTGCCGCCCTGTCCGGGTCAAGCCCTGCGACCGTGGTCGCCATTGGGACAATCGTCATCGCGGCGATGCGTCAGGTGGGCTACACCAAGGACTTTGCCGCCGGTGTCATCTGTAACGCTGGCACGTTGGGCATTCTGATCCCGCCCTCGATCGTGATGGTGGTCTATGCCTCTGCCGTCGAAGTGTCGGTTGGCCGCATGTTCCTGGCCGGCGTCATTCCCGGCATCATGGCCGGTGTCATGCTGATGATCGCGATCTATGTGATCGCCACGATCAAAGACATGCCAAAGGGTGATTTCGCGGGCTGGAAAGAGATCATCGCCAGCTTCTCAGACGCGCTTTGGGGTCTTTTGTTGATCGTGATCATCATGGTTGGCATCTACGGCATCCCCGGTGTCACCGGCGCGCTGTTCACCCCGACCGAGGCTGCGGCGGTTGCCTCCGTCTATGCCTTCGTGGTTGCCACATTCATCTATCGCGACATGGGGCCATTGGCGGACAAGGGCGACGGTAAGAAGTCGCTGTTGCAACGGCCGCAGGCGCTGTTGACCGCGTTCTTCCACCCCGACACGCGTCAAACACTGTTCGAGGCCGGGCGCCTGACCATCACGCTGATGTTCATCATCGCCAACGCGTTGATCCTGAAACACGTTCTGACGGACGAGCAGATCCCGCAGCAGATCGCCGGTGCGATGCTGTCGGCGGGCTTTGGCAAGATCATGTTCCTGATCATCGTGAACATTATCCTGCTGATTGGCGGACAGTTCATGGAGCCGTCTGGCCTGATCGTGATCGTGGCGCCATTGGTGTTCCCGATTGCCATCGAGCTTGGCGTCGACCCCATCCACCTTGGCATCATCATGGTGGTGAACATGGAGATCGGGATGATCACACCACCGGTCGGGTTGAACCTGTTCGTCACATCCGGGGTTGCCGGGATGCCCATGATGAAGGTGGTGAAGGCCGCATTGCCCTTCCTGGCCGTGCTGTTCGTGTTCCTGATCATGGTCACCTACATCCCGTTCCTGTCGACATGGCTGCCGACGACGCTGATGGGGCCAGAGATCATCACGAAATAAGAAAGGGCGGGCTGCAGACGCGGCCCACCCTTTACAACACAACGCCGGGCGTGATGCGCCCGGCGTTTACCGTTTCACTCGCTACGCCTTTGGGTCTAGCAGCCAAAGGTTGCGAAACGCTGAACTCAGTTTTTCAGCTTGCAGGTGTTGATCCCCAGCAGCGTGTAAAGGCCACAAAATCCCAAGGCACCCGTTGCCAACGGTACGATACCGATCAGCGCCCAGATCGGGCCGCCTGCAAAGAAATACCAACCCAGCAGGGCAAGGCCGATTACAACGCGCACGATGCGGTCAATGTTACCAGTGTTTGTCTTGAACATGGTTTAGCTCCTTTTCCAGTTGCCTCACCTTACATATGGGGTGTCGCAAAGGCATGTGACGTGGTCACACAGAAAAAGGGTCAAAATGCCGCGCCTCGCACGACCTCGTTCAACGCTTTGCGGTTAAGGATCGTGACCGCGCCACGCTCGTGGCTCAGGCAGCCGGTCTGCGCCAGTTTTTCCAGCCGCCGCGATACGACTTCGCGCGCGGTGCCGATGGCGGTCGCCATTTCGGCTTGGGTCATGTGCAAACATCCGTCCGGGCCGGAACGGTCAAGGATCAGCGCGGCCAGACGTGCCTCGACAGACATGAAGGACACGTTCTCGATCAATTGCATCATCGACTGCATCCGGTCTGCAAACGCACCAAAGACCAGCCGCCGAAAACCGGGCGAGCTGTCAAGCAGGGCAAAGAAAACGTCGCGCGGGATCAGGACAAGGCGGGCCGGGGTTTCTGCCGTTGCCTCGGCCGTATAGGCGTCGCCACCCAGAAGACCCAAGGTGGACTGAATGCAGCTTTGGCCCGGTGCCACGCGATAAAGCAGGATGTCGCGCCCATTGGGGCCGATCAGGTTTACATCCACCTGACCGGACAGCATCACAACGTAGCCTTTGACCGCTTCGCCCGGACAGAACAGCACAGCACCGCTTGGCACCTCGACAGGGGCAAGCGTGTCCAGAAGTGCGCGCGCGGGCGCTTCCAGACCAGCAATTTCGTCAGTGTCTTGTGTCCAGCTCATAGCGCTAGACTAGGCGGATTGAACCTTAGCTGCGACCGCGTTTTTCAAACCGCGGCAACATGGCGGAAAAGTCCATGCCCTTGCCGTCTTCGTCTTCGACGAATTGGGTGTAAAGCGCGGTTGCGGCTTGGCCCAGCGGAGTGTCGGCGTCGGCCGCTTCTGCTGCTTGCTGGCTCAGGCGCAGGTCTTTCAGCATCAATTCGGCTGCGAAACCGGGTTTGTAGTCGTTATCGGCGGGGGATTGCGGACCAACACCGGGGGCCGGGCAATAGGCATTCATCGACCAGCTATAGCCGGACGAAGTGGAAACGACATCGAACATCTTCTGGCGGTCCAGTCCCAGCTTGTCGGCCAGCGCAAACGCCTCGCAGGTGCCGATCATGGTGATGCCGAGGATCATGTTGTTGCAGATCTTTGCGGCCTGCCCCGCGCCACTGTCGCCGCAATGCACGGCCTTCTGCCCCATGATGTCGAACAGCGGTTCGGCCTTCGCGAAGGCATCGGCCGAGCCGCCTGCCATGAAGGTCAGTGTGCCGCCGGATGCGCCGCCGACCCCGCCGGAGACCGGGGCATCAACGGGCAGCAAGCCGGCATCGGCGGCCTGTTTGGCCACGGCGCGGGCGCTTTCCACGTCGACGGTCGAGCAATCGACGAAAGCGGTGCCCTTGTCCATCGCGGGGATGATCTCGTTCGCCACGGCGCGCAGGATCTGTCCGTTGGGCAGCATGGTGATGACCACGTCCTTACCCTTGGCCGCCTCGGCCCCAGATGCGGCCATGGTGACGCCTTCGATATCGACCGGCGCCATGTCAAAGCCCGTGACCTCGTGGCCAGCCTTGGCAAGGTTCGCGGCCATTGGGCCACCCATGTTACCCAGTCCGATAAATCCGATTTTCATGGCAGGTCTCCTTAAAATGTCAGTTCGTTGTCGCCCAGCGGGGCCAACATGGCCGCGACAGCAGATGCGGGCAGGGTGTTCAGATCGTGTTTCCAATTGGGCGTGCGGTCCTTGTCGATCACGGCGGCGCGGATGCCCTCCATCAGGTCAGACTGCTCCAGCGCGCGATAGACAAAACGGTATTCAAGCTGCAACGAAGGGCGCACGTCATATGTGGTCGACAGGCGATGCGTGATTTCGACCGTGCAGGCCATCGACAGGGGCGAGTTGCGGCCCAGAAGCTCCAGCGTGTTGGTAGCAAAGACGCTGTCCTCTGCCTTCAGCGAGGCGACAATTTCGCCCAGACTGCCGCCGCCGAAATGCGCGTCGATCATTGGCTGCATCGCCGACAGGTTGCCGGGGATCGCCGGGATCGCAGCCTCATCAATGTGGCTTGGGTCGCCGGTGCAGATCAGCTCCGCCTTTAGCGCGGGCCATTCGGCTTGCCGGATCACATAATCCGCGAACCCCGCATGGATCGCATCGCCCGGTGCCATGCGCGCACCGGTCATGCCGATATATTCGCCCAATCGCCCCGGCGCGTGTGCCAGGATCAGCGAGCCACCCACATCCGGCACAAGCCCGATACCACATTCCGGCATCGCCATGCGCGACGACCGCGCCATGATCCGGTGCGAGGCGTGGCACCCAAGGCCCACGCCACCGCCCATGGTGAAGCCTTGCATGAAGCTGACAACCGGTTTGGGAAACTCGAACAGCCGCGCATTCATCCGGTATTCGTCGCGCCAGAAATTCTGCGCGCGGGTGGGATCGCCGGACTGGCCGATCTCGTAAATCTCGCGGATGTCGCCACCCGCACAGAAGGCCCTGTCGCCCTCGGCGTCGATCAGGATCAGCGCGACCTCGTCGTCGTCGATCCAGTCGATCAGGGCCGCATCAATCGCCAGACACATATCATAGGACAGCGCGTTCAGGGCCTCGGGGCGGGTCAGGGTGATCCGCCCGGCTTTGCCTTCTTTCCGGATCGAGATGTCAGACATCAGCCGCGGTCGCGTTCGGCCAGCAGTTGACGGGCGACGATCAGGCGCATGATCTCGTTGGTGCCTTCCAGAATCTGGTGCACGCGCAGATCGCGCACGATCTTCTCGATCCCGTAATCGGACAGGTAACCATAGCCGCCATGCAGTTGCAGGCAGCCATTGGCCACGTCAAAGGCCGCGTCCGTCACCATCAGCTTGGCCATGGCGCAGAATTTCGAGGCATCCGGTGCTTTGTTGTCCAGCTTCCACGCCGCCTGACGCAGGAATGTGCGCGACGCCTGCAGGCGGGTTTCGTATTCCGCCAGCTTGAATTGCAGCGCTTGAAACTGGTCGATGGTTTTGCCAAACGCCTTGCGCTCGCCCATATATTGCAGGGTCAGGTCCAGCGCCTTTTGCGCGCCGCCAAGCGCACCTGCCGAGATGTTGAGCCGCCCACCATCAAGCCCGGCCATGGCATAGACAAAGCCTTTGCCTTCTTCGCCCAGCAGGTTTTCGTGCGGCACGGCGCAATCGTCGAACTGCACCTGGCTGGTCGGCTGCGCCTTCCAGCCCATCTTGCGCTCATTCGCGCCAAAGCTCAGGCCGGGGGTGCCGTCTTCGACAATCACGGTCGAAATGCCCTTGGGACCATCTTCGCCTGTGCGGCACATGGTGACGTATACGTCAGAGTAGTTGCCCCCCGAAATGAACGCTTTGTTGCCGGTCAGCACATAGCTGTCATTGGTCTTCTGGGCGCGGGTTTTCAGCGCCGCCGCATCCGAGCCGGAACCGGGTTCGGTCAGGCAGTAAGAGAACACTTTTTCCATCGAACAGAGCGCAGGCAGCCATTTCTGCTTGTCTTCTTCCTTGCCGAACTTGTCGATCATGCCGCCGCACATGTTGTGGATCGACAGGAACGACCCGATCGCGGGGTCGGCCATGGCAAGCGCTTCAAAGACCAAGGTCGCGTCCAGTCGCGTCAAGCCCGAGCCGCCATATTCTTCGCTGACATAAATGCCGCCAAAGCCCAGCTCGGCCAGTTGCGGCCACAACTCTTTCGGGATGCTTTCCTCGGCCTCCCATTTCTCGGAATAGGGGGCGATGTGTTCTTCGCCAAATCCCTTGGCCATATCGAAGATGAGGGTCTGTTCCTCGGAAAGTGCGAAATCCATTTATCTCTCCCGTCCACGTGTATGTGGGTCACGTTATGGCGCAATTCTTACAGGAGTTTTTCAAGCGGTGGCAGAGTTCCGTCGCGTCGCAAATTGCCGTTACGGCACCCTGTGCGCGTGGTCTACAGATCAGCGTGGAATTCTTCGATCAGGTGGCGCACCACATCGCGCATGGACTCGTCGCTTGGTTTTTCGGCCTGAATGCTGTCTTGATACACGGCGCGTTGGCGGTCAGCCGAGATGCCAGACGCCAAGAACGACCGCGCGGCTTCGACTTCGGTTGTGCACCCAAGCGCCTCGGCGTCTTGCGCGACAAGGCTGATCATTTCTTCCAGCAGGGTGTCAAAGCTGACAATCTCACCGACACCGAAATCGATCAGGCCGCCGCCGATGCCATACCGCTGGGCGCGCCACCGGTTTTCGCCGATCAGGAAGTTGTCATAGACCCGCCAGCGCTGGTTTTTGGCCTTCAGCCGCCAAAGCATGCGCGTCAGGCATTGGGTCAGCGCGGCAAGGCTTAGCGTGTGCTCCAGCCGGGGCTGCACATCGCAAATGCGCGATTCAATGGTTGGAAACCGCGACGAGGGCCGCAGATCCCACCATATTTTGGAGCTGTCTTCGATCACGCCGATATCCACGAGCGCCTGTACCGACCGGTCATATTCCGACCATCCGGACAAATGTGGCGGCAGGCCCGTGCGCGGCAGATTGTCGAATACTGTCAGGCGATAAGAGGCCAGCCCGGTGTCCTCGCCCTGCCAAAACGGCGAGCTGGCAGACATGGCCAGCAGGTGAGGCAGGAAATAGCTTAACTGACTGACAAGGTCGATGCGGGTGTCAGGGTCGGGAATGCCGACATGAACATGCATGCCGCAGATCAGCATACGTCGCACGACGCCCGCCAAATCACGCTTCAGGTCGTTATATCGATCCTTGTTGACGTGATGTTGTTCCTTCCAGTCACCAAAGGGGTGGCACGAGGCAGCGATGGGGGCCAGATCATATTTCGCAGCATGCTTGGCGACAGAGCTTCGCAACCGTTTCAGGTCGTCGCGGGCCTCGGAAATATTGGCGCAAACACGGGTGCCGATCTCGATCTGGCACTGAAGAAACTCGGGGCTGACCTGACCTTCCAGCTCGGCGCGGCAATCCTCCATCAACTGGTCGGGCGCCTGGGCCAAAGCGAGACTGTCCTGATGTACCAGCAGGTATTCTTCTTCGATGCCGATGGAAAACGGGGGTTCGTTCTTTGCCATTTCCACGCCTTTCTGTCCGGAATTTGCCGTTTAGCTTTGCACTAATTCGACAAACCGACAAGGCGACCGGCAAAGGTGGGGGGTGTTGTTGGCCATGGGGCAAGCAATTTGCAGGGCGCGGACAGAATGCCACTGGGGCGATGGCTTGCCACCGACAGCGGCGGCGGCTAAAAAGCTTACCTAGGGTAAGGTGATGCGGCTGGGGTCCTGAGCCGCGCAAATTCGATCGGAATGCAGATGTCTCAATCGGTCACCTATTATGCAGCGGCAAAGCTTGTCTACCTCAACTATGGCGGGCACATAAACTTCACAAACCTTGCGATCAAAGTGGCCGACTGGAAGCAAAAGCTGAGTTTGTCCAAGGGCTATGACGTGCTTGTTGATCTTCGCTCACTTTTGTCAGTGGATCGCCCCGCTGACGGCGCGGACGAGTTTGTGAAGCTGCAAGAAAAGCTGCACCACCAACATGAACCGGCGCGCCGGATGGCCATTTTGGCACTGTCACCCGAGGCGTTCGTGTTTGCGCGCATTTATGAGCAGATGTCGCAGGGCCATACCCCCACCGAGATCGAAATCTTTCGCACCGACCCTGACGCGCTGGCCTTTCTTGACGTCGCGGCGGCGGGCGTCGACGCATATCTTGCGTCCCTGGGTGCCGGGCTCACGCTGCGCTGATCCGACGGCACAGATCGTTTGTCAAAAAAATGCCCCGGTGCGGAACCGGGGCATTTGATTGTGTTGACGTGCGGGTTTGCCGCGGATCAGTCCATGGCCTTGAAGTTGAACTCTCCGCCCTGGCGGATGCCCGAGGGCCAACGCGCCGTCACGGTTTTTGTGCGGGTGTAGAACTTGAAGGCGTCCGGGCCGTGCTGGTTCAAATCGCCAAAGCCGGACTTCTTCCAACCGCCAAAGGTGTGATAGGCCAGCGGAACCGGGATCGGAACGTTGATGCCAACCATGCCGATGTTGATCCGGTTGGCAAAATCACGCGCGGTGTCGCCGTCACGGGTGAAGATCGCGGTGCCGTTGCCATATTCATGGTCCATGGCGTGGCCGATGGCCTCTTCATAGGTCTGCGCACGCACCATGGACAGGACGGGGCCGAAGATTTCGGTCTTGTAGATGTCCATGTCGGTGGTCACGCGGTCAAACAGATGCGGGCCAACGAAGAAACCGTCCTCATAGCCTTGCAGTTTGAAATCGCGGCTATCGACCACCAAATCGGCACCTTGTTCGACACCGGTGTTGATCAGACGCAGGATGTTTTCTTTGGCGGCAGCTGTCACAACCGGGCCGTAGTCCACATCGTCGCCAGCGGTATAGGGCGCGACCTTCAGCTTCTCGATGCGCGGCACAAGGGCGTCACGCAGGCGGTCGGCGGTTTCTTCACCCACCGGAACAGCAACCGAGATTGCCATGCAGCGTTCGCCAGCGGCCCCGAAACCGGCCCCGATCAGCGCGTCAGCGGCTTGTTCGATATCCGCATCGGGCATAACGATCATGTGGTTCTTCGCGCCGCCGAAACACTGCGCGCGCTTGCCGTTCGCGGTCGCACGGGAATAGATGTAATGCGCGATCGGGGTCGAGCCGACAAAGGCCACGCCCTGAATGGTCTCGTTGTCCAAAATCGCGTCCACGGCGTCCTTGTCGCCATTCACGACCTGCAACACGCCGTCGGGCAGACCAGCTTCTTTGCAAAGCTCGGCCAGCATCAAAGGGACCGAGGGGTCACGCTCGGACGGTTTCAGGATCATCGCGTTGCCCGCGGCCAGCGCAGGCCCCATGCCCCAGAGCGGGATCATGGCGGGGAAGTTGAACGGGGTGATCGAGGCAACGACGCCTAGCGGTTGGCGCATGGAATACATGTCGATGCCGGGGCCAGCGCTGTCAGTGAATTCGCCCTTCATCATCTGGGCGGCACCGATGCAGTATTCGATCACCTCAAGCCCACGCTGAACGTCGCCCTTGGCGTCTGGGATGGTTTTGCCATGTTCACGCGACAGTGCTTCAGCCAGTTTGTCCATGTCGCGGTTCAGCAGGTGAACCAACGCCATCATCACCCGGCCACGTTTCTGCGGGTTGGTTGCGCCCCAAGCTTTCTGTGCTTCGGCGGCCTTTGCGACGGCGTCGTCCATCTCGGCCTGTGAGGCCAGTGCAACTTTTGCCTGCACTTCGCCGGTTGCGGGGTTGAAAACGTCTGCCGTGCGGCCCGATGTGCCGTCGACCATCTGGCCGTTGATCCAATGTCCAAGTGTCTTCATGGTGCTTCTCCCATTCATGTTGCGGCGAAGATAGCCTTGCATTAATGCCAGGGAAAGGGGCAGTTTGCCAAAAAGGTTTTGCAAAAATGCAAAACGAAAGGAGGGGTCATGGATCTGGATTGGGACGATCTGCGAATCTTTCTGGCCGTCGCGCGGGCGGAAAGCCTGTCGCGGGCGGGAAAGCTTTTGAAAAAAGACGCAGCCACTGTTGGCCGTCGGATCTCCAGACTCGAGGCAAGTCTTGAGGCCCCCTTATTCACCAAATCTCCGCAAGGCTATGCGCTCAGCGAAGCAGGATCGCGCCTGTTGGCCCATGCGACGCGGGCCGAACAGGCGGTTATGTCTGGGGCGGATGAACTGGCAGGCCAATCCGGGCAGCTTTCCGGACAGGTCAGGATCGGCGCGACCGATGGCTGCGCCAGCTACATCCTGCCACAGGTCTGCGCGGCCATACAGAAGCACCATCCAGAACTGGAGTTGCAGATTGTCGCGCTGCCGCGGGTCATCAATCTGTCCAAGCGCGAGGCAGATATGGCGATCACGGTGTCACCGCCACAGACAGGCCGGATCACAGTTCAGAAAGTGACCGATTATCACCTGCATCTTGCGGCGGCCGAAGCCTATCTTGCCGAAGCGCCACCTTTGACCACGCTGGACGATCTGCGAGCGCATCCGTTGGTGGGCTATATCCAGGACATGATCTTTTATCCGGAACTGGATTTCCTGACCGAAATGGGGATCGAAAAGGTTGATCTTGCCTCGAACCTGGTGGCCGTGCAGTTGGGCATGGTGCGCGAAGGTGGCGGGGTGGGGATCACCCATGACTTCATCCTGCCCTTCGCGCCGAACCTAAAACGTGTTCTGACTGACGAGCTGTCAATCACCCGGTCCTTTTATCTGATCCGCCACGAAGGTGATGCGCGCGTGGAACGGTTTGCCCGCGTCGCAGAAGAGCTGGCGCGTGGTATCCGGGACGAGGTCGCCCGACTTGAGACATTGATCTGAGCCGAAAATTCCGTTGCTGCGAATGCAAACAGTCCTTGACATATTGTTGCGCTTGAGGTGACGCTGGAGACAGAAAAATACAAGCATTTCATCAGACAGGAGGGCGGCATGCTCATTCACCAGATACTTAAAAACAAATCGCTGGCGGGTGTTGCGACGGTCAAGCCGGGCAGCAAAGTCTCGGATGCCGTCAAGCTTTTGTCGGAAAAGAAGATCGGTGCGGTGGTCGTGTCAAACGATGGCGTGCGCCCGGCCGGAATTCTGTCTGAACGCGATATCGTGGCCGCGCTGGGCGATGTCGGCACAAGCTGTCTGGATCAGACGGTGGATGACCTGATGACAGCGAAGCTTGTGACCTGTGCGCCCGGCGATCGGGCCATTCAGGTGCTGCAAACCATGACAGAGCGCCGGTTTCGCCACATGCCGGTGATGGATGGCGACGACATGGTCGGTCTGGTGTCGATTGGTGATGTGGTCAAGGCCCGACTGGATGAACTGTCGCAGCAGGCCGATGCGCTGAAAAACATGATCATGGGCTATTGAGGCAAGGCCAATAGGGCTCACTGGCAAGATGTTACGCCGCGCTGCGGAAAAAACTTGCAATCGCGCACGCAGTATTGTTGCGTGCCCGCATCGCTAGGAGACAAGATCATGCGCGTCGGACTTTACCCCGGAACCTTCGATCCCATCACGCTTGGGCATACCGATATCATTCGTCGCGGCTGCGCGCTGGTGGATCGTTTGGTTATTGGGATCGCGATCAACACGGGGAAAGGGCCGATGTTTTCGCTGGAAGAGCGGGTTGCAATGGTTGAAGCGGAATGTGCCCAGCTGTCGCGCGAAACGGGGACCGAGATTGTCGCACACCCGTTCGAGAACCTGCTGATAGACTGTGCCCACGACGTGGGCGCGCAGATCATCATCCGCGGCCTGCGCGCGGTGACCGATTTCGAATATGAATACCAGATGGTTGGCATGAACCGCGCGATGGATGACAGCGTGGAAACGGTCTTCTTGATGGCGGAAGCCAAATATCAGGCGATCGCCTCGAAGCTGGTCAAAGAGATCGCGAAGCTTGGGGGCGATGTCACGAAATTCGTGCCGCCAAGCGTGAAAGAACAACTGTTGGAGAAGATCGGCTAGACTTGGGCTTTGCGCGGTTGCCTCTGTAAATCAGGCATCTGAAGCTCGTCGATGAATGTCGGCTTGGAGCCCATACTACCGAATGCTGCGCAGCGCTCGAATGTCTGCTTCTGACGCAAGCGATGCAAGTTGCGAACGGTGGTCTTATCCTTTCTTTACAAATTGTAAGTAGAACCTGTCTCGCACGTACTCGGAGGTTCCATGCAACACGGTTTCAGCGATTTTCTCCGGCATGGCGGTGACAGCCAGTACAGAATAGAGCGGCGACATGGTCGTCTGGTTGGCTACGCGTGGGATTGTCGCTCAAATCCACTTTCCCAAACTATTCCGCTTTACGAGCCGATTTCAGCGAACGCCTCGACAAGGTGACTTCCGAAAACACTTGGATGCTCCTGAACGCGCTGACACCGCCTGACACAGTGCCAACTGTTTCGGTATCCGATTTGCGAGATGTTTCAGACGCTAAAGAGGAAGCCCTCAATGCTTGGGCATGCGCGACTTAAGAGCATATTCAGCCAGTATCAAAACCACCCGCAACGGCTTCGACCGCTTCGAACGGCCATGGAAGAACGCCTTTTGCGGGCCTTCGCCGGGCTGATCAACCAGCTTCGGCAGGACGACCTCGGGATTGAGCAGTATATCTGGCGCTCGCAAGATGATGCCAAGGTACGTGATGGCCACGCTGCATATGATGACCGCGTTTTCCGATGGGATAATCCCCCAGAAGGCGGGCATCCCGGCACTGCACACAATTGCCGATGCTATGCCGAACCTGTTTTGCCGGGAGTTCAGAGCAATGTGGTGCTCGCCGATTTTGCACCCACGGCAAATGGTGCCCCTGCTCTCGGCCCAACTGACGTGATACGTGGCATGCGCGCTCTGACTGGTGTTGGCGCGGCGCTCCTTGCATCTAATGCGTTACTGGATTGGACGGAGGCCATGCGTGATCGGCGTGTGGATGATGCAGGCGCACGACTAGGGGTCGATCTGACAGCTGTCGAAGGCCGTCTGGCCGCGACCGCGTATGCCCTCGTGCAGGAAGGGATCAGTAGCGGCGGGTATCCAGTCTTGCCCAAGAATCCCGAATTTGCGCGCATCGGAGCTGAGGCAGCAGCGCTTTACGAGTTGATGAACCCTGGCACCATTCTCGAAACGGGCGTGGGCGGCGATCCCGCATAGCAGCGCGCTTTACAGGAATTCATCGAGGCTGCTGGAGCAGCGTTCGCGCGCGGGGATTTACGGTTTCAGGAGGGTGAACTGGCGCAAGGCTGGGTCGAGATCTTCCCCGAATTGACGGAGGATGAGCGCCGTTTGGGAGAGCTCCGAGGTTTCACCCCGGAAAGGATCGAACAATGGTTAGAAAGCTATCCCATTGAAGAGCTGGGCCCGCCGAACAATACCGGCACACCAATTCCCGGTGATCCGACCGACAACGTCATTTCAACCCCGATACCTGACGAAACTGGGCCAAATATCGTTGCAATGGAAAACCCGCATTCGATTGAAAGCATATCCATTCCGGAGGATCGCGCACGGCATATTCTGGACGGAGAGGGTCGCAGTGGTGGCCACAGGTTTGGGACCGGAACACCCGGTAAAACTGAATTTCCCGAAAGCTGGTCAGATGATGACATTCTGGACGCAATCAGGGAAGTTGCGGGGAATGGCACGGTGGACCGTCCTGCACATCGTCCAGGTGATCTCGTTATCGTTGGCGAGGTAGACGGAGTGACAATCAAAGTCATCGTCCGACCGAACGGTGAAGTGCGAACAGGATATCCTGTTTCCGGTGACGGCGTTTTAGACAACCTGAGGTGATTCATGAATGACAAAGAAGCAATTGACCTATTAGAAAAGCAACTCGATGCGCTTGAGAAGGCAGAGAAAATCATACTTGGAGATAGAGAATTCTTTGATGTCGGGGAATATGATCTTGCATTGGAAGGTGTGTATGTCGCTCACAAACGACATCCCGGCGTCCTCGATGATGCGGAAGTTCGGGCGCTTGTCGATGATTTCGGAATGGATACGGCCGAGTTTGACCGATAAACATGAACGCGCGATTTGAAAAGCTCATAGAGCAGGCTCAGACGGGCGCTGGCACAGAGTGGCTTTCCGAGGCCGAACTTCTGGAATTCAACGACTATCTTGCTGCGCGCGGCTTTGGCGTCTCGCGCATGGAAGTTGCGCGGGCCAAAGGCGGAACCAAGCCACCAAATTTCGGCTACGGTGTGACCCCACAACCTTTTCCCGGCGATGATGAACACTGGATGCACCACTTAGACCCCGCTCGCTCTGCCATTTATGTCCGCGAGCAAGTTCAATACGCTAAGGCCGATGGCGCATTGTTCGACTACAAGGTCTGGGCGGAGCAACCTTAGAAACAACGGAGAGCTTGGTCAAAACCACATGGGTTTCTGTCCGACCGACCGAAATCAGCCATTGGTGCAGCCGCAGCGAAAGCTCACTTCGTCCGCAAACCGGACCCACCTGCATCTACCTGATTGCGTTAATGCGCGGCAGGCCTTGGCTGAAAAGCACCTCAACCTGCCGTAACGACGTGACCATCTCTTCAAGCTTGTGTCGGTTGGTTGCCATTTCTAGCCCCTCCGTTTCCGAACCAAAAGGGCGGACCGGATTAGTGGGCAGGGTCAGGTGTCACAGCCATTGCTGGTGGACCAATCTAAGATGCGTGAGGCAAAAGGGTGCATTTCTGCCGCATTAGCGATCAAGGAGCGGAAGCAGCGTTTCGTGGATCGCCTCGGCAACCACCTTATTGCCACGTGCGTTCAGGTGACCGTCATAACGATGGTATAGATCTTCATTGCTCGATGTATAAACCTGAACCAGCGTATCCAAAACGCTGACCCACTGAATGTCCCAGCCCTCCGCCAGAGGGGCGAGAACATCATCGGGTATGCTTGCGTCCAAGTCCCCCGGCCCGTCATTTGACGCCTCATACAGGACCTGGAAAAGCTGCGGCACTGAGATGACCACGAGGTCGGTGTCATTTTCAGAGCAGAATTTGCCCATGCGTTCCAATATCGACTTTGTCGCGTTGAGTTTGCTCAGAAAAAGTTCCGATGGGGGCGTTTGGAAAAACTCGCGTCGCGGAGTCAGGGCGTAGAGCGACGTATACAACCCATCATTCCGCATCATCATCCGCTTCAAAAAAGCAACCGAATGTAAAGATGACCGCTTGCCTGCGCCGGCTCTGACGACAGCGCGGGCATCCGTCACGGCCACATCGATGCCGTCGACGGTTTGAATAGGTTCATTCGCGAACAGATCATTTGGCAAGAACATCGTAAGAACGATGTCAGGCTGGTATTTAGAATAGAGTTCCTCGAGATACAGCGCCTGCTGCGCGGTATTGTAGCCCTCCACACCTGCATTGATGATGTTTACCGGGCGGCCGTCTTCCTTGAACTTTTGCGACAGGAACGTCGGCCAGATGTCATCGACGCTGTTTGCGGCGCCGAAGGTGAAGGAATCCCCAAGAAGAAGGATCGTCACGGCGTCCGAATTGAGGTCCATTGGGTCCGCATCCCGCATTCCCCTGAAGCCATTCGAGTCGACAAAGTATTCGACATCATACTCGGGTGCTTTGACGCGGGCGACGGTGTCCGGCCGGTTCCTGTGCCCCAGAACGGGGTCTTCCAGACCAAGTGGCCCGCCGACCAGGTAGTTTGTCGATATCGTTGACGGCGCCAAAAAGCGGACACCCAGCTCGATCACAAAGAACGCCACCGCAGTGTTGAGCAAGATCAACGCTACAGTGCGAATTAAATTCCGCATAAACCAATCCCCTCCTCCACGCCTCGGCACGCGCTCCACAGCAACGCCAAGGTCGGAATTGATACGCTTGACGTTCGGCCAACGTCAATAGTGTTTTAGGTGCGTTGCCTCCACCCAACTTCCGCTTTGCCGGACCTTGCGCGGTATGTTCAGCCGGATAGACACCCCAACCTGCTTGTCCCGCTTCTGTGCGGTCGGGTTGAGTTCTGGGGCGGTGCAACGCCGCGCGACCTCTCCGACGATCATGGATTTCGCGCGGTGGGTTGTGCGCGCGGGGCCACGCTTCAGTGAAAATCACGACTTGGAAACAAACGCTTAGCCTGTTCGCGGGGGTGCATCGCACGCGCGGGGTGGCGGGCAGGGCGCGGGGCGTCATCGGCTTGGGGCTGGGTGATGCCTATGGCCTCTTCCATCGGGTGGCCCAGATCGGAGAGGCGATGGGACGCATCCTCGATGGTTTGGGCAATCAGGTGGACGACGATGCCTTCACGTTGCAGATACCCCGTGACCCGCAACAGCCGCCCCCCCATCACGCTGCGGCGGAAACGTTCGTAGATCTTTGGCCAGACGACGACATTGCTGATGCCGGTTTCATCCTCAAGCGTCAAAAACACCACCCCCGAGGCCGTGCCGGGCCGTTGGCGGGTAATGACCAGACCGCAGACGGAAATCTGCCCCACAGGCACATCGGGCAGTTGGTCATGGCAGGTCAGTCCGGGCATGTCGGGGCGCAACAGCTCCATCGGGTGGGCCCGCAGGGACAGGCGCATGGACACGTAATCCTCGACCAGTTCTTCGCCCAGATGCATGGCGGGAAGGTCAATCTGCGGCTCGGTGATGCCTTCGCCATCCAGCGGGTCGTTGAACAGGGGCAGGGGGGCCTGCCCCCGGATCGCGCGCACCTGCCAAAGCGCATCGCGGCGGGCAAGCCCCATTCCGGTGAACGCATCCGCTTCGGCCAGCCGTTCCAGCACTGTCGGGGCCACGCCGGCGCGCAGCCAGATGCTTTCGGGATCGTGATAGCCATTGCCGCGGGCCGCAACGATCCAATCTGCATCCGCTTGCCGGAACCCCTTGATCTGGCGGAACCCCAGCCGCAAGGCCAAGGCCCCATCCGCGCGGCGTTCCAGCAGGTTGTCCCATGCACTGTGATTGACACAGATCGGGCGGACTTCGACCCCATGTTCGCGCACATCGCGCACGATTTGAGCGGGGGCATAGAACCCCATGGGCTGGCTGTTGAGCAAGGCGCAGGCGAAGATCGCCGGGTGGTGGCATTTGAGCCATGCCGAAACATAGGTCAACATCGCAAAGGCCGCCGCGTGGCTTTCGGGGAACCCGTAATCGGCAAAGCCTTCGATCTGAGAGAAACACCGCGCCGCATCCTCGGCGCAATAGCCGTTCTTCAGCATTCCGGTGACGAACTTGTCGCGAAATGTCCCGATGGTTCCCATCCGCCGGAAACTGGCAAGCGAGCGGCGCAGGTGGTCGGCTTCTTCCGGGGTGAAGCCCGCACCGACCACGGCGATCTGCATGGCTTGTTCCTGAAACAGCGGCACCCCCAACGTGCGTGCGGTCACTTCCTCAAGTGCGCGCCCGAAGGGTTTGGGGGTCTCAAGCCCTTGACGGCGCTTGATATAGGGCTGGACCATGCCGCCCTGAATGGGGCCGGGGCGCACGATGGCCACCTCGATCACCAGATCATAGAACGTGCGTGGTTTCATGCGCGGCAAGAAATTCATCTGCGCACGGCTTTCCACCTGAAAGACCCCAATCGCATCGGCCACGCAAAGCATATCATAGCTCGCCTTGTCTTCCTGCGGCACGCTGTCCAGCGTCAGGATCCGCGCTTCGTGATCGCGCAGCAGATCAAAAGATTTGCGAATGCAGGTCAGCATTCCAAGGCTGAGGATGTCGACCTTGAGGATCCCCAGCGTGTCGATATCATCCTTGTCCCATTCGATGATCGTGCGATCCTCCATTGCGGCGTTTTCGATCGGGCAAAGTTCGTCCAGCCGCCCCTTGGTGATGACAAAGCCCCCCACATGTTGCGAAAGGTGCCGGGGAAAGCCGATGACCTCGCCGATCAGGCGGATGGTCTGGGCAAGACGCCGGTCGGTCGGGTCCAACCCGAGCTCGCGAATGCGGTCGGGGTCCGCGCCGCCATTGGACAGCCCCCATATCTGCCCCGACAGGCTGGCGGTGATGTCTTGGGAAAGGCCCATGACCTTGCCGACCTCGCGGATCGCGGCGCGTGACCGGAAATGGATCACCGTAGCGCACAGCCCGGCCCGGTGGCGGCCATATTTTTCATAGATGTGCTGGATTACCTCTTCGCGACGCTCGTGTTCGAAATCCACATCGATATCGGGCGGCTCGCCCCGATAGCGGGATATGAACCGCTCAAAGACCATGGCGATCATGTCCGGACGGACATCGGTGATGCCAAGCGCCCAGCACAGGATCGAATTGGCCGCCGACCCACGCCCCTGACACAGGATGCCAATGCCACGGGCATATGCCACGATGTCATGAACCGTCAGGAAATAGGCGGCAAAGCCCAGTTCGCCCACCAAGGCAAGTTCCTTGTCAGCCAGTGCCTGAAAGCGATCGGGGATACCATCGGGGCAGCGACGCGCAAGCCCCTCGGCGGTCAGGCGTGCCAACCGGGTCTGGGGCGGCTCCTGCCCGGAAATCTCGTCGGGGTATTCATATGAAAGCTCGGACAGGCAAAAGCTGCATCTGGCGGCGATCTCCAATGTGCGGTGCAGTGCGGCCGGGTGGTTGCGGAAAAGCCGCGCCATATCGGGGCCGCCCTTCAGGCGCCGTTCGGCATTGGGAAGGGCCCGCCTGCCGATCTGGTCAATCACGCAGCCTTCGCGCATGCAGGTCAGCACATCCGCCAACTGCCGCCGCGACCCGTGATGCATCAGCACGTCACCCACGGCAACCATGGGGGCGGAGGTCCGTCGGGCCAACCGGGCGCAATCGGCCAAATAGGTTTGATCCGACCCGTCATACCGCGGGGCCGCGCCTAGAAAGACAAAGCTGGGGAACTGCTTGCGCATGCTGGCGATGGCGCGCGCGCAGGCTTCGTGCGGGTCTTGGGGCAATGCGATCAGGATCATGCCCACGCAGGCGCTCATGTCCTTTTCCCATAGCAGACAATCCCCCTTTTCCGCGCGCCGCTTGCCAAGGGTCAATAACCGGCAGAGCCGTTGATAGGCCGCGCGATCGGTGGGCAGGGCAAGCCAGTCGACGGGGCTGTCTTGCAGCACAAGACGGCAGCCGACGATCAGTTTCGGCAGCGCCCCGTCGGGGCGGCCCAAGGTTTTAACCTGCCCCATTGGCTGGCGGCTGCTGGCATCGATGCGCTGGCTGGATCTGATGGCGACGGCATCTTTGGCCTCTCGTTTCAACTCCTTGAGCGCGGAATACGCGCGCACCACCCCGGCCAGTGAATTGCGATCGGTGATGGCAATCGCGGACAGGCCCAGCTCGGCGGCGCGCAGCACCAGTTCCTCGGGGTGAGAGGCCCCGGTCAGAAAGGTGAAGTTTGTGGTCACACACAGCTCTGCATAAGCAGGGTCTGGGGTTTGCCTTTGCTGCGGCTTTCGCTGGGCGGCGGAGGGGGCAGGGGCCGGGGGCAGGGCGCGGTTGGTGGATGTCATGCAAACTCCCCCTGGACGAACCAACCGGGGTCCTGTGGCGTGTGAAATATCCACAGCCGCCGCCCCTGACGGGTCTCGATGCGCCAGTAATCGCGCAGGCCCGACCGCCAGTTTGGATCGTCGAACCACCATTCCGGTGTGATCCGTTCCGGACCCGAGGCCTGACCGGTCGTCAATGCCATGCGTCGCCAGCGGAACCGCTCTGGCGGGCGCGGGCCATAGGCCGAGATCGGTTCGGGGGAAAACAGGCGAAGCGGGCGCGGACGTGGCGGCACCCAGACACCTTGGGCCGTGCTATAGGCAGCCGGGGCAATCAGGAAACTGCGTTCGGGGATATGGCTGTCGGCGGGCAGAAGCCGTTGGATGCGCTCAAGCCCGACCCGCGAGCCGATCCGGGTGATCAGATCATCCAACCCGTTCTGGCTGTGCCCCCCCACATGGGTGATCTGTTCAGAGGGAAGCGGTTCGACCTGCACGGCTTCAAGGCGTATCTGGTCGATACCATAGCCTGCGTCGACCTCTTTTATCCCGCGTTCAAACAGGGGCAGGATGCGCCCCGCATCCCGCAAGGGGCGCGCCAGACGCAGCTCGACATCCTGCGCCTCTTGGTCGACACGGCGCAAGGTCAGGCGCAGCACGCGTGTTCCGGCCGCATGCGCTTTGAGTTGCGCGCACAGCCGATCCAAAAGCCGCCCGATGGCCGCCATGACATCTGCCGTCAGCCCAATGGGGTCAGGCAAGGTCATGCGCACCCCATAATGGGGTGGGTCGGCCAAAGGAGAGATGTTTTCCGGCTGCGTCCCAAGCAGTTGATCAAGACGGATCATCAGTTCTTGCCCGAACCTGCGGGCCAACGGCGCACGCGGATGGTCCATGATGTCCCCGATGCGGCGCAACCCGGCGCGCTGCAACGCCACACAGTTTGGGTCCGCCAAGCGCAGCGCCGCCACCGGCAACGTGCGCAAGTGGGCGTGGTCCCCCGGCGCGGCAATCCCGCCGCCATGATGGGCCAGCGCCCAAGCCGCCCCGCGCGTGTCCGCCAGACCAAGCTGCACGCAAAGCCCCGCGCGGGTCAGACGCGCCCGGATATCGGCCAGCATGTCCTGCTCTCCACCCGCCAGATGCGATGATCCGGTCACATCAAGCACCAAGCCGTTTTCCTCCAGCCCCACCCACGGGCAATAGCGCGTGGCCCAACGGCGCAGTGTATACAAAAAGCGTTTGTCATCCTCTGGGGTGGCCGGTCGGCTGGACAGATCGGGGCAGAAGGCCCGCGCGTCGGAAAAGGTCATGCCTTGGCTAAGCCCCATATCGGTCGCGACTTTGTTCAGGCAGTAGATCCGGTCGGTGTTGTTTTGTTTGTGGACCAGCGCAAACGGCCCCTCGATCGCGCGTGCGCGCAACACCCGGTCGCTTGCCAGCCGGGGAAACCAAATGCACATGACACGCCGATCTTGCCCAGCGGACATTCTGGACCTCCAATGTTCCTGATTTGTTCTTATTAATTTCTCATCAGGACCGAGTCGAGTCCGAAGCGGCGAAAACAGATGTGAAACGTGATCAGGCAGGCCGCGTGGACGGCTTACAGCTTTGCATGCGAGGGTGAAAATCCGGCAGCGAAATCAAAAGGCCGACACAGAAAAAGAGGCCTTTGGCCAGCCCCTTAGACCTGAAACGTCATGTCAAATTGGCGGTCCCGACCGCGATTCAGAACGCCGATCAAACGCGCGCGCAAACCCTATCCGTCGTCAAGCGCATAGGCGCGCAGCATCTCAATGTCATTGATCAGAGCGCTGTTCTTATTGATCTCCACACCATAAGTGCCAAGACGGGAAAAGGCGCGCGACAGGCTTTCGGGCTTCATACCCAAACGCCCGGCGATCAACACCTTGTCATAGGGCAAGCTGATTGTGCATTCCCCATCAGTCCGGTTGCACAGATTGACCAGAAACTCGGCCACGCGCTGCGGCGCAGTTTTGGCCTTCAGTTGCTCCAATTGTGTCACCAGCCCATGCAAGTGCGTGAAGGTCGACGACAAGATCGACAGCGCCACCTCGGGGTCGCGTTTGACCAGCTGCACCAACACATTGGTGGGAATGTGCATCACCTCGCAATTGGTCGCAGCCTCACCGGAAACAGGATAGGGCAGCTTGCGCAGGGCGACGGCTTCGCCGAAGCTTTCGCCGCGCGCAAAGACACTCACCACAGCTTCGGTGCCGCCGACGGTCATGCGGTAAAGCTTGACCCACCCCTCCAGCACGATGTGGATGGCATTGGCGGGATCATCCTGCATGAACAGGGTTTCCCCCCGCTCATAATGGTGCCAGGTCGCTTGCGACATGATCGCATCGACATGGGTGTCGGGCAGTGCACGCATCAACAGCGACGAACGCGCAACTGTCTTGTGGATTTCCTGTGGCAAATCCCTTCCCCTGTAATTCGTTCACGCACGACCGCGCGATTTTTTTGTCCCAACCGAAAGTCTAACGCCGCAATCTGGCCGCGTCCACCAGTGCTATCGGGTGTCGTGGCGCAAAACTCAAGCGGGTTTGCCATCAGGACCACCCACGGGTTGAACAAGCCCCGACCGCAACTCGCCCGATTTCGGTATGCGGCGAACCGATCAAGGGGCAAGAAACCAACACGCCAAACTATTGTCGCCCCAAGCCGCGTGGAATGGCTATTTTTTGCATTTCTCCCTTGCCCCGCCTTTTTGAGATGTCTAAACGGGTCGGCGGAGACGTGGCCGAGTGGTCGAAGGCGCTCCCCTGCTAAGGGAGTAGGCGGGAAACCGTCTCGAGGGTTCGAATCCCTTCGTCTCCGCCACCCACACTTTTAGTCCTTGTTTTTCAGAGATATACTGCAAAACAATGCTCTTGGCAGCTTGCGCAGCTAAAATCGAGGGCATGAGACCGTGAGTATCATTCCCAAAAACTTCCAGCGCGGCTGATCACTGGTATGTGTGTGGAAGGTCCAGAACCTAGGCGCGCGATGTGAAGCCGCATGGGATGCCGGGTTTCATAAAAAGGCATTGCGCGGATCAAAGGCATGACAACGCAGGACAGCGACCGCACAAAAGACGCAGCGCGACGTTGCCGCGGTATTTCGTCGGTCGTGTGATGTCTGAACCCAGCGCCTGAAACTTGGCAGTCTTGGCGCTTGTGGCGGATCAGTCTGACGGGGCAGAAGTTCATGCCCACAGCCGAAAATTTTTCTTGGACTATTGTGAATCCGATGAAGCAATGTTCAAGTCGTGCAACTGATTGCTACTGGAGTTCCCGTGTCCCTCTTCTTTATCGTCGCTCTTCCGTTCTTCGGAGCCCTTCTTCCCGGTCTGATGAACGCCGCAGGCCGGTCCGCCTGTTCGGGCGTTACGTTTACGGTCTCGCTTGCCGCATTCGTGGGCTTGTTGACCAACTTGCCAACGGTTCTTGCAGGCGAAGTGGTGATGGCACGGGTCGACTGGATGCCAGCGCTGGGGCTGAACTTCACGCTGATGCTGGATGGGTTGGGCTTTTTCTTTGCCTTGCTGATCCTGGGCATTGGCCTTTTGATCATCGCCTATGCGCGCCATTATCTGAGCCGCGACGACAATATGGGCGAGTTTTTCACCTATCTGCTGCTGTTTCAGGGCGCGATGGTGGGTATTGTCCTAAGCGATAACATCCTGCTTTTATTGGTGTTTTGGGAGCTGACATCGCTATCGTCCTTCCTGCTGATCGGCTATTGGAAGCATTTGCCAGAAGGGCGACAGGGCGCGCGCATGGCCTTGGTGGTCACCGGCACGGGCGGCTTGTCGATGATCGGTGGGATGCTGATATTGGGCCAGATCGTGGGCAGCTATGACCTGAGTGTGATCTTGCAAAGTCGCGATCTTATTCAGGCCGACCCTCTCTATGTGCCCGCACTGATCCTGATTCTGCTGGGCTGTTTCACGAAATCGGCGCAATTCCCGTTCCATTTCTGGCTGCCCCACGCGATGGCCGCGCCGACGCCGGTGTCGGCCTATCTGCACTCGGCAACCATGGTGAAGGCGGGTATTTTCCTGATGGCCCGGATGTGGCCGGTTCTGTCTGGCACGCCGGAATGGTTCATGATTGTCACCTCCGCCGGGTTGGTGACGATGGTGCTGGGCGCGGTGATCGCGCTGTTCAAACACGACCTGAAGGCGCTTTTGGCGTTTTCAACGGTCAGCCATCTGGGTCTGATCACCATGCTTCTGGGCACAGGCACGGCCTTTGGCGCAATGGCGGCGGTGTTTCACATCCTGAACCACGCGACATTCAAGGCGGCGCTGTTTATGTCTGCCGGGATTATCGACCACGAAGCACATACCCGCGATATTCGGCGTCTGGGCGGATTGCGCAGCCTGATGCCCGTGACCTTTGTCATTGTGACGCTGGCGGCGCTGTCCATGGCGGGGATACCGCTGTTGAACGGGTTCTTGTCGAAGGAAATGATGCTGGAAGAAGCGGCCCATACCACGCTGTTCGGCGCGCCTTGGCTGGTGCCTGCACTGGCGGTTCTCGGGTCTCTGTTTTCAGCGGCGTATTGCTTCCGGCTAATCGGTCATGTGTTCCTTGGCCCCGTGCGCGACGACTATCCCGCCAAACCGCATGACCCCAATGCGGGGATGTGGTTGCCGCCTGCGCTGCTTGTCGTGCTGGTGGTGGTGATCGGTGTCGCCCCCTTCCTTGCAGAGCCGTTTGTGAAGCTGGTCACGGCCTCGGTGCTGGGCGATGCGGCAGTGCTGCCAAAGGCGCATTTCAAGATCTGGCACGGATTGGTGCCCGCGCTGTTCATGTCGATCATCGCCGTTGTGGGTGGTCTGCTGATGATCGCCGTCTTCAAACCGGCGCTGCACCTGTGGGATGCAACACCGCGCCCCGAGGCCAAGGATATCTTCGATGCCTTGGTCGAGGCCGTGGCGCGGCTGGCCCGCGCGCTGATCTTACCGCTGCACAATGGCGCGTTCACGCGCTATGCGGCCATTGGAACCGTCGCGATTGTCGTGGCCGGTTTCCATGCGTGGAACACGGGAACAGTGGGCGCACCCACCCGCGCGGTGCAGCCCATGACGCCTGTGGCCATTGCGGGTTGGGCGATGCTGGTGGCGGCGACTGTCGGGATGGTTCTGATGCACCGCAACCGGTTCTTGTCGCTGATGCTGATTGGCATTGTCGGCCTCATGGTCTCGATCGGCTTTGTGTTCTTCAGCGCGCCGGACCTGGCCATGACGCAATTCACCGTCGAGGTGGTGACGATCATCCTGCTTCTTCTGGCACTTAACTTTCTGCCGAACCATACGCCGGTGGAAAGCACTGTGTTGCGCCGGGTGCGCGATGTTGGCGTGGCCATAGGCGGCGGGCTGGCGAGCTTTGGGCTGGCCTATTACTACCTTCTGCGCGACGCGGTCGACACGCCGATATCAGAGTTCCATCTGGCGAATGCCTATAAGGGCGGCGGCGGCACCAATGTGGTCAACGTGATCCTTGTCGATTTCCGGGGCTTTGACACGTACGGCGAGATTATCGTGCTGGGCATCGCGGCGCTGCTGATTTACGCACTGACCGAGACCTTGCTGGGCGGCCCGGTGCGCGCCCGGCTTTTGAACCGCAAGCCCGACCAGCCACGGGCAGGCGTCGTGCACCCGATGATGATGGTCGTGCTGACACGGGTCATCATGCCGGTGATCTTGCTGGTCGGGTTTTACATCTTCCTGCGCGGCCATAACGAACCGGGAGGGGGCTTCATTGCGGGCCTCATCGTCTCAATCGGCGTGGTGATGCAGTATATGGCCAGCGGCTTTGCCTGGACGTCGGCGCGGCTGCGATACCCTTATCACGGTGTGATCGGGGCGGGGGTTCTGATCGCCGGGCTTACGGGGATCGGGTCTTGGTTCGCGGGCAAACCCTTCCTGACTTCGGCTTTCACCTATGTGCGCATCCCCCCATTCGACAAGTTCGAGTTGGCCACGGCGGCGCTTTTCGATCTGGGCGTGTTCCTTGCCGTTGTCGGCGCGGTGATGCTGTCGCTCGAAAGCTTCTCGCGGCTTGCACGGCGCGCACATGTTCCCGACAGCGATTATCCGATGGATATTGATCCGTCACGGGATGACCCGCCGACCGATGGGACTAAATTTGTAACGGAAGGGGGCTGATATGGAATTGCTCGTCGCCTCTGCCATCGGCATTCTGACCGCTGGTGGGCTTTATCTAATGCTGCGCTTGCGCACGTTCCCGGTGATCATGGGAATGTCGCTGCTGACCTATGCGGTCAATGTGTTTCTTTTCGCCTCAGGCCGTCTGACGGTGGGGGCACCGCCGATCCTGCGTGACGATGTGAGCGTCTATACCGATCCCTTGCCGCAGGCGTTGGTGCTGACCGCCATCGTGATCTCGTTCGGGATGACCGCGGTCGTGGTGATGATTGGTCTTGGGGCCTATCTGGGGTCCGATGACGACCATGTGGATGACCAGCCCGAGACCTTGGACGACACGGCGGACATTACGGCGGAAGGCGGATCATGACCCACTGGATTATCGCCCCTATCGTTCTGCCAGCGCTGCTGGCGCCGTTCATCGTGTTGGCGGCGCGCTATCACATTGGCATACAGCGCGCCTTTTCCGTCGCCGGAGTGATAGCGCTGATCGCCATTGCATCGGGGCTGGCCTGGCAAACGTCTGACGGGTCAATCGTGCTTTATCAGCTCAGCGACTGGGCCGCGCCTTTCGGCATCGTTCTGGTGGGCGACAGGTTGTCCACGATGATGGTCCTGTTGACGGCGGTGCTTGCGCTGTTTGTGCTTCTTTACGCAATAGGCTCCGGCTGGGACGCCCGTGGGTGGCACTTCCACGCGCTTTTCCAGTTCCAACTGATGGGGATCATGGGCGCTTTTCTGACTGGCGACCTGTTCAACCTGTTCGTGTTCTTCGAGGTGCTTTTGATCGCCTCATACGGTCTGATGATCCATGCAGGTGGCAATGCGCGCCTGCGGGCGGGCGTGCAATATGTGCTGTTCAACCTGATCGGCTCGACCCTGTTTCTGTTCGCACTTGGGTCGATCTACGCCGAAACCGGCACATTGAACATGGCGGATCTAGCCAATCGCGTTGCCATGATTGGCCCTGAAGACACGGTGGGTATCCGCGTGGCGGCTGTGCTTTTGCTATTGGTCTTTGCGATCAAGGCGGCGCTGGTGCCGTTGCACTTCTGGCTTCCCTCAAGCTATGCCGAGGCGCCTGCACCCGTTGCGGCCTTGTTTGCGATCATGACGAAGGTCGGGGCTTACGCGATCATCCGGGTTTACACGATGATCTTCCCGCCAGAGCTGGAGGTGACCGCCGGCCTTCACGAATATTGGTTGCTGCCAGCAGCAATGCTGTCGCTGGCCATTGGGATGGTTGGCGTGCTTGCCGCAAAACGTCTTGATCGGCTGGTTGCGTTTTCCATCATCGGGTCGATGGGCATGGTCATGGTTTCGATCGCGCTGTTCACGCCGGTCGGCATCGCGGCGGCGCTGTATTACATCATCCATTCGACCCTTGCAGGCGCGGCGCTGTTCCTGATCGCTGATCTGGTGCGGACGGGCCGTGCCGATATGGAACTGACTGCGCAGCCGCCTGTTGCTGGCAGCGCCCTGACGGCGGGTCTGTTTTTTGTCGGCGCGATCGCCATGGCAGGCTTGCCACCCCTGTCGGGCTTTTTGGGTAAGCTGCTTGTTCTGGATGCGGCCTATGACACCGATCTTGTGGTCTGGATCTGGGCGATCGTGCTTGGATCGAGCTTGATCGGCATCATCGGTTTTGCCCGCGCAGGCAGCGTCCTGTTCTGGAAAGCACACAGCATAGAGGTGCCCGACGACGCCACGCCAATGCCGCGACCGGCGGCTTTGTCTTATGTCGCCGTGGGTGGGCTGATCGCGCTTCTGGTCGGTCACACGGTCTTTGCAGGGCAGGTGCATGGCTATGCGACAACCATCGCCGGTCAGCTTTTCGCGCCAGCGCCCTACATCTCGACCGTGGTAGATACACCCGGTAAGCTCAGCAAGCCGAAGGAGGATCATTGACATGGCACGTGCATTTTTCTGGCTGCTGCCACACCCGTTCCTGACGCTTCTGCTAACGATTGTCTGGACACTTTTGCAAAATGAGGTCTCTGCCGGAATGGTGGTCTTTGGGCTTATCCTTGGCATCATCATTCCATGGGGCACGTCGGTTTGGTGGCCGGACACGCCGAAAGGGTTCCGTCTGTTCAAAATGACGACCTATAGCATCATCGTGCTTTGGGATATTCTGGTCGCCAATGTGCAGGTTGCGTGGATTGTCCTGACCGTGCCGAACGCAAAGCTGAAACCGGCTTGGATTGCGGTTCCGCTGGAATTGCGCCAGCCCGAAGCGATCACCTTGCTTGCGGGAACGATCACACTGACACCGGGCACTGTGTCCGCCGATCTGTCGGACGAAGGTCACAGCCTGCTTGTGCATGTGCTTCACACCGACGACCCTGACGGGGTGCGCGACGATATCAAGACCCGCTACGAGCGCCGCTTGCAGGAGATTTTCTCATGACGACAGCAACAGCCTTTCTGGACATCGCCGTCATCATCGCCTTCGTGACCCTTGCGCTTGGACAAATCCTGTCCATGGTGCGGCTGGTGCTTGGGCCCACACCCGGCGACCGTATCCTTGCGCTGGACACGATGGTCATCAACGCCTTGGGCTTGGTAGTCTTGCTGGGTATCTATCTGGGAACGCAGATCTTCTTTGAGATATCGCTGCTGATTGCCATGCTGGGCTTCGTGTCCACCGTCGCGTTGGCACGGTTCCTGCTGCGGGGGGACATTATCGAATGACCGCACAGATTATCGGAATATATGTCGTCGCGCTAAGCCTGCTGGTCGGATCCGCTTTTGTTCTGGTGGGAATGATCGGATTGCTTAAATTCAATGACCCCATGACACGCCTGCACGCCCCGACCAAAGTTGGGACAATGGGGATCGGAATGCTGCTTTTGGCCTCGATGATTCATACGTTCGTCCTGGGGGAGACATCGATGCACGAAGTCCTGATCATGGCCTTCCTGTTTGTCACCGCGCCCATTTCTGCGAATTTCATCGCCAAGGTCAGCATTCACCGCCGGTCTTGTGAAACGCCACCTCCGCCGCTGCGCGATGACACGTGGTCTACGCTTAGCTCGCCCGACACAGGGTCGAAGGTCGAAGCCTTGGTGAAGGACTAGGACGGTTTCGGCTGGTCAGGATCGCGCGGCCCCGCAAGGGCGGTTTAAGCCGGGCGATGCAAGCGCCTCTGAGCAGACGCACATCACACGTGTCCCTGATGGTATTTTGCGTCAGACCTGTTTCCACGATTGACCGGTTCAGATAGTCACGTTTTATGGACATCGTTCTGATCACCGCTGTTATCTCGTCGCTTTTCCTTGTGATCGGCGCGGCAGAGCCGTTGGCGGCGCGTTTGCGGCTTCCCTATACCGTGATCCTTGCCATTCTTGGTATTCTCATCGGGTCGGGCGCGATCTTCTTCCTGCGCACAGATTTGACCGATGCGCTTAACCCGGTGGCCGGAGCGATCCTTAACCTCCCGATCCGGTCGAATGTCTTCCTCTATGTTTTTCTGCCGACATTGCTGTTTCAGGCGACGCTGGGCATGAACCTGCGACGGATGCTGGACGACTGGGTGCCAATCCTCGTTTTGGCGGTCGTCGCGGTGGTCGTGGCGACACTCAGCGTCGGCTATGCGCTGTCATGGGCCAGCGCACTGCCGCTTGCGGCCTGCCTGCTGATCGGCGCAATTGTATCGACAACTGACCCGTCTGCCGTGGTTTCGATTTTCCGCTCGATTTCGGCACCACGCCGGCTTTCACGGATCATCGAAGGCGAAAGCCTGTTGAATGACGCCGCCGCCATCGCCCTGTTCGGACTGTTCATCGGGTTTGTGACGCTGGGGGGGCAAGATCCTCTACTAAGCGACGCGCTGGCTCGTTTTCCGGTTCTGATCGCGGGTGGTGCGCTGACGGGTTGGCTGATAACGCGCATCGCGATTTGGGTAATGGCGATGTTTGGTCGTCATGAAATGGCGCAGATATCGGTGTCGGTCGCGTTGCCTTATCTTGCTTATATCGGCGCGGAACAAAGCATCGGTGCTTCGGGGGTGATCGCCGTTGTCGCGGCGGGACTGACGTTGAACCTTACCGGGCCGGGTCGCCTGCCACCGCAAGCATGGGCCAACCTGCGCGAGGTTTGGGACCTGCTGGCCCATTGGGCGGGCGCGCTGATCTTTATCTTGGCCGCATTGCTCATCCCGCGACTGCTTGAAGAGGTCAGGATAGGCGATTTCGCCCTGATCGGAGTGGTGATCCTTGCGGCGATTGCGGCGCGTGCTGTGATCTTGTTCGGGCTGTTGCCTTTGCTGACCTTCTTGCGCGCCTCGCCGCCTGTCGATCACCCTTACCGGGTTGCAATCCTATGGGGTGGGCTGCGGGGTGCGGTCACGCTGGCACTGGCACTTGCGGTGACCGAAAGTTTCCGTGTTCCGGTCGAGGTCAAGCGCCTCGTTGGTATTCTTGCAACGGGGTTTACACTGTTCACGCTGGTCGTGCAGGGGACAACGCTTCGGTCTATCATCGGCTGGCTTGGGCTGGACCGGCTTTCTCCCCTCGACGAAGCCCTGTCTCGACAGGTCGTTGCCGTCGCGCTTCAAACTGTGCGCGAAGATGTGGCGCGAACCACCGAGGACTACAAGCTCACACGCGATATCGTGCGGTCCGAAGCAAAGGCGTTCGGCGAACGCCTGGAGGAGGCCGTCAGGGTCGCCGAAGATCGTGTGGATATCCTTGACCGCGACAGGATCACATTGGGATTGATCGCGCTGGCGGGGCACGAACGCGACATGATCCTGGCCCGTGTGCGGGAAAGAACGATCTCGGCACGGATGGCAGAAAAAACGCTGTCCGACGCCGACCGGCTGATCGAAGCCACACGAACAGGCGGGCGCAGTGGCTATCAGCGCGCAACTCGCCGTTCTGTTGCCTATGGGCGTGCATTTCGGGCAGCGCTGGCACTGCACAGCAGATTAGGCGTGTCGGCGCCCTTGATCCGCATGACGGCAGATCGCTTTGAACTTCTGTTGTCGCAAGGGCTGATCCTGCGCGACCTTGATGCCTTCATCGAAGGGCGTATTCGTCGCATCCACGGGCGACGGGTTGCGGAGTTGCTTCAAGGGTTGCTTACGCGGCGGATCGAGACGGTAGAAACCGCGATGGAAGGGCTTCGCCTTCAATATCCCGGCTATGCAGAAGAACTGGAACGCCGTTTCATCAGGCGCACCGCCCTGCGACTGGAGGAACGCGAATATGTCGCCATGCGCGAAGACGGGCTCATCGGCGCCGAGGTCTTTACCGTGCTGATGCAAGACCTTGGTGACCGCCGCAACGCGGCAGAAGCACGCCCGCGGCTAGATATCGCGCTACAACGCATGGAGCTTGTCCGGCAGTTCCCGCTGTTCGCGGATCTTGACGACCCCGTGCTCAGGCGGTTGGGGCGCGCGTTGCGGCCCCGCTACGTCAATGAAGGAAAGACCATTGTTCACAAGGATGGCACGGTCAGAAACGTCTACTTCATCGCGTCAGGCGCGGTGGAACTGGAAAGCGGGGGGCAGACATGGCGCCTTGGACGGGGCGAGATGTTTGGGCAGGTCGCAATCCTGATGAAGAATGCCGCCCGCGCCGAAGTGCGTGCCATCGCGCCATCGACGCTGCTTGTGTTGGATGTGGCGCGGTTTCGTTCGCTGCTGTCCAGAAGCAAGGCGCTGCGAAAGGCCGTCAGGGCGAGCGCAGAACTGCGCGGGATTGATCCTGACGTGGTGTTGAAGGAACCCTCAAAAGAAACCTGAACGCCACGACGGCCGCCTGAGGCGCAGCGGGGTATCCATCCCTGAGCTTACGCGCGCCATCAGCAGGCACTTATTCGGAGACAGCAGTTTGCGACAGGGCTTCGATGATTTTCTGGGCCCCGATGCGAGCGCCTTCTTCGCTAAGATGCGAATCCGGGGCGTAAAGCGCGCGCGGGACATCGCTGCCATAGATCGTTGGTGTCAGGTCAATGAACTGCACGCCAGCCGTTTTGGATGCGGTCTCAACACGCTGTCGCAAGTCCTCGTATGCCGCGGAACTTGGCAGAAGGCCGACGAAACGGTCGACCTGCGGGACATAGACAAGGCTCAGCGACCCACCCCAACCTTCGGTCACGGTTTTGGCAGTTTTCAGTATTTCAAGATACTCTGGCCGGTCGGTCGTGGCGCGCGGGTAATGAAGCCCCAGCACCAATGCGGTTTGCTGAAGGGCAAAGAAGTTCCGCATCCACGCCCGACGCCCCAAAAAACCGCTGAGCGTCTGGGCGTCTTCCTCCCACCAGTCTGACACGACGGCACGCGCCTGCTTGACCAATGCCGGGTCCGGCATCGTCGGACCGGTAGGGGTAGACAGATCAAATACACCTTGCAGCGAGGGTTTTTTCAATTCGCTGTTCAGGTTCTGCCAGTCATTGCCTTCGAAAAACAGCATGACGACATTCTTTGGCCGAAACGCGGGACCCCAGCGCCGCAACACAGCCAGTTCAAACACTGGGCCAGCACCGCGCGTGCCGGTATTCACCGTGGCGGGATAAGCGGCCCGGATCTGGCTGGCGATGTCTGAACCATCTGGCAGGCAAATACCTTCGGTAAAGGAATCGCCCAGCAACAAAAGCTCGATGTCCTGACCATAGACCGCGTCAGGATTTCTGAAGCCGAACCGGTCAGAAACATACGACACGGGTTCATTGTCGCGGGTGCACAGCAGCACTTCTTCGTTTGGGATGCCCGACAATAGGGCGCCAGACAGCTCTGGCACAGCCAGTTTTCGGTTCAGGGCCTGTATGGTGTAGGAGGGCGGTATCGCGTTTCTGAACCGTTCGTAGTCGTTGGATGCGCCTTTGATATAACCGGCCAACCCCACAGAGCCGCGAACGGATTTCACCGTCAGAACAGCTTCGAACAGGAACAACGCGAACAGGACAGACGCGGCATAAATCCCAGCCAACAGCCGCTTCTCGGGTCGCAGGAAAAGGCCCGCAAGCAGCATGCCGACCCCGATCAGTCCGGGGCCAACGACGTATCTCAGTTGCCGTGGCAAATCCGTCGCATAGTTATGAGCGTTCACCAGCGCATAGGCGACTGCAAACAGGAAATAAGCAGCGACCAATACGCACAGAATGAAGCCAATACGATCGGTTTTGCTTTTCGCCATTTTCTTCGGCCCTCAGGTTCAGATGTGTGCCCTGTGTTCGTTTGCCGGCGTCGTCAGTCGAGTTCGTATTTCGTCGTATAGTCTTCCTGCAACGCAGGGTCCTGCTCGGGTTTGCGCAAGATTAGGTTTCCGATTGAAAGCACGTCAAGCTCTGTGCCCATGAAGCACCTGAAGGCGTCTTCGGGCGTGCAGACGATCGGCTCCCCACGAACATTGAACGACGTGTTGACCACGATGGGGCAGCCCGTCAGCTCTTTGAAACGCGATATCAAGCGGTGATACAGCGGGTTGGTGTCTTCATGCACGGTCTGGACGCGAGCCGAATAATCGACATGGGTCACCGCCGGAATGCCCGAACGAGGCACATTCAGTTTCTCGATTCCGAACAAGGCTTGCTCGGCTTCGGTCATGTCTTTTCTTTTGCTTTCAACGACATCCGCGACGATCAGCATGTAGGGGCTGTCGTCGGACAGGTCGAACCAATCTGAGACATCCTCGCGCAGGATCGACGGTGCGAAGGGGCGGAAGCTTTCGCGATACTTGACCTTTAGGTTCAGCGTTTTCTGCATGCTTTCCGAGCGGGGATCACCAAGGATCGACCGGCCACCCAAAGCACGCGGACCGAATTCCATCCGCCCTTGGAACCATCCGATGGCTTTGCCGTTGGCGATGGCTTGCGCAGTCTGTTCGATCATTTCGTCTTGTGTCAGGATCTCATATTTCGCGCCCAGTCGGTCAAGATCGGCCTGGATCGATGTGGTGTCGTGGACCGGGCCCAGATAGGAGCCCTGCATCTGATCTGTCGTGCGCGATGGGCGCGGTTGTTCCAGTTCCTGATGCCACGCGGCATAAGCCGCGCCAACGGCACCACCGGCATCGCCTGCTGCCGGTTGCACCCACAGGTTTTCAAATGCGCCATCACGCAAAATTTTCCCGTTGGCCACGCAATTCAGCGCGACACCACCGGCCATGCAAAGGTTGGGAATGCCGTATTCCTTGGCTGCGGCGCGGGTCATCCGCAAGACAATTTCCTCGGTCACTGCCTGAACCGAAGCCGCTACATCCATGTGAAACTGGGTCAGCTGATCTTTGTCAGCCTCGCGATGGGGTTCGCCAAACAGGTCGGCAAAGGCCTGGTTGGTCATTGTCAGGCCAGCGGCATAATTGAAGTAGGTTTGGTCCAATCGAAAAGAGCCGTCCTCTTTCAGGTCAACCAATTTGTCGAGGATCAGATCTTTGAACTTCGGCTCTCCGTAGGGGGCCAGACCCATGACCTTGTATTCGCCAGAATTTACCTTGAACCCTGTGTAGTGCGTGAACGCAGAATACAGCAGTCCCAGCGAGTGGGGGAAATGAATTTCCTTCACGATTTCAAGGGAGTTGCCGCGTCCAATGCCCAATGTCGTCGTGGCCCATTCGCCCACCCCGTCAACGGTCAGAACGATCGCTTCGTCATAGGGTGACGGGTAAAAAGCGCTTGCGGCGTGGCTGATGTGGTGTTCTGCGAACAACAGCCGATCAAGATCGAAGTCAGGGTCCAGCTTCTTCAGCTCGTCCAACAGCAACCGCTTGAGGAAAAGTTTTTCCTTCAGCCAGATCGGCATAGCCACCCGGAACGACGAAAACCCGCGCGGAACGGTCGCCAGATACGTTTCCAAGAGCCGTTCGAATTTCAGGAAAGGTTTGTCGTAAAACGCCACATGGTCCACATCGGCCAAGGTGATGCCGGCGGCGTCCAGAACATACTTCACAGCATGTTCTGGGTATGACGCGTCATGCTTGTTTCGCGTGAACCGTTCTTCCTGAGCGGCGGCAACAAGGTTGCCATCGTGCAAAAGTGCCGCAGCGCTATCGTGGTAAAGGGCTGAAATGCCTAGAATATAAGTCATTGATCAGAACAACGGATACAGGAAGGGGGCAATGGCTGAACCTTGCGAAAGGACCACCAAGCCACCGAAGATCAGCAGAATAATGAAAACCGGAACCAGCCAGAATTTCCGCCGTTCGCGCATGAACGCCCATAGTTCCTTAAGAAATGACATCGTATATTTTCCTTATTCGCGATCAGTTCAAAACTGTCGTTTCATGCTTTCCGGCGCCGAGGCGCGAGGCGTCCAATAGCTTTCCGCTTCGGGTTCAAAAGTCCTGTGCAGCGGATCTTTTCCCGTCAGACGAAACACCAGACCGATTGGCACGAACGCCACCAGATACACCATAAACATGATAATTGGTGAAAAGATGGCATGCAGCATCAGCCCAAATTTGAACCACAAACGGTTTGGAGTGCGCAACAGCGATGGCATGATCAGGGCTGCCCCAAGGCAGACGCCCGATATGATCAGTGCAGGAACCCAAAACGACCCGCCGCGCCAAAGAGAGAAAAGTGCCAAAAGGCCGAAAACGCCACCGAAAACGAAGCCGAAGTTGCGCTCGGACCCCATCTTGATCTCGGTCTTGGATATAAGTTCGGACACCTCAAAGTCTCCTCAATAAGTTTTGCCAATTCGCACAGAAATAACCTTGGCAAAGATTAACCGGGTGAGGGGCGCAGAGTCGAGCAATTTTCGACCCGCCTCACTGAATATCTTCAAAGACTTAGGCTGGTCTTTGCGATTATTATCCGCACTGAGGTGCGGGATGTTCGCTTGCGCGGCGCGGCCCCGGTATTTGGCGAAAAAGGGCCGTCGTTTCTTGTCCTTGGATGGCCGCGATGACTTCGCTATGGTCGCCTCATAGACTTTACGTTTTCCAACCTCCGGGGCTGGGGTGAATTTTCCAAAGCGCGTTCTGCGCATCTTTTCAGGAGACCGCCATGGCGCGCGCAACTTGCACAATTCTAATTTGTTCTGCGGGCCGACGCGTGGGTTTGCTGCAAGCTTTCCGACAAGCCTCTGAGCGACTGTCGCTGGACCTGCGCATTGTTGCCTGTGATCTAGACCCTGACAACAGCGCTGCATGTGCGCTTGCCGATGTGGCATTGAAGGTGCCGCGCTGCGACGACCCGGGCTATGTGGACGCAGTGCTTGCAGCGGCGCGCCGGTTCGAGGTGTCACTTGTCGTGCCAACCATCGACCCGGAATTGCTGCCGTTGGCGCATGCCTCGGCTGAGTTTGAAAAGATCGGCGCGCGGGTTCATATCTCGGACATTTCGGTGATCGAAACGGCACGTGACAAGGCGCGGACGTCTCAGGTGCTTGCGGCAGCGGGCGTGCCTGTGCCGCGCACCTTCGGGCAGGATCAGATCGCTGCCGATCCGACCCTTCTGGATTGGCCCGTCTTTGCCAAGCCCAGCGGTGGTAGCGCCAGTCGCGGGCTAGAGGTTTTCAACCGCCCCGAAGATGTGCCCGCGCAGTTCGATGAACCGATGATCTTTCAGGATTGCCTGAACGGGCCGGAATACACGATCAATATGTTCGTGGACAAGGCAGGTGTCCTGCGGTGTGTTGTGCCTCACCTGAGAATGCGCATTCGTGCGGGCGAGGTTGAAAAGGGTCGCACAGTGCGCCGCGATGATCTGCGCGGCATCGCAGAAGGGATCGCAAAAGCCTTGCCGGGCTTGCGGGGTGTCGCGTGTTTTCAGGTGATTGATGACCCTGATCGCGGACCGAAAGTCATCGAGATCAACGCGCGCTTCGGCGGCGGCTATCCGTTGGCAGATCACGCTGGTGCGCCGTTCGCGCAATGGCTGCTGGAAGAGGTGAACGACCTGCCACAAAGCGCCAATGATGACTGGCGCGACGACGTTTTGATGCTACGTTATGACAGCGCGGTCTATCAAGGTTAGTGTCTGATGCTGGTATTCGACTTGGACGATACCCTTTATTTGGAACGGGATTTCGCGTTCAGCGGATATGATCATCTGGAAGGATGGATGCGTTCGCGGGTGGGCCGAAACGGGTTTGGCAGAACCTGCGAACATTTGTTCAAATCGGGTGAGCGCCGCCGCATATTCAACCGCGCCTGTGCGCATCTTGGTATTGAAGACACGACCGAGCTTATTGCCGAGCTCGTTGATGAA
The DNA here is from genome assembly GCF_947497285.1 of uncultured Aliiroseovarius sp. Classification (GTDB taxonomy): domain Bacteria; phylum Pseudomonadota; class Alphaproteobacteria; order Rhodobacterales; family Rhodobacteraceae; genus Aliiroseovarius. The sequence goes on along the minus strand of NZ_CANMFT010000006.1, from coordinate 126,032 downwards.
TACCGAAATCACCCGCCAAGGATAGAACTTTGCCCTGATGCGCAGCGGTTTTTGCAGACCCATCAAGGGCCGTTTGGCCTGATCACGGATGGGCCAGAGCCGATGCAACGTGCCAAGATCGCCGCGTTGGGGGTGGACCGCCTGATCGAACACCTTTGCCCGACCGGCGCCTGGCCAGAGGGCTATGGCAAACCTCACCCTCGCGCTTATGAACTGATGGAACGTCTGGCGGCGGACCACCAACAGATGGTCTATGTGGCCGATAACCCCGCCAAGGATTTCGTGACCCCCAAGGCGCGCGGCTGGTTGACGGTGCAGATCGAGCGCCCCGGCGGTGTCCACGCCCCCAACGCGCCTGATGAGGAACACGCAGCCGCCGTCAGGATCACCAGTCTTGATGAGCTGGACGCGCTGATTTCAAGCATCTAGCAACTGGGTTTCTTCTTTCATGACGCTCCCAATCACCTGATCCCACGTGCCCAGAACCTGATCGGGGGCCAATGCCGCGCGCGTCGGTCCACTGGCTTTCGCCATCTGCGCGCGCAACGCTGGATCTCCAATCAAGCGCAGAATGCTGCGTGACAGGGCAGGAATGTCGTTCGGTGCCACCAACAGCCCGTTTTTCCCGTCTGTGATGATCTCGCGTGGTCCATAGTCGCAATCGAATGCGATGACGGGCAGGCCTGATACGGCAGCCTCGGCGATAACGTTGGGGAACCCCTCGAACCGGGACGGGACAACAAGTATATCTGCCGTTTGCAACCATGCGCCGGGGGCGGGGCTTGCACCGGGCAGTGACACGATTTCAGCCAGCCCGAGCTTGTCTCGCAATGCCTCGAGGCGCGGACGTTCTGGCCCTTCACCCTGGATCGTCAACCGGACTTTGGGATAGGTGTCGCGCACCGCTGGCATTGCTTTCAGCAAAAGATCAAAGCCTTTTTGCTGGTCCAGCCTTCCGACAGCTGCAAGCCGAAGCCCGTTGGCGTCAGGTGCCACGGTCAGGTTGGTGTAGGGCGCGCAGGGGTTGGGGATCACCGTCGCCCGATTGGCGATCGCGCGCGGTAGGTCGCACCTCGCCCGTTCGGTTTGCATCACCACGGCCGCAGCGCGTCGGGCCAGAACATTCTGCGCATGTCGCCAGACAGGGTTCGCTTTCTGCGCCCGCGGGTTGTTGCGTTCCGAGATGACAACCGGTGGTCCCCCCCGCATGGCGGCCAACAAGGACAGCACATTGATCTTGGTCAGAAACGACAGCACCAGATCCGGTTTCGACTGCCTGATGGCGTGTTGAATGCTTTGCAGTTTGGACAGCGGCGCCAGACCTGAACCCTGTTTCGCAACGATCAGTTTCGCCGTCTCGGGGTAAGGAAAATAAGAGCCGCCATCGGGCATATCGAACCCGAGCACAGAAACCTCGTCGCCCATCTCCAAACGGTGCGTCGCAATCATGCTAACGATCTTTTCAGCGCCTCCGGCCCCGAACCCTCCATGTATCAACAGCAAGCGCATCGTCTACACCTCCACCGCGTCGTTGATCACTGCATCCCAGGATTTCAGTATGCGATCAGGGTCAAGGTATTCGACATTCAGATATGACGCGGCCGACATGCGGGCGCGCAACTGCGTATCGTTGATCAAGCGCGACAGGTTGTCGGCCATGCCGTCGATATCACCAGTCTGAACCAACAGGCCATTGACCTCGTGGCGGATCATTTCGCGCGGCCCAAACTCGCAATCGAAAGATATGATCGGGACGCCGGACAGGGTGGCCTCGGCGACGACATTGCAAAACCCTTCGTAGCGTGAGGTGACGACGAGGATGTCTGCTTCGCTGACCCAGGCGCCGTGGCGTTGGGTGGTGCCGGGCATCGCAACCGTGGCTTCCAGACCCAGATCTGCCCGCAAGCCTTCCAACGCCTTGCGTTCTGGCCCTTCACCGAAAATTGTCAGGGACAGGGTCGGGTGACTGTCGCGCAACCGGGCGACGGCATGCAGCAATAGATCAAAGCCCTTCTGCCAATCCAGCCGCCCCACCGCGACCAGCTGCGATGCTGCGCCGTTGATTTGCGCGCGCGCGCCTTCGATGGGCACGCAAGGGTTGGGTATGACCCGTGTTCGGTGGCGGACTTTCGCAGGCAATTGGTCGCGGCCCCGTTCCGTCAGTGTGACAACAGACGTCGCCCGGCGACTGAGCGTCATCGACGCGGTGTGCCACAATGGGTGGTTATTTTGCGCACGCGGATTGTTACGTTCAGAGATGACAATCGGAATACCGGTTCCCAGCCCGGCCGTAAGTGTCAGCACATTGATCTTCGTCAGAAATGACACGACCACATCCGGCTTTCTGTCCCGGATCAACTTCCGCAGCATTTTCAGCCGCTTTATCTGGCTGACCGGTTCGCTGGCCGGCACGTTCGGTTCCAGCACATGAAGCGTCACGTCTGGCGAATAGCGATAATACGAGCCGTCCCGCGGTGCACGCATCCCGGCGACCTCGACCTGGTCACCATGCGCGGCCCGGTGATTGGCGATCATGGCGACGATTTTTTCGGCCCCACCCGTCCCGAAACCACCCTGAATGAACAATACGCGCAATGTGTTACTCCGCTGCGTGACCGGCGTCTTTTTGCGCCGTCAGCTCCGCATTAGGCGCAGGCACATCGACCTCGCGTGTCAGGGGTTTGGTCGTATCCTCGCGGGGTTCAGGTTGGTTTAGCTCGGCTTCGATCAGGGGGCGGTGCAGATCTTTTGATTGAATGAATATTCGCCCGACATATTCACCCATGATGCCCAGAAACATCGCGTTCAGGGTCATCGACAACAGAAGCAATACAGTGGTCGTGGCGAAACCGGCTGGCCAGTCCTGACCAAAGACGACGCGCGCAATGACATAGGCGATCATCAAAAGGAAGGTCAGAAGCCCGACCGTCAAGCTGATCAACGAGGCCAGCCGCAAAGGCACCAGAGAATGGTTGATCAACCCATCGACTGCCAATGCCAACATCGCGCGAAACGGAAACTTCGAGGTCCCTTCAAGCCGCGCTTCGCGGTCGTATTCAAATCCGATCTGGTTGAACCCCATCCCGCTGATCAACCCGCGCACATAAGGCGAGCGGTCATCGACCCTGCGCAGTTCGTCCAGAATACGTCGGTCGGTCAGACGAAATTCGCCTGCATTGCGCGGCAGATCGTCGGTGCTGATCCAGTCGATCAGCGTGTAAAACGCCCGTCGCGCAGCCGCGACCAATGGCCCATCCGGCAGGCTGCGCCGGATGCCATATACCACGTGATAGCCTTGACGCCATTTGTCCAACATCTCGGGGATCAGCTCTGGCGGGTCTTGCAGATCACAGTCGATCTGGATCGAACATGCCCCCTGCGCCGAGCGATAGGCGGTCAAGACCGACGCCTGATACCCGACATTGCGGGAAAAGCGAATGACCCGCACCCGGTCATCGGCTTGCGCGATTTCGGACAGGATATCGAATGTTTTGTCGTCGGAATGATTGTCGGTGAAGATGATCTCTGGCGTGTAGTCCGGCAGCGCATCAAACACGGCAACGACGCGATCATAGGCACGCCGCACGTTCATCTCTTCGTTCAGAGCGGGGATGAGGATGGATACAAGCGTGGTCATGCTGACCTCCTGTTCGTGCCGTTTGGTCGTGTGGCGCGGGCGTCGTCAACGGTCATGGCCACGCCTTCTTCAAGATCAATGCGCGGCGACCACTGCAACTGCTGTCGCTGGCGCGTGGGGTCGATGCGCAATTCCACCACATCATCTTCTTCCTGGTCGCCGAACCGTATCACATCAGGTGACGCGCCAGTGGCGTTGATTACAAGCTTGGCCAAGGCACGCATCGTTGGTGCGCGACCGGTGCCAATATTCACAAGGCCGGGCGCCGCATGCTCCAGATCAGCCAGTCGTAAGAGCGCGCTGACGACGTCAGACACGTGGATCAGGTCGCGCCGGTCTTCAGGGCGCGCCACGATGAAAGGCTCATTATTCAAACATGTATGGATCAGCGACGGCAACAGAAAGTCGCGCGATTGCCCCGGCCCATAGGTCAGGGCAAGCCGTGCTGTCGACGTCGCGAAGGGGAGTCGCGGCCGCAAAGCCTCCAGAAACTGGGTGCCTGCCAAAAGCGACGCACCATAGGCACTGTTGGGGGCTTCGCGCATGTCCTCGCGATAGGGTGGCGCGACTGAACCGTATTCCGCAATGGTGCCTGCGCGGACGAACGCACTTGGGGGGGCTGGCAACGTCGCTGCCGCCGAAACGATGCCAAGCAGCGTCTTCAGGTTGTCGTCAATGCTGGTTGCGAAATCCGAAAGGTCCTGAGACTTGGTAAACCGGGTGCGCGCACCAAGATGAAAAATCACCTCGGGTTGCGCATCCTTCATACAGGCGTGCATCGCAGGTTGATCGGTCAGAAGAACCCGGTGGATTTGCAATTGCGCGCTAAGGTCAGACACCCGCGCCAGATCCGAGCTTGGCCGGACCACAAGCGTAACGTCATCGCCCCGCACCACGCACGCCCGCGCGAGGTGAGAGCCAATGAACCCCGTTGCACCAGTGATCAGGACACGCGCCATGTGATCTCCTATGGCACGATGCGTGGCATCGGCAACGGCACGATGAACTTGCCGCCGCGGGCTTCGAAATCGGACATCTGTTCGCGGATTTCGTCAAAGAAGTTCCACGCAAGGACCAGCAGATAATCGGGCGCGCGTTCGGCCACCGCCTCGGGTGACAGGATCGGCAATCGGGTTCCCGGCGTGAACAGACCCTGCTTCAGCGGGTTCTTGTCGACGACAAAGTCCAGCGTTTCGGCCCCGATGCCGAAATAGTTCAGAAGCGTGTTGCCCTTGGCAGGGGCGCCATAGCCGGCAACGGTTTTGCCGTCTGCCTTGATCTCGGCCAGCATGGTTTTCAGCTTGGCCCCCAATTCGTCCACGCGACGCGCGAATTCTTCGTAGGTCGCGCGTTCAGTCAGACCGGCTGCGCGCTCTTCCTCCAACATCTCAGCGACGATGGGCGCAGGCGTTTTGCCAAGTGAGGCACGTTGCATGAACACCCGCATCGACCCGCCATGCACCGGCAGTTTGGTCACATCCACAACATCCATGCCCCGTGACTGCCCCAACCGCACGATGGACAGAAGGCTCAGCTCGGACATGTGCTCGTGATAGACATTGTCGAACTGGTTGGTTTCGACGATTTTCTTGCCCCATGGCACTTCGATCACGAAGGTGCCATCGTCGTCCAGAAGGATCAGAACCGCATCAAGAAACCCGTGCAGGTCGTCGATATGGTTGAAGGTGTTGGTCGTGGTGATGACCTGTGCGGGTCCCTTCTCGTCACGCACGGTTTGCGCCGTTTCGGGGTTGAAATACCCGGTCAACACTTCGACCCCGCGTTCGCGCGCAAGGGGGGCGATGTTTGCGGCGGGGTCGATCCCCAACACGCGCGCCCCGGCCTTGACCGCATGGCCCAGCATCAAGCCGTCATTGCACCCGACATCCACGATCAGCCCGCCACCTGCTTTTTCACACGCGACGGCGGCGAGCCCGGCAAAGTGTTCGTGCATCGTTGCCGCACCAGATGGGACATAGAGGTAGTCCTCAAAAAAGGCGTCCGGAACCTGATCGGCGACCTGGATCAAGCCACACTCAAGACAGGCCTGCGTGTTCAGATCAAAAGCGGGTTGTTTCTGCGCGGGATCTGCCGTTTTGGCAAACATGTTGGCAGGCGGATGAGCCCCCATCGGAAGGAACAAAAACAGGTTCTCGGACCCGCAGGTCCGGCATTTCGACAGGGTCGAGGATGGCTTGGAATGCACTGTCATGGGCGGGTTTCCTTTTGAATGAACTTGGGTCGCTTAGCCCAGCTTTTGGCCAGATTTTGCGGGAACTTTTCAAAGATAACGAACGAGAATTGCGCAAGGGCGACCGAGGCCAGCGCCGTCACGGTTCCAAAGATTGCGACGCTGAGGACGACATTGTCGCCAAACAGGTCAAACCGCTGAAACAGCACGCGCATAGGCATGTAGACGTAGGGATGCACAAGATAGAGGCTATAGCTGATGGTGCCCAGATACTGTGCCCAACGGGCAGATAGGGCGCGGGCGGTCAGGCTATCGGGTTCAACCGCGAGCAAGAAATAGATACCTGTCAAAGTAAGGCAGGTCAGGGTGATAGGCTGGCTCAGCTCTCCGGGGTGGAAGTCGAAATGCGACTGAGATGCCGCGACCGCAAGGCCAATAGCCGCCGCCAGCTCAGCCAACGGGCGCAGCGGTATTTTGCGCGTCATCCCTTCGCTGTTCATCGCAAAAACCATAATTCCGACAGTGAAATAGATCGCCTTGGGATAGAGCGCAACGAAGGCAGCAGATGCCACCGCAACGACCAGACCCAGACCGAACCGCCGTTGCAGCACCGCATAAGCGCCGGCCGCCGCCAGCGCGTAGAACATCATCTCGTAGGACAGGCTCCACGCATTTGGCGTCAGTTGCTTTGCGCCGACAAGCAGGTTTGTGAACGTCAAGGCATAGAAAATGGCCGTTGGATTGTTGACCTCGGGTTCGAGGTTCCAGATGAGGTTTCCGACAATAAACACGAGGCTGCAGGCCAGAAACAGCGGATAGATGCGGACCATACGGCGAAAGGCGAAATCGCCGGGGCTATAGCGGAACGCGCTGGGCAAGATCACGTAGCCGCTTATCGCGAAAAACAGGTAGACGAAAAACGTGCCGAAATTCCAAAGCGGTTCAGCAACTGCCAGATAGCCCGGGCTGGCGGAATACACATGTTCGGCCGTCCCGCCGATGATGTGCGCGAACAGCACCATGGCGGCAGCCACGCCCCTTAGCCCATGAATACCCGCATTGTGACCACCGCCTTGCGGTAGCCACGCGGGCGTTATGGGGGACAGGGGCGCGTGCACGCTCATTCGGCAGCTTTGCGTTTGGTCTTGGCAAAACCTGCGAAGGTTTCGTGCATGTAAGTCATGTGATCATCCGTCAATCCATGATGCAGCGCCAAAAGCACACCGCCGCGCATGACGGCATCCGACTGCGCATAGCCGGCGGGATCTGTCTTGCTTGTGACGTTCTTCATTGCGGGCTGGCGCAGAATATTGCCGGTAAATACCGGGCGGGTCTGGATGCCGGCGGTTTCCAGGTGGATCTGCATGTCGCGCCGCGTGAAGGGTGCACCTTCGCGCAGGGTCAGCGGATAGGCCAACCACCCCGTGCGCCCGCCTTCAAGCTGGTTGGGCAGGATGAACCAATCTGCGTAATCCTTGAAGAACGCGTTGTGGGCTGCGAAATTCTTTTCGCGTTCGCGGATATTGTGCTCCAGCTTGTCCAGTTGCACCAAACCAAACGCCGCGCTGATTTCCGAAGGTTCAAGGTTATAGCCCAGATCCTCGAACAGGAACTTGGCGTCATAGTCGATGCCATCGACCTTCACGCCGAACCGGTTTTCGATGCTTTCGCTTTCGACAAACAGCGAAGAACTGCGCCCCCAGGACCGGAGCAACAGCGCCTTGCGGCCAAGTTCTTCGTCATTGACGCAAAGCATGCCGCCATTGCCGGCCCCGTTGATCACGTGCGAGCCATAAAAGCTGGTGGTCGAGACATCGGAATAAAGCCCCGTGCTTTTGCCTTCGATTGTCGCGCCAAGCGTATCTGCGCTGTCTTCGATGACCTTCAGCCCATGGGCGTCGGCGATCTCGCGAATGCGCCGCCAATCCGGCAGGTTGCCGATCAGGGATGGGATCATGACCGCGCTGGTGTTGGGCGTGATCATCCGTTCGATCGCGTCCACGTCGATGTTGTAAGTGCCCTCGGCCACGTCAACGAAAGCCGGGATCAGCCCCTGACGAACCAAAGGTGCCACGGTTGTGGCAAAGGTCAGGGCCGGGGTGATCACTTCGCTGCCTTTGGGCAGGTCAAGGATCTCGACCGCCAGATAGTTGGCAGATGACCCGGAGTTCACCATCACCCCGTGTTGCTTGGCAAACAGCGCAGCCACGCGTTCTTGCATCTTGCGCACGCGCGGGCCCATCTGCGTCGAGGTCTTCAGAACTTCGACCACGGCATCGATTTCTTCTTGCCCGTGAACGGTTTGGCCGTAATTCACTCTCATATCTGTCTCCTTTGGAACGTCCGCGCTATTGCGCTGCGACGTCCGACCCTTGTGTTTTCGCGCCTGACATCAGGTCGCTATAGTGATTGATCTGTGATTTGGTAAGCGCGGTCATGTCCTGACCGTCCAAGTGAGATTTGTACCATTTCGATGTTAAATCAACGGCTTGTGGTAAGCTAAGCTGTGGGCGCCAGCCAAGGCCAGTTTGAGCTTTGGTGCTGTCAAGGCGCAGGATGCCAGCCTCGTGCAGACCGCCTTTTGCGGATTGCACATCTGCAAACTGAAACTGCGGCCCCCCCAGCCCCCATGCCGTCTGCACCAAACCGGCAAGGTCGCGCACTGTGACTGTTCCAGACACGTCCGGCCCGAAATTCCACGGCCCCGCAAAAGGTGCGCCCTCCGTTAGAAGCTTTGCCGCCAGCGCCAGATAGCCCGACAAAGGCTCCAGCACGTGTTGCCACGGACGGATGCTGTCGGGACTGCGGATGTCGACGATGGTGCCAGCCTGCACAGCGCGCACCATGTCCGGGATCAGCCGATCCTCGCCCCAGTCGCCGCCGCCAAAAACGTTGCCCGCGCGCACCGAAGCCAGTTGTGGCCCTTTCGGGTCCGCAAAGAACGATCGTTGATAGGCCTGCGTCACCAGTTCTGTGCACCCTTTCGAGGCGCTGTAGGGGTCTGATCCCCCCATCGGATCGTTTTCACGATATCCCCAGGTCCATTCGTTGTTTTCATAGCATTTGTCGCTGGTCACCACGATGACACCGCGCAGCGATGTCATCGACCGCGCCAGGTCCAGCACATGCGCCGTGCCCGACACGTTCGTGGCGAAAGTTTCCGCGGGGTCGCGATAGGATCGGCGCACAAAGGGCTGTGCGGCCATGTGAATGACCAGATCCGCGTCAATATCGGCGGCCTCGGATGCAAGGCGCTGGGCATCGCGAATGTCGATCATTCGGCTGTCCATACCCTGTGTCAGCGCCGTGACCTCGCAAAACGAGGGACCGGGCTCGGGCGGGAGGGCGATACCGACGACCTCGGCCCCGAGCTGGCGCAACCACGTCGTCAGCCAGCCGCCCTTGAAACCGGTATGCCCGGTGACAAGGACGCGGCAACCGGCAAAGGCGCCGTCAAAGTTCGAAGCAACTGTTCCAGCCATGGTCTGCCTCAGATCGCCAGTGCCGTTACATCGTTCGGCAGGTCTTCGTTGAAACGCATCCAAGGGGGTGTTTCGTCTTCGCACAACGCGTCCAGCGTGTTGCGGTCGCGCACTGTATCCATCGGATGCCAGAACCCTTCGTGGCGATAGGCCATCAGTTCGCAATCCTGCGCCATCTGCGTCAGGGGCGACTGTTCCAGCGGCTCCATGTCATCGACGAAATAGTCCATGACTTCGGGTTCAAAGACGAAATAGCCACCGTTGATCCAGGTGTCGCGCCGGCGCACCTTTTCGGTGAATGCCTCGACCCGGTCGCCGTTCAGTTCGATGTTGCCAAAGCGCGCAGGCGGCTGCACCGCAGTGACTGTCGCCAGCTTGCCGTGCGATTTGTGAAAGTCGAGCAGCGCGTTGATGTCGATATTTCCCAGACCATCGGAATAGGTCACCATGAACGGTTCATTGGGGTTCAGCCATTCCTTCAGGCGCCGAATGCGACCGCTGGTCATCGTGTGCGGCCCGGTGTCCACCACCGAGACATTCCACCCCCCCGGTGCTGACGGCACCAGTTCCATCTTGCCAGTATCAAGCGACACCGTGATGTTGTTGGCAATCAGGTGGTAGTTGGCAAAAAACTGTTTCAAAATAACCGCTTTGTAGCCCGCAGCCACAATGAAATCCTTGTGTCCAAAATGGCTGTAGATATCCATCACGCGGGTGATGATCGGGCGGCCGCCGACTTCGACCATCGGTTTGGGAATCGTGACAGTTTCCTCGGCAAGCCGTGAACCAAGTCCACCCGCCAACAGCAATGTCTGCATAGTTACTCCCCTTTCTGAGAATGATTTGGGCAATTGCGGCGCAAGTTGGCAAGGCGTCTTGGCCCAACCACGCAGGTCCGAAATTGCAGTTCAAATTTCGTCAAAAGGGCGTTTGTCATTTCTCTTGCCCTCCGATGTTAAAATACACTTCGCCCTGCCCGTATCGGTTGTCCAGATGCGGGACTGACACCTTACGATAGCCGTGTGTCAGCGCGTAGTCACGCAAAGGTGCTTCCAGCGCCGGTTCATAGCCGATCAGGATCGCTTGCGGTGGGTCGCGATCGAAAAGGGCACCGATGTCATCGGGACCGGCCATCACGTAAAAACGGGCAAGGTCCGGGTCGGTATAGGGTGCTATGCGATAGGCAAACTGGCCGGTCGCGAACTCGGGATAGACGGACAGACCGGCTTCCAGCGGATAGATCGGCAGGAAGGTGGCGACCTTCGATCCGGCCGGGCGAAGTTGCGCGATACTGTCTTGCAGGGCTGCGGCGCCCCGTTCGATTTTCGCAGGCGTCGTCATGCCAGGGCGCAGGGTCTTGCGCATGTCCGGGGCCAGCCATGGCACGGCAATCAGCACCAACATGGCCGTCGCCGCCGACAAAAGCGGCCAGCTTTGCGCGCGTGTCGCAGGTGGCAAGGCGTCATAGATCAACGCGGCCAGCACGGGCAGGCACACCAAGGGTGCGATGTAGTATTGCGAAAAGCCGGGGGTCGGGGTCAGGCTCATCCCCGCAGTGGTCACCAAGGTGGCAAGAACAACGAGGATCAAGCCAAGGGCTGACCGATCCGACCATCTGCCCTTTGTCCGGGCCACTGCCGCAGTGCGCCCCATCCATGCCAATGCCAAGATGACCAGAGCGACAATCAACGCAGCCCCTTGCAGCCAGACGCCATAGGCGAGTTGAAGCTTCTGGCCCAATCCCATCGCAAGATCGGGCTCTGACAGCTTGTTTGCCTCCCAATATGTGACGTGAGGCCCGACGTGGAACTTCATGATATGGGCCAAAAACAAGTCGGGGTCAGACAGCAGAAGCCAGAAAAGCGGCAATGCCCCGATCAACCCACCGGCCAGCACGGGCAAGACAACACGGGTCAGGCGTGCCGAAAAGGGCAGGGCTGCGGGCAGCAAGAAAGCGGCAATGGCAATGGGCGGGATGAAAGCGACAGAGCTGACCTTCATACCTGTCGCGACCGACAGCATAACACCGGACAACACAAGTGTTGCGGGTCTCAGTGTGGCGCCTTTGACCTCGACAAGGAACAGCCCCATGCCAAAAAGTGCGAAAGGAAGTTGCAGCAGGTTGTTGGTTGCCGCCATGCCGGGCCCGTCCATCAAGGCGTGGCTGGTCAAAACAGAGATGACACCAAACGCTGCCATGCGGATAGACCCCGACAGCCGCAACATGGTCCAGCCCATAGCCGCAGCCAGCCCGACCCAAGCAAAGAAGATGCCCAGTCGGGTGGAAAACAGCAAGCCGCCACTGCCGAAAATCAAGGCCATGGCTTTGAAATACCAAGCTGAATACGGCACGTGGTTGTAGAAATAGTCGCCATAAAGCTGAAGGTCTGGCAGCAAGACGGCCGGTGGCACGAACAGCATTTCGTCACGGCGCAGGCCATAGCCCATCAGGCGCCCATAGATGGCGGCGAACAAAAGCGCGAAGCCAAGTGCTGCAAGCCACTTTGTGACGCGCGAGGTGGCGGGGCGGCTGGCGTTGGCGGGCGGCTTGGCCTTGGCCTCGTTGATGGCGTGAACTTCCAGAAGGCTCATACCGTGCCGCCTTTCGCGCGCAGGGGCACGTTCAGGGCCAGCGACACAAGCAAGTAAGACAGGACGACCGTCGGAGCAAGCGCAAGCCCCTGCGCCAGATACGGCCCGATCCCGGTGCCGATCAGCAGATAAAGCAGCGCTGCGTTGAACAGATACACTGCCACGTAAGCCGCGACATAGTGGGGAAACCGCCCGTAACCCTTGGTTCCGAAGACGAAACGACCGTGCAGGGTGTGGTTCCAGACGACGCCAATGGCAAATTGCAGCGCCAGCGCGACCTGTGGGTGCAAGCCGATCACCACCAACAAGGCATAAAGGGCATACCCAAACGCGGTGTTCGCCACACCCGCCAACAGGAAGCGCAGGATGCGTCTTGAATGCTTTGACCCGGCCGGCGCAGTCGCTGGGCCGGGGCGCGCGGTGTCCGGTGAAAGCGGGGCATCGGTCATCACAAAGCGACCTCAGCTGTGGCAGGCGGGGTTTCGGTGTCCGCGTTTTGGTGCTCCACGCCCATATGCTGCATCAGGATCGAGTTTACCCGGTGCACGTCATAGGTGCTGCAGGCCAGCTTCCGCGCGGCTTGTCCCATGGTGTCAGCCAGTGACGGATCGTCAATGAACTGTGCCATCGTCTGCGCAAGGGCTTTCGCGTCACCTTGTGGCACAACCATCCCGGTCACGCCGTTCTGGATGGCCTCGCCGCAGCCGGGGGCGTCTGTCGTGATGACAGCGCGCCCACTGGCCATGGCTTCAAGGATCGAACGCGGAATGCCCTCGCGCAGCTGTGTCGGCAAGACAAAGACGCTGCACCGCTGCAGGAAAGGACGCACATCGCGCGTCTCTCCCAGCCAGGTGACCAGACCACGCGCTTGCCAGTCGTCAAGCGTTGCGGTGTCGATCGCGTCGGGGTTGCTGTCTGCCGGTCCCAAAATTTCAATGTCACAGTCGCGACCTTGCGCGCGCAACAGCGCCGCGGCATCGCCGAGTGTTTGAAGCCCCTTGCTGCGCAACAGTCGTCCCACAAAGAGGAACCTGATCTTGCCCTTGGGCACAGGGGTCGCTGCAAAGCGCGTCGTGTCCACGCCAGATCCGGGCACGTCATGCAGGGGCACGCTGTCGGGGATCAGGCGAAAACGCCGGATGTCGCCACGGTCTGCCGCATTGTAACAGAACGCGCCGTGCAGCCGGCGCAGCGCCACGCGGTGCAACAGAATTGACAGATCGCGCACCTTCTTGCGACGCCCGGTCGGGGCGGCCTCCATAAACGCATAGCCAAGCCCGGTGAACAGAGCAAAGCGCGCCGGAACGCGCGCCAATTGGGCCGCAAGGCTGCCATAGACATTCGGCTTCATCGTATACGAGATGACGAGGTCCGGTTTTTCGCGTCGCAGAAGCGCTGTTAACGCCCACAACGTTTGCAGGTCGCGCAGCGGATTGGTGCCGGTGCGATCCATCGGCACGGTGCGGTGGCGAATGCCGTGACTGTTAAGCTGGGCGGCTGTGTCCTCGTCGATATCTGCGGCAACAGCCAACACCTCAAAGCCGTTGGCTTGCAGGCGGCGCATCAGGTCCAGACGGAAATTCACCAAGGACCAGCCAAGGCTGCCAATCAGCACAGCGCGCTTGGTCGACCCTTTGACATTGCCGTTTGTCACGTCCAGTTGCGAGGCTATTGGCGTGGCCGTCTGCCTTATTCCCCGGCCCATAGTCTCTGCTCCGTCGTGGCTTGCGCATCCGGTTGGCGCATTGGGCCAGCGATTGGGGCGCGGCGGACTGGTTTCTGCGTCGGCAAACGCTGCGTGTCAGATGTGACGTCGCGCAGGGTCGCGCGCCCATAGCCGGGCACAAGGTCCTGAAGCTGACGCCGCACGGCGCCCTCATCTCCAGCGCGCGCGGCCAGCTCCAACTGCACGATTGCGCCGCGCAAATGGGCCATGGGAATGCCGTCGGGCAGGGCGGATTGGACACCCTCGATCCCGCTTTCATGGCGCTGTTCGGCCTTGTCGAACAGTTCTTCGAACAGCTTTTCACCCGGCCGGATGCCAACGAAGTCGATGTCGATATCCCGGTAAGGCTCAAGACCGGCCAAACGGATCATACGCTCGGCCAGATCGACGATCTTCACCGGTTCGCCCATGTCCAGCACGAAAATCTCGCCCAGACCAGTGTTTTGGGCAAGCCCCTTGGCGGCGGCGATCGTGGTCAGCTGAACCGCTTCGCGGATCGTCATGAAGAACCGCTCCATGCGCGCATCAGTAACGGTAAGCGGACCACCTTCGCTAATCTGGCGCTGGAACAGTGGGATCAGCGAACCCGACGATCCCAACACATTGCCAAACCGGACCGAGAAGAAACGCGTGCCCTCTTGGGTCTGATTGGTAATCCGATCCTGCGCCTGAACATAGAATTCCGCCACGCGTTTGGTAGCCCCCATGACGTTGGTGGTATTGACCGCTTTGTCAGTCGACACCTGCACCATCGCGATCGCGCCCACTGAACGGGCCGCATCGGCGATGTTGCGGGTGCCGATCACATTGGTCAGCACGCCTTCACAGGGGTTCAGTTCGACCATCGGCACATGCTTCAGCGCGGCGGCGTTGAACACAAGCTCGGGCTGAAAGCGCTTGAAGATCGACTTCACACGCGTTGCGTCACGGATCGACGCGATCAGAACCTGTCTGTTCACATCCGGATAGTGGCGCGCCAGATCCATATCGATCGAATAGGCATTGAATTCGCAGTTATCGACCAAGATCAGCATCGACGGATCGAAGGATGCGATTTGGCGCGAAAGCTCGCTTCCGATCGAGCCACCGGCTCCGGTGATCAATACGCGACGGCCTTGGAACAGCTCGCGCAACAGCGAGTTTTCGACAGCCATTTGCGGCCGGTTCAGGATCTCTTCGGGATCGACTGTGCGCAGGGTCGGTCCTGTTTTCGCCTCGTCTTCGACCTCGGGATCACCCAGACCGGGAAGGCGTGATACCTTGATCCCATTGGTTGACGCCCAGGACAGCAGCTCAAACATGCCCTTGCTCTCGAAATGCGAGACAGGCTCTGTCAGTAGAAGCTGGGCGGGTTTTTCGCCGGCGGCCTGCAGGGCCGCAACGGCGGCCTTGGGGTCACGCACCGATCCGAGGATCTTTACATAGTGAAAATACAGCCCCGTCGTATCACGCACATCATCGATGATGCCAATGGGCACATATTTCGTTTGGGTATTGCGCAGCGAGCGTAGGAAAAGGTCGCAATTGGTGCCCGTTCCGACCAGCAATACAGGCGTTTGCTCTTCGGCCATTTTCTGTTCACGTTTGTCCCTGCGGATCAACTCGCGGCTACGTGCCACGATGCGCAACGACCCCAAAAACGGGACCGTCGCAAGGAACTGGATCAAGAACACGGACAAGGGAACGGCTTGGGTCAAAGGCAAAACAGACGCGATCAGGCCTTGCGCCGTGATCGCCACCGCTGCACCACGCGAAATGATCGTGATGTCGCGAACCGAGGTGGAACGTGAGTGGCGCCTGTAGAAATCAAGCAGCGTGAAGGCAACAAATCCCGTAAGGCTAGCCAACGCCATCAACGGCAGCATCGCAACCCACATCGCATTCGGGACCGCGCCGCCATAGGCCAAAGCCATCGCAACAAAGACCGAAAACGCCGAAGCAAGCGCGTCACCGAACACAAGACGTCGGTTGGCACGCAGCTCAGCGCTTTTCTGGATCGCCCAGAGTTTCAATTTTTCCCTTAGCTGCTGGCGGGCTTGCGCACCTGCAGCTGTCAAGGCTTGGAATCCAATTCCATCAAGCATGATATAAG
Source organism: uncultured Aliiroseovarius sp. (assembly GCF_947497285.1). Taxonomy (GTDB): domain Bacteria; phylum Pseudomonadota; class Alphaproteobacteria; order Rhodobacterales; family Rhodobacteraceae; genus Aliiroseovarius. The sequence goes on along the minus strand of NZ_CANMFT010000006.1, from coordinate 110,312 downwards.
AACCTTCCCCGGTTCCGTTTCTAATTCAATTGCGCGATACTTGTCGGCGCCAAGGGTCGACGTGCCTCGGATTAAAAATATGTGGAACAGCTTGTTGCCAGCTTTGCCCACAGTCCAGCGCGTCAAATAACGCTCCTTGTGCTTCAATATTTACAAAGGCTCAAAATAGCCCGAACAAACGGCGTTAAAACTACGCCAAGTATCACAATGGTGGGGGTGACGAGTTACACCACATGGTCAAACCACCGAACTGACTAACAATCGGAGTCGGATCCACCCCTGGATTTCTCGAACGTTTCACCGTTCGAGCGCTCACCGAACCAAGTCACAGTTAGAATGTATCTCATATTCGGCAAGTTTTCTAATGAAATGTCTCAACACTTTGTTTCCAAGGTGTCGCACCCAGTGCAATCCAGCAGATATACCTTTGCATATAAAGGCAATGGTCAAGAAAATCAGGACATATCCTTGATTTCGGCATATTCACGCCGTTCATAGCGTTTCAAGCTATGCGGGGGCCTGCTTTCGGGAGCTCAATCTATGGTGGTGTTAACCTTTAGAATCGCTTCCAAATTGCTGGTCCCAGCGGGCGACGACATCCGGTGCAACCGCGCGCAATTTGTCGACATCGTCGCGGAAATAGTCCGTCATTTTGCGTTCAAGGTCGGGTGTCAATGCGGGATAGCTGACGGGCCGCGCCACGGCGTTTCGCAGGGCTTTCATCGGTGTTGATTCCCGGATCGGGTCAAGGATCGGGCGCAGCGGGGCCAGAACCTTTCGCAAGCCGCGCGGCACGACCGGGGCCTCTTTGTCTTTCACCTTTTCGCGCAAGGGAGCGCTGAGCACACCGCCATAGCCGATATGGTCGGCAACCAGTGCCAATTGACGCGTCGGGTCGGTCGCCACGTTCTCGAACGCCAACAACAGGATCTGATCTGCCGGAAACAAGGCATAGAACCGGTCCAGATGGTGGGCATAGCGTCCATCATGCAAGAACCGCTCCTGCCCGGCGCGATCAGGGTTTAGATGACGGTCGATGTCACCTGACACCTCACCACGTCGAAACAGCATGCAATAGTCGGAATAGGCGCGCTGCACAGGGTTGCGCATTTGCACGATCAACCGGGCATCGGGGTAGGCATCCTTGATCCGTTGCGCCGCAGCGGGTTCGGTCAGATAGGAGTTCGACTTTTCGCCAATAAGATCAGTTGACGCGGCGGAGGCAAACTGGTCGCGATACCAATCGAACCCGCGATCATAAACACGCGAGAAGAAATGCAGCTCGGGCGCGGGCATAAAGATTCCGGGACTTGCCGACAGTGATTGCTGCTCCCAGGTTGTTGCACATTTGGCTGCGCCGATGATCAGAAAGTCGATGGGTCTGCCGGACGGCTTGGTCATGGGATCAGTCCTTGTTCGGGCAAAGGTCGTCGTAAACCGCACAGACTTGGGTGACGTGACGCCCCAGCCCGTATTCGGATCGGGCTTCGTCCTGAGCGGTGCGCGTGATGGCGTTCAGCAGGGCCGGATCGTCGGCCAGTTGTCTGATGGGGCGCGCGAAGGCGGCAGGGTTCCAGGGGTCGACCAGAAAGCCTGTCGTGCCATCCGTGATTGCTTCGGGGTTGCCGCCGTGATGCGTTGCGATGACCGGGGTGCCCAGATGCATCGCTTCGATCAGGGTGCGCCCAAACGGTTCATCAAGCGCGGTGATCAGCAAGGCATCAACGCCCGCCATTGCCGGGGCAGGCGGGTCGCGAAACCCCATCAGGTGCAGCCTGTCCTGTATGCCCAGAGCCTTGGCGCGCGCCACGCAGGCCGCGTCCAGATCCGAGCCTTCGGTTTCGACCTTGCCGAAGATCAATCCATGCACGGGACGGTCTGTGACCGCATCGGCCACCGCCGCGACAGCTTCGGTAAAATGCACAGGTCGCTTGCGTTCGTTCAGCACACCGAAATAGGCCAGCAACAGGGTGTCGTCAGGCACACGCAATTCGTCGCACAAAGCCTTGTGGCTGGCCGCGCGATCAGGTGTCGGGGTGGACAAATCGAAAGGGCTGCGCACGACTGAGAAGCTTCGATCCACGGACCGTATCGGGCGAACGGGTCGTGAAAACTCGGACACTGAAAGGATGCGATCCGCCAGAAGCGGCGCGATCTTGTTCACGCCCAAGGCATCGGGGGCCTGCCGGTGATGCCAGACAAACTTGCACCCCGCCAGTTTGGCGGGCAGCCCCCACGACCCATGCATGCGCCCGTCATTGGTGTGCACGATGTCGATCTTCCACTGCCTCAGCAACTTGACCATCCGCGGCACCGACCCAAGCAGAAACCCCGGAACCGAGGCATCCGAGGGGCTGCGGCTGTGGCGTGGAGCGATGATCGGCGGTGTGGTCACAACCGTATAGTCCAGCCCCATGTCGGCGATAAAATCGCCCAAAGCGCCAGCTTCACGGTGCAGCACGATCACTGGGTCATATCGCGTCAGGTCAAGGGCGCAGATCAGCTTCAGCGCCGAGACATGGCTGCCACCAATCGTTGCTCCCCCGACGAAGGGGTAGAGGATGCGTGTCTTACCCATGTCGGGATCCAGTATATCAGTTGGCGTCAGGCATGGCTTGGTCGACGCGGTCGATCTCTATCGTATCGCCGGGGCGCATCGGATCGGTGGCACGAATGTCTGATGTGGTTGCCACACCGTCCACGACCCGGGTCACACGATAACGCGTCGCCATTTCTCCTACCGTATCTGGCACTGCCATCCCTGCCGATACGGCCTGTGCGCGCAATGCACGCGCCGTGGCCAGCCTGATCTGCAGGCCCGAGATGTCGCGTTCAACAGCATTCAGGCGCGCCAGCGTTTCCGCGCGCGCGTCATCCACAAGAGCCAGCTCGTCGCGCTGGGCGCGGTTGAGCTGCTGCTGTGCGGTCAGGCGCGCGATTTCAAGCTGAAGGCGTTTCGCCTCCAACTCATTCAGTGCCGAAGTCAACGCATTCACCCGCGTGTTCACTGTCAGTCCACGCTCTTTTAGCGAACTTACATCTTTCAGCTCGGCTTCGGTCGTTACAATCTGATCGGCGCGCAACGCGATCTGGGCGGTCAGCCGGTCGATCTGTTCGCGCAACACCGCCTGCAAGTCGCGGATCCGCTCGCCTTGGGCGGCGCGCGCGTTTTGTTTGGCGGCCAGAATGTCGGCCTCAAGGCCCTGCGGAAGTTCGGTCATGCCGTCATCCCCAGATGCCTCTTGTGCGTTCAGGGCCTCAAGGTCGGCCAGCAACTGCTGCTGCTCGGCGGTGTGCGCCTCGATCTGGTTTTCCAACATGCGGACCTCGCCGCCAAGGCGCATCGTGTCAAACGTAAAGCCGTTCTGGTCCCCCGGATTGGTGCGCAAGAGCCCCCCTGAAAGCGCCATGGCTTGCTGAGCGGTCAAGCCCGGACGATAGGGGTAGGCCCCCGGCGAACTGACCGCACCCAGAACATAGACGGGCAGGTGACCGATAACCTGGACCCCAATGCGTGGCGGAGGAGACAAGCCAAGCTTGCGTTCTATCGCGATCGCGAGTTGGCGCGAAAGCGTTGTCACGGTTTCGCCCTTCGCAGCCAAGGATCCGATTAACGGCAGCGAAAGCGTGCCGTTGGACCCGATGGTGTATTCACCGGATACCCCATCCAGAACAGCATAGGCATCCTGTTCCGAATCCCAACGCAAAACACGCACCAGCAATTCATCTTGTTCGTTTAGAACATAATCCTCGCCCAAGGCAGGCAAGGTGGCTGCCAGAAGGGTGGCCAGGACCGTCAGGATGATCTTGCGCAAAGGGCTCATGAGCGGGCTCTCCTTTTCAGGGTTGGGGATGGGTGTGGCAGTATTGGCTGGTCTTTGTGGCGCAAGGGCGTCAGCAGCGATGCTGTCAGGGATAGCAGCAAGATCCACGGCACGTTCCAGAAACGGGCATAGAAGGTGGGGAACATGTTGAAGGCGACCGCGTAGATCAACAGCACAACCAAGGTCATTGCCCAGACCTGTCGATTGACCCGCGAAACGATTGCCGCCCACACCAGTGTCAGGGCTGACAGGAAGAACCCGATCAAACCCAGAAGCGAGATCAGACCGCCTTCGACAAAGGCCGCGAGATAATTGTTGTGTACAGCCGCGTTGTGGGCGCTGTATTCGCGGAACTGTTCCACGCCCAAGCCAAGAAACACCGTATCCTTCATGATCGCCATGGCCTCTTGAATCAGTAACGCCCGATCCGAGAACGTTCCCGCACCCACCAGGCCACGGTTCAGCAGCGGGTCCAGCACCCGGTTGCGGAAGATTTCGGGCAGGAAGATATCACCGAACGCCAGCAGGATGACGACGACAACTGCCACGATCGCAGCCGAGATCGGGATGTGCCGAATGGGCCCGACGATCAAGACCAGCAGCGTGACACCAAGGAACGTGGCCAACAGCCCCGACACCGATCCGGTCAGCATGATGCCATAGATCAGCGGGGGAATGCAGAGCAGAACCGAACGTGCCCGCATCGCGCCCAGCTTATAAAGCCCAAGCACCAGAACAATCGCGATCGCGCCATGCACCGCCGTTTCGTTTTCGCGCTGGATCAGCGACCGCATCCGCCCGTTGCCCGACACCAACATCCGGTTGGGATTGTCCACGAAATGGACGACATAAGCGCCAAATAACATGACGAACACATAGGCCGCGATCAGCAGCTTGATCAGCGCCAAGGTCTGCGCATAGGAGCGACCGCCAAGGATCATTGGCAGCACGAGCAAGGAATAGCTGTATTGCGCAAGCGTGTTGGGCAAAGCAGCCGGGTCACCGTTTATGACCGAGCTCATGGTCATACCGCCCGCAAAGGCAATGAAGGACAGACCCCAGAATGCCGTTGCCGGGCCGAAAAAGCGGATCGGCACGCTTCCTTTTGCCAACATCAGAATAAAAGCGGCGAGCGCCACGATGTCGGACGCGGTGATGTAAACCCCGCTGAGACGTATGTGGTTCATTGGCGCCAGAACGACCGCTGCGGCGACCAACAGCCCCTCGGGTGTTCGCAATCCTGCGGCCGCCAATCCAAAGGGATCAAACCGTGCCGACCTGTGGCGCAGGTCCGGCGTGCGATGGTGGTGGTGATGGTGATGGTGGTGGCGATGTGGGTTCTGTTTCATACAGGCTCCTCCTGCTCGGAGGCGTTGGCGGCGGGCCGCGTGGCTTTCGCGCGCAAGGCACGGTGGGTCAACCATATACAGGCGATCAGCCACAGGCTATTGCAAATAAGGTGCGTCAACGCCGCACCGGTCACGCCAAACATGGACACCAACGGATAAAGCAGCACGAAAAATAGCGCCGCTGTGACCACCCCCGTCCACATAAGCCCGCGGTCTGCGTCAAGGCTCAATAGCACCGGCCCAAGAATGACGCCGGCCAAAAACAGTGCAACTGCAATGGCTTGGACTGACACGACCGTTGTTGCGGCCGCGAAATCGGGTCCGAAAATGCTGGTGACGAGGGGCTCGATGAACCACAGGGTCGGCAGCAATCCGGCCACCAAAACCGCGGTGAACCCAAGGCTGATCGACGTCGCTGTCTTGCTGATTTTCTGGTATTCGCCGCGCGCCGCAAAACGTGCGAATTCGGGAAACACCACTTGCTTGATCGGGCGCCCCAGCCGGATCGCGGCTTCACCGCACCGGCGCGCAATGTGGTAGTGACCGACATAAACAGGGGCCACCAACGTCGCCAGGATCACGACATCCAGCCGTTGTGTGGTCTGGCGCAGGATCACCGCCAGATTGGAGTTCCACATGAGGCGCAGAAACCCCGGATTGGCGGTCAGCATAGCTTGCATGCCAGACAGGGTCATCGTCTGGCCATGACGTTTCATCTCGCGGCGACCAAAGAGATAGGCGGCCAGCCCTTCAACGAGGCTGAAGGCGATGAAAATGGCGACGAAATGCAAAAGATCGCCCCCCAACAGGTAGGCGATGACTGACAAGATCGCACGGAATGCCGCGGTGGCCGTGTCGATCTTGGCCAGCACGTCAAACCGATCATACAGGCGCAACAGCGCGATGCCGGTCGCGCGCAAGGAAACAAGCACAGCCAAAGCGCCCAGCGTCAGATAGGTGGCGGGCTGCCCCTCCAACCCCATAACGGGGGCAAGCATGGGCGCAAGCGCCAACACGACGACCGCCGCCAAAACACCGCCAGCGATGTCCAGCAGGACCGACAAGCCGATCAGTCGCGCAAAACGACCCTGATCCTTGTTTTCAAGCGCGGCGCTGCCATGATGGATGACCGCTTGCCACGGTTCCAGATGGACAAGACGCGCGATGATGCGGGCGAAGGCCTCGATCAAGGCAAGCGCGCCAAGCCCGGCAGCCCCCAAAGCACGCGCCGCAACGGCAAGCGATACCATGCCCAGAATAGCCATTGCGACCTGTGACGAGACGATCCACTTCAAATTGCGCAAAAGGCGCGCGGCGACCTGATCGCCCTTCAACTTCGCAAGCTTCGTCCGGATCATGTGCCGTCCCCTGCAAGCTGCGCCAACCAAAGCTCCAGATTGCTGGTGCCACCGCTGTGGGCGGGCTGCCATGGATCATCTGGCTCTGCGGGGTCAAGGCCGGGGGTCTGGGCTTCCCAGTCATCCGGGAACCCGTCGCCGTCACTATCGGTTATGGCGGGCGCTATTCTTAGGTCCGGCCAGCCCCCAACCTGATCGACCCGGTCGATAACGGCGCCAGTGCAGTGGCGCACGTCGTCCAGAACGCGCGCATCAAGGGCGTCGGGCTGACGGTTTGGCAGGATCTGATCACCTGCGCGGGCCAGCACTGTTTCAAGCACCTGATCCGAGGGTAGGGCAGGGGTGGTCAATGTGATGTCCGTGTCCGGGATCTGGCTGCGTTTGGCTTCCCGGTCCAACACGCGGGTATTGCGTTTTCGACACCCGTTGGCGGTGCTGGCGATATTGTCGCGCACCATCAAAGCCACATCGGTCGCATCGTTCCAGTTGAACACCTGAACGGCTTCAGGCGTGCGCCAGATGGTGCTTGGCCCGGTCAAGGCAACGTTGCCGACATAGGCGATGCGGGTCTCTCCCAACAGATCATAAAACTCGCCGAACTGGCTGATCGGGTTGTAGAAAACGTTGTTGATGACCTCGACCGGGCCGATTGAAGTGGCTTTGATGTCGGGGTTGCGATCGCGGTGGTGGGCGAACAGGTTTCGCAAAAGCGTGATCCGGCCACAGGCATTGTCCGACCCCTCGTCAGAACAGATCAGCGCCCCTTTCGAATGCTTGCCCTTGGGATGAGTGCTGCGATCTAGGCTAAGGGCAAGAAGGCTGTCGGCCAGCGTGATGTCGGCTGCTGTCGCGTTCGAGACATGGATGTTGAACGTCTCGTCCGTGGCAAATCCCATGGACAGGTTGCCAAGGTAGATGCGGCGCGCATTCTCGACCGTGACGGCATCTACGGTGGGGGATGGTGTCTTGCTGGGGCCGGGACGGATCTTTAGAAAGCGCACCACGACGTCTGTCACATTTTTTAGGATAAGCGGCGTATGCGTCGACGCTGCGTTTCTGATCTGCACCCCGTCGCCCGGTGCCGTTTGGCCAGCCACATAAAGGTTGGCGCCCAGATAGATGGGTGTCGCCAACGAGATGGTGCCGCTGACCGTGAAGATGCAAACCCGCGCCTCTCCCCGGTTCTCAGCACATGCGCGCAGCGATCCGGGTCCGCGATCATCTAGCGTGGTCACGGCCACAACATCGCCGCCACGCCACCCAATGGCACCCGCGCCGAAGCCTTGCGCACCGGGAAACGCCAGCTGGCTCGAAAATGCCGAACCGTCTGCCAGTGCGCCGGACAATCCTGCAAACATGGCAACAACAGACGCGGCCATCCTCACGCAGAACCAACGCGCCTGTATCGGGCGACTATTTGTAATAGCCTTCGCCATAATTGTAATACTGGGCATATCCACCGTATCCCAGTCTCCGATGACGGCGTGTGTCCACGTCGTTGATGATGGTTGCCGAAATGGGCAAACCGTCGCGTTTCAGACGCTCGACCGTGTCACGCAGGACGGTTTCAGATGTCCGCCCCCAGCGCACAACCTGCCAGATTTCGTCGGCCAGAATGCCGATGCGCAGCGTGTCATCGACCACCAGAACGGGCGGCGTGTCGATCACGATCAGGTCGTATTCCTGGTGCAGCTTTTCCTTGAGCGTGGACAGCAGCTTGCGTTGATCCTTGAGGTTCGCTGAGCTGCGCGCGTCAAGCGAGATCAAGTCCAACCCTTCAATGCGTTCGCCTTTGATGACGACCGGACTGGGGCGCACGGCCCCCGACACTGCATCAGCCAGTTTGCTTGGCGGCTCTGACGATTCCAGCAGGCGGGCGGCGTCTTCTCGGTGGCTGTCCATGTCGATAACAAGCACCTTCAACCCGTCCACAGCAGCGGCAAGGCCAAGTGCGACGGTCACGGTGGACTTGCCTTCATGGGGCAAGCCCGAAGTGATCATAACCACCCATCCGTCGCTTTCGTCGTCAAACCAAAGGCCAGTGGCACTGCGCACGGCTTGGGCAAACATGGATCGGGGGTTGGACAGCAGGTAATGTGCCACAGAGTCCTGTGGACGGAACGCGATCGAGCGGTTGAAGCGCGGCAAAAAGCCAGCATTCGGCATGCCTGAGACGCGGATTGTTTGTTCTTCGTTCCAAAGACGACGGTTCATCAGGTCCAGCACCAAAGCCACCACAAACGCCAGCACCAGCCCACCAATCGCGCTGATGATCAGGGCTGCGGTCTTGTTGGGCCAAGACGCCGAGGCCGGTGCGCGGGCGACCGACACCTGACGTGCGCCCTGTCCGACAAGCTGGATCTGGGTTTCCAGCTCATTCAGCTTTTCGATTGCGGTTTGATATCGTGACCGCTGAAGTTCCAGCAGTCGTTCCTTGCGCATCTGTGTCAGCTCTGCGCGCGTGCGGTCTTGCAGGGCGGCTTCGACACTGGCGAGCTCTTTTGTCAGGCGTTCCGTGTTGGCCGCGTCTTGCCCCTCTTGTCCGCCAGCCCGCAGGATGGTCGTCAGGTATTGGACTTGTGACCTTAACCGTTCAGGCAATTGATCATCGTCCAACTTGTTTTCCCGGATGAAGTCCGCCAGGTCCAGTTCGGTCAGGGTCAGTTCTTCACCCAAAGTGGCAACGCGCGTGCGCAAGAAGTCGATCGACTTGCTGACGTTGGCCTTCTGTTCGGACACGCCGCTCTGGATATAGACATCAGCAATGCCATTGGCGATTTTCGCAGCAAGCTTGGCATTGTCCGCGGTTGCGATGATGTCGATGGCCAGACTTTCGCCGGATCGAAACACTTTGTAAGCCGACTGCAACTTGTCCAGCACACGTTCTTGGTGCAACGCTACGTTGTCAGCCGAAGGGTTTGCCCCGATTTTAACGAAGGTGGGGTCGTCAAACAGCGCCAGCGAGTCGGCGACTTGGGCGGCGAAGGCGCGCGAGCGCAAGACATCCATTTCGGTTTCGATCACCGCGCGCGACAGCTCGAAGCTTTCAAGCTGCGTATCGGTGCGGCTGACACGCGTGTCCAGCCCCGTCAGGACCAATGTCGATCGTGCGGTGAAGCGTTCGTCCAGACGTGTCAGGACCAGTGCCGTAACGCCGATCACGCCGATTACGATCAACATCATCATGCGCAAATGGCGCCGAAGGATGATCCAAAAGCCGTCCAGACCAATGCGGTCAAAATCGCTGGGTGTGGTGTCGTGTCTGTGTTGTGTGTCTGCCGTCATGTGGCGTGCTCCTCCGTGAGCCGACAGATTGAAAAAAACTAATAACTCCCGATGCTGTCACACCGGTCAAAGCATTAATAGCGGCGATCCCCACGATTTGGGGAAACTTTTTGCGTGGATGGCGAATGTGCCAATTTATCTTGCGAGGCTTGTCCGAATTGGGTTTCGTCTGCGCCTTTCCCGGTCGCCCGGTTCAGCGCGCGGGCATAGGCTGCATCGTGGCGGTCGACATAGCGTGGGGCCGAAAAATGTTCCGAGACGCGGGCGCGGGCGCGTTGGCCCAGTTCATTGCGCGCCGCTTGCCCCGCATCTATCAGGGACGCGACGGCTTTCGCCTGCTCTTGCGGTGCGGCAGGGGCGACAACCCGACCCGTGTCGCCAACCAACAGCGCACAATCCCCGACATCCGTGACCACACACGGCACACCCGCGGCCATGGCTTCGGCAACTGCAAGTGGAAATGCCTCGCCCCAGGCCGAGGAGAGTAGGAAGATGTCAAAGCCCGGCACGATCGAATGCACGTCGGATCGGGTCTCAAGTGCGGTGACGCGGTCGCGGATGCCAAGCTCGCTTGCGGTTTGGACGGCGGGGCTGTCGCTTAGGCCTTCGCCGACCAAAACGGCCTGCACGTCGTGCCCCATCTCGATCAGCATGGCTGTGGCCCGCACCATGGAAACGTGGTCTTTCATCGGGTGGCCACGTGCCACATTACCGACAATCAGCCGCCCGTCCGGGATTTTGCAGATCGCGCCAAGGCGGGCACGGGCGTCGGGGTCGGGTTTGAAGACTTCGGTGTCGACCGCATTGGGGATCAGGTCGACATTGTCTTTACAAAAGCCGATCGCCTCGTGCTGGTCTTGCGACACACCCGAGCAGTAAGTGATCAGATCGACCCGCTTCGACATCGCTGCCATCAGCCGCACCACCCATCGGGTCGAACGTTTCTCGTTGGCAATGTCCTGAAGCGAGTGGTGCACACCCCAGACCAGCGCCGGACCATCCTTTCGGCGGTTGCCGATCAGACCTGCCCACGCCGCGAGGCATCCGTGATACATCCATCCATGCACGATGTCGGGCTTTGCATCGCGCAACAGGCGACGCAAACGCCAAAGCGCCGCCGGAGTGACCCGACCGGGGCTGAGCCCGAGATCTGCAACCTGAACACCAAGCGCCTCAATGTCTGGCGCGATAGGGCCCGAGGGGACCAGCGAAATCACCGAATGCGAAGCCGCATTTTCACCAAGTGCCGATAAATAGCGTTGCAACATAATCTGGGCGCCACCCACATTTGTAGTGGTGACGACGTGAATAACCTTCATGCCGGGAAGGTTGCATGGATTGGGAATGTCTGGCAAGGTCGAAACTTGATGTATGTGCATGTAGGGGCGTGGTTTTCTGGTGTATTGGCCCGCTATTTCGCGGCTCGGTTTCGAAGTTCTAAACAATGCATTCTTGGTTGGATTATTGTCGCGAAAAAGTGGAGTATCGCTATTCCACACGCGCCTTCACTGTTTGATGGGTTTTCATGGACAGAAGATTGGAATTGTTGATTTGCCTGGTCGCGCTTGTCGTGGCTGTGCCTCTGTTTTTACTGACTTATCTGGTGGTGTTTGTGGCGCTTGGGCGACCTGTGATGTTCCACCAGGAACGCTCGGGTCGGAACGGCGTGCCATTTCAGGTGGTGAAATTTCGGACATTGACCGACGCCCGTGATGCCGATGGTGTCTGGTTGCCGGATGCCGAGCGGCTGACACCTCTGACCAAGCTATTGCGGCGCACGCGGTTTGACGAATTGCCGCAGTTGTTCATCATCCTGCGTGGGCGAATGGCGCTGGTCGGACCGCGCCCCTTGTTGCCCCGCACAATCGAAGACTTTGGTCCGGCTGGCAAACTGCGCGGATCGGTGCGCCCCGGTCTGACCGGCTGGTCGCAGGTCAGCGGCAACACCGCCCTAAGCGACAACGAGAAGCTGCAACTGGACTTGTGGTATGTGGCGCACCGCTCGACCCGGCTTGACCTGAACATCCTCGCTGAAACCGTCGGTGTCGCCGTGTTCGGAGAACGCCGGCGCATGGACCGGCTGGAACGCGCCGCCGCGTGGCTGGCGACCCAACCGACGCAGAACAAGACCGAGGCACAGTCATGAACACCGTTTTTGTCGGAGCCGTCGAAGGATCATTGGCCGCGCTGTCAGCCATCTGTGAGGCAGGGCATCTGCCCAAGCTGGTGGTAACTTTGCCGCCTGAATTGGCGCATCGCCATTCGGATTTCGCTGATCTCGCTCCGGTTGCGGAGCGGTATGGCACCCCGGTGCACTACACGCGCAAAAGCGATGCGCCAGAGACCATCGCAGCGATTGCCGCCACAGATCCTGATCTGGTGCTGGTGATCGGATGGTCGCAGCTTTGCGGGGCAACCTTCCGCGCGGTGCCAAAGCTGGGATGCGTCGGGTTTCACCCTTCGGATTTGCCCAAGCTGCGTGGGCGCGCTGTCGTGCCGTGGACGATCTTGCTGGGCGAACGCGATGTGGGGGCGTCGCTGTTCTGGTTGGGCGAAGGCGCTGACACCGGTCCCATCGCGGCCAAGGCACAGTTTACCATCGACCCGGACACGATCACTGTGCGCGAGCTTTACGACCGACACCTTGAGGCGCTGGTCGACATGCTGCCCAAGCTTCTCACCCGCATTGCGACGGGCGACGTGCCGCGCGTGCCGCAGGACGAAACAGGCGCCACGACCTGCGCCTTGCGCCGGCCAGAGGATGGGCGGATCGACTGGTCGGCCCCGGCGCGTGACATTCACCGGCTGATCCGCGCCGTCGGGCCGCCCTATCCAGGCGCGTTCACTACGACGACAGATGGAACCAAGCTGGTGTTGACCGGTGTTCGCTATACGCCGCGTGAGGGCTACTTTATCGGCATGCCGGGGCAGGTTCAGGCGATTGAGGGGCGGCAGTTTACGGTCGCTTGCGGTGATGGCGTCTGCATTGATATTCTGGATTGGAGCGGCGCCGAGGCCCCGCCCAAACTGCATACTTGTCTGGGAAGGGTAACGACATGACCAAGGTTTCTTCGTTCGGGGGCGACCCGACCGCCCCGGTGCTGATTGTCGCGCCACACCCCGATGACGAGGTTCTGGGCGTAGGCGGCACCATTGCTCGGCTGGCGCATGAAGGGCGCGAGGTGCATGTGGCCATCGTGACCCGTGGGCAACCGCCCCGCTTTGACGCGGCCCAGATCGCGACGGTTCAGGCCGAGGCAGAAGCCGCCCATGGCCATTTGGGGATCACCCAGACGCACTGGCTTGATTTTCCGGCCGCTGAACTGGCCGAACACCCCCACGGAGCATTGAATGCCGGTCTGGGCAAGCTTGTGGCCGATCTGGCGCCCAGCCTGATCTTTGCCCCGCATCCGGGTGACATTCATTTGGACCATCAGCTTAGCTTTTTGTCCACGTTGGTCGCCAGTCGTCCGCATCAGCATGACTATCCCGCCACGATCATGGCGTATGAAACCGTTTCGGAAACAAACTGGAACGCACCTTACCTGACGCCCCCTTTCGTGCCGAATGTCTTTGTCGACATTACCGACCATCTTGAAACCAAGCTTGCGGCTTTCTGTTTGTTCAAAAGTCAGGTCAAGGGTCCGCCGCATGAACGGTCTGTCGAAACCCTTCGTGCGCTTGCAACCTTGCGCGGGGCAACGGTGCACCGGGCTGCCGCCGAGGGTTTCGTCCTTGTGCGCAACGTCATCTAAGCTGGGAAAGGAACGCGATCATGGCCAGCTGGCCCGTTTTTGACGACGAACAGATTGCCGCGGTGACCGAGGTGCTGCGCTCGGGCAAGGTCAATGCCTGGACTGGCCCGGATGTGCATGCCTTTGAAGACGAGTTTCGCGCCTATACCGGTGCGGCCCATGCCATCGCGATGGCGAACGGGACGGTGACGCTGGATGCGGCGTTGCGCGTGCTTGGGCTTGAACCGGGGGACGAAGTAATCGTGACGCCGCGCAGCTTTATCGCCTCGGCCAGTTCGGTCATGTTGCTGGGCGGGGTGCCGGTTTTTGCCGATGTTGACCGCGACAGCCAGAACATAACTGCGGACACCATTGCCCCCTTGATCACCGACCGGACCAAGGGGATCATCCCGGTCCATCTTGGCGGTTGGCCGTGCGACATGAGCGCGATCATGTCCTTGGCAGAGGCCCACGACCTGTGGGTCATCGAAGATTGCGCACAGGCGCATGGGGCGATGATTGGCGACCGGAAGGTCGGCACGATGGGCACCTTTGGGTCGTTTTCTTTCTGTCAGGACAAGATCATGAGCACCGGCGGTGAAGGCGGGATGTTGATCACGGACGAGGACGCGTTATGGGCCAAGGCCTGGAGCTTCAAAGACCATGGCAAGGACTATGATACAGTGTTCAATACCGACCACCCTCCGGGTTTTCGTTGGCTGCATTCGGCCGGGCCGGGCACCAACCTCCGGATGACGGGACCCTCTGCCGCGATCGGGCGGGTGCAACTTCGCAAGCTGGACGCATGGCGCGCCCATCGGGCCGCCAATGCCGCCATTCTTGAGGCGTCACTGGCCCCGCTTGATGCCATTCGCGCGCCACGGCCGCCGCAGGGCATGACACACGCCTATTATCGTTACTATGCGTTTGTCCGGCCCGAGGTCTTTGCCCCCGACTGGGACCGCGACCGTATCATTGCTGAAATCAACGCGGCTGGCTTTCCAGCGTTTTCGGGCAGTTGCAGCGAGATGTATCGCGAAGGGACGTTTGCGCGATACGGCCTGGGCCCCGCAGCCGCGCTTCCGGTCGCCCGCGAGCTGGGCGACACCAGCCTTTGCTTCCTCGTCGATCCGACCTGGACCGCCGCGCGAACAGAAGACCTTGCAGCCTGCGCGCGCGACGTGATTGCGCGGGCCAGCCGGTGATAAGACCATGAGCCTTTTGAAGCGACTGACACAGCGCTGGGCCAAGGAAGAGCCACCCCAGTTCGATGCAGAGCTGCAGCCGGACCGACCGTTCTTCGTGGTTGGCGATCTTCATGGACAGGCTGCCTTGCTTAAGGATGTCTTGCAGTGGGTCGATGGCCGCGCCCATGACGCCCGAACCCCGATCGTCTTCGTCGGGGACTATGTGGATCGTGGCCCGGACAGTGCGGGCGTGCTCAAACAGTTGCGTGCTTATCAGGAACAATCCTTTCGTGATGTGATTTGCCTGTGTGGCAATCACGAGGACATGATGCTGAGCTTTCTGGATGATCCGCTCACCTTTGGGCGGGTCTGGTTTGGCAACGGGGGTGTTGAAACGCTGAAGAGCTTTGGCGTCGACACCGCGCGCGGCAATCTGGTTGGCGCGCAAGTGACCCAAACGCGCGACCTGTTGCTGAAGGCGATGGGCGATGATCTGGTGGACTGGATACGCGCGCTGCCGGTTCAATGGTACAGCGGAAACGTCAGCGTGGTGCACGCAGGTGCAGACCCGTCACGGCGCATGGATGCACAGGACCGCAACACATTGGTCTGGGGACATGCCGATTTTCTGTCCAGCGTCCGGCGCGATGGGCGTTGGGTGGTTCACGGCCATACCATCGTGCCGGAAGTCACGGTCAACGACGGACGGATCGCTGTTGACACGGGCGCCTACAAGACGGGCAATCTGGCTGTTGTGCGCATTGATCACGACGAAGCCGCGGTTTTCGCCTGATCCAACAGCGATAGCTGCGCCTCGTCGTTTGCCATCATGCGACCTTTTTTCCAGCCCATCGGGCCTGTTGGGGGTTGAACATCAGGTCTGATAGGATGACATCTGAACAGAAGACGTCGCGGTGCACAATGCGCCGCGGGTCAGCGGAGCGCCAAGCCATGAAGAGCGCCGAGAAAACCACCGATGCTGCGGCTCCGATCTATCGGATGGAGGCATTGACCAAGACCTACCAGACCGAGGCGGTCAAAGTGCATGCCTTGCGTGGCGTGACCGCTGAAATTCCGGCGGGCGAGTTCACCGTGCTTTTGGGCGCTTCGGGGTCCGGGAAATCCACATTGCTCAACATCCTTGGTGGGCTTGATACGGCGACATCAGGTCGCGCGTGGTTCAAGGGGCAGGAGCTTACGTCGATGTCGGACCGCGACCTGACGCGTTATCGCCGCGATCACGTCGGCTTCGTCTTCCAGTTCTATAACCTCGTTCCATCGCTGACAGCGCGCGAAAACGTTGCCTTGGTGACCGAAGTCGCCGCGCACCCGATGACCCCTGAAGAAGCATTGGAACGTGTTGGTCTGGCACATCGGATGGACCATTTTCCGGCCGAAATGTCGGGCGGCGAACAGCAACGTGTCGCCATTGCACGCGCCATCGCCAAACGACCCGAGGTGTTGCTGTGCGACGAACCGACCGGTGCTTTGGATAGCAAAACCGGGGTTCAGGTCCTTGAAGCGCTGGAAAAGATCAATATCGATCTTGGCACCTCGACGATGGTGATCACCCACAACGCCGGCATTCAGGCGATGGCGCATCGGGTGGTGTTCTTTGCCGATGGCGATATCTCTGAAATACGGGTGAACGATCATCGAATAGATCCGTCGCAGATCGAGTGGTAGCGATGCGGGTTCTGGACAAAAAACTTCTCCGCGACATTCGGCGGCTCTGGGCGCAAAGCCTTGCCATTGCTGCGGTTTTGTCTGTTGGCGTGATGATCATGGTCATGTCAAACGGGGTCGAACGCAGCCTGCGCGAAACCCGTGACACCTATTACGAACGCAATCGGTTTGGTGATCTTTTCGCCAGCGCCTCGCGCGCGCCGGACGCGCTTGCTGAAGATATTGCGGCCATTCCCGGCGTGGCGCGGGTGCAAACGCGAATTTCGAACTTCGCGATCCTTGATGTTGAAGGCATGACAGAACCCGCGGTGGGGCAGGTTTTGTCCCTCCCCGACAGTGGTCGACCCGGTATGAATATTCCCTCGGTCACCAAGGGGCGCATGCCCGAGCCGGGCGCGCGCGGAGAGGTTCTGGTGAACCAAAACTTTGCGCAAGCGCACGGGTTCGAACCGGGTGACCAGTTTCAGGTGACGTTAAACGGTCAAAAGCGCAGTTTGTCGATCACTGGCACCGCACTCAGTCCTGAATTCATCTACACGATCGGTCCGAATTCGATCATGCCCGATGACCGGCGCTTCGGCATTTTGTGGATGGCCGAGGATGTTCTGGGCGCGGCGTTCAACCTGACGGGCGCCTTCAATTCCGTGTCGGTCGGGTTTTCGCGCGGGGCGGATCCGGACGCGGTGACAGACGCATTGGACGCTGTATTGAAACCCTATGGCGGCACCGGTGCCTACCTGCGCAAAGATCAGACCTCCAACGCGTTTCTGGACGGAGAGCTCAAGCAGCTCAGCATGATGGCCGAAGTTATTCCGCCGATCTTTCTCGTGATTTCAGCGTTCCTTGTGAACATGGTGCTGAGCCGCCTGATTACGCTGGAGCGCGAACAGATCGGGCTGTTGAAGGCGCTTGGCTACCAAAAAGCCGAAATCAGTTGGCATTACATCAAGCTGGCGCTGCTGATCGGGTTTGTCGGCGTGGTGATCGGATGGGGGTTTGGGCTTTGGGCCGGTCGGGGCATGGCGGTGCTCTATGCGACTTTCTTTGACTTTCCCTATCTGGTCTTCGTCCAATACCCCTCGGTCTACGCGATATCCGCAGTGGCGGGGTTCGCGGCGGCGGGGCTTGGGGCGCTCGGTGCCGTGCGCCGCGTGGTCGGGCTAAGCCCCGCGGTGGCGATGGCGCCGCCTGCACCGACGCGGTTTCGGCGCGGTGTGTTTGACCGCCTGATTTCCTGGCTGGAGCCACGTCAGACCACGATGATGATCCTGCGCGCCATTGGCCGCTGGCCGGTGCGTGCGGCGCTGACGACGCTGGGCATCGCGACCTCGGCTTCGGTCATGATTGCAGCGCTGTTCATGTTCGATGCAATGGATGAATTGCTTGATGTCAGCTTTGTGCAGATCAACCGGCAAGATGCGATCCTGCAATTCGCGCTGACACGGCCTGAAACGGTTCTACAGGATGTTGGAAACCTACCGGGCGTTCTTGCCGCAGAGGGGGTCTGGACCATGCCCGCCCGCCTGACCAATGGCCATCTGACCCGACGCATCGCCGTCGAAGGCCGCCGCCCGGACCACACGCTTTCGCGGGTGCTTGACCTTGAAACCGGAGCGGTCGTGCGCCCCGCTCATGGGATCGTGCTGGCGCGCCGGTTGGCCGACCATCTGGAGGTTGGCATCGGTGACCGGTTGGAGGTCGAGTTCCTGTCACTGCCTGACAGCCGACACGACCTTGTCGTGACGGGCTTTGCGGGCCAGTATTTCGGGCTTGGCGCCTATATGAACGTGGAGACAATGGCCCGATTGATCGATCGACCGGTCCAGGTGACACATGCCAACCTGCTGGTGGATGCCGCACAAGAAGAGGCGTTGTTTGCCGCCATCAAGGGCGCCCCCGCCATTGCCGGGCTGACCCTGCTGGAGCAGGTGCGTAAGTCATTTGTAGATACGATTGCACAGAACGCGGGCATGTCCACGACCATCAACTCGTTTCTGGCGGCATTGATTGCCATTGGGGTGGTGTATAACTCTGCGCGCATCCAATTGTCAGAACGCGCTCGCGAACTGGCAAGCCTGCGCATTCTGGGCTTTACGCGGGGCGAAGTCAGCTATGTTCTTCTGGGCGAGCTTTTCTTGCTGACCGCTGCGGCCATTCCTCTTGGGCTGGTCATCGGGCGGCTGCTTGCGGGCGCGATGGTGGCCAGCTTCGACAGCGACCTTTATGCGATCCCGTTGGTGGTATCGCGCGGGACATATCTTTGGGCGGCTGGCGTTGTTGCCGGGGCCTCTGTAGTTTCGGCGCTGATTGTGCGTCGGCGGATCGACCGGATGAACCTGGTCGCCGTAATGAAGACAAGGGAGTAACCCGATGAGCTGGAACACGCGCAAAACGATGCTGGCCGGTGCTGCTGTGGTGGTGCTTGCGGGGTTTGCCTATCTGGCGGCCAAGCCCGAACCCGTGCCGGTTGATATCCACACCATTACCGCCGGCCCGATCGAGGTCACGGTCAACGCTGAAGGCCAGACCCGCGTGCGCGATGTCTACGAGATGTCCGCACCCGTTTCTGGGCAGCTGGCACGCAGTCCGGTGACCATTGGGGACACAGTGATCGCTGGCGAAACCATCGTGGCGCGCATCGCCCCCGGTGATCCGGCATTTCTTGACGACCGCACGCGCGCGCAAGCCGAAGCGGCTGTGGCACAGGCCAAGGCGGCGGTGGCTGTCGCGCAGGCGCAGATCGCCATCTCGGAGGCGGATCTGGCCCATGCACAAACCATCCTGAACCGGCTACATGACCTGCATGCGCGTGGCACGATCCCAAAGGCACAACTTGACGACGCGGAACTGGGTGTCGATGTGGCGGTGGCGCAACTGGACAGCGCCCATGCGGCGCTGGAAATGCGGCTGGCAGAGCTTGCAGCGCAGCAGGCGACATTGATTGAACCCAGCGCACGGGCTGACGCAGCCGCCGCCAGCGAGGCGTGTTGCGTCGAACTGGCGGCCCCCGTGTCCGGCACGGTTCTAAGTGTAGCAAGCACCAGCGCGCGGCCCGTGCTTCCCGGGGCGCCGATCCTGTCCATTGGGGAAACCGATGATTTGGAGATCGTGGCTGAAATCCTGTCGACCGACGCGGTTCGGCTTGTCCCCGGTGCCGCTGCCTATGTGGAACGGTGGGGCGGGGCGGGTGATCTAAAGGCCCAGGTGCGCGTCATTGAACCCGCTGGGTTCACCAAGCTGTCGGCTCTGGGCATTGAAGAACAACGCGTGCGTGTCATCCTTGATCTGGTGTCCGATCAGGCCGCGCGCCCATCGCTGGGACATGGGTTTCGCACCTTCCTTCGCATCGTTGAGTGGCAAGGCGAGGGGGTTCGTGTGCCGCTGTCTGCGCTGTTTCGGGATGGCGAAAGCTGGGCGGTTTTCGTGATTGAGGACGACCACGCCGTTTTGCGCAATGTCGAGATTGGTCACCGCAACAGCGATGTCGCCGAAGTGGCGTCCGGGCTGTCAGAAGGTGAGCAGGTCGTCACCCACCCCGGTGATCGGGTCGGCGACGGTGTGCTGGTGGTCGACCGCACACAGCTTTGACCAGCCGGGCAGAGCCTGTTGATGGCCTGATCACGAGACTATTGACAGAACAGCTCTGATCAGAAATGTTTTCGTCCATCCGCAGCGATGGCGTCGCTGCCATTGCGTGGGGCATGTGCCCGCGCAAGGTCCGGAGATCAACCACCCTGCACGCCGGGGAGTTTGGTTGGCCGGACGCATGTTTTCCGGCCTCGGAAAGTGGAGACACGAAACATGTCACGCCCTCAATTCTTTGTCTGTGAAAACGGCGAGAAAGCCCCGCTGCCATTTTCGAACGCGGAATACGAACGCCGCTTGGCGACCCTGCGCAAAATCATGGCCGATCGGGGAGTCGAAGCGGTCCTGTTCACGTCGATGCACAATATCGCTTACTACTCTGGCTTCCTCTATTGTTCGTTTGGCCGGACGTATGGCTGCGTTGTCACGGCGGATCGCTGCACCACGGTGTCGGCCAACATCGACGCAGGTCAGCCCTGGCGCCGCAGCTTCGGCGACAACGTCATCTACACCGATTGGGAGCGCAATAACTACTGGCGCGCCGTGAAAGAACTGGTGGGCAACGCCCGTTCAATCGGCATCGAAGGTGATCACCTCACCTTGGCACAGCGCGCGCTGGCCGAAGATTTCCTGCCCAATGCCACGTTTGCAGACATTGCCCCTGACACGATGCAGGCACGCATGGTGAAGTCCGCAGAAGAAATCGCCCTGATCCGCGAAGGTGCACGGATCGCGGACCATGGCGGGGCCGCAATCCGTGATGCGATCCGCGTCGGTGCGCGCGAGATTGATATCGCCATGGCCGGTCGCGACGCGATGGAAGAAGAAATCGCGCGTGCCCATCCAAACAGCGAAATTCGTGACAGCTGGGTGTGGTTCCAGTCGGGCATCAACACCGACGGCGCACACAACCCGGTGACGACCCGCAAGCTGGAGAACGGTGACATCCTGTCGCTGAACACCTTCCCGATGATCTCGGGCTACTACACCGCGTTGGAGCGCACGCTGTTCATTGGCGAGCCAGACAAGGAAAGCCTGCGCATCTGGGAAGCGAATGTCGCCGCACATGAGCTGGGGATTTCACTGATTAAACCCGGTGCGACCTGCTCGGGCATCACCGCCGAGATCAACAGGTTTTTCGAATCCGAGAACTTGCTGCAATATCGGTCTTTCGGCTACGGCCATTCTTTCGGTGTGCTGTCGCACTACTATGGCCGCGAAGCCGGTTTGGAACTGCGTGAAGATATCGACACTGTGCTAGAGCCGGGAATGGTCGTGTCGATGGAGCCGATGCTGTTCCTGCCCGAAGGCACCCCCGGTGCGGGTGGCTATCGAGAGCACGACATTCTTGTTATTGGCGAAACGGGTGCCGAAAATATTACTGGCTTCCCCTACGGGCCCCAGCACAATATCGTGAAAGCATGACGCAAAAATATGCCGATAAGTCGCATACTTGCAAAATTCTTGTAGGATTGTTGTGAAGACTGAGGGCGCTGCGAGGTAAACTTTCGCGGCGCTCTAAATATTCCCTGTTGAAATCCTTTCGGGGTTCGTGTTGGCTAGGCGTCGACAAAAAACAAAAAAACATAGACCAGGGGGGTCACTTGGCTGATACAGCTTCCAACGACGGCTTCGTCGTTTTTGATCGTGTCCAGAAAAGCTATGATGGGGAAACACTGGTCGTTAAAGACCTGAACCTCTCAGTAGCCAAGGGCGAATTCCTCACAATGCTTGGGCCGTCAGGGTCTGGTAAGACAACGTGTTTGATGATGCTGGCTGGTTTTGAAACCGCGACGCATGGCGATATCCGCCTTGGCGGACAGCCCATCAACAACATCCCACCCCACAAGCGCGGCATCGGGATGGTTTTTCAAAACTACGCGCTTTTCCCTCACATGACGGTTGCTGAAAACCTGTCCTTCCCGCTGGAAGTGCGCAAGATCGGAAAATCCGAACGCGAGGCCAAGGTCAAACGCGCGCTCGACATGGTCCAGATGGGCGATTTCGGCGGTCGCCGTCCGGCACAATTGTCTGGCGGTCAGCAGCAGCGGATCGCACTGTCACGCGCGCTGGTGTTTGAACCCGAGCTTGTCTTGATGGACGAACCACTGGGCGCGCTGGACAAGCAGCTGCGCGAGCAAATGCAGTTCGAAATCACCCACTTGGCGCATGAGCTGGGGATCACCACCGTTTATGTGACCCATGACCAGACCGAAGCGCTGACAATGTCCGACAATGTCGCCGTGTTCGACGATGGGCGTATCCAGCAGCTTGCGCCACCGGATCAACTTTATGAGCGGCCGGAAAACAGCTTTGTTGCGCAGTTTATCGGTGAAAACAACACGCTCGAGGGTGTTGTGACCGAGATCAAAGGTGAAACCTGCATCGTGCAACTTGACGACGGAGAGATTTTGGACGCGACGCCGATCAACGTCAGCAAAGTCGGAGAGCGCACGCAAGTCTCGATCCGGCCAGAGCGCGTTGAATACAACAAAGAGCGCTTGCAGAAGGGTGTTCACACCCTGAAAGCCGAAGTGCTTGAGTTCATTTACATGGGCGACATCTTCCGCACGCGCCTGCGTGTGGCGGGAAATGAAGATTTCATCATCAAGACCCGTAATGCGCCGGACCAGGACCGCTTGCAACCTGGTCAACAGATCGAGATCGGCTGGCTGCCGACCGACTGTCGCGCGCTTGACGCCTGATACTGAATGCGCCGGGGTTCAAAAGACCCCGGACATGACAGCCAGAGGTTCGCTTTGTGCCCGTTCATGCGAACCCAATCAACCAAACGGGACAACTAGGGAGAATAACGTATGAAACTTGTAAAAATCCTTTTGGCCAGTTCGGCCCTGACCGCGACCGCTGGTGCGGTGTCGGCAGAGGATATGGCCAACGAGATGACCCTCGTTTCCTGGGGTGGGGCCTACCAAGCCAGCCAGCTGAAGGCCTATGTCGAACCCTATCTGGAAATGCACCCCGAGGTCAGCGTGACGTGGGATGAAAGCTCGGCAGAAGCCGTGGCCAAACTGCGCGCGATGAACGAAGCCGGGAACGTAACCTGGGATCTGGTCGACGCCACCATTTCGGACACCATGCGTCTGTGCGACGAGGGTCTTGTCGAAGAAATCGATCACGACGCCGACTTGGCTGACGCGCCCGATGGCACCAAGGCTTCGGAAGATTTCGGTGACCTTCTTGTATCGGATTGCTTTATCCCACAGATCGTTTACTCGACCACGTTCGGATATCGCACCGATATGGTGGGTGACACTCCGCCGACCTCGGTTTGCGACATCTTTGATCTGGAAAAATACCCGGGCAAACGCGCGTTGCAGAAACGTCCGATCGACAACGTGGAATGGGCGCTGCACTGTGATGGCGTTGCCAAAGACGCGATCTATGACGTTCTGGGCACCGACGAGGGCGTGAACCAAGCCCTTGCCAAACTGGACACGATCAAAGATCAGGTTGTCTGGTGGACCGCTGGTGCTGAAACGCCTCAGCTGCTGGCAGATGGCGAAGTTGTCTTCGGCTCGACCTTCAACGGTCGTCTGTTCTCGGCCATTGCCGAGCAAAACCAGCCGATCGGAATGCTGTGGGATATGCAATCGTTCGACCTTGACGGTTGGGTTGTGCCCGCGGGCCTGCCCGCTGACCGCAAGGCGCGTGTGATGGACTTCCTGAAGTTCGCAACCGACACGCAGCGTCTGGCTGATCAGGCGAAATACATCTCGTATGGTCCGGCCCGTATGTCGTCCGCACCTTTGGTCGGAAAACACGCCGAACTGGGGATCGATATGGCGCCGCACATGCCGACCGACCCTGCGAACTCAGGCAACGTTCATGTCTATGACTATGAATGGTGGGCTGATAACCGCGACGATCTGAACGCTAAGTTCGAAGCTTGGCTGGCCAAATAAGGCTGACTTTCGGGAGGGGCCGTCTGGCCCCTCCTATCCCACGACCATTTGAAGATATTACGCTATTTGTTTGTCAATTTGACCGCTTCGAAACCAAAAACAAGCTTATGCTGACAGGGATGATATGAGCGATATGACCGAAATGAGCGGCCCCGTTCTGGCCGCAGATGGAACGCCGCTAAAGCGCAGTCTGAACAAAGCGCTGAGACGCCAGAAAATGCGCGCGCTGCTGCTCATCTCGCCGTTGTTGTTGTTTATCATGGTCAGCTTTATCCTGCCGATTGCGGACATGCTTTACCGCTCGGTCGAAAACAAGATCGTCATCGAGACATTGCCGCGCTCTGTGAAGGCTCTGGCAGATTGGGATTCTGCATCCGGTGAGTTGCCGCAAGAAGCGGTTTATGCCGCGATGGCAGCCGATCTGAAAGACGCAGCCGAGGCCAAAACACACACCAAAGTCGGCACGCGTCTGAACTATGAGAACCCCGGCATGTCCTCGGTTTTCCGCAAGACGGGACGCAAGGCAAAGAAATTTGATCTGGAAACCGGCGGCCCTTGGAAAGAGGCGCTGATCGAGATCAATGAAGATTGGGCCGACCCAGATGTTTGGCGCACCATTCAAACCTATTCGCCACCCGTGACCGCAGGCTATTTCCTGAATGCCGTCGATATGCGAGTTGGGTCAGACGGGGCAGAGATGCGTCCCGAAAGCGAACAGATCTACATGAACCTGCTCAAGCGGACGTTGTGGATGTCATTGTTGATTACCTTCTCGTGCATCGTGTTGGCGTATCCGGTGGCGTGGCTGCTGGCAAATCTTCCGACACGCCAGGCAAACCTTTTGATGATCTTGGTGTTGTTGCCGTTCTGGACATCGCTTCTAGTGCGGACGTCGGCATGGAAAATCCTTCTGCAACAACAGGGGGTAATCAACGATATTCTCGTTTGGATCGGGCTGGTGTCGGATGACGCGCGGCTGGTGATCATCAACAACCAGTTCGGCACGATTGTGGCAATGACCCACATCCTGCTGCCGTTCATGATCTTGCCGATGTATTCGGTCATGCAGACCATCCCGCCGACCTATCTGCGCGCCGCCAAAAGCCTTGGCGCAACGGATTGGACGGCCTTCTGGCGGGTCTATTTCCCGCAGACCATTCCGGGCATTGGCGCGGGGTCGATCCTCGTGTTCATTCTGGCCATCGGCTACTACATCACGCCTGCGTTGGTGGGCGGCACGAAGGGAACGTTCATTTCGAACCAGATTGCGTTTCACATTTCGACATCCCTCAACTGGGGTCTTGCCTCGGCGCTGGGGGCCATCCTTCTGGCGGTCGTTCTGGTGCTCTATTGGGCCTATGACAAGATCGTCGGCATTGACAACGTGAAGCTGGGATAACGGACATGAGCAAACTTCCTCCATATGCAACGACCGGCCAGCGGATTTGGCACTACACCTTTCTGGTGATCTGTGGGGTGATCTTCTTCTTCCTGATTGCGCCGATTGCCGTGGTGATCCCGCTCAGCTTCAATGCTGAGAACTTCTTCACCTTCACGCCGGAAATGCTTCGGTTTGACCCTGAGGGGTATTCGCTGAAGCACTATCGCGACTTTTTCTCGAACCCGGATTGGCAGAGCGCCATGTGGAATTCGATCAAGATCGCGCCGGTGGCCACCGTCATCTCGGTGTCGCTTGGCACCTTGGCCGCCATCGGGCTTAGCCAGCCACACGTGCCCGCGCGCCGTGCGATCATGGCGATTTTGATCTCTCCGATGATCGTGCCGCTGATCATTTCGGCGGCTGGGATGTATTTCTTCTATTCCAAGATCAACCTGGCGGGCACCTATTGGGGCGTTGTTCTGGCGCACGCGGCGCTGGGCATTCCCTTTGTGATCATCACCGTGACAGCCACGCTGGTCGGGTTTGACCGGTCGCTGACGCGGGCGGCTGCCAATATGGGGGCTGATCCGGTCACAACCTTTTTCCGCGTGCAGATGCCGCTGATCCTGCCCGGCGTGATTTCCGGTGCATTGTTCGCCTTTATCACGTCGTTTGACGAGGTTGTGGTGGTGATTTTCGTCGGCTCGGCCAAGCAGCAAACCTTGCCGTGGCAGATGTTCACTGGGCTGCGCGAACAGATCAGCCCGACGATTCTGGCGGTGGCGACCATTTTGGTCGGCGTGTCGATCCTGTTGCTGACCACGCTGGAGATCCTTCGGCGTCGTTCAGAGCGCCTGCGCGGGATGAGCCCGGGCTAGGTGGTCAACACATCGTATGAGACATGGCGGTGCCCTGAGGGGCGCCGCCTTTTTTTCTCAGCAACCGCGCCTTGACGTGCAGTTTTTGTTAACCATTTTGAGGCATGCCTGAAGCGAATGTGATCCGACCCGAGGTGAAGGGGGCCAGCCCCCCTTGCAGCCCCTTCGACCCGGCACTAACATCTGCCGAAGGGGCCGGCAGCGGCTCTGGCGTGAATATGAAAGCAGGCTGAAATGCACGACCCACTTGATACCTATATGAATACCCTTGTCCCTATGGTGGTCGAACAGACCTCGCGCGGGGAACGGGCCTATGACATCTTCTCGCGACTTTTGAAGGAACGGATCATTTTCCTGTCCGGTCCGGTGCATGACGGCATGTCCAGCTTGATCGTGGCACAGCTTCTGCACCTTGAAGCCGAAAACCCGAAAAAAGAAATCTCGATGTATATCAATTCGCCGGGGGGCGTGGTGACGTCTGGCCTGTCGATTTATGACACGATGCAATACATCAAGCCGAAGGTTTCGACCCTTGTGATCGGGCAAGCCGCATCAATGGGGTCGCTTTTGCTGGCGGCAGGCGAAACTGGCATGCGTTATTCGCTGCCCAACAGCCGCATCATGGTGCACCAGCCCTCGGGCGGGTATCAGGGGCAAGCCACTGATATCATGATCCATGCGCAAGAAACTCAGAAGCTAAAAGACCGGCTGAACAACATCTACGTGAAGCATACCGGGCAGAAGCTGAAGGCGGTGGTCGAAGCGTTGGAACGTGACAACTTCATGGATCCAACAGACGCGAAGGATTGGGGCCTGATCGACGAGATCGTGGAAAACCGCGCCAAAGGTGACGACGAATAACGACACGGCCGGGCGATGCCCCGGCGATGTCACACCGGGCGGGCAAGCGGGAAAAACCGGATTGTGCCTGTCCGGTCACTGCCCTAAGCTTGGCGCGACGGATAAAGAACGCGGCCGATTTGGTCGCAAACCGGATCCCTTCGGGACCCAATAGGACAAGATGATGGCGAACAACTCCTCTGGCGACAGCAAGAACACCCTATATTGCTCGTTCTGCGGCAAGAGCCAGCACGAGGTGCGGAAACTAATTGCAGGTCCGACAGTGTTCATCTGTGATGAATGTGTTGAACTGTGCATGGATATAATCCGTGAGGAAACGAAGTCATCTGGCCTGAAGGCCGCTGATGGTGTGCCGACACCGATGGAGATTTGTGAAGTGCTCGATGACTATGTCATCGGACAAAGCCACGCAAAGCGGGTTTTGTCAGTCGCGGTCCACAACCACTACAAACGTTTGAACCATGCGGCTTCCGCTGGGGATGAGATTGAACTGGCCAAATCCAACATCATGCTGATCGGTCCGACGGGCTGCGGCAAGACGCTTCTGGCGCAAACTCTGGCCCGCATTCTGGATGTGCCTTTCACCATGGCCGATGCCACCACGCTGACGGAAGCGGGGTATGTGGGCGAGGACGTGGAAAACATCATCCTGAAACTGCTTCAGGCCTCGGAATACAATGTTGAACGCGCCCAACGCGGCATCGTTTATATCGACGAGGTCGACAAGATCACCCGCAAGTCCGACAACCCCTCGATCACCCGCGACGTGTCAGGCGAGGGCGTGCAACAGGCGCTGTTGAAGATCATGGAGGGCACGGTCGCTTCGGTTCCGCCGCAAGGCGGGCGCAAGCACCCGCAACAGGAATTCCTGCAAGTGGACACGACCAACATCCTGTTCATCTGTGGCGGTGCCTTTGCAGGGCTCGACAAGATCATCGAACAGCGTGGCAAGGGCTCGGCGATGGGTTTCGGCGCGGATGTGCGTGTCAGTGATGAACGTGGCGTTGGCGAAGTGTTCAAGGAACTGGAGCCAGAAGACCTGTTGAAATTCGGTTTGATCCCGGAATTCGTTGGACGTTTGCCGGTCATCGCGACGCTGGAAGATCTGGATTCAGACGCGCTTGTCACCATCCTGACGCAACCCAAGAACGCGCTGGTGAAGCAATACCAGCGACTGTTTGATCTGGAAAATACGCAACTGACCTTCACCGATGATGCCTTGATGGCCATCTCGAAGCGCGCCATCGAACGCAAGACGGGTGCGCGCGGACTGCGGTCGATCATGGAAGATATCCTTTTGGATACGATGTTTGACCTTCCGGGGCTTGAAAATGTCGACGAGGTTGTGGTGAACGAAGAGGCTGTGACCTCGGACGCCAAACCGCTGATCATTTATGCCGAAGGGCCAAAGGAAGAAGTCAGCGCAAGCTGACACGCCTGGCTCTGAAACACGGCATCGCCTGACAAAAAGAAGCCATCGCAGCCGCGATGGCTTTTTTGCAGGCTGGGTGTCCGGTCCCAAAAGCAGCCGCAAATCGCGCAAAGGCGGCGCATTGCGTCGCAAAGCACTGGACCTTCGCGGCTGGTTGGGCCATATCAAGACAAAGCTAAACCGGAGACTGACATGCGTTTCATCTTGTCCCTGCTGACTTGGTATCACCGCGAAACCATCGGCACCCGTCTGTTCACCTGGCGCAAAGGTGTGAAGGTGGGTGAAGATGAGCAAGGCAATGTCTTCTATCGCGATCGGGACGACAAACGACGCTGGGTGATTTTCAACGGCGAGCCTGAGGCAAGCCGCGTCAGCCCGGCCTGGCATGGCTGGCTGCACCA
Organism: uncultured Aliiroseovarius sp.; assembly: GCF_947497285.1. Taxonomy (GTDB): domain Bacteria; phylum Pseudomonadota; class Alphaproteobacteria; order Rhodobacterales; family Rhodobacteraceae; genus Aliiroseovarius. Next base: position 81,428 of record NZ_CANMFT010000006.1, on the reverse strand, counting down.
CACGTTTGACAACAGCCCGGCAGACGCGCCGCTGACCCATAAAGCGTGGGAAAAGCCGCATCAGGTCAACAAGACAGGTTCTGCACTGGCCTATGTGCCCGCAGGGTCGTTGCATCAGGTCGAGCCTACCAAACGTCGTGACTATGAGGCATGGCAGCCGGAATAATCTGGCACGGCCCAAGTCTATCTTTCCGGACCAAGAGAGGCTGGCATGAGCGATAGCCATACAACTGAAGTGATCACAGGCAGTGCCGTTCTGGCCGCAGCTGTCGGGTTTTTCCTATATGCAGGCCAAATTGTGGGTTTGTCCGGGGCAGGCAGCAGTCACGCTTACAGCGCGTCTTTCCGGACGGCCGACGGGATCTCGGTCGGGACTGATGTGCGCCTTGGTGGGGTCAAGGTAGGGGCGGTGACGAACATCGCGCTGAACCCTGAAACCTACCGCGCGATCACGGGCTTCACGGTGCAATCCGACGTTGCCCTGCCGGAAGACACAGCTGCAATCATCTCGTCCGAGGGGTTATTGGGCGGGTCCTATGTGGAACTTCTGCCCGGTGGGTCGCCCTTCAACCTTGAGCCCGGGGCCGAGATTGAAGACACGCAGGGGTCCGTAAGCCTCGTGCAGCTGTTGATGAAGTTTGTCGCTGGCAGCGAGGACAGCAATTGATCTTGCGCGCTGCGTTTTTGACAGTTTGCCTCATCGGGGCCGGCGCGGCGGCCGTGGCCCAAACCGGCAAGGCGACCGGGGCTATGTTGCGTGGTCTGGACAAGGTTTCAGGCGAACCGACCGATTTCACAATGAATGTGGGCGATACGGTCGAAATTGGTAATTTGCGCGTGACGCTTGGCGAATGCCGTTATCCGACCGACAACCCGTCAGGCGACGCCTATGCGTGGCTTGTCATCCGCGATGGCACGGCAGATGACGTCACCTTCGAAGGCTGGATGATCGCCTCGTCGCCTGCATTGAATGCCCTGGATCATCAGCGCTACGATGTCTGGGTGCTTCGCTGCGTTACCGAGTAAGCGTCGGGAAGAGGGTAGGCCAGAATGTCTGCGCGCCCCTCTGACAAGGCCGTCTCCAACAGGTCGTGATACGCCGCGCGGGTGATCTCCTCTGCGCCGAGACTTGCCAGATGCGGCGTTAGGAACTGCGTATCAAACAGCGTAAAACCCGTGTTGCGCAGATGGGCGACCAGATAGGCCAACGCGATTTTCGAGGCGTCACGACGGCGCGAGAACATGCTTTCGCCAAAGAACGCCCGACCCAGGGTCACGCCGTAGACGCCGCCGACCAAGTCGGACCCGTCCCACAATTCAAGCGAATGCGCGTGGCCCATGGCGTGCAAGTCTTTGTATAGCCCAAAGATTGTGGCGTTGATCCAGCTTTCTTCGCGGTCTGCGCAGGCTGTGACGGTGCCTTCGAAATCGCGGTTCAGCGTCACCTGATATGGCGTGCGCCGGATCGTGCGTGCCAAGCTGCGCGAGATGTGAAACCGGTCCAGCGGTATGATCCCGCGCGCCTCGGGGTCCACCCAAAAAACACGCGGGTCATCACGGCTATCTGCCATTGGGAAAACGCCCATGGCATAGGCGCGCAGCAACAGATCGGCATCAAGGGTCGGCAGATCCTTGCGCGAGGTCAAACGCCCTAGCCCAGATTTTCGGCAAGCCAGCGTTCCAGCCAGTGGATGTTGTAGTTGCCAGAGTGGATATCTTCCTCTGCCAGCAACTGATGGAACAGCGGCACGGTCGTCTCGATCCCGTCCACGATAAGTTCGCTTAGGGCGCGGTTCAGGCGCGCCAGCGCTTCTGCCCGGTCGCGTCCGTGAACGATCAGCTTGCCAATCAAACTGTCGTAATACGGCGGGATCGAATAGCCATCGTAAAGCGCGCTGTCCATCCGCACCCCCAAGCCGCCCGGCGCATGATACTGGGTGATCTTGCCGGGGCAGGGGGCAAAGTTGGGAAGTCGTTCGGCGTTGATCCTGATCTCGATCGCGTGACCGTTCAGCAAAAGATCGTCTTGTCCAAAAGACAGTGGCAACCCTTCGGCGACGCGAATTTGTTCGCGCACCAGATCGACACCGAAAATCGCTTCGGTGACAGGGTGTTCCACCTGCAGGCGCGTATTCATTTCGATGAAATAGAACTCGCCGTCTTCATACAGGAACTCGATTGTGCCAGCGCCGCGATAGCCCATTTCAGCGATCGCGTCGGCACAAATCCCACCAATGCGCGCGCGCTCTTCAGGCGAGATGCTGGGGCCGGGCGCCTCTTCAAAAACCTTCTGGTGACGGCGCTGAAGCGAGCAGTCACGCTCGGCTAAATGCACCCCGCCACCTTGGCCGTCGCCAAAGACCTGCACTTCGATGTGACGCGGCTTTTGAAGGTATTTCTCCATATAGACTTCGTCATTGCCGAAGGCAGCTTTTGACTCGGATCTTGCGGTTGAAAACGCGGTGTCGATATCGGCTTCGGTCGCGGCAACCTTCATCCCACGCCCACCACCGCCGGCGGTCGCTTTGATGATCACCGGATAGCCCATTTCAGCGGCAACCTTGCGCGCCGTCTTGAGGTCAGGCACACCACCTGCCGATCCCGGCACAACGGGAATGCCCAAGTTGATCGCGGTTTCCTTGGCGGTGATCTTATCCCCCATCATGCGGATATGTTCTGCCGATGGACCGATGAACGTTATTTCGTGATCTTCCAGAACCTGAACGAATTGTTCGTTCTCGGACAGAAAACCATAGCCGGGATGTACGGCTTGTGCGCCGGTAATCTCGCAGGCTGCGATGATCGCGGGGATGGAAAGATAGCTGTCGGTGCTGGAGGGGGGGCCGATGCAGACGCTTTCATCGGCCATGCGCACATGCATGGCGTCCACGTCGGCCGTCGAATGAACGGCTACGGTCTTGATCCCCATCTCGCGGGCCGCGCGGATGACACGCAGGGCGATTTCTCCTCGGTTGGCGATCAGGATTTTATCGAAATGGGCCATGCTCTGTCCCTTATTCGATGATCATCAGAGGTGCGCCAAATTCGACCGGGGCACCATCTTCGACCAGAATGCGTTTGACCGTGCCCGCGCGTGGGGCGGGGATCTGGTTCATGGTCTTCATGGCTTCCACGATCAGAACGGTCTGACCTTCGGCAACCTTGTCGCCCACGTTCACAAAAGCGGGCGTGCCGGGTTCGGCCTGCAAATACACTGTGCCGACCATTGGCGAAGGCACCACACCGGGGTGGTTTGCCGGGTCCGAAGCTGCCGGAGCGGGAGCTGTAGGCGCGTCAGAGGCCACAGGGGCAACCGCCGCTGGAGCCGCAGGTGCGGCAGCCATCGGCGCAGCCATTTGGGTGACGATTTCTTTTGCGCGGCTGACCCGCACGCTCAGGCTGTCATTTTCGCCATAGTCGCGCATGACTTCCAATTCGGTCAGGTCGTTTTCCTGCAAGACTTTTGCCAGTGACTCGATGAAGGCAACGTCATTTTCATGATGTTTTTTGGTCATGGGTCCTCGCCCTTTTTTTCTCTGCCCATTGTTCGCGCGGGCAATGTTTGATTGCAAGGCTTATAGGACGCTACGTAAGGGGAGAAAAGCGAGAAGGTTGGCGAAATTGGAAATTCGACAGCTGTCGCGCGCATGCTGGCGCATGAAAACACGCCGACAGACCCTGATGTGCTAGGCGTCGGACGCGCCTAAGTCGTTGGTGCTTGTGTCGGTCGTTTCAACTGGACGGGACGTGGCGAAGTTTTGCGGTGCGTCTTGCGCCCGAACAGCTTCGAGCCGTGCGAGTTTTTGCTGAAGTCGGTGCTCCATCTCCAACACATTCACCTGAAAGCTTGGTGGTGGCCCCACGGGTTGGTTGGTGTCGATGTCCAACCGGTCTGACAGTCCCGTCCTTGGCTCTGTCTTTTGCGGAGTCTGCCCATGATCTTTCGAATTGTGCATGTCGGCGCGCGCTTTGCCTGCGTCTGGCGCCGTTTCCACTTTTGAAATGTCTGGCGGTTTGCGCACAGGTGTTTGGGCCAACAGGTTGGCATGTGCCCCAAGCGGTGCAGGTATCGTGAATTCCATGTCCCAGGCTCCGGTTTCTATCGAAGCCCCCACCAAGGATCACGCTAGACGCCAAGCGTTACCGGTTCGTTAAAGCCGGTGGGTATAATCAGCATTTGGTTAACACCTAGAGCGGCATGCCCGAGAACTTGGCAACAAGTTCGGGCAGCTTGCGCGCACCAAATTTCTGCAACAAACGGGCGCGGTGCGCTTCGACGGTTCGATAACTCAGCCCAAGCGACAGCCCGATTTCCTTCGAGGTCTTGCCTTGGCAAGTCAGGATCGCCACCTCGCGTTCTCGCGGTGTCAGCGCGACGACCGGGCGTTCGGCAGACAGGTCTGCAAAGCTCCAGACGCCTTGTTTGAAGGGATCGCCCGGCGTCAGGCTGGTGCCACGCACGCGACACCAGAACAGCTCTCCGCCAAGGCGCCGCATGACACGTTCGTCTTCATAGCGCCCGGTTTCACGCAGAATATCCCCGCCCACGCGTTCCACCTTTTCATAGTCATGCAGGGACGGATACAGCCGCTCCAATGGCATGTCTGCAAATGAGGCGACCTCGGCCCCGAAAACCTCGGCAAAGCGCAGGTTGCATTGACGCACGATGCGGTTTTCCGTCAGCGCCAGGCCGGTGGGGGCGTGCATGAAAGCGATGTCCATCAGGGTCATACGGGTATCCTGCCAAGAAATGCGGGCCATTTCAAACGGGTGGTATTTTTACAGGGCTTGCGTGGCGGGTGTGCCGCGTCAGATAGTTGTCATGAACGCTTGGTTTTCTTTTGGGGGAAATGCAATGGGCAACGCAACACTTGGCACGTCTACTGGCTGGTCGCTTGCTTATGGAGTGCACAAATGAACCTCGCTTTGTGGTTGGAGCGCACGGCGAAGGTGCATGGTGATCGTCCAGCTTTGTTCCTTGGCGCGACGCAAGTCTATAACTACGCGCAATTTTTACGCGCAGCCCAAGGGCTGTCGGCAGCGCTTGGCGCCCGAGACATCGGCCCAGGTGATCGTGTGGCGATGTTCATGAAGAACTGCCCGGAATACCTTGTGGCGTTTTTCGGCATTTGGGCGCGTGGTGCCGCGGTGGTGCCCATCAATGCCAAGCTTCACGCGAACGAGGCGGCGTTCATCCTTGAAAATGCCGGGGCAAAGCTGTGCCTTGTCACGCCGGAACTGGGTGCTGAGCTCGCTCTGGCGACGACTGTGCCTCTGGTTGATGTGAAAAGCGAAGCCTTCGGCGAGATGTGTGCGCATGCGCCGGTCCCTCTGGTCGCGCGTGAAGACAGTGATCTGGCATGGTTGTTTTACACCTCAGGCACGACCGGCAAGCCCAAGGGTGTCTTTATCAGCCATGGAATGCTGCGATCGACCTCGCTCAGCTTTGTATTGGATTGCGACGAGGTGTCATCGCAGGACGCGGCCTTTTATATCGCACCGATGAGCCATGGCGCCGGGATCTATGCACCCATCCATGTGGCCAAGGGCGCACGTCACATCACACCGGTCTCGGGTGGGTTTGACGAGGTCGAGTTGCTCGACATGGCCCGTGATCATGGTCCGTTGTCAATGTTCATGGCCCCAACAATGGTGCGGCGCGTGACCGATGTCGCCAAGGCCAAAGGCTTGCGGGGCGAAGGGATCAAGACGGTCATTTATGGTGGTGGCCCGATGTATCTGGCCGATATCGTCGACGCGGTGGACTGGTTCGGACCGCGTTTCGTGCAAATCTATGGTCAGGGCGAATGCCCGATGGCAATCACGGCTTTGTCGCGCGATGATGTTGCAGATCGTGATCACCCTCGCTGGCGTGAACGGTTGGGGTCGGTTGGTCGGGCACAAAGCGTGGTCGAAGTGCAGATCGGAGGCACAGACGGCACCCCCTTACCCAATGGCGAAGTGGGCGAGATCATGGTGCGCGGCACCCCGGTCATGCCCGGATATTGGCAAAACCCTGATGCGACTGCGAAAACCTTGGTGAACGGTTGGTTGAAAACCGGGGATATGGGGTTTCTGGACGAAGAGGGCTATCTGACCCTGCGCGACCGGTCGAAGGACGTCATCATTTCGGGCGGCACGAATATTTACCCCCGCGAGGTGGAAGAGGCGCTGCTGTCCCATCCCGAGGTGCATGAGGTCAGTGTGGTGGGCCGCCCCAACGCCGAATGGGGCGAAGAGGTCGTGGCATTCGTGGTCATGACGCCCGGAACTGCGTTCGATCAGGCGGTTCTGGATGCCCACTGCCTTACACAAATCGCACGTTTCAAACGCCCGAAATCCTATATTCAGCTGCAAGAATTGCCCAAAAACAACTATGGCAAGGTTTTGAAGACGGAACTCAGACGCCGTATGGAGGACGCCACATGAAGGATTTGAACGGCAAGACCGCATTGGTCACGGGATCGGTTCAAGGGATCGGACTGGCTGTCGCAAAAAGCCTGGCACAGGCGGGCGCACGGGTGGGCGTGCATGGGTTGGCGACACCGGATGAGGCGGCGCAGGTTTGTGACGAACTTGTCGCTCTGGGTGCCAGTGCGGCGCGGTTCTTTCCCGGCGATCTGCGGGATCTGTCCGCGATCGATGCCATGATGGCCGACGTAGCGGCATGGGGGGATGTGGATATACTGGTCAACAACGCAGGCATTCAGCACACCGCGCCTTTGGCCGACATGCCGCGCGACACATGGTCCGCGATCCTGGATGTAAACTTGTCGGCTGCATTTCACACCATGCAAGCCCTGATGCCCGCCATGGCGGCGCGCGGCTATGGCCGGGTGATCAACATCGCATCGGTTCACGGGCTGGTGGCATCGAAGGACAAGGCGCCGTATGTGGCTGCGAAATTCGGGTTGGTTGGTCTGAGCCGGGTTGCGGCGCTGGAATATGCCAACAAAGGCGACCGCATCAAAGGTGGGGTAACGGTGAACTGCATTGCGCCGGGATGGACAGAAACAGCCATCATCGAGCCACAGATACAGGCGCGCGCCGCATTGCACGGTGGGGATCGCGATGCGGGGATTGCCGATCTTCTTTCAGAAAAACAACCCAGCCAACGGACGTCAGACCCGTCCGAAATCGGCGCGTTGGCTGCGTTTCTGTGTCAGAGGGTGGCCCACAACATTACCGGAACGACCATTCCGATAGATGGGGGGTGGACCGCGCAGTAAGCCCGCGCGGTCCGAGATCTCGTCTATCAGACCGGGCAGGGCCGGGTGCGATAGGTGCCGTCGCCGTTCGAATAGGCGCATTGGTTGGTATAGCTGTTGCGGGCAACCATGATCCCGGCGGCAGCACCTGCCAAGGTTGTCAGCACAGTCCAGTTCTTGTTTGCCCCGATGGCATTGGCCGTGATCAGACCTGCCGCGATACCGGCAACGCCCCCGGCGACTGTTTTTTCCTGATCCGTCAAAGGACGACTCATACAGGCCGAAAGAGCAAGCGACGCGACACAAGCGAGTGTCAGAACGGTTTTCTTCATGATTACCTCCTAGAAGAAATTCTTATTGCACACATAGTTGCGCGTTCGGCTGGCTAAGTGAATGGGGGACTTACGCTTTTCTTTGGGACAAGCGGGAACCTGCCACCAGGGGCAGAAAAGAAAAGAGCCGATGCGTTCGCACCAGCTCTTTTTAAGGATCCTGCAGCCAGTATGCGGGTTTCAAGCAATTAGGCTTGGCGTGGCGGATCAGCAGGCTCAGATCGCGAGGTATTCCATCCGCAAGGCTTCGTTATCCAGCACTTCCTGGGCCGTGCCATCAAACACCACGCTGCCGGTGTCCAAGATAACCGCACGGTCTGCCAGTTCCAGCGCACGCACCGCGTTCTGTTCGACGATCACCGTTGTGATGCCCTGCTCTTTGATGATGTTGAGCGTCTTTTCGATCTCGTCCACGATCACCGGGGCCAGCCCCTCATAGGGTTCATCCAGCAGCAGCACCTTGATGTCACGCGCCAGCGCGCGGGCGATGGCCAGCATTTGCTGTTCGCCACCCGACAAGGTCGTGCCTTCCTGTTTGCGGCGCTCTTTAAGGCGCGGAAACAGATCATAGATCCGGTCTAATGACCAACCCACCGGTTCGATGATCTGGGCCAGTTGCAAGTTTTCTTCAACCGTCAGGCCTTGGATGATCCGCCGGTCTTCTGGCACCAGCGCCATTCCAAGCTGCGCCGCCTCATAGCTTTTGCGGTCGTGCAAATGCTGGTGATCCAGCCAGATTTCACCGTGCGTGAGCATCGGATCGTCCAGCCGGGCAATCGCGCGCAAGGTCGAGGTCTTACCCGCCCCGTTGCGCCCCAGCAGGGCAAGAATTTCACCTTCATGGACGGTGAAACTGACCCCTTGCACGATGTAGCTTTCGCCATAATAGGCATGCAAATCCCAGACCGAGAAATAGGCCGGCGCGGTGGCCGCCTTGTTCTGGAACTTTGAGAAATCGCGTTTCTCACGCTCTGGACGCGCGGCGTCATCAAGCAGTTTGTCTTCAGCCATGTCTGTGGCCTCCCTTAATGCGCTTCGCCAAGATAGGCTTCCCGAACCTTCGGGTGGCCCTTGATGTTTTCAGGCGTGTCTTCAACCAACGGCGTGCCTTGCGCCAGAACAGTGATCCGTTCGGCAAGGCTGAACACAACGTGCATGTCGTGTTCGATGATCGCCATGGTGATATCGCGCTTTTCCTTGATCTCTTTCAGCAAGTCGATCGTGTTGTTGGTGTCAGCGCGCGCCATGCCTGCGGTGGGTTCGTCCAGCAGCAGAAGCTTGGGTTCTTGCACAAGGCACATCGCCATCTCCAGCCGCCGTTTGTCACCGCGCGACATCGAGGCCGCATGCATGAACCGCTTGTCGATCATGTTCACGTCGATCAACATCTGCTCTGCCTTTTCGACCAGCTCCTTTTCGTTCTCGACGCCTTCAAAGGCATGCAAGCGGAAGGCGCCGTCGCGTTTGGCGAAGCAGGGGATCATCATGTTCTCCATGACGTTCAGATCGCTGAAGATCTCTGGCGTCTGGAACACGCGGCTGATGCCCATCTGGTTGATTTCGTGCGGGCTGCGCCCCAGCACCGACTGGCCGTCGAACATGACGCTGCCGGTATCCGGGATCAGCTTGCCGACGAAGCAATTCAGCAGCGTCGATTTGCCAGCCCCGTTTGGACCGATGATCGCGTGGACGGTGTTTTGTTGCACGCTCAGGTTTACATCCCCGAGCGCCTGCAGACCACCGAAGCGTTTGCCCACGCCTTTGACTTCAAGAATTCCCATCTTTCCGTCTCCTTCTTATTCGGCCACGTGAGGGGCTTGTTTCGGTTGGTGTTTGGGATCGTCATCGTCATCACCGCGTTTTTTGGCGAACATCGCTCTGATCCGTTGGCCACCTTCGACAAGGCCGCCTGGCAGGAAGATCACGACGATCATGAACAAAAGACCCGATGTCAGGTGCCAGCTTTTGCCGACGAAGAAGTGGCTGATACCGATCACAAAATCCTCAAGCCCGTCAGGCATCCAGCCGAACCAGCCATGCAGAACCTGATCGTTTATCTTGGAAAAGATGTTTTCCATGTATTTGATCACACCCGCGCCAAGGACGGGACCCATCATGGTGCCCACGCCGCCAAGGATGGTCATCAGAACGACCTCGCCCGACGCCGTCCACTGCATCCGCTCTGCGCCAGCCAACGGGTCCATCGAGGCCATAAGACCGCCCGCAAGACCGGCATACATGCCCGAAATCACGAACGCTGCCAAAGTATAGGGCCGTGCGTTCAAGCCGGTATAGTTCAACCGTTGCTGGTTTGACTTGATTGCGCGCAGCATCAGACCAAAGGGTGACCGAAAGATGCGCAGGCTTAAATAGAAGGCCAGGATCGCGATCACGGCACAGAAGTAATAGCCGTTGTTGAACGTGAACACCCAGTCACCCACATTCACCTTCGACGAATTGTTCATCACAATGCCGAAGAAATGGGGGCTGCGTGGCTCGGTTGCGCCCAAAAGCACCTGCGGGTCGTTGGTATAGACCTGAAGACCGGTTTCCCCATTGGTGATCGGGGTCAGCACCGAATAGGCGAGGTTAAAGCTCATCTGTGCGAAGGCGAGCGTCAGGATCGAGAAGTAGATGCCCGACCTTCGCAGGCTGATATAGCCAATCAGCAGGGCGAAGATCCCCGACATCACAATGGCCAGCGGCAAGCCGTAGATCACGTTGTAATCCAAGAGCTTATACATCCAGACGACCGAATATGACCCGATGCCCAGAAAGGCCGCGTGGCCGAAGGACAGGTAGCCGGTAAGCCCAAACAGGATGTTGAAGCCGATTGCGAAAATCCCGAATATGGCAAACCGTTGCATCAAATCCGGGTAGCCCGCATTGAACTGCGCCAGCCCCGATCCTTCGGGGAAGGGCTGAAGCAGGATCGGTGTTGCCATGGTCAGAGCGACGACAATTAGCAAGAAACGGGTGTCTTTTTTGTTGAGTCCTAGCATTGTCTTACTCCTCCATCACGCCTTTGCGGCCCATCAAGCCCCGTGGGCGGGTCAGCAGAATGATAATGGCCACAAGGTAGATGATGATTTGGTCGATCCCCGGGACCATCGACTTGATCCAGTTCATCGAGGCAAAGCTTTCCAGAATGCCGAGCATGAAGCCCGCCAATACCGCGCCGGGCAAACTGCCCATGCCGCCGACAACAACCACAACGAAGCTAAGCACCAGAAAGTCCATGCCCATGTGGTAATTCGGCGAGTTGATGGGGGCATACATGACACCGGCAAGCCCCGCCACCGCGGCCGCGATGCCGAACATGATAGTGAAACGACGGTCGATATTGATGCCCAGAAGGCCTACGGTTTCGCGGTCTTGCATCCCGGCCCGCACAACCATCCCGAAGGTGGTGAACTGCAGGAAGGCGAAGACGGCACCGATGACGATGGCGGCGAAGAAGAAATAGACCATCCGCCAGTAGGGATAGATGATCACATTGGGATCGAAGCCCATAAGGACGCCGAAATCGAACGAGCCCTTGAACACCTCGGGCGCCCCGGTAGGGATCGGGTTGGCGCCAAAGAAGTGCTTCACAAGCTCCTGCAAGACGATGGCCAGGCCGAAGGTCACGAGGATCTGATCGGCGTGGGGGCGCTTGTAGAAGTGTTTGATCAGCCCGCGTTCCATCACGTAGCCCACGATCAGCATGATCGGGATCGAGAACAGGATCGCCAGGGGCACTGACCAATCTATGATCGCAGCACCTGTTTCGGGTCCGAACCAGCTTTCAAGGTAGGGTGTTTTGACCTTCAACGGGTTGCCCAGAAAATCTTTCTGGTTTGGGTCGACGGTCTCGAAGGACATGCCGAAAATGCGTTGCATGGTGACGGCACAGAAGGCGCCGATCATAAACAACGCCCCGTGGGCGAAGTTCACAACCCCGAGTGTGCCGAAGATGAGTGTCAGGCCCAATGCGATCATCGCATAGGCAGAGCCCTTATCGAGCCCGTTCAGAATCTGAAGAAGAATGGCGTCCATTGTCCCCACCGAAAGATGTGAGTGTCTTGCCCAGAGCCCGATCGGCACTGGCCAGAGTGGGCTGCGCACGTGGTGTGCACAGCCCGTTTTGCATGTTGTGAGCGGTTCGCCTTAGCCGGCGTTACACTGACCCAGATTGCCACCGGCAAACATCGGGTGTTCCGGGTCATAGGTCACCTGATCGACGGGTGTTACTTCGACCACTTCAAGAAGGTCAAACTCCGACGTCGGGTTGTCTTTCCCCTTCACGACCAGCACGTCTTTGAAGCACTGGTGGTCTTCAGCACGGTATGTGGTCTTGCCGTTGCCGAGGCCGTCGAACTCGAACCCTTCCAGGGCTTCGACGACACCGCAGGGGTTGAAGGTGCCCGCGCGCTGACAGGCATCTGCGTAAAGCAGGGTCTGACAGTAAACGGTGTGTGCAGCCTGCGACGGCGGGAAGCCGTATTTGGTGCCGAACGATTTGACAAACGCCTGCGAGCCTTCGTCGGTCAGCGACCAGTGCCAGTTGGTCGACCCAAGGATGCCCTTGATGTTTTCACCAGCACCACGCGCCATCAGACGCGAGAACAGCGGCACGACGATCTCGAAGTTGCGACCGTTGACCTGCTTTTCACGCAGACCGAACTGAACCGCGTTGGTCAGCGAGTTCACCATGTTGCCGCCGTAGTGGTTCAGCACCAGAACGTCTGCGTCAGTCTGCAGAACCGGCGTGATGTAGGACGAGAAGTCGGTGGCCGCCAGCGGTGTTTTCACAGCGTTCACGGTTTCCCAGCCCAAAGCCTCGGTCGCGGCTTTGATCGATTCTTCTTGCGTCCAACCCCACGTGTAGTCGGCGGTCAGGTGATAGGCCTTACGGTCCGTGCCGTAACGCGCGGCCAGCACCGGTGCCAGTGCGGCACCCGACATGTAGGCGTTGAAGAAGTGGCGGAAGCCATTGGCTTTCTTGTCTTTCCCCGTCGTGTCGTTCGAGTGGGTCAGACCCGCCATGAAGATGACGCCTGCTTCTTGGCACAAGCCTTGCACAGCAATTGCGACGCCCGAGGACGAGCCGCCGGTGATCATCACCGCGCCGTCTTTTTCGATCATCGACTTGGCCGAAGCACGCGCAGCGTCCGACTTGGTTTGCGTGTCGCCGGTGACGAATTCGACTTTCTTGCCAAGGATGCCTTCACCGGTCAGTTCTTTCGAGCTGAAGGTGTTCAGCATACCGCCGTCGCCTTCGCCGTTCAGGTGTTCAACCGCCAGCTGGTAGGCGCGCAGTTCGTCTGCACCTTCGTCAGCGTAAGGACCGGTTTGGGGCACGTTGAACCCCAGGGTGACCGAACCGCCTGTGGGTTCGTTCATGTAAGCAGCAGCCGACGAGGCGGTGAAGATCGTCGGAAGCGCAAAGCCAGCACTGGCAATGGCACCGGTCTTCAAGACACCGCGACGCGTCAGGTTCGAATTGGACATAGTGTTCCTCCCGTTTGGATAGTCTGGGCTGTGCCTCCTCTGCACGCGCCCGCCCCATTTTTGCTGGGGGGCCTTTACAAGCCTGGCCTATCTTAGGTGTCGGAAAGAAAATATCGCAACAAATGCTTTTGATGAAACGATTTTTTTGTAAACAAATGAACACACGCGTGTTAATTAGTGTAAAGTAATTTTCGCGCAGGTGCAGAAAGTGCCCGATAATAATAGGAAAACCCAATGCCCCAGTCCCGCTTGACCGGAAGCCGCATCCGCGAGCGCCGCCTCTTTCTTGGGCAAAAGCAGTCTGGACTCGCGAAAGCTGTGGGAATTTCAGCGGCCTACCTCAACTTAATCGAGCATAACCGCCGCAGAATCGGCGGAAAGTTGCTGCAAGATATCGCGCGCGAACTGGGCACCGATGCGCTGGCCCTGACCGAAGGGGCCGAGGCGGCATTGCTGGGTGCGCTCAGGGACGCCGGGCAGCGCGTCCCCGAGGTCGAGCCGGAATTGCATCGCGCCGAAGACCTTGCCGGGCGGTTCCCCGGCTGGGCAGGTCTTGTGGCGGCTCAACACCAACGCATCCGCGATCTGGAGCAGTTGGTCGAGGCCTTGTCCGACAGGTTGACCCATGATCCTGAACTGGCGGCATCGCTGCACGAGGTTATCTCGGCGGTGACCGCGATCCGGTCAACGGTGGCAATCTTGTCAGGCGGGGGTGATATCGACCCGGACTGGCAGTCCCGCTTTCTTCGCAACATGCGCGAAGAAGGTCGCCGCCTGTCGGGGGCCGCGCAAGGCTTGGTGGAATATCTGGATGCAGGCGCCGATCAGGACATGGCCCCGGTGGTGCCGGGCGAGGAGCTTGCCGCGTTTCTTGACCAGCGCGACCATCATTTGCCTGAGCTGGAGGCTCTGTCGGACGCGCAAGGCGACACGCGCGAGGCTGCGATTGAGGCGTTGGTTGAAAAGGTCGGTGTGCTGGAAACCGCAGAAGCCAAGGATGTGGCGCGGCGGCATTTCCAGCAATACGCGGCCGATGCTGCCGCCATCCCTTTGGACAGGTTGCAGGCTGCCCGTGTGACCGCTCAAGACGACGTCTCTGCGCTGGCCGAGCAGTTCGGCCAACCACTTCCCGTGGTCATGCGTCGGTTGGCATTTGTGCCGCCGCCTGATGGCGACGCAATGGTCGGGTTGGTGTCCTGCGATGGGTCCGGATCTTTGTATTTACGCAAGCCATTGCCGGGGTTTGCCTTGCCCCGCTTTGGGGCGGCGTGCCCTTATTGGCCGCTGTATCAGGCGCTAAGCCGCCCCGGCCAGCCCCAGCGCGCGCTGGTCGAACAGCCCGGCCCAACGCCTCGGCGGTTTTTGTGCCAAGCCATCTGTCTTGCGCGCGACACGCTGGTTTTTGACCGACCGCCCGTTCTGGAAGCTGTCATGCTGATCCAGCCGGCCGATGACGCACAGGCGGCCGGGGCCAAGGCGCTTCCCGTTGGATCATCTTGCCGCGTTTGCCCGCGCACAGACTGCGCGGCCCGGCGCGAGGCATCCATTCTGTCGCCCGATCGCTGAGTAGGGCGCGACGCAGGCGCACGTATACGTTGTATTTGACGTCGGATTTCCCGCCCAATCCCCTGTTTTCTTTGACATGTGAACCCGCTTTGTTGATATTCAGCCGAGCAGCATCGGCGCAGCCCGGTGCTTAGGGGAGGAACGAATGACAAAACAGGTGCTCGTCATCGAGGATGAACCCAATATCGTTGAGGCGATCAGTTTCATCCTCAGCCGCGACGGCTGGAAGGTTTCGACACATGCCAACGGGGAAACAGCAGTGCAGGCTGTGTATGATGCCTCCCCGGATGTCCTGATCCTTGACGTGATGCTGCCCGGACGGTCGGGCTATGACATCCTGAAGGATTTGCGGGCAAATGACGCCACGCGCACGCTTCCTGTGCTGATGCTGACGGCGCGCGGTCAACGCACGGACCGCGAACTGGCGCAACGTCTTGGTGTCAGCAAATTTATGACCAAACCGTTTTCCAACGCCGAAGTGTTGGAGACCCTGAACGACCTCGTTTCCGGGTGATCCGGCCATGACGGATCGCCGCAGAACGAGGTCCAAACACCCGATCCGCCGTGTAACCGGTCCGCGTCAGTGGCCAGTAGGGGCGCGGTTTTGATGCGAACCCCGCGTGAACCGCTGTTTCTGGCCAGGCAAAGCTATCGTCGGCGCAGGTTGGAAGATGCCGCGCGGTTGTTGCCGCTGTTGGGCAGTTTTCTATTCCTGTTACCGCTTCTGGCAAGCGACATTTCGGGGGCCGCGCTGGGAGCCTATGTCTTTGCGGCTTGGTTCTGCCTGATCCTTGCCACGGCACTGATATCGCGTGGCCTTGGGCGCTGGCCGGATGCGACAGGTGGGGATCAATCCGGGTCTGACGCAGACCTGACCCCCGAAGGGGCAGACCCGCAGTCCGACACTGACCGACCGCCGCACGCGACATCTTCCTTCGAAGGGCGCGACTGATGCTTAGCTTCAACACGCTTGTCGCGGTGTGCCTTGTCTATGTGATGTTGCTGTTTCTGGTGGCCTTTGGGGCAGACAGAAGTGCAGCGCGCAACAAGAACCGGTTTCTTAACTCACCCTTGATCTACACGCTGTCGCTGTCCGTCTATTGCACGGCGTGGACCTTTTACGGTGCGGTGGGCTATGCCGCGCGGTCCGGGCTGGAGTTCGTGACGATCTATCTTGGCCCGACCTTGGTGATGATCGGCTGGTGGTGGTTCTTGCGCAAACTGGTGCGCGTTGGGCGGACGCAGCGTGTGACCTCGATCGCGGACCTACTGTCGTCGCGCTATGGCAAGTCAAACCTTCTGGGCGTGATCGTCACGTTGATCGCCGTCGTCGGCACAACGCCCTATATCGCGCTTCAGCTTCAATCGGTAACACTCTCATTCTCGGTCTTTGCACGGGACCGTTCAGCCGGTTGGGTGTTGCCTGATCTGGATGCGACGGCCCTTTGGGTGGCGGGTGGGCTTGCCTTGTTTACCATCTTGTTCGGCACCCGCAATCTGGATGTGAACGAGCGCCACCACGGCGTCGTGACCGCCATCGCGGTCGAGGCCGTGGTCAAGCTGGTCGCGCTTTTGGCGGTCGGCGCTTTCGTGGTCTGGGGCGTTGGCGGTGGGCCATCGGGGATCGCAACGGCGGTCGACGAAGCAATGCGCGCGGCGCCGGGCGAAGCGTGGGCCATCAAGGGCGGGCGCTGGGTTGGGCTGACGTTTCTGTCAGCAGCGGCCTTCTTGACCCTGCCGCGCATGTTTCAGGTGTTGGTGGTCGAAAACCTGGACGAGCGGCAACTGTCCATGGCGTCATGGGCCTTCCCGACCTACCTGTTCCTGATGAGCCTTTTCGTCCTGCCAATCGCCGTTGTCGGGTTGGCGACCCTGCCGGTGGGCGAAAACCCTGATCTGTTCGTTCTGACCATCCCGCTGCACTATGACCGCGACGGTCTGGCGATGCTGTCGTTTCTGGGGGGCTTTAGCTCGGCCACCTCGATGGTGATCGTAGCCTCGATCGCGCTGTCGACAATGGTATCAAACCACATCGTCATGCCGATCTGGCTGTCAACCCGGCCCGGCGGGGCGTCGGTGTCTGGCGACGTGCGTCAGATCCTTTTGACGGCGCGCCGCCTGTCGATCATCGCCGTGCTGGCGCTTGGCTATCTTTATTTCAGAATATCGGGCGGCGGGGCTGCGCTTGCCGCGATCGGGTTGATCTCATTTACCGGTGTGGCGCAGGTGCTGCCAGCCCTTGCGGGCGGGTTGTTCTGGCGGGGGGCGTCGCGCAATGGGGCGGCTGCCGGGTTGCTCACCGGATTTGCGATCTGGGCCTATACCTTGTTCCTGCCCAGCTTCGGCGAGGCCGGGGTGATGAGCGCATCGCTTTTGGCCGATGGACCTCTGGGGATTGGGTGGCTAAAGCCTCAGGCGTTGTTCGGGGTGGCGGGGCTGGACCCGGTCGTGCACGCGATCCTGTGGTCCATGATCCTGAATACGGCGACGTTTGTGACCGTGTCGTTGCTGTCCTTTCCCAGCCCGCTGGAGCGGCTTCAGGGCGCCCAGTTTGTCAACGTTCTGGACCAGTCCGGCCCGGCAAAAGGGTGGACCATGCCGATGGCGACGGCTGAAGATCTGTTGATCATGGCGCAACGGATCATGGGGGCGGACGAAGCTCAGGCATTGTTTCAGGCGCAAGCAGCCTCGCAGGGGAAGGGGGGGTATCTGCCCGACACCACCCCTGATTTCATCGCCCGCCTCGAACGTGAGCTGGCGGGGTCGGTCGGCGCGGCCACCGCACATGCAATGATTGCCCAGATCATGGGTGGTGCGACCGTGTCAGTGGATGATCTGATGGCCGTTGCCGACGAAACGCAACAGATGCTGGAATATTCCCAACGCCTTGAAGCCAAGCAATCCGAACTAACCACGACCGCACGTCAATTGTCTGCCGCCAACGAAAAACTGACCCAGCTGTCGATCCAGAAAGATGCGTTTCTGAGCCAGATCAGCCATGAACTGCGCACGCCGATGACCTCGATCCGGGCGTTTTCCGAGATCTTGCGCGACGGCGGCACGGCGCACCCGGATGCTGCTGGCCGCCATGCCTCGATCATCCATGACGAAGCGGTGCGGCTGACCCGTCTGCTGGATGACCTTCTGGACCTCAGCGTTCTTGAAAACGGACAGGTTGAACTCAACCCGCAACGTGATGTGCTGTCCAACCTGTTGGACCGGTCTGTTTCGGCGACCAGCTCGGTGATCGACGCCGAAGGGCTGCGCGTGCGGCGCTATCCGATGCACGAGCAGGTCGAACTTGTCACCGATACGGACCGCCTGGTTCAGGTGTTCATCAACCTGATTGCGAATGCGGCCAAGTATTGTGACGCGTCTGACAAACAGCTGCGCATCAAGGTCGGGCGTCGCGACGGGGAATTGCGGGTCGATTTCGTGGATAACGGGTCGGGAATCCCTCCCGAAAGTGAAGCGCTGATCTTCGAGAAATTCTCGCGCCTGACAGATCAGGCCGCAGCCGGCGGGGCAGGGCTGGGTTTGGCCATCTGTCAAGAGATCATGGGAAAGCTTGGGGGCACCATCGCCTATCTGCCGGGGCAAAGCGGCGGGGCCTTTCGCGTGACGCTTCCGCTTGAAAAGCCGGCCTGACAGACCGGAAATCAATCATTTGTAAACCTTGTGTTGGCAGACCTAGGGGGACGCTATCAAAACGGACCCTCAATGGCTGACCACGACCAGACCAGTGCGATCCGCCGCAAAGCCGGCGCTGGGCGACCCCCGCCAGAAATCGCGCCCGCCTCGACAACGGGTGCGTTGCGGGCGGCGTTGGTGCGGGCTGCCGAAGACGTGGCCGCACTTGAAATCACGCCGACCCAAATCGTCGAAGACCGGGTGATCCTGTCTTCGGTTGCAGATGATTTGCCCGATCACGCGCTGTTCGCTCTTGTTGAAGGACCAGAAAGCCAGTTCGGGCTGTTCGTCGTCGATCCGGGCTTGTTGGCGGCGCTTATCGAAATGCTGACCACAGGCCGCGTGGTGCCATCGCCCGCAATTCCGCGCGAACCAACGCGCACAGATGCCATCATGTGTGCCGATTTCCTGGACGGGGTGCTTGAGCGGTTTGAAACCGAGATCGCACAAGCCCAGCTGCCAATCGCAACTGCGGCGACGGGGTTTCGGTTCGCGCTGCAACTTGTCGACTATCGCGCCGTCCAATTGGCGTTGGAGGATATCCCCTATCGGCGGTTCTCTGCGTCGCTTGATTTGGGGCGCGGGGCAAAGTCTGGCGCGCTTTCGCTTTTGTTGCCCTATGACCCACCGCGACCCAAGCCAACACTGCCTTCGGACCAAGAAGGGCAGGCGGCTGAGAATGTGGCCGAAGCGATCCTGCAGACCAAGGCAGATCTGAAAGCCGTGTTGCACCGGGTGCACATGACGCTTGACGATGTGTCCGGGCTTGAGCCTGGGATGATGCTGACCCTGCCGCGCGAAAACCTTGGTGCTGTGGCACTTGAAGATCTGGATGGGGCTTGCGTGGTGCTCTGCAGGCTTGGTCAGGCGCAAGGGCAACGCGCCTTGCGGATCGGGCAATCAGACCCGGCGGATCGCGTGGCAGGAGCGGGACCAAGGGCATTGGACAATAGGGCTGCTCCGCGCACCGAAGCCGACCCGGCGCCGCTGCCAAGACCGGACAACAGTTCGGATTTACCGCCCAACGTCGACATGACTGAGCCTTCTGAAATGACAGGCCTTTCTGACATGGCGCAGCTGTCAGATCTGTCCGAGCTTGGCGACCTGCCGGACCTTCCAGATTTGCCGGATTTACCCGCAGCAGACTTGAACCCTGTGCATTGATCCCCCGGTTGAAATCCGCTTGATATGCATCAAAGCGCGTGCCCCCCGCGAGGCGCAATATCGGTCTGCAAAGGAGGTGCGCCATGGTTGATGTGTCTAAATATCGCGACATGCTGAATGCACGTTTGAAAGAATTGAATGTGCGGCTGCGCGAGATCGAAGAAGAACTCGACAGCCACCAGTCCAAGGACTGGGAAGAGCTTGCCGTCGAACGCGAAGAGGACGAAGTCCTTGAAGGTTTGGGCACATCGGGTCAAGATGAGATCATCAAGATCAATGCCGCGTTGGCGCGCATAGAAGAAGGCGAGTTCGGGTTTTGTGCGACTTGTGGCACCGAGATTTCGTCAGAACGACTTGACGTGCTGCCCCACACCCCTTTCTGCCGCGACTGCGCAGCAAAGCACGCTTGATCTTATCGTGAGTGCGCTTGTTTAGCGCCGTGAAAACGCCACGTCTGGCACCATTTTGGGAGGATGAAATGGCATTTGAAGAGCTTAAGGCCTCGATCAGCTTGATCCTGGATGAAATTGCAAAACGCCCTGAAGATCGGCATGTTTTGCAAGAACAACTTCGAGAGAAGATCTCGGAGCTGGAGAAGATGGGCCAGCCTGTGCCCGAAGATTTCCGCAAGTTCGAGAACGAGCTTGAAGATGATGATGCGGACGATCTGTTCGACAATATGCCCGTGTAGAACGGGCGGATCGAACCGGGTGTCGCGCTGTGGCGGGCATGCAGTATAGCCGACCAAACGGTTGGGAATATTGTGCAGACACGTCGTAGGCATTGACAAACGACCCTTGGATCAGCCCTTTGAGTGTTAGGTTTGACCGGAGGGAATATGGCAGATCAGGTTCAGATGAAAATCGAAGACGGTGTCGCCATCGTCTCGATCAACAACCCACCGGTGAATGCACTGGGGCATGCGGTTCGTCAGGGTCTATTTGAGGCATTTGAAGCTGTCTGCAAAGATGATCTGGTGCGCGCGGTGGTGTTGCGCGCCGAAAACGGCACCTTTCCTGCAGGCGCGGATGTCCGTGAATTCGGTCGCCCGCGCGCCGCGCCCATCTTGTCAGATGTCTGCAACCTGATCGAAACATGCCCAAAGCCGGTGATCGCCGCAGTGCAAGGCAATGCGCTTGGCGGAGGCTTCGAACTTGCTTTGGCTTGCCACTATCGACTTGCCGCACAAGGCAGCAAACTGGGCCTGCCCGAGGTCAATCTGGGTGTGTTGCCCGGCGGTGGCGGCACCCAGCGGGTGCCCCGCATGATCGGGGCGGATGCGGCCTTGAATTTGATGGTAACAGGAAAGGCGGTCTTGGCAGACAAGGCCGCGGCGATGGGTTTGGTGGACAAGGTCATCGAACGCAACCTTGATCAGGCTGCCGTCGGATCGGCGCGCAACATGATCAAGCATGGCACCAAGCCGCGCCCAACCCGCGATCGGCAAGCAGGACTTGATGATCCGATGGCTTACATGAAAGCGATCAAGGCGTGGCGCGCGCGAGTATCAGGCAATCCGGTCCCGTCCGTTTCTTTGATCGTGGATTGCGTCGAAGCGGCCCTGTTGTTGCCATTTGAAAACGGCGTCGCCTTTGAACGCCGATGTTTTGACGATTGCGAACCAGGCCCCGAGGCCACAGCCCTGCGCCATGCCTTCTTTGCAGAACGGCGCGCCGCCAAAGTGCCAGAGTTGGAGGGCGCTCAGCTTCGCAAGGTGGACACGATCGGCGTGGTTGGCGCCGGCA
Source organism: uncultured Aliiroseovarius sp. (assembly GCF_947497285.1). Lineage (GTDB taxonomy): Bacteria > Pseudomonadota > Alphaproteobacteria > Rhodobacterales > Rhodobacteraceae > Aliiroseovarius. Next base: position 60,230 of record NZ_CANMFT010000006.1, on the reverse strand, counting down.
CAATGGGAACCGGGATTGCCATCTCGTGCCTTGACGCAGGGTTCCCCGTAACATTGGTCGAACGTGATGACGAAGGCTTGATACGTGGCACGGATCGGATCGTGGCCAACTATGAGAAATCTGTGGCCAAAGGGCGGATCACCTCAGCGATCAGCGAAGACCGACTGGCTCGGCTGCGCGGCACAACCGATATGTCCGAACTCGGTCAGGTGGATCTGGTGATTGAGGCCGTGTTCGAGGACGAAGATGTGAAGCGCGAGGTTTTTGCCCAGCTTGACGCTGTCATGAAGCCCGGCGCAATTCTTGCAACCAATACCTCATATCTGGACATTGATGCGCTTGCCGCCACGATAACGCGGCCCCAGGACGTGGTGGGGTATCACTTCTTTTCACCCGCCCACATCATGCGACTGCTCGAAGTTGTTGTCGGTGCGAAAACCGACCGCGATGTCGTTGCGACTGGCTTTGCGCTTGCCAAGAAACTGCACAAGGTGCCGGTGCGGGCAGGGGTGGCTGATGGGTTCATCGGAAACCGCATCCTCGCAGCCTATCGGCTGGCTGCGGATTTCATGCTCGAGGACGGGGCCAGCCCCGCACAGATTGACGCCGCAATACGGGCCTATGGCTTCCCGATCGGTCCCTATCAGGTGCTCGATATGGCGGGGCTCGACATTTCATGGGCGCGCCGCAAACGATTGGCCGCCACCCGTGATCCGCAGGACCGATATGTGGCGATCGGCGACCGCATGTGCGAGCAGGGATGGTTTGGCCAGAAAGCCGGGCGCGGCTATTACATCCATGATCAGGACGGCGGTCCGATTGAAAACCCCGGCGCACTTGCGATCATCGATGCAGAGCGGCGCGCCAAGGGCATCACGCCGCGCGATTTTGGCACGGAAGAGATCCAGCAGCGTTGCCTGAATGCGATGGCGAACGAGGGCGCGCGTTTGCTGGAAGAGGGGATCGCCCTGCGCCCCTCGGATATCGATGTGGTTTTGCTGTTCGGGTATGGCTTCCCGCGTCACCGCGGCGGCCCGATGATGTCAGCCGATCAGCGTGGCCTTCTGGTGGTTCAAAACGCGTTGAAAGCCTGCCAGTCGGAAGAGCCAAAATTCTGGGCGCCCTCTGCGCTTTTTGACAGATTGATCAAAAACGGGCGTCATTTCAGCGATATGAACTGACATGTCGCGGAACAGGTCAGGACAGCGATACACCCAAGATCACGCACATCAAGCCGATCACGGACAGTCCCAAAGCACCCATGTTCAAAGCCATGGCCTTTTGAACGCGCGCGCGCAGTTCGGCATCTTCCAGCCCGGCGCGTTTGGCCTTCATGACCTTGACGGCGCTGGCGATTAGTCCAGCAAGCCCGACAAGCGACAAGACTGCGCCTACGATGATCAGCCACTCCATGTGTGCCTCCGGTGTTGCGTGTGTTCGCCTAGCGCGTGCGCGTCAGTGGTGCAACCCCCTCAACATCTGCCAGCCCTCGTATTCGGTGCGTCTGCACCCTTGAAGCGGACAAAGGGACGGGCTAGTCAGGGGCAACCCGAGCAAGAGGATCCCATGGACGAAAATCAAGCCGACAACAGCTATCGTGTCACCGCCAACGAGTTGCGCCAGTTCGTCGAACGAATTGAACGGCTCGATATGGAAAAGAAAGACATTGCCGAGCAACAAAAAGAGGTTATGGCCGAAGCGAAATCGCGTGGCTATGACACCAAGGTGATGCGCAAGGTGATCGCCCTTCGCAAGCGCGACAAGGACGACATTGCAGAAGAAGAAGCCGTGCTGGAAATGTATAAAGAAGCGCTCGGCATGTAGCGCGGCCAACCGGCGAGCCGCACGGAAAGCCCGCTTTTGGCGGGCTTTTTTTGTATCATGCGGTCAACAGCGTGACGCCCGGAATATGCGATATCCTGTCCATATCCTGATCATAGGTCGCCGTCAGATCATCAACCAACTGGTCAGACCAACCGGGCAAATCTATCTCCATCTCCAACTCGGAATCGATGGCATATTTATCAAGGAATGCCGTCAGGATGCGCCGGCGCTGCCCCTCGTTCTGGATGGGGTTGGCTTGCAGGTAGTCCGTAAGCCGCTTCATGCCGTCGGGGTGAGTGATCTTTTCCAGAATATCCAGACTGCCCTCTAGGGGTGTTTCGGGGGCTATGCCCGAAACCGCGTGCATGACGTCGGACCAGATCAAGGGCGTGTCTTCATCGCACCAGACGGTGATCTGGGTTTCGGGGTTTGACTCGCGAATGGCCAGAAGGATGTCGGACCAGAACAAGGCACGCGGGTCAAGCTGTGCCATGATCGCATTGCGTTGGGCATCGCTTAGGGCGCTCAGCACCGAAGGCACAAAGGTGGCCGGGTTGCGCATGCCGATGAAAAACGAAACCGTATGATCGCAAAACAGGTATCGCAACCGCTGGGTGTTGCGTTTTGCCAAGTGATAGAACTGTCCATGTTCCAAGGCCCGGTGCGGCGCGCCAAGGAAGTTTTTGTGCCCCAGTACCAGCCGTTTTGCGTCTTCGTTGTCAACAAATGCCTCGAACAGCATTTCCTGTGTTTCCGCATCCGCGCGTGCGCCATCCAGCTTCACCAGAACATCGGCCATCAATCCGCGATAGCGCCCGGGACCGGGCAGCGCGATCCCTTCTTGTGTCATCGCCCCGCCATTTTTCAGAAGAGATCTGATCAGTTGATCTTCATCTGTGTAGTGAGCGCCGAGATGAAACGAGATATGCATGTTTTGCGCGGTCCTTTTCGCTCGAATGACGCAAACATATGTTGGTTTTCTGGACAGTTAAACCTGTTTCGGGCTAAAGAGCCAGGATATGACCGACCAAAAGACTCAGAATGTAGCACCCAGAAGTGCCCTATGGCTGCCGAACCTTTGGTCGTTGGGTGCTTTGCTGATTGCTCTTCTCGTCTTGCTGCCCATCCTGTCGATCGTCTGGTTGGCGCTTACACCCGCCGAGAATGCGTGGCCGCACCTGATGAACACCACCTTGCCGCGCTATGTCTCCAATACGCTGATCCTGTGCCTGACCGTTGGGGGGATGTCTGCGGCGGTGGGCACCGGTTCGGCTTGGCTGATCACCATGTATCGCTTCAGGGGCGCGCGCTGGCTGGAATGGCTGCTGCTGACGCCACTTGCGATCCCTGCTTATGTCGGGGCCTATGCGCTGGTTGATTTTCTTGAATATGCGGGGCCGGTCCAGACCGGCTTGCGTGCGCTTTTTGGCTGGCAAAGCGCGCAGGATTACTGGTTCCCCGAGATCCGGTCGCGCTGGGCGGCAGTGGTCGTGCTGGCGGCGGCGCTGAACCCCTATGTGTTTTTGCTGGCCCGCGCGGCGTTTCGCGAACAGTCCGGTGATGCCTACGAGGTGGCGCGCGCGCTGGGCGCTGGTCCCTTCGCGCGGTTCTGGCGGGTTGGCCTGCCATTGGCGCGCCCCGCCATCGCAGCCGGTGTTGCGATCGTGATGATGGAGACCGTGTCGGATTTCGGCGTGGTCGACTATTTCGCGGTCCAAACCCTGACCACGGGCATCTTCACGGTTTGGCTCGAAAGCCACAACGCAGGTGGCGCGGCGCAGATCGCAATGGTCATATTGGTGTTTGTCTTCCTTTTGGCTGCGCTGGAAAAGATCAGCCGGTCGCGCAGCCGGTTCTATCGGATGTCGCGCCAAAGCCGCCCCGTCGAACCCCGCCCGCTGTCGGGTTGGGCCGGGCTCTGTGCAACCATCGCTTGCGCGATCCCCTTCGTGGTTGGGTTTGTCTTGCCCGTTGGAGTCCTGATCGGTCATGCCATCGCAAAACCGGAATACTGGTTTTCAAACGGGTTGGGGTCGGCGCTGTTGCACACTTTGACAGTTGGAGGCATCGCCGCTGTCGTCACGGTGCTGGGCGCGTTGTTTCTTGTCTATGGAGTGCGCCTTTCCGGGCACGCATTGCCGCGCAAGCTCATGCCGCTGACGACGATCGGATATGCCGCTCCCGGAGCGGTTTTGGGGATCGGAATTCTGATCCCCATGGCAGCAGCCGACAATGGCTTGGCAGACGGCGTTCTGGCGCTGACCGGGTGGGATCCTGGCTTGTTGATGACGGGCACAGCCTTTGCGGTCATCTACGCCTATTGCGTTCGGTTCTTCGCCATCGCCCAAGGCGCAACCGATGCCGCGATCGAGCGTGTTTCCCCTAACCTTCCGATGGCAGCCCGGTCACTTGGGCGCTCAGCCCGCGGCACGTTGAGTGAGGTCTATGTGCCTCTGATCCGAAACTCGGTCGGCACTGCACTGCTTTTGGTCTTCGTGGACAGCGTCAAAGAGCTTCCGGCAACGCTTCTTCTGCGCCCGTTCAACTATGGCACACTGGCCACGCGCGTCTATGAACAGGCGTCGCTTGAACAGCTGGGACAGGCTGCACCACCCGCCCTGATGGTGATCGCAGTTGGCCTTTGCGCGGTGGCCTTGATGGCGCGCGCAAGTCGCTGATGAAAGCTTTCACTTGATCCCCGCGCCAGAACATCTTAAATGCGCCCTGTGCCCCTATAGCTCAGCTGGTAGAGCAACTGATTTGTAATCAGTAGGTCCGCGGTTCGAGTCCGTGTGGGGGCACCATTCCAGATCTGGCAAGCTATTGAAAAGCAAAGGCGATGTCGCTTGGGCTTCTGCTAGCTGCGACCGTATTCCCGTCGATTCGGCTGGGCGCTGTCCACGATTGGACCGGCCCTGGATATTGATGCGACACGGCATCACTGAGGCAGGGCGGTGATGTCGATCGGGCCAAGGCGGTTGAGCAAAGCGTGCACGTCTTCTCGCAGTGTTGCCTCGGGCCAGAACGCCTTTAGGGGCAAGTCAGGCAGACGAAGTGCGATGCGCCGCCAGTTGTGTAACACCAAGACCCGTAAAGCAGCCTTCGCGAGCGGCGGCAGCGCGTGCGCGGTAAGATTGCGCGCACGGTTTGCGGCGTCGCTCAGGTTACGGGCATCGTGTCGGACCGAAGTTGGCACCAACAGGGGCAGGATCTGGTCTGGGAAGGTCGGCGTCCTGTCTGAGAACACCAGCAGACCCGCGCTTCGTTCTGGAGGCGCAGTTCCCAAAAACACGCCGGGGGAAAGTTCGGCGAAGCCCTGGCCTGTCAAGGCGTCTTCACAGCCAAGCCTGTCAGTGGCCAGAAGGCTCACGGCAAGATGCCAGGTTTCTGGCGCGGGCTGTGGGGCGCCATAAATGCGGTCCATCACGGAGAGAGTCTCGGCCAACCCGTGATCGGTCAGCGCATAAAATGACCCGCGCCCGGCGCGTTGGCTGTCGATCCAGCCGTCCTTGCGCAGACGAAAAAGCGCGACACGTGTGGCTTCGGGGCGGATGCCAAGGGCGCCCATCAGGGCAGTCAGCGTGGTCCCGGCTATTTGATCGCTCTGTCCGCGCACCATGTCGCCCATGATGGTGACGATCACCGACCAGACCCGCAGATCGCTTGAGCCGCGCATACGGGTTAGAACGTCCTGCACATCGTCAGCGATCACCCCGGCGCACATGTCAGTAGGCGTTCATGGTCAGAAGCTCGTATTCCGCCACCAGATCGTCATCCTGATTGGTCAGGGTTACATGCCAACGCACTTCGCCATACTCATCTGTGCGACGTGTCTTGGCTTTGACGGTCAGGCGGACGGCGATGCGGTCGCCGGCCTCGACCGGTTTCATGAAGCGCAGGTTGTCCAGCCCTGTGTTGGCCAGCACCGGGCCTTCGTCGGGTTCCACGAACAGCCCTGCCGCAAAGCTCAGTAGCAGATAGCCATGCGCCACGCGGCCGGGGAAGAACGGGTTTCGCTTCGCGGCCTCATCGTTCATGTGGGCATAGAACGTGTCGCCGGTGAAATGCGCGAATTTCTCGATGTCATCCAACGTGACCTCGCGCAAGGCTGTGTGCAGCGTTTCACCAATCGACAGATCGCCGAATTTGCGGGTGAAGGGGTGGGCAGGGCCTTTGATCTCGGTCGCGCCGGGCACCCATTTGCCGCCAATAGCGGTCAGGATGTCAGGGCTGCCCTGAATGGCGGTGCGTTGCATGTAATGCAGAACGCCGCGCACGCCGCCCATTTCCTCGCCGCCGCCTGCGCGTCCGGGGCCGCCATGCACCATGTGGGGCAGGGGGCTGCCGTGGCCGGTGCTTTCCTTCATCGAGGTTGCGTTGTTGAAATAGAGCCGCCCGTGGAACGCGCCTGCGCCCATCGCGACCTCGCGCGCCACCTCGCCGGAGGCTGTGATGACAGAGGCCACCAGCGATCCTTCGCCCTTGTTGGCAAGGTCGATGGCGTGCGCGATGTCACGATAGCCCATGATGGTTGAGACGGGCCCGAAAGCTTCGGTCTCGTGCACCACCGTGGCGGTGTCGGGGTCTTCGCAGTGAAAGAGCATTGGTTTCACGAACGCACCCGCATCCACCCCACCCGCGAAGTCGTTGTCGTCCGAGTCGCCATAGACCAGTTTGCTTTCCGATCCGATGGCCGCGGCTTTTTCCAGCACGTCGATCTTCTGGCCTGCAGATACCAAAGCACCCATGCGGGTCGCTTCATCGCGCGGGTCACCGATGACGGTTTTTGCCAGTCGCGCGGACAGTTCTTCGATCACGTTTTGAACCTGTGCGTCGGGCGCGATGATGCGGCGGATGGCGGTGCATTTCTGCCCCGCTTTCGTGGTCATCTCGCGGTGCACCTCTTTGATGAAAAGGTCAAATTCCGGGGTGTCCGGCGTGACATCTGGACCTAGGATCGACGCATTCAGGCTGTCCTGTTCCGCCACAAACCGCACAGAGTTCTTCAGGATATTCGGGTTTGACCGCAACATACTGGCGGTTTTCGCCGAACCGGTGAAGCTGACGATATCTTGTGGGCCAAGCCGGTCCAGCAGATCGCCCGTGCCGCCGGAAATCAACTGCAACGCGCCCTCAGGAAGAATGCCGCTGTCCAGCAAGATGCGCACGGCGGCTTCGGTCACATAGCACGTCGAGGTCGCTGGCTTTACGATGGCAGGCACGCCCGCCAACAGGGTCGGGGCGAGTTTTTCCAACATCCCCCAGACCGGGAAGTTGAAGGCGTTGATGTGCACGGCCACGCCTTTCAGGGGCGTTGCAATGTGCATGCCAAGGAAGGTGCCATTGCGGCTCAGCTGTTCGATCTCGCCGTCCAGATAGATTTGGCCGTCCGGCATTTCGCGCCGACCCTTAGAGGCGAACACAAACATGGTGCCGACGCCGCCATCAATGTCGATCATGTGATCGGATTGCGTGGCGCCGGTGTCGAAGCTCAGGTCATAAAGCGCCTGCTTGTGCCCACCCAGATGGGCGGCCAGTGCTTTCAGCATTTTGGCGCGGTCGTGAAACCCCATGGCGCGCAGGGCAGGGCCGCCCACATTGCGCCCATAATCCAACATCGCCTGCTTGTTGATATCTGCCCCACCGGCTTCGGCGATCTTCGCGCCGGTAATGGCCGAGGCGATCGGGCGCGCATTGGCGCCAGGGGCAATCCATTTGCCAGCCGCGAAGCTGGAGACTTTCATCAGGGTCATGCTCTGTCCTTCGTCGGAAATGTCAGGGGGCGGGCGGCTTAGGGCGCGCTTAGGCCAAGTTTTGAAAGCTCGGTCGCGGCTGCCGCTTCCCATTCTTCGCGCAGTTCGGCATTGGTTGAGTTGCGCAAGCCGAAGGCCTGCAATTGCGCCGCGCGGGTCGAAATATCTTTGCCGAAGCTTGCCGCCACACGGGGCCACCAGTAATCGACGCTGGTTTGCAGTGTTGCGATGTCGGTGCCGGTATCGATCAGTCGGGCAATTCCTTCGGCGGCCAGTTCGGCGTGACGGGCTTCAACCGGCGCAATGGCACGAAATACTTCAGCCAGCGGCGCATAAGACACGCGCTTGAATTCACCCATCTGCACACCAACGGCAAGGCCCATAAGCAGGTTCATCACCACCGCGTCCGACCAGCCTTCCAGCGGGTAGTTGAAGACGGCCAGCCGCATGTCCGTATCCGTGCGTGAGGTGCCAATATCGGCGTCGCGGGCCAAGCGATCCGTCCACGGATGGTGGTTGGCATAGCGGGCCGTGTCGGCGCCAAATTCACCCATGATCGACAGCACCTTGTCGGCATTGTCAGTTTTTTCCAGCACGATTTTTGAGGCCGCGATGCGTTCCTTGATGCCCGGCCCTTGGTTGACGATATCGGCAAAACCAGCCGCCCCCGCCAGCGCGCTGTCCACGAAAGTTGCCATCAGGCGCATAAGCTCGGCCCGATAGCGTGCGGGCACATTGCCCGGTGCGGTCAATACGCCCCCTTGGGCCAGATAGTCGGTGATGCTCATCTCAGACATAGCGGTCTCCGTTCCATTGGGGGTTACTGGTCGTAGTCGATGACGACGCGCGCCGATTTGGCGTAGGATTGGCAGGACAGGACATAGCCCTTCTCGACCTCGTAATCTTCGAGCGCGTGGTTGGTCAGCATTTCGACCTCGCCTTCGATCACCTTGCAGCGACAGGTCGAACAGACCCCGGCCTTGCAAGCATAAGGCGCGTCGATGTCGTTGGCCAAGGCCGCGTCAAGGATCGAAGTCTCGGCGTCCATCGTGAAAGACCGGCTGGCCCCATCCAGCGCGACGACAGCATCGATCCCGTCGCCTTTCACTGCCGCTTTGCTGGCGGCTTTCTTTGCAGCGCGACCGGGTTGGCCCGAGGCGAACAGCTCAAACTTAATCTGCGCGTCATCCAGCCCGTGGTCGCGAAGCGCCTTGGCAATGCCCAGCATCATAGGCTCGGGGCCGCAAATAAAGGCGGTATCGACGGATTGAACGTCGATCCAGTTTTTAAACAGTTGGGCGCATTTCGCCTCGTCCACCCGCCCGGTGAACAGGTCAATATCCTGCGCGTCGCTTTCAAGGATGTGGATCACGTTGAAGCGGCCCATAAAACGGTTCTTGAGGTCTTCCAGCTCTTCGCGGAACATGATCGTGGTGATGGCCTTGTTGGCATAGACCAGCGTGAACTGCGCATTCGGTTCGCGTGCCAGTGTCGTCTTGATGATCGACAGAACCGGTGTGATGCCAGACCCCCCCGCAAAGCCCAGATAGTGGCGGTCCAGATCCGGCGCCAAGGGCACGAAGAAGTTGCCCATGGGAGACATGGCCTCAACCGTGTCGCCCTGCTTTAAGTCCTCGTTCGCCCAAGTCGAGAACGCGCCGCCATCGACCCGTTTGATGCCAACTTGCAGCTTGCCATCGTCCAGCCCCGAACAGATCGAATAGGAGCGGCGCAATTCCTGCCCGTCGAAGTCGCGGCGGAAGGTCAGATATTGGCCTTGGGTATAGTTGAAGGCCTCAGGATCGTCCGGAGTCAGCGTCACCACCACCGCGTCGCGGATGGTTTTCTGGATGTCGGTCACGGTAAGGCTGTGGAAGCGCGCCATGTTGGGTCTCCTCAATGCAGTCAGATGCACTTGAAATAGTCAAAAGGTTCAAGACAGTCGCGGCAACGCCACAGTGCCTTGCAGGGGGTCGAGCCGAACTGGCTGGTGCGTTCCAGATCGTGACCACCGCAATTGGGGCAGCGTTCCGGTTCGCCCTTGGCCGATGGGGGGGCGATGCCGAATTTCTCCAACGCCGCCTTGCCCTTATCGGTCAGCCAGTCGGTGGTCCAGGCCGGGGAAAGCTGTCGGTGCAGCGTCAGCTTTTCGATCCCGTGCTCGCGCAGCGCGGTCTGAATATCAAGGTTGATGATCGTGGTCGCGGGGCAGCCCGAATAGGTGGGCGTCACGGTGACATTCAACATGTCACCTTCCCACTGCACGTCCCGGATGATGCCAAGATCGACCAGCGAGATCACTGGGATCTCGGGGTCGGGCACTTGGTCGAGCCAGTCCCAGATCGTATCAACCGAGGGCTGGCCCATTACCAGGTCGCACCGGGATAAGCGCGTTGCAGCCACTGCATGCTGGTCAGAAGGTGGCCCAGATGTTCGGTGTGCATATAACCCGTGCGCCCGCCTTTGTGGTGGAACACGTCTGTCGGCACTTTCAGGGTGGCCTCAGACAGCACCTTGTTCACCAGCGCGTCGTATTCTTCGCGCAAGGACGCGGGATCGGGGGCAATGCCGGCGGCGACCATGGCCGCATCAACCTCGTCGCCGTCAAACATCTCGCCCACATAAGGCCAGAGGTAGTCGATCGCGGCTTGCATCCTTGCGTGGCTTTCCTCGGACCCGTCACCAAGACCAACCACGGTGTCAGCCGACCGCTCGACGTGATAGGCGACTTCCTTTGAGGCCTTCTCGGCGATATCAGCGATGCGTTTATCACCGCTCTTGATCAGGCGACCGACCATGACCTGCGACCATGCGTCGTAAAGAAACTGGCGCATCATGGTCTGGCCGAAATCGCCGTTGGGCAGTTCGACCATTAGCACGTTGCGGAAATCCCATGCGTCGCGCAGGAAGGCCAGATCATCAGCCGTGCGACCCTTGCCTTCAACCTCGCCCGCCAGACCCAGCCAGAATTGCGTCTGACCGATCAGGTCCAGCGCGGTGTTGGCCAGTGCGATGTCTTCTTCCAACACAGGCGACAAGCCGCACCATTCGCTGACCCGGTGGCCAAGGATCAGACTGTTGTCGCCCATCCGAAGCAGGAATTGAAACAAGGCGTCGTCGTTCGTTTTTCCAGCCATCACATATGCCCCACGTCGTCAGGGATGTCGAAGAATGTCGGGTGACGATAGACTTTCGAGTTCGACGGCTCGTAAAGCGGCCCTTTTTCTTCGGGGCTTGAGGCCGCGATGTGACGCGCTTCGACCACCCAGATCGACACACCTTCGTTGCGACGGGTGTAAACGTCACGGGCGTTTTTGATCGCCATTTCTTCGTCCGGGGCGTGCAGGCTGCCCACGTGACGGTGGCTCAGCCCGTGCTGACCGCGGATGAAAACTTCCCAGAGGGGCCATTCTTTGGACATGTGATCTTTCCTTATTCAGCGGCTGTTCGGGCAGCGGTTTTCTTGCGGGCGTGGGCCATAAGCCCGTCGCGCACCCATGCACCGTCTTCCCAAGCTTTGACGCGGGCTTCCATCCGTTCGACGTTGCAGGGGCCTTTACCCTTGATGACGTTGAAGAACTCGGTCCAGTCGGGTTCCGAGAAGTCGTGCGCACCGCGGTCCTCGTTCCATTTCAGGTGCTCATCCGGGATCGTCAGGCCAAGGTATTTCGCCTGCGGCACGGTCTGATCAACAAAGCGCTGGCGCAGCTCGTCATTGGTGTCGATCTTGATCTTCCACGCAAGCGATTGGGCGGAATGCACGCTGTCCTTGTCGGACGGGCCAAACATCATCAGCGACGGATACCAGAACCGGTTCAGAGCATCCTGCGCCATGCGGCGCTGGGCGTCGTTGCCTGCGGCCATCTTCATCATGATGTCGTAGCCCTGGCGCTGGTGGAAGCTTTCTTCCTTGCAAATGCGGATCATCGCGCGGGAATAGGGGCCATAGGATGTCCGCTGCAACGGCACCTGGTTCATGATCGCCGCCCCATCCACCAGCCAGCCAACCGCGCCAATATCGGCCCAGTTCAGCGTGGGATAGTTGAAGATAGAGGAATACTTCATCCGGCCCGACAGCAATTCTTCGGTCAGCTCATCACGGGTAACGCCGAGCGTCTCAGCCGCACCGTAGAGATACAGGCCATGACCGGCCTCGTCCTGCACCTTCGCCAACAGGATCGCCTTGCGCTCCAACGTGGGTGCGCGGGTGATCCAGTTGCCTTCTGGCAATTGGCCGACGATCTCGGAATGGGCGTGCTGGCCGATCTGGCGGATCAACGTCGCGCGGTAGTCGTCCGGCATCCAATCCTTCGGTTCGATCTTCTCATCCCGATCCACGCGATCTTGAAAATTCCGTTCTTCATCAGACATTTCCTCGCGGGTCTTAACGCCAGTGCCTGCGGTTTTCACCAATTGAGCATACATCGTCAGATCCTTTCCAGAATGAGGGCCGCACCTTGGCCCACGCCCACGCACATCGTGCACAGCGCATAGCGCCCGCCTGTGCGTTTCAGTTGATAAGCCGCCGTCAAAACAAGGCGCGCGCCCGACATGCCAAGCGGGTGGCCAAGCGCGATTGCGCCGCCATTTGGGTTTACCCGCGGGTCATCATCCGCGACGCCCAATTCGCGCAAGGTGGCAAGACCTTGTGCGGCAAAAGCTTCGTTCAATTCTATCACATCCATCTGGTCGATGGTGAGACCTGCTTTTGCCAACACCTTGCGGCTTGCTGGCACAGGGCCGATGCCCATGATGCGCGGGGCCACGCCAGCGGCTTGCATGCCGATAACGCGCGCCATCGGGGTCAGGTTGTTCTTTGCAGCGGCTGCGTCCGACGCGATCAACATCGCGGCGGCCCCATCGTTGACGCCCGACGCGTTGCCCGCCGTGACCGTCAGGTCCGGGCCGTTCACGCCGCGCAGGTTCGACAGCTTCTCCGCCGAGGTGCCGGGGCGCGGGTGTTCGTCTGTATCGACCACAATCGGGTCACCTTTGCGCTGCGGGATCGTCACGGGAATGATCTCGTCCGCAAAACTCCCGGCCTCGTGTGCGGCCGCCCAGCGTTCTTGGCTACGTGCGGCAAAAACATCCTGATCTTCGCGACTTACGGCGTAGTCTTCAGCCACATTGTCAGCGGTTTGCGGCATCGAGTGGGTGCCGTGCATCTTGTCCATCTTCGGGTTCACAAAGCGCCAGCCGATGGTGGTGTCATAGACCGCATTGGCGCGGGTGAAAGCGGAGGTCGCTTTGGGCATCACGAAAGGCGCGCGGCTCATGCTTTCAACGCCGCCAGCGATGCACAGATCATAGTCGCCCGCTTTTATCCCGCGCGCGGCCATGCCCACCGCGTCCATGCCGGAGGCACACAGGCGGTTGATCGTGGTGCCGGGCACGTCCACCGGAAGCCCAGCCAGAAGTGCTGCCATGCGGGCCACGTTGCGGTTGTCTTCACCCGCCTGATTGGCTGATCCATAGATCACATCATCAACCGAGGCCCAGTCAACATCCGGGTTTCGTGCGATCAGGGCGGCAATGGGTAGGGCCGCCAGATCATCGGCGCGCACGAGCGACAGGGCACCACCGTATCGTCCGATGGGGGTGCGAACTGCGTCGCAGATCAATGCGTCCATGTGGTCCTCCCAAACCCAAAAAACGGCGCCAACTAAAGCTGACCGTTTGGTCGACAATACTCGGCGTGGCGATTCGCGACAAGCCATATGTTACGGGTTTTCAGGCTCTCGCCTGATCGCGTAACGCCACAGCGCAAAACACGACGCAGATGACCCAAAATACCACCTTGAGGTTGGTGGGCATACTTCTATACGCTCAAAGGAAGAAAAGCCGACTCGTCCTGCTTGGCACTGTGTGGTGCCGGGGGTGGCTAGCTGCAGGTTGTATTGGGTGCAAAAGCGGCGGGACAGTCGCGTTGTCCAGGACGATTGCAAAGGGTGTTTGACGCGAAACCAAAAATGGCGCGCCAGGGGAAGATGCATGCCAAGCGCTAGTGAAATTCATGCGACCTTCTCGCGGAACCTAAGGCAATTGGTTGCTGAACGCGGTGTTCGGGTGGCGAGTTTGTGCCGCGCCATCGGTGTGAACCGAACGCAATTCAATCGCTACCTCAGCGGGCAGACCAACCCACGCCCCGAAGTGCTGCACCGCATTTGCAGCTATTTCGGTGTCGACGGGCGCATCATACTAGAGCCGCTGGACCAGATCCGCGAGGCCGATGCCGTGGCTGAGAAAAGCTCGATGCAGCGGCTCAACCAGTTTTTGGTGAATGACCCGACCTTTTTGGTGCGCCGCAATCCACCGCCCTCTGGCATTCACACCTACTGGCAGACCTCCTCGAGCCGGTCGGGATGGGCCAACAGCTACACGGTGCGCATCTTCGAGATGTCAGGGGCTACGGTGCTGCGTGGGTTCAGCGACAAAGGGCTGGATGGCACTGAAACAGGCACGACAAAGCTGGTTGATCGGCACGAAATTCGGTCTTTGATGGTCGAACTGGCTGATGGTTTGATCGCCTATACCTTCTTGGCGAACGGAGATCGCGCCTCTTTCAGCTTCTTCAACCATCCGCTTTTGGCGACGCGTCCGGTTTATCCGGGCGTCACAATGTTTGGCCGTCCTGTTTCCCCTCAGGTCGGGCGCATCCAGCGGTGCGCGCTGGAAATCCTGCCGCAAGACCGTCGATTGCTGGAATGCTTGCGTCAGCGCGGCGGAAAGCCCGTCGCCGATCTGGCGCCGCACTTGCAAGACCTGTTGATCAGCGAGGTCTGCTAGGTGCGGGCTTAGTATCCCGTGGCCCCCAAGGCGGCGAGCCACCCCCAGACCGTCAGGATCGACAGAGCTGTTGCCACCAGAACAGTTGTGGCCGCAACCCGCTTGCCCACGCCATAGAGATTGGCAAAGATATATGCGTTGATGCCCGGCGCACTTGCAGCCGTCAGAACAGCCGAGCGGAACTGGTCCTCGTCAAGGCCAAGGCTGCGCCCCAGCCCCCAGGTGATGACAGGGTGCAGACCCAGCGATACCACGCACAAGAAGGCAACGATGCGAAGATCGCCTTCGGGGCGATAGCGATAGAGCACACCGCCCAGGGCGAAAAGGGCGGTGGGAAGGGCGGCGCGCGCCAGAAGGCTGAGCGCCTCTTCGATCACGCCGGGCAGGGCAAGCTGCGCCAGATTGACCACGAAACCTGCCGCAATGGCCATCACCAGCATGTTGCGCACCATCGTGCGGGCAATTTGCCTTAACGTGTCAAAGGCGCTGGAGCCCTGCGCACGCGCGATCTCCATCGCCGTGATCCCGATGGCATAGCAAACCGGCGCGTGGATCGAGATAATGGCATAGTTCCCTGCCAAAGCGTCTGGCCCGAAGGCGCGTTCGGTGATTGGAAGGCCCAGCAGCAGCGAGTTGGAGAAGAGCGACACGAAGCCAAACGCCACAGCGTCTGGCCAGGGGCGTGCGAACAGAAACCGTGCGCCCAGCAAACCGGCCAGAAAGCCTGCAATCGCACCCGTGTAAAAGCTCGACAGCAGTGACAGATCGAATTCGGCGCTCAGGTCAAGACGGGCGATGGCCAGGAACAACAGGCAGGGGATCGCAACCGATTGGGCAAACGTCATCAGCCCATTTATGGCGTCGTCACGCAGGATCTGGCGCCAGCGCACCAGATACCCGAACCCGATCACCACGAAAACCGGAAGGACGATTTCGACAAGTGCGCTCATTCACGCGTCGATGCGAATGGTCATGCCGTCATAGGCCGGGGTGATGTGTGCCGGGGTCTCAGCATCAACCGTCGCATAGTCCAGATCGAAATGCATATTGGTCAACACGCCGCGTTTGGCCTTGACCCGGTCAATCCATTCCAGTGCCTGATCCAGATTGAAATGGGTCGGGTGCGGCGCGCGGCGCAGGGCGTCCAGAACGAAAACGTCAAGCTGTTCAAGCGCGGGCAAAGCCTGTTCGGGGATGTCGCTGACATCCGGCAGATAGGCCAGCTTTCCAATGCGGAAACCAAGCGAGTCCATGCGACCGTGGCGAACCTCGAACGGGGTCAGGCGGATATCGCCGCCCGCACCTTTGATGACCACGTCGCCGGTGATCGTGTGCAGGGTCAGGATGGGCGGATAGCTCGATCCCTCGGGTTGCATGAACGCATAGCTGAAGCGCGACATCAGCGCCTCTTCTGTGGGGGCGTCGGCCCAGACGGGCAGGCGGTCTTTCATGTTGAAAACGATCATGCGCAGGTCGTCGATCCCGTGCATGTGGTCGGCATGGCTGTGGGTGAAGACGACCGCATCAAGCTTGCCCACGCCCGCATCCAGCAATTGGGCGCGCATGTCCGGCGAGGTGTCGATCAGCACCCGCGTCACACCGCCATCGTCACCGGTGCGCGTCACCAGAGCCGAGCAGCGGCGGCGGCGGTTCTTGGGGTTTGTCGGGTCGCAGTCGCCCCAGTTTCCGCCAACCTGATCGCCAAGTCGCGGCACACCGCCAGACGATCCTGTGCCCAGCAAGGTGAAGTCGATCTGCGCCATCAGGACACCGCCCCATAGGCCGCGGCTTTACAGAAAAGCCGGTCGAAATTTGCCTGTGTCTGTGCCGCGAACGCTTGGTAGCTCAAACCGAACAGATCTGCCCCAACCTTGGCAGTGTGGGCGGTGAAGGAGGGTTCATTGCGTTTGCCGCGATGCGGCGGCGGGGCCAGATAGGGCGCGTCGGTTTCAACCAGGATCCGGTCGACGGGGGCGGCGGCAAAGATATCGCGCACCTCTTGGCTGCGGGGGAAGGCCGCGATCCCGGACATCGACAGGTAGAACCCAAGCTCAAGCGCGACCCGCGCAAGGTCAGGGCCAGAGCTGTAGCAATGCATCACACAAGAAAAGGCACCCTTGGCGTGTTCTTGGGCCAGAATGCGCGCCATATCGTCATCTGCGTCACGCGAATGGATGATCAAGGGAAGGTTGGTCTGTCGCGCCGCCTCGATGTGGATGAGCAGGCTTTCGATTTGCACCGCGCGGCTGTCGGCGGTGTAATGGTAGTCCAGCCCGCTTTCGCCGATGCCGACGAATTTGGGGTGCTGTGCCAAGGCAACCAGATCCTCCACCGTGACCATCGGCTCTGCGGCGACGCTCATAGGGTGGGTGGCTGCGGCGAAGAACACCGGGTCATGGGCTTCAGCAATCGCGCGCACCTGAGCCAAATTCGACATCTTGGTGCAGATCGTCACCATACGCGTGACCCCGGCTTGCGCCGCGCGGGCAATGACCTGATCAAGTTCACCTTCGAAATCAGGGAAATCGAGGTGGCAATGGCTGTCTGTGATCTGTGGCGTCGTGTGCGTGCTCATCGGGCGTCCTTGCCTCAAGCGGCTCGGCGTGCCGCCATATCATTGATCCTGAAAACCATATCAAGGATGAGCGCCTCAGGGTCAAGGTGCACCGCCCGGCCATGATTGGCGCGGGCTGAAAGTTGTTGCTGCAAATCAGCCCAGGCGCGGGCGGCGTCGGGGGTGGGGGCCAGGCGTCCAAGGCAGGCGAATTCACCAGGGGCGGCTTCGGCGGCCAGCGCCACCCCTGCGCCATGTCGGGCGAGACGGGCCAGAAACGTGTCGATCAGCCGCAAGATCAGCTCGAACCGGTCCGCATTGGCTTTGCCGACCGCACTGGCAGCCAGCTTCAGGGCGCGGGGCCGGTCAATTTCGCGTCCTTGCGAGAAAATGTCGATCAACGCCTGATAGGTGGCCAGCCCGTCCAGATGGATCAGGCGCAGCGCCTCTCCGGCGGATCCGGCTGCCAGTTCGTTCAATTTGATCGTGTCTGCGGCTGACGGCTGTTCGTCAAGCGTTCCCAGAACCTGTGCCAAAGCGTCTGGGGACAACCTGCCAAGGCGCAACTCGCGACACCGCGATCGGATGGTGGGCAGCAGTCGGGTGGGTTGGTGGCTGACCAGCAAAAGCACTGCCCCTTCGGGCGGCTCTTCCAACAGCTTCAACAGCGCGTTGGCCGCTGAATTGTTCATCTCGTCGGCCACATCCACGATCACCACCCGGCGCCCTCCGTCCACCGAAGAAAGCGCAAAGAACGATTTGAGCTTGCGCACCTCATCGACGGTAATTTCACCGCGCAGGCGTTTGTCTTTTGCGACCCACGGTCTGCGCAACAAAAACAGTCCGGGGTCAGACAGAACCCGAAGGCGACGCGCTACGGGATGATCGGGCGCAATATCAAGCGTTGTTGGGGCGGGGGCTGCGAACATCCCGCCGTCATCTGGCGGCGTGGCCAGCAAGAACCGCGCTATGCGCCATGCCAAGGTCGCCTTGCCGACCCCACGTGGGCCAGTGATCAACCACCCGTGGTGCAGCCGATCCGAATTGAACGTCTCAAGAAAAGCGGCTTCGGCCGCGTCTTGTCCAACCAATGCACCTGCTTCGCGCGGATGGGGCGCCCCTTCGATACGATCGGGTTCGGGAATGTCTTCATGCGCGGTGCTCATGGGTCCGAGGCCTCAGAGGCAAGAGCCGCCAGCGCTATTTCCGAGACGTCGCGCGCGACACTGTCGATCGAACGGGTGCCGTCAATCACCCGAAACCGCTTTGGATCAGTGGCTGCCAGATCCAGAAAGCCTTTGCGTAAGGAGCGTTGCAGATCGGCGCCGAAATCTTCGAACCGTTCTTCCGTGCCGCCGCGCCCTTTTGCACGGGAAAGACCTGTGTCGGGGTCCATGTCGATCAGGAAGGTCAGGTCAGGTTCCTGTCCGATCATCAGGTTGTGGAGCTGATCCACCATGCCGCGCAGATCACCCGATCGCGTACCCTGATACACCCGCGTGCTGTCTGCAAACCGGTCCGTGATCACGATTTTTCCGGCAGCAAGGGCGGGGTTGATCAAGCGCTCCAGATGGTCACGCCGCGCCGCGGTGAACAGCAAAAGCTCGGTCTGGGCGGACCAGCGATCCGGGTCGCCCTCCAGCACCAGCGCGCGGATTTCTTCGGCACCGGGGCTGCCGCCGGGTTCGCGAGTCAGGACAACATCGTGGCCATGATCACGCAGGGTCTTGGCCAGAACCTGCGCTTGGGTTGATTTGCCCGAGCCGTCGATCCCTTCGAAGCTGATGAATAGTCCGCGCATCCTTCGGGGGTCAGTTCGTGACGGGGTCAGGCTGGATCGCGGCAGGCGGGGCGTCGTTGCCCAAAGCCAACGCCAACACACGTTCGGCCGCAACGGTCAGGCGCTTGGCGAAACCAGCATTTCCTACACCTTGTTCTGCAAAGAGCGGAATGACCGTGTCGCTAAGCCCTTCGCGGCTGATGACCATTTCGGCCAATTCCTGCCCCTGCGCAATCGGCGCGGCAATCGGGCCGTTCCAGTTGATCGTCGCGCTGATCCCTTCGCGATCTGCGGCCGGGATCAACAGCGCAACATCCTGCGCCGGGACCAATCCCACCGTGTCCACAGACCCAAGCCAAACCGGCGCTTCGGCGACGCGCTCGCCGGCCTTCAGCGTGGTTTTCATGGTGAATTGGCGGAACGCCCAGTTGACGATGGCCTCGGCTTCGTCAGCGCGCTCTTTCTCCGATGTCATGCCCGAAATCACGAACACGATCCGGCGGTCACCCTGTTTGGCTGACCCGACAAGGCCATAGCCTGCTTCTTGGGTATGCCCGGTCTTCAAGCCATCCGCGCCGATCCCAAGGTCCAGCAGTGGATTGCGGTTGAACCGGTTGTCCGGCGCGCGGCCATCGTAATGGTATTCGGTCTGGCTGAAATAGTGATAATAGTCGGGGAACTCGACGATGATATGACGGGCAAGTATCGCCAGATCCTTCATCGACATACGCTGCATCGGATGGGGCCAGCCCGACGAGTTTCCGAAGCTGGAGTTGTTCATCCCCAGATCGCGGGCGCGATCGGACATCATGCGCGCAAAGGAATCTTCGGTGCCGGCAAGGCCTTCGGCCACTGCCACGCAGGCGTCATTGCCGGATTGCACGACAATGCCCTGGATCAAGTCCTCGACCGTCGGACGGTCGCCACGATTCAGAAACATCGTCGAGCCCCCCATCGCAGCCGCCCGTTCCGAGACGCCGAAAGGCGTGCTCATGGTGACGCGCCCGTCTGCCAGCGCCTCATACAGCAGGGTCACCGTCATCAGTTTCGACATCGACGCCGGGGGCAGGGGCACCTCGGCGTTTTTTTCCATCAGAACTGTGCCGGTGGTGACATCAAGCACATAGGCCGAGCTGGCGCGCGTATCGAATGCGCGTGCAGGCAGGCTTGCCAACAGCAGCGCAGTGAAAAGGGAAGGGATCAGAAGAAACAGTCGCATGCGCATAGCGGTTCGGGGACCTTTTTATCTCTGTAGTGTCTGTTTGGCCCAAACGGGCATCAGTTCGTGACGAAATAGGCGTCAGCAAAGCCGAGCCCCTTGATTTTTTTCAACAGCGCCGCGCGTTCCGTGCTGGTGGTGGCGGGACCAACGATAACACGCCAAAAGGCTTTGCCATTCGTATTGCCCGGTTTGACGGTCGGCACCATGCCGGCTTGCCGCAAAGATTCAGCCGTGTTCTTGGCATTCTTTTCGACCGAGAAGATGCCAATTTGAATGAACGGCTTGGTCAGATTTCCGGCTGGTAGCGAGCGGGCGGGCTTGGCCGCTGCCGCCGGTTTGGCCGCAGCCGCGCTGGCGGCGGGTTTCGCTGCTGCCCTTGGGGCGGGTTTTGCTCCGGCCTTGGCTGCGGTCTCGGCTTTGTCCAATGCCGCGGCAGCCGCTTCGATAGGATCATCAAGCGTGCCTTGCTGGATCTCTTCGGGGGCTGCCAAATCTTCGGTCGGTGTGTCCGGCTCTTGCGGAATATCTTCCTTGCGCAGTGCCGTCACGCTAAGTTCAGCGGGCGCACCGGCAAGCATGCCCAGCGTTTCGGCCGCGTCAGAGGACACCTGAAAGCGCGGTCCGGGCATGTCTCGTTCGCGCCGAAACAGTGCGCCGATGACGGATTTCCCATTGGATTGGTTGCGCACGATCACCCGCTCCGGGTCGGTGGCATCTGGATGCGCGACCCAAACACCACCCAGGCTTGGACGGCCGTCCCAAAGCCCTTTCTCGGCGATCTGGAACACTTCAGGCGCTTCCACGTCGCGTTCGCCGACGCTCGCTGCTTTTCGTTGCCCGGTTGCCCTCTCGGCGCTTGCGTCTTTTGAATTTTTCATGAATGCCGGGAGGTTCGTGTCGTCACACCCCACAAGTAAAAAAGCGCCGCTAAGCGCCATGGCCACTTTCAGAGTGGTCTTGCTTGCCATGTCTCGCCCCTAATTCCATTGTGGGCCAGATGGCCCAGACTGCTCTGCCGATGGGCCTTTGGCCCGTGTTTGAAAGGCAGTCTAACGACATGAGCGGCGCGTGAAAAGGCTCTCGCGTTCAGCGTTCTTTTGATGGGCGGGAACCGGCCCGAAATTTCGGCACTTTCAGAATCGGATCAGGCCCGTTATCTCTGCGCCGGTCGGAGGAGTGGCAGAGTGGTTGAATGCACCGGTCTTGAAAACCGACGTAGGTGAAAGTCTACCGTGGGTTCGAATCCCACCTCCTCCGCCATATAGATATTGTATCTTTGTCTGCATTGCATTGTGGGCGAGCTTCCGAGCAATTCTACGCTGTCGTAAAAATCGGCCCATAGCGGAGCTTGGTGTCTGATTTTGGCGGAGGCCAAATGGAGATGGAAAAACGGCGCCCAATTGGACGCCGCATTCTGTCTTTTGTGTCACAGAGACTTAGAAAACCATCTGCAAGCCAGCGCTCAAACCGTGGCTTTCATAAGTGTCGCTGAACGAGCCTGAGTAACCGCCGTGAAGAACGGTCTGTGACCCGTTTGAACGCGACAGCTCGGTTGAAATGCCAACGCTCACGTCCACCCAGCCTTCATCAAAGCCATCAACCGGGATAGGGTTGCCATTCAGGCCGACGAACCCGTTCTCAACAACATAGTCCCTGCCCGAGCTTTTTGTGAATGCGATGCTACCCGTCAGCTTCGTGTTGCCGCGATTGCTAGGCAAGTCATAGGCGCCGCGCACCCCGACCGACGCCAGGAACACGTCACTGGACTGATCGCCAACTGTCAGATTCCAAGGCCCAGCCCCGGTTTCATCGTAGGCATCGACATTTAGTCCATAGTATTCAAGCGCCATGGTCGGACCGAAGGAAAGCGCACCTTTTTGGACCATGTAATCACCGCGCACTGCCGCGAAGATTTGCGATCCATCCGTGCTTCCGGTTGCCGTTTGCCCCATCACATTGCGTGTCGAGTCATAGGACAAGCCTTGGTAGCCGATGATGCCCTGCAAGTTGCCGGACTTGCCAAAAGTCGTGCGTCCGAACGCAGCGAGCGACACGCCCGTTGCCTCAACCGAACCGCGATCAAAGAAAGCGTCGGCAGTCCCTTTGGACCACCCCAGCATGAGGCCAACTGAGCTATCGTTGTTCACAGTCTTTTCTACGCCGACGCTGACATTGGCAAAGTCGAGGTCGTAGCCAACGCTATTCAATGAATTGTCGTATTGCGTGCGCGTGCCCGAGATCGACATGATGGCGTTCAGATCACTTCCCATTTGCCATTTGCTTGCATCGCCGCGCGTTGACACAGATTCGTCTGCACCAGACGCAGGGCCGGATGCGTTGTTGAAAGCACCTACTTGACTGCGCGAGAATTCGAACCCAAGGCTAGAGAATGCAGGCATGAAGCTGAAGCCGATACGCTCCAACTGATCAGCGCGCTGGACTGCGTCCATTGCTAGCAGGCTATCGATCGCTGCGCTGTATATCGCAGCATTGCCAAGGTCAAGGTAAGGCACGTTCGCAGCACCATCCAGATGACCGGCGACTGAGAATTGATAGGGTGTCTGTGCCTGTTGAACGATCGGTTCAAACGTTGGCACCAAGCGCAATGTAACCTGATTTCCATCGACATCACCAAGATCAATGATGAAGTTGAGGTTCAGGTTGCGAAGATCCTCGATCACGTCGACCGAGAAAATGCTGTCGGCTTCCATTTTAGCCAAGATGTCGGCGGGGATTTCCCCTCCGCTGGTGTAACCCAATTGTGCGACGGTTACGCCAAGACTCTTAGCAAGCTCGGCCACACGCTCGTCTTGTGACAAGACACCGGGATCAGGTGTATCGGTGCCGAGAGTGCCATAAAGCCACTTGCCTTCCCCGGTGTTGTACCACGCAATCAACACACCTTCGTCTGATTCAAGCGGCGTGCCGGTTGCATCCCAGAAATACCCATCGGGCACCATGCTGTTGTCCAGAAGCGCATCGCCAAAATACATGCTGTGGGCCGCATTGGTCAGATCGGTCAAGGCAAGCGTTGGGTTTGTCAGCGTGCTGGTCATCGTCGCTTTGGTGTCGTCGAAGAAGCCAGTACCTGCACCTTCGTTACCACCGTTTCCGAACAAGCCGTCCGGTAGGTTGAATTTACTAATATAGTCCGTGTCGAATAGGGCCGCGACTGCCGGATCGCTCGGATCCATCAGAACGAAATCTTCGCCGCTCCCAGTGCCCAATTGAATATCCATCCCGGTTATGCGGGCACCACTAAGGTTCGAGGTTTTACCGTATAGGAAATACTCAGTAATCCCGCTGCTGGCACGGGTGCTGAACAGCATGTCCATGCCACCTTGACCGGTCAGTCTGGTTTTGATGCGCTTGCCTGATCCACGTTCAGAGGTGCAAGTCACGTCTGGGTTGCTTGCCATCAGGCAGTTTTCAATGCCGCTTGGGCTGCTGGTGTTCGGGTAGTCCGCGTTCACGTCGCCTGTTACGGCCTGAACACCCGGTTCGACCACGCCCTCTTCGGTGTCAACGTAAACGTATCCGTCACCGAAGACCTCTTGCAGAGCAATGTCTTCGAACGTACCCGCGTTCAACGGCCCGTTCAGCACGACCATTAGAGCTGCCGGTGCTACGGTCGCATATCTTGCAAATCTGTTGCGCATTTCGTTCCCCTTCAGATGTCTTTCCCTCACACCCTGTAGAACTGAGCAAAAAACTAACCCATACATCAGAGTGATAATGGTGTTCTAATCACATTCGAATATCTTAATTTGACTTCGATCAAGCGGAGTAGACGGCAGGATTGACCGGCGTTCAATTGTGTTAACTTGTTGCCAATTTAACACAATCTGAGCGTGTTTTGTTGGGGGAGTCAAAGCAGCCGGGCCCGCCAAAGTGGGAGCCAATGCGCAGGTTGCCTAGCCCGCATTTGTCTGAGGGCCAGGCAGTTGTTACTGAAAGTCAGGTTTTGCCGACAAGGCTCAGTGAACCCACGGCAGACTACCTGCGGCCTTTTCCATTGCCGTTACCTTTGCCTTTGCCTTTGCGCTGCCCTTTTCTGTCGCCCCTCTGAGCGCCCGCGCCTTTGCTTGCGGCTGACCCATCGCCTTGGCGTTGCGAGAATTTGCGTGCGCCTTGGCCACCGGTTGCCGCGGATACTTGGCAGCCGCCGTTGTCACATCTTTCGAAGGCAGGCAGGTGATTGCTTTCAGATGCTCTTTTGAGCGACGTGAAAACACGCGTCACATCTTTGTAGCCCGCAACCGCTGGCAGAAGTTTCTGCTCATAAAGCGCGATGTTTGCGATCTCGGCGGAAATGCCTCCCTCGTACGCCTCTTCCAAAGAAGACGGCAGCGACGCCATCGGAAGACTACCATCGAGATAACCGTTTTCGGGAACTTCAACACCGTATTTTGTCAAAAGGCGGATCAACCGATCCGCGTGCTTTTCTTCAGCCGCCATGATTTTGGTAAAGGGCGTGTTCGCCCCGTATTCATCGATCAAAGCACTATAGAACGCTTGCGCGTGATATTCGTCGTTCAAGGCCTCAAGAAGCGCGGCTTCTGCTTCTGCGGTCAAAGTGCTGATGCCCGCCTCAAGTGGGGCCGCCAGACATGCAGTGAAAATAGCTGCACTCAATACACCTGCTTTAAACATTTCGTTTCTTCTCCTTGGGTTGCGCGCGTCACTCATGCAAACATCATAAGAATCGAATGTGTGCATATTGTGAACGCGAACTGCGACATGCAGACGCAGCGATTGTACGATCTAGGACAGCCACGCTCGCCTACCACTGTGCATCGTTGAAATTCTTGGACCGGAGTTCCCACCTACTGGCGAAATGTTTGGTCCCAGAGTTACCGTTCAACACTCAGTCAACAGTCTGGTCGAAATCCCTGATCAAGAAGCAAACAAAGCGATCATTCGGTGGTGAATTTGCCGATGCTTAAAGATTGGGAAAGCTATCTAGGCCACGCACTTTCAAACAGCTTGAAAATGATCCAGGATGACACTTTCAATCATCCAACAATGAAGCAGATCCAAGAGACATTCGCCGACGGTCCACCAATCAACGCAGCATATCTCCGAGCCGTGATGGTTGAAGTCCTAAGGGGGGATCAGGAATAGATTATTTGAGGAGGTATTCCTGCGTGGAATAGCTATTGGAATACCGAAAATATGGGAAGGTTGTAGACCCAAAGATCGAAAACCCTTGCAGAGACCAGGTCTTGACCGTCATCCGGCCAAAGTTTGAAGGTTTTGCAGTTGGTTTGGCATTGTCAGAAGCGCAGCACGCTGGTGGTCGAAGGGTAGGCCGTGATAAGTCAAATTTCCTTGAAACCCAGTGTTCGGATTCTTTGATATGGTATTGAATGTGGTGCTCTGTTGATTCTGAAACTGTAAAGCTAATTTAAAACAATGCTTTGACTTCAAGGATGCGGCGGACGCCTCCTCCGCCAGCGCGCCGCTGGTTGCTTTTACTCAAGCATAGGGCGTCAAGTGCGATTGGCGTTACGTCTGAAAACCGGCTCACTATTCTACAAATCAATCAGGCAGCGGGGCCAAGGGCCCTGGCCTGTTCTCTAATCGTCCACCCAGTTGGCAGACGGGCAGCTTAGTCTTGCCGGAAGGGCTCAAGGCTTTTGGTGAACAGCTCGATAAATTCCAGGGTGATCATGGAAGGCTGTTTCAGGATTGGGCGCACAAGTGAAAGCCGATGCGGCACACGGGGTGAAAAGGGTCGAAACTCAAGCCCCTTGCCCAGATATTTTGCAGCGTCAACTTCGCTGACGACGGATACGCCAACCCCGGCACAGACCAATTCACAGGCGGCGGTGAATTGGCGCGATTCCACGATCGAGTTGATCTGTGTATTGGCTTTCAGGAAGGCTTCGTTGAGGTCGCGGAAAAACTGGCTGTCGCGGCGCGTGTGAATAAGGCTTTCTTCTGCCAGATCAATAGGCTCGACAACCTTCTTGGCAGCAAGGGGGTGACCCGTGGGGAAGATGCAAACGGTTCTGATGTCGATCTGTTCGCTTTCAACCGCCGGGTGGCCTTCGAACCCATCGGTTATGCCGAAATCATATTGCTCCCCAACCATCCATTCCAGAATGCGTTCGGGCCGGTCGGGTTCGATGGTAACGCTGACGCCGGGACGATCGCGCAACAAGGCCGCCACCACAGCGGGAAGATGGCTGGTCGCAAAGCCCGGCAAACAGGCAATGCTGATATGCCCCGCCTTCTTTTCGGTGATGTTGTGGCTTGCTTCTGAGATCTGGACCATCATGTCCAAGACCCGGCGAATGTCGGGCAAAAGCAGGCGCACCTCTTGGGTTGGTACCAATCGCCCACCGCGTCGGTCAAAAAGCGAAAAGCCAAGGACGTCACCCAGATCGGACAAAAGGCGGCTGACTGCGGGCTGGCTGATCCCCAGTTCTTGTGCGCCACGCGTCATCGAACCGTGACGGGTGACAGCGATCAGGGCTTCAAGCTGCCGCAGTCGTAACGGCTGTTTCATCCGGCGCTCCTTTTGCTCACCGCGTCTGTTTATACTATAATGCAGTGTTATGAAACTGCTGCAGTAAATGCTCTTGCATTATGCTGACCGGGATGCAACGCTTCAAAAAGACACGGTTCAGGGTGACTTGCCCTGCGTGCGCAGACTGACAACTGCACCGCTGCTGGTGCAAGGGAGGATGAAGTGAAGAAATTCGTGATCGGCGCAATTGCCGCTGCAACCACTGCGATGTCCCCGATCGGGGCCATGGCGCAAACTGAAATCCAATTCTGGCACGCCTTTACAGGTCGTCTGGGAGAGCTTGTGGCCGCACAGGTGGACCAGTTCAACGGCAGTCAAAGCGACTACACCGTCGTTGCCAGCCACAAGGGCAACTATTCGGAAACCCTGAACGCCGGGATCGCGGCGTTTCGTGCGGGCGAACAACCCCATGTTCTGATGGTGTTCGAAGTTGGCACCGCCACGATGATGGCGGCGGGCGGTGCGATCAAGCCCGTCTATGAGGTGATGGCCGAAAGCGGTGCCGCGTTCGATTCTGACGCCTACATCGGCGCTGTCAAAGGCTATTACACCACCACAGACGGCCAGATGCTGTCCTTGCCCTTCAACTCCTCCACGCCCGTTCTGTGGGTGAACCGTGACGCGATGGAGGCCGCCGGGGTGGACCCGGACACTGACCTGTCCACATGGCAGAACGTGGACGCGGTGCTTGAGCAGTTGAAGGCTGGCGGCGAGGACTGCCCGCTGGTCACGGCTTGGCAAAGCTGGATCCATCTAGAGAACTTCTCGGCCTATCACGACGTGCCGTTTGCCACGAAAGACAACGGCTTTGCCGGTCTGGACACCGAACTTGCGC
Organism: uncultured Aliiroseovarius sp.; assembly: GCF_947497285.1. GTDB lineage: Bacteria > Pseudomonadota > Alphaproteobacteria > Rhodobacterales > Rhodobacteraceae > Aliiroseovarius. The sequence continues at coordinate 32,941 of NZ_CANMFT010000006.1, read as the reverse complement.
TGAACGGCGAAGCGCAGGTGGCGCATCTGACGAAGATGGGCGAATGGGCCAAGGATGGCGAGTTCATCTATACTGGCCGACGCAACGAAGGCGGTGCGAACTTCCGTGCGGGTGAATGCGCGCTGTTCACCGAAAGCTCGGCAGGTTACGCAGGCATCAAAGCCGAGGCAGAATTTGCCTTCGACGTGCGCCCGCTACCTTATTGGGAAGGTGTGGGTAACGCGCCGCAAAACACCATCATCGGGGGCGCGTCCCTTTGGGTGATGCAGGGTCACGAGGCCGAGGAATACAAGGGCGTGGGTGAATTCCTGTCCTTCCTGTCTTCGACCCCGGTTCAGGCGCAATGGCATCAGGACACCGGCTATCTGCCGATCACGGTCGCCGCGGGTGACGCCACCAAGGAAGCTGGGTTCTACGACGAAAACCCAGGCACTGATGTGGCTGTGATCCAGATGACCGCCAAAGAGCCGACCGCCAATTCCAAGGGCCTTCGTCTGGGATCGTTCGACCAGATCCGCGGTATCATCGATGAAGAGCTGGAAGGCATCTGGGCGGGTGACAAGACCGCGCAAGAGGCCATGGACAGCGCCAAGGAACGCGGCGATGCGCTTCTGCGCCGGTTCGAGCAAGCCAACAAGTAAGTCACGCATCAAGAAGGCGGGCCCCACCGGCCCGTCTTACCTATTTCGAGGGCTCACATGGAAAAACGTGTCACCTTCCGGGGCTGGCTATTGCCGCTGTGCCTGATTGCGCCACAGGTCATAATCTCGGCGGTGTTTTTCTTTTATCCGGCGGGGCAGGCGATCTGGCAGTCGCTGTTCATTCCCGACCCGTTCGGGCTGTCGATGCAATATGTGGGCTTGGGCAATTTCGAATATCTGCTGTCGGACAAGTTCTATCGCGCGTCCTTCGTGACGACGGGAGTATTCTCGATCCTCGTCACGCTTGTCTCGATGATCCCGGCGCTGTTTCTGGCGGTGATGGCGGATCGTCTGATCAAGGGGGCGGGCGTCTACCGCACGCTGCTGATCTGGCCCTATGCCGTCGCGCCTGCTGTGGCCGGTGTACTGTGGCTGTTCATGTTCAACACCCGCGTCGGCGTGGTGTCGTGGTATCTGGGGAATTTGGGGTATGACTGGAACCATGTGCTGAATGGCAACGAGGCGATGGGGCTGGTCGTTGTCGCCTCGGCCTGGGGGCGGATCAGCTATAACTTCCTGTTTTTCTTTGCCGCCCTGCAAGCGGTGCCCCGGTCGGTGATCGAGGCTGCCGCGATCGACGGCGCGCGCTTCTGGCGGCGCTTCTTCACCATCGTCTTGCCACTTCTGTCGCCCACCACGTTTTTTCTGCTGGTGGTCAACGTGGTCTATTCCTTCTTTGAAACCTTCGGCGTGATCCACACCATCACCTCGGGCGGGCCGCAACAATCCACCACGATCCTTGTCTATAAGGTGTTTGCGGACGGGTTTGTCGGGCAGGATCTAGGCTCATCCTCGGCGCAGTCGGTGATCCTTCTGATCGTGGTCGGCCTGTTGACCGTCCTCCAGTTCAAGTTTGTTGAGAAAAGGGTGCATTACTGATGGCCCGCGAAATACATGGCATGGTCGAAAAACGCGGGGCAGGGCTTTGGCTGACCCATGTTTTGATGATCCTGGGCGTGTTGGTCATCTTTTTCCCGATCTGGCTGGCGTTTGTGGCCTCGACCGTCACGCAGCCGGAAATCGTGCGTCCGCCGATGCCGCTTTGGCCCGGTGATCAGTTCTTTGAAAACTACAAGGCGGCGCTGTTTTCCGGCGTCAACGTGCCGGTGGCGACGATGTTGTTCAACTCGCTGGTGATGGCGATTGGGATTGCCGTGGGCAAGATCATCATCTCGCTTCTGTCCGCCTTCGCCATCGTCTATTTCCGCTTTCCGGGGCGGACGTTCTTTTTCTGGATGATCTTCCTGACTCTGATGCTGCCGGTTGAGGTGCGGATCGTGCCGACATACGAGGTCGTCGCGGGCTTCGGGATGCTCAACAGCTATTCCGGGCTGATCTTCCCGCTGATCGCCTCGGCCACCGCGACCTTCCTGTTTCGCCAGTTTTTCCTGACCATCCCCGATGAACTGGCCGAGGCCGCGCGCGTCGACGGCGCCCGCCCGATGCGGTTCTTTTGGGACATCGTCGTGCCGATGAGCCGGACGAACGTGGCCGCCCTGTTCGTGATCCTGTTCATCTATGGCTGGAACCAATACCTCTGGCCGCTTCTGATCACCACGGACCCTGAAATGAATACCATCGTCATGGGCATCAAGCAGATGTTCCCGTCGGGCGATGATGTGGCGGATTGGCCGGTGATCATGGCGACGTCGATCCTTGCGATGATCCCACCGGTGATCGTCGTGGTGTCGATGCAGAAACTGTTCATCCGTGGCCTAGTAGATAGCGAGAAATAATTCATGGCGACTGTCACGCTGAAAGATATCAAGAAAAGCTTTGGCCCCGTGGACGTGATCCACGGCATCAGCGCGGAAATAGAAGATGGCGAGTTCATCGTGATCGTCGGCCCATCAGGCTGTGGCAAGTCCACACTGTTGCGTATGGTGGCAGGGCTGGAAACCGTGACCTCGGGCGAGGTGCTGATCGGCGGTGAACGTGCCAACGAGAAAGAGCCGATGGACCGCGACATCGCCATGGTGTTTCAGAACTACGCGCTCTATCCGCATATGTCTGTGGCGCAGAATATGGGCTACGGGCTGAAGATCGCAGGGCTGCCCAAGGATGAGATTGCCCGCAAGGTGCGCGAGGCGGCAGAATTGTTGCAGCTTGAGGCGTTGCTGGATCGCCGCCCCAAGCAACTGTCCGGTGGTCAGCGCCAGCGCGTCGCCATGGGCCGCGCCATTGTGCGCGAACCGGCGGTGTTCCTGTTTGACGAACCGCTGTCGAACCTCGACGCCAAGCTGCGCGTTCAGATGCGGTTGGAGATCAAGGAGTTGCAATCCAAGCTGGGCATCACCGCGCTATACGTGACCCATGATCAGGTCGAGGCGATGACGATGGCCGACCGCATGATCGTCATGAATGCTGGTGTGGCAGAACAGATCGGCACGCCCCTTGAGGTCTATGAAACGCCCCGAACACTCTTTGCTGCGCAGTTCATCGGCAGCCCTGCGATGAACATTTTGGATGCCAAGGTGCAAGGCGGAAAAGTGCGATTGGGGCAAGCCCTCGTCAGCAACACGTCCGCGCCCGATGGCCCGGTCAAGCTGGGCATTCGACCCGAACATGTCGTGCCAGATGAGAACGGGCCGCTTTCTCTGACAGTGCATCTGGCAGAGCCCCTGGGCGCCAATACGCTGCTGCATGGTCGCTTGGATGGCGACGGGATCTTGTTCACGGCAAGCCTGCCGGGCGTTCATCATGCGCGTGACGCCGGACATGTTCTTAAACTGTCGGTCGACCCCGAGCATGCCCACCTGTTCGACCCCGCGACGCATCTGAGGTTGATCCCGTAGGCGCGGCGAGGGGGCTTACATCTCGGCCAAAGTGAGGTCGCGCAGGTTGACTGTGCCGATCAAGTGACCCTCTTCGATCACCAGGGCAAATTCCAGACCAAGGCGCGTCAGAAGGCGGATCGCATAGCGCGCCTGCATGTCGCAAGAGATATGCACCGCTGGCTTTTCCATAACCTCATAGACGCTGACACGCGACGGGTTTCTGTTTGATGCAGTGACCTGACGGGCAATCATGTTGGTGGTGATCAAGCCATATTCGTCGTCAACCGAGCGCTTTTCGATGACCAAGGCGTCATGCGAGGTGTCGCGCATGATCTCCAAAGCATCCGCGACCGTCGCCAGACCATTGATGACGTGCGGCTTTTGGCTGATGGCATCTTTGACCCGTGTCTCTTCCGGCGTGCTCATAGTTCATCCTTCTCCAACGAGGTCTTCAGGGCCTGGACTTGCGTTTCAAGGCCGATGGCGTCTTCGATATCCAGTTGAAACACGACGCCGCGCCCGGGCTCATCCAGAAAACGACCCGCATCGCTGATGGTTTCCAGAATGGTGGTCGCGCGGTGCTCTTCCACCAAAAACAGCGCCATGTCGCGCTGGCCTGCGACGGTCAGGCCAAGGAACGTCTTTTTCTGTTCAAGCCCTTCCCCCCTGACATTGGTGATGACGGTGGACCCGGTTGCCCCGGCCGCACGTGCGGCATCCAGCACTGCATCGGTCAATGCATCCTGCACAAGCGCAATTATCAATTTGAACTTCATTCCGTGTTCTCCGTTTCGTGACGCGGCAGATCAGCACCGCCCCGGCGTCGTTCATTCCATTGCACGATCTGTGCATAGCCCATGACCGTGATCATCGGAAACAGGCTGGCAAGCGCGATCAACCCAAACCCGTCAAGGGCAGCGCTGCGTCCCGGCACGGTCGAAGCAAGCCCAAGCCCAAGGGCGGCGACCAAAGGCACGGTGACGGTGGATGTTGTCACCCCGCCACTGTCATAGGCGAGCGGCACGATGATTTTCGGCGCATAGATGGTTTGCACGATGACAATCGCATACCCGACCATCATGTAAAGATAGAGCGGTGTGCCCGTGACGATCCTGTAGGTGCCGAACACAAGGCTCAGGGCCACGCCCAGAGCCACGGCAAGACGCAGGCCCCATTCCTTGACGGTGCCCCCCGAAACCTCGCGGGCCTTCATGGCGACGGCAATCAAAGAAGGCTCGGCGATGGTGGTCGAGAACCCGATTGCGAAGGCAAAGAGATAAGTCCAGCCATGTGCCGTCCAGTCCGTCGGGTCGCCCAGAAACGCCGGGTCGGTCAATTGGCGTGCCATCGCCTCGCCCAGCGGAAACAGCGCGCGTTCCAGCCCGAACAAAAACAAGCCAAGTCCCAGCACGACATAGACGCCGCCGATCAACACGCTTTTCAGGTGGGGGATCGGTTTGCGCAGCACGCCGGCCTGAAAGATGACCAGCACCAGCGCAATTGGCAGCACATCCTTGATGGTGACGACAATCGTTCCCAAGAGGTCCGCGATCATTTCATGCCCCCCACGATCCCGAACCCCAGAACGAAGACGATGGGCAAGAGGCTGGCAAAAGCGACAAGCCCGAAGCCGTCAATCATCGGGTTGCGTCCGCGAATGACGCTTGCCAGTCCGACCCCAAGCGCCGTCGTCAGCGGAACGGTTACGGTCGAGGTGGTGACCCCGCCGCTGTCATAGGCGATGCCGATGATCTCGGCGGGCGCGAAGGCGGTCAGCACGACCACCAGCAGATAGCCACCGATGATCAGGAAATGGATCGGCCAGCCCAGCAGGATACGAATGACGCCAATGACGAGCGACGACCCAACGGCGGCGGCAACGGTATAGCGCAGCGCGTTGGCATAGCTGGCTTGCGCTGCTGCATCTGCATCAACCGCCCCAATGTCCGCCATCACCCGCGCGGCTTCGCGGCTAACGGCAATCAGGGCGGGTTCGGCGACTGTGGTGCCGAACCCCAGGGCGAAAGCGAACAGCAACAGCCAAACAAGGCTGCCCTTGTTGGCAAAGGAATCTGCCAGTGTTTCGCCCAACGGAAACAAGGCCAGTTCCAACCCGCGCACGAAGATTGCCAGACCGGCCATGACGAACAACAGCCCGACAAGCTTGTCACCCACATCGACCATAGGTTGGCGAAGAACCAGAAACTGGAAGACGGCCACGACACCGACGATAGGGGCCAGATCCCGCGCGGTTCCAAGCGTCAGAATTGCAAGTGATTTGATCTCTTCTAACAATTCGAGCCCGTCGGAAATGCAGGTCGGCCGTCACGAACGTGAACGGCCGGGTGGAAGCTATTGTATCGGTCTGGCCAACTGTAGTGCTTCAATCGCGCGGGCACAATTGCAACATGTCACGGCGCGCCCGAAGGCACGCCGCTTTGTTGGTCGCATCAGTTCAATGCAGCATCGGTGATGGCACTGGTCCATGCACCTTCAGGCTCCATCGTGATGACGGGGTCCGACCCGCCAGCCAGAAGCGTCTGAACCGTCCGCTCGTAAGCGGCCGGGTCAAGTGCACCGTTCGAACCCGCCGTCAGCTTGGCGATCTCGCCCATCATGCGCACCTGATGGTTCTCGGTCTGGGCGCCGGTTTCGTCATACTCAAGAACGATCATGGCGGCATCGGTCGGGTTTTCTTCGGCCCATTTCCAACCCTTCATCGAGGCGCGCACGAAGCGTTCCATCTTGTTGGTAAACGCCTCGTCGCTCAGGTTTTCTTCCATCACGTAAAGGCCGTCTTCCAGCGTCGCGACGCCTTGGTCTTCATACTTGAACGTCACCAGTTCTTCCGGTGTGACACCGGCGTCAATGACCTGCCAGTATTCGTTATAAGTCATGGTCGAAATACAATCGGCCTGACGTTGCACAAGGGGATCGACGTTGAAACCTTGCTTCAACACTTCGACACCTGTTTCGCTTGCACCATCGGTTGCGATACCCAATTTGGACATCCAGCTCATGAACGGAAACTCGTTGCCGAAGAACCAGACACCAAGGGTGCGGTTGGCCAGATCTTCCGGCGCGCTGATACCGACATCGCCCCAGCAGGTCAGCATCATACCGGACGACGCGAACGGCTGCGCGATGTTGACCAGCGGCAGACCCTTTTCGCGTGCGGCCAGTGCGGCAGGCATCCATTCAACGATCACGTCGGCCCCGCCGCCTGCGATCACCTGAGTGGGCGCAATATCCGGTCCACCGGGCAGAATGGTCACGTCCAGATCCTCTTCGGTATAGAACCCTTGGTCCAGCGCGACGTAATAGCCCGCGAACTGCGACTGGGTGACCCATTTGAGTTGCAATTTCACTTCGTCCGCCGCCACAGCGGTGCCCGAGGTGAGCGCCAGGGCAGCAGCCCCGATCACTGAATTGAATTTCATGTCTCTCTCCTTGTTGAACTTCGTTTGTTATTATTATTGCTCAGCCTCGTTGGGACGGGTGCCAGAATGTCACCTTCTTTTCGATCCACGCCACAACACCATAGAACATCGTGCCTGCCAATGCTGCGACGGCAATTTCCGCCCAGACCAGATCAATGGACAGACTGCCGACACCGGTTGAAATGCGAAAGCCCATGCCGCGGGTGGGTGATCCGAAATACTCGGCCACGATTGCGCCGATCAGGGCCAGCGTGGCCCCCACTTTCAGCCCGTTGAAGATAAACGGCATGGCGGCCGGGATGCGCAGTTTCCACAGGGTTTTGAAATATCCCGCGGCGTAGGTTTTCATCAGATCGCGCAGCATGGCGTCGGTTTCGCGCAGGCCTTGCACCGTGTTCACCAGAACGGGAAAGAACACCATGACGACCACCACAGCCGCTTTTGACTGCCAGTCAAACCCGAACCAGCTGACAAGGATCGGGGCGATGCCGACGATGGGCAGGGCGGCCACAAAATTCCCGATGGGCAGAAGCCCGCGCGTCAGGAAGGGGGACCGGTCAATCAAGACCGCCATTACAAAGGCCGCACCCGCACCGATAAAGTAGCCGCTAAGCGCACCTTTCAAAACGGTTTGCTTGAAATCCACCCACAGCAACCCTGTCGAGTTCGCAAACGTGTCCGCGACCGCAGATGGTGCCGGCAGGATTGCGGCTGAGACGTTGAAGCTGTGGACCAAAGCCTCCCACGCGACCAACAGTGTCATGCCGAAGATGATCGGCACCGCATATCGCACAAGCGCCGTGTCGGACCATTTGGACCGGACCATGGTGACATTTGCAGCCCAAGCCGCCAGCCAGAAGACAAGGGCGAAGATCAACCAGTTCATGAGCGCATCCCCATCCTTCGCAGCAGCACATGCTGCGTTCGGTCAAGCAGGGTGACCAGCACACCGGCCAGAATGGCGGCTGCAAACAGCGCCGCCCAGATCGCCAACGGCGTGCCAAACTGATCGCCGATCAGGATGCGCGCGCCAAGACCGCTGATTGCCCCCGTCGGAAGCTCGCCAATGATGGCACCGACAAGAGCGGCCGCAATGCCGATTTTCAGCGACGTGAAAAGGTAGGGCAGCGAAGCTGGCATGCGCAGTTTCAGGAACCGCTGCACGCCGGACGCGCTGTAGGTTTTCAACAGGTCCAACTGCTCTGCGGTGGGCGAGCGAAGGCCTTTGACCATGCCCACCAGCACCGGGAAGAAGCAGAGGTAGGATGAAATCAACGCCTTGGGAAACCCGCGCCCCTCGATCCCGACCTGCGATGACAAGACGATGATCATCGGCGCCAGCGCCACGATGGGGATGGCTTGCGAGATGATGGCCCACGGCATCACCGACATCTCGATCACGCGGGACTGCACGATGGCGATGGCACCAACGATGCCAATTGTGGTGCCCAGAAGGAAGCCCCAGAAGGTGGACTGAAGCGTGATCCATCCGTGATAGATCAGCGACCGTTTCGACCACGTGCGCCCCTTCAGGACCATCGCGCCCGTGGTCTTCCACAGCTCTTCGCCGACTTGCATGGGGGTGGGAAGCCGGGGGCGATCAAGGTCATATCCCGCCGCGATGTGGTCGCGGTTGTTCGACATCAGGGTCAAAATCGGCACATTGCGCCGCTCAACCGCTGACGGGGGCTCAATTTCCGCGCCCGCGCGTGCCGCCTGATCAAGAGCCACGCGAATATTCATCGGCGCGACAGCGAGATACCAGATGACGACGATGGCAGCCAAAACGGTCAGAACGGAAAGCGCGGTCTTAGTCATAGGAATGTCCCGCCCGCAGCCCTTCGCGCACCCGATGTGCGACGTCCAGAAACGCCTGAGTGTCCCGAATGTCCAAGGGACGATCCACCGGTAGTGGGTTCTCGATCACGTCGGATATCCGGCCCGGACGGGGCGACATGACGACGATCTTGGTGGACAGATACACCGCTTCGGGGATCGAGTGGGTGACGAAAGCAATCGTCTTCTGCGTCTTGGCCCACAGCTTCAAAAGCTGCTCGTTCAAGTGGTCGCGCACAATCTCGTCCAGCGCGCCAAAGGGTTCGTCCATCAGCAGAATGTCCGCGTCAAACGCCAGCGCCCGCGCGATCGAGGCGCGTTGTTGCATCCCGCCAGACAGCTGCCACGGGAATTTCTTCTCAAACCCGTCCAGTTCGACCAGTTCGAGAACGCGTTTGATGCGTGCGTCTTGGTCCTCTTTCGAATACCCCATGATTTCAAGCGGCAGGCGAACATTGCGCCCGATGGTGCGCCATGGATACAGCCCTGCGTGCTGAAAGACATAACCATAGGCGCGCGATTTACGCGCCTCGCGTGGCGACACACCATTCACCGTGATCGAGCCACCTGTGGGCTCCTCCAGGTCAGCCATGCAGCGCAGGAACGTTGTCTTGCCACAGCCCGACGGGCCGATGAAGCTGACGAAATCGCCCTTGTTGATATCAAGCGACACGTCCTTGAGCGCATGCACCGGGCCGTCATTGGTTTGGAAGGTCAGCGAGAGGTTCTCGGCCTTTACGATGGTTTCTGTGCTCACCTTAGACACCTGTCGCCGGAATGCCGGTGCGTTTGACCGGCTGTGGTGCGGTCAGTTCTTTCCATTTGCTGAGCGCGGTGTTGACCGTCGCGTTCGGTTCGCGTTCAACAAACTTGCCGTGGCCTTCCTGCGTCTTGATCTCGCCGTCATGCACCGCAACCTGGCCGCGTGTCAGCGTGAAGCGGGGCAGGCCTTTGACCTTGTGGCCTTCAAACACGTTATAATCGATGGCCGATTGTTGGCTGCCTGCCGTGATGGTCTTTTCCTTCTCGGGATCCCACACAACAAGGTCGGCGTCGGCCCCCACCAGAACAGCTCCTTTCTTGGGATAGCAGTTCAGGATTTTGGCGATGTTGGTTGAGGTGACGGCGACAAATTCATTCATCGTCAGGCGCCCCGTGGCCACGCCGTTCGTCCAGAGCATCGGCATCCGATCCTCAAGCCCGCCGGTGCCGTTCGGGATCTTGGTGAAATCCCCAACGCCATAGCGTTTTTGTTCGGTCGTGAAGGCACAGTGGTCGGTCGCGACGACGGACAAGCTGCCCGATTGCAGACCGGCCCACAGGCTGTCTTGGTGCATCTTGTTGCGGAAGGGCGGCGACATCACGCGACGCGCTGCGTGATCCCAATCCTTGTTGAAATACTCGCTTTCATCCAAGGTCAGGTGCTGGATTAGCGGCTCACCCCAAACCCGTTTGCCCTGCATGCGGGCGCGGCGGATCGCCTCGTGGCTTTCCTCGCAGGACACATGCACGACATAGAGCGGCGCACCGGCCATGTCGGCAATCATGATCGCGCGGTTGGTGGCTTCGCCTTCGACCTGCGACGGGCGGGAATAGGCGTGCGCCTCGGGCCCTGTGTTGCCTTCGGCCAGCAGCTTGGCGGACAGTTCCGCCACGACGTCGCCGTTCTCGGCATGGACCATTGGGGTCGCGCCCAGCTCGGCCAGACGGTTGAACGAGGCGAACAGCTCGTCATCATTCACCATCAGCGCGCCCTTATAGGCAAGGAAGTGCTTGAACGTGTTGATGCCGCGTTCCTGAACGACGGTTTTCATGTCGTCGAACACTTGCTCGCCCCACCACGTGACCGCCATGTGGAACGAGTAGTCGCAGTTCGCGCGGGTCGATTTGTTGTCCCAGCGTTTCAATGCGTCCAGCAGGCTTTCCCCTTGGTTTGGCAGAGCGAAATCGACCACCATCGTCGTGCCACCTGCAAGCGCCGCCCGCGTGCCGCTTTCGAAATCATCCGAGGAATAGGTCCCCATGAACGGCATTTCGAGATGCGTGTGCGGGTCGATCCCGCCGGGCATGACATAGCAGCCGGTGGCGTCCAACTCCTTGTCGCCTTTCAGATCCGGGCCAATTTCGATGATCTTGCCGTTGTCGATCAAGACGTCTGCCTTGTAGGTAAGGTCTGCTGTGACGACGGTTCCATTTTTAATGACTGTGGTCATTTCAGTTCTCCCTGTGGATGGCGTCTTTTGATATCCTCACCCAGTGGGTGGGGCACCTTTGCGCCATAACTAGTTGTTCAGTCGACGATTTCCGCCGTCTCCAAAACCGCATGCATCAGCACGTCCGTGCCTGCCGCCGCCCATTCCTTGGAAATGTCCTCCGCCTCGTTGTGGCTAAGGCCATCCACGCAAGGACACATGATCATCGCCGTCGGATAAATCTCGTTGATCCAGCACGCGTCGTGGCCCGCGCCAGACACGATGTCCATGTGGCTATAGCCCAGTTCTTTCGCGGCATTGCGCACGGCCTTCACGCAGCCCTCGTCAAAGGCAGGCGGGTCGAAGGTGCCGACCATCTCCCAACTCATTTCCACGCCGATATCCGCACAGAGCTTCGGCGCGCGCTCGTCAAACTCGGCGATCATCGCGTCGATGACCTCTTGCAGGTGCGAGCGGAAATCGACGGTGCAGACGACCTTGCCGGGAATGATGTTGCGCGAGTTCGGGTAGACGTCGATATGGCCAATCGCCCCCACCGCGTTGGGTTGGTGCTTCATCGCGATCTCGTGGACCAGTTCGGTGATCAGCGCCAAGCCACGTCCTGCGTTGATCCGCATGGGCATAGGGGTTGACCCCGTGTGGCTTTCCTTGCCGATAATGGTCACTTCCAGCCAGTTCAGCCCTTGGCCATGGGTGACGACGCCGATGTCTTTGCCCTCAGCCTCAAGAATGGGGCCTTGTTCAATGTGCAGTTCAAACATCGCGTGCATCTTGCGCGCGCCGACTTCCTCGTCGCCGACCCAGCCGATGCGCTTCAGTTCATCTCCGAATTTCTTACCTTCGGCATCTTCGCGCGCGTAAGCCCAGTCTTGCGTGTGCTTGCCGGCAAACACGCCAGAGGCCAGCATGGCAGGGGCGAAGCGCGTGCCTTCTTCGTTGGTCCAGTTGGTCAGCACAATCGGGTGTTTGGTCTTGACGTTCAGGTCATTCATCGTGCGGATGGCTTCCAGCCCGCCAAGCACACCCAGCACGCCGTCATACTTGCCGCCCGTCGGCTGCGTATCCAGATGCGAGCCCATATAGACAGGCAGGGCGTCGGGGTCTTCGCCAGGGCGGGTGGCAAACATGTTGCCCATAGTATCGACGCCCATGGTGCAGCCTGCAGCCTCGCACCAGCTTTGAAACAGAGCGCGGCCTTCGGCGTCTTCGTCGGTCAGGGTCTGGCGATTGTTACCGCCCGCGACGCCCGGCCCGATCTTGGCCATCTCCATAATGCTGTCCCAAAGACGGTCAGGATTGATGCGCAGGTTTTTCCCGTGGCTCATAGTCATCTCCCATTTGGTCGGCCTTGCGGCGTGCGGAAATTAGATTCCGTCGTTACCCACAGGCTGGCGTGTTTCTGCACGATCGGTCAATCTTTTTCTGACCGATCGTGCAGACAACACCTGTTTTTTGCGCAAAACTCGTGCCACAAGATGAAACCCTGTGCGGATTTTGCACAAACAACGAGTGTGATGAGCGACGTGAACAAGACGACAAGAGGCATCCAAAGCCGCAATCGCGAAGAGGTGACAGCCCGCATTCTGGTTGCCGCCGAAAAGGTGTTTGCCGAGTTTGGATATGCCGGAGCCTCGATCAGTCGCATCGCGGCCGTGGCGGGGCTGCCCAAATCAAACGTGGTTTATTATTTCGAGACGAAAGAGGCGCTGTATCGCCGTGTCGTGGGCGAGATCTTCGATATCTGGCGTGCAGCGGCGGACAGTATCAGGGTCGACAACGACCCGATCCAGGCGCTGGGCGACTATATCGACACCAAACTGGATCTGGCGCGGACGCGGCCATATGGCTCGAAAGTTTGGGCGAACGAGATTATCCAGCGCGCGCCCATCGTGCAGGACTATCTGGAAGACGAGTTGCGATCCTGGACCGAAAACCGGATTACGGTGATCGAGGCATGGATCGAAAACGGAAAGATCAGGCCGATCAGCGCGCGCCATTTGCTCTATGCGATTTGGGCGACGACGCAGCATTACGCTGACTTTACCCATCAGATCACGACACTGAACAATGGGGTCGAGCTGTCGGATACGCAGTGGGACGAGACCAAGACAGCCGTCAAAGACTTGCTGCTGTCCGGCGTTCAGCTGCATGGGGACACCTGATGGCGAAAGCAGGTGCAACATCCCGCCCGACACGGATTCAGCGCGAAAAGCGACAGGCGATTTTTGAGGCGGCGTTGGATGTGTTTTCGGAAAAGGGGTTGCGGGGGGCAACGCTTGATCAGATCGCCAAAGCTGCCGGGATATCCAAGCAAAACATAGTCTATTACTTCAACGGCAAAGAAGCGATTTATTCCGAACTGTTGGAAGGTCTTCTTGAACAATGGGTCAGCCCGCTGCGCGACTTGTCCGCGGACGGTGATCCAATGGAAGAAATCCTGACTTATGTCAGCCGCAAGATCGAAATGTCACGCGACATGCCCCGTGAAAGCCGATTGTTTGCGACCGAGGTTTTGCATGGCGCGCCCCGTCTGGGCGATATGCTGAACACCGATCTGAAGACGCTGGTGGATGAAAAAGCTGCGATCATCGCAGGTTGGATGGTCGAGGGGCGACTGGCAACCATCGACCCGCATCACCTGATCTTCTCGATCTGGGCGATGACACAGCATTATGCGGATTTCGACCTTCAGGTGCAGGCGGTCTTGGGGCCGGTGCGCAGTGACACACGGTTCGAAGATGCCGAGGCGTTCATCACCCATATGCTGGTCAGAACGCTTCGCCCCTAAGCAGCATGGCAAGTGCCAGCAGGGTTGCGGCCACACCGGCCATCAGAAGGGCAGGTTGGGTCGCGCCGTAAAACAGGAATTCCCACAGCACTACCCAGCTGGGCACCAGATATGTATAGGCCATGACCTTGCTGGCGGGCAGGCGCTGGCTGGCATATTGGACCAGAAAGAACGTGCCGGCTGTGGTGACAACCGCAAGATAGGTAATGACCATCCAAACCGCCGGGCGCAGGGCCGCGAAATCCGTGTGGATCACGTCGCGGAACCCATAAATGCCGGTGACGATCAACGCGCCCAGCACAGTCCCGATCGAGGTCTGCAAAGGCTGCACACCCTGCGCCAGCTTGCGCGCCAAAGCGGGCACCAGCGCATGGCAAAGCGCGCCGATCGCAAACAGCGCCTCGCCGCGCCCAACCTCAAAACGCAACAGTGCGTTCAGGTCGGCGCGGAAAATGACCCACACCGCCCCCACCGCACCGATGGTCAGCGCAATCAACGTCCACCGCCCCGACCGTTGCCCCGCGATCAGCAATCCGCAACCGGCGGCCATCAGCGGGGTTAGGGTGAAGACGGCAGCGGTCGAGACCGGGGTCGTGATCCTGAGCGCTTCGAACATGGTAATGAAATAGACGGCCATCAGCCCGCCCATCAGGCCAAAGCGCCAAAAACCCGTGAAGACCGGACGCACCGGTATACGCATGACGCGCGCCAGCCCGAACAGGACCAGCGCGGCCAGTGCAAACCGCACTGTGTTCAGGGCGGTGGGTGTGATCTCTTTCGCGACGATGTGGCCAAAGCTGAAGGACAGCGACACCAGCGCCGAGAAAGACAACATCGCCAGATGGCCCTGCCGGGAGGAGGACAGGGCCATCCCAGCCTTACTCGGCGGCTGTGGCGCTTGGGTTGTTGGGGTGGGTCGTCCAGTTGGCATAGTCTTCCTTCACAACCGTTCCCGTTCGTTCATCCATAGCGCCAGGGGCGATGGTCTCCATGGTGATGCAGCCCTCGACCGGGCAGACATTCACACACAGGTTACACGCCACGCATTCGTCGTCTTTCACGTCGAAAACGCGATCCTCGGACATGCTGATCGCTTGGTGCGAGGTGTCTTCGCAGGCTGCATAACAGCGCCCGCATTGGATGCAAGCGTCTTGGTCAATGCGCGCCTTGGTGACGTGGTTCAGGTTCAGATATTGCCAGTCGGTCACGTTTGGCACCGCACGGCCGACCACTTCTTCGATTGAGGTGTAGCCCTTTTCATCCATCCACTGGCTGAGGCCCGAGATCATTTCCTGCACCACCTTGAACCCATAGGTCATCGCCGCCGTGCAAACCTGCACGTTGCCCGCGCCAAGCGCCATGAATTCGGCTGCATCGCGCCATGTGGTCACACCGCCAATGCCCGAAATGGGCAAGCCATGCGTGCCGGGGTTGCGGGCAATCTCGGCCACCATGTTCAGGGCGATGGGTTTCACCGCCGGGCCGCAATAGCCGCCATGGGTGCCTTTGCCGTCGATCATCGGTTCGGGCGCCATGGCGTCCAGATTGACGTTGGTGATCGAGTTGATCGTGTTGATCAGACTGACCGCATCCGCGCCGCCATCTTTCGCCGCCTGCGCGGGCAGAAGGATGTTGGTGATGTTGGGCGTCAGCTTCACGATGACGGGCAGGTCGGTGGCTTCCTTGCACCAGCGCGTGACCATCTCAATATACTCCGGCACCTGGCCGACGGCCGATCCCATGCCGCGTTCGGCCATCCCGTGCGGACAGCCGAAGTTCAGCTCGAACCCGTCGCAGCCGGTTTCGGCGATGCGCGGAATGATGCGTTTCCATTCGTCTTCTTCGCACGGCACCATGACCGAGGCGATCAACGCGTGATCGGGATAGTCCTTCTTCACACGGGTCATTTCCTCAAGGTTCACCTCAAGCGGGCGATCGGTGATCAACTCGATGTTGTTCAGACCCAGAAGACGGCGATCAGCCCCGTGGATTGCGCCGTAACGAGGCCCGTTCACGTTGACGACGGGCGGCCCTTCGGCTCCAAGTGTTTTCCAGACCACACCGCCCCATCCGGCCTCAAACGCGCGGCGCACATTGTATTCCTTGTCGGTGGGCGGGGCCGAGGCCAGCCAGAACGGGTTGGGTGACTTAATTCCAAGAAAGTTTGATGTCAGGTCGGCCATTAGCTTGCTCCTGTCAGAGTGGCGTGGATGTCCATGGCCGCATCGCGACCTTCGGCAACGGCGGTGACGGTCAGGTCGTCCCCGCCCGAGGCGCAATCGCCCCCGGCCCAGACATTTGCCAAGTTGGTTTTCTGCGCGTCATTGACCGCGATCTTGCCGCCGTCCAGCGTCAACCCGTCCGGCGTATCACCAAGTTTCTGGCCGATGGCTTTGAACAGTTGATCGGCGGGCAGGGTGAAGGTCTCGTCCAACGTCTCCAACTTGCCATCGCGCGTTTCGGTATAGGCGAAGGTCACGGCAGTCAGCGATCCGTTGCCTTCGATCCCCACCGGGGTCGCATTGCAGATCAACGTCACGCCTTTCTGCCGCGCCAAGTCCTGTTCGAATTGCGACGCCGCCATGGCCTCTTGCCCGCGACGGTAAACGATCGTCACGTCCTCGGCGCCCAGCAGTTTCGCCTGAACGCCCGCGTCAATCGCGGTCATGCCGCCGCCGATGACGACGACGCGTCGGCCAACGGGCAGGGCGGTCAGGTCGCTTGCCTGACGCAGATCGGCGATGAAGTCGACGGCATCCGTGACGTTGGTTTTGTCTTCACCGTCAAGACGCAATGCGTTGACGGCGGTCAGGCCCATGCCAAGAAACACCGCGTCGAAATCATCTTGCAGCCCGTCCAGCGTGACGGATTTGCCAAGCGGTTGATCATAGCGGATTTCGATCCCGCCAATCGACAGCAGCCAGTCCAACTCCTTCTGGGCGAAGTCGTTGGTGGATTTGTAGGCAGCAATGCCAAATTCATTCAGACCGCCCCCTTTGGACAGCGCCTCGAAGACCACAACGTTGTGGCCCAGCATCGCCAAGCGGTGCGCGCAGGCAAGGCCGGACGGGCCAGCGCCCACGACAGCAATCTGCTTGCCGGTCTCAGCCGCACGCACGAACGGGTGCACGCCCTTGGCCATCAATGTATCGGTGGCAAAGCGTTGCAGACGACCGATTTCGACGGGCTTGCCCTCGGCAACTTCGCGCACACACACTTCTTCGCAGAGCGTCTCGGTCGGACAGACCCGCGCGCACATGCCGCCCAGGATGTTCTGGTCAAGGATGGTCTTGGCCGCTGCTTCCGGCGTTCCGGTGGCGATCTGGCGGATGAACAGCGGGATGTCGATCGAGGTCGGACACGCCGTCATGCAGGGCGCGTCGTGGCAAAAATAGCAACGATCTGCGGCCACGAGCGCTTCGTGTTCGTCATAAGCTGGATGGAGGTCGGAGAAGTTGGCTTGCACGTCGGCTGGCGCTATTCGACCCGAAGAAACTCCGTTTTCCCTGTTGGAATGAACCATTTTTTGATTCCTGTTGTTGATTTTGATGGACCAATGAAGGCACAGAATCAAAAAATTTACCAGATGGTAAAATATTTTCTTCCCCGGGCAGCACCTCACAACCCAAATGCACAGTGCAGCAGGGCCGCCTAATAAAGGCGATGCAGCGCGCACCTGCGGGAGGCTCAGGCCTTGGCGTATCTGCGACGCGCAAGCGACTTGAAGATCTCTGGAACCAGCAAAATGGGGGCGGTCAGGGCAAGGATCATGACCCAATGGTCGGTCTGCAGCGGTCCTGTGTGCAACAGAGTTTGCAGCGGCGGCCAATAGACGGCTGCGATCTGTGCGCCCAACGTGATCGTCAGTGCACCGATCAAGAGCGGGTTCGACAACCAGCCAATGCGCCAGCACGGGTGATGCAGCGACCGAAACGCGAAGACGCTGAACTTTTCGAAGAAGACCATCGCTGTGAAGGCTGCAGTGCGGGCCTGCGTGACATCAACCGCCAGAAAATGTGTAAAGACAAAGAGGCTCGCCAAGCCGGTATAGAGCCCAAACCCCAAAATGACGGCCACGCCGGTTTTGCCAAGGATCGGTGTGGACTTCTGCCGGGGGCGGTGATCCATCTGGTCGGGCTCGGTCTTTTCCAGTCCAAGCGCCACTGCGGTGACGCCGTCGGTGACAAGGTTCATCCACAGGATTTGCGTGGCAAGAAAGATCAGCGGACCGCCGATCAGGATGTTTACCACCAGAGCCACCACCTCTCCCGCGTTCGAGGCCAGAAGGTAGCGCACGAATTTACGGATGTTCGCAAATTGCCGCCGACCTTCTTCGATGGCGTTTACGATGGTTGCGAAATTGTCGTCCAGCAGCACAAGGTCCGAGGCATCTTTCGCAACTTCCGTGCCGCGAACCCCCATGGCAACGCCAATATCCGCTGTTTTCAGGGCAGGGGCATCATTCACCCCATCGCCAGTCATGGCGACCACTTGGCCCTGCGCCTGTAGCGCCTGCACAATCTTCAGTTTGTGAATGGGTTGGGTGCGCGCAAAAAGAATGTCTGTCGTCAGAGCCCTGGACAACGCCTCTGGGGTCAGCGCATCCAGTTCGTCCCCGGTCATCGTTTGGGCAACGGGCAGGCCGACCGCGCGGGCAATGGCACGGGCCGTGACCGGTCCATCGCCGGTGATCATGATTACCCGAATGCCAGCGGACCGCGTAGAGGCTATCGCTGATTTAACCTCGGCGCGGGGGGGGTCGATCAGGCCGACCAACCCCAAGAAGATCAGCCCGGCTTCCCGGCAGTCCTCGGACGTCGTCGGGCGGGCAGCAACCGCGATCACACGAAGCCCGTCCTCGGCCATCTGGTGATAGCTTTCGCTGATCAGGGCCACGTCGCGGTCGCCTAGCTTGCGGGCGTTCGCCCCCTCCTGCACCTGGTCACACACGTCCAGCACCTGTTCCGGCGCGCCTTTGGTGAAGACCATATGCCCGGCGTCGGTCCTAGCCAGAACGCTCATGCGCTTGCGTTCGCTCGTGAAGGGCAGTTCGTGCAGAACGTCGGTGCTGTCAAGCGCCGTGCACCAGCCCTTGTAAGCCAATGTGACCAAAGCGCCTTCGGTGGGTTCGCCGGTCATCGACCAACTGTCGCCCTGTCGGCTCAGGCGCGCGTGTGAACAGGTCAGGACCGCCGTGAGAAGCCGCGCCAGACCCGGATCGTCCGAGGCGCGCAGACGCTGCCCCTGATAGGCGATGTGACCCGTGGGGTCATAGCCGCTTCCGGTGACCTCATAGGAGCGATCCGGGGTCCAGACCCGTGTCGCTGTCATCATGTTTTCTGTCAATGTGCCGGTCTTATCCGTGCAGATCACGGAGGCCGCGCCCAATGTCTCGACCGCTTGCAGGCGGCGGGCAAGGGCATTGCGACGCGCCATCGCGGCCGCGCCAAGGGCCAGTGTAATCGTCACGACGGCTGGCAGGCCTTCGGGCACCATCGCCACGGCAAGCGACAAGGCGGTCATGAAGATTACAACGGGGTCTTGCTGTTGGTAAATCCCCAAAGCAAAGACAAAGCCAGCGATCAGGATGGCGGCTATCCCCAACTGACGCGCCAAGCGGTCCAGTTGCGTTTGCAACCCGGTCTTGGCGCGCTGGGCGGTGCTTGTCAGGGTGGCGATCTTGCCAAATTCCGTCGCCGCGCCGATGGCTGTCACGATGGCTTCGGCGCGGCCTGAAACGATCGTGGTGCCGGCGAAAAGGTCGTGGCCTTCAGATGGATCGGTGCTTTTCTCGACCGGCAGGCTTTCCCCGGTCAGCACGCTTTCGTCGCATTTCAGTTGCAAGGCGTGCGTCAGGCGCGCGTCGGCGGGCACGCGGTTACCGGTTGCCAGCAGGATCAGGTCATCGGGCACCAGCTCGCGCGGGTCGATGGTCACTTCCTGCCCGTCACGCACGACGGTTGTGTGGGTGCTCAGCATCTTGCGCAGGGCGATCAATGCCGTTTCGGCGCGCCATTCCTGCACAAAGCCCAGCACGCCGTTCAACATGATGACCAATCCAATCGCCAGCGTGTCGACCGGATCACCGACGAAGAAGGCGATCACCGCGGCAAGGATCAGGATGACCACCAGAAAATTGGTAAACTGACGGATGAACACGGTGATGGGGGGCGTGGTCGGAGGCTGCGGAAGCTCGTTCCAGCCATGCGTCGCACGCCGGGTTTCAACCTCGGCACGCGACAGGCCTGTGGCCGCGGCGCCCTTGGCTGGCAAGGTCTTGGTCTCGCGTTGCGTCATGGCTTAACTTGCGCGGGTTCTTGTGCCGTTTGCGTTGATCCTGATCAACCGTCGCGCGATGGGCGAGGCGTCTGGGCGGGGGACGGTGACCACCTGACATCGGGCACGAATCGCTTGGCCCGGCCTTGACGCGGATCATACCGGCAGGCAGCCAAACCGGCTATCCTTTGGCGAATTCATGACGCAGGGAGGTTGCGATGTCGCTGAAGGATCAAACCGTAGTTTTCTTTGAGGAGTTGAAGCGGGGAGACGTTGACATTGTCGGCGGCAAGAACGCGTCATTGGGCGAAATGGTGCGAGAATTGGGCAAACGTGGTGTGCAGGTGCCGCCGGGCTTTGCCACCACGGCCAACGCATTCCGGTCGTTTCTGGCGGCCAACGATCTGGGCGTGCGGATCACCGATCTGATGGACAGGCTGGGGGCTGGGAAGCTAACCTTGCAGGAGGCCGGGCAAGCAATCCGAAAATCCATTGTTGAGGGCGACTTACCCGACGATCTTGAGGCGGATATCCGCACGGCCTACCGCGATCTGGGTGCGCGCTCTGGTGTCACGGATTTGCCCGTTGCCGTGCGTTCCAGCGCCACTGCCGAGGATTTGCCGGACGCGAGTTTCGCCGGTCAGCAGGAAACGTTCCTGAACGTTCGCGGCGAGGCGGCGTTGCTGCACGCCTGTCGCCGGTGTTTTGCATCACTTTTTACCGATCGTGCGATCACATACCGCCAGCTGAAGGGGTTTGATTACGCCAAGGTGGCGTTGTCGGTCGGGGTCCAGCAGATGGTGCGCTCGGACATTGGAGGGTCTGGGGTCATGTTCTCGATCGATACGGAAACCGGCTTTGATAAGACGGTGATGATCAGCGCGGCTTGGGGGCTTGGCGAAAACGTCGTTCAAGGCGCCGTTAACCCGGACGAATATCAGGCCTTCAAGCCATTTCTGGATGACCCCTCGCTGACCCCGATCCTTGAAAAGCGGCTTGGGGCAAAAGAAAAGAAAATGATCTATGCCGGGGCCAGCGGGGGCGATATCCGCAATGTGCCCACCTCAAAGGCAGAACGCGCGGCTTTTGTGCTGTCAGATGATGAGATCCTTGAACTCGCCCGGCATGCGCGCACGATCGAGGACCATTATGGTCAGCCAATGGATATGGAATGGGCCAAGGATGGAAACAGCGGCGCGTTGTTCATCGTTCAGGCCCGCCCAGAAACCGTGCAGTCGCGGGTCGAAGCGGGGGCATTGAAATCCTACAGCGTGTCTGGCACGGGAGAGGTGCTGTTGACGGGTCTCAGCGTAGGCGAGGCGGCTGTCAACGGTCAGGTCTGCCTGATCGAGACGGCGGCAGATATCGACCGTTTTGTCGACGGCGCGATCCTCGTGACCTCGACCACCGACCCGGATTGGGTGCCGATCATGAAGCGCGCAGCGGCCATCGTGACCGATCATGGGGGCCGGACATCTCATGCGGCTATCGTCAGCCGAGAACTGGGGTTGCCCGCGATTGTCGGTTGTGGCGATGCCACGCATGTGTTGCATGACGAACAGGAAATCACCGTGTCCTGCGCAGAGGGCGAGGATGGGTTCGTCTATGCAGGCCACGCCGAAATAAGCGTGGAAGAGCAACGCCTTGACGCAGTGCCCGACACGACGACGGACGTGATGTTAAACATCGCCAACCCGGCTGCCGCATTCCGGTGGTGGCGCCTGCCTGTCGCGGGTGTTGGCCTTGCGCGGATGGAATTTGTGGTAAACTCGGCCGTGAAGGTGCACCCTATGGCGCTGGTGAAGTTTGACGCGCTGAAGGACGCGGCCGCGCGTGAGGCCATCGAAGAGCTGACAAGCGGGTATGACGACAAGCCGCAATATTTCGTTGATCAACTGGCGCGTGGCTTGTCGCGGATCGCGGCTGTGTGCCATCCCAAACCGGTCATCATTCGAATGAGCGATTTCAAGACCAACGAATATGCCGATTTGCTGGGCGGACGCCAGTTCGAGCCGCACGAGGAAAACCCGATGATCGGGTTCCGTGGTGCTTCGCGGTATTACTCGGATGAATACCGCGAGGGGTTTGCCCTTGAATGCCGTGCCATTCGTCGACTGCGCGAAGAAATGGGGTTTGACAATGCCATCGTGATGATCCCGTTCTGCCGCACCCCGGCTGAAGCAGACGATGTGCTGCGGGTCATGGCCGAGAACGGGTTGGAACGCGGGGTGAACGGGCTTCAGGTCTATGTGATGTGCGAGGTGCCATCGAATGTCATTCTGGCGCGAGAATTTGCCAAGCGGTTTGACGGTTTCTCGATCGGGTCGAATGATCTGACCCAGCTGACCCTTGGCATTGACCGCGATTCCGAATTGCTGGCTCCTTTGTTTCGCGAAAATGACCCTGCGGTGTTGTGGATGATCGAAACCGTGATCCGCGAGGCGCATGCCGTTGGGTCGAAGGTTGGCTTTTGCGGTCAGGCGCCCAGCAACGACCCCGGCTATGCGCGCACGCTTGTCGGCTTTGGGATCGATTCGATATCTGTCACGCCTGACAGTTTTCTGAACGTGAAGCAGAACGTGGCGGCCGCAGAGCATCGCAAATCAAAGCGCACATAAGAGGGTGCATATGGACATGGAAGCCCGAACCCCGGCGCAGATTGCCGAACGAGTCGCCACAATTGGCCTTGCCAAAAGTCAGAACACCACACGGCAACTTGCCTTACTTGCACTGATGGCAGGGGCTTTCATTGCCTTGGGCGCACTGTTTTACACGCTTGTGATCTCCGACAGCTCCTTTGGCGCTGGGCCGACACGTCTGATCGGGGGACTGGCTTTTTCGGTCGGGCTTGTGCTGGTGTTGGTGGCGGGCGGTGAGCTGTTCACCGGCAATACCTTGATGGTCCTGCCATGGCTCAACCAGGACTTCACGCTTGCGGCGATGATGCGCAACTGGACGATCGTGTATGCGGGCAACCTTGTCGGCGCGTTGATGATCGCCGCTTTTGTCGTGCAGTCAGGGGTCTTGGACAGCGCCAACCTTTCCACGACAGCCGCTGCGATGGCGCAGGCCAAGCTGGACCTGACAGCGACAGAGGCGCTTTTTCGCGGCATATTGTGCAACATGCTGGTCTGTTTGGCGGTATGGATGAGCTATGCGGCGCACACTGTAACGGGCAAGGTTGTGGCGGTCTTGCTGCCCATTGCCGCCTTCGTTGCCGTCGGGTTCGAGCACTCGGTTGCCAATATGTATGTGGTTCCGGTCGCCATGTTTGAAGGTATCGTGGCCTATGATGTGTTGGGCTTTCTACGCAACCTCATCTTTGTGACCCTTGGCAACATCGTTGGCGGCGGTGTCTTGGTGGCAGGTGTTTATTGGGCGGTTTTCCAGAAGTAGCCGACGCCGGCAAGCGTTGCTTGGCAAGGCGCTTACGCAAGGCAGCACACTTTTCCCTTTATATAACTGACCAGTCAGTTATTAATGAAAGCATGACAGCATTCAAACCCAAAGAGCCAAAGTTTCGCCGTCGCGCCGAGGCGCGCCCGGATGAGGTTTTGGACGCAGCGCTCGCTCTGTTCACCGAAAAAGGCTTCTCTCAAACCACGGTCGACCAGATCGCGCGTCGGGCCGGGTTTTCAAAGGGCACTGTCTATCTGTATTTCACGTCGAAAGATGCCATTCTGGAAGCACTGGTCGAACGCGCCATCGCCCCGTTGACCGGATCTGTTTTCGACGCGATGCAGGGGTATAAAGGCGACCCCCGACCTGTTTTGGCGATGTTTCTGCGACAGGTCGGGCAGGCGCTCAGTGATGACGCCGTGCGGGCCGTGCCGATGATCATCCTGCGCGAAGCCTCGATCGCGCCCCAACTGGCAAGCTTGTTTCGCGACAAGGTGCTGTTTCGTGCGCTGCCCGCCATCGCGGCGCTGTTGGCGCAAGGGGTTCAGGGGGGGCATATCCGACCGATCGACCCCGAGCTGACTGCGCGATCTGTGATGGGGCCGATCATCGCCCATATCATCTTGTTCGAAGTCTTCAGCGTTGCCCCTGACGGAGGTTTGCAGCTGGACGAATTGGTTGAAAACCACCTGCAAATTCTGTGTGCGGGATTGGCCCCCCTTGAAGGAGATGCCCAATGAGCTCGCTACCCGACTGGCTGATTGCGTTGATCAGCATCGTTATCCCCGGCTTCGGATCCCCCGATGTCAGCGCCTATAACGGCTATGTGGAGGCGGATTATGTTTACGTCGCGCCCTCGGCTGTGGGGCGGATCGTGCAGATGGGGGTCGACGAAGGTGAAATGGTTGGGGCGGGCGATGTCCTGTTCAGGATTGATGCCTCGCACCAAAAGGCGGCTCTGCGCGCCGCTACGGCACAAGTCGCGGTGGCGCAGGCCAACCTCGACAACCTGTCGACAGGCAGCCGGACGGCCGAGATTGATGTGATCCGGGCGACGCTGGATCAGGCCCGGGCTGACCAGAGGTTGGCCCAGTCCACGCTTGATCGGTCCGAGCAATTGCTGGCCAGTGGGTCCGTGTCAAAGGCACGTGTCGATGCAGACCAAACCATGGTTCTGAGTGCCAATGCGCGTGTGGCCCAGCTTGAGGCGCAGTTGCAGGTTGCAGAATTGCCAGCGCGCGACGCCCAGCGTATCGCCGCCGAAGCATCGCACGAAGCCGCCCTGGCACAGCTGGACGACGCCCGGTCCGCTTTGGCTGATCGCGAGGTGATCGCCCCGGTCGGCGGGTTGATTGACCGCGTTTTCTATGAAGAAGGCGAGGTGGTCGGCGCGGCCGCGCCCGTTATGTCCATCCTGCCGCCGGATGCTCTGAAAGCCTTGTTCTTCGTGCCCGAGGCACATCGCGCCAGCGTTCAACCCGGAGAGGTCTTTGACGTGACCTGCAATGGTTGTCCCGCCAATCTGACGGCGCGGGTGACGCGGCTGGCGACAACGCCGCAATATACACCTCCCATTATCTATAGTCGCGAAGAACGCGCCCGCCTTGTGTTCCGCGCCGAGGCCGTTCTGGAAAATGCCGACGGCGTGTTGCCGGGCCAACCCCTGACACTTAGCCCCCGCCAATGACCCAAGCGCCCGCCATATCTGTGGTCGATCTGACAAAGTCCTTCAGTGGTCGCGTGGTCGTGGATCACTTCGACATGGAAGTGCCGAAAGGTGCGATCTACGGCTTTCTGGGACCGAACGGGTCGGGCAAGACCACAACGATCCGCATGATGTGCGGGCTTTTGACGCCTGATGGGGGGCACGGCACCTGCCTTGGCTATGACATTCTGACCGAACAGGACCAGATCAAGGAAAACGTGGGCTACATGACCCAAAGGTTTTCGCTTTATGAAGACCTGACCATTCGTGAAAACCTCGACTTCATCGCACGGATGTTTCAAGTCAAGGACCGCCGCGCACGGGTGCAAGCCGCGTTGGAGGATCTGGGTCTTGCCAATCGGGCAGGGCAGTTGGCGGGCACCTTGTCAGGCGGTTGGAAGCAGCGACTGGCGCTGGCGGCTTGCATGATCCACGATCCGGCACTTTTGTTGCTGGACGAACCCACGGCGGGCGTGGACCCCAAGGCGCGACGTGACTTTTGGGATGAAATTCGGCGCTTGTCCGCCAAAGGGGTCACCGTTTTGGTGTCCACCCATTACATGGACGAAGCCATCCAGTGCGACTTTATCGCCTATATCGCGTATGGCAAAAAGCTCATCTCGGGCACCGCGCGCGATATCCCGAAAATGATCGGACTGCACACCTATCGCGTGACCGGCCCGAACCTGACTGCGCTTGAGGCCACATTGCGCGCTGACCCCGGGGTCGGGCAGGTGGCGCGGTTTGGGGCCGTCTTGCATGTGTCGGGCACGGATGAAGCGGCGCTGAAGGCGCTCGCGGCACAAAACCAAGCCAAAGGCACACATAAATGGGTCTTGAAAGAGGCCGAGCTGGAAGAGGCGTTCATTTATCTGATGGCGGGGGCAGCGGACAATTACGACGGAGGTCCGGCATGAGGTGGCGGTTTTCGTGGTCCCGATTTTTGGCCGTTCTGTCCAAGGAATTCGTGCAGATGCGGCGCGACCGAATTACCTTCGTGATGATGATCGGCGTTCCGATCATGCAGCTCCTGATCTTTGGCTATGCGATCAACTCTGACCCGCGTCATTTGCCGACATTGGTCGAAATGGCAGACGAAGGACCCGTCACGCGCGCCATCCTGATGGGCATGCAAAGCTCGACCTATTTCGATTTTGAGGGCGTCGTCACAAGCCCGGCGCAAGGAGAGCGTGCGCTGCGCGACGGCACCGCCAATTTCGTCGTGGTGATCCCGCAGGGGTTTGAAACCGATATCGTTCGCGGTCTGTCGCCTGAAATCCTGATTGCGGCTGATGCCTCTGACCCGACGGCCGTTGGGGGGGCCGCAGGCGCGATGTCGGGGATCGTGGACACCGCGATGGCGCAGACCCTGACCGGCGCGCTTGGGTTTACCGCAGCCCGCCCGCCGCCGTTCGGCGTGGTGGTTCACCGTCAATACAACCCGGAAGGCAACTCTTCGATCAACATCGTGCCGGGGTTGCTGGGGGTCATTTTGTCGATGACGATGATCATGATCACGGCGGTCGCGATCGTGCGCGAAAGCGAAAAAGGCACGATGGAGACCTTGATCGCAACACCGGTGCGTCCGATGGAGGTCATGCTGGGTAAAATCGCCCCCTATATCCTTGTGGGTTATGTGCAGACGCTGGTGTTTCTGGTCGCGGCGCGGGTGCTGTTCGGTGTGCCTTTCATCGGATCGCCAGTGGCGTTCTTCGTCGGCTTCAACCTGTTCATCGTCGTGAACCTTGCGCTTGGTTTTCTAATCTCAACGGTGGCGCGCAGTCAGATGCAGGCCATGCAAATCTCGTTCTTCACGTTGCTCCCGACCATTCTGCTTTCGGGTTTCATGTTTCCGTTCGCCGCCATGCCCGGATGGGCGCAGGCAATTGGCAATGCCATTCCTGCGACGCATTTTCTGCGCCTTGTGCGCAAAGTCATGCTGAAAGGTGCTGATCTTAGCGATATCGCGGTTGATTTGCTGGGCATCGCGGTGATCATGCTGGTGATCGTGACCATTGCGCTTAAACGCTATCGCCAGACGCTGGACTAGCGCGCATCACGTCTGCTGGCTGAGCGTGTTGCCGGACCCGCGACCCTTATGCGCTGTGGTTGGCATGTAAGGATGCCAAAGCTACGACGCGCGCTTCGACATCGGCGCGGGGCGGGCAGGATTTGCGGGTGTTTAGGTCCACATGCAGCAGGAATTGATCGCAGGTTGCCAGCAGCCCGCCATCCTTCGTGCGCTTCATCTCGTGCCACAGGCGCAGCTTTTTGCCTTCGCCAAGGGTCACGGTGGTGTCCACGTAGACCGTTTCGCCCGCATGGCATTCGTCGATATACTTGATGTTGGTTTCAGCGGTGAAATAGCTGAGGCCCGACGCGATATAATCCGCATCTGCGCCCACATGCGCCATCACCCGGTCGGCAGCATCCGAGAACACCTGACCATAGCGTCCTTCGTTCATGTGGCCGTTATAGTCCGTCCAGTCCACCGGCACGTCACGGGTGACGGTGCGCAGGGGAACGGTATCGGTCATCGTAGGCCACAGGTCCGCCTCGTGTTCGCGGATCACCCGGCCTGCGCCGGATCCCGGCCCGCGGGCCTTAAGGGCGCGTAGCATCGAGACGAGGTTGT
The DNA here is from genome assembly GCF_947497285.1 of uncultured Aliiroseovarius sp. Lineage (GTDB taxonomy): Bacteria > Pseudomonadota > Alphaproteobacteria > Rhodobacterales > Rhodobacteraceae > Aliiroseovarius. The sequence goes on along the minus strand of NZ_CANMFT010000006.1, from coordinate 5,171 downwards.
CGTCGCGCAGCCGCTCCAATTCGCGGATCGACATATGGCCGGATTGCGCGTCCGACTGGCCTGCGATCAGGTCAACCAGTTCATCGGTGAATTCCGGCACGTCCATCAGCTTGGTCCAGGGCCAGGACAGGCAGGGGCCGAACTGGGCCATGAAGTGCTTCATGCCCGCCTCGCCACCCGCGACGCGGTAGGTTTCAAACAGGCCCATCTGCGCCCAGCGAAGGCCGAAGCCCATGCGAATCGCCTCGTCGATTTCCTCGGTCGTTGCGATGCCGTCCTTGACTAGCCAGAGCGCCTCGCGCCAGACCGCCTCAAGGAAGCGGTCGGCAATATGGGCGTCGATTTCCTTGCGCACTTTCAGGGGGTACATGCCGATGGACTGAAGGATGTCGGCGGCACGGGTGCAGGTGCCTTCGTCGCCCACAAGCTCGATCAACGGCAGAAGGTAGACCGGGTTGAACGGATGCGCGACAATCGCACGCTCGCCTTTTTCGTTCAGTTCCGAGGGTTTGAAGCCCGATGTTGATGAACCGATGATCGCCGTTTCCGGCGCGAGACGCATCAGGTCTGCAAAGACTTTGTGCTTTAGGTCCAGCCGCTCCGGCACGCTTTCCTGCACCCAATCGGCACCTGCGACGGCTTGGGCCAGATCGTCGTGATAGGTCAATTTGCCCTCTGCAGGCAGCGCGGTTTCGTAGAGGCCCGGCAGCGCGCGGCGGGCGTTGATCAGAACCTCGCCGATCTTGCGTTCAGCCTCGGGGTCGGGGTCGAACACGGCGACGTCCCACCCGTTCAGAAGGAACCGCGCGGCCCAGCCGCCGCCGATGACGCCGCCGCCAATGATTGCCGCCTTCATTTCGGGGCTCTTTTCACAAGGCCCAGCTTTTCGCGCACGTCCTCGGGACCAATCACGCGGGCGCCCATGCCTTCGATGATGCCACGCGCGCGGGTCACAAGCTGTTCGTTGGTCGCAAGCTCGCCCTTGCCAAGCCACAGGTTATCCTCAAGCCCGACGCGCACGTTGCCGCCCGCCAGCACGGCCGCTGCGACATAGGCCATCTGGTTGCGCCCCAACCCGAAGGCCGAGAAGGTCCAGTCGTCGGGCACATTGTTGACCATCGCCATGAAGGTGTTCAGGTCGTCTGGCGCGCCCCACGGCACACCCATGCACAGCTGCACAAGGGCGGGGCTGTCCAGCACGCCTTCTTTCACCAGTTCCTTGGCGAACCACAGATGGCCTGTGTCGAAGGCTTCGATCTCGGGTTTCACGCCCAGATCGGTCATCATCTTGCCCATGGCGCGCAACATGCCGGGGGTGTTGGTCATGACATAATCCGCCTCGGCGAAGTTCATGGTGCCACAATCCAGCGTGCAGATCTCGGGCAGGCATTCGGCCACGTGGGCGACCCGTTCGGTGGCGCCGATCATGTCGGTGCCGGCATCGTTCACCGGCATGGGCGCGTCCGTTGGGCCGAACGTGATGTCGCCGCCCATACCCGCGGTCAGGTTCAGAACAACATCCACATCGGACGCGCGGATGCGGTCGGTCACTTCGCGGTAGAGTTTCGGGTCGCGCGAGGGCGTGCCAGTTTCGGGGTCGCGCACATGGCAATGCACGATGGCAGCGCCTGCTTTCGCGGCGGCAATCGCGCTGTCAGCGATCTGCTTGGGGCTGCGCGGCACATGGGGCGATCGGTCCTGCGTGCTGCCTGACCCGGTGACGGCGCAGGTAATGAAAACATCGGTGTTCATGGTCAGGGGCATGGGATCCTCGCAGAATGGTTCGCGTGTCCATTCATGATGTCCGGGATTGACGCGCGTGATGTGCAGATTTAAGCAAAATCATGCAGAAATGGTCAAAAACCGAAAAGCAAACTCAACGCATCAGCTTTTTGCTGTTCGATCAGTTTTCGAACCTTGCGCTGGCCAACCTTCTGGAACCCTTGCGCGCCGCGAATGCGCTGTTGGGGTATGCGGCTTATACTTGGCAGATTTGCACGCCCGGTGACCGCACGGTGCAGTCTTCCAGCGGGTTGCCGGTCATGCCCACGACGCCGCTTGGCGAGATCGGACGCGGTGACATACTGTATGTCGTGGCGGGTTATGATCACCAAACCCATGCCAGACCTGCGACCGCCAAGATGTTGCGCGCTCTTGCGGGTCATTTCCAGGTGATGGCTGGAATTGATACCGGTAGCTGGCTTTTGGGAGCGGCCGGGCTTTTGGATGGGCGTCGGGCGACAGTTCATTTCGACCGAACCGAGGCCTTTGCCGAGAGGTTTACCTCCATCAATGTTCAGCGTGCGCGCTGGGTGCGGGATGGTGGTCGGATCACCTGCAGCGGTGGTATGGCGGCATTCGATCTGGCATGCGAGCTGATTGGCGAAGATCACGGGACGGCTTTGCTTTTGGAGCTCACGCAGCTTTTCATGTCGGATGGTTCGCACGCGACCCAAGCACCGCCCCAAATACGGTCTGACCGGCGCGTCGATCTGTGCCTGCGTATGATGGCGGCACAGATCGAAAATCCGCTGACCATCGCGGAACTCGCGCGGAAGGTTGACTGTCGCCAGCGCGATCTGGAGCTTCGTTTCAACAAGCATTTCGGGGCGACCCCGCGTCAGGTCTACAAGCGTTTACGCCTGAATGCGGCCAAACGCATGTTGATCGCGGATGGTCTGTCAATTGCCGAAGTCGGGTTGCGGGTCGGCTATGCAGATGCCAGCGCATTCGCGCGCGCCTTTCGGCAGGAATTTGGCTGCAACCCGCGCGATGTGGCGCGCGGCATAGCGCTTCAGAACAGTGGTGAGACTCCGATGACGGGCCCATGAAGGCCAATCAGTGTCAGATAGACCGCGACCCCAATTCCAAAACGCAGCACGCCGTTGGTGGTGAGGCGTAGTTCTCGGCGTGTTTGGGTCAGGGCGTGCCAGCGTGCCTCGCCCATGATCCGTTTCTGGCGCCGGTTAACGATCTTTGCGCCGAGCAGCGAAAAGCCCGCAAACAGTCCGAACAGAATGAGATGGGCAAGGTTTCCGTTTGGCACCATATGCCCCAGCGCCCACAACAACAGCGCCGCCAGAAGCGGATGGCGCACCCAGCCGACCAGCCCCGGTGCGGACGGCTCAAACCGGTCATTATGCGCTCCGCCAAATGACAGCGGATTGGGCCGCCCGATCGCCATGGCTGCAATCACACAGGCCAGGAACATGCAAGTCAGCGTGACATGGTTTTGCCACAGCGCCCAATCCCAAAGCCCGATAAAGGGCGCGCGGCCTGCAGCCACGATAACCCAGACCAACATTGCGGTAGACAAGGCCGAATAGGCAATCGTGAAACCGCGTTGGCCCAGTCTGGACACCAACCTCGCCTTGACGGCAGGGCGCACCGGGATCGAGTGCGATAAGAAAAACATGAAAAACGCGAAGAAATATCCATACCATCCCGTCATGTTTTGCCGCCTTTCAACTTGATCTTGACGCCCTTCTAGGGGCAGCGCGCCGCGCCGTCCATGGGCGAACTGCCGCAACAGCTGGCCTATGTTGCGCTGCCCGTTGACCCGATAGACAAGACGTTTTTGAGGTTCCGGAATTTTGCGAGCCCGCGACAAGACCGCCGTTAACTGCAGCGAAATACCTTCGCGGTTATGGTGCCTTGGATACGTTGTGGATGTGTCGCAAAAGGATGCCAGTGCATGAAGAAATCGACGCGTGATATTGCTCGCAAATTGGGTTTGAACACCATTTTCCTCAAGATCTCACTTATTGTGGCGATCAGCAGTGCATTGGTGGGTGTCGCCTTGGCCTATTTGTCCATGGCGACCTCGAACAAGATCATCGACAGCACGGTGGCCTATCAGGCTGCTGACATGACGAAGTTTACTTCGGATGTGCTGGTCGGGTCGTTCCGGGCAAATAGCCGTGTCGGTGTTGAACGGCGGCTAGAAGGCCTTTTGTCAGAAGGTGAGGGAAAACTGCGATATGCAGCCGCTTTTGCAACACCCAGGGACACGTTGTTTGACGGCGGCAGCGATGCGGATGTGTTGCCGGACTTGCAGGCCCTTGCCTTGCGCGCGTTTGAGACTGGCGAAGTTCAGCGGTCGTTGGATGGGACGCTAATCGCCCAGCCCGTGCAAGCTGATGGAAACGACAAGGTGCTTGGTGTGGTTGCGCTTGCATGGTCCGCCCAGCAGCTTCGCGACGTGGCCAGCAAAGATCAGAATTTGGCTTTGGTGGTCGCGGCCGTGATCTTTCTGATTTCTCTGGTCGCGACGACCTACGTCGTGTGGCTGACCGTTGCGCGCCCTTTGTCTGGAATCAAGGACGCGATCGACCGTGTGGCTTTGGAGGACTATGACACCCCCATCCCAAGCATGACCCGAGGTGACGAGTTGGGAGGCATCGCAAAGTCGCTTTGCGCCTTTTCGAACCGGTTGCGCGATGGGGTCGAACAGATGCGCGAGAACCTGTTTCGAGGCACGGCTTTTGATCGGTCGTCCGCCAGTTTGATGCTGACGGATGAAGCTCTGACGATCACATCCTGTAGCCCGGCCCTCTTGGCAGTGCTGCGAACCCATGAAGGGAATTTTGAACAAGTTGCGCGTGGGTTTGACCCCGACAACCTGATCGGAGAGAGCCTGTTGCGTGTCATGCCCGAAACGACACATGACGATGTGAAACGCTTTCTTGAAGGGCGTGGGCGGACCCCTTTCCATGACACAATCGCGGTTGGGGATGCGCGCTTCACGCTCGATATCAACCTGGTTTGCGACCCGGAAGATACCGCAATGGGGTATGTCGTGGAATGGAAAGACGTGACCCAGGAAACCATGAACCTCGCGATCCTAAGCTCGATCGACAGCCATCAGGTCAAAGCGGAATTCAGCCTGTCGGGCCATGTCCTGACGTCAAATGCCCTGCTCAGAGAGCTGCTGGACAAAACCGCCGACGCGTTGACAGCGATGCACGTCAATGACCTGTTCCGGTTTGATCCTGATCTGGCACGCGAACGAGGCCCTGTCTTCGAACGACTGAATGACGGTGAAAGCATTTATGGTCGCTTCGAAATGCAGTGCGACAACGGAACAATCGCATGTGTTGAAGGCAGTTTTGCGCCTGTTCTGGACAGCAAGGGCGTTCTTTTGCGGATTGTGTTTCTTGGCAAGGACGTGA
>NZ_CANMFT010000005.1 GCF_947497285.1 uncultured Aliiroseovarius sp. | reverse complement strand
CGGGTTCGGGTTCGGGTTCGGGTTCGGGTTCGGGTTCGGGTTCGGGTTCGGGTTCGGGTTCGGGTTCGGGTTCGGGTGAAACCTCCGCGACCTCTTCCGGCGCCTCAAGGGCCTTTTCGGACGTCGCATCATTGGCAGGTTCTACCAAGTTTTCAATTGCGCCCTCGATCTCATCAAGCTGCTCTTCCAACGAGGCGTCAATGCCGTCTTCCGGTTCAACCCAAGGCTCCAAAGCCTCCGCAGCAGCAGCCTGTTCGGGCGTCACCTCTTCCATGTCAGCCAAGAGCGCTTCGTATTCTGCATCGGCGGTCGCCTGATCAAACTCAGGCTCAGGCTCAGGCTCAGGCTCAGGCTCAGGCTCAGGCTCAGGAATTACGTCATCTGGGGCGGTCTCTGTATCAACCACGTCCGGCGCGGCGGTTGCCACGACCTCGTCTTGTGTCGCCTCAACCAGCTCTTCCTCGCCGCCATCCTCAACGATGGCCTCAAGACCTTCTTCAAGCTTGGATGAGGATTTGAACAGACGTTCTTTGAGTTTCGAGAAAAAAGCCATGTGCGCCCTCTTGATCGCTTTCTATCCAACTATGACACATAAGTGTCGGATGGAAGGGGGCAGCGCAGGCGTTCATCCGAGCATGCCACCCCACAGGATCAAAACCTGCCCAGCAACATAGAGGGTCCAGACCGCATACCCGGCCTTCATGCGGTGGTGATGGGTATCTGACATTCGAAACAGATTGATCGCCAAGATTACGTCAGACACGATGAACAACACCGCGCCGATCACCATCCACCCGAAGGGCAGCGTCAGGGCCGCCAAGCCCATCGCGCCGATGATCACCACATAGATACGCACTGGCCATTGCAGATGCCCGGTATGGGTGGCCAGCCACAGTTCGGTCGAGACCATCAGAGCCACCAGAATGATCGCGGCCACAGGGGCGGACGAAAACGCGTCCCACAGGGGGGCATTTGACACGCTCATGAAATGAAGAATGTAAACCAAGTGCGCCAATGCGAAGGCCGACAGTCCATAAAGGAAGGGTCCATCCCCGTCCCGTGACAGCCCAAAATCGCCCAAGGCCGAAAGAAACAAGGCGGCGACAAGGAATGGCCCCACCCCACCCGCATAGGCCGCGAATGAAAAGGCCAGAACCGGCACCGTCTTGATAATCGAGCGCGACCAGGACGCCGAAGCCGAGGTCAACGGCAGATAAGCGGCCGCGCACATCAGACCAAGGATCATCAACAGGTTGCTCATGGTATCTTCCTAACGCTGCAGCCCTTAACAACAGGTGTTCGTGCGCGTGGCACGGTCCAAGCGATGCGCGGCGCGGCCCTGCGGGTCAAGCGTGACGTTGGAAGAACGCGGGCGGCTCGCTCGGGCTAAACCTCGTCCGGAAAATGTTTCATGGTGAGCAGGATGGGATTGGGTGCCGCCTGCCCCAGCCCGCAGATTGACGCGTCCTGCATGACTGTGCACAGCTCGCCCAGCAGGCCCCGATCCCAGCGATCCGCCTGCATCAGCTTCACGGCCTTCTCGCAACCAGATCGACACGGGGTGCATTGCCCGCAGCTTTCATCCTCAAAGAACCTGAGCATGTTCAGGGCCGCATCGCGCGCACTGTCCTTGTCAGACAGGACGACAACCGCCGCCGAGCCGATAAAGGTGCCGTGCGGCTGCAACGTGTCGAAATCAAGCGGGATGTCATCCATCGACGCGGGCAACAGGCCCGATGATGGACCGCCCGGCTGATAGGCTTTGAAGCTATGCCCGTCGGCCATACCGCCACAGGCGTCAATGATGTCACTAATCGTCGAGCCTGCAGGCAAAAGATGCGCGCCCGGGTTGGCAACGCGACCCGATACGGAATAGCTGCGCAGCCCCGTGCGGCCATTCTTTTCGACCGAGGTCAGGATTTCGGGGCCCTCGCGCAGAATACGAGCGACCCAGTGCAGCGTTTCGACGTTATGCACCAGTGTTGGGCGGTCGAAGATGCCCACTTGCGCCACGAAGGGCGGACGGTGGCGCGGCATACCGCGCTTGCCTTCGATGGATTCGATCATCGCGCTTTCTTCGCCGCAGATATAGGCACCTGCCCCGCGCCGCAGGTCGATATAGCCGGGCGCGACAATGCCTGCGGCCTCAAGTGCTGCAATTTCGCGGCGCAGGATCTCCAACACAGCGGGGTATTCGTCGCGCATGTAGATAAAACAGGTCTCGGCCTCGACCGCCCAGGCGGCGATCAACATGCCTTCCAGCATAAGGTGCGGCGTGCGCTCCAGATAGTAGCGGTCTTTGAAGGTGCCCGGCTCGCCCTCGTCGCCATTCACGGCCAGATAACGGGGGCCGTCATTGGCGCGCACAAAGCCCCATTTCTTCCCCGACGGGAACCCAGCCCCACCAAGCCCACGCAGACCGGCGGCCAGCACGTCGTCCTGCACGGCCTTCCAATCGCCACCCGCGCGCAGATCTTCAAGCTTGGCATAGCCTCCAGCGGCGCGATAAACCGCGAGGTCTTCATAGGCGGGCAGTTTGGCGTGTGTTTCCCCGGCGGCAATCGCTGCCTGCACCTTTTCCGGTGTCGCGTGGTCGATGTGATTGTGCCCCAGTTCCAGCACCGGGGCTGTATCGCAGCGGCCCATGCAGGGCGCGCACACGACGCGCACTTCGGCGGCATCGAGCCCATCCTCAAGGGCTTTTTGCAACGTCTCCGCCCCGGCCAACTCGCATGACAGGCTGTCACAGACACGAATGGTCAACGCGGGTGGAGGTGTCTCATCTTCGCGCACCACGTCGAAATGGGCATAGAAGCTGGCAACCTCATAGGCTTCGGCCTGACCGATCTTCAACTCATACGCCAAGGCCCGCAGATATGGGGCGGACAGGTGGCCGTGGGCGTCCTGGATCAGGTGCAGAAATTCGATCAACAGATCGCGCCGGCGGGGGCGGTCGCCCAGCAGGGCTTGGACGGCTTCCAGCGCGGCGGGATCGACCTGTCGGCCTTTCGGCTTGCGTCGCCCCTTGCCCTTACCCGATTTCCAGATGCCTTTTTTGTCGCCCAGCGCCATGTCCAACCTCAATGTGATACCGCCCCACACTAGACCCCGCGCTTACCACCGCGCTATCCAAAAACGACATGCGCTTGGCGGATTGCGTATCTTTGCCATTTGCACGATATTTCCCGCATGACGCGGGTAGGTTACGTCACGAGCGGAGGCCCTATGGCGAAAATCATCTCTCACCCTCTTCGGTTCTTTGCGGTAAGTGCCGCAACACCGATGCTGTTGATCGCGCTTGGCGCCATCTTTGGCGGCCCTTTCGCGCTGGCGGCTCTTCTCTATATGACAGCGCTGTCTTACGGCGCCGACGAGCTGATTTTGCGCATCGCTGAACCGCTTGATGAAGACGGGATCACCAAGGACGCAAACCGACTGTCCGCTGCATTGGCCATCGCGCATTTCCCCCTGTTGGCGCTGGTTGTCTTTGCCCTATCTGGCGGAACTGGCTTGGCCTTGGGTGGCCTCATCGCGACATTCCTGGCGGCTGGCTTGTTTTTTGGGCAAGTCTCTAACTCGAACGCGCATGAGTTGATCCACCGAAGCAACAGGGTGCTGCGGGGTTTGGGGAAATGGGTCTATATTTCGCTTTTGTTTGGTCACCACGCCTCGGCGCACCCCAAAGTGCACCACAGGTGGGTGGCAACGCCAGACGACCCCAACACCGCCCAGGAAGGCGAAAGCTTCTATGACTTCGCACCACGCGCTTGGAAGGGCTCGTTTTCAGCGGGCTATGACATGGAAAAACAAGATCTGGAGCGCAAGAGCGGGCGAGCGCTGAACCCCTATGTCACCTATATCGGAGGCGGTATCGCAATGGTGGTGCTGTCGATCTTTATCGGTGGGTTCGGCGGCTTGATCGGCTATCTCCTGCTCTGCGCACACGCCCAGACGCAGCTTTTGCTGTCCGATTACGTCCAACACTACGGCCTGACGCGCGCCATGCGCGACGATGGCAACTATGAACCCGTTGGCGTGAAGCACAGTTGGAACGCACCCCATTGGTTCACAAGCCACATGATGCTGAATGCCCCACGCCACTCCGACCACCACGCCCACCCGATGCGGCCATACCCAGCGCTTCACTTGCCCACCGCACTCGAAGCGCCAATGCTGCCTCATTCGTTGCCCGCAATGGCCACGATCGCACTGATCCCCAGCCTTTGGCGCAAGGTGATGTCGCGCGCTTTGACCCGCTGGCGGGCGCAGGAGGCGCAGGCATCGACAGTCCAACCGTGAGCCTCGTTCCAATGGCCGGCGGGGAACCTTGCGGCACTTTCCCCTTCACGCGGCACCACAACCGCCTATTGTGCAAGTCACGCGGCAGGCTGCCAACCGTGGGGATAATCAACAAACCCATGGCGATACGCGCCATGCAGCCCTATATTGCTATTGACGTGGCGACCGCGAAAGGAGCCTGAAATGTCTGAGAACGGATTACAGAAAACGGCATTCTTCATGCTTGTCGCCCTGATCCTCTATGTCTCGATCACGGGAGGGGCATGATGTCTCAGCGGTTCGGAGGCGAATTCAGCCCAAACGGCCAGCCTAAGACACAAGGCAAGGCGCCGGTGCGCCGCCCGTTTGACGGCAAACAACCCGCTCGCAGCGCCGGGCGGGTCAATTTTCTGTTCATCGCCCCACTGCCGCTTGCAATCCGTGCCTTCTTTCAGGACCCGGCCGGGCTTGCCATGACGCTGGCCGCTTTCGGATTGCTGATCCTGTCTGCCTGGATGACCCGAGATGGCGTTTTCGCCCACCAAGCCTATGATGCTCGCAAAATCGCGCGTCGCCCTGCCATTCCTCGCAAGATCTTCGGATCGGTATTGATGGGCGCAGGGCTGGGGCTTGCGGGGTTTGTCGGAGGCAGCATGGCAAGCGCCATCATCTTTGCAGTCCTTGGTGCCGGTTTGCATTTTGCCGCTTTCGGCCCGGACCCCCTGCGCAACAAAGGGGTGGATGGCGTGGACACATTCCAGACCGACCGCGTTGCCCGCGCCGTGACCGAAGCAGAAAAGCACTTGTCCGCGATGAAAGAGTCCATCGGGCGCACGCGTGATCGCCACCTTCAAGCGCGGATCGACAGCTTTTCCACCACTGCGCGCGAAATGTTTCGCACGGTCGAAGATGACCCGCGTGACCTGACCGCCGCGCGCAAATATCTGGGCGTCTATCTTCTGGGGGCCCGCGACGCGACAACCAAGTTCGTCGATATCTACCAACGCGAACCCAAAGGCGGTGCGCGGGCTGCCTATGAAACGCTTCTGGACGATCTGGAAGCAAATTTCACAGCCCGCACCCAGCAATTTCTAAGCGATAACCGCACGGACCTTGATGTTGAAATCGAGGTTCTGCGCGAAAGACTGGCACGCGAAGGCGTGCGTATGGAGTAACTTGTGAGGATTTCCCAATGACCGAGACCATTCGCCAAAGGGCCGCAGCTGCCCTGAAAGACATCGAAGAAGTGACAGCCGTCGTGCTGCCTGAACCCAGCACCGCCCTTGTGCCGTTGAAAAAGGCCAACAAGAAGGTCTCTGCTGAAATCGAAAAGCGCATGGCTGAAATTGACATGAGCAACACCCAGTCGATCATCGAGTTTGGCACAGCCGCGCAGTCAGAACTGCAAGTGATCAGCCAAGACATGCTGGCCGGTGTGCGCAACAAGGATGTTGGTCCTGCTGGGGATGGGCTGCGCAACATCGTGACCACGATCCGTGGTTTTTCGATCAGTGAACTGGACATGCGCCGTGAACGCAGTTGGTGGGAAAAACTTCTGGGGCGCGCAGCCCCCGCCGCAAAATTCATGGCCCGCTACGAAGATGTTCAGGGCCAGATCGACAGGGTCACGGACAACCTCCTGACCCACGAACACACGCTTCTCAAGGATATCAAGTCGCTCGACAAGCTCTATGAAAAGACGCTTGAGTTCTATGACGAGCTGGCGCTGTATATCTCGGCCGGTGAAGCCAAGTTGGCCGAGCTGGACGACACCGTGATCCCTGCGAAAGAGGCCGAAGTTGCCGCCGCACCTGAAGATCAGGGTGTGATCAAGGCGCAAGAGCTGCGTGACCTGCGTGCCGCGCGTGATGATCTGGAACGCCGCGTGCATGACCTGAAACTGACCCGCCAGGTGACGATGCAGTCCCTGCCTTCGATCCGGTTGGTTCAGGAAAATGACAAATCACTGGTGACGAAAATCAACTCGACCCTCGTCAACACCGTGCCTCTGTGGGAAACACAGCTTGCACAGGCGGTAACCATTCAGCGGTCTGCAGATGCAGCGGCCGCGGTGAAGGGTGCAACCGACCTGACCAACGAGCTTTTGACGGCCAACGCAAAGAACCTGCGCGACGCCAACAAGATTGTGCGCGAGGAAATGGAGCGCGGCGTCTTCGATATCGAAGCCGTCAAGCAAGCCAACGCCGACCTGATCGCAACCATCGAAGAAAGCCTTGCGATCGCCGACGAAGGCAAAGCGAAACGCGCAGCCGCCGAAGAGGAGTTGATCAAGATGGAGGCAGAGCTGAAGGACACTCTTGCGTCTGCCAAGGCACGCGGTACGGCATCCGGTCATAACATGGCCAGCGCCGTTCCTGGCGCCTAGGCCTGACCAGGCGAAGGGGAAAAGATGCGGCGAAACGCAGTCAAGATGGCAACCGGAGCGCTGGCGGTATCGCTGGCGCTTTCGGCGTGCAACAGCACTGGTCCCGGCATGACCGGCCTGCCGTCGTCGCCGGCACCTAAACCACGTGCTGTCGCCGCACCTTCCCTGCCCGGACCAAACAGCGACGCACTGGCCGCCTACTATGCCAGCGTTCAGCGCAGCCTGTTGACGCAGGGGCTTTTGCGGACCGATGGCGGGGGCGCGGACGTGCCGTTCAGCGCCGCGATGCTGGCGCGCAATTTCGAACGCATTGCCTTCTTTCAGGAATATGCAGCGTCAGGGGGGCAGCTTGTTGCACGCGAAAACGCCTCGCGTCTGACGCGCTGGCAAAAACCGGTGCAGATCTCGATCAAGTTTGGTCCGACCGTGTCGGATGAAAAGCAAACCAAGGATCGCGCAACACTTTCCAAATACGCGCGCAGGCTGGCGCGGGTGACGGGGCATCCGATCTCGACCGTTGCAGAGGGCGGGAATTTCCGCGTCTATGTCTTGAACGAAGACGAACGTCGCGCGTTCGGGCCAGAGCTGCGCCGCGTCGTGCCCGGCATCAGCGCCGCCAGTCAACGCGCCGTTCTGAACATGCCGCGCGACACGTATTGCCTTGTCTTTGCCCGCGATCCGGCCAACTCCGGCCACTTCGAACAAGCCGTCGCTGTTATCCGCGGCGAACACCCCGATCTGATGCGCACGGCCTGTATCCACGAAGAGGTTGCCCAAGGTCTGGGCTTGTCGAATGACAGCCCACAGGCGCGCCCCTCGATCTTTAATGATGACGAGGAATTCGGCCTGCTGACAACGCATGACGAAATGCTTTTACGCATGCTGTATGACGACCGGATGCGTCCCGGCATGTCGGCACAGCAAGCACGCCCGCTGATCACCCAAATTGCCGCCGAACTGACGGGCGGCCCTGTATGACAGACACTCCAAGGAGCGAACGCAAAAATGGGAATTCTTGATTTTCTGACCGGTGAATTCATTGACGTGATTCACTGGGTCGACGACACCCGCGACACCATGGTCTGGCGTTTCGAACGCGAAGATCACGAGATCAAATACGGCGCCAAGCTGACCGTGCGCGAAGGCCAGTCTGCTGTTTTCGTCCACGAAGGCCAGCTGGCCGATGTGTTCACACCCGGTCTTTACATGTTGGAAACCAACAACATGCCGATCCTGACCACGATCAACCACTGGGATCATGGGTTCAAGTCGCCATTCAAATCCGAGATCTATTTCGTCAACACCACCCGGTTCAATGACCTGAAATGGGGCACCAAGAACCCGATCATGCTGCGCGATCCCGAGTTTGGCCCGACGCGCATCCGCGCCTTTGGCACCTATAGCGTGCGCATTTCGGACCCGGCCCGGTTCCTTGTCGAAATCGTCGGCACAGATGGCGAGTTCACGATGGACGAGATCAGCTATCAGATCCGCAACATCATTGTGCAGGCCTTCAGTCGCGTGATTGCAGGCGCTGGCATCCCGGTTCTGGATATGGCCGCGAACACCGCCGATCTGGGCAAGCTGATTGCCACCGAGATATCTGGCATTGTCGCCGAATATGGGCTGACAATCCCTGAATTCTACATCGAAAACATCTCGCTCCCGCCGGCGGTCGAAGCCGCGCTGGACAAGCGCACGTCGATGGGCATCGCAGGCGATCTGGGGGCGTTCACGCAGTATTCCGCCGCCGAGGCCATGACAGCCGCTGCACAAAATCCCAACGGTGGGGGGGGCATGGGGGCCGGACTTGGAATGGGCATGGGCATGGCGATGGCGGGCCAGATGGCTCAAGCCGGACCATGGGGTGCCGCGCCGCAAGCCGCGGGTGCGTCGCATACGCCACCGCCGCCGCCGGTCGAACATGTCTGGCACATCGCCGCGAACGGCAAAACCGAAGGGCCGTATTCAAAAGCGACGCTTGGGCGCATGGCTGCTTCGGGCGATCTGGCGCGCGACAGCCATGTCTGGACCCCGGGTCAGGACGGCTGGAAACGCGCAGGCGACATTGCCGAACTTGCCCAGCTGTTCACTATCCTGCCACCGCCGCCGCCCGGCGCTTGACCCGCAGTGATTGGACAGGGGCAGCCTTGATTGCCCCTGCGCCACTGCCTGACTGCACGAGGCTTCTCTGATGGCTTTCCCGCGTGAAGACACCCAGACCACGCCGCTTGAACAGCACCGGTTTCCCTGTGATCAGTGCGGAGCGGACCTGCGCTTCGATCCTGAACACAACCAACTGACCTGTGATCATTGCGGGTTCCACAAGCCTATTGACGACCGATCAATGGCGCCGCCTGCCATTCGGGAACTCGACTTCAAGCGCGCATTGAACGCTCAACTTCCCGACACCGAGATCGAAGAGACACGGGTTGTCATTTGCCCGAACTGTGCCGCGCAGACCGAATTTGACGACAGTACACACGCTGCAGAATGTCCGTTTTGCGCAACGCCCATCGTCACGGACACCGGGCGGCACCGGCAGATCAAACCCAAGGGTCTTGCCCCGTTCGAGATCGAGGAAACCGATGCGCGCAAAGCCATGACAGATTGGCTGGGGCGGCTTTGGTTCGCCCCGAACGGTTTGCGCAACTATGCCCGCAAGGGGCGCAAGATGACCGGCATATATGTGCCCTACTGGACCTTCGACGCCGACACCAAAACGCAGTATTCCGGCCAACGCGGCACCGTGCATGAACGCGAACGCACCGTCGTGGTCAACGGCGAACGAACGACGCGTCGCACACAGCATGTGCGTTGGCAATCCGTGTCCGGGCAGGTAGCACGGTTCTTTGACGACACGCTTGTGCTGGCCTCGCGGGGCTTGCCGAAATCCTATACCGACGCGCTTGAACCTTGGGATTTGTCCCGGCTGGAACCCTACCGTCCCGAATATCTGGCTGGTTTCCGCGCCGAAGGCTATACGGTCGATCTGGAAGACGGCTTTAGCGAAGCGCGCGACCTGATGAACCGGGTCATTCTGCGCGATGTAAAGTTCGACATTGGCGGGGACCGACAGCGCGTCAGCGCGATGGACACGACCATGACAGATGTGACCTTCAAGCACATTTTGCTGCCGGTTTGGCTTGCGGCCTACAAATACCGCGGAAAAACCTATCGGTTTGTCGTCAACGGGCAGAACGGTCGCGTGCAGGGTGAACGCCCATTCTCGGCATGGAAAATCGCGTTCGCCGTGATTTTGGGGCTGATCGCGGCGGGTGTGATCGGCTATTTGTCAGCGCAAAGCCAATAAGGGGATCCGATGCAGTTCGATGAGTTCAACGCGCTTTTGAGCGCTCGCCATTCGTGTCGCGCGTTCAAGCCTGATCCGCTGCCAGATGGCGTGATCGAAAAAATCCTGCTGGCCGCGCAAAAGGTGCCCAGCTGGTGCAACGCGCAACCTTGGCAGGTTGATGTGACCTGCGGTGACGAAACCGACCGCCTGCGCCTTGCGCTTCACGACCACGCGACCCGGGTCGCACAGACACCGGATGTTAAGTGGCCCAGCGCCTACACCGGCCCTTACCAAGCCCGGCGCAAGACCTGTGGGTTGCAGCTTTACGACAGCGTCGGCATAGAGCGCGGCGACCGTCAGGCCTCGGCCCGACAAATGCTGGAAAACTTCCAATTCTTCGGCGCGCCTCATATGGCGCTGGTCACTGCCCCGGCTGAACTAGGTGCCTATGCCTATCTTGACTGCGGAGGCTTCTTGACCGGCTTCACACTGGCCGCGACAGCCTTGGGGGTTGCGTCCATTCCGCAAGCCGCGGTCGCGGCTTTCGCGCCGTTCCTGCGCGACTGGTTCAAGCTGCCGGCAGACCGCGTGATCCTGTGCGGGATCTCGTTTGGATTTGCAGATGACACCCACCCCGCCAACGCCTTTCGCACCGACCGCGCCCCGCTTGACGAATGGGTCCGCTGGCACGGATCGAAGGTCTCGCTATGAGGGCGGTGATCCAAAGAGTCAGCAAGGCCTCGGTCAGCGTTGACGAAGATACCATCGGGAAGATCGGTCCCGGCTTGTTGATCCTGGTCTGTGCCATGGACGGAGACAGCGACGGGAATGCCGCCGCGCTGGCTGCCAAGATATCAAAGTTGCGCATCTTCAAGGATGAGGCAGGCAAAATGAACCGCGCGCTGATCGATACAGGCGGAGCCGCGCTTGTGGTCAGCCAGTTCACTTTGGCCGCCGACACGTCGCGTGGCAACCGCCCCGGCTTTTCAACTGCGGCCCATCCGGACGAGGGCGCTCGGCTGTATGAGCATTTCGCCGATCAGTTGCGAGGACATGGGATATCAGTTGCGCAAGGGCGTTTCGGTGCGGATATGGACGTGTCGCTGGTCAATGACGGTCCCGTTACGATCTGGATGGACCTTTAGCCCCAAAGACCCGCGTCAATATCCGGCCTTGCGATCGACCAGATGCAACAGCGGTTCGCCCGCCTCACTCCGGCGAATGTTTTCGACCACGACGCGCGCCGCCGACACTGGCCGCGTGTCTGACGCGATATGCGGGGTCACCGTCACCCTTGGATGCGCCCAATACGGGTGGTCGTCAGGCAACGGTTCAACCCGGAACACGTCCAGCGTGGCGTGCGCGATATGCCCTTCGTCCAGCGCGGCCAACAGGGCTTGATCATCAATCAGCGGCCCCCGGCCCGGATTGATGATCACGGCCCCGCGCGGAAGCGCCGCCAGACGTTCACCATTCAGCAGATTTTCTGTCGCAGATGTGTCAGGCAGCAGCAGAACAAGGATCTCTGACTGCGCCAGAACGTCTTGCAAACCCGCGTCTGCGTGATGGCAGCAAATCCCCTCGATCTCTTTCGCACGACGGCTCCAGCCCATGACCTGAAAGTTCAGCGCTGCCAGGGCTTGGGCGCAGGCCGTTCCCAGCACGCCCAGCCCAAGAATGCCGACCCTGCGGTCACGCGCCAGAGGTGGCGCCGCACGGCCCCAACTGGGCTTGGTTCGTGTGATGTCGGCATCCATACCAAGGTGATGGCGCAGAACATGCCCCACGACCCATTCGGTCATGCCTTCGGATAAACCGCGATCAACCATCCGCGTATAGGGCTGGGTCAGGGTTTGGTTGGCGATGACCTTTTCCGCCCCCGCCCAAAGCCCCAAGACCGCCTTTGCGCGTGTGAACGGCGAAAAGTCCTGAAGTGGGCCGTTTGGCGCATAAACGATATAGTCCACCTCCGCTGCAGGCAGATCGCAGGACAGCGTTGCTGTGACGCCTGCTTCGGCCAATGAAGCGCGCAGTTCAGCTTGGTAGATCGACCAACGGCTTGGGTTTCCCGCGTAGAGGATATTGATGCTCATCTCTTCTGCCTTGCCCTGTGCACATGGGCGCTTTGAACCAGTCCGAAGCCGACCAAAAGAACCAACATCGCAGAGCCCCCATAGCTGACCATAGGCAGCGGCACGCCCACCACCGGGGCAAGCCCCATGACCATCGACATGTTCACAGCGAAGAAAAGAAAGAACGTGACCGCGACGCCAAGGATCAAAAGCGAACTGAAGCGGTCCTTGTTCTGAAACGCAGCCGCCACACAGAAGGCGATGATCAGCACATACAGCGCCAAAAGGGACGCGCCCCCCAGAAAGCCAAATTCCTCGGCCAAGGTGGTGAAAATGAAGTCCGTGTGTTTCTCGGGAAGGAAGTTCAGCCGCGACTGCGTGCCTTGCATGAACCCGCGCCCCGTCCAGCCGCCCGACCCAAGCGCAATCTTGGACTGGGTGATGTGATAGCCCGCGCCAAGCGGATCAGACGCCGGATCAAGGAACGTATCAATGCGCCGGTATTGGTAATTCTTGAGCAACTGCCAATCTGTGCCACGCGACATGAAGACCGAGGTCACAAGCCCCACACCCGAGGCCACCACCGCGCCGAAATACCAAAGGCTGACGCCAGCCAAGAACATCATTGCCCCACCGCCAGCGATCAGCAGGATCGAGGTGCCAAGATCAGGTTGTTTCAAGACCAGCGCAGTTGGCAGAAGGATCAGGATGATCGGCACCAGAACCCAGAACGGGCGCGACACCTTCTTCACGTCCAACCAGTCGTAATAGGCCGCCAAGATCATCACCAAGGTGATCTTGGTCAGTTCAGAGGGTTGAAGCCGAATAAATCCAAGGTCGATCCACCGCTGCGCACCCATCCCGGTCGAGCCAATGAATTCGACCAGAACCAGCAGCAGGATCGAGATGATATAGCCAAGACCCGCCATATTGCGCCAAAACCAGATCGGCACCATCGCAATGGCGAACATCAGCCCCATCCCCAGCGCAAATCGCTTCATCTGGGCGGCGGCCCAAGGCTCCATGCTGCCGCCAGCAACCGAATAGAGCATCAAGAACCCCACCCCGGCCACAGCCGACAACAGCAGCACTAAAAACCAGTTGATATGGAGCACTTTGCGTAAACCCGAGGGCACGTATTTTACGTTGTATTCCAGAAAGCTCATGCGCGGTTGCTTTCATCCACAAACCGTTCGGCCGGTGGGCGGCTCAGCAGTTCCTCGATTTCGCGCTGGCGCGACCGGATCGTGCCGCGTTGGCTTGAAGGATACGCCTCTAGTGGTGGTTGTCCGCCATAGACCGCTTGCAAAAGGATATCGCGCGCAATGGGGGCAGCTGCGGTCGAGCCACCGCCTCCATGTTCCACCACCACTGACACGGCATAGCGCGACGTTTCGGTCGGTGCATAGCAGACAAACAGCGCGTGATCGCGGCGGTTCCAGGGAAGGTCTTCGTTGCGAAAGACGCCGCGTGCCCGTTCGGCCTTGGTGATATTGCGCACTTGGCTGGTGCCGGTTTTGCCCGCCATGCGCAACCCGTCCGCCACGACCTTCGAGCGGCCGCCGGTGCCACGGCGCGCGTTCACGACCTCGTACATCCCCTGCCGCACAAGCGCCAAATTCTCTGCGTTGATCTCCATCTGACCGTCGTCAAGCACCGGTTGCTCAACACCGTTGATCGCGCGCACCAAACGTGGCGAAATGGCTTTCCCGGTCGAAATGCGCGCCGTCATCACCGCCAGTTGCAGTGGCGAGGCAAGAACGAAGCCTTGTCCAATTCCCGCATTCAGACTGTCGCCGATAACCCATTCTGCCCCGCGTGCTTCCAGTTTCCATGCTTTCGTCGGAACCAGACCCTGCGCGACGGCCGACAGGGGCAAATCATGACGATGTCCAAGCCCCAGACGCCGGGCCATCGCGGCAATCTTTTCGATCCCGACCCGTTGGGCGATTTCGTAGTAATAGATATCGCAGCTTTCGCGCAGACTTTTCACCAGATCGACCTTGCCGTGACCGGCCCGCTTCCAACAGTGGAACCTGCGTGAATGCACCTCGACATGGCCGTTGCATTTGACAATTTCACCGGGTCTGATCACGCCTTCTTCCAGCGCAGCCAGCGCGGTAACCATCTTGAAGGTCGATCCGGGGGGATAGGTGCCTTGCGCTGTCTTGGCCGCCAGCGGGCGATAGGGGTCTTCCAACAGCGATTTGTAATCGGCGCTGGATATGCCACGCACAAACTTGTTCGGGTCGAAAGACGGGGCCGAGCCGATGGCTAGGATATCGCCTGTCTGCGTGTCCAGCACCACTGCGGCAGAGCTTTCACCCGCCATACGCGCCTGAACATAGGCCTGAAGGTCAGCATCGACCGTCAACTGGATGTTGTCGCCCGCCTTGCCTTCCTCGCGCCCCAGTTCGCGCATTTCGCGCCCGACGGCGTTGACCTCAACCTCGCGGGTGCCGGCTGATCCACGCAAATCAAGCTCCAGCTTGGCTTCGACACCGCTTTTGCCAATTTGAAAGCGCGGGATCTGCAACAGGGGGTCTGGGTCCTCCAGCCGGCCAAGGTCATAGTCCGATACCGGGCCAACATAGCCCACCACATGGGCAAAATCCGATGCGCGCGGATAGATGCGCGACAGCCCGACCTCGGGCGTGACGCCGGGCAGCACGGGGGCATTCACAGCGACCTCAGCCACATCGGCCCAATCGACACGATCGGCCACGGTCACCGGAACGAACGAACTGCGCCGGCTCATTTCGTCAAGGGCGCGGCGAATGTCGGCGTCGTCAATCCAAATGATCTTGCGCAGCGTGTTCAGCACCTTTTTCGGGTCGCCTGCGTCCTCGCGCACCATGACAATGCGGTAATTTTGTTCGTTGCCCGCAATCAATTTGCCATTGCGGTCATGGATCAGCCCACGCGCGGGTGGGATCAGCTGAAACTTGATCCGGTTTTCTTCGGCGAGCGTTCGGTATTCCTCGGTTTGGTCAACCTGCATGAACCGCATGCGCCCCACCAAAAGGGCGGCAAACGACACCTGCAAGGCCCCAAGAACCAAGCCCCGCCGGGTAATGACGCGCGCACTTTTCTCTGTATCAGCTGGCGATCGCTTCATGCGGCCCGCCTCGCAATCGGGTCATCCCCCGGCTGCAATTTGACAACGCCCAAGACATAGACCGACACGAATACAATCAGCGGATAAGCCATTGCCGTTGACAAAAACTGCATAAGCGCCCGCCCAAATGGCACCTGATCCACGAAGAACACGACCAGCAACAGGCGTTGCGCCACCAACATCGCAAACATGGTGGCCACCACCATACCCCATTCCACCAGAAAAGGCTGCTCGCGCAGGCTGGTTTCACGACGGCGCAGAAACTCGACCCCTGCAACCACCATCAAGGACCAAACCCCCGGAACCCGTTGAAACAGCATGTCCATGAGAAAGAATAGCACAGCCACCAACATAACCGGCACGTAATCCGGGCGGCGCAGCACCCAGGCAAAGCAGATCGCCAACAAAAGGTCCGGGCCTGGCAAACGGCCCGGCGTCAGGTCAATCGGCAACAGGCGGGCAAACAAAATCGCCGCGGCAATGCTCACCAGCACAAGCCAAAAGAGCCATCGGATCAATGTCAGGCGATCTGTCATCGATCATCCCCATCCGTCAGCGGCTGGTCCCCGCCTTCGTTGTCCACACCGAACACCTGCTGGGGCATCGGCGGCAAAGCAGGTGTCGAGATGATCAGAGCGCCGTCATCTTCAACCTTTTCGCCCGGATGGCTGCGCAACACGCGCAGGAACTCCAGCCGTTCATAGTCGGCGGCCAACCGGACCCGCAAACGGCGATCCGTTCCCATCGCGACATGACCAACCAAAAGCCCTGCCGGAAACACGCCCCCATCACCCGATGACACCACGCGGTCACCGGGGCGCACCTTCTCGGGCGCCTCCAGAAACTCGACCGGCGGCGCGGCCGAGTTATCGCCGACCAGCAATGCGGTCTGCCCCGAGGGTTGCACCATGATCGGAATGCGGCTGTTGCTGTCCGTCAGCAAGATGACGCGGCTGGTCTGCTGGCCAACGCCAGAAATGCGCCCGACCAGACCCAGACCATCGGTGGTCGCCCAGCCATCAACGATCCCGTCGCGCGCGCCAATGTTCAAAAGAACCGACTGGCGAAAGGGTGACCCGCTATCGGCCAGAACCACCCCAGTGACAAAAGACAGCTGCGCATCCAGTCGCACATTGTTCAGGTTCAGAAGCTGCGCGTTTTCCTGTTCCAACTGAAGCGCCGCTTCTTTCCACGCTTTCATCTGTTGCAATTCGCGACGCAGTTCCTGGTTCTGTTCATAGATCCGCTGGTAGGACTGAAAACCTTCGACCATTCCAACCAATCGGGTGACCGGGACAAGCGCCCAGTCGAAACTTGGCACCACGCGGTCTACCAGATTGGCGCGAAACCGTTCGACCCGAGGACTGTCGATGCGCCAGACCAGAAACATCAGGAATAGACTCGCCATCAGAAGGCCGACAAGCAGCCTGCGCATCGGGCGGGCGTAGATGTCGCTCTGATTGGTCTTCATTGCCAAAATGGCCTCCGGTTACCCCAGAAGGTTACCCCAGACGAGACCGGCCCCGCAACACGAGGGCGATCCTGTTTAGCTGTCGTAATCGATGACGTGGCGCAGTTGCTTTTCGAACTCCAGCGCTTTTCCGGTGCCCAATGCCACGCAGTTCAGGCTTTCATCCGCGACCGATATCGACAACCCTGTTTGCTCGCGCAGCGCCAGATCCAGCTCGCCAAGCAGCGCACCGCCACCGGTCAGCATCACGCCCCGGTCCACGATGTCAGCCGCCAAATCCGGCGGAGTTGCTTCCAACGCGGTCATGACCGCTTCGCAAATCTGTTGCACGGGTTCTGCCAATGCTTCGGCAACCTGTGCCTGACTGATCTCGGTTTCTTTGGGCACACCGTTCAAAAGGTCGCGCCCACGAATCTGTAGCGACGCGCCACGGCCGTCATCGGGCATACGTGCCGTGCCGATCGAGGTCTTGATCCGCTCGGCAGTGGTTTCGCCCACCAGAATGTTTTGCTGGCGGCGCAGATAATTGATGATCGCATCATCCATCCGGTCGCCGCCCACGCGCACAGATCGCGCATAGACGATGTCACCCAGCGACATCACGGCCACCTCGGTCGTGCCGCCGCCAATGTCGACAACCATGTTGCCGGTGGGGTCGGTGATCGGCATACCGGCACCAATCGCTGCTGCGATCGGCTCTGCCACCAGACCGGCGCGGCGTGCACCAGCGGACAAAACCGACTGGCGGATCGCGCGTTTTTCAACCGGGGTCGCGCCGTGGGGCACACAGACGATGATCTTGGGCTTCGAGAATGTCGTGCGCTTGTGAACCTTGCGGATGAAGTGCTTGATCATCTCTTCCGCGCTGTCGAAATCGGCAATGACGCCTTCGCGCATCGGTCGGATCGCTTCGATCGAGCCGGGGGTCCGGCCAAGCATCAGTTTGGCATCTTCGCCAACGGCCAGCACCTTCTTGACGCCATCCTTCACGTGATACGCAACCACCGAAGGCTCGTTCAGGACGATGCCTTTGCCTTTCACATAGACCAGCGTATTCGCTGTCCCAAGGTCAATTGCCATGTCCGACGAGAACAAGCTCGAAAACCCAACCATGAATGCTTACCCCGATTCGATACCCTTCGCGTCCGCGATTCCCTGTGGGCGCAGACCGCTGGATGTATAAGCGTCGGGGGGCGCAGGTGAAAGCCCTAATCCGAATTCACAGGCGGCATACCGCTTAAAAGCGGGCATTGTTTCCATGTCGAAAATTCTGTCCGGTGCCCTGTCAACCATAGGTCGGCCAACCCCAAAGCTCATCATCATTGATCAATGGATGCGCATGGCGGTGGCGCAATCTACAAGAATTGCACCTGTGGCGATGATCCTCAGACCGAAACCGAACAGCGCAACCACCTGAGCCGCGCACAAGCGTTGCTTGGGTGCAGTTGGACTGGGCGCGTTTCATGCGGGCAAGTAAAGCCCCGCCCGCATGGTCGTCAGTGGATCAAACCCCGGCAGGTTTGGTTTTTTCGCGCCGGACCAACAGGTTGTTCAGCGCGTTCACGTAGGCTTTGGCCGAGGCCACGACCGTGTCTGTATCGGACGATTGCCCCGTGACGATCTTGCCGTTCTCCTCCATCCGCACCGACACGGTGGCCTGTGCGTCTGTGCCTTCGGTCACAGCGTGCACCTGATACAGTTGCAGGCGCGCGTCATGCGGGAACAACATCTGGATCGCATTGAACGTTGCATCAACCGGGCCATCGCCGGTGGCGGTTTTCTGGTGATCGACACCGTCAATCTCCAACGTCAGGTCCGCGGATTGAGGCGCTTCGGTGCCGCAAATCACGCGCAGGAATTTCACCTGAATGCGGTCATTGGCGGCATCCGTTCCGTCTCGCATCAGGGCGATCAGGTCATCGTCGAACACCTCTTTCTTGCGGTCGGCCAGTTCCTTGAACCGCACGAACACGTCCTTCAACTGGTTGTCGCCCACATCAAAGCCCAGTTGGTTCAACCGGTCGCGCAACGCCGCCCGGCCCGAGTGCTTGCCCAGCACCAGGCTGGTTTCGGACAGGCCCACATCTTCGGGGCGCATAATCTCGAAGGTCTCGGCGTTTTTCAGCATGCCATCCTGGTGAATGCCGCTTTCATGGGCAAAGGCGTTCTTGCCGACAATGGCCTTGTTATACTGCACGGCAAAGCCAGATACCTGCGCCACACGGCGTGAGATGTTCATGATCTTCGTCGTGTCCACACCCGTGTCCCACGGCATAATGTCATGACGGACTTTCAAGGCCATCACGACCTCTTCCAACGCAGTGTTTCCTGCACGTTCGCCCAGCCCGTTGATGGTGCACTCGATCTGGCGCGCACCGGCTTCGACAGCCGCCAGTGAGTTCGCCGTCGCCATACCCAGATCGTTGTGACAATGGGTGGCGAACGTGACCTCGTCCGCGCCCGGCACTTTTTCAATCAGCATGCGGATCAGATCTGCACTTTCGCGCGGGGCAGTATAGCCGACCGTATCGGGGATGTTGATCGTCGTGGCGCCCGCTTTGATCGCAATTTCGATCACCCGGCACAGATAGTCATGTTCAGTCCGTGTCGCGTCCATCGCCGACCACTGCACATCGTCCGTCAGATTGCGCGCATGGGTGACGGTTTCATGGATCAGATCCGCCATCGCGTCTTTGGTCAGGTTGGGGATTTCCCGGTGCAGGGGCGACGTGCCGATGAAGGTGTGGATACGTGGCTTGGCGGCATGGCGCACGGCTTCGGCGCAGCGGTCGATATCCTTGAAATTCGCACGGCTCAGCCCGCAAATCACCGATCGTTTCGACCGTTTCGCAATCTCGCTCACCGCTGCGAAATCGCCCTCGGACGCAATCGGGAAACCTGCTTCGATGATGTCGACACCCATGTCGTCCAGCATCTCGGCGATTTCCAGTTTCTCGTCATGGGTCATGGTCGCGCCGGGGCTTTGTTCGCCGTCACGCAGGGTGGTGTCGAATATCAACACATTGTCAGAGGTCTTGGTCATTGTTTTATCTTCTCAATATCAGTGTCTTAGCCAGTTGCCCCAAAGGACAGACCCGGTTCGGGTGCAAGTTTCCAATTATGAGGCGGAGAATGTGGCGCGGTTTGCATATCCCCTGAGCGGTCGCGCCGAAACGGCACGCTCAGAGGCGGCTAAGAAGAAGCAGAAGGCTCAGGCCCAGCGCGGGGCGAGCGATGATATGTGTCTGCGTTTCCATGGGCGTGACTATAGGGCGGTTTGGCGTGAGATAAAGCCCCTATTTCCACCCTGACCGCAGAAAACGGGTGGTGGTCGTGCTTTTCTTCACAGGAAAATCAGTTTGTTACGGGGCAGAACGACCCGGTTCCACTAGTTCGCCGCAGCACCGGCGCTGGCCGCAGCGGCCGCGGCGCCCGCGTCGCTTCCAACTTGCGGTGCTGGCGTCGTGGTGGCAGCACCTTCGATCACGCCATCCTCCCACATGCCATCTTCCTGGCTACCATCCGCGCGTGTCACCATGCCCTTGCCGTGCCGCTTACCCTTCTCAAAGCCACCTTCATATCGGTCGCCATTAGCATAGACGGCAACGCCTTGCCCGTGGAACAGACCAGACACCCAATCGCCCTGATAGGTGAAGCCATCAGCGGTCTGAAGCTTGCCCTGACCTTCGCGCAGGCCGCCGACAAATTGGCCCTCATAGACCGAGCCATCTGCAAGCTTCGACATACCCTGACCATGCGGTTTGCCCGCCTGCCACGCGCCCACATAAGTTGACCCGTCGCGCGTGATCAGGCTGCCTTGCCCGTCATACAGCGCGTCCTTGAAACTGCCTTCGTAAACGGTGCCGTTTGCAAACCGCGCAACACCATTGCCGTCGATGACCCCGGCCTTCCATTCACCTTCGTAGCTGTTGCCGTCAGGGTATTGGATTGTGCCGGTGCCATCAGACAGACCGTTGCGAAATTGTCCTTGGTAGGTCGAGCCATCGGGATAGGTCACGGCGCCTTGTCCCTGAATGACACCTGCGACCCAGTTGCCTTCATACCGATAGCCATCCGCGCCTTCGAATACACCGGCACCATGGCGTTTGTCGTCTTCGAACGCGCCTTCATAGCGGTCACCGTTGGCATAGGTCACGACCCCTTTGCCCTGCCGTGTGCCGGCTTCGAAATTGCCGGTATAGACATCGCCATTGGCCTGTTTCAGAACGCCTTCGCCCTGCATTTGCCCCTTGGCCCATGTGCCATCGAACACCATGCCATCAGGTTGGGTCAGGATGCCCTGCCCGTCACGTTCGCCGCCACGCATTTCACCGTCATAGACAGACCCATCGGCATAGGTAGATGTGCCGCGCCCCTCTTTGACGCCAGCGACCCAGTCACCCTCATAGATATAGCCCGAGGGGCTCTGAAGCCGTCCTTGGCTGTGATGCAGCGCGTTGCGAAATCCGCCTTCGTATTTGATGCCGTTGGCATAGATCGCAAGCCCCGAGCCGTTGATCTTGCCATCCACCCAATCGCCTTCAAAGGTCGATCCGTCCGCAAAGGTGATCTTGCCAAACCCCTCGGGTTTGCCCTTGGCAAAACTGCCTTCATAGACTGACCCATTGGGGAAACGCGCCACGCCCTGCCCCAGGATCTGACCTTCAAAGAATTCGCCCGTGTATTCATACCCGGTCGGCAGCCGCAATGTTCCCATGCCGTGCTGCACACCACCTTTGAACGTGCCTTCGTAGACCGCGCCATCCTCGTATTGCTTGGTTTCGACCTGCGCCAAGGCTGGACCCGCGCCGGCAAACAAAACTGTTGTGACACCAAAAAAACTTGCGCGAAGGGGATGCATATCCAACCTCTTTCCCAAAAAAACCTACTGTGCGCGACAACACCGCACCAACCCGGTCCAAGCCTATGCGAGCCCCCGTCCCGAAACAACGGTTTTCACGAAGGGGCTCTTTATCCCGCACGCAAACCTGCTACATCTGGGCCAAGGATGACCCCGGCGCTGGTGGCCGGGCGCAAAGGATACGCGCGATGAGTAACAATTTCCGCCTGACGCTGGCGCAGCTTAACCCGACCGTGGGCGCGATTTCCGCCAATGCCGACAAGGCGCGGGACGTTTGGGCGCAGGCCAAGGCAGCCGGCAGCGACATGCTGGCCCTGCCCGAGGCGTTTATCACCGGCTATCAGACCCAAGACCTTGTGATGCGCCCGCAGTTTTTCCGCGATGCGATGGCGACCGTGGATCAGCTTGCCGCCGATTGCGCAGACGGTCCCGCCATTGGAATCGGCGGGCCATTTCACGACGGCAAGGATTTGTTCAACGCCTATTTCATCTTGAAAGGCGGCAAGGTCGCGGCGCGTGTTCTGAAGCAACGCCTGCCCAACTTCACCGTCTTTGATGAGGAGCGCCAGTTCACCTCGGCCGACCCGCAAGGTCCGGTTGCGCTGGGCCCGATTCGTATCGGTATCCCGATTTGCGAAGACGCGTGGCATAGCGAGGACGTGTGCGAAACGCTGGCCGAAAGCGGGGCGGAGTTTCTGTTGATCCCCAACGGCTCGCCCTACTACCGGCGCAAGTTCGATGTGCGCGTAAACCACATGGTGGCGCGCGTGGTCGAAACCGGCTTGCCGCTGGTCTATCTGAACATGGTGGGCGGGCAGGATGATCAGGTCTTTGACGGCGGCACCTTTGCCCTGAACCCCGGCGGAGAGCTTGCCTTCCGCATGTCGACCTTCGACGAAGAAATCCGGCACGTCGACCTGAACCGGACAGATGACGGATGGCGCATCACCCCCGGCCCCATTGCTGTGCATGGGGATGAGTGGGAACAGGACTATCGCGCGATGGTCGAAAGCCTGCGTGATTATATGGGCAAGACCGGGTTCAAACAGGTGCTTCTGGGTCTGTCCGGCGGGATCGACAGCGCGATTGTGGCCACCATCGCCGCAGACGCGCTTGGGCCGGAGAATGTGCGCTGCGTGATGCTGCCATCGGAATACACTTCGCAAAGCTCGCTGGATGACGCCAAGGACATCGCCCAGCGCCTTGGCTGCACCTATGATTTCGTGCCGATCAAGGAAGGGCGCGACGCAATCACCAACACGCTGGCGCCACTATTTGAAGGCACCAAGCCCGACGTGACCGAGGAAAACATCCAGTCCCGCCTGCGTGGCCTGTTGCTGATGGCGCTGTCCAACAAGACCGGCGCGATGCTGCTGACCACAGGAAACAAATCCGAGGTCGCGGTGGGCTATGCCACGATCTATGGTGATATGTCGGGGGGCTATAACCCGATCAAAGACCTATATAAAACCCGCGTGTTTGAACAATGCCGCTGGCGCAACGCCAACCACCGCGACTGGATGGAAGGCCCCGAGGGCGAGGTGATCCCGGTATCGATCATCGACAAACCCCCCTCCGCTGAACTGCGCCCGGATCAAAAGGACGAAGACAGCCTGCCACCTTACGAGGTGCTGGACGGTATCCTTGAGGGCCTAATCGACGACGAAAAATCGGTGGCCGAACTGGTGGCCGAAGGGTTTGACCGCGCGACCGTCAAGAAGGTCGAGCACCTGATCTTCATCTCGGAATACAAACGCTTCCAATCCGCGCCGGGCACCCGCCTGACCATGCGCAGTTTCTGGTTGGACCGCCGCTATCCGATCGTGAATCGCTGGCGGGACGAAAGCTGATCGCCCTGCCGCGAGCGCCTCAGCCCATCAAAAGCTGATAGCTGTGCGGGACATAGTGGAACCCGCCGTCACGTTCCTCGACATAGCCCAGCGCAGGGAAAGGCATGTGATAGCCGATGAAGGGCATCTTTTCGGCTGCCAGCATTCCCAACAGCGTTTTGCGGGTCGCAGCCGCCGCTGCCTTGTCACGGTCGAATTTCACCTCCCAATCCGGGTAGGCCAGTGACCAGGCATAATGGTTGGCGAAATCAGCGGCGATCAACAGGGATTGCCCGTCGCTGTCCAACCGGAACGCCATGTGGCCGGGCGTGTGGCCGAATGCCTCGACCGCTTCAATGCCAGACACCACGCTGTCACCACCGTTGATCATCGTGGTCTGTTCGGCCAGTGGCGCGACCTTGGCGTCGAACCCGTCATTGCCCGCGGCAGCCCAGTGATCAAACTCGACAGCGCCGGTGACATAGCGTGCGTTGGGAAAGGTGACGCCCGCGTCACCCGCCAATCCGCCGATGTGGTCCCCGTGCATGTGGGTCAGCACGACGATATCCACCTGATCGGGGGTATAGCCCGCAGCCGCCAATGCCCCAGTGATACCCGCCGCACTCAGGCCGGTGTCAAACAGCACAAGCTCTGACCCCGTGTTGACCAGCGTCGGTGTGAAAAAGAACTGCGCGGCGGTTGTGGGGATATGCGCGGCGTCAGACGCTGCCGCAAATTCATCTGCGCTGACATTCATGCCGAAAATGCTCTGCGGCTCTTCCACCGTGCGGTTGCCAGCCAGCAGGGTTGTCACCTCGAACCCGCCCAGTTTCACGGTCTGTGCGGCCGTTTTGGCAAGGCCCATTTGCGGTGCCATGGCATTTGCAGAACCGGCCACCAATCCGGCGAAGGGTGTCGCGGCACCCGCCACCAACAGGTGACGACGCGACAGAGTAGGCGTGGCAAAACGTTTCATGTGAGACCTCCCAGAACGATCAATTTCGTTGAAACAACAGCGTGCAGTATACTCGGATTCTATCATTGAGGGATTCACACAATTGTGACGGGTCCAGCGCAAGAGGGGCACGCCGATGGCGACGGGCAACAAGGCAAACAAAACCCAAGCGACGACGCAAGACGTCGCCCGCTTCATCGAAACGGTCGACCCCTTGTCAAAACGCGAAGACGCCCGCGTGCTGGACCAGATTTTTCGCGAAGTGACCGGCTTTCACCCTGCCATGTGGGGGCCAACGATCATCGGTTATGGCCGCTATCACTACCGCTATGACAGCGGGCGCGGGGGCGACTTTCTGGCCACCGGATTTTCCCCACGCAAGGCCCGCCATTCGATCTATATCATGCCGGGATATGTGGATTTCGGGGATATTCTGGCCCGACTTGGCAAGCACAAGATGGGCAAATCCTGCCTTTACGTGAACAAGCTGGCCGATATCGACCTGGACGTGCTGGCCGAGCTTATCCGCGCGGGACTGCGCGATCTGGAACAGAAATGGCCGGTCGAGGCGACCTGATCATTCCCACCAGCGATCAATCGCAGCGATATCATCATCCGACCACCCGAAATGATGGGCGAATTCGTGCACGATGATATGCGCCACCAATTCGGCCAGCGATACATCACCCCGCGACGCCCATTCATCAAGGATCGGCCGGCGGAACAGAAAGACCGTATCTGGCGCGGTTGGCTGATCGGTCACCGATTTTTGCGTCAGCGGAATGCCTTCGTAAACCGCGGTCAGCTCGAATGGGTCGACAATCTCCATCTCCGCCAGCAGCCCGGCGCTCGGCATATTCTCGACACGTATCCCGACTTCCAGCGCCTTTTCAACGAACGCAGGCGGCAAGCGCATTCGGGCGTCATAAGCGAGCGCTTCGATATCAGCGATGGAGGGGGCGTATTTACGGGTCATACCGGATTATATGGACAAAAGCGGGCCAGTATGAAAGAGGGACGAGCCAAGGAGACACACCATGACCACCACCCGTTTTGCCCCCTCGCCCACCGGCTACATCCATGTTGGCAACCTGCGCACCGCGCTGTTCAACTATCTGATCGCTGCCAAATCGGGCGGGCAGTTCATCCTGCGCCTTGATGATACCGACCCCGAGCGGTCCAAGCAGGAATACGCGGATGCCATCAAGGAAGATCTTGAATGGCTGGGCCTGACATGGGATCGGGTTGAAAGGCAATCCGACCGGCTGGACCGCTATGAAGAAGCCGCCCAGAAGTTGCGAGATATGGGCCGGTTTTACGAGTGTTTCGAGACACCGACCGAGCTGGACCTGAAGCGCAAGAAGCAGCTGAACATGGGCAAACCGCCGGTCTATGACCGCTCAGCGCTGGCGCTGTCAGATGACGAGAAGTCCAAGCTGCGCGTAGAACGCGGGCAAGGCCACTGGCGGTTCAAGCTGGATCACGAGCGGATCAACTGGACCGATGGCATTCTGGGCGACATCTCGATTGATGCGGCGTCCGTGTCTGACCCGGTGTTGATCCGGGGCGATGGGCAGTTCCTTTACACGCTGGCTTCGGTCTGTGACGACATCGACTTCGGGATTACGGACGTTGTGCGCGGGTCGGACCACGTGACCAACACCGCGACGCAAATCCAAATAATTGAGGCGTTGGGCGGCAAGGTCCCGACCTTCGCCCACCACTCGCTTCTGACCGGCCCGCAAGGCGAGGCGCTGTCCAAGCGTCTAGGCACGCTGGCGATCCGCGACTTGCGCGAACGCGGTGTGCAGCCGATGGCGCTGCTCAGCCTGCTGGCACGGCTGGGATCTTCGCAACCGGTCGAGCTTCGCAGCTCGTTGGACGAAATCGTTGACGGTTTCGATCTGGAGACCTTTGGCTCTGCCCCCACCAAATTCGACGTCGAAGACCTGTTTCCGCTGACCGCTCGTTACCTGTCGCATCTGCCGGTCGAGGCGGTCGCAGATACGTTGGACGACCTTGGCGTCCCCGCCGACAAGGCCAACGCCTTCTGGACCGTCGCGCGTGAAAACATCACGACGCTGAGCGATCTTGAAGCATGGTGGACCCTGTGTCGCGACGGCGCTGACCCGGTGATCGAAGAAGAAGACCGCGAGTTCGTCGCAACCGCGATGGGGCTTCTGCCCGATGGACCGTACGACGCCGACAGCTGGTCAAAATGGACCGCCGCCGTGAAAGAAGCCACGGGCCGCAAAGGGCGCGGGTTGTTCATGCCGCTGCGTAAGGCCGTCACCGGGATGAGCCACGGGCCGGACATGTCGGCCCTTCTGCCGCTTTTGCAAGTGATCCGCGCGAAGGGCTGACACCGCAGCCGCAGTGTCAATACCGGTTACGGACTTACCGTCTTACCCGCACCGATAGCCGCGACAGGCCTTCGTCTACAATCGCGCGCTCCTCAGTGCTCAGCGTTTGTGCGCGCGGATAGATCGGCGCAGCCCGGTCGTCCAAAATGGGAGCGTGCCAACCTTCTGTCGTCTCGAAGAAGTGGGTCACGCCATCTGTGCCGAACTCGGCCAGATAACCCTGAACCACGACATCAATGTAGCTGAGCAGCACCGGGTTGCGATCGGTGGGCGCGTGGTGGTCCCCGTCGGCAATCGCATAAAGGACGACCTCCAGATCTCCGGCCGCATAGCTGATTTCCGACCCCAACGGCACACGCGCATAAGCCCGTTCGCGCGCGTCCAGTGCGGACCAATTGCCATCAGGCACAGCTGCGATCAGGCCTTCTATGTAATCGTCACGCGCCGGGACCGCCGTCAAATAGCACACATCGCGCAAGGGCGAACGACGCCACGCCCGCCGCCATCCCGTCACACGCGCCGGCTGGCGCCCATCGTAGTCATGTGTGCGTCGGTTGACCAACGATCCGTAGCCGAAAAAGCAGCGATCCTTCATCCGGACAGATTGCATGTGCATGCATTTGTAGACAAGACTTGTCGAACGCCATCAAGGCGGCTATTTTCGCGCCATCGCATCGGGAGAATCTGGCGGAGGCCAGTGCCGAAGGAGCAACCGCCCCGGTAAACTCTCAGGCTCATGGACCGATGCAATGCGAGAACTCTGGAGAGAGGCACTTACGTGTCCGCCGAAGGGATAACGATCTCAGGCGACGAGGACAGAGGGGGCATCGATGAGCGCGATAGCGCTCGAACGATGCCGGGCGCATGGCTTCCATGGCTTTCCGGCGACAGATGGGAGAAACGACCATGGGTGCGCCCCTGCAAGACCTGAAACGGACCGGACTATATGACCTGCATGTGGACCTTGGCGCCAAGATGGTGCCGTTTGCCGGCTATGAAATGCCCGTGCAATACCCGCTGGGCGTGCTGAAGGAACACCTGCTCACACGCAATGCCGCCGGTCTGTTCGATGTCAGCCATATGGGTCAGGTGATCTTGCGCGGCGCGACGCCAACCCTGTCACTGGAACGGATTGTGCCCCAATCGATCGCAGGTCTTGCCGAAGGGCGTCAGCGCTATGCGTTCTTCACAAATGACGCGGGCGGCATTTTGGATGACCTGATGGTTGCCAACCGCGGCGACCACCTCTTCTTGGTCGTAAACGCCGCCTGCAAGGACGCCGATATCGCCCACATGCGCGCCCATCTAACAGATTGCGAAATAGAGGTGATTGAGGATCGGGCACTTCTGGCCCTTCAAGGCCCTGCTGCCGAAGCCGCTTTGTCCTCGCTTGTGCCATCTGCGGGCGCGATGAAATTCATGGACATCGCCGTTACTGACAGTGACTTTGGAGAGCTTTGGATCTCTCGATCGGGCTATACGGGCGAGGACGGATATGAAATTTCAGTGCCAAATGCCCACGCCCAAGCGTTTGCCCGCGCCCTGCTGGCAATAGATACAGTCGAACCCATCGGACTTGGCGCACGCGACAGCCTGCGCCTTGAGGCCGGGCTTTGCCTGTATGGCAACGATATCGACACCACAACCACGCCGGTCGAAGCCGCACTTGAATGGGCGCTGCAACAGCCCCGCAAGTCAGGTGGTGATCGCGAAGGCGGCTTTCCCGGTGCAGAGCGCATTCTGGCAGAATTTGAAAATGGTGCGTCCCGCCGGCGCGTTGGCTTGCTGCCAGAAGGTCGCGCACCGATGCGCGCCGGAACTGAACTCTATGCCTCGGAAGAAGCAGAGAGCCCGATCGGGCAAGTCACGTCCGGCGCATTCGGGCCGTCTATCGAACGCCCGATGTCCATGGGCTATGTCGCCATAGACCACGCCGCCACGGGCACGAAAATCTTTGGTGACGTGCGCGGAAAACGCCAACCCGTCACGGTCGCGGACATGCCGTTCCGCCCCGCCACCTATAAACGATGACCCTTACTTTCCAGCAGGAGACACCCAATGAAATACACTGAAGAACACGAATGGCTTCGCGAAGAAGATGGCACCTATCTGGTCGGCATTACCGCACACGCAGCAGAACAGCTTGGGGATGTGGTGTTCGTCGAGCTTCCCGAAGTGGGTGACACCGTGTCGAAGGATGACGAGATCGTCGTGATCGAAAGCGTCAAGGCCGCATCCGACATCCTGAGCCCGCTGGACGGCGAAATCGTGGAAGTAAATAGCGCCATCGAAGACGAACCCGGTAAAGTAAATGATGACCCCGAGGGCGACGCCTGGTTCTTCAAAATCAAGCCTTCGGACACCAGCCCGCTGGACGACTATATGGACGAAGCAGCTTACAAGACATTCATCGGCTAAGCCCTCGTCACCACCGCAAGCCTGCGCTGACCATTGCAATGGGCGGCCTTAGGGTCCCTACGCGCCACAATCGCTCGGAGATACGTCATGCCTTTCACGCCAACGGGTTACAAACCCTATGACTTCGCCAACCGCCGTCATATCGGCCCTTCGCCCGTGGAAATGGATGAAATGTTCAAGACTGTCGGTGTCAGCTCGCTGGACGAGTTGATCGACCAGACAGTGCCCAAAAGCATCCGCCAGGCAGACGCGCTGGATTGGGGCCCTGCCCTGTCCGAACGTGAAGCGCTGCACAAGATGCGTTACACCGCCGACAAGAACGTCGTGATGCGGTCGCTTCTGGGGCAAGGGTATCATGGCACGGTCACCCCCCCTGCAATCCAGCGCAACATTTTGGAAAACCCGGCGTGGTATACGGCCTACACGCCTTATCAGCCCGAGATTTCGCAAGGCCGGCTTGAAGCGCTTTTGAACTATCAGACAATGATCTCGGACTTGACCGGGCTCGAGATTGCCAACGCCTCGCTGTTGGATGAAGCCACCGCCTGCGCCGAAGCAATGACCATGGGCCAGCGCATTGCCAAGTCGAAATCGAACAAGTTCTTTGTCGATCTCAACTGTCACCCGCAAAACATCGCGGTGATGAAAACACGCGCAGCGCCGTTGGATATCGAGATTGTCATCGGTGACCCGGAAACCGATCTGGTCGCCGACGATGTCTTTGGCGCGATCTTCCAATACCCCGGAACCTTTGGCCGCGTCAGTGACTTCACCGACCAGATCGCCGCACTGCATGCCGCCAAGGCCATCGGCGTCGTTTCGGCGGACCCGCTGGCGCTGACCGTGCTGAAAGAGCCAGGCGCAATGGGCGCGGACATCGCCGTCGGCTCGTCACAGCGTTTCGGCGTGCCTTTGGGCTTTGGCGGCCCTCACGCTGCCTATATGGCGACGGCGGAAAAGCACAAGCGCGCGATGCCGGGCCGGCTTGTCGGCGTGTCTGTCGATGCGCGTGGCAACCAGGCTTACCGTCTGTCGCTGCAAACGCGTGAACAGCATATCCGGCGCGAAAAGGCGACCTCGAACGTCTGCACGGCACAGGCGCTTTTGGCTGTTATGGCCAGCTTTTATGCCGTGTTCCACGGCCCCGAGGGTTTGAAAGCGATTGCGCAGGACGTGCACCTCAAGACCGTTCGGCTGGCCAAGGGGTTAGAGCAGGCTGGCTTTACCATCACATCGAAGCACTTCTTTGACACGATCACCGTGCATGTTGGCGCGTTGCAGAACACCGTTCTGAAATCGGCCCGCGAAGAAGGCATCAACCTGCGCCCGGTTGAAACCGAATATGTCGGCATCACGCTGGACGAAGCCACCCGCCCGGCGGTGATCGAAGGCGTCTGGCGTGCCTTCGGCATCACCCGCAGCTATGATGACAGCGACAACGAATATCGCCTGCCCGATGCCAGCCTGCGAACCTCGGATTACCTGACCCATCCCGTGTTTCACATGAACCGCGCCGAAACCGAGATGATGCGCTATATGCGTCGTCTGGCGGACCGCGACCTTGCGCTGGACCGCGCCATGATCCCGTTGGGGTCGTGCACGATGAAGCTGAACGCTGCCGCCGAAATGATGCCGGTCAGTTGGCGCGAGTTTGCCTACATCCACCCAATGGCCCCGCAAGAACAGGTCGGCGGCTATATCGAACTGATCGACGATCTGAAGCAAAAGCTCTGCCTGATCACAGGTTATGACGACATGTCGATGCAGCCCAACTCGGGCGCGCAGGGCGAATATGCGGGGCTCTTGACCATCCAAGCCTATCACCGCGCGCAAGGTCAGGGCGAACGCAACATCTGCCTGATCCCGATTTCTGCGCACGGCACCAACCCGGCATCCGCTCATATGGTGGGGCTGGATGTGGTTGTGGTGAAATCAGCGGAGAATGGCGACATTGATCTGGACGATTTCCGCGCCAAGGCCGAAGCCGCGGGCGACAAGCTGGCGGCATGCATGATCACCTACCCATCGACCCACGGCGTGTTCGAAGAAACCGTGCGCGAGATTTGCCAGATCACCCATGATCACGGCGGACAGGTTTATATCGACGGCGCGAACCTGAACGCGATGGTCGGTCTGTCGAAACTGGGCGAGATTGGGGGGGATGTCAGCCACCTGAACCTGCACAAGACCTTTGCCATCCCACATGGCGGCGGTGGCCCCGGCATGGGGCCGATTGGCGTCAAAGCCCACCTTGCCCCGCACCTGCCCGGCAACGGGCTGATCGGGGAAGAGGGCGCGGTGTCCGCAGCGCCCTTCGGATCGGGCTCGATCCTGCCGATCAGCTGGGCTTACGTGCTGATGATGGGGGGTGACGGGCTAACACAGGCGACCAAGGTCGCGATCCTGAACGGCAACTACATCGCCACCCGCCTGAAAGGCGCGTTCGACGTGCTGTTCACCGGTCACAATGGCCGCGTGGCGCACGAGTGCATCATCGACACACGTCCCTTTGCCGACAGTGCCGGAGTGACTGTTGATGACATTGCAAAACGTTTGATCGACAACGGCTTCCACGCGCCCACGATGAGCTGGCCCGTGGCTGGCACGTTGATGATCGAACCGACCGAGTCGGAAACCAAGGCCGAGCTTGACCGTTTCTGCGATGCCATGCTCGCCATCCGCGAAGAAATTCGCGAAATTGAAGAGGGCAAGATCGACCCGGAAAACAACCCGCTGAAACACGCACCACATACATATGTGGACCTCGTGGGCGACTGGGACCGGCCTTATTCACGCGAACAAGGGTGCTTTCCGCCGGGCAGTTTCCGGGTGGACAAATACTGGTCGCCCGTCAACCGCGTGGACAATGCCTATGGTGACAGGCACCTGATCTGCACCTGCCCACCACTGACGGATTATGCAGACGAAAGCTGAGCAGTCAGTCAGTCAGACAGCCAAAAGAACGGGCGGTGGAGTAATCCATCGCCCTTTTTGTCTTTCCCGCACGGGCCACCGGCCCGGGCAGCGCCCACCCGGGGTCAGGCGCTGCCCTGATGTGGTGTGATGCAGCTTACCCCTTCGAGCGTTCCAACATCCCAAACAAGTCACGCGGATCATCCGGGTCGGCCAGCATATCAAGCTGAGTGAAGAACGTGGTGCCGACAATCGCTTTCGAGATATAACGCAAGGCCGAGAAATCCTCGATCGCGAACCCCACACTGTCAAACAGCGTAATCTCTTTGTCGCTTCGCCGCCCTGCGGTCTGCCCGGTGATCACCTGCCAAAGCTCGGTGATCTCGTGGTCTTTGTCCAACTGCTGAATCTCACCTTCAACCCAGGTCTGTTCCGGGTATTCCACGAAGATGCTTGACCGCAGAAGGATATCGCGGTGCAGTTCGGTCTTGCCGGGGCAGTCCCCGCCAATCGCATTGATGTGCACCCCTTCGCCGATCATGTTGTCGGTCAGGATCGTCGCACATTGCTTATCGGCGGTGCAGGTGGTGATGATCTGCGCGCCTTCCATGCTTTCCTCGCCCGTCTTGCACGGCACGACGGTCAGCCCCTGCCCCTGCAAATTACGCGCGCATTTCGCGGTGGCGGCGGGGTCGATGTCATACAGCCGCACGGTGTCGATGCCACAGATCGCCTTGAACGCCAGACACTGAAACTCGGATTGCGCGCCGTTTCCAATCATCGCCATCGTGGTCGCGCCCTTCGGCACCAGATGTTTCGCAGCCATCGCCGACGTCGCCGCTGTGCGCAGCGCCGTCAGCACCGTCATTTCGCTCAGCAGCTTGGGATAGCCGCTGTTCACATCGGCCAGAAGACCAAAGGCAGTGACGGTTTGCAGCCCTTCCTTGGTGTTCTTCGGGTGGCCGTTGACGTATTTGAACCCATACATTTCACCGTCCGAGGTCGGCATAAGCTCGATCACACCCACCTCCGAATGGCTGGCCACGCGCGGGGTTTTGTCAAACAACTCCCAGCGTTTGAAATCAGCTTCGATCTCGGCTGCAAGTTCGATCAGAACCTTTTCGATCCCGATATGATGGACAAGTCCCATCATGTGTTCGACCGACACAAAGGGCACATAAGCAAGTTCAGAGGGCAGAGGCGGCATGGGGCGTCCTTTCGACGATCAGTAACTTTGCGTGCGGCGGTCCAGAACGCGACGGCCAAACAGGCTTGCGGTCAGGTCCACCATCAACCGGGCGGTGCGGCCGCGGTCATCAAGAAACGGGTTCAGCTCGACCAGATCGAGCGATGAGACAAGGCCGCTGTCATACAACATCTCCATGATGTGATGGGCCTCGCGGAAGGTCGCACCACCGGGAACCGTGGTGCCGACGGCAGGGGCGATGGCGGGCTCGATGAAGTCCACGTCCAGGCTGACATGCAATAGCCCGTTGGATTGCGCCACCTGATCCAGAAACGGCAGCAGCAGCTTCGCCAATCCTTGTTCATCAATCGTGCGCATGTCATAGGCATGTGCGCCCGAGGCTTGCAGCAAGTCCCGCTCCATCCCGTCAACGGACCGCAACCCGATCAGGCAAAGGTTATCCGGATCAAGGCGCGCGGGCAGTGGTTTGCCCAGCATGTCGGGAAACCCGTCCAGACCACAGGCAAAAGCGACCGGCATCCCGTGGATGTTGCCACTGGGCG
This sequence comes from uncultured Aliiroseovarius sp., assembly GCF_947497285.1. Taxonomy (GTDB): domain Bacteria; phylum Pseudomonadota; class Alphaproteobacteria; order Rhodobacterales; family Rhodobacteraceae; genus Aliiroseovarius. The sequence goes on along the minus strand of NZ_CANMFT010000005.1, from coordinate 224,009 downwards.
AGGATGCGGGGATATTGAAATCGGAATGCGCATCCAACCACAGCACAAATTGCGGACGCCCCATTTCAGCAGCTGCTGCCACATGCCCGGTTACGGTGCCCAGCGACAAAGCGTGGTCGCCGCCAAGATAGATCGGCAGCACATCCTGTCTCGCCAGATCATAGGCGTGGCGGTGCAAGCTGCGCGCCCAGCCTGCGACCTCGGGCAGGAATTTCAGGTGGTCGTGTTCGGTTTCGATCGCCTCGACCGGGTCGCGCTGTGCGTCGCCAAGATCAACGACCTCGTGCCCAAGCGATGACAATTCCTCGGCCAAACCCGCGGTGCGGTAAGCAGCTGGCCCCATGATGCAGCCACGACGGCCTGCGCCTTCTTCCATTGGTGCGCCAAGTAGGTGGATATTCTTCATGCGGCTTCTCCTTGAATTTGCACAACGGGGCGCGGGCTTAGGTGAATACCCGCCAGCGTACACCGAACCGAGCCGCCTGCCATCTCGATCGTCGGGATGTTGAGCGCAAGAAGCGGCACATGCGCTTCGATGCGGGCGCGTTGCCCGACGTCCAAGGCGGCCAGCGCCCGTGACGACATGGCCAGCAACCGCCCGTTTTTGCCCTGCAACTCGATGGCATTGCCTGCGAATTCAGCGATCTGGGCCTGTGTCAGCGTGATGACATCCCGCCCACCGCTGGCCAGACGATCACACACTTCCGCGCGCCGTCCAGCCCCGGCAATGGTGTCCAATCCGATCAATGCAATATCGGTCCCGATGCACATCAGGACATTGGTGTGATAAATCGGTGTCCCCTTGGCGTCATGTGCGTCAAACACAACCGGTTCATAGTTGAAATGCGTGCAAAACCGTTCCAGCATGACCTCGCTGGTGCGCTTTGAACGCGCGGCATAGGCCACCCTTTCAACGTGATCCAGCACCATCGCGCCCGTGCCTTCCAAAAACAGGTTATCCTGCTCAAGCCCCGAGTAATCGATGACATCCTGCACGCGATAGCGTTGTTTCAGCAGTTCAAGAACATCTTGGCGGCGTTCTGTCCGGCGGTTCTTTGAATACATCGGGTAGACGGCAACATGACCACCGGGATGCGTCGAAAACCAGTTGTTCGGAAAGACACTGTCCGGCCGGTCGGCTTGCGTGTCTTCAAACAGATGAACCTCGACACCGGCCGCACGCAGAACCTCAACCGCGGTCGAGGCCTCATCATGTGCGCGCTGCGCCAGCGTTGACAGATCAGCATGCGAAGCTTGCGTTTGAAACCCGTTATCACGTGCCGTTTCCGCGTTGGGTTGAAAGCTGTGCGGACGGATCATGATCACGGCGCCAGGCGCCTGAAGCGAGGGTTTTTGCATGGCTCAACTCTGATTCAATAAGGCTGACATACAAAATAGCGAAGTAGAATTTCATATTAGAATACTATTTTTGCGCTATAGGTGATCATTTTTTTGCATTTCTGCTAAGTATCATTTATCTTTTCGACATGCATATATTCGACACCCTTGACCACAAGCTCATCGCGCTTCTGCGCGAAGACGGGCGTGCGCCGATCTCGAAGCTGGCCACCATACTGGATGTCTCGCGCGCGACGGTCCAGGCTCGGCTTGATCGGTTGCTGGACAGTGGCGCCGTTCTGGGATTCACCATTCGCGCCCGTGAAGACCACGGACCCGACGGGGTTCAAGCGATCATGATGATCGAGGTGTCAGGCCGCTCGACGACTGCCGTGATCAAGCGCCTGCGTGGTCTGCCAGAGTTGCGCAGTTTGCATTCGACCAACGGTAAATGGGATCTTATCGCGCAGCTTTCCGCAGCCAACCTGTCCGATTTCGACCGTGTATTGCGCGAAGTGCGCGTTGTCGACGGGATCACCAACAGCGAGACGAGCATTTTGCTCAGCACCATCTAGTCCCTTGACGGAACGTGCACCCGACATCATATGCGGTGAAGTGAATATTTATCGGAGAACTCATCATGGCCACGAGTGCAAAAATGACCTGTCTGGATTGCAGCACGGTAAACCGTGTGCCCGTGGACAAGCTGACTGCAGGCCCAAAATGCGGAACCTGTGGCGCGAAGCTGAGTGATGGGAAAGTGCGCGAACTTGACCCGTTGACGCTTGATAAGGCGGCAAAAAACGACAACACCCCCTTGCTGGTCGATTTCTGGGCCCCGTGGTGTGGGCCATGCCGCATGATGGCGCCAGCCTTCGCGCAAGCCGCGCAAGCGATGGCTGGCAAAGCCCGGTTTGCCAAGATCAACACCGAAGATCACCCCAAGGTCTCGACCAAAAACAACATTCGCGGCATTCCTGCGTTGATCCTGTATCAAAACGGGAAAGAGATCGCGCGCCATGCAGGTGCAATCCCTGCAAATGCAATCGAAGCCTTCGTGCGCAAGAACGCAAAGCTTTGATTTGATAAGGCGAACCGAACAAGCACCGGGCCAGATAGATCGTTAAAGGGGCCTTAGCTCAGTCGGTAGAGCGCGTCGTTCGCAACGACGAGGTCAGGGGTTCGACTCCCCTAGGCTCCACCAGTCACATCAGCGCGCCCGGTTTGATCAGCGATCACCGGGGCCTGCCAGGCTCGTCCAGAAACGCCCAGCTGTCCGCGCCGTCGAAATGGCGAACAGGCAACGCATCGACCACCGCCGGCGAGGTCATGCGCATATTCAAAGCAAACCGGTCCTGATCCGCTGCTTTGCCGGGCGCCCAATGGGTAACGCACCCACAGGTCTTGCAGCCGTGGAAGTCAATCATATGATCCCCCCAGCTATAGGTTGTCAGGTTGTCCAACCCGGATAGGATCGCGCCTTCATTCGGCGGGCAATGCGCCCAAAGCGCACCGTAACGCCGACAGATCGAACAATTGCACGACACCACGAATTGTGGCGCACTGATTTCGAATGTGACGGCACCGCAGTGACATGCGCCTTTATGTATCTCGGACATCTCGCCCTCTGACTTGCGTTCATGTCAAAGTTGCAGAAACAAGCCCAAAAATCGAGGCTGAAGCCCCAAAAACAGCAAACCGGTCCTCTGTAGGAGCCAGTTTGCTGTCTTCAACAAGGTGCTTACCCGTCTTTGCGGATCGTCTCGTTCTTGGGGTCATAGGGGCTGTCGACGGTGATTTCGGCGTCCCAAAGTTTGTTCTGCATCTTGACCTTCAGCTTGGTCCCGGGCTTGGCCAGTTCCGGCGTCACATAGCCCATGCCAATCGACTTCCCGAACGCCACCGAATATCCGCCCGAAGTCAGGCGACCCACCTTGGTGTCGCCATCATACAGCGCCTCGCGGCCCCACGGGTCGGCATCGTCCGGCCCGTCGATCAAGAGCGTGACGCATTTCGAGCGGATGCCCTTGGCAACCATCTCATCCTTGCCGTGGAAGTCTTTCTCAAGGTCGATGAAGCGCGGCAGGTCAGCCTCTTGCGGGGTGGCGTCGCGGCCAAGTTCGGTGCCAAACGCGCGATAGGATTTTTCCTGCCGCAACCAGTTTTGCGCCCGTGCGCCAACCAGCTTCATGCCGTGCTTTTCGCCCGCCGCCATCAGCAGATCCCACAGATAGTTCTGCATCTCGATCGGGTGGTGCAACTCCCACCCAAGCTCGCCGGTATAGGCGACACGGATCGCGTTCACGGGGCACATGCCCAGCTCGATCTTCCGGGCGGTAAGCCATGGGAACCGCTTGTTGGACAGGGCGGTTTTCGGATCGGCGTCCTTGATGACCTCGTTCAGAACATCACGCGATTTTGGCCCGGCGATGGCGAACACGCCCCACTGGGTGGTGACGTCCTGAATCTCAATATAGCCGAACTCTTTCATCTTACCTTCGGCGGCTTTGCGCATGAAATCGGCGTCATATTCCGTCCACGCACCGGCTGAGACGAGGTAATAGCTATCCTCGCCATTGCGCACGATGGTGTATTCGGTGCGCGTGGTGCCAGCGGCGGTCAAGGCATAGGTCAGATTGATGCGGCCAACCTTGGGCAGTTTGTTGCAGGTGAACCAGTCAAGGAACTGCGTCGCGCCGGGGCCTTTGACCACATGCTTGGTGAAGGCCGTGGCGTCGATCAGGCCGACACCTTCGCGGATCGCCTTGGCTTCTTCGACCGCATATTGCCACCAGCCACCACGGCGGAAGCTGCGCGCGTCGTGGTCGAAGTTTTCCGGCGCGTCCAGTGGGCCGTAGTAATTCGGGCGCTCCCATCCGTTCACCCAACCAAATTGTGCGCCCTTTTCCTTTTGCCGGTCATAGGCGGGCGAGGTGCGCAGAGGCCGACAGGCCGGGCGCTCTTCATCCGGGTGGTGCAGGATATAGACGTGATCGTAGCATTCTTCGTTCTTGCGCGCCGCAAATTCGGTCGTCATCCAGTGCGACGAATAGCGTTTGGGGTCCAGCGCGGCCATGTCGATCTCGGCCTCGCCATCGACCATCATCTGAGCGAGGTAATAGCCTGTGCCGCCTGCCGCGGTGATGCCAAAGCTGAACCCTTCCGCCAGCCACATATTGCGCAGACCAGGGGCGGGGCCGACCAGCGGGTTGCCGTCGGGCGTGTAACAAATCGGACCGTTGAAATCGTCCTTCAACCCGCTTTCCTCGCAAGACGGGATGCGGTGGATCATCGCCATGTATTGATCCTCGATCCGTTCCAGATCGAGCGGGAACAGGTCGGCGCGGAAGCTGTCCGGCACGCCAAATTCAAAGCAAGCGGGCGCGTTCTTTTCATAGACACCCAGAATCCAGCCGCCACGCTCTTCGCGGACGTAGGATTGCGCGTCGGCGTCGCGAATAACCGGGTGCTCTGCCCCGCCTTCAGCGCGGTATTTCACCAGCGCGGGGTCTTGGTCCATCACGATGAACTGGTGTTCAACCGGGATCGCCGGGATCTTGATGCCCAGTTTCTTGGCGGTCGTCTGGGCGTGGTTGCCCGAGGCCGTCACGACATGTTCGGCGGTGATGACGATCTGCTCGTCCGACGCCACGAGGTTACCGCCCTTTTCAACCATCTTGGTGCAGGTGACGTCCCACGCTTCACCGTTCCAATGGTAGGCATCGGCCTGCCACTTTCGCACAATCTCAACGCCGCGCTGGCGGGCACCCTTGGCCATCGCCTGCGTCACGTCGGCGGGGTTAATATAACCGTCGGTGTTGTGATAGAGCGCGCCTTTCAAATCATCCGTGCGGATCAGAGGCCAGCGGGCCTTGATCTCATCCGGGGTCAGCCATTCATAGGGCACGCCCACCGTCTCGGCGGTGGTGGCATAAAGCATGTATTCGTCCATGCGCTCGTCCGTCTGCGCCATGCGCAGGTTGCCCACCACGGCAAAACCAGCGTTCAGGCCGGTTTCTTCCTCGAGCGTCTTGTAGAATTTGACCGAGTAGTCGTGAATATGGGTCGTCGCGAAGGACATGTTGAACAGGGGCAGAAGGCCTGCCGCGTGCCATGTGGACCCAGACGTCAACTCGTCACGTTCCAGCAACATCACATCGTCCCAACCCGCCTTCGCAAGGTGATAGGCAATCGAGGTGCCGACCGCACCCCCACCGACGACAAGAGCTTTGACTTGGGTTTTCATGGGGCGACTCCCTTGGGCAGAATGCGTTGCAACATACATGCCGCAAGGTCGCGGATCGCGCTAAGCCTGCCCGACCTTTACCTGCGTGAAAACGACATCGGCGCGGGTTTCAACGCCCCAGCGCCTCGTCCAGTCGGGTGACAGGCAGCACGGGACCGATCAATTCGGCAAGATCGGCGCGGCGCGGGTTCGTTGGTTCAAACAGGGTCATGCACATGTAATCCTCGACCATCGCGGCTTGCGCCTCGAACCCATAAGACAGGTAAGCCCCTGCCTCGCGCCCCGGCCAGTAATAGGGATCGCCCTTGCGCAGGCTTTCCGCCCCAGACCGCCCCGGCGTGTATCCCGTGCGGCTACGGTTCTGCCACTGCCAGACATGCACCAGCTCGTGCATCATCAGAAGGGCATGCGGCATGGGCAGGCTTTCGGGCCAGCCTTCGAACATATCGTCACGATACAGATTGCGCTTCAGAAACACTTGGTTCCACAGAACGAAGCCCGCCGGAAACTCAAGCTTGCGGTCGGGTTGAGGCACCCGGTCGCACACACCTTTTGGCAGCTTGCGCGCATCGCGCTTCGGCGCGTCCGTAGGGATCGGGTCGGGCTTCGGCAATGGCAGCACACCAATCCCGGCGCGAACGCGCACCTTGTCGGTGTCGAGGCTGTCGCCAAAGACAATGCGCGACAACTCGACTTCGGTGGTCGACAAGGGGCGCGCGCAGCCCAGAAGGCCCAGCGCAACAAGCAGGGCCGCCATCAGTCTGAAGGGGCAACCCAACCGTAACATGCGACCTTACAGCATTCCCGGCACGACCTGGTCGGGCGGACGGTGGCCATCGGCGAAGGTCTTGACGTTGATCAGCACCTTCTCGCCCATCTCGATCCGCCCTTCAACCGTGGCCGACCCCATATGCGGCAGCGCCACCACGTTGGGCAGGTCGCGCAGACGTGGGTTGATCTCGTTCCCGTGCTCGTAGACATCCAGCCCCGCGCCCGCGATCTCGCCCGCGCGCAGCATACGGGTCAGGGCGTTTTCGTCGATGACTTCGCCGCGTGATGTGTTCACGATCACCGCCTCGGACTTCATCAGCTTCAGACGACGCGCATTCATTAGATGGAAGGTTGACGGCGTGTGCGGGCAGTTGATCGACAAAACGTCCATACGCGCCACCATCTGGTCAAGGCTTTCCCAATAGGTGGCCTCTAGCTGCTCTTCGATCTTGGGATGAACGCGCTTGCGGTTGTGGTAATGCACCTGCATCCCGAAGGCGCGCGCGCGCATCGCGACCGCCTGCCCGATGCGGCCCATGCCCAGAATGCCGACGCGCCGTCCTTGAATGCGGCGGCCCAACATGGCCGTCGGTGACCAGCCTTGCCACTCACCCGTGGCCATCAGGCGAATACCTTCTGGAAAGCGGCGCGTTACGGCAAGGATCAGCGCAATGGCCATGTCCGCAGTGTCATCGGCGGTCACGCCCGGCGTGTTCGACACAAGTATTCCACGCTCGCGCGCGGTTCCCACGTCGATATGGTCGACCCCGGCACCGTAGTTGGCAATCAGCCGAAGCCGATCACCGGCCCGCGCCAGCATGTTGGCGTCGATCTGATCGTTGATCGTTGGCACCAGCACATCGCAGCGCGCCATGGCGTCAGCCAGCTCGGATCGGGTCATCGGTGTGTCATCATCCCGAAGCTCGACATCGAATAGTTCCTTCATCCGGGTCTCTACGACCTCGGGCAACCGTCGCGTGACAACAACACTCAGATGTTCAGCGGCCATGCCCGCCCTCCCTTTGGCTTTTCTTTTGCGCGTCTCCCTGACAAAGTGACAAGGAACGAGGCAAGGCACAAGCACCGCAGGGACGCAAACGAAAGAAAATTGCGCGCGCGATGGTGTGACACAGGAAATGAGGGCGGAAATGCGGTTTTCCAGCAGGTTGGCTGTGGTGGCAATGGCCATTATCTCAGCATTTTGCCTTGCGCCGATGGCAACCGCCGAAGGCACAACGTCGCCAGAGCGCGGCCCGGTTACCCATCTGCCGATTCCTCGCTTTGTGTCGCTGAAGACATCCGAAGGCAACGTGCGGCGCGGTCCATCCTTGCGCCACCGCATTGATTGGGTCTTCAAGCACCCCGGTATGCCTTTGGAAATCACTGGCGAATTCGGTCATTGGCGACAGGTGCGTGATCGCGACGGCGTTGGCGGTTGGGTGCATTATTCGCTTCTGTCTGGCGCGCGAACAGCGATTATCGACCGCGACCTGAGCCCGCTATACAGCAGCGCCGACACACAAAGCCAAATCAACGCCTATCTTGAGGCCGGCGTCATTGCACGCATCGAAACCTGTGGGCTGGCTTGGTGCCGCGTGAAAGCCGATGGCATCCGAGGCTGGACCACCAAAGAAAACCTTTGGGGTGTGCGCGCAAACGAGGTGATCGAGTGACACCGCGCCTTCGATCCCGGCGCCCTGCACGGGGTCGCGATCAACGGCGGGTGGTGGTTCATGCGACCGGGAAATGGCTGCGTTCGATCACCGAAGATAAACAAGACTTCTTCACCAACCTCGCCCCTTATCTTGCGAAACGCGATGTCGCGATTTCTGCCGTTCAGGCTGGTGGACGGCTGGCTCAGAAGCTTTTGCGCGACCCGCAGGCAGTCCACCTGCTTGTCGATCAAGCTCCGGTCTATGGCCCGCGCCTGTTGCACGCCAACCCCGCCCCGATCAGCGGATTCTGGCATCTGGATGAGCTGGGGCAAGGGTGGAACAGCAGCCTGCGCCTGTCTGAATTCGACCCCGAAACTGTCGATCACGAAAACGCCGTTCGCTTCTTCAATGACGTCTCCAGCCGTGTTCTACGCGAAAACATATCCCAAGCGGGGCAAACCGCCCGGATTTCCACCGGATTGCTGGGGGCTGCGGCCACTGTGTTTTGCCAACCCGAACCGTTAGCTCAGTCTTCGCCAGCCTATCTGACCACGCAAGAGATGATTACCACCACGGCCAATCACCGGCGCGATGGCTTGGTGTATGTCAAGCTTCACCCGCGCCAGACCCGGGTCAGCCGTCAACGGGTCATCGATCTGTGTGGCGATATCGCGAATGTGCGGGTGTCCGAGGCAAGCGTGCATGATCTGATCGCGGCTTCTGCCATGGTCGTCACGCAGAACTCGACCGTTGGGTTCGAGGCGCTGATGCAAAAACGCCCGGTCGTGACCTGCGCCAAGGCAAGCTATTGGCACGCGGCCATGACCGCCCATGACTGCGATGATCTTCGCGAGGCTCTGACCCTTGGTGCAGATGCAATGCGCGGCTTTCCGTACGAGCGGTATTTCTTCTGGACCCTTGCGCGGCACGGGTTCGAACCTGCAAAAGAGGCGTTCGCCAAACGGGTTTGGGCGCGGATCTGTGACAAGGCCATGTGGCCATGCACTTGATCCCGACCCGCCCAATGGGATAGCCGAACGCCATGACACAAGACCGAACAAGACTAAACCTTTCCGCAGGCGTCGCCTCCGCGCTGGTCGCAGTGACCCTCGTTGCCCTGAAGCTGTGGGCCTTGGGCGAGACCCAGGCTTTGTCGGTCGCAGCGTCCCTTGCTGACAGTGCGATGGACCTCATGGTGTCCTTGGGGGCGCTTGCGGCCATTTGGTATGCGGCCCGGCCCGCTGATGACGACCATGCTTTCGGACATTCTGCGGCCGAGGACCTTGCCGCACTGGGTCAAAGCCTGTTCATCATGATGTCAGCGGGTATCATTACATGGGCGGCGCTGGCGCGGCTCTGGTCGGGCGAACCTGCCCCCATTCAGCATCACACGCAGGGGATCGCCGTCATGGTCGTTTCGATCGTGCTGACGCTGGCCTTGGTGATGTGGCAACGCCGTGTCGCAGGGCGCACCGGGTCTGCGGTGGTTAAAGCAGATAGCTTGCACTATCTGGGTGATCTGGTCCCAAATATCGGCGCGATCTTGTCGCTGTGGGCGGCAAACCTGTTTGGAATGGAGCAGATCGACAGCGTGGTCGCAATTGGCGCCGCTTTGCTGCTTGTTGTGGGGGCCGCTCGGATTTTCAAGACCGCATGGGACGGGCTGATGGATCACGCCGCCGACCCTGATCTGGTCGCCGGCATCGAGGCGATCGCGCGCAGCCATCCCGGCGTGCACGGCTTTCATGATCTGAAAACCCGCCGGTCCGGGTCGATCACCTTTGTGAACATGCATATCGAACTGGACGGCAGCCAGTCGCTGGACAACGCCCATGCCATAGGGGCAAGCCTGCGCCGCGCGATCCTGCACACCTATCCGGACACCGATGTGATGATCCACAAAGATCCCGTCGGCGTCACCCCGCACCCCGATGATCCATCGCGCGCTGACGCAATTTAGGCGGGGGCCAGCCCACGCCCTTTCAACAGCGCCTCGACCCCCGGAAGGCGCCCGCGAAACGCGGTATAAAGATCTTCCGCCTCGACCGATCCGCCTTTGGACAGGATGTGCTCTTCAAGCTTACGCGCAAGGGCGGGGTCAAAGGCATCGCCCACCTCTTTGAAGGCTTCGAACGCGTCGGCATCCATGACTTCGGACCACATATAGCTGTAGTAACCCGAGGAATATCCGTCGCCAGCAAAGACATGCGCGAAATGCGGTGTGGCATGGCGCATGCGAATGGCCGCAGGCATGCCGATACGGTTCAGGGTTGCCGCTTGGGCCGCCATCGGATCTGCCGGTGCCGCGCCGTCGTGGAAATCCAGATCCACCAGCGCAGACGAAATGAATTCGACGGTCTGAAAGCCCATGTCGTGGGTGGACGCTGCCAATAGCCGCTGCAACAGCGCTTGGGGCATCGGGTCGCCCGTCTTGGCGTGGGTTGCAAACTTGCCCAGCACTTCTGGCACCTCCAACCAGTGCTCGAAAAGCTGGCTGGGCAGCTCGACGAAGTCGCGTGCGACCGAGGTGCCCGAGATGGACGAATAGGTCACATCAGACAACATTTGGTGCAGGGCGTGACCAAATTCGTGGAACAACGTGCGGGCATCGTCCCAGGACAAAAGCGCGGGACGGCCCTGTTCGGGCTTGGCGAAGTTGCAGACATTCACGACAATCGGGCGAATGTCGCCTTCCAGCTTCTGCTGGCTGCGCATCGCGGAACACCACGCCCCGGACCGTTTCGATCCGCGGGCGAAATAGTCACCGATGAAGACCGCAACATGGTCGCCGTTTCGTGTCACCTCCCACGCCCGCGCGTCGGGGTGATAAAGGGAAACATCCAACGGCGCGAAACTCAGGCCAAACAGCCGGTTCGCCGTGTCGAATGCCGCATCGATCATGCGATCAAGCTGCAGGTAGGGCTTGATCTCTGCCTCGTCCAGATCGTGTTCGGCTTCACGCCGCCGTTCGGCGTAGTAGTGCCAATCCCACGGCTCCAGATCACCATTATGCCCGTCGGCGTGCAGCATTTGGGTCATGGTCTCGGCATCTTTTTCAGCGGCCGCGCGGGCAGGTTCCCAAACCCTCATCAGCAGGTCGCGCACCCGGTCGGGATGGCCTGCCATCTCGGTTTCAAGTTTGAACTCGGCAAAGCTGTCATACCCCAGAAGACGCGCGCGTTCCTCGCGCAGGGCAAGTGTTTCCTTGGCGATGCCGCGGTTGTCCGTGTCGCCGCCATTTGCCCCACGCGCGGTGTAGGCCTGATGCGCTTTTTGCCGAAGATCGCGGCGCGGGGAATGCTGCAAAAAGGGTGTTATGACCGACCGTGCCAAAGTGACGGCTGGCCCGTCAGCCCCTTTCTCTGCACCCGCGGCGCGCACCGCGTTGGCGACGAAATCAGGGAGGCCTTTCAAATCAGCGTCTTTCAGTGCCATGAACCAACTGCGTTCATCTGCCAACAGGTTTTGAGTGAACTGGGTGCCGAGCGTGGCCAGCCGCTGCTGGACGTCCTTCAGACGATCCCGGTCGCCACCTTGCAACTGCGCGCCGGATCTCACAAACCGGCGGCGGGTCAGTTTCAGCACACGCTTCTGTTCGTCTGTCAAATCCAGAGCGTCGCGCGACTGCCAAAGTGTGTCGATCCGGTCAAACAGCTCTGCATTCATCGACACCTCTGCCGAAAACGCGGCCAGACGCGGCGACAGTTTGCGTTGCAGGTCTTCACGCGCCGGCGTGCTGTCGGCACCGGCCACATTGTAAAAGACCCCAAGAACACGATCCAGCGGCGCGTCCGCGCGCTCCAACGCCTCGATCGTGTTTGCGAAAGTGGGCGTGGTCGGCGACCCCGCAATTGCAGCAATGGCTGCTTTCGTTTCAGACAATGCGCTTTCAAAGGCCGGTTCAAAATGGCTGTCGTCAATTGCCCCGAAAGGCGGCAGTTCAAACGGTGTGTCCCATTGGGCCAGCAGCGGATTGGTCATCGGTGTATCTCCTTTGGGTGGAAGCTAGGGACGGACCGCAAGGATTACCAGAGACAGTTTCCCACCATGCTCGGTTCAGTCCAGATCAAGGTCACGTCGAAATGTCTGGCATTCAAGGTCGCCGATCATTGTGTCACCGGTCAGCTTGAAGCCCGACTTTTCAAGCACCCGCCTTGAGGCCGGGTTATTCAGCGCAACACGCGCTTCAAGCGCCCACAAGCTGCGATCCCGCGCTGCTTTGATCGCCAAACCGACCGCTTGCGTTGCAAAACCCTGTCCACCATGCGTCTGTCCAATGCGGTAGCCCAGTTGCGCCACACTGCCCTGCACAGCCGTCAGATTGACCCGTCCCAAGATCTTGCCGCCACGCTTGAGCAGGAACATCAATTCGCCCGCCGCAACCTGATCGCTCACGATCGCGGTCAGGCTGGTCAGATCCCAATAGGTTTCGGGGCGCGGCCCGACATGGGCTTCGAACCAGTCGCGGTTCTGCACCTCGAACGCAAAAAGTGCTGGCACATCAGCGGGGCTTAGCGGGCAAAGCTCCAGGTCAGTCACAGCAGTCGCAACCTTGTCGTTTTGCCGTGCGGATCACGCGGGTTTCCGCATACATTGCGTCATAGATCAACATCCGCCCCCGCAACCCTTCGCCCGCGCCGGTGATTTCCTTGATCGCCTCGGTTGCCATCATCGCACCGATGATCCCCGGCAAAGGACCAACCACACCGGCCTCAGAGCAGGACGGCGCCAATCCCGGCGCAGGTGCTTTGGGAAAGATACACTGATAGCAGGGCGCGCCACTGGCGGGGTCGAAGGTGGCAATCTGCCCCTCCCATTGGCTGAGCGCGCCGCCGATCATCGGGATCCCCAGTTTCGTGGCAACCCGGTTGACCAGATAGCGCGTTTCGAAATTGTCCGTGCCTTCCAGAACCAGATCATAGTCCGCCATCAAGTCTTCGGCGATGTCGTCGGTCAGGCGACGATTATATGGGCGCACGGCGATGGCAGGGTTTTGGGCGCGCATCGCCCTTTCGGCAGAGAACACCTTGGGTGTGCCAATGTCTGCGTCGCGGTGAATAACCTGACGTTGCAGGTTCGAGTTGTCGACCACATCATCGTCGATCACGCCAATCGTCCCGACACCTGCAGCCGCCAGATACAGAAGCACCGGCGATCCGAGCCCACCCGCGCCGACAACCAAGACACGGGCATTTTTCAGTGCCACCTGCCCCGGCCCGCCGATTTCACGCAGCACGATATGGCGGGCATAACGGTTCAGTTCAGTGTCGGTAAAGGGGCCGCTATCCATATCAGAAGTCGCCCGTTTGGGCGCACGGGCTTTCAGCCACGCCACCCCGCGTCCGTAAAGCGCGGCCAAACCCAGAACTCCAAATGCCACCGCCCAAGAGGTGGCGTTTCCCCCCAAGGCCTGACGAATCCCGGATCCCTCGGGCAACACCAGATGGCTCAGCACCACAACCGCGCCCAACAGCGCCGTCAGTTGCCAGCGGCGTCCAACGCTCAGCCCGGCGAAACTGCCGCCCACCCAAATTACGCTTGCCCAAATGAGGACCCAAATCATCGCTGTCTCCGATCAGCCGCGCCCGGTCGACCCGAACCCGCCCGCCCCGCGCAGGGTGTCCGACAAGGCGTCGACCAGCTGATATTCCGCTTGCAACACGGGCGCGATCACAGCTTGCGCGATGCGGTCGCCGTGTCCGATCACAAACGGCTCTGCCCCCAGATTGATCAAGATCACGCCAAGCGGCCCGCGATAATCGCTGTCGATCGTGCCGGGCGCATTGGCCAGTGTCACACCGTGTTTCGCAGCAAGACCCGAACGGGGACGGATTTGCATTTCGACCCCTTGCGGAATTTCGACACGCAAACCGGTCGGCACCACGACACGCCCCATTGGCGCAAGCGTCCAGCCCGTATCGCGATCTGCAGCCGGCAAGTTGGCGCGCAGATCAGCGCCTGCCGACCCCTGCGTTTCATAGTCGGGCAGTGGCAGCGCAACATCGGCGCCTTTCTCACGGGTGACCTTGATCACTGGCATCAGCTACACCCTTCGATCACATCTGCAATTCTTGCGGCCAGCTGTCGGGCCACATCGTCCTTGCTCATACGCGGCCACGCCTCTGCGCCGTCATCCGAAATCAGCGTCACGGCGTTTTCAGCCCCGCCCATGATCCCGGTTTCAGGGCTGACATCATTGGCCACGATCCAGTCGCAGCCTTTGCGGCTGCGCTTGGCGGTTGCGTGTGCGATCACGTCATCCGTTTCGGCGGCAAAGCCCACGACAAGGCCGGGGCGACCAGTCTTCATCTGGCTCACGGTCGCGAGTATGTCGGGGTTTTCTGCAAATTCCAGAACCGGCAGACTGCCTGTCTGGTCCTTCTTGATCTTGCTGTCAGAGGCGGAGGCCACACGCCAATCTGCCACGGCTGCGGCAAAGATGGCCGCATCGGCGGGAAGGGCCGATTGGACGGCCTCTAGCATTTCCTGCGCGCTTTGAACCTTCACGACATGCACGCCTTCTGGCGGCGGCACGTCGGCGGGGCCAGTGACAAATGTCACCTTGGCGCCCAACGCGGAGACCGCACGCGCCAGCGCCGTGCCCTGCGCCCCCGATGACCGGTTCGCGATATAGCGCACCGGGTCAATTGGTTCATGTGTCGGCCCCGAGGTCACAAGCACATGTTTGCCCTTCAGCGGCCCATCCATAAGTGCTGCCTCGACCGCCGCGACGATCTCCAGCGGCTCTGACATGCGACCCGGCCCGAATTCTCCACAGGCCATCGCGCCTTCGGTTGGGCCAACAAACAACACACCGTCATCCTTCAGTGTCGCGACATTTCGCTGACAGGCCGGGTGCGCCCACATCCGAACGTTCATGGCGGGCGCGACCAAAACATGCTTGTCTGTGGCCATCAAAAGGGTCGAGGCAAGATCATTGGCCAGCCCCGCCGCCATCTTGCCCAGCAGATCAGCCGTAGCAGGCGCCACAACAACCAAATCAGCAGCGCGCGACAGCTCGATATGTCCCATCTCGGCCTCGTCCGTCAGGTCGAACAGCTCTGTATAGACCTTGCGCGCCGCCAGTCCCGACGCGGACAACGGTGTTACGAATTCCTGCCCGGCACGTGTGATGACCGGCGTCACCTCGGCCCCGCGTTCGCGCAACTTACGGATCAGATCAAGCGATTTGAACGCGGCAATACCGCCACCGATGATCAGAAGAATATGTTTGCCAGCCAGCATAAGCGCCCCCATCTAAGGTTCTTCAAACAGTTACGGGACCGTGGCAGCGGGTTCAATGGGCAGTTGAGCCCGGCCCTATTTTAACGACGCGCACGGATCAGGCCGCTCCACCGAGGGCGCGTCATAAAGCAGGTCAAATCCACCTTCGGGCGCCTGCCCGTCTTCAGCTTGCCCGATGGTCACCACTTTCAGGTCCGGCCGCAGGCGACGCAGATAGGCGGGAACCCCCCAATCTGACCGCGCATGACCATTGCCGGTGATGATCACGACGGGTCCGCCCGTCGCGTCGATCGCACCCAGCGTCACCTTGGCCAGGGTTGCGTCCCGCAGCCGCTGCACTTCGATCATGCCGCCCATCATATCGCGCGGCATCGTTTCGCAATGGGCGGCGAATTGAAGATCCAGCCGCAGGGCCTGTTCATCATCTGGCAGCGGGTGATCCAACCCAAACGCGGCCAAGTCACCATCAAAATGCGCGGCAACCCCGTCGGTATAAGTCGCGCGCGCCACTTCGCGCGGCACGGCTGCACCAAATATGCGCGCATCACTGGCTGTGAAAATCGGGCGATACATCTCATAATCCGGCCACCCGGCATCTTCCCACGCCGCCGCATAGCTTTGCGGGTCGGCCGCTAGGTCTGTGGCTTCGTCCTGTGTCAGCATCTCGACCACCAGCGCGGGCGCGGCAAGGGCCGCAACAATCTGCGCCTGCACGGCATGGTGGGCGGGATTGTCATGTGTTTCCCCCACAATGACCACATCCGCCTCCGAGATCAGCGCCATATCCTGTGCACCGGGCACGGTGTCCATTGCCGCCAACGGAACCGGGATAAGAAATAAGGCGACCAGCAAAAGGGCTTTCATGCGCAAAAGCTAGGGATGACCATCCCCTTCGACAAGCGCTTTCGTCTTGGCGGACCCTGTGTCGCAGTGCTAGGCACACGCCATGATGCTTTCGCTTCCACCTCTTACACTCGTCCTGGGCGGCGCGGCCTCGGGCAAATCGGACTATGCCGAACGGCTGGTCGCAGCCACGCAACGCCCGTTGGTCTACGTCGCCACCGCACAAGCCCATGACGACGAAATGACGGCGAAAATCGCCCGTCACAAAGCGCGGCGCGGCAAGATCTGGCGCACAATCGAAGCCCCACGCAATGTAACCGCCGCACTTGCCGATGTGCAGCCGAGCGGGGTCGTGTTGTTCGACTGCGCCACCATGTGGTTGTCCAACCAGTTGCTTGCGCAAGCCGACATCGCGCTGGAGGAAAGTGACTTACTTGCAGCGCTGTCCGCATGTCCAGCACCGGTCGTGGTCGTATCAAACGAGGTCGGGGCCGGGATCGTGCCCGAAAACTCACTGGCGCGGCAGTTTCGACAAGCACAGGGCGAACTGAACCAGCGTATCGCAGCGCGCGCCGATCTGGTGCTGACCGTGATGGCGGGATTGCCCTTAGTGCTGAAGGGTGCATTGCCGGACAACGCGCCATGACGGGTGCAATCAGTTGGTGGTGGGTGCGCCACGGGCCAACGCATGCCAAGTCAATGGTTGGCTGGCGGGACTTGCCCGCGGATCTGTCTGACAAGGCAACACTTGCGCGCCTGTCTGGGCATTTGCCAGACAATGCGGCGCTTGTATCCTCGGACCTGATACGCGCCACGGCAACCGCAGATGCTATCACGCAGACGCGCAGGCGCCTTTCCGATCGCGCGGACTTGCGCGAATTCGACTTTGGCGAATGGGACGGTCTGCATTGGGATGACGTCGCACAGCGCGACCCGGACCTGTCCCGCGCTTTTTGGGAAACACCAGGCGACCACGCGGCGCCCAGTGGTGAAAGTTGGAACCAGCTGTCCGACAGGGTCAGCAAAGCGGTGGACCAGATCAACGCTTCGGGTCATTCCCATGTCATCGCCGTCGCCCATTATGGCGTCATCCTGACCCAAATTGCGCGCGCTGGCCGCATGTCTGCCTATGAAGCGCTGGGACACAAGATTGATAACCTTTCGGTAACACGCCTCGACTGGGATGGCGCGGGCTGGAGCATCGGATCAATCAACCACCTTCCATGACCAGAGCCCCCCGCCGCAAACCTTGAAGTGGTCGCGCAGGTTCTGCACAAGGCTGTTAACCATTCAGTAACCACACCCAACTAGTCTCAGCGATGTCTTTTCGGGGTCATCAGCAGGGGGCGCAATGATCGCGCGCATCAACACCGTCGCGTTTGAAGGTATTCGCGCCCGCCTTGTCGAAGTGCAATGCGCGCTGTCGCCCGGATTGCCCGGTTTCTCGATCGTCGGGTTGCCTGACAAAGCGGTATCAGAGGCCCGCGAACGGGTGCGCGCTGCGCTGTCAGCGATGTCCGTCGCCCTGCCCGCGCGCAAGATTGTCATCAACCTGTCGCCCGCAGACCTGCCAAAGGTCGGATCCCATTTTGACTTGCCGATCGCAATGGCGCTTTTGGCGGCTGCGGACCTTTTGAACAAAGAAGACATCGCAGATGTCGTGGCCTTGGGTGAACTTGCGCTCGACGGCTCGCTTTTGCCAGTCGCAGGCGCCCTGCCTGCCGCACTTGCCGCGGCCGAACACGAGATGTCCCTTTTCTGCCCAAAGGAATGCGGGGCCGAAGCGGCTTGGATCGGTGCCACCAAGGTCCACGGCGCGTCATCGCTGGCGGCGGTGCTTCAACATTTCTCAGGCCAAGCCCCTTTGCCAGTCGCTGAATCCGGCAATGTCACACAGACGGCAGCCTGCAAGGATTTGCGGGATGTGAAAGGGCAGGAACGCGCCAAACGCGCGCTGGAGATCGCGGCGGCAGGGCGCCATCACCTGTTGATGGTGGGCCCGCCGGGCTCAGGGAAATCCATGCTGGCCGCCCGCCTTCCGGGCATCTTGCCTCCCATGACGCCAGCCGAGGCGCTTGAAACCTCGATGATCCAGTCGGTCTCTGGGCTGCTCGAAGGTGGTGGTATTTCTCAGACCCGACCCTATCGCGCGCCTCACCACACGGCCTCCATGGCCGCGATGGTCGGGGGCGGTCGCGGTGCAAAGCCCGGCGAAATTAGTTTGGCGCATAATGGTATTCTGTTCATGGACGAGTTCCCGGAATTCAGCCGTCAGGTTCTTGAAACCCTTCGCCAACCCCTGGAAACCGGCGATGTCACCGTCGCGCGCGTCAACGCCCATATAAGATACCCCAGCCGCTTTCTGCTGATCGCGGCAGCCAACCCCTGCAAATGCGGCTATCTGACGGACGCGAACCGCGCCTGCAACCGCGCTCCTTTGTGCGCCGAGGATTATATGGGCCGCATTTCAGGTCCCTTGCTTGATCGGTTTGACCTGCGGATCGAGGTGCCTCCGGTCACATTTCAAGATCTTGACCTTCCCGCAAACGGAGAACCCTCTGAAGCTGTCATGCGCCGTGTCACCACGGCGCGTGCGGTGCAAGCGGATCGCTATGCCGACCTGGACGATGTCACCACCAATGCGGATATCGAGGGCGCCATATTAGAGCAGCACGCAAGTCCCGATGCCGACGGGCGCGAGATGCTGGTGAAGGCTTCAGAACGGTTTGGCTTGTCCGCACGCGGATATCATCGCGTGCTGAGGGTAGCGCGCACAATTGCCGACCTGGCCGAAGAACCGCATGTGTCCCGCAAACACATCGCCGAAGCGCTTAGCTTTCGGCTCGTGTCTCATCGTGAAACTGTCGTGTAATGAATTCTGCTGCCTGCCGCAAAGCCTGACGGGCTTCCGGCAACAGCCCATCCAGAATGACCCACACATGCGGCGCATCGGGCCATTCGTCCAGCGTGACCTGTCCGCCTGCGGCACGAAGCACCTCAGCCATGCGCAGGCTTTCATCGCGCAAGATCTCGGTTGTTGAGAACTGGAAAAAGGCTGGTGGCGGGGTCGATTTATATCGGTGCAACACGGGCGAGGCCCGCACATTCTGCGCAGACGCACCCGCCAAGTAGTGATCTGTCACCAGATCGCGTCGGTCCGAAGGCAGCAGCGGGTCATTCTTCGCATTCTCATCGAACGACGGCGACGTGAACCGAAGATCGACAATCGGTGAAAAGGCAAATACCGCGCGCGGAAAGGGCAAAACACCATCAATTTCAGCAAGCAGTGAGAAGACCAGACCACCACCTGCGCTATCGCCACCCAGTATAATGTTTTCAGGACGATATCCCTTCTGGATCAAGTGCTTGTAAGCCGCAACGCAATCCTCGACAGCCGCTGGAAAAGGATCCTCAGGCGCTTTGCGGTAATCAGGCGCACAAATTCTGAGCCCGGTCATCCAAGCCAGGCGTGCCAGCAACTTGCGGTGTGTTTCTGGTGAGCCTGCGATGAACCCACCGCCGTGAAAATACAAGATGATCTTGTTTGCAAGGGCTGGCCGCGTTGCGGGTCGGGTTTCTATCCACAACGCCCTTTGTGCACCGTGCCCGCCGGCAAGTGTCGCTTCGCGATACCACGCGAAGGGTGGCGCGCGAAACAGCCGGTTCGCGGCGCGCTCCAACTCATGTCTCGCTGGCGCTGGGTCTGTTAAGCGTCTGAGCCGCGTCTTCACGAACAGCCGCATGAACAGCTTGGTCAGCGTCAGCCGCAAGCTCATGAAAGCCGTGCCTCGATGGCCTGCCAGATTTTTTCGGCAATATTGACGCCGTCAAAGCGTTCCAGCTCTTGAATGCCGGTCGGTGATGTCACGTTGATTTCGGTCAGATAGTCGCCGATCACATCAATACCAACAAAAACTTGCCCCTTTTCGCGCAAAAGCGGCCCGATGGCCGCGCATATCTCGCGGTCCCGATCAGTTAGTCCGACCTTCTCGGGGCGCCCGCCCACATGCATGTTAGACCGGGTTTCCCCCGCCGCAGGGACACGATTGATCGCGCCCACAGGTTCGCCATCCACCAAGATGATCCGCTTGTCCCCGTTCGAGACATCAGGAAGGAATTTCTGTGCAATCAGCGGTTCACGATTGATCCCCACAAAAAGCTCGTGCAGCGAGGCAAGGTTGCGGTCATTCTGATCAAGCCGAAAGACTCCAGCCCCGCCATTGCCGTAAAGCGGCTTCAGAATGATATCGCCATGCGCGTCCTTGAACGACTTCAGCGTGTCGAAATCTCGGGCGATCATGGTGGGTGGGGTTAGATCGGGAAACTTCAAGACAAGTAGCTTTTCGGGATAGTTTCGCACCCAGAAAGGATCGTTTACGACAAGTGTACCCGGGTGGATCATATCCAGAAGATGCGTGGTCGTGATATAGCTCATATCAAAAGGAGGATCCTGACGCAGCCAGACCACGTCAAACTCTCCCAAGTCAACATCAGCCCGGTCACCCAACGAAAAATGGTCGCCCTGAACCCGACGCACTGTCAACGGCCACCCGCGCGCAAAGACGTGACCCTCACGAAAGCTAAGATGGTCCGGCGTGTAGTAGAACAGCTCGTGACCGCGCGCCTGTGCTTCTTCGGCAATCCGAAAACTGCTGTCCGCTTCAATATTGATGCGGTCGATCGGGTCCATCTGAATTGCTATTTTCAGCGACATGGCGCACTCCTTCTGGTTTCTCCCTACATGGGACAGAGCGCGCTGCGGTGCAATGGGCTTCAATACGCCAATGCGTTTTCGATAATCTGCATTTCGCCTTTGGCGTTGACCAGAGCGACGTCAAAGCGGAAAGGCGTCAGCTGGCCGTTTGGTTGGGCTTCGAGAAACTCGAAGATCGTCGCCTGAATGCGTTGGACTTGTGCCCGCGTGACGCGTTCAGCCGCGCGCAGGAAGTCCTTCGACTTCTTCACTTCGACAAAGACCAGATCAGCGCCATCGCGTGTGATCAGGTCGATTTCGCCATGCCGCCCGCGCCATCTCTGGCATTCTGTGCGACAGCCGCGCGCTTCATAGTGCATCGTGACGGATTGTTCGGCCGACAGACCCGACAGATAAGAAACGAGCCCGCTCATTTCTTTTTTCCTAATTCAAGCGCCGACTGATAGACCTTGCGCCTTGGCAAACCCAACGCCTGTGAAACAGCATTCACCGCGTCTTTCATCGACATGTCCGACATCGCTTTGGTCAACATCTCTTCCATTGCGCCTTCATCCTGCACGTCGCTGCCACGGTCTAGAACGAAAACAACCTCTCCCCTGATCGGGTTTTCAGCCAGGTCCTGCGCCAACTCAGCAACGGTTCCGCGCTTGATTTCTTCAAACTTCTTGGTCAACTCTCGACAGATTGCGGCCTGCCTTTGACCGGCATCACAGGAACACAATTCAGCTAACAATTTCTGAACGCGCTTTGGGCTTTCAAAGAAAACAAGCGTTGCGGGGATCGGCAGCAGCTCTGCCAGCCAGCTCGCGCGGGGGCCTTTTGCGGCTGGCGGAAAGCCTGCGAAAAGAAATCTGTCGGTTGGCAGACCCGACAAACTTAGCGCCGCCAAGGTCGCCGAAGCACCCGGCACCGCAGTCACAAGATGGCCGTCGCGTGCCACCTCTCGCGCCAGGGCAAAGCCCGGATCAGCGATCAGGGGGCTTCCCGCCTCGCTGGCATAGGCCACGGATTTGCCCTCCGCGATCAGTTTTTCGATCCCGGCACGTCCAGCCCCGCCGGAATGGTCGTGGTAGGGCAAAATGCGACGGCCCCCAAGCGAGATCCCGTGGATATCCATCAGCCGCCGGGTTGTTCGAGTGTCTTCCGCAGCGATCACATCCGCCGACGCCAGAATATCCAGCGCCCGAAGGGTGATATCACGCGAATTTCCGATGGGCGTCGCCACAAGATAGAGGCCCGGATCAAGCTGGATGTTCTGGGGTTTCACACTGGACCTGTCAGTTGGGGAGTCTATTATAAGCTCGTCTGCCGGGGTATTTTGACGCCTCGCCCGGGAAAGGATTTGTTTATGTTCGCTGTTTTCGCTCGCACTCGCAAGGCGCTGGGTGCCCTGCTTGCCTTTGTATCACTTTCAGGGCTGGTCGCCTGTACGGTCGCAGGACCGCAAACTGGCCCAAGTATCAATACCAACAAGCCTGTTCCGGTGGCCCTGCTGGTTCCTGGCGGGTCGACATCCGCCAACGATGCGAGCCTTGCAACCTCGCTTGAAAACGCGGCGCGCATGGCCATGGCAGAGCTGTCCGGGGTCAAGGTAGACCTGCGCGTCTACAACACTGGTGGCAACCCGAATCAGGCCGCCGCGATGGCGACGAAAGCGGTGAACGACGGGGCCAAGATCATTCTTGGGCCGGTTTTCGCGCAGAGCGCCAACGCAGCCGGACTGGCGGTCGCGCGACGCAATGTGAATGTGCTGAGCTTTTCGAACAACCCCGATATCGCTGGTGGCAACGTCTTCATCCTGGGCAACACCTTTGGGAACGTCGCTGATCGGTTGGTCCGATACGCCGCCCGTCAAGGCAAGGGTCGCATCATGATCCTGCACGGAAATGATCAAGCCGAGATCACCGGGCGCAGCGCCATTCAAAGCGCCATCGCCAATTCCAGCGCGACGCTGGCGGGGACGGCCTCTTTCGAGCTGTCGCAAAGCGGGATCGTGAACGCGATGCCGGGCATAAGCGCACAAATCAAAAACTCGGGCGCGCAATCGGTGTTCCTCACCTCGGGCACCTCGGGCGCACTTCCGTTTCTGGCGGGGCTGCTGCCGGAAAACGGCGTAAGTCCGGCAACCAAGCAATTCATCGGCCTGCAACGCTGGGACATTCCATCGAACGCATTGGCCCTGCCGGGCCTGCAAGGTGGTTGGTTCGCTTTGCCTGATCCCGCCTTGGCCAACCGCTTTAACAGCCGCTACCAAGCGCGTTATGGCGCAGCGCCCCATCCGATCGCTGGACTTGCCTATGACGGCATTGCTGCCATCGGCGCCTTGGTCAAATCCGGCAAGGCGGACGCGCTGACCTCGACCGCCCTGACACAAGGGCAAGGCTTTGTCGGCGTGAATGGCATCTTCCGCTTGCGCGGCAATGGCACCAACGAGCGCGGCTTGGCCGTCGCTCAGATCCAGAACAACCAGGTCATCATTATCGACCCTGCACCCAGAAGCTTCGGCGGTGCCGGGTTCTGAACTCCGCCGGGGGACGACGCCCCCGGACTCCGACCTGATCTGCCCAGCGCGCGACATCATTGATGGTGACGCGCTCTGGGCTTCACTTTGCCTTGAATTCGAAGACACAAAGGACGCGGCCGAGATCCGCAACCTGACCGTCAGCAGCCTGCGAACTGCCATGGCAGCGGGCCGCGAGGCTATTGCCGACGCGCTGTGCGAACGCCCCCTTAATGCGTATCCAGCCACGGCGGCCTATGCCTATTTGACGGATGTGCTTGTCACGCTCGTCCACCGGGTTGCGACCCAGCGCCTGCATCCGCTCGCGAACCCAACCACCGCTGAACGGATCGCCGTATTGGCTGTCGGCGGCTATGGGCGGGGCGAAATGGCGCCGCAATCTGACGTCGACCTTCTGATCCTGACGCCCTACAAAATCACGGCCTGGGCGGAAAGCGTCATCGAAAGCATGCTCTACATGCTGTGGGATTTGCGCCTGAAGGTCGGTCATGCCTCGCGCACAATCGAAGACTGTTTGCGCCTTGGGCGCGAGGATTTCACCATCCGCACCGCCTTGCTGGAACAACGCTTTGTCTGCGGCGACGCCCCACTTGCCGCAGAGCTGGAAAACCGGCTTTGGTCGGACTTGTTCGAAGGCACTCTGGCCGAATTCATCGAAGCCAAGCTGGCCGAGCGCGATGCCCGTCACGAGAAGCAAGGCGGTCAGCGCTATATCGTCGAGCCGAACGTGAAAGAAGGCAAAGGCGGGCTGCGCGATCTGCAAACTCTGTTCTGGGTTGCAAAGTATCAACACCACGTCACGGAACCAGCAGATCTTGTGTCCAAGGGTGTCTTTTCAGAAGACGAATTTGCCAGCTTCCGCGCTGCCGAGGAATTCCTGTGGGCGGTGCGATGCCAAATGCATCTGGCAACCAATCGCCCGTCAGACCAGCTGACCTTCGACTTGCAAGTCGAAGTTGGCGAACGGTTGGGGTTCAAGGACACCGAGGGGCGGCGTGGGGTCGAACATTTCATGCAGGCCTATTTCCGCCACGCCACGCAGGTGGGCGACTTGACCCGGATCGTGCTGACCGAACTTGAAGCGGCACACCTCAAGCAATTGCCGCGCCTGATGCGCCTATTGAAGCGTCGCAAGAAGCTGCGCCATGGGTTCATCGAAAGGCACGGGCGTCTTGCCGTCACGGACGAGCCGGGGTTTCTGGAAGATAAACTGAACATTCTTCGACTGTTTGAAGAGGGCTTGCGCACCGGATTGTTGATCCACCCCGACGCCATGCGGCTGGTGTCGCGCAACCTTGGCCTGATCGACGAGCAAATGCGCAACGACAAGGAAGCCACGCGGATTTTTCTTGATTTGCTGCTCAAGCACGGCAACCCCGAACGCGCACTTCGCCGGATGAACGAACTGGGCGTTCTGGCCGCGTTCATTCCTGAGTTTGAACCCATCGTGGCGATGATGCAGTTCAACATGTATCACTCGTATACGGTGGACGAACACACCATTCAGGTGATTTCGAACTTTGCACAGCTCGAACGCGGCGAACTTGACGACGAACTGCCGATCAGTGCGGAAATCCTTGGACGCGGCGTTAATAGAAAGACCTTGATGGTGGCAATGCTGTTGCATGACATCGGCAAGGGGCGGCCACAGGACCATTCGGTTCTGGGCGCTCAAATCGCGCGCAAAGTGGCGCCCCGTCTGGGCCTGAACCTGCGCGAATGCGAAACGGTCGAATGGCTGGTGCGCTATCATCTTCTGATGTCGGACATGGCCCAGAAACGCGATATCGCCGACCCCCGAACCGTGCGCGATTTTGCGAAGGCGGTGAAAACCGTGCAGCGGCTGGACCTGCTGACCGTTCTGACCGTGTGCGACATACGCGGTGTCGGTCCAAACACGTGGAACAACTGGAAGGCCACGTTGATCCGCACTCTTTATCGCCAGACGCGGCGCGCGCTGGAAGACGGCATGGAAGCCCTGAACCGCGAAAACCGCGGCGCCGAGGCCAAGCGCACCTTGCGTGACGCACTGGCGCATTGGTCGCCAAAAGAGCTCAAGAAAGAGACCTCACGCCACTATGACAGCTACTGGCAGGGGCTGCATATCACCGCGCATCTCGCCTTTGCCGAACTGCTTTATAACATCGGGGAAGACGAGGTTCGTATCGAGCTTGAGCCCGACGAAGAACGCGACGTGACCCGCGCCTATATCGTGCTGGCCGACCATCCGGGCATCTTTTCGCGACTGGCAGGCGCTCTGTCATTGGTCGGGGCAAATATCGTCGATGCGCGCACCTATACCTCGAAAGATGGTTATGCCACCGCCTGTTTCTGGATGCAGGATGCCGAAGGCAAGCCGTTTGACGCAAACAAACTGCCGCGCTTGACCCAGATGATCCACAAGTCCCTGAAAGGCGAGATCATCACCCAAGACGCCATGGCCAACCGCGACAAGCTGAAGAAACGCGAACGCGCCTTTAGAGTGCCCACAACCATCACCTTCGACAATGACGGGTCCGAGATTTACACGATCATCGAAGTCGATACCCGTGACCGGCCCGGGCTTTTGTTCGACCTGACGCGGACGCTGGCAGATGCCAATGTTTATATTGCCTCGGCGGTGATTGCGACTTATGGCGAACAGGTGGTCGATGCCTTCTATGTCAAGGATATGTTCGGTTTGAAATTCCATTCGGAACACAAACAGCAGCAACTGGAAGGCAAGTTGCGAACGGCCATTGAAAAAGGCGTCATAAGGGCGACGGCATAATGGCATCGGGATTGGCACGGGGTTTCATGACCGTCGGCGGGTGGACAATGGCCAGCCGCATTCTGGGCTTTGTGCGCGACATCATGATCGGTGCATTTCTCGGCTCGTCTGCCGTGGCCGAAGCCTTCCTGATTGCCTTTTCCCTGCCCAATATGTTTCGTCGATTCTTTGCCGAAGGCACCTTGAACGTCGCCTTCGTGCCGATGTTCGCCAAGAAGCACGAAGCCGGCGACGGCGCATTGGAATTTGCCCGAGACGCCTTTTCCGGGCTGGCCTTTGTGTTGGTCATCTTTTCGGTCGTGGCGCAGATCTTCATGCCCGCACTGGTCTATGCCATGGCATCGGGCTTCACTGATGACAGCCGGTTCGATCTGGCAGTCACCTATGGGCGTATTGCGTTTCCCTATATCCTGTTCATTTCGCTGGCCGCCCTCTTATCGGGCGTATTGAACGCCACGGGCAGGTTCATGGCCGCCGCCGCCGCCCCTGTTTTGTTGAACGTGATTTTCATCACCGCAATGTTTGTCGCGGACTTTTCTGGCCACGACATCGGCAACGCCTTGGCGTGGACTGTGCCGATTGCCGGGATCGCACAGGTCGCGCTGGTCTGGTTTGCCGCAGCCCGCGCGGGCTTTCGCCTCATCCCACGGATGCCGCACATGACGCCAGAGCTGAAGCGATTGGCCATCATTGCTGCGCCCGCCGCTCTGGCCGGAGGCGTCACACAGGTGAACCTGTTGGTCGGGCGGCAAGTCGCCAGCTTCTTCGACGGCGCCGTGGCTTGGCTTTACTATGCCGACCGGCTTTATCAACTGCCTTTGGGCGTTGTGGGCATTGCCATTGGGGTCGTGCTTCTGCCCGAGCTTTCCCGAAACCTGCGGTCAGGCGACCATAAGGCCGGAAGAGACGCCTTAAGCCGCGCGGGGGAGCTTTCGCTGGCGCTGACGGTGCCGGCTGCGGTGGCCCTGATTGTCGTTCCAACGCAACTGATCGAGGTTCTGTTTCACCGTGGGGCCTTCACCGCCGATGACACTGCGCGCACCGCGCTGGCCACGGCAGTCTATGGCGCAGGCCTGCCTGCCTTTGTCCTGCAAAAGGTGTTGGCGTCAGTCTATTTCGCGCGCGAAAACACCAAAACCCCTTTCCACTTTGCGCTGATCGGAATGGTCGTGAACGCGGTGTTGGCCATTGGGCTTAGCTATTGGATGGGCTTCATTGCCGCTGCCATCGGGACAACGGTGGCCGGCTGGACGATCACCGGCCTGATCTGGATCGGAGCGGCCCGGATGGGCGAAGACACCCGCTTTGACGCCCGGTTCTGGAAACGCTTCTGGCGCATCGCGGCGGCCAGTTGGGCAATGGGCGCTCTGTTGATCCTTATGGTCATCGCCATGGGCCCCATGTTCGGCATGCCCGGCCTGAAGATCATCGCCTTGACCATACTCGTCGGTGGTGGGATTGCGGCATACGGCCTTCTTGGCCAGCTTCTTGGGGCCTTTCGCCTGTCTGAGATCAAAGCATCCCTGCGCCGTGGCCAATAGCCTTAGCGCCTGCGCAAACGCACCAGAACCCTTGACCACCCGCCCGGGCTGACCACAAAGGACAGCCCGAAGCCAGACACAAAGCCCGCCAATTCAGACACCCATGTCAGCCCCGCACCGAACAACAGGCCAAAGATCAACTGCAATGCCATCAAGAAGGCGATGATCCGGAAGGCAGACAGCTGGTTGCCCCCCGTCATCGCCAGTTCGGCCCACAAAAGAAATGTGTAGGCGCCAATCAGGCCGTAGACGGCTGGATACCCCCCGAACAACACCACTGGCGTGTCCCAGACGACCCAATAGGCCAAGGCCCCGACGATGGATGCGCCAAAGAACACAACCAGAAAGGCGAAAGGTGAAAAGACCTCGCCCACCATCTTGCCCAGCGCCAACAGGAAAACGAGCACGAACAGCAGATGCGTGAAGCTCAGATGCAGGAACGGATAGGTCACAAATCGCGCCAGATCCGACAAGGGATACCGGCCGTTTTCAACCATCCACGAGAAGAGCGGCTCGCGAAACCCCCAGTTTTCAATGGCCGATATTCGCCAGCCAGCGGCTTCAGGTCCACCGGCAAGGCCCATGGTGCCTGCCGCAAACACCAACTCGATGCCAATCAGGAAGACGGCAAGCGCAACAACCACGGGCGGCAAGGGGTTAACGGGGTTTTCTTCACGATAACTGCTCATTCTGGGCGCTCCTTGGCCTCTTCTTTCCGGCCCTTTCTTGACGGGCTATGTCCACATGGGTAAGCGACGTGAGGTAAGAAATCCAGACGGAGTGAAAACATGACCAATCACACGCCACGCGTCTTCTCAGGCGTCAAGCCTTCGGGCGGGCTGCAATTGGGCAACTACCTTGGTGCCATCAAACGATTTGTGGACATGCAAGGACAGGACTACGAGGCGATCTATTGCGTTGTAGACCTTCACGCCATCACCGTCTGGCAAGACCCGAAAGAGCTGAAGGACGCAACCCGCGAAGTGACGGCTGGCTATCTGGCGGCCGGGATTGATCCAGCCCAGTCGGTGCTGTTCAATCAAAGTCAGGTGCCCGCCCATGCAGAGCTGGCATGGCTGTTCAACTGCGTGGCGCGTGTTGGCTGGATGAACCGCATGACGCAGTTCAAGGACAAAGCGGGCAAGAACGCCGAAAAGGTGTCGCTGGGCCTTTATGCCTATCCTGCTCTGATGGCCGCCGACATTCTGCTCTATCACGCGACCCACGTTCCTGTGGGCGAGGACCAGAAGCAGCATGTCGAGCTGACGCGCGACATCGCCGCCAAGTTCAACCACGACTTCGGTGCCGAAGGGTTCTTCCCCCTGCCAGACCCCATCATCGAAGGTCCGGCCACCCGTGTGATGAACCTGCGCGACGGGTCGAAGAAGATGTCCAAGTCGGGCGACAGCGACATGGAGCGCATCAACATGACCGATGACGCCGACACGATCGCCAAAAAATTCAAGAAGGCGCGCACCGACCCGGAACCCTTGCCCGACACGCTTGAGGGCCTGAAGGGGCGGCCAGAAGCGCGCAACCTAGTGGATATCTATGCGGGCCTGTCCGAGACGTCACCCGAGGCCGTGATCGCGGAGTTTGCCGGGGCTGGATGGGGCAAATTCAAACCCGCTTTGGCGGATCTGGCTGTCGAAAAGCTTGGACCCATTTCGCAGGAAATGGCGCGCCTGATGG
Source organism: uncultured Aliiroseovarius sp. (assembly GCF_947497285.1). Lineage (GTDB taxonomy): Bacteria > Pseudomonadota > Alphaproteobacteria > Rhodobacterales > Rhodobacteraceae > Aliiroseovarius. Next base: position 194,673 of record NZ_CANMFT010000005.1, on the reverse strand, counting down.
GCGACAAGGTGGAAATCGACCGTGTGCTGGCGGAAGGGGCCGAAAAGGCGGAAGCCATTGCGCAACCGATCCTTGACCAAGCCTATGACATCACGGGGTTCTTGCGATCCCGCAAACGCTAGAGGCAAAACGGGGCGACATAGGGTCATCGTGACAAGCGACCGGCGCACCATCGCTGACGCCTGCCCATTTCGTGATTTTGTGCCTGACCGAAGCTGGACTATGCTTGCCAGATCAGGGAGGCCAAAATGAAACGCAAGGACTATTCCAGCAAGGATATCACCGTCACCTTTGATCTGGGGCGATGCATCCATTCCCGCAATTGCTTCTTACAATTGCCAGAGGTTTTCGATCCATCCAAGCGGCCTTGGGTCCAAGCTGACAATGCGGCCGCCGATGACATCGCAGCCACTATCCGCGCCTGCCCCTCGGGGGCATTGGCCTTCAAACGGGCAGACGGAAGCGCCGAGAAACCGCCGAAAATCAATCGCTTGGCGATCTGGGAAAACGGGCCGCTTATTGTGGCGGGCGAGATTTCAGTCGAAGGGGCCGACCCTGAAACACGTGTCGCGATGTGCCGCTGTGGGGCGTCGAAGAACAAACCTTACTGCGATGGCAGCCACGTCGAGGCCGGCTTCAAAACCACCGGCGAGCCCACGCCAAAATCGCCACCGACCAACGACGATCAGGGTGGCGGCGCGCTGGTATCTCGTGTGCCGGATGGCCCCTTGAAAGTGGAAGGCAATCTGGAGATCTGCACTGGCACGGGAAAACGGATCGCCAAGACCTCGAAGGCATTTCTGTGCCGCTGCGGCGCCTCGAAAAACAAGCCGTTTTGTGACGGGAGCCACAAGGAAATCGGGTTTCAGGATAGCGTCAAACCCAACTAGGCCGCTTTTCCCTCCGAAAGAAGGTGCCGGGCCGTCATGCCCACAGGCGGACGGGCGTGCCAATTCTGATAGGATCGGGACTGCGCTGCCAGTCAGCCGTCAATGCCCAGCTTGGTGCACAGCTTCTTCAGCGTCGCACGGTCGCCACCGGTCCAGTCAGCCTTGCGCGACTTGAACAGGGTTGCCTGGCTTTTGTGAACCGGGTTGCCTGACAGGATTTTCAGGTGGTTGGCGCGCAGCGTTTCCCCGGTCGAGGTGATATCCGCTATCGCCTCGGCGGTTTCATTCTTTACGGTGCCTTCTGTTGCACCTTGGCTGTCCACAAGCTGATAATCGGCGACCCCGTGGATGCGCAGGTGGTCGCGGATCAAGCGGTGATACTTTGTTGCAATCCGCAAGCGATATCCGTGATTTGCGCGAAATGCTGCGGCCACGGCATCGAGATCGTCCAAGGTGTTCACATCAACCCAGCACCTTGGCACGGCGATCACCAGATCGGCATGCCCAAAGCCCATTGGCGCCAGCTCGGTCACTTTTTCCTGCCAAGCGCCCAATTTTTCGCGCACCAGATCGGACCCCGTCACCCCCAGGTGGATGCGCCCAGCCGCCAGTTCGCGCGGGATCTCTCCCGCAGACAAAAGCACCAACTCGATCCCGTCCAGACCGTTCACCGCGGCGGCGTATTCGCGATCCGATCCGGTGCGCGCAAGCTCGATCCCTGCAGCGCCAAACCAGTCGAACGTCTTTTCCATCAAGCGCCCCTTCGAGGGCACACCCAGTTTCAAGGTCATGGCGTCACCTCTTCGGTGAGGGTCAGGATCAGTTCGGGTCGGATCACCCCACCCACAGCAGGAATATCGCGCCGTTCACCGTTTTTGTTGCCAAGCACGCGTGTCAGCGCATCATAGCGCCCGCCGGTGGCGACCGGCGGCAAGTCTGGCCGGCTCTCGGCATAAAAGCCAAATACGAAACCGTCGTAATACTCCATCGAGGTGCGGCCGTAACTGCCTTCGAAATCCAGTGTCGCAATATCGACCCCACGTTTCGCCAAGGCTTCGGCGCGGGTTTCCAACCTGTCCACAGCCGACGCAATTGCGGGCATATCAACGGCGATATCGCGCAGATGCTCCAGCACGTGTCCGGTCGTTTCGCGCAGGGCCAGAAGGTCGTCCAGCAACTCGACCTCTTGCGCAGAGATCGGGGCGGCGGCCGCATCCTCACGCAGCGCCTCAACGCGATCAGCAATTTCTGACGTAGATCTAAGCCCGATATGAGGCGCGCTGGTGTCCAGCGGATCGTCCTGCGCCAACAGCGCGTCGCGCCCCTTTGGCAATGCAGCACGCCCGGCAAACCGGTCAAGCAACGCGCGAAACCTGCGTGGACGCCAGATGTGTCGCAGCAACGCAGCCTTACGGCGCTCGGTCGTCTTGAGGCCCCGCACAGCCGCCAGAAGCAAACCCATATCGCCCGTGGCTGCCCGCAGGTTCAGCGGCTCCAGAACCTCTTTTATCAGTGCGAAGACTTCGGCATCGGCCTCAAGGGGTGCGGTGCGGTCAAAGACCTCATAGCCGACCTGAAAATGCTCGGACGCCCGGTGCGTGGCTTCTTCCTGCTTGCGGAACACCTCGCCCATATAGGCATAGCGCGCAGGCTCGGCCCCGTCGGCCATGTGCATCTGCACCACGGGCACGGTGAAGTCCGGGCGAAGCATGGCCTCGCCATGAACCGGGTCCTGGGTTACGAAAGCGCGCGCGCGGATATCTTCGCCGTAAAGGTCCAGAAGTGTTTCCGCAGGTTGCAGGATATCTGCTTCGACAACACTTGCGCCGTGTGCTTCGAAGAACCCCAACAACCGCGCAGCTTCGGTGCGAACCCGTGCTTTGTCAGTCATCGGATGCCTCGATGATCTCTCGCACTTTGGCGACCATATCGGCGCGATCGCATTCAAACTGGCTGGGGCGTTCCTTCCATTCTTCAAGTGTGGCACTTTCGGCGATTTTTGCCCCCAGCACCAAATCCTTGATTTGCACTTTTCCGGCGTCGAATTCGTCAGACCCCGCAATTACAGCAACGGGAGAGTTCCGCTTGTCAGCATATTTCAACTGATTGCCGAAATTCTTCGGATTGCCCAGATAGACCTCGGCCCGGATACCGGCCTGCCGCAATTCGCCCACCATCGCCTGATAATCCGCAAGCCGCGCCTTATCCATGACGGTCACAACGACAGGGCCAACAGCCTTGCCACCGATCCGCCCCTTGGCGCGCAGGGCGGCCAACAACCGGTCTACCCCGATCGAGACGCCCGTCGCCGGGACCGCTTGCCCGGTGAAGCGCTTGACCAGATCGTCATAGCGACCCCCCCCCGCAACAGAGCCAAACTGCCGCGGGCGACCTTTTTCGTCGAGAATTTCGAACGTCAGCTCGGCCTCGTAGACGGGGCCGGTATAGTAGCCAAGACCACGCACGACCGAAGGGTCGATGACGATGCGGTCGGGGCCGTATCCCTGCGCGGCCAGTAGGTCCGCGATTTCTTCCAACTCGGACACGCCTTCCGCACCGATGGCACTTTCACCGACGGCAGCTCGCAAGTTGGCCAGCGTCTGCTGAGCGGTTTTCGCTTTCGATGTCAGGAAGGCCAGCACAGGTTCCGCCTGTGCATCCGTCAGCCCAACCCCATCGATATACGCGCCCGACGCATCCAGCCGCCCCTTGCCCAACAGCTCGCGCACCCCTGCTTCGCCCACCTTGTCGAACTTGTCGATGGTGCGCAGAACAGCGTCGCGGGTGGGGCCTTCGTCGACGCCCATCACCTCCAGCACGCCGTTCAGAACCTTGCGGTTGTTCACACGCACGACATAGTCGCCACGTGGAATGCCCACAGTTTCCAGCGTATCCGCCAACAGCGCACAAATCTCGGCGTCCGCGGCCATGCTGGCCGTGCCCACGGTATCCGCATCACATTGATAGAACTGGCGAAAACGACCCGGTCCCGGCTTTTCATTGCGCCAAACCGGCCCCATCGCATAGCGGCGGTAAGGTGTGGGCAGATCGTTGCGGTGCTGCGCATAAACGCGGGCCAGCGGCGCGGTCAGGTCATAGCGCAACGCCATCCAGTCGCCTTCACCCTTCTCGTCATATTCTTGCCACGCGAAGACGCCTTCGTTCGGACGATCCACGTCGGGCAGGAATTTACCCAGCGCCTCAACCGTTTCGATCGCTGAGCTTTCCAAAGCATCGAAGCCATAGCGATGATACACCGCCGCAATCTGATCGAGCATCTGTTTGCGCTCATCCAGCTCGGCGCCAAAATAGTCGCGAAAGCCCTTGGGCGTGATCGCCTTGGGGCGGGGCTGTTTCTTCTGCTTGGCCATTGTCGGTCCCGTTCAGATAGGTGTCGCGGGCGGTCTAGCGGATGGGGGCGCAAGGGGCAAGGAAAGCCTGCCCAGAAAGGGCCCGACGCCTGACCAATGCAGCACCTAATCGCCAACGCCGCGCCTGACCGCACACCAAGCCAAATGGCCGGATCGGGTTTCGCTTCCTCATTGGCGTTATCTGTTGGCTGATCGCCTTTCGGGGCTATGACTTGGATCAGCTTCGCGCTATCAGAGCCAAATGACGCAAGACCGCATGACCCAATTGGAAGAAACCGTCGCCCACCTGACCCGTGTGGTCGATGAACTGTCGGACGTAATTGCCCGCCAAGACACGGAACTGTCCAAGATGTCTCATCGCGTGCGGATGTTGGTGGAGCGGGAGGCCGAGCGAGAGATGGCGAATTCCGGCGGCGTGGTCCTTGGTGACGAACGGCCACCGCATTACTAGGGCGCGTCAGACTTCTTCCACATCAATCACGCCGTCCAGTGACTTGAGCGCGCCCTTGATCTGAGGGTTCAGTGGGAAGGGGCGTCCCAAGGTCATCTCGACCTCGCCCGGCAAGGTCGGATCTATCAGGCAAACCGACACTTCACCCGGTCGGATGTTGCGCGCTTTCTCAGCAGCGTCTTTCAACAGGTTGGAAACCTGCACAAGCGCCTCGGGTTCCGTCAGATATAGCTTCAGAGCCATCCCGCCCGCATCTGCGATCACCGCATCCAAGGGTGCGACCGACCTGCCGCGCGGGTCAAACTGCCCTTCTTCAAAACGGCCCTCAAGCTGCATAACGACCTGCAGCGTTTCGTCGAAAACCCTTCGGCAGGCCTCAAAATCATCTGCAAACAGCAAGATACCCGGCACCTGTCCCGTCGGGTCATCAATGTTGAGACGGAAAAATTGGTTGCCCCGCGCGGATTTACGCGCCTGCAAGCCACTGACATTGACGGCGACCTTTCCAACGGCCGCACCGGTGCGTTCTGCCTTGTCGCGCAGTTCCTGAATGGTCATCACGCCCTTGCGTTTGAGCGCCGGCAAGTAGTCGTCAAGAGGATGGCCGGACAGATAGAAGCCAATCGCTTTGTGTTCCTCGGCCAGCCGTTCGTTGGGCAGCCAATCCCCGACCGGGGACAGGCGTGGTTCCGGCAGGTCGTCGCCAGCCTCGCCGAACAGGGACACCTGGTTCGAGGCGCGCTGTTCGTGGATTGCGGCCGAATAGTTGACCAGCGCATCAAGGCTGTCGAAGACGCGGCGGCGGTTTGGGTCAAGTTGATCAAAGGCGCCTGCGCGCGCCAGCATCTCCATCGGACGCTTACCGACACGCTTCAGATCAACGCGACGCGCAAAGTCGTAAAGCGTTGCAAAAGGCTTGTCAGCACCGTCGACTTTGCGACCTTCGACGACAAGGCCCATCGCCTCGACGCCAACATTTTTTAGCGCCCCAAGCCCATAGACGACGCGGCCCTTGTCCACACTGAACATGGCGGACGAACGGTTCACACAGGGTGGCACGATCTCGATATCCAGCCCCCGCCTGATTTCGTTGGCGTAGATGGACAGCTTGTCCGTCAGATGAAGGTCGCAGTTCATCACACCAGCCATGAATTCAACCGGGTGGTTCGCCTTCAACCAAGCGGTCTGATAGCTGACGACGGCATAGGCAGCAGCGTGTGATTTGTTGAAACCGTAATTGGCGAATTTCTCAAGCAGGTCGAAGACTTCCGACGCTTTCTTCGCAGGCACCCCGTTTTCTGCGGCCCCTTTTTCAAATTTCGGACGTTCGGCGTCCATCGCCTCTTTGATCTTCTTACCCATCGCCCGGCGCAGAAGATCGGCGCCTCCAAGCGAATAGCCCGCCATGACCTGAGCGATCTGCATCACCTGTTCCTGATAGACGATAATGCCCTGCGTTTCGGCCAGAATGTGGTCGATCAAAGGGTGGACGCTTTCGATCTCCTTCAGCCCGTTCTTCACCTCGCAATAGGTGGGGATGTTCTCCATCGGGCCGGGACGATACAGGGCGACCAGCGCCACGATATCTTCGATGCAGGTCGGTTTCATGCGCCGAAGCGCATCCATCATACCGCTTGATTCCACCTGAAACACCGCCACGGTTTTGGCCGCAGCGTAGAGCTTGTAGGTCTTTTCATCCTCCAGCGGAATCGCGTTGATTTCATTCACCGCGCCTTCAGGCGGGTCATAAAGAACCTCTCCATTCGGACCCGTATGGATATCGCGCCCCTGCCCTTGAATCAAATCGACGGCATTCTGAATTACCGTCAGGGTTTTCAAGCCAAGAAAGTCGAACTTCACCAGACCCGCTTGCTCCACCCACTTCATATTGAATTGGGTAGCGGGCATGTCGGATTTTGGGTCTTGATAGAGCGGCACCAGCGCATCAAGCGGTCGATCCCCGATCACCACCCCCGCCGCGTGGGTCGACGCATTGCGCAACAACCCTTCGATCTGTTGGCAATAGGTCAACAGCCGGTCGACGACCTCTTCTGCGCGTGCCTCTTCGCGAAGGCGGGGTTCGTCAGCCAGAGCCTTTTCGATCGAGACGGGTTTCACCCCTTCAACCGGGATCAGTTTCGACAGCCGGTCAACCTGTCCATAGGGCATCTGCAACACGCGCCCCACATCGCGCACGGCGGCCTTCGACAAGAGCGCACCAAAGGTGATGATCTGCCCAACTTTGTCGCGTCCGTATTTCTCTTGGACATAGCGGATCACCTCTTCGCGCCGGTCCATGCAAAAGTCGATGTCGAAATCCGGCATCGACACACGTTCCGGGTTCAGAAAGCGTTCGAACAGCAGTGAATAGCGCAACGGATCAAGGTCGGTGATCGTCAGCGCATACGCCACCAGCGACCCCGCGCCGGAGCCCCGCCCCGGTCCCACCGGAATGTGGTTGTCCTTGGACCATTTGATGAAGTCGGCCACGATCAGGAAATAGCCCGGAAACCCCATGCCCTCGATGATATTCAGCTCGAATTCCAACCGTTTCTGGTATTCTTCCACGGACACCGCGTGCGGGATCACCGCCAGACGCGCCTGCAATCCTGCATTGGCCTGCCGGCGCAGTTCCTGAACCTCATCATCTGCAAATTTCGGCAAGATCGGATCGCGCCGATAGGCCATGAAGGCGCAGCGTTGCGCAATTTCAACAGTATTATCAATAGCTTCCGGCAAATCCGCAAACAGCGTGATCATTTCTTCGGGGCTTTTGAAATAATGCTGAGGCGTCAGGCGGCGACGGCCTTCTTGTTGATCGACATAAGCGCCGTCCCGAATGCAGATCAGCGCATCATGTGCCTCGTAAAGCTTTTGTTTCGGGAAATAGACATCGTTGGTGGCGACCAATGGAAGGCCCATCTCATAGGCCATTTCAACAAATCCACGCTCCGTCGCGCGTTCACCATTCGTCGGCTGGCCACCTTCACCGGGGTGGCGTTGCAGCTCCACATACAGCCGGTCACCAAAGCATTGGTGAAGCCGCTTCATCAATGCTTCGGCCTTCGGTCGCTGACGCGCCTGAAGCAGCTGACCCACTGGCCCCTCGGCGCCCCCGGTCAGACAGATCAGCCCCTCCGAATTGCTTTCAAGCTCGTCCAGTTGAACCTGCGGCAGCTCTCCTTTCTTGTCGATATATAGACAGGAATTGAGCTTCATCAGGTGTTCATAGCCCTGCTCGTTCTGAGCCAACAGAACAAGGGCGGCAGGCGCGCGTTGTTTTTCGCCCGGCGCAGGGATTTCGAAGGCCAGATCGACCTGACACCCCATGATCGGCTGGATGCCTTCCCCGGCAGCTGTGACCGAAAACTCAAGTGCGGCGAACATGTTGTTCGTGTCGGTCAAGGCGACTGCCGGCATCCCATGAGCGGCACAGAGCCCCGGTAATTTCTTCACCGGCACCGCGCCTTCCAGCAGCGAATATTCAGAGTGAACGCGAAGGTGAATGAATCGTGGTTGGTTCGTCATGGGGGTAACCTAGACGAGCCCCCCGCCGGGGGGAAGAGACGACGCGCTATGCGGTTGGCTCCAGTATCTCGATCCGGTTGCCAAACGGGTCATGGGTGAAAAAGCGACGGTATCCCGGCAAGGCGTCATCCCATTGAACCTTGAACGCAGCGCGCTCAAGACGCTCCGCAAGCGCAGCGATCTCCGCACATTCAAAGGCAGGATGCGCTTTCTTTGCGGGGCGAAATGGTGTTTCGACCCCAAGATGCAAATGAATTCCGTCACAGCAAAACCAAATTCCACCCCGCGCCGCGAGCTTGGGTGGCTTCGGTTCCACCACAAACCCCAGCGCGTCACGATAGAAAGTCGCCGCAAGTTGCTCTTGCCCGATTGGCATAGCCAGTTGCACGTGATGGATTTTTTTAAGCATGGGTTGGTCCCTGAGATCGTGAAGGCTCGACCAGTATACCATTGCACACGGGAAATAGGCGAAGATTTTCTTGCGTCAAACGTGATTCTCGGGTTTGCTCGGTCGATAGAATAATAAACCCCGCGCGTTTTCTACGCCGCATCGAGGACGCGCAAAACCGGGGCATGACAGGGTAACGCGGCGGGACGATTACATGGATATCGCCTTTCTTCTGAACGGAGAGAGTGTGACTCTGCACGACGTGGATCCGAAACGAACCACGCTGGACTGGCTGCGCGAAACACAGGGACTGACTGGCACCAAAGAAGGCTGCAACGAAGGTGATTGCGGCGCTTGCACCGTCATGGTGACAGACGAAACCGGCGCCAAAGCAGTCAATGCCTGCATCTTGTTTCTTGGGCAGATTAATGGGCGCGCTTTAACAACTGTCGAAGGTCTGGCCACGCAAGACGACCTTCATCCGGTTCAGCAAATGATGGTCGAAGAACACGCCTCGCAATGTGGTTTTTGCACACCGGGCATTGCTGTGTCGCTGGCAACCGCGCAGTTGAATGGCAACAAAAACCATGACGACGTGCTGGCAGGCAATCTTTGCCGCTGCACCGGATATGCGCCAATCATACGCTCTGCCGACCGGGCTGCCAAAGCTCTGGTCCCAGAAGGCTTCGCCCCATTGGCCGGCAACTTGCCCGGCAGTGCTCAGGATCCTGACCCTGCCCGCCCCGCGACAATAGACGCGCTTGCGCAGGCTTTGATGACCACGCCACACGCAACCCTGATCGCAGGCGCAACCGATGTCGGGCTGTGGGCAACCAAGTCGCTGAAAGATTTGGGGCCAGTCGTTTTTATCAATGGCGTCAAAGCCTTGCACGACATCCACATAACCGATGAAAAAATCCGCGTGGGCGCGGGCGTCACCATCGAAGCACTTCGACTTGCGTTGGCGCCGTATCATCCGAATTTTTCGGAAATGTTGCGCCGCTTCGCCTCGCTGCAGGTGCGTAACGTTGCGACGATTGGCGGAAACATCGCCAACGGGTCGCCCATCGGCGACGCCCCTCCGGCCCTGATCGCGCTTGATGCCACTCTGCACTTGCGGCGCGGCACTGAAACCCGCGCGATTGATCTTGAGAGCTTCTTCATTGACTACGGCAAGCAGGACAGACGCCCTGGCGAATTCGTCGAAGCGGTATCCTTCAAACGCCAGCCCGATCGTCTGCGTGTCTACAAACTGTCTAAGCGGTTTGATCAGGACATCTCGGCGGTGCTGGGCGCTTTCAACATCTCGGTGTCGAATGGTGAAGTCGCCAACGCCCGCATCGCTTTTGGCGGCATGGCCGGCACCCCGAAACGCGCAACACATGTCGAAAACGCCTTGATTGGCCGACCCTGGACCCTTGACAGCGTGAAGGCCGCTTTGCCCGCCTTTGCACAGGATTTCGATCCAATGTCGGATATGCGCGCCTCGGCCAGCTACCGGTTGCAAGTGGCGCAGAATCTTCTTGTGCGGGCGTGGCATGACGACCAAGGCACCGCGACATCGGTGTTGGAGGTTCAGCCATGAGCGTCGGGAAGCCCCTTCCACACGATGCCGCCCGCCTGCATGTGACCGGCGCGGCGCGGTACGTCGATGACATTCCAACACCAGCAAATTGCCTGCACCTTGCCTTTGGCCTCAGCGACATTGCGCGCGGTGTCATCACCCATGCAGACCTGTCCGGCGTGCGTCAGGCACCGGGCGTGGTGGCTGTATTGACGGCGATTGATCTGCCGCATGCCAATGACGTATCGCCTTCGGTCCACGACGAACCTTTGCTTGCCAAAGGCGAGGTTTTTTACCACGGCCAACCGATTTTTCTGGTCGCCGCAACCTCGCATCTGGCGGCGCGCAAGGCGGCACGGCGGGCCAAGATCACCATCGATCCACGCCCCGCCATCCTGTCCATCGACGATGCCATAGCCGCCGACAGCCGGTTTGAGGGCGGACCAGTGGTCTGGGCACGCGGCAAGGCTGCCGAAGCTATCCATACGGCGCCGCATGTTTTCGACGGATCGGTTGAACTGGGCGGACAAGAGCATTTCTATCTTGAAGGTCAGGCCGCTTTGGCCGTGCCGCAGGAAGCTGGCGACATGCTGATCCACAGCTCGACCCAGCACCCGACCGAAATTCAGCACAAAGTTGCGGACGCCTTGGGCGTGCCGATGCACGGCATTCGCGTAGAGACGCGCCGCATGGGGGGCGGTTTTGGCGGCAAGGAAAGCCAAGGCAACGCCTTGGCGGTGGCCTGTGCCGTGGCCGCCAAACGCACCGGGCGGCCTTGCAAGATGCGCTATGACCGCGACGATGACATGGTCATCACCGGCAAGCGCCATGACTTCCGCATCACCTATCGCGTGGGCGTTGACGACGCCGGGCGCCTGCTTGGGCTTGAGGTCACACAGCTTGCACGCTGTGGCTGGTCGCAAGATCTGTCTTTGCCCGTCGCGGACCGTGCCATGCTGCACGCAGACAACGCCTATCATCTGCCGGCCGTCAGGATCGAAAGCCATCGACTGAAGACCAACACCGCCTCTGCCACTGCTTTCCGTGGCTTTGGCGGACCGCAAGGCGTGTTCGGGATTGAACGTATTTTGGACCACGTTGCCGCCAAACTTGATTTGGACCCGGTCGCCGTTCGGACGGTAAATTTTTACGACAACGGGCAGACAACGCATTACGGGCAAACGATTGAAGGCTTCCATATTCCCGCGATGACGATGGCCTTGCTTGATCGCGCCGACTTCGCCGCGCGTCGTGCCGAGGTTGATCGGTTCAACGCCGAAAACCCTATCCTCAAGAAAGGGCTGGCCTATTCACCGGTGAAGTTTGGGATCAGCTTCACGCTGACCCACCTCAATCAGGCCGGGGCTCTGGTGCATGTCTATCAGGATGGCTCGATCCATATGAACCATGGCGGGACCGAAATGGGTCAAGGCCTGTTCCAGAAGGTCGCCCAGGTTGCGGCAAGCTGTTTTGGAGTGTCGCTGGACGTCGTGAAGATCACTGCGACCGATACCGCGAAAGTGCCGAACACATCGGCGACGGCCGCATCTTCCGGGTCGGATTTGAATGGAATGGCGGTTCAGGCAGCCTGCATAACCATACGTGAGCGTATTGCCGCTTACCTCGCAGAAATCTGGCAGGCGCGCGCGTCCGAAATAACATTCACCGACGACACGGTGTCGGCTCCGAACGGTCAGAACATGTCGTTTGCCGCCGCAGCCAAGGCCGCCTATGAAGCGCGCATCAGCTTGTCAGCCACCGGGTTCTACAAAACACCGCGCATCACTTGGGACCGGGTGAAGGGGCAAGGGCGACCGTTTCTTTACTTTGCCCATGGCGTCGCGCTGAGCGAAGTGGTGATCGATACGCTGACCGGAGAAAATCGCATCCTGCGCACGGACATCGTGCATGACGCCGGTTCAAGCCTGAACCCCGCACTGGATATCGGGCAGGTCGAAGGCGGCTATGTGCAAGGCGCGGGCTGGCTGACCACCGAGGAGTTGGTCTGGGATACCAAGGGCGTGCTTAGAACGCATGCGCCGTCGACCTACAAGATCCCGGCCTGTTCGGATCGCCCGCGCGTCTTCAATGTCTCCCTTTGGGATCAGCCAAACCACGAAGACACCGTGTTCAGATCAAAAGCGGTGGGCGAGCCGCCCTTGATGCTGGGAATATCAGTCTGGCTGGCGTTGGCCGATGCGGTCGCCGCATGCGGCGAGGGGTATCACGACATGAACGCTCCGGCGACGCCCGAAGAAATACTGAAGGCCGTCGGCAGGGTCCGCACCGCATGAGCTTTGACCTCGCCCAGCTTGTTCACGCGATCAAACAGCACCGCAGGGTTGCCCGCGTCGTCGTCGCAGAGACCGCTGGGTCAACACCACGCGAGGTCGGCGCTGCGATGTTGGTCTGGGACACAGGCCAGATTGGCACGATCGGAGGCGGCGAGCTGGAACTGCGCGCCACGAAGGCCGCGCGCATCCAGTTGGTAGCGGACGCTGGATCAACCCTTGCACGCCTGCCGCTGGGGCCAGAGCTTGGTCAGTGCTGCGGCGGGGCGGTGACCCTTCTTACTGAAATCTTCACCGACCGTGACCAGCCAAAGCTTGAACAAGCACAGGTCTTCGCCCGCCCCGCCAATGGGCGATCCGTGTCACACTCCGCGACGCCCCTGCCCTCCATGCCGCTATCCGTCAAGCGCATCTTGGATCGCGCGCGCGCTCAAGGGCAGCGGCCATCTCCGAAACTGCTGCAGGGATGGATGATTGAACCGATATCCCACCCATCTGTGCCGCTTTGGATCTATGGGGCTGGTCATGTTGGTCGGGCGCTGATCAACGTCCTGTCCCCGATCGGTGACCTTGCGATCACTTGGGTCGACACCGGTCCGGACCGATTTCCGGCGGAGGTGCCCGCCTCTGTCACTTGCCTTCCCGCGGCAAATCCAGCTAACGCTGTTCGGTTTGCGCCGGACGACGCCCATCATCTTGTGCTGACCTATAGTCACAGCATGGACCTGGACTTGTGTCACACCATTCTGTCCAGACCCTTTGTCGGTGCTGGCCTTATCGGCTCGGCCACCAAGTGGGCACGGTTTCAGAAACGATTGACCGCGCTGGGCCATGGCACCGCGGACATCCAGAAAATTCAGTGCCCGATCGGTGATCCGGGTCTGGGAAAGACGCCCCAAGCCATCGCGCTAGGGGTAGCTTGCGCCTTGCTTAAAGGTGTATCAATAAACAATAAATCCAACAGGGGTGCTGCACGTGACAGGGGATACGCGCGAAAACGAAGCGCTACTGACACTTGACGGGCTGACCAAAGCCTATCCGGGAGTCATCGCAAACAATAAGGTTTCATTCTCGATTCTTCCAGGTGAAGTGCATGCTTTGCTGGGCGAAAACGGGGCCGGCAAATCCACGTTGGTAAAGATGATCTATGGCCTCGTCAAACCAGACGAAGGACGTATGATCCTGAACAACGCGCCCTTTTCACCAACAAATCCCGCAGCTGCGCGCAGTTCAGGCGTGGCGATGGTGTTTCAGCATTTCAGCTTGTTCGACGCGCTGAGTGTTGCGGAAAATATCGCCCTTGGAATGGACAACCCGCCGCATGCGCGCGCGCTGTCCGCCCGCATCCGCGAGGTAAGCAACGCCTACGGCCTGCCGCTTGATCCTGAGCGCGTGGTGGGCGACCTGTCCGCCGGCGAACGCCAGCGGGTCGAGATCATTCGCTGTCTTTTGCAAGACCCCAAGCTTCTGATCATGGACGAACCGACCTCGGTTCTGACCCCTCAAGAGGTCGACATCCTGTTTGAAACTCTTCGCAAGCTAACCGCCGAAGGAACCGCAATTCTTTACATTTCTCATAAGCTTGAGGAGATACGAAGCCTGTGCGAACACGCGACAGTGCTGCGTCTGGGTCATGTTGTCGACACCTGCGACCCGCGCGAGAAATCCGCGCGCGAACTTGCCGAAATGATGGTTGGTGACACGTTGCATGTGCCGTCGCGCGAAGCGGCCACCCCGGGTCCGGTCGTGCTTGCGATGAATGACGTATCGATGAAATCACCCAGCGCCTTCGGAACCAACCTACACAACATCTCGGTCGAGGTGCGCGCGGGCGAGGTGTTGGGCATCGGCGGCGTCGCAGGCAACGGGCAAGACGAACTTCTTGCGGTTTTGTCGGGCGAAGGACGCGCGCAAAGCGGCACAATCACGCTGGCGGGCGACGATATCGGAGCGCTCTATCCAAACGCGCGCCGCGCCCGTGGCCTTCTGACGGCGCCCGAAGAACGGCTTGGCCACTCTGCCGCGCCCGACATGAGCCTGACCGAAAACGCGCTTTTGACCGGCGCTGTGCGCAAACAGTTGGTTGACCGGGGCTTTCTGCGCTGGGGCAAGACAGAAGCATTCGCGAAAACGATCATTGCCGAGTTTGATGTGCGCACACCCGGGCCAGACAACGCAGCCGGGTCGCTGTCGGGTGGCAACTTGCAGAAATTTGTCATCGGCCGCGAGGTGCTGCAAGACCCCGAAGTGCTGGTGGTCAATCAACCGACATGGGGCGTCGACGCTTCCGCCGCCGCGGCGATCCGCCAGTCTTTGCTGGATTTGGCTCATCATGGGGCTGCAGTCATTGTCATCAGTCAGGATCTGGATGAGCTCATGGAAATCGCCGACCGCTTTACTGCCCTAAACGAAGGCCGGCTTGCCGACCCTGTCTCCACCCAGGGGTTGGATGTCGAAACGATCGGTCTGATGATGGGCGGCGGCGAACAGGAGACGGCAGCATGATCCATTTGGAAAAGCGCCCACAGCCATCGAAATTCTGGGCGGGCTTAACCCCTGTTCTGGCGGTCATCGCAACGATGATCGCGGGCGGGTTCATGTTCTGGATGCTGGGCAAGGCACCCCTTGAGGCGATCCGCACGATTTTCTGGGATCCCCTGTTTCACGAAACCTTTGGCCCATATTCGCGCCCGCAGCTTCTGGTGAAAGCTGCCCCTCTGATCCTGATTGCCGTCGGGCTCAGCCTTGGGTTTCGCGCGGGCATCTGGAACATTGGCGCTGAAGGCCAATACATCATGGGGGCCATTTGCGGGGCTGGGGTTGGGCTGGCTTTTTATCCGTCCGAAAGCATTCTGATCTTTCCCGCCATGGTTTTGGCGGGCGCGCTTGGCGGCTGGGCCTGGGCGATGATCCCGGGGCTTTTGAAAGTTCGCTTTGGCACGAACGAAATCCTCGTCAGTCTGATGCTGGTCTATGTGGCCGAAAACCTCTTGGCATCCGTAAGCCAAGGCCTGTTGAAGAACCCCGAAGGCATGGGTTTTCCCGGCTCACGCAACTTTCGCGATTTCCCCGCTGCCTATAACACCGAGCTGATCAGCGGCACAGGGATGCACTGGGGTGTGGCGGCAGCTTTCGTGGCCGTCATTTTCGCCTATGTGCTGCTGACCCGGCACATGTTGGGCTTTCAGGTGCGCCTGACGGGTGAAGCCCCCCGTGCCGCACGTTTTGCCGGGGTCAATCCGACCCGTTTGATCCTGTTCTGCCTTGGCACATCGGGGGCGTTGGCTGGGCTTGCGGGGCTGTTCGAGGTCTCTGGCCCCTCAGGGCAAGTCACCATCGACTTCAATTCCGGTTACGGGTTCACCGCGATCATCGTGGCCTTCCTTGGACGCTTGCATCCCATCGGCATCCTGCTGGCCGGGCTTCTGATGGCGTTGACTTACATTGGCGGAGAACTGGCACAACTGATGCTGGGCCTGCCCGGCGCGGCCATACAGATGTTCCAAGGCATGCTGATGTTCTTCCTTCTGGCGATGGACGTGCTGTCGCATTACCGCATCCGCTTCAACAAAACCGCGACGGCGTAAGGAGAACGACGATGGATCTTAGTCAAATCAACCCGCTTCTTCTTCTGGCGTCTTTGATGGTTGCAGCTACGCCAATCCTGCTGGCCGCCATTGGCGAAGCGGTGGTCGAAAAGGCAGGCGTTCTGAACCTTGGGGTCGAAGGCATGATGATAACCGGGGCTGTGGTGGGCTTCGCCATCGGCGTGAATACCGGCAGCCCCGCTGTGGGTTTTGTCGCTGCCGCCGTTGCCGGGGCCGCACTGTCGATGCTGTTTGGCGTTCTGGTGCTGTATCTTATGTCCAATCAGGTCGCCACTGGGCTGGGGCTGACCCTGTTCGGACTGGGCCTGTCATCGCTGATCGGCAAACCCTATGAGGGGATGAAAGCGCCCAGTATGGCCAAATGGGACATCCCGCTGCTCAGCGACATCCCGGTGCTTGGGCCCATCCTGTTTCGCCATGATCCCATGGTCTATGTCAGCCTGATCATCGTGACGGCCACGTGGTATGTGCTGACGCGCACCCGCGCGGGTCTGATCCTGCGGGGGGTTGGCGAAAACCACGATGCAGCCCACGCGCTGGGTTACAAAGTGGTGCGTGTGCGTCTGATGGCCATTGCCTTTGGCGGCGCGTGTGCAGGGTTGGGCGGGGCGTATGTCAGCCTTGTCCGGGTGCCACAATGGGTCGAAGGTATGACCGCCGGGGCCGGCTGGATCGCCCTTGCCATCGTCGTGTTCGCCAGTTGGCGGCCGTGGCGCGTGCTACTCGGGGCCTATCTGTTTGGCGGGATCACCGTGCTTCAACTGAACCTGCAGGCCGCGGGCGCCGCCATCCCCGTCGAGATATTGGCGATGAGCCCCTATGTCGTGACAATTCTTGTGCTTGTGGTTATCTCTTTGCGTGGCCAACACGGCGCGCCCGGATCACTTGGGCGCATCTTCCACGCGACGCACTAGGTTTCCCTTATGATCAAACCCGACATTCACGAGATCCTTGACGGACACAAGCCCTTGGGCCGCGTGAATGTTGGCCGCATCATGGACGGGTTGATCGTTTTATCTGCCGTCGCGATCGCGCTTGAAACCATGCCGGAATTGCCAGCCAACTTGCGCCGGTTGCTGTTCACGTTCGAGATCGGCTTGTTGGCCGTCTTTTCAGTCGAATACATTGTGCGTCTTGTGTCTGCCCCGCGCCCGTTGCGCTATGCATTCAGCTTCTGGGGAATCATAGATCTGCTGAGCATCGCACCGGCCATCGCGTTTCTGACCCCGCAGTGGCAGGTCGTTCGGACCTTCCGGCTGCTGCGTCTTGTGCGCTTGTTGAAGCTCTTTCGCGGCTCTCACGCGATGGAGCGCCTCGTGGTTGCTTTTGGGCAAGTCCGAGGAGAGCTGGCGGTGTTCGGCGTGATTGCTGGCCTGATGCTCTATGTATCTGCCGTGGGCATCTATGTGTTCGAACATGACGCCCAACCCGAGGTATTCTCGTCGATCCCAAACAGCCTGTGGTGGGCCGTCGCAAGCTTCACGACGGTGGGCTATGGCGACATGTTCCCGATCACGCCGGGTGGCCGGATTTTCACCACCTTCGTGCTGTTCATCGGGCTTGGCGTGATCGCCGTGCCGTCGGCCATCGTGACCGCCGCGCTGCTTGAAAGCGAAACAAATATTCAACGTCGTATCCGTGAGAACGCCGAAAACGGAGACGAGGGCGAACCCGAAACTGAAAACCCGAAATCTGCTCAATCCATCAAGGGAGAATGATATGCGTGCAGTAAAAACACTATTGGCCGGTGTGGCCTTGGCGGCTGGCCTGGCCGGTGCGGCCCAGGCCCAAGACAAGACAAAGGTCGGCTTTATTTTCGTCGGCCCCGTCGGCGACGGTGGTTGGACCTACGAACACAACCAAGGCCGTCTGGCCGTAGAAGAAGAGTTCGGCGATAGCGTCGAAACGATCTATCAAGAAAGCGTGCCGGAAGGTGCAGACGCCGAACGTGCGATCACGCAAATGGCGCTGGCGGGTGCAGACCTGATCTTCACCACGTCGTTTGGTTATATGGACGCGACCGTGGCCGTGGCCGAGAAGTTCCCGGACATCAAGTTTGAACACGCCACCGGCTATAAGACAGCGCCGAACGTGTCGGTCTATTCCGCACGTTTCTATGAAGGTCGCGCCGTTCAGGGCCATATCGCTGGCAAGATGACCAAGTCGAACGTCATCGGCTACATCGCGTCATTCCCGATCCCGGAAGTTATCCGTGGCATCAACTCGGCCTATATCCACGCCAAGAAGGTGAACCCGGACGTTCAGTTCAAGATCATCTGGGCCTACACTTGGTTTGATCCGGCCAAAGAAGCAGACGCCGCCAAAGCGCTGATCGAACAGGGTGCCGACGTGATCCTGCAACACACGGATTCGACCGCGCCGCAAGCCGCCGCGCAAGAAGCCGGGAACATCATCACCTTCGGGCAGGCATCCGACATGTCAGATTATGCGCCGATGCCGCGTGTGTCGTCGATCATCGACAACTGGGCACCCTATTACATCGCCCGCACCAAGGCCGTTATGGACGGCACATGGGAAAGCGTATCGACATGGGACGGCATCGGTTCTGGCATGGTTGGCATCGGCGAGATCACGGACGCCGTGCCTGCCGACGTGAAGGCCGAAGCCGAAGCGCTGCGTGACGCGCTGGGTTCGGGCGAATACCACGCCTTCACCGGCCCGCTGAACAAGCAAGACGGATCAGCCTGGCTTGCCGAAGGTGAGACCGCAGATGACGGAACACTGGCTGGCATGAACTTCTATGTCGAAGGCATCGAAGGTGAAATCCCCTCGAACTGATCACCAGATCGTAAGATCTGACGGGACCTCGCCTTCGGGCGGGGTCTTTTTTTTTGAAAGTGAAACTTTTAGCGACGGAACTTCGAAGGCATTCCGTTTAACGCATATATACATGAACGGAGCATATCATGCGCAAAACTTCCCTTCTCGTCGCCAGTATCGCCATTGCCTTGGCCTTACCAGCCATCGCCCAGAACCAACCTGGCGCTCACTTCCTTGAAAACTGGGATCTGGATGAAAACGGGTCCGTGTCGATCGAAGAGGTGCGCGAACGGCGCGGCGACATCTTCACCACGTTTGACACCAGCGAAGACGACATCCTGACCGCCGATGAATACGTCCAGTTTGATGAGGCCCGCGAGGCGGACATGCAGGAACACGGCATCGCGCAAGGCAAGGGTATGGGGCAAGGTGGCGGCAAAGGCATGGGCCAAGGCAAAGGCCAAGGTAAAGGCGGTGGCCAAGGTATGGGCCAGCAAAACGCCGCGATGTCCATGGCCCTTGAAAACGCTGACCTGAACGGCGACGGAGAGGTCACGCGCGCCGAGTTTCTTGAAGGCGTCGATCTGTGGTTCCCACAACAGGACCGAAACGGCGATGGCGTTCTGACGGCAGAAGACTTTGGTCGGATGTAGCGTGACCCGGCATTAGGTGCACAAAGTAAGGAAGGCTCTGATCGGATCAGGGCCTTTTCCTTTTTTAAGCCGCATGTCAGGGTCTGCGCACGGGGTTTCCCCCAAATGAATACGTAGGTCTGCGAGGCACGGGCATGGACGATTTCATCATTATTGGCGGAGGCATTGCAGGGGTATCTGCTGGCGCGCGCCTGTCGCAACTTGGCACTGTCACGCTTCTGGAGGCGGAAGGCGCGCTGGCCTATCATGCCTCTGGTCGGTCGGCGGCGGTTTTTGAACAAAGCTATGGCGCGCCCAGCGTGGTTGAGCTCAACCGGGCGTCACGCCAGTTTCACGAAACCGCAAATGGCGGCGTGCTCAGCCCGCGCGGGCTGTTGATCGTCGCACGTAAGGGGCAGGAAGACACGCTGGCGCAAGACCTTGTCGACATGCGGCTGGATCGGGTCACAGCGGACGAAGCATTGGCTTTGGTGCCGATCCTGAATTTGAAAAACTTTGCTGGTGCGGGCTATCACGCGGATGCTTGGGATATCGACACAGACCTTCTGATTCAGAATTTCGCACGCGATATCCGCGCCAACGGCAAAGTGGTCAGTGGCGCGAAAGTCACCAAGATCACACGGCTGCCAGACCGATGGGAGGTCACGACGCCCAAAGGCGTCTTCGCGGCAAGGTCGCTGGTCAATGCAGCCGGCGCTTGGGCGGACCAGATCGCAGCACTGGCGGGTATACCACCGATCGGCATTCAGCCCTATCGCCGCTCAATGGCGCGCATCCCGGCACCGGGTGGACGAGACGTCACAACATGGCCTCTGTTCATGGGGGCTGGCGAAAGCTGGTATGCAAAGCCCGATGCGGGCGCGTTAATCGTGTCGCCTGCCGAAGCTGACCCGATGGACGCTCACGACGCTTGGGCAGATGACATGGTTCTGGCGGAAGGCCTTGCGCGATACGAAGAGATGGTGACGGAGCCTGTCAATCGGATGATTACAAACTGGGCAGGGCTTCGCAGCTTTGCCCCCGACCGCAATCTTGTGATCGGACCTGCGCCTGAGGACGCGGATTTCCTTTGGTGCGCAGGCCAAGGCGGGTATGGCTTTCAAACCAGCCCTGCTGCGTCGCAGTTGTTGGCCGACTTGGTCACAGGCACGACGCCCGCTCTGGATCAAGCAATCGTGGCAACGCTTAGCCCCACGCGTTTCGCCTGATCAGCCAAGCAATACGTCCAGATGTTTCACGACCGAGCGTGCCAGCACATCTGGTTCATAGCCACCTTCCAGCATCGACACGATGCGTCCATCCGCAAACTCATCGGCCACCGCTTTTAGCTCACGCGTGACCCACTCATAGTCTGCATCGGTCAACTGAACACTGGACATATCATCTGCCACATGGGCGTCGAACCCGGCAGAGATGAAGATAAACTCCGGCTTGAACGCCTTTAGATGTGGCACCCAATGAGCGCTGACGGCGTCGCGAAATTCGGCGCTGCCCGCCCCGGCTGACAGGGGAATGTCGACAAGGTTGTCGTTTTCCTTCTCGTGCCCGGTGAAGGGGTAGAACGGATGTTGGAAGCTGGAACAGAACAGCACGCGATTGTCGGACTTGAAGATTTCTTCGGTGCCATTGCCGTGGTGCACATCAAAGTCGATGATCGCCACGCGAGACAATCCGTGACCATCCAGCGCATGAGCAGCGGCCACGGCAATGTTGTTGAACAGGCAAAACCCCATGGCCTTGTCGCGTTCGGCGTGATGGCCCGGCGGGCGCACCATGCAGAAAACCGGGTTCGCCTCTTTCGACATCACCAGATCGACGCCCAGAACGCCTGCACCGGCGGCGCGTTCGGCCGCGCGCAACGTGCCGGGGCTCATGACTGTGTCGCCGTCCACCTCGACGCTGTCCATCCCCTGCCCCGGTGCCAGGGCATAGACGCGATCCAGATAATCGCTGTCATGCACCCGTTGCAGCTGCGTGCGTTCGACAAGGGGCGCGTCGCGATGCTGCACCACATAGTCCATGCCAGACATGATCAACTGGTTATTGATCGCGTCCAGCCGCGCTTTGCTTTCGGGATGCAGAGGGCCTGCATCGTGGTTTCTACACTCCGCGTGCGAAATGATGGACAGCATCTGGTTTCCTCCTGAGCGTCTGGATCACAACCACCGTTCCACGATGACCACGTCACGGTCGTCAGGATCAGGGCGCTGGGTAAAGCCCAGCTCTTTCATCAAGCGCAACATGGGCGCGTTCTTCTTCAGCACCGTGCCTTCGATCACCTCAAGCCCATGGTCCTGCGCGGCGCCAAACAGCCCCTTCATCAGCTTCGTTCCAATTCCCTGATGCTGGATGCGGTCAGACACGACCACGGCAAATTCACAGCTTTTCCAATCGGGGTTGATCACATAGCGCGCAACGCCAACCTGCACTGAACGCCCGTCGATTTCAGCCATAGCGACCAGCGCCATCTCACGGCGATAGTCAATTTGCGTAAACTGGGCCAGCATTTCGGGGCTGAGTTCATTGACCGACCCCATGAAGCGCATCATCTTCGCCTCGTCCGACAGGTCGCGCATGAATTCCTTTTCGTTCTCTGCATCTTCCGGGCGGATCGGGCGGATCAACAAGGGCGTGCCATCGGACAGATAGGTCTCACGCGCAAGGTGGCGCGGATAGGGGTGGATCGCCATGTGGTCATAATGCCCATCACAAGCCGGGGGACGCGTGATCGAAATGCGCGCATCAACCACCAAGACGCCGTCTGGACCGGCGAACAGCGGGTTGATGTCCAATTCGACGATCTCAGGCAGTTCACTGACGATGATCGACACCCGTTTGAGCACGTCGATCAGCGCCGCCTTGTCCACCGGGTCATAGTCGCGAAAGCTGTCCAACGCCTTGGACACACGGGTCCGATTGATCAGCCGTTCTGACAGCACGGCGTTCAATGGCGGCAGCGCAACCGCGCTGTCTTTCATAATTTCGACCATGGTGCCGCCTGCCCCAAACAGGATCGTCGGTCCAAACACTTTGTCGCGGCTGGACCCGATCACCAGCTCACGGGCCTGACGCAACTGGGCCATTGGTTCAACCGTCACACCCGAGATCTGAGCCTCGGGAAGCGCCGCTTTGACGCTGTTGGTAATCTCGTGAAAGGCGCGCGAGACTGAAGCGGCATGCGCCACGTTGATCTTCACCCCCCCGACATCGGTCTTGTGCGATACGTCAGGCGACGAGATCTTCATGGCGACCGGAAAGCCCAGTGTTTCAGCCGCGACCAACGCATCTTGTGCTGTGCGCGCTTCGATCGTCATATTCACGGGGATGTTGAAAGCGCGCAAAAGCGCCTTGCTTTCGACATCCGACAGCATTTTGCGCCCTTCCGACAACGCGCTGGAAATGATCATGCGCGCACCGTCCAGATCAAGCCCCTTTTCAAAGGCGCGCGCGCGCGGCACTTCAAGTGACAGTCGGCGGTTGCGATGGTGTTGAGCCAGATAGGAAAAGCCCTCAACCGCCCGTTCGGGCGTATCGAATTCCGGCACGCCAGCTTTGGACAGCAGCGCACGGCCTTCGGCCACCGCGCTTTCACCCATCCAGCACGCCAAGACGGGCTTCTTGCGACGCACTGGCAGGGCATCAATGACGGCCTGAGCGGCGGCTGTCGCATCGGTCATGGCCTGCGGTGTCAGCATCACCAGAACGCCATCGTTTTCAGGGTCAGCAACAGCGGCCTTAACCGCCAGCGCATAAGCGTCTGCCGACGCATCACCCAGGATATCGACGGGGTTGGCGTGGCTCCAATAGGGTGGCAACAGCTTGTCCAACGCCTTGCTTGTTTCCGCAGAGAGCGGTGGCAATGACAGGCCCAAATCGCCCGCGCGATCTGCGGCAAGAACGCCCGCACCACCACCATTGGTGATGATGCATAGCCTATCGCCGGTCGTTTTCTTGGTGTTGGCCAAAAGCTCGGCGGCAGCGAACAATTGCCCAAGCGTGCTGACGCGCACAGCACCCGCCCGCTCTAACGCCGCGTCAAACACCTCATCAGACCCGATCAAGGCGCCGGTATGGGTGTGGGCGGCCTCGGAGCCTGCGGCGTGGCGGCCAGATTTCAGCACCACGACCGGCTTCAGACGCGCGGCGCGGCGCAAGGCCGACATGAAATTCGGCGCGTCCTTGATTCCTTCGATATATAGCAGAACGGCGTCCGTTTTCGGGTCATTGGCCAGATAGTCCAGCGTGTCGCCAAAATCGACATCGGTCGAGTTTCCCAGCGACACCATGGCCGAAAACCCGGAATGATGCGGCCCGGCCCAATCGGAAATCGCCGAGACGAGCGCGCCGGACTGCGAAACCAACGCCAGACGGCCCTTAGGTGTCGTAGACCGCAAGAAAGTGGCATCCAACCCGATCCACGGACGCACCAAGCCAACGCAGTTCGGCCCCATGAAGCGAATGTTGCCTTTGCGGGCGGCATGTATGACCTGCGCTTCGTAATCCTTGCCACGCCCATCGCCTTCGCTGAAACCTGCAGACAGGATGATAGCACTTTTCACACCCGCCTCGACGCAATCGCGCATGATGCCAGGCACAGTGCGCGCTGGTGTGGCGATCACGGCCAGATCGACTTCCTCGGAAAGGTCGGTGATGCGCGCGTGGCAGTCGGTCGACCCAATTTTCTGGTATTTCGGGTTGATCGGATAGATCGGCCCTTTGAACCCGCCTGCAACAAGGTTGGCATAGGCCATCGCGCCTACGGAATCGCCTGTCGGACTCGCGCCGAAAACAGCGATCGAGGTCGGATCAAACAGAGGGCTAAGGGGACTTTTGTCCATCGGAAACGGTCCTTCGCGCATGGATCACCTGACGGCTGACCCGGAAACTCTCCTCCTTGGGGATGTTCATAACGTCTTTGGGGCGGTCGTCTTTGATGTAACTCAATCTTCTGACACTGGGTCTGTGGCGTTTTCGATACCTTTTAGGATCGGACAATCCGGTCGCTGATCACCCGCACAGGCGCGCACCAGATCCGACAGCGTATCGCGCATGGCAATCAAGTCCTCTATCTTGGTCTCGATCTTGCCCAAGTGACCACGCGCAATGCGCTTTACATCGGCGCTTGCGCGCGATTGATCCTCGTATAATGCCAGCAGCGCGCGGCAATCCTCGATCGAAAAGCCAAGCGCGCGGGATCGAGCCAAAAAGGTCAGTTTGTGCAGATCCCTGTCTGAAAAGACGCGATACCCATTGCTGTCGCGCAGGGGTTTGACCAGGCCGATTTCTTCGTAATAGCGGATGGTCTTGGACGGCAGGTTCACCCGTTTTGCGGCTTGCGAGATATTCATGACGACTGCTCACTCAGGACAGGTCGCACATAGCTCAGCCGTAGGGCGTTGGTCACGACAAGCACCGACGACGCCGCCATCGCCGCCGCCGCAAGCATGGGCGACAACAATATTCCCCATGCGGGATACAAAGCCCCAGCCGCCGCTGGAATTAGGATCACGTTATAGCCGAACGCCCAAAACAAATTCTGCCGGATATTGGTCATCGTGCGGCGGCTGATCTGGACCGCGTTGGCAACCCCCGACAGGGCGCCTGAAGACAGCACAACATCGGCGGCTTCGATCGCGACATCCGTGCCGGTGCCAATGGCCAGACCCACATCGGCATGCGCAAGGGCCGGCGCATCATTGATCCCGTCACCGACAAAGGCGACCGACCCGTATTTCGCCTGCAACGCCTCGATCACAGCGACTTTGCCATCGGGCAACACCCCGGCGTCGACGCTCGCAATGCCAAGCTGATCGGCAATCGCGGCGGCTGTGGCCGGATCATCACCGGTGATCATTGCAAGCTCTTTTCCCATGTCTCGGAGTGCGGCAAGTGCTGCGGCGGCTTCTGGCTTGATGGGGTCAGAGACGCCGATCAGGGCGATCAACCGCCCATCAATTGCGGCAAAGAACACGGTATGCCCCCGGCTGCGCATCGCCTTGGCCTGATCAACCAGATCGCTAAGCGCAATACCTTCGCGGGCCATGAAGCTTTGTGACCCGATCAGGATATCGCGGTCCCCATTCCTGGCCCGCAACCCAAACCCCGTGACCGACTGGACATCGCTTACCGAGGCAGGGTCGACGCCGCGCGCTTCGGCGCCGCGTAATATCGCCTGCGCCAGCGGGTGTTCGCTTTGCGCTTCGGCCCCGGCGACCAATGACAAAGCCGCGTCAGGGTCCCAGTCATCGACCACATCAAAAGCCGTCAATTCAGGGCGGCCTTGCGTCAGCGTGCCGGTTTTGTCGAAAGCGATGACGCGCGCGGCTTGCAGCGATTGAAGCGCATCTCCGCTGCGAAACAGCGCGCCAAGCTGTGCCGCCCGTCCGGTGCCAACCATGATCGATGTCGGCGTGGCCAAGCCCATCGCACAAGGGCAGGCAATGATCAGCACAGACACCCCCGCAACCAACGCCAGACCCAAAGCAGGGTCAGGTCCGAATGCCAGCCAGATCAAAATAGTGATCGCCGCGATTGCCAGCACAATGGGCACGAACACCCGTGTGATACGATCCACCAGCGCCTGAATGGGCAGCCGTGCGCCTTGCGCGTCTTCAACCATGCGCACAATTTGAGCAAGCATCGTGTCCGGCCCCACGGCGGTGACCCGCGCTTTAAGCACCCCGGTCCCGTTCACCGTCCCACCAGTGACCGCGTCGCCGGGCGCCTTTGCCACCGGATCAGGTTCGCCCGTTATCATGCTTTCATCAATGAAACTTTCACCTTGGATAACTTCGCCGTCCAACGGAACGCGGGCGCCGGGGCGGATCAGGATGACTTCACCGGTCACGATCTGTGCAACCGGGCGTGTAATCGCGCGGCCGTCGGCTTCGACCACGGCCTCGCTTGGGGTCAGGGCGACCAGCGCGCGGATCGCTTCACCCGCTTGGCCTTTTGCACGGGCTTCCATCCAGCGACCAACCAAGATCAACACGATGATCACCGCAGCTGCCTCGAAATAGACATTCGCGGTGCCGGCGGGCAGCACACCGGGCGCCAGAACTGACACCATAGAATAAAGATATGCTGCCGAAGTGCCCAACGCGACCAACGCATTCATTTCAGGGGCGCCGCGTAACAGGGCAGGAATGCCCTTCGCATAAAACAGCCGTCCCGGGCCTGCCAGAACCATGCTAGTCAAGACAAGCTGGATCCAGTGCGAGGTGCCAAGTCCAATGGTTCGGGCTATCCAGTGGTGAAAGGCCGGAAACAGGTGCCCGCCCATCTCAAGAATGAACACTGGAGCGGTCAAAGCGGCCGCCAGCAATGCCTTGCGCTTGAGCGTTGCCGCTTCCTGCGCCTTGTCGCGTGGACCAGTTGATGGGCCGTCGTCGCGCGGTCGCGTGGGAAATCCTGCTTTCGTCACTTTCTCGGACAGGGCTTGAGGCGTTGTCGCCCCGGCCAGATAGGTGACAAACGCCCGTTCCGAGGCAAGGTTCACCCGTGCCTCAAGCACGCCGGGGATCGACGCAAGCATCCGCTCGACCCGGCCAACGCAAGACGCACAAGACATTGCACTGACATCCAGCACCACAGTGTCGCGCCGCGCTGGATAGCCTGCCCGATCCAACGCCTGAGCCATGCCACTTGGCGTCGCGGGTGCCTCAAATGACACGCGCACCGTTTCGGTCGCAAGATTGACAGGGGCATCCGAGACGCCTTCAACCCCCTCCAATGCGCGTTCAGCTCGACCGACGCAGGACGCGCAGGACAGGTTTTCAAGCTCCAAAGTCAATGTTTGTGCAGCGGTCATAGAGGAGACTCCGATCGTTCCTCTTGTAGATAGGGCTTCCAGTTACTGGAAGGTCAAGGGGGTGGCACAATGAAAAGCACATCCCGCTTGACCTGAGCGGGGCGAAGCGTATTCAGAAAGCTGGAATGCGCGCCCACCGAAAGGACAGCTTGATGGCTATTTTCCATGTTCCCGATATGAGCTGCGGCCACTGCAAAGCGTCGATTACCGCAACGCTGAACACCAATGGCGCTGACGCTTTAAGCTTCGACATGGAGGCGCGCACCGTTTCCGTAACGGGTATCGACACGAAAACCGTCATCACCCTGCTGGACCAGATCGGGTTTCCTGCGACGGTGGCATGAAGCCGCACCGGCGCGTGAAGGCCTAGAGCACGAAACACGCCACTTGTTGTCCGTTGCCGCGTTCCGTCAATGGCGGCTTTGATTGCGCGCATTCCGCGATGGCATGCGGGCAGCGCGTGCGGAACACACATCCTGAAGGTGGGTCAAGCGGTGAGGGTAGATCGGCATCAAGGATCAGAACTTCCTTGTTTTCATGCGCCTTGGGGTCGGGGATCGGAACCGCCGAGATCAACGCCTGCGTATAAGGGTGACCCGGCGCGCGATAGAGCTGCGCGGCCTCGCTGATTTCGACCACATTTCCAAGATAAAGCACCATCACGCGGGTCGAGATGTGCTTCACGACCGACAGGTCATGCGCAATGAAAATAAGGCTAAGCCCCATTTCTTCCTGAATTTCCATCAACAGGTTGATCACCTGCGCCTGAATGGACACATCCAGCGCTGACACCGGTTCGTCACAGATGATAAGTTGCGGCTTCACAATCAGCGCCCGCGCGATCCCGATCCGTTGGCATTGGCCGCCGGAAAACTCATGTGGGTAACGGTTGATCATGTTGGGCAGGATGCCCACACGGTCCAGCACCTCTCGCACCCGCTCTTTGACCTCAGAGGGCGACAGGTTGGGGTGGTGGGTTTTCAGAGGTTCGGACACGATCTGCCCAATTGTCATGCGCGGGTTCAAAGACGCCAGAGGATCCTGAAAGATCATCTGCATTTCCTTGCGGTGCACCCGCATGTCACGTTTGCTCAGGGTCAGAAGGTCATTTCCCAACCACAAAACCGTGCCAGCCTCGGACGGGACCATGCGCATGATGGCGCGGGCAAGCGTGGATTTGCCGCAGCCGCTTTCCCCCACGATCCCCAAAGTTTCACCCGGCATCAGATCGAAATCGACACCATCAACAGCTTTCAGCTTATCGGCCGCCGTCCAAGGCATCGCGCCTTGGGGTTTAACGTCAAACCAGACCTTCAGATCACGAACCGACAGCAGGGGGGATTGGTCGTTCATACCAGCTCCTCCAAGGATTTGAGGCACGCCCGGCGGCGCACTTTGCGCCCCACGACACCATCCAGTGTCGGACGCGTGGTGGAACAGCGTTCGTCAGCAAACTCACACCGCGGCGAAAACGGGCACCCTTTGGGCATGTTCATCATGTTGGGCGGGCTGCCGGGGATGGTCGCCAGACGCTCTGTTTCGATATCAAGCCGCGGCACGGCCTTCAGCAAGCCCATCGTATAGGGATGGGTCGGCATCTCGAACAGCCCCCGTGTGGTGCCGTATTCCATCTGCTGCCCGCCATACATGACCAGGGTTTCCCTGCACGATCCTGCAATGACGCCAAGGTCATGGGTGATCAGGATGATCGACATCCCGAAATCTTTTTTCAGATCATCAAGCAATTGCATGATCTGCGCCTGAACAGTCACGTCCAGTGCCGTTGTCGGTTCGTCCGCGATCAGAATATCCGGCTTGCACAGCAGGGACATGGCAATCATGACCCGCTGGCGCATCCCGCCCGAAAACTCGTGCGGATACATGGTGATACGTTTCTTCGCTTCGGGGATACGCACCGCGTCCAGCAGCTCGACCGATTGTCGCACGGCCTCAGATTTCGAAATGCCCTTGTGATGGGTCAGCACCTCGGCCATCTGGTCCGAGACGCGCAGGAACGGGTTCAGACAGGTCATCGGATCTTGAAAGATCATCGCGATCTTTTCGGCCCGGATTTTGTTCAGTTTGCTGGTCGGGATGTTCAGAATCTCGTCACCTGCCAGCTTCACGGACCCCGTCGCGTTGCCGTTCTGGGCCAGCAGGCCCATGATCGCAAACACCGTCTGGCTTTTGCCTGATCCGCTTTCACCAACGACGCCAAGCGTTTCACCGGCCTCAAGATCAAAGCTGATCTTGTCCACCGCGGTCACAGTCCCGTCGGTCGTGTCGAAATGCACGCTCAGGTCGCGTACTTCAAGAAGTGCCATATCGCAAAACCCCTAGCGGTCTTTCGGGTCCAACGCATCGCGCAGACCGTCACCGATGAAGAAGAAACAGAAGATTGTGACCACAAAGAAGAAGAGTGGGAAACCCAGATGCCACAACGTCCCATAGTTCATGCTTTTCACGCCTTCCGAAATCAGCGCGCCCCAGCTGGTCAGCGGCTCTTGCACGCCAAGGCCGAGGAACGAAATGAAGCTTTCGGTCAGGATCATGGTCGGCACCAGAAGCGTCGCATAGACCACGACCACACCCAAAAGGTTGGGCACGATGTGGCGCAGGATGATCCGCCATGTCGGCACACCAATGGCTATGGCGGCTTCCACGAATTCGCGGTTCTTGATCGACAGGGTCTGGCCGCGCACGATGCGGCTCATATCAAGCCAGGCCGTCAGCCCGATGCCGACGAAGATCATCGTGATTGACCGACCCGCGACGACCAGCAGCAGGATCAGCACGAACATATAGGGGATCGACATGAAGATATCGACCAGACGCATCATGATCGAATCGACACGTCCCCCGATGAAGCCCGCCGTCGCCCCGTAAAGCGTGCCGACCAAAACCGCGATCACGGCGCCGACAATCCCCACCGCCAGCGAAATGCGGCTGCCCTGAACGACCCGGTTGTAAAGGTCACGACCGTTCTCATCGAACCCGAAGAAATGGCCGTTCTCGATCGAGGGGCGACCCGCCTCTTTCACGTTGCCAAGGATGTCCCAGTCGATGGTTTCATTGTCAAATTGGCTGAGGCTCTGGCCAAACAGGGAAAAGAGCACAATCAGCGCCAATGCGACCACTGACACCATGGCCGCTTTGTTGGACAGGAAACGCGCGCGCGCATCTGCCCAAAGTGACCGGCCCTGAACCTCTTGTTCCAGCATGCCTTGCGCCATTTCGGCGGTTTTCGCCTGCTGGAATGGTTGTGCGAGTTTGTCTGTCATGTCGCGCTCCTCACAACCGGATTTTCGGATCGATCCACGCGTATAGGATATCAACCACCATGTTAAACATGATCGTCATGGATCCCAGCAAGATCGTCAGGCCCATCATCACCGCATAGTCGCGGTTGAAGGCCGAGTTTACGTAGAAATAGCCAATGCCACCCGTGCCAAAGATCGAGTCAATGATGAACGAGCCTGTGACCATGCCGACAAAGGCTGGTCCAAGATACGATATCACTGGCAACAGTGAGGGCTTAAGTGCGTGGCGCCAGATGATCGTGCGATCAGGCAGCCCCTTGGCACGTGCGGTTCGGATGAAGTTCGATCGCAGCACCTCTAGCATCGAAGACCGCGTAAGACGAGCGATCGACGCCATATAGGACGTGGACAGGGCGATCACCGGCATCACCAGATATTGCCATTGACCGCCATTCCAGCCGCCACCCGGCAGCCAGCCAAGCCAGAGCGTGAAGATCAAGATCAGGATCGGCGCCATGACGAAGTTCGGCAAGACCTGTGCACCGATCGTGACGCCAACGGCGAAGTAATCCAGCATGCTGTTCTGGCGGATCGCAGCGGACATTCCAAGGATGCCGCCGACCACAATCGCAATCACAAACGAGATGATGCCGTAGGTCAGCGTGACCGGGAAACCCTGCGCGATAATGTCATTCACCGACCGGTCTTTGTATTTGTAGCTCGGGCCAAAATCGAACTGTGTGATGATGCCAATGACATAATCCCACAGTTGCTTGAGGATCGGCTGATCCAACCCGTATTTTGCTTCGATATTGGCAAGGACCTGCGGCGGCAGTGGGCGTTCAGATGTGAACGGCCCGCCTGGCGCGGTCTGCATCAACCAGAACGAGGCAATCAAAAGAATGATGAGTGTCGGGATCGCGACGGCAACCCTGCGTATGATGAAATTTAGCATCTTTTCCCCGTGAGATGCGGCGCTGAGTGATCCTGACTGGTTCTCCCCCCTGACAGGACCCGGCCACGTGCCAGATCGGGCGTCTATCGCAAGAGTTGGGCGAGCAATCGTTGATCTGGATCAGAAACGCGTAAACGGTTGGGGCACCGCATGATCGCGGTGCCCCATTAAGTGCGAGGTGTTATTCGGCAACCTTGTAGAGGTTTTTCGAATACCAGTTCTGCTCTACGTTCTCGACCGGCCAGTTCTTCAGATCGGTTTGGATCATGTAGTTACCGGCATAGTGATAGATCGGAATGATCGGCATGTCGGCGGCGATCATTTCCTCGACCTTGGTATAGTTCGGCTGAGGATCGTCCATGGTCTTGGCATCGGCCAGAAGCTTGTCCACTTCTTCGTTGGCATATTTGGCATCGTTGTAGCCCGAGCCAGACTGAACCAGATCAAGGAAGGTCGACGCCTCGTTGTAGTCACCACACCAACCAGCGCGCGCAACTTCGTAGTTTTGCTCGCCGCGGGTGTTCAGGAAAGTTTTCCATTCCTGGTTTTCCAAGGTGACATTCACACCAAGGTTCTGCTTCCACATCTGACTGACCGCCAAAGCCACCTTCTTGTGCGCCTCGGAGGTGTTGTAGATCAGCGTAATATCCAGCGGATTTGACTTGTCATAGCCAGCAGCCGACATCAGCTCTGTGGCTTTCGCGTTGCGTTCGTCCTGGCTCCAGGTCGAATAGTCAACGGCAGGCACTTCAAACCCTGCAGTCGCTGCCGGAGTGAACGTATAAGCCGCCGTTTGTCCGCCTTGCAGCACCTTCTCGGTGATGATGTCACGGTTGATGGCATAGGACAGTGCCTGACGAACGCGCACATCCTTCAGGAATTCGGGCGCATTGTCCGACACGTTGATTGTGTAATAATAGGAACACAAGCGCGGGAAGACCGTAACTTCGTCTGGGTTGGTTTCCTTCAGCGACGGATACTGACCTGCCGGAATTTCGGTGCGGTCCAGTTCGCCGGCTTTGTAACGGGTCAGGGCGACGTTTTCATCGTTGATCACCAGCGACACAACCTTGTCGATGATGGTGTTGTCGTTGTCCCAATACATCTCGTTGCGTTCGCGGACCAGACGTTCGTTGGCGACGTGCTCGGTCAGCTTGTAGGCGCCGTTAACCACGATGTTCTCGGGCTTGATCCAGTCAGACCCGTGCTTCTCGATCGCCCACTTCGGGGCCGGGAAGGTCGAGGTGTGCGTGGTCGTCTTCGCGAAGTAAGGCAGCGATTGCTCAAGCGTCACCTCCAGCGTGTGGTCGTCAATCGCCTTCACGCCAAGCTCTTCGACCGGCATGTCGCCAGCGCTTACGGCCGCGCCGTTCTTCAGCCCCATGATTTCGACATACCACTGGTATTCCGAAGCCGTTGCGGGATCAGCCAAACGCTGCCATGCAAAGACGAAATCGCCTGCGGTGACAGGGGTGCCATCCGACCACTTGGCTTCGGGGCGCAGGGCAAATGTGTATACGGTCTTGTCGTCGTTGGTCTCGTAGCTCAGCGCGACACCGGGCACGAGGTTACCCTTTTCGTCCTGATTATAAAGGCCCTCGAACAGATCGCGCACGATTTCAGAGCCGGAAACGTCTTCGACGATTTGCGGGTCAACCGACGTGTGTTCGTCCAACACGCGATAGGTGAATGTCTGGTCGTCTGCGAGCGTCTCGCCGGTCACGGGGTGTGTCCCGGCTGCCAGCGCAGGGCTGGCGAGCGCGAAGGCCGAGCTCAGCAGGGCAGCTTTGATGGATACGTTCATGAAGGTACTCCCTTGTCTATTGCTATGGATGACGCGTTATTACAGAACTCAACCGTTCCGAGAGAGACTCAGCCCCCAGCGCTCACCGATGCAGCATCCTATGCGCATCGTGACGGTCGAAACAACTCATTACGGTGAGACAGTTTTTCCAACCACCAACACACGCAAAAAGTTGCCCGAACGGGTCGATTATCGTAGATATGCCGGCGCTTTTCGTCAAATCGCCGGAAGAGCCGGCGAAAACAAGGTTCTTTGGCTGCAATATTGCCAATTCGGGGCACCCGTGCGAACCTTGTGACAACATGAACCCAATGGACGCATCCGAGGGAAATCCGTGAAAAGCGAAGCGACATCTACCCGCGCCAAAGGGGGGGATCGGGCGGCGGCGCAGTTGCCGCAAGTGACTCACCCGCGCAACCCAGGCATGGAACTCAATATGGACTGGGTGCGCGCCACCCAAGCCAATACATCTGCCATCGAACGCCGGTGCTCCGCGCTGCCCGGTCGGCGTAGTGTAAAAAAGGATCATCAGGCGGCATGGCTTTTAAAAGCCATCACCATGATCGACCTGACCACGCTTGCAGGCGACGACACGCCCGGACGGGTGCGTCGCCTGTGCGCCAAGGCCGCCCACCCGGTGCGCCCGGAAATCCTGTCGGCATTGGGTGTGGGCAACATAACAACCGGGGCGGTCTGTGTTTACCACGACATGATCGCGCCTGCGGTCGAGACCTTGCGCCATATGGGGGTGGCGTTGCCTGTCGCAGCGGTCTCAACCGGCTTTCCTGCAGGGCTCAGCCCGTATCACCTGCGAATCGAGGAAATACGCGAAAGCGTTCGCGCCGGGGCCTCGGAAATCGACATCGTGATCTCGCGCCGCCATGTGCTGACCGGCAACTGGCAGGCGCTTTACGACGAGATGCGTGACTTCCGAGAGGCCTGCGGCGACGCGCATGTGAAAGCCATTCTTGCCACGGGCGAACTTGGCAGCTTGCGCAACGTCGCGCGCGCCTCGCTGGTCTGCATGATGGCGGGGGCCGACTTCATCAAAACTTCCACCGGCAAGGAAAGCGTGAACGCAACTCTTCCCGTCAGCCTGGTCATGATCCGGGCGATCCGCGACTACTACGAGGCGACAGGATACCGCGTCGGCTACAAACCCGCGGGCGGCATCTCGAAGGCCAAGGACGCGATCACCTATCTGGCCCTGATCAAGGAAGAACTGGGCGACGACTGGCTGACGCCCGACCTGTTCCGCTTCGGCGCCAGCTCGCTTCTGGGCGATATCGAGCGCCAGTTGGAGCACCACGTGACCGGCCATTACTCGGCCACCTACCGCCACCCGATGGGCTGAGGATTTAGACATGACCGTGAAAGAAATCTTTGACACGATGGATTATGGCCTCGCCCCGGAAAGCGCGAAGGAAGCCTTGGGCTGGATTGCCGAACGCAAGGGCCAGTTTGGTCTGTATATCGGCGGGCGGATGACTGGTGTTGGTGACACGTTTGCCACCCGCAACCCCGCCAATGGCGAAGTGCTGGCGCAGGTCACGCAGGCCACACCTGACGATGTGGACACTGCCGTCACCGCCGCCCGCAAGGCGCAGCGCAAATGGGCGGCACTTTCGGGCCACGAACGAGCGAAATACCTCTATGCTCTGGCGCGTTTGGTCCAAAAGCATTCGCGGCTGTTTGCGGTGCTGGAAACGCTGGATAATGGTAAACCCATCCGCGAAAGCCGCGACATCGACATTCCGCTGGTCGCGCGCCATTTCTATTACCACGCGGGCATGGCGCAGTTGCAAGACGCCGAGCTTCCCGACCGTGAGGCGCTGGGCGTTTGCGGCCAGATCATCCCGTGGAATTTCCCGCTGCTCATGCTGTCATGGAAAATCGCGCCTGCGATTGCGATGGGCAACACCGTGGTTCTGAAGCCCGCCGAATACACGTCGCTGACCGCCCTTCTGTTTGCGCAAATCTGCGACGAGGCCGGACTGCCCAAGGGCGTGGTCAACATCGTTACCGGCGACGGGCGCGTAGGCGAAGCCATTGTG
Organism: uncultured Aliiroseovarius sp.; assembly: GCF_947497285.1. GTDB lineage: Bacteria > Pseudomonadota > Alphaproteobacteria > Rhodobacterales > Rhodobacteraceae > Aliiroseovarius. Next base: position 159,265 of record NZ_CANMFT010000005.1, on the reverse strand, counting down.
ACGCATGAGGATATCGACAAGATCGCCTTCACCGGCTCAACCGAAGTTGGCCGGGTGATCCGCCGCGAAACGGCAGGGTCGGGCAAGTCCCTGACATTGGAACTGGGGGGCAAGTCGCCCTACATCGTGTTTGACGACGCCGATCTGGATTCAGCGGTCGAAGGTCTGGTCGACGCAATCTGGTTCAATCAGGGTCAGGTCTGCTGTGCAGGCTCGCGCCTGATCGTGCAGGAAGGCATCGCCGACCGTTTCTATGCCAAGCTCAAGGCTCGGATGGACAAGTTGCGCATGGGCGATCCGCTGGACAAATCCATTGACGTGGGCGCCGTGGTGGACCCTGTTCAGCACGCGCAAATCACGAAGCTGGTCGAGGCGGGCGCAAGTGACGGCGAACTTTACCAAGCCCCCTGCCCGATCCCGGACACAGGCTGCTTTTACCCGCCCACCCTGATCACCGGCCTGTCGTCGGCGTCCATGCTGATGCAGGAAGAAATCTTCGGCCCGGTTCTGGTCGCCACAACCTTCCGCACCCCATCCGAGGCCGTCGAGATTGCCAACAACACCCGTTACGGTCTGGCCGCCACGGTGTGGAGCGAAAACGTCAACCTGACCCTCGACATCGCACCCAAGCTGGCGGCTGGCGTGGTCTGGGTGAACGGCACCAACATGTTTGATGCGGCCGCCGGGTTTGGTGGCGTGCGCGAAAGCGGGTTTGGTCGCGAAGGGGGCTGGGAAGGCTTGCAAACCTACACCAAGCCGCGCGCCAAGGCGCAGTCGTTGAAACCCATCGCCGCCTTTGCCGCCCCGAAAGAGGCGAAAGTTGATGCGCTCGACCGCACCGCGAAATTCTACATCGGCGGCAAACAGGCGCGGCCCGATGGTGGTTACAGCCAAGCGGTTTGGTCAAAACAGGGCGACCTACTGGGCCATGTCGGCATCGCCAACCGCAAGGACATCCGCAACGCGGTTGAGGCTGCGCACGCGGCCGCCGGCTGGTCCAAGACCACCGGACACCTGCGCGCGCAGATCCTTTATTATGTCGGCGAGAACCTCTCGGCTCGTGCGGAGGAATTCGCCGCCCGGATCGACGCCATGATGGGCGGGCGCAATGGCAGGAAGGAAGTTGAGGCAGCCGTCAGCCGCCTGTTCACCTATGCCGCATGGGCGGACAAATACGACGGCGCCGCAAAGCCCGTGCCCATGCGCGGCGTGGCGCTGGCGATGAACGAGCCGGTCGGCGTGATCGGCGGCTTCTGCCCGGACGACGCCCCCCTTCTGGGACTGGTGTCCCTGATGGCCCCGGCCATCGCCATGGGCAACCGCGTGGTGCTGGCCGCAAGCGAGCCGTTCCCGCTGGCCGCGACCGATTTCTATCAGGTGCTCGACACGTCGGACGTGCCGGCGGGCGTCGTGAACATCGTTACCGGAAGCCACGCAGAACTGGCGTCGCCCTTGGCGGGCCACCTTGGTGTGGACGCTGTTTGGGCGCAATCGGGCGCAGACATCTCGGCCATCGTCGAAGGCGAAAGCGCGGGGAACCTGAAACGCAGCTGGGTCAACAATGCGAATGCCCGGGACTGGTTCGGGGCAGCAGGTGAAGGTCGCGAATTCTTGGTCCACGCCACCGAAGTCAAAACCATCTGGGTGCCCTACGGCGAATAAGCCAACACCATTGAACGACAAAACGCCGCGCAGAATATCCTGCGCGGCGTTTTTTTATGTCGATCTTACTTCTTGCGCCAAGACCCCAACCAGCGCGAGAACCGGCCCCGCGCTTTGTCTGCACGGGCATCAACCGCATCCCACGCCTCGCCCGCATCTTCCAGCGCCGGATCTATCGAGCGTTCGCGGAACTGTCGCCACAACGCGCGCACAAAGCCGATGATGACAGCCAGCACGATGAAAAACATGATGTTGAACCACGGGATGATGGTCACATCCGGGCCTGTCACTGGACGAATGGCCACCGCGTTCGGGAACGCCGAAATTAGCTCGTTTCGCCAGCCGTAGTGGGTGATCACAGCCCATTTCGGGTTCTCAGGCGTGGACCGCAGATCGTCCACTTCGGTCTGCAAGCTCGCGGTGTCGAACTTGAAATAGAACGGCCATCCCCACCCCGTATCCTCGTTGCGGTAAACCATCACCTTTTCCGCATCGCTGCGGATGAAGCCCAGAAGATAGGTCTTCTTCTTCACGGTCTGAACAAACTGAACGTCACGGTTGATCAGGTTGGCCGATTGATCATCCGGCTTCGACCAGAAGATACGCGTCCAGTCCCCCAAATCCTGCCGTTCCTGATAGGTGTTCACGACCCGCACGACGTCATGTTGCGGCAAGACATAGTGAAACACGCCAAACAGGATCAGCGCGAGCAGGATACGGATGGTGATACGAATACGGCGCATAGTGAACCTCAGTTGATTAGGACAAGCGAAAGGATAACAAAGAGTGTTGGCACCACATACACCAGCAGGATCAGCTTGGGCCGGAAGCTTTTCTTATAGTCTTCCATCCCTTCGCGCAGCCACGCGTCACGATCGGTCACATCGCCATCGGGGTGTTCCTCGGCCCATTGATCCTCCAGCTTTTCCAACCGGATCGAGCGGGAATACAAGCTGACCAGCACGTAAACGATGCTAAGCCCTATGAACCCGAAAATGACTAGTCGCACCAATCCCATCGTTACCTCCTGTTCACTGCGCCCCACGGGCCGACAATCTCGATCATATCCTCACGCGCCCGTTTGCGCGCCGTCCGCGGCACTTTCATCGGGTCTTTGCGCCCGCCGAACAACGCTTCGCGCGCACCGGCCTTGTTCGCCATATAGTCACGATGCAGGAATTCTGCCACAAATTCACGCTTTTCGTCCGGCCATGTGGCATATGCGGCATAGAAAAGCTCCTTGTGGCAGATGAACAGCTGGCGGAAGTCCATCGGCGCAAGCTCGGACAACAAGCGGTTGATCAGGTCGCGATCCGGGTGGTCTGGCCGCGCGCGCAGGGTATAGAAATAGGCCGGATGACGGCTGTCGATCCGCGGCCACTGCCCGCCCGCTTCCGCCCAGCGCACCATCGCCGCCAAGCCGTGGAAGGCTGCGGGCAGATGCGACCCCAACCGCTGCGCCACGTGGCGCAGGGTGCGCGATGACATGTCACCCAGATCCAGCCCGGCAGACGTTGCGGCGTCCACCAGAATGAACTCCATCTTCTGGCGCAGGATCGTGGCCCCCGCGTCACCGCGTTCACGAACAACCTGTTCGACCAGATCGTTCTTGCTCAGGAAACTGGCCAGCCTGTTGGCCTCGGACGTGTCCAAAACCTTGCCCAGAGGCGGCGTGGGCAGTCGATCTTTATCACCCGACACGATCACCGCCGGACTTTCCACATCACGAAAGACATACAGCCCGCCAAAATGCGCGGTCCAGAAATTGCCCTGCTCGTATTCCTGCACGCCAAGGTCCACCGGCACGCGGGTGACGTCGCCCGTTTCGCGCGCCAACTCGATCATCTCGCCAATCAGATCGTCGTCATACCAAGCGTTTGGCGCGGTCTGAAAATGGTCGATCTTGTCGGCCAGCAGGCGGGCGTTCTTGACGTGGCTTTGGGTCGTGTCGGCTTCGATCACGATCTTGCGGATGTCGAACAGGCGCGACGGGTCCGAGATGTCATAGACCGAGTCCATCAGTTCACCCGCCACCGCATCATGGGCGGTCAGCGCGAAAAGCTTCGCCTCGTTATCCGCAATGAACTGCCGCAAAATCCCGCGCGAGGTCGAGAACAAGGCATTCAAAAGCGGCGCCTTCTTCTGGTCCACCGTCAGAATGATGAACTGCCGGTTGCAGCCATTGGGGTTGAGGTAGAGCGGGTCTTTGAATTCTTCTCCGATCTCGGGCGAAAACCCAGAGACGTCGATGTGAAATTCTTTCAGCTTCGTCTGCTTGCCCGAAAGCCCCTTGAGCGCGCGGTTATAGCGTTCGATCAGCGCCGGGCTGTCGACTCGAATGAGATTGCCAAACATTAGGCCGCGTTGGATGAGGCGTTTCATATGTTGGCACTCCGCTTTGATGCCCCATGGCGCAGGATGAAGGTGAAGACCACCGACCAGACCAGCAAGTAAAGCATGCCGTTGCCAATCAACATGCCGATTGCCAATTCGAAATTGTGGGTCATATCGGGCGCTCGTGGAATGATGCTTAGACCAGCGTCAATCGCCCAAACGGTCGTGGCCGCTGTGAACGCGAAAACGCCCGGTAGGGCCGAGAAAAACCGTGCGCCGCGATGCGTTGTCCACCGCGCCGTGAACCATGGCAGGGTCGCAAAGATCAACAGAGCAATTGCGTTCGCGATAAACGAGCCTGTGTCCGAACCGTATGAGCCTTCCATTACGTGATCCCCTTGGCATGGCGTTCGACGCCTACAAAGCGATGCGCCCGGCCCGAGGGTGGGTGCGGAACGCGCCCGCCCTGTGGGACGGGTCGGGCGCATCGCGGCGTTGCCGCGTGGAACCAAAACATCGAAAGTTTCTTTTTCAAGCTGCCAGTTGCGCCAAAAAAAGAGTTCAGGGTTTTCTGCCGACTTGAGGAGCATCCAGATGGTCATAATACAGCATCCTCTTGACTATCCTTCTTACCCGATTCAGCCTCTGGCTCGCTTGCAGTTAAGCCTAGCGCCAAAGAAATCAACGCTGATAGACCAGCGGTAGCGAAACAAAAGCTTATGATGCGCTTAAAGCGCACAAATTCAAACGAAAACTCTCGCCCATCATCTAGACTGCCGAAGAACGGAATAGCAGGATAAATAGCTGATGCGATGAACAACAAAAACAGTGCCGCCAGCAGCGCACCGCGCAAGGTGAGGGTTCGCGAGGCGCGGTTTTTTCCGATCCACCAGCCGATGTGTATCAAGAGGAACACCGGAATGCTGGCGACTATCAGGATACTAAGTAACCCTCCCAATCCTCCTGCTCCTCCCATTCACTTCCCCTCCAAATACCGCTTCTTCGCCTCTTCCTGACGGCCAAAGTCACGCACCATCGCCTCGATGGCGGCTTCGTCTGACTTATCGGCATAGCGGAATTCTGAATCGGCGTAGCGGTTGACCTCTTGGATCACCATGTCCGTGGTGATGGGCACGCGCAGCTCCTCGATCATGTCTTTCTTGGTGTCATAGTCTTTCAACAGGAACAGCTCGGGGTTTTCCATCCATTCGTCGGGCAATTCAAAGTCCATCGCGCGAACTTTCACGGCGTCGGTGATGTTCTTGATCGACCGGCCAGTGAAGCGCTCGTCCGCCTCCTGAATTGCTTTCAGATAGGTGCCCATTTTGGAGATGTCATCCAACTCGCCGATCTTGTCATGCACACGATCAAAAACGGCCAGAAGCCCGTTTTCCTGCGGGCGGGCGTGCGCCGCAAAGCTGCGCGCCACGGCAGACTTGATCTCTTGCGCTGCGTAAAGGTCGTGGTCGCCCAGCGGGATCGCGTGGTTCTTGCCCATGAGCAGGTGCAGGATGTCGATATAGTCCTCGCGCGTCCGTGGCCCGTCCACCAGGAACCGCGCACCGGCGCGTTGGCGCAGGGCGTCGTCCACATTCTCTGGGTAGTTCGAGAACATGCCGAAGGTGCAATTCCCGCGCACCACCGTATTGGCACCCGAAAAGCTTTCCATCAGAACCGCCGTGACTTCCTGCTGACCCGCGCTGGATTGCCGATCCCCCCGCTTGCCCGCGATCTGGTCGATGTCATCCACGGTGCCAAAGCCGATCACGTTGGGGTCGAGCACATTGTTGATGAACGCCTTGGCATTCTGGCCCGACTTGCCCTGATAGCTGTCGATATTGTCGATGCCGAAATTCTGATAGCGGAAGGGATAGCCCGCCACCGCGCAGTAATCATTGATCAGCCCGGCCATCATCTGGATCAGCGTTGTCTTCCCAGTTCCCGGCTTGCCGTCGCCCATGAAGGTGAAGATGAAGCCACCCAGTTCCGCAAACGGGTTCAGTTTCCGCTCGAAATCATAAGCCATCAGCATCTTGGCCAGCTTCATCGCCTGATATTTCGCGATGTGGTTGCCGACGACCTCGTTCGGCTTCTTGAACGTCATCGTGATCTTGGACCCGCGATGGGCGCGGGCGGGGGTGAAGCCGGAAATCGTCAGGTCGTCCGCTTCGACCCGGTAATTGGCGGATGTGAAGGGGCCAAGATGCGACGCGGTCTGGGCGCGCAGGGCGACCTTTTCCATCAACTGTTCGACAAAGGCCAAGACAGTCGCGACCAGCTTGTCCTCGGAGGTCACAAAGGTCGCAAGTTCCTGATCCAACTCCCACAGCGCGCCTTTCAGGGCGAGCGGCGCATTGTCGGTCAGGATTTCCTCGACCGCGCCGACCTCGATCGAGGCCTCGCTGGCGTGGTCTGCCAACAGGAATGAGGTCGCATTGGCGAATACATGCAGGACGATCAGCGCCTCGGCAGTCAGAAGCTCCGAGAAGGCGGTTTTCTTGTCAGCCCCCAGACGCCCTTCCAGATTGGCGCGACGCAGAGCAGCCAGTTCAGTCTGCTCGGCGAACCCCTCGCCCACTGCCAATGCGACGGCAATCGCGCGGCGCAGCCCATGCAAAACAGTCGCCTGAAGCGGAGAGATCAGCGGGTCGTCCCCGTCCGATCCCTCGATCCGTTCGGCCAAATGCACACCTTCAGGCCGCGCGGTCGAACGCGTCACCAGACCCGGCGTGGTGGTGCGAAACCGACGCGAGCGGGCGATGCCGGGGCTGCGTTCAGGGGCGGGCGCGGCTTCCTTGGGTTTGGCAATCCGGGGCGTGTGGTCAAACCCATCCAGATGCCCGGCAGCCGCCGCGTAATGCGCACGAATTTCTTCCTCGCGAAGTTCCATCAAGTCGGCAGGCAGGCTCATGTGGGTCTCACTCCTAAATCAACGGTAACTCAGCACCCGGCCACCGGGGCTGACAACAAATTTACGCACGTCGTGGAACCCAGCGGGGTTTTTTTCAGCAAGCACCTGAAACGGACGTTGGGGCATGATGATTGCGCGTTCCATCCGGGTGGCACCGATGTTCGAGCCGGAACCTGCAAACGGGTCCAGTGCAAAAATCTCGCGCTCGACTTTGCCGAACCAGCCGGATTTCTCTTCCTTGACGCTTTGGCTTTTCAGTTCTTCAACTGTCCAGGCCAACGCCCAATCTTCACCGGGCGGGCTTTTCGCCTCGGCCAGCACCTCGCGCAGCGGGCCGGTCTGCTGGGTGAACGTATGGCTATACATCGGCCCCACATGGAACCGGCGCAGGCGCTTGGGGTGCAGGTCGTCGAAATCCTTGTCGAACCCGGTGGCAATGGTCACCAGTTTCAATCCCGCCATACTTTGCGCCATCAAATGCGACTGCACTTGCGGCCAGCGGCGTTCGTCCTTGGGCAGCGCGGTGCGGCCGGTATCCTCCAGCTCCATCAGATAGACAGTGGGCAGGTTCACCTCGCTGTCATAAACCGCCCAATGCGCCAGATAGACGCGACGCGCATCACGCCCTTCGCCTTTGTTCATCTGCCAGATCACGTCCGGGTGCATCTGCGGCCAGAACAAATCGCCCTTCGCAAGCTCTTCATAATAGAGCCGCTGGGACAGTGAATATTGCAAATCCTTCGGCACCGTCAGGTCGCCCACGATCTGGCTGACCATCTGGCTTTTCAGTTCATCGACCGAGGCCATGCCTTTCAGATGCGTCCCCGCCTGCGCAGCGTCCGAGGCCATCTGTAAAAGCTCCGCATGGACCGGAAACCCGCTGTCGCGCCGGTCAAAGGTCAGCGTCGCAGCACCAAGCCCATAGGCTTTGTCGGACATATGATACTTGTTGGCCAGCGCCTTGAAGCTAAGGCCTAGTTTGATGAGGTAGCGCGCCAGCACGTCAACCTCATCACGGGTGAGCTTCCCCTCAACCTCCATCTGCCCGGCGACACGGGCCAGATGCGCCGTGATCTTCTCGAACTTCGAGAAATACCGCCGCGTGATCCGCGTGTCGGTCAGCTCCGCATGGTCGCGCGGGGCGAAGCCAGCCGAGGTGCGTTCGGAGGTTTTGATGTCAGGCATCCGATTGATCTCCTGTCGAGTGTCCCTTCGCCGATGAATCCAGCCAGCGTTCCAAGAGGACTGCATAGCTCGTCAACACAGGTATCCAGTTTGATAGGACGAACAATAGTCTAGAACCAAAACGCCCAATAACTAGATTCGCCATGATCAAACCCACAAACGTAGTGACGGAAAAGAACTCGAACAACTGCCCATTGCCAGTTCCTCCGGCAACTACTGCGCCGAGAATAAGCAGCGCAACAACGGCAAAGAATACGACACGCAATCTTTGACGCTGTGTATAGTGTGCGCCAACCAAGTGAAAATGCCGATTAACCATAGGTTGCCTCGTAGAACTCAGGGCGGCGCCCGACCCTGGGTGGGTGCGAAGCGCCCTCCCGTGGGGAGGGTCGGGCGCTGCCCGGCCTGTCGATCGGGCAAAAGGCCTCAAGCCCCATACAGGTTCTTGTCGTGCTTCTCGACGATCTCGGCAAAGCGGCGGGCAAAGCGCTCGTCTGCCTTGGCCTTCGCCTCCAGCACGTCGCGGGCAAAGACCATCTGGTCTTCGTGGGCTTCCATCATGTCGGCCATCCGCTGGTTCGTTGCCGTGCCAATCGCGGCCATCGCGGCTTGGGCTTCCTTGTCTGTCTCGACGCCGATCTCGTTGATCCGGTGCGCCACGTCCTGCTGCTGCGCGGTCTTCAGCGACTTGGTCAGCGCATCATACAGCACCACGCGCTGCTTGGTGTCTGTCTGCAACTTGTTGATCAGCACCATCTGCGTTGCCGCTTGGTTTTGCAGTGAATCGACCCAGGTCTTGCCTTTCTCGATATACCGCTCAAGCGTCTGCGATTTAGCAAGCTTCACTTGCTCTTCCTGCACCATCTCGTTGTACTGCGTGTTCAGATCGGCCAATTGGGTTTCAAGCTGCGTGCGCTTGGCGGCGTCCTGTTCGTTGGCAATCTTGCCCTCAAGCTCGATGATCTTGGGGTCCAAACCAAGGATCTCGGCGCGTAGGGCTTCCAGTTCGCCCACCGTCATTTCACGCTCGTCCAGCGTGGTGGTCAGGTTAGCGCCCACCTTTTCCTTCTGCTCATTGAGCATCGCCAACTGGCCTTCCAGCAGGTTCACGATGCTGTCCGACTGCGCGATCAACTCTTGCAACTTGTCGTCTATGGACGCGGTGCGCATCCGTTCCTGCCGCATGCTTTCCGACTTCCCCTTCGAGAAGATCCCGACAAAGGATTCCCACCCGGTTTTCGACCGCATCTGGTCGAAATCCTGCGAAAAGCCCGAGGTCACATCGTCCAGCCCCATGATCAACTCGGCGATATTGGCGTTCATCGCTTCGGTATGGGCGTGCACATCTTCCAGCGTCGCGTTCTCGATATCGATCGAGATATCTTCGCCAGCCTCCGCCTTTGCACGTGCGGTTTCGATCCGCGTGGTCAGTTCAGCAATCTTGGACTGCGCTTCCTGAACCTGTGTTTGGCTTTCACGAATCTGCTTATCAAAACTGGACATCTGTTCTCCTTGGCTCCACCAACACACTAATAATTTTTCGCTGTAGCTGGGTAAAGTTAATCACTGTTACATTGCATTTAAGTTGAGGATAGCGCGATTTAAAGACCCACAACAGCGTTTTCCCTCTCACTAACGGTGAAATCGGCACGCCTTGCGACCTCCCATTGCCTACGCGGCGCAAGCTGCCTAGATTTCACTTATGCCTCAAGAAAACGACCCTCTTCTCGTTGAGATTACCAACCGTCGCGACGACTTGATCGCGCTGACCCAAGACCTGATCCGCATCCCGACGCTGAACCCACCGGGGAGGAACTATCGCGCGATCTGCGCCTATCTGGCCGAGCGGCTGGCAAAATCAGGCTTTGCCGTGGAAATGATCCGCGCAGAAGGTGCGATTGGCGACAGCGTGACATACCCACGTTGGAACCTCGTGGCCCGCCACGAAGGCGGTGCACCCGGCGAGTGTGTGCATTTCAACAGCCACCACGACGTGGTCGAAGTCGGCCATGGCTGGACCAAAGACCCGTTCGGCGGCGAGTTGGAAGACGGCCGCATCTACGGGCGCGGGGCGTGCGATATGAAGGGCGGTCTGGCGGCCTCAATCATTGCGGCGGAAGCCTTCGTCGCGCTTTACCCCAACCACAAGGGCGCGGTTGAAATCAGCGCAACGGCAGACGAGGAGTCCGGCGGATACGGTGGCGTCGCCTATCTGGCCGAAAAAGGTTACTTCGACCCGAACCGCGTGCAACACGTCATCATCCCCGAACCGCTCAATAAAGACCGCATCTGCCTTGGCCACCGCGGCGTCTGGTGGGCCGAGATCGAAACAAAAGGGCGCATCGCGCATGGGTCCATGCCATTCCTAGGCGACAGCGCGATCCGCCATATGGGCGCCGTGCTGGAAGAGATCGAGACGTATCTTTACCCGCTTCTCGCCACCAAACGCACCGATATGCCGGTCGTCCCCGAAGGTGCGAAACAGTCTACGCTGAACATCAATTCGATCCATGGCGGCGAGGCTGAACAAGACGTGGACTTCACCGGATTTCCCGCCCCCTGTGTCGCTGACCGCTGCCGCATCATCATCGACCGTCGCTTTCTGATCGAAGAGGATTTGAACGAGGTAAAGGCCGAGGTCCACCGGATGCTCGAAACCATCCGCGCCGAGCGGCCCAATTTCGAGTACGAGATCCGCGATATGCACGAGGTTATCCCGACGATGACCGACAAGGATGCCCCCGTGGTCACGTCCACCGCTGCCGCCATCGAGAAAGTGCTGGGCCAGCAGCCGTCCTATGTCGTCTCACCCGGCACCTATGACCAGAAACATATCGACCGAATTGGGCGGCTCAAGAATTGCATCGCCTACGGCCCCGGGATCCTTGACCTTGCCCACCAGCCCGACGAATGGGTTGGTGTCGAGGACATGGTCGACAGCGCGGGTGTCATGGCGTTGGTGCTGAAGGAACTGCTCTAAACCGCAGGCGCAGCCGCTGGTGACAAAGCCCCTTGGCCTAGACCTCGATATTGTCGATCAAGCGCACATCGCCCAGCATTGCCGCGACCAGCAACCGGGCAGGTTTGCCCAGCGTCTTGAGGGGGGTCAGGTCGCGCGCATCGCGCAGCTCCAGATATTCAACCGCGTCAAATCCAGCGTTTTTTATCTGCGCCTTGGCACTGTCCAGCACCACGCGAATGTCCGCACCGCGACGGATCGCGCGCGCCGCCCGGTCCATTTCGGTCTTCAAAACGGGTGCAATCGCACGTTGCTTCGGTGACAACCGGACATTGCGCGACGACATCGCCAAGCCGTCCTCTTCGCGGATGGTCGGGCAACCCAGCACCTCTGTCTCGATGTCCAGATCTTCGGACAAGCGGCGCACCAGCAACATCTGCTGGTAATCCTTTTCCCCGAAACAAGCGACGTCCGCGCGCGATTGGAGGAACAGCTTGGACACGACCGTCGCAACACCATCAAAGTGACCCGGGCGGTGTGCGCCTTCCAGGTCTTCAGTCAAACCTTTCACGCGCACATTGGTGGCAAACCCGTCCGGGTAAATCTGGTCCGGCGTGGGGACATACAGCGCGTCAATGCCGTAAGGGGCAAGCTTCGCGGCGTCCTCTTCTTCAGTGCGCGGATAGTTATCCAGATCGCCGGGATTGTTGAACTGTTTGGGGTTCACAAAGATGGTGACGATCACCCGGTCCGCGTGCTGTTTTGCAACCTCGACCAGTGACAGATGGCCCGCATGCAGCGCGCCCATCGTGGGCACGACGGCCACACGCTCGCCTTTGAAGATCCAAGAACGGCGCAGCGTGCGCAGGTCATCTTTCGTGCGAACAAGCTTCATGTCTTGGGAACCTCATCGGCAAACACATGCTCCGGGCCGGGAAACGTCCGCGCGCGCACCTCTTTTGCATAGGCTTCAATCGCTTTTTCGCCATCAGCCGCCAAAGTGCCATAACGCTTGGCGAATTTGGGCTTGAACGCGGTGAACAGGCCCAACATGTCATCGACCACAAGGATTTGCCCGTCACACCCGACCGAGGCACCGATTCCAATGGTTGGGATCGACAGCGCATGGGTGATTTCATCCGACAGGCTCTCTGGCACCTTTTCGAGCACGACCGAGAATGCGCCGGCGTCCTCAACGGCTTTGGCGTCCGCCAACACCCGCGCGCGATCTTCGCCGCGACCCTGCACTTTGTAGCCACCCAGCGTGTTGATCGCCTGCGGGGTCAGGCCCACATGCGCCATCACCGGGATCGACCGGCTGGTCAGAAAGCGGATCGTGTCCGCCATCGCCACGCCGCCTTCCAGCTTCACAGCCGCCGCACCGGTCACGCGCATCAGGCGGGCAGCGTTGCGAAAGGCTTGTTCGGGGCTTTCTTCATACGATCCAAACGGCATGTCGACGACCATCATGGCCTGCGTCAGCCCGCGTTTGACGGCGGCACCATGCAACTCCATCATCTCCATCGTGACACCAAGCGTATCGGGCAAGCCATGCACGACCATGCCGACGCTGTCGCCCACCAGAACGATGTCGCAATGCGCGTCCATCATCTGCGCGGTCGGCGTCGCATAAGCCGTCAAACAGACCAAGGGCGTGCCGCCTTTTCGCGCCCGAATGTCCGACGGTGTCGGCACCGTAATCTTTGCAGAAGCGCTCATGGTTTCTCCTCCCCTGATCCTCTTCTTTCGAGCACTATAATGCTGCATCGCAGAAAATCAAAGGGGAGTTGCCGCGACGGCTCCCCCTTGCGTTGAAAAAGAATCCCGCGTTTCATGGGGCTTGTCCCGCTTTTCGGGAAAGGAGGACCGACCATGACCAATCTGAAACTCACCGCCGCCGCTTGGGCGCTTATGGCGTCAACCGCGCTGGCCGGAAGCGACGCAATCACGCTTGGCATGGTGCTTGAGCCGCCAAACCTTGACCCGACCGGCGGCGCGGCTGCCGCGATTGACGAAGTGGTCTATGCCAACATTTTTGAAGGTCTGACCCGATTTGGCCCGGATGGATCGGTCCAACCCGGCCTTGCCAGCGAATGGTCGGTCAGCGACGACGGCCTGACCTATACGTTCAAACTGCGCGACGGCGTGACCTTCCATGACGGCACCACGATGGATGCGGAGGACGTCATCTTCTCGCTTGATCGCGCCCGCGCTGAGGATTCGACCAACGCCCAGAAAGCATTGTTCAAGGATATCGAGGCTGTCACTGCCCCCGACCCCCTGACGGTCGAGGTCAGACTGTCCGCCCCCAACGGCAACTTCCCGTTCAACATGGCGTGGGGTGACGCGGTGATCGTCGCGCCGGAAAGCATCGACAGCGCCGCCACCGCGCCCGTGGGCACCGGCCCTTTCACCTTCGTTGAATGGGCGAAAGGCGATCATGTGACCGTCGCGCGCAACGATGCCTATTGGGGCGAAGCGCCCGCGCTGGCCACGGCCACGTTCAAATTCATCTCGGACCCCAACGCCGCCTTTGCTGCGATGATGGCCGAGGATGTGGACGCCTTCCCCAACTTTCCCGCCCCAGAAACCCTGTCGCAGTTCGAAGTGGACCCGCGTTTCAACGTGATCGTCGGCTCGACCGAGGGCGAGACGATCCTGTCCATCAACAACAAATCCGGCCCGTTGGCAGATGTCCGCGTGCGCAAGGCCATTGCCCATGCAATCAACCGGCAAGACATCATCGACGGGGCCATGCATGGCTATGGCACGCCCATCGGCAGCCACTTTGCCCCGCACAACCCGGACTATGTGGATTTGACCGGCAACTCTGCCTTCGACCCGGACATGGCGAAATCCCTTTTGGCGGACGCTGGGGCCGAGGGTCTAACGCTGCGCCTGATGCTGCCGCCCCCCGCCTATGCGCGTCGCGGGGGCGAGATCATCGCCGCACAGCTTCGCGATGTCGGGATCAACACAGAGATTTCGAACCTTGAATGGGCGCAATGGATCGAACAGGTGTTCAAAGGCAAGGACTTCGACCTGACCATCGTCAGCCATACCGAGCCTGCCGACATCAACATCTATGCGCGACCCGAATACTATTTCCAGTATGACAACGCGGATTTCCAAGCGTTGATCGACAAGCTCTCGGTCACGTCGGACCCCGCCATGCGGTCCCAGCTGAACAAGGACGCGCAGCAGATGATCGCGGACGATTATGTGAACGGTTATTTGTTCCAGCTGGCGAAAACCGGTGTGGCAAACGCGAAGATCCAAGGTCTTTGGGAAAACGCGCCCACACAAGCCAATGACCTGACCGGGGTTAGCTGGGCGGACTAATCCCGCAACAAACTCGCAAGAGAAGGGCGTCCGCAGCGGCGCCCTTTTTCACGACTTTGCGGCGTTGGGGTTGGGCGTGATGCGTCGGTTCAACATCGCCTCACGCCACGTGATATAGCTGACCGCCGCGATGATCACGCCCGCGCCTGCAACCACCCATATGTCCACCGGTTCGGCAAACAGCCACGCTCCCATCGCAGCGGCCCAGATGATCTGCACGAATGTGACAGGTTGCGTCACCGACACCGGAGCTTCGGCAAAGGCGCGGGTCATGGCATAGTGTCCGGCGGTCGCGAAAAAGGCGACCAAAACGAGCCATCCCAACTGGGTTATCGTCGGCGCGACCCACACCACCCATGCCACAGGTGCCAAGCCAATGGTCACAGTGATTGACATCATCGCCACGACCACGGCGGCAGTGGTTTCCTGCGACAACCGCTTGGCGATCAGATACGACGCGCCAAGGAATATGGCGGTGAACACCATCGAAAGATGGCCCGGCCCAAGCTCGCGCAGACCCGGTCGCAAGATGATCAACACACCCAGAAATGCGAAGGCGACCGCGATCATGCGACGGGTCGAGAATGTCTCACCCAGAAACAGTGCGGCCCCCAACATCACATAGATCGGGTTCAGGTAGTTCATTGCCACGACTTCGGCCACGGTGATCTGCGTCATGGCGTAAAACCAGCACAGCACCGCGCCGCAATGGACCAGCCCGCGCAGGGCAAACAGCCGCCAGATCTTGCGTGAAAACTGGACACGTCGCACCTGCCCCAGTGCTGGCAGCACAAAAACCAGCCCAAACGCAAAGCGCAGAAACGCCGCTTGTGCAGATGGCAGCCCCTGCCCCACATGCTTCACCAGCGCATTCATCAGAACAAAGAACAGCCCGGCCGCCAGCATCCACAGGATACCGAAGAGGGGGCGTTGAACGGCTGGGGTCGCGATGCTCATCCGGCGACCTGACCCGAGAATGCCGCGAAAGACAAGAGACCCCGGCGCGGGTTTGCGGGCCGGGGTCTTAGATTATCAATCTGCGGGCCTGTTCAAAGCTGCGCCAAAACCTCGTCCGTGGCCTCAAAATTGGTGGTGACGCGCTGCACATCGTCATCATCCTCCAAGGCATCCACCAGCTTCATCAGCTTTTGCATGCCGTCAAGGTCAAGCTCGGTGGTCATGTTGGGCTGCCAGATCAGCTTGGTCGATTCCGACTCGCCCAACGCGGCTTCCAATGCATTCGACACGTCGTTCAGGTCGGTGTCAGCGCAGACGATCCGGTGGCCATCTTCCGAGCTTTCGCAATCTTCAGCACCGGCCTCGATCGCGGCTTCCATAACGGTGTCGGCGTCGCCAACCTCAACCGGGTAGGTCACTTCGCCTTTTCGGTCGAACATGAACCCCACGGACCCGGTTTCACCAAGATTCCCGCCGTTCTTTGAGAAGGTCGAGCGCACGGTGGATGCGGTCCGGTTCTTGTTGTCGGTCATCGTCTCGACGATCACGGCCACGCCATTCGGACCATAACCTTCATAGCGGATTTCGTCGTAATTCTCAGCATCCCCACCGATGGCTTTCTTGATCGCGCGATCAATCACGTCCTTTGGCAAAGACTGGCTTTTGCCTTCTTTCACGGCCATGCGCAGACGGGGGTTTTTATCGGGATCGGGGTCGCCCATCTTGGCGGCCACGGTAATTTCTTTGGCGAGCTTTGAAAACAACTTCGAGCGTAGTTTGTCCTGACGCCCCTTGCGGTGCTGAATGTTTGCCCATTTTGAGTGGCCAGCCATGGCGCCCTCCGATTTATTTCAAATATTGGTATGTTGCGCGGTTCAATACAGCAGGGGTTGGGGGGGCCGCAAGGGCGTTGCTGACACGATGTTCAGGCGCGCTCATCCTTAGGCGATCCCATCACCACATGGGTGACGATCTGGTGCACCTGCGGCAGCGTCCCCAGCTTGTCGGTGTGAAACCGTTTATAGGCGATCAAGTCTTCGGCCTCGACCCTCAGCAGATACTCGACCGTGCCGGTGATGTTGTGACACTCGCGCACCTCGTCATACAGCGCGACCGACCGTTCGAACCCTTCTTGCGCGGCCTTGGTGTGATCGGACAGGCCGACGGTGACATAGGCGACAAAACCAACACCCAACGCGACCGGATCAAGCACAGCGCGGTAGCCCTTGATCACGCCCTGCCGCTCCAACTCCTGCACCCGCCGCAAACAGGCCGAGGGCGACAGGCCGACCTTATCCGCAAGCTCGGTATTCGGTAGCCTCCCGTCGCGCAAAAGCTCTTGCAATATCTGACGGTTTACGCGGTCCATTTTCAGCATTTGTTGCAAACCAATCTTCCATAGCTGCAACAATGCAACCTTTCAGCGCCAATTTGGGGCGATTATTGCACTTATGTCAATCGAGCTTCTTTCCGCCTTCGTGGCCTTCGCCTTCGTCTCGTCGATCACGCCGGGGCCGAACAACCTGATGCTGATGGCATCAGGCGCGAATTTCGGGTTTCGCCGCTCCGTCCCGCATATGCTGGGGATCGGCATTGGCTTTACCTTCATGATCGTGCTGGTGGGCGTCGGTCTGATGACGCTGTTTGATCTTTACCCGGTCAGCTACACGATCCTGAAAACCGGCAGCGTGGTCTATCTGCTGTGGTTGGCGTGGAAGATCGCAAACGCCGCGCAACCCGGCACGGGCAAGGCGGGCGGCACGCCGATGACCTTTCTGCAAGCGGCGGCGTTCCAATGGGTCAACCCCAAGGCGTGGGCGATGGCCCTGACCGCGATCAGCGTCTATGCCCCTACCCGCGGCATATCGGCCGTCATCTTGGTCGCCCTGATTTTCGGCATCGTGAACCTGCCTTCGGTTTCGGTCTGGACCATGCTGGGTCAGAAAATTCGCGTCATCCTGACCAATCCGGTGCGCCTTCGGACGTTCAACGTGACGATGGCGCTGTTGTTGGTGGCGACACTTTTCCCCGTAATCTACGGGTGACGTTCCGGCCCACAGGCGGTAAGTCTTGAGCCATGACAACAGATCAAATCATCCTCTTTTCGCTTTTCGGTGCGGTGTTCGGCATGCTGCTGTGGGGCCGGTATCGCTATGACCTTGTGGCGTTCACCGCCCTTATGTTGGGGGTCGTATTAGGCGTCGTCCCGACCAAGGACGCGTTTTCCGGCTTTGGGCACCCTGCGACACTGATCGTGGCGCTTGTGCTGGTGGTGTCGGCGGGGCTGGTGCGATCTGGCGCTGTGTTCCTGATCACCCGCACGATGGTTGATGCCTCACGGTCACTTGGGGCGCATATCGCCCTTATGGGGGCCATAGGCGGCGTTCTGTCGGCTTTCATGAACAACGTGGCGGCCTTGGCCTTGCTGATGCCGGTGGACGTCCAAACCGCCCGCAAGGCTGGTCGAGAGCCTGGATTAAGCCTGATGCCCCTATCCTTTGCGACGATCCTTGGGGGTATGGTGACGCTGATCGGAACACCGCCCAACATCATCATCGCGTCCATTCGTGGCGAGGTGTTGGGCGAACCCTTTCATATGTTCGACTTTGCGCCGGTCGGCGGTGTGACCGCGATTGCCGGGCTGATTTTCGTCGCCCTGATCGGCTGGCGCCTGATCCCGCAGCCCGAAAGCACCGAAAACGGCTCGGACCCGATGGAGGAATTCGGCCTCTATGTCGCCGAATTGACCCTGCCCGAGGACTCGAAGCATATCGGCAAGCGACTGAAAGACCTGCTTGAAACGGCGGAAAAGAATGACGTCGCCATTCTTGGCCTCGTGCGGGGCGGGAAACGCCGTTATGGCACCCAGCACGCAACCAAGCTGCAAGCGGGGGATGCGTTGGTGCTAGAAGCCCGGCCCGAGGCGCTGGATGAATTTCGCGCAGCCCTAAGCCTGACATTCGCCGAAGCAGGCAACGAAGAAAAGCTGCGCGCAGAAGGCGACGGGCTGGCAAAGATCGAAATCGTGGTGCCGGAAAACGCGCGGATCGTCGGCAAAACGGCGCAATCCGTCGGCCTGAACTGGCGGCAACGGTCCGTCCTGCTTGGCATCTCGCGCGCGGGCAAACGGATCACCAAGCAAGTTCGTAAAACCGAAGTGCGCCCCGGCGACATCCTGCTTGTGCTTGTGCCTCAGGGGTCCGAGGCCGATGTTACCGAATGGCTGGGCGGCCTGCCCTTGGCCGAACGCGGGTTGAAGGTAACGCGAGACGAAAAAGTCTGGCTCGCCATCGGCTTGTTTGGCGGTGCAGTTGCCGCGGCAAGTTTCGGCCTTGTTTACCTGCCTGTCGCATTGGGCCTTGTCGTCGTTGGTTATGTTCTGACCAAGGTCGTGCCTCTGTCCGAGCTGTATACTCATATTGAATGGCCGGTCGTTGTGCTTCTGGGGTCGATGATCCCACTGGGCGCGGCACTTCAGACTTCGGGTGGGACCGAGTTGATTGCAGGCGCGTTGGTCGGCCTGACCCAAGGTCTGCCAGCATGGGCGGTTCTGACGGTTCTGATGATCGTGACGATGACCTTGTCGGACGTTCTGAACAACACCGCCACCACCATCGTCGCAGCCCCCGTCGGCATCCAGATGGCGCAGACCCTGGGCAAGAACCCCGATCCTTTCCTGATGGCTGTCGCTGTCGCGGCAAGCTGTGCGTTCCTGACCCCCATTGGGCATAAGAACAACACGCTGATCCTTGGCCCGGGCGGATACCGGTTTGGGGATTACTGGCGCATGGGCCTGCCGCTTGAGGTTCTGGTGGTCGCCGTCTCGATCCCTGCCATTCTGGTGTTCTGGCCATTGTGATCCGCGCGGGATCGCTTAGAGCGGCCAGATGAATGGGATCAGAGCCGAGGCAAGAAGCCCAACCGACAAGTTCAGCGGAATACCCACCTTTAAGAAATCCGAAAACTTATACCCCCCCGGACCATAGACCAGCGTGTTGGTCTGATACCCGATGGGCGTGGCGAAACTAGCCGAAGCTGCCACCATCACAGCCACCACCAAGGGACGTGGGTCTAACCCCAACGCGTTGGCAAGACCGATTGCGATCGGCGTGACTACCACTGCAACCGCGTTGTTTGACACAAGCTCGGTCAGGATCGAGGTCAGCAAATAGATCGCCCAGACGATCAGGAACGGCGGCAGCTTGCCCAACACGGGCGCTGCACCTTCGGCAATCAGCCGCACAGCGCCCGAGTTCTCTAGCCCCGCGCCAATGGCCAACATCGAAAAGATCAGGACCAGCAGCCGGCCATCAACCGACCCAAAAGCCTCGTCGGCGTCAATGCATCGGGTCAGCAAGACCACCGCCACTGCAAGAATTGCCAACAGAAAGATCGGCGCGACGCCAAACCCCGCCAATGCCACCAACCCGAACAGGGCCGCGATGGCAATCGGCGCGTGGCCCCGGCGGTATTCCCGCCCCGAGGGTTTGGAGACATCCAACAGGTTCATGTCCTGTGCAAGTCGGTGAATATCCTCGGGCGCGCCTTCCAGAAGCAAGGTGTCGCCAACCCGAACCACAAGGTCATCCAACTGACGCCCGATATTCTGGTTCTTGCGGTGAACCGCCAAGGGATAAACACCATACCGGCGGCGCAGACGCATCCGGCCCAGTTGCTTGCCCACCATGCCGCAATCGGGCGTGATCAGCACCTCGACCGTGGTGGTTTCGACCGCTGACACCTGATCCACGCGTTTCAGGCTTTTGTCGCGCTGCAGGCTCAAAAGCTCGGTCACGGCCGTGCGCAGAACCACGCGGTCGCCGACCTGCAAGGTGACACCGCTTAGATCGCGCCGAAGCGAGGCATCGCCGCGGACCACATCGACCAGCCGCACACCTTCGCGCTTGAACAATTGCACGCCATTGACCTCGCGCCCGATCAAGTTGCTTTCAGGCGGAACGACGGCTTCGGTGAAGAATTTTTTCCGCGACCGGTCCGACAGCAGCGACGCCATGCTGTCGCGGTCAGGCAGGATCTTCGGGGCGATGAAATAGAGGTAGAACATCCCCCATGCCACAAGTGCGATGCCCAAAGGCGTCACCTCGAAAATCGTAAACGCCTCAAGCCCATTGGCACGCGCCACACCATCGACCAGCAAATTGGTTGATGTGCCGATCAAGGTCAGTGTGCCACCAAGGATGGCGCCATAACTGAGTGGGATCAAAAGCTTTGACGGCGATGTGCCGATCTTCTTGGCCAGTTGTACGAAGACCGGGATCATCACGACGACGACCGGTGTGTTGGACACCACCGCAGACGAGATCACGACAAACCCCATCAGGGCCGACAGGGCGACGAGCGGACTTTTCTCGGCTTTCCTTTCGGCAATCTGGGTGAACCATTGCAGCGCACCTGTGCGCACCAACCCCCCCATCACGATGAACATTGCCGCAATGGTCCAGGGCGCAGGGTTCGACAACACCGCAAGGCCTTGCTGATAATCCAGAACGCCGGTGAGCAACATGAAAGCTACCCCACCGATGGCCACGACCTCGGTTGGATAGGTTTCACGCACGAACATGATGAACATTCCGACAACAATCAGCAGTGAAAGAACCGCCTGTGTCGTGTCGCCAAACTCGAAAAGCCCCATCTATGGCCCCTGTTTTGTTCTATGGATCAGTTTTGCCTGCAGTCGGCACGCGGGGCAAGCGTGGTTTTAGTCCAGAAAGGCACGAGGCTGCACCAAGAAGAGCCCCAGGAACATCGCGCCCAGCGCGCCCCAGACCCAACCTGTATAGCTTTCACCCAGCAAGACCATCGCCCAGACCACCCCTGATCCGGTGACAAGATAGCTGACTTGCGCTGCAAAGCTGGCGCCGGCGCGACCAACGAGCCACACATATCCCGAATAAACAAATGCATGAATGACCGAGCTTAGCACAATCAAGCTCTTGGCAGGCGACCAGTCCCCGAACGGGCTGACCCACCCGCCCGCTGCCTGTGCCAGCCCGGCAGACAGAACCACACCAATCGCAGAGGCCCCCAGCAATGTCTGGATTGGATCAAGCCCTGCGGTCCCAAACCGCGCAACCACATTTCCTTCAAGCGCATAAAGCAGGGGGGCGATCAAGGCGATCAGCACCCAGACCGCGGACCCCACTGGCAAGGCCGCTTGCGGCCCGGCAAGAAGCGCGACACCTGACATGCCGGCCAGCAGACCCAGAAAGCGCGAAAGCTCAAACCTCTCCGACCCTAGCGCCAACGCAATGGGGAAAGCGAACATTGGAACCGCCGCTATGATGATCGCCATGATGCCCGCTGGCAAATGGGCGATGGCAAAATAACTTGCCGTATTGGGCAGCAGCGTGCCGCCCAGCGCGATGAACAGATACAGCGGCAAATGCGTCCACCCGATCGGCAACCCCTTGCCGCGAACACGGGTCAGAACGCCCAGCACAACCACGCAAATGGCCATCTGCCAAAAGATTACACCAAATGGATGATGACCCGCTTCGATGATCGGCTTGGCCAAAACGCCGGTCAGCCCCCACCCAGCCCCGAGAAGTGCCAGAAACCCGATCAACCCGGCGTGGGTTGTCATGCGCCGTCCAGCGGCGTCGATTGCGCCAGCCGGCCGCCAACGCGGACCATCTGGATGTGTGTGGCTTTGCCTGAACGGTCGTCGGTTTCAACGAACAGACCCGACAATGTGGCTTCGCCCGTGGCAGGCGTGAAGCGTCCCTTCGACATGCCGGTGATGAAACGGCGCATCGGTTCTTCTTTTTGCATACCAATCACGCTGTCATAATCACCGCACATGCCGGCATCGGTCAGAAACGCTGTGCCTTTCGGCAGGATCTGCGCGTCACTTGTCGGCACATGGGTGTGCGTGCCGACCACGACGCTGGCGCGCCCATCACACCAATGGCCCATCGCCATTTTTTCGGACGTGGCTTCGCAGTGGACATCTACCAGCGTGGCTTGCACAGCGCCCCCAAGCGGGTGGCGTTTCAAAACCGCATCCACCGCCGAGAATGGGTCATCGAAGGGGCGCTTCATGAACACTTGCCCCAGCACCTGCGTTACCAGAATTTTGCGCCCGCGCGCATCGCTGAACACCCGCGCCCCTGTGCCGGGGCTTTCCTTGGCAAAGTTGAGCGGTCGGATGATGCGCGGTTCCTGTTCGCTGAAGGTCAGCATCTCTCGCTGATCAAAAGCATGGTCGCCAAGCGTGATAACGTCTGCACCCGCCTCCAGAAATGTGCGCGCGTGCGCAGCGGTCAGCCCCGCACCGCCAGTCGCGTTTTCGCCGTTCACCACAACGAAATCGAGCTTCCAATCCGCGCGCAACGTCTTGAGTTGCTCGGTCACCGCGCGTCGGCCCGCGCGCCCCATGATGTCGCCTAGAAAAAGTATCCTCATGGCTCAAGCCCTAGGACGGAAAGGCGAAAAGGGCAAGCCAAAGCGTTTGGTTCAAACCCAATGCACACCATCGTCGGTGACAATCGCATCCAGCAATTGATCCGTTGGCTCAAGCGGAACCGCCGCGACCTCTTGCGCACTGTAGGCATATCCGATGGCCAGCGTCGGGCGTTTGGCGCGCAACCGCTCTAACGTGCGATCGTAAAATCCGCCACCATACCCCAGACGCCCCCCTTTGCGGTCAAACGCCAGCAATGGCACGATCAGCACTTCGGGTTCAATGAACGTGAGCTTTGCGGGAATATCAGCGCCAAAACTGCCCTTGGTCATCTCACAATCCGGTGTCCAGCGGGCAAAGCGCAACGGCAATCCCACCTTGCCGATCACAGGAACACAGACAGGACCATGGGCGGCCATCGCGGCCATCACCGGAACCGGGGTAATTTCCGTGCGTATCGGCATATAGCCGGATAGGACCTTGCCCTTGTGATCTGCGACCACCGACAGAAGGTGCGATACGCCGCGGGTCGAGCGTGCTTCGCTCTGCGCCTCTTTCCGGCGGGCGAACGCTGCTTTGCGCGCTTCCACCTTGATCGCGGTCAGATCATCTTTTTCGGTCATTACAAAAGCATCATTGCTGCCAACCCCAAAAACGCGAAGAACCCCACAACATCCGTGACGGTGGTCACAAACGCCCCCGAGGCCAGCGCGGGGTCGATATTCAAGCGGTCCAACACAACCGGGATCATAACGCCTGCAAGCCCGGCCACGACCATGGTCACGACCATCGCAATCGCGATCACGACACCCAGCAAGGGCGTCGAGAACCAGACAATACCGACGATGCCCATCACCACAGCAAAGACGATCCCATTGATCAGCCCAACAATGGCTTCGCGCCGGATCACCCGCCAAACGTTGGCCGAGGTCAGGTCTTTCGTAGCAAGAGATCGCACCGCCACGGTCAGTGACTGCGTGCCAGCATTGCCCCCCATCGAGGCAACGATCGGCATCAGGACCGCCAGCGCCACAAACTGGGCAATCACGTCTTCAAACTGGGCGATGACCAGCGACGCAAGGATCGCGGTCATCAGGTTCACAGCCAGCCATGGAAACCGGCGTTTGGTCGTATCGACCACCCGGTCAGACAAGCGGCTTTCACCAACACCCGCCAGACGCATGATGTCTTCTTCATGCTCCTCGTCCAAAATGACCATGGCGTCGTCGATCGTGATGACACCGACAAGCCGATCATCTTCGTCCACGACGGGTGCCGAAATCAGGTGGTACTGGTTGAAGGCATAGGCAACCTCGCCTTCGTCCTGCAACACAGGGATCACGCGGAAGCTATCCTCTGCAATCTCGGTCAGCTTCACACCCCGTGCGCTGCCCATCAAGCGACCCAAAGTCACATAGCCGGTTGGGCGCATACGCGGATCGACAAGAATGACGTGATAGAATTGCTCTGGCAGGTCATCCTGATTGCGCAGAAAATCAATGGTTTGCCCGACATTCCAATGCTCCGGGGCGACGACCAGCTCGCGCTGCATCAAGCGTCCGGCACTTTCCTCGGGGTACGACAGCGACTGCTCGACGACGACCCGGTCATCTTGGTCCAGTGCCCCAAGCACCGCTTCGGCCTGTGGCTCGTCCAAATCTTCGATCAGGTCGACGACATCATCGGTTTCCAGTTCACGGACCGCTTCGGCCAGCACCTCCGGGGACATTGCGCCGACGACATCTTCGCGCAGGCTTTCGTCCAGTTCCGATAGAATCTCGCCGTCGAGTTCGCGACCATAAAGGCGCACCAACGCGACCCGGTCCTCTTGCCCGAGCTGTTCAAGAAGGTCGGCGATGTCAGCCGCGTGCATCGGCTCAAGTGCGGCAATCAAGGCCGCTGCGTCACCTGCTTCTAGAGCCGCCAGAATGGGGCGGACGGTCTTTACGTTAAGTTCATAGTCCCCGTCTTCGGGCGCATCATCGCTATAGTGATCGTCCAGCATCGCGGCGCCCTCCCTGATCTGTAGCGTGAACATATGACAAGCGGTGCGCCAATGGAACCGCAAGAAAGGCGTTGCGTCACCAAAACCACCCTCATAGGCTGATCGGTGGCGTATCAGCGAGGTTAGACATGGACCTGCTTCTGGGACAGACGATTATCTATACGGCGGACCCGTTCAAGGAAGATCTGGCCGATTGTGTATCACATGAACGCCATGGCGCCGTTGCGATTGAGGGCGGTAAAATCACGGATGTCGGGACAGCCGAGCGGCTGCGTGCGGAATACCCACAGGCGACCGTGACCGACTATGGCGCTGCGCTGATTTCGCCCGGATTTGTCGACACGCATGTGCACTATCCACAAACCGCTATCATCGCGTCGTGGGGCAAGCGACTGATCGATTGGCTGAATACATATACCTTTCCCGAAGAATGCCGGTTCAGTGATGGCACATATGCGACTCAGGTGGCTGAAACCTATTTCGACCTTGTGACCGCCACGGGCACCACGACCACGGTCAGTTATTGCACCATTCACCCCGAAAGCGTTGACGCCTATTTCACGGCCGCACGAAAGCGCGGACTAAGAGTGCTTGGTGGCAAGACCTGCATGGACCGCAACGCCCCTGACGACCTGCGCGACACGGCCCAAAGCGCCTATGACGACAGCAAGGCTTTGTCGGCGCGCTGGCATGGGCAGGACCGGCTGTCGTATGTGATCACGCCGCGCTTTGCTCCCACCTCGACCCCAGAGCAGCTTGAAGCGCTCGGGGCATTGTGGGCCGAACAACCAGACCTTCTGATGCAGACCCATATCAGCGAACAACATGAGGAAATTGCGTGGGTCGCAGACCTGTTTCCCGACGCCACCGATTACCTTGATGTATACGAACGCTTCGGTTTGGTTGGTCCCGGTGCACTTCTGGGCCATGCCATCCACCTGACCGACCGCGAACGAGACCGAATTCGCGAGGTGGACGCGAGCCTGATCCACTGCCCCACCTCGAACATGTTCATCGGGTCCGGCGTGTTTGACATGCACGGTTTGATGGAACAGGGCCACCGGATTGGATTGGCGACAGACACCGGAGGCGGGTCATCCTTTTCAATGCTGCGCACGATGGCTGCGGCCTATGAGGTTGGGCAACTGAACGGCCATCCCATCCACCCGGCACAGTTATGGTGGCTGGCGACCGAAGGGTCGGCACGCGCCCTGCGGCTGGAAGACCGAATAGGCACGCTTGCCCCTGGATCCGAGGCAGATCTTGCCGTAATCGACCTTGCCTCGACACCCGCCATCGCCCAGCGCGCCGCGCACGCCGAAGACATATGGCAGGAAGTTTTCCCGACCATCATGATGGGCGACGACCGCGCCGTGAAGGCGGTCTGGGCAAATGGCGCATGCCTTAGAAGCTGACCAGGGCGATCCCGACCAATACGAACACCGCGCCCGCCATTTCCTGCCGTGTCAATCCTTCGCCAATGGCGAAGGAATAGCACAACACCAATACGGTCTCGGTTGCGATGATGGCAACATAGGCCAAAGCCAGATTGACCTGTCGTAACAGGAATACTTCTGCCGCGATTGTGCCAACAAGGACCGCGACCAAAAGAACTGCCGGTAGATACGCAAAGTTTAGCGAATACTGTTTAATCAAAACGGTCGAAATGCTGTAACCAAGTGCCGCTGCCAAAGCTAAAAATGTTTTGTCACTCATTACCGAAAGCATGGAATCCCATCCTTTCCGCGGATAATCCCGCTTATATCGTGATTAAAATAAGCGCGCACTATAGCATGGTTTGTGCCGGTCTCCAAAAAGGAAGTGCCGTCAGGCTATGTGGATCACCCCTGCAAACCCGCTGCCAGCCGGTTCTGAACCTCAATGACGCGCGGCAAATCGATCGTTGTGATCTGCCCGTCACGCACCACCTGCCGCCCCTCGACAAACAGGTCGCGCACGCGCCGAGGCCCGGCCAAAACCAAAGCCGCCGGATCCCAACTGCCAGCACTTTCCAGTTTCGAGACATCCCAAATCGCTATGTCAGCGCGTTTGCCCACCGCGATTTGCCCGCAATCGGCACGCCCCAACACGTCGGCCCCGCCACGGGTGGCAATACGCAACGCTTCGCGGGCGCTCATCTTGTCGGCCCCTTGCGCAACGCGCTGTAACAGCATCATCTGGCGGGCCTCGTCCATCAGATTGCCAAGGTCGTTCGAGGCCGAGCCATCAACCCCCAGCCCCACTTTCACACCCGCATCCCGCATCTGGCGCACCGGGGCGATGCCTGACCCAAGTCGGCAATTTGAACAAGGACAGTGCGCCACACCAGTGCGCGTGTGGGCGAACAGGTCAATCTCGGTGCTGTCCAGCTTCACGCAATGGGCATGCCACACATCATCACCGACCCACCCCAATTCTTCTGCATATTGTCCGGGGCGGCACCCGAACTGCGCCTTGCTGTAAGCTATGTCTTCGTCGTTCTCCGCGAGGTGAGTGTGCAGCATGACCGCCTTGTCGCGCGCCAAAATGGCGGCGTCCCGCATCAGATCGCGACTGACCGAGAAGGGCGAACATGGGGCGACACCAACCCGCACCATCGCCCCATCGGCAGGGTCGTGAAAGGCATCAATCACGCGGATGCAATCCTTGAGGATGGCGGCCTCCGCCTCCACCAGACTGTCAGGCGGAAGGCCGCCTTTGCTTTCGCCGATGGACATGGCGCCCCGCGTCGGATGAAACCGAAGTCCGATCTCGCGCGCACCGTCGATCGTATCATCAAGCCGTGCGCCGTTGGGATAAAGGTATAGGTGGTCGGAGCTCATGGTGCAGCCTGACAAGGCAAGCTCTGCCAAGCCGGCAAGGGTGGACACCCGCATTTCATCCGGTCCAAAGCGTGACCAGATCGGGTAAAGCGTTTGCAGCCAGCCAAACAGCAGCGCATCCTGCCCACCCGGCACAGCGCGCGTAAGGGTTTGATAAAGATGGTGGTGCGTGTTGACCAAGCCCGGCGTGACCACGGCGCTGGCTGCGTTGACAACCTCGCCTGTGGTTTGCAGACCTTCACCAATTTCCGATATCTGGCCGCCCGTGATGCGAATGTCAGCCGCCGACAGCTCTCGCCCGTCGTCGTCCATTGTCAAAATCGTCTTAGCGTTGCGAATGAGGTATTCCATGCTGTCTCCTACGACCCATTTCGGAGACACACACCCGGCGGCGACAGAAAGGGCAAAGGACTCGCGCGCAACTCCAGCTTGCCATGAACCGGGCCGGTCGCTCAAGTCTTTGCTGCGCGGCTCAGGCGTCCGACAGCACAGCCAGCGCGGCGGCGTGCACTTGCGCATTGGCCGCTGCGACAATGCGGCCACCAAGGTGAGCAGGACCACCCTGCCAATCCGTGACGATCCCACCCGCCGCTTCAATCACCGCCATTGGTCCCTGGATGTCATAAGCTTGCAGACCGGCCTCGACCACAAGGTCGATATGGCCAGACGCCACCAGCCCGTAGGCATAGCAATCCAGACCGTAGCGAGTCAGCTTGACCTGCCTGGACAGGGCCTGAAAGGCGCGCCCTTCCGCCTTGGTGCCAACTTCCGGGAATGTGGTGAACAGGATGGCCTCGGACAGATCGCGGGGGCCGCGGGTCTTCAAAACCCTTTTCCCATGCGGCCCGACAACCTGCGCCAAACCGAACCCACCAAGAAAGCGTTCGCCAATATAGGGTTGGTCAATGATGCCCAACTGCGGGCCGTTGGCGTCACCGACCGCAATCAGCACACCCCATGTCGGTGTGCCTGACAAAAAGGCGCGGGTACCGTCGATCGGATCCAGAACCCAGGTTAACCCGCTATCGCCCGCTTGCGCGCCGAATTCTTCACCCAAGATCCCATCTTGCGGACGCAACTTGGCAAGCACGTCTCGCATGGCTTTCTCGGCCGCGCGGTCGCCTTCTGTGACCGGGTCAAACCCCTCGGACAGCTTGTTGTCTGCCGTCAATCCCTCGGCGCGGAAGAAGGGCATCACCGCATCGCGCGCGGCATCGGCCAAAGCCTCTGCCACGTGGCACAATTCGTTTTTGGTGTCTTGATCCAGATCGGTCAGCATCGCCCCTCCGCACGCTTTGTATCAGCGCGGTATCAGGGGGACGCAGGCAGCGTCAAGCTCAGGCGACGTCTGACAGGACGCGCGCAAGTTCAAACAGACGGCGGCGTTGGTTGTCCGGAATAGCATAATAGCTGCGAACAAGTTCCAAAGCTTCTTTGTCGGCCAGAATATCACCGGGCACCGTGCTGTCTGCTTCAATCGCCGCGGAACTTTCAAGGCCTTCGAAGAAGAAGCTGACCGGCACCGACAGTGCAGCCGCGATATCCCAAAGACGAGACGCGGAAACGCGATTCATGCCAGTTTCGTATTTCTGGATCTGTTGAAACTTGATCCCGACTTTTTCAGCCAGTTGCTGTTGCGTCATTCCGACCATCCAACGACGATGGCGGACGCGCTTTCCAACATGGACATCTACAGGATGTTTCATAGAACAGCTCCTCGTTAAAAGATTGTATCACGCAACCAGAGATAACGTGATCGGGGGACACCTCAACCTGTCTTTTTGGACATCCGGAGAAGTCGGCAGGAAAAGGTTTGAATTCAATGCCCTAAGGCGGCAAGCCTGTGAAAACGGCCTCACCACCACAGCGAAAGTGTGTCCCCAGTCTTTACACGCAAAAGCTGTTTAGCAAATTGCTTTGCATTTTGCAACGATTCTGAGCGAGAGTCCGCTGAGCGATTCTTCTGGCTGCCTCTCGATTTTCGGGATCGAACCGCCTAAGACACCGAACAGGAGGCCCCATGAAGACCTATCGCATCACCGATTTTGACCATCCCGCCACCCTGACCGAGGTCGTCCCACCCGTGCCGGCAAAGGGTCAGGCGCTTGTGGATATCCGCGCATGTGGCCTGAACTTCGCAGACCTTTTGATGGCGAAGGGCAAATATCAGGACACCCCCACAGTTCCGTTCTCGTTGGGCATGGAGCCTGCGGGGACTGTGCTGGCGCTGGGGCCCGAAACGACCGGTCCAAAGCCCGGAACCCGCGTGGTTGTGTTTTCTGGCAGCAATGGCTTGGCTGACCAAGGCGTCTTCGATGCTGATCGCTGTCTGCCGCTGCCTGAAAACATGAGCTATGAACATGCCGCCGCGTTTCAGGTCGCCTATGGCACCAGCCATGTTGCGCTGGACTATAAGGCGCGGCTTCAGCCCGGCGAAACACTTCTGGTCCTTGGGGCTGCGGGCGGGGTTGGCCTGACTGCGGTCGAGATTGGCAAAGTCATGGGCGCGCGTGTCATCGCCTGCGCACGCGGGGCCGACAAGTTGGACATCTGCCGCCGTGCTGGCGCGGATCACGTGATCGACAGCCAGACCGACGACATTCGCACCACGGTCAAAGCGCTTGGCGGTGCCGATGTGGTCTATGACGCCATCGGAGGCGCCCAATTCACAGATGCGTTTCGTGCCTGCAACCCCGACGCCCGCATTCTTTTGATCGGGTTCGCCAGCGGCGACCTGCCCGAGGTTCGCCCAAACCATATGTTGGTCAAGAACATCACCTTGATCGGGTTCTATTGGGGGGGATACCTGACGTTTCGCCCCGAGGTTTTGACCGACAGTCTGCGCCAATTGCTGGCGTGGTATGAGAGCGGCAAGATCAGGCCCCATGTCAGCCACAGCCTGCCGCTTGAGCAAGCGCCCGAAGCCCTGAGCCTGTTACGCGACCGAAAATCGACCGGCAAGGTTGTTGTCACGATGGACCCCACCCGTTAGAGCGCCGCAAAGGCCTTTCGGATCATCGTCAACAGATCGTCAACGGCCTGACCGCCATTGCTTTGCGCCGCATACATATTCACTTGCGTGACCGCCAGATCCGGCAGGGCGCCGCCATGGTCGATCACCTCAAGATAGGGCTGCACCGTGCCTTCGATAATCGCATAGACCGCCAGATCGGCCGAAAGTGAGGCTTCGATTGCGCGCGTTGTGTCGCTCTCGACCCCCATTTCCCACGGTATACGCGCCTCGTCCAGCGCCTGCTGAACACCCTTTCGAAAGATGCAATTGTATTCGAAGGCAAGCCGCAAAGGGCGGTTGCGCCACGCCTGCCCACCGGGGGCGCCCACCCACACCAAGGGCAATGTCGTCAATGTTTCGCCCCCGGCGTCCATTGTGTCTTCGGTGGTCAGCACGATGTCGCATTCACCGCGCGCGAACATCGCCTTCAACCGACTTGTATAGGAGGATATCAACTGAACGCGCATGCGCGGATATTCAGCGTGAAACTGCTTCAGCACCTCTGGAATTGCGGGATAGACCACATCTGCAGGCACCCCCATAACGACCTCTCCTTCATAGGCTTGGTCGGTCAGGCGGGCGTAAACCTCGTCATTCAGCCGCAACATCCGTCGCGCATAGCCCAACAGTTGCTCGCCATCTGCAGTCAGCGACACGCCACGCCCGGAGCGATCCAACAAGGTGCGTCCCAAGCTGTCCTCAAGCCGTTTGATCTGCATCGAGACGGCAGACTGCGTCAGGTGCAAAAGACCAGCGGCACGCGTCACGCCGCCTGCATCCGCCACAGTGGCGAAGCTGCGCATTGCTGTCAGATCGAGGTTTCGTGGCATATCACACCTATTGATGGGTTGACGCAAAAACATTCATTTTACTTATCTTTCACCAACAAGCATAAACATCAAGAAAATTGATGCAATGCGGATAACCTATCCGTTTTGACGAAGGAGAGCCGAGATGACTGCCGTAACCTGCACCAACACCCCCGCCGCCAAAAGCGTTTTCTCGCCTTTGGCCTGGTTCGTCCACGCATGGGAAACGCAGCGCGAACGTCGCGCCCTGGCGCGGTTGGATGCTTCGCGTCTTGAAGATATCGGTTTGAATTATCGCGAAGCGCATCGCGAAGCAAACCGCCCGATCTGGGATGTTCCGGCCCATTGGACACACTAATCAGCCGTTCGAACGATAAAACCAATACCCCTTGAAAAGCGCGCCGCCCTTGCCGATATTACAGCCAAGGGCGGTTTCTGTTCGGAGCCGCCGAATATTGCTTTTTCTGGAGGTCTAGATGGCTGAATTTGACACGATTCGCTCAGGTGCCGGCACGCGCGCTGCGATCGATGAAGGGCTTCGCGCCCACATGAACAAGGTCTACGGAACCATGTCCATCGGCGTTTTGCTGACGGGTGCGGTATCGTGGGCGTTTGGTTCGAACGACGCTTTGCTGTCGATTCTGCGTGATCCTGCAACGCTGTCGCCCAACATTCTGGGCTGGATCGTAATGTTCCTGCCGTTGATCATGGTGTTTGCATTCGGTGCGGCCATCAACCGCTTGTCAGCCGCAGGTGCGCAGCTTTTCTTCTATGTCTTCGCAGCCGTCATGGGCTTGTCCATCAGCTGGATCTTCGCAGCCTTCACCGGCATCTCGATCGCGCAGACGTTCTTTATCACGGCAATCGCCTTTGCCGGTCTCAGCCTTTACGGCTACACGACCAAACGTGATCTGTCGCCGATGGGCGCGTTTTTGATCATGGGCTTGATTGGCCTGATCGTGGCGTCGATCGTCAACATCTTCATCGGTAGCTCGATGGTGCATTTCGCGATCTCAGTGATCGGTGTTTTGATCTTCGCAGGCCTGACCGCTTGGGATACCCAAAAGATCAAAACGGACTATCTCGCTCACGCGCACGCGATGGACAGCGAATGGTTGGCGAAATCCGCGATCATGGGTGCGCTGAGCCTGTATCTGGACTTCATCAACCTGTTCATGTTCCTGCTGCAGTTCCTTGGCAATCGTGAGTGATGCGAACCAACTGAAACCCAAGGGGCCGGTCAGCGTGACCGGCCCTTTTTGTTTACCAAGACTCGTCCCATGAACCGCTTCTTTGAGACCATCGTTAAGCTGATACTCAGCCCATATCTGGCCACACAAGCACTGAAAGTCCGCAAACTGGCGAAAGTCCTGCCGGAGCCTCCGGGGCATCGCAGCGGTGTGACCGGCACCGGGCCTGACTTGTCGTTGATGATTGTTGGCGACAGCTCGGCGTCGGGTGTCGGCGCACCTCACCAGACCATGGCACTGTCCGGTCAGATGGTGAATTTTTTGGGTGCCTCATACCGTGTGAAGTGGCGCGTGATGGCCCGCTCTGGTGCCACCTCGTGCACCGTCCGGCCGATACTGCGGTCACAAGATCCGCAAAGGGCGGATGTGGTGCTGGTTGTTCTTGGGGTCAACGACGTGACGAGTCAAATGCCACTACACCGCATCCTGGCCTGTCGGGCTGAGCTTTACACATTGCTGTTTGAAAGCTGGCAGGCGAAACGTATCATCGCAACCGGGGTCCCCCCAATTGATCGCTTTCCGCTTTTGCCCAACCCGCTGCGCTGGGTCCTGGGCCTGCAAGCCCGCCGCTTCGACAAGGCGCTTGCCGAACAAGCTAAAGCAATAGGTGTGGAATACATGCCATTCGATGTTCCGCTTACACCTGAAATGATGGCCGAAGATGGCTTTCACCCGGGTCCGAATGCCTATTACCTCATTGGGCAAAAAGTGGCGACGCAGATCCTGCACCGCTGAGGCGGGCAATTTCGCTCTACAATCGCACAACAAAAAAAGCCGCGCATCTCAGCGCGGCTCTTTTTCGTTCAGGGTCACAAGATCTTACTTGATCTTGCCTTCCTTATACTCGACGTGCTTGCGCACAACCGGGTCGTATTTCTTCACAACCATTTTTTCGGTCATGGTGCGAGCGTTTTTCTTGGTCACATAGAAGTGGCCGGTATCCGCGGTCGAGTTCAGGCGGATTTTGATAGTGGTCGGCTTCGCCATGTCGTCAGCTCCTCATCGGGTGGGCGCACCCCGCCCGGGTAAATCTCTGGAACCCGCCTTTTACCGCCATTGGCCCCCGAGTCAACAGGCAAATGGGATTTTCGCGCGGGTTCCGAAACTACGCGCGCAACGGCGCCCAAGCGGCATGAATTTATGCGCGGATGGCCTGTAAGCCGGATTCTGTCCAGGTGTTGCCACCATGGATGACCATTCCTCTAGGATGCCTGTTACCAGACACCTCAAGCTGCCAACCCGGACCTTTGGGCCAAGACTGCCCTGGGGTTGCCCCCGCAAGGTCCCTATTAGGCATTGCTCCCGGTGGGGCTTGCCGTGCCGCCCTTGTTGCCAAGCGCGCGGTGGGCTCTTACCCCACCGTTTCACCGTGGCCTGCGACATGCGCGGGCCGTCTCTTCTCTGTGGCGCTTTCCCTCGGGTTTCCCCGGCCGGGCGTTACCCGGCACCGTTGCCTTGTGGAGTCCGGACTTTCCTCGCGTCACGACAGGGCAAGCCCTGCCAGTCACCCGCGGCCATCCAGCCATCCGCGCGAGGATCGGCTTAGGCGATGGAAGAGGGCGGGTCAACGGGGAAGCGCGCGGCAAGGTCTGCAATGATCCCCATGTCACGCGGCGCCAATGGCCCGGTCGCCCAAGGGCGAAAGCGCTGGCGCATCGCATCCAGAACCGCCTCCAACCCGGCCGAGCACGCATAGCCGAACCGCGCAGCGTCAGCCAGAAAGGCCTGTTCATCAGGCGCGCGATGATCCGCGCGATCCGGCCAAACCGCCAAACCTTGCTGCGCCAAACGCGCCCAGTCAAACCGGCGTCCTGGATCGCGCTTGCGATCGGGGGCCAAGTCGCTATGCCCGATTACGGCTTCGGGCGGAATGCCCCAACGGGTCATGATCTCTGGCAGCAGCGCCTCCAGCGAAGCCATCTGAGGCTGCGAAAAGGGTGACATCCCGTCATTGTCCAGCTCGATACCAATGGATCGCGAGTTGATATCGTTCAGTCCACGCCAGGATCCAGCGCCCGCATGCCATGCACGCTTGTCTTCGTCGACCATTTGGAAAAGACCGCCAGCGCGGTGGATCAGGTAATGCGCCGACACCTCATGTTCTGGTGCGCACAAGCGATCCAGCGCGTCGTCGGGGTCGGCCATCGCTGTATAGTGAAGCACCACAAAGGAAGGGCGCAAACCGTCCCGGCGCGGTCCACAATTGGGCGACGGGTAAGGCGTGATCCGCACTATTCGCTCGAGATGTTCAGCGTCGCACCCGGCAGCGGCACAGGGTCCGGATCGGGAAGAGGGGTGGGGGTGGGCGCAGGAGCGGGCGCAAGCGCGGGATCGACCACAGGCACCTGAGTGTCCGTCTCGATGCCAAGCGCTTCAAGCTCAGCCTTGCTGACGGCTGTTTCCTCGGTCACAATGGTGGGCGCGGTCTCGCCGCGCGCTGTGCGGAAAGGCGCGGGATCCCACCCACAGGCAAAGCCGTCGCCATCTGGGTCCAGCCCGTTCTTGTCGCGCTTGGGGCCGCCAGCTTCAAGAAACGCGATCTGGGCGAAATCTGCGGATGTGTAGCGCGCGCAGTTGCGTTCAGCCCTTGCCGTTCCGGACAAAGCTGACCGGGTATGGATTGGCTGCCCAACACTGTTGGTGGTGGACAGGGCGTATTGCACGATTGACACCGAACTGTCAGCGGGCCGCTCTGGCACAGCCTCTGGCTCGACTTGTGTGTAAGCCGCCTGGTAGTTCTCGATACGCTGCGCATCGCTTTCAATGCTCTCACGGGCGGCCACGGCGCTGAAATCCTGTTCGTCCGAGATGCCGGGCGCGGCATTTGCGCCGCCCGCGTCGTCCAGCAACTGGCTTGTGACAGAGCCGCCTTCAATCATGGCAGACAGGGGCGCACCGGAAACTGGATCCGTCGCGGGTGCCACATTGGAAGGCGCCCGGCTGTCGGGAACATTGCTGACGCAAGCCGAAACCGACGCGACGGCGACAAAGCCCATTAGATACCGCATAGAACCTTCTTCCTCGCAGGCTGATTGGTTAATCCGCTCGGATTACCACCATTTCTGGGGCTTTGCTACAAATCCGGCGCGTGCTTCGACCTCGTGAGCGATATTCAGCAGATCGCCTTCTTCCCATGGACGTCCGATCAGTTGCAGACCCAACGGAAGACCTTGCGCGTCCAGCCCGGCGGGAACCGAGATACCGGGCAGCCCGGCAAGGTTCACCGTGACCGTGAACACGTCGTTCAGATACATCTTGACCGGGTCGGCATTCTCCATCTCGCCCAACCCAAACGCGGCAGACGGCGTGGCAGGTGTCAGGATGGCGTCGATGCCTTGCGCGAACACATCGTCGAAGTCTTTCTTGATCAACGCGCGGACCTTGCGGGCGCGGTTGTAATAGGCGTCATAAAAGCCCGCCGACAGAACGTAGGTGCCAACCATCACGCGGCGCTGCACCTCGTCGCCGAACCCTTCAGCGCGGGTTTTCTCGTACATCTCCGTAATGCCATCACCCGCCGCGAGCTTGGCGCGGTGGCCATAACGCACCCCGTCATAACGGGCGAGGTTCGACGACGCCTCAGCCGGTGCAATCACGTAATAAGCAGGCAACGCGTATTTCGTGTGCGGCAGCGAGATATCGACGATCTCGGCCCCTGCATCGCGCAGCATGTCAGCCCCTTTGGTCCACAGCGCCTCGATCTCGTCCGGCATGCCGTCCATGCGGTATTCCTTGGGGATACCGATTTTCTTGCCCTTGATGTCGCCTGTCAGCATCGCCTCGAAATTCGGCACTGGCAGGTCTGCGCTGGTCGAATCCTTAGGGTCATGGCCGCACATAGCCTCCAGCATGATCGCCGCGTCGCGCACCGATTTGGTCATCGGGCCAGCCTGATCCAGTGAGGATGCAAACGCCACGACACCCCAGCGCGAGCAGCGGCCATAGGTGGGCTTGATGCCCGTGATACCGGTGAAAGCCGCAGGCTGACGGATTGACCCGCCCGTGTCTGTGCCGGTGGCAGCGAGACAAAGGTCAGCGGCCACTGCCGAGGCCGACCCGCCCGAGCTTCCGCCCGGTGTCAGTTTGCGGTCGTCCACCTTCCACGGGTTCACCGCGTTGCCGTAGACGCTCGTTTCATTCGACGACCCCATCGCAAATTCGTCCATGTTGAGCTTGCCCAACATAACGGTGCCATTGTCCAGAAGGTTCTGGCTGACGGTCGATTCGTATTCCGGAATGAAGCCCTCAAGGATGCGGCTGCCCGCCTGCGACGCCACGCCCTTGGTGCAGAACAGATCTTTAATGCCCAACGGAATGCCGCACATATCAGGCGCGTCACCTGCTTTGATCCGTGCGTCCGCCGCCGTGGCCTGTTCGCGCGCCAAATCGGGGGTGTTATGGACAAACGCGCCCAGCGCGCCTGCGCCTTCGATTTCGGTCAGACACGCCTCGGTCAATTCCGCCGAGGTCAGATCGCCCTTGCGCATCGCATCGCGGGCCTCGGCAATCGTCAGTTTATTCAGGTCAGCCATTATTCCACCACCTTCGGCACCGCAAAGAAGCCTTCGCGCGCATCGGGCGCGTTGGACAGGATCTTGTCCTGCATGTCGCCATCGGTCACCACGTCTTCGCGACGCTTCAGGCGCATCGGCGTGACCGAGGTCATCGGCTCGACGCCGTCGACGTCCACCTCGTTCAACTGCTCGATAAAGCCGAGGATCGCGTTGAAGTTTTCGGCCAGCTCCGGCAGGCGGTCGTCTTCGACCTTGATGCGGGCCAGATGCGCAACCTTGCGCGCGGTTTCGATGTCGATCGACATGGGTGGCTCCCGTGTATGTTTCGCCAGATCGTTTAGCGCGCGCATGGCCCGCCCGCAAGCCATGTGCGCGGGTTGCGGTGCCGTCCCGCAGGTGACAGGGGCGGATTTGCTGCTAGTCTGACCATGAACGATCAAAAGGGAGGCTTTCCATGAAAATCACATTCCTTGGACATTCCGGTTTTCGGATCGAGATTGAAGGCGCGGTCTTGCTGGTCGATCCATGGCTGGATGGTAACCCGATGTTTCCAGAGGGTCGCCGGGACGAGGCCACCGCCGGCGCGACTCACATCCTGATCACCCACGGACATGGCGACCACGCGTCTTCCACTTTGGCCATCGCGCGCGAGAAGGGCATTCCGATTGCGGCGATCCACGAGCTTGCCACTTTCTGGGGCAATGAAGATGGGATCAAGACGCTGGGGTTTGGCAAAGGTGGCACCATCGACCTGAACGGGGCGAAGGTGACGATGGTGAATGCCTCGCATTCCGCCAGTTTCGATTATCTGGGTGGCGATCGGCCACTCTGCGCAGGCGCCGAGGTCGGGTTCATGATCGCAGGCGAAGGCCACGTGATCTATGTCTCTGGCGACACGGACATCATGGCGGATATGGAGTGGATGGGCGATCTGCACAAACCCGATATCGGTATCCTGTGCGCGGGTGGGCATTACACGATGGATATGGCGCGGGTGGCTTACGCGACAAAACGGTACTTCGATTTCAAGACCGTGATTCCCTGCCACTACAAGACCTTCCCCGTTCTGGCGCAGTCCGCTGATGCATTGGTCGCTGCACTGCCCGACGTGAATGTGATTGAACCAGAGGTTCTGAAGCCGATAACGATCTAAGGATCAGCGCCGGGACGCGAAGAAGTCCTTCAATATCCGCTCGGCCTCGTCCGCGCCGATGCCGTCATAGACCTCGGGGACATGGTGGCATTGCGAATGCGTGAAGATGCGCGCGCCATGTGCCACGCCGCCTGATTTCGGGTCCGCAGCGCCGTAATAGACCCGGCGAATACGCGCCGCCGACATGGCGGTTGCGCACATCGCGCACGGCTCCAGCGTCACGTAAAGGTCGTGGTCGGGCAGGCGTTCCGACCCGGCCTGAGCGCAGCCTTCGCGGATCACCAACACTTCGGCGTGGGCCGTAGGGTCGTTCAACTCGCGCGTCCGGTTGCCTGCCGCAGCGATCACCTTGCCGTCCGGCGACACCAGCACCGCCCCCACGGGCACCTCACCGCGCGCGGCGGCAGCACGGGCTTCTGCCATTGCGGCATCCATATGGCTTTTAAAACGGCTCATGCCCCCTTTTGCCTTGGCGCCGACCGCTTGCCAAGGCTTCCCCTTTGCCCCGCCCCGCGCTATGCGAAGGCATGACAGACAAAAAACGCCCCCCCGTTCCCAAATCGGCCCGCAAGCCCGCCCCGAAAAAGCCGGACGCCGCGACGGCTGATCCGTCCAAAGGCGACCGCATCGCCAAGGTGCTGGCCCGCGCCGGTGTCGCCAGCCGTCGCGAGGCTGAACGGATGATCGAAGCGGGCCGCGTAACCGTGAACGGAAAAGTGATCGACAGCCCCGCGCTGAACGTCACCGCCAAGGACACGATCCTGTTTGACGAAGCCCCTTTGGCAGAACCGGAACCGCCCCGCATGTGGTTGTATTACAAGCCCATCGGCCTTGTGACGACCGAGCGGGATGAGAAGGGGCGCGACACGGTATTCAAAAACCTGCCCGACGACCTGCCCCGCGTGGTCAGCGTCGGGCGGCTCGACATCAATTCCGAAGGCCTGCTGCTTCTGACCAACGATGGCGAGGTGAAGCGCAAGCTGGAACTGCCCTCGACCGGGTGGTCACGCAAATACCGCGTGCGGGTGAACGGGCGACCCACCGAGGACACACTGGCGCCGGTGCGCAAGGGTTTGACGATTGATGGCGAGCGGTTCCAGCCGATGGCCGTGTCGCTGGACCGGCAACAAGGCGCGAACGCGTGGCTGACCGTGACCCTGCGCGAAGGGAAGAACCGCGAGGTGCGCCGCGCGATGGAAGCAGTCGGGCTGACCGTCAACCGCCTGCTGCGCGTCAGCTACGGCCCCTTCCAACTGGGTGAATTGAAACCCGGCGAGGTGGAGGAAATCCGCCAACGCGTTGTGCGCGACCAGCTTGGGATGGAAGACGCAAAGCCGGCGCCAGTGCGGACGCGCAAAGAGATCCCGCGTGGCAAGCATGGAAGCAAACCGGGGGCCAAGCCTGCATTCAAAGGTGGGCGGCCCGGAGGGAAACCAGGTCAACGTCCGGCGGGAAAAGGCCCCGGCGGCAAAGGTCCGGGCGGCAAGCCCCAAGGCCGCCCCGGTTCGCGCAACAAGTAGCATGGTTACCGGCTAGAACAGCGATCCTTGATCGGGGGCGTCCTTTTTGGGCATGGGCTTTGTTGCGGGTTTGATCGGCTTCACCGCCGATGTCCCTGACCCATCCAGCGCCAATCGACCATCCGCGAACTCGATCTCAAGCGCTTTGGCTTTTGCGGCAGCGGCTTGGTTGGTCACCACATCTCCGTCGCCCCGCACAACCGCATACCCACGCTTCAACGTCTCGGTATAGCCCAGCGTTTGGCGCATTCGTTCAAGGCTGGTCAGCCGATCCTCGTGCCGCTTTGTATTTGCCAAGAAGGCCCGATCCAATCGCGCAGACAGTCCAGTGATCTCAACCGTTCGGCGTTTGTTGGCGTCTGTGATGCGGTCGGGGTCCAAGCGTGCGCTTGCCATATTTAGCCGGTCCCGCATCGGGGCCAGTCGCGCGGTCAAAACGCGCGGGCGCAGACCTGCGGACGCCTCGGTCAGCTTGACTCGCCTCACTTGCGTCATGCTGCGCAGGGCTGAGGGCAGTTTGTGGCTGGCGGTATCAAGCCGCTGGCGTGGAGTGTCCAACAACGCCTCGGGGCGCGGCAGGGCGCGGGCCACGTCACGCAGGCGCTGGCCGCGTTGCGTCAACGCCTGTTCCAACGAACGGGTCAAGCGGGTGCCTTGTTCCTCGGTCCACGCTAGCAATTCCAGACGCACTGGCACGGCATGTTCGGCAGCCGCGGTCGGCGTCGGCGCGCGCAAGTCAGACACGTAATCAATCAGGGTCGTGTCCGTTTCGTGCCCCACCGCCGAGATCAGGGGAATATCCGACGCAGCAGCGGCGCGCGCGACGATTTCCTCGTTGAACCCCCACAGATCCTCGATTGAACCACCACCGCGCGCAACGATCAGCAAGTCAGGACGCGGCAGCGCGCCGCCCGGTTGCATACGGTTGAAACCTTCGATTGCGGCGGCGACCTGAGGCGCACACGCCTCGCCCTGCACGGCGACGGGCCAGATCAGCACTTTGCGCGGGAAACGGTCCCGCAGGCGGTGCAAGATATCGCGGATCACCGCACCGGACGGTGATGTGACAACGCCAATCACTTCGGGCAGGAAAGGCAGCTTTTTCTTGCGTTCGGGCGCGAAAAGTCCCTCTGCCGCCAGCGTTTTCTTGCGCTTTTCCAACATTGCCATCAACGCGCCTTCGCCCGCGACGACGACATCATCGACGTTCAACTGGTATTTCGACTGGCTGCCAAAAGTGGTCAGCTTGCCGGTGACGATGACCTCCATGCCTTCTTCGGGCTTGATCGACAGGCGGCTGACCTGCCCTTTCCAACTGACCGCGGCCAGAACAGATCGGTCGTCCTTCACGTCGAAATACAGATGACCGGACCGCGCCAGCATGACCCGCCCAACTTCGCCCCGCACGCGGACACGCCCAAATGCCCCCTCGATTGTTTTCTTCAGCGCGCCGGAGATTTCCGAGACGGTGAACTCCGGTGCGTTTTCGCCGGGCTGTGGATCGTCGATCAGGTCGGACATGGGCCGGTGTCTCTTTCCTTGTGATTTCAGCGCCCCGACCTTAGAACGCCGATGACAGAAGGCCAAGCGGGGGAAGAGCCATGAACATCCTTATTCTGGGCAGCGGCGGGCGTGAACATGCGCTGGCGTGGGCTGTGATGCAAAACCCGAAATGCGACCGCCTGATTGTGGCCCCCGGAAATGCCGGCATGGCGCAGATCGCGGAGTGCGCATCGCTGGACATCGAAGACGGTGACGCGGTCGTGACGTTTGCCCAGCAAAACACCATTGATTTCGTGATCATCGGGCCGGAAGCGCCCTTGGCCAAAGGCGTGGCCGACCGTCTGCGCGAGGCGGGCGTCAGTGTCTTCGGCCCCTCAGCCGAGGCCGCGAAGCTTGAGGCATCCAAGTCCTT
Source organism: uncultured Aliiroseovarius sp. (assembly GCF_947497285.1). Lineage (GTDB taxonomy): Bacteria > Pseudomonadota > Alphaproteobacteria > Rhodobacterales > Rhodobacteraceae > Aliiroseovarius. Next base: position 117,491 of record NZ_CANMFT010000005.1, on the reverse strand, counting down.
CACGAAAGAGGTCTGCGATGCCGCGGGCGCGCCAACCGCTGCCTATGGTCATTTCACCGACGCAGATGCCGCCAAGGCCTATATTCGCGAACACGGCGCACCGATTGTCGTCAAGGCCGACGGTCTGGCAGCCGGCAAAGGCGTGATCGTTGCAATGGACGAGCAGACGGCGCTGGACGCCATCGACGACATGTTCGGTGGCGCGTTTGGCGGGGCTGGCGCGGAAGTCGTGATCGAAGAGTTCATGGAGGGCGAAGAGGCATCTTACTTCATCCTCTGCGACGGCAAGACCGCCCTGCCCATCGGCACGGCGCAAGACCACAAACGCGTGGGCGATGGCGACACAGGGCTGAACACCGGCGGCATGGGTGCCTATTCCCCTGCCCCCGTTCTGACAGACGACATTGCCGCCCGCGCCATGCGCGAGATCATTGAACCCACCGTGGCCGAAATGGCCAAGCGTGGCACACCCTATCAAGGGGTGCTTTATGCGGGGTTCATGATCAAGGACGGGCAGGCACGGCTGGTCGAATACAACGCGCGCTTTGGTGACCCGGAATGTCAGGTGTTGATGATGCGGCTCGGCGCACAGGCACTGGACCTGATGCTGGCCTGTGCCGAGGGGCGGCTGGATGAGGCCCAAGTGAACTGGGCGGATGATCATGCGATCACCGTGGTGATGGCAGCCAATGGCTATCCCGGCGCTTACCAGAAAGGGTCAATCATCAACGGGTTGGACGATCTGCCGGAAGACTCGAAAAATATGATCTTCCATGCGGGCACCACCGAAGTGGACGGCAAGATCACAGCCACCGGCGGGCGCGTTCTGAATATCACCGCACGCGGCGACAGCCTGCAAGAGGCCCGCGACCGTGCTTATGCGATGATCGACAAGATTGATTGGCCGGGCGGGTTTAATCGGTCAGATATTGGGTGGCGGGCGCTCTGAAAGGCGCAAGACGCCAAGCGCGGGCCATCATGCGCAACAGATATAACGCACCGCGCACGACCGACCGCCAAAAGGGAGAGGGTCGACGCGGTGCACCAAGGCCATCAAATTTGTTTTTCGGGCATATGCACGACAAGGCCATCCAGATCGTCGGTAATCTTGATCTGGCAGGTCAAACGCGACCGTTCTGCGTCCGGCTCAAACGCAAAGTCGAGCATGTCTTCTTCCATCGCATCCTTGGCAGGCACCTTGTCGACCCACGCCGCGTCCACATAGACATGGCAGGTCGAACAGGCACAAGCGCCACCGCAATCCGCCTCGATCCCCGGAATGTTGTTGTCGCGCGCGCCTTCCATCACAGTCAGGCCGTTTGCAACGTCCACGACGTGTTTCGTTCCATTGTGCTCGACATAGGTAATCTTTGCCATCTGGCGTCTCCAATCTTTTGCTCGGGCCTTTCTAGACAAGGCAGATAGGCAAGGCAAAGCAGTTTTGCCAGACTAAAACACGAAACTTGAAGCGCCGCCGGGACGCAAAGCTCATCGGCTTGGCCAAGCGATACAGCCAGGCTCGTGCCGAGACAATCCGCTTCAAGGCAAGGAGGCGCCCTTCAGAACCGCAATCGTTACGCCGAAACGGTCATTTACAGAACGAGCTTTCGAAGGGCCCGACGCTGGTGGCACCAGGTGACGGGCCGAAAGATGCGCGCCAGATTGGCCCGGCATCGGTCGATGCCTGAACGGCTGGCAGATGCAAAGGCGCAATAAGAAAACCCGCGCAAAAAGCGCGGGTCCAAATGGTAAACTTTCTGCTGAGTTGCGCTTATAGGTACCCTGCAAGAAGCTCTGCAAGTCGTTGTGTCAGGGGATCGGCTTGCATCACCCAGCCCCCGGCCTGTTCCAGCGCGGTGCCTTTCGACAAAGCCTGAACCCGATCATTGTAATTGATCGCCCCGACCTGATCGAACAGAAATGCCTTGAAAGCGATGAAGCCAACAACCGTGATGATCAGGCCTTTGATCGGAAAGCCCCGACGCGCACGGCGCGAGGTTTTCGGAACCAACAATCCGTCACGTTCGACCAGTTGCACATATCCCTGCGACAGCTTGCGGTGCTGCTTGCTAATACTACGGACGCGCTTCTGAAAGTCCTGAACTTGTGCATCAGTCATAATAGACCCTTTCCCCCTAATTATTTAAACACCCTTCCCACGTCAGAATAAGGCAAAAACGTGACAAACTCCAGCAAACCGACTGTTTATTGCAATAATTATCTAGTTTTTCACAAGAATTAACGTCGTCCAGTCAACAATTTCATCTCTGTTAACCAGATTGAACCCGTTTTGTGCATAAACCGAAATCACCTCGTCGGCCTGCGGGTTTAGGATGCCGGAAAGAATCGCATAACCTCCGGTTGAAACATGCCGCGTCATGTCCGGGGCCAGTCCAATCAACGGCCCCTTAAGGATATTCGCGAACACCAGATCGAAGGGTGCGGCCCGTTTAAGGGTTGGTGATGCAAAGCCTGCGGCCTCGACACAGGTGACGCGATCGGACAGCGCGTTGGCGTCGACATTGGCACGGGCCACATCAACCGCCACTTCGTCGATGTCGCTGGCCAGTACCGGATCAGGCCAAACCTGCGCCGCTGCCATGGCCAGCACCGCCGTGCCGCAGCCAATATCGACAACACGTCGCCCAACAAACCCGTCGTCGATCAAATGGTCCAACGCTCTGAGACAGCCGAGTGTCGTTCCATGGTGGCCTGTCCCAAACGCCATTGCCGCGTCAATCAACAAGGCGATCCTGCCTTCCGGGATTTTGTCGGCATCATGACTGCCATGCACAAAGAAACGCCCGGCTTCGACCGGGGTGAGCTCTCGTTTGACATGGGCGACCCAGTCGATTTCGGGCAGTTCAGACACGGCGAAATCCTTGGCGCTGCACATCTTGGTCAGAAGGGCCAAGCCCGCCGCATCCGGCTCTTCCACGAAATAGCCGCCGACTTCCCAAAGTCCGCTGCCATCTTCGACTTCGAACACGCCGATGCCGGTCGGCTCGGGCGTCAGGTTTTCCATTGCCGCGCCCAGCGCGTCGGCGGCGTCCTGACCTTCTATGGTGGTCAATGCGGTCCATGTGGGCATGGCTGGATCCTTTCTATGCTAGAAGGGGCCTAGCCGCATGCGAGTGAAGGGTCAACCACCGCAGATCCCATTCAAACCGGTCGCTAAGCGCCTGTTCCGATCGGACAACTGACGCCTGTGCCACCGATGCCGCAATACCCTGCCGGGTTCTTCGACAAGTATTGCTGGTGGTAGGCCTCGGCCAGATAAAACGGTCCGGCAGGGGCGATTTCCGTTGTGATCGGGCCAAAGCCCTTTGCGGCAAGCTGCGGCGCGTAGCGCGCGGCTGACGCCTTCGCAAGATCCAGTTGCTGTGCATCCGTCGCATAAATCGCTGAACGGTATTGCGTGCCCATATCGTTGCCTTGCCGCATCCCTTGCGTGGGGTCGTGGTTTTCCCAAAACACTTTCAGCAATGCGTCATAACTGGTCACCGCGGGATCATACACGACCCGCACCGCTTCGGTGTGGCCGGTCTGTCCGGTGCAGACCTCTTCGTATGTCGGATTGGGGGTCACACCCCCCGCGTTTCCGACCATGGTCAGCCAAACGCCGGGAAGCTGCCAGAAAATCCGCTCGACCCCCCAATAGCAACCCATGCCGAATATGGCGACGTCGAACCCGTCTGGCACATCCATCGTCAGGGGGCGCCCAAAAACATGATGGGTCGAGGCTGTCGGGATCGGGTCTGCACGCCCCGGCAGGGCCGCGTTGCGATCAACCATCGTCAGTTTTTTCCGTCCAAACATCCTGCGTCCTCCTGTTTGCGCACCTTTAAAGGTGGCGTCACTGGGCCGCGTGTGCAACCACGCGCGAAAGCACAGTCTCGTTACCCTTTTCCGGGTGACGCGGGATCAACAAGGCCAGCATCAGCGAAACGCTTGCCATGGCGGCCGCCAATCCAAAGACCGCGCCCGGCGACACCACCCAAAGATACCCCAAAAGCGCCGGCAAGAACACGGCCGCAATATGGTTGATGGTGAACGCGACCGCCGCTGTGGGCGCAATGTCTTGCGGGTCCGCAATCTTTTGGAAATAGGTTTTCAGGGCAAAGGCCAGCGCAAAAAACAGGTGATCAACCACATAGAGCGTTGCCGCCAGCACGACCCCCCAGCCGAAGAAATAGATGCCGCCATAGGCCAGAAACACACAGATCAACCCGACATATTCAAACGCCAAAGCGCGCCGTTCGCCCCAAATGGCCACCGCCTTGCCCATCAAGGGCGCAAAGAAGATGTTGGCGACATAGTTGATCAGGAACAGCGCGGTGACCTCGTGCACCTCAAAGCCGAATCGTTCGACCATCATGAAGGCCGCAAAGACCGTGAATATCTGGCGCCGCGCACCTGCCATGAATTGCAGCGCATAATAGAGCCAATAGCGGCGTCGCAAGACAAACTGCTTGAGCTGCGGTTCAGGGCTTTCAAACTGCGGGTAGGCGAAGAAACAGAAGATCGCGATGGCGAGCGTGGTGCCTCCGGCGATCATGTAGACAAGGTTATAGCTTAGGTCGAAGGCCTTCCAGGTCAGCACCAGCAGCCCGTAGCTGACCAAAGCCGCCGCCGAACCGACCGACATGATCCAGCCCAGCATCTGCGGGGCGCGTTTCTTGTCGATCCATTGCAGCTGAAGCGACTGGTTCACCGTCTCGAAATAGTGAAACCCGATCGACGACAACATTGTGATGGTCAAAATCCCGCCAAAGCTTGGAAACCACGCAGTAATCGCAGTGGCGGCCCCCAGCATCCCAAGTGCTACAACCCCCAGAACCTGCTCGCGAAACAGCATCAACAGGGCGATGACCCCGATCGCCAGAAAGCCCGGTATCTCGCGCACGGTGTGCAGCCAGCCAATCTCGACGCCGGTGAACCCTGCGGCTTCGATCACGAAGTTGTTCAACAGCGCCGACCATGTGAAAAACGCAATCGGCATGGCCGCTGCCATCAGCATCAACAGGAAGATGGGGCGGCGCCAAAAAGGTTGGGCGCGGGCCTCCTCCAGGGTCAGAATTTGGTGTCTCATGCCCCCGCAATAAGCCTGAATTCACCCGGTGGCGAGGCCAAAACGCATTCACACAACAAGATGCGATTATGATATATGTCAAGGCAGGCGCGCATCAGAATTGGCAAAATCCCCTGCAATTAAAGGAGGTCCAATGGATATCGTCCCCCTGATCGACCGCATCGGAGAGCAACCGACAGCCGCCGTTTTCGGCCTGATCACCGGCATCGTGTTTGGCGTGTCTGCCCAGCGCTCACGCTTTTGCCTGCGTGCCGCAACGGTCGAGTTCGCGCGAAGAATGATGGACAGTTCCGTTGCGATCTGGCTTTTGACCTTCTCGACCGCACTGGTCTGGGTTCAGAGTGCATCGCTTCTGGGCCTGTTGCGACCCGAAGATGCACGCATGATGGCCGTGACCGGCAGTTGGTCGGGCGCTGTCATCGGTGGTTTGATGTTCGGGGTTGGTATGGTGCTGGCGCGCGGCTGCTCGGGCCGCCTTCTGGTGCTGGCGGCCACGGGAAACCTGCGCTCGGTCGTATCCGGCCTGATCTTCGCCGTTGTCGCCCAGATGAGCTTGCATGGCTGGCTATCGCCGACCCGCGACTATCTTGCCCGTCTTTGGATGACCGAAGGGGGCGTAAACGTGAACCTTTTGACCGCAATCGGTGTTCCAGAATGGTCAGGTCTGGCCCTTGGCCTGATCACGGCAATCCTTGCGATCTACATCGCGCGGCGGTCGGGTATGGGTTATAAACGACTGGTTTTCGGGTCTGGAGTAGGCTTCGCCGTCGCGCTTGGCTGGGTGTTGACCTATCAACTGTCGCTGGCTGCGTTCGAACCGGTGTCTGTCACCTCGGCCACCTTCTCTGGCCCCTCGGCCAACACGCTGATGTTCTTTTTGATCCCCGACCCCGTGCTTGAGTTCGACGTGGGCCTAGTGCCGGGCGTCGTGATCGGCGCTTTCGCCGCCAGTTGGTTCGCGGGTGATTTCAAGTTCCAGGGGTTCGATAATGAGGCCATCATGCGTCGCTCAATGTTCGGTGCCGTCCTGATGGGCTTCGGCGCGATGCTGGCGGGTGGCTGCGCGATTGGCGCGGGCGTCACGGGTGGCTCCATCTTCGTCGGCACCGCATGGCTTGCGCTTTTGTGCATGTGGATCGGTGCGATAGTGACAGATGCGCTGGTGGATCAGCGCGGAGCTGTTGGCGTGGCGGCAGAGTAAGGTCTGTCCAAAACTCGACTACATTCGCTCATCCGGGCTTTGAACCCAATCCTGGCGCTTTCCGTCTTTTCGCGGACTAGGCGTTCGCCATTAAAGTAGGCTACGGCCAACTGTGATAACATTGCCTGAGGCGTTGGTAGAAATGAACGTAGGGAGGTTAAGCTATGGAGTCCAAGTTTGAGCTAACCGGCAAATGCATGTGCGGTGCAGTCAAGTTCACCGGCACTGCGAACAAACCAACAGTGGCAGCGTGCCATTGCGACATGTGTCGCCGATGGTCCTCTGGGCCGTTTTTTGAGATTTCCTGCGAAAACGTATCGTTTCAGGGCGAAAACAATATCAGCAAGATACGATCATCTGATTGGGCCGAACGTGGTTTTTGCAACAAATGTGGTTCAAATCTGTTCTATCACATTCTCGATAGCAACGAGTTCCAAATAGCCGCCGGGCTTCTTGACGATCAATCGGAGCTTCAATTGACATTGCAGGTTTTCATCGATGAAAAGCCACCTTTCTATACCTTGGCAGACAAGACAGAAACGATGACTGGAGCAGAGCTCTTTGCTGCATACGCTCCAAAGTCGGATTAGATCGGCGACATCGGAAACATGTAGAATGTGGATTTAGTCGACTGGTGCTTCAATAAAAACTCTGCGGATCAATATCTACGGACACGCGCATATCCCCTTTGATCTGGAACTGTGCAAGCCAGCGTTTCAGCGCCGCTTGAATGGGCGCACCCTTGTCGGCCTTCACCAGCAATCGCACCCGATGTCGTCCTCGAACACGCGCGATGGGTGCTGGAGCGGGGCCATAAAGTTGTGCGCCGATCTGGATCAATGGTTCTGATCGCCGCGCCATCTCGGCGCCCAGATCAAAGACCGCTTGGATGTCGGGCGAGGACAGGACAATGCCAGCCAGACGGCCATATGGCGGCACACCTGCGGCTTGGCGCTCGCTCGCCTCAGCGCGCCAGAATTTCTCTTCCTCGCCCGCCAAAATCGCGCGGATTACTGGGTGCTCGGGCTGGAAAGTTTGCAGCAGCGCGACGCCCGGAGTCTCTGCGCGCCCTGCCCGACCCGCGACCTGCCGGATCAGTTGAAACGTGCGTTCAGCAGCGCGCAGGTCGGAGCCTTGCAGGCCAAGGTCTGAATCGATCACCCCGACAAGGGTGAGCTTGGGGAAATTGTGCCCCTTGGCGACCAGCTGCGTGCCGATGATGATGTCCGCGCCACCGTCGGCAATCAGTTCGATCTGCTCTTTCAACGCGCGGGCCGACCCAAACAGGTCGGACGACAACACCGCCACGCGCGCTTCAGGAAAGCTGGCACGGACCTCTTCCGCCAACCTCTCCACACCCGGCCCGACAGGGGCGAGTTTCCCTTCGACCTCACATTCCGGGCAGGCGTCTGGCATCGGTTTCGTCTCGCCGCATTGGTGGCAGACCAAGCGTTTCTGAAAGCGGTGTTCGACCATGCGTGCGTCACAATGGTCACAGCCAATCTGGTGCCCACAGGCCCGGCAGATCGTGACAGGCGCATAGCCACGGCGATTGATGAAAAGCAGCGATTGCTCGCCCTTCGCAATGCGCAGGGTCACGGCCGCTTTCAGCGTGGGCGAAATCCAGCTTTGTGACGGCAGGTCCTCCTGCCGCATATCAATCGCGCGCATGTCGGGCATGACAGCGGGGCCGTAGCGGCTGGTCAGCTCGATCCGGTTGTATTTGCCCGCTTCGCAATTGGCCCAAGTTTCCAGCGAGGGCGTGGCAGAGGCAAGCACCACTTGCGCGTCACAGATGGACGCGCGCAGGACCGCCATGTCGCGGGCGGAATAGAGCACACCGTCTTCTTGCTTGTAGGAACTGTCGTGTTCCTCATCCACGATCACCAATCCAAGGTCACGGAAGGGCAAAAAAAGGGCGGACCGCGCGCCGACAACCAGCGAGGCATCCCCTTGCCCCACCATTCGCCAGCAACGGCGGCGTTCGGTCATGGTGACACCGGAGTGCCATTCGGCGGGACGCGCGCCGAACCGTTCCTCGACCCGCTTCAGAAACTCGGCGGTCAGGGCGATTTCGGGCAGCAACACCAGCGCCTGTCGCCCTTTGCGCAGGCAGGCAGCGACGGCTTCAAGGTAGACCTCAGTCTTGCCCGCGCCGGTGACCCCACGCAGAAGTATCGTGCCGTAACGCCCCCCGCGCACCCCATCGGTCAATTGTTTGGCGGCGACCGCCTGTTCCTCGGTCAGGTCTTTGCTGGGCAAGTCGGGATCAAGGCGCGGATAGGGCATGTCGCGCGGGGTATCTTCTTCGCGAATGGCCCCCAGCTTCACCAGCCCCTTGACGACCGACCCGCTGACCCCCGCCAGATCCGCCAGCTCTTTTTGGGTAAACCCGACGCCGGGCTGGTCCATCAACGCGTCCATCACCTTGGCACGCGCATCTGTCAGGCGATTGGGGCGGTGGCCTGACGCCTTCAGAACCTTGCGCATCGACGGCGGGTCGGACAGCCCTGGTGCACGCGTGGCAAGGCGCAGCATCTGGCTCATCGGGGTCAGGGTGTAGTCGCCCACGCGGGTCAGAAACTCTGCCATCTCGGTGCGCATTGGCGCCACGTCCAACACCCGGATCACCGCGCGAAGTTTGGAGGCGTCAAAGCCACCCTCGCCCGGCCCCCACACCACGCCCAGCACTTTGCGCGGGCCAAGCGGCACCTCAACATACGCGCCTTGCACGCAACCGCCTTCGGGCGCGCGGTAGGTCAGGATTCGGTCCAGTGGCTGGGTGGTCAGCACGCCGACCCTTGCGCCTTCCGGAAACTGCTCAACGTCGCTCATATAGCCAGATTCCCTGTCATCAAGCGCACCATAAGGGCTTTCTGCCCGCGCGCCCATGGGGTATGAGAGCGCAAACGCTCAATAGCTGCAGGAGCCGCGCTTATGAAATTTTTCGCTGATACCGCCGACATTCCCGCCATCAAGGAACTGAACGACCTTGGCATGATCGACGGGGTGACCACCAACCCCTCGATCATCAAGAAATCGGGCCGGGACATTCTGGAAGTGACCAAAGAGATCTGCGACATCGTGGATGGTCCCGTGTCCGCCGAAGTCACCGCCATCGACGCGGACACCATGATCGCCGAGGGCCGCAAACTGGCCAAGATCGCCGACAACATCGCGGTGAAGGTGCCGCTGACTTGGGATGGTTTGAAAGCCTGTAAGGTGCTGACCGACGAAGGCAGCATGGTCAACGTGACGCTTTGCTTTTCCGCCAACCAAGCCCTGCTGGCCGCCAAAGCTGGTGCGACCTTCATCTCGCCCTTCATCGGCCGTTTGGACGACATCAATCTGGATGGCATAGAGTTGATCGAGGACATTCGCACCATCTATGACAACTATGGATATGAGACGCAGATTTTGGCGGCCTCAATCCGGTCGGTCAACCATATGAAAGACTGCGCGCTGGTAGGAGCGGATGTTGCAACCGCACCTCCGTCAGTGATCGAAGCGATGGCCAAACACGTGTTGACCGACAAAGGCCTGGACGCCTTTTTGGCCGACATCAAAGCAGCGGGCATCAAGATCCTGTAACGCAACGCGATCCAGACAGAACTGTTACGAGGGGGCCACGGCCCCCTTTTTCTGTTTTGGTTAACCAAAAATATACAACAATCGGCCAATGCTTGGTGTATATTCAGGAAAAATAACAAAACGAACCCGAGGCAGAACATGAGCGTACCGGTTACGATCAATGAAGATTTGCGCGAGCAGTTAATCGCGCAACCCGAAGCCATCCTGGACGATCACGACATCATGCACGCCCTGATCGCGGCGAATGAACGCGCAATGGGTGCGAATATCGTCGATATGCGCGGCATCGCGATGGAGCGGCTTGAGGCCCGGCTTGACCGGCTGGAAGACACCCACCGATCAGTGATTGCCGCTGCATATGACAACATCTCGGGGATGAATCTGATCCACCGCGCTGTGCTTAGAATGCTGGACCCCGCGGATTTCGAGCTGTTCATGAACGATCTCGGCGGCGAAGTTGCCGAGATCTTGCGCGTTGATTGCGTGCGTCTGGTGCTTGAAACCCTGCAGGACGAAAAGAACAGCGCTGTCGAACGGTTGGGCAAGGTGCTTTCGATCGCAGAACCCGGCTTTATCGCTGACTATCTGGGGGTCGGAACCGATCAATCGTCGCGGCAGGTTTTCCTGCGTCAGGTGCTGGAACAAGATCAAACCATCTATGGCGATACCGGATGCTGGATGCGGTCCGAAGCCTGTATCCGCCTTGATTTGGGAGAGGGACGCCTGCCGGGCATGCTGGTTCTCGGCGTAGAGGACCCCGACCAGTTCAAGCCGGGACAGGGCACCGATCTTTTGTCTTTCTTTGGTGGCGTCTTCGAACGGGCCATGCGCCGCTGGTTGTCGTGACCGCCACAAACACATCGATGATTTCCGAAGGCGCGCGCGACGCGCTTTGCACGTGGCTTGATCACATCCGGGCGCTGGATGGCGCGTCGGTCAACACGATTTCCGCCTATCAAACCGACCTTGCCGGGTTTCTGGCTTTCATGTCTGGTCACCTCGGTGGCGCGACCGGGCGGGGCGCGTTGGCCGCTGTTACCCTGTCTGACATGCGCGCATGGATGGCGAACGAGCGTAATCGGGGCGTTGGCGCTCGGTCTTTGGCCCGCTCCCTGTCTGCCGTGAAAAGCTTTTACCGCTGGCTCAGCGAACGCGATGGGTTTGATGCGACGGCCGTTTTGTCGACACGCAGCCCGAAATTCACACGAAAGCTACCGCGTCCGCTTGCGCCAGATGCTGCGAAAGCGGTTATTAAAACGGCTGGTGTGCAAGCACGGCAGGACTGGGTTGGCGCGCGCGACATCGCCGTTGTGACCCTGCTTTACGGTTGTGGTTTGCGCATTTCCGAAGCGTTGAGCCTGCGCTGCAAGGACGCCCCATTGCCCGACACCTTGCGGATCAAGGGCAAAGGCGGGAAAGAGCGGCTGGTTCCCGTTTTGCCCGCAGCGCACGACGCAGTCGAAGCCTACCGTCGCCTCTGCCCCCACCCTGCCACACCTGACGCGCCACTGTTCAGGGGCGTGCGTGGTGGCGCACTTGGCCCGCGCATCGTGCAAAAGGTGATGGAGCAGGTGCGTCTGCAACTTGGCCTGCCCGCCACTGCGACACCGCACGCCATGCGCCACAGCTTTGCGACGCACCTTCTGGCTGCTGGCGGTGATCTGCGCGCCATTCAAGAGCTTCTGGGTCATGCCAGCCTGTCGACCACACAGGCCTACACCTCGGTCGATACTTCGCGCCTGCTGGAGGTTTATCAGTCCGCCCATCCGCGCGCCTGACACGCGATGATGTAGGTTCAAGGTTTCTTCTTTCCCCCAAAGTGAATTTCCGGCACAAAGCGCGCATGAAAATCTCGACCAAAGCCCTTCTTGTTCACCTGCTGACCGCGACAGGTGCCGTGTTTGCCATGTTGGCAATGCTGGCCGCAGTAGATGAAAAGTGGAGCCTGATGTTTCTTTGGCTGGTCGTGGCCTTCGGGGTGGATGGGATCGACGGACCATTGGCGCGACGCTATCACGTCAAGGTCAACGCACCACAATACGATGGCGTATTGATGGACCTGATCATCGACTATCTGACTTATGTTTTCATACCGGCCTACGCGCTGTTCAAATCCGGGCTGATGCCGGGCTGGACGGGCTGGTTCGCGATCATCGTGATCACCTTCGCCAGCGCGATCTATTTCTCGGACACTCGGATGAAGACCAAAGACAACAGTTTCTCGGGCTTTCCGGGCTGTTGGAATATGCTGGTCATCGTCTTGTTCGCAACCGAACCAAATTTCTGGGTCTTGCTGTTGTTGGTGTCAGCACTGGCCGTGGCGATGTTCTTGCCACTGAAGTTCATCCACCCTGTGCGGACCGAGCGGTGGCGGCTGGTCAGCTTGCCCTGTGCCCTGGCCTGGACGTTCTTTGCCGGGTGGGCCGCTTGGGTCGATTTCCACCCGGAAAGCTGGGCGCATTGGGGGTTGGTCGTGACGTCGGTTTATCTTTTGGGGGCCGGTATCGCGCAGCAGATCCTGCCTGAACGACAAACCACGCAACCCAGCTGAGACGCGACGCACTTAGCGCTTAGTCAGACCATCGTTTCAGCGCGTCTTCGTCATCGACCTTCGCCGCCACCCAATCGGTGGCGCCGTCGCGTGTGAATTCTTTCTTCCAGAACGGCGCGCGGGATTTCAGGTAATCCATCAGATATTCTGCCGCCTCAAACGCGGCGACGCGGTGTTTGGAGGCCGTGGCAACCATCATAATCTGCTCGCCGGGTTGCAAGGAGCCGTGGCGATGAATCACCAGGCAATCTGCCAGCGCCCAACGGTCAACCGCCCGCGCAACGATCTGCGAAATCGCCTTTTCCGTCATGCCCGGGTAGTGCTCAATTACCATCCGGTCAAGCGAGCCCGCATCGTCCCGAACGATACCCGTGAAGCTGACGATCGCACCCAGATCTGCGCGACCTTGCCCGAAAGCGGACAGTTCAGCACCGGGGTCGAAAGTTTCGGCCTGCACCCGAACGGTCATCTTATCCCCCGGTCATCGGTGGGAAGAACGCGACTTCTCTGACCCCTTTCAAGGGCGCATCGAAATCTGCAAGCTCTTGATCCAACGCCACCCGCAGGGCTGACAAATCCTCGAACGCCGCAGCATAGCGCGGTTCGCGCGCGCGCAATTCGCTCACCAATTCGGCAACTGTTTCGGCCTTTGTCTCGATCTTTTCACGCGGTTCACCGATGCGTTCACGCACCCACGCGAAATACATGACCTCAACCATGGTCTTGCTCCTCTTTCAGAAAAGGCATCGCCTTTCGGAAATAATCCCATCCGGTTACGACGGTCAGGGCGCCTGCAATCCACAGCAGTGCGATCCCAACCCATGCCGACCAGCGGCCTGCAGCCTCGTAAAACAGAAGCCCGACCTCGTCAGTGACAGTGCCGTCAAACACGCCATCAATTGTGGCCTGATCCATGCCTTGAATGCGATCAATGAAGCTGTGCTGGAAAATCCCGGTCGAGAACAGAATGGCAATCGCCACCATCTGCACTGTCGTTTTCCATTTCGCCAGATTGGTGACCTTTAGCGCACGTGCCTTGTCGCCCAGGGTTTCGCGCAAGCCAGACACAAAGACTTCGCGATAGATGATCAGCGCCGAGGGCAGCAAGATCCAAGGCGTCACGCCCGCATAACCATTGATGACAAGCAGCGCGATCAACACCATCGCCTTGTCGGCAATCGGGTCCATCGCCGCGCCAAACAGGCTTTCAAGCTTCCACGCACGCGCCAAGTAGCCATCAAGGTAGTCGGTGATCGAGGCCACGATGAACAGGATCATCGCGTACCAATCCGCCCAAGGACGCGCGAAGTAAAGAAACATGACCGGCAACAAGGGCGCGGCAACAAGCCGGGCAACGGTCAGGATATTTGGCAGGTTCCATTTCATGGGATTATCCTTACCGCGTCAGCCTTTGTCATGGAAGAAGCCATAGATGGTTTCCGCCAGTGTTTCGGAAATACCATCCACGGCCTTGAGGTCCTCAAGCCCTGCGCGGCTGACGGCTTTGGCCGATCCGAAATGAGCAAGAAGCGCGCGTTTGCGCGCGGCCCCGACGCCGGACACGTCGTCCAACGGTGTCGCCCCCTGCGCTTTCGCGCGTTTGGCGCGGTGGGTGCCGATCGCGAAGCGATGCGCTTCGTCGCGCAGACGTTGGATGAAATACAGAACCGGGTCATTCCGTTTCAACGCGAAGGGGCGCTTTTTCCGTCGGTAGAATTCTTCTTTCCCCTGATCGCGATCGACCCCCTTCGCCACCCCGATCATCGGAATGTCGGTCACACCCAGCTCTTCCATGATCTGATGCACCGCGCTGACCTGCCCCGCACCGCCATCAATCAACAGCAGTTCGGGCCAGTGTTCACCCTCGCGGTCGGGATCTTCTTTCAAAAGGCGCTTGAAACGGCGGGTCAGCACCTCTTTCATCATACCGAAATCGTCACCGGGGGTCAGGTCATCGCCCTTTATGTTGAACTTGCGATACTGGCTTTTCATGAAGCCTTCCGGCCCGGCTACAATCATCGCGCCCACCGCATGTGCCCCCTGTATGTGCGAGTTGTCATAAACCTCGATCCGCTGTGGCGGGCCAACCAGATCGAAGGCCTGCGCAAGCCCCTCCAGCAGACGGGCTTGCGTGGCCGTTTCCGCCATCTTGCGGCCCAAGCTTTCGCGGGCATTGCGTTGGGCGTTGGCAACCAGTTCCGATTTCTCACCGCGCAACGGGACCGAGATTTCAACCTTGCGACCCAGCTTTTCGCCAAGCGCCTGTGACATCAGGTCCTGTTCATCCAGCGGGTCGGACAGAAGGATCAACCGCGGTGGTTCCTTTTGGTCGTAGAACTGCCCGACGAACGCTTGCAGCACCTCGCCCGGCCCAGCGCCCGCCCCTGTGCGCGGATAGAAATCGCGGTTGCCCCAGTTCTGGTGCGCGCGGATGAAAAAGACCTGCACACAGGCCTGCCCCCCTTCCATGTGCAACGCGATTACATCCGCCTCGGCCACGCCGCGCGGGTTGACGCCTTGTGCTTGCTGAACCTGGGTCAACGCGCGGATACGGTCGCGCAGGATGGCGGCCTTTTCGAACTCCATCGCCTCGGAGGCTGCTTGCATTTCACCGGCCAGATTTTCCTGCATTTTTGTTGTGCGGCCCGACAGAAAATCCTCGGCATCGCGCACAAGGGTGGCGTATCCCTCGGCATCTATTTTCCCAACGCATGGGCCAGAACACCGCTTGATCTGGTATTGCAGACAAGGCCGGGTGCGGGTTTCGAACATCGCGTCCGAGCAATTGCGAAGCAAGAACACCTTCTGCAACTGGTTCAGCGTCCTATTCACCGCATCTGCACTGGCAAACGGTCCATAATAGGCGCCTTTTTCCCTGCGCGCGCCGCGATGCTTCTTGATCTGTGGATAGTCGTGCCCCGTCACAAGAATGTTTGGAAAGCTTTTGTCGTCGCGCAAGAGCACATTGAAATGAGGCTTCAATTGCTTGATCAGATTCTGCTCTAACAACAGGGCTTCGGTTTCCGTGCGCGTCGTCAGAAACATCATCGAGGCCGTTTGGCTGATCATCCGCGCGATCCGCGCCGAATGCCCCGTGGGCTTGGCATAGTTCGAAACGCGTTTCTTCAGGTTTCGCGCCTTGCCGACATACAAGACCCGCCCCTTTGCATCGAGCATTCGGTAAACACCCGGCGAATTGTCGAGCGTTTTCAGATAGGTCTGGACAACCTCATACCCGGTTGGTGTGGCGGCTGTTGCGGCGTTCGCCTGCGGTTCATCTTGGCTCATGTCGGCACATTTCCGATTCTCTGCGCGTCTGCAACCTTACCGCGCCTTGCACAAGAGAAAACATGCCCACATTTTCTGTGGATAACTCTGAGGACATGTTTTGCGCATCAAGAAAAATCCTTTGTTTTCGGTCTGCTTCGTTGATCTGCCTATTTTTTAGGCACATATATAAGCCCTTGTTATTAAAGGAAAGAAATATGAACACACTGTAAATAAATGAAATCATTGCAGAAAATATGACCATCGACGTTTGACAATTTCACAGGTGCACAACTTTCGCGTCGGTTTTGTTGCAAGCAACCGTTCGCACAAGCAGCCTGCCTTATTCGACACCCAGAATATCAGGCGTTTCCCATCCCAAATGTTGCCCGCCATCCACCGCAATCATCTGTCCCGTGACCGCAGGTGCTGCCAGAAAATAGGCAAGCGCTGCCGTGATATCATCGCTATTTGCGCCGCGCTTCAGGATTGATGCGGCCCGCTGCGCTTGGAAATGGGCCGGAGATTGTCGCGCCCCAATCAAAGTGGATCCGGGCGCGATGGCGTTTACACGAATATCCGGGGCAAGACCCTGTGCGGCGGTCTGGGTCAACACCCACAAGGCGTGTTTGGCAAGGCTGTAGGTCATAAACTCGGGCGTCGGCTTCCGAACCCGTTGATCCAGCATGTTGACCACCAAAGCGTGCGGCATGCTTTCGCCGCTCTCATCCAGCGTCGCCCTGGGCGCCTGAGCCGCAAAAGCCTGCGTCAAAAAGAATGGGGCGCGCAGGTTCGACGACATGTGGCGGTCCCAACTGTCCTGCGTCGCGCTGGCCAAAGTGTCATGTTCGAAAATCGAAGCGTTGTTGATCAGCACATTCAGCGGTCCGTCCAATGCTTTGGCGGCGCGCGGCACAAGCGTGTCGACCTGCGCCATGTCCAGCAGGTCGGCCTGCAAGGTCACAGCACTGCACCCCAACGCTTGAATGGCGTCTGCGGTTTCACGCGCGCCATCTTCGGAGGTGCCAAAATGCACCGCAACATCATATCCGGCGCGCGCAAGCTCCAAGGCCATGGCACGCCCCAACCGCGCGCCGGCGCCTGTCACCAATGCGCGTTTCTGCACCACTTATGCACCTCCCAGAACGGCCAGAATATAGGCGACATACAGCACAGAAAGAATGATGCCCCAGACGCGGCCCATATGCCATTTCAGGAACACGAACGGCGCCAAAAGCGCCGACGCCCCCAGCATCACCCACAGGTCAAACTTAAGGATGCCCGGCTCGACCGGGATCGGGCCAACCAACGAGGCAATCCCGATGATGGCAAGCAGGTTGAACATGTTCGACCCGATGACATTTCCCAGTGCAACCTCGGCTTGGTTGCGCAAGGCGGCCATCACGGTCGTGGCAAGTTCCGGCAGTGACGTTCCAAGCGCGACCAAAGTCAGTCCGATCACCGTTTCTGAAACCCCATAGTGACGCGCGATATTGGTCGAAGCGTCAACCAGCAGATCTGCCCCCAGCGGCAAACCGATCAGACCCAGCACAAGGAACAGTATGACCTTCCACCACGGCATGTCGGGGTCGGCGCCTTCGACCTCTTCTTCGTCGTCCAGGGCGACCAGTGCCCCGTTGGCTGTCGCGCGGCGATGCGACAGCGCCACGCGAAAAGCAGAGCTTAGCATCAGCCCCAAGGCAGCCAGAAGCACCAGACCTTGCACCCATGTGATGACGCCCTGAAGGCTGAGGATGATGAACAGCACGGTCGCGCCCATCATCTGCAAATAGCTTTTCTTTGTGTCGCAATTGCCGGTCGACAACCCTGCCATAAGCGCAGGCACACCGAGCACCAACAGGATGTTGGCCGTGTTCGATCCGACCACGTTGCCCATCGCCAAACCGGGCACGTTTTCCGCAATTGCCTGAACCGAGATCAACAACTCGGGTGCAGACGTGCCGAAAGCGACAATCGTCAGCGAGACGATCAGCGCGGGCACCCCAAGGCGCAGCGACAGGTTGACTGCACCGCGCACAAGGCTGTCGCCCGCCAGCAAAAGGATCACAAGGCCAAGCGAGGCATAGATCAGATCCAAGTCTTAGCCCTTCCCTTTACAATCACACGGGGCTTTCCCCAGGCGATACCGCCCGCAACGCTTACACTTCAACGCCTCGATACGTTGCTGACCGGGATAGCGCAACTTGCCAAACATTGCCAAGACACCCATGCCCACAAGGAACAGAACGACGACCTTGATGACCATTCAAAGACCAAACCGCGCGTATTCCGCACGTTCCTCAAGGGCGGCAAGGGAATTGGCCGCAAAGCTAAGACCAAAACGGCCAATCAGGTTGCGGCGCGGGCCGTAGATGCGAAAGCGCACCTTGTCCCCGAACTTCTCTTTCATCGTTGGCACCACATGGCCAATTCGATCAGCCAGCCCTTTTTCAATCGCGGCCCGTCCCAGCCAAATGTCACCTGTAAACAGGTCCTCGCCTTCCGGCAGCTTGTCACCGCGCCGCGATTTGACCTGCGCTTTGAATGCCGCGTGGATGTCTTCTTGCAGGGCTTTCAATCGCTTTACGTCCGCAGGTTTCTCCGCCTGAAACGGGTCCAGCATGGATTTTGACTTGCCCGCGGTATAGACCCGCCGTTCGACGCCCAGCTTTTCGATCAGCCCCGTCAACCCGAAGCTGGCCGAGATGACCCCGATCGAGCCTAGGATCGAGCATTCATCAGCGTAAATCTCGTCAGCTGCCGTCGCCAGCCAATAGCCCCCCGAAGCTGCAACGTCTTCGACAAATGCATAGACCGGCAGATTGTTTTCAATCGCCAACCGACGAATGCGCGCAGTGATCAAGTTGGATTGCACCGGGCTTCCACCGGGGGAATTGATGACCAGCGCCACCGCTTTCGGCCTGCCCTTGCGAAACGCCCGCTCGATCGAAGGGGCAAGACTTGCGTCATTCAACTGACCGCGCGTCCCGGTGGCAATTGTTCCCGACAGCCGGATAACATTGACCAGCGGCGGCTTCTTCAAAAAGGGTATGAATGGTGTCATGGCTGTCATGTAGACCGCCCTTCAGGCTCAAACAAGGGTGCGGGGCATACGCTTTTCGTCATGTTGCAAACACCCCTCCTCAGCTGCGCAGCCGATAGCCACTGCGGAAGATCCAGCGGATCGTCAGAAGGCAGGCGGCCATGAAGGACAGGATCGCCAGCACCGACCAGCCAAGCGACACATCAGCCATCCCGAAGAAGGCCCATCTGAAGCCAGAGATCAGGTAGACCACCGGATTGAACAAGGTGATTGTCTGCCAAACGGGTGGCAGCATCGAGATCGAATAGAACGATCCGCCCAAAAATACGAGTGGCGTGACCACCAACATCGGCACCAGCTGCAATTGTTCAAAGTTTTGCGCCCAAATGCCAAGGATAAACCCTAACAGCGCGAAGCTGATGCAGGTCAGCACAAGAAACGCCATCATCCAAACCGGGTGTTCAATGGTCAGATCCACAAAGAAATGTGCGGTCGCAAGGATGATCATGCCAATCAGGAAGGCTTTCGTGGCTGCCGCACCGACATAGCCGATGACGATTTCATAGAAGGAAATCGGCGCCGAGAGGTGTTCATAAATCGTGCCGATAAACTTCGGGAAGTAGATCCCGAACGAGGCATTGGCGATGCTTTGCGTCAACACGGTCAGCATAATCAGCCCCGGCACGATAAAGGCACCATAGCTGACACCTTCGACCTGTTCGATGCGCGACCCGATGGCGGCCCCAAAAACGATAAAGTATAGCGACGTTGACAGGACCGGAGAGATGATCGACTGCACCAGGGTTCGAAAGGTGCGCGCCATTTCAAACCGATAAATCGCGGTGATTGCATTCCAGTTCATGCCGTCTTTTCCTTCACCAGGTCGACGAAGATATCCTCAAGCGAGCTTTGGCGCGTGGACAGGTCCGCCAAGTGAAGCCCGGCCGCGCGCAGGTCCGCCAGCAGCCCGGTGATCCCGGTGCTGTCACCCTGAACGTCATAGGCGTAAACCAGTTCCTGCACGCCGCCGATGGTCAGCGCATGGTGGGACAGGCTTTCGGGGATTGCGTCGATGGGATGATCCAGCTCGATCAATAGTTCTTTCTGCCCCAAACGCTTGATCAGGGCGGCTTTGTCTTCGACCAACAGGATTTCACCGTTCGAGATGACACCGATCCGGTCCGCCATCGCCTCGGCTTCTTCGATGTAGTGGGTGGTCAGGATGATTGTGACACCCGTCTCTTTCAGTTTGGCCACGATGTCCCACATGTCCTTGCGCAGCTCGACATCGACACCGGCGGTGGGTTCGTCCAGAAACAAGATCTTGGGGTCATGGCACAGTGCCTTTGCAATCAGCACACGCCGCTTCATGCCGCCAGACAGCGTCATGATCCTGTTGTCCTTCTTGTCATGCAGGCTGAGCAGTTTCAGGATTTCTTCGATCCGTGCGTCATTGCGCGGCCGTCCGAACAGACCGCGCGAAAACCGAACGGTGTTCATCACGGTTTCAAACGGCTCCAGATTGATTTCCTGCGGCACAAGGCCAATCATCTCGCGTGCAGCCCGGTATTGGGTCACATGATCATGCCCCCCGACGGTGATTTGCCCAGAGCTTGCGGTCGCAATGCCGCAGATGATCGAAATCAGAGTTGTTTTGCCAGCACCATTTGGACCCAGCAGGGCAAGAATCTCGCCCTCTTCGATCTCAAGATCGACGCCTTTCAAGGCTTCGTGACCACCGTCATAGGTTTTGGTCACGCCCTTGACGTTCAGAATGGTCGCCATTTTGTCCCCCTGTTGCGCGCCGCCACGTTGCCTGATTTTGCCGGCAATGACCAGCGGCCGAAAAAATCAGATAAGAAGCCCGGCCGCGCCTTCAAGGCGCAACAGATGAACTTTCGTTTCGACCCCTCCGGCACCGGAAAATCCAACCAGTTTGCCCCCGGCCCCCATCACGCGATGGCAGGGGATGATGATCGGAATCGGATTGGCACCACACGCATTACCCACAGCTTGGGCTGAGTTTCCGGTTAGCTTTGCGATGTCGCCATAGGTCAGAGTTTCGCCATACGGAATGGCCGACATGACGTCGCACACCGCGCGCTGAAAATCCGAACCGTTTACATAGGTGGGCAGGTCGAAGCGTTTCAAACTTCCGCCAAAATAGGCCGTGAGCTGCGCGTGCGCTTCTTGCAGCAAAGGCGTGTCCGCATTGTCGGTGGCGCGCCCCCAACCAAGCCGCACTATGGCCTCATCGTCCTCGTGGATGACCAAAGGTCCGACAGGAGAATGGAATGACATCTGAAGCATACCGCACACTGGCCCAGCCAAGCAGTGCCCGCAATCCGAATTCTGCGCCTAGCAGGCCGCAGACCCTAAGAAATGGCGTCCCAATCCCCTTCAAGCGCCGCTTTCAAGAACGCTTCCGGGTCCTGTGCGAAGGACTGGTAAAGCTTGAAATGCTCAGTTTCGCGGTAAGAGCACGCGACGATGCCGCGATGGGTCATCCGCCGCAAATCTGCGCCGGGTGTTGCCATCAGGATGGGCGAATGAGTCGCCAGAACCACCTGGGAACTGCCCGTCTGCTGCACATTCATCAAGAACTGCAACAACTCGACTTGTCTGCGTGGCGACAGCGCGCTTTCAGGTTCGTCGAACAGGTAAATTCCCTGTCGTTCCATACGTTCCCCGAAAAAGCGCAGGAAGCCCTCGCCATGGGAATTGGACAGGAAATCGGCGTTCGGACTGCCCAAAGCATCAAGCCTGCGCGCCATCGAAAAGAATGTCTCTGCACGAAAAAACCAACCGTTGGTCACTTTGGGCAGCCAGCTTCCACGCATCACGCGCCCCAGTGCGGCCCCGTTCACCTCAAGCCCGCCATCGTCGGATGTCGCGCCAACAGACCGGTTGCCGCCCGTATCGCTAAACCCGCAAACCTCTGCGATGGCTTCGATCAGGGTTGATTTTCCCGACCCATTCTCACCGCAAAAGATCGTGACCGGATTGTCGAATTCCAACTCAAAATCATCCGACACCCACGGCAAGCTGAAGGGATATCCTTCCGGCAGCGGCAAGGCATCAAGCCGCACCCAGAGCCGTTTCAGATAAGGCGACGGGAGCTTGGTTTCGCGCGTTCGTTTCGCCATCGACCTGTCCCCTTTCGGAAAGGGCGAGCCATTGGCCCGCCCTTGCTGTCTTAGCCAAGCGCCTCGTCACAGCGTTCGCAAGTGCCTGGGTGGCTGTGTTTGCCCACATCCGGCAGGATTTTCCAGCAACGCTGGCATTTCTCGCCCGACGCTTTTTCAAACACCACGCCCACACCTTCGATTTCCGGCAGGCGGAAAGCTTCGGATGGCAGCGGGTCGTTGGTCAGCGACACCGCCGAGGTGATCGCGATATCGGCAAAGTTCACCGATTTCAGCGTCGCCAGAACATCCTTATCGCGCACATGCACGACAGGCGCGGCCTCAAGCGAGGCCCCGATCACCTTGTCGCGGCGCTGGATTTCCAGTGCGGCTGTCACCACGCGACGAGCCTTGCGGATGCCTGACCATTTCGCGGCCAGCGGTTCGTCAAGCCAGTCGGCGGGCGTGTTCGGGAAATCGATCAAATGCACCGAGCTTTGGTCGCCGGGGAAGCGTTCCAGCCAAACCTCTTCCATCGTGAAGACCAGAACGGGCGCAAGCCACGTGGTCAGACGGTGGAACAGGATATCCAGCACCGTGCGCGCGGCGCGGCGGTTCAGGCTGTCGGCCCCATCGCAATACAGCGCGTCCTTGCGGATGTCGAAATAGAAGCTCGACAGGTCCACGGTCGCGAAGTTGAACACGGCCGAGAAGACACCTTGGAAGTCGAAGGTCTTATACCCCTCGCGCACCGTGTGATCGAGTTCCGCCAGACGGTGCAGAACCCAGCGTTCCAGTTCTGGCATGTCGGCCGCGGCCACTTTCTCATCCTCAGAGAAATCGGCCAGGTTGCCCAGCATGAAGCGCATGGTGTTGCGCAGGCGACGATAGCTGTCGGCCACACCTTTCAGGATTTCCGGCCCGATCCGCTGATCGACCGTGTAGTCCGTCTGGGCCACCCACAAGCGCAGGATATCCGCGCCATATTGTTTCACGACCGTTTCAGGCACGATGGTGTTGCCAAGTGACTTGGACATTTTCATGCCCTTTTCGTCCAGCGTGAAACCATGCGTCACGACGTTCTTGTAAGGCGCGCGCCCCTTGGTGCCGCAGGCCTGCAGAAGCGAGGAGTGGAACCAACCGCGGTGCTGGTCGGTGCCTTCCATATAGACATCCGCGATGCCGTCCGGCGTGCCGTCTTCACGGTCGCGCAGGACGAACGCGTGGGTCGAGCCACTGTCAAACCACACGTCCAACACGTCAAACACCTGGTCATAGTCGTCGGGGTTCGCTGCATCCCCGATGAAGCGCTCCTTGGCGCCGTCTTTATACCATGCGTCCGCGCCTTCAGCCTCGAACGCCTCGGCGACACGGGCGTTGACGCCTGCGTCACGCAGCAGGAAGTCCGGGTCAGTCGGCAGAGCACCTTTCTTGGTGAAACAGGTCAGCGGCACGCCCCATGCGCGTTGACGCGACAGAACCCAATCGGGCCGCGCCTCGATCATCGAATACAGTCGGTTGCGCCCCGATTGCGGCCACCATTTCACCAACTGGTCGATCGAGTTCAGCGCGCGGGTGCGGATGGTCTTGCCCATCTCGTCCTGCCCGTCACCGACCTCTTTATCCACGCTCGCAAACCATTGCGGCGTGTTGCGATAGATGATCGGCGCTTTCGACCGCCATGAATGCGGATAGGAGTGCTTGATCTTGCCACGGGCCAGCAACCCGCCAACCTCGACCAGCTTGTCGATCACGGTCTTGTTGGCATCGCCTTCGCCACCTTTGCGCGACAGAATGAATGTTCCGCCAAAGAAGGGCAGATCTGCACGGAATGATCCGTCATCAAGCACGTTGTAGGTAATGACCTGCTCAAGCATCCCAAGGTCACGGTAAAGCTCGAATTCTTCCATCCCGTGAGACGGCGCACAATGGACGAAACCGGTGCCTTCTTCATCGGTGACGAAATCGGCGGCGCGGAAGTCACGCTGATCATCCCATTCGCCATTCCCGCCTTCGGCACCCGCCAGAGGGTGGTTCAGCGACAGCGTGGCCAGTTCGTCCGCCTTGACGTCCCGAACGCGCGTCCACTGGTTGTCGTCAAGGCGGGCGCGGGCGAATACGTCACCGGCAAGCTTGTCCGCCAGAAGAAAGCGGTCGCCTTTACTGGCCCAGCATTCCGCCGGGGTGTCGGTCACTTCATAAAGTCCGTAATCGTAGTTTTCACCATAGACCACGGCTTTGTTCGACGGGATCGTCCAAGGAGTCGTGGTCCAGATAACCACGTTCGCGCCTTTCAGGTCACCATCTGTCGCGACCGGGAATTTCACCCAGATTGTGAAGCTTTCCTTGTCGTGGTATTCCACCTCGGCCTCAGCCAGCGCAGTCTGCTCAATCGGCGACCACATCACGGGTTTGGACCCCTGATACAGCGTGCCGTTCATCAGGAATTTCATGAATTCCTCGGCGATCACGCGCTCGGCGTGGAAATCCATCGTCAGATAGGGATCGGCCCAGTTGCCGGTGATGCCCAGCCGCTTGAATTCGTCGCGCTGGATGTCGATCCAGCCTTCCGCGAACTTGCGACATTCCTGACGGAAATCGACCACGTCGACGTCGTCTTTGTCTTTGCCCTTCTTGCGATACTGCTCTTCGATCTTCCATTCGATGGGCAGACCGTGACAATCCCAGCCCGGCACATAACGCGCGTCGAACCCCATCATCTGGTGGCTGCGCACGATCATGTCCTTGATCGTCTTGTTCAGCGCGTGACCGATATGCAGATGCCCGTTGGCATAGGGGGGGCCATCGTGCAGCACGAAGGGCGTGCGGCCTTCTTTTTCGCGCAGGCGGTCATAGACGCCGATCTTTTCCCACCGGGCCAGCCATTCAGGCTCGCGCTTGGGCAGGCCTGCGCGCATGGGGAATTCGGTGACGGGAAGCGTCAAAGTGTCTTTGTATTCAGGGGTGTCGGCACACATGTGTCCGGTCCTTTTCAGGATATTTCGCAATCTATCG
The DNA here is from genome assembly GCF_947497285.1 of uncultured Aliiroseovarius sp. Lineage (GTDB taxonomy): Bacteria > Pseudomonadota > Alphaproteobacteria > Rhodobacterales > Rhodobacteraceae > Aliiroseovarius. The sequence continues at coordinate 92,606 of NZ_CANMFT010000005.1, read as the reverse complement.
GATGGGTCGGCGCGGGTCGTCCATACGCCTTGTCCCGGCGGCTCAGTGGGTCAGAGCGCCGGGCTGATAATTCGAATAATGATGGCTTTGGCGTGCATCATGGGCGCGTTATAGGCGCGTGGGTCGGCGGCGTAAAGACTTGGCAGACCGGCAAAGATCATGACGTGGTGCGCGCAATTGTCTCTTTCGCCCGCACACTAATCTGACTAAAAGCATCAGATTAGCAGGAGCCACCATGACTGACCTCAACCCCCTTGCCCGCTTTCCCGTGTCCGGCGACCAGATCGCGCGGGTCATGCAGGTGTTTTATACGCGCATTCGACGCCACCCCGAGCTTGGCCCGGTGTTCAACGCCCATATAGGCGAAACCGACGCCGAGTGGGCCGCCCATATCGACAAGATTGAAAGCTTTTGGCGCAACGCGATCTTGCGTGAGAAAGGGTATGACGGGAACCCGATGCGCGTTCATGTTGGGTCGCCCGACATCCGGCTGGAGCATTTCGCCCCGTGGCTTGAGATGTTCGAGGAGGTATTGCGTCAGGAACTACCCGAAGATCTGGCCAATACGTGGATCGCCTTGGCGCAGCGCATCGGACGGGCCTTCAAGTTCCAGATGGAGGATACGCGCAGGCCTGCCTCTGCCCCGCCCAAACTATTCTGACTTCGTCCCGAACAGCCCTGTCAGGGCACGTTTCACAATTCCGGTGACGCTTGGGCGTTTCTTGGGGCCGAAGGGCAGCGGGCGACAGACCTCAAGCGCGGCCACACCCACGCGGGCGGTCAGCGCGCCATTCACCACGCCTTCGCCAAACCGGCGGCTGAGCTTGGACAGCATCCCACCGCCAGCCAGCGACCCGATCATGTCATCCCCCACCGCGACGGCCCCGGTGGCGACAAGATGCGCCATCACAGCGCGGGTCAGCCGCCAACTGCCCAGCGCACCAGAGCGACCGCCATAGATCTCGGCCACGCGGCGGATCATACGGATATTGGCCGTCAGGGCTGTTGCTACATCGGCCAGTGCGATCGGCACGATGGCGGTGACGGTCGCGACCTGACGGGCGGCGGCTTCGACCTCTTTCAAGGCGGCGGCGTCCAGCGGGGCCATCAACTCGGCCTCAGCCAAAGCAAACAGTGTGTCGGCGTCGAAAGCATCGCCTTCGCGCTCGGTCATGCGTTCCAGCCCCCAGCGCAGATCGTCGCGCCCGTGGTAAAGCTGCTTCAGGCGGTCCACCACGCGCCGCGCCTCGGTCAGGTCGCCATGGGCAATCGCAGCTTCAGACGCGCGGTGCAGGCTGTCGACGCGCCGCAACCGGGCGAAGGCCACCCATTCCTTCAGCGCAATGACCAGCAGAACCAGAATGAACGCCGCGACCAGACCCAGCGCTGCATATCCCAGCAGAGGCTGGCGTTCGATCAGACCCGTCACGAAGTCGTAGGCGGCGACCGACAGCACAAACCCCATGATCGCCATGAGAAGCGACCAGAACCAACGCGCCAGACGCGACCGTTTACGGCCCGCAAAACTGATCGCGCCTTGCATCGCGGTCCCCGTGGCATCGACCGCGGCCAACTCGGGCACCGGCGGGGCGTCGGCGGGCGTGGCCCGTGGCGCATCACCCAATTCGATCAGGACCGGGCCCGTGGACTTCTTTGGGGTGTCAGCCATCACGCGGCCCTCCAGATGAACCGTATGTCCGGCAGGTTTTCGTCATTGCCCGCGCCATCGGTGCGAAACGCCTCGGTGAAGCCCTCGCGCCGATAGAAGCGACAGGCGCCTTCGTTGGCTTGAAACGCAAACAACGCGAGATCGGCGCGGGCGGTTTTAGCCTGATCCAGCAGCGCCTTGCCCATGCCCCGACCACGCGCGGCAGGCGACAGGTAGAGCGCATGAACCTCGCCCCCGTCACGGGCCAGAAACCCCCGCACGCGGCCCCGTTCACGCGCGACCACGGTCCAGCCGCGATCCACCAGCATCCGCGCGAACCCCTTTTCATCCGCGCGGCTGTGGACGCGCGGCATCCACGGCGTCGCGGCCACCCAACCGGTCAGGATATTGGCAATCGCGGGCACGTCCGCCGGGGTTGCTGGCGCGATCATCACAGGCGATCCCCGATCAGAAATTCCGCGGCCTTGTCCAGCCGGATATGCGGCGGCCCCTCGCCGGGTCTGAGCGTGACAGCGGCAGGCGCAAACCGCATGATCTGGTAATCTGCATCCAACCACGCCTCGGCCCCGTCACGCGCGGGCGACAGAAGGCGGGATGGGTCATCGGGCAGCGCGCCGGGATAGAACGCGGCCGTCTTGCCGCTGTCCAGCAACGTCCCGCGCACGCAGTCAAGCGTTTGGCCGTCATGCTCCAACCGTTCCTCGACCGTGGTGCGCAGCGCGGCGATGGACATCGCGGCGGTCTTGGCGCCCGCAAAATCTGCGCGATCACGGGCTTCGCGCAAAAGCGCCTCGGTGATCGCGGTCAGGCGGGGGTGCTGGCTGTGATGCAGGTGGTCGGCCTTGGTGGCGGCAAAGAGGATGCGTTCGACCCGCCGCCCCAAGAAGATCGAGCTGAGAAACGCATTCGCGCCGGGGCGAAAGGCGGTCAGGATCTCGGCCATCGCGCGGCGCAGGTCTTCCAGCGCAGCGGGGCCGGAATGGATCGCGCCCAGCACATCCACCAGCACGATCTGACGGTCGATCTTGGCGAAATGATTGCGGAAGAACGGTTTTACCACGCGGGATTTATAGGCCTCGAACCGGCGCTCCATCTCGCGCCACAAGCTTTTGCGCGGGGTGGTGTCGGGATGCGGGATCGGGGCGAAGGTCAGGGCCGGGCTTCCCTCCATATCGCCGGGCAGCAGGAAACGCCCCGGCGTGCAGTCGCTATATCCATCCTCGCGCGCGGCGGTCAGATAGCCGGCAAATCCGCCAGCAAGGCGCTTGGCCTCCATTTCGTCAAGCGGTGCGGCCCCATCGATGCCCTGAAGCATGCCCAGATAGCTGTCCGCCTGGGGGCGGTCCGCGATCCGGTCCAACACCTGCGCGGCCCAATCGGTATAGCTGAGGTCCAGCAGTGACAAATCCAACAGCCATTCACCGGGGTAATCCACGATATCCAGATGCACGGTGCGCGGCCCACGCAGCCCACCCAACAGACCCGAGGGCTGAACCCGAAACGACAGCCGCAACTCCGACGTCGCGCGGGTTGAGGCAGGCCAATGCGGGGTCGGCCCGGTCATCGCCGCCAGATGTGTTTCGAAATCGAAACGCGGCACCGTATCGTCTGGCTGAGGTTGCAGAAACGCCGTTTGAATACGCCCATCGGCCGCTGCCATCAGGCCGGACATTCGCCCCCTGTTCATCAGGTTTGCCACCAGCGACGTAATGAAAACGGTCTTGCCCGCGCGTGACAACCCGGTCACGCCCAAGCGGATCACCGGTTCGAACAGCGCCTCGCTGGTCGCGTCGCCGATCGCTTCGATCTGACGCGTGATACTGTCTGCGATATCGCCTAGCCCCACAGGTGCCTCCGTCTTTCAATTAGGCTGAACATAGGCGCGCGGACACCCATGTGCCAGAGGGGAGCTTTCAATGCGCTCTCCCCTTGGAGTCGCGCCTTGCCCGCACCGTCATCGCGCGGTATGCGGAATGCCATGCCCAGATACGCTTTGAAGATCGAATATCACGGCGCAGGTTTTGCCGGTTGGCAGCGCCAGAAAGAGCAACCCTCGGTTCAGGGGGCGATCGAGGCTGCGCTGGCGAAACTTGAACCCGGCGCGCACAATATCGCGGCGGCTGGGCGCACCGATGCAGGTGTGCATGGGCTGGCACAGGTGGCCCATTGCGATCTAACAAAAGATTGGGATGCCTTCCGGCTGTCCGAGGCACTGAATTTTCATCTACGCGGGTTGCGGGTCGCGATTGTCGATTGCGCCCGCGTTGACGATGATTTCCACGCGCGCTTCTCGGCGCTAGAGCGACGGTATCTGTATCGCCTGATTTCCCGCCGCGCCCCACTGACCCATGATCGCGGGCTGGCGTGGCATATCAAACACAAGCTGGACGCGGACGCCATGCAGGCCGGTGCGGATCGTTTGTTGGGGCGCCATGACTTCACCACCTTTCGCTCAACCGTTTGTCAGGCAGACAGCCCGGTCAAGACGCTGGGCGAATTGCGCGTAGAGCAGGTCGAGATCCCCAACGGCACCGAGTATCGCTTTCACGTGCGCGCCCGGTCGTTTCTGCACAACCAGGTGCGCAGCTTCGTTGGCACGCTGGAGCGGGTGGGGATCGGTGCATGGGTGCCCGATGATGTCAGTCGCGCGCTAGAGGCGCGCAACCGCGCGGCCTGCGGGCCGGTGTGCTCGCCCGATGGGCTTTACCTTGCCAGTGTCACCTATCCCGACGACCCGTTCAAGGACTAGGCACGGCCTGCGCGATGGCCTGAACAGCGTTGATTGCCTCACGAATATGGTGGTCGTCTGTCCGGTGGTTGGTAATCGCCGCCCGCAGGCATGTGACCCCCGCAAGCGTTGTGGTCGAAAAGACCGTCTGCTGTTCGATCTGAAGCGCCGTGGCGATTTTGCTGTTCAGGGCGGATTGTTCATCGGCGGGCAGGTGTGGAGCGGCGTTGAAAACACAAACATTCGACACGACAGGGGCCATCAGTTCCATGCCGCGCGCCTCAACCAGATCTGCCATCAATTTGGCCTGAGCGCAGTTGCGCGTGATCGCCGTGCAAAAGGCATCGCGCCCGAACATCTGAAGCGCGCACCAGACCCTAAGCGCCCGATTGCCGCGTGACAGATCGGTGCCGTAGTCGCAAAACCAAGGCTCTCCGGCGGCCAACCCACCTTCGGCGCCTTTCAGATAGGCCGGGCGCGTCGCGAAGGCCGCACGATGCGCGCCTTTATCTGCGAGCAACGCCATTGCGCAATCATAACCCACATACATCCACTTGTGAAAATCCAGCGCGATACTGTCGGCGCGCTCTATGCCGTTGGTCAGCGCATGCCAGGGGTCCGCGGCAAGCCGGGTCCACGCCCCAAACGCCCCATCAACATGCAGCCAGACCCCTGTGTCGCGCGCAGTATCTGCCAGCGCGGACAGGTCGTCAAAACTGCCGGTATCGACCGACCCGGCCGTTGCGACAATCGCCATCGGGCGTAACCCCAGCGCTGTGTCCTGCGCAATCGTCTGTCGCAGCACTCCTGTATCAATCGCGCCCTCATGCTGCGGCACAAGGCGCAACGCGCTGCGCCCCAGACCCAGCAGTTCGACCGCTTTCAGCGTCGCATTGTGCACCCCTTCACCGGCGTAAACTGTCAGGCCTTGGGCGCTGCCGGCGCTTCGGGTATCCGGCTGGCAGTGCACTCGCGCAGCGTGAAGCGCGATCACTGTCGCCTGCGAACTGCCGGTGACCAGCACGCCACTTGCCTGCGGCCCAAACCCCATTTGCTGCCGGGTCCAGTCCACGACGGCCCGTTCCATTTCATTCGCACCATGGTGGCGTCCGCCAAGGTTGGCGTTCAGCGTCGCGGTGACCATCCCCGCCAACAGATCCGACGCCAGCCCACTGCCCTGCACCCAGCCCCAAAATTTCGGGTGGGTATTACCGCCATGAAAGGGCAACACGTCATCGGTGAGGCTGCTCAAAAGGTCACGGTCCGGGCCAATCGCGTATCGCTTGGCGATATCTGAAGGGGGTGCCTGCCACGGGTGATCCTCGCTGTCGCGCATTTGGTTGATGCATCGATCCAAAAGCTGGTGCGCGCCGTTGCGAAACGCCTCCCAATCGTCTGGCGTAAGCGCAGCGCCATCTGATTGGCGCTCAGATCCGGGCTGCTCTGGGGGTTCACTCATGGTCGCGTCCCTTTCACTCTTCGTGCAGAGCGTAGTGAAAAAGGGCAGAAAAGAAAGCCCAAGGCCGACACGCTCTTTTCCCCGTGTGCTGGCTCTGCCATAATGCCCGCTCAGAACACAGCAGAACAAACCAGAGCAGCATTCAGGGCAGTATGTAAATGAGCCAAGACCTTCTGGCCGGCCAAGGGCCTGACGACTACGACGCCTCGTCCATCGAGGTGCTTGAGGGCCTTGAACCCGTTCGCCAACGGCCCGGCATGTATATCGGCGGCACGGATGAACGCGCGCTGCACCATATGGTGGCAGAAATCCTTGACAACTCGATGGACGAAGCGGTCGCGGGTCACGCCAACCGGATCGAGGTTGAGCTGCACGAAGATTACGCCGTGACGGTCCGCGACAACGGGCGCGGCATCCCGATTGATCCGCACCCGAAGTTCCCCGACAAATCCGCGCTTGAGGTGATCTTGTGCACACTGCACGCGGGCGGCAAGTTTTCGGGCAAGGCGTATCAGACATCAGGCGGTCTGCACGGCGTTGGCTCGTCCGTGGTGAACGCTCTGTCAGACACGATGGTCGTGCAGGTGGCGAAGAACAAAGAACTGTTCGAGCAACGCTTTTCGCGCGGCATCCCTCTTGGCCCGGTTGAGAAAATCGGCGCGGCCCCCAACCGACGCGGCACCGACATCACCTTCCATGCGGACGAGGAAATCTTTGGCCACCACAGGTTCAAGCCCAAACGGCTGTTCACGCTGGTGCGGTCCAAGGCCTATCTGTTCTCGGGCGTTGAAATCCGCTGGAAATCCCATATCGACGACGGCGAAACCCCGACCGAGGCGGTGTTCCACTTCCCCGGGGGCCTGTCCGATTACCTAAAAGAAACACTGGGCAGCGCGTCGGTCTATGCCGATGCGCCGTTTGCCGGCAAAGTCACGTTTCAGGAGCGGTTTAACCAACCCGGCTATGTCGAATGGGCGATCAACTGGACGCCGTCGATGGATGGCTACCTGCAATCCTACTGTAACACCGTGCCGACACCAGAAGGCGGCACCCATGTCACCGGGTTCTGGGCCGCGATGCTGAAGGGCATCAAGGCGTATGGAGAGCTGGTGGGCAACAAGAAGGCCGCCAATATCACCCGCGACGACCTGATGACAGGCGGCTGCGCGCTGGTGTCGTGCTTCATCGCCGACCCGTCTTTCGTGGGGCAAACCAAGGACCGACTGTCCACGGAAAGCGCCACCAAGATGGTCGAACAATCCGTGCGCGACCATTTTGACAACTGGCTGGCGGCGGACACGAAATCCGCCGGTGCAATCCTTGATTTCCTCGTCCTGCGCGCCGAAGAACGCCTGCGCCGCCGGCAGGAAAAAGAGACGCAGCGCAAGACCGCCACCAAGAAACTGCGCCTACCCGGCAAGCTGGTCGATTGCTCCGCCACCAACCGCGAAGGCACCGAGCTGTTTATTGTCGAGGGCGACTCGGCCGGTGGGTCGGCCAAAATGGCGCGCAGTCGTAAGACGCAGGCGCTTTTGCCCCTGCGCGGGAAAATCCTGAACGTGCTGGGCGCGGCAGGCTCAAAAATCGGCACCAATGCCGAAATCAGCGACCTGACCCAAGCCCTTGGCGTCGGGCTGGGCACAAGGTTCAACGTCGACGACCTGCGCTATGACAAAATCATCATCATGACCGACGCGGACGTCGACGGCGCGCATATCGCGGCGCTGTTGATGACGTTCTTCTTCACCCAAATGCGCCCGATGATCGACACCGGCCACCTGTATCTGGCCTGCCCGCCACTGTTTCGCCTGACCCAAGGCGCCAAACGCGTCTATTGTCTTGACGAGGCCGAGCGGGATGAGTGGCTGGAGAAAGGTCTGGGCGGCAAAGGCAAGATCGACGTCAGCCGGTTCAAGGGTCTGGGCGAGATGGACGCGAAAGACCTGAAAGAAACCACGATGGACCCGGCGTCCCGCAAGCTGATCCGCGTCACGATTGACGAGGATGAACCGGGTGAGACAGCGGCTTTGGTCGAGCAGTTGATGGGGAAGAAGCCGGAATTGCGGTTCCAGTATATCCAAGAGAACGCGCGGTTTGTGGAGGAGTTGGATGTGTAATCTCCAGAGGCTAGACCTTATTATAGAGGGCGAGAGAGATGAGCCTGTGAAAACCGTCACAGTTCAGATCGGCGGCAATCGAATTCAATTCTTATTCGCTGGCGATAGCGGCAGGCCTGCCTCCGTCCCAATTTCTACCTGGCGCCCTGATCATTCCTGGGAAGTTGAGGCGCCGACAAAAGCCTATCCCCCAAACCGGGACCGGCAAAGAACGTTTGAAGCGATGATTTGGGCCCTATCGGCATTACTCCCAGATGGCGAAGTACCTGTTAGTTTTCTAGATAACCACGGAGTGCGAAAGCGTTTGGACAAGACCTGCACTGAATGGGCTGCTAGCACCCCAAGTTTTGATCTAGTCACCAATTCCAGCGGGCAGACATTTTTACGGCCCAGAAATTAGGGGTTGCATTTTGGACTATGACTAAACCAACTAACCGCGATGTCCGTTTCTGGCATCTTTGCGTGCTAAAGGGACGGGCAGCGCCCGACCCTGGGTCGGCGCACGTATCCCTCTCGTGAGGCACCCGCTCACCACACCTGATCCCGTTCCGCATGTTGATGCGTTGCAAAAGCGCCCTCCCGTGGGGCGGATTACCTCTCGATGATTGCAAGCAAACACCGAGAGGTCGACGGGGCGCTGCCCGGTCTATCGACCGGACGGAAGGTCCGCGAAATCTCACCCCTGCACAGACTCCAAATACTCCGCCAGCCTGATCAGCGCAGCCGGTGTTGGCGTCTGAACGCCTTTCTCGTCCACCCAAACCTCCATTTCGCCCTCCAGAAGGGCGCCAAATTCAGGCATGGGGCCGTGGGTGTCGGCTTTGGCATAGCCGTCGATGGTGGACATGACGTAGCGGGTGGGGAATTTGCCGCTGTGGCGGGCGGTCAGCGTGGTCAGGTCGGGTGCGTCTGGCAGTGGGCCGCCTTTGGCGTCCGTCCCGTGGCACGCGGCGCAGTTTTCGGCAAAGATCTCGCCCCCGGTCATGCTGGACAGGTCCGGCCCCGTCGCTTTCGCGGCAAAGGGGCCGCTGGGCTCGCACGCGGCAAGGGGCAAAATCAGAAGCGGAAGGATCAAGGGGGCACGCAGCATGGGACCTCGCAGCTGTAAGTGGCGTTGCGCCAACCTAGCACGCCGCCCGGCAGGTTCAACCAAAACGCGGTGAGCGGGCGGGTTTCCTCCTGCGATCATGAGGGGTTAGTTCAAAACCAAATCCGTGATCTGTCCGCGCGTGACCGTATTGGTGTCATCGCTGTCAGACGACACGGCCAGCGCGACCAGCGCCTGGGGTGCCTCGCCGAAGGCCCGGCGATAGTCCGCAACCAGATCGACCTTTTCCGCATGCGCCCCGGTGCCAGATGGCCTGAGCACCACGGTCTTGCCGCGCGCGCCCAGATAGGGCGAAGGCAGCACCGCACCGCGCCCGTGATCCCCACCCCAGACATAGACCAGAACCCGCCCCTCTGGATGCTTTAGCAATTTGCGAAGGTTGCGCGATGCGCCCGAGCGTTGCGCCTCGGCCTTGGGTAGAAACGCGAAATAGAGCGCAAGGTTGCGGTCATCCCCGCCCTTTAGTCGCAAATCCGTTCCGGGCACGGTCTGGTCCACCGACCAAGACCAGCGCGCCGCCCGAGCCTCCCAGTGGCTCTGGTCCAGCAGCTTATAGGTGATCGACACGGCTGCATTGGCCTGCACCGCCAGCGACCCGGTTGAATAGGTGAAATCCACATCCGCGAAGCGCGCAAACCAGTGCTGCCGCCAATCACCGAAGCCAACCGGTCCGGCCAAGGCAGGGGGTGCACTCAGCACAAGGGCCAGGGTGATTGGCTTGATCAAGGAACGCATGTCGCAGGCTCAGCATGGTGAACGTTGATCCGACTTTGCCAATCCCTGTGCTGGGCGCAATCCCACTTCGCCAGACCACACGGGATTGTTAGCCACCGCGAGCGGTCATGCGATGACACCGCCGTCCAGCCGCAACGTGCGGTCCATCCGTGATGCCAGCTCAAGGTTATGGGTGGCGATCAGAGCGGACAGGCCAGTATCGCGCACCAGCTCCATCAGCGCGTTGAACACCGTGTCGGCGGTATCAGGATCAAGGTTGCCGGTCGGCTCGTCTGCCAACAAAAGCGCGGGCCGGTTGGCAAGCGCCCGACAGAAGGCAACGCGCTGCTGTTCGCCGCCCGACATTTCGGCCGGGCGGTGAGTGGCGCGACCGTCCACACCGACACGCGCCATCAGCGACATCGCGTGATCGCGTGCGGCCTTGTCGCTGATACCGTTGGCCAGTTGCGGCAGCACGATGTTCTCAAGCGCGGTAAATTCCGGCAGCAGGTGGTGGAATTGATAGACGAACCCCACTTCGTTGCGGCGGGTGGTCGTGCGCCTTCGGTCAGATTGCGCGCCCATGTCCTGCCCTTTGATCGACACGTGACCTGCATCGGCCGTATCCAGAAGTCCGGCGATATGCAAAAGCGTCGACTTGCCCGATCCCGAGGGCGCGACCAGCGCCACGACCTCGCCGCGCGCGATCTGAAGGTCGGCCCCGCGAAGCACCCGGATTTCGCCCGGCGTGCCTTCGTTATAGGTCTTTTCGATGCCCGACAGGCGCAAAACCGGATCACTCATAGCGCAAGGCCTCCACCGGGTTCATCCGGGCCGCTTTGCGCGCCGGGAACAGGGTCACCAGAAAGGACAGGGACAGTGACAAACCGACCGCTGATGCGACATCCCAGAATTCAAGCTTGGCTGGCAGCCGATAGATACCGCGGATTGACGGATCCCAAACGCCCCCACCGGCGATGAAGTTTACCAGTGAAAAGATGCTGTCAATGTTGAGCGCGAACAGGCACCCAACGACAACGCCCAGAATGGTTCCAACAATCCCGGTGAGCGACCCACACAAAAAGAAGATGCGCAAAATCGACCCCTCGGTCAGCCCCATCGTCCGCAATATGCCAATATCGCGCCCCTTGTTCTTGACCAACATGATCAGGCCAGAGGTGATGTTCATGGACGCAATCAGCACCAGCACAGACAAGATGATAAACATCACGTTGTCTTCCATATCCAACGCCCGCAAGAACGCGCCCGAGCGGTTGCGCCACGTCCAGTAGGATGACGGTTCTTCGGTTGCGGTCAGAATGTCCTCGATCAAGCGATCCACCTTTTCGGGCTCTTCGACGATGACCTCAATCTGGTCTGCGGTGCCTTCGCGGTTGAAAAAGCTCTGCGCCTCGGCAAAGGGCAGATAGACGCGCGTGCGGTCGATGTCCCAGCGCCCGGCGGTGAAGATATAGGTCACCTCATAGGCATTCACCCGCGGGCTGGTGCCAAAGGCTGTCTTGACCCCGTTGGGCGAGATGATTTTGATCTTGTCACCCAGACCAATCCCCAACTCAGCGGCCACACCTGACCCGATGGCGATGCCTTGTTCAAACGCCGAGATATCGCCCAGAAAGCTTTCAGGGCGGGCAATCCGCGGGATGGTCAAAAGGTCGTCATAGCTGATGCCGAACACCTCGACACCGGCGTTGGCCTGACCGCGGTTGGCCATGACCTGACCCTTAATCAAGGGGGCCGCGCGCGTGACACCGGGCACTTTGGCGATGCGGTCAGCCCATCCTTCGTAGTCCGAAATCGTGCTGACAACCTGACCGGTTTCATTCACATGGCTTTGGGCGAAGACCTCGACATGAGCATTGGCGCCAAGGATCGTATCGACGAATTCGTCCCGAAACCCGGTGCGCACGGCCAGCGTGATGATCAGGGCTGCGACCGCCAGCGTGATGCCGATCAGGCTGATCCACGTCATTGTGCTGACGCCGCCATCTGCGCGCCGCGCCCTAAGATATCGCCACGCGATCTGCCATTCAAATCGCGAAAACGGGGTTGTGTGATTGGACACCTGCTGCTCCTGGCTCCTGCGCAATGGCCGCAAACTGGGGCTTCGCGCAAGCAAGGTCAAGCGGGCGACGCAATGACGGCTTTGTTCCGCCCTTCGCGGCCACTCGGCCTAACCTGTGGAGAACCAAATGTTTTCTGTGGACAACTCCTTCACATGGGAAAGTTTGTCTTTACAGCGACTCAGTGACCTGACACCATATCTAGTAAGGGTAAGGTGCGTAGAACGCCGAACCTAGTACAGGCATCAAGCTTTAGTGGCCAAATCGGGTTCTCTTCCGGTCGCAAAGCTGAAACGAATGGAAGGACAATATCATGTCCGCGACCGAGCAATTCATCGAGAGTGAAGACCTTCACCCCATCGACGTCGTCGAGACCATTGCGCAACATCACGCATGGGAGTTTGACCGCGTCGCGGACGATCAGATCGCAATGGCGGTCGAGGGGCAATGGCGAACCTATTCGATCACCTTGGCTTGGTCGCCCTATGACGAAACCCTGCGCCTGATTTGCACGTTCGAGATGGAGCCACCCGAGGACAGTCTGCCGCGCCTTTACGAAGCCCTGAACCGCACCAACGACATGTGCTGGACGGGGGCGTTCACCTATTGGCACGACCAGCGCCTCATGGTCTATCGCTATGGTCTTGCGCTGAACGGCGGGCAGATCGTCAGCCCGCAACAGATCGATCAACTGATCTCTAGTGCAGTCGCCACGTCCGAGCGGTTCTATCCCGCCTTCCAACTGGTCTGCTGGACCGATCGCACCATAGACGACGCGCTTCAGGTTGCCATCGCGGAAGCTTACGGCCGCGCCTGAACCCAACTTTCGACATTCCATCAGAAAAGCTCGGTCGATGACCGGGCTTTTTTGCTGGCCCCACGCCCAAGCCGCGCGTTATCCATGACCTCAACAACGGAGGACGCATCATGGGCGCTGGTGATATGAAGGATCTGGAAGCACGCGGTCTTGTGCTTCTGGGCTGCGGAAAAATGGGGTCGGCGATGCTGGAAGGTTGGCTGGCACAAGGTCTACCCGCCGGGTCGGTCTGGGTGAACGATCCCTATCCATCGGACTGGCTGTCTGCGCAGGAGGGTCTGAACTTGAACGTGAACCTGCCCGACAACCCGGCGATCGTTCTGGTCGCCGTTAAACCGCAGATGATGGCAGATGCGCTGCCCACACTGGCCGGATTCGGCAATGGCGACACGCTGTTTCTGTCGGTCGCGGCGGGCACCTCGATCGCCACCTACGAGGCGATGCTGGGGGACCAAACCCCGATCATCCGCGCCATGCCCAACACCCCCGCCGCCATCGCGCGCGGCATCACGGCGATCTGCGGCAACGATCAAGCGACCCCCGCCCATCTGGATATGGCCGAGGCGCTATTGTCCGCCGTCGGGCAAGTTGTCCAACTGGACGGCGAGCATCAGATGGACGCCGTGACCGCCGTGTCCGGCTCTGGCCCCGCCTATGTCTTTCACCTGATTGAAACGCTGGCCGCTGCAGGGGCGACGCAGGGTCTGGCACCAGAGCTATCATTGCAGCTTGCCAAGGCCACCGTCGCCGGTGCAGGCGCGCTGGCGATGCAATCGGATGATGATCCCGCGCAACTGAGGGTCAACGTGACCAGCCCCGGCGGCACCACGGCAGCCGCGCTTGAGGTGTTGATGAACGAAACAGACGGCTTCCCCGCCCTGCTGAACCGCGCCGTCGCAGCCGCCGCCAACCGATCCAAGGAGCTTGCAAATGGGTGATCTTAGCTTCGACGATTTCCTGAAAGTGGACATTCGCAAGGGGACCATCACCCGCGCCGAACCCTTCCCCGAGGCCCGCAAGCCCGCCATCAAGCTTTGGGTCGATTTCGGGCCAGAGCTTGGCGAGAAGAAAAGCTCGGCCCAGATCACCACGCATTACGACCCCGAAATGCTGGTGGGCAAAGAGGTTCTGGCCGTCGTCAACTTCCCACCTCGCCAGATCGGCCCGGTGATGAGCGAGGTTCTGGTGCTTGGCCTACCTGACGAGAACGAAGATATCGTGCTGTTGACCCCGGATAAATCTGTGCCCAACGGCGCAAGGATGTATTGATGAAGCTCTTTATCTCTCGCCCCCTGCCCGACGCCGTGATCGACCGCGCCCGTGCCGGTTTCGATGTGACTCTGCGCGAGGATACCACATCCATGTCGCATGACGAGATGGTGACGAGCCTGCGTGATTTCGACCTGGTGCTGCCCACGCTGGGCGATTTCTACTCGGCCGAGGTGTTCAAGGCGGCAGGGACTATCCGCGCCAAGTTGCTGGCCAATTTCGGTGTGGGCTACAACCATATCGACGTGGACGCCGCCCGCGCGCATGGCGTCGCAGTCTCAAACACACCGGGCGCGGTGACAGACGCCACCGCCGACACGGCGATGACGCTGATCCTGATGACCGCGCGCCGGGCGGGTGAAGGCGAACGGCTGGTGCGCGCAGGTCAATGGGAGGGATGGCACCCGACACAAATGCTGGGAATGCACGTCACCGGCAAGACCATCGGCATCATTGGCATGGGGCGGATTGGCGAGGCGATTGCCGCGCGGTGTCATCATGGGTTCGGGATGGACGTCGTGTTCTACAACCGCTCCCCGAAATCCCCGTCTTTCCCGGCGCGCCAGATGGACAGCATTGGGGACGTTGCCGCCGCCTGTGATATCCTAGTCGTCGCCGTGCCGGGCGGGGCTGACACCCGTCACCTGATCAACGCTGACACCTTCGCAGCCATGCAAAACCACGCCATCTTCGTGAACATCGCGCGCGGAGAGATTGTGGATGAGGCCGCCCTGATCAACGCGCTGGACGCAGGGCAAATCGCGGGCGCGGGGCTGGACGTTTACGAGTTTGAACCCAAAGTGCCCGACGCGCTGATTGCCCGCGAAAACGTCACCCTGCTGCCCCATCTGGGCACCGCGACGTTAGAGGTGCGCACCGCGATGGGCATGTTGGCCGTAGAAAACCTGGAAGCCTTCGCGGCGGGTGACGATTTGGTTAGCCCTGTCTGACCTAAGCGCCGGTGTCAGGATCCCCGACCGCCTCGCGCCAGTGACGGCGGCAGAGCGAAACATAGGTCTCGTTCCCACCGATCTGCACCTGATCACCATCGGTCAGCACGTTACCGGCATCGTCTTGCCGCACCACCATCGTGGCTTTCTTGCCGCAATGGCAAATCGTGCGCACCTCGCGCATTTCATCTGCCAGCGCCAGCAACGCCGCCGATCCCGGAAACAGATTGCCCTGAAAATCAACGCGCAATCCGTAGCACATGACAGGCACGCCGAGGTCATCGACCGCACGCGCCAGTTGCCACACCTGATCGGGTTCAAGAAATTGGGCTTCGTCAATGAACACGCAAGCACACGGGCTGGCATTCAGTCGTGATTGGATTTTCGCAAACAGATCCTCGCCCACCGCGAACGTGTCGGCATCTGACCCGATACCGATCCGGCTTCCGATACGAGCGGAACCAGCCCGATGATCAAGCTTCGCGGTGATCAGATAGGTCTCCATACCGCGTTCGCCATAGTTATGGCTGGCTTGCAGCAGCAGGGTCGATTTCCCCGCATTCATCGTCGAATATTGAAAATAGAGCTTGGCCATATCGACGCATTACGCCGCCCGACGTGCAGGATCAAGTGTTGTTGCCATCAACCACGCAGGCAAACGGCGGGCGTGGGTTAGCATATGAAAAGGGGTCGGTAAGCAAAACCGGAAACGAGGTCTGCGGGCGCTTGGCCCTTGGGGATGGAACGGACCTCAAACTCATTACAACTGCTTACCGACTTGCGCCGGGACACCTGCCCCAACACTCCACCGCGAAACACGCCGTGGACCCTTTTCACGTGCTGGCGCAACATGCGCCTTGCACTCTTGAAACTCACCAACTCGCTATGAAACAATTAAGCCATTCCCTTGCGCGCCGAATAATGGGAAAAGAATGACGCAATTCCCCACAGCGCCGTGCTGAGGAAAGAGGTTTGGTATATGTCGAGTATTGGAAACTACCTGAAAAAGCACACCGAGGCCTTGGTCAAGGATGTCGGACTTGAGACCGCGTGCTCTTTGACCGGCAAGTCGAAGGCAACACTTGGGCGGTATTATTCAGACAGTGACGAGCACACCGACCGGTTCATGCCCGTTGACGCGGTCGCGGCGTTGGAAAAAGCCGCAAGCTATCCCCATGTCACCAGCGCGCTGGCAGAATTGCGCGGCGCGTCGATGTCCTATGATGCAGATCGCAAGAACGCCCCTGGTGGCGGCGTGAACTCGGACGTGATTGCCTTATCGCAGCGGTTTGCCATGTTGATGGCCGAGTATCAGCAATCGATCGAGGATGGCGTTATCACCATCAACGAAGCCAAACGCCTGTTGCGTGAAACACTGGCGCTGCAACATGTGCTGATCGACATGAAGTTGCATCTGGAAGAAGAAAGCGGCACCTGACCACCGTGTGTCGGTCACTTAGCTTTGGTCGACAACCCGTGCGCGGCCAGATCGGCGTGGGCGATATAGTGGTCCACGCAGTCCTGCACGCGGCGAAATCTGTCACCCCCCAATTTCGTGCCACCAAACCAACGGGTGACAACGATGATGTGACCCTGCAACCCCTCTCGCTCCAGCATCCGTAGGATGACCAGCCCTGCCCCGGCTTCTCCGTCATCACCTTTTGACGGGCCATCCTCGGGTATTATCGCCGCCCATGTATTATGAGATGCCTTGGCGAACCGTTTGTCGCGCGTCAGCGTTTTCAAGAACGCCTTCACCTCTTCGCGCGACGCGACGGGGCCGCCGGATACGGCGTATTTCGACCCTCGGTCGGTAAGGAATCCAGTGAACTGTTGCATATGCCCCCGCTGATCGCCCCTGTATATCCGCCGCAAACCGCCGCGACCATAGGATGCACTGGCCTTTGGCGTGTGATCGCGTAAACTCGACCCATGTTTACCATTGAGCACGAATTTGACGCCACCGTCGTCACCCTTGTGGACGAAGGGCGCGAGCATTTGAACGAGGATGTCACCATCAACGCGTTTGACGATTGCGTCACGCTGGAACAATGGGATCCGCGCACCGATCAGGTGCATCGAATTACATTGTCGCCCGCGCAGCTTGGCGACCTGACAGCGGCAC
The DNA here is from genome assembly GCF_947497285.1 of uncultured Aliiroseovarius sp. Classification (GTDB taxonomy): domain Bacteria; phylum Pseudomonadota; class Alphaproteobacteria; order Rhodobacterales; family Rhodobacteraceae; genus Aliiroseovarius. The sequence goes on along the minus strand of NZ_CANMFT010000005.1, from coordinate 75,569 downwards.
TAAACCTGCCCGAAGGGATTTATCATTCGACCAAATCTACGGGTGCGTAAGAGTCCGTCTGACGGCATCTTTCCATGCTTCGTAGCGGCGGTTGCGCGTGGCTTCGTCCATCTGGGCCTCGAACCGGTGGTCAAGTGCCCAGCGCGCGGCAAACCCGTCCTGATCAGGGTAAATTCCCGCTTTCATTCCCGCCAACCAAGCCGCGCCCAACGCGGTGGTTTCCAGAACAGTCGGGCGATCCACCGCCGCCCCGGTGATGTCGGCCAGAAACTGCATGGTCCAGTCAGACGCCGCCATGCCGCCGTCGACGCGTAGCACGGTATCGCTGGCATGGCCCATATCCGCCTGCATCGCATCTAGCAAATCGCGGGTCTGAAATCCGACGCTTTCCAACGCCGCACGGGCGAATTCCTTGGGGCCGGATCCACGCGTCAGGCCAAACATCGCGCCGCGACATTCCGCGTCCCAATAGGGCGCACCAAGACCTGTGAAGGCCGGGACAAGGATGACCTCTTGTTCGGGATCAGCGGCTTGGGCCAGTTCACCGGTCTGCGCCGCATCCTCGATGATCCCCAGCCCGTCACGCAGCCATTGCACGGCAGCCCCCGCGATGAAGATGGACCCTTCCAGCGCATAGGTCGGCGTGCTGTCCAGCTGATAAGCAATGGTGGTCAGCAATCGGTTGGTCGAGGCAACTGGCTTGTCGCCTGTATTGAGCAGCGCAAAGCAACCAGTGCCATAGGTCGATTTCATCATGCCCGGCTTGAAGCACGCCTGCCCGATCGTGGCCGCCTGCTGGTCGCCCGCCACGCCAAGGATCGGCGTCGCGCCGCCCAGCAAATCGGTCGTGCCGAAGTCGGCGGCGCAATCCAGCACCTCGGGCAGCAGAGACATCGGAATGTCCAGAAGGCGGCAGATATCGGCATCCCACGCGCCGATCTTGATGTCGTAGAGCATGGTGCGCGCGGCATTGGTGGCGTCGGTCACATGCCGCGCCCCGCCCGTCAAGCGCCAGATCAGGAACGTGTCGACCGTGCCGAATGCCAGCTCGCCTGCTTCAGCCCGGGCGCGGGCACCATCCACATTGTCCAAGATCCACGCCAGTTTGGTGGCCGAGAAATAGGGGTCCAGCAACAGCCCGGTGCGATCAGTCACAAACGCCTCGTGCCCGGTCTTTTTCAGCGCCGCACAGGTGGCGGCGGTGCGCCTGTCTTGCCAAACGATGGCATTGTGAATGGGCTTGCCTGTCGCGCGGTCCCACACCAGCGTCGTTTCGCGCTGGTTGGTAATACCGATTGCCGCGACGTCTGTGCCAGCAGCAACCTCAAGGCAGGTTTCACGAACCGTTTTCCAAATCTCTTCCGGGTCATGTTCGACCCAACCCGATGCCGGGAAATGCTGCTTGAATTCCTGTTGCGCCGTGCGCGTCGGGCGCATCTTTTCATCAAACAGGATGGCACGGGAAGATGTGGTTCCCTGATCAATCGCAAGGATGTAGGTCATGAAAAACTCCGGTCGTCGTGGTGATCTGCCGCCCGTAAGCGGTTAGATATCGCTAACACCCAGACGCTGACCTGTCACGCCCGTATGCATCGTGGCTATACCTTGGCAGCTGCAGGACTTATCCTGACGCAATCGAAACAGGAACAGAATAACATGGAATTGCTTGACCAATTGCGAGGCGCCATCGGGGCTGCGCATGTTCTGACCGGCGCAGATACCGCGCCTTGGGCCAGCGACTGGCTGGGCAAGTATCGCAACGACCCTCTTGCTGTTTTGCGCCCCGGATCAACACGCGATGTGCAGGCTGTGATGGCCATCGCCCATGACACGGGCACCCCGGTCGTTCCCGTGTCGGGCAATACCGGTTTGGCAGGCGGCGCCCACGCGCCCAAGGGCAGCTTGATGCTTTCCCTATCGCGTATGAACCACATTCGCGACATCCGGCCCGACGCCCGCATTGCCATCGTTGAGGGGGGCGTCGTGCTGGAAAACCTGCAAACCGCCGTCGCCGCGCATGATCTGGAGTTCCCGATGAGTTTCGGCGCCAAGGGATCGTGTATGATCGCGGGAATGCTGGCCACCAACGCAGGCGGGTCAAACGTCGTGCGCCACGGCAACACCCGTGACCTGTGCATCGGGATCGAGGCCGTCCTGCCCAACGGCGACCGCCTTGACCTGATGAGCGAGCTTCACAAGGACAATTCCGGCTATGACCTGCGCAATCTGCTGATCGGATCCGAAGGCACGCTGGCGGTGATCACGGGCGCGGTTCTGAAGCTGGTGCCTGCCCCCAAAGCCCGTGCCACGGCCATGCTTGCGGTCGGATCTCTGGCCGATGCGCTGTCCATCCTGAACCGGCTGCAAGATGCCACCGGCGGCGCGGTCGAGGCATTTGAATACATGCCCGACCGTTATTTCGATGCCTTGCGTGAAAAGCACCCTGACCAACGCCCGCCCTTTGCGGACAGCCACGCCATCAATGTTCTGGCCGAAATCGGATCGACGATCGAGCAGGACGCCACACCCGGCGATGACGGCTCGATCCCCCTGACCAACCGGCTCGAGGAGGTTTTGGCGGGCTTTCTGGACGATGGCGTCATCCTTGACGCGAACATCGCCCAGAACGACGCCCAACGCGCACGAATGTGGCATATGCGCGAATCCGTAGCCGAAGTCGTCTTGTCCCGCGATCCGCTGGTCAACAACGACATCGCCCTGCCGCTGGACAAGGTCGAACCGTTCCTGACCCGCATGGGCGACGTGTTGCGGCAGGTGGACCCCGACGCCGAGGTGATCGAGGTCGCGCATCTGGGCGACGGCAATATCCACTATACCGTATTTCCCAGCGCCCCGGACTTGGTTGATCCCATCATGCAACGGGTCGAGGACGTGACCATTTCGATGGGCGGCAGCTTTTCGGCAGAGCACGGTATTGGGCTGTCAAAACTGCCGTCAATGCGGCGACGCAAGGACAAAGTTGCTTTGACCGTGATGGCTCAGATCAAGCAGGCGTTGGACCCGAAGGGCATTATGAACCCCGGGAAACTTTTGCCGGTTTGAGGCCGGGCGGAGAAAGGGCAGATGGTGGTTCAGAGCCCTTTTTGACCGCGCCACAACGCGGGTCTTTCGTCTGTAAACGCGTTCAAGAAAGGATATAGTTGAAGTTCGATTCCACAAGTCTGTGCCAGCGTCTCTGTCGATGTGTATAGAAACTTCGAGCAAAGGCAGCGACGACAGGTGTAGCAATGCCAGCATCAAGCGCTACTCGATCCGTATAACGTGTGCCGTTGCCATCTGGTTCCAGTGATATCAAATGATCCCAGCGTCTTACCAATGCGCCGTGTCCGTTATCTCTAAGAAGCCTCAATTTGCCTTCTGTTGCTGGTCGCGAAATACTAATAACCAGCTTTCCCAATGGCACGATGTTATGCCATCTCAGTTTGAAAATGTAATCGCCGTCCGCCCATCGGTCGGGGAGCCTTTCAGGTTCAATGGGTATGAAATGCAAAACCGGATGCGCTACGAACATTAGCAATTGCGGTTTGTTCACCTCACTCCAAACCTGATCCACAGGCGCGTTCAAGTGGGTGGAAATTTCTACGGTTTTCATGGCGGAAATACTAAAACAAGAAATTTCTCAACGAAAGCGTGCATTGTCCGCTCAGCAGTCGTCCATCATCCCGCGCCACCCAGCACGTAGCTGCCTCTAGTAACTGTATTCGGCGTAAATCCGGCTTAGATCGCCATCCCACTCGCCATGGTATTTGGCCAGCAATTCACACGCGGGGGACCGGCCTTCCTCGACACTCTCCTGAACGGCGTTCAGGAAGTGGGTTTCGTCCGGCACCAAGCCGGCATTGCCTGCCCGCGCACGCGCTTTCAGGCCAGCTTCAGCGATCTTCACGGCCTCGCGCGCAAGGTCGTGCAGCTTCACGCCGCCAGCCTCGCCTTGCAAGCCTTTGATTGATGCCGCAACCCGCAGCCCCTCGCGCGTTTCGGCATCAAGGTGTTTGACCAAGTCCCAAGCCGCATCAAGGCTGCTGGCGTCATACATCAACCCGACCCAGAACGCCGGCAGCGCGCAGAGACGACGCCACGGGCCACCATCAGCACCGCGCATCTCCATGTATTGCTTGATACGAGCTTCAGGGAAGATCGTTGTGAGGTGATCAGCCCAATCGGACAGCGTCGGCGTCTCGCCGGGCAGCGCGGGCAGTTTGCCTTGCATGAAGTCACGGAAGGACTGGCCCAGCGCGTCGATATACTGCCCGTCGCGGTAGACAAAATACATTGGCACATCGAGCGCGTATTGCACATAGCGCTCAAACCCCATGCCGTCTTCGAACACGAAGGGCAGCATTCCGGTGCGGGCCGGGTCCAGATCGCGCCAGATGCGCGACCGCCATGACTTGTGGCCGTTGGGTTTGCCTTCAAAGAACGGCGAATTGGCGAAAAGCGCGGTGGCAACGGGCTGCAAGGCCAACGCCACGCGGAATTTCTGCACCATGTCGGCCTCGCTCGCGAAGTCGAGGTTCACCTGCACCGTGCAGGTCCGATACATCATCTGTTTGCCGTGCGTGCCGACCTTGTCCATGTAGTCGGTCATCAGCTTGTAACGGCCCTTGGGCATCACCGGCATCTGCTCATGCGTCCAGTCGGGCGCTGCGCCAAGGCCGATGAAGCGCGCACCGATCCCATCCGCGACCTCCTGCACTTCGCGCAGGTGTTCGTTCACCTCGTCACAGGTCTGGTGGATGCTATCCAAGGGCGCGCCGGACAGTTCAAACTGCCCGCCCGGCTCAAGACTGATATTCGCGCCGTCACGCTCCAGCCCGATCAGGTTGCCCGCCTCGCGCACCTCGGTCCAGTTGAAACGGTCGCGCAGTCCTTCCAGCATCGCCAGAATCGACCGCGGCCCGTCATAAGGCAGCGGCTTTAGCGTGTCCTTGCAATAGCCGAACTTCTCATGCTCGGTGCCGATCTTCCACGCATCGCGTGGCTTGCAGCCGTCTGACAAATACTGGGCCAACTGGTCTTGGTGGGTGATCGGTCCGCCGCCGGACTGAGGGATGGACATGGGCGTCTCCTACTGTTCGCGCCTTGCAGGGTCATTCAGTGGTGGTCCAATGGGCCGGGACTGTCAATGCAGCTTAACGACAGCGCGCTGCCAGATCACGACGGTTTCATTGGGTGGCGTATTGGCGGCACGGATGGCCGCATCAATGTCTGCGCCAGACAGAGCGGTGAGCGCGTCAAACAGCGCCTCGGCCCCTTCTGCGCGCGCGGGGATGAACAAAATCTCGTTGCCTGTGCGAAAGCGCCAAACAGCCATGCCCGCGCGGTCTTTTGCGATCTCGATCCGGCCCACATCGTCAAGCGAAGCGAACCCGCCCCCGACGGGCGCCAGATAGGTGATTTGTCGTTCATCCACCTGCACCACACCAACGCCACCATGGCCCGCACGGATGCGCGCATGACGCAAGCCTGACCACAGGATCGCAGCGCCGAACGCCGCGACGGTCAGGCCGATCCACTTGATCAGGCCAAGCGAGCCAATCGCCCACCAAAGACCCAGAAAAACCACCGCGCCGCCCACCATGGCTTCGCGATAGCGGATTAGCGCTTTGCCCGCTTCGGGACGCACGAAGCTCATGAGGTCGCTCCGATCACGTGTGGTTCGGTAAGGATGCCAAGCGTATAGGTTCCGATCCTCTGAAACCCGATGGCTTCATAGGCACGGCAGGCGGGTTTGCCGCTGGCAAACAGGATCGCGGTTTTCACACCGCGTTCGCGCGCTTCCAATAGGTGAAGCGCGACAGCGGTTCGGGCATAGCCTTTCGACCGGTGTTCCGGGGGCGTGTAGACGCCGCCGATCTGCACCATGTCCGGCAAGGACGCGTTGAACGCGGTCTTCGCGACGGGCATGCCGTCGACCTCCAGAATACGATGGCTGTCTGAATTCATGTGCGCCTGCGCATTTGCACTGGCGCGCGCGCGGGTCACGTCGTTCAAAGGAGACCCCAAAACACTGGTGTCATAGTCAATGATCCAGTCGACCAGCAGGTCAAGATCGTCAGGCTTGGCGGGACGCAACCGCGCGTTGCTGGCGGGGTCTTCAAGATCGTGAAGGTCCAGCCTGTAATGCGGCTCATCGCGCATCACCGAATATGGCGCATTCTGTAGCCCCAGAACCTCTATTGCAGTCTTGATCTGAGGCGTGGCCCCCGTGATGCCTGCCACCGTTGCGCCTTTCAGCGCGTCGCGAAAAGCGATCCAGTCATCGGGGTCGTTGTCTGGTGCTTGACCCATCACAAACCCGGCGTTGCTCAGCCCAAAGACCGCGCGCATAGCACCATTCTTGGCCAGCCAAAACGTTGTCGCGCGCGGGTCGTCGGACCGATCCGGGCCAAGTCCCAGCCCGAATTGCGCAAGGTTGGATCGCAAGAACATGGAGCTTGCCGAATGGGGCTTCAGGAACGCATCTATAGCGCCCTCATCACCAGGCCTCGCCATGCGGATCAAGACCAATCTCCCAACACCTGCTGCCACATGGTCATGGCCGCCACGGCGGCAGTATCGGCGCGCAGGATGCGCGGACCAAGGCTAACGGGGTGGGCGTTTTCCATCGCATGCAGGCGCGCCCGTTCCCGGTCAGAGAACCCGCCTTCGGGGCCGATGAAGATGGCCCAGCGGTGCCCACTGGCGGCAGAGAGTGTCTCGGCCGCACCCACAAGCGCTTCGTCACAAAACATGATCTGGCGATCATCTGGCCATGCGTCCAACAGCCTGTCCATGCGCATCAGATCGACCACGTCGGGCACATAGGTGCCACCGCATTGCTCGGCGGCTTCGATGGCATGGGCCTGCAGCCGGTCACGGCGGATACGTTCGGAATTGGTGTATTCGGTCGACATGGGCTGGATCAGCGCCGCCCCCATCTCGGCGGCCTTTTCGACGATGAAATCGGTGCGCGCCTTCTTGATCGGCGCAAAGCACAGCCACAGATCGGGCGGCATGTGCAATGGCCGCGACTGGGTCTGACATTCCAGAACACCCTTGCGTTTGCCAGCCTCGACGATCTGCGCCGGAAACTCTCCGTCCCGCCCGTTAAACAGTGCCACAAGGTCGCCTTCGCCCAACCGCATCACCCCAAAAAGGTAGTGCGCCTGTTCGCGTGACAGCGAAACGGTTTGCCCCTCGGCCAAGGGGTGATCTACATAGAGCCTGACTTTCGCCTGTTTCATGAGGGAAACCTATGACCCAAAACGCCAATATGCCAGAGCCAAAAGGGCAAGTCGCCGATGCCTATACCGGCAATTGGGTCGATCGTCGCGCACCGGGTTGGAGCCGCCCTTACCTGCGCCTCAGTCGCGCGGACCGGCCCATTGGCACCTGGCTGTTGCTGCTGCCGTGCTGGTGGGGGCTGCTTCTCGCCGCCAATGCGACCGGGCGGTTCGGCTGGTTCGATCTGTGGATCATACTGGGCTGCGCCATCGGGGCATGGCTGATGCGTGGTGCGGGTTGCACGTGGAACGACATCACCGACCGCGACATTGATGCACAGGTCGAACGCACCCGCAGCAGGCCCATTCCGTCCGGGCAAGTCACCGCAAAACAGGCTGCGATATGGATGGCCCTGCAGGCATTGATCGCCTTCGGGATTTTACTGACGTTCAACGGCGCAACCATCTTGCTGGGCATTGTGTCGCTGGCCCCGGTCGCGATCTATCCCTTCGCCAAGCGATTCACATGGTGGCCGCAGGTCTTTCTGGGCATCGCCTTCAACTGGGGCGCGTTGCTGGCTTGGACCGCACATACCGGGAGCCTTGGCTGGCCCGCTTTGGTGCTATATGCCGCAGGTATCGCGTGGACACTGTTTTATGACACGATCTATGCACACCAAGACGCCGAGGATGATGCCCTGATCGGGGTTAAGTCCACCGCACGGCTCTTCGGTGACAACAGCCGTAAGTGGCTGCTTTTCTTCCAGATCGCCACAGTTGCCTTGCTTGCATTGGCCTTTATTTTGGCCCTTGCACCGGGTGAAAACGTTCTTTCTCTTGCAGTGGTGCTTGGCGGGGTCTGGTTTATGGGATGGCACCTGATGTGGCAGCTCAGGCAACTTGACACGGACAGCTCCGAGACCTGCCTGCGTCTGTTTAGATCCAACCGCGATGCAGGCCTAATTCCTGTGCTATTTCTTGCCATCGCGCTGCTCGTGTGATTGCACCGGGCAAAGACACGCCCTAAGAAGCACAAGTCAACAAGCAAACGGATGCCCTTACGCATGCGCCTTTCGCACATCATTCTGGTTCCTGCCTCGTTCGCCATTGCAGCCCTGGTGTCCCTGCTGGCGGCAACGCTGTCGGTGACAGCTATTGAAACGAGCTCGCAAGACGCGGTGGAAGGACAACTGATCCTGCACGGATATGAATGGGCAAGCGTGCAATCCGATGGATTGCAGGTGGTGCTGTCCGGCACGGCCCCCAGCGAAGCAGCAAGGTTTCGCGCCTTGTCTGCTGCAGGTTCGGTGGTCGATGCGGCGCGTGTGATCGACAATATCTCGATCCCGGCGACGGAAGCGATCGAGCCGCCCCGCTTTTCCATCGAGATTTTGCGAAACGACGCGGGCATTTCGATGATCGGTCTCATTCCGGCACAAACCGACCGCGAAGCCCTGAACGAAGATGTCCAGCAGATCGCACGCGGCAGCCATGTCACCGACCTTCTAGAAGTCGCGGACTACCCGGTGCCCGCCAATTGGGCAGAGGCGCTGGAATTTGCAATGTTCGCGCTTGAAAAGCTGCCGCGGTCAAAGATTTCGATGGACGCCGGAAAGGTGGCCATTACGGCGTTGGCCGACAGTGAAAAACAAAAGGCGACCTGGGCACGGGAGCTTAAGCGCGAGGCACCCAGATCGGCGCTGCTGGCCATCGACATCGCGGCCCCGCGCCCGGTCATCACCCCCTTCACGCTGCGTTTTCTGATCGACGAAGAAGGCGCGCGTTTCGATGCGTGTTCGGCGCATGACACAGTGGGGCGCGCAAAGATTGTATCGGCGGCGACCGACGCCGGGCTAGAGGGCAGTGCGAACTGCACCATCGGCTTGGGTGTTCCCTCGCCAGATTGGCCAGAGGCCGTCGAACTGGGCATTCGCGCGATCAAGGCGCTTGAAGGCGGCTCGATCACTTTTTCGGATGCCGATGTGACGCTGGTCGCCCCCGACACGACCCCACAGGCGACGTTCGACCGGATCGTAGGAGAACTTGAAAACGATCTGCCCGACCTCTATTCGCTGCACTCCGTGTTGCCCGAACCCGTAAAGATCGACGGCAGTGGCGACGGACAGGGACCACCGGAATTCGTGGCCACGAAAAGCCCGGAAGGCACGGTGCAGCTGCGTGGACGTCTGACCGATGAAACCCTGCGAAGTGCCGCGGAAAACTATGCACGCGCAAGATTCGGATCGACCAACGTGTATCCCGCGACCCGTTTGGACCCGGATTTGCCTGCCGACTGGCCGACCCGCGTGCTGGCCGCGCTTGAGGCTTTGTCACTGCTGTCCAGCGGCGCCGCAGTGGTGCAACCAGAAGTCGTCGACCTGCGTGGCATGACCGGTGACCCGGACGCCAGTGCGATGGTGTCACGTGTGCTGAGCGGAAAGCTGGGGGCGTCCGAGAACTTCCGGGTCAATGTCGTCTACAAGGAAGAACTTGACCCGCGTCACGACTTGCCCAGCCCTCAGCAATGTGCGGCCAACATCAACGCGGTCATGAACGAGGCCAAGATCACCTTTGCCCCCGGATCTGCGAATATCGAAACCTCGGCAGCGGGCACAATCGACAAGATCGCTGAGATTATGAAAGATTGCGCTGACGTGCGTATGGAGATTGCAGGCTATACCGACAGTCAGGGTCGTGAAGAAATGAACCAGGCCCTGTCGCAGAACCGGGCACAGGCCGTCCTGAACGCGCTTCTGACCCGGCGCATTCTGACGACGAACTTGACGGCGAAAGGCTATGGCGAAGACGATCCCATTGCCGACAACGGCACCGAAGACGGTCGCGAAGCCAACCGTCGCATCGAGTTTAAATTGCTAGAGGCCGACGACACCCAAGATCCTGAAGCTGAGGGCGCTGCGGACGAAACAGGCGAGGGGGATCCGGCCACGCAGGCTGACCCGACCGGCGGTAGCGACGATCCGGCAGCGACTGACACCGATGCCTCTGAAACACCACAGGAAGACGACACCGCCGAAGGCGACGCGGCAAGCGGCCCTCCTTTTGCCGGGCCAGCCTCCCTGACACCTGAAGACGAAGACACCCGCCCCAAGCCGCGCCCTGAACGCTGAGCGATACACAAGGACCAAAGCCGATGAACAGAACCGAGTTTATCATCGTGACCGCCATCATCCTGTTCGTGGCCTTTGTTTTGGGGTGGTTTGCTCATTGGCTGATCCACCGCTTCGTACAGGTTTCCGGGTCAGAGATGGGCGAACTGGACAAGATGGCACAAGCGCTGCACGAGGCGGAAGAGACGCGCGATCAAGCGATAACCTATCTTCAGCAGCGCGAAGCAGAGATGTCGAACCAACTGCACCAGACCGAGGCCGAGTTGAGCGCTGCCATGGACGGTCTGCGCGATGCGCGGCACGAGGCGGGCGAACTGCGCGCCTATATCGAGCGGGTCCAACAGGGCAGCTAGCGCGTCCTTAGATATCCTTGACCAACCGTAGCGCGTCATAGATCGCCGCATGGGTGTTGCGCGCAGATACCGCATCACCGATCCGGAAAAGCTGAAACGCGCCGTCTGGATTGGTGCGGATCGACTGCGGGCGACCCTCGATCAGGGCGGCCTGATCCACTTCGCCACGGTTCACGGACGTCTCTTTCAGATCAAAATAAAGGTCCGCCATCGGCAACGTGCCGTAGTTGACCACCACCTGATCATAGGTCGCTTCGCGGGTGTAATCTGAATAGTCCGTGCCAAGGGTCACACGCAGGCGGTTGCCATCTCGTGCGATGTCCAGCAGCCGCTCGGTCACGGTGAACCGCACGCCTTTGGGTTGGAGCGACCGCATGTAGGGCACCAAGTTCATCGCCATGATGTCAGGGGCGAAGACGCGGTCGGGTGTCATGACCTCGACCTGCGCCCCAGCCTCGGCGGCAATTTCGGCGGCTTGCAGTGCGGGGTGGTCCCCGCTTTCGTCATAGATCAGCACATCGCCCGCACATTTCACGTCGCCCGCGATCACGTCCCACGCGCTGACAGCCAAGTCCTGATCGCCCTTGCTTTCAAACAGCTCAAGGTTCGGCAGACCGCCGGTGGCGACAATCACCACGTCTGGGTTTAGCGCAGTCACATTTTCGGCTTCGGCCCATGTGTTGAAATGAAACGTCACATCCCGCGCGGCACATTGCGCCATGCGCCAGTCGATGATCCCGATCATCTCGCGCCGGCGCGGGGTTTGGGCGGTCAGGCGCACCTGCCCACCGGGGTTGGGTTGCGCCTCAAAGACGGTCACATCATGCCCACGCTCGGCGGCCACGCGGGCGGCCTCCAAACCGGCAGGCCCAGCGCCGACGATCACGACTCTACGGTTCTCGGGGGCCGCTTCGACCACATGCGGCATCGTCAATTCGCGCCCGGTGGCGGCATTGTGGATGCACAACGCATCGCCCGCCTGATAGATACGGTCCAGACAGTAGGTCGCGCCGACACAGGGGCGAATGTCATCCTCGCGCCCTTCGATGATCTTCTGCACGATATGGGGGTCAGCCATGTGCGCGCGCGTCATGCCCACCATGTCGAGTTGGCCCGAGGAAATTGCATGACGCGCCGTTGCCACGTCAGGGATACGGGCGGCGTGAAAAGTGGGCATGCCGATTTCGGCACGCACCCGCCCGGCAAAATCCAGGTGCGGCGACGAGGGCGCGCCCTGAATGGGGATCATATCTGTCATCGCCGGGTCCGTATGAATGCGCCCGCGGTTGATGTTCAGATAATCCACCTGCCCGCTATCGCGCAGCATCTTGGCAATCTCCATGCCCATTTCCGGGTCAATGCCACCGTCCTGAGCTTCGTCCGGGGCAAAACGCACGCCGAGGATAAATTCATTGCCGACGCGTCCACGCACGGCATCAATGATGTCCATCGTCAGTCGCATCCGCCCTGTCAGATCACCGCCGTAGGGTCCATCGAGACGATTGGTCAGGGGCGAAATGAACTGATCCAGCAGATGCCCATGGGTCATAATCTCGACCCCATCCATGCCACCCTCTTTCATCCGCTCAGCCGCGTCGGCAAAATCGGAAATGATACGGGTGATATCCCAGTCCTCTGCCAATTTTGGAAAAGCGCGGTGGGCCGGTTCACGGTGTGGCGTAGAACAGACCGGCGGCAACCAGTCGCCTTTGTTCCAACCCGTGCGCCGCCCAAGATGGGTCAGCTGGATCATGCAGGCCGCGCCATGTTCATGGACAGCATCGGTAAGATTTCTGATCCACGGAACGACCTCATCCTTATAGGCGAGGATGTTGTTGAACACGGGTGGGCTGTCCTTCGACACCGCGGCCGACCCTGCCGTCATCGCCATCGCGACGCCAGCCTTGGCCCGTTCTGCGTGATAAGCCGCATAGCGCTCCTTGGGCATTCCATCTTCGGGATAGGCCGGTTCATGGCTGGTGGTCATGATCCGGTTGCGAAGGGTCAGGTGTCCCAGTTGATAGGGCTGCAAAAGGGGATCAGTGGACATGGTCGTCTTCCTTAAAACCAAGCATCAATACCAAGCATCGTCCATGGACGCTTTTTTGCGGGCTATGAATTCTTTCAGGGCATCGTCAACGGCGGCGTCGATGGGCGGCGCCTCATAGGCCGCCAGTTGGGCCTTCCAGCGCAAATTGGCACGAGCGGCCATATCAACCTCGCCCTGCTCATCCCACGTTTCCCATGGTTGATGGTCGTCCAAGGCACTGTCGTAATAGGCGGTTTTGTAGTGGCGCATCGTGTGGGCGGTTGAGAACAGATGCTCGCCCGGCCCCTTTTCGGCCAGCGCGTCGAAGCCCAAAGTATCCTCGTTCACCGCCACCCCGTCCAGATAGGAATGAAGCGCGCCGCACAGATCGAGGTCGAGCATGAATTTCTCGTAAGACATCGACAGAAGCCCATCGAGGAACCCTGCTGAATGCAGCAGGTAATTCGCGCCGCAATGGATGGCCGACATCATCGACATCATGGCTTGCTGCATCGCCTGCGCATCCGGCAGTTTCGAGGTCGAGAAGTTGCCTGCACAGCGTAGGGGCAGGTTCAGACGGCGCGCAAGTTGGCCAAAGACCAGACTGCCCACCGCTGCCTCGGACGTGCCAAATGTGGGCGAGCCGGATCGCAATGACATGGAGCTTAGGAAACTTGCCAAGACCACTGGCGCGCCGGGGCGTTCAAGCTGGGCGATTGCGCAAGACACCATGCTTTCGGCCAAACACTGCGCCGCCGATCCCGCCATGGTTAGGGGTGACACCGCGCCACCAAGCAGGAAAGGCAAGTGAATCGACCCCTGCCCCGCCTTCGCATATTCGCGAATACCTTGCGAGGTCACACCGTCGATCACCAGAGGGCTGGTCGTGTTGAAATTGCCCATGATCACGCAGTTCTGGTCCACGAAATCTGCCCCAAACAGGATGCGGCACATCTCGACGCTATCAGCGGCACGTTCAGACGCGGTGATCGACCCAAGGAAGGGCCGGTCGGAATACCGCATGTGGGAATAGACCATATCCAGATGGCGCTTGTTCACCGGGATGTCGGTCGGCTCGCACACTGTGCCGCCAGAATGGTGCAGCCAAGGGCTCATTTGGCCCAACTTCACGAAGTTCTGGAAGTCCTCAAGCGTGCCGTATCGCCGCCCCCGGTCCAGATCCATCACGAAGGGGCTGCCATAGGACGGGGCGAACACCACGTTGTCACCGCCGATTTGCACATTGTTGGCTGGGTTGCGCGCGTGCTGGGTGAATTCGGCCGGCGCTGTTTTCAATATCTCGCGGATCATGCCGGGGGCGAATTTGATGTTCCACCGTGTCGGGTCCAATTCGGTGACCTGCCCGCCTGCTTTGCGAAACATCTCGACCGTTTCCGGGTCGTCGCGAAACTCGATTCCGATCTCGGCCAGGATCCGGTCGGCGGTTGCCTCGATCTGCGCAAGCGCATCATCGCCCAGAATGTCGTAGGTGGGGATGCCCCGCTTAATGAACGGGCGTTCCAGATGCGGGTTTTGGCCCGGCTGACCATCACGCGGTTCACGGGGGCTGCGACGCCGTCGCTGTATCGTTTGGTTCATCGCAATCTCCCATTTGCGAGTCACTCTTCTGACATATCTGTCATCACGTTTGACACTTGTGTCAAGTTTTCTAATATGGCCAGCATGAACAAGATGGCCCCCACCCGCCCGCGCGCCTCGGACCAGATGTGGCTGGATGCAGCATTGGACCTATTGGTCGAAGCCGGTGTGGACGCCGTAAAAGTCATGCCGTTGGCGAAAAAGCTGGGCCTGACCCGCACCGGATTCTATCACCATTTTCGCGATCGAGAGGCCTTGCTGGACGCAATGATCGCGCGGTGGGAAGATAAGAATACCGGAAACTTGATCGCCCGGTGCGAGGCGTATGCTGAGACGATTTGCGAGGCGATGTTCAACTTGCAAGATTGCTGGGTGGACCGCAGCCTTTTTGATGCGCCTTTGGACAACGCAATCCGCAACTGGGCCCGAACGGATCCCGATCTAAAACAGCGGCTGGATCATGCAGATCATCGCCGAAAATCCGCGATCGCCGCGATGTTCCAGCGGTTCGGATATACCAAGGATGACGCCGACATACGCACCATGGCGATCCTGTATACTCAGGCCGGATACATCGCGATGGAGATCGAGGAGGATCCCGCCAGCCGGATCGGTCGTATCCCCGCCTATGTCGAGCTGTTCACCGGGCAAGCGCCAACCAAGAACGAGGCAGACCGCTTTCGCGCCAGATACGGTTACTGAATCCAATCTGGGCTGGCGCCATCCTGCAGTCCATGCTCAACTGATCAGGTCGTGATTAGACCAGATGCGGAGCAAACCATAATGATCCCTCACCAAACATCCTTTTGGTCGGCGTCCTCTTTGTTGTTGCCGCAGCAAATCCCGGCTTTGGACCCGGCCTGAGATGCGGCTTTTCTCGACCCGGAAACGCCCCGTTCATTTGGGGCCCTATCCCTTGGAACGCCTTGTCAGGCAGACCGAGATGCCCGATATGTCGCGCCTTTTACCCGCAGACCCCGTTTCATTTGAACGTGCGGAACACCCCGAAAGCATCGTGAATGCGATGGCCCCCTATCAGGCCGCACTGGACGCCACCCGCGATGGCGAGGTCAATTCGGCCCGCGCCACCATTCCCGATGACCTTGGCGAACGGAGCCGCCATCTAAAGGCTTTCGGGTATTTCTCGGACGCCTCTATGGTCGCCATCGCACCCCTGACCGACGCAGACAGGCTTGCGACTCCACTTGAAAATGACGACATCGCGGATTTGGTTGCATCGCTGGCCACCCGCGAGGTGCGCACCCTTGCGGCAGGGATCGACACCCTGATGGCCGAGCTAAGCGACAGCCTTAATGCCCCGCCCCGCCCCATCACCACGCACAGCCACGCCATCGTTTTTCTGTATGAGCACCACCGCGACCCGAAGCCCGATGAGCCCGGCGCGACCTGGATCAAGGACGCACAGGACCAACGCGCCTGTTTGCTTGGCGCCGAAACGGCGGTAGTCATCGCCAACTACATTCGACTTCTTGGCTTTGATGCCAAGGCGCATACCGGCACCGCACGCGATGTTGACCTGAACCGGCTGGCCATCGCGGCAGGGCTAGCGACGCCCGAAGATGATACCATCATTGCGCCCTGGCTTGGCACGCGGTTTGGTCTGGCCGCCGTGACGACCGACCTGGCGCTGGCGAACGACCGACCACTGGCGCCTATGAACCAGCAGCCATGGCACAAAACCCACGGTCCAGCGTGGTGGCTGGGGGTTGGTTCGGCAAAATCCGCGCTGAACCGCGACCCATTTGCAAAGCGCGACTATGCCATGGGCGCGCACCCGTTCGAACGCTTAAAGCGCGTCGACACACCAACAACCTATATTGACGAACCTAACGTCGCCCGCGTGCCCAAACGTGCTGACATGTTTGCGCGGGCGCAATTCGGCGACATGGGCAAGAAGCTCCAGCAAAGCGCGGCAGGCGGTCATTATGTGCGAAAAGCGGCGCCCAGCTATGCGCAACGCCGCACCTTGGGTGTGCTGACACCCCTGCAGGATGGGCCGATCAACCACATCACGCCACGCCCTGCGGACCCGGTCGCAAACGCCGCCGCACTGAAAGCGGCCAGCTATTTTCTTGGCATTGACGCGGTCGGAACCAGCCGCTGCCCGGACTGGACATGGTATAGCCACGACGCCACAGGTGCCGAAATCGTGCCCCTGCACGACCAAGCCATCTCGATGATTGTCGATCAGGGGTTTGAAACGATGGAGGGCGCGTCGGGCGATGACTGGATCGCCGTCAGCCAATCCATGCGCGCCTATCTGCGGTTCTCGCTGCTTGGTGGGGTGATCGCGCAGCAGATCCGCAACCTTGGGTATTCCGCGAAAGCGCATACCGTGATGGACGGGACCGTTCTGCAACCTCCCTTGCTGCTTTTGGCCGGGCTGGGCGAGGTTAGCCGGATCGGCGAAGTGATCCTGAACCCATATCTTGGCCCGCGCCTGAAGTCGGGCGTGGTGACGACGGACATGCCGATGGCGCATGACAAACCCATCGACTTCGGCCTTCAGCGATTTTGCGAAGCCTGCAACAAATGCGCGCGGGAATGTCCGTCAGGTGCGATCACCGCTGGGCCGAAACTGATGTTCAACGGCTATGAGATCTGGAAATCGGACAGCCAGAAATGCACCACTTATCGCGTCACACAACCCGGCGGCGCGATGTGTGGGCGCTGCATGAAAACATGTCCTTGGAACCTTGAGGGGCTGTTTGCCCAAGCACCGTTCCGGTGGGCCGCGTCAAACCTGCCGGGGGCCGCGCCAGTGTTGGCCAAGCTGGACGACGCGGTTGGGAACGGTGGTCTGAACGATACCAAGAAATGGTGGTGGGATCTGAAGCTAGGTGAGGACGGCGGGTATCATCCAACGGACGACCCGGTGAACCGCCGCGACCTCGACCGCGATCTGGATTTGAAATACGCAGACCAAACATTGGCGGTCTATCCCGCGCCTCTGGCCCCACCGCCCTATCCATATCCCTTTCCGATGGATCGTGAGGCGGGCATTGCGGCGTATCAGGCACTGCACAGCGCCGACGACTATCGCGCACGACTTGCAGCCGGTGATCCGTCGATCATTCACCGCTACACAATTGCCGACGAAGCCCCTGTGTTGCAGCTTGTCGTCAATCGGGTCGCGCCGATGGTCAAAGGCATCACCAAATACGAGCTTACCGCGCTTGATGGCGCGCCCCTGCCGGAATGGACCGCCGGGGCGCATCTGGATGTGCTGGTCGCCCCTGATCTACTGAGGCAGTATTCCCTGTCCGGAAATCCCGCGGACCGCATGACCTATCAGATCGGTGTGCTGCGTGAAGCTGACGGGCGCGGAGGGTCCGCCCTGCTGCACCGAATTTTCACCGAAGGGCGCAAGGTGTTCGTCGCCAAGCCGATCAACCACTTTGAGCTGGACGAAAGCGCCACCAAAACCTTTCTGTTGGGCGGCGGCATCGGCATCACACCCATGATCGCCTTTGCCCACCGCCTCCACGCCATCGGTGCAGACTTCACGCTGCATTACTCGGCCAGCCGTCGCGCGGATGCGGGGTTTCTGGATGATCTTGCGGCTATGCCATGGGCTGACCGGGTGCATCTTCATTTCTCGGACGAAGGCACGCGGGCGGATTTCGATGCCATCCTGTCAGGCGCACCCGATAGCGCCCATGTGTATTGCTGCGGGGCAGACCGTTACATGACCGCAGCTATGGACGCAGCCTCTCGGCAGGGCATTCCTGAAGCCGCGCAGCATCTGGAGTATTTCAACCCACCCGAGCAACCTGACTATGAAAACCATCCTTTTACGTTGACCTTGAAAGATGGGCGCAGAGTGGCGGTCTCTGAGGATGAAAGCGCCGCTGATGCGCTGAACGCGGCCGGTATCCATGTGGATGTGAAATGCTCTGACGGGATTTGTGGAGTCTGCAAATGCGGTGTGCTTTCGGGCGCGGTCGAACATCGTGACTTCGTTCTGTCAAACGCCCAGCGCAAAACTGAAATGATCCTGTGCCAAAGTCGGGCCGCAGATCCGGACGGCGAGATCGCAATCGACCTGTAGCAAGCACCACGGCGAAGCCAGGGAACAGTCAGATGGGAATGGGCAGATGAAGACCAGACGGGCAAAGACGGACGACGCGGCAGAAATCAGTTCGTTTTTGAAAGAACTGGCGGACCTAGGGAAACGTCAAAGGCCATGGGATGAAGCATTCGTTCGTGAGCATTACATAAGCAATCCCGATGGCATCCAGTGCAGCGTGGTGGTGGAAGACGATGGCACGATCCTTGGATTGCAAGCGCTGTCACGTGCGGCGGAGGGTAATTCCTACGATGTCACACCCGGTTGGGGCATCATCGGAACCCATGTCAAACCAAGTGCTGCCCGGCGGGGCGTTGGCAAAGCCCTGTTCGCTGCAAGCACCACGGCGGCACAGGATGCGGGCATCAGGCATATTGACGCGACCATCGGTGCCACGAACGCCGAAGGTCTGGCCTATTATGAAGCGATGGGGTTTCGAACTTACAGAACGCCGGACGGGGCGGTCTGCAAGGTATTTGACGTGCCATTGCCCACTGCCTGACGCATCCTTAACCCAGACCTTACTTATTCGGCGTGGGCGACCTCTTTCGGCAGGGTCAGAAGGAAGGTGGTGCCCTTGGGGCCGGTGTGTTCCAGCACCAGCGTGCCACCATGGCCGCGCGCGAGCTCGGCCGCAATGGCCAGCCCAAGGCCTGACCCACCCTTGCGGCTGGTGCCTGAGAAAGGTTGAAACAGGTGTTCTTGCGTCGTGACTGGCAGGCCCGGCCCGGTATCCACGACACGGATCAACCAGTCGTCTGCGGTTTCGGCTGCCTGCACGGCGATCTCGCCTGGTTTGCCGCTTGTTTCGATGGCTTGACGAGCGTTGCGCACAAGGTTCGACAAGACGCGGTAAAGCTGTTCGGCGTCGGCGCGCAAGGTCAGGCCGGTGGGAATGTCTTCTGCAAACGAAATGTCGTGATCCCCTGCCGAAAGGCGTTCGCTGTCAAGGATATCGGCAGCCAGTTCGGCCAGTGCGACCCTGCTCATCGTCGGTGCTGCTTCTTCGGCCTTACCGAAGGCCAGCGTGTTTTCACACAGACTGACGGCGCGGTGGATCGAATTCACCAGCTTTGGGCCAATGCGTTTGACGGTCGGATCTTCGCTGGTCTCCATCCGATCCGCAAAAAGCTGCGCGGTGGTCAGGATATTGCGCAAGTCGTGACTGATCCGCGCCACGGCCCCGCCAAGTTGCGCCAGACGCTCTTTCTGTTTCAAAGCGCCGGTCAGGTCGGTTTGCAGGCTGCGTAGCGCAAGTTCGGCTTCGCGCAATTCGGTCACGCGGGTCTCGGGTTGGATGATCCGACGCGCATCTTCGGGGTCGGCGGCATAGTCTTTCATGTTGCTGACAACCGCCTTGATCGGACGCACCATCAGCCTTTGCACCGCCAGAAACAAAAGCCCCGCCGTGATCACCGAAATCACCGCCGACAAATACAGAATGTTCAGGCCATAGTCGATCATTGCCGAACGCAACTTGCCTGTCATCATCGTGATCTCGATCACCAGCCCACCTGCACGCACCGGGTCGCCAATCACGCGGATCACCTCGGGTTCGGGGCTGAACAGTCGGGCCATGGCGTCACGCACTAGGCTGATCGGCGTGGCCGAGCGCAAATCAAAGCTTTTATCGACTGCCGCTGGCATGGGCGAAGACAACATCAACTCGCGCACCTCGTCGCGGCGCAGCACCACGTTATAGACCTCGGCGTTTTCCAGCAGTTCGGCTTCCAGTTCCGGGGCGATCATGTCGTCGGCCAGCAGCACAAGAGATGCGATTTGCGCGCGTTCCAGCCGGGTTCTCAGGTAATCCTCGCGAAAGCGCGCGACCGAGGGCACGAAGATCAACACTTCGGCCAGCATGACGAACAGTGTCGTCAAGATCAGGAAACGGCCTGAAAGAGTGTTCAACACGTCGCGCGCTCCGCCTTTATGTCCTTACGGTAGAACCTTTTGCACCAGTCCGACAATCCGCTTAACCCAAGGGTTATCAAACAGTCGCGGCGAGAAATAGGCCCCTGCTGCGCGTTTGCTGACTTCCGCCATCGTGGGGTATGGCGCGACCATGGCGGCAATCTGGCTCATCTTCAGGTTATTGGCCAAGGCCAGCGCCCAAAGATTGATCATTTCGCCCGCCCCCGACCCAACGATCGACACCCCCACGGGCCGCCCTTTGACCACCATCACTTTGATTAGCCCATTGGTTTGCTGCGTCGCGATCGCGCGGTCATTGCCAGCGAAATCAAAGCGTGCGACTTCGACCTTGTCGCCATGTTCCTCATGCGCCTGTGCCTCGGTCAGACCAATTTGCGCCATTTCAGGTGAGGTGTAGGTGGCCCACGGGATATGATCCGTCCGGGATTTTGACGGCAACCCAAACAGCATTGACCGGATGATCACGCTAGCATGATAGCCCGCCACATGGGTAAACTGCAGCCCACCCGCCACGTCGCCAATGGCATAGACCCTGCGGTTGGTGGTGCGCAATCCCGCATCCACTTTGATGCCAGCACGCGTCGGCTCTACCCCTGCGGCCTCCAGATTTAGCTTGTCGGTGTTGGCTTTGCGCCCGACAGCAACCAGCAGGTGCGAGCCTTTGAAGACGCGACCGTCTTTGACCTCGACCTCAATCGCACCGACCTTGCCACTAACCTCAGCGGCCAGCGCCTCTTCTTCAATGGCGATACCTTCGTCTCGCAGAGCATCCAGCACCTGCGCGGCCATTTCCGGGTCGTCATTGCCCAGCGCCTTCGCACCTTCGATCACCGTCACCTCACAGCCCAGCCGCCGATGCGCCTGCGCCATTTCCATGCCAATCGGACCGCCACCGATGATCAGCAGGTGCTTGGGCTGTTCTTTCAAATCAAAAAGGGTCTCGTTCGTTAGATGCGGCACCTTGTCCAACCCCGGAATGGGCGGCACCAAGGGCGACGATCCGGTGGCAATCACGAAGCGGCGCGCCTCGATTATATGGTCGCCCGCTTCGACCTCGGTTGGCGAAGTAAAACGGCCATAGTCCTGAATGACCCGCACGCCCAGCCCTTCGAACCGCTCAACCGAGTCGTGCGGTTCAATAGTCGCGATGGTCTGGCGCACATGGGCGTGGGCGTCGTCCCAGCCCATTCCCGATTGTGCCGCGTGCAGCAGCGCCTTTGACGGCACGCAGCCATAGTTCAGGCAGTCGCCGCCCATTTTGTGACCTTCCAGCAGCACGACGGACGCCCCCATCTGAACCGCGCCCGACGCCACGGACAAGCCACCCGATCCGCCCCCGATGACGCAAACATCAACCTTGATACGTTCGGCCATTTCAGGCTCCCTTTTTGAAACGCTTCAGCACCATGGGAAGGGCGGCAAGCGCGGCCAGTCCCAAGATGGGCAGAAGGATGTGAGGCTCAAAGATGACGCCAAGATCGGGGGTTTCGCCACGGGCAAAAACCTCGCCCAACCCAGCGCCGACCGAGGTGTAAACCAAACCGCCCGGAATGATCCCAAAGAAGGTCGAGATCAGGAACCGGTGCAGCGGCACGCCGACCAGCGCGGGGATCAGGTTGGCCACAAAGAACGGCACAGCCGGCACAAGGCGGATCAGGAACAGGACGGACCACTGGTTTTCGTCGATCCCGTCCTTGATCGCTTTCACCTTGCCCTCGCTGGTTTCCATCTTGGCGGCGAGTTTTTCACCCAAACCCCAACGGGCGGCCAGAAAGATGATCGTGGCCCCGATGCTGGCAGCCGTGACGTTGAACAACACGCCGGGGAAGGTCGAGAACAGAAAGCCTCCGGTAAGTGTCGCGATCGTCGCGCCGGGCAGTGAAAAGCCGACAATGACCACATAGGCCGCAATGAACGCCAGCACCGTCATCAGGTAGTTTGCATCGCGAAACGCCAAAAGCGCCTCGCGGTTTTCGGCCAGCGTTTCAAAGCTGAGGTAGTCACGCAGCGTAAATGCGCCAACCGCGGCAACGACAACAATCGCGATCAGCGGAAGGCGGCGCAGGATTGGGCTTTGGGTCTTTTTCGCGGTTTCCGAATTGGGCTCGGTCATCATCATGGATCTTTCCAGTGCCGTCATGGCATAATAAGCTGGGTAGCATGTTGGTCTCGCTGCAAGATGAGCGCAAATGCGCCCCTTGCCCACCCACATCACGCGTGCTTGAACGGGGCTGACGAAAACGTTCCCGCCTGTAACAAAAGGCGTAAAAATAATGCATCGGGCATTTGACTTGCCCTCGAATGCCGCCTATAGACCGGGCTTCGAATAACACACGCTCCGAATCCACCGGGATTGGGACGCAAATACGGAGACGGGCGATGAAACGCACCTACCAACCTTCGAACCTGGTTCGCAAACGCCGCCACGGCTTCCGTGCGCGCATGGCTACTGTTGCTGGCCGCAAGATTCTGAACGCGCGCCGTGCACGCGGTCGGAAGTCGCTGAGCGCATAAGCCGTCGGGTCGCAGTCATGTCTGCGCCCAAAGCTGACACATCGAAAACCGCCGGGACCGAAGGGTCTGCGGCGGTTTCCGTTTGCGCGGGGAAACCAATGATCGCAACGCTGACCGAGCGGCGCGATTTTCTGGCCGCCGCGCGCGCGCGCCGCGCCCCTGCGCCTGCTTTTCTGTTGCAGGCCCGCCGCCGCCGCGAAGGCGAAAAAGCACCCGCCGACCAAACCCGAATCGGCTACACCTGCTCCAAGAAGGTCGGGAACGCTGTGGCCCGCAACCATGCCAAGCGGCGGCTGCGCGCCATCGCGCGCGACGTGCTGCCCACCTTTGGCAAACCGGGCTGGGACTATGTGCTGATCGGTCGCGCGGAAAAAACCGCAAGCCGCAGCTATGTTGATATGAAAGCGGATCTTGTCCGCGCCCTGCAACAGATCCACGCCAAGCGCAAAAAGCCATGACCCCTGCTGCCTTCATTCTGTCTCTTCCCATCCGGGCGTATCGGATGATCTTCAGCCCTTGGGTTGGCTTTAACTGTCGCTATCAACCAACCTGTAGCGCCTATGCGCTTGAGGCATTGCAGAAACATGGGGCGATCAAAGGTGGCTGGCTGGCGGCCAAGCGCATAGCGCGCTGCAACCCTTGGGGGTCATGCGGCTTTGACCCGGTGCCTGACAATCGAACGGATTGCAGTCACGACCACCGGCACTGATCGGGCTGTGACTGTCAGGCCACAACTCGTGGCGCAACGGCCACCGACGTTGATTTCCAAGCTGATTGCGCTATAAGCCCCTCACCCGCAACGCTTGAGCAAGAAGGAGGCGTTTTATGACAGATACCAGCGCTTATCACCTTGCCTGTGCCTTTGCGGTGCTTTGGGGCAGCCACGCTTCGTGACCTTCGTGTCGCGACGCTGACCACCCCTCTCCATCGCCTGTAATCAGGCAATCTCGCACCCCAAATCTCGGTTCTTCGTGACGCTCCTATTGCGTCTGCGACTTCGCCGCTTTCAGGGGTTTCAAAAACCACAACTTCAAAAAAGAGGGCCGGTGTTCGCATCGGTATCCAACCCATGATGGACTCGAATTTCCATTCTGAGCCGCTTCGGCTCAACGATCTCGTCGGCGAGCTTGTCACACATCACGGCGCTTGGCGCGTCTTGCGTGTGCTGGTCGCGCACCTTGCCACTCGGCGCCATCGGCGACCGCGCGTGGACCACATGTCCGACCACCTGCGTCGCGACGTAGGGCTTGCGCCCGGCCGCCCTCCGCCAGGGCTGCGCGACCCGCGGCTGTGATCCTTCGGGCCGTCCAAAGCGCCTACAGCGGACGGCCCAAATTACGCCTTGACCTAAAGTTTACTTGAGGTCCGAGGATCGCAAAAAATCGCCAGGAGACCCTGTATGACATATGTTTTGACACTTCCCCCGCGCAGTCGGCACCGCAAAAGGCTGCAATCCACCCTGATTGGTTTGATCGAACGCCACGGCCGCTGGCGTGTGATCCGGGCAGCCCTGTTTGCGCGCCCGTCGCAAAAGCTGCGCTACGAGGATCTGACACCGCATATGCGCCGAGATCTGAACCTGCTGGATGCGCCCCAGTCTTTGCCGTCCCAGCGACAGCATTTTCTGTGACGCCATGGGTTCGAATCAGATCACGCGGAATGTCACCGATTTCAACGCAGGTCCCGACAGGCGTTTCCCCCCGTGGCGCATCGACCCAACGCCCGACGCCTGACCCTTGCCCGGCCACCCGTTTTCCCCTATGCCGCGCCTATGTTGGACGATCTCGACGATATTCACCCGCTGTTTCACGGCGCGCCCTCGACCACCGAGTTCAAGAAGCTGCGCAAGCGGATCATTCGCAATGTCCGCGAGGCAGTGGACCAATACGGTATGGTTGAACGCGGGGCGAAATGGCTGGTCTGCCTATCCGGCGGCAAGGACAGCTACACGATGCTCGCCGCGCTTTACGAGCTGAAGTGGCGCGGCATTTTGCCCGTCGAACTGTTGGCCTGCAATCTTGATCAGGGACAACCAGGCTTTCCAGCCACTGTCTTGCCGGAATTTCTGAAAAAGATGAAAGTGCCCAACCGGATCGAATACGAAGACACCTATTCGATCGTCATGGATAAGATCCCGCAAGGTCGGACGTTTTGTTCGCTGTGTTCGCGGCTGCGGCGCGGCAATCTGTATCGCATCGCCCGCGAAGAGGGATGTTCAGCCGTGGTTCTGGGCCATCATCGCGACGATATCCTCGAGACATTCTTCATGAACCTGTTTCACGGCGGGCGCCTTGCGACCATGCCGCCCAAACTGGTGAACGAAGAAGGGGATCTGTTCGTCTACCGCCCCCTTGCCCATGTGGCAGAGGTCGACTGCGAAAAGTTTGCCACACAGATGAATTATCCGATTATTCCCTGTGACTTGTGCGGTTCGCAAGACGGGTTGCAACGTCAACAGGTCAAGAAAATCCTCGACGGGTGGGAGGCAAACTTTCCCGGCCGCCGCCAGATCATGTTCAGATCCCTGATGAACACCCGGCCCAGTCATTTGCTGGACGCACAGCTGTTCGATTTCGCGGGGCTCGCCCGACCAAACGCTGCAAATACAGAAAATTAGCAGCAGTTTTCTCGATCCCGTTAACGGCTGATTGACCAAACGTTCCTAGTTTGTCCCTGACGGGAAAAGCGGGCGCCTTAGCGGTGGCCAACACAGCAAGGGAACATAATATGGCTGCCAAATGGGATCAGTCCTCTGCGAAAAGACACCTGCGGGCACTTTTAACGGCCCCGCATCTGGCCGCGTTCTTACCGGCCGTGATGTTTGGTGCCTATTGGTATGGTGGCGAAAACCTGATGCTTCTAATCGCCATCCTGTTTCCCGGGTTGCTGGCGCTTGCAGGCTCGCTGACGCGCACACCGCCAGTTGACGCGCGGGCAAGTGATGCCATTACCGGGCTGCCCATGAAGGGCAAGCTTCTTGAATATCTTGATCGCGGTTTCACGTCGGATGCCGAGTTCGAAAAATCCTGCCTTCTGCTTGAGGTCGACGACCTTTCCGACCTGGCGCAGCAAATGGGGCACGCCGCGCGCGATCTGGTTCTGGAAACTTTGGCTGACCGCATACGGTCTGCATTGCGGCGCGACGACCTTGTTTGCTTTCTTGGCGATGGCACCTTCGGTATTGCCATCGATAAACACCAGCGCGCTGATCTGGAAGCCACCCTTCAGCTTGCCGGACGGCTGCAAACTGCTGTCAGCGACCCGATTATGGTTGATAACGCGCGCGTCCATCTTTCGGCATGCATTGGGTTTGTGCTTCCCTCGCGAGCGCCTGAGGCGACGGGCGAGGCGCTCTTTGCCGCCGCTCAGGGTGCCCTGATTGCAGCTCAGGCTGCCGGCCCGGGTAGCATTCGCGCCTTTTCCAACGGAATGCCAGGCCGATCTGCGCGGTCTGACCACACAAATGCCGACCTTGTCCAGGCGCTGGATTCGGGTCAGATCCGCCCATGGTTTCAACCCCAGATCAGCACCGATACCGGTCAACTTACCGGGGTTGAGGCGTTGGCACGCTGGCAGCACCCCAGCCTCGGCCTAATTGCCCCGGGCGCATTCCTGCCCGCCCTCGCCAAGGCTGGCTTGCTGGAGCGGCTTGGCGAAGTCATGCTTTTTGGCGCTCTCAAAGCGCTACAGGATTGGGACAAGCGTGAACTAGGGGTCCCGTCGGTTGCCTTGAACCTGTCTACGGACGAGTTGAACAATCCGAAACTATTTGAAAAAATTCGTTGGGAACTGGATCGGTTCGAAATGCCCGCAAACCGTCTGACTTGCGAAATACTTGAAAACGTCATCGCTGACGGTGACGACGAAGTCGTGACCCACAATATTGCGTCGCTCAGACGCTTGGGCTGCAACATCGACCTGGATGACTTCGGAACCGGTCATGCATCGATTGCGAACATTCGCCGTTTCGACATCAACCGGATCAAGATAGACCGCTCGTTTGTCACCCATGTAGATACTGACAGGGACCAACAAAGCATGGTCGCAGCGGTGCTGACCATGGCAGAGCAACTTGGTGTTGGCACGGTCGCCGAAGGCGTCGAAAGCCATGGCGAACATGCAATTCTGGCGCAGCTTGGTTGCGATCATGTTCAGGGATTTTCCATTGCCAAGCCAATGCCAGCCGAAAGCCTTGCCAGTTGGATTGAAAGCCACCAGACTCAAACTCCTGCTATTTCGTCCCTTCCTCGGCGGGCATAGCACTTCGTTCAGCCCAATGTTTCATAGCCGCGACGCTTAAAACTGCTTGACCTTTCGCCCCCTGCCCTGTTGAACCAGCCTGACCGAAATCTACAGTGGTGGGCCCAATGGACGACCAGAACAAGAACCTGATCCTCGCAACAGTGTTGAGCTTCCTTGTCATCACTGGCTGGATGATCTTGTTCCCACCTGCGGAACCCGTTGGCGAAACGGGTGCAGCGGTGACGGAACAGGCCGCGGGCCAAGGTCAACTGGCGCCAGCGGCACCAGTGCCGCCAAGCGCCGCAACCACCACCGACGTGACGCAACAACAAGCAAATGTCGGCCGGATCAAAATTGACACACCCGAGCTTTCTGGGTCGATTTCACTGCTTGGTGGCCGTCTGGATGATCTGAAACTCAAAGACTATCATGTCGAGCTCTCGAAGGAGAGCGACATCGTGACACTGTTGCGCCCAACCGGCGAACCCGAGGCATATTACGCCCTTTACGGTTGGACTCCCGGCGGCCAGACGGCGCTTGAAGATGTGCCCGGGCCCTCGACCATATGGACCGTAGAAAAGGGCGTAAAACTGACGCCCGAAACGCCCGTCACACTGCGCTGGGACAACAACAGTGGGCTTATCTTCCGGCGCTCCATCTCGGTTGATGAGAATTTCATGTTTACCATCAATCAGTCGGTTGAAAACGCCAGCGACAAAACGCATCGCATGGCACCCTATGGTGTTCTGGCCCGTCACGGTGAACCCACGACTCTGAAAGGGTTCTTCATTCTGCACGAAGGCGTGGTGCGCCAGGTCGATGCCGAATTGGAGGAAACTGATTATTCTGACCTCACCGATCTGTCTTATGACGAACGCGAAGGCGCGCGCGCAAGCGTGAGCCAGGTCGAGGAAAACGGCTGGATCGGTTTCACAGATCACTATTGGATGACGACCCTGATCCCTGAACCGGGCCAAGCGTTCACCTCGGTCGTTCGCTATGCTGACAATGCTGACATCTACCAGACCCAAATCCGGATGCCCACGCAAGACGTTGCGCCGGGTGCGTCGGCCAGCGTTGAAACACGATTGTTTGCCGGCGCCAAAGAATGGGAAACCATCCGCGCTTACCAAAACGATGAAGGAATCTATCGCTTCATCGACTCGATCGACTGGGGCTGGTTCTTCTTCCTGACGAAGCCGATTTTCGCCGTGCTGCACTGGCTGAATGGTGTCATCGGCAATATGGGCTGGGCCATCATCGGCCTCACCTTGGTGATCAAGGCGGTTCTATTCCCGCTCGCCTACAAATCCTATGTCTCTATGGCGAAGATGAAAGAGCTTCAGCCCGAGATGGAAAAGATCAAGGAACGCGCAGGCGACGATCGCGCGAAAGTTCAGCAGGAAATGATGGAGCTTTACAAGAGCGAGAAAGTTAACCCCGCCTCTGGTTGTCTTCCGATCCTGCTGCAAATCCCGATCTTCTTTTCGCTCTACAAGGTGATCTTCGTGACGCTGGAACTGCGTCACGCGCATTGGATCGGCTGGATCAACGACCTTTCGGCGCCCGACCCCAGCTCGATCCTGAACTTGTTCGGCCTGCTGCCCTACGCCCCTCCGGGTCCGGAAAGCCTGCTTGCGATCCTGTCGCTCGGCGTCTTGCCGATTATTCTTGGTATCTCGATGTGGCTACAGCAGAAGCTGAACCCGGCACCCACCGATGCGACACAAGCGATGATCTTCGCGTGGATGCCGTGGGTGTTCATGTTCATGTTGGGTCAATTTGCCTCGGGCCTTGTAGTTTACTGGATTGCGAACAACACGATCACGTTCATTCAGCAATACACAATCATGCGCAGCCATGGGCACAAGCCTGACGTGTTGGGCAATGTGTTGAAGACCTTCAAGCGCAAGTCGAAGGACGCGAGTTAATGGCGCACGTCGCCGAAATATGGCGACATCCGATCAAGTCGCATGGGCGTGAAGCGCTTTTGCAGGTCATGCTGAAAGTGGGTGAATGCCTGCCCCATGATCGCCAATGGGCGGTGGCGCATGAAGCTGCGAAGCTGGTTGAAACTGGCGAATGGGCGCCATGTTCGAATTTCTCACGCGGGGCGAAGGCCCCATTGCTGATGGCGTTGTCTGCAAGTTTTGACGCGACCAGCAACACGATCACGCTGACGCATCCGCTCCAGCCCGGCCTTACCTTCAATCCCGACCGCCCTGACGACAACGCGCGGTTCATCGAGTGGGTCACCCCCCTTTGCCCGCCAGAACGCGCAGCGCCTGTGCAGCTTGTAGCGGCTGATCGCGGGATGACGGACACAGATTTCCCCTCGATCTCGTTGATCAATCTGACCTCGCATAAAGCGGTCGAGGCGCATCTGAACCAAGAACTTTCACCGCAACGCTGGCGCGGAAACCTGTTGCTGGCCGGACTTGCGGCCTGGGATGAAAAAAGCTGGGGGGGCAAACATATTCAGGTGGGCGAAGCGGAGCTGGAGGTCCGCGAAGAGATTACACGTTGCCTTGCCACCACAGCCAATACGCGCTCGGGCGAGCGTGACGCAGATACATTGGGGGCGCTGAAGCAAGGCTGGGGTCATCAGGAGTTCGGCGTCTACGGCTACGTCGTAAGACCCGGTATCGTCCATGTCGACAGTCCGGTGCAGGTGATCGCATGAGCCAGTTGCCCTTCCCCTTGGCAGAAGACCCGGACGCACCGGAACGTGAAGCGGGCCGCCTGCTATTTGCCGCTAACACTGACTTTCTGAAAGGTGTTGTGGCGATGGACGGACTACCCGACCCAGACCGGATCGAGGTATGCTTCGCCGGGCGATCGAATGTTGGGAAGTCTAGCCTGATCAACGCCCTGACGGGCCGTAAGGGACTCGCACGCGCGTCAAACACGCCGGGCCGGACGCAAGAGATTAACTTCTTCACGACGACCAACGGCCCCTATCTGGTGGACCTTCCCGGCTATGGTTATGCCAACGCACCGGTAAAGGTGGTCGAGAAATGGCAGCGGCTGCTTAAATCTTACCTCTCGGGGCGTCAAAACCTGCGCCGCGCCTTCGTTTTGATCGACGCCCGCCACGGCGTGAAACCTGTGGACGACGAGATCATGTCGCTTTTGGACAAATCCGCTGTGACATTTCAGGCGGTTCTGACAAAGGCTGATAAGGTCAAGGAAAAAGACCGCGAGAAGATGCTGACGCAAGTGCGAAGCGCACTGTCCAAACACCCGGCGGCCTTTCCGGAAATGGTGCTGACATCCTCGGAAAAAGGCCTGGGCATCGAGACATTGCGCGCCATCATCGCGTCGCTGGACTAACCAAACGCGGGCCTACACGTGCTGGGCGCCATTCACCTCGATCTCGGTTCCCGAGATATACGAGCTGTCATCCGAACACAGGAAATAGATCGCGGCGGCGACTTCCTCGGGCTGACCGAGGCGGCGCATTGGCAGTTTCTCGACAATTTTTTCGGTTCCCGGCGACAAGATCGAGGTTTCGACCTCTCCGGGCGCAATCGCATTGACCCGAACACCCAGCGGCCCGAAATCATGCGCCATTTCACGGGTCAGCGCGGCAAGCGCCGCTTTTGAGGTCGCATAGGCCGCGCCAGCAAATGGGTGGACGCGCACGCCTGCGATTGACGTCACATTCACCACAGCCCCTTTGGCCGCCGCCAGTTCGTCTTTCAACCCCCGCGCCAGAACCACGGATGCAAAGAAGTTTACATGGAACACCTTGCCCCAATCCATCAGGTCAGTGTTCAGCGTGCTCAGCCGCTCTCCATTCGGCCCCTTCGGAGAAATACCGGCGTTGTTGACCAGCGCATCGAGGCGTCCATCCAGTTTATCTTGAATGACCCCAACAGCATTAATCGTATCTGTGGGGTCGGACAGGTCCACTTGCACGTGATCTTCACCAGCTCCGCCCCAGGGACATTCTTCAGGGATCGCGTGGCGCGAACAGGTGATGACCCGCCAGCCTTCAAGATTGAACCGGCGCACGGTTGCATGGCCGATACCGCGGCTTGCACCAGTCAGAAGAAGGGTCTTTTGTCGCTCGGCCATGATCACCATTCCTGTCGGTTGGGTTCGCCGCAACCCTAGCAGCACGCGGGCCGGGCGCAATGCCCCTTGGCAGCGGGTTGCCGACGCTCTAACACGGGGTGGCACGAGGAATAAAAGATGAAGACGCAAGAAATGAACCGCGACTGGATCGCCACCGCCCGCACTCTTTCCCAAGCCCTGCCCTATTTGCAGCGCTATGCCGGGGCCACTGTTGTCATCAAGTTTGGCGGCAATGCCATGGGCGATGACGAGGCGATGGCGAGCTTTGCGCGCGACATTGTCCTGATGCGTCAGGTGGGCGTGATGCCTGTGGTCGTGCATGGCGGCGGGCCGATGATCAACTCCATGCTGGATCGGTTGCAGATCAAAAGCGAGTTTGTGAACGGCAAGCGCGTGACAGACGCCGCCACCGTGGAAGTGGTCGAAATGGTGCTGTCGGGCAGCGTCAACAAGCGGATCGTGCAGGCGATCAACGCAGAAGGCGGCAAAGCCGTCGGGCTTTCGGGCAAGGACGCGAACCTTGTGA
Organism: uncultured Aliiroseovarius sp.; assembly: GCF_947497285.1. Classification (GTDB taxonomy): domain Bacteria; phylum Pseudomonadota; class Alphaproteobacteria; order Rhodobacterales; family Rhodobacteraceae; genus Aliiroseovarius. Next base: position 43,847 of record NZ_CANMFT010000005.1, on the reverse strand, counting down.
TATGCGACCAGACCAACCCCGATCTGGGCTTTGTAGGCACGCCGGTCGATGTGGACGTGTCCGTTCTGCACGATCTGGCCACCACTGAAACCATACCTGTCATCGCCCCATTGGGGGCGGGCCGCAACGGTGAGACGTTCAACATCAACGGTGACACGATGGCCGGGGCAATCGCGGCTGGCCTGAAGGCGGACCGCTTGTTGCTTTTGACTGATGTCGAGGGCGTCAAGAACGCGGACGGAGAGGTTCTGACCGAACTGACGCCCACGCAAATTCGAGAGATGACGGCCGCGGGCGTGATTGCTGGGGGGATGATCCCCAAAACCGAAACCGCGCTTGCTGCGATTGACGGCGGCGTGCGGGCGGTGGTCATCCTTGATGGACGCGCGCCCAATGCCTGCCTGCTGGAACTTTACACCGATCACGGTGCAGGGTCGTTGATCCGCGCCTAGACGTCGCGGCACAATTCGTCGCGGGAATGTGTCTTGCGCTTGGGTGGGTAGTCCATAAATACGCTGTATGGAATATGAACTCATCCTTCGCCTTGGCACGTTTCTTGGCCTATTCGCGCTTTTCGCAACTGTCGAGGCCAAAGTGCCGCGACGGCCGCGCACCCAACCAAGGCAGACGCGTTGGTTCACCAATTTGTCGATCATTGTTGTCGACACCCTGACCCTGCGCTTGATGAATGTTCTTCTGCCCTTGTTGGCCGTCGGTGCAGCTTTGGATGCTGCCGCCCAAGGCTGGGGGCTGTTCAACATGATCACGCTGTCCGTCTGGGTCGAGGTCATCGCCGCCATGGTGATCCTTGATCTTGCCATCTGGGCGCAGCACCTCGTCTTTCACAAAGTGCCTGTCTTGTGGCGCCTGCACCGCGTGCATCACGCCGACCGCGATTTCGACGTGACCACCGCGCTTAGGTTTCACCCGGTCGAGATTGCGGCCTCGATGATCATCAAGATCGGGGTTGTCTATCTGATCGGCGCACCCGCGCTTGGCGTGATCTTGTTTGAGGTCGTGTTGAACGGCTCGGCCATGTTCAACCACGCCAATATGCGTCTGCCGCTGGGTCTGGACCGCTGGCTAAGGCTGATCCTCGTCACCCCCGACATGCACCGCGTGCACCATTCCGTTCACCGGGACGAAACGGACAGCAACTATGGCTTCTGTCTGTCGATCTGGGATCGTATATTCAAGACATACACGGATCAGCCCCGCGACGGGCATGACGACATGGTGATCGGGCTGCAATGGCAAGACGACAATCCATCAAAACTGGGCTGGAGCCTGATGCTGCCGTTTCGCCGGAAATGACGCTGGAGCGGCTGGCGCGGAATGCGCGTGCCGTGCAGTTGGACGTGTTCGGCGTGTTGCATGATGGGCCGGATACGGTGGTTCTGTTGGGCCCGTATGAGCCCGGTTTCTGGACGACCTTCACCGCAAGCCCTGAATACGCCGATCAAGTCGCAGACCCGATGGATCGTTGGTCCAAACGCACGATCGGGGACTTGGCAAACCGCTGGCGCGGGACTGCGGTCTTTCCATCCGATGGTCCGCCCTATCCACCGTTTTTCGACTGGGCGTTGCGATCTGGTCGGGCGTGGCAATCCCCCGTGGCGCTATTGGTTCATGATACGGCGGGGCTGTGGGTCAGCTATCGCGGCGCGGTAAGGGTGCCGGGCCATCTGACCTTGCCAGACGCGGTGGCACGCCCCTGCGACGGGTGCGCTGCCCCGTGCCGCACTGCTTGCCCGGTGGATGCGCTAGGGGCGGCAGACTACGAAGTTTCGGCCTGCATCACCCATCTGAACGGGCCCGACAGCGTTGATTGCATGGGGGAAGGATGCGCGGTTCGCCGCTCTTGCCCTGTCAGTCGGTCTTATGGCAGGTTGGCCGCTCAGTCTGCCTTCCATATGAAAGCATTTAACCCGACATGACACTGACACTGATCCTGACCCGACATGCGAAATCCAGCTGGGGCGATGCTGATCTGGAAGATCACGCCCGCCCGCTGAACAAGCGGGGACGCGCATCGGCCAAGGCGATCGGGCGTTGGCTGGTCAGCAAGGCGCTTTTCCCGGACACCGTTCTGTGTTCCGACGCCGAACGCACGCGCGAAACATGGGCGTTGATCGCTGACAAGTTCGTTGGTGCGCCGAAGGCTACGTATCTTCGCGAGCTTTATTTGGCTGACCCGGACACGATGCTGGCGGCACTCAAGAAAGCACAAAGCGAAACGGCGATGATGATTGCCCATAATCCGGGCTCGGCATATATGGCGCGTCGGCTCGCCTCCGAGCCTTTTGCCCACCCGAAATTCTTTCACTATCCGACCGCCGCGACAGCCGTAATCGAGTTTGACGTGGACAAATGGGAAGACGTGGATTGGGGCACAGGCCGGGTGGTCGACTTCGTTGTGCCGCGTGAATTGATTTAGCGACGACCCACACAGGCACGGCCCAACAGCGGGCAAAGAAAAAGCCCTGCCGGATGATGGCAGGGCTTTCGTTTTTCTGACTTATCAAGGCTCAGAGGATCTGGCTCAGGAACAGTTTGGTGCGTTCGTTCTGTGGGTTGTTGAAGAACTCTTCCGGTTCGTTCTGTTCCACGATCTGACCCGCATCCATGAAGATCACGCGGTTGGCGACTTCCTTGGCGAAGCCCATTTCGTGGGTGACGCACAGCATGGTCATGCCTTCTTCGGCAAGCTCGACCATGGTTTCAAGCACTTCCTTGATCATCTCGGGGTCAAGTGCTGAGGTGGGTTCGTCAAACAGCATGATACGCGGCATCATGCACAGCGAGCGGGCGATGGCCACACGCTGCTGCTGCCCCCCCGACAACATGCCGGGATATTTCAGCGCCTGTTCCGGGATCTTCACCTTCTCAAGAAAATGCATCGCAATTTCTTCCGCCTCTTTGCGGGGCGTCTTGCGCACCCAGATCGGCGCCAGCGTGCAGTTTTCCAGAATGGTCAGGTGCGGGAAAAGGTTGAAGTGCTGAAACACCATCCCCACTTCCGAACGCACCTTATCCACGTTCTTCAAGTCCGAGGTCAGCTCGGTTCCATCGACGATGATCTGCCCTTCCTGGTGCTCCTCCAACCGGTTGATGCAGCGGATCAGCGTCGATTTACCAGACCCTGATGGCCCCGCGATGACGATCCGTTCGCCTTGATAGACTTTCAGGTCGATGTCACGCAGCACGTGAAAGGCACCATACCACTTGTTCATGCCACGGATTTCGATGGCAACTTCGTCCGAGACTTCCATCTTGGAACGGTCGGCGTGGGTTTCGAGAGTAATAGACGACATAGGTCGCTCCTTTAACTATGGTCCGTGCGAAGTCGACGTTCGAGATACATCGAATAACGCGACATCGAGAAACAGAAGACGAAGAACATGAAGGCGATGAAGCCGTAAAGCTCCCACACCACCCCGTTCCAGTCCTGGTCTGCACGGATAGCATTTGACAGTCCCAACGGATCAAGCAGGCCGATGATCGACACCAGCACCGTGTCTTTGAACACGCCGATAAACGTCGACACGATCCCGGGGATCGAGATCTTCAGGGCTTGCGGCATGATGATCAGACGCTGGGCTTTCCAGTAGTCCAGCCCAAGCGCATCCGCGGCCTCGTATTGGCCTTTGGGAAGGGCCGCAAGCCCGCCCCGGACGACCTCGGCCATATAGGCTGCGGCGAACAGGGTCACCATGATCAGCACCCGTAGGATGATGTCAAAATTGGTGCCGGGTGGCAGGAAGATGTTCAAAAGCGTGGACGCCACGAACAGAAGCGTGATCAGCGGCACACCGCGAATGAACTCGATAAAGCCCACGCATAGCGCCTTGACGATCAACAGATCGGATTGACGCCCCAAGGCCAGAACGACGCCAATGGGCAACGAACAGGCAATGGCCACGACGCCGATGGTGATCGACAGCATGAAGCCCCCGAAATTTCGGCTTTCGACAGCCTCAAGCCCGATGGGGATGATGCTTTGCATAATGCTGGCAAAGCCACCTGTCAGAAACAGCCACCAGACCAGCGCTGCCAACACTGCGATGATCAACCCTGCAAGACTGCCAACGATAGGCGCAAGGAAGCGGTAGGCGAAGTAACCAACCACAAAACCCAGCGCGGCACCGACGGGCAACCAGATCGACCCACCCCACAGCAACCAAGGCGCGATGAAGGGGTAGATCGCCGAGAAGATGAAGGGGTTGGGCAGACGCTTGGCCCCTGATGCGATTTCGGCGGCACGATCCTCTTTCGACGTGGTGAAGGCCTTGAAGCCAACAAAGCCAGCCGCGCCAAGAAGCACCAGACCCGCGATGATACCCAATGCACCACCAAGATAGAGCCCCGCCAGACCAAGCACTACCAGCAGCAACACCCAGTTCATCCGACGCGATATCATGTTGAACAGCACCGGGATCAGCGCCACGAACAAAAGCCCAAAGCCGACGATCGGGCGCCAACGCTCTGCTTCTGGATAGAAGCCGAACAATAGCTGCACCCAGCGTTCACGGATTACGCCCCAGCAGGCAGCACCATGACCGCCATCAGCGCCAAAAATCTCGCGACATTCATTCAGCGAACCGCTGTTCCAGGTCGGCGCGAAAATCCAAGGCAGAAGTGCGGACAGAATGTACCACAGGAAAATGAGCGACAGGATGGTCAGGATCGAGTTGCCAACTCCATTGAACAGATTGGCGCGGATCCAGCCGACAAACCCAATCTGCGATGCAGGTGGAGCGCGTTCAGGCAACATTTCAGAGCGAACGTAGGACATATCAGACATATCAGCGCTCCTTCAGCTTCACGGATTCATTGTACCAGTTCATCACCGCCGAAATCGTCAGCGAGATGGTCAGGTAGACCAGCATCAGCAACAAAACCGTTTCAAGCTCGCGGCCTGTCTGGTTCATCGTGATGCCACCCAAAGTGCCCGTGATGTCCATGTAACCCACGGCAATCGCCAGCGAGCTGTTCTTGGTGAGGTTCAGGTAATTCGAAATGAGCGGCGGGATGATCACCCGCAGCGCTTGGGGCAGAACCACAAGGCTCATAGTGCGGTTCGGACGCATGCCCAAGGCACTGGCGGCTTCGGTCTGTCCTTTTGACACGGCCAGAATACCAGACCGCACGATTTCGGCGATGAAGGCCCCGGTGTAAAGCGACAGCGCCAGCCAAAGCGCAATAAGCGAGTTGCGCAGGTGCGTGCCGCCTTTGAAGTTGAAGCCCTTCAGCTCGGGATAGCCGAGGTAGAACCCCAAAACGGCCAGAACCAAAATGAACGGAACAACAATGGCGCCAAGGCGCAAGTGCCATGTGCGCGGGCGCTCACCCGTTGCCTCTTGAATAACATCGGCGCGACGTTTGATCAGCACTGAGGTCAGAATGCCCGCGATCAAAACCGCCAGAAGCGCCAGCAAGTCAAGGCTGACATCAAATCGCAGGGCAGAGGAGCCCAGAACGTGGATATCACCCAAGCTGCGCGAGAAAAGCGGCTCGGGGATATAAACACCCCGGTTCGTAATGGCCACAGTGTCCCACAGGGACATGCTGGCCTCGCCTTTGCGGAACGCGCTTGGTTGCGGCAGTGTTTCGATCAGCACCGCCATTATGAACACGATCCACAACAGAACCGGGACATTGCGGAAGCCTTCCACATACACAGCGGACAGGCGCGCGACGATCCAGTTTGGCGACAAGCGCAAAACGCCAATGATCACGCCGATGACTGTTGCAGCAATGCAGCCCATGGCTGCCACAAGAAGCGTGTTCAGAAGCCCCATAAGGGACGCGCGCAAGTGCGAATCCTGCGAATTGTAGTCGAGCAAGCGCTGATTGATGTCATAGCCCGAGGGTTCAAGCATAAAGCTGAAGCCGGGCTCTTTCCCAAGATCTGCAAGGTTTTGTGCTGTGTTGGACAGCAGCCAGCCGATCAGCATCAGAAAGCCAATCAACGCGACAATCTGAATGGTCATCGAGCGGTACCGGCTGTCATACAAAAGCATGGATAGCCGGAACTGGCCCTGATGAGGGTCGGTTGTAGTTGTCATAGAAGACGTCCCCGTTGCCCTTGGCTATTTTTATAAGACGGCGGCTTTTGCCGCGGTGCCAAGGTGCGTTCAGTTAGAAAGGAAAAGGGCGTGGATGAACCACGCCCTTCCCAATTGGTTTTACCGGAACGGCGGCGAGTAGATCAGACCGCCATCTGTCCACTGAGCGTTCAGGCCACGGGCCAGAGCGATCGGTGTGCTTTCGCCGATGTTCTTGGCGAAGACTTCACCGTAGTTACCGCCCGCCATGATGGCGCGCTTCGCCCAGTCAGCGTCAAGGCCGAGCATTTCGCCCAAGTTGCCTTCGGTGCCGAGGATCCGGTTGATTTCCGGGTTGTCGCCTGCAGCCGCCGACAGTTCGCCGATATTGGCCGAGGTGATGCCCATCTCTTCAGCCGAGATCAGCGCGTTCAGCGTCCAGCGAACGATGTCGCCCCACTCGTTGTCGCCGTGACGGACCAGCGGGCCCAGCGGCTCTTTCGAGATGATTTCAGGCAGAACGACGTGGTCCGACGGGTTTTCGAAGGTGGCGCGCGTTGCGGCCAGACCCGAAGCGTCGGTGGTGTAGGCGTCGCATGCACCAGCAAGATACTGCTGCTGACCTTCAGCGTTGGTTTCGATCGGCACGGGTTCGTAGCTGATGTTGTTTGCGCGGAAGAAGTCCGCCAGGTTCAGCTCGGTGGTGGTGCCGGTCTGGATGCAGACGGTTGCGCCGTCCAGATCCTTGGCCGAGCTTACGCCCATCTCTTTCGAGACAAGGAAGCCCTGGCCGTCATAGTAGTTCACGCCAATGAAGTCGAACTTCAGGTCGACATCGCGCGACAGCGTCCAAGTGGTGTTACGAGCCAGCATGTCAACCTCGCCCGAAGCAAGGGCGGTGAAGCGCGTTTTGCCGGTGGTCGGCACAAACTCGACTGCGTTGGCGTCGCCAAGCACTGCAGCTGCGACTGCGCGGCAAAAGTCAACGTCGAAACCTTCCCATTTGCCGTTTGCGTCCGGCGCGGCGAAGCCGACAAGACCGGTGGTCACACCGCAGTTCAGCTTGCCACGCGCCTTGACATCATCAAGGGTCGCCGCAGCCGATGCGCCAGCTGCCAAGCCAGCGACAGTCAGTGCGCCAAGAAAAACGGTTCTTTTCATGTTTACCTCTTCCTGAATATTTTACCCGCAGTTTCGGGTCATTAAGCAGCCGTTGTGACTGCGGTCATGTTTGCGAAAGGAAAGACCCCTCTCAACATGGGAAAGAGTTTGAAAGATTTGATTTGTTTTCGTCAAGGGTAACATCATCAATTGAGATGATTAACCTAAGGGAAAGATACAATGTTAGCCTAACCTAAGGTATTGGTTGCGTTATGTTTCGCGGCTACAGGCCCGAAAAAACCAAGCGGCGTTCACAAAGTCGGCACGTTTCTTTTCAGAAAGCGCAGATGCCTCTTCGTCGCTTCCCCACTGTTCTTCTTGCCAAGCCTCATCCAGCCGAGCGATCTTCCATGCGTGTTCTACGGGCAGATATTCGTCCACAACGGCCAGTGCCAGCACCAGCGAACCAGAAATCGCCACGAGATCGTGGAAAGCCGCGAGTTCAAAATTCGTCAGTCTGTGGACACGATCTTTCAAAGGCACCAATGCACTCGCAGATTGGGGCTGGTGCATCACGCCCGCAACGGGCACCAGATGCGCACTCAATGCCTGTTTTGCCCAGTCAAGAACCGGATCCCATTGATCTGCCTGACGCTGCACAAGCTCTGCCGGCGAAGTCGCGCGATAGCACAGCAAATCACTGTCGCCATAGGCGGCCAGCATTTCGGCCACGTCCTTGAATTGAACCGCCACCTTGTCGATCGCCGAATTTGCCGTGCGAGTCACGGGCATCATCGCCGGGTCGATGATTTCGACCTGCGCGTCCCATTCGTTTGCAATCGCTTGGGCTAAGGTATGGGTTGGCACGACAAGCGGGGCTTTGGCCGGCGTTTTGACAGAACGACCGTCAAGTTCGACGGAATAACCCCCATCGACCTTGATGGTGTCTGCGTGGTTCCAAAACCGTTTCGCTGTCCAAACGCTCATCCCTGCCCCCAAAGCTGTGCCAGCGCAGCCGGCAGTTCGTCAAACGCCTCGATCAACAGATCGGCGCCAGCGGCCAAAAGCCCTTCACGCGGGTGATAGCCCCATGTCACACCAATCGTGCGAAAACCTGCGGCGTGTCCCATCTCGATATCGAAGCTCGTGTCGCCGATCATCACGGCCTGAACCGCCTCGGCGCCCGTTTCCTTCAGCGCAGCATGAAGCATGGACGGATGAGGTTTCGAAGGATGGTCGTCGGCTGTTTGGCTGGTCATGAAGAAGTGGCGCAAATCGTGCGCGTCATAGGCGTGGTCAAGCCCGCGCCGCGCCTTGCCAGTTGCGACGCCAAGCAGCACCTCATCCTGCGCGTGAAGCTGTTCCAGTGCAGCACGCGCACCGGGGTATAGTGGGGCGGCAGCCTCGCCCCCTTTTTCGGCGCGCAATTTGATGAACATGTCCTTGTATCGCTGAGCGGCGATTGCCACGTCGGCCTTCGACATCGCAGGTACAAGTCGCCCGATGGCTTGATCAAGCGACAAACCCACGATTGCCAGCACCTCGGCCCGCGTAGGCAGGGGCACTCCCATTTCGCCAAAGGCACGGTTCATTGCCTCGACGATGAAGTCCTGACTGTCGATCAGGGTGCCGTCTACGTCGAACACCACAAGACGCAAGGGCGTTTCCGTCATTCCAGATCCTCAAATGGATCGGCAGGCACATCACCGTCTTGCCAGCCCATGTAGTCCCACGTGCGCTGCATGTGATCGGGCAGCGGCGCGGTGATGGTCACGGGCTTGCCTGTGGCCGGATGGGTAAAGCTGATCGAGCGTGCATGAAGGTGCAGCTTCTTCGACAGCTCGCCACCCAGTTGGGCACCCCACCCATCACCAAGGTTTTCCTGACTGGACCCACCATATTTTCCGTCACCCGCGATCGGGTGACCCAGTTCAGCCATATGGGCGCGCAATTGGTGGGTTCGCCCAGTGACAGGCACCAGCGCCACCCATGCAGCGCGGCTGGCGAGCGTCGTCAACACGGCGTAATCCGTGGTTGCGCGCTTTGCACCGGGGGTTTCATCGACATGGCGCGGATGCACGCAGATCATCTTTTCAGCCTCGCCCTTGCCGCCATGACCCGGCGCCTTGACCAGCCCCCAGCGCAGCGTTCCCCAACGCGGTTGCGGCACACCGGCAACAAGCGCCCAATAGATCTTGCGGGTGTCGCGTGCACGAAAGGCTTGCGTCAGCTCTCCGGCCATTTTCTGTGTGCGGGCCAGAAGCAGTACGCCCGACGTGTCTTTGTCGAGCCGGTGCACAAGACGTGGCTTGTCCTCGCGGCCAAATTTCAGCGCCTCGGCCAGCCCGTCTACGTGGCGGGTCTGCTTGCTGCCACCCTGACTGGGCAGGCCGGGCGGTTTGTTCAGCGCGATGATATGCTCGTCACGATACAGAACGCAGCTTTGGATAAGTTTCGCATCGGCGTCCGACACACGGGGTTGCGGCTTGGGCCGGTCTCGATCTTCTCCGGCATCCGGCAGGGGCGGCAAGCGCACCTCAGTCCCCGGTCCAACCCGCGACGACGGTTTGACCTTGGCACCATCAACCCGGATTTCGCCCTTGCGACATGCCTTCTCAATTCGCCCCTGCCCGACATGTGGGAAGTTGCGCCGCACCCAGCGGTCAAGCCGCTGTTCGGCTTCATCTTCGGCGACCGTGATCGTTTGAACACCGCTCATGCCAGTACCATTCGGGCCACGAATAGCCCGCCCAAAAACCCAAGAAGAGACAGCACCACCGAGCCGACCACATAACCGCTTGCCGTTCCGATCTGGCCACGTTCAAACAACGTGACCGCGTCCAGCGAAAAAGCAGAAAAGGTGGTGAAGCCGCCAAGCACCCCGGTCATCAGGAATGGCGCCGCAGCTTGTCCCCCCTTACGCGCCAAGACCACAACCAGAACACCCATCAGGATCGAGCCAAGCACATTCACAACCATCGTTCCCGCAGGAAAGCCATGCCCCAGCGCCCGCGTCACCGCGTTTCCGGTCAAATACCGGGCCGAAGCGCCAATCGCGCCACCAAGAGCGACTTGAAGAAGGGGTGTCATCATGGGGCTTAACTCGGATGCACGGGGCCGGTTGTCAAGCATTGCGTCTGTTTTTGGCTAGGCCTCAGGGTGGTCCTCGCGCACTTCTTTCCAGCCGGTGATCATAGGGCGGACCAGATCCTCGCCTTTCCAAAAGCGGTAATACAGAATTGCGCCAAGATGCAGGACCACAAGGGCCAACAGGAGCTTGGAAGAAAGCCGGTGCGTGTTTGCCGCCCAGCGCGCGGTGTCAAAATCCACCCAACCGGCAAGCGGTCCGGCATTCACGAAATCATCGGGATCAGCAAACAGCCCCGTCCCCACTTGCAGCGCCAAAACCGCCAGCATCGCAAAGACCGATAAGGCGCCAACCGGGTTATGTCCCGGCCAATGGCTTGGCACGCGTTTTGTCATGCGTTTGACATAGGCCCATGTGGCGCGTGGCCCGTAGATGAACGACCGAAAGCGGATCGGCTTAGGCCCCCGAAAGCCCCAATAGAGCCGCAGAGCCAACAAGCCAGCGACGGTGTAGCCCATGTAATAATGCAAGGACAGAACCGTCGGGCCAAACCGACCCAGGGACCAACCCGTCACGACAGCAATGACCAGCGACCAGTGAAACAGGCGTGTGACCGGGTCCCATATCCGTTTTTTAGGTGCGCTATGTTCCATCGTGGCTCTTTCTTTCCATTTGGCTTGCCGCCTTGCGCCCGCACTTATTCGCTGCGCTTCGCCCTCAGGCGCGCAAAATAATCGACGCGCTTCTTCAATTCCCGCTCGAACCCGCGCTCAACCGGTAGGTAATAGACACCGCGCTTCATCCCGTCGGGAAAGTAGTTCTGGCCGGAAAATCCGTCCGGCGCATCGTGATCATAGGCATAGCCTTCGCCAAAGCCCTGATCCTTCATCAACTGGGTTGGCGCGTTCAGGATGTGACTGGGCGGCGGCTCTGATCCGGTTTTTTTCGCCGCTGACATTGCCGATTTGTAAGCGGCATAGGCAGCGTTCGATTTCGGTGCCAATGCCAGATAGGCGACGGCCTGTGCCAGTGCCAACTCTCCTTCAGGGCTGCCAAGACGTTCGTAGGTTTCCCATGCATCAAGACACACGCGATGGGCTTGAAGGTCTGCCAGCCCGATATCTTCGACCGCCATCCGCGTGATGCGCCGCGCCAAATAGCGGGGGTCTTCGCCCCCGGTCAGCATCCGCGCCAACCAGTAAAGCGCCGCATCCGGGTCCGAGCCGCGCACAGATTTGTGCAGGGCCGATATCAGGTTGAAATGCTCATCCCCGGACTTGTCATAGATGGCCGCGCGGCGCATCAGCCGGGACGACAGCCCTGCGACATCCAGCTTTTCGTCAACATTCCAGGCTGCCACTTGTTCGACCAGGTTCAAAAGGGCCCGACCGTCTCCGTCCGCCATTTCAAGCAAGGCTTCGCGCGCCTCGCCTGTCAGCGGTAGCGCCTGCCCCAATTCCTGCTCTGCCCGCTGAACCAGACGTTCAAGATCCGCGAGCGTCAAACGCTTCAACACCAAGACCTGCGCGCGCGACAAGACAGCCGCGTTCAGCTCGAACGATGGGTTTTCAGTCGTGGCGCCGACCAGAAGGATGGTGCCATCCTCCATATGCGGCAGAAACCCATCTTGCTGCGCCTTGTTAAAACGATGGATTTCGTCAACGAACAACAGCGTGCCCTGCCCGTTGGACCGGCGGTGACGGGCTGCTTCGAAAACCTTGCGCAGCTCGGGCACACCGGTGAAAATCGCGCTGATCTGGATGAAATGCAGATCGGTTTCGCGCGCGAGCAGGCGCGCTATCGTCGTTTTGCCAACCCCCGGCGGACCCCAAAGAATCAATGACCCAAGGCTGCCTGACGCCAACATGGTGCCCAACGGCGCATCCGGCCCCAAAACTTGCTCCTGCCCGATCACGTCACCCAACGACTGAGGGCGCAATCGATCCGCAAGCGGCCGCGGGGCGGGTTTGCCGCCCTCACGTTGCGTGTCATTTTCCGTGGTATCGAACAGATCTGCCATAGAGCAAATCTAAGGGGCCGCGCCACCGGTTGAAAGATGTAATGATGCGGTTTGGCTGCGTTAGAGCAGATTGTATTCCTGCGCGCGCTGAATGGCTTCGGCGGTCGTGCGCACAAACAGCCGCTCGCGCGCGCTGCGCAACCGCGCTTTGAATGCGCTTTCCGATATGCCAAGCAACGCGGCCGCTTCAGCGTGGCGGCTGCCCTTGGCGATCAGCCGCAACGCCATGCGCTGTGCCGCTGTCAGTTGCTCGGGCGGCGTGGATCTATCATGTAGGTCACAAACGATTTGGTGGATCGTAGCGATCTCTGCGTCGGAAAATTCCCGATCTTCGCGCGCAAAACCACAAATGGTGCGCGACGAGGTGGGGCCGTGTGCCACCGCTATACCGTATTTCAAGCCAAAGTTGGCCGCTTGCGCCAAAATCCCATGAGGGTCGGGCAGGTCAAGTTCGCTCCACCGGATGGTGCCGGCATTGCCAAACCCCCAGAAAACCATTGGATCCGCAAGCATATAGCCCTTTTCGGTGTAAATCTGGCTCCAACGCGGGTCGTAGGTTTGGATCATGATATGCGCCGAGGCATAGCGAATATGCAGCCCCAGAGCATAGCCCTTTGGCGCCAAGTCGGACAACTTGGCCAACCCCTGATCCAGTCCAAAATGTTCTTCCATTGATGGTTCGATCCCCAAACCCCTGCACCTATCCTTTTAGACAGTGGGGGCAAAGTCAAACAACCATTAATTGTATTTTAACGCCTTTTTGGCCTCATCGCTCGAAAAGGCGTCGAATTCAACGCGCGCGCGATGCCGCCCCTTTGCAACGAAAAACCCCGCGCCAACAAGAGCGCGGGGTTCAAGAAAACCGAACAAATCGGCGAAGTGCTTAAGCGTTTTCCGCTTCTTCCTCTGCCTCAAGGCGGGCACGATCAGCAGCGCCTTTGGCGTCGGCATCGCGGTCAACGAATTCGATGATCGCCATCGGCGCCATGTCGCCATAACGGAAGCCAGCTTTCAGAACGCGAACATAACCACCTTGGCGCTCAGCGAAGCGCGGGCCCAGAACGTCGAACAATTTGGCGACGTGCTGGTCTTGCTTCAGACGCGACGCAGCCTGACGACGGGCGTGAACGTCACCGCGTTTGGCCAGCGTGATCATTTTTTCAATGATCGGGCGCAGTTCTTTTGCTTTCGGCAGGGTCGTTTTGATCTGTTCGTGTTCGATCAGCGAACCAGCCATATTTGCGAACATCGCTTTGCGGTGTTCATGTGTGCGATTCAGGCGGCGGTAACCACGAGCGTGACGCATTTTCTTAATCCTTCTTTGGTGCTCTTGAACGAGCGGTGCTTTGTCTGAGAACCGATGCGTGTCGGTCCCTCTCCTTGGGGCAGGATCGCCCAGATGTTCCCCGCCAAGTGCGGGCATGTGGGGGGCCAGAAACCCGGCCCCCGTCGATGATCAGAACTGATCTTCGAATTTCTTAGCAAGCTCTTCGATGTTCTCAGGCGGCCATTCTTCGACATCCATGCCGAGGTGCAGACCCATGCCCGAAAGCACTTCCTTGATCTCGTTCAGCGACTTGCGGCCGAAGTTCGGGGTGCGAAGCATCTCGGCTTCGGTTTTCTGGATCAAATCGCCAATATACACGATGTTGTCGTTCTTCAGGCAGTTTGCCGAACGCACAGACAGTTCCAGCTCGTCCACTTTCTTCAGCAGAAGCGGGTTGAACTCGAGCCCATCGTCTTCGTCCTGACGACCAGCCGCTTCCGGCTCGTCGAAGTTCACGAAGATCGACAGTTGGTCCTGAACGATGCGCGCGGCAAAAGCCACGGCGTCTTCCGGGGTGACCGACCCATCTGTCTCCAGCTTCAGCGTCAGCTTGTCATAGTCCAGAACCTGACCTTCACGGGTCGGTTGAACGTCATAGCTGACCTTCTTGACCGGCGAATAGATCGCATCGACCGGGATCAGGCCAATCGGCGCATCTTCCGGCTTGTTCTTGTCCGACGCAACATAGCCCTTACCGGTGTTAACGGTCAGTTCCATGAACAGGTCGGCGCCATCGTCGAGGTGACAGATCACGTGATCTTTATTCAGAATCTCAATGCCAGCGGTTTCCGAGATGTCACCAGCGGTAACAACCATCGGACCTTTGGCTGAAATCGACAGGCGCTTGGGCCCTTCGACTTCCATGTTGATCGCGACACCTTTGAGGTTCAGAACGATGTCGGTCACGTCTTCACGCACGCCGGCAACCGAGCTAAACTCGTGCAGCACGTTGTCGATCTGCACCGACGTTACGGCCGCACCTTGCAGGCTGCTCATCAGCACGCGGCGCAGGGCGTTACCCAAGGTCAGACCAAAGCCACGCTCCAGCGGCTCGGCTACAACAGTTGCCTGCCGTGCGGGATCATTGCCCGGCTTAATGTCCAGCTGTGTCGGCTTGATCAATTCAGCCCAATTTTTATGGATCATGCGTCCCTCCATACCAGTCCTGTCCCCATGTCCAAAGGGCAGGACGCCCGAGGTTAAAATGACGGAAAACCGGGCGGCGACTATCGCAGCCCGGTGAAAACTTGATTATACGCGGCGGCGCTTCGGCGGGCGGCAGCCGTTGTGGGCAATCGGGGTCACATCACGGATCGAAGTGATGTTGAAGCCGACAGCAGCCAAAGCACGCAGAGCCGATTCACGGCCCGAACCGGGGCCTTGCACTTCGACTTCCAGCGTCTTGACGCCGTGTTCCTGGGCCTTCTTGCCAGCATCTTCTGCCGCCATCTGAGCCGCATAAGGGGTCGATTTGCGCGAACCCTTGAAGCCCATGGTGCCAGCCGATGACCAGGCAATTGCGTTGCCTTGCACGTCCGAGATCAGGATCTTTGTGTTGTTGAACGAAGAGTTCACATGAGCAACGCCAGAGGCAATGTTCTTACGCTCTTTACGCTTGGTACGAGTCTTTTCGCGAGCCATTGGTCAAACCCTCCCTTATTTCTTCTTACCGGCAATAGCCTTTGCGGGGCCTTTGCGGGTACGAGCGTTGGTGTGAGTACGCTGACCGCGCACAGGGAGGTTGCGGCGATGACGCAGGCCGCGATAGCAACCAAGATCCATCAAACGCTTGATGTTCATCTGCGTTTCACGACGCAGGTCGCCTTCGACGGAATAGGTCGCGTCAATGTGCTCGCGAATGGCAAGGACTTCCGCGTCCGACAGTTCGTTGACACGACGGGTTTCGTCGATCTTGACTGCTTCGCAAATGGCTTTGGCCGAAGTATGACCAATTCCGGTGATATATGTCAGGGCGATCGGGACCCGTTTGTGGGTCGGGATGTTTACGCCGGCGATACGTGCCACGTGTCACTTTCCTTTTCGTTGCGGTTCCGTAGCTCCGGAACCTTTTTTCACAACGGAAGCCCGCCGGATTTTTCCTGCGGGCCGCGCTGAATTTCTGGTCTGGCGGCCTAGGGGAGCGACCCCCGAACACACGCCGATTCCCATTAGGGATGGGGTGACTTAGATGGGAATGCCTTGGGCGTCAACCCGTCATGTCCTTCGGGCCGGGGATTCCGGCATCCATCCCAAAAAAAGAACAAGCGCCGCTTGAAACTTGCGGCGCTTGGGTTGTTCTTGGTCGGAAAAGATCAGGCGTCCAGAACGCCCGCGATTTCGGCCTTCACCTCGTCAATCTCGCCCAGCCCATTCACCGACTGCAAGTCGCCCTTGGCATGGTAATACCCAATCAACGGCGAGGTCTTCTTGTAGTATTCCATCAGGCGCGTGCGCAGGCTTTCTTCGTTGTCGTCTGCGCGGCGCTTGAAATCAGTTCCACCGCAGTTCGCGCATTTGCCATCTGCCGGGATTGGCTTTGAGATATCGTTATATCCCTCACCGCAAGTGCCGCAGGTCGACCGGGCCGTGATCCGCGATACCAACGCGTCATCATCGACGCGCATTTCGACCACCGCATCTAGCTTGGCTCCATGCTTTTTCAGCAATGCGCCCAACGCATCCGCTTGGGCCAATGTGCGCGGGAAGCCGTCAAAGATGAAACCGCCCGCTTGGTCACCTTCCAGCTTCTCGTCGATCAGGCCGATGACGATCTCGTCTGTGACAAGCTCGCCCGCATCCATGATCGCGGCAACCTTCTTGCCCATCTCGGTGCCCGAGTCTTTCGCCTCACGCAACATGTCGCCGGTCGACAGTTGGATCATGCCACGCTCATCAACCAGGATACGGGCTTGCGTGCCTTTGCCGGCACCGGGCGGTCCAAGCAGAATGATGTTCATCGACGCGACGGAGCCTTCTTCGAGCGTTTCTTGCCGCGAAGCTGCGACTTCTCGATCAGGCCCTCATACTGGTGCGCCAGCAGATGCGACTGAACCTGTTGGATCGTGTCCATCGTCACCGACACCACGATCAGCACCGAGGTGCCGCCGAAGTAGAACGGGATTGCCAATTGGCTGCGCAGAATTTCCGGCAGAAGACAAACAGCGGCCAGATAGCCCGACCCCAGAACCAGCAGTCGTGTCACGACATAGTCCAGATACTCGGCAGTCTTTTTGCCGGGGCGAATACCGGGCACGAAACCGTTTTGGTTCTTCAGATTGTCGGCGACCTCGTCCGTCTTGAATGCGACTTCCTTGGTGTAGAAGAACGTGAAAAACACGATCATCGCCGTGAAGAACAGCAGATACAGCGGTTGGCCGGGACCGAAATAGGCAAGGACGGTCGACATGACCGGGCCTGCCTGACCGGACGAAAAGGTCGAGATCGTGGTCGGCAGCAGCAACAACGCCGAGGCGAAGATCGCAGGGATAACCCCTGCCGGGTTCACCTTGATCGGCAAGTGGCTGGAGCCACCGTCATAGACCTTCATGCCGACCTGACGGCGCGGATATTGAATGTGGATCTTGCGCAGCGCGCGTTCCATGAACACCACGAATGCAATCACCGCAACGATCATTACCATGACGCCAATGATCACCGCGGGGCTGATGGCGCCTGAGCGGCCCGAAGCCAGGAATTGGCCCAAAGCGGCCGGGATCTCGGCGACGATGCCGACGAAGATGATCAGGGAAATACCGTTGCCGATACCGCGCGCCGTGATCTGCTCGCCGAGCCACATCAGGAACATGGTGCCGCCCACAAGGGTGATCACGCAAGCTGCGATGAAGAACATGCCGGGGTCGGTGACCAGATCACCAGCCTGAAGGCTATTTGCCAAAGCAAATGCCTGCCCGGTCGCCAACAGCACAGTGCCATAGCGGGTGTATTGGTTGATCTTCTTGCGGCCCTGCTCGCCTTCTTTCTTCAGCTGCTTCAGCGGTTCCCACATGGAACTGAGAAGCTGCACGATGATCGAGGCCGAGATGTAGGGCATGATGCCAAGGGCAAACACACCCATACGGCTCAGCGCGCCACCGGTGAACATACCAAGCACGCCAGCGATGCCGGACTGGGCTTGCTCCATGAATTCCCGCAGGGCTGCTCCGTCGATCCCCGGAATGGGGATATACGTGCCGATACGATAGATGATCAGAAGCCCGATCGTGAAGAAAATCCGCTGTCGAAGCTCGGTCGCCTTACCAAAGGCGCCCCAGCTCATGTTTGCGGCCATTTGTTCTGCTGCAGATGCCATAAGGCCCCCTAGATCCAAGTAAAACGCCGCCGGACCGTTCCCGGCTCCGGCGGCGCTTGAAAACATAGCAAGATATGTAAGGGGCAGCGACGCCCCTCACAAGGTCTTATTCAGCTGCAGCCGGAGCAGCGACGGTCAATTTACCGCCAGCTTTTTCGACAGCTTCAACAGCCGATTTCGACGCGCCGGTTACGGTGATGGTGGCTTTGGCGGTCAAGTCGCCCTTCGCCAGCACGCGAACACCGTCCAGCTTGCGGCGCACCAGACCCGAAGCAACCAATGTGTCTTCGGTGATGTCTTTGGCGTCCAGCTTTTTCTCGTCGATGAATTTCTGGATCAGACCCAGGTTGATCACAGCGAACTTCTTGCGGTTCGGCTTGTTAAATCCACGCTTGGGCAGACGTTGATAGAGCGGCATTTGGCCGCCTTCGTAGCCTTTGATGGCCACACCCGAACGGGATTTCTGACCTTTGATACCGCGGCCACCCATTTTACCGGTGCCGGAGCCCGGACCACGGCCAACGCGTTTGCGGGGTTTGGTTGCGCCGGGATTGTCGCGCAGTTCGTTCAGTTTCATGTCGCTTCTCCTTGCCGGAACTGACCCATGAAGCGTAGGGGGCCAAACACGGCTTTTCTTGGTTTTGATTCTGTGACGCAACACGCCACCGGGGGCGTATAGACCCAAGTAGACCGCCACGCAAGCCTTGCATCGGCAAGATCGCCTGCCAATGGAGCGGAAGGATTAGGAGGGCGTTCATGTTGGTCGCCCAGAAAAACAAGTGGCGTGCTGGCGAACACAATGGAGCGGGCCGGCCTGATCAACACCCGCGATTGGGAGCGGCCGGGGTGCGGGGAGCCGTTAAGGGCAGTGCCTGACCCTGGGGGGGCGAAGCGCCCTCCCAGGGCGAGGGTCGGGCGCTGCCCGGCGATGCCGGGTGAAATTAACAGCTTCGAGGCGTCTGTGAAAATTCGGTGTTCCAGCAGAGGTCTGTCATTTCGTTCGATGCCACTTTTGCACGGTGGCAAAGACCAGAAAGATAATCAATGAAGCAGCCGACCAGACCAGTTGCAGAAAGAACCCCATAAACGCAGTGAGATCGGAGCCTACTGGCAGTTCTCGCTCATACAGTTGTTTCAAGAGAAGCTGCTCCAGACCGATGATCTAAAACGTATATCCATTCAGAAAAAGCCAAGGCCAAAACCGCTTCAAAACAAATGGCGCAAGCAACGTGATGAGTGGATTAATTGGCATCACCAAGAATGCGACAAAAGCCTCAGCGTCAAAAAAAAAGAGCATTCCACATAGACCAACCCAATCAATTGCCAGTGGCGTAAAAGAAACACCCCGGCCATCTCTGACCGGGGTGCTTTAAATCTTCAAGAGATGGTCTAAGCCTTAGCTCAGCCCTTCTCCTCGATGATTTCAACCATATGCGGGATCTTGGCGATCATGCCGCGCACGGCTGGGGTGTCTTCCAGCTCGCGGGTCTTGTGCATCTTATTCAGGCCCAGGCCGATCAGCGTTTGATGCTGCTTGGCGGGGCGGCGGATCGGAGAGCCGATCTGCTTGACGACGATGGTTTTGGCCATGGATCAGTCTCCTTACGCGTCTTCGGCTTCGGCAGCTGCCGGAGCTTCAGATTTTGCACCCAGGATGTCGGCGACCTTCTTGCCGCGACGTTGAGCGATCATGCGGGGGCTGGATTCTTTTTGCAGCCCGTCGATGGTGGCGCGGATCATGTTGTAAGGGTTCGCAGACCCCAACGACTTGGAAACCACGTCTTTGATGCCCAGCATTTCGAACACGGCACGCATCGGACCACCGGCGATGATACCAGTACCTTCCGGGGCGGTCCGCATAACCACTTTACCAGCGCCATGACGGCCTTCGATATCGTGGTGCAGGGTGCGGCCTTCACGAAGCGGCACGCGGATCATTTGGCGCTTGGCTTGCTCGGTGGCTTTGCGGATGGCCTCGGGGACCTCTTTCGCTTTACCTTTACCAAAGCCGACACGGCCTTTTTGGTCGCCAACAACGACAAGCGCGGCGAAGCCAAAGCGCTTACCACCCTTAACGGTTTTCGATACGCGGTTGATCGCAACCAGACGATCGGCGAATTCCGGAGTTTCATCGCGGTCGCGACGGCCCCGGCGGTTATCACGTTCTGCCATCAGGCATTCCTTTCATGGTGGCGCGGTTTGGCGCCTTTATTGTCAATCCTGGTGGGCCACGCGACGGATCGAGTGGCCCCCGGATCATCGGGAGGGCGTCACCGCCCCCCACAGGTTTCTTAGAACTTCAAGCCGCCTTCACGCGCAGCGTCGGCCAATGCCTTCACTTTGCCATGAAACAGGAAGCCACCGCGGTCGAAATAGCAGTCTTCGACACCGGCTTTCTTGGCCCGCTCTGCGATCGCAGCGCCCACTTTCGTGGCCGCATCGACGTTGTTTTTGCCAACCACGCCCAGATCCTTCTCGAGAGAAGAAGCCGAAGCCAGGGTGACGCCATTCACGTCGTCGATCAGCTGAACGCTGATGTTCTTGTTCGAGCGATGCACCGACAGGCGCATTTTGCCCACGTTGTGCTTGCGCAGTCTGTTCCGGACGCGCAGGCGGCGCTTGAGGAACAGGGTCCGTTTGCTGTTTGCCATCTGTCTGGTCCTTACTTCTTCTTACCTTCCTTGCGGAAGATATACTCGTCTTTGTATTTGATACCTTTGCCTTTGTAGGGCTCGGGTTTCCGCCAGGCGCGGATGTTGGCCGCGACTTGGCCGACGAGTTGTGGATCAATGCCTTCAACGACGATTTCGGTCTGCTTCGGAGCGGTCACGGTGACGCCCTCCGGTGGAACGAAATCAACGTCATGCGACAGGCCAAGGTTCAGCTTCAGAACATTGCCCTGCATTTGGGCACGGTAACCAACACCGTTGATTTCCAGCTCTTTCTTGAAACCGTCGGTGACACCGGTGACCATGTTGGCAACCACTGTGCGGCTCATGCCCCACTGCTGACGGGCGCGCTTGGACTTGCCACGCGGCGCGACGTTCAGCTGGTTGTCCTCTACGGTGATGGTGACATCATCGGTTGCGGTGAAGCTCAGGACGCCTTTCGGGCCCTTCACTTCGACGGTCTGACCAGACTGCGTGACGGTTACGCCAGCAGGCAGCTCGACCGGTTTTTTACCAATACGAGACATACAGACCTCCTTAGAAGACGGTGCAAAGCACTTCGCCACCAACATTCTGGTTGCGAGCGTTTGCATCGGACATGACGCCTTTGGGGGTCGAGACAATCGAAACGCCAAGGCCCTGACGGACCTGCGGGATGTCTTTCACGCCCATATAGACGCGACGGCCAGGGGTCGAAACCCGCTGAAGTTCACGGATAACCGGAACACCGTCAAAGTATTTCAGGCTGATTTCGAGGGTGGGGTGCCCACGCTCGTCTGTGCCTTTTTCGTAGCCGCGGATGTAGCCTTCGTCAGCCAGAACATCCAAAACCCAAGCGCGCAGCTTGGAAGCCGGTGTCGAAACAACCGATTTGCCGCGCATTTGCGAGTTGCGGATACGGGTGAGCATATCGCCGATAGGATCGTTCATATCTATCTCTCCCTTACCAGCTTGATTTCACCAGGCCGGGGATTTGGCCATTCGAGCCAAGTTCCCGCAGCGCGATCCGCGACACTTTGAGCTTACGATAGTAAGCGTGCGGACGACCGGTCAGCTGGCAACGGTTGTGCAGCCGGGTCGCCGAGCTATTGCGCGGCAGTTTTGCAAGCTTCAGGCGGGCGGTGAACCGCTCTTCCATCGTCTTGCTCTCATCGTTTGCGATCTCTTTCAGCGCAGCACGCTTGGCGGCGTATTTTTCCACCAGCTTCTGACGCTTCTTCTCGCGTTCGATCATTGCTTTTTTAGCCATGTCTATTCCTTCCCGCGGATCAGCTGTTAAAGGGCATGTTGAAATGCTTCAGCATGCTCTTTGCTTCCGCGTCGGTTTTCGCGGTGGTGGCAATTACGATATCCATGCCCCAGTTTTCATCGACCTTATCAAAGTCGATTTCCGGGAACACGATGTGCTCTTTCAGGCCCATGGCATAGTTGCCACGGCCGTCGAACGAGTTACCCGAAACGCCACGGAAGTCGCGGATACGGGGCATCGCAATGGTGATCAGACGGTCCAGAAATTCATACATCCGGTCGCCGCGAAGGGTCACTTTCGCACCCAGCGGCATTTCCTCGCGAACGCGGAAACCAGCGATGGATTTCTTGGCTTTCGTCGACACGGCCTGCTGACCAGCAATCGCGGTCAGGTCAGCCACAGCGGACTTGGCTTTCTTCGAGTCACGAACAGCTTCGGCACCACAGCCGATGTTCAGAACGATCTTGTCCAAACGAGGGATCATCATTTCGTTCTTGTAGCCGAACTCTTCCTTCAGGGCAGCACGGATGCTGTCCTTGTAGGCTGCCTTCAAGCGGGGGGTGTAGTTTGCGGTATCCAGCATCAGACAGTCTCCCCGGTCGATTTGGCGAAACGCACTTTCTTGCCGTCTTCCTCGCGGAAGCCAACGCGCGTTGCTTTGCCGTTTTTGTCCAGAAGGGCCAGGTTCGACAATTGGATCGGCATCGCTTGCGGGATGCGGCCACCTTGTGCGTTCTGGCTCTGGCGGGTGTGGCGGATTGCGATGTTCACACCATCAACGATGGCTTTGCCGGCTTTCGGGTTAACCGAGGTGATCTCACCTTGCTTGCCCTTGTCTTTGCCAGCCAGAACGACAACCTTGTCGCCTTTTTTCAACTTAGCAGCCATCTTACAGCACCTCCGGAGCCAGCGAGATGATCTTCATGAAGTTCTTCGCGCGAAGTTCGCGAACAACCGGGCCGAAGATACGGGTTCCCATAGGCTCGTTGTTGTTGTTCAGAATAACCGCGGCGTTGCGGTCAAACCGGATGGCAGTGCCGTCATCACGACGGACTTCTTTGGCGGTGCGAACGACGACGGCCTTACGGACATCACCTTTCTTAACGCGACCGCGCGGAATGGCTTCCTTAACCGAGACGACAATGATGTCGCCAACGGATGCGTATTTACGCTTGGAACCACCCAGAACCTTGATGCACTGAACACGGCGAGCGCCGCTGTTGTCAGCTACATCCAGATTTGTTTGCATCTGGATCATGTGGTTTCTCCCGACCTTTGGGGCGCCGATGCTTGGCGGAACCCCCAGGGTTTCGACTTGTTAAGTCGTCCGGGAAGGCTTGTTTTAGCCTTCCAGAACTTCCCAACGCTTGGTTTTCGACTTCGGCGCGCATTCAATGATGCGAACGGTGTCGCCAGCCTTATAGGCATTCTTCTCATCGTGAGCCCGATACTTCTTGGACTTACGGATGGTTTTCTTCAGAACCGGGTGGGTGAAGCGGCGTTCAACCGACACGGTGACTGTTTGTTCGTTGGCGGCGCTTGTTACAGTGCCTGACAGGATACGTTTGGGCATTCTCAGGGCTCCTCTTACTCAGCCGCAGCTTTGGCTTGTTCATTCAGAACGGTTTTGACGCGAGCAGCGTCGCGACGGACCTTACGCATACGGGCAGTGTTTTCGAGGGCACCAGTGGCCTGCTGGAAACGCAGGTTGAAAGCCTCTTTTTTCAGATCGGCCAGTTGCTCACGCAGCTGATCCGGCGTCTGATCACGCAGTTCCTTGGCGTTCATTCGCCTTTTCCTTTCCTTGCACCAGAGAGCTCTGCCCTTGTTGTTGGCAGGTCACCCCATGTCTGGTGGGTGAATGTAAAAACACACGAATCCCGTTGCCGGAATCCGTGAGATGTGGGTCTATATGAAACAACAGCGCTTATAGCAACAGCAAAGCGCCTGTTTCTGTTCAGATAGCGATTAAGTTTCTTCTTCGGTGGTGCCACTGACGAATTTGGACGCATAGCGTTGCTCGCCGATCCGCTCGATCAGGCTCAGCTGAAGCTCAAGCCATCCGCGATGTCCGACTTCGTCAATTGCGATCTCTTCGAACAGGGCTTTTGTCGCCAGGTCGTCTGCATCATAGGCAGCCTTGGAGGATTGCGTATAGAACGCGATGGCCTCTTTCTCGTCCTTCAAGTCGGCTTCGAACATTTCCTTCAACGTCTTGGCTGTTTTCGGCGTGGCGGCAAAGGCAATTTCCGGCTCACCACCCAGTTCCAGAATGCGTGTCATGAAGCGGCTGGAATGGACCAGCTCTTCTTCAAACTCGCCGCGCATCGTCTGAGCCAGCTTGTCCAGCCCCCAATCATCCAGCACATGGGCGTGTAATTGATACTGGTGTGCTGCGGTCATCTCCATTTGAAGAGCTGCATTCAAGTGTTTGCAAATCGTTTCGTTAGACATGTCCCAACTCCTTTTTCCGTGTTCCCCCTCAACGTAAGCATCTGCAAAATGCCTTCAACCAGCGTGCAAATATGTCGCATTAAGGCTCGCCCATTTTTGGCAACTGTTCTACAACGCCCCCATGCCCAAAATATCCTCCCTCTTCGTGACCCGCCTTTACCACGCTCACCTGTCCGAGTTTGACCCAAAGGTCAGCCAGGACGAGCTTTATGACAGCTGCTATTCTATCGCCGAGGATGACGAGGCAGGACAGGAATGGTGCGAGGCCGAGGGGTATCCCGGCTACACCTCCTATGCCTCGCTGACCGACCTGCCTTGGCGGTTCCCGATCTTCAAGGATCTGGTGGACAGCTTGGACAGGCATGTCGCGGCCTTTACCGAGGATCTGGAGTTCAATCTGGACGACCGCGAGCTGGTGCTGGAAGACATCTGGATCAACATTCTACCCCCCGGAGGATACCACTCGGCCCACATCCACCCGCATTCCGTGATCTCGGGCACCACCTATCTAGCCTTGCCCGAAGGTGCGGGCGCGCTGCGCTATGAAGACCCCCGCCATGCCATGATGATGGCCGCCCCTCCGCGTCGCAAGGACGCCCGCGAGGATCTGCAAAGCTTCATCACCAAACGCCCCGCCGAGGGCGATGTGCTGTTGTGGGAAAGCTGGCTGCGCCACGAGGTGATGCAGAACACGGGTGACGAAGAGCGGCTGTCGGTGAGTTTTAATTATAGATGGGGTGAGTAGGCGCGTTCATCAGAGCCTTCTACGGCGGAAAACCGCAACCCGTGTTAGATGCCTAGCACGTGATATTGTATATCAACCCAGCCCTGCGCAATTTCACTCCAGTTGTAAGCTGAAAGATGGCGGTCCGTAATCTATCTAGGACCGCCTCAACTAACGAACGGA
The DNA here is from genome assembly GCF_947497285.1 of uncultured Aliiroseovarius sp. Classification (GTDB taxonomy): domain Bacteria; phylum Pseudomonadota; class Alphaproteobacteria; order Rhodobacterales; family Rhodobacteraceae; genus Aliiroseovarius. The sequence continues at coordinate 18,676 of NZ_CANMFT010000005.1, read as the reverse complement.
GAGAATGATGAATACCATTGCGAAGGCTGCTTTGGTCCTTGTTCTGGTCCCATTGATGGCGACGGCAAGTCTTGCCGAAAACGGCAAGGGCCACGGTAAGGTAAAAGGCAACGCGACCAACAAGGGCGTCGCCACAAAGTGGTGCCCACCCGGACTGGCCAAAAAGAACCCGCCCTGCATTCCACCGGGACTCGCGAAACCGCGGATTGGCGATGATCTGGACGATTATGAGTATTATCACTTCACCGATTACGACCGTTATCGGCTTGACCCAAGCTATCGCTACTATCGTGTGGGAGAGATGATTTATCGCGCCGATCCGACAACATTTAGAATTCTTGAAGTGATCGGCCTGATGGATGAATTATTGCGCTAGTGCTCCGTGGTCGTTGTGGCCCGCGGTGCGGTAGAGGACACCATGAACACGCTTCACGACACACCACTGGCGGACCTGACGGTTGAGTTTGGCACGCGCCCGGAAATGTCTGCCCTGCCCGAGGCAACTGAACAGGACCGCCGTATGGGCCGGCGGTTGGCCGCGATCCATCGGATGCATCTGAATGATGTGGGTCGGATCGGGATTGTGTTGGACAGGATCGAGGCAGATGAGGCGTCGGGTGAAGACCTTTCGGCTGCACTCCTCTCGGCTAGTTTCGCACAGAATGTCCGGCAGTTCGGATCACTCTGCGGGCGGGAATGCAAGGTGCTGACCTTCCACCACGACGCCGAGGAATATAGCCTGTTTCCCGAGCTTGCAGGCAAAGGTAACGACGCCCTGCGTGCCGTGGTCGCGCGGTTGGTCGAAGAACATAAGGTCGTGCACGAGTTGCTGATCCGGCTTGAACGCGCCGCGATGGCGCTGATGTTCGAGGTGGACGCAGAAAAGTTCAACGAGGCCCGTGCGGTGTTCCGACAGCTGGAAAGCGTTGTGCACTCGCATTTCGGCTATGAAGAGACCCAACTGGAAGAGGCGATTGGGGTCTTGGGGGTTGGGGTGTAGGACCACGCCGCGCGCCCCTGCCTAATACGACCCAACAAAGGGCCACGCCCGACCCTGGGTGAGCGTTTCACCAACGCTGCATTACGCGCGGCAGCTCTTCAATCACAACGGTGCAATTGTCTGGAATGCCGCAATACGCCCTCCCGGGGGGGGGGAGGGTCGGGCGTGGCCCGTGCTGGCACGGGACGGTGTTCGCCAAATTGATTTAAGTACCTATTGCCTACCAAAAACAGAATGAAGACCGCTCGTTCACCCAACACGCTTCATTGCGAATGAGATCGAACTGACTGTTGTGTGCATGGCTCGCGTATGGCTCTCCGTTCCAGAAGACTTCCCCAACACCTTTCGACACCACATTCAGATGCCCCCAGAATTGGCCATTGTAAGTCTTAAAGTGAAACGACCCGTCTCTTTCGCTAGGTGTGAATTCGCAGATCCCGTCCACAAATCGCGTTCCGTCTTCTATGACAAGGCATTTGGCCTCACGACCGACGCCGATCTCGGCTGTGGCCGATTGAAGGGTTGCGGCAAGAACGAATGGAACAAATACAAGGGATCGCATAGCGGAGACTTTCAAATAGATTAATTTCACCTAGAGATAGAAGTGTCACCTCAAGCAATCCAGCAAAAACCCCCGCCGATTTCTCGACGGGGGTTTTAATCATTTCACCAGAATTTTCGCGTCAGCGAAAATTACCAGTCCTCACGAACCACAATGCGCGATTTGATTGGCAGCTTCATCGCGGCCAAACGCAGGGCTTCACGCGCCACGTCGTCCGTTACGCCATCAATCTCGAACATCACGCGACCCGGTTTCACACGGCACGCCCAGTAGTCCACGGAACCTTTACCTTTACCCATACGGACTTCGGTCGGTTTCGAGGTCACCGGAGTGTCCGGGAAGATGCGGATCCAGACACGGCCCTGACGCTTCATGTGACGCGTCATGGCACGACGAGCGGCTTCGATCTGACGGGCGGTTACGCGTTCAGGCTGGAGAGCCTTCAGGCCGTAAGTGCCGAAGTTCAGATCCGATCCACCTTTGGCCAGACCTTTGATCCGACCTTTGTGCATCTTGCGGAATTTAGTACGCTTTGGTTGCAGCATATCTCAGGCTCCTTAGCGACGGCCGCCAGCGCCACGAGGCGCGGGACCTTCCTGAAGCTCTGCCTGGCGACGATCACGAGCAGCAGGGTCGTGCTCCATAATCTCACCTTTGAAGATCCAGGTTTTGATGCCGATGATGCCGTAAGGCGTCATTGCTTCAGCATGTGCATAATCGATGTCAGCGCGCAGAGTGTGCAGCGGCACACGGCCTTCGCGATACCATTCGGTCCGCGCGATCTCGGCACCACCAAGGCGGCCCGCGACGTTTACACGGATGCCCAGAGCGCCCATACGCATTGCGTTCTGCACGCCGCGCTTCATGGCACGACGGAAGGACACACGGCGCTCAAGCTGCTGAGCGATCGATTCTGCGACCAATGCGGCGTCCAGCTCGGGCTTGCGAACCTCAACGATGTTGAGATGCAGTTCCGAGTCCGTCATCTTGGCGATTTTCTTGCGCAGGGTTTCGATGTCTGCGCCTTTCTTGCCGATGATGACGCCGGGGCGGGCAGTGTGGATCGTGACGCGGCACTTTTTGTGCGGACGTTCGATGATCACACGGCTGATGCCTGCTTGCTTGCATTCGGTTTTGATGAAGTCACGAATTTTCAGATCTTCCATCAGAAGATCGCCGTAATCTTTCGTGTCTGCATACCAGCGGCTGTCCCAGGTGCGGTTGACCTGAAGGCGCATGCCAATCGGATTTACCTTTTGACCCATTAGGCTTGCTCCTCAACTTGACGCACCTTGATGGTGAGTTCCGAGAACGGTTTGATGATTTTGCCGAAACGACCACGGGCGCGCGGACGTCCGCGTTTCATGGTCAGGTTTTTGCCGACATAAGCCTCGGCGACGATCAGTTCATCGACGTCCAGGTTGTGGTTGTTCTCGGCATTGGCGATGGCGGACTGAAGGCATTTCTTCACGTCCTGCGCGATCCGCTTGTTCGAGAAGGTGAGGTCCGTCAGGGCCTTGTCCACCTTCTTGCCGCGGATCATGCCAGCAACCAAGTTCAGCTTCTGCGGGGACGTACGAAGCATGCGGGTTTTCGCCATTGCTTCGTTATCGGCCACGCGGCGGGGATTTTTATCCTTACCCATGGCTTACTTCCTCTTCGCTTTTTTATCAGCCGCGTGACCGTAGTAGGTCCGCGTCGGCGAATACTCACCGAACTTCTGGCCAATCATGTCTTCGGTCACATTCACAGGGATGTGCTTGTGGCCGTTATAGACGCCAAAGGTCAGACCCACGAACTGGGGCAGAATGGTCGAACGACGCGACCAGATCTTGATGACCTCGTTTTTACCCGACTCGCGGGTTTTCTCGGCTTTTTTGAGGACGTAAGCGTCAACAAAAGGGCCTTTCCAGACAGAACGTGCCATGTGTTAGCGGCCCTTCTTCTTGGCGTGACGCGAGCGGATGATCAGCTTCGACGACGCCTTGTTCTTATTGCGGGTACGTGCACCCTTGGTCGGCTTACCCCAAGGGGTAACCGGGTGACGACCACCCGAGGTCCGACCCTCACCACCACCGTGCGGGTGATCTACAGGGTTCATAACCACACCACGGACGCTGGGGCGGATGCCTTTGTGGCGCATACGACCGGCTTTACCGTAGTTTTGGTTCGAGTTGTCGGGGTTCGACACGGCACCAACGGTGGCCATGCATTCCTGACGCACAAGGCGCAGTTCACCCGAGCTCAAGCGGATCTGAGCGTAGCCACCATCACGACCAACGAACTGAGCATACGTGCCGGCTGCACGAGCGATCTGGCCGCCCTTGCCTGGCTTCATCTCGATGTTGTGAACGATGGTACCAATCGGCATGCCCGAGAAGGGCATCGCGTTGCCAGGCTTCACGTCGGCTTTTGCCGATGCGATCACCGTGTCACCAACAGCCAAACGCTGCGGGGCAAGGATGTAGGCCTGTTCGCCGTCTTCGTATTTTACGAGGGCGATGAACGCGGTCCGGTTGGGGTCATATTCGATCCGCTCAACTGTAGCGGCGACGTCAAACTTGTTCCGTTTGAAGTCAACGATGCGATAGAGACGCTTCGCACCACCACCACGGCGGCGCGACGTAATCCGTCCGGTATTGTTCCGACCACCCGATTTCGTCAGACCCTCTGTAAGGGACTTGACTGGGCGACCTTTCCAAAGCTCCGAACGGTCGATCAGAACCAGCCCACGCTGGCCTGGCGTCGTCGGTTTGTACGACTTGAGTGCCATGCTTTCTGTCTTCCGTTTGCTTTGCGGCAGTTTCCTGCCTCGTTTACAGGGCCCCGAAGGTCCCCAAATTCCAAATATCATGGGCCCCGGAACGAATCCGAGGCCACACGATTGGGGGGATGTATCAGGGAAGGTTGGGGGTGTCTATAGTGCGTGGCGTTTTCAGCCGGCTGTTTTACGGGTCAAGCAGCACACCCTGACTTTGTGCCTGCCGTCTTCTCTATACGCAAGGCGAAGGTTGACCTAAAACAGTGGTCAAGTGGAGCGGGCGGGGTGTGAACGCGATGATATTTCTGGGAATCGATCTGGGCACTTCCGCGATCAAGTTGCTGGCGATTGATCCGGAGCAGAAAACCATCGCAACCCATACGGTTCCTCTGACAGTGACACATGCTCACTCCGGCTGGTCTGAACAGACCCCTTCGGACTGGATTGACGCACTAGAGACCGGGCTTGATGCGCTGAAGTTGGAAATCGGTTCGGCAATGAGCGATATCAAAGGTATCGGTCTGTCGGGGCAAATGCATGGCGCAACCTTGCTGGACAAGACAGGCAAGGTTCTACGGCCATGCATTCTTTGGAATGACACGCGCAGCCATGTCGAAGCCGCAGCGCTGGACGCTGATCCGCAGTTCCGTCGGATCACTGGCAATATCGTCTTTCCGGGCTTCACCGCCCCCAAGCTGGTTTGGCTTCAGAAGCACGAGCCAGAAGTTTTTGGCCAAATCGCGCAGGTTCTTCTGCCAAAAGATTATTTGCGGCTCTACCTGACCGGCGAATACGCGTCCGAAATGTCAGATGCCTCTGGCACCGCGTGGCTGGATACTGGCGCGCGGCAGTGGTCGGAACAACTGCTTGGCGCATGTGATCTGACCATAAATCAGGTGCCAAAGCTGATCGAAGGCACAGAGGCCTCAGGACGACTGAAGCAACAGCACGCAGACCGCTGGGGAATGCAGAGAGATGTAGCAGTCGCAGGCGGTGCGGGCGACAACGCGGCTTCTGCTATTGGTTTGGGCACAGTCACAGAAGGCTCAGGCTTTTTGTCACTTGGGACATCGGGCGTCTTGTTCGCTGCGACAGAGGCTTTCCGCCCTGCCCCGGAAACCGCCGTTCACAGTTTCTGCCATACATTGCCCGACACATGGCACCAAATGGGTGTTGTGTTGTCTGCCGCATCGGCGCTTGGCTGGTGGTCGAACATCTGCGGTGTCGCCCCGGCCGCGCTGATCGCCGATCTGGGAACCGACCTGAACCCGCCCGGTTCCGTCACCTTCCTTCCCTACCTCGCGGGCGAGCGGACGCCCCATAACGACCCTGGTATGACCGCCAGTTTTTCCGGGTTAACGACTGCAACTTCAAGAGCCGAACTGACCCAAGCCGTCTTGGAGGGCGTCGCTTTTACCTTCCGGGAGAACCGCGACGCCTTATCCGCGGCTGGCACACAAATAGATCAGTTGATCGCGACCGGTGGCGGCGCGCGTTCGCAATATTGGCTTAAGCTTCTTGCAAGTGTCCTTGATATTCCCGTCTGGCTACCCACCCAAGGTGATCTTGGCGCAGCTCTTGGTGCGGCACGCCTGGGGATGATTGCAAGCGGCAGCGCGTCAGTTACACAAGCCTGTATTGCGCCGCGTATAGCTCACGCGTTTCAGGCGGATCGCAACCTGCAAGCCCCCTTGATGCAGGCATACGAAACATTCGTCGGCGACCGGAAGGCGCTCTTGCGGGGGTGTTGAAGTCAATAGTGCCGCGTGTTCCCTTGCAATACTGGCCCGCGCGCGCGCCAGATCTTCCCTTTCAAATCCCACTTCCCCTTTGATCCTAAATCGACCATCCTGCCCATGAAGAAGTCTGTGGGATATTTGTGATGAAGAAGATGGTTTTTTTGTCGGGCAGCGCGGTATTGCTGCTTTCGGCCTGTGTCAGCCCTGAAGGGGTAAGCGGCAATACGAACACACGGTCGTTTGCCGAAGTGCCGGAAAACGTGCGCGCGATTGCCGGGCCCGGTCAGGATCTGAGCGATGTGCGGATCAACAACGCGGACGGGTGCTTCGTGTATCGCTACAACGGCCCTGTCGAGACAACTTACCTGCCGCTGCGCAACCGCAAAGGGCAGCCGATCTGCGCCAAGCGTGACACCCCTGCAGAGGCCTGATTGCAATCAGTTGCGTGCGGTGACGATCTCTGTCGGGTAAAGGTGCGCGGTCACGCCGGTGTTCACCTGATCATACAGCCCGATGATATGCGCCATAACCATGCGCACACAGCCGGAACTGGCCCGCCCGCCGATAGAACGCGGTGCCGGAGAGCCATGGATGCGCAGATAGGTATCGCGGTTCCCTTTGAACAGGTAGAAGGCGCGCGAGCCCAGCGGGTTCTTCGGCCCACCATCCATGCCCTCTGCAAGCGGTCCATAAACATCGGGATCACGCTCGATCATGTCCTTGGTCGGAATCCATGTGGGCCATTTGGCTTTGCGACGGATCGTGTAGACACCCGGCTCGTACAGATTGCCACGCGCGATCGCTACCCCATACCGCATCGCTGTGCCGTTGTCGCGGATGTGGTAAAGATAGCGCGCCACGGCATCGACATGGATGTCGCCGGGTTTCAGGCCAGCATTCGCCTCGACCAATTGCGGCAGAAAACGCGGATGCAAGCCCCACGGGTTCGTCGTAGCAGGATCGTAATTCACAGGCGTCACCTGTGCGTCATAGGCAGCCCATTTCGAACGGTTCGACACAGGCCCGGCAAAAGCGGGCGCAATGGCGGCCGAAAACATCGCGGCGGATGTGATTACGAAGTGGCGTCTGGTCAACATAGGCGAAACCCTCATTTCACGATGAGTCGATAATCGAACTGCCCTAATCTATTCATGTTAGCGCAAATCGCGAGTCAAAATGCTGTGTGCAGCCCAATCGAGTGCGAAAGCGTGACTGGATATCCCCATTAGAGGAGTATGGAGAAACTGCAGGTTTGCGGGGCGCAAGCGGACATTCGCTGCTTGCGTTGGTCAAGAACGAGAGGGAAGTGCAGGATTGCCATTGCCGACAGGGCATCTTTTTAACTCCTGTCAGAAGCGCTGAATCTCCAAACGTGCGGACACACCGACCGACGTGTCCTCAAAGCTGAGCTTCCCGCCATGCAGTTTCGCGATTGTCGCGACGATCGTTAGGCCTAACCCATGGCCGTCAATCGTTGCGGTGTGCTCACCGCGCTGAAATGGGGCGAGGAGCTTTTCAATCTCGGCAGCGGAGCTTTCGGAACCTTCGTCTTCGATCACAACCGTCGCCGTCTGTGCGTCCGCTTCAAGCGAAACGGTCGCGCGGCGGCCATATTTCAGTGCGTTTTCGATCAGGTTGGTAATGGCGCGTTCTAGTGAAATTGGGCGGCCATAGATCACCGTATCGCGGTCAGTGGACACCACGCCATAGCCTTGGCGAGACATGAAAATGGATTGGCCACCCTGCACGATAACGTCTTTGGCTTTGCGATAAGTCACAGGCCGTCCGACGTCTTGGTAATTGGCGACAATGGCGTCGATCAATGACGTCAGCGAAAGGTTCCTGGGTTGTTCGGCGTCCATTTCGGCGTGAGTGTAGGTTAACACGCTTTCAATAATGCCCGTCATGCTGTCGATGTCCGCGTCAAATTTCTGCCGCAAGTCCGGGTCGTCGATCAATGCGGCGCGCAGGCGTAAACGCGTCGCGGGCGTTCCCAGGTCGTGGCTTACACCTGAAAGGACTGCCGCGCGGCTGGCCAGTTGATCGCGTTCAATTTCCAGATATCCATTCACAGCGGCCACGATCTCTTGCAGTTCCTGTGGACCCTGTGCGTCATATCGCGCGGGCCCACCGACGCGGCGGCGGTTGCGCAGTTGTCCCGCAAAGGCCGAGAATGTGGTCGGCAGGTTGAGCGCAACCGTCATCAAGATACTTATCCCGACGATTCCCAGCAGCGCCGCCAATATGCGACGATCTGCGGGCGCGACATCACAGTTCCAGACCGAGGCTCCATCCAGTTTCGCCCAGTCTGCCTCGCCCATACGGGCCACCACAAATGGATCGCTACAAAACACGGCCAGCTTGCGGGTCAGCTCTCCCATGGTTTCCGCCGCAGTCTGCCCGTCGCGATGCGGCAGGTCCGCCAAGCTATAGGTGAAATTCGGTGAAAGGATCGCGATCGTCAGAGACGCGCCTGTTGTTTGATTGGCAGCATCCGGCAAGATCGGAACGATAGTGATGCGCGGGGCCGCAGGCGTGCCAGCGATTTGACGAAAAGATCCAGCATTGGCGTGGGCTTGATCCAAGGCCGGCAGGGGCATGACTGACACCCCATCCGGCGGAGCAGTTCCGTTTTGCAGGGCGTAATACAGCGTCACTCCCGCGTTATAAGCGTCAGCGCCATGTGCGGACCAGTTTGACGTGGACTTTGCCCACATCAACATCGTCCCTGCGCCAGTCAAAAGTGAGGCGATGACCAGACAGGGCACTATCCATCGCAGGCTGTTGGGAATTGGGATCACGTGTCTGACACCGCGACATCAATGGCGAAGACATATCCTACACCGCGTTCTGTTTTCAGAATTTGCGGGTCCTTGGGGTTTGCTTCGATCTTGTTGCGCAAACGGCCGACCAGAACATCGATTGCCCGCCCCGAGGCTTCGTTTGCGGGCTGGGTTTCTCCTGTGACATCCAGAGACGTGGCGATTTCTTCGCGAGTCAGTGGGATGTGGGGGTTGGCGAGTAACACCTGCAAAAGTGCGGTTTCACGGCGCGACAGGGCAACTTGAATTTTGTCAGGCGAAAGAACCTGGCTTGATTTGGCGTCATAGGTCCAACCGTTGAACCGAAACGTCTTCGTGTTGCGTCGATGAACCAAGGATGACGTTCGACGGGTGCGCGATAACACGGCCTTCACGCGGGCAAGTAACAGTTCCGGGTTGAACGGCTTGGCAATATAGTCGTCAGCGCCAACCGCATACCCTTCCATGCGTTGATTGTCGGCAGATAAGGCGGACACCATGATGATGGGAACATCTTGTTCGCGTCGCAACTCTTGGCAAATTTTCAGACCGTTTTCATCCCCGAGCATGACGTCCAGCAACACAAGGTCCACGCGCCCGCCGTCGATATGGGCGCGGACCTCGGCACCATTGGCGGCAGGCAGTGCGATTGATCCATTCTGGCGCAGAAACTGAATCATCATCTGGCGCATGTCCATGTCATCATCGACCACCAGTATTCTTGGAATCGCCATTGCTTTGCCCCCTTTCACCTTCTGGCTATGTAACTTCATGCAACAGAATCCATGCTTTCGTAACGTTGTGTAACGGACTCCGCGTCTAATTGCATGATCGCAGTGAAAGCCCGCTATTCAACCGTTGCATGGCTGACGTGGCGGCACCAAGGTGGTTGTATCTTGCCCATAGCGGGCAATTCTTTGGGAGGAACTAAGATGAAATCATTTGTATTGAGCACCGCATCCGCGATCGCTGTATGTGCTGCTGGCGTAGCTTCTGCCGATGGTCATGCAGAAGCAGAAGTCCTGCATTATTGGACATCTGGCGGCGAAGCTCGTTCGGTGGCGGTCTTGCAAGAAGAGTTTGCTGCAAACGGCGGCACCTGGACAGATATGCCCGTTGCAGGTGGCGGCGGTGACGCTGCTGGAACGGCACTACGGGCACGCGTTCTGTCAGGCAACGCGCCGACAGCCGCACAAATCAAAGGCCCAGCCATTCAGGAATGGTTCCAAGAAGGCGTTCTGGCTGACATCTCATCTGTTGCAGAGGCAAATGACTGGGCAAACCTGCTGCCCGCATCCATTGCAGCACACATGCAATGTGACGGCACTTGGTGTGCCGCCCCCGTGAACGTTCACCGCGTTGACTGGATTTGGGCGAACACCGAAATCCTGGCCGCCAATGGCATCGAGATGCCAACAACTTGGGACGAGTTCAACGCTGCAGCAGAAGCGCTGCAAGCCGCTGGCATCATTCCACTGGCCCACGGTGGTCAGGCTTGGCAGGACGCGACAGTTTTCGAAACTGTTGTTCTTGGCCTCGGTGGTGCTGAGTTCTATCAGAAAGCACTCGTTGACCTCGACCCAGAAGCTTTGACGTCTGACACAATGGTTGCTGTCTTCGACCAGATGCGCACGATGCGCGGCTATGTTGACGACAACTTTTCTGGCCGTGACTGGAACCTTGCGACAGCTATGGTCATGAACGGCGAAGCCGCGTTCCAGATCATGGGTGACTGGGCAAAGGGTGAATTTCTTGCCGCTGGCAAAGTGCCGGGTGTAGATTTCACATGTGCCTCCACACCGGGCGACGGCTACCTCTACAACGTGGACAGCTTTGCCATGTTCTCTGTTGAGGGTGAAGGCAAAGCCGCGGGTCAGGAGCTTCTGGCGAAGCTCATCATGGGACCGAACTTCCAAGAAGTGTTCAACATGAACAAAGGGTCCATCCCAGCACGCACAGACGTTGATCTGTCCGGCTTTGATGAGTGTGCAAAGATCTCTGCCGCTGACATGGCCTCCACGAACGAGAGTGGCACTTTGATGCCGTCTTACGCCCACGGCATGGCCTTGTTTGGTGCACAGTCCGGCGCGATCACCGACGTTGTCACAGCACACTTCAATTCGGACATGTCATCAGCAGATGCTGTTCAGATGCTGGCGGACGCTGTCGCGAACTCCATGTAATCGCTAACGATTGTTGAAACCGGTCCTATCCCTTTGCGGGGTAGGACCAACAACCCAAGGGGGACATCACATGACACGCTGGCTGCAAGACAACATGCCAAAGATCGTTCTGGCGCCATCATTCATTGCAGTCATGGTGTTTGTGTATGGCTTTATCGCCTGGACCGCTTGGGTGTCGCTGACGCGGTCCCGACTGATGCCGCGCTATGAACTGGACAGCTTTATCCAGTATGAACGTCTTGCCGCCTCTCCCCGTTTTGAAACCGCGATGGTGAACCTCGCGATTTTCGGGACACTTTTTATCGTGATCGCCATGGTGCTTGGACTGCTTCTGGCAATCCTGTTGGATCAGAAAATTCGCACCGAAGGCGCGATCCGCACGATTTACTTGTATCCAATGGCTCTGTCGATGATCGTGACCGGCACGGCATGGAAGTGGATCCTGAACCCAGAACTTGGAATCGAGGCGACTGTGCAAGGCTGGGGGTTTGCCGGGTTCGAATTCGGCTGGCTCGTTGATCCGGACAAAGCGATCTACACCGTTGTGCTCGCCGCGATCTGGCAAAGCTCTGGTTTCGTCATGGCGCTATTCCTCGCCGGCCTTCGCTCTGTGGACGAAGAAATCATCAAGGCCGCGCAGGTCGATGGTATCCCCACATGGCGCGTTTATTCTGCCATCATCATTCCGTCGATGGCCCCGATTTTCCTTAGCGCGTTTATCGTGCTGGCCCACCTCGCGATCAAATCCTTCGACCTTGTCATTGCTTTGACAGGAGGAGGCCCCGGCTATGCCACCGATCTTCCGGCCACCTACATGTATGCCATGGCGTTTTCACGCGGCGACATCGGGCAGGCAGCAAGCTCGGCCATGGTGATGATGCTTGTCGTCTTCGCGATTGTCGTCCCTTACCTCTATTCCGAATTGAGGACTAAAGATGACTGATATGCCCTACGCCCCAACGCGTGGCCAAAGCCCTGTCACCAAACTGGTGTTGCGCTTTGTGCTTTATGTCCTGCTCGGCCTGTTCGCGCTGTTCTATCTGATGCCGCTGTTTGTGATGCTCACCACGTCGTTGAAGTCGCTGGATGAAATCCGCACGGGCGATCTGGTGTCATTGCCGCGCGAAGTCACCTTTGATGCGTGGCGTACTGCATGGGCCAGCGCTTGCACGGGCGTCCAGTGTGAAGGGGTGCGCCCCTACTTCCTGAACTCGCTTCTGATCGCAATACCTGCGGTGGCAATTTCGACCATCGTCGGAGCGCTGAACGGCTATGCTGTCGCACAGTGGCGGTTCAAAGGGGCAAACATCTTCTTTGCCTTGATGTTGTTCGGATGCTTCATCCCGTTCCAAGTTGTCCTGCTGCCCATGGCGCGGATGCTGGGGATCATGGGCGTCGCGGGCACCATTCCGGGTTTGATTTTTGTCCACGTGATCTATGGCCTTGGCTTCACCACGCTGTTTTTCCGCAACTACTACGTCAGCATCCCGTCCGAGCTGACAAAGGCCGCAAAAGTCGACGGAGCAGGGTTCTTTCGCATCTTCTGGTCGATCTTCTTGCCGCTATCGCTTCCCATCATCGTGGTCACGGTCATCTGGCAATTCACCCAAATCTGGAACGACTTCCTGTTCGGCGTGAGCTTTAGCCAGGCGGGCACGCAGCCTGTGACCGTTGCCCTGAACAACATCGTAAACTCAACCACAGGCGTCAAAGAATACAACGTTGATATGGCCGCTGCGATCATCGCCGCCCTGCCAACGTTGTTGGTCTATGTCGTCGCTGGCAAATATTTCATTCGCGGTCTGACCGCAGGTTCTGTGAAAGGATAAATCCCATGGCCCCCATTCTTGACGTGAAGAACCTGTACAAAAACTACGGCAGCACCGAAGTTCTGAAAGACATCAACGTGTCGATAGAAGAAGGTGATTTCCTTGTTCTTGTCGGGCCATCCGGTTGCGGTAAATCCACGCTGTTGAATTGCATCGCAGGCCTGGAGCCGATCACAGGCGGTGACTTGTTCATCGGCGGTCAGAACATGACCAACGTCAGCCCAAAAGACCGTGACATCGCCATGGTGTTTCAGTCTTACGCTTTATACCCAACCATGACCGTCGCAAAGAACATCACCTTTGGGATGAAAGTGCGCGGCATTGATCAGGCGACGCAGGATGCAAAACTGGCGCAAGTGGCCGCGCAACTTCAAATCGGCCCACTTTTGCATCGCAAACCGGGCCAATTGTCAGGCGGACAACGTCAACGGGTCGCTATGGGCCGTGCCTTGGTGCGTGATCCCAAGCTTTTCTTGTTCGACGAACCGCTATCCAACCTTGACGCCAAACTGCGGGTCGAGATGCGCACAGAGATCAAGGCCCTCCACCAGCGCCTTGGCGCATCGATGGTATATGTGACCCACGACCAAATTGAAGCGATGACGCTGGCTACCAAAATTGTCGTGATGAAAAGTGGTGTCATCCAGCAGATTGGAAGCCCCTCAGAAATCTACAACCGCCCTGCGAACCTGTTTGTGGCTGACTTCATGGGCAGCCCCGCGATGAACCTGATCCCTGCAAAAACACGGATGAATGGCAAAGGTATGCAGGTCGAGATCGCACGCAAAGACGGCGACCCGATCATTTTGACCGATGCACGCAATAAGGACCTGCCGGAGGACGTCATCCTTGGCGTTCGCCCAGAAGACATTGCAGATGCTGCCCTTGGACGCGCCGGAGAGACGCAGGAAGCTGATTGTGTGATAGATATCGTAGAGCCTGCGGGTGCGGATACGTTCGCGGTGCTAGAGCTGGGCGGCAAGCATGTGACTGCGCGTCTGCACGCAGAGACCACCGCGACTGCGGGTGCGGCTCAGCGCCTCACCTTTGATCTTGGCAAGGTGTCGTATTTTGAACCCGAAACGGGTCTGCGGCTGAACTAATCTAATGCGCTGGTCAGCGGATATCGGCGGCACGAAGGCCCGTTTGGCGCTTTGTGGGAACGGAGAAATCTTTCCGCAAACCGTCAGGTGTTTTGCAAACCACGGCGGGGTCCATTTCCGCGATACGCTGGGCGCGTATCTAGAGAGCCAATCGCGGCCACGCAGGACGGATTTGATCATCGCAGTGACGGGGCCAGTGCGAGACGACCATGCCTTGCTGCCCAAACGAAAACTGGATGATTAGCACGTCGGAATTGCAACGGTCGGCAAATTGCCAGTCAACGGTCATTCTCAATGATCTAACGGCCTTGGGTTATGCAGTCTCCGACTAAAGGCCAGATCAAGTACGGAAAATTCATTTTGGTGACACGCCACTGGCAGGCAGGGAACAGTCTTTGGTCGTGGGCATTGGGACCGGGTTCAATGTTAATCCAGTCATCAAGTCAGGCAAAACTGTTCGATGCTTTGCGGTCTAAGCCGGGCACGTTTCGATGCCGTTGAGCGTCTCCGCGAGGCTTGAGCAAATCGGTGGTGACCAGACGGCGTTGCCCAGCAGGCACTAAGTCCAGCGGCCCGGTATTGTGAACAAACAGCAAAACAGAGAACCGCATCACCGCAGTTTATCAACACATCAAAAGTCCGCTAAGGGCTGTCATTTCGAGGGTTCTTTCACCTGCTTCCCGAATGCGGACTCTGCTCATAGAAAAAAGCCCCCGCCTTTCGGCAGGGGCTTTTCATTTCTCAGTTAAGCCTGACGATCAGAGACCGGTGGTCACGTCGATCGTGTTGCCCTCTTCCAAGGTCACATAGGCTTTCTTGACGTCTTTGCGCTTGCCCAACTGGCCGCGGAAGCGTTTGACTTTACCCTTGGTGATGGACGTGTTGACGGCTTTCACCTTCACGCCAAACAGGGTTTCGACAGCTTCTTTGATCTGCGGCTTGTTGGCACCGATCGCCACTTCGAAAACAACTGCGCCATTTTCAGACGCCATGGTTGCTTTTTCAGTGATAAGCGGCTTGCGGATCACGTCGTAGAGTGCAGCTTTATCGGTCATTTCAGGCGAGCCTCCAGAGCTTCGACACCTGCTTTGGTGAGCACAAGTGTGTCACGCTTCAGGATGTCATAGACGTTGGCGCCCATCGACGGCAGGATATCCAGACCTTCGATGTTACGAGCGGCCTTGGCGAACATTTCGTTCACTTCTGCACCGTCGATAACCAGAGCGCGTTTCCAGCCCAGATCCTTGACCGCTTTGGCCAGAGCAGCAGTTTTGCCGTCAGCGTCTGCGGTGTCGATCACGACCAGTTCGCCAGCTTGCGCTTTGGCGGACAGGGCGTGCTTCAGACCCAGTTTGCGGAATTTCTTGGTCAGGTCGTGGCCGTGGCTGCGAACAACCGGGCCCTTATAGACACCACCACCACGGAAGATCGGGGCCGAGCGTGCACCGTGGCGTGCGCCACCGGTGCCTTTTTGGCGATAGATCTTCTTGGTCGAGTATTTGACTTCGGACCGTGTTTTCACCTTGTGAGTGCCAGCTTGCGCGTTGTTACGCTGCCAGCGGACCACACGGTGCAGGATGTCGGCGCGCGGCTCAAGACCGAACAGGGCCTCGTCCAAATCGACCGTACCGGCCTTTTTGCCGTCCAGTTTGATTACATCAAGTTTCATGCTTCACCACCTTCCGCGGGCGCGTCTTCCGCCACATCAGATGCCTTTGCTTCAGTTGCAGCCGACTTCAGACCTGCCGGGAACGGAACGTCCTCGGGCAGCTTCTTCTTCACGGCGTCTTTCACGGTGACCCAGCCACCTTTCGATCCAGGGACAGCGCCCTTGATGAAGACCAGGCCGCGATCGGCGTCGGTTTTCACGACTTCAAGGTTTTGTGTGGTCACACGAACCGAACCCATATGGCCGGCCATTTTCTTGCCTTTGAAAACCTTGCCCGGATCCTGACACTGGCCAGTTGAACCGTGCGAACGGTGGCTGATCGACACACCGTGCGTGGCGCGCAGACCGCCGAAGTTGTGGCGCTTCATTGCACCGGCAAAACCTTTACCGATCGAGGTGCCAGCAACGTCAACTTTTTGGCCTTCCAGGAAGTGCTCGGCCGACAGCTCTTCGCCAACGGCGATCAGGGCGTCTTCCGACACGCGGAATTCCACAAGCTTACGCTTCGGCGCCACTTTGGCAGCGGCAAAATAGCCGCGCATGGGCTTCGACGTGCGTTTGGCCTTGGCTTCACCAGCGCCCAACTGAACGGCGGTATAGCCGTCTTTGTCAGCGGTGCGGTTGGCCACGACCTGCAGGTTGTCCATATGAAGAACGGTTACAGGGATCTGTTTGCCGTCTTCCATGAAAAGCCGGGTCATGCCGACTTTCTTTGCGATAATACCAGAGCGCATCTGTGATACCCTCCTTAGACCGAGATCTGGACGTCAACGCCAGCAGCCAGGTCGAGCTTCATCAGCGCGTCCACGGTCTGTGGTGTCGGGTCAACAATGTCGAGCAGCCGCTTGTGCGTGCGGATCTCGAACTGATCGCGGGATTTCTTGTCAACGTGAGGACCACGGAGAACCGTGAACTTCTCGATCTTGTTCGGCAGCGGGATGGGGCCGCGAACGTTTGCACCGGTCCGTTTGGCAGTGTTGACGATCTCTTGTGTGGAAGCATCCAGCACGCGATAGTCAAACGCCTTAAGACGGATACGAATGTTTTGACTTGTCATAGCATTCGCCCTTTCAGGCAGAGAGTTGATAGGACGACAGGTGGCTCATTCCCCCTGCCCTCGTCGAACCCCGGACAAATTCAAAAAGCGGGACCGAATCCCGCTCTTCAATTCGCCCAGCGAACTCGCGCGTCTTACAGGGATTTGTGGGGGGGTGGCAAGGGGGAATGCTGGGATAATACTCAATGTGTGGATTGAGCCCTTTCTAACGACCATGCTGCGACCTAACGAATTTTGGCAATTAGTGAATGGCGCAAGCATCTCAAACCTGAGATATCTTGAAAGTCCAGCTGAGGGTACCATTGGTGGATTGTTGAGAGGACACTGAATTTCATGCAACATGCTGTCTGCTTCACAGAGCCTGAAAAGAGGCTCTTTGCCGAGTTGATCGTTCAGGGTATGCGCGTCAGCGGCGGGACCAGTCTGAAAGGTATTTGTTTTTGGTACTGTCACACAGATGACTTGAAGGGGATGAGGCAAGATTTCGGCGTTGTCTACGATAGTCGCTATGGTCTTGCAGAGGATATCTACGAACTATGCGGGCTGACCGAAAACGATGTCTGCCTGTTCACAGAGCAGGAAATCCGAGAGAAATTGCATGACCCTGGTCAATTTGGGGTGGATCTGACTTGGGTCATCGAAGGGTTTTTTCTTTACCTCCACGAACTCAATCTTGAAGGGGGCCATGCGTTTCTTTCTGCGCGGGATCGCTGCGGCTTCGTTGTACCCGAACAATTCGGCCCACTTTTTGAGGCTTTTGCGGACAGTGGCTACGGCCAGAAAATTGGGGATGTTTTCGCGTGGTCTGATCGGGCAGTCCCGCATCTGGCGGTGTTCAGACGGCCACGAGACTGCCGCTTCGAGTGGGTTTTCGACAGACATATCGACAGAATGATTGATACGATGCCCCCGGAATTGCGTACCCGGTTAGAGCAAGTCAGAAAAACCCTTGATGAAAGAAATAGTGCGCGGGCATATTTCCTGAAATTCTTGGAGCATCATTGGCACAATGATCAATGGAATGAAAATCCGGTTTTGACACACTCTGATCGTTTCATTGGCGAAACAGAAACGAGTGCGGTCTGGGGGCGCGCGATTGCGCGTCGATTGGATGTGCGTGATCTGTTCCCGTGACGTGAAGATGGCTTTGTAGCGGAGAATGTCCAACACGCGGCAAATTGGTCCAAGGGGTTTAAGATATTACTTGGCCGACGGTGGCCCTCGGGCGGTCGCTTCTTGGCTAAGGCCGAGAAGCGGACATTGCAAGCTACACAAGAAAGGCCGCTCCTCCCCGCTCTGTTGACATTCAAATGCAAAAAAGGCCGCCTTTCGGCGGCCTTTCTCGTTCGAACATCAACAAAGTTGATTATTCGATGATCTTCGAGACAACGCCCGAACCAACGGTGCGGCCGCCTTCGCGGATGGCGAAGCGCAGCTTCTCTTCCATCGCGATCGGGGCGATCAGTTCAACGTTGAACTTCAGGTTGTCGCCCGGCATCACCATCTCGGTGCCAGCAGGCAGTTCAACCGTGCCGGTCACGTCGGTGGTCCGGAAGTAGAACTGCGGACGGTAGTTCGCGAAGAACGGCGTGTGACGGCCACCCTCTTCCTTGGTCAGGATATAGACCTCGGCTTCGAACTTCGTGTGCGGGTTCACCGAGCCCGGCTTACACAGAACCTGGCCACGCTCAACCGCTTCACGGTCGATGCCGCGCAGCAGAACGCCAACGTTGTCGCCGGCTTCACCGCGATCCAGCAGCTTGCGGAACATTTCAACGCCCGTGCAGGTCGTTTTCTGGGTGTCTTTGATGCCGACGATCTCCATCTCGTCGCCAACATTCACAACGCCACGCTCAACACGACCGGTCACAACCGTGCCGCGGCCCGAGATCGAGAACACGTCTTCGATCGGCAGCAGGAACGCACCGTCAACCGGACGTGCCGGGGTCGGGATGAATTCGTCAACAGCCGC
>NZ_CANMFT010000004.1 GCF_947497285.1 uncultured Aliiroseovarius sp. | reverse complement strand
AGAAAAGAGCCAATATTCTCTCAATACAAACACAAAACAAACCGCCCCGTGCAGAAATGCCGGGGCGGTTTGCGTTCCGGAGGGGGGGGGCTTGAAACGCGCTACTCAAAAACCGTCGCGCAAGATAGAAAACGCTCCACATCATGTTTGATGCTTGCCCAGCGAGGCAGAAAAAACTCCTTAAAGTCTTCTACTTTTACGTCCAAGCCCGATGCTCTAAAATGCATATTGCAATTTGGATAGGCTAGGCTCGCTTGAGTGTAGCAGGTTATAGCGGTTGTCGGCGCGCCGCCAGCATCTAGAGCAAAATAGACATTGCTGTCCAGATTTCCTTCTGGTGGTACAACCTTCGTTAACCCATATGGCCCCTGCGTAGTGGGGAATTCTTCCATCGGCATCATTTCGTCAAACCGCCCTCCCATTCTCGAAATCATCAATGAAATGATATCCGGAAGTTCAATGTGATCACCGACCAGAAAGGCCGCATATTTTAGTTCATAAATATTGTCGCGTTGAGCGCGCAGTATCACTACCCTCTGCTGGAGGGTTACAGGTAGAAAATTGTCAATCATGAACGTAAAATGCTGTTCTTCATGATGCACACCTTCCTCGTGATCAGATTTGTCTTCCAGAAAGATCGTTGGCACCCGCATGGGTATCAATTTGCCTTCGAGATCCATCTTGATGAACCATTCCACCATCTCATTCTCGCCACCAAAAAACTGGCAGGGGTCTGAAGGTGGCGTGTTTAACAGTTCATCGACGGTGAATGTGTTGCGCGATGACGTGGTGGCTTCTGGTTGATGCAGCGCCAAGGGAAGCGTCAGCGCCGATAAAGCGAGCGCTGTGATCCACAAAGGGCCGGAAAATCTTGAGAGGCGCGTGTTTGGCATGTGTCAATGCCTCCGGATACAATCAACTCGAACAAGCCATTGTTATCGTGACGTGCGCCCGATGAGAACGTTGCTTTGCACAACATCATCACTCCCCCGTTGCACACCCCAGAAACCGCTCCACCCGGGCCTGAACCTCCGCCCACATCGGCAGCAGGTCCGCGCTGTAGTCCAGCACCACGCCAACGCCCCGCGTCCGCAACTCGTGAGTGCAGGTTTGGCGCGGTGTGGTCTTTGATCTCGAACATTCGATGATGGCACGGGGTGTGCCATTGGGCTGTGTGGCGACATAGATTTCGCGTTGCGGGTTGGCATCCGTGTTGGTCATTGGAATAAGGCCCAAATCATCCGGGGCGACTTTCGACCGTCCTTCGGTCAGCGTTCTCAGACGTGTCTCCAGTTTCTGGAAGTCACCGATCAGAATGGTGATAAACGCCGCCTGTTGGGAAAACCCTTTTTGAGTGTCGTGCAACACCTGTGCTTGCGCCCGGGTTACCGGCACAAAGCTTTTCAGCATCACCCGCAACAAGACCGACCCGTGGCGTAACCCGCTTAGTTGATCTGCAGGCTCTTCCAGATAGGAAAGGGGCAAGTTGATCTCTACCTCCCCATCGGACCCCATATCGAGGTAGAGCACCACCATGTCCGCCTCCGCCGTGAATAGGTGACAGGGATCCATTTTGGGAGTGCTCAGAAGCGTATCGTCACTGACCGCGCGCGCAGGCAAGGTGTTTGCGAGCGCGATGAAGCCAGTGGTTATCAGTGCGGAACAAATCTTCACACCTAACTATGCGTCCGTTTCCGCGTTTCGGCAAATCGGGAACTGGAGCAGGTGGTTGTCTATGGGTTGGGGATTGATACGCGAAGTTGAAGGGATTCCAGCCCCGGATTGACCGGCACGATGTCACCATTCGACCGATGATCAAGCGAGATGCTGTAGCGCATACCGTCCGGGCGCTCATATCCGGCATCTATGCCTGAGCGAAACTCAACCGGATGGCCCATGATCGGCCCTTTGCCGCGCAGCCAGATGCCGGGCATGAAAGAGAGTTGTGTGAACGCTTTTCCGTCCCAAAGATGAAAGGCATTCACCGCGCCAAGCCCGACCCAAGCATCTCCAAGGCTGTCAATCGATGCCCCGATTGTGGGTTGGAAGGGGCCAAAGCGAAGCGGTAAATCGTGGCGGTAATAGACCTCGGCGCCGATGGAATCAGCCTCGAAGATCAGGTCACCGGCGGACAAGACGTGGCGTGAAATTGCGGCCACTGGTTTCACACAGCTCGAGGCACAGTGATTGACCCACATGTCAATCAAGCCCGTCAGCAGAAACAAGACCGCAAGTGTGCCATCCATTGAGATAACCTTCCGTGTTCTCAGTTGGTTACCCAATTGAACTGACGATGTCACGCAACTCAAAACCAGTTCGGGTTTTTGTATCAGTTTTTTGCCATATAAGCTTGTGGTTCGCAAACCGTGCGCCTATATACACGACATTGGCGCGGGATGGAGCAGCCCGGTAGCTCGTCAGGCTCATAACCTGAAGGTCGTAGGTTCAAATCCTACTCCCGCAACCAACAAAACCGACACCCCGCCCGTAAAACGGCGGGGTTCGTCGTTTTTAGGTGCCGAGGACGCTAGGATCGCGGCCAACTCGCCATACAATTCAAAGTCATGACAGTCCGGCGCGTTTACATTTGGATGCAGCCGGACTTCCGACATCAAAGACCGCAGTAGTTCGATAGCTTGCGGCCTCGTGTTCACCTCTTAGAAGCTGTCGCTTGGCCTCTCTCCTGATCGATCCACGGCACCTCGGCATCAGGTTTCGCGGGGTTGGAATTCAATCGAACGGCATGGAGAACCTGATTGACCACGAGGGCTAAGAGTGAACCTTCCCTACCGAACTTTTCTGCTGAACAAAGATTTTCCGGGGTCATAGCCCCACAGGCTGAGAAGAAAGAAGCCGCATGTGCAGGCGCACACCCAAATCAGCGCATTCAGCTCAAGCTTCTGATACAGCGCGAACCGGACCAGTTCGACCGCGTAGGTGAAGGGGTTCCACACAACCACGGACGCAATATGCGGGGCGTTTTCTTGCATGCGCCACAGCGGGTAAAGCGCTGTCGACAGAAAGAACATCGGGAAGATGACAAAGTTCATGACTCCGGCAAAGTTTTGAAGCCGCGTGATCATGGAAGACAGAAAAAGCCCCATCGCGCCGAGCATCAAGCCGACAAGAAAGAGCGCCGGCAGCACGGCGCCGTAGCCGCCCAACGGCATGCGGATGTCAAACATCCACGCGATCACAAGAAAGACGACGCATTGCAGCACCGACACAAATGCGCTTGCGATGAGCTTTGCCAGCAATATCCACCAGCGCGGCACCGGTGCGGTCAATAGCAGCCGCATTGACCCCATTTCGCGGTCATAGACCATCGAAAGCGACGATTGCATCGCGTTGAAAAGAACGATCATCGCGCACAGGCCGGGCACGATGTAGGTCTCGTATTTGATGTAGGTCTCGTAAGGGGGGATGATAGACAGGCCAAGGGCCGCGCGAAATCCAGCGCCAAAGATGAACAACCAGACCAGCGGTCGAACGAGGGCGGCAAGGAACCGTTCGCGCTGATGCAGGAAGCGAAGCAGCTCGCGAATGACGATGGCTTTGAAAGCGGTCATCATAACTGCGGTCTTTCGTGGCCTGCATAGTGCTCGGACAATCCTTTTGCCCCTCCGAGTTCGGCAAAGCTACCTCGACTTACGACCTGACCAGCCTGCATCACGATCACGTCGTCTTCAGGCCAAAGCTCATCAAGCAAATGGGTGATCCAAAGGACGGTTACGCCCTGCGCGCTCATCGCGTGGACCGCATCGACGATGGCCTGCTTTGACGCAGGGTCCAGCCCAGATGTTGGTTCATCAAGCAACAGGATCTCGGGGCTTGGCAGAAGGGCGCGCGCGATCTCAAGGCGGCGGCGATGGCCGCCGTTCAAGTCGCGCACAGAACTGCCCTCGCGACCTTCAAGGCCAAGCTGCGCAAGAAGGCGCTCTATCTCGGAGTTCGGGTTTTTCATGCCGTGCAGCCCGGCAAAATAGCGCAGGTTCTGGACAACCGACAATTCAAGGTCCAAGGCGGATTGCTGAAACACCATGCCGACATGACGCAGCCCTGCGCGAGAGTGCGACGTTGACTTCCCCATCACGCGGACCTCGCCGCTGTCTGGGCGCAGCAAGCCCGCAATCAGATTGAAAACCGTGGATTTCCCGGCCCCATTCGGACCAAGCAATGCCGTGAACGACCCCGGCGCCAACCGCAAAGTAAACTGCGACAGAACAGACCGAGGCCCATAGCTTAGGTCCACAGCATCAAGGGTCACTGCATCCGTCATTCGATTGTGATCTCGATCCTTTGGCTGTCCCCGGTGCTGCCCGGAATGCGCAGCTCATAGCTGCCCGGCTTGATGGCGACAAACCCGATTTCCATCGTGCCTGCATCATCGAATTCGATTGAGTGAAGTGCATAGGGGCGCGTTTCCAGCCCTTCGATCACGACCTCATCTACCCAGATTGCACGAAAGAAGTCGGACCCCGCAAGACCGATTTCACCCGACCCATCTGCGGTGAACTCGACCTCGTAGTATTTGCCGGATTTAAGAACCCAAGGCGCGTCGGCGAGGGGTTCGCCGACGGAAAGAATGACCTCTGGCAGATCCACTTTGTTCGCGCCGGACAATAGCCCCGCCATGCCCAGACCGTCGTCATCGTTGTCTGCGATTGCAGCATTGGCCGCGAGAAGGCTGGCAAGAACAATTGCTTTTTTCATTTAATAGACTCCTTAGTTGGTTGGGCGTGCGACTGCGCCCCAAGGGAAGCGGCCAACTTTTATGGATTTGATGGCTTTGTTGGTCGCCAGATCGACAACACTGACGTCGCCAGAAACGCCATTGGTCGTGAACAGCTTTGTGCCGTCAGGTGAAAAAGCCATGTGCCAGACACGGCGCCCAACCAGGATATAATCAAGCACCTCGTAGTTTGCTGTATCGACCACCGCGACGTGGTTAGAGGGGCCAAGCGCCACATAGGCAAGGCTGTTGTCGTCGTTGAGTTCAACCCCAACGGGCTGCACCTTGTCATGGTGAACGCCGGTGATATCAAACTCGATCTTAGCGATCTGGCTTTGGTCAGAGGTGTTGAACACAGCAACCGTGCCGCCGATCTCAGAGCTGATCCACAGCTTCGATCCATCATCCGTAAACTCAGCATGACGTGGGCGCGCATCAACCAGCGAGTTGGCGTAGATGCTGTTGGTCTCGGTGTCGATCCAATGCGCCATGTTGGTGGTTTCGGATGTTGTGATGGTCGTTTTGCCGTCCGGGCTAACGGCCATGCCTTCGGGTTCAACGCCGACGTTGATCTGCGTGATTACGTGATGTGTTTCGGTGTCCACAACCGTGGTCACGGCGTCATCCTCGTTCGCGATGTAAAGTAGCTTTCCATTCGGATGCAGCGCGAATTGCTCGGGGTCTTCGCCAGACGGCAGCTCGTGTATGATCTTGCCAGCTTCGACGTCGAACACCTGCACCGCGTCGGAATCTGACGCGCAGATATAGAGATACTTGTAGTCGTGTGAAAACAGGATACCGCGCGGGCGTTCACCCACATCGTATTCCCGAACGACCTCAAGCTGATCAACGTCGATCACCGAGATCGTGTCGCTTTTTTCATTCGAAACCCAGATTTCGTCGCCAAGTGCTGCGGCTGGAAGCGTTGCGGCGAGGGTCATCAGACAGGTTTGTATCTTCATTGCTCTATTCTCCAAACGCGGTGCATTGGCTTTCCGGCGCATCAATACCAAGGCTGTCGAGCTCGTTTTCGGCATGCAGGAAACCTTCAAGCGGTGCCATCGCAACGAGGGCAGACGCATGCGTTAACCCAATGGGTTGGCGCATCTGGCCATTCCAGTTCCTGAATGAAAGCGGACGACCTTTGAAACCCGCCAACTCAATGCCATTCAGCAGGAAGGCGCGGATGTCTTTGTGGTCGGCAAAATCGGTCCGAAGCTGAGCTTCGTCCACCGCACGCAATGCAGCCCAAGCGGCGTAGTCAACATCCTGCATGTCGCGCCCAGCCAAGTCGTGAAAACGGCTTTGCAACTGGGCCGCCCCCCATTGTTCATTGACACGCGCCCAACCGGTCGCACGCAACCCGTCGCCGCCAACAATTGGGCGCGCAAGCCAGGTATTATACGCAAGGTAACGGGCAAAATCGTTGTGTTCATCCGCGACGATCAGCACATCGTAGTCATCAAGCTGCTGCGTCAATAACGGCACTTCGGCCCCGGCTTGCCGCCGCAAATCGCCGTCAAGCACCCACGGCACTTCGCTCTCGATGCTCATACCGAATTTGCGGGACGATTTGCGCAGCGCATCCGCAAACTTTGTATCCTCGGACGCGTTGCCGGTAATGAGCGCCAGATTTTCCCAACGCTTTTTCAACATGAACTGCATCAGCGCATCGGTGCGCATGGCGTAGCTTGGAATTGTGTGAAGCAGCGTGGCCCGACAGTTCTCGCCCCTAAGACTGTCGTCATACGACCGCACATTGAGAAAGAGCCGGTCTTCACTGCCGTCAACAAGGCTCATCATCTCATCCGCGCTCATGTCCAATACGACATAGCGTGCTTCGCTTGCCTGCAACGCCGCGCGTGCAGCGTCCAGATCGCCTTCGTCCAGATCGATCGTATCGAGGATGAACTGATACCCCATGAAACTGCCTGTCGTGTTGTTGTCGGCAACCGCTAGCTGGGCACCCGCAAGACCAAGGTCATCGGGGAGGGGGTCTAGGTTGGAAAAAACGGGCCGTTCAGGCGTGGCAATCCGCAGGTAAAGCACGGCCACATCGCGCAGCTCGCTTGCTGCGCTGATCGTCGTGGACATCAATCCGACAACCAGCACACTTAAAAGCGCTTTTATCAGTTTCGCCATATGGTCCTCCCCTCAGGGCAGTCTGGCCGAAGAGGCGATAATCGAGAAGTTGGACCAAGGTCGAATAGTGCGGTTCCAGAATGCCAATTACAAAGTTGCAAAAGAATGGAGGAGACACGATGAAACTCTCACTACAGTTACTTGTGCCGCCGCTCGTTTTGGCTGCCGCTGCCGCTTTTGCACATGGCGACGTTGCCCCGCAGGCTGTTGATACAGCCGGACTTCCTGACCTTGGCGAAGAGTGGCTTGAGGAGAACCCCTGGCGCGATCCGGCCGGTGAAAACTGGCAAACCGCCATTGATGTTGGCGCATCCGGTTACAACCAGAACTGCGCGCGCTGCCACGGGCTTGAAGTTGTCTCGGGCGGGTTGGCACCTGACCTGCGCTATCTCAGTGCGGACTGGGATGGTGACGAATGGTATCTGGAGCGCTTTCGCTATGGTATGACGCAAAACGGAACCACAAAAATGCCAGCCTTTGGTGACTTGCTTGGGCAGGAAGCCGCTTGGGCGATCCGCACCTATGTGGAAACCCGACCAGATGACGGGGCATTTGACGACCATCAGCCCCGGCTCGCTGCGATCCGCGATCTGCTGAACGCGCGTGCAAGCGAATTTCAGGGTGCCGACGACACATCTTCGTTGAGTGAGGAAATTGAAGCTTTGAAGACCGAACTGGCGGGGATAAATGCGACTGCCGAGACGGGTTCTGAAGCGCCCGTCGCAGAATCTGCCGTGTCGCGCGCGGCTCTGGCTCTTGATGGCAGCGCTGCGAGCTTTGCGAAAGCAGCCGAGCTGTTGACCATCGGCCTGTCTGCGGCGCACTGATCATCGTGCGTTTTTGGTCTCATATTGTCTTGGTTCTTGGCCTGTTGATCGGCTCGGCTCAAGTGGGCTGGGCACGGTGCGAAGATTTGGCCAAGGGCTATGGCGATGTGATTCCCAAACGATCGGACACTCGGATAGATGTCGGTCAGGACTTTGACACGATCCTCGAGCGTGGCTTTCTGACCTTTGCCGTTTATGAAAACTTTGCCCCTTTCTCATGGGAGGATGGGGGCAAACCCATGGGCATTGATATCGAGATTGCGCGAATCATCGCCGCGGATATCGGTGTCGAGGCCCGCTTTAACTTTGTGGCGGCTGACGAAAGTGTAGATGCCGATCTGCGCAATCAGATATGGAAAGGGCCATTGATCGGTGGGCAGGTGTCGAACATCATGATGCATGTCCCATACAGCAAGGACTTGCAGTGCCGGAACGAGTTCGTTGTCCTTAACGGCCAGTATTTCAACGAAACGCTGGCCACCGCCTACCGCGTCGATGTTTTCCCGGACGAACCACCGACGACGCCCTTTTACCGTTTTCACAAGGTCGGTGTTGAAAACCACACGATCTCGGATTTCTATCTGTCGAACTTCAATGGCGGAATGCTGTTGTCCAACATTCGCCACTACCCTGAGCATGAAGATGCCTTTGCAGCCATGGAAGCAGGAGAGGTTGACGCGGTGATGGGCGTGAAAAGCGTGTTGGAGTATCTGGACCAAAGCGACGAGATCGCAGTGGCGACGCCACCCTTGGTGAACTTCGCGCTCGACACCTGGACCCTTGGTGTTGCCGTGCGCCACAATTTCCGCGAACTTTCTTACGCTGCTGACTACGCGATTTCTGATGCAATTGCAGATGGGCGAATTGCCGAGATTTTCATACGCTTTGGCGTAACGCACACTGCTCCGGATTATTGATCGCTAGGTGATCTTCTCCACCACGCCATTCTGATCTTCCAACCAAATCGTTGTTATTCCCAGTGACCGCAGAGAGAGCCTGTCGATCTGCTGCTTCGGCATGAGCGCCACGGCCGTCGAAAACCCATCCGCAATCGCAGAGCTACGCGCCTCGACCGTCACCGTCTTCCAAATCGGAGTTTTGCCGAAGGGGTGGACAATGTGTGCCTGACCATTCGCGCGCGTCATTGCTCCGGGTGAGCTTGTTGCCAAGCCGAGATTTTCCAGATCTGTGTGCGCGACCCTTTGGGCGTCATCGTTTTCGATCGCCAACCGCCACGGCCCGTCCCCGGCCGCAAATTCACCGAGGTTGATCAGATGCTCTGCGTGGCCCCGGCGGCGCAACAAACGCGCCAAGCGGTCACTTGCATAGCCTTGCGCGATCCCATTCAGCGTAAGGGCGGCCCCCGCTTCTGCAAGCTGAATGAAGTCGTGTCCAATCTCGACCTGTTCGAAACCCATAGCCGGGTTCAGCGCATGTCCTTCAGCGCTCCAGACAGTTTGCACGGTCGGGTCAAACAGCCCCCCTGTCGCAGTCCAGATCAGCTTTGAGAGTTGGAGCAACTCGACCAGTTCTTCTGGCGGGTTTTGCATGACGCCGTTCCGATTCAGTCGCGACAGTGCTGAAGCTGGGCGGAATAGGCTGAACACGTCTTCCAGCCGCTCAACCTCTCGCTCGATTGCGGCGAAAGTCTGCGCTGTGTCGTTGTTGTTTTCATAGAAAATCACGGACAGATCAGCGCCAAACCCTTTCCCAGTCCAAACCCGTCGACTGGGTTCGTATTGCGCCAAAGCCAGCGCACCGATAGCCGCTGTTCCGAGCTTAAGAACGGTTCTTCGCTGCATCATGACGCCCGTGCCTTTCGCTTATCCGTGACGATCAAAGGCACGCATTTGTTGCGATCCTCAAAGATGTCGACGCAGTCCAAACACCCGAAACATTCTGAGTAATCGATTTTTCCGGTCGCTTTGATGGCTCCGTAATCGCATTTGACCTTGCAAAGCTGGCAAGGTGACCCGCATTCCGTGCGCCGTTCGATCCAGGGGGTAAGGCGCAACCACCCACCAATGGCCATCAATGCGCCAAGCGGACAGAGGTAGCGGCAGTAGGCCTTGAAGACGACAGCCGACGCGAGCAGGCAGAGAACCGCGTAAAAGACATAGAACCACTCGCGCTGAAAGAAGACCGAAATTGCTGTCTTGAAAGGTTCGACTTCAGCAGCCTTTTCGACATGTTCAGGGCGGTAGAACATGATGATCAACAGACCCAAAAGCACCAAATACTTCAGGGACTTCAAGCGCTGGTCCCACCGATCTGATACTTTCACCTGCTGCACGTTAAGGCGCTTTGCAACAGCCCCCACGAACTCCTGCATCGCACCAAACGGGCAGAGCCAACCACAAAACAGGGCGCGGCCCCAGATGAAAAACCCGATGATGGTTGCGCCCCAGATGATCAGCGAGAAGGGATCATAAAGTAGAAAGCTAAGCGACTTCCCGGCCAACATTGCAGAGAGGGTTGCAATGGGCGTCAGGATCGACAGTTGTCCCTGACCCCACCAACCGACAAATCCTAGTGTCGTTGCAAGCACGGCGTATCGGAACACGCGGTATTCGCGCCGCTTCACAAAGGCGCGGTTAAACGCCATGATCGCGAACACCAGCGCCACAAAACCACCAAGCAAAAGCAGATCAACCCGTCGGTTCAGCACCGCGCTTTCGAACGGGGAAAGCGGTTTGGGAGGGGTCAGAACATCAAAGAACCGTTCGTCTGCTTTGACCGTCCAGCTAAAGCGCGCCTGACCCTCTTCTGGCTGAAGCATACCGTGTTGGCGAACGGCAAGTAGGCTAAGGTCCCATTCCCGCACCGGATTAAATCCCAAGCGGCGATCCAGACGCAGCACCATGGCTTGTCCCTCGGGCACGTCGTCTTTCAGGTTGATCAGAAGGTCTGCGTCCCTTGCCGAAACCGGAAACTCGTCTTGGGCCGCTTCGATCCAGGACGGGGCGGTGTTTCTAACGAAATCTTCTGAGACAAGGCCGTGGTCTCCTGCCTCGATCAGCAATACGGTCTGATCATCCGGGGATATATCACCCAGCCGTTCCCAATCGCGAAGCATCCGGTCCCCCATGACGGCGCGCGCAACCGAGGGGGCAGTGACATCCACAATCCACAAGTCAATGAACAGATCACTGTCCGAGGCATCGGGAAAAGGATCGTCGCTCTGCCATATGGTGCCCGCAAATCCTGCGCGCACCTCGCCATGCGTGGTCGTCACATGGCGCGCGATCCCTTGATCGACCAAGTCCTGCCACGTGAAGGACAGGTCGAGATCTGGTTTGGGGACCACCTTTTCTTGCGGCCGAGAGATACCCTTTAGCTTCTGACGCGCCACTTCGCGCGCTGCTGCCATGACGCTTTCATGTGCAATCCTGACAGAAGCCGTCGCCTTGGTCACGCCATCCAGATACACCAAGGACCCACCACCGCCGGACCCATAGTTGGTGCCGATGGTGATCGGTGTGTTGATCGACAGCCCGCGATACTGCTCGAGGAACTGGCGAAATGGCGCTTCGCCCAGACCGGACACGAAGATGGGTTCGCTTTGGTTCAACAGTTTTACGTCGATGAACCCACCATCAAGGTCCAACACAACCATCACATTGATTGCTGCGCCCGAAAAGCCCGGAAGCGGCGAGATGGCTTCGGACTGAATGACATAGCCGCCTTTCGCACCACTGCCGTTCAGCAATTGCCAAACGCCTTCGATATCCGTTGGCTCGCCAAGGCTGTAGGGCGCAATCACGGCATCTCGAAGTTCAGCTTCATCGACAAGATCTGCAGCCGCCCATGGCGTGCTGAACAATAGCATGAGCAATGCCGCGAAAGACCTGGATAGAGTGGTGACAATTCGGTTCCCAATCATACCGCGACAAGCTCCGCTCCGGATTGCGCCGCATCGTGAAGCCGATAGCAACTGGCCCCAAGTGCGACCGCTTCATCCTGAGAATGAGTCACCAGAACCATCGTGCCATGAGAACGGTCCAGAAACTGACGCGTGAGTGTCAGCATCTCGCTTCGCAGGCTTGGATCGAGCGAGGTGAACGGCTCGTCAAGCAACACCAGTGGTGCAGGCGTCAAGAAACAGCGCGCCAAGGCTAGCCGTCTTTGCTGTCCGACCGAAAGCTGCCGTGGAAAGTGATCGGCCTTGTCCGCCAGTCCGACCTGCCGAAGTGCATTCTGCACGTCGGCTTCGTCAGACTTGGGGTGAAATATCTGCAGATTCTCTTTGGCTGTGCGCCAATCAAGCAAGGTCGGATTTTGAAACATCAGCGCGATTTCGTCGGGCGCATCGCAGGTGCCGCGAAACCGTTTGTCGAGGCCAGCAATGATACGAAGAAGGGTCGTTTTTCCGATGCCTGACGGACCCAAAACGGCAATCCGATCACCTTGGCTCAGATCCAAATGGATGTCTTCCAGCACGGTTTGACCCGCGAAGGATTTACGGTGGAGGTCAAGCTTCAGCATCAGCACGCCACCTTCCCATTCGTTTCTCGCTGGGCTGCATGATCGCGAATTCGATGAACAGGATGCAGACAACGAAGCTTAGGGCGTAGGCCAGGACACCGGTGACATCAAAGAGCGAAAACTGCGTGTGAATCTGTCGTCCAATGCCGTTGGGACGACCCAAAAACTCGACAACCAGGACGATTTTCCAGATGACGGAAAACCCGGTTCGTGCGGCCGAAACGATATGCGGGAACAGTTCTGGCAGGATGATGTGACGCAGCCTTGTCATCAACGGAAGGCGGTAAACGGCTGCCAGATCGCGCAGTTCCCAAGACGTATTGCGCGCGCCTTCGCGGATGATCGTGGTGGTCATTGGGACTTTGCTGAGTGTCACGGCAAGCACCGCCGCGAACTCGTTCAGTCCGACCCACAGGTAACAAAGGACGATCAGGACAAGAGCAGGCAAGTTCAGAAAGATAATGAGCCAAGGATCAAGCCACGCGTCTACCGCGTCAGACCTTCCCATGACATAACCGAAGGCGCAGCCAATGATCATTGCCAGCCCAAACGCTGCAAAGACGCGCCAGCCGGTCGCAATCAAGTTCTCTTGCAATTTACCCTGCTGCCACAATGCAATCATTTCGGCAAAGACTTGTGCGGGCGATGGCAAGACTTGCGGGTCCGCCATCAAGATCGAGAGGCTGCTCCAGAACAACAGGAACAGCCCCAGCGAGAAAACGCGTATGCCCGTATCCCGGCGCATCGTGTGAACTAGCTTCCGATAAACAGACCTGCTGGAAGGGTCGTCGCCTTGCCAACAAGGTCTTCGCCACCGAGTTCGCCCATAAGGCCGAGCATCTGTTCGACCGCGTCAGTGTCGATTTCAGTGCTTTGTGGAATGCCAGCGATGAAGCCGGCTTTCAGCGCGTCGAACTGGGCGTCATTCTCTGGTTTCATGCGAGGACGAACGACGTCCCAAGCAGATGCGTCATCACGCAGGATGTCTTTGGCGGCACGCGATGCGCGATAGAGCGCCTGCGCAAGTTTCGCGTCCATGTCACCCGAAACGATATAGCCCAGAAGTGGTGTCGTCGCGCTTAGACCTAAAGCCTCTGCCGCATCCTGAACCGAGATGATTTCAACCAGACCCGCCGCTTTGGCTTTCGCTTGAAAATGCCAAAAGTTGATCACGGCATCGATTTCGCCAGTCAGTGCGGATTTGAACATAAGCGGTGGTGCGCCGAACTCTTGCTTCGTGATCGCTTCAAGATCCAAGCCAGCGGTTTTTTCGGCATATGCCTGCAAGATCAGCCAGCTTTTATCAAGCGGACCACCGGCGATACCGATTTTCTTGCCTTCCAGTCCGGCAAGGTCGGAGATACCGCTGTCAGGCTTGACCATGATGCCGCCAACAGCCGTAGAATACGGGATAAATTTCAGATCGCGCCCTTCGGCACGTTGACGCGCGGCCCACACAACGTCCGAGACCATTGCGTCAACCTCGCCGCCAAGAAACGCGATGTCAGAGGCGTTCCCGCCACCCATCGGCACAACTTCAAGGACAAAGCCGTTCGCTTCGTCGAGGCCGTTGTGCTTGATCGTATCAAGCTCCCAATTGACGGTGCCAAAGGATAGAGCGCCAAGGCGTATGACGGGTAGATCGGCGGCCACTGAAATCTGTGCCACACAGGCAAGCATCGCGCCAAGCGCGGCTTTCTTGAATCCAAACATAACAGTCCTCCCTGTTCACTTGAAACCTAAGCAAACAGGGGGCGCCTCTCATATACGACCAATTGGCAATACCGCTCGCCGACACTTTCCGCGACCTTTTTCCAAGACAGAAATCTGACGTTTCTGTGGTCTCGGATTGGGAGGACATTATGAATAAATTGCTACTGACGACGTCTGCGATGCTGATCGCAGCAACGGCGTCGATCGCGGCGGTGACTGAAGAAGACATCGCCAACGATCAAAACATCACCACACAGATCGTAAGCAACGGCATGGGGCGCCATCAGCAGCGCTATAGCCCGCTCGACATGATCAACAAAGAGAACGTAAAGAACCTGGTTCCGGCTTGGGCGTTCTCGATGGGCGGCGAAAAACAGCGCGGGCAGGAAACCCAGCCGCTGATCTATGATGGTATCATGTATGTGACCGGCTCGTATTCGCGGCTCTACGCGATTGATATCGAGACGGGCGAAGAGATCTGGCAGTATGACGCGCGTCTACCTGAAGGCATTTTGCCATGCTGTGACGTGATCAACCGTGGCGGTGCGATCTATGGCGACAAGATCTTCTTTGGCACCTTGGATGCCCGGATCGTCGCGCTTGATCTGAAAACTGGCGATGTCGTCTGGAAAGACAAGATCGCAGACTACAAGGCCGGGTATTCTTATACATCCGCCCCGCTGATCGTGAACGGCCTTGTCGTCACCGGTAACTCGGGTGGTGAATTTGGCATCATTGGCGAGGTTCAGGCGCGCGACGCAGAGACAGGCGACCTTGTTTGGACGCGTCCGGTCATCGAAGGGCACATGGGCACGCTGAACGGCGAAGAAAGCACCATGACAGGCGAGCTGAACGCAACCTGGCCCGGCGACCTTTGGAAAACCGGCGGCGGTGCGACGTGGCTTGGTGGCACGTATGACGCCGATACGGACACGCTTGTGTTTGGTGCAGGCAACCCGGCACCGTGGAATTCTTGGCTGCGCGACGCAGGCGACAAGAATGACGGGTCAGGGGACAACCTCTATGCTGCTTCACGTATCGGGATCGATCCGGCAAATGGCGAAATCAAGTGGCACTTCCAGACCACCCCGCGCGAAGGCTGGGATTTTGATGGTGTGAACGAAGTGGTTCCTTTCGTGGACGCCGAAGGCAACAAGCGTTACGCCACTGCCGATCGCAACGGCTTCTTCTATGTTCTGAACCGTGAAGATGGCGCGTTTGTTTCGGCATCGCCCTTCGTGAAAGAGATCACTTGGGCAGAAGGCATCGACGAAAACGGTCGCCCGATCTACAACGAGGAAAATCGCCCCGGCAACCCGGCTGATGCAGCTGACGGTGGCAAAGGCGACGTTGTGTTCTCGGTTCCGTCCTTCCTGGGCGGCAAGAACTGGATGCCCATGGCACACAGCCCGGACACCGGCCTGTTCTACGTCCCCTCTAACGAATGGGGCATGGATATCTGGAACGAGCCCGTCAGCTACAAAGAAGGAGCAGCTTACCTTGGTTCTGGCTTCACGATCAAACCGATCTTTGAAGATTACATCGGTTCCCTGAAAGCGATCGACCCGAACACCGGCGATATCAAATGGGAATACAAGAACGATGCACCTCTTTGGGGTGGCGTGATGGCGACAGCCGGCGGCCTGGTCTTCACCGGCACGCCTGAGGGATACCTCAAAGCGTTTGACGCAGATACTGGTGAAGAGCTGTGGAAGTTCCAAACCGGGTCCGGCATCGTCGGACAACCCGTGACTTGGGAACAAGATGGCCAACAGTATGTTGCGGTTGCATCCGGTTGGGGTGGCGCTGTTCCGCTTTGGGGTGGCGAAGTGGCCAAGAAGGTCAACTTCCTCAACCAAGGTGGCTCGATCTGGGTCTTCAGGGTCCCGGTCATCAACTGACCTTAACCATCAAGCGAAGCCCGCGCCTTGCGGGCTTCGCGTTTTCGTTATCTAATCAGGAGGCGCTGGAGCAAATGGCTGAGGTCGTCATGCCACTTATCGGGGAAACCAACGAACTGAAGTTGTTGTTGATCGACGATCACCCGTTGTTTTGCGATGCGATGGCGATGACCGTCGGAGAGATTTTCGACGCCCCCATGATCCGAACCGCCTCAACGCTGAATGAAGCGCTGCTACAAGTTACCCGATCGTTGCCGGACCTCATTGTCTTGGATCTGAATCTGCCCGACGTCGATGGGGTGGATGGATTGATCAGACTGCGAGGGGCCGCGCCCGACGCGAAGATTGTCGTGGTTTCGTCCATCTCGGACAACCGTGTCACGTCGAGCGTTCTTGATGCGGGTGCTGTGGGCTTTGTTCCCAAGGGCAGTCCGCGCGACGAACTTGTGCGTGCATTCCAGATTGTCGCTGATGGTGAAATCTACACGCCAGAAGATTTCGTCGTGCCGCAGGGGGATTGTCTGGCGCAAGAGCACCATTCGATTGTCGAGAAGCTTACCAGCCTCACCCCACAGCAATCCGTTATCTTGAACCTGATCTGCGAAGGTAAGCTTAACAAACAGATTGCCTATGATCTGTCGATCGCCGAGACGACGGTGAAGGCCCATCTTACCGCAATAATGCGCAAGCTTGGCGTGCAAAACAGAACGCAGGCGGTATTGCTTGCAAAGAAAGTCAGTTATGCTTCTTTGTCAGGGGAAGGCTAGAAAGATCTAGCTTTTCAGGGAGGAAAACTGCTTGGACGAGCTTCGCGCGCGCATCATCGCAACCGTGTCTGTCGACTTGACGGATGAAACAGACCCAACCGCAAGGCTGGTCGATGCGCTGGGTGATACGGCCTATGCCTGTGTGATCGTGTTGGCGTCGCCGGAAGTGGACCTGGAGGCGCTGACCGCAACGCTGCAAGACAGGATCGACGCGCCGCATATCCTTGGCGCACGTACGGCAGGTGAGATTTGCGACGAGGGCTATAGCGATCAAAAGATCGTCGCACTTGGCTTTCCGCAAACCCATTTCGCGGCAAGCGCGCGCATGTTTCAGGCGTTGGACAATCCAGACGAGGTCGCCATTGGCCGCGAAGTTCTTGCCCTTCGCCACGATGCCCAGGCGCAACGGCACGAATTTGTAAACGAATTTGCCTTTGTTCTGGTCGACGGTCTGTCGCGGCGCGAGGACGCATTCGTTCTGAACATCTCGACCGCATTGGGAACGACCCAGCTTTTTGGTGGCTCGTCCGGGGATGGGCTGCGGTTCGAAAGTGCGCCTGTGTTTTACAATGGTGTGGTCAGCAGCAATGCAGCGATCGTTCTTGTTGTTCGCAGCGATTGTCGCTTCAAGGTGTTCCGGGAAGACCATTTTGAATCGTCGGAAAAACGGTTGGTGGTCACCGGCGCGATCCCCGAAAAGCGCCTTGTGACCGAGATCAACGCAGAACCGGCAGCGCCCGAATACGCCCGCATCGTCGGCATTGATCCAAACCAGTTGTCGCCGTTCATATTTGCGTCGCATCCGATTGTGGTTTCGGTGGGTGATCAACACCATGTCCGTGCCATTCAGCGCGTCGAGGACAACGGGCACCTGCGTTTCTTCGCCTCGATTGACGAGGGCATGGTGCTTACGGTTGCCAATGCAAGCAGTATTACCAGACATCTTCAAGATGTGCTCGAAGGTCTGTCGGCCGAGTGTGAACCTGATCTGATTTTTGCCTGTGATTGCATTCTCAGACGACTTGAAGCGGAGCAGAAACAAGAAGTCAGCAACATGTCTGCCCTCTTGAAGAAACACCGCGTGATCGGCTTTTCGACCTATGGTGAACAGCACAATATGCTTCACGTAAACCAAACCCTAACCGGGATAGCCATCTATCCGCCTGACCATGAGTAACATCCATTCAACAGACGGCCTTTTAAAGGCTTCCGACAGCCTTGAGCGTGAAAACGAGAAGCTGAAGGTCATTGTCGACAAGCTTATGTCACGGGTCGAGCGCGCGACCGTGGACAGTGCCAAGGGCTTTACGCATTTCGAGCGTGCGATTGCACTGGAAGGGGAAGTCCAGCAGAGGACACGCAAGCTGGAAGAAGCCTTGGACGTGCTTCATGCGACCAACGCCCAACTTGCGACAGCGCAACGGGAAGCCGAGGAAGCGCGGCGAGACCTTTCGACAGCCGTCGAGTCCATTCAGGAAGGCTTTGCTATTTTTGATGCCAGCGACAAGCTGGTTATGAAAAATTCCCGGTTTTCGGCGATGTTTCCAGACGTGGTCGGTGAGATCAAACAAGGCATCAGCTTCGAGGAATATCTTCGCCAGAGCGCTGGCAGTAAATACATCATCCGGCCCGACAAATTGTCCGTGGATGAATGGGTCGACCGAAGAATAGAGGTTCACGAAAGCAACTCGGTCAACTTCACGCTTGAGCTGAAGGATGACCTTTGGCTTCAGATTAGTGAACAAAACACCCCGGACGGTGGCACGATCGTGCTTCAGACTGACATCACTGACCACACGCGCCTTGAGCGAGAAGAGCGTGCAAAAATCCTTGACCGGCAAGCAAAGATCGTCAAAGCGACGCTTGAACACATCGAACAGGGCGTCCTGATTTTCGACGCAGATTGCAAGCTTGTGGAGTGGAATGATGCAGCCGTCGAAATTCTGAAAATGCACCGGCGGCTTGCGCGCGCAGGAATGCGTTTGGCAAGATTCGAGCGGCTTTTCGAGCCAGGTGTTGTGTTCACCACTGATAGCCAGCCAGAGCTTGTCTTTAATTGGGCGTCGCTTCGCAAAAACCGAGAGGTATTGCGCTGCGAATTGGAAGCGGTAAACGGTTTTCAGTATGATGTGATGGGGCAAGAGATGGCGGATGGGTCGTTCGTTGTCTCGTTTAACGACGTCACCAAGCTGCGCCAGACCCACAAGGACTTGCATCAGGCAAACGAAACGCTGGAACAGCGCGTCATAGAAAGAACTCACGAGCTTCGCGCCGCCAGAGATTCTGCGGAGCGGGCAAATGCTTCAAAATCGAGGTTCGTTGCCGCCGCAAGCCATGACCTTTTGCAGCCCGTGAACGCCGCAAAGCTTTTTATCTCGTCGTTGGAGCATACGGTTCTCGACAAAAAGCAAAACTCGATTGTCAGCAGAATTTCGAAGAGCTTTCAATCCGTTGAGGCCATTTTGGGCGCACTTCTCGATATCTCGAAGCTCGATTCAGGTCAGGTCGCTCTGAATGTGTCAGACTTCTCACTCGATCAGATATTTGATCGCCTTCTGGACGAATTTTCTGACTCGGCGTTAGAAAAGGGGCTTGAGTTGACCGTCGTTGGCACCTCGGCGTGTGTAAATTCTGACCCTGTTTATCTTCGTCGCATCCTTCAGAACCTCGTTTCAAACGCTATCCGGTATACGAACGAAGGCCGGGTTTTGGTCGGGGTCCGTCGCCGGGCAGATTGCATAGATATTCACGTGATTGACACGGGCGTCGGGATTTCACCCGAAGAGCAAGAACTTGTTTTCAAAGAGTTTCACAGGTCCGATCCGAGTCAGGCCTCGGATTCTGCAATGGGTCTTGGGCTTGCGATCGTAGAACGCGCTTGTCTGATGTTAGAGCACGACCTTTCTTTGACCTCGACCGTAGGAAAAGGAACATCCATCCGTGTTTCTGTCCCGTTTGCCGAGCAGGAACAACTTCCGGTCGAGACCATGCAGGCAAGAAGGGGGACGCCTCGTTCGTTAAAAAATGCCCTTATCATGGTGATCGAAAACGACCCCGCTGTGCGTGATGCGATGGAGCGTGTGCTTGAAACGTGGGGCGCGGCGCCGATCATCGCGGCGTCGCAGGAAGACGCAGAAGCGCAGATCGCTGAGCTTGATCTGACGCCGGATGTTTTTCTGGTCGACTACCACCTCGACGACAATAAAAACGGTCTCGACCTGATCCAGAACCTTCGCGCCAAGCACGGCCCATTGCTTTGCGTTCTCTTAACCGCTGATCGATCAAACGAACTGGCGCGAGAGGCGCAAGGGCAGGGGGTGTTTCTTCGCCACAAACCGCTCGACATAGAAGACTTGCAGGAACTGCTCGGCGGGCTTTTGGCAAGCCGTGCAAATGCGCAAGACTAAACTTGTCTAAAACTTCTGTCCGACAAAAAAACCCGCCTCCGAAGAGGCGGGTTGCACAGTTCGGGTGGCGCTCCATCAGGATCGCCCCCCAGGGAGGTAATCTTAGAAGAAGCCCAACTTGTTGGGGTTGTAGCTCATCAGGATGTTTTTGGTCTGCTGATAGTGACCAAGCATCATCTTGTGGTTCTCACGCCCGATGCCGGACTGCTTGTAGCCACCAAAGGCCGCATGCGCAGGGTAAGCGTGATAGTTGTTCACCCAAACACGCCCGGCTTCGATAGCGCGGCCAAAGCGATAGCACGTGTTGGCGTCACGCGACCAGACGCCGGCACCAAGGCCATACATCGTGTCGTTGGCGATCTGCAGCGCTTCTTCTTCGTCCTTGAAGGTCGTCACCGACACAACTGGGCCAAAGATTTCTTCCTGGAAGACGCGCATCTTGTTGTGGCCTTTCAGGATTGTCGGTTGCACATAGTAACCACCAGCAAGATCACCATTGAACCGTGCCGCGTCACCGCCTACCAGAACCTCGGCACCTTCTTCGCGACCAATGGTCATGTAGGACATGATTTTGTCCTGCTGTTCTTTGCTAACCTGTGCGCCCACCATGGTATCTGCCAGACGTGGATCACCTTGCTTGATCGCTTTTACACGCTCAATGCAGCGGGCCATGAACTCTTCATAGATGTCTTCCTGGACAAGCGCGCGGCTTGGGCAGGTGCAGACTTCGCCTTGGTTGAAGGCAAACAGAACGAAGCCTTCGACGGCTTTGTCCAGGAACGCGTCATCTTTGGCCATGATGTCCGAGAAGAAGATGTTGGGGGATTTACCGCCCAGCTCCAGCGTCACGGGGATCAGGTTTTCGGTCGCGGCCTGCATGATTACACGGCCAGTTTCGGT
This sequence comes from uncultured Aliiroseovarius sp., assembly GCF_947497285.1. Taxonomy (GTDB): domain Bacteria; phylum Pseudomonadota; class Alphaproteobacteria; order Rhodobacterales; family Rhodobacteraceae; genus Aliiroseovarius. Next base: position 424,794 of record NZ_CANMFT010000004.1, on the reverse strand, counting down.
CGAACCGGTAAAGGCGATCTTGGCAATGCGGTTTGATCGGGCCAGTGGGGCACCAACTTCGGCACCGTATCCGTTCACGATGTTCAACACACCATCCGGCAGCAGGTCAGCGATGATCTCCATCAGGACCATGATTGCAGCCGGAGTCTGTTCAGCCGGCTTCAGCACGATACAGTTGCCCGCAGCCAGCGCAGGCGCCAGTTTCCAAGCTGCCATCAGGATCGAGAAGTTCCACGGAATGATCTGACCGACAACGCCCAAAGGCTCGTGATAGTGATAGGCCACCGTGTCTGCATCGATCTCTGACATCGTGCCTTCTTGGCTGCGCAGGACGCCGGCGAAATAACGGAAGTGGTCCACCGCCAGCGGAATATCAGCCGCCGTGGTTTCGCGGATCGGCTTGCCGTTGTCCCATGTTTCTGCAGTTGCGATAATATCGAGGTTTTCCTCGATCCGGTCGGCGATCTTCAAGATAATGTTCGACCGCTCGGTCGCTGACGTTTTGCCCCATGCCTCTTTCGCAGCATGTGCAGCGTCCAGCGCCAGCTCGATGTCCGCAGCGCCCGAACGGGCAACTTCGCACACGACCTCGCCTGAGATCGGTGTGACATTGTCAAAATACTTCCCCTCGACCGGCGGTACAAACTTGCCACCGATATAGTTGTCGTAACGAGTCTTGAAGGGTGAGGCAAAGGTCCCTGCCTCTTGTGCCATCTCGTTCATAACGTCTCCTCCCTAGTTGGTGAATGAAATGTTGATTGCGAAATCATGGACCTCGAAATTCAATTCAGCATCCCCGACTTTGGTCGGAGACCCAATTTGAGAAAAGAATTTCGCACGCGCTCGGTTTTGGTGCACACTTGGAAGATGCTAATGGGCCGGGCATTGCTCGCCGCACGCACCCATAGCGCAATCCATGGACCTGCATTGCCACGGAGGAACCAATGAACTCGAACAGGCTGCTACCGCTCTGTGTCGCCGTGTTGCTTGTCGCTGCAACGGCGAGTGCACAGGACAGGACAATGAAATCTGACGAGTTTGGAACCCACAACCCCGAAGAGCTTACACTTCATGGTGCGCTTGACCGGCTAAAGCATGGCGAATCCTATCCCATGGAGTATGCAATGGGATATTTCGCGGCAAAGGCTGGACTGCACGACGACGCGAAGAAACTCTTCCAAGGATCCGTGGATGAATACGCCAGCGCGCAAGGCATGACGTGGCTTTCATGGATGGCTGACAACGGATTGGCGGGGCCAGAAGACCCCGAAGCCGCTGCTGAATGGGATCGCCGTGCGGCTGAGGCCGGCAGCGAGGTTGGTATGTTCAATCACGGTCTCAACCTGCTGCGTGGCCGCGGTGTTGCCGTTGATGAAGAAAAGGGGCGCAGGATGATTGAAGCCGCTGCGGCGATGGGACAACCGCGGGCTCAGCATCTGATCGACAACGACTATGATCTTGAAAGTGTCACACCCGATGCGGACAGCTGGAAATACAATCCGCTCGCTTTCTAAGGGTATGCGCCATTTGAAAGGAGCCTTCGAATGGAAGACTACGCAAATCTGATGTTTCGCGGACAGGTCGCCGAAATCCAGAAGGCCGAAGGTTGTTATGGCGTTCACAAAGCCAGCTATCAGCGCCGAACGCAATCCGCACTTAGCCCAGATGACGTTGCCTTCATTCAGTCACGTCAGAGCATTTATATCGCAAGCGTGAACCCGGACGGATGGCCATATGTCCAACACCGCGGAGGTCCAACGGGCTTTCTGAAGGCCGTCAACCCGACCCGCATCGCTTGCCTGGATTATGTTGGCAACCGGCAATTCATTACCATGGGGCATGTCGCCGAGGATCCAAGGGTCTCGTTGTTCTTGATGGACTACATGCGTCGCGCGCGGATGAAAATTCAGGGGCGCGCCAGTCTGGTTCGACTTGGTGACGCGGATCCTGAGGTGTTGAAACACTTCCCGACCGAGGGAACACCCGCCGAGCGGCTTTTGGTTGTCGATGTCGTTGCGATGGACTGGAACTGCCCCAAATACATCCCGGCATTCGTGCCTGTCGATGTCGCGAACGCGGCGACGGAAAACTATGCGGCCGAGTTGCAAGCAGAGAACGATGCACTGAAAGCCAAGTTGGCTGAGTTGACGGCGGGTAGCAACTAGCCCAAGACAGGTGTCTTTCCGCACTGCCATCTACGACTAAAGTCGTAGGCAGTTACCCATGTTTTATTGACCTGCGTCAAATGGAGCCTCTCGGCCGCATTCTATCATCGGGCATCAAATCGGAGGTACCAATGAAACATCTCGCCCGCACTTTCAGCATCGTTTGCCTTGCAGTCGTGGCTTCACCGGCCGCAGCAGACTCCACCTTCGAGAAGATCAAGGTCGAAGCCGGAGAAAAACTATACAATTCGGAATGCCGCAAATGTCATGCGCCGGATGCTACGGGTCCTAGCTATGGGCCGCCGCTTGAAAACATCGTCGGGCGCGGTGCGGGTGTTATTCAGGACTACGACTACTCAACCAGTTTGGAAGCTTCGGGCATCGTTTGGACACCAGCAGCGCTCCGCGCCTGGATGGAGGACAATGATGGCTTCATTCCGGGCACGAAGATGCGCCATGTCGGCATAGAAGATCGCACAGTTCAGGACTTCATTCTTGCCTATCTCGGCAGCATCACGACCCGGGATAACGCCACGATATCCGAGTGACTTCGCACGTCTTGTGCGACCATCCTTTCTGCACAATCCATAGTGGTCGCACATATGTGTGACCGCAAGGAGCCTTGGACTTTAGTCGCATTCAGTTCTGCTTGCTTCCACAATACGCTATGTAGCGAAGAGGAGAGAATGCTATGCCGGACAAGTCAGAGAAGGTCGTTGTGACGGAAGCGGCGCTTGCGCTTCTGGCAGAGTTGCGCGCCGAGCATGGTGAGGTTGTTTTCAAGATCTCAGCCGGGTGCTGCGATGGGACCGGGCCTATGTGTTTCCGTGAAAGCGATGTCATGATCGGTTCGAATGACGTTAAACTCGGCGATGCAGATAACGCTGGGATATGGGCCTCTCCGTCAATTGCCGACCTTTGGAAGAACTCGCAAATGATCCTGGACGCTGGTCCTGGAAGCGGTGCCGGGTTCAGCTTGGACAATGGACGGACAACACATTTCCTGACCCGTTCACGTATCTTGTCGACGGGTGAGCAGTGAGGTGAAACAGTGATCCTCCCCCAGTGATGTAGTCCGCCCTTATGGTCGGGAGATGATGGATCAAAGAGGGGAAGGTGTTTCTGCCTATGTCAGGTCAGACAACGGTGCGGGGTTCATTGCTCAGACCGTCCGAGATTGGATCACAGCCGCAGAGGCCAAGACCGCCGACATCGAGCCGGGATCAACTTAGAAAAACGGTGACTGCGGAATCTTCAACGTCCGGCGCCGCGATGAACGGCCCAATGGCGAAGTCTTCTACTGCTTGTGGGATACCACAACGCAGCAAGGCGACGGCCAGAAACGTATTTTTTTGTTCGCTCTGGAAAGGATTGTTTTGGCCACGGGTATACGGCCCGGGTTTTGGCTTCTGCGGCGAGGGTCCGCCACAGAAGCCAATGGTGTCAGTTCAGATCGGTAAGTGCCTGATATTCGTTGTAGGACTTAGCATAGGCGCGATAGCTTTCGATCACCTTCTTGAAGGTTGGATCTTTGGCAGACCAGTCGGCATAGACCTTGTCAGCCGCCGCACGCAGGGCATCCATCACGCTGTCGGGAAAGCGTTTCACGTCAACGTCTTTGGCGCGAAATTCCTCAAGTACGGCGCTTTGTGCACCCGCTGCGGCCCCCAATGCGTAAAGGTTGGCATCAGCACAGGATACCTTGATTGCGGTCCGCTGTGCGTCAGTCAGCCCATCCCATTTGTCTTTGTTCATGTAGAATTCGATGAAGCCTGCGGGCTGGTGCCAGCCGGGGAAATAGTAGTGCTTGGCCACCTTGTCGAAGCCCAAAAGTTTGTCGACAAGCGGGAAGCTCAGCTCGGTTGCGTCAAGGCGTCCGGTTTCCAGAGAGGTTGAGATCTCGCCCACAGGCAGGCTCATGGCATTGGCCCCAAGTTCGCCAAGGATCGCGCCACCCAATCCGCCGATGCGGATGTTCAGACCTTGCAGGTCTTCGGGGCTGTTGATCTCTTTCGTGTACCACCCGCCTGCTTCAGACAGGATCACGCCGCAAGCCATCGGAACCAGATTATGCGGCGCATACAGCTCTTGCCACAGCTCCAGCCCTCCGCCGTGGTGAAGCCAGCCCACATAGGACAGTGGATCCCCACCAAAGGGGACCGAGCCGAACAGCGCAGCCGCTGGTTCTTTGCCTGCAGCATAAGCCGCAAAAGACCAAGCCGCGTCGATGGCGCCGACGCTTACATTGTCGAAAATCTCACCCGGCGGTGAAAGCTCACCTGCCAGCAGGTAGTCAAATTCAACCTCACCACTGGTCAGGGTCGCGACGTTTTCGACAAACCGTTTTGCCGTTGGGTCCAGCACCGGCAGGCCCGTAAACGCGCTTTGCAATGTGAAGCTGTCGGCCAGTGCGCCGGTGGCCGTCATGGTGGCGAGCGCTGTTGCGAAGAGTGTCTTTTTCATGAGGTTCCTCCCAGTCATGATGTGAACCCGGTGATCAATCCGGGAAACAAGATCAGCAGCGCCAAAACCAACAACTGCAAAGCAATGAAGGGCATGACGCCACGATAAATTTGTGAAGTCGTCAGTCGGTCACCTGCCGCCCCACGTAGATAAAACAACGAAAATCCGAAAGGCGGGGTCAAGAACGAGGTTTGCAGGTTCACCGCCACAAGGATACCGAACCAAATCAGAACATCATTGCCCGCCAGCCCATTCCCGAAATCAAGCCCCGCGATAATGGGCGCAAAGATCGGCAACAGGATCAGGGTAATCTCTAGCCAGTCCAGCACAAAGCCCAAAAGAAAGATGGCAATCATCACGACGGTCAGAACGGTGAACGGATCGGTCCCGAAGGCCAGGATGCCGGTTTCGACCAAATCATCTCCGCCAATGCCCTTGAACACGGCCGAAAAACACGTCGCGCCGATCATGACGAACAGGACCAGCGACGTCGTGACCACTGTCTGGCGTGCGGCATTCATCAACATCGAGAGGCTGAATTTACCGTAGAGAAACGTGATCACAAGCGCGCCAAAAGCGCCCAGTCCGCTGGCTTCGGTTGGTGTGGCAATCCCTGCGATGATGCTCCCCAAAACCGACACAACGAGCGCCAGAAGCGGGCCAAGGTCAAAGAGCAGGTTTGGCAGGGACACCGTCTCGTTGCGCGCGAGTGGTGGCAACCCGCGTGCCTGCCAGATGACATACGCGCCATAGGCGACGACGAGCAGAAGCCCCGGCCCAATGGCCCCGGCAAACATGTCCGGCACAGGCGTCTGCAGTTGATCACCCAGCACGATCAGCATGACCGAAGGCGGGATCAGAATGGCAAGTGTGCCGGACGAGGCGACCAGCCCCGCCGACGTGGCCTTGTCATAGCCCGCCTCTTCCAGTCTGGGCAGGGCCAATAGCGCCAGCAAAACAACCGATGCGCCGACGATTCCCGAGGACGCCGCCAGCAAGAGCCCAATCACCAGAACCGAAAACCCCATACCCGCCGCACTTCCGCCAAGCGCCCGTTGTGCCGCGCGCAAACTGCGTTCTGCCACGCCAGAGGTCTCAAGGATCAGCCCCATGAAAATGAACATCGGAATCGCGACCAAAAGCCAGTTTGACAGCACATTCGCATAGATGCGGCTGATCAGCAGATTGAAGAAGGCTGTGGGCAGGTCCGAGGCCAGTATGAACAGCGCCGCCGATCCGGCAAGCACCATGCCCACTCGATAACCCGCGATGATCCCTGTCAGCGTCAGCGCGGCCATAGCCAAGGGAAGGAAGGCTTCGCTCATCGCACGTGCCGCAGGATGCGGATTGTTTCGACAACAATGGCAAAGGTCAGAAGACCAAGCCCAAGGGGCAAAACGGCCTTGATCAACCAAAGATCGTTCAGCCCGCCGTTGCTGGACGCTTCACCCGAACGCCACGCGCGCTGCATGAATGCCCAAGAGGCAGGTAACGCCAGCGCAAGGAACGGCGCAGCAAAAAGAAGATTGCCCAGAAGGTTGATCCGTGCCTTCGTCTTGTCACTTCGGCCCTCATACAAAAAATCCACCCGCACATGGCGGTTGGTTATCCACACCAAGCCCGCGGGAAGAAGCCCGCAGATCACCAGCAAATGCCATTGCAGGTCCAAGAGCGAGTTCAGCGTTATCGCGTCTCCGACAAAGGCATGGGCATGTGCGAATGACAGCACCGGATTAACGTCCAGCGCGCTGCAGATCACCTGCAATACAATCGCGAGCATCAGCACGACCAGTCCGGCGCCCAGCAAGGTCAGGCACAGTCTTTCCAGCCGCTGTCCCATTGTTCCTCCTCTTTCGCTTTAGATCGAACGACATACTTACATCTGAGGCAATCTCTTCCTCTCCCCGTCCGCCAGTTTCATGAAACCTATCGACTTAGTGGACGCGACGCCATTTCCTATCACCACTCTTTTGCGTTTTTGGGAGACCCCATTTTGCGTCGAGTTTACGGCGCCCGAATTTCCTTGATCTCAATAACGTCTAAGCCTGCGTTCAGTGCAGCGTGGACACCCTGCTTGGAGTCCTCGATGACCAAGGTCTGGAGTCGCGGCGCACCCAGCAACTGTGCTGCCTTTTTGAAGATTTCTGGCGACGGTTTGGGTTTGAACCCGTCTGATATTGAGACGACATGGTCGAAACATTCCAGCATGTGCGTTGCGGTGAGAGAGGCCTCAGCGACGCTCCTTTCCGCATTCGTGCCGACCGCAAGGGGGAAATCGCGGCAGAGTTTTTTGGCGAGGCGTTCTGTCTCGACAATCGGCAAAACGCGATCGCTCATTTCTGTGAACAGGGAAATGCTACGCGCAACCGCGGCCTCAATATCAAAATCATTCGCGGTATCATTTGCAAACTCCCGAAAGAGTGTCAGCCGATCCAGACCGGTGCGTGCGAAATACCAATCCCGCTCAAGGTTGCAGTTTTGATCCTTGGCCGCTTCATGAAAAGCTGTGAAGTGAACGTCAGCGCTCTCGACCAGTGTTCCGTCGCAATCGAAAATGAAGGCGGTGTATCCGCGTTGCAAAATGTCTTGCTGCCACGTCGCTGATGTTGTGGCGCTTTCGCCCTCCTTTGTATGCAACGTTGCGTGGATCATTTCAGGTACACCCCATTTCACCCAGATGGCATTCGCCCCTTCATACTTGTGCGATTTTCAGCAAGATGGATAGGTTTCGTTTTTCTGCAACCGATCCCAGCGGTGATCGATTTACTTCCAAAATTTTGTAAACGCGCTAGGCTGGACTGATCTGCTGAGTCCCAACCGAGCAAAAAAAGATCGGGACCATTCCCAACAAGAAGCGCACCAAGCGTCTGGGTAAAAGAAAATATCGCCCAAAAGGGTGATGCAAGGGAGGACGACCATGAAGAAATTTAAGACACTTGCTTTGACGTCTGTTGTTGCAATGACGGCAAGCATGTCGGCCGCTCAAGCCGACAAGCTGACATTGTATTGTTCGGCACAGGAGGACTGGTGCCAGCTTATGGCGCGGAGTTTTGAAGATGCGACGGGCATTGATGTCAACATGACCCGCAAATCATCGGGCGAAACGTTTGCCCAAATCAAAGCGGAATCCGCGAACCCCAAGGGCGATGTCTGGTGGGGCGGCACCGGTGATCCGCATCTGCAAGCGGCGGAAGAAAACCTGACCGCAGCTTACATGTCACCGATGCGCGACCAGCTTCACGCCTGGGCAATCAGCCAGGCCGAAGGTGCGGACAACAAGACCATTGGCATCTACTCTGGCGCGCTTGGCTATGGATACAACACCGACCTTTTGGCGGCGAACAATCTGCCAGAGCCTACCTGCTGGAAGGATCTATTGAAGCCGGAATACAAGGGCCATGTTCAAATGGCGAACCCAAACTCATCGGGCACGGCCTACACGACGCTGGCGTCCATGGTGCAGCTTTTGGGCGAGGATGAGGGCTTTGAATTCATGAAAGGTCTTCACGCCAACATCAACCAATACACCAAATCTGGCTCTGCCCCGATCAAGGCCGCTGGGCGTGGTGAAAACACGATCGGCATCGTCTTTATGCATGACGCCGTGAAGCAGGCAGTATCAGGCTTCCCGATCAAGGTTGTCGCGCCGTGCGAGGGCACGGGCTACGAAATCGGCTCGATGTCGATCATCGAAGGCGCACGCAACATAGAAGAGGCGCAGAAGTTTTATGACTGGGCGTTGACACCAGAAGCGCAAAACCTCGCGCTTGAGGTGAATGCTTTCCAAGTGCCCTCGAATAAAGGGTCAGAAACGTCGCCATCGGCACCCGATATGTCTTCGATCACGTTGATTGACTATGATTTCAAGAAATACGGGTCATCGGATGAACGTAAGCGTTTGCTGCAAAAATGGGACGAAGACGTCTCGACGTTGCCGCAATAAACGTTGCGCGGAGACTTAAATGAATCGACCGCCCATCCGGCGCTGATCTTCTGGATCATTGCCGGGTGGGTCGGGTTTTTGCTTCTGCCTTGGTATGGGGTTGAAGATGGGTTCCTGTCGTTCAAATGGCTGGTTGACGGCTATCCATTTGACGAAGATTTCGCGCCAGCGGCGTTTCTGATTGGGCAAGGCGAAAAGCTGTGGTTGGCGCCGCTTCTGTTGCCATTGGCGGCACCATTTCTTGTCGTTCGGCGCAAGAAAAGTGATCCACTTTACGCGATTGTGTTGATCCTTGCGGGGGCCGTCGGCTTTGGCTGGCTGATCGCGCAGGGCTTTGGCATCGGCATTCGCGGCTATACATTTGACTGGTTGACCGCCCTGTTTGGCGACCTTGATGACCGACAATATGGTATGGGCTATGGCGCGTTGATCGTCGCGTCTGCCTTTCTTTTCCTGTTCACTCAAGGCATTGCCGCGCGCGGCGCAATCAACGGCGATGTCTTCGTAGTCAGCGCCATTGGCGGCGTGATTGTCATCGTGACCACCTTTGTTTTTTTCCCCATCGCTAAAATGCTACTGGCCGCATTCATCACGGAAGAGGGCGGATACTCCGCCGCCGTGTTCGCCTCTAAATTCTTCGACGACCGGCTTTGGGGGCTGGGATGCTTTGCCGGTGGACGGTGTGGCGCGGCATGGAACTCGCTGTTTCTGGCGATCCTTGTCGGTGTTCTGACGACGGTTCTGGGGCTGGTCTTTGCGCTGGTCGTGACACGGTCTGGCTTTCGCTACAAACGCGCGCTGCGCGCCCTGACCGTGCTGCCAATCATCACACCACCTTTCGTGATCGGTCTGGCGCTGATCCTTCTGTTCGGCCTGTCAGGGTCGGTCACCCAGTTCTTTGCCGAGCTGTTCGGGATTCAACCAACGCGCTGGCTCTACGGCATGCCGGGCGTGTTGATCGCACAAACTTTGGCGTTCACACCGATTGCGTTCCTCGTCCTGATTGGGGTGGTCGAAGGTGTCTCGCCTTCCATGGAAGAAGCCGCGCAGACGCTTCGCGCAAACCGCTGGCAGACCTTTCGCACAGTATCATTGCCTCTCATGCGGCCCGGATTGGCGAATGCGTTCCTGCTAGGCTTTATTGAAAGCATGGCGGATTTCGGCAATCCACTGGTGCTTGGTGGCAATTTCGACGTGCTGTCGACCGAGATTTTCTTCGCCATCGTTGGCGCGCAATATGACCAAGGCCGCGCAGCGGTATTGGCAATGGTGCTATTGTTCTTCACGTTGTCCGCGTTTTACGCGCAGCGCATGTGGCTGGGGAAAAAAAGCTACACCACCGTCTCTGGCAAAGGGGACGCAGGTGTTCACCCGTTGATGCCCAATGGACTGGCCGTGCCGGTTTTCATTGCCGCAGGCGTTTGGGGCATGTTCACCATTATCGTCTATGGCATGATCCTGTATGGCAGCGTGGTTGAACTGTGGGGCGTCAATAATTCGCTGACCTTCAAGCACTACATCACCGCGTTTTCTGTGCGGATAGAGGAGAGCGGTATCCGTTGGACCGGTGCTGCTTGGGACAGCTTTTGGACGACGATCTACATCGCTGCCGCTGCCGCGCCTCTTACCGCGATTGTCGGGCTGATCACCGCCTACCTTCTGACCCGCCAGACTTTCGCCGGAAAGAATGCGTTTGAATTCGGCACAATGCTCAGCTTCGCCATCCCCGGCACAGTGATTGGTGTCAGCTATATTCTGGCCTTCAACGTCCCCCCGATCGAGATTACGGGCACAGGCATTATCCTGATCATCAGCTTCATTTTCCGCAACATGCCGGTTGGCGTGCGCGCCGGGATCGCGTCGATGAGCCAGCTCGATAAATCGCTCGACGAATCTTCGCTGACGCTGGGCGCAAATTCCTGGCAGACCTTCCGGCGTGTGATCCTGCCCTTGTTGCGACCCGCGATCTTGGCCGCTTTGGTTTATAGTTTTGTGCGCGCGATGACGGCGATTTCGGCGGTGATCTTCTTGGTGTCTGCGGAATACGACATGGCAACCAGCTATATCATCGGACGAGTTGAAAATAACGACTACGGCCTTGCCATCGCATATTCGACCACGCTGATCGTGGTGATGCTGGCGGCGGTCGGATTGCTCCAAATTCTTGTGGGTCGCACCAAAATAGGACGCCGCACGCAATTCGGCGCGGGAGAGTAGACATGAACGAGAAACTGATCACCGGCAAAGCCGCCCCCGTCCGGTTCGAGGGTGTCACAAAGCGCTTTGGGCGCGATGTGGTGGCCGTCGACAATATCAACCTGTCGGTTGAAACCGGCAAACTGGTCACTCTGCTGGGGCCGTCTGGTTGCGGCAAGACCACAACATTGCGGATGATCGCGGGGCTGGAAATGGCAACCGAAGGGCGCATCTTGATCGGCGACCGTGATGTCACCACCTTGCCCGCCACCGACCGTGACGTGTCGATGGTGTTTCAATCCTACGCGCTATTCCCGCATATGAGCGTTCTTGAAAACGTCTCTTACGGCCTGACATTTTCGGGGTTTTCCAAGACAGAAACACGTGAACGCGCGGTAGCGGGGCTTGAGCTGGTCGGCCTCAAGGGGTTCGACAATCGCTTGCCCAGCGAGCTGTCTGGTGGCCAACAGCAACGCGTTGCCGTTGCGCGCGCCTTGGTGCTGGAGCCGCAGGTTTTGCTGTTCGACGAACCCCTGTCCAATCTGGACGCAAAGCTGCGCCGTCAGGTGCGCGAGGATATTCGCGCCATTCAGAAAGACCTTGGCCTGACCGTGGTTTATGTCACCCATGATCAGGAAGAGGCGCTTGCCGTTTCGGACGAAATTGTCGTCATGCGCAACGCAGCGATTGCTCAGATCGGGTCGCCGCGCGAATTGTATGACGCGCCCGTTGACCAGTTCGTCGCGGATTTCATCGGCGAGGCGAACATCGTGCCCTGCATGATTGACAGTGTGGAAAACGACACCGCGACAATTTCGATAGAGGGCTACCGACATGTGTTGCCCGCCCGCGGTCTTCTTGTTGGTCCCGCGAAGCTTGCGGTGCGACCGTCGCGGTTGGTCATCGGTGCTGAAAATGGCTTCAGCGCGCGTATCGCAAAGGCGACATATGTTGGTGTTCGTATGGAATACACACTTGAAGCGAGCTTCGGCACGATGTTTGGCGTGCAAGACGACGTCGACGCCCCGCTTGAGATCGGGTCGGACGTAACAGTCGGCTTCACCCACAAAGGGCCCGTTTTGTTGCCTGAAGCTTAAGGGCTTTTTTGGAAAGCGGTTTCAGAAATCTCCAAAAGTCGATCGAACACGGCCGATGTGCCAACAACGACGCGCCCCCCGTCGCGGATCATTGCATCTGCATCTTGCTGCTCGACCCGTCCACCTGCTTCGGCGACGATAAGTTGGCCCGCAAGGCAGTCCCATGCGTTCATGTGTTCTTCTGAGTATCCCAAAAGCCGCCCCGCCGCGACATAGGCGAGCGAAAGTGCGCCCGACGCGTTTCGGTAGAACATCGCTCCGTCGTCGATCAAGCCTGAAACCAACCTCAATATGCCACGATCATCAACACGGTTGGAATAGCCGACGCCCACCGTGCCCTGCGACAACGGGCGGATATCTTGCAGCTGCAAAGGCGCGCCGTTTAATGTCGCGCCACCCCCGCGCACCGCGACAAACGTCTCTGCATTGCAGGGATCATGGATGACGCCGATTTGCGTGGCACCATCTTGGACACCAGCGACCACCACGGTCCAAGCCGGTATGCCATTGACGAAGTTGGTGGTGCCGTCAATCGGATCAATGACCCACGTAAACCCCGACGTGCCTTCGCTTGGCGCGTGTTCCTCCCCTACGATCGCATCGTCGGGAAAGGCTTTAAGCAACAAGTCCCGCGTCAACAGTTCTACATTCCGATCAGCTTGGGACACGAAATCCTGGTGCCCCTTGTGGTCGATAACAAGTTTGTCCTGTTCACCAAAATACCGGGCAGCCAGATGCCCTGCTTGATGGCAAATCTCGATAAGAGTTTTGGATCGGTCGGCCATTGTCTTCCAGTCTTTCTGGGTCCTGAGGTAGGCCCGAAGAATACTGAACTGACGCTCACTCCATAGCAACAGATTTGCAGAGGTAGCAGACCGCAGCCCTTGCTCAGGCGGGGATTCCCCAACGGCTTCTTCCAGGCCTGACGGACAAGCGCAATGCACGCGCCTGTTTCAGCGAAGCGGGCGCGCTTCCAGAAGGTCAGTTGGTGATGTTAGCCGTTGTCCGGCTTATCGATCAGCCCCTGCATCTTCCCAATCGCAGAGCGCATCAATTCTTCCAGACCAAGGCGCACTTTGTCGGCCACGGCAGTATATTGATCAAGGGCAGGTTGCGCTGCCGGGAACCGTTCAGCCATGGCGGGGGCGAAGATATACAGCACCGCCAAAAGGCAGAAGATGACGACCGCGGACACAAACCCGCGCCGGAAGCCACCGGTTTTGCTGGTTTCCAGCATGGGATCATCCGGGCTTAGATTTCCCGGATCTGTTTCCCGGGCATCCAGCGTCGAATTGATTTCTTCTATGTCGGGAAGAACATCGCGCCCCTTCAGATCATCGGCGATGACTGGTTGATCTATCTCGTCGTCATAGCCGCGCAGACGCGCGATACGGGACTTAACGCCATCATCGTCTGTTGCGGGGGCGTCGTCCAATCCCAGGTCGGACTGGGTTTCAAGATTGTCCTGTTCGGCGTGCCGTGCCTGCAGCTCGAGATCTGCTTCTTCTTGCAAGATGGTGCGGACATTTTCATCCAGCTCACGCACAGGCAGGTCTGTCTTGGGAAGGTCCGCGGTGGGCAATTCAGCGTCGGACACATCAGCGTCGGACACATCAGGGTCGGAAACATCGGCGTCGGGCAGGTCGTCCTCAGCCACCTCGTCGGCGATTTCTTCGTCATCTTGGTCAAGATCGAAGGACGCGTCATAGCCGTCTTCACCAACAAGCGCACCAATATCATCGGCAAGCGTGTCGCTGTCTGCGTCGTCATCTTTCTGTGGTGGCTGTGCCGCAACGGCACTGTCCTCCACCGATTGCGGCGGCTGTTGGAACCAAGCATGGCCGCAATTTGAACATTGTACGTCCCGCCCGTTTTCGGGCATGACGCGGTCATCTACTTCGTATTGGGCGCCGCAATTCGGGCAAACCAGACGCATTCTTATCCTCAATCCCTCGGGTTAACCCAAGGCTTTACCTGCCATTTCGACCCTAATATGGCAGTTTCACTGCGAAAATCAAACCTTTGCAAGCTCTGCATTGAAACAATTGCTTAGCTGAGGCAAAACTGTCGCCAAGCAACCGAGAGGACAGTGTGTGATCGAGCTGGAACAAGTGTCCTACGGGTATGGAGCAGGCACGCTCTTGTCCGAAATTTCCCTGAAACTTGCGCCGGGGTCGTTTCATTTTCTCACCGGGCCGTCAGGGGCCGGTAAAACTACTTTGATGAAGCTTTGCTATGGCGAATTGATTGCCTCAAAGGGGCGTGTGACCCTGTTTGAGCGGGACGCACGGCAATTGACCCGCGATGACGTGGCGCAGGTGCGCCGCCGCATTGGCGTGGTGCATCAGGATTGTCAGTTTCTTGATCACTTGGACGTGGCAGAAAACGTCGCATTGCCGCTTACGGTCTCCGGTCGCAGCCTGTCCGATGAGTCCGAGCTTGAAGACTTGCTGGCGTGGGTCGGCCTGTCACGGCAACGTGCCGCCAAGCCGCCCGAATTGTCGGGGGGCGAACGTCAGCGCGCAGCCTTGGCCCGTGCCGTTATTATGTCGCCCGACGTGATACTGGCGGACGAACCGACGGGAAACGTGGATTGGGACATGTCGCTGCGGTTGCTCAAATTACTTGTGGAGCTTAACCGTATGGGCAAGACAATCTTGATCGCCACCCATGACATGAACCTGATCCGGTCCGCCAAGGCACAGGTGCAGGCACGGGTGTTGCGCATCGCCAACAAAACCGTCCAGCATGCGGGGGCCGACCTATGAATGCGCGCCTGTCCAAGTTGTTGCATTTCGTGGCAGGGGATGCCCAAGCCGATCGCGTCGTGCCGCCCACGGGATACACCGCGCGCCTGACGGTGTTTGCGGCGGCCTCGATGGCGTTTCTTGCGGTTTTCGCGCTCGCGTTGTCGCTGGCCACGGGTCGACTGGCGGATCGCTGGGGGGAAGCGCTTGCCAAAAGCTCGACCATTCGCATCAGTGCGCCAGCAGATCAGATGGACGCTCAAGTGCTTGCCGTGACCGAAGTGTTGGCAACAACACCGGGCGTCAAAGAGGCCCGTCCACTCAGCCAAGACGAACAGCGCGCTTTGCTGGAGCCGTGGTTCGGACCCGACCTGCCGCTTGACCAGCTTCCGATCCCCCGCCTGGTCGAGGTGATCGAGGACGAAGAGGGAATTGACGCAGAGGGGTTGAAAGCCCGGCTGGCTGGCGAGGCGCCGGGTGCCGTGCTGGACGATCATGCGCGGTGGCGCGAACCGCTTGTGCGCGCAGCGAACCGCCTTCGGCAACTGGGATTTGTCGCTATCGTGTTGATCGCGGCATTGGCGGCTGTCGTGATTACGCTGGCAGCCTCGGCCGCCCTGTCTGCCAATGAACAGGTTATCCGGGTGCTGCGCCTTGTCGGTGCGCGTGACAATTACATCGCCCGTGCCTTTGTGCGTCGCTATACGCTGCGTGCCCTCAGCGGGGCGATTGTCGGCACGCTGCTGGGCTCACTTGCCGTGTTTCTTTTGCCGCCAGCGGGAGATCAGGCGAGCTTTCTGACGGGTTTGGGCTTCAAAGGCTGGCAGTGGCTTTGGCCGCTGGCCATTCCGCCGCTTGCCGCGCTGGTCGCCTTTCTTGCCACTGGCCAAGCCGCAAAGACGGTCCTGCAGGAGAAACGCTGATGCGTCACGTTATTCAATGGCTTCGCTCGGTTGCCTTCATTATCCAGATGTATGTCATGTTGGGGATCATCGGGTTTGGTTTTGTCCCGCTGATCTGGTTCAACAAGAAATATGCGATGGTTGCCATTCACAGCTATTGCCATTGGGTGCGTTGGACCGCGTCGTGGATGATCGGGCTAAGCTCGGAAATCCGGGGCGAGCCGCCAACGGACGAGGTGATCATTGGTGCCAAGCATCAAAGCTTCTTTGACATCATCCTGATTGCAAGCGCCCTGCCTGCGCCAAAATACATTCTGAAAAAGCAGCTTATGTGGGCGCCGGTGATCGGGATTTACGCCAATTATACCAACAGCGTTCCCGTTGATCGTGGCAAACGCGGGCAGGCGATCAAACAGATGGTTGAGGCCGTCCGCTCTAGCCCCACACCCGGGCAGTTGGTGATTTTCCCACAAGGCACACGCGTCGCGGCGGGGGCCAAGAAGCCCTATAAGGTTGGAACCGGGGTGCTGTATCGCGAAACGGGCCAGCCCTGTGTGCCCGCATCGACCAATGTTGGGGTGTTCTGGAAACGGCATGGCATCATGCGCTATCCGGGACTCGCGGTTGTCGAGTTTCACCCGCGCATCGAGCCGGGCCTGGAACTGGCCGAGTTCATGGAACGCCTTGAGGATGTCGTCGAAACCGGCTCAAACGCGCTGATGCAAGAGGCGGGGCTGAAGGTGGAGCTATGATGGACTATCTAAACTCGGTCGAGGGCCTTGAAGCGCTCTATGGTGCCCCGAGCAAAGGATCGTTGATCAAGGTCGCAGATCACCTGACGCCAACCTATCGCAAATGGATCGAGGCATCTCGTTTCTGCGTACTGTCTACGGTTGGACCCGAAGGCACTGATGGCACCCCACGGGGTGATGACGGCCCCGTGGTCGCTATCCTTGACCCGCAGACACTGGCCCTTCCGGATTGGCGTGGGAACAATCGCATTGACAGCCTGCGCAATATCGTTCGTGACCCCCGTGTATCAGTTATGTTCATGGTACCGGGATCAACGAATGTGGTGCGGGTAAATGGAGAAGCCCGACTGACCGCGGACGAAGCTTTGCGCGCGCGGTTCATAAAAGGGGACAAACAACCCCAAACAGTTACCGTGATCCGAATAAACGAGATTTATGTTCAATGTGCAAAAGCGGTCATGCGGTCACAGCTTTGGACCGCTGGTGATGAAAGCAGCGATCTTCCTAGTATTGGAGATATGCTGAAAGAAATGAGTGCCGGGGAATTTGGCGGCGAAGCCTATGACAAAGAATGGCCAGATAGAGCCAAGTCGACCATGTGGTAATGACACGCGCGGGTGCCTTAGCCTGCGCTGAACTGCTCAAACGCCTCGCGCGCTTTGGCGCTATAGGCGATCGACGGGCCGCCGCCCATATAGGACGCCATCGCCAGAGCTTCGTTCAATTCGTCAAGCGTCGCGCCAAGCCGCACCAGTGAGCGCACATGAAAACCGATACAACTGTCGCAGCGGGTCGAGATGGCGATGCCAAGTGCGATGAATTCTTTGGTTTTCTCGCTTAGGGCACCGTCGGTCTTGGCGGCAGCGGCCATCTGGGCAAAACCCTTCATCGTTGCGGGAATATCTTTGGCAAGATGATTGGTGTTGCCTTCGATTTCGGCAAGAAATGCTTTCCAGTCCAAGGGGTCTTCCTTCTGCGCCCGCTTAGGCTGCCAATCCTTTTTCGCCCATTTTCAGGAATTTCTCGCGCCGCTCTTTCATAAGCGCGTCGCCTTTTTGCCGTTTCTTCAGGACCTTCAGTTCGGCTTCAATGGCCTTGCCGACAGCGGCGATGGCTTCGCTGCGCCCGCGTTGCGCCCCCCCTTTGGGTTCGGGAATGATCTGGTCGATCACGCCCAACTGCTTCAGGTCTTGTGCCGTCAGGCGCAGCGCCTCAGCGGCTTCGCGCATCTTTTCGGCGTCTTTCCACAGGATCGAGGCACAGCCTTCCGGACTGATGACCGAATAGATCGAATGTTCCAGCATCATCACCGTGTTTGCGGTGGCCAGAGCGACCGCGCCGCCAGACCCACCTTCACCGATGATCACTGAAATGACCGGGGACTTCACGCTCAGGCTGCGTTCGGTTGAGCGGGCGATGGCCTCGGATTGGCCGCGTTCTTCGGCCCCTTTGCCGGGATAGGCGCCGGGGGTGTCGACCAGCATGACGATGGGCAGGCCAAAGCGGTCGGCCAAATCCATCAGACGGATCACTTTGCGATATCCTTCCGGGCGCGCCATGCCAAAGTTGCGTTCAATCCGCGATTTGGTGTCGTTACCCTTTTCCTGCCCCATCACCACGACAGGGATGTCGCCAAGCCGCGCAAGCCCGCCCATTACGGCGTGATCATCGGCAAAGTTCCGGTCGCCTGCCAGCGGTGTGTATTCGGTAAACAGGGCTTCGATGTAATCCTTGCAGTGCGGGCGATCCGGGTGACGGGCGACCTGACATTTGCGCCACGGTGACAAGTCGGCGTAAAGCTCGGTCAAAAGCTTTGCGGCTTTGGCATCCAGACCTGCGGCCTCGCCTTCGACATCCATCTCTTCGTTGGCGCGGGCAAGAGCGCGTAATTCTTCGGCTTTGCCTTCGATTTCTGCCAGCGGTTTTTCGAACTCAAGATAGTTGGTCATGGCTCTGCCTGATTACGTTTCGTCCCTAGCTATATGCCGCTTGCAGCGCGGCATTGCAACTGGGGCAGGCATGTTGGACGGGCGATGTTGGTCGCCCGCCCATCTGATCAGTCAGGAAACGCCAGCAATCTTCAAAAGCTGTGCAAACTGCGCTTCGGACAACACCGCGCGCCAGTGATCGACGCAAGCCGACCGCATCATCACCAGCTTGACTTCATTCGCGCCGATCTTGTCTGCGATGGCTTGGCGTTCGTCTGTCGGGGCGCCGTCAACAATCGCTTTGCGCAAAGCGGCGCGCAAGCTGACGGTTTCACCCTCCAACGCTTTGCGTTGTGCGGGCATCGTTTCGACCCAGTTTTTCACATCCGCGCGCTGGGCGTCGTCAAGTTCCAGCTCGTCCATGCTTTTGGCCAAGAACCCGGTCAGTTGGATCACCGGGCGCGACAAGCCGGTTTCAGCAGGGTTCGAGGGCTGCATTTGCGCCATGGCTGCGCCAGACAGGCCCAAGGTCAGGGCTGTGGCAAGAAATAATGGTTTCATCGTTTCACTCTCATCAAAGGGATGCGTCCCCTTTTCGGACTTCGTCACGGCCCATCTGGAGTATATTTGGAAATTCGTGCATCCCCATGCGACCAGTTGCCCTGCGACAGGTTGGCCCAAAGAAAAAAGCCCCGCGTTGGCGGGGCTTTCCCGAATTTTTCTTTGGGCGGGCTTAACCGTTCGCGATCAGTTCAGACTGCGCCACGATCACCTCGGCCTGCTTGATCGAAGCGATATCGACAAGGCGACCCTTGTAGACCGTCGCACCTTCGCCGTTGGCCTTGGCCTGCTCCATCGCGGCAAGGATTTCGCGCGCCTCAGCCACGGCTTCATCTGAAGGGGTAAACACGTCGTTGGCCAGAGCGATCTGTTTGGGGTGGATCGCCCATTTGCCGACCATGCCCAGCGTGGCAGAGCGTTTGGCTTGCGCGATATAGCCGTCGTCATCCGAGAAGTCGCCAAATGGCCCATCAACCGGCAACACCCCATGGGTGCGGCAGGCGGCGACGATAGCGGCTTGCGCCCAGTGCCACGGGTCGGACCAGTGTTTTTCGCCATCACGCAGCATGTAGTAGTTCTCCTGCGTGCCGCCAATCCCAGTGGTTTGCATCCCCATCGAGGCCGCAAAATCAGCCGCACCCAGGCTCATCGCTTGTAGGCGCGGGGACGATGCGGCGATGGCTTCGACATGCGCGATGCCGGCAGCGGATTCGATGATTACCTCGAAAGAAACCGGTTTTTTACGTCCCTTTGCGGCTTCAATCGCCGTGACCAGCGCATCGACGGCATAGACATCTTCGGCACACCCCACTTTCGGGATCATGATCTGGTCCAGACGGTCCCCCGCCTGTTCCAGCAGGTCCACCACGTCGCGATACCAATAGGGCGTGTCCAGTCCGTTGATGCGAACAGACATATACTTTGTGCCCCAATCAATTGTGTTCAGGGCTTCGATGATATTGGCACGGGCCGCGTCCTTGTCGGACGGTGCAACGCTGTCTTCCAGATCAAGGTTGATCACATCTGCGGCTGAGGCTGCCATCTTTGGGAACAGCTTGATGTTCGACCCCGGTCCAAACAACTGGCAACGGTTTGGACGGGCGGGGGCGGCTGGTTGGATGCGGAAGGACATGGCGGGCCTTTCGGTAATGAAGTTGCGATTTTCTGATGATGATCGTTATTAAATTACCAACCCAACCGCAAGCGCGTTTTGCTCTCGCAGAAAAATGCCGCAGGGCAGCGTCTGGGTGTTGGGATTCTTGCTTGGCCTGAAGAAGCCACCGAAGAAAATTCTATAATTCAAATTATCCACGGGCAAAAATTCGAAACTGAAAGTACATTGCGGTGAAATCGCAACAAATTACGCGGATGTTTCGGGAATTATCCCATAGAATTCAGCAAAGGGGACGCGAGCATGATCAAGACACCATATCTTCTGTTTCTGGGCGATGCGCCCGACCAACTTGCCGCGAAAGTTGCGCAAGGCATCAAGGATTGGCGCCCCGAAAACGCGGTGGGCCAATACCGGATGGAGGGCTGCAAGGCCGACCTTGGCTTGACGGACATGACATTGGCTGACGCCAAAGCCGCGGGCGCCAAAACGCTTGTGATCGGCGTGGCCAACCGCGGCGGCGTCATCTCGCAAGCCTGGAAGAAGGTGCTTGTGATGGCGTTGGAGGAGGGGTTCGATCTTGCCTCGGGTCTGCACAATTTGCTGAGCAACGAACCCGACCTGGTCGCCGTCGCAGAAGCCTGCGGGCGCGATTTGCATGATGTGCGCGTGCCAGAAGTGGACTACCCTATTGCCAATGGCGAGAAGCGCTCGGGCAAGCGTTGCCTTGCAGTGGGCACCGATTGTTCCGTTGGCAAGATGTATACGGCGCTGGCAATGGATGCTGAAATGCAGAAACGTGGCATGAAGGCGACGTTCCGGGCGACCGGACAGACGGGTATTCTGATCACCGGCGATGGCGTTCCTTTGGATGCGGTCGTTGCCGATTTCATGGCGGGATCGGTCGAATATATCTCGCCTGACAATGACGCCGACCACTGGGATTTGATTGAAGGCCAAGGCAGCCTGTTCCACGTATCTTATTCCGGCGTGACAATGGCATTGATCCACGGCGGACAGCCCGATGCCCTGATCCTGAGCCACGAGCCGACCCGCTCCCATATGCGGGGTCTGCCGGGGTATCAGCTCCCGTCGCTGGAAACGCTTCGTGACACGGCGCTGGCGCTTGCACGGGTTGCCAACCCGGACTGTCAGGTCATCGGCATCTCGGTCAATACCCAGCACATGAGCGATGATGAGGCGATGGCCTATCTGGCAGAAACAGAGGCGCGTATGGGCTTGCCAACTGTTGATCCCTTCCGTCAGGGCGCAGGGCGGCTGGTGGATGCGTTGGCCGCGATATAGAGTTATGCAGCCAGATCCGGGGTCGCGATAGCCTCGCTTGGTCTGGTAGTTGCAGAACCGGAAAGGGGTGATCGCGTGGATATTTCCGTAACGGCCGATGTTTTCAGACTGGCCGAGGTCTTTACGATCTCGCGCGGGTCGCGGACCGAGGCGAGGGTGCTGACAGTCCGCATTTCGGATGGGGGTCAGCAGGGGTGGGGCGAATGTGTTCCCTATGCGCGCTATGATGAAACGCTGGAGAGCGTGCGGGCTGAGATCGAGGGGCTACCCTCCAATCTCACCCGCCAAGACCTCTATGATCTTTTGCCCGCCGGGGCAGCGCGCAATGCCGTTGATTGCGCGCTGTGGGATATTGAAGCGAAGCGGGCCGGGAAACGAGTGTGGGATCTGGCAGGTCTTGCAGCCCCTCGACCCGAAATCACCGCCTACACCCTATCGCTTGCCGATCCAGCCACGATGCAGGCTCAGGCGGCCAAGCATGCGCATCGCCCGCTGCTGAAGATCAAGCTTGGAACGCCAGATGACATGGCACGGCTTGAGGCTGTGCGCGCCGGTGCGCCCAAGTCCCGTATCATTGTCGACGCCAATGAGGGCTGGACCGCTGGGGTCTATGCCGACCTTGCGCCGCATCTGGTGCGCCTTGGTGTGCAACTGGTCGAACAGCCGCTGCCAGCCGGTGAAGATGATGCCTTGATCGGCATGGACCGCCCCGTTCCCGTCTGTGCCGATGAAAGCTGCCATGATCGTGCCAGCCTGCCGGGCCTGAAAGGCAAATACGATGTGGTGAACATCAAACTCGACAAGACTGGTGGTCTGACCGAGGCGCTGGCCTTGCGCGATCAAGCTCTTGCCGAAGGCTACAAGGTCATGGTCGGGTGCATGGTCGGGTCAAGCCTTGCCATGGCGCCGGCGACACTGGTGGCCCAAGGCGCGTTGGTGACAGACCTTGACGGACCGCTTCTTCTGGCCGAAGACCGTGACGAACCGCTTGAATTCGACGCCGCCGGGGTGCATCCGCCCAAGGCCGCACTCTGGGGATAAGGAGACACCCATGACCCGCACCGTATACGTAAACGGAGATTATCTGCCTGAAACCGAGGCCAGTGTTTCGATCTTCGACCGTGGGTTCCTGTTTGCTGATGCCGTCTACGAGGTCACCAGCGTTCTTGGCGGCAAGTTGATCGACTTTGACGGTCATGCCGTACGCTTGGCGCGGTCGCTGGGCGAGCTTGGGATGGACAACCCGATATCCAAGGACGAGCTGTTGGCTGTGCACCGCGAATTGGTGCGTCTGAACGGGATCGACGAAGGTCTGGTTTATCTGCAGATCTCGCGCGGGGCAGCGGCTGATCGTGATTTCGTCTTCCCAGATCCTGCCGAGGTGAAACCCACCATCGTGCTGTTCACGCAGTCCAAGCCGGGACTGGCATCGACCGTGAACCCCGCGAAGGTGATTTCGATCGAGGATATCCGCTGGGGCCGGCGCGACATAAAGACGGTGCAGCTGCTTTACCCGTCGATGGGAAAAATGATGGCCAAGGCGGCAGGGGCAGATGATGCGTGGCTGGTCGAAGATGGCTACGTGACCGAAGGCACGTCGAACAACGTCTATATCGTGAAAGACGGCAAGATCATCACCCGCGCCTTGTCCAAGGATATTCTGCACGGAATTACGCGTGCGGCCGTTCTGCGCTTTGCCGAAGAGGCGCAGATGGAGATCGAAGAACGCAGTTTCACGATCGAAGAAGCACAGAACGCGGACGAGGCATTCTTTACCTCTGCGTCGGCTTTCGTGATGCCGGTTGTCGAGGTTGACGGGAAAGCGCTGGGTGACGGCACGCCGGGCAAGGTCGCATTGCGCCTGCGCGAAATCTATCTGGATGAAAGCCTCAAGAAAGCCGTTTGACCCGAAGGGGCATCCCACAGTCAACGCGGTCTGCCCATGGCTGATCGCTAGCGCAAATTCATCCTGATGCAACCACTTGCACGGTCCAAACTGCCATCGGCAATGTCATAATCAGCGACCAGATCGGGCCGCTCGAAATCTGCACACAGCCGGAAGGATTTGTCAGAGAGCTTCTCGAACCGGTAATGCGCGTTGGAGGTCCGGTCCAGAAACGGCTGATCCGTGCCACAGCTGTCCATGGGGGCAAGCATTTCGGGGACTTCCTTGGTTTCCTGAGCGACGCAATTGATGAATTCAGACAGGCGCCGCAAATCTTCAAGCCGAGAAAGGTCACGCTTTTCGGCGCGGGCGGATGTGGGGCCACCAGTCACCCAAAGACCCGCAGCGATGGCTGCAGCGACCAAGCCGCCAATCACCAAGGGGGCAAGTGTGTCACGCTGCATCTGATCGCCCGTCATCTTCTTGCCGGAAATAGAAAAAGATTGCTCCGGCGACGCCGGCCACGACCAAAGCCTTTAGGATAAAGCGAACCGATAGGTCACCGCTCAGCAGCGCATAGATCACTGCCATCAGGTCGCCCAGAAGCGAAAGGGAGGCAAGGAACAGCGTCACATAGCCAAACCATTTGCGTACGCCTGACCGACGCTTGCCGGGATCCGCCTTGGTGGCTCGCACCACACGCCGGTTCAAGATCAGGAATGTCGGTGTGAACACGATCAACGCGGCGATGGACCACCGTGTGGAACTTAGCGCATAGCGCCCTTGGTCAGCATCAAGCGGGTCGTGCACCCAGTGGTCGATCAAACTGTGCAGCAGCGCCACAAGGTGCCATGCTGTCATCGCAAGCGCCACGAACAGAATGCCATAAAAAAGGCTTCGCGCGCCGAAACATAGGGGCGTGGGCGTGGAACAGGCGTCGGAAAGTCGCTATCTGCCCAAGCGTCCAGTGCTTCGGCGACCTCGTTCGGGGCCCAGCCAGCTTGAGACAGTGCATCGCGAATGTCTTGACGGCTTTTACCGGTGGCAAGCGCGTCGCGCGTAAATTCGGCAAGTTGATCTGAGGGGCGCATGACGGGCCCTTTCTTGTCGGTTCATAGTTGCAACATGGCACCGACCGACAGGCTTGAAAAGGGCGCAGATCCGGGCCGGGTGGCGCAGCGAGGTTAGTCCTTTTCGTTCAAAACATTCTCGCGAAAGGCAACGTCAAAGGCGGCCTGTTTCTCGGCGCTGGCATCGGCTTGATGCAGAGCCTTCCAGTCGTCATACGGCATACCGTAATAGGCCTCGCGACCTTCGTCCTTGGTCATGTCGATGCCGCGTTCGTTGGCCGCTTCCTGATACCAGCGGCTCAGGCAGTTCCGGCAAAACCCCGCAAGGTTCATCATGTCGATATTCTGCACGTCCTGACGGTCCTCCATCAGGTGCTTTTGCAGGCGGCGAAAGGCGGCGGCTTCGATCTCGATACGGGTCTGGTTATCCATGGTGTTGTCCTTTGCTAGGTGACATGTGGTAGCGTGCGACGGTTGCTGAGCCAAGGATCGATCAAATGCCGTCACGCCAAAACAGCCCGGGCATCACAGCCCGGTTTTGGCGAGCGTTTCCATCAGAGCCGGGGCCAGCCGTTCGGCCCAGTCGCGTTGTTGCGCCTCGGTTTGGATCAGGTCGTTCCGTATCTCGATCAGGACATTGACGCGACCGGTCTGGACCGCATGCCGGTCGATACTGTCTCCGTCCAAGTGCCCGCCATAAGGCTCGTTCTCGCCCACGCAAAGGTCGGGTTCGTCCCGCAGCCGTTGGATCAACGGCGTGGCAAGCCGACTGTCGCGGTCATGCAGCACGGCAATGTGCCACGGGCGAAGCTCGCGCCCCTTCAGTTGCGGTGTATAGGAGTGCATCGCGACGATCACCGTGTGGTCTTGTCGGGCAGCCATTTCGGCGAGAGCGTCGTGATAGGGGCGATAGCAGACATCCAGACGGCGGGCGCGTTCGGTTTCATCAACGCCACGATTGGCTGGCACCACGGTTCCGTCATAGAGCCTCATGATCAGGGTCGGGTCATCTTCGCCGCGGTTCGGGTCGATCACCAGTCGCGAAAAGTTCGACAGAATTGCCGGAGCATCCAGAAGCTGAGACAAATGCCGTGTGACACCGGCCGCGCCCACATCATAGGCAATGTGGCGGGCCAAATCTTCTTCAGCAATGCCCAGATCCCCGCCGCCGACACAAGGCGGCACTGTATTGGCGGCGTGGTCGCAGGTAATCAGCCAGCGTGATGGACGGTCTTTGCCGATGATGTAATAAGGTTGGTATGTCATGGTCTTGTTGATTAACTGTGCCAGTCCCGTTTATGCGAGGCGATTGGGGAACGCCAGTTGTCAGCGCTAACATTTTCGGGCATAGAGCAAACAAGCCCGAAACAACGAAAAAATAAGAGGAGCCGCGCGCTGTGAGACGTAACCGCAACGTAAAAATCGTCGCTACACTTGGACCAGCCTCCGATGACTATGATACGATTCGGGCCTTGTTCGAGGCGGGCGCGGACGTCTTTCGGATGAACATGTCCCACGGCACGCAGGACGAACAACGCGAACGTCACGCGCTGATCCGGCGGGTCGAAAAGGATATGGAGCGTCCAATCGCGATCCTGGCCGATCTGCAGGGGCCGAAACTGCGCTGCGGTGTATTTGCCGCTGGCGCCGCTGATATCGAAGAAGGTCAGGATTTTCGGTTCGATCTGGACGAAACAGCCGGTGAAGGCCATCGCGTTTGCCTGCCCCACCCCGAGATTTTCGCAGCACTGAAGCCGGGCTCTACGTTGCTGGTGAATGACGGCAAGTTGCGCATGAAGGTTAAGGATTGCGGACCGGATTTTGCGAATTGCCTGGTCGAAGTCGGCGGCACCATTTCGGATCGCAAGGGCGTGAATGTGCCCGATGTTGTGTTGCCTCTGGCCGCGCTTTCCAAGAAAGACCGCGCAGATTTGGAGTTTGCCTGCCAGCTGGGTGTCGACTGGTTGGCGCTCAGCTTCGTGCAGCGCCCCGAGGATGTGGAAGAAGCCCGCGAACTGGCCAATGGGCGCGCTGCGATCCTGTCAAAGATTGAAAAACCGTCTGCCGTGCATGCGTTCGACGCTATTCTTGAGGTTTCGGATGGTGTCATGGTGGCGCGCGGCGACCTTGGTGTGGAGCTGCCAGTCTATGCCGTGCCGCCCATTCAGAAACGCCTGATCCATGCCTGCCGCAGGGCAGGGAAACCAGTTATCGTTGCCACACAGATGTTGGAAAGCATGATCGAAAGCCCAATGCCCACGCGGGCCGAGGTGTCGGATGTGGCCAACGCCATTTATGACGGCGCCGATGCGGTAATGTTGTCGGCTGAAAGCGCCGCCGGGCAATACCCGATCGAGGCTGTCTCTACGATGAATGCCGTTGCCATCGAAGTCGAACATGACGCGACATATCTGGAGCAAGTCGATGCGGCCCGCGTTGCCAGCCGCAATGGCGTTGCTGATGGTATCGTTGCCGCTGCCCGCGAAATCGCGGAAACGACGGACATCAAGGCAATCTGCTGTTTCACCCAATCCGGCACCACCGCGCTTTTGACATCGCGCGAACGCCCGCGGGTGCCAATCATCGCCCTGACCCCGCTGCGGGGAACCGCGCGGCGTTTGTGCCTGTCCTGGGGGACAAACTGTTTTGTGACATCAGGCGAGGTTGAGCGGTTCAAAGCGGCCGTGGTCTCGGCCGCCCGTGCCGCCCGCAGTGCTGGTTTCGCCACAGCTGAGGATCAGATTGTCGTAACCGCAGGCGTGCCGTTCAATGTGCCCGGGACGACGAATATCCTTCGTGTCGCCCCATGCGACGAACGACTTATTTTTGCCGCAGATCAGGAATAAAGTTATGCTACCGCACCAGACAAAGGTGTTTGAACGAGGTAGCGATGCGAGAAGACACGTTTTTAGTAATTGGTTTAGTGGTGCTTGTTCTTTCGGTGCCATCGTTTTTGGCCGCGTTACGTGAAGGCCGCGCGCCGCGTATTCCGGCGATTCTATTGCTGATCGGTGGCGGGTTGATTGCGATCGCGATCACACAGAAACCGACCGGCTATGACATCGAAGGCATACCCGGCGTGTTCAACTCTGTCGTCCAACGCGCGCTTCGCTTTTTCTCGGCCTGACGGGCTGTTCGCGATCGCGGGCAGTTTCCTCTTGCCAGCCTGTTCGATTCCTCATATACGCCCGACTTCATGCGCGACCGGCTCAAGTGGCATGCCGAGTCGTGCGGAAACCGAACCCATGAAGGAGACGGAAATGCCCAAGATGAAGACCAAATCAAGCGCCAAGAAGCGCTTCAAGGTGACAGCGACAGGTAAAGTCCTGGCAGGTCAAGCCGGCAAACGCCACGGCATGATCAAACGCTCTAACAAATTCCTGCGCAATTCGCGCGGAACCACGACCCTGTCCGCCCCCGACGCCAAGATCGTCAAGGGCTTCATGCCCTACGATCGTTAAGAGGAGATACTGATATGTCCCGCGTTAAAGGTGGAACCACAACTCACGCCCGTCACAAGAAAGTCGTCAAAGCCGCGAAAGGCTATTACGGCCGCCGCAAGAATACCTTCAAGGTCGCGCGCCAAGCCGTCGACAAGGCGAACCAATACGCAACCCGTGACCGCAAGAACCGCAAGCGCAACTTCCGTGCGCTGTGGATCCAGCGGATCAACGCAGCCGTGCGTTCGCATGATGAGACACTGACATACTCGCGTTTTATCAACGGCCTGAACTTGGCTGGCGTCGAAGTGGACCGTAAGGTTCTGGCCGATCTGGCCGTGCACGAGCCCGATGCATTCGGTGCGATCGTTGAAAAAGCACAAGCTGCTCTGGCTGCCTAAGCCAAGCCGCGTATAAGTTCAAAGAAGCCGCTGGGGAAACTCGGCGGCTTTTTTGTTTGTATGTCTGAAAGATGACCAACGCGCGCATTTGGCAATTGGTCTGGCGCAGGCAAGCCGGATCACAGCGGTCGCTCGTAGTATCGGATCAAGTGATCCAGATACGGTGTGTCTTGGTGGTAGGGGGATCTCTCCTCGAACCCCAACGCCTCGTATAGCCCGGACGCTTCCACAAGGGCGCGGCCCGTATCAAGGCGGACAATCGTCTTGCCGTCTTTCCGCGCCCGGTCCATCAGCGCCAGTGTGATCGCTTTGCCTGCCCCCAAGCCTCTGGCGTCTGTCGTGACAAAGACGCGCTGAATCTCTGCGATGCCCGGCTCCATCTCTCGCATCATGCCGCACCCAATCGGTTTTCCGTCCAAGTAAGCGATCAAAAGTTCGCCATTGGGCCGCCCATGGTCCTTGGCAAAGCCTTCGACCAGGTCGTCAATCTTTTCGGGGTCATATTTCTTCAGAATATTCTTGCGTTCTTCCGGGGATCGTTTGAAAAGGAAGTCGATATACCCAAGAAACAGGTCTGCAACGACTTGCGCGTCCTTTGGAAATGTCGCTCTTTCGATTTTCAGCATTTGGTGTCTCCCCCAACTTGGTGCGACAAGTATACGCGAAAGTGAGCTTGCAGTCGGCTCGCGGTTTCGTCGGCGGCTGAACGAGCCATCCGGGTCGCGCCCGCTTGCCATTTTGCCCTGCATTCGCTAGCTGGAAGCGGTGCGACGCAAAGGGACCGACATGGACGAGCTTAGAACGAAATACCTTGATGCTATCGGCGGTGCCGCGGACGAAGCGACACTGGAAGATATCCGCGTGCAAGCCGTCGGCAAGAAGGGCGAAGTCGCCCTGAAAATGCGCGAGCTGGGCAAGATGACGCCGGAAGAACGCCAAGTCGCTGGCCCCAAGCTGAACGCGCTGAAGGACGAGATCAACTCGGCCATCGCCGCCAAGAAATCCGGGCTGGCTGATGCCGCGCTGGACGAGCGTTTGCGCACCGAATGGCTGGACGTGACCCTGCCGGGCCGCCCGCAACGCCAAGGCACCATCCACCCGATTTCGCAGGTCACGGAGGAGATCAGCGCGATCTTTGGCGACATGGGTTTCGCGGTTGCCGAAGGCCCGCAGATCGAAAGCGACTGGTATAACTTCGACGCCCTGAACATCCCGGCGGACCACCCCACCCGGACCGAGATGGACACCTTCTATATGACCATGCCGGACGGCGACGAGCGTCCGCCGCATGTGCTGCGCACCCATACCAGCCCGGTGCAAATCCGCGCGATGATGGCGCAGGGCGCGCCGATCCGCGTGATCGCACCAGGCCGCGTGTACCGCGCCGATTACGACCAGACCCACACCCCGATGTTCCATCAGGTCGAAGGGCTGGCGATCGACAAAGACATCTCGATGGCGAACCTGAAATGGACGCTGGAAGAATTCTGCCGCGCGTTTTTTGAAATCGACGGGATCGAACTGCGCTTCCGCGCCTCGCACTTCCCCTTCACGGAACCGTCCGCCGAGGTCGACATCCGCTGCTCATGGGAAGGTGGCACCCTGAAACTGGGCGAGGGCGACGACTGGATGGAAATCCTCGGCTCCGGCATGGTGCACCCGCACGTGCTGCAATCGGCGGGCGTGGACCCGGACAAGTGGCAAGGCTTCGCCTTCGGCCTCGGCATCGACCGTCTGGCGATGCTGAAATACGGCATCCCCGACCTACGCGCGTTCTTTGACAGCGACTTGCGCTGGCTGCGCCACTACGGGTTCAGCTCGTTGGATGTCCCGACGATGCGGGGGGGATTGAGTAGGTGAAACGCGACGATGATATGCTGCGAGAAATACTCTTCGAATTTGAAGAGCAGAAAGACTGGCTAGTCGCAGTTCTAAGCTCACTAGGTATGTCTGAAGAACGCCGAATGAAATTAGGGCATGTGAATTTGCTATGCGATGCCGGGATGGTGACTGAGGTGGGGGACCAGACCTTTCGCCTTACAAATTCCGGCCACGATTATTTGGACGCTATTCGGAACGATACCATTTGGAATAAAACCAAGAGTGGTGCAGCAGAAGTTGGCGGAATGACGTTGCAAATGATGAAAGACTTAGCGCTTTCCTACGTGAAACAGGAAGTGGCTGCGAAATTGGGAGTTACACTCTGATGAAACTCAGCACCAAACCGGAGCTTTCCAAATGAGCGACGACGACATCGAAGACCTCCAAGTCACCTATCCCGGCGCCGGAACCTTCAAATTCGGCGACAGCGCCAAGCTTTCGGCCAAGCTGATCAAGCGGGTGCGGGCGGGGCAGAAACATGCGACCTCGGGTGCATTGCGAGACTTCGCAGACGACCCGGAATCGATGCCCAAGGTTGGGCGCTGCGATATCGCCGCCAACTGGGACGGCACGCCAGCACTGGTGATCCGCACCAAGTCGGTTGAGAAGGTCCGGTTTTGCGATGTCACCGAGGAATTGGCCCATGCCGAGGGCGAAACGCTGGAAGGGTGGCAGCGCGGCCACAAGGCCTATTTCGAACGCAACGGCGGGTTTGACCCCGAGATGATGTTGCTGTTCGAACATTTCGAAGTGGTTGAAGATTTGGCAAGCCGACCGGCGATGCAGACAGAGGACAAGACATGAAATTCACACTCTCTTGGCTGAAAGATCACCTCGACACCACGGCCTCGGTCGATGAAATCGCGGACGCCTGCACCGATCTGGGGCTGGAGGTTGAGGGTATCTACAACCCCTTGGACCGTCTGGGCGCGTTCACGCTCGCCAAGGTCAAATCGGCTGAAAAACACCCCGACGCGGACCGTCTGAAAGTCTGCACGGTGGAGACCAACGAAGGCGACGTGCAAATCGTTTGCGGCGCGCCCAATGCGCGCGAGGGGATCACCGTGGTCCTCGCCAAGCCCGGCGACTATGTGCCCGGCATCGACGTGACGCTCTCTGTCGGTAAAATCCGCGGCGTGGAAAGCCACGGCATGATGGCGTCCGAGCGCGAGCTGGAGCTGTCGGACGAGCATGACGGCATTATCGAGCTGCCTTCGGGCGAAGTGGGCGAGAAATTCGTCGACTGGCTGGCCGCCAACGACCCGACCAAGGTGGACCCGGTGATCGAAATTGCGATCACGCCGAACCGTCCCGACGCGTTGGGCGTGCGCGGCATTGCGCGTGACTTGGCCGCCCGTGGTCTTGGGACGCTGAAGCCTCTGAAAGAGCACAAGGTTGCGGGCAACGGCCCCAGCCCGATCAACGTGACCATTGATGACGACACGCGCGACGATGCGCATGTTTTCATGGGGCGTCTGATCAAAGGCGTGAAGAACGGCCCGTCGCCTGCGTGGCTGCAGGCCCGTCTGAAAGCGGTTGGGCTGCGCCCGATCTCGGCCCTTGTCGATATCACCAACTTCTTCACCTACGACATGAACCGCCCGCTTCACGTGTTTGACGCCGACAAGGTCAAAGGCGACCTGCGCGTGCATCGCGCCAAGGGGGGCGAGACCCTGATGGGGCTGGACGAGAAGGAATATACCTTCGCGCCCGGCATGGTCATCATTTCGGATAATGAAGGTGTGGAGTCCATCGGCGGCATCATGGGCGGTCTGCCCACCGGTGCGACCTTTGACACCACCAACGTATTTCTAGAGGCCGCGTTCTGGGACACGAAACAAATTGCCCGCACCGGGCGTGCGCTGAAGATCAATTCCGACGCGCGCTATCGCAACGAACGCGGTATCGACCCGGCCTATAACGCGCAGGCGATCGAAGCCGCGACCCAGATGATCCTTGATCTTTGCGGCGGCGAGCCGTCGGACGTGGTGACCGCGGGCGAAGTGCCGGACACAAGCCGCGCCTTCAAGCTGGACACAGACCGAGTGCAATCGCTGGTCGGCATGGATATTTCGGCGGATGAACAGCGCAAGACGCTGACCGCGCTGGGCTTCACCATCAAGGACGGCATGGCCCACGTGCCAAGCTGGCGCCCCGACGTGCAAGGCTCGGCCGATCTGGTGGAAGAGGTCGCGCGTGTCGCCTCCCTGACCAAGCTGGTCGGCAAGCCGCTGCCGCGCGCCCATGTTGGCGTGCCCAAGGCGATCCTGACGCCGCTGCAAAAGCGTGAAGGCATGGCGCGCCGCACCGTGGCCGCGCTGGGCTACAACGAATGTGTGACCTACAGCTTCATTGATGAGGGCAGTGCCAAGCGGTTTGGCGGTGGGGCAGATGTGACGCAGTTGCAAAACCCGATCTCGTCCGAGATGAGCCATATGCGCCCATCCCTGCTGCCCGGTCTGCTGCAAGCCGCCGCCCGCAACCAGGCACGTGGTTTCATGGATCTGGCGCTGTTTGAGGTTGGACCTGTCTTCCACGGTGGTGAGCCGGAAGAATACGAGCAAATGGTCACCGGCATCCTCGTCGGCCATACCGGCCCGCGCAACCGTTTCGGCGCGCGCCGTCCTGTCGATACCTATGACGCCAAGGCGGATGTAGAGGCGGTGCTGAACGCCATCGGCGCCCCTGCCAAGCTGACCTATGTGCGCGACATGAACGCGTGGTGGCATCCGGGACGCTCTGCCAAGCTGGGGCTGGGGCCGAAGAACATCCTTGGCGCGTTTGGCGAGTTGCATCCGAAAGCCATCGCGGACATGGACGTAAAAGGCCCCGTTGTGGCCTTCGCCGTGCATCTGGCGAAGGTGCCGTTCCCGAAAGCCAAAGGCACAGGGCGCGGCGCGCTGGGGGCCAGTGATTTGCAACCCGTCGAGCGCGACTTCGCCTTCGTGGTGGATGCCGACGTGGAGGCGATCAACTTGGTGAACGCCGCCGCCGGGGCCGACAAGGCGCTGATCGTCGACGTGAATGTCTTTGACGAATTTATCGGCGGATCGCTGGGCGAGGGCAAGAAATCCCTCGCCATCACCGTGCGCCTGCAACCGCGTGACGCGACCCTGACCGACAAGGACATCGAAGCGGTCAGCGCCAAGATCGTCGAGAAGGTGGGCAAGGCCACTGGCGGCACATTGCGCGGCTGAACTGACTCGCGTGGCCCTAAGGGGCTGCACCAACAAGGAGGAATGACATGACCCTGAACGTATACCTGTCCGGCGAGATTCACACCGATTGGCGCGAGCAAATCATCGACGGCGCGAAGGGGCTGGATGTCACGTTTTCGTCGCCCGTCACCGATCACGACGCCTCGGACGATTGCGGCGTGGATATTCTGGGTGCCGAGGACAACAAGTATTGGCACGACCACAAGGGAGCGATGGTGAATGCGATCCGCACCCGCAAAGCGATCGAGGATGCCGACGTGGTCGTCGTCCGGTTTGGCGAGAAATACCGCCAGTGGAACGCCGCGTTTGACGCTGGATATGCCGCCGCGAAAGGCAAGTCGCTGATCGTCTTGCAGCAGCCAGAACATGACCACCCGCTGAAAGAAGTGGACGCCGCAGCGCTTGCCGTGGCGCGCGAACCCCATCAGGTGGTCGAGATCCTGCGCTATGTCCTGACAGGCAGCATAAGCCGCTAGACATTCGTCAACAATCTACGGGTAACAGCAGACTGTTTTTCCCCACGAAACAATATGCAAGCATTAATGTTTTACGCTAGGCTTCGCGCAGGCTGGTGGAAACGCGCTGGCGAACAATGTGTAGTGAGGACAGTATGCTTCAAGAATTCAAAGACTTTATCGCTAAGGGCAATGTCATGGACATGGCCGTTGGTATCATTATCGGTGCAGCGTTCACTGCCATTGTCAGCTCTTTGGTGGCTGATCTGATCAACCCGATCATCGGGCTGTTCATGGGTGGGATCGACTTCACTAACATGTATGCCACCTTGTCCGGCACCGTGGCCGAAGGCGCTTCGCTAGAGGCCGCGCGCGAAAGTGGTGCCGCTGTGTTCGCATACGGCTCGTTCATCATGGCGATCATCAACTTCCTGATTATTGCCTTCGTGGTGTTCATGCTGGTGCGTTACGTCAACAAGGCCAAGGAAGCTGCGGCGAAGGAAGAAGAAGCCGCAGAAGAAGCGCCCGCTGGGCCTTCCGAGGTCGATCTGCTGGTCGAGATCCGCGACGCGTTGAAGAAGTAAACGCGCCAGCGACCAAGTTTGAAGGGTGCCTCAAAGCGGGCACCCTTTTCTTTGGCCTTTTTCCAACGCGGGCGCGAAATTTCTATGTTTTTCGTTTGACACCGGGGGCGGGCCGGAATATCTGGACCTCCGATGTGAGATGGCGTGGTAGCTCAGCTGGTTAGAGCACAGCACTCATAATGCTGGGGTCGGCGGTTCAAGTCCGCCCCACGCTACCACATCCGGCAAGGTCCTGTGTTTGCAGGAAACCAGCAAAAGGAAGCCCCTCCCTGTGTGGGGCTTCTTTTGTTTTTGGGGCTTCATTTCAAGTGATAGGTCAGCGCGCTTTTGATCAGCAGTCGCAAGGTGTCATGAGGCAGATCTTGCCCGTCCGTGAAATGAATGGCGCGGTTGCCCTCATAGGTGAAACCGTCGGGAAACAGGGTCTGAAATTCTGACATAAGTGTCGTTTGGCAGTGGACGAACAACGCAAAGCCGCCGGATTTTGGGACGCCCAGGCGGATCGTGGTGCCGGATTTGCTGTCCGGTGTCAGATAGGCGGGTTGGCCCCACTTCAACGTCTCTTCAATGCGTCCAACACTGGGGGTCTTTTTCGCGGTTCTGAAAATCAGGTCGCGTAAGTCCAAAAGCCCCGCTCGCGCGTCGGTTGGGAAGCTATCAAACGTGTCGGCCACAGCCGCGTTTGCGAAAGGAGGTGAAGGGTCAGCCATAGGGGCAGGGTGCTGCCCCGCCGCCCATGTGTCAAAGAAAAAGCCCCGCCAGATGGCAGGGCTTTTCCAAATCTTGGTTAAACGTCAGATCTTCAGCGCATCTTCTGCCGAGATATAGTCGATGCCAAGCGCTTCACCCACTGCGGCGTAGGTCAGCTTACCCGCATGAACATTCAACCCGTTCAGCAGATGTTCGTCATCCTTGCAAGCTTGCTTCCAGCCCTTGCCGGCCAGTGCCAGCATGAAAGGCATCGTGGCGTTGCCAAGTGCGATGGTCGAGGTGCGGGCAACCGCACCCGGCATGTTAGCCACGCAGTAATGCACAATGCCGTCCACGTCGTAGATCGGTTCGGCATGGGTGGTGGCCTTTGACGTTTCAAAGCACCCGCCTTGATCGATGGCAACATCCACCAGAACGGACCCCGGTTTCATCAAGGACAATTGTTCGCGGCTGATCAGCTTGGGCGCTGCTGCGCCGGGGATCAATACGGCACCAACCACCATATCAACGCGCGGCAGCAACTCGGCCACAGCCGCCATGTCGGAATACTGCGTTGTCAGCCGCCCCATGAACACATCATCCAGATATGACAGACGCGGCACAGAACGATCCAGCACGGTGACGTTCGCGCCCATGCCGACAGCGACACGTGCTGCAGCTGCTCCCACCACGCCGCCGCCGATGATGGCCACGTTGGCCGGGCGCACGCCGGGCACGCCACCCATCAGCACGCCGCTGCCGCCATTGGCCTTTTGCAGCGCCCAAGACCCGCTTTGCGGCGCCAGGCGACCAGCAACCTCGGACATCGGGGCCAGCAGGGGCAGGCCGCCACTGCGGTCCGTCACGGTTTCATAGGCAATCGCGGTGCACCCGCTGTCCAGCAGGTCTTTGGTCTGTTCGGGGTCCGGGGCCAGGTGCAAATAGGTGAACAGAAGCTGCCCTTCGCGCAGCATCTTGCGCTCAACGGCTTGCGGTTCCTTCACCTTCACGATCATGTCGGCCTTGGCGAACACTTCTTTCGCGGTATCCAGAACGGTGGCGCCAACGGCGACATAGTCGTCGTCCATGAACCCGGCGCCGACGCCAGCGTTGGTCTCGACGATGACGCTGTGACCGCGTGCAATCGCTTCGCCTGCAGCAGCGGGCGTCAGACCAACGCGAAACTCCTGCGGTTTGATTTCTTTCGGGCATCCGATCAGCATGGGGTATCCTCCTCATTCCCTGTCGTCGGTTAATTCGATCTTTCAGGGGACAAGTTTGCGCGCATCTCTGCGCAATTGCTTTGAAAAGAAGTGGCGCAGGTGATAGAAAGTGTCGAATAAATCACCGCAATGATGCCAAAGTGCGCAAGAAGTTTGTGAGAAAATGGAACTGGACAGCATAGACCGTCGCATCCTTGGGGTGTTGCAACGCACGGGCCGGATATCCAACTCGGACCTGTCCGAGCGGATCAACCTTTCCCCTTCTGCCTGCCATCGCCGGGTGCAAAGGCTCGAGGCCGATGGTTATATCCGTGATTATGTTGCGTTGCTGGATGCGCGCAAAATGGGCTGCCCCTCCACCATTTTTGTCGAGATCACTCTGTCTGGTCAGGCGGATGAGTTGCTGGATGCGTTCGAACGCGAGGTCGCCTTGGTCCCCGATGTGCTGGAATGT
The DNA here is from genome assembly GCF_947497285.1 of uncultured Aliiroseovarius sp. Taxonomy (GTDB): domain Bacteria; phylum Pseudomonadota; class Alphaproteobacteria; order Rhodobacterales; family Rhodobacteraceae; genus Aliiroseovarius. The sequence goes on along the minus strand of NZ_CANMFT010000004.1, from coordinate 388,323 downwards.
CACCTGATGGCCGGGACGGCGGATTATATTCTGAAGGTCGTCGCACAAGACACCGAGGACTTTGCCCGCATTCACCGTCAGTATCTGGCGCGGCTTCCGGGGGTGCAAGGAATGCAAAGCTCGTTCGCGCTGCGCACCGTGTTTAAAACCACTGCGCTTCCGGTTTAGACCGCGCGCGCGGCCAGTGGTTGCTCTTTCACCGGCAAGTGGACGATGGCCGAAAAGGCACCGACGCCGACGCCAATCCACCACACCATGGTATAATCGCCGAACGCGTCATACATCCGCCCGCCCAGCCAAACACCCAGGAAGCTGCCCAACTGGTGTGAGAAGAAGACGATCCCATACAGCGTGCCCATATAGCGCAGCCCATAGATATGCGCGACCAGACCAGAGGTCAGCGGAACCGTGGCCAGCCACAGCGACCCCATTGCGATGGAAAATACGATGACGGATGTCGGTGTGATCGGCGTCAGGATAAACAGTGCGGCGACCACTGTCCGCGCCGCATAAATCCCTGCCAGCAAGTATTTCTTGGAATAGGTCTTGCCCAGATAACCCGCCAAGAGCGTGCCCGCGATGTTGGCCAACCCGATCAGGGAGATCGAGATTGCCCCCAGCGCCGACGTGGTCGAAACGCCGATCGTCGCCAATGTGCCAGAGGGGTCAATCGCGCCACACATCTCGGTCACGAAGGCGGGAAAGTGGGCGGTGATGAAGGCCAGCTGATAGCCGCAGGAAAAGAAGCCCAGAAAGATCAGCGCGAAGCTGGGATCGCGCATCGCCTTGGTCAGGATCTGACCCATGCTGTCTTCAAGTTCGGCTTTCGACGCGATTGTTTCGGTCTTCATCAGGGGAAGCAGCGCCAGCGTTGCAAGGATCGCGGCGGCGAAGATGACAAATACGTTCTGCCACGACATGAAGCCCAGCAGGTATTCCGCCAGCGGTGCGCCGAACACCTGACCTGCCGACCCCGCAGCAGTCGCGATGGCCAGCGACATAGACCGGTTGTCATCGCTGGCCGCCCGCCCAACAACGGCCAGAATCACGCCGAAGCCCGTGCCGGCGATGCCGAAGCCCACGGCGATTTCTAACAGTTGGTGCGCTTCTGGTGTGACCGCATAGGACGACGCCACCAGCCCCACCGCATAGATCAGCGCCCCCATGATGATGGCTTTGTGGTCTCCGACTTTTTCAGCGATAGCCCCAAAGATCGGCTGCCCGATCCCCCATGCAAGGTTCTGGATGGCAATCGCCAACGAGAACTCGGCACGCGGCCAGTTGAACTCGGTCGCAATCGGGATCTGAAACACGCCAAAGCTCGCGCGGATCGCGAAGCTGACAAGGATGATCAAACAGCCTGCCACAAGGACGGGCGTGATAAGGCGCGCGCGTGTCTCATTCATCCGTGCACGTTTAGCGAAATCGACCACTTGGTCAATTCTTCGTTTATGATCCGCGACTTCATCTTTCCTTATGGCTGGAAGCGTCTTATTCCTCGGCTATGGCAAGCCTGATCGAGATATACGAGACACTCGCCCAGAAGGGCGAAATCACCCGCGACCCGGCGCAAGAGGCATGCTTGCCCGCGTTAGAGGATATTCGCGCCCATCTGGAGGCCGCCCCCACGCGCAAGCGGGGCATTCTGGGCGGGCTGTTTCATGCCAAGCCAGAAGACGTACCGCAAGGGCTGTATCTGTGGGGGGGCGTCGGGCGCGGTAAATCCATGCTGATGGACCTGTTCGTGGACAGCCTTGAAATATCCGCCAAGCGTCGCGTCCATTTTCACGCCTTCATGCAAGAGGTGCACGAGGGCATGGCCGCCGCGCGCAAAACCGGTGTGGATGATCCGCTGGCCCCGGTGGCCGCGAAAATCGTATCGGACGTGCGCTTGTTTGCGTTTGATGAGATGCAGATCACCGACATCACGGACGCAATGCTTGTGGGGCGCCTGTTTGAAAAGCTGTTTGATGCGGGCGTCGTGGTGGTCACGACCTCGAACCGGCACCCGGACGAACTGTATAAGGATGGGCTGAACCGACAGTTGTTCCTGCCCTTCATCGCCCTGATCAAGGATCAGATGGTGGTGCATGAACTGGTCAGCCCGAATGATTATCGGCAGGACCGTCTGGCGGGTGAACAAGTGTATTTCACCCCCGCCGGTGCCGAAGCGCGCAAGGCCATCGACGCGATCTGGCGTGACCTGACCGGAGGTGACGCCGAGCCTTTGACCCTGACCGTCAAAGGGCGCGATGTCGTCCTGCCCGCCTATCGCAATGGGGCGGCAAGGGCCGGGTTCCATGACCTGTGTGGCGCGATGCTGGGGCCAGGGGATTATTTGACCATTGCCAACGCGGTGAAGCTTTTGGTGCTGGAAGATATCCCGCGCCTAAGCCGGTCGAATTTCAACGAGGCGAAGCGGTTCGTAACTCTGATCGACGCACTTTATGAGGCGAAGGTCAGGCTGATCGCATCGGCCGCGGCCCAGCCTGAAATGCTGTATGTCGAAGGCGAAGGGTCGTTTGAATTTGAACGCACCGCCAGCCGACTGCGTGAAATGCAGGACAAGGACTGGGGGACGCAATAGGACGGGGCCGCCCTTTGGCGACCCCTCAGGTTGTTACCTGCCTGCCAAACTTTGCGCGCGCCGTGACGCGGCTTGCGCCGGAATGTCGTATGCTCTGAAAAGGCATGGCGGGGAAGGTCTCGTCGCTTTCTGCCGTCCGAGCTTATTTGTGATCACAAACAAACTCACCGGTTTTGATGACAGTCGAACCAAGAGCCTCCCCGGTCATATGTACTGCTCGACAGGCCGTCCACTTGCTGTGAACTTTACCCGAAGAATACCCTATATGTAGATGCTAACCGCTTATTTTGTCAACATTTTGCTGCGAATCATTTGATGGTTTGGTGGGGGCCAAAAAACTGATTCTTTTCGGGGGGTTGAGTCGTGATCTGAAGTCAAACCACATGAGCCTACCAAAAAAATATGTGATCACGAAAAGCAGAAACATGTCAATCTGGCCGTTTCCCTAGCCGTTGGACTTCAACACATTCCCTGCCAGATACAGCGATCCGCAAATCAGGATACGGCAGCCCGGCGCATCGTTCGTGAGGGCGCGCACCGCGTCCAGCACCGAAGGCGCCTCGGATGCAGGCAAACCGACGCCCCTGGCTTCGCTTGCGGTGGTGCTGGCGGGAAGGGTGTTCACCTCGTCGGGAATGGAAACCGCAGTCAGGCTTTCGGCCACATTTGCAAGGGGGCGCAGATACCCGGCGATATCCTTGGTGTTCAGCATGCCACAGATCAGATGGGTTGGCCGGTTGGGTAGATCAGCAAGCACTTTGGCAAGCGTTTCGCCAGCGGCGGGGTTGTGACCTCCATCCAGCCAAAGCTCGGCATTCCCAGCCGCTTCGACAAGAGGGCCGTGGCGCAGCCGCTGCATCCGGGCGGGCCAAGTCACGTCACGCATCGCCGCCCCGCAGGCCACTTCGTCGAACCCAAGTTGACGCAGCGCAGCAATTGCGGCGCCTGCATTCTCCAACTGATGCGGGCCGATCAGGGCAGGCATGGGCAGGTCCAGAAGACCGGTTTCGTCCTGAAAGATGAACCGCCCGCGTTCTTCCCACATGTGCCAGTGCTGGCCGTGGACAAACAGAGGGCACCCCAGCTTGGCCGCGCGTGCCTCGATCACCTCCAGCGCGTCGTCGGGTTGCGGGCCGACCACACAGGGCACACCGCGTTTCAGGATCCCCGCCTTTTCCCCCGCAATCGCGGCGAGCGTGTCGCCCAGAAACTGCGTGTGGTCGATCGAGATTGGCGTGATGATCGTAAGCTCGGGCTTCTTTACCACATTGGTGGCATCCAGCCGTCCGCCCAGTCCGGTTTCCAGCAAGGTGAAATCGGCAGGCGTTTCCACAAACGCCATCAGCGCCGCCACGGTCGTGATTTCGAAATAGGTGATCGTTTCGCCGCCATTGGCAGCATAGCAGCGGTCGAGCACTTCGGTCAGCGCGGCCTCGTCGATCAACGCGCCCGCCAGACGGATGCGCTCATGAAACCGTGCAAGATGCGGCGAGGTATAGGCATGCACGCGCTTGCCTGCCCCCTCAAGCCCCGCCCGCAGCATGGCTTGGGTCGAGCCTTTGCCATTGGTGCCCGCCAGATGGATGACAGGTGGCAGCTTGTCTTGGGGGTCGCCGACCGCATGCAAAAGGCGCCAGACACGGTCCAGCGTCAGATCAATGATCTTCGGGTGAAGGGACATCATCCGATCCAGGATGACGTCCGAACCGATCGCGCTCACGCCTTAGGTGCCTCGGTTTTGGAGGGAGAGGCTTGCTTGGTGTCTTTGTCTGTGTCTGTGGCCGATGCTTTGGCCGTTTGCGTCGCGGGGGTCTCTGACTTGGCCGTATCGTCCGGCTTGGGCAAGTCACCCTTCACCGCGGGGCTTTGACCGGTCAACATGCGCAAGATCGTGACCAGCTCGTGCTTCATGTCCTTGCGATGGGTCACACGGTCCAACATGCCGTGATCCAACAGGTATTCGGCCCGCTGGAACCCGTCGGGCAGTTTTTCACGGATGGTCTGTTCGATGACCCGTGGTCCCGCAAAGCAGATCAGCGCGTTGGGTTCGGCGATATGCACGTCGCCCAGCATGGCATAGGACGCCGTGACGCCGCCGGTCGTCGGGTGAGTCAGCACGACGATGTAGGGCAGGCCAGCCTCTTTCAGCATCTGCACCGCAACGGTGGTGCGTGGCATCTGCATGAGGCTCAGAATGCCTTCCTGCATGCGCGCGCCACCGGCAGCAGAAAACAGAACGAGCGGGCGTTTGGCCGCAACGGCCCGTTCGGCGGCGGCGATGATCGCGTTGCCGACATACATGCCCATCGATCCCGCCATGAAGCTGAAATCCTGCGCGGCGGCAACGATCGGCGTGCGCCCGATTTCGCCTTCGGCAACAAGCATTGCCTCGCGTTCGCCGGTGTCCTTGCGGGCGGCCTTCATCCGTTCAGGGTATTTCTTTTGATCCTTGAAGTGCAGCGGATCGTCGACCGGCGCGGGCACGGCAATCTCGGCAAAAACACCACCGTCGAACAGCGCGTGAAACCTTTCGCGTGGCGTGATCGCCATGTGGTGGTCGCAGTTGGTGCAGACGTTCAGGTTTTCGGTAGATTCCCGATGAAACAGCATCGATCCGCATTCCGGACATTTGGTCCAGAGGTTCTCTGGCACCTCACGGCGCGAAAAAAGCGAGTTGATCCGTGGGCGGACGTAATTCGAGATCCAGTTCATCGCCTGTCTTCCTTGGTCGTTTCGATCTAACTAGTCCGCCTTTGCCATATTTGCAATTGGCGGCTTGCGTTGTGTCAGCACCCACCAGCCGACAAACGCAATCAGGACAAGGGCTGTTTGGGTCATGATTGACCATGACATATAGCTGCTTTTCAGGTCCATTTCGGCCAGAAACAACGAAAACCCATCTAGATTTCCCTCGGTGCCAGAGAAGATCAGCATGGCGTTGTTGCCGAAATGCAGACCGGCGGCCGCCCCGATATTTCCAGTCCTGATCGTAACCAGCGCAAGAACGATGCCGACCACCGTCGTATGGATGACGTAAAAGACAGCATTGATGCCATAGGTTTCGGGGTCGAAATGGAGCATGCCAAAAGCCAGCGATGGCAGGATCGCCCAGACCCAGACGGACCGGAACCGGGCGCGCAATTGCTGCAACACATAGCCACGAAAGACCAACTCCTCGGCAAAAATCTGAACCAAGACCAGCACAAGGGCAGGTGCAATCAACAGACCCCATGTTCGCAATGGCATCGCCTGACGCACTTCGGCGGCGCTGTTTTGCTCCATGATCAGCGGGTCTAGAAGTTGCACGGCGATGGCGGCAAGGCTGATGCCGATGGCAACCACCAGACCCTTGCGAAAGTGGCTCCAGTTGACGCGTTGGGCGGGTCCGAACAAGGATCGGAACCCGCGTTTGTGCAGCAGCCTCAAAGTGATCCACAGTCCAAGATGATACCCCAGAAACGTCAGAAAGAAGGTTGCCGCCTTGGCTGGCGACCCTCCGTCCAAAATCTCGTATGGCTCAACGCCAAGCAGATAGGCGCCAAGCAGAAAAATGCCGAAGGTCGCAGCAAAAAACACCACATGGAGCAGCATAAAGCCAAGCAATGTGCGCCAGATCTGGATACGCGGGAAGGCTGGCGCCCAGAACTCTGCGGCGGGCACGGTGTGGTCGGCTGCGGTATCTTGCGACAAGGAGGCTCCCCCGGTGAATGATCGCTTAGCGCTGATGATGGCTGTGGCTGCGGCGAACGACAACCGGGAAAATGGCAGGGGTGTTCCCCGGTCTTGTCTGGCGCGCTGTCATTCCTGTATCTCGCCATTGCGATGAAAAGGCGTGTTTGCACTCGGTCCGCAACATACGCTATTACCTGCATGTGTTTTGATGAGTGTTGAGAAGCAAGGCTTCGGGGTTTGGGGGGAGTTATGGGAATATGCCTGTCGGGTCGATTTAGACGCGCGCGGCCCTTGGTCGGCGGTTTTGCTGCTGTTGTGGTGTTGGCCGGCTGTTTCGGGGCAGACGCTGCCAAGACTCCTAAAGAGCTGGAAAAAAGCCCGCTGTTCTCGGCGGGGCGGGCGACGCCGAGTGTCGACTTGTTGCAAAAAGTCTCGGTCATGGCAGGCACGGTCGATATTGCTGGCCCGAAAGGCTTCTGCATTGACCGCACCACCTTGCAGGACGCAGACAGCGGCGCCTATGTGCCGCTTGGTGCTTGTGCGGCGCTGTCAAAGAACCCCGCTGACCCGTCTCCCGCGAAACCCGCCTTTCTGGCTGCTTCCGTCCTGCCCCTTCCGATCGAGGCGACGGGCCTGCCGACGGACCCAGCAGGCCGCATGGCCGCCGCACGTGCCTTTCTGGAGAGCGACGCAGGGTTGGCAGCGCTTAGCCGGTCAGGTGAGGCAAGCACGGTCACCCTGGTGGAGATTAAGGAAGCAGACGATTCGCTTCATATTCTGATCAAAGACACTTCGGCAGGATTGCCTGACGCGTTGTCAGAGGCGACGTGGCGGTCGTTCTTCGAACTTAAAGGAATGCTGGTCACGGCGAGCGTCACCGCATTTGCGGACCAGAAACTGGACCGCCGTAGCGCCTTCAAGATTCTAAGGGCATTTGTCGCGGCAATTCGATCCGCCAATGCGGGTTAAGCTGACCAATGTGCCACGCGCAAAAGACGGTGTGGAGGTTTGCGCAATGGAAACCAATCGGTTTAAGTATGGCGGCACGGTGAAGCTTGGACGAATCTGGTGATGGAAGGCCGTTTTTGATGGCGCGACGCGTAACAAATATCTCTGAACGGTTGTTTCATCGGCAGGCCCTGCGCCGCTGGCAGCAGACAGCGCGCAAGGCCGAAGGGCTGGACCTTGCCACGCTGAGAGTGTTGCGCGGGCGCGCTCGCCAGTTGCGCCAGCATCTGGACCGGGTTCTGCATATCGCCGATGGCCGTCTGACATTGCCCCTGATTGGCTCCAACGCCATCCAAAAACCCTTGTATTCGGACTGGGCCTATCGCCCCCAACTTTGGCGCGGACCGCTTAATCCGCCCGGCATGGCAGCGGTCGAAACCAAGGCGCAGTTCGGCGACGAAGTTACGGTATTTCACGATTGCCGCATCTCGGAATTGACAGTGCGCCAGATCAGAAACACTCGCGAAAGCGATCTGGCCCCTTTCGGGTTGCGTATGGATATGTTCCGGTTTGATGGCTCTTTCCTGTCTTTGGTGATCGAACTGCCCCCCTCTGCCGTTGATGGGCTGAAGCGCAACCATCTGGTGCGCATGACGGCTGTCGTCGAGCTGGAAAAACCGATCGAGATTTTCGCGCGCCTGAACGTCCAGCACGGCCCGAACACCGAACAGATTGTGCGTGAACTGCCCCTTGGTGAGGACGAAGTGGTTGTCGAATTCGACCTGGCCTACACCAAAATGAACGAAAAGCGCGTTGATCGCATTTGGGCCGATCTGGTGTTCGAGAACCCCGAGATGAGCCAGGTGACCCTGCGCGATGTTAATTTCAGCCGTCGGCCCCGGGCCGAAGTCTGAGCACGCACTGACCCGGTAAGGAGGGGAAAATGGCAAAGCTTCAACTGGCCAAGGCGCGCATTCAGGCAGGTGTCTGGGAAGGCGTTCTGACCACCGATGACAAAAGCGAAGCGCCACCGCAGCTTTCCGTCACGCACCTGACGCAACCCGTTGATGGGGTTAGCGTGACGACCCACCCGGATCAGGCGGACCAGTTCGTTGTGAAGGTGCCAATTCCGGCCGATCTTCTGTGCGACGGCGTGCAGACTTTTGTAATTTCGGATAAGGACAGTGGCGAACAGCTTGAAAGCTTCTCGATCGTGACCGGGCAGCCGCTGGACGACGACATTCGTGCCGAATTGGACCTGCTACGCGCCGAGCTTGATATGCTGAAACGCGCCTTTCGACGCCATTGCATGGAGGCGGGCTAGACGTTGGCCCGGCTGCTCGTTAGCGCCTGTCTGATGGGGCAGAATGTGCGTTACGACGGCCAGTCCAAGACCCTGCTGAATGCCACTTTGTCCCGTTGGGATCGGCTGGGCCTTTTAGTGCCGTTCTGCCCGGAACTTGCAGGTGGGCTGGCAGTGCCCCGACTTCCTTCAGAGATACAGCCCGGGTGCAACGGCGATGACGTTCTGGCCAGTCGCGCGCGGGTGATCGACGCCAAGGGCGGTGATGTCACCGCAGCTTTCGTGGCAGGTGCCCAAAGCGCGGTTGAGTGCGCACGCGCCCACGGTTGCAGTCACGCGCTGTTGACGGAAGCCAGCCCCTCGTGCGGTTCGTCGCTGATCTATAGCGGTGATCACGATGGCAAAAAGCGGGTCGGGATGGGCGTGACCACTGCGGCGTTGCGGGCGGCCGGGGTGACGGTCTACGGCCCTGATGACTTTGACGCCCTCGCCACGAGTTTTCCGCCGAAAGTCTGACGCGTTACGCAGCGTTTGGGGTGACAGCGCAAAGCCGCTCGTCCAGATTTGCCCGACACCACAGGAGACCGCCCGCATGACCAGCTATCCGACCCTTCTCGCCCCCCTTGATCTGGGCTTCACCACCCTGAAGAACCGCATGCTGATGGGCTCCATGCACACCGGGCTTGAGGAACGTGGCGACTGGCCGCGCGTGGCCGAGTTCTATGCCGAACGCGCCCGTGGTGGGGCGGCGTTGATCGTGACCGGCGGTATGGCCCCGAACCCCGAAGGCGGTGTGTATCCCGGCGCAGCAGGTCTTTACACCGACGAAGACATCGCCAATCACCGCATCGTCACCGACCGCGTGCATTCAGAAGGCGGCAAAATTGCGATGCAGATTCTGCACGCGGGGCGCTATGCCTACGGTCCCGATTGTGTGTCGGCCAGTGCGATCAAATCCCCAATCTCGCCTTTCCCGCCGAAAGAGCTGGACGAAGACGGCATCCAGAAACAGATCGCCGATTTCGCCACCGCCGCCGCCCGCGCGCAAGAGGCAGGTTATGACGGGGTCGAGGTTATGGGGTCGGAAGGCTATTTCCTGAACCAGTTCCTTGTCACCCACACCAACAAACGCCAAGACCGTTGGGGCGGATCGTACGAAAATCGGATGCGCTTGCCCATCGAGGTTGTGAAAGCCGTGCGCGCAGCCGTCGGACCTGAGTTCATCATCATCTATCGCCTGTCGATGATCGACCTTGTGCCCAATGGCTCGACCTTCGACGAGGTCGTGCAACTGGCGAAAGAGATCGAGAAAGCGGGCGCCACCATTATCAACACAGGCATCGGCTGGCACGAGGCACGCATTCCGACCATCGCGACCTCGGTCCCGCGCGCGGCCTTTACGTGGGTGACGAAAAAGCTGATGGGGCAAGTGTCGCTGCCGATCATCACGTCAAACCGGATCAACCACCCCGACGTGGCCGAAGAGGTTCTGGCGGGCGGCGCAGCTGACATGGTGTCGATGGCACGGCCTTTCCTTGCCGACCCGGACTTTGTGGCGAAGGCCGCCGAAGGGCGCGCAGGCGATATCGCGCCTTGCATCGCATGCAACCAAGCCTGTCTGGACCATACGTTCGGCGGCAAGATCTCGACCTGCCTTGTGAACCCGCGCGCCTGTTACGAGACCGAGCTGCGCTATGACATGACCGACACGCCCAAATCCATCGCCATCGTGGGCGCTGGCCCCGCGGGTCTGTCCACCGCGCTGGTGGCAGACGAACGCGGCCACAAGGTCACGCTGTTTGATCGGGCCGATCAGGTGGGTGGTCAGTTGAACATGGCCAAGAAGATCCCCGGCAAAGAAGAATTCATCGGACTGGTCGATTGGTATGACCGGATGGTCGCGGCCTCGGACATCGACCTGCAACTGGGCAAAGAGGTCACGGCGGATGACCTTGATGGGTTTGACGAGGTGATCATTGCCACCGGTGTTATCCCACGCGATCCGGGGATCGACGGGCAGGGGTCTGACAACGTCCTGTCCTATATCGACGTGCTGCGCCACGAGGTGCCGGTGGGCGACCGCGTGGCCATTATCGGCGCGGGCGGCATTGGGTTCGACGTGGCCGAGTTTCTGACGCAAGCGGGCGAAAGCCCGACCGAAAACCTTGAAGAATGGCTCGCCGAATGGGGCGTGGCCGATCCGGCCAAAGCGCGGGGTGGGCTGTCACCCGATGGTCCGAAACCCGAAGCGCCCGCACGCCACGTCACCCTGATGCAGCGCAAGGCCAAAGCGCTGGGCAAGGGGCTGGGCAAAACGACCGGCTGGATTCACCGCGCGACCCTGAAGATGAAAGGGGTCGAGATGGTGGGCGGCGTGAATTACGAGCGCATCACCGATGAAGGGCTGATGGTCTCGACCGGCGAGGCGCGCGAAGATCCGCGCGTGATCGAAGTCGACAACGTCATCCTTTGCGCAGGCCAAGTCAGCGACCGCAGCTTGGCGGACGCGCTAGAGGCGCGTGGTATGACACCTCATGTCATTGGCGGCGCGGATGTGGCCGCGGAGCTTGACGCCAAACGCGCCATCGACCAAGGATCGCGCTTGGCGGCCTCGCTCTGATCTGATCATGTGATCCGGGGTAGCGCCGCGGAGGTCACATGGTTTTCATCGCCGTCTTTACCGGACTTATGCCCGTCTTTCTTCTGGTCGGGCTGGGTGGGCTGTTGCGCAACCGCTTGTCGGTGAACGCGTGGCAGGGGCTGGACCGCCTGAACTTCGAGATCCTGTTCCCCGCGCTTCTTTTTGTTGCCGCCGCCAGCCGCCCTATCGAGATTGAAAAGCTGGTGATCATGGCCCCGGTGGTGTGGGCGACCCTCTCGGTCGGTTTGGGGCTTGGTTGGCTGGTTCGCCATGTCGGGCCCGACCGGTTTCTGGATTTCGCGGGTGCTTGGCAGGTTGGCTGGCGCTTCAACACAGCCCTTGGTCTGGTCGCGGTTGAGCTGCTGACCCATGGCGGCGCTGGCGAAATGGCTGTGGCCGTCGGCATGGGGGTGCCCGTGGCAAACCTGTTCGCCGTATCTGCCCTGTCACGCGGCGGTGCACTGGGCCTAGGGGCAACGGTGGCGAAAATCGCCCTGAACCCGTTCCTGCTGGCAAGTCTTGGCGGCGTGGTGTTCGGCCTGATGGGCTGGCGTTTGCCCACCCCGATCATGGCGCCGGTTGAGATGTTGGCGCGCGCGGCAATCCCGATCGCGCTGTTGTCCATTGGCGCGACGATGAATTGGGGGGCACTAGCGCGACTAGACCGCTTCAACGGTGCCATCTGTGTGATCAAGCTTTTGGCACTCCCCATGTTCGCGCTGGGCGTTGGTGTCGGGTTTGGCCTTGATCCGGCAATTGCGTCGGTTCTGGTGGTCTTTGCCGCCCTGCCAACGGCATCAGCGGCGCATGTCCTAGCCTCTGCATTTGGCGCAGATCGACAACTGGTCGCGACGCTGATCGCCCAAACGACGCTGTTGTCAGCACTCAGCCTGCCTTTGTGGATCACAATTGCCGAGCTTGTCTTTTCAACAAGATAGCCCCGATTCGTCGTTTCCAAGTCCAAAACGATCCGCTGAAATACCCTTGTATTGTCGGCTGCTCTTCACAGTCTTGCCCCAATTCGCATGGATACAGTCTCCCACTGGGGCGATGATTGTGGAAAGAGTAAAGATGGATCGACTGACCGAAATGGAAGCCTTTGCCACCGTGGTGGACCAAGGTGGATTTACGGACGCTGCCAAGAAGATGGGGATATCCAAGTCGGCAGTGTCAAAGCATGTATCAAGCCTTGAAGCACGGCTTGGCGCACGGCTTTTGAACCGCACGACACGCCGTGTCAGCCCGACCGAAATTGGACTGGCCTATTATGACCGTGCCCGCCGTGTTTTGAATGACGCGGGCGAAGCCGATGCGCTGGTGACTTCGATGCAATCTGCACCATCGGGTCTTTTGCGCATATCGGTAGCGACGGATTTTGGCGTGAACCACCTTAGCCCGGTTCTGGGGGAGTTCCTGAGCGATTTCCCTGATGTGAATGTGAACATGGAACTCGCCAATCGCTACGTCGAGTTGATTTCCGAAGGGTTCGACATGGCCATCCGTGTCGGAGAACTGGAAGACAGCTCGTTGCGAGCCCGCAAGATATCAACCACGACGCGCCGCATGGTTGGCAGCCCCGCCTATTTCGAGAAATACGGCCGCCCGGGCCGCATCGACGATCTGAACGAACACAAGCTTCTGCATTATTCGAGCCAAAGCTCGGGCAATGTTTGGAAGATCCCCGCGCCGTCTGGCGAAATGCGTCAGGTACGTTCGGCGGGGTGGCTCAGTGTTAATGACGGGCAATCCCTTTTGAACGCCGCCATTTCGGGACTTGGAATCGCGTATCTGCCCAGCTTCCTTTACGCGGATGCATTGGAGCAAGGCTTGGTCGTGGACGCAATCCCGGATCTTCCGGCGGACACACAGGGAATTTACGCCGTTTATCCGCCAGGGCGCTTTACCCAGCCCAAAGTGCGTGCGTTTATCGACTTTCTTGTCCACGTCTTCGCGGACAAAGGCCCAGACAACTGGTAAGCGTGTTCCCCTCACGATCGGGGACACCAAAAAAGCGCGGCAGGGATGGCTCCCTTTGCCGTGCTTTTTCATTTTGGGTCAGTCAGTGTTGATCAAAACGGCCTCTACGCGCCGGTTTTGTTCTCGCCCTTCCGGGGTAAGGTTGGAGGCCAAAGGCGCAAGGAAACCAACGCCTTGTGCAGAAACCTGGGTCCGGTCAACACCATAGAAGTCGACCAGTTGCGTCATGACCGAATTTGCGCGTTTTCGCGACAGCGCGACATTTCCCTCAAGCCCTCCTTCGGCGTCAGTGTGACCGACGAGCATGACCCTGCGAGAGGTGTCCTGGGTCAGATAGGTGGCCAGTTCCGCAAGCGCGGTGACCTCGCTATTGGTGAGTTGCGATGACCCCGTCGCGAAGTCCACACCGGCAAGAACAGCGCGACCGGTCGCCTCAAGCGCGCTGGCAAGTGTGCCAGAAAGCGGGGCCACTCCCGTCGAGACAGGCCGGCCCGTTTGCGCGGCGACCGGCGTGACAGGGCTTCCCGCAGGTGCGACCTGAACCATTTCGACAAAGGCTGCCGCGCTGGACCTGCTGACAAGAAGGCCGATGTGATGGTCCGATTTGTGCGCGCTGATATAGTGAAAATCGCCGAGGTCCACATACATGTCGGGGGCTTTGAAGTGGCCAACCTCAAAGCGGAAATCATAGCCGCCACAGGCCACCGCCTGACACTGGAAAAGGATCTCGTATCCGTCCTGTATCAACTGATCGCGCAGGTCGGTGAGAACCTGAAAGCTGCCCTGGCTTGTGCCCGGTATCTTCCAGGCCTGCCACGTCACCTGCCCTTCAACGGCGCGGGCCGGAACGGTTCGCCCGTCAAAGCGCGCAGTGGCAAGACCGACCCGCCCATTAGGCGTCTGTTCACTGGCTTGCTGAACCGCACCGGCTGGCAGGTCAAACGCCGACGCGGGTGCAACCATCAAACTGAGGACGAGCATACAAAGCGCTGCCCGGACAAGACCGACGACTGTGTTCATCTGTGCGACGCATGGTAGGCATCATTGGGTTTCATTCCGACCGCAGATGCCATGCGGTTCGACATGGAAAAGAAACCGACAGTTGCGGCAATGTCCCAGATGTCGCGATCCGTGAACCCTACGCTGCGGAGGGCGTCGCGATCGGCTTCCTCTGTTTCGGCGGAAGCTTTGGTTATTTTCTCGGCAAACAGCAGCATGGCGTGCTGGCGAGCATCCAGTTTGGCCATGCGCCAGTTCATCACCATCGCTTCGCCAAGCTGGGGGTTGCCGGACAGTTCGCGAACCGCTGCGCCGTGGGCCACCTGGCAATACCAGCACCGGTTGATCGAGCTGACGACGACAGCAATCATCTCTCGCTCCAGCTTGGACAGGCCGCTGTCACCCATCATCAATTCGTTATACATGGCTGAAAACGCGCGCAGCTTTTCCATGTCGAACGCATAGGCTTTCAGCACGTTCGGCACGAGGCCCAGTTTTTCGTCACAGATGTCGAAATACTTCTGAATGTCTGCGGGAAGCGGATCAACCATCGGCAGGTTCAGGTCCGTCACACCATTGTTCTTATGTGCCATGTCTTTACCCCTGCGATTTCTTGATCCGGTAATGATAGTGCCCGACAATGTGCATCCCAAGATTGGTATAGAGCGGATTTGCAGCGTGGTTGCCCTGTGTAACAATCAGGGCCAGATATTTCGCGCCTTGGTCCTTCGCCCAGATGGCCGCTTGCTTCAGCAGGTTTTGACCTGTGCCCTGCCGACGCAACCCTTTGTCGACATGCAAGGCGTGCACCACAGCAATGTCATCGTGCAGCCCAACATAGCCAACGCCGGATGGGGTGTCATCGGTGCGCGCCAAAAGGCCGGTTTTTGGACAGGTCGCCCGCTCCATCACGGCGCGACGTTCTTTGCCGATGCCCCCGGCGTCCCACAATTCGTGCATGATGGACAATGTCGGCCAGATCGAAAACGCCGAGACAGGCGGCAGCGCGTCTTTTGTCAGTTCTGCGACCTCGATGACCCAAATATTCACCGGGTCAACAATCTGGTATCCGTGTTTTTCCAACATATCATCAAGGTGTTCGTCGCCAATGCGGATTTGAAACAGCGGGTCCATGCCCAATTCACGCATCGCTTTTTCAGCGGCGGGCAGATCAGCTTCGGTGGTCGGCCAGTTTTCAGTGGCCGCTGACACGCGTTTGCCGCCGCCCGCGCCATCACGAATGATCCATGCCCCCACCCGTTTTGTTTCGGCCGGCGGCCATGTTGCTTCGCTGGCCTCGATGATCGCTACGGCATTTGGCAGGTCGTGTTTCATGTGTCCTCCGTAAATAGCCGAGACAAGGTTTGCGCGGCGGAATGAATTCTGTCGGTGTCGGTCCCGCGAATAACGATATTCGCCCCGAAAACACCGTTCTGTATGAAGGGATATGACCCAAAGCTGAGGTCTGCAAAATCTTCGACAACCTGACCCAGCGGTCCCGCAATCTCACCTTCGCCACGTTCGATTCTGATCGAGCGTGACAGAAGCGGCGCGCCGCCGGTTAGCCCCGGCAATACGCTGTCGACCATCGCCTTGAAGACAGACGGCACACCCGCCATCACATGGACGTTCTCAAGCGTGAACCCTGGCGCGACCGATACCGGGTTGTCGATCAATGTCGCACGGTCTGGGATGCGTGCCATGCGCTGCCTTGCTGCGTTGAATTCCTGCCCTTGTCGCGCGTAATGTGCGGCCAGCAATGCGCGGGCATCTTCACGAATGTCGATGTGATCGCCGAACGCACGGGCAATGCAATCGGCGGTGATGTCGTCATGTGTCGGACCGATTCCGCCCGAAGTGAAAACATGGTCATACGCAAGGGACAGTGCTTTTACCGCAGCCTCAATCGCTTGGGCGTCATCTGACACCACACGCGCTTCTTTCAGGTCAATACCATGGTCGGTCAATTTGCAGGCGAGATGGTGCATGTTTGCGTCCCGTGTCCTGCCGGACAAGATCTCGTCTCCGATTACCAACATGGCGGCTGTCGGGTTGGCCATAGGTTGTTCCTTTCCTCCTTCCGGTATAGGCCTGAGACATGCAATTTCCCAGCCCTCTTGTGCCCGCAAAGCTCATTCGCCGCTACAAACGGTTTCTTGCCGATTGCACGTTGGCAGATGGTCGCGACGTGACGGCCCATTGCGCCAATCCCGGTTCGATGATGGGGTTGGCTGAGCCGGGTATGAAAATCTGGCTGGAGCCGAATGACGACCCTAAAAAAAAGCTGAAGTTTGGCTGGCGGTTGGTCGACCATGAAAACGGGCATTTCACCGGCGTTGATACCTCGGTGCCGAACCGCGCTTTGCGCGCGGCGCTAGAGGCACGTTCGGTCGCTGGCTTGGGCGATTATCATACGGTCCGGGCCGAGGTGAAATACGGCGAAAACAGCCGCATCGACTTTCTGTTGAAAGGTGATGGCCTGACCTATGTCGAGGTGAAATCAGTGACCCTGTCCCGCCAGCCCGGCTTGGCCGAGTTTCCCGACAGCGTGACCGCCCGCGGCACCAAGCATCTGGGCGAGCTTGCGAAAGTGGTCGGGCAGGGGCATCGCGCAGTGATGCTCTACCTCGTGCAGCGCACGGATTGTGACCGGTTCGATCTGGCGCGTGACATTGACCCGACCTATGCCGCTGCGTTTGTTGACGCGCGCGCCGCCGGGGTCGACGTCATCGTGCTGGGCACACAGATCAGCCCCGATGGCATCCATGTCGCGGCCCCTCTGGCGTCTTTGGCCTGAACATCCTATTTATGGGCGAAGCAAGAGGACCAACCCATGGACGACACGATGCGCGTGACCAAAGAAGGCATTCGCCTATACGACCCTTCCGACTTTGCCGGAATGCATAAGGCGGGACATTTGGCGGCCGATATTCTGGACCGGATCGCGCCGATGGTGAAGCCGGGTGCCACCACCGCCGAACTTGACGCCGCGATCGAGGCAATGGTGGACGAGGCCGGCGCGGTGTCTGCCACCATTGGGTATAAAGGCTATAAGCACGCGTCCTGCATTTCGTTGAACCATGTGGTCTGCCACGGCATCCCCGGATCGAAAACGCCCAAGGGCAAGAACGAGAAGTCAGCGCGCAAGCACGACGAATTGATCGACGGCGACATCCTGAACGTTGATGTGACGGTGATTGTGGACGGCTGGTATGGCGACACAAGCCGCATGTATAAGGTCGGCACGCTGAAGCCTTTCGCAGAACGACTGATCCAAGTGACTCATGATGCCCTGATGAAGGGGATCGAGGCCGTGCGCCCCGGAAATACTTTCGGAGATATCGGCCACGCCATCCAGTCCCATGTGGAAAGCCAGCGCATGTCGGTGGTGCGCGATTTCTGCGGGCACGGACTGGGGCAAGTGTTCCACGCCCCACCCAATGTGCTGCATTACGGGCGTCCCGGTATGGGCCCTGTGCTGGAAGAAGGCATGTTCTTCACCATCGAGCCGATGGTCAATCTGGGCCGCCCGGAAACCAAGATCCTTGCCGATGACTGGACCGCGATCACCCGCGATAAATCATTGTCGGCGCAGTTCGAACATTCGGTCGGGGTCACGGCGGATGGGTGCGATATCTTCACGCTGTCGCCTGCGGGAAAATTCCATCCAACTTGGGGTTAAGCGCGCCGGTTGACTTAGGGGAAACTTCTACCGTTTCTCCCCCTTGACCGCAAAATATCCTTTTGAATTCAGGGTGTTTCTGTTGCCGATGTCCTTCGGTTGGGATTCCTTCGCTTTTCCGTTTGCACTCGCAGAAACTCGTGCCTAGGTTCCATATGCCGACCCGCAAGAGGTGGGGCGGCTTCCGCGACACTCATGCGCGGCTGTTTCTACGAAAAACGGAGGGTGTCCCATGACCCACTTCCGCTCCTTCACCCCGAAATCCATCATCACATCCATTGGTGCCGCCGCAGCCTTACTGCTGTCGACCAACGCGACTGTTGCCGAAGAAGTGACGCTTCGCTTCCAGCATTTCGTGTCGCCTTTGTCGGCGAACCCGACCTATTTCATGGCCCCATGGGCCGAGAAAATCGAGAAGGATTCCGGCGGACGCATCAAGGTCGAACTTTACCCGGCCATGCAACTGGGCGGCAAAGCGACCAGCCAGTATGACCTGATCCGCGACGGCGCGATTGACGGCGGCTGGGTCATTCCCGGCTATCAACCCGGTCGTTTCCCCGAAGCCGAGGCGATGGAGCTGCCCTTCATGGTCACCAAATCCGGCGAAGAGGCGTCGAAAGCCGCGTGGGTCTATACCCAGAAATACCTGATGGATGACTTCGCGGATGTGAAGGTGATTGCCGCCCACATGCATGGGCGCGGGATCGTTCACAAGAAGGGCGATCCGATTGCTAGCGTCGCGGACTTCAAGAATCTGAAGCTGCGCGGCCCGTCGCGGACCTCGACCCTGCTACTGGACAAGCTTGGTGCCACGCCGATTGGCATGCCCGTGCCCGCCTTTCCCGAGGCGCTCGCAAAAGGTGTGGTCGATGGTGGCGTGATCACTTGGGAAATGTCGCCGTCGCTGAAGCTGAACGAGCTGACGGACAGCCACACCGATGTTGCGGGCGATAAGTCGCTGTATAACCTCTATTTCATCTGGGCGATGAACAAGAATGTCTACGAGGGGCTGCCCGATGACCTGAAGGCCGTGATCGACGCGAATTCAGGCTTTCACACGTCGGCTCTGGCAGGTCGCGCGCATGACACCGGCGACGTGGTTGGGCGCGAGAAAATGGCGGCAGACGGCAATGCCATTGCCGAATTGTCCGAGGAAGAGACCGCCAAAATTCGCGCGCTGGGCGACGAAGTCATCGCCGAGTGGATTGAGGACATGAACGGCAAAGGCCTTGATGGCGCTGCGATGGTGCGCGACGCGCAGGCGGCAGTGTCGGTCACGCGGGCGCGGTAAGCCGCTGAAATTTTAGCAAAGGGCCGTCCCTCGGGGCGGCCCTTTTGTCATGCGCGTCCCACTCGTTCGAGGATCGAGATTGTCGTATCCCCATATCGCCGGGCATCCAGCAATTCGACCCCGTCCGGGGGCGTGATCGCCGCGCTTTCTTCCCAAACGATCAGCGCATCTGGCGCGACCCATCCGCCTTTGATCGCGGCGTCCAATGCTTTTTCGCCCAACCCACTTCCGTAAGGTGGATCAAGGAAGATCAGGTCGTGGGGCTGCCCATCAGGCAAACGCGTCGCGTCACGTTTCACCACTGTCACGTCGTCCGCACATCGACACTTGGCGACGTTTTCGCGGATCAGGGACAGCGCTTTGCGCCCATCATCCACGAAGGTCACATGGGATGCGCCGCGCGACAGGGCCTCAAGCCCCAGCGCGCCTGTGCCAGCAAACAGGTCCAGCACCCGTGCGCCCTCAATCGGGTCGCCAAAACGGCCGCCGATCAGCATGGAAAACAGGCTCTCGCGCACCCGGTCGGTGGTCGGGCGCAGATGCGCGCCCGCGTCGCCTTTACCAACATTGGCCAGCGCCAGCCCACGAAAACGGCCTGCGATGATCCTCATTTCAGCAGCGGTTTCAGGTCTGATGCCGAGTCAGCGACAATCGCTTTGTCCGGCGATTTGCCGCTTTCGATCAGCCGTTTGCCGACCATATAGGCGCGCGGGTCGTTCATCGCGTCAACCGCCAGCAGCGTGTCGCCCTGAAAATACCAGAAGCTCGCGCTGGCGTCGTCGCCATCACGGCGCGTGACCACGTTGTCGTAGCCCACATTGAGCCCGGCAATCTGAAGCTTCACGTCATACTGATCCGACCAGAACCACGGGGTGGCGATATAGTCTACGTTTTCGCCCATTATGTTGCGGGCGACAATTTCGGCCTGATCAATGGCGTTTGGCACGCTTTCCAGCCGGATGCGCGTGCCGTGATACGGGAAGGACGCACAATCGCCAGCCGCCCAGATGGCGGTATCGGACGTGCGACCCAGCGCGTCGGTCTTGATGCCGTTGTCAATCTCCAGCCCAGCAGCTTCGGCCAAGGTGGTGTCCGGCGCGATGCCCACGCCGACAATCGCGAAATCGACCTCAAGCGTAGTGCCGTCAGACAAAACGGCCCCGGTTACGCGTCCGTCACCTGTCAGTCGGTCCAACCCAACCCCTTCGCGGATATCGACGCCGTGGGCGGTGTGCAGAGCGCGGAAATAGTCCGAGGTTTCGGGTGCTGCGACACGTTGCAGGATACGGTCTGCCATCTCAACAAGGGTGACCTTCAGGCCCTTCTTGGCAGCGACGGCCGCGGCCTCCAACCCGATATAGCCGCCACCGATGATCAACACGCGGCGGCCTTGCGAGAACTCGGTCGCCATCCGGTCCACGTCATCAAGCGTGCGCACAACATGAACGCCCTCAAGTGCGCCGCCGATTGAGCCAGGCAGACGGCGGGGCACGGACCCGGTGGTCAGCGCCAGTTGGTCATAGGGGAGTTTCTCGTCCCCGATCACCACCAGATGATTGGCCGCGTCAATCGCATCCACCTGCGTGCCAAGGCGCAGGGTGATGTTGTTTTCCGCATAGAAACTCTCGGGGCGCAAATACAGCCGCTCCACTTCCATCTCGCCCAGCAGATAAGCCTTCGACAGTGGCGGGCGTTGGTAGGGTGGTGCGGTTTCGGCCCCGATCAGGGTAATTTCACCGTCAAATCCCGCGTTGCGGAGTTTGGCGACCAATGACGCACCGGCTTGCCCGGCGCCGATGACAACAACGTGAGCCATGAGGTTCTTCCATTTCTGCTGACCTGACGCGGTTTGCAGACTATGACTAGGCAGGACGGAAACACAATCAGGGATCTTGAAAATGACAATTTCAGTTGGTGACAAACTGCCAAACGCAACCCTTTTGACGATGGGCGCCGATGGCCCAGAAGGCGTCGAGCTTGCGACGTTGACCAAGGGGCGCAAGATCGTGTTGTTCGCCGTGCCCGGCGCGTATACTGGTACGTGCACGACAGCACATGTGCCCAGCTTCATCCGCACAAAAGCCGATTTTGACAAAAAAGGCGTGGACGAGGTGATCTGCGTGTCTGTGAACGACCCCTTTGTGATGCAGGCTTGGGGCGAAAGCACAGGGGCGGCGAAGGCTGGTATTACCATGCTGGCAGACGCTGAAGGCGCTTTTACGAAAGCGATCGGAATGGCCTTCACCGCACCGCCTGTCGGGCTGATCAACCGGTCACAACGGTTCGCGATGTATGTTGATGACGGCGTGGTCAAGGTGTTGAACGCCGAAGACAACCCCGGCATGTGCGAAACCTCGGCGGGCGAAGGGTTGTTGGCCGATATGAGCGCCTAGTCGTGGTCGTCCATGTCTGATTTGCGGAAGGGGCCGTATGTGGTGAGGATCTCGATATCCTCTGCGACGGCCTCTTTTTCCGCGACCAGAAATTGTTCGACAGCGTCACGAAAGGCGGGGTCGGCAATCCAGTGGAGCGAATGAGTGGCAACCGGCATGTAGCCGCGCGCGAGCTTGTGTTCGCCTTGGGCGCCTGCCTCGACGCGCCCCAACCCGTGGGTGATGGCGAAGTCAATTGCCTGATAATAGCACAGCTCGAAATGCAAGCAGGGATGATGCTCCAGCGCGCCCCAGTAACGCCCAAACAGCGTGTCCCGCCCGATCAGGTTTAGCGCGCCCGCAACCGATCGACCATCGCGCTGGGCCAGAACCAAAAGCACCTCATCGCGCATTGTGTCATGCAGCGCATCAAAAAACGCCCGCGTCAAATAAGGGCGACCCCATTTGCGCGCCCCTGTGTCCTGATAGAACTGCCAGAATGCATCCCAGTGATGAGGCTGAATGTCATCCCCGGTCAACGAGATGATCTCGCCGCCGAAATTCTGTGCCTGAGCGCGTTCCTTACGGATTTGTTTGCGCTTGCGAGAGCTCAGACCGGTCAGAAAATCATCAAATTGAGCATAGTTGGCATTCTGCCAGTGAAACTGCTGGCCTAGACGATGCAAAAGCCCCATCGCGGCACCCTGTTTCGCCTCGTCCTCTGTGCAGAACGAAATGTGGGCAGAGCTCAGGTCGTTCTCGGTCGCCACCTGTATCATTCCCTGAAGCAGCGCGGATCGACCGACAGCCTCATACCCCGGGCGAGTCAGAAAACGTCGCCCGGTGACCGGTGTGAAAGGGACGGCCATTTGCAGCTTGGGATAATAGCGCCCGCCCGCGCGTTCAAATGCATCGGCCCAGCTGTGATCAAACACATATTCACCCTGACTGTGTGACTTGCCGTAATGGGGCGCGACTGCAATGACCTGCCCATCTGCATGAACGCTTAGGTAGTGTGGATGCCAACCCGTGCCTTCGCCGACGCTGCGCGACTGCTCCAACGCAGACAGGAAACGGTGCGTCGTAAAGGGGTCTGCCGGATGACCACCATCCGTGGTTTCCGGGCAGGCGCAGGCATCCCAGTCTTGTGCGGCAATACCGTCAAGCGCCTGATGTGTGCGAATTTCAACCGTTGTGCCTGTCACAGGATCATTGGGCCGCAGAGCGCATCACAGGTCAAGCCGCGTAGCCTTCAAACGTCACGTTGTCAGCGATCTTGCGGGCGTCAATTTCGACCTCTTTTGATCGAACGGTCCAGCAGAGAACCGGAACGCCACGCGCCTTCAGACGGGCAACGGCAGCGCTGTGCAGGTCGTTTACGTCATGGCTGATGAAGCTTGCGCCAACACGATCAAAATCCGGGATATCGCGCAGATACCGGCGCGTCGCGGCGGGCAGCAGCGTGTTCTTTTTCTGTTGAAACGCCTCGGTCGTCAGGCCAAGCGGGCGACCCGTGTTGTGGTTGCCAAAGGCGGCCACTGAATGGGGGTTGAATGACATCACGGCGACATCGCCCTCATAGTCTTTCAAGGCAATTGCGGTGGCGTGTTCCAGCGCGCCGACACGTGGTCCCATGGCGCCGTCCTGATCCTTCAGCTCGACCAGCAAAGGGACACGCCCAGCGACGATCGCCAGCACCTCTGCGAAACTTGGTATGCTTTCGTCGCCATGCAGAAGCGTCATTTTCGCAAGATCATGTGCGGCTCGCTGCTGGATTGCGCCGGCCTCACCGGTCAGGCGCTTCAGGTCATAGTCGTGAAAAACCATAGCCTGAGCGTCTTTTGATAGTTGCAGGTCAAGCTCGATCCCGTAGCCATGTTCGATCGCAGCGCGGATTGCGGCACGCGAGTTTTCAGGACGGCCCGCGCCGATATCGTGATAGCCGCGATGGGCAATCGGGCGCGACAGAAAGCTGTCGGTCAGGGGGATCGGCGCGTCGGTCATCTGATCTGGAAGATGCCTTCGATTTCGACCGCGACGCCGAAGGGCAAGCTGGCGGCCGATACGGCGGAACGCGCATGGCGGCCTGCGTCGCCCAGGGCTTCGACCATGAAATCAGAGGCGCCATTGATCACTTTGGGTTGATCGCCAAACTCGGCGGTCGAGTTGACGAAGCCCACAAGTTTTACGACACGCACCAACCTGTCAAGATCACCGCCACAGGCGGCCTTGACCTGCGCCAACAGGCTGATCGCGCAGCTGCGGGCGGCTTTGGCCCCATCTTCGGCGGTCATGTCGTCCCCCAGCTTGCCGGTCAAGAACGCGCCGTCCTTCATCGAGATCTGGCCTGATACATGCACAAGGTCGCCAACCTGAACATAGGGCACATAGTTTGCCGCAGGGGCAGGCGCGTCAGGCAGGGTGACGCCAAGATCGGCAAGACGGGTTTCATAAGCGCTCATGTTGCGTCCTTTTTTGTTGAACTACCGCGCAGCGGGTCTGCACAGACGCTAGCCCGGCTTGGCGCACCAGAAAAGGGTGAAAGCGACCCAAGACGGCCCGGTTTCGACTGACCTTTGCGCCGACAGACAAGGGTCAGCTTTCGCGCAGGGCCTTGTTGAAATAGTCTGACAGGGGCTGCACTAGATAGGATAGCGGGCTGCGATCCACCGTTCGGATGAAAGCGGATACCGGCATGCCGGGAATCAACACGGCACCAGTCGGAAGGCGCGCAATCTCGCCTTCGTCCAGTTGGATTTCGGCCCGATAAAAGCTGCGCCCGGTCGTGTCATCTGAAAACGCGTCGGCTGAGACTTTGACCACGTGCCCCAGAAGATCGGGGGCTTCGGCACTGTCAAACGCAGGGAATTTCAGGTTCACTTGCTGGCCAATGAAAACCTGATCCACATGGATCGGATCAACCTGTGCTGCGATGACCAAGGGCCGATCCTGAGGCACGATATAAAGCACCGGCTGCGCGGGTTGAATGACCGAGCGTTCCGCATGGACCTGCATGCCATGAACCACGCCCGACAGCGGCGCCCGGATATCAAGCCGGTCAAGCTGTTCGGCGATGCTGCGTCGTTGTTCGGCAAGTTCAAGCGTGGTCGCCTGAAGATCGCGCAGATCGGTGATCGCTTGTTCGCGCCGTTCGGTGCCAAGGGCGAGCACTTGAAGTTCGGTTTCGGTCACGCGCACTTCGGCCTCAGCCTTTGCGGCGGCAATCTCGCCCAACCGGCCCAGAAGACCGGCCTCTTCACGCTGCAACGCCAACACGCGCGACGCTTGCGCCAGCCCTTTCTGAAGCAGCGTTTGTTGGTTGGTCAGCTCTTCGCGGATCAGGGCAAGTTGTTGGTCCAGGGCGATGCGCTGGGCCACAAGTCCTTCGATCTGCTGCTCAACCTGAGCTTTGCGTTTTTGCAGTTGTTCGACCTGCGACGCCAAGGTGACGCGCCGCGATTCAAACAAGCGGGTCTGACCGTCCATCAAGGCGCGCACCTCGGGCCGGTTGCGCGCGCGGGTTTCCAGAGCTTCGGGAAAGGCGAGCGCCTCTGTGCCGTCGCGTTCAGCTTCCAATCGCGCCTCCCGCGCCAGCAGTTCAAAATACTGACCGTCGATGATGGTCAGTTGCGAGGCCAGCCGAGATGGGTCCAGTTGGACCAGCAAATCGCCTGCGGACACGATGTCCCCATCTTCGACCCGAATGGATGTGACGACGCCACCATCCGGATGCTGGACAACTTGTCGGTTCTGGTCGACCTCGACCTGTCCCGAAGCAACGATGGCACCGGCAAGGCGGGTGGCGACAGCCCATGTGCCGAACCCGCCGACCAGAACAAGCAAGGCGACAAAACCTACAATCAGTGGCGCACGTGCGGAATAGGTTTTGTCTGCCATCAACTGATCCCGCCTTTGCCCTGCGCCGTCTGAATTTGCTGCGCGTTCTGAACATGGGCTTGCAGCACTTCGTCACGTGGGCCAAATCCTTTGACCATGCCGCCGTCAAGCACCATAAGCAGCTCGCATTCCTGAATGGCGGCTGGACGGTGCGCCATGATCAGCACCGCTCCGCCGCGCGCCTTGACCTGCCGGATCGCGGTGTTCAGCGCCCGGGTGCCGATGTTGTCGAGGTTGGAGTTCGGCTCGTCCAGCACCAGCACCGCCGGGTCACCGTAAAGCGCGCGCGCAAGCCCGATACGCTGCATTTGACCGCCGGACAGGATGCTGTCGCCCGGCGAAACCAGCGTGTCATATCCATCGGGCAAGGACAGGATCAGCTCATGCGCGTCGGCCAGCCGGGCGGCAGCGACCACTTGGGCCGGGTCCGGTTCCAGATCAAGCCCTGCGATGTTCTCGGCGATGCTTCCGCCAAAAAGCTGAACGCGCTGGGGAAGATAACCAAGATAGCGTCCCAGTGCTTCGGGCGTGTAGTGATCCAGCGCCGCACCATCCAGTCGGACGGTTCCGCCAGACGGCGTGACCACGCCCGTGATGACGCGCGCAAGCGTCGATTTGCCGGCGCCCGAGGGGCCGATGATGCCAAGCGCCAGTCCGGGCTTTACTTCGAAGGTTACGCTGCGGAGCACGGCCTGACTTTTCCCCGGCGGAAACACGGTGACGTTTTCAGCCCGCAGATGAGCGGTCGGACGGGGCAATTCGGTGCGTCGATCGTCCAGCGGCACTTCGGCCAGCAGAACACCAAGCCCAGCCCAGCCTGTGCGCGCTCGTTGGATCAGCGGCCATTGGTTGATCGCCATATCAACAGGCGCAAGCGCGCGCCCCAAAAGGATCGAACCGGCAATCATCGCTCCCGGTGAGATTTCGCCCTGTAGCGCCAGATAAGCGCCCAAACCCAACATTGCCGATTGCAGAAACTGGCGAAATGTCTTCGAGATCGTTGAGAACTGCCCCTGAAGGTCAGCTGCCCGCACGCTTTGGTCCAGGGCTGAAGACCGCGCCTTGTGCCACCGTTGATAGGCCGCACCCGACATGCCAAGTGCGCGCACCATTTCGGCTTCGGTTCGCAGTTGTTCGGCCATCTGGTCGGCTTTCATCGTCGCCGTCGTCGCCAATGTCACGGGCGCCTTCGTCAAAATCTGGTTCAGCGCCGTGATCGCAATCAGAATTGCGCCCCCGACAACCGCAAGTATGCCCAGCCACGGGTGGAAAATCGCGATGGCAAACAGGAAGATGGGGGTCCACGGTATGTCGAATGCGGCCGTGATGACCGGGCTCGACAGCAATTTTTGGATCGCCTCAAGGTCGCGCAGACCTGCTGTTGCGATCTGCTGGTTCGGACCCGGTGGGGCGCGGCGCAACACGGCCGAAAAGACGCGTTCGTCCAGCCCCGACTGGAACTGCGCGCCGACCCGCGCCAGAATGCGCCCGCGCGCATAGTCCAGAAAGCCCATCATTGCGAACAGAAACCCCATCAATATGGTTAGGGCAATCAGGGTCGCTTCGGACCGGCTGCCGAGCACGCGATCATAGAGTTGCAACATGTAGAGCGGCGCCGTCAGCATCAACAAATTAACGAATACCGAAAAGAGCGCGACGCTCCACAACAGGCCACGCGCATTGCGGCGCACAGCGCGCAATTCTTCCAACCCGCGTTCGTGTTCAGTTTCCTGCATACCCATCAATCCGCATGTTCACCTGCTTTTCAGACCTTAAGGATAACCCTTCTGGTGTCGGCGAGAATCTGCCTGTAGAGTGTCGCCAATTAGTCACATCGAATGGCTGCCAAACTGTTAACATCTGTGCATTGAGACTTCATCCATTATGTGTGACCAACGCCAAGTGAAACTGCCAAAATCAACGATTGCCAACGTGAAAATTTTTAACGCCAAATCCCTCCCGGCAGTGGCCGGTATCGCTTTGATGTCGCTTGGAGCCTGTGCGAAGGCACCAGCCCCATCAGGATATGATGACCCGCACGAGGTGAAGAACCGACGCACCCACGCAGCAAACGTGGATTTGGACAAGATTTTTGTCTCGCCGGCATCCAATGCTTACGGCGAAGTCCTGCCCCGGCCTGCGCGCGATGCGGTCGAACTGTTTTCCGACAATGCCGGACTTCCAGGCGTCGTGGCGAACAATATCCTTCAGGGCAACATCGAAGACGCCGCCCACAACGCTGTGCGCTTCTTGTTCAACAGCACGTTTGGCCTGTTGGGTATCTTCGATGTCGCGACCGATATCGGACTGGAAGAGCGTAAAAGCGACTTCGGGGAAACCCTGCATGTCTGGGGCGCGCCGGAGGGCGACTATGTGGTGCTGCCCTTCTTTGGTCCCTCGACCGAACGTGATGGTTTCGGCATATTGGTTGATTTTGTGCTGAACCCGCTAAGCCTGGCCTTGCCGACTGAGGTCAAGCACCTACCCAAGGCCGCGTATGTCCTGTCAAAATTTGGTGATCGCTACGCCTTTGGCGATACGATCGACGAATTTTACTATAGTGAAAGTGGCTACGAATTGATGCAGCTCTACTATCTGGATTCGCGCCGGTATGAACTGGGTATCGAAGTCGAAGACGACGAACTTGAGGATATTTATGATGCATATGATGGGTAACCGAACGTCACTGACACGTCGCGCCGTCCTGGGCGGAATCGGCGGGTTGTGTGTCTTGGCGACTTTTCCGGGCCGAGCCATGGCCGCAATCACGGCAGACAAGGCGGAAAGCCTGATTGGCAAAGTGGTCAGCGACATCAACGCGATCATCAATTCGGGCACTTCAGAAAGCGCCATGATTCAGCGTTTCGAAGGCGTGTTTGCGAAATACGCTGACGTGGATTTCATTGCGCTGTCTGCCCTTGGGCCGGATGGCAGGTCTGCCAGCGCCGCGCAGAAAAGCGCTTTCGTCAAGGCGTTCCGCAGCTATATCGCGCGCCGGTATGGCAGCCGGTTCCGCGAATTCGAAGGCGGTCGTATCGATGTCGTCAGCTCGAAAACGGTGAAGAGCCGCTTCGAGGTGCTGACAAAGACACAGCTGAAGGGCAAGTCACCCTTCGACGTTGTGTTCGTCGTGTCCGCAAAGAACGGCAAATTCATTGACATGCAGGTCGAAGGCATTTCGATCGTGAAGTCTGAACGCAAGGAAATCGGTGCGATGCTGGATCGGCGCAAAGGCGATCTGAACCAGTTGATCGCGGATCTTCAAGCGGGCTAAGCCGACTTGAAATCGAGAAGTACACACCCCCACGCGCCGCGTTGGGGGTGTTTTTTTGTTTTGGGTCCTGTGCGGCTCGAGACTAGTTTTTCTGGCCAAAGATCGACCGCAGCACGCCGATAAAGGCGTCCTCGACCGCTTCTTGCACGGTTTGCCCACCTTGACGCCCGTTGTCTTGGAACAGGCCGCCGTTTCGACCGTCCGAAGTCATGACATCGCCATCAAAGCGCGGAGCGCTGCCCGGGCGGATCATCGGAAGCGGACTTGGCACAAGCTCTGACTGGATGCGCACCATCGCCTCGTGCCACATCTCGGCGGGCAGTCCGCCGCCGGTGACGCCTTTCAAGGGAGTGTTGTCGTCATAGCCCATCCATACACCCATCACATATTCCGCGGTGAACCCAATAAACCACGCATCGCGGGACGAGTTCGTGGTGCCGGTCTTGCCTGCAATCTCTAGCCCGTCGATCTTTGCGCGACCACCGGTGCCGGCTTCGACCACGCGGCTCATCATATAGACCAGTTGTTGGGCTGCCTGTTGCGAAATCACGCGTTCGCCAATGCCGCCAGATTGCGTCATCAGCGGATCGTTTTCGCCGACAAGGCTAAGTTCTGTCAGGCCGTAGGGAATGACCGCGGACCCGCCGTTCAGAATGCCCGCAAAGGCCCCCGTGGTTTCAAGCAAGGTGCTTTCCGACGCGCCCAATGCCAACGCAGGCCCAGCGGCCAGATCGCTTTCAATGCCGAACATCGACGCGACACTACGCACCGCTTCCAGCCCCACATCTTCGGCCACTTTCACGGCGGGGATGTTCAGTGACCGGGCCAAAGCCTCGGTCAGGCTGACATTGCCATAGTGTTTGCGGGTATAGTTTTTGGGGCACCATTCGCCCGATCCGGGGACGTTTACGCAATAGGGTTCATCCAATATGAAATCATCCCAGCGATAGCCCATGTCCAACGCAGCCGCATAGACGAACGGTTTGAAGGCGGACCCGGTCTGGCGCTTGGCCTGCGTCGCCCGGTTGAAGGCACCTGTCACCTTGGTTTCACGCCCACCGACCATACCGCGCACGGCACCGTCTGAGCTCATCACCACAATCGCGGCTTCGGCTTTGGACCCGGACGAAACCTTGGTTGCAAAAATTTCGGCCATCGCGTCTTCCGCGGCGGTCTGGATGCGAGGGTCAAGCGTGGTCTTGATGATCACATCCTCTGTGGTCTTGCGCGTCAGAAAGGCAGGCAGGTCGCCCATGATCCAATCCGCGAAATAGCCGCCAGCTTGCGCTTTCGCGGCCCTCGACAGGGTTGCAGGGGCGGCTTGGTATTTCGCCGTTTCAGCGTCGCTCAGATAGCCCTGTTCGTTCATCAGGCGCAGCACGGTCGCTGCGCGATCCTGCGATCGCTTGAGGTTCGCAGTCGGCGCATAGATCGACGGTTTGGGCAGCATGCCCGCCAGCATTGCGGCCTGCGCCGGGTTCAGATCCGATGCCGGGATCGCGAAATACCGCTGGGCGGCCGCGTCAAACCCGTGCGACCCGGCGCCAAGATAGGCGCGGTTCAGATAGATCGTCAGGATCTCGTCTTTCGAGAACTTGGCCTCTAGCGCCAAGGCATAAATGGCTTCTTTGATTTTGCGCCGAAGCGAACCTTGCCGGCAATCCGCCTCATAGGCCGCTTCATTTTTCCACTGGTCGGGATCGTAGGGGACACCAAGGCAAAGCAGCTTTGCCACCTGCTGTGTCAACGTTGACCCGCCATGTCCGGACAAGGGTCCGCGCCCTTCGCTCAGGTTGATGCGAACGGCGCTGGCAATGCCGCGCGGGCTTAGACCAATGTGACCATAAAAGCGTTTATCCTCGCTTGCCACGACGGCGTTTTTCAGATCCGGGCTGACCGTTTGTGTCGTGATCGTGCGACCGCGCTGGTCGCCGCGCCAGGCATAGACCGCGCCGTAGCGGTCGAGGATCGTCACCGACCCCTTTGCGCGTCCGTCCAATAGCGCGTTCAGCTCCGGTATGGTCGAGGCGAAATAGAACACCGCGAGCCCGACGATCAACGCCACGACGACAGCCGCCTTCCATGTCAGACGCCAGATCAATCGCACGACCCAACCGATCAGGAAAATCGGCCAGCCAAGAATGCCCTTGGGACGTTGTGTGCGCCGTGTGCGTTTGGGCGCGGATTTGCGCGCCTTGCGCCGCACGGGCTTTTTCGCCGCCGGTTTCTTGGTCGAATGGCGTTTATCTGCCACCAATTTGGGGCGCTTTGGGCCGGATGGGCTCATGATACTGGTTCCGCGTCTGCTCGGTCGATCCAAATTAGCGAATCGTTTTCCTAGAGTGTAGCCCGTTCGACCGGGTCCTGCGACTTTTCGCGTTGTTCAAAAATTAGGCAGACCATTGTGCAGCCGCAGCATTTTTTGCGCAATGCCAGTTTTAGAGGTCGGCGAACCTCTGCCATCTCTATCCTTTATCCCTTCTTGCCCCGCTGAATGACCTCATAGGGCGCGCCTTATCAAGCGCGCCGTGGATGTGGGACAGAAAGGAAAAGGTTGTGAAGCTGATCATAGCAACGATCAAACCGTTCAAACTGGAAGAGGTGCGCGAAGCGCTGACCTCGGTCGGGGTGACGGGGATGATGGTCACTGAAATCAAAGGGTTCGGCGCGCAGTCGGGTCATACCGAAGTTTATCGCGGCGCAGAATACGCCGTGAATTTCCTGCCAAAACTGAAATTGGAAATCGTCGTGGGCGACGATCTGGCCCCTGACGTGGTCGAGACGATCGCGAAGTCAGCACATACCGGCAAGATCGGCGATGGCAAGATTTTCACTTTGGATGTTGGCGACGCTTTGCGCGTGCGCACCGGCGAAACCGGCTTGAACGCCCTTTGAGCGCGCGAAAGGAATGAAAATGACACGTAAATTTGCACTTACAACGGCCCTGCTGGCAACCATGCCCGGTTTGGCTATCGCGCAAGAGGTGAGCGGCGAGGCCGCAGCCCATACGCAGTTTATCCTGACATCGGTACTGTTCCTTTTGGGCGGTGTGCTGGTCTTCTGGATGGCGGCCGGGTTCGCCATGCTAGAGGCCGGTTTGGTCCGCTCCAAGAACGTGACCATGCAGCTGACCAAGAACATCGCGCTCTTTTCCATCGCGGCGATCATGTATTGGCTGTCGGGCTACGGGATTATGTATCCCGGCGATTGGTTGGTCGAAGGCTGGCTGGGACCGTTCTTCGCCGTGACCTCGCTTGATCCGGTTGGTGTTGCTGCGGAAGCCGTGGACGTCGGGTATGCCTCGGGCGCATCGGACTTCTTCTTCCAGTTGATGTTTTGCGCGACAACGGCCTCGATCGTGTCCGGCACCTTGGCAGAGCGCATCAAGCTGTGGCCCTTCCTTGCCTTCGTCGTCGTGCTGACCGGCTTCATCTATCCGATTGAGGCAAGCTGGCAGTGGGGCGGCGGTTGGTTGTCGGAGGCTGGTTTCTCGGACTTTGCAGGCTCGACTCTGGTGCACGCTGCGGGTGGCTTTGCCGCTTTGGCTGGCGCCCTGATCCTTGGACCGCGTCTTGGCAAATACAAAGACGGCCGCACAATTCCGATGCCGGGGTCCAACCTGACACTTGCAACGCTTGGCACGTTCATCCTGTGGCTGGGTTGGTTTGGCTTCAATGGTGGCTCGCAACTGGCGATGGGCACGATCTCGGATGTCTCGGACGTGGCGCGCATCTTTGCCAACACCAACATGGCGGCCGCGTCCGGTGCCATCGTGGCGATGGTGATGACACAGCTTTTGTTCAAAAAGGTCGACCTGACGATGACCTTGAACGGTGCGCTGGCAGGGCTGGTGTCTATCACTGCCGAACCGCTGGCCCCGTCACTGTTCCAGTCGCTGATCATTGGCGGCATCGGGGGTGCGATTGTGGTCTTCGTGGTCCCGCTGCTGGACAAATTGAAGATCGACGACGTGGTTGGTGCGATCCCGGTGCACCTTGTGGCGGGTTTCTGGGGAACGTTCATCGTGGCCTGGACCAACGCAGATGCCAGCTTCGGCACCCAGATCATGGGCTTCCTTGCCATCGGTATCTTCGTCTTCGTGGTCAGCTTCATCTTCTTCGGGGTCATCAAGGCCACGATAGGCCTGCGGGTCAGCGAAGAAGAGGAAGTCAACGGGCTGGACATGGCCGAAATGGGCATGGAAGCCTACCCGGAATTCACCAACGGGTAAGACAATAAACGCCGGGGGACAAACCCCCGGTCCACGCTGGCCGCGCAAATGCCAAGGCCAACAGGGTGGAAAAGGGGGCTGGAAGGTCCCCTTTTCTTTTTGTTTTGACTGCGAACGCTTTCTTGAACGACTGGATTGAGGCCAAGGGCGGATACGGATTTCCGGCGGCTGCTCGGTAAGGTATACTCCTTGGAGTGGAGGTGCGCAGATATGGCAGATATTTTGACACCCGAAGAGCGCCAGGAACTTCTAATCCCGTTGGGTGAAGCCGGATGGGGAGCGGTCCCGGACCGTGATGCAATCCGGAAAGTATATATCTTCCCTAATTTTGTAGAGGCGTGGGGCTGGATGTCCCGCGTAGCGATCTGGTGTGAAAAGTGGAACCATCACCCGGAATGGCTTAATGTCTATCGCACTGTCGATGTCACCTTGGCGACACATGATGTCGACGGTCTAAGCAATCTGGATATTAAGCTGGCGAAGAAAATGGACGCCCTCGCGGAGGCATCGAGCGGTGCAAGCTTTCAACCCGACCGTTCGGAGCCAATCGCCTGTCTGTGCAATCTGGACGCACGCGGTTGAGAACCAAGCGTTCAAAGCCTGATCGCAACAAGCTGAACCGGGCTCGCGCTTGGTATGCTGGACGGCGGCGCGGTCAATAGCGAAAGGCTGAACCGCTGAGAAACGGCTGGGGCCTAAACCCCAACCTTTACAATCGCCTCTGCCAGCAGGGGCACGGTCTCTTCATTCAACCCAGCAATGTTCATCCGCGAGTCGCCCACCATATAGATGCCATGATCAACACGCAGGGCCTCGACCTGTTCGGGCGTGGCGCCAAGGCGCGAGAACATGCCGCGGTGATCGGCGATGAAGCCGAAGCGGTCCGAGCCTGTGCGCGCGCGTAGCTCTCCTGCCAACGCCTCACGCAGGGACAACATGCCTTTGCGAACGTCCTCTAGTTCAGTCATCCACTCGGCTTTCAGCCCCTCATCCTCAAGGATCATGGTGACAAGGCGTGCACCGTGATCGGGCGGGAAGCTGAAATTCTGGCGGTTCAGGTGGGTCAGGTTTTGCTGCGTGATGCCAGCCTGCTCGGCGTTGTCCGAGATGCCGACCAGCAGCCCGGTCCGCTCGCGGTAGATGCCGAAGTTTTTCGAGCAGCTGGCCGCGATCATAGCCTCGGGCACTGTCTGCGCGATCAGGCGGACACCGGCGGCGTCTTCCTCCAGCCCGTCACCAAATCCCTGATAGGCGATGTCGATTAAAGGGGTTGCGCCCTTATCAACGATCAATGCGGCGACCTCTTTCCACTGGGGCAAGGTCAGGTTCGCACCGGTTGGGTTGTGGCAGCAGCCGTGCAGCAGCACCGCGTCACCTGCCTTGATGGCTTTCAGGTCTTCCATCATCCCGTCAAAATCAACCGCGCGGCTTTCATTGTCGAAATAGCGATACTCGGCCATCTTCATGCCCAGATGCTTGATGATCGACGGGTGGTTCGGCCATGTGGGCGCCGACAGCCAGATCGTGGCATCGGGCGACGCCATCTTGATCAACTCGACCGCTTGGTGGATCGCGCCAGTGCCGCCGGGCTGTGCGGCCATCGACAGGCGGTCAGCATCGACGCAATCGCCCAGCACCAGATTTGACAAAGCGCGCCCGAAAGCGGGATCTCCGGCCAGTCCGGTATAGGATTTTGTGCTTTCGAGATCCCACAACACCTTCTCGGCCGCCTTAACGGCACGCATCACCGGGGTCACGCCTTGCGCGTTCTTGTAAACACCGACGCCAAGGTCGATCTTACCGTCGCGCGGGTCTTCGCGGTATTGCTGCATCAGCGCCATGATCTTGTCTTTTGGCTGAGCTTTCAGCTTGGCGAACATTGTCTATTCTCCTGTTTCGACCTGTAGGTCGTTATACATACCCCATTCGGACCAGCTGCCGTCATAAATCGCATGGCGGTCATGGCCAATGCGCTCCAACGCCAGAGCAAGGATCGCGGCGGTGACCCCTGATCCGCAGCTAAGGATTGCGGGTTTTTCCAAGTTGACGGCTGCCGCTTCGAACGCTGCGCGGGTGGCTTCGGGGCTTTTCATCGTGCCGTCTGGGTTCAGAATATCACCGAAAGGCACGTTCTTCGAGTTCGGGATGTGACCCGACCGCAAACCTTCGCGCGGCTCGGGTGCGATGCCTCGAAAGCGATCTGACGACCGCGCATCAAGGATCTCGTAATCGCCCAGTTTCGAGGCCGCGGCGACCTGTGTCACGTCTTTCACCATATGAGCCTGCCGCACCACGGTCATGTGGCGGTCACGGACAACGGGTGGCATGTCTTCGACCGGGTGCCCTTCGGCCTGCCATTTCGGGAAGCCACCGTCCAGAACCGCAATGTCCTTGTGCCCCATCAGGCGGAACATCCACCAAACACGGGCAGAGGAAAACAGACCCATGCCATCATAAACCACAATCTGGTGACCATCCCCAACGCCCATGGCCCGCACCCGTGACATGAATTTTTCCACCGGGGGCATCATGTGCGGCAGGTCAGACCGCAGGTCGGCGATCTCGTCGATATCGAAATATCGTGCACTCGGGATATGCGCCGCATCGTATTCGGCGCGCGCGTCCCGACCCATGTCGGGCATATACCAACTGGCATCCAGGATGCGCAGGTCTGGGTCTTTCAGATGCTTGGCAAGCCAGTCGGTCGAAACCAGCGTTTTCGGGTCGCTATGCGGCATGACTTTCCCTCCGGTCAGTTTGCCATATCTGCCTAGTGCGCAAGGCAAGGTTTCGCAAGACTGCGCGCGCAAACATGTCAAACCCGGCATGAAAAACGGGGGGCACTGCCCCCCGGTTTCCGCGATTACATCCGTTTGGTGGTTTTTTACTTGGCCATCATGTTGCGGATGACGCCGACAATCGCCAGAACCACGCCGCCGCCCACGCCGCCCGAGGCGACCTGACCAAGGATTGCGCCGATATCAAGCCCGCCTGCACCGGCCGCGTCCGCCACGCCACCTGCGCCCAGCATCGACAGGATCGTGCCGCCAAGGCCGCCGCCCACGATCCCCGAAATCGAGTTGATCAACGTGCCTTGGTTCAAGTTTTTCAACAACCCGCCGGCCACGTTGCCGCCAACAGCCCCCGACACAAGATTGATAAGCAGTGCTTCCATGTTCTGTTCCCTTTTCCAACGGGCTTTGTTCATTTCGTTGCCCGAACAGCCCTTTTCCCAGCACAGGCATCAGAGCACGCGGGACCAAGCCCGATTAAGGGGAAAGTTGCGGGGGTGTCCCCCTTATCTTGCCGTCACTCAGCGGTGGGCGCCCGCCTCAACGCATCATCCAGAGCTTCACGAAAACGCGCTCTGTCGGCCTTGGAAAACGCGCGCCCCCCGCCTTGCCGAAACGGGTCGGCTGCCCGCAGGTCCGTCATCAGATCGCGCATCGCCAACTGTTCGCGAACATTGGCTTGGGTGAAACGCTCACCATTGTGACGCAGGACTTGGGCGCCGGCTTCGACGCATTTGGCGGCCAAGGGGATGTCTCCGGTCACCACGACATCGGCCGGCCCGGCACGATCGGCGATCCACATGTCAGCGACATCCGGTCCGTCGGGAACATAGATCATTTCGACAAGTGGGTTTTGCGAAGGGCGCAGCCCCCCGTTCGAGACCAGCAAGAGCTTGGTTTTGTGGCGCGTGGCGACGGCCTCGGCCTCGGATTTGACCGGGCAGGCATCGGCATCGACATAGACCACCATCGCCGCTTAGGCCCAGAGCGCTTCAGCGTGGAAGGCGATATGGTCTTCCATGAAGCTCGACACAAAGAAATAGCTGTGGTCATAGCCCGGTTGCAGTCTGAAGTTTGCCTGTTGGCGGTGGCGGGCGATGGCGTGGGCCAGGGCTTCGGGTCGAAGAAGGTCGACAAACTGGTCTTTGGTGCCGGTGTCGATCAGCATCGGACCGTCAAAGCCGCGCTGCGCCATCAACAGGCTGGCGTCGTAGGCGCTCCAATCGGCGTCGTCTTCATCGCCCAGATAAGCCTCGAATTGCTTGCGGCCCCAATCGGAGGCGATCGGGTTGCAGATCGGGGAAAAGGCCGACACGGACCGAAACCGTTCGGGCAGGGTCATTGCAATGGTCAGTGCGCCGTGACCACCCATCGAATGCCCGGTGATGCCCTGACGCTCGGGGTCCAGCGCGAACTTGTCAAAGACAAGCGCGGGCAGGTCTTCGGTCACATAATCCCACATCTGGAACTGTGCAGCCCACGGGTCTTGGGTGGCGTTCACGTAAAAGCCTGCGCCTTGTCCAAGGTCATAGTCTTCGTCATCAGGCACATGATCGCCGCGCGGGCTGGTGTCGGGAAAGATCAGGGCGATACCCTGTTCCGCCGCCCACCCCTGCGCCCCCGCTTTGGTCATGGCGTTTTCATGAGTGCAGGTCAGGCCAGACAGATACCACACAACCGGCACAGGGCCATCTTGTGCCTCGACCGGTTGAAACAGCCCGAAGGTCATGTCTGTGCCGGTTGCCGCTGACGCATGGCGATAGACCCCTTGAGTGCCTCCAAAGCAGGCGTTTTCAGAGAGTGTTTCCATCTGGCTGGTCCTTTCTGACATGTCTGGATGAGCTAACTAGACACGGGGCGACAAGGCAATGGGGAATGCGCGGATAAAGAAGCAGATCATCCCCACTGACCAGAACACACCGCCCAGGTAATAGAAATGTGCAGGATCGCCGGTCCAGTCCGCAGTGACGCGCAGCACCGCACCGATATGTAGAAAGTTCAGGAAGACACGGTCAAAGCGATTGCCCTCGATCGGGCGGCCAGAATGTCCCAGAAGCGCGCGCAGCATGACGATGACGGTAATCGTTCCGATCGCCCCCACACCAAGTGCGTGATGAACCTGACCGATATTTGCCACATCCGTCAGCGACGCCATTGCCAAAAGCGCCATCGACAGCGGCAGCCACGCATAGCCTGCGTGCTGCGCAAACAAGAGCGGCTCAGACGTCACCGCAAAGCCGCGCCACCGCGACAGGCGCAGCGCAAGGGCGATGGTGGCCAGCGCGGCAAGTGTGCCCGTCGCGGTCTGGGCACCAAGAGTGATCCAGCTTGCCGCCGCAGCAGCACTTAGCCCGATGGCGGCTTGATCAACGGGGCCGAAGGCTGCGGGCAGGTTGTCTTCACCACGCTTTTTCAGCCAGTTGCGACTGAACGCAGGGGTCACGCGGCCCCCAATGTGAACCATCAGCATAAAGGCCAACGCGAACCCCATGGTCAGGCCAAGCTCGGCATCTGCCATCAGAAAAATAGCCTGCGCCAGCCCCATACCAAGCACGACCAAAGCGACGATATAGTTGCGACGGTTTCGCGCGGCGATCAGCTCGCGCAGGGCCAGAAGGGCCACGATGGGAAGAAACGCCAAGGCGACAGTATGAGACAGAGCGCCTTCGGGCGCGGCAAACATCGCGATACGGGCGGTCAGCCACAGGGCAAACAAACCCGCCACTGATTTCGGCCCCAAGGCAGGGCGACCAGCCCAATTGGGGATTGCCGTGAACAAGAACCCGGCCAGAGCTGCGGGAAGATAGCCCCACAGCATCTCGTGCTGGTGCCAGAGCAACGGGTCGTTCATCCGCTCTACCAGTCCGGCATGATAGATCAGCCAGATCGGAATGGCGGTGCCGGCGAACAGCGCGGTGAATGGGAAGAACAGGCGATATGCGCCGGTCAGTAGCGTCATGGGATAATCCAGGCAAGAATGGCGGAGACGGTTAGAATTGAAGCCAAAGTCGATATCAGGATTGATGCCGAGACGCGCTGAGGGGCCACGCCATAGTGCTGCGCCAAGATATAGACATTGCCCGCCACCGGCAGACCCGCAGCAGCGACCATCACGGTGGCGGCAAAGGGCTCTACGTCAAATACGAAAAAGGCCAATACACCCACGGCCAAAGGGTGCAGGATCAACTTGGCGAAGGACAACCATGCCGCAACGCTGACCCGCTCGGCTGATTTGGCGGCGAGGGATGCGCCGATGGCGAACAGAGCACCGGGGGTCGAGGCGCCGGACAAGATGTCCAGAAATCGGTTGACCGGTTCGGGCAAGGCCCAACCTGACGCTGACCATGCAAAGCCAAGCGCCATCGAGACGATCATCGGGTTGGTGATCAAACCCTTGGCAACTGTGCCCAACACGGCCGGGCTGACCCGCCCGTCACGTGATCCGGTGATCAGGATGACGATCAGACTGCCAAACAGGAACAAATCAACGGCAAGCACCAGCATGACAGGGCCAACGGCAGCTTCGCCCATCAACAGCGCGAGCATCGGCACGCCCAGAAATCCGGTGTTGCCGATGACCGCGCATTGGGCTTCGACGGCCGCTTCTTCAAGCCCGCGCTTGCGCAATAGCGCGACGGTCGTGGCCAGCAGATAAACCGCCCCGCCACCAAGCGCATAGGCCCAGATAAAGGGCCAAGAGATGACCTCGGACAAGCTCAGGTTGGCCGCAAAGCGAAACAGCATCGCTGACAGGGCGAAGTAGAACACAAAACGTGTCAGATAGGCGGTTGCCTCGGGCGGGAAAAACCCGCGAGCGGCGGCGCCGAAGCCCAGTCCGATGAGCGCGAAGAAGGGCAGAGTTTGCAGCAAAACGTCGATCATGTTGCAGCCCTAGCATGGGGGATGGCGCTTGGCGAGATGTGCCTGCGTCGGGCCGGGTCTTGAAGATCGAATGGTGTTGGAATGGCCGCTAGGGCGGGCCGAGAGGCGGCATGCGCTGGGCGGTTTTGCGGCTATCCGCCCCCGATAATCACCCCAGCTGCAAAGACCAATGCACCGCCCACAACGACTTGCAGTGTGGCCCGCCAGAAGGGCGTTTGCATAAACCGGTTCTGGATCCACACAATTGCCCAAAGTTCGACGAAAACAACAAGAAGCGCGATGGTGGTTGCGGTCCAGAAATCTGTGATCAGATACGGCAATGCGTGCCCTAATCCGCCAAGCGTTGTCATGATCCCGGACGCAAACCCACGTTTCACCGGGCTGCCACGGCCAGAAAGCTCTCCGTCATCTGACGCCGCTTCGGTGAAGCCCATCGATATGCCCGCCCCGACGCTTGCGGCAAGGCCAACAAGGAAGGTCGTGTGCGTGTCGTGAGTCGCAAACGCGGTGGCAAAGATCGGCGCAAGGGTTGAGACAGAGCCATCCATCAATCCGGCCAGTCCCGGCTGAACCCAAGTCAGCACAAACTGGCGGTGCGCGTCGGCGTCCTCTTCCGATCGGGCATCGCCAGCAAGGTGCTCGGCTTCAAGTTGGCCAGCCACGTTGCCGTGATCGGCCTCGGCGGCGGCCAGATCCCCTAGCAGCTTGCGCGTGCTAGCGTCGCTGGTGCGATCTGCTGCTTTGCGATAAAACTGTTCGGCTTGGCGCTCCATCTCGCGGGCTTCGCCGCGGATGGTTTCAAGACCAAGGTTTTCAACCAGCCAGACCGGGCGGCGGGCATAGAAGCCGGCAACATGTTCGCGCCGGATCAGCGGGATAACATCCCCAAAGCGCGACGTGTGCGCGTCGATCAGAAGGCGGCGATGTTCGTCCTCTTCCTCGGCCATGCCGTCGAAGACTTTTGCCGAAGCGGGAAAATCAGCGCGCAGGCTTTCCGCATACTGGCGATAAATCCGCGCGTCGTCTTCTTCGTTGGAAATGGCCAGCGCAAGGATTTCCTGTTCGGACAGATCCGAGAAACGACGACGATTTAGAGTGCCGGACAGCATGCAAAAGCTCCTAAATTAGAACGGTTCTAATTTAGGGAAAATGCAGCTTTATGCAACCCTGCATTTTGCCGCTGGAAAGGTCGCGCAAGGGTCGGGAAAACCCCTCCCTTGCGGCTCATTTTCGGACCGGATCAATACAGAACGACACCGCGGATGCTTTCGCCCGCATGCATCAGATCAAACCCTTTGTTGATGTCGTCCAGTCCCATCGTATGGGTGATCATCGGGTCGATCTCAATCTTGCCGTCCATGTACCAATCGACGATCTGCGGCACGTCCGTGCGACCGCGCGCACCGCCAAACGCCGTGCCGCGCCAGACGCGACCGGTGACCAGTTGAAAGGGGCGGGTGGAAATTTCAGCCCCGGCGGGCGCGACGCCGATGATGACGCTTTCGCCCCATCCCTTGTGCGCGCTTTCCAACGCCGTGCGCATGACGCCCACATTGCCGGTGGCGTCGAACGTATAGTCTGCACCGCCGCCCGTCAGGTCGACCAAATGCGCGACCAGATCACCGTCGACCTTTGAGGGGTTCACGAAATGGGTCATGCCGAACCGGGTCGCCATGTCGACTTTGTTGTCGTTCAGGTCCACACCGACGATCTGATCCGCACCTGCAAGGCGCAGGCCCTGCAACACGTTCAGACCGATGCCGCCCAAACCAAAGACAATGGCGGTTGAACCGATTTCGACTTTGGCGGTGTTGATTACAGCCCCAATGCCCGTCGTCACACCGCAACCGATATAGCAAATCTTGTCGAAGGGCGCGTCCTTGCGCACTTTCGCCAGTGCAATCTCGGGCAGGACGGTGTGATTGGCGAAGGTCGAACAGCCCATGTAGTGCAGGATCGGCGTGCCATCCAGCATCGAGAACCGGCTGGTGCCATCGGGCATCAGGCCCTGGCCCTGGGTTGTGCGGATCGACTGGCACAGGTTCGTCTTCGGGTTAAGGCAGTATTCGCATTCGCGGCATTCCGGCGTGTAAAGCGGGATCACGTGATCGCCAACCTCAAGCGAGGTAACACCCGGCCCGACCTCGATCACGACGCCGGCCCCTTCGTGACCAAGGATTGCGGGGAAAAGCCCTTCGGGGTCAGCACCTGACAGGGTAAACAGATCGGTATGACAGAGGCCGGTGGCCTTGACTTCGACCAGAACCTCGCCCGCTTTCGGGCCTTCAAGGTTCACCTCCATGATCTCAAGGGGTTTACCGGCTTCGACGGCAACGGCGGCACGGGTGCGCATTGTGTATACTCCTGTTCAATCTAAGGGGTAGATTGCTGGAAAGAGGGCGCAGTTTCAACAGCTCAGCCGACAGGCTCTTGCCACATCACGACATTGCAGCGCAAATGGTGGGATGAGACACAGATATTTGACCCTGCCCATCATCGCCCTGCTGGCAGCGTGCCAGCCCGGTGCCCGCGATGAACCACGACCCGTTGATCTGACACCGCGTTGCGGGGCTGACCGACTGCGTGGTTTGATCGGTCAGGACGCCGCCACGTTGCGCGAGGTTGATCTGCCGCGCGTCACGCGTGTGGTGCGACCCGGCATGGCGCTGACCATGGATTATCGCCCGGACCGGCTGAACATCTCGATCGACGAAAATGGAATCATCGACCGCGTTTGGTGCACCTGAGCGCCCGATCCCAATGCCGCACAAAAAAGGCGGGAATGCCGCAAGGCGCCCCGCCTGATTAGGCTCAGCCGTCGCTGGCTTACTTGCGATAGTCGCGGTGACAGGCCTTGCAGGTGCCGCCAACTTGACCTAGCGCGGCGCCCAGAGATGCCGTGTCGGTGATGGTCGGTGCGCTTTTGGCTGCGACCACCATGTCTTCGGATTTCTTGACAAAGTCGTCGAAGTTTTCCCAGATGGCGGGCAATGCCTCGGTCGCGGGATCGGGTTCATTTGCTTCGAATTTCGCGGGGATCAGCACGCCTTTTTCAGCCATGATCGCCAACGCGGCGTTGGCCTTGTCCGCGTCAAACGGAATCTCGTTCTTGGCCATGCCGGCCAGCGTCTTCATGCCCCCACCAATGGCTTTCATCGTTTCCATTCGTTCGATTACGACGGGGTTTGTCGCGTCTTCGTGCGCCAGAAGTGGCCCGGCAAGCGGGGCGCTGGCTATCAGGGCAATCAATGTCGTTCTCAACAATTTCATCCGTAATCCTTTCGCGTCGAGGGCTGTATTCCAGCGATCTTACGCGGTGGCGTGGAAAATCAAAATGACAGGATTGTGATCGGCAGGTTTTGCAGGTCGCTGTGCCCTACAGGGCGTGGATGCCGCCCAGTATCATATCGGAAACCAGATCCGCGTATTCCTCGCGGCTTAGCCCTTTGCCGGGATGATTCCACATGTAATACCAGTTCAAAATTCCAAAAACCGACATGGTGACAGCGCGCAGATTGCGGTTGCCACTGAAGGCACCTGGAGCCTCTTTCTGCAGTGCCGCCCCCATCATTTCGATCAGCCGACGCTGTAGCGCAATCAATGGCGCCTGTTGTTCGGCTTCCAGAACCCCAAGGCTGTCAAGTTGAAGCTTATGTTCTGCATCGGCGCCCTTGTAGGCTTGCAGGATTGCCCGCACGAGCCCCCTAAGCCCATCAGTTTCGGGCGCAGCTTCTACCTGATTGACCAAGGTTGACAGGTGGGTGTCGAGGATATCGAACAGCAGCGCTTCCTTGCTGTCATAATAGTGATAGATCAGCGCTTTCGATACACCGCAATGCCTTGCCGCCGCCGTCATCGAGGCGCGGTCAAAGCCGTGTTCCGCGAAATAGGCAGCCGCCCCTTTGCGGATGGCCGAACGCTTTTCTTCGTGGTCGCGCGCGATCCCTCGTGGCATGCGCTACTCCTTCGGGCGGTTGTCGACGACCCTTACCGCTTTCCCTTCGCTGCGCGCAACCTTGCCACCTTCGGTGACATGCACCTTGGCGCTGACACCGACGTTGGATTTGATTTTGGCCGACAAGGTGCGTGCGGCTGCTTCAGCGCCGTCTTGCGACAGGCCGTCTGCCATTTCCACGTAAACATGCATTTCGTCCATGCGACCCGGGCGGACCAGCTCGATCTGGAAATGGGGGCTAAGGGCCGGCACATCCATCAACTGTTCTTCGATCTGGGTCGGGAAGACATTGACGCCGCGCAGAATGATCATGTCATCGGACCGCCCGGTGATCTTCTCCATCCGCCGCATGGAGCGCGCCGTTCCCGGCAAAAGGCGGGTCAGGTCACGGGTGCGGTATCGGATGATCGGGAAGCCTTCCTTGGTCAGCGAGGTGAAGACCAGCTCGCCCAATTCGCCATCTTCGACCACCTCGCCGGTGTCGGGGTTGATGATCTCGGGATAGAAGTGGTCTTCCCAGATGTGCAGCCCATCCTTGGTTTCAACGCATTCGTTGGCGACGCCCGGCCCGATCACTTCGGACAGGCCATAGATGTCGACCGCATGCATGTCGAAGGCGTCCTCGATCTCGCGGCGCATGTTGTTGGTCCATGGCTCGGCGCCGAAAATGCCGACCTTCAGCGGGCTTTTGCGTGGGTCCAGACCTTGCTTGGCGTATTCGTCCAGAATGGACAACGCGTAGGACGGCGTCACGGTGATACCATCGGCGCGGAAGTCTTCGATCAGACGCACCTGGCGTTGCGTCATGCCGCCGGACACCGGCACCACGGTCAGTCCCAACGCCTCGGCCCCGCCATGCACGCCCAGACCACCGGTGAACAGGCCATAGCCATAGGCGTTGTGCAGCACGTCACCGGGCCGCAGACCCGAGGCCCGCATGCAGCGCGCCACAACCGTGGACCACATCGCCAGATCGTTCTTGGTATAGCCGACCACGGTGGGTTGCCCGGTCGTGCCCGAGCTTGCGTGAACGCGCGCAATCTCACCACGTGGGACGGCAAACAGGCCGAACGGATAGTTGTCGCGCAGGTCTTGCTTCACCGTGAACGGAAATTTCGCCAGATCCGAAAGCGATTTCAGATCATCCGGGTGCACGCCCGCGTCGTCAAAGCTTTTGCGATAGAACGGCACGTTGTCATAGGCATGTTTCAGCGACCATTTCATGCGCTTCAGCTGAAGTGCGGCGATTTCGTCGCGTGACGCGATTTCAATCGGGTCAAGGTCTTGCTTGCGAGGGGTCAGGTCTTTCATGTTGGTCCTCCGTCGGGGGCGCATGCCCGTCGCGTTTCAGCTGTCGTCTTCAAAATGGGTGCCGGAAA
Organism: uncultured Aliiroseovarius sp.; assembly: GCF_947497285.1. GTDB lineage: Bacteria > Pseudomonadota > Alphaproteobacteria > Rhodobacterales > Rhodobacteraceae > Aliiroseovarius. The sequence continues at coordinate 343,441 of NZ_CANMFT010000004.1, read as the reverse complement.
TTTGGCGTGAATGGCCGCGAAACTGCGCGATGACACGCCTGTCCGTGCCGGTGACCACGACATCATAGATCCCGGATCGCCCGGCGCGACTGACCTCGGTCGCTTGTGCCACCAGTGTTTCGCCCAGCTTTGCCGGGGCCAGATAGGTGATCGAATTGTGCTGGGCCACGACGCGGGTGTTGTAGCTGTTGCAGGCAAAGGCGAAGGCGCTGTCTGCGAGGGTAAAGATGAATCCGCCGTGGCAGATACCATGCCCGTTCGACATCTCGTCGCGCACGGTCATCGACATCTCGGCACGGCCCGGTGCGATCTGGTCCAGCGACATCCCCAATCCCTGCGAGGCCGGGTCATCGTCCCACATCACGCGGGCGGCGCGTTCTGCACGGTCTTGTGGCGTCATGTTCCCCCCTGAGCTATGCAAAGAGGATGCATAAAGCTGACCGTTCGGTCAATAGTGTTGTGGATCGGTCTCGCGTGACATCAAGCCAAACACGCGGCCCGCGTCCATCAGGCGTGCAAAGGCGATGGCACAGCGTTCTGTGCTTGGTTTGCTTTTCAGTGAGTTAGGCCCAAATGGTAGCCCCGGTGCCGCTAACTGGGTGGGGGCTGTTATGTGCGGCACCGGGTGAGCTTTCGCTCGCTACATCATCACCTATCGCTGCCTAACGCGGCGTCAAAAGGGAATGGATGTGAAAACAAGTGTCAATATTTGCGGCCAAAGTTGGGCAGGGATTGATTTGTTAATCATAGAACGGCACTCTGAAAGGATGAACATGCAGCACATGACGCCGCGTTCGGGTCCTGGCAAGCCAGTCGATCAGGTCGTTTTCAACCGCACCGAGCTTGGCGCGATTATGGGGCTTTACGGGCGTATGGTCGCGGCCGGTGAATGGCGCGACTATGGCATGAGCTTCCTAAACGAGGTGGCCGTCTTTTCCGTATTCAGGCGCACGGCGGAACACCCGCTTTATCGGATCGAAAAGCGCCCCAAGCTGCGCAACCGGCAGGGACAATATGCGGTGATCGGGATGGATGGTCGCATATTGAAACGTGGGGCTGATCTGCGCGCCGTGCTCAGGGTTTTGGAACGCAAGCTTATCCGGGCGGTGGACTGACCCCAGCCTGCAACCGCTAGAGGCGTTTTCGTGCAGTCACCGGCCCGTCGCCCTGCGCGGCAATGCGGGTGATCGCATCTTCAATATTTTCATAGGCGACAGCCATATGGTGCACGTTGGCGTGTATCATGCGGGCCTTGTCCACAACCATCGCGACATGACCTTTCCAGAACAAAAGATCTCCGCGCTCAAGCGGTGAACTTTCGGGAATGCTATGCCCCAGCGCGACTTGCATGTCGCTGTCTGCGGGGCACGAATGCCCGCCCGCCAGCAATGCCGTCTGGACAAGACCCGAACAGTCGATCCCCGCCCGTGAATTGCCGCCCCACAGATAGGGTGTGCCCAAGAACAGTTCGGCAATGGCGACGATGTCGTCGCAGACCTCACCGATTGGGGTTAGGTGAACCATCGGGATGAACGCGTCGCTATCCGTTCTGGCGAACCGTCCTGAGGTTCCGACAACGGTCACATGCGCCCCAAGCGACAGCGTGTCGGCCTCACGGCATTTGAAATCCGGCTCAGGGTATAAATGCGTTCCCAAGCTGTTGACCCGATGCGTGGCCGCGAAATCGTCGGTCAAGCTGGACAGCGCGACATAGCCGACATAGCCGTCGCGCTCTGCCTGGATGAACGCATGACCGTCCGAAGCATCCAGCTCCAGCACACGTTCGCCGAAAAGCGCTTGCCGATTGCGCGCGCCAAAAGGGCTGCGTAAAATGTCAGCGACGCTGGTTCCGACACGTCGCCAGCGCCCTTCGGTGAAGGCCGGGGCGTCCACCTTGCCCCGCAGGCTTTCGTGGGCGATCCGGGCGTTGGCGGGGGTCAGGCGGGCATCCATCACAGGTCCAACAAATCTGGAAGGGCCGCCAGAAGCGCGCGCGCACCCATGCCAACACCACCTTTTGGCCGGGCTGGCGCCGCGGTCGGGTTCCAGCCATAGATGTCGAAATGCACATATCGCGGCGTGTCGGTCACAAACCGTCGCAGGAACAATGCAGCCGTGATTGAGCCTGCAAACCCGCCCTTCGGGGCGTTGTCCAGATCCGCGATACCAGGTTCGATCAACGCGTCATACGGGTCCCAGAATGGCAGCTCCCACACCGGGTCTGCTGCATTTCGCGCGCCCCCTCGGATTGCATCTGCATCTGCGTCACGGGTGGCATAGAAAGGCGACAGATCTGGGCCGACGGCCACGCGTGCAGCCCCCGTTAGGGTCGCCATAGAGATCAGCAGATCCGGCGTTTCCTCGTCCGCCAAGGCCAGCGCATCGGCCAAGACCAACCGGCCTTCGGCGTCGGTGTTGTTCACCTCTACGGTCAGTCCCTTGCGAGAGGTCAGAATATCGCCGGGGCGGAAGGCATTGCCGGCCACCGCATTTTCAACCGCCGGGATTAGCACGCGCAGCTGCAGCTTAAGGCCAAGCGACATGATCATCTGTGCAAGCCCCAGAACGGTCGCGGCCCCGCCCATGTCTTTCTTCATCAACCCCATCGAGGCACCGGGCTTCAGGTTCAGCCCGCCGGTATCAAAGCAGACCCCCTTGCCAACCAAGGTCAGGGTCGGACCCGTGTCGCCCCAGCGCATATCAATCAACCGTGGCGCGCGGCTGGCGGCGCGCCCGACGGCGTGGATCATCGGCAGGTTCTTATCCAACAAAGCCGCGTCCTTGGTGACCGTGACCGTTGCACCGAAGCGCTGAGCCAGTGTGCCGATTGCCGCCTCAAGTTCGTCCGGGCCCAAGTCTTCGGTTGGAGTGTTGATCAAGTCACGGGTCAATGCCTCGGCAGAGGCGATGGCCTCAACCCGGCTGGCATCCACCCCGTCGGGGGCGACCAGCATGGCTTTGGGTGGCTTCTGGGCGGCGTAGCGGTCGAAACGATAGCCTTCAAGCAGCCAGCCCAAGGCCGCTTCTTCAAGGGCCAGGGCGTCAAGTGAATGCTGCAGCCGATAGGTGCCGCCGGGCAGCTTCGCCCTTGCGCCGGCCAGTCCGAACCGGGTGCGCGCGCGCGATTTTTCGTCCCCGTTTCCGATCAGCGCCAGTTCGGGACTGCCGCTGTCATCGTGCAGCACCAAAGCGGTGCCCAACGCACCCGAAAAGCCGTTTGCCGCAGCCCATTTGCGGGCCCGATTCGGCAAAGAGGCCAAAGCAGCGTCGTCGCTTTCATTGATCACGATAAGCGGGATCGCGTCGGGCGTGTCGGGTGCGAAAGTCAGGGTCATTTTTGCCTCGGGTCAATTGAGCTGACCCCAGACTAACGCCAATATACGCCGCCGCAAGGTCCAGAAGACCGGGCGCTCCATTGTCCCTAAAGTGACATGTCCTGAAGGTCCCAGACGGCGATCAAGCTGCGTTCGCCAATCCGTCCCAGCCGCGCAAGTGTCGCGCTGAAGCCGGCAACGTCGTTTCCCTGTGCCAGATCAAGCACATCGCGCGCCACACGCCCAAGACTGGTCATGCCGATCTTGTTGGCGATCGCAATCAGGTGACGGACCCCTTCGCACAGCAAATCTGTTTGACCGCGCGCGTTTGCCTTTTGCACACCCGCAAGCGCAACCGCCAAATCTTCGAGCGATTGATTGATTTCCTTGTCGGCGCGTGCTGGTCCCATTTGCACAAAAAGCGTTTCCAATTGCCCGCGATCCAATCGCACAGCTTCCACATGTTTCATTTTTACGATGTCAGACACCTGCTTACCCCTGAATTCAAACCCTCTGATTGAGGATTGTGACGTAACGGTCTCAAGAAATCGTATATCGATGCAGCAAAATTTTCTCGAATTTCACGGGATTGCAGCCTACATACGATGGAACGCCTACAGGAGGATCTTATGGAACGTGCGCAACCGCTGCCAACTTATCTTGCTCAACGCTATCAGGGCTGGAAAGCCACAGGATATGCAGAAAACAAAGCTTGGTATCGCCGCTTGGCAGAAGAAGGACAGCATCCGCGCGCCATGGTGATTTCGTGCTGTGATTCGCGCATTCATGTGACCGCCATTTTCGGCGCGGATCAGGGCGAGTTCTTTTTGCACCGCAATATCGCGAACCTCGTGCCGCCATATGCGCCGGACGGGGACTATCACGGAACATCGGCGGCAGTTGAATATGCTGTGAAGGCGCTGAAAGTGGCCCATCTGATCGTGCTGGGTCATTCGACCTGCGGCGGTGTGAAAGGGTTTCACGATATGTGCCACGGCCGCGCGCCTGAACTGGCCGAGAAAACTTCGTTCATTGGCCGCTGGATGGACATTCTGCGCCCCGGTTATGAACGTCTTGGCGGCAATGATGCCGAGATTGACGGCGCGATGCTGGAAAAAGAGGCCGTCAAGGTGTCAATGGACAACCTGATGACCTTCCCCTTCGTGCGCGACGCGGTTGAGGCTGAAAAGCTGTCCCTGCACGGGTTGTGGAACGATATTGGTGAAGGTGGACTGGAGTATTACGACGCCAAAACCGATTCCTTCCTGCCCGTCTAAGCAAAGGGTCGGCGGTTGTTTCGCGCTTTCCTTTCGCAACGCGTCGGAACGGCAATTGCCTTGTTCGCCCGGCTTGTTACGGCAGTGCGCGGGGTGTGGCACGGCGTGGATCCTGTGCCACATCAACGCATCTATTTTGCGAACCACACCTCGAATGGTGACTTCGTTCTGATCTGGACGGTTCTGCCCCCAGCCCTTCGCGCCCGGACCCGGCCCGTCGCCGGGTCGGATTACTGGCTGACGAACAAGTTGAAAACCTTCATTGGGCGCGAGGTCTTCAACGCCGTGTTGATCGACCGAAACCGTGACACACGCACCAATGACCCGGTCACACAGATGGTGTCCGCCCTTGATGATGGCGCCAGCCTGATCTTGTTTCCCGAAGGCACGCGCAACATGACCGATGAACCATTGTTGCCCTTCAAGCCCGGCCTTTTCCATCTGGCGCAGGCCCGATCCAAGGTCGAGCTTGTCCCGACATGGATCGAAAACCTGAACTCGGTGATGCCGAAGGGAAAGGTGATCCCGGTGCCTCTTTTGTGTTCCGTGACCTTCGGCGCCCCTCTTGAGGTTGTTGCAGGCGAAGACAAGGCCGCCTTTCTGGCGCGTGCCCAAGTGGCACTGGCCGAGCTTGCGCAGGAGGCCGCGCGATGATCGTCCATGCCGAATTCACCAAGCTGCTGACCGGCGTTTTTGCCATTTTGGTGGTCGCCACCGTGATCGGACAGATCCTGAAAGCCCGCCTTGGCGCCGAAAATAACGTGGTCGAAAACCTTGTCGCCCGGATCAACGCATGGTGGGGGATGGTTGTGCTGCTGGCGCTGGCGATGCTGGGCGGGCAGGCGGGCGTCGTGATCCTGTTCGCGCTGCTCAGCTTTGCGGGGCTGCGCGAGTTTCTGACGTTGACCGCCAAACGGCGTGCAGATCACTGGGCGCTGGTGGTCAGTTTCTTCGTGATCCTGCCGGTGCAATACGTGCTGATCTGGGTGGATTGGTATGGCATGTTCTCGGTCTTCATCCCGGTCTATGCCTTTCTTCTTCTACCCATCGTCATCGCCGTCCAAGGCGATACCGACGGATACCTGACCCGCGTCGCCGAAACCCAGTGGGGTCTGATGATCTGCGTGTTCGCGGCCAGCCACGTGCCCGCACTTCTGTCGCTGAATATCCCCGGATATGAAGGCAAGAACGTGCTTCTGGTCGCCTTCCTTGTGGTCGTGGTGCAGCTATCGGATGTGCTGCAATATGTCTGGGGCAAGCTCATCGGTCGCCACAAGATCGCGCCGCACCTGTCACCCTCTAAAACGTGGGAGGGGTTTGTGGGCGGGGTCGCCAGCGCTTCGGCCGTCGGGGCGGGGCTTTGGTGGATGACCCCCTTCACCCCGCTCGAGGCCGCTGGTCTGGCCTTGGTCATTACGCTGATGGGGTTCTTTGGCGGGCTTGTGATGTCCGCCATCAAACGCGACAAGGGTGTGAAGGACTGGGGCCACCTGATCGCAGGGCATGGTGGGTTCATTGATCGGCTGGATAGCGTGGTCTTCTCTGCCCCGGTCTTCTTTCATCTGACCCGCTATTTCTGGTCGGTCGCCTAATCGGAAAGCAACGTCGCATGACACAACGTCGACCCATCGCAAGCCGCGACCGAAAATGGGCGCAACGCATCGCCGGCGCGCTGGCTGCCCGTGCTGTGACGCCAAACCAGATCAGCCAAGCCTCGTTACTGTTTGCTGCACTGGCCGGGGCCGCGTTCTGGCTGTCGGGTGGCGTGTCTCCGGTGTGGCTGGTGGTCGCTGCACTGGCGGTGCAGGGGCGACTGTTGTGCAACCTGTTCGACGGCATGGTCGCAGTCGAAGGTGGGCGCGCGGAACCGGATGGGCCATTTTGGAACGAAGCGCCTGACCGTTTCGCCGATATCGTGATCCTGGTTGGTATGGGCTTGGGGGCAGGCACGCCCGCGCTGGGCTGGGCGGCGGCGACGATGGCGGTTTTGACGGCCTACACGCGCGAAGCGGGCGCAGCGCAGTCGTTGGCGCCAGATTTCAGCGGCCCAATGGCAAAGCCGCACCGCATGGCTTTGGCGACCGGGGCGGCTGTCGTCGCGCTGTTCGTGCCTGTGATTTTCAGCGTGCCAACCATTGCGCTTGCGCTTTGGGTGATCGCGCTTGGGGCGATGGCTACGACACTGCGGCGCAGCATGAACATGATTACAAACCTAAAATCGCGCTGACCCGTTTTCCGTGCTATGGTTAATGAATTGGAGTGTAGGGAGTGTGCGATGAAATTCATTTTTAGCGCAATAAAGGGCTTTGTTCTGTTAACTCTTGCTATGTTCGCACTGGCGTTTTTTCTGCCGGACGAAGTAACGGTCAGCAGGTCAACCGTGGTGTCGATCGAACCAGAAGAAGTCTTTCCCTATGTTAACTCGATGCAATCCGGGGAAGCCTGGTCGCCATGGCTGGCCCGGGATCCGGATATCCAGATGACATATGAAGGGCCGGTGGAAGGTGTTGGGAACACCCTGCGTTGGACCTCGGACCATCCGGATGTCGGCAGCGGCATGCAAGTCATCACCGAAAGCATCCCCTCTGAACGGGTTGTGATGGGATTGGATTTTGGCGGGCAAGGGCTTGCCACCGCCACGTTCGACCTTGAGCCCATCGACGGGGGAACCGAAGTGACGTGGAGCTTGAATACCGAGCTTGGCTACAACCCGGTTGCCCGTTGGATGGGGTTAATGTTCGATGGCTGGATCGGCCCTGATTTCGAAGCTGGTCTGGCAAATTTGAAGACGTTGGTTGAAGGCGGGTGAAGCGGCTTGGATGGCCGTTCTATGGACTTTTCAGTCGATGAATATCGACAAGAAAGTCGTCTTACATCACCCAGAATCTAAGTCTTATCACCATCGCTCTTCGACTTAGCAATTTCTTCAAGCGCGTCCGCAATGCGCGCTTGTTCTCTGGATTTTCTCTTACTTGAGCGTCTTATAAGCCAAGTCGGCAAACCGATAATCAACACCAACAAAAACAATCCTGGTAAACCAATGTTATTGAGCATCTTGCTTGACCTTTGTGTGAATTAGACATCGTTGACCAATCTATGCAGAGGCTAAAGGAAACCTCAAGGTCAACTTTTGGTTGTTCTTGAGGTTTGTACAATGGACTCCCATCAAGCACACAAAAGCCCCCGTCAATAGACGAGGGCTTTGGCAGTCAAATCAAAAGCGTCAATCAGCCCTTCTTCAAAACCTCACGGCCCAGAAGTTCGGCGATCTGAACGGCGTTCAGCGCAGCCCCTTTGCGCAGGTTGTCTGACACACACCACAGGTTCAGGCCGTTTTCCACGGTCACGTCCTGACGGATGCGGCTGACGAAGGTGGCATAGTCGCCGACGCATTCCACCGGCGTGACATAGCCGCCATTTTCGCGCTTATCGACGACCAGAATGCCCGGAGATTCACGCAGAATGTCGCGGGCTTCGTCTTCGTCCAGAAACTCCTCGGTCTCGATGTTCACCGATTCCGAGTGGCCGACGAAAACCGGGACGCGCACGCAGGTGGCGGTCACCTTGATCGACGGGTCGACGATCTTCTTCGTCTCGGCGACCATTTTCCATTCTTCTTTCGTGTCGCCGCTGTCCATAAAGACATCAATATGCGGGATCACGTTGAAGGCGATTTGCTTGGGGTAAACCGAAGGCTCGACTTCCTGACCCGGCACATACATGCCCTTGGTCTGGTTCCACAGCTCGTCAATCGCGTCTTTGCCCGAGCCGGACACCGACTGATAGGTCGACACGACAACGCGCTTGATCTTGGCGCGGTCATGCAACGGCTTCAGCGCCACAACCATCTGCGCGGTCGAGCAGTTGGGGTTCGCGATGATGTTCTTCTTGGCATACCCGTGGATCGCCTGTGGGTTCACCTCGGGCACGATCAGCGGAATGTCGGCGTCGTAGCGATAGAGCGACGAGTTGTCGATGACCACACAACCGGCCTTTGCCGCCTTGGGGGCGTATTGCTTGGTGGCCTCGGACCCGACGGCGAACAGGGCTATATCCCAACCAGTGAAATCGAACGTGTCGAGGTCTTTGGTCTTAAGGGTGGTATCGCCAAAGCTGACTTCGGTGCCGAGCGACCGGCGCGACGCAAGCGCGACAATCTCGTCCACAGGAAACTGGCGCTCTGCCAGAATGTTCAGCATCTCGCGGCCCACGTTCCCCGTGGCACCAACGACAGCGATTTTATAGCCCATCACGGCCTCCTCTAATATCTATGGCCCGCCCGCCTTGATGTAAGACTCGGCTGGACCGAGGGCGTCCATAGCGCAATTGCCGCGATTGCGAAAGGTTCTAGCACGCAGTTGCAGCGTTTTATCATTGACTTGGCCGCTTCATGCTGTGATACGGGCACAATTCTGTCCGGCTGACGCGTGAGCAGCCCGCCCCTTTATGCGGCAGACAGAATCCCAAGGCGCATACCGCGCCTGACACAAGTTCCCAAATCACGCGGGGTTCTGACGGCCAGATCGGCGGGCAGGAAACTGTATAGGGCACTCGGCCCACCGCGAGCATCAGCCGCTAACCGAAGCGATGGGGCATTTGCCCCCAAACCCGCGTGATAGCGGTGTGCCAGCGTGCATGCCAGAAAGACGATAATGACAAAATTTGCAGAGCTCGGGCTTGACCCGAAGCTGGTCACAACCGTGACCGAAGCCGGATATGAAACGCCGACACCCATCCAGATCAAAGCGATCCCGCTGGTCCTTGAAGGCCGCGATGTGATGGGTCTGGCCCAGACCGGCACCGGAAAGACGGCGGCCTTTGGCCTGCCTTTGATCCACCAACTTTTGGGCAATCATGACAAGCGCGAACCGAAATCGGTTAAGGCGCTGATCCTTGCCCCCACACGCGAACTGGTGAACCAGATCGCAGTGAACCTGCACGACTATGTAAGCGGCACCCACTTGAAAGTCCGCACCGTGGTGGGCGGCATGTCGATCAAAAAGCAAATCAACACTCTGGCGCCGGGCATCGACATTCTGGTCGCCACCCCCGGTCGTTTGATTGACCTGATGGACCGCAAAGCGATCCGTATGGACACGGCGAAGTTCCTTGTCCTCGACGAAGCTGATCAGATGCTTGACATGGGGTTCATTCATGCGCTGCGCCGGATTGCGCCCGAATTGGGCACTCCGCGTCAGACGATGCTGTTTTCGGCCACCATGCCCAAGCAGATGGAAGAACTGTCGCGCGCCTATCTGACCAATCCGGCCAAGGTGCAGGTGTCACCTCCGGGCAAAGCCGCCGATAAGGTGACACAGGGCATTTATTACTCGCCCGGTCGCAATGAAAAGATCACGCTGCTGATTGACCTTTTGGGCCATGACGCGGACTCGCTGTCGCTGGTGTTTTCGCGCACCAAGCACGGGGCCGAAAAGCTGATGAAAACGCTCGTTGCGGAAGGCTTCAAAGCCGTTTCGATTCACGGCAACAAAAGCCAGGGGCAACGTGATCGTGCGCTGGCCGCGTTCCGGTCGGGTGAAGCACGTGTTCTGGTTGCCACCGATGTGGCTGCCCGTGGCATCGACATTCCGGGCGTCAGCCACGTTTACAATTTCGACCTGCCCGAGGTTGCCGAAAACTACGTGCACCGCATTGGCCGGACGGCCCGTGCGGGCGCTGGTGGCGATGCGATTTCCTTCGTGTCAGGTGTCGAACTTGGCCTGCTGCGTGACATCGAAAAGGTGATGAAGATCGACATCCCGATCCTTGGCGGAACGCGTCCGGCCGAAGAAAAACGCCCGACCCGCAATCAGGGTGGCGGCGGCGGTCGTCGCGGTGGTGGCGGTGGCGGCGGCGGGCGCAAACCCCGCGCCCATGGCGGAGGTGATACGCGGTCTGGTCAATCGGCTGGCCGAGGCGCCCCCAAACCCGCCAACAGCTCAAAGCGTCGCCGCCCGCGTCGTGGTGCGAAATCGGCTTAGTCTGTGCGATCTTCGCTGAGAAGATAGAGCAGACAGCCGATCAGCCCCGGCACAGCAAAAAACAGGAACACGGCCTGATAGGGGGCCGTGACCGCGACGTCGGGCCCTTGTGACGCACGGAACACACTGGCCGAGCTGTATTGGAATATCCCGACGCCGCCGATCCCGAACATATTCATCAGCGTCACGCCGCGCCCGACAAGATGCGGCGGATAGAAGCTGCGCCCATGCGCCATGATCAAAGGGAAGCTCGCGCCGAACAGCCCGATGGCCGCCATGGTCAGCGACACCTGCCAAACGCCAGCGCCGGGGACGGCCCATAGTAAGAAGACCAATCCGACCGCGATCATGTTGCCGACAAAGATCACCCATTTTCGCGTGCCAAAGATTCGGTCCAACGGGCCATAGGCGAAACTGCCGATGACCATCGCCAAGGCAATCGCCATCGTGGCCCAGCCAATGCCGGTGGTGTCCAACCCGTAAACATCACGCAGATAGGGCCCCGCCCAACTGCCCCTTAACCCGGCGGCGGCGGTATAGTTCACGAACATGATCGGAAAAATCGCCCACAGTGCGGGCATTTTCAGCAAGTCCAGAACCGATCCTTTCGGCGTGCCTTCTTTGGCGACCAGCTTTGGTGGGTTGTCGACCGCCAGCATAATCAATGCGGCCACCACAAGCGTCACCGCCGACAAGGCCCAAAGACAAGCGCGCCAGCCAAATTGCTCGACCGCCAGCGCCATTGGTAATGCACCTGCGATATTGCCCAGTGACCCGATGCCAATCACCATGCCGGCCAAAGTGCTGAAGACCGCAGGGGAATACATGCGCGCAAAGATGAAATAGCTTGCCATCAGAACCGGCGAACAGCCAATTCCGATCAGGACCATCGCATAAAGAATGTGATCGGGCGTGGTGGCCACCGCGAAAAGCGCGGCACCTCCGGCACCGCCGAGCGCCAACAGCGCAGCCGCCACTTTGCGCGGCCCGATATTGTCCAAGCCCCAGCCCACCGGAAGCTGCATCAACGCAAACACCAAAAACCAAGCCCCCGAAGCGCGGGCCAGATCCTCAGGCGAGGCACCCAGATCGGCCTTCAGCGCAGGCGTCATCACCGCCAGAAAGGCGCGATAGAACTGGCTCAGCACATAAGCAATAATCAGGGTGGCGATACCAAGCCGCATCGGCTCCTCCTAAAGACAATGCGGCCACAAGATATGGCCGCGTTTCAAAAAGCAAGCAGAGAGGTCATGCGGCGGAAGGCTGATCAGCCGCCCCGCACCGTGTCGATCATCAACTGCACATTTTCCGGGTCTGCATCGGGTGTGATCCCATGGCCAAGGTTGAAAATATGGGGGCCGTTTTTAAACGCCTCGACGACTTTCCGGGTCTCGTCAACCAGCGCCTGACCACCCGTGACCATGTGGCTTGAGGCAAGGTTGCCCTGCACACAGCCATCGACCTGCACATGCTTGGCGGCCCAGTCCGGGCTGACCGAGTTGTCGATCGCCACACAATCCACACCGGTCGCCTTGGCAAAGCCGATATAGCCGTCGCCCGCTTCGCGCGGGAAGCCGATGACGGGAATGCCGGGGTGACGCTTCTTCAGGGCTTGCGTGATCAGGCGGGCGGGCTCGACCGCGTATTTCTGGAAATCGGCGCTGTTCAGCGATCCAGCCCAGCTGTCAAACAGCTTGACCACCTCGGCACCGGCGTCGATCTGCATCGACAGGTATTCGATGGTCGCCTCGGTCAATCGGTCCATCAGCGCGTCGAACAGTGCAGGATTTTCTGCTTTCAAGGCATGCGCCGGACCCTGGTCCTTGGTGCCTTGGCCTGCGATCATATAGGTCGCGACAGTCCACGGCATCCCGGCAAAACCGATCAGCGTGGTCTCGTCGGGCAACTCGCCGCGCAGAATGCGGACCGTTTCGTAGATCGGGTTTAGCGTCTTGTGGATATCATCCTTGCCCAACAGCTTGTCGAAATCGGCTTGGCTGGTGATCGTGGACAGGCGCGGGCCTTCGCCGGTGACGAACCACAGATCTGCGCCAAGCGCCTGTGGCACCAAAAGGATGTCGGCAAACAGGATCGCGGCATCAAATCCGTAACGGCGAATGGGTTGCAGCGTGACCTCGGCGGCCAGTTCGGGGTTATAGCACAGCTTGAGGAAATCGCCTGCTTGCGCCCGGGTGGCGCGATATTCGGGCAGATACCGCCCCGCCTGACGCATCATCCAGATCGGTGGCGTGGGAAGTGTTTCGCCCGCCAGTGCGCGCAGAATGGTTTTTTGCTGGGACATGATGGCGGGCCTTTCCTGACTGCGTTTGAGCCGTCGTCCCTCACACGCGACAGGATGTCAAGCGTGCGGGGTGCCGCAGGCATGGACAGCCCCGATCTTCCGGCGTAAATGGAGTGCATGACACATGCATATCCGACCCCCGACGCCCCGCTGAAAATCGGCACCCGTGGCAGCCCGCTGGCGCTGGCGCAGGCCTATGAAACCCGCCGCCGCCTGATGGCCGCCTTTGACCTGCCGGAAGCCGCGTTTGAGGTGGTGGTCATCCACACCACCGGCGATGATCGTGCGCTGATCGACGCGGACCGCCCGTTGAAAGAGATTGGCAACAAAGGCCTGTTCACCAAGGAGATTGAAGAGGCGATGCTGGATGGCCGCATCGACATCGCCGTGCACTCGATGAAGGACATGCCGACCGAACAGCCCGAGGGTTTGGTGCTGGACTGCAACCTGCCGCGTGAAGACACGCGCGATGCGTTCGTGTCGATCAATTACCGCTCGATCAGTGATCTTCCCAAGGGTGCCGTTGTCGGCACCTCGTCCTTGCGCCGCAAAGCCCAGCTTCTGAACCGTCGCCCCGATCTTGAGGTTGTCGAGTTTCGCGGCAACGTCCAGACCCGCCTGAAGAAACTGGAAGATGGGGTGGCCGAGGCGACCTTCCTTGCGATGGCTGGCTTGAACCGTTTGGGCATGGATGGCGTGCCGAAAACCGCCATTCCGACTAACGAGATGCTGAATGCAGTCGCCCAAGGCGCCATTGGGATCGAGCGCCGTGCCGACGACATGCGCGCCAAAGAGATGCTGGATGCCATCCACGACGCGGAAACCGGCCAGAGGCTGGCGGCTGAACGCGCGTTTCTGGGCGCATTGGACGGGTCTTGCGAGACCCCGATTGCCGCCCTTGCCACTCTGGATGGCGACACGTTGACCCTGCGCGGGGAAATCCTGCGGACCGATGGGTCAGAGGCCGAGTCTGATCAGATGTCTGGGCCCGTATCAGACGGACCCGCGCTTGGCATCAAGCTCGCCGAAGAGCTTTTGTCGCGGGTTGGCGACGATTTCTTCGACTGGAAGTAACGTCTTTGCCCGGCGCCTACGCCGGGCAAGATTGACCTTCTGATCAGATGCGTTCGATGGCCAGCGCGATGCCCTGACCGCCGCCGATGCACATGGTGATCAGCGCTTTCGACCCACCAATACGCTCCAGCTCATACAGTGCCTTGATCGTGATGATCGCGCCGGTTGCCCCGACGGGGTGTCCCAACGCAATTGCGCCGCCGTTCGGGTTCACCTTGGCCGGGTCCAGCCCCAAACCTTTGTTCACGGCGATGGCCTGCGCGGCGAACGCCTCGTTTGATTCGATCACATCGAAATCCGCGACACTCAGCCCGGTTTTCGCCAGAAGGTTTTCGACCGCAGGCACAGGGCCGATGCCCATGACCTCGGGTCGCACGCCGGCATGGCCATAGCCGATGATGCGCGCCATGGGTTTCAGGCCCGCGCTTTCTGCCGCGTCGGACCGGGCCAGCACCAGCGCTGCCGCCCCGTCATTGATGCCAGATGCGTTGCCCGCCGTGACCGTTCCGTCTTTCTGGAACACTGTGCGAAGACCGGCCAAAGCCTCGGCGGTGGTGGGTTTGGGGTGTTCGTCGCGGGCAAATTCCACCGTTTCGCGGCGCTGCTTGACCTCGATCGGGACGATTTGGCTGTCGAAATGGCCGGCTTCGATGGCGGCGGCGGCGCGCTTCTGGCTTTCCAGTGCAAAGGTGTCCTGATCGGCGCGGCTCACGTCATGCTCGGCCGCGACGTTTTCGGCGGTCACGCCCATATGCCCGGTGCCGAAGGGGCAGTTCAGCGCGCCCAGCATCATATCTTGTGCGCCCGTGTCGCCCATCTTCTGACCCCAACGGGCTTGCGGCAGGATATATGGCGCGCGGCTCATGCTTTCGGCGCCACCTGCGACGCCAAAGTCCGCGTCCCCCAGCATCAGCGATTGTGCGACAGACACCACCGCCTGAAGCCCGGACCCGCACAGGCGGTTCACGTTCATTGCGGGCGTGGAGGCGGGGATGCCAGCCTCGATCATGGCGACGCGCGAAAGATACATATCGCGCGGTTCGGTGTTGATGACGTGGCCAAAGGCTACGTGGCCGATCTGGCCCGGCTCGACGCCCGCGCGGGCCATCGCCTCACGCGTGACAGCGGCACCCAGCGCGCTGGGCGGAGTCGCGGCAAGGCTGCCGCCAAAGGTGCCAATTGCGGTGCGTGCGCCGCCAAGAATTACAATGTCGGACATGGTAAGCTCCTTTAAACCGTTTGAGTTTAGGATGGCATGGGCGTTGCGGGCTGTCGCCCGTGACGCACCGTCAGATCCCAATTGGCGCGCGCTTAGTCGCGATCCAAGTCTGTTTCATCCTCGAGCGCGGCACTAAGCGCTGCCACACGATCGCGGAAAGCTTGGTCGGCTTCGCCAAGGACCGCCGATAACTGGGCCTCGTAGTCGCGTGCGATCGGGGTAAGAGCCGCAATCATGTCGCGCCCTTTGGGGGTCAGGCTGAGTTCAACAAGACGCCTGTCCTGCGGGTTGATTGTCTTGGTGACATACCCCGCAGCTTCTAGCCGTGACGCCGCGCGGCTGACCTTGGGTTTGTCCATATCCACACGGGCGTGGATTTCGCGCACGCTGACGCTGTCCGCTTGGCTGAGATGGGCAACAACGCGCCACTCGGATACCGAGATGCCATAGGCGTTCCGATAATGCTTCGAGAACCCCGCACTGACCCGGCTGGACAGAACAGTCAGTTGATAGGGCAAAAAGTCGTCAAGCTTGAATGCAGACACTGGCGCACCTTTCATTTCACACACAACAAGCTGCCTTGATATGCGTGGCAAGGCAAGCCACGCTTTGCACCTGACCTAGACCCACTTTGCAAGTGGCGGCAGGCTCATCAATACCGCATCGGCATCATGTCCCGTGGTCAGCCCGAACTTGGTGCCCCGGTCATAGACAAGGTTGTATTCGGCATAAAGACCACGATGGATCAGTTGCTTGTCCTTGTCGTCTTCGGTCCACGGCGTGTTGCGGCGCGCTTCGGTCACCGGCAGGAATGCGGGCAAGAAAGCCAAGCCCACGTCCTTGGTGAACGCAAAATCCTTCGCCCAATCGCCGGTGTTGAGGTCATCAAAGAAGATCCCGCCAACGCCGCGCGCGCGCCCGCGGTGTGGCACGAAAAAGTATTCATCCGCCCAGGCTTTGAACTTGTCGTAATAGCTGATGTCATGGGGCTCGCAGGCGCTTTGAAGCTGCGCGTGGAAATGGGCCGTGTCTTTATCGTATTCGATGCAGGGGTTCAGGTCCGCGCCGCCGCCGAACCACCAGGCGTTCGGGGTCCAAAACATGCGTGTGTTCATGTGGACCGCGGGGGCGTGTGGGTTTTGCATATGCGCGACAAGGCTGATGCCCGAGGCCCAGAACCGCGGGTCGCCTTCTATCCCGGCCACACCACGCGCGGCCATGGCTTGCTGCGCCTGTTTGCCCAAGGTTCCATAGACGGTTGAGATGTTGACCCCCACCTTCTCAAAGACCCGCCCGCCGCGCATCACGCTCATCAGCCCGCCGCCGGCGTCGGTCCCGTCATCGGAGGCCCGCTTGGTTTGCTTAACGTCAAAGCGGCCAGCGTCAAGCGCCGCGGTCGGGCCGGTCACTTGCGTGTCTTCAAGCGCTTCGAACGCGGAAACGATCTGGTCACGCAACTCGCGGAACCACTGGCTGGCGAGGGCTTTTTGGTCTTGCATCTGGTCGGTCACGTGCGCGCTCCTTTTGTCGTTGGGCAAGGGCTAGCAGGTTTCGACCGGCTGCGCCAAGGGGTGTTTGCCCGACATCGAGGAACTGGCTAGTATCGGCGTGTTACCCAGCAAAAGGAGTGCCCCATGGGACGCTTGTTAACCAGTGCCCTCGTCGTTGTGTTGCTTGCCGGCTGCGAAACCACAACGACAGGAATGAAAACACCCAATTCGCAATCTGCGCAAAGCCCGACCCAGCAATCGGCAACAACATGTCGGGTGCAATACAGTGCTCAAATCTCGGCGTTGGATGACCAGATTGCGGCGATGGATGCTAAATTGGCACGCGGTTATCGCACCGTTGGGTCGCCTGTGGCGTTTTCGAACCCGCTGAAGGTTTGCAAAGGCATCGGCCCGTTGGCGCGCATTTGCCTTCCGTCGCCCGAAATACAATCAACCTTGCCGACCCACGCCCAATACCGGGCAATGCATGCCGACAAGGTTGCGCTGGAAAAAGACCGCGACGCATTGGTTGCCAAACGTGCGGATTGCAGCTGACATCGGTCTTCAGTGGCAGGGATTGCCCACGACATCCAAAAGGCTGCGTCCACCGTCCACCGTCAGGATATGCCCGGTCATGAAACCGGATCCTTCGGAGGCAAGGAACTGCACTGCCTCGGCCAGTTCGTTGGCTGATGCAATGCGGCCCAGCGGTGTGCCTTCGATGATGTCCGCGCGGGTGTCGCCCGTTTCGCGGATTGCGTCACGCAGGCTTGCGCTCATCACCGATCCGAATGCGACCGCGTTCACCCGGATGCGGTGACTGGCAAGGGCAACCGCGAGGGACCGGGTCATCTGATCCAGTGCCGCTGATGCGATCGAATAGGCCATCAATCCGGGTTGGGTCCGCGTTGCAGCGACAGATGACAAATTGACGATGGCTCCAAGCGGCGAGGTCTGTTCTTCTTCGTCAAGACCCTCGCCCTGCTGAATCATGCGCCGGGCGACCAGCTGGCTCAACCGCAGGCTGGTCATCAGGTTCTGATCCAGAAGCGTCTGAACGGCGCCGTTGTCCACGTCCAGCGGGTCCGCCAACAGCACCTGACGCGAGGCGTTGACCAGAATATCGACACGTTCAAACGAATCGATGGTGGCAGAGAGCAAGTTGGCGATTGTCAGCTTCTGGCGCAGGTCGCCCGCAAAAATGCGGGTGTTTGATGGTTCGTCCACGCCATCATCGGGGTTCGGGCCCCATTCATCGACAAGCCGCTTTTCATCTATGTCTGCACAAATAACATTTGCTCCGCGATCGGCGAAGTGGCGGGCAATCGACAGGCCAATACCATTTGCCGCGCCGGTCACGATGGCGGTTTTACCAGAAATTGAAAAAGACATGTGAGCCTCCTGATTCCCTGACGAGCCTAGCTGATCCTATCGGCCGGCGCGACGGGGCTTTGTGCCGCTGAGGCACTTGAAACCGGGGCTGCCACCGAGGTCTTCGACCTCTCGAAACAGTTCGGCCAACGTGTCTTCATAGGGCAAATGGCGGTTCGCAACCATGATGAGCCAACCCGAGCCTTTCAGCATCCGCGCCGCCGACCGGATAAAGGCCCGACCCAGATCAGGATCGCCCGCGCGTCCGGTGTGAAAGGGCGGATTGGAAATGACGACATCATAGGGCGCATCAGGTGAAAAACGTGTCGCATCCCCCCAAATGAAGTTGGCACGTTGATCGGTTATATTGAGCTTGGCGCAATCGAGCGCGGCAAGATCCGCCTCGATCAGGTCCAGCGTTGTGACGCCCTCTCGCATCAGGATATGTCGTGACAGATAGCCCCAACCAGCGCCAAGATCGGCCACGCGCCCTTTGATCTCGGTGGGGAGCGCCGCGGCCAACACCGCAGAGCCCTTGTCCACCCCATCGGCTGAAAAAACACCCGGACGGGTGATGAACCCCCCCTCAAGCTGCGTGTCCGCCGGGGCCCAGTCGGCCACCTCTGCGTTGGTCAACCAGATCAGCTTGCCATGTGCTTTGGACAAGCTGGCAAGCCCATCAGCGCGGTTTTTCAGGGCCTTAACAAGGCTGTCGATCCCATCAGTTTTTTGACCATCCAGCACGATCAGACCGCCACCCGTCGCGCGCGCCGCGGCGTAAACCCAAGCCTGCGCAAGCTTCTTGGCGCGGGGCACACACACCACAGCGGCCGCAAACCCGCCCTCAGGCAAGGCTGTGACCACATCGAGCCCGCGCGCCACCCAAGCCGCATGGTCAGGAAAGAACCGACTGTAGATCGTCACCCGGTCCTTGGGCAGATCCGACAGGTCGTGGCCTGCTGTTGGGCCTATAACAAGGATACGCCCGGCAGCAGGCAACAATAGCGCGCCGTCGCGCAGGGCTAGGGACAATCTTGTGTGAAACATGGTGGGCACCGCGGCCGCGGTCATTCCTTTTCCATCGTGCATTGAAGCGGGTGCTGATGTTCACGTGCCAAATGCATGACTTGTGTCACCTTGGTCTCAGCAATCTCGTAGGAAAAAACGCCAGCGACGGCCAACCCCTTCTTGTGAACCGTCAGCATCAATTCAAATGCTTGTGCGTGGTTCATGCCGAAGAACCGCTCCAGCACCATCACGACGAATTCCATGGGTGTAAAGTCATCGTTGAGGATCAGCACTTTATACATGGGCGGTCGTTTGGTTTTGGGCTTTGTGGCAACCGCTACGCCCACCTCACCGTCACCGTCGTCGGCGCCGTCGTCTTGTGACAGGATGAAAGGCAGTGTCGTCATGTCGACATCACTCCACAGGTTGCAAAAGAGTCTGCTTGGGTCTCAGAATATATGGTCACTGTCGCCAATGAAAAGAGGGCAGGGCGGGTGTTCTCTTGAAAGGCACATACAAAATGGGCGCAAAAGTAACAACAATTGGTTTCGATGCGGACGATACGCTGTGGCAAAACGAACAGTTCTTTCAACTGACCCAAGCACGTTTCACCGCCCTGCTGGCTGATTTTGCCGACCCCGATCACCTGTCCGAGCGGTTGTTGGCGGCCGAGCGGCGCAACCTGGGCCATTACGGCTTTGGCATCAAAGGCTTCACCCTATCGATGATCGAAACGGCCTTGGATGTGACCGACGGGAAGGTGCCCGGTCACGTTATTCGAGCTTTGGTCGATGCTGGACAAGAGATGCTGTCCCATCCGATCGAACTTCTGCCCCACGCCAAGCGCGTGATCGCGGAACTTGCGCGGTCGCACAACATATTGCTGATCACCAAGGGCGACTTGCTGGATCAGGAGCGGAAGCTTGCACAGTCCGGGCTGGGGGATTTCTTCGATGGGATCGAGATCGTTTCAGACAAGACCCCTGCCGTTTATCTAAGCGCATTTGCGCGCTTTGGCGGGGTTGCGCAGGGGCTGATGGTCGGAAACTCGTTGAGGTCAGATGTGCTCCCGGCACTTGAGGCAGGCGCGTGGGCCATTCACGTGCCGCACACCCTGACGTGGAGCTACGAACACGCGGTGCCACCTGTTGATCACCTGAAATTTCGCACATTGGGTGATTTGTCGCAGCTGCCCAACTGCTTGGCGGATTTGCCCCAGATATAGGTGTTTGCTCCAGTCAGACCACTACATGTTCCGCCCGTTGCCTGACCGCCACGATTTAGGCCTTTGAAAATAAGCTGTTTTCTCAAACGCGATCTTCGTGTTACGCTGAAAAAAACAAATCAGCCGGGCATAAGACCTAGGCGATTGAGGCAGAAAAGGTGGACGACGTGCAGACACGTCCGTGGCAGTGGGTCCGTTTAGGGCTGTTCCTGGCTATTATTGGCTGTTTGGTCATGCTTGCGCCCTCGCGTGCGCAGGCTGCGCCCTATGCGGCGATGGTGATTGATGCGCGCACCGGCGAGGTGCTGCATGCGCGCAACGCCGATACGCGATTGCATCCCGCATCTTTGACCAAAATGATGACACTCTACATCGCGTTCGAGGCCATCAAACGCGGTGAGATTACACCCGACACAGTCGTTACGATCACCCAAAAAGCCGCGTCCGAACCACCGTCCAAATTGGGTCTGCGCGCAGGCCAGAAGATCAAGTTTCGCTATCTGATCCGCGCCGCCGGCGTCAAATCAGCCAATGATGCAGCCACCGCGATCGGCATTGCGATTGCAGGCTCCGAGGCCGCGTTTGCCCGCCGAATGAACCGCACCGCAAAGGCGCTGGGCATGACGCGCACACATTTCAAGAACGCCCACGGGTTGACGGAAAGCGGGCATTTGTCCACCGCGCGCGACATGACGACGCTGGGGCGCCACCTGTTTTTCGACCATCCGGAATATTACAACCTGTTTTCGCGCATAACGACCGATGCAGGTATGCGCCCTGTGTCCAACACGAACCGCCGGTTTCTAAGTGCCTATAAGGGCGCGGATGGCATCAAGACGGGTTACACCCGCGCGGCAGGTTTTAACCTTGTGGCCTCGGCTGAACGTGGATCAGAACGGATTATCACGACCGTTTTCGGCGGTCAGTCCACAGCGTCGCGCAATGCCAAGGTCGCCGAATTGATGGATCTGGGGTTCCGCCGTGCGCCCAGCCATGCCTCGGTGCGCAAACCTGCGCTGCCTGTCTACTCCGCTGAAGTGTTCGAACCCGGTGCAGCCGGTAAGACAATTCGCCTTGTGACGGCTGTGAAGCGTAGCCCGCGCCCAACGCCGCGCCCGATCACGCAAGACCCCGTCGCCCAAGCCCAGCTTGCGGCCTTGACCGAAGGCATCAAGGATGCTGTCGCAACGGCCATCACCCAACCGGCCCCGGTCGAAGTTGCCGCCGTTGTCGAAACGGCGCCCCCGGCCGTGACGCCAGCCCCCCGCGCCGAACTTGTTGCCGCTTTGGTGCCAACTGCCCAAATTACGACAGCTGCCCCGGTGCAAGCGCGACCAGCGACGCCAGAAGCTCCGACGACTGTCGCACCCCCCCGGCCGCGCCCGGAAGCCATCATCCTGACGGCGCTTGAACCCAAGCCCGCCGCTGCACTGGCCGAACCCGAAGTGGTCAGCCGCATGTCAACATCTGGTGGTCGTCACTGGGCAATCAATGTCGGCGTGCTAGGGTCGCGCTATCAAGCAGAACGGACGCTTCTCAAGACGGCGCTGAAAGAAATCGACACGTTGGATGACGCGCTTCGTAAAGTTGTCCGCCGGTCGGATGGATGGCATGCAAACTTTGTCGGTATGACGCAGACCCAAGCCGATCTGGCATGCCGCCGGCTGAGCGCGCGCAACGCGCGTTGCAACGTGCTGGGACCGTCCTGACCCCCCAAAGATGTGGTTAGTCGGAGGCGCCTTTGGCAACTTCCAGATCGAACGCCGCTGCCATCAGGGCGCGGGTGTAATCTGTTTGCGGGGCATCGAAGATCTGGTCCGCTGGCCCACGTTCCACCACATCACCCGCGCGCATGACCAGCACCTGATGGGACAGCGCACGCACCACCCGCAAGTCGTGCGAGATGAACAGATACGCCAGCTTGTGCTTTCTTTGCAGGCTGCGCAGCAAGTCGACGATCTGCACCTGCACCGTCATATCCAGCGCCGAGGTCGGTTCATCCAGCACAACAAGCTTGGGTCTAAGGATCATCGCCCGTGCAATCGCGATACGCTGGCGCTGCCCGCCGGAAAACTCGTGCGGATAGCGGTGCATCGTGGCAGGGTCCAGCCCGACTTCTTCCATGATCTCCCAGACCATCTCACGCCGGTCACGACCGGGGTCCAACCCGTGAACCGACAAGCCCTCGGCAATTATTTCCTCGGCGGTCATGCGGGGTGACAGCGACCCATAGGGGTCTTGAAACACGATTTGCATGTCACGCCTGAGCGGCTGCAATTGGCGCGATTTGCGCCCCTGTATGTCCTCGCCCAGAAAAACCACAGGCCCGTCCGAGCTGATCAACCGCATCACGGCCAGTGCCAGCGTTGTCTTGCCCGACCCGCTTTCACCAACGATCCCGACGGTTTCGCCGGCCCGAACCGAGAAGCTGGCCGCGTTCACCGCCTTCACATGCCCCACCGTTCGGCGCAGCAGGCCGCGTTGGATGGGGAACCAGATGCGCAGGTCTTTCGTTGTCGCAATCTCGGGCGCGTTTTCGGGGACAGGGTCGGGGCGGCCCTGTGCCTCGGCATTGATCAGTGTGCGGGTGTAGTCGTGTTTCGGGTTCGCGAAAAGCGCGGCGGTGGGGCCTTCTTCGACGATCACGCCATCTTTCATCACGCAAACCCGATCCGCGATTTTGCGCACAATGCCAAGGTCATGGGTGATGAACAGAAGGCTCATCCCCTCGCTTTCCTTAAGCTCGGCCAACAGGTCAAGGATTTGCGCCTGAATGGTCACGTCCAGCGCCGTTGTGGGTTCATCTGCGATCAGAAGTTCGGGACCATTGGCCAGCGCCATAGCGATCATCACGCGTTGCCGCTGCCCGCCCGACAATTGGTGCGGATAATGCGCCAGTCGCGTTTCCGCGTCGCGGATGCCGACTTTGTTCAAAAGCTCAAGGATGCGCACGCGCACGGCGTCACCGGTCAGGCCTTGGTGCAGCTCAATCGACTCGGCCAGCTGCTTTTCGATCGTGTGCAGCGGGTTCAGTGATGTCATCGGCTCTTGAAAGATGAAGCTGATATCGTTGCCGCGCACATCGCGCAATTCGGAGGGCGATGCGCCGATCATCTCGCGGCCGCCATAGGTGATTGACCCTTCGACATGGGCGCTGTCGGGCAAAAGCGACACAGTGGACAGCGCAGTGACGGATTTGCCGGACCCGCTTTCCCCCACAATCGCCACGGTTTCGCCCTTGGCAAGCTTGAAGCTGACCCCACGCACCGCCGGGTGTAGCTGTCCATCCTGCCGAAAGCTGACATGCAGGTCTTTCACGTGAAGAACGCTCATTGGAAGGTCTTTCGCGGGTCGAACGCATCGCGCACGCCTTCAAAGATAAAGACGAGCAGTGACAGCAGGATCGAGAAGGTCATGAAGGCGGTGAAGGCCAGCCATGGCGCTTGCAAATTCGCTTTGGCCTGGCGGGTCAGTTCGCCCAGCGAAGGCGATGAGGACGGAAGGCCAAAGCCCAGAAAATCTAGCGTTGCTAGGGTCGAGATTGTCCCGGTGATGATGAAGGGCAGCATTGTCAGGGTCGCGACCATGGCGTTGGGCAACACATGGCGGAACATGATGATCCGGTTCGACACGCCAAGGGCGCGCGCGGCGCGGACATACTCGAAATTGCGGGCGCGCAGGAATTCCGCCCGCACAACGCCGACAAGCGCGGGCCAGCCGAACAGCACCGTCACGAAGACCAGAAGCCAGAAACTTCGACCCAGAATCGCAAACAGGATGATGATCACGTAAAGCGAAGGGGTGGAGCTCCAGATTTCCAGAATGCGTTGGAATACCAGATCCACCCAGCCACCGAAATAGCCTTGGATGGCGCCAGCGGCGACACCGATGACCGACGTCAGAACCGTCACGATGATGGTAAAGAAGACCGAAAGGCGGAACCCGTAGATCACTCGCGCAAGCACATCGCGCGCCGTGTCATCCGTACCCAGCAGGTGTTTTGCATCTGGCGGCGAAGGGGCGGCCCCGTCAATGTCATTGATGGTGTTGAAGCTGTAGGGCACCGGTGGCCACAACAGCCAACCCGTCGTCACGGCCTCGCCGCCGACTGTGCCGGTGGTGGTTGCCTCGGCAATCGCCTCGTTGGGTGTGTCCCAGCAGGCCTCGGCGCCGCCGGTGGTGATCAGGCATTTCACCTCGATGTCGCGATAGACGGCTTCGGTTTTGAAGTCGCCGCCAAAGGTTGTTTCTGGATAGAAGTTGAAAACGGGGGCGTAATAGCTGCCGTCGTATTTCACCAGGATCGGTTTGTCGTTGGCGATGAACTCGGCGATCAGCGACAGCCCGAACAGGACGCAAAACAAGATCAGCGACCAGAAGGCGCGCCCGTTGCGGCGGAAATTTCGCCAGCGGCGTTGGTTCAGGGGGGACAGTGCCATGATCAGACCTCGCGCCCCTCGAAGTCGATGCGGGGATCGACGAACACATACATCAGGTCCGACAGGATCCCGACCAACAGGCCAATCAGGCCAAACACGAACAGCGTGCCGAAGATGACAGGATAGTCGCGGGCCAGTGCCGCTTCGAAGCCGAGCCGTCCCAGACCATCCAGCGAAAACAGCGTTTCGATGATCACCGACCCGCCAAAGAAGACGCCCAGAAAAACCGCAGGGAAGCCCGCGATCACGATCAGCATCGCGTTGCGAAAGACGTGGCCATAAAGCACCCGGTGTTCGGCCAGACCCTTGGCGCGGGCGGTCACAACGTATTGCTTCTTGATCTCGTCCAGAAAGCTGTTCTTGGTCAGCAGGGTCAGCGTGGCGAAACTGGCGATGGTCGAGGCAAGGACCGGCAAGGTGATGTGCCAGAAATAGTCCACGATCTTACCCCAAAGCGACAGCTGGTCCCAATTGTCCGAGGTCAGCCCGCGCAAGGGGAACCATTGCAGATAGGACCCGCCTGCAAAGACGACCAGCAACAAGATTGCGAATAGAAAGCCGGGGATCGCGTAGGCCACAATGATGATGCCCGAGGTCCAGGTGTCGAATTTCGACCCGTCCCGCACAGCCTTGCGCACACCCAACGGGATCGACACCAGATAGGCGATGACCGTCGACCACAGACCCAGCGTGATCGACACGGGCAGCTTTTCGGCCACCAGTTCAAAGACGCCGATGGACCGGAAATAGCTTTCCCCGAAATCAAGGCGCATATAGTTCCAGATCATCGAAAAGAACCGTTCGACCGGAGGTTTGTCGAAGCCAAATTCCTTTTCCAGCTCGGCGATGAACTCCGGCGGCAACCCGCGTGCGCCCAGATATCGTTCATCGCCACCACCGCCGCCGATGCCGGCATCGCCACCCCCACCCGCAATGCTTTCGAAAACGTCGCCTTCGCCCTCCATCTGGGCGATGATCTGCTCAATCGGTCCACCCGGCACGAACTGGGTCAGGGCAAAGTTGATCACCATGATCCCAAATAACGTCGGAATGATCAGAAGTAGCCTGCGCAGAATATAGGCGCCCATATGGGTCTCGCTCTCGTTTTGTTGCCTGTTGCCGGTGGTGCGGCGCGGTTCAGCGCAGCACGCCGTCCGCTTTCAGTTTTGCAGCTTTGTCGGCGTTAAACCACCAGAAGTCCAGATAGCCCAGATCGTAGGGCGGAAGCGGGTCGGGATGTTCGAACTGGTCATAATATGCGACGGTATGTTTGTCTTTATACCATTGCGGAACCATTATCTTCAGTGCCCGCATGACCCGATCCAGTGCTCTGGCGGCGATCACGAGGTCTTCCTTGGATTTGGCATTTCGGATCATGTCGATCAGCTCGTCCACCGCGGGGTCGGCAACAC
Source organism: uncultured Aliiroseovarius sp. (assembly GCF_947497285.1). Classification (GTDB taxonomy): domain Bacteria; phylum Pseudomonadota; class Alphaproteobacteria; order Rhodobacterales; family Rhodobacteraceae; genus Aliiroseovarius. The sequence continues at coordinate 317,329 of NZ_CANMFT010000004.1, read as the reverse complement.
CGGGCGAGTTGAACACGGACACCGCGGCCTCTTTCGATCCAAATGATTGTGCCAGATTGCTGCCCGGTTCATACCCAAACGCCAGTTGGTCCGTGATGATGTCATAGTCAAACGCGTAGCGCCGATCGACAAATTGCGAGGTATCGACCCGGTTCAAAATCGCATCCACGCCTATGTTGCGCAAGTTTTCCACATAGGGATTGATCACCCGGTCAAAGGTTGGTGAAAAGGTCAAGAACTCGACCCTGAGCGTGTCGCCCTTTGCGTTGCGGCGGATACCATCGTCGCCGACGATCCACCCGGCATCGTCCAGAAGCGCCGAGGCCTGACGGGCATTTTTGCGATCAAACTGTCGCGCGCCAGAGGTCGGAGCCATGATCGCTTCGCCCAAGGCACCTTCGGGCAGTTTGTCAGCGAGTGGCTCAAGCAGTGCCAGTTCCTCGGGCGACGGGGTGCCAGTGGCTTCAAGATACGAGTTTTCGGCAAAGCTGTTGACCCGTTCGTAAATGCCATAGAACAGTGCTTCGTTTGACCATGTGAAATTGAACATCAAGCCGATGGCGTCGCGGACGCGGATATCCTGGAACTTGGGGCGGCGCATGTTGAACACGAAGCCTTGCCCCGAGGCCTGAGAGCCATCGTGCAGTTCCGCTTTGATCACTTGACCGCTTCTGACCTCTGGGAAGTCGTAGGACGTGGCCCATTCCTTCGAACTGTTTTCGACCCGAAAGGTGTAGCTGCCCGAAGTAAAGCCCTCGAACGCGGAATTGCTGTCGGCAAAATATTCGATGCGGATGGTGTCGAAATTCCAACGACCCTTGTTGATCGGCAGATCGCGGCCCCAATAGTCCGGGTTGCGCTTATAAACGATGCGCTGATTGATCTTGTAACTGTCAAGCATATAGGGACCGGTGCCCAATGCCTGCTCCAGTCGGCTTTCATCCAGCCGCGCGCCTGTTTTTTCAAACCACGCTTTGGACATAACGGGCGTAGAACCCGCCTGCGAAATGCGATCGCGGACCGACCCATCAGGCTGGAAGGTGAACTTGACCCGTGCCGGGTCCAACGCTTCAACATTGGCAATGATCCGGCTGACGCCTTCGCGGAAACTGATCAGACCTTGCTCCATGAACAGGTTATGCGTGAAAACCACATCTTCGGCGGTGACAGGGCTGCCATCGGCAAACTGTGCTTCGGGGCGCAGGGTGAAGATGACCCAGCTTTGATCTTCCGGGTATTCAAGGCTTTCAGCCAACAGCCCATAGGAGGTGCCGATTTCGTCGGCTGTGCTGGTGAGCAGACGTTCAATGTTGATCGAGGCAAGCGCCCCGGCCACACCCTTGCGCGCATAGGGGTTAAAGCTGTCAAACGTGCCGCTTTCTGACGCGATGACAATCTCGCCGCCTTTCGGCGCGTCTGGGTTCACGTAGTCCAGGTGCGGGAAGTCCGCGCCATATTTTGGCGTGCCGAAATAGGAATAAGCATGCGATATGATCGTTTGCTCTGCCCTTGCCGTCAAAGGGATGAGCAACAACAGCGTGGTCACCACCATCCACCAGAAAACCGAACGGGTCTGGATATCATTGTCGGGCAGGGCGCGCGTCAGGGTTGGCGTCATATGGTGGGCCTCCGATGGAAAAGCAGAAATCGCTCGCCACCAAGCTAAAGGCGGGGCCTGATAACATTCAAGGCGCGAATTGGTGATCACCCCATGAACCCGCCCTGACAGGCGTGATATCGCAAAAGAAAAGGCCGATCCGCTGTGCGAACCGGCCCTGTCTTGGTATTTCAGGTGCGTCTATCCGCCAATGGTTTGCAGATACGCAATCAGGTTGGCGCGGTCTTCTTCTTTTTTCAGACCCGCGTAGGTCATCTTGTTGCCCGGCGCATAGCCTTTCGGATCGGCCAGCCATGCGTTCAGCTCTTCCGGACCCCAGTTTCCGTCAAGCCCTGCCAGAGCGTCCGAATAGTTGAAGCCGTCAACACCGCCGATCGGGCGGTCAACAACACCAAACAAGTGCGGGCCGGTGCCGTTGGCACCGTCTTCCAGCTTGTGGCAAGCGCGGCATTTGCCCCAGACCTTTTCGCCTTTGGCGGGGTCGGCTGCGGCCAGCAGGTCTGCGAAGGGAACAGCTTCTTCTTCCTCCACCTCGGCTTCGCCGTCGTCAGCGGTGGCGATCACGTAACCAGAGGTCGCGTGACCTTCGTCGCCATGGCCCCCGGCTTCTGTCGAATACAGGCTGTCTGCTGCCCAAGAGCCCAGCAAGAAGAACAGGAGGGTGCCAAGAACAGCGGCCCCGGCTTTCGTCATTGTCATTGTGTCGAACATGTCGCGATCCGTCTCATCCAAAGTCAAAAGCCTTCTAGCCGCTTCCATTGCCATGTTTCAAGCGATATGAGGCGCCACAGCTTGAGGTTTACCGCTAAACTGCAGGAAGGACCCGCGAAATGACCAACCGCATCGCCTTTCAGGGGGAACCCGGCGCCTATTCACACGAAGCCTGTCTTGCCGCACGCCCTGACATGGACCCCATGCCTTGCGATTCCTTTGAAGAGGTGATCGAAGCCGTGCGCTCGGGGATTGCGGCGCAAGCCATGTTGCCGATCGAAAACACCACATATGGCCGCGTGGCGGATATCCACCGCCTGTTGCCGGAAAGCGGGCTGCACATTCTGGATGAGGCATTCGTGCGCGTGCGCATTTCCCTGCTCGGCCTGCCCGGGGCCAGGATTGAAGACATCAAAACCGTGCGCGCCCATCTGGTCTTGCTGCCGCAATCGTCGGAATTCCTTAAACTTCATGGTATTCGCGGCGTCTCTGCCGCCGACAGTGCTGGCGCCGCGGCCAATCTGGCGCGCTCGAAAGCCGCGGAAGAAGGTGTGCTGGCCTCTGCGCTGGCTGCCAAGATCTATGGCCTGGACGTGTTGGCCGAAGATGTCGAAGATCACGGCCACAACACCACGCGCTTTGTGATCATGGGGCCTGAGCCAGACCACACCCGCCGTGGGGATCACGGAATGATCACCACGTTTGTCTTCGAAGTGCGCAACATTCCCGCGGCCCTGTTCAAGGCGATGGGGGGCTTTGCGACCAACGGTGTGAACATGACCAAGCTGGAAAGCTACATGGTGGATGGATCGTTCAGCGCCACGCGGTTTTACGCCGATATCGAAGGTCATCCGGACGACCGCAACGTGCAATTGGCGATGGAGGAGTTGGACTATTTCACATCGTCACTGGATATTATCGGTGTGTATCCACGCGATCCCGCGCGCGACTGAGCGCTGAGCACGGCCAGTGCTATCCAGCCTGCCGCGCACGAACGCGCCCTTCGATGGTGCGTGCATAGGTCGCCACACGGTGCTTGAACCGCCGGGCCAGATTTGACCGCGCCAGTCTTGCGGATTGCAGCAACAGGCGCGCTGGTATTGTTTTCGGACGAATGTCGATGCTCATATTCATCCGGGTGCGGTTGCGCGACAATTCGACGAAATCAATTTCGACAAGCGCTTCCATACCAGACACTTTGGACAGCATTGCCAGCGCATTGGGCGCATCGTAGGTCATCATTTCCATATCCGCGATCCGGTCACGGTTGCGATAGGGAAACTTGGCCTGCCAACGCATCCCGGCACCCGGCACGCTAAGCGTATCGGTTCGGCTTACCTCGGCGCCCCGCCGCAGCGCCGCGCGCTCCAGCCCATCGAAGTCCGAAACCGCTTCAAAGGCCTGTTCGATGGTGGCTTCGATGTCTTCGCGTGTCGCAAATTTCATTGTGAAAGGCCCTCTGTCTGCCCAATATTCTGGGGCAGGAATGTGGTCTTAATCCAGCCTGTCCGCAAGCCAGTTTGTCAAAAGAAAATGCGCGATAGAACCTTTTCGCGCTGCGGCAATGTCCGGATGACGGCCGGCAAACACCTCCAGCATGTCTTCGCGCGACACCCAAAGGGCGCCTTCCAGTTCGATGGGGTCAAGAGTGATATCGGTCGTGGTCGCAAGCCCGCGTGTTCCGATCATCAACGACGCTGGATAGGGCCAGGGCTGCGAGGCCAGATAGTCGACCCGATCGACACGCACACCGGTTTCTTCAAACACTTCACGCCGGGTGGCAGCTTCGATCGTTTCGCCGGGCTCCATGAAGCCTGCAAGCAGTGAATACATGCGCGGCGGCCAGTTTTCATTGCGCCCAATCAAAGCCGAATTGCCATGCGTGATCAGCATGATTACCACAGGATCGGTGCGTGGAAAGTGCATTCGACCGCAGCTATTGCAGCGGCGCTGCCATCCGCTCATGATGACATCGCTCATCTCGCCGCAATTGGCGCAGAACCGGTGAATGCGGTGCCACTCCAATATGCCTCGTGCGGTGGCCGCTATTTCGGCTTCAAGCTGAGTGAGTTGCGCCATCACACCGCGCAGCTCGCCAAAGCTGTGATCTTCAGGCGTGCCAGTTAGATGTTGCAAACTGAGGTCAAGAAACTCATCTGCGCCGGGCAATTCGCCCTCTGGTGTCAGGTCCGAGATGTCTACGGCAAAGACGGGGCTGGTTTCAGTGTCGCCAAGATACACGCACCGGTCCAACCGGTCTTGCAGAACGGCATGGTCGGCTGACAGAAACGCAAGGCTTTGTCGGCCATCCAGATCGGGCCTGAGCAGCGGTTTGCCGCGCCAGAGGGGAAGGATTCTACCCTTCTTGATGCGATCTTCGATGGCGCCTTGGTTGCCTCTGATTTCAGCCAAGCGGTTCAGCAGACCCGCCCCGAATGTGACCTCTTCGGCAATTTTCATCAGACCCTCGCGTCGGTTCAAAGCCCGATGCACGCTAGCAGGATCACGGACGAATACCATCCAGTTTTGCGCCTCAAAAAACACGCAAAGATAGAAAACAGTTTGTTTCCCACTCGCCCAGATGGCATTTCCGTTGTCAGAAGCCTAGTGTGAGGTTGCGGCTAACATGTTGGCCCCGAATTTGTTCCAGAAGACAAGGTTTGTCGACGTTGAAATCCATTCGAAATCGTGACGCAAGGCCCGTGCCCCCTCACACAACGTTGCGCGTAATGGCGACGACAGACCTGCACATGCATATTCTCCCCTACGACTACCTGTCTGACAATCGCGTGGACCAGTGGGGATTGGCGAATACCGCGTGTCTGATCCACGCAGCCCGACAGCAAGTGCCCAACTCGATCCTGCTGGATAATGGCGATTTTCTGCATGGGACGGCGATGGGCGATCTTGTGCTGGAGCGGGCCGGGTTGGACGATGCGCCTGCCATCGATGTTGCCACCCATCCAATGATTGCTGCGATGAACCATCTGGACTATGACGCGGCAAATCTGGGCAACCATGATTTCGACCGTGGGGTCGATGTGCTGCTGGGGGCGATCGGACAGGCAAGTTTTCCAGTTCTGTCTGCAAATTCAGTTCTCAGGCGCGCCGCGTGTCCGACCCAAGACACAACACTTATGCCCCCGTTCACGATCCTGCACCGCAAGGTCACAGACACAGGCGGGGCGGTGGGCGATCTTGGGATCGGAGTGCTTGGTCTGCTGCCTCCGGGATCGCTGCGACAAGGCAGTGGGCAAGATAACCTGCCCGAGACACGCGATATCGTCGAAACAGCACGCGCCTATGTTCCGCTGATGCGTCAGAACGGTGCCGACATCGTCATCGTGCTTGCCCATTCAGGGCTGGGCGGCAGCACGCATGTTCCCAACATGGAAAACGCCCTTGTGCCGTTGTCACGACTGGATGGGATTGATGCGATTGTGGGCGGTCACACCCATCAGGTGTTTCCGGCTGGTGATCACGCGGCCCATGGCCCGAATTCGACCGAGGGGCGACTGAACGGCATACCCACGGTGATGCCGGGGTTCTGGGGGTCCCATCTTGGAATCGTTGATCTTGACCTGACCCATCAGGACGGGCGCTGGCAGGTAAGCTCGGCCAAGGTCGATCTGCGTGCCGTGACAGGGGCGGATCGAACGCCGGCGAACAGCGTGGTCAAGACGCCGTCAACGCTGCGAAAACCGCACACACCACCGACACCCGCATCTGCCCCAGACTTGCCGACCCTTCTGGATGGCTTACATGAAAAGACACTCAGCCACATGCGAACGCGGGTGGGTCACAGTCTGGAAGATCTCGATACCTATCTTGCCTTGGTGGGGGCCGACAATGCCACGCGCCTTGTGCAGGTGGCGATGGCGGATTACGCGCATCAGATTCAGCAAGATATGGCGGGTGAGGTGCTGCCCGTTCTTGCCTCAAGCGCGCCGTTCAAGTCGGGCGGGTTGGGGGGGGCGAATTATTACTCCGACGTTCCAGCAGGCGACATCACGCTGCGGTCGGTATCAGATCTGTATATCTTTCCGAACGAGTTGATCCTTGTGCGCGCGACTGGCGCCTATCTGAAAGATTGGCTGGAGCGCTCTGTCAGCATCTACAACCAAGTGCTTCCGGGCGACCGTCGAGTCGCGCTGAAAGAAGATGCGACACCGGGCTATCTGCTCGAGGCGGTGTTCGGGTTGACCTATCAGGTTGATCTGTCACAGCCCGCGCGGTTCACGCCCGCCGGGGCCGCGTCTGGGCTGGCAGCTGGTCGCATCATTGATCTTTGTCATAACGCTCAGGCCGTGCACGATGATGACGAGTTCCTTTTGGCGACCAGTGATTTCAGGGCGCGCGGCGGTGGTGGCTTTCCGGTCGCGCCGGCCGACCGGATCATGCCAACGCCACCGATTGCCATACGCGACGTTCTGAAGGCTTTTGTGGAACGAAACGAGGTGATCGAGGTGTCCCCTGCACCGATCTGGAGATTTGCGAATGTGCCGGGGGCCAGCATCATGTTCAAGTCCTCGCCGCGCGCCGCGACGGCCGTCCAGAAATACCCCTGGCTGTCGATCGATTGCGTGACGGCGCGCGACGCAAAAGGTTTTGCACATTACGAGATGGAACTCTGAGGCTTGCATCGCTTGTGAGTGCCTCATATATGAGAGGCGAGAGGTTGGCGCGGGCAGGCACCTCGCCAATCTGGTCAGGTCCGGAAGGAAGCAGCCACAACGAGCCCCGCTTGGGTCGTGTTCAGCCTCTCACCCAGTTTCAAATTCGCAGAATTTGAAACCCCGACAGGCAAAACGGAGTTTTGTCGAGAGGGACAGAACAGTTTCAAATTCGCAGAATTTGAAACCCCGACAGGCGAAACGGAGTTTTGCCGAGAGGGACAGCCGCCCAAAAGCCCGAAACCACCACGGGCCGCCAACAAACGGAGGGACTTCATGACTGTTCTCATCACCCTTCGGGCAGGAAATTGCTAAACGGGTTTGACCCATTTCTGCCTGAGCACGCACACCCCAAGCCGCGTTTGCGCGCGGGGTGCAATGCCATGCTGAAACAGGCAGACCAATGACACACACACTTACGGACCTTGGTTGGTCCCCTTTCTTCGAAGCGCAGCGCGACGACGCTGCCGACTTGACCCCTTACCGGATCACCGACATTCACCGCAGCCGCATGAATGCGCTGGGCGAGGCGGGCGAGGTCACCCTGACCTCTCCCAAGATCGTGGCCGGCGAATTGGCGGTTGGCGATTGGGTTTTGGCCGACCCAGAGCTTCGCATACAACGATGTTTGGAGCGAAAATCACTGCTTCAACGACGTGCCGCCGGGACCGATGCACATACGCAGCTGATCGCGGCGAATGTCGATACGCTGTTTATCGTGACCTCGTGCAATGATGATTTCAACATTGCCCGGATCGAACGGTTTTTGGCACTGGCACATGAGGCTGGATGTTATCCTGTTCTGGTCCTGACAAAAGCGGACCTGTGCGATGATCCCCTTCGATACGAGGCCGAGGCACAGACCCTTGACCCGATGCTGACGATCCTGACCGTCAACGCCCGCGACCCATCCGGTGCGGCAGCGGTGGCGGCGTGGTGCAAAGCCCCGCAAACGGCGGCCTTTATCGGGTCGTCCGGCGTGGGCAAAACAACCCTAACCAATGGCTTGACTGGGGGCGACGCCGACACCGGCGGCGTCCGCGAAGACGACGCGAAGGGCCGCCATATCACAACCTCGCGCAGTATGCGTCCCATGCTGCAGGGCGGTTGGATCATTGATATGCCCGGCATGCGTGCGTTACGTCTTTTGGACACCCGCGAGGGGATCGACAGCGTTTTTGACGATCTGGCCGAGCTGGAAACCCAATGTCGGTTTTCCGACTGTGCGCATGAAACCGAGCCAGGGTGTGCCGTACGCGCGGCCATCGACGCGGGAGAGCTTGATCTGGACCGTTTGGCACGCTGGCGCAAATTGCGCGCCGGTGATGCAAAGAACACCGAGACGGTGGCCGAAAGCCGCGCGCGACAGCGAAAGTTCTCGAAAATGGTGAAGAGCGTTACCAAGGGCGCAGGAAAGCGCAAAGGACGTTAGTCCAAGGGGATATCATTTGGCGCGCGTCCGCAAATCAGGTCGCACTGAGGTAACTGACAGGATAGGGTCGGAACATGGCCAGTCACGATGCAAAAGATGATGAGGAAAAAGCTGAAATCCGAACGCGGTGGGCCGAGGATCGAACGATCATGGCCAACGAGCGCACGTTTTCAGCGTGGATGGGAACCGGCCTTGGCGCGGTGGGTGTTGCGATCGGGTTAAAGGCCGTGTTTGGGGCGTTTGATCCAACCTGGGCGGCCAAGCTGGTCGCGACTTTGTTCTTGCTGGCAGCGATCGTGATCTATTGGGCGGCACGGCGGCAGGCTTGCAAAACTCTGTCGCGGCTATCTGAAAACGATGCAGAAGCGTTACCGACACAGTCTTTCACCCGTCTTGCCGCTTTGATGACTGTGGCAACGGTTGGGGTCGGGGGGATCTTGTGGGCGTTGTGACCAGCGACCGCATCTTTGGTGGACCCCTGCCTCGCCCCGCTTTAGTCTTCTGTGACTGGACGAATCTCGACAAAGGTTGACGATGAGCGACACCACTCCCGACACGGCGCAAGCAGCCCGGCCATATCAGGTTCTGGCGCGCAAATACCGCCCAGAAACGTTCGCCGATCTGATCGGGCAAGAGGCGATGGTGCGCACGCTCAAGAACGCGTTCGAAGCCGATCGGATCGCGCAGGCCTTTGTAATGACGGGCATTCGCGGCGTGGGCAAAACCACGACGGCGCGGATCATCGCCAAGGGTATGAACTGCATCGGACCGGACGGCACGGGCGGACCAACCGTCGAGCCCTGCGGCACTTGCGAACACTGCGTGGCAATTGCCGAAGGTCGCCACGTGGATGTGATGGAGATGGACGCGGCCTCGCGCACCGGTGTCGATGATATCCGCGAGATCATTGACAGCGTGCACTATCGGGCGGCCTCGGCGCGTTACAAGATCTATATCATCGACGAGGTTCACATGCTGTCCAAGAACGCGTTCAACGCGCTTCTGAAGACGCTGGAAGAACCTCCCGAGCATGTGAAGTTCATTTTTGCGACCACCGAGATTCGCAAGGTGCCTGTCACGGTTCTGAGCCGCTGCCAGCGGTTTGACCTGCGCCGGATCGAACCTGAGGACATGCTGGCCATGCTGCGCCGGATTGCCGATGCGGAAGGGGCTGCAATCGCCGATGATGCGCTGGCGCTGATCACGCGCGCCGCCGAAGGCTCGGCCCGTGATGCGCAATCGCTGCTGGATCAGGCGATCAGCCATGGCGCGGGCGAAACGACTGCCATTCAGGTGCGCGCCATGTTGGGGCTTGCCGACCGGGGGCGGGTGCTCGACCTGATCGACTTGATAGCCAAAGGCGAAGCCGCTGGCGCGCTAAGTGAGTTGGGCGCGCAATATGCCGATGGGGCCGACCCCATGGCGGTCTTGCGTGATCTAGCCGAGGTGACCCACTGGATCAGCGTGATCAGGATCACCCCCGAGGCCGCCGAAGATCCGACCGTTTCCCCTGACGAACGCACACGCGGACAAGCGATGGCCGAGGCCTTGCCGATGCGGGTTTTGTCGCGGATGTGGCAAATGCTTTTGAAATCCATAGAAGAAGTCGCCAATGCACCCAATGCCATGATGGCGGCTGAAATGGCGATCATTCGCCTGACCCATGTGGCTGACCTGCCGTCGCCGGAAGACCTTGTGCGCACCTTGCAGAATGCACCGGCCCCGCCGCCGTCCTCATCTCCACCCCCGTCTTCACCGTCCGCGCCGTCTGGCGGGTCGTTGGGCGGTGCGGCGCCCCAAGCGGGTGGGTCGATAGGTCAGCAGTCGGGCGTTTCGTCATCGGGTGGCACATCCGGAGGCGGTGGCGCGACAGCCAGGGCCGTGGCGCTCGCCCCCGAGATGTCTTTGGCGCGTTTTGCGCGCTTTGAAGACGTGATCGAACTGATCCGTGTAAACCGCGATGTGAAGCTGCTGGTCGAGGTCGAAAGCGGCGTGCGTTTGGCAGCCTATGCGCCGGGTCGGATCGAATTCACACCCACCGACAAAGCACCATCAGACCTTGCGACGCGGCTTGCACAGCGGCTGCAAGGCTGGACCGGCGTGCGCTGGGGCGTCACGTTGGTGAACGACTGCGCCGTGGCGACGATCGCTGAGACGCGGGATGGCGAAAAGCTCGCGTTGGAGCAGAAAGCCGTGGAACACCCGCTGGTGCAGGCCGTCATCGCGACCTTCCCGACCGCGCGCATCACCGAAATTCGCACTGAGGCAGATCTTGCCCAAGAGGCCGCGACCGAGGCGTTGCCCGAGGTCGAAGACGAATGGGATCCTTTTGAGGAAGGTTGATGCAATCACACGGGTGCGCCTTGTAAGCCGATAGCCCCGACCGTATCTAGAACTGAACACACAAGATCGAGGAGCGTGACATGCTTAAAGGACTGGGTGGTCTTGGCGATATGGCCAAGATGATGAAAGCCGCACAAGAGATGCAGACCAAAATGTCGGATATGCAGGAAAGCCTGTCCACGATAACCGTGGTCGGTGAAAGCGGCGCAGGTCTGGTGCGGGCCACCGCCACCGCCAAGGGCGTGTTGACGGGGCTGGATATTGACCCCTCGATCTTTAATCCCGATGAAAAAGAAGTGGTCGAGGACCTGATACTGGCCGCGATCAAGGATGCGCAGGCCAAGGCGCAGGAGCGTAGCGAAAGCGAGATGTCGCGCCTGACCGAAGAGCTTGGCCTGCCCAAGGACATGAACCTGCCGTTCTAAGGCAGATCACCGCATGTCAGAAGCCCCTCGCGATATCGAGAACCTGATCGAGCTGATGGCCAAGCTGCCGGGGCTTGGACCACGATCGGCCCGGCGGGCGGTGCTGTATCTGATCCGAAAGCGCGCGCTCGTGCTGACGCCATTGGCGGACGCGATGGCCGCCGTGGCCGAAACGGCGCGCGAATGTGTGGTCTGCGGCAACGTATCGACCGCCGATCGTTGCGATATCTGCCTGTCGGAAAAGCGCGCTGTGGGCGAGATTTGCGTGGTCGAAGATGTGGCCGACCTGTGGGCGATGGAACGGGCCGCCCTGTTCAGAGGGCGCTATCACGTGCTGGGCGGCACCTTGTCGGCGCTGGATGCGATCGGTCCCGAAGATCTTGGCATCCCGCGTCTGATCCAGCGGGTCATCGATGAAGGCGTAACCGAGGTTATTTTGGCGCTGAACGCCACCGTCGATGGTCAGACCACCGCGCATTACATCGCCGAAGAGCTTGAAGGGCGGTGCACCGTTTCGTCTTTGGCGCAGGGTGTCCCGATTGGGGGCGAGCTGGATTATCTGGACGAAGGCACCATTTCGGCCGCTTTGGCAGCGCGCAAACGATATTGAACGTGTTGCCAGCTGTGGCCCATCAGAACTGATCCAGAAGACGCCTTAGGTAGTCGCGCTCAAGGTCAGGACGGTCGCCATCACCGGACCGACGGCGCAATTCTTCCATCAATTCTTGCGCGCGTCGATAGACGTCCTCCCCATCCTCCAGCGGCCCGTCTGACGCAACCGCGCCTGATTGGCCGTCCGGGTTTCGTCCCAAGGGATCACGTTGGCTGGACTGGCGGCCTTCGCCGGGGCTATTGCCCTGCTCACCCTGTCGCTGCGCCTGTTGGTTTTGCATTGCTTCATCAAACTGGCGCATACCCTCGCGCAGCGCCTCCATCGCATCTGCCTGACGGTCCAATGCCTCGGGCAGATCACCTTGTTCAAGAGCGTCGGCGGCGTCGCCCATGGCGCGACCGGCGTCGTCCAGTGCATCACGTGCGGCCTGACCGGCCTCGTCGCCCGCGCCGGGCAGGTTGCGGCGCTGCTCTTGCAACTGCCGCTGCAATTCACGTTGCTGTTGTGTCAGATCACCGCCTTGCCCGGCGCTGTCGCCTTGTTCGGGACCGTTTCCTTGTCCGTCCTGGCCGTCTTCGCCGCCGGATCCATCATGGCTCTGGCCGCGTCCCTGGCCACCGTCGCGGCCTTCGTTGCCTTCAGCTTCACCCGCTTGCGCTGGCCCGCCTTGTTCTTGCAGGTCGCGGAACGCCTGATCTGACAGACCTTGTTGTTCGCGCAATGTCTCCTGCAGTCCCTCGCGGGCGCTGTCGCCGGGTTCGCCCGATTGACCGTTCTGCGCCATTTGCATGTTTTCCATCATCTGGCGCATTTGGTCGAGCAACTGCATCGCTTCGTCTTCGCGCCCCTCGCGCATCAGTTCTTCGATCCGGTCCATCATCGCTTCCAGATCGGCTTGGCTCATCTCGATCCCGTTTTCAGGTGGCGGTTGGTCGGATTGCGGGCCGTTTTCCTGGTTCTGAGCAAGCTGGTCCATATAGTCGCGCATCGCGTCACGCACCTCGTCCATCAGCTCGGCCAGTTCCTCTTGGCTGGCGCCGTCGCGTATGGCTTGTTCCAGCCGGTCCTGTGCCTGCTTCATCCGGGCCAATGCATCGGCAAGGCGACCATTTTCCAGCTCGACGGCGACATCCCAAAGCAGTTGGGCAACCTCGTTGCGCAGTTCTTCGGGCAGGCCCGATGGCAGGTCGGAAAATGCGATGCCAGCTTCGAGCCGCCGAATTGCACCGCGCAGGCGCAGATAGGCGCCCTCTGCTAGGTCAAGCTCATCAGGTCGGTTCAGCACCGTGCGCAATATCTGCGCCACGCGGGGCGCGTTGTCGCGCGACCACAGCAGGTCGCGGCGTTGTTCCACCAGAGCTTTGGCGACCGGATGCAGAAAACGACGCGCAGGCAGGATCATCGAAAGCGGCGCGGAGGTGCCCGTCTGTTCAGCGCCATCTTGCGCAACCAGCAGCAGATCGACCGGCAGCCCAGCCCATGGGTGTTCAATCTGCACCTCTTCGATCGTGCCTTCAATCAGCGTGCGCGCGCCCCGATAGGGCAGTGGCAGGTCAACAACCAGCGGGTCGCGCGGTTCGGGTTCGATGGACAGTCCGTGCCGACGATCAATGCGACCAAGGCCCAGAGTTGCCTCGGCGCGGCCAGATGTGACGGCATAATCGTCGCTGGCAACGAAGGGCAGCGCGAAATCCCCGGCAAGGCGGCGCGTCAACTCTCCGTCAATGCGGACCGTCGGCGGGGTGTCGCCGATGGCGGTGATCTTCCAGGCGGATGCCTGAGGTCCGTCGATTGTCAGCGTGCCATTTTGTGCGATGTCAAAAGTATAGCTTTGCTGCGTGTCCGCGGCGATCGGTGCCTGCGTGATGTCTGTCGCGACAGACAATTCACCCAAATCGCCATAAAGCCGCAGCGTCAATCGGCTTCCCTGTGGAACTGCCAGCGGCCCCGGCGGTTGATCGGCAAGATAAAGGCTGGGCCGTCCGGTATAGGCGGGCGGTTCGATCCACCCTTCCCAACTGGCACTGGCCACGTCCAAAGGTCCTGTTGTGTCAGAAGGTCCGCGTGTCGCGTCCAAGCCGTCTGCCCAAGGGGTGAACAGCAGCGCCAACGCCGCCGCGGTTGCAGCGATCAGGCGCAGCGAAAACGGGTCGTTTTTGGCAACCCGCATATCCGGTGAAACGGGCTTTACACCCTTCAGGCGCAAGGCCATGCGCGCCAAATGCGCCTGCCACAGCGCGCGTGACGCCATGTCGTCGCGGCCTGTGGCCTGTTCGTCCATCAGGGCAGAAATCGGGTGGCCGGACAGGCTGTTGTCCAATTTGGAAATTCTGGCGGCGTGGTCCGGCCATGAAAACCTGCGCGCGCCCCAAACCAGCGCGGCGAGGGCTGCAACCCCGCCCCCCCACATGACCGCTTTCATGGCGGGTGACGGTCCGAAGCTCCAAAAGCTCCAGATAGCAAAGGCAGCAAGCAGGATGGTTGCGAGCGGCCAGAAGGCTTGCCAGAAGCGTTCCAAAACCATCCCCGCCCCTGTCGCGCGCAAGGGCCATCTGAGATGCGACTGCACCTCGTCAGGAAGGGTGGGGCGGGTCATCGGACCCGCACGTGGTTCACAGCCATGCAGGGATGGTATCGCGTCCCAGCATCTGTTCATAGGTGGGACGGGCACGGATGACTTCAAATTGATCACCCATCACCAAAACCTCGGGGATCAGGGGGCGGGAATTGTATTCCGAGGCCATAACGGCCCCATAGGCGCCCGCCGACCGGAAGGCGATCAGGTCATCGGGTTGAAGACTGTCCAGATCGCGGCCCTTGGCAAAAGTGTCGCCGGTTTCGCAGATTGGACCGACGATATCATAGCGGGCTTTTTCGTCACCGGGTGTCGCCTCGATCACCGGGATAATATCATGGTGGGCCTCATACATGGACGGGCGCACAAGGTCGTTCATGGCGGCGTCAACGATCAGAAAATCCTGCCCTTCGCCTTCCTTGACATAGATGACCGAGGTCACCATCAGGCCCGCATTCCCCGAGATCAGTCGCCCCGGTTCGATCTCGATCTCGCAGTTCAGATGCCCTACGGTTTCGCGCACCACCTGTCCGTATTCGATGGGCAGCGGCGGCGCGGTGTTGGACCGTTCATAGGGAATGCCAAGCCCGCCGCCCAGATCAAGTCGGGTGATGTCGTGGCCGTCTGAGCGCAGGGCTTCAGTCAGTTGCGCAACCTTCTGGTAAGCTTGGCGGAACGGCTCCAGCTCGGTCAGCTGGCTTCCGATATGCACGTCGATGCCGACCGCTTTCAGGCCGGGCAGGGTGGCGATCTCGGCATAGACCTCGCGGGCGCGGGCGATCGGGATGCCGAACTTGTTTTCCGACTTCCCGGTCGAGATTTTGGCATGGGTTTTTGCGTCCACGTCCGGGTTAATCCGCACGGTCACGGGGGCAACAACACCCATCTCTGACGCGACTTCGGACAGAACCCGCATTTCGGGTTCGCTTTCCAAGTTGAACTGCCGGATGCCGTGGGTCAGTGCCAGCCGCATTTCGTCACGGGTTTTGCCAACACCGGAAAAGACAATCCGGTCGCCCGGCACACCTGCGGCCAATGCGCGGCGGTATTCCCCGCCGGAAACCACATCCATGCCAGCCCCCATGTCACCCAACAGCTTCAGAACAGCGAGGTTCGAGTTCGATTTGACGGCAAAGCAGACCAGATGATCGGCCCAGTCGAGCGCCTCGGTGAACAGTCCGATATGACGCTTCAGGGTGGCGGTCGAATAGACATAGAAGGGCGTGCCGACCTTGGCGGCAATATCCTGGATCGAAACGTCTTCGGCGTGCAAGACGCCGTCACGGTAAAGGAAATGGTCCACGGGGCGTGCCCTTTCTGTCTGCGCTTGGGCATTGCCCTAAAGGATGCGCCGCGATCTGGCAATTGCGAAGCGATTGCTTCGGCCTGTCAGATGGGGCGCGTGCGCAGAAACAGATAGAGCGGTAGGCCGCAACTGACCCCCACGAGGAAGGTGGCCGGGATCGCCCAAAGGGCCGACCAGTTTCGGCGCACCGAGGTTTCAGCGATGATCCAGACGGTCAGGGTGACGCCTGCCAGCAAGAGGTCCAACGTGGCGCCCCGCGTTGCAAGGTTCGCGCGCCAAGCCTGAAACAGGTCGCCAAGCGATAGCCCGTTTTGCGCAAACCAAGCGGCGAAATAGGCACCCGGCACGACCGCTCCGATCACCGCCAGCGCAAGATAGGTTTTGCGCAGGCGCGACAGAGGCTGGCGGGTTGTCATTGCGCAGCGCCTTGGTTGGCGGTGTCTTCAGCGCTGCCGGGGCGCACGGGCTCTCCGTCTGCACCGCACGCGGCCAGACCAAAAAGGGCGAGGAACAGGGCTGCGCGGATCATGCCAGCACCTCTTTCCAGCGCGCGATCTGCGCGCGCACCTCGGATGGGGCCGTGCCGCCATAGGATGTGCGGCTGGCGACCGAATTATGCACACCAAGAACGCCGAAAACCTCGTCGGTGATGGCCGCGTGAACCGATTGCATATCGGCCAGCGACAGATCGGGTAGGTCGCAACCGCGATCCTCGGCCATCGCGACCAGTGATCCGGTCACGTGGTGGGCATCGCGGAACGGCATGTTCAGCGCGCGCACCAACCAGTCGGCAAGGTCGGTGGCGGTCGAGAAGCCGGAAGAAGCCGCAGCCTCAAGCGCGTCCGTATTGGCCGCCATGTCCGACACCATGCCGGTCATTGCAGCCAGCGCCAGCATCAGGTTGTCTGCGGCATCAAAGACCTGTTCCTTGTCTTCCTGCATGTCCTTGGAATAGGCGAGCGGCAGACCCTTCATCACGGTCATCAGGCCCACGGTGGCCCCCATGATCCGCCCGATTTTGGCGCGGATCAGTTCAGCCGCGTCCGGGTTGCGTTTCTGCGGCATGATGGACGACCCGGTCGACCATTTGTCCGACATACGCACAAACCGGAACTGGGCCGAGGACCAGATCACCAGCTCTTCGGCAAAGCGGCTGAGGTGCATGGCGCAGATGGACGCCGAGGTCAGGAACTCCAACGCGAAATCACGATCGGCCACGGCGTCCAGTGAATTGGCGGTGGGGCGATCAAAGCCTAAAGCCTTGGCCGTCATGTGCCGGTCGATGGGGAAAGACGTGCCGGCGAGGGCGGCCGACCCAAGCGGGCATTCGTTCATCCGGGCACGCGCGTCGCGAAAGCGCGACATGTCGCGGGCGAACATCTCGACATAGGCCATCATGTGGTGGCCCCACGTCACAGGCTGCGCGGTTTGTAGATGGGTGAAGCCGGGCATGACCCAATCGGCCCCCGCCTCGGCCTGACTTAATAGCGCGCGGATCAGTGCCTCCAGCCCGTCAATCGCCGCGTCCATCTGGTCGCGGACCCATAGGCGGAAATCAGTGGCGACCTGATCGTTGCGCGACCGGGCGGTGTGCAAACGTCCTGCGGGTTCGCCGACGATTTCTTTAAGGCGGGATTCGACATTCATGTGGATGTCTTCCAGCGCGGCAGAGAAGGCGAAAGTGCCGCCTTCAATCTCACTCAGGACTTGCGTCAGACCTTCGTGGATCGCTTCAGCGTCCTGCTCTGTGATGACGCCGGTCGCGGCCAGCATTGAGGCGTGCGCGCGCGATCCGTCGATATCTTGGCGCGCCATGCGCTGGTCATAGCTGATCGAGGCGTTGATCGCCTCCATGATTGCATCGGGGCCAGCGGAAAAGCGGCCCCCCCACATGGCGTTGGCGGTTTTGCTGTCGTCACTCATGGTCATCCTTTCGGAAGGTCGGATCTGCGTTGCCTTGCTATACGCGCCGCGGGCCACGGGTGCAATTGGGCAACCGTCTCAAGGTGTCTGGGGCGTCGTGTCTGCACGTGTCGCCGTGCGCTTGAGGCAGCGGAAACGGCGCTGGATTGCCGATGCCCGGTTTCGGGCTTTGTGGCCGCTCGTCCCGGGTATATTGTGTGACCTTGCTGCTTGGGTGGACAAACTGCGGAGGAAAGAATGGCCGGCAGGTCTTGGGAGATGTCGCGAAGAACGGCCGCAGGGGTGATTTTGGCCGCAGGAATGATGCCGCGCACCGCGCTGGCCAATGCGAGGTTTGACGCTTGGCGATCGCAGTTCAAGGCCCGCGCCCGCGCCGAAGGCATTCCGACGGCGGTGACACGTGCGCTGGATGGTGCGCGGTTTTTACCCGACGTGGTGCGGTCCGACCGCAAGCCTGCCGAAACCGCGCGATCCCTTGGAGACTATATTGCGTCGGCCGCATCGCCGCAGCGGATAAAGGCCGGTCAGGTGGCGATGTCCCGCTATCCCACGCTGCTTGGCCGGATCGAACAGCGCTATGACGTTCCGCGCGAAGTTATCGTGGCAATCTGGGGGATGGAAAGCAGCTATGGGGCCGTGCGCGGTTCTGCCTCGGTGCTGTCGACCCTTGCCTCGCTCGCCTTTGAAGGCCGCCGCCGCGAACTGTTTGAAAACGAGCTTCTGGCCGCACTGCAGATCCTTGCCTCCGGGGATGTGACGCAAACGCGAATGCGCGGGTCCTATGCGGGGGCGATGGGGCACACGCAGTTCATGCCCAGCTCGTTTCTGGAACATGCAGTGGACTTCAACCGCGATGGCCTGCGCGATATCTGGGCGGATGATCCGACAGATGCGCTGGCCTCGACCGCCGCGTATCTGCGCGCGAAAGGGTGGCGCAAAAGCCAGCCCTGGGGCTATGAAACACGCTTGCCAAATGGCTTTGACCTTTCGCAAACCGGCCGGGTGTTCCCGCGACGCTTGCGCGATTGGTCCGCCCTGGGCGTAACCCGGGCTGACGGAGGAAAGCTGAGCGGTTCATCCCGCGGCGCACTGATCCTGCCTGCGGGTCCGACGGGTCCGGTTTTCATGATCTTCGACAATTTCCATGTCCTCAAGACCTACAACTACGCCGACAGCTATGTCATCGGGGTGGGGCACCTATCCGACCGGTTGGCAGGTCGGGGCACCATTGTCGCAGATTTTCCCACCAACCCATGGGGGATGTCGAATGCTGAACGCCAAGAGCTCCAGAAACGACTGAATGCGCTGGGGTTTCAAGCAGGTCGCCCGGACGGGGTAATCGGCGAAAAAGGGCGTGCTGCGATCAGATCTTATGAAACCGCGCGCGGGCTGCCGGTCACGGGCGTTCCCAGCCCGGACTTGCTGGCGGTACTTCAGTAGCGACCTGACCAAACCGGTGGCAAGTGACAAGGTGATTGTTGAACACGCCGCAGGCTTCTAACCAAGCATAGACGATCGTTGGCCCACAGAATTTAAACCCAACCCCCTTCAGGTCTTTCGAGATCGTCTGGCTAAGCGCGCTTGAGGTTGGCACTTCGGCCTGCGTCGCATAACCGCCGACCAGCGGCTCACCATCGACATAGCTCCAGATCATATCCGAGAACGCCTGAGACCCGCCGAGGTCAAGAAAAGCCTGTGCGTTTCCGATTGTGGCCTCGATCTTGCCGCGGTGGCGGATGATGCCCGCGTTTCCCAAAAGCTGGTCAACCTCCGGGGCGCCCCAGCGCGCGATGGTCGCGGGGTCGAACCCGCCAAACGCCGCCCGGAAGTTGTCTCGTTTCTTAAGGATCGTGATCCAGCTTAGGCCAGCCTGAAACCCATCCAGGATCAGCTTTTCCCACAGGGCCCGCCCGTCATATTCAGGCACGCCCCATTCCGTGTCGTGATAGGCTCGATAAAGCGGATCATCACCACACCACGTGCATCTTTGCGGATTGGGTTGGGTGGACTGGCACATCGAAGAAAGAACCTTGAATTTAGTGAAAATTAAAAGTTTTACAGGTTGTTAGCATATTTGCGCAACGTTGCTTCTAGTTGGGACGGAGAATGGCGATGAACCACGGCCAGGGCAACTCGGATATGCAGAATACTGATTTCGGACCACAAGGCAGCCCCTTGTCGGTGGCAATTGCACAGCGCGACAGGGATGCTTTGAACCTTGTGCGCGAGGCGTTGCAGAAAAAGCGCGTGCGGTTGGCTTTTCAGCCTATCGTGCAGGCCAACTGTCCAGACCGGATGGCGTTCTACGAAGGCCTGTTGCGGGTGATGGACCCAACCGGGCGCGTGATTCCCGCCAAGGATTTCATCGACTCGGTTGAAGATACGGAAATGGGGCGCATGCTGGATGCGCTGGCCCTTGAAAAAGGGTTGGAGGCCTTGTCCTGTGAGCCCTCATTGCGCTTGTCGATCAATATGTCAGCTCGTTCGATCGGTTATCCAGGTTGGAAAAAGGTATTGGACAGGGGATTGCAAGACGACCCAACCGTTGCTGAACGACTGATTTTGGAAATCACCGAACGCACCGCGATCTCCTTGCCAGATCTTGTGCAGGTTTTCATGGCGGATATGCAGCGCAAGGGTATCAGCTTTGCACTGGACGATTTTGGCGCAGGTTACACGTCTTTCAAGTATCTCAAGGACTTCTACTTCGATATCCTGAAGATCGATGGTGATTTCATTCGCGGTATCCACGACAACGCCGACAACCAGATCCTTGCCGAGGCGATGATCTCGGTTGCCCGCCATTTTGACATGTTTACGGTCGCCGAAAGTGTCGAATCCTACGAAGACGCAGCATACCTGACTTCAATTGGGGTCGATTGCATGCAGGGCTACTATTTCGGCGCACCGACGCTCAGCCCATATTGGCAGAAGGTCGCCTGAAATATGTGCGCCAATTGACGCTACGTGACCGTCTGACTTGATTTCCTCTGCAATGCAGCACAGGATGCGCTCACCAAGGGATTGATGCAGCGCGCCCGCGCCCGCAGCTTGTGATTTACGGTCGCCGCCGCGCCATCGCATATCCCTATGACTGGAGGAAAAGGAACCAATATGACCAACGTCGTTATCGTATCCGCAGCGCGGACTGCCGTGGGCAGCTTCTCGGGCGCTTTTGCCAACACACCTGCCCATGATCTTGGCGCTGCGGTGCTTGAAGCTGTTGTGGAACGCGCCGGAGTCGACAAGAGCGACGTCAGCGAAACTATCCTGGGCCAGGTGCTTCAGGCTGGGCAAGGCCAGAACCCTGCGCGTCAGGCACATATCAATGCAGGCCTTCCCAAGGAAGCATCGGCTTGGGGCATCAACCAAGTGTGCGGATCTGGTCTGCGCACCGTCGCGCTTGGCGCTCAGCACGTGATGCTGGGTGATGCGGCGATTGTCGCCGCTGGCGGTCAGGAGAACATGTCGCTCAGCACCCATGTCGCGCACCTGCGCGCGGGTCACAAAATGGGCGATATGAAGTTCATCGACTCGATGATCAAAGATGGTCTGTGGGACGCCTTCAATGGCTATCACATGGGGCAGACTGCAGAAAACGTGGCCGAGCAATGGCAGATCACGCGCGAAATGCAGGATGAATTCGCCGTGGCTTCGCAAAACAAGGCCGAGGCGGCGCAAAAGGCTGGCAGGTTCGCAGACGAGATCGTTCCTTTTGTCGTGAAAACGCGCAAAGGTGACATCGTCGTCGATCAGGATGAATACATCCGCCACGGCGCGACGATGGAAGCCATGCAAAAGCTGCGCCCTGCCTTTACCAAGGATGGGTCGGTCACGGCGGCAAACGCTTCTGGGATCAACGATGGGGCGGCTGCCGTCCTATTGATGAGCGCGGAAGAGGCTGAAAGACGCGGCCTTGAGCCCCTTGCCCGGATCGCCTCATACGCGACCGCTGGCCTTGACCCCTCGATCATGGGTGTCGGCCCGATCCACGCCTCGACCAAGGCCTTGGCCAAGGCGGGGTGGAAGGCGCAGGATCTTGACCTTGTTGAAGCCAACGAAGCGTTTGCAGCGCAGGCCTGCGCGGTGAACAAAGAAATGGATTGGAACACCGACATCGTGAACGTGAACGGTGGGGCGATCGCCATCGGGCACCCGATCGGCGCATCGGGTTGCCGTATTCTGAACACGTTGCTGTTTGAAATGAAACGCCGTGATTCCAAGAAGGGCCTCGCGACGCTTTGCATCGGCGGTGGCATGGGTGTCGCGATGTGTCTTGAACGCCCCTAAGACCCGGCGCGGCTGACAAATGAAAAGGCGCCTTCGGGCGCCTTTTTTGGCGCGGGTCTTCTGCGGGTGCGAAATAAACCCAGTGCCGAACGGTGTATATTGCGCAATATTATTGCGCATGATGCCTGAAAAAGATAACAGAGTTTCTAGACCCAGAATCGAACGGAGGAAAATATGGCTCGAGTTGCATTGGTTACCGGTGGTTCGCGCGGCATTGGCGCGGCAATTTCAAAAGCTCTGCAGGCGGACGGTTATACTGTCGCGGCCACCTATGCAGGCAATGACGAAAAAGCAGCAGCTTTCACGAAAGAAACCGGCATCAAAACCTACAAGTGGAATGTCGCCAACTACGAGGACTCCAAAGCGGGTTTGGCTCAGGTCGAAGCCGATCTTGGACCAATCGAAGTGGTCGTGGCGAACGCCGGCATCACCCGTGATGCGCCGTTCCACAAAATGACGCCCGAACAGTGGCAGGAAGTGATTGATACGAACCTGACAGGCGTGTTCAACACGGTCCACCCGCTGTGGCCCGGTATGCGCGAACGCAAGTTTGGCCGTATTATTGTGATCAGCTCGATCAACGGTCAGAAGGGTCAGTTTGCACAGGTCAACTATGCCGCGACCAAGGCCGGAGATCTTGGGATCGTGAAGTCACTGGCACAGGAAGGCGCGCGCGCTGGGATCACTGCAAACGCGATCTGTCCGGGCTATATCGCAACTGAAATGGTCATGGCGGTGCCGGAAAAGGTCCGTGATTCGATCATTGCCGGCATTCCCGCCGGCCGCCTTGGTGAACCTGAGGAGATTGCGCGCTGCGTGACCTTCTTGGCCTCCGATGATGCCCAATTCATCAATGGCTCGACCATTTCCGCAAACGGTGCGCAGTTCTTCGTCTGACCCTGCGTGCGACATCAATCGGGGACCGGCCCGCGGGGTCGGTCCCTTTTTCGTGTCGGGGTTGCTGGCTGAACTGCACTTTCGGCTTTTTGTTTCGGCGAACTGCAAATAGTTTCGCGCAAGGGCGTTGCGGGCACCACTGGCACCGCGCAAATGTCGGGGGCAGGGTATGAACCGCAAACAGGCCACGCTTACGGGTTTTCTGGCCGTCCTGCTGTGGGCGCTTTTGGCATTGTTCACGGTAGGGTCAGCGCCCGTTCCCCCGTTCCAATTGTCGGCACTGACTTTTCTGATCGGCGGGAGCATCGGGCTGATCTGGATCACCAAAACGGGCGAGATTCGCCGCCTGGCCAGCATCGGCTGGCGGGTCTACGTGTTCGGCACCTTGGGCCTTTTCGGCTATCACGCCCTCTATTTCTCAGCGCTGCGCATGGCGCCCGCTGCTGAAGCGGGATTGATCGCTTATCTGTGGCCATTGATGATCGTTCTGTTTTCGGGCCTGTTGCCGGGCGAGCGGTTAAGACCCCTTCATGTGGCAGGCGCAATCGTGTCGTTCATTGGCGCGGCAATCCTTGTTCTGGGTGGCGCGGCTGGCTTCGACATGCAGGCGTTGCCTGGGTATGGGCTGGCATTTTTGTGCGCCCTGACCTGGTCAGGCTATTCGGTGCTGTCGCGGCGTTTGGGCGATACACCTACCGCATCGGTAGTTGTGTTTTGCTTTGCAACCGCCACGCTGGCTGCGGCTGCCCATATTCTTTGGGAAGACACCTCTTGGCCGCAGGGTGCGCTGGGCTGGGCATCGGTGCTTGGACTGGGCCTTGGTCCCGTGGGGCTGGCTTTCTATGTCTGGGACATCGGCGTGAAGCGTGGCGACATTCAACTTTTGGGTGTCGCAAGCTATAGCGCGCCCCTATTGTCCACGCTCGTGCTGATACTTGCTGGCGTAGCAGACCCACACCCCTCTCTGCTCTTGGCCGGAGGGTTGATCACGTTCGGCGCTCTGATGGCGGCGCGGGCCAGCTCGGTTCGTGATGAACAGACCTGACCCGGTAGGTTCACTTTCAGGCGGTTGCGAGCCGCTCAATTTCTTCCTTGAGCTTGAGTTTCTGCTTCTTCAGCTCTGAAATTTCAAGATCGCTGCTGCCCGGCGCGCGCTGCGCTGCCTCGACTTTTTCAGAGAGAACCTCGTGTTTCCTCCGCAGCTCTTCAAGATGCGAACTCATGCTCATGGGCGTTCCTCCTATAGTGTGATTAGACATCTTCAGTGCACCACAAAAATGGATGCTTGTCACGGGGTGGATGCTGCTGAATGGCGAAAAGTCGCAACAATCCAGGCGACCATACGCCAGCGAATGTTTACCACAAGGGCAACGCCATTCCGTCGCGCAATATAGCGGACACCTCGGGCGTGTAGTGGTCCCGGTCCGCTTCGTGGGTGGCACCTTCATGCAAGATCAGCGGGGCTGCCAAACGGAACGCCCCGCGCCCCCCCTTGCGGGCCTGCACCAGAACAAGCGTGGCCGCCCGACCATTGCGCGGGCACAGCGGTTTGACCAAAACGGACCCAAGCCGGTCATCCATGGCGCGCATCACTTCTGGCAATCGCTCGGCGTTCTGGACCAGCGTGACATAGCCGCGCGGCTTCAACCGGCGCGTCGCCTGATCCAGCCATTGCACCAGTGGCGTATCCTCGCCCATCGCGCCTTCGCGATGCGTGTCAGGCGATGCTGTTCCACGCGCGCGCAGAAAATAGGGTGGGTTCATAATGACATGATCGAAACTGTCTTCGCGCAGCGCATGCGGCATATCCGCCAGATCGCCGTGATGTATTGCCATGTCGATGCCGTTGTCTTTTCCGTTCAGCCGGGCAAGGTCGGCATACAGCGACTGACGCTCCAGACCGACAAGCCGCAGCCCGTCGACCCGTTTGCCCAGACACAGCGACGCAGCGCCGGCACCGCAGCCAAGTTCAAGCACTGACTGACCGGGTTCGGCGGGAACTGCGGCTGCCAAAAACACCGGGTCCACACCGGCGCGGTAACCCGTTACGGGTTGTGACACGGTCAACTGCCCGCCCAAGAAAGCGTCACGGGTCAGATTGGATGTGGCGTGTGTCATGCTATCCCTCGAACTCAATCCCCAGATCGCGCAGAACGGCGCGGGCCCTGTGCAGGTCTTGTTGGCGAACCATAAGGCGTCGAGGTAAAATTCCTATTGATCCTTCCAGCGCGCTCATATGGACGTCCATCGCAAAGCAGTCTATATCCTCGCCCTCAAGAAGGGTTGTGACAAAGGGGATCAAAGTTGGGTCTGTTGTCCGAAGAAGCTCTTTCATGTTTCTGGACTTAAAGGCAGACCCGTGCCTTTGTCGAGCCGGATGACGGGACTGTTGACGGGAAGGTGATGATGCTGATCGAAGCTGCACATAAACCGCACGAACGCTTGGGTGCGCATCTTGAAACAGAGATGGCTGCGGTGAACGCGTTGATTCGCGATCGGATGGCGTCAAAGCACGCTCCTCGCATCCCGGAAGTCACCGCGCATCTGGTCGATGCAGGCGGCAAGCGTCTGCGCCCGATGCTGACGTTGGCGGCGGCAAAGATGTGCGGCTATCAAGGCCCCTACCACATTCATTTGGCGGCGACGGTTGAATTCATCCACACGGCGACGCTGCTGCATGATGACGTGGTGGACGAAAGCGGCCAGCGCCGTGGGCGGCCAACGGCGAACTTGCTGTGGGACAACAAGTCAAGCGTGCTGGTCGGCGACTACCTTTTCTCGCGCAGTTTTCAGTTGATGGTGGAAACCGGCAACCTTCGGGTGCTCGACATCCTGGCCAATGCCTCGGCCACGATCGCCGAGGGTGAAGTGCTACAATTGACCGCCGCGCAGGACTTGGCGACGGATGAGGCAATTTATCTTCAGGTGGTGCGAGGCAAGACGGCCGCGCTGTTTTCAGCCGCGACCGAGGTGGGGGGCGTTATCGCAGGGGCCAGTGAGGCCCAGGTTCAGGCGCTGTATGCCTATGGCGACGCGCTGGGCGTGTCGTTCCAGATTGTCGATGATTTGCTGGATTATTCTGGTGGCGATGCAATCGGCAAGAACCTTGGCGATGATTTCCGCGAACGGAAGCTGACCTTGCCGCTGATCAAGGCGGTTGCCAAAGCCAATACCGAAGAGCGTGCTTTCTGGTCGCGCACGATCGAGAAGGGGCGCCAGCAAGATGGTGATCTTGACCATGCCCTGACCCTTCTGAAAAAGCACGGCGCGCTTGACGCAACACGGGCTGATGCGCTGGCTTGGGCGGCCAAGGCAAAGGCGGCCCTGACAGAGCTTCCCGACGATCCAATCCGTGACATGCTGCATGATATCGCAGATTACGTGGTGGCGCGGATCAACTAAGCCGGGTCGCTTCAATCCACCAATCAGGGTGCGATTTCGCCAGAAGAAGGGCTGCGTCTTGCGCGGCCTTTTCTGTTTCAAAAAGGCCAAAACAGGTTGCGCCGGACCCGGACATGCGGGCAAGGCGCGCCTTGGGCAATGCCGCCAGGGCGCCCAATACGTTCGCGATGACAGGGGCTAGCGAGATCGCCGGGGCTTCAAGATCGTTGCGTTGTGTCGCCAGCCAATCAATGAAAGCGCGCGTTTTCATGCCTTGCGGCAGGCGCTTTGGCATGGGTGGCTTGGACGGGTCGCCCAGGGCTCCGAAAACTGCAGGGGTCGGCACCTCGATACCGGGGTTGGCAAGAACCGCGAACAGCGGCGGAAGACCCGGGCAGGGCGTGACATCATCGCCAATGCCGCGCATCCGTGCTGCTTGGCGCATCAGGCACACACGCAGGTCGGCGCCCAGATCCGTGACGCCAACAGGAAGGCGGGCATCACCAATGATGTCGGACAAAGCCAGGATAGTTGCAGCCGCGTCCGAGCTGCCACCCCCGATCCCCGCGGCCGAAGGCAGGTGTTTGGACAGGATGATATGAACCGGAATGCCAAACAGATCCGCCGCCCGTGCAACAAGGTTTGACCTATCCGTGGGCACGCCTGCGGCCCGTGGCCCGGTCACCTCTAACAGGTTTTGTTTTGCGGGCATAACCGTCACCCGGTCACCTACATCGGCAAACAATACAAGGCTGTCCAGCAGATGATAGCCATCTTTGCGTCGCCCCGTGACATGCAGCGTCAGGTTCACCTTTGCCGGGGCAAAAACCTTGGCAATTGTCATTCGGGTTGGTGCAGGGGCGCGGCCCCTTCGTCTGCCAGAACCGCATCAAGCCCGACAGCCAGTTTGCGGCGCACGCGGTCTGGGTTCATCTCGGTCAGGTCGGTGTCGTCGGTGACGAAGCTCAGCGCGCGGCTCCATTGAAACCGGGCTTCGCGTTTGCGGCCGACGGCCCAATAGGTGTCGCCCAGATGGTCGTTCAGGATCGGATCGACGGGCATGAGTTCGACGGCACGTTCCATGTGCTGCACCGCTTCGTCATAGCGCCCCAGCCGGAACAGCACCCAGCCAAGGCTGTCCACGATGAACCCGCTATCGGGGCGGGCTTCGACCGCGCGTTCGATCATTGACAAAGCTTCGTCCAGATTGATGCGTTTTTCGACATAGGTATAGCCAAGGTAATTCAGCACCGCCGGTTGTTCCGGACTCAATTCCAGGGCCTTGCGAAAATCAGCCTCGGCCGCGGGCCATTCGCCGATCTTTGTCAGTGCGATGGCGCGCTGGAAATAGGTGGCCCATTGCCCCGGCAGTTCCTGCGTAAACGCACCGATTGCGTTGTCATAGGCCGCCCGCGCTTCGTCGAAGCGATCTTGTTGCATCAAGGTATCACCCAAGGCGACGCGAAACCGGGGCGTTTCGGGGTAGTCATCAGCCAAGGCGCGAAGCTCCTCCGTCGCCTCCTCCAGTTTTTCCCAGCGGCGCAGCACATCGGTGCGTCCCAAAGCGGCCTGCGGGTAGGCCACGCTGTCTTTCGGGATGCGCGCATATGCCTCTAACGCGAGGTCATAGTGTTCCATACTTTCAAGAAGTTGTGCCGAAAGAAGCAGCGCGCCTTCCTGATCCGGGTTCAGGTGTTCGGACACGCGGTTATAGAGCAAAACGACGGTGGGATCGGCCCCAGAGGCAAGGCTTTCTGCAAGGGCAAACATAAGCTCGGCAATGCCGTCTTTTGGCGTTTGAATGCCAGAAAAGGCGATCACTTCGCGCGCTTCCAACCGGGCTAAAAGATCTTCGACCTCAGCGTCCCGCGTTTCTCCGGAATTGGCCTTAAGCAACTCGACCGCGTCATCGTGGCGATCCAACTGGCTCAGGATCTGTGCATAGGAAATGATCCCGCGCCGGTTCAGTTGAAGCGGCCCGTCTTCGCCGCCGAAGATTTTCGCGGCACCTTCGAAATCGCCAACATGGGCCAGCGCCAGCGCCTTTTGAAACAGCGCGAAGGACCGGCTGCCTTCGTCCGAGGCCAGTTCATCGAAGATCGTCAGCGCCTGCGACATACGCCCCTCGCCAAGGCTGGCCCAAGCAGAAATCATCGCGTCGATCATTGGCGCGATCGACGCCTTGCCATTCAAAAGTTCAGTCGCCTCGTTCCAGTTCTCAGCCTGGATCGCATCGGCCAGAAGGACCAGACCGGCCAACTGGTTGTCAGGGCTCAGACCCGCCAATCGCCGCGCGAAGGGGATGGCCTTGTCGATCTCGCCCAATGCCGTGTGCGCAACAACAAGCCCCTCTATGATATCAAGACGCTCTGCATCTTCTGCCAAGGCGCGCGTGCCGTATTCCACAACGCGCGGATAGTCGCCCGCCAGATCTGCGTGACGCGCCGCCAGATAAGACCCGGCAGTGTTATCTGCTTGCGACGCCGTGGCGGTCAGCGCGAAGACGCTGGCGGTCGCAACAAGGGTGGCGCCAATCTGACGGGCAAAGAACAATCTTAGGGGCGTCACGGGCAACTCTCTTCTTCAATTGTCCCCGCAAGTGTCGGGGGTTGGTCGGAACCTAATCGGCGCGGACCCTGAAAACAATGAGGGGCAGCGCTTCGCCACCCCTCACAATCGCGTTTTTCGCCGATTTAGCCTTACATATTCGGGTAATTCGGCCCGTCGCCCCCCTGTGGGACAGTCCAAGTGATGTTCTGGCTGGGATCTTTGATGTCACATGTTTTGCAGTGAACGCAGTTTTGGAAGTTGATGACAAAGCGCGGATCTTTGCCGGCTTCCTCGACCACTTCATAGACACCAGCCGGGCAATACCGCTGCGCGGGTTCGTCGAACTCCGGCAAGTTGACGGAGATCGGCAGATCAGGGTCAGCAAGCTTCAGGTGGCAGGGCTGGCTTTCTTCGTGGTTGGTGGCCGCAAAGCTGACATTGGTCAAACGGTCAAAGCTAAGCGTGCCATCGGGCTTGGGGTAGTCGATGACAGGGAAGTCAGCGGCTTTGCCCGTAGCCTGCGCATCGTTCTTGCCGTGCTTTACTGTCCCGAACGGTGAGAAGCCGAAAAGGGATTGCACCCACATGTCAAAGCCGCCCAGCGTCAAAGAGGCCGCCAGACCGAGTTTCGACCACAAGGGCTTTACGTTACGGACCTTTTTCAGGTCTTTGGCAATATCGCCGGTGCGCAGTTCTGCTTCATATTCGATAAGATCGTCGCCCGCGCGACCTGCCTTGATGGCTTTCACGGCAGCCTCGGCGGCGGCCATGCCAGACAGCATCGCGTTATGGTTTCCCTTGATGCGCGGCACGTTGACCAGCCCGACCGAACACCCCAGCAGCGCGCCGCCGGGGAACGAGGCCTTCGGCATCGATTGATACCCACCTTCGGAAATGGCACGCGCGCCGTAGGCCACGCGCTTGCCGCCTTCAAGTAGCTTGGCGATTTCCGGGTGGTGCTTGAACCGTTGGAATTCCATGTAGGGATAGACATGCGGGTTGCGGTAATTCAGGTGCACCACAAAGCCGACATAGACCTGGTTGTTTTCAAGGTGATAGATAAACGACCCGCCGCCCGCGTTTTTGCCAAGCGGCCAGCCCATCGTGTGGGTGACGGTGCCTTCGCGGTGCTTTGCGGGGTCGATTTCCCAGATTTCCTTCATGCCAAGGCCGAATTTCGGCGCGTCTCGACCCGCTTGCAGGTCATATTTGGCGATGATTTCCTTGGCCAGCGATCCGCGCACACCTTCCGAGATAAAGACGTATTTGCCGTGCAGCTCCATCCCCGGTTCCGTGTTAGGGCCGTAAGATCCATCTGGCTCCAGCCCGAAGACGCCAGCGACGACGCCCTTCACTTCACCATTGTCGCCGAAAACCAGATCGGAACACGCCATGCCGGGGAAGATTTCGACCCCCATCTCTTCGGCCTGTTCCGCCATCCAGCGGCACACATTTGCCATCGAAACGATGTAGTTGCCGTGGTTGCTCATCAAAGGCGGCATGGGCCAGTTGGGCACACGCAAATGACCGGCGGGGCCAAGCACAAGGAAGTTGTCTTTCTTGACGGGCACGTTCAACGGCGCGCCCCTTTCTTTCCAGTCCGGCAGCAGCTTGTTTAGCCCGCAAGGGTCCAGCACCGCGCCCGACAAGATATGCGCGCCCACTTCCGAGCCTTTTTCCAACACGACCACATTCAGGTCTGCATCCAGCTGCTTCAGGCGGATCGCTGCCGACAGGCCAGCGGGCCCCGCGCCCACGATGACCACATCGTATTCCATGCTTTCGCGTTCAATGGTGCTCATTTTCTTTTCCCCGGATGGTCCGTTTCGCAAGATCGTTAGCTTGGCACATCGTGCGGGTCAATTGCGACACGGCGTTACAATAAGACGTTACAGGCGATTTTGGGCGATTCCGCTTGTGTTTGCGCTGACATTTGGTCAAGCGGTTCGGATGACGCCTACCCAAGGTCGCCTCAAACAAGATCGTTGCAAATTCCGCGCGTTTGCTAGATTTTCGGCTCAGCCGGGTGCATTGCGCGCGAGTGGCGACCAGATAAGACGATAGCAACCCTGCCAATGCCTGCCGTGCAATGGCCACTTGAACGACGAAAAAGATTTCATGGACAAGATACCGCTGACCCGCGCGGGCCACACCGCGCTGAATGACGAATTGAAATTCCTCAAATCCGAGGAACGCCCAGCCATCATCAAGGCAATTGCCGAAGCGCGCGAGCACGGCGATCTGTCCGAGAATGCTGAATACCACTCTGCCCGCGAAAAGCAGAGCTTCATCGAAGGCCGGATCAAAGAGCTTGAAGGCACTTTGTCACTGGCCGAAGTCATCGACCCCACGACCCTGTCTGGCACCGTGAAGTTTTCGGCGACCGTCTCCATCGTTGATGAAGACACGGACGAAGAAAAGACCTATCAGATCGTCGGGGAACCCGAAGCGGATATCGAAAGCGGCAAGCTTAATATCAAGTCGCCTTTGGCGCGCGCCCTGATCGGCAAGGAAGAAGGCGACAGTGTTGAAGTGCGCACCCCAGGTGGCGAGAAGGCTTATGAGATCCTGAAGATCGAATGGATTTGATCGAATGGCTCAGATGAGACAGGCAAGATGAGCGCAAACCCGAAAAATGATGCCTCCAGCTTGGGGACGGGCCGTGTCGGCACACAGAACACGCAGGTCCCATCGCTGAGCGCGGGCGAGGTGATCGGCCTTGTGCTGTCTGCGTTGTGGCTGGTCGGTTGTGTGCTGTTTTTTCTTGTGATGGGGGTCGGCGAAGGTAGCCCCGGTGGTCTTTCAGACCCGTTGCGATTTGTCATGACAGTGGTGGCGATCGTGATGCCGGTCGCGGTGATCTGGGTTGCTGTCGCGGCAATGCGGTCGGCCCGGATCATGCGCGAAGAAAGTGCGCGGCTGAAATCTGCGATTGATGCGATGCGGTCGGCCTATATCCAGCAACAGCAGGGTTTCGGCGGCACGCCGGCGCAGGCCTCGAAGGTGGAACAAAAGCTGGAAGAGATCGCGCAGGTCAGCCGCAAGACGGAAACCGCGCTGACGACCTTCACGTCGATCCGGCCCGGCATGCCGACTTTGGCCAACCCGACGCCCTTGCAAGGCAACCCCGCCATTTTGCCCGTGAAACAAGCCGAAGCAGGTGCGGACCAGACCAGCCTTGCCCTTGGCACCCCGCTAGAGGACATAGCCCCCCCACTGTCGATCGAAGACTTCATCCGCGCGCTCCATTTTCCCGAGAACGCCGAGGATGCAGATGGGTTTCGCGCCCTGCGCCGTGCGCTTCAGGACCGTCAGGTGGCAGGCTTGGTGCAGGCCTCGCAAGATGTGCTAACGCTGTTGTCGCAGGATGGCATCTATATGGATGACCTGCGCCCCGACCGTGCCCGTCCGGAGATCTGGCGGAAATTCGCAACCGGCGAACGGGGTCGCAGCGTTGCCGCTTTGGGCGGCGTGCGCGACAGGTCCTCGCTGGCGCTCAGTGCGGGTCGGATGAAGAAAGACCCGATTTTCCGGGACGCAACGCATCACTTTCTGCGCCGTTTTGACCAAACCTTTGCGGAGTTTGAAAAGAACGCCTCGGACGCGGATATCGCAGCGCTGGCCGACACGCGCACCGCGCGGGCCTTCATGTTGCTGGGGCGCGTGGCAGGCACCTTCGACTGAACCACGCCCGACCGTCCGCAGGCCACAAGGTCAAGCGCGCTTGCGCCTCAGGCCCAGAAACCCAACACCATAGCCAAGCAGTGCCAGTGCGGCGCTTAGGCCGACGAAGCCTGCAATGGTCGGGACAGACAGGCCCCAGATCAGAACCGAACCCACAAACGTTGCCACCATCGCCAGCGCCACCGCGCCGACCAGCCAAACGGCAGCTCCAAGGTCGCCACGGTGGCGCCCGCGCATCATGCGACGCAAGGCGTGGACCATGCGGCCCACATCAGCCTGCATGGCAACCAGCGCAGGCACGACCACCAGAACCAGCACCATACCAAACCCCAACCCATAGGTCAGTGTGATCACGGTAGGTTTCAGAAACTGCGCCTGTCGCGATTGCTCGTAAAGCAGGGGGCCTAGTCCCAGAACGGTTGTCATCGTGGTCAGCATCACGGCCCGCAAACGGTCCGCTGCCCCGTCGATGATCGCGGGCACGAGCCCTCGATCGCGGGCATACTCGTCGATCGTGGTCACAAGAACGATGGAATCGTTGATGATGA
The DNA here is from genome assembly GCF_947497285.1 of uncultured Aliiroseovarius sp. Lineage (GTDB taxonomy): Bacteria > Pseudomonadota > Alphaproteobacteria > Rhodobacterales > Rhodobacteraceae > Aliiroseovarius. The sequence goes on along the minus strand of NZ_CANMFT010000004.1, from coordinate 284,360 downwards.
TCCCCGTCATGCCGATCAATCCCACGACCGAGAACATGGACAAGGGCACCCCCCAATGAACGTGGCCGACAATGGCCCCGACCAGACCAAATGGAATGATCGCCATCACCACCAGCGGTCGCGTCCAGCTTGAGAAGATCCAGGCGAGCGTCAGAAAGATGCCCAGAAGCACAAGGATCAGGCCGGTGCGCGCATCGGTCATGAACTCTTTTTGTTGCTCTGCCAACCCGCCCAGTCGGAATGAAATGCTATGGTCCTGCGCAAGCGCGGGCAGGATCTCGGTTTCGATGGTGCGTTGGATTTCTTCGGCGCGGGCCGGATCACCTTCGTCAATGTCGCCGGTGACGCTGACCAGACGAATGCCGTTTTCGCGCTGCACGCTGGCAAATCCGGTGCGCGAGCGGACCGATACAAGGTCCGACAGGTTCACATAGGCGCCCGCGTCGGTGCGCAGTTGCGTGCGCTCAAGGAAATCAGAGGTCAGTTCGTTATCGGGCAGTTGGACGCGGATCTCGGCAGAGCGGGTGCCATCGGGATAAGAGGCGGCCTCGACCCCGTTCAGGCGGTTGCGCAGCACGCGGCCCAACCCGTCGATGGTGAACCCAAGCGCCTGACCTTGCGCGGTCAGATCCAGGATCAGCTCTTCCTTGTCATAGGCCAGGCTATCCTCAAGCGCCGAGATTTCGGGGAAAGCCACCAGTTGCGTCTTTAACGCTTCGGCAGCCGCTTTCAGTTGGTCCGAGCTGGCGCCGTAAAGATCGACATCCAGACTGTCACCCCCCGGCCCATAGCGCGACCCTCGGAACGACAGCACCTCTAGCAACGGATGATGGGCGACAGCCTCTTGCAGCGCGCCGACAAAGGCGAACGAGCTATAGGGGCGCAGGTCCGCGTCGATCAGCTCGACCGAGATCGAACCAAGAAGATCGGTGTCTTTCGCGTCCACGCCCGACAAGCCGCGCCCGGCATTGCCCCCGATCTGGGCCAGAGCGTGGGCAACAGGGCTGCGGCCATATTCTGCCTCATAAGTCGCGGCGGTGTCTTCCACGGCATCTTGCAAAATGGCCATCATCTCGCGGGTGTCTTGCTTGGTCGCGCCGGACACCATGGCGAAATTGCCGGTTACAGAGGACTGTTCAGGAGCGTTGAAAAAGCGGAAGGTCAGGTCGCCACGAATGAAGATCGAGGCTTGGCTTGCCAAGATCAGGATGGTGGCGGCCATCACAGGATAGCGCGCCTTGATGACAAACCCGATCAGCGGTCGGAATGCATGGTCGCGCACCCAGCGAAAGCCCTTGTTGACCTGACGTGATGGCCAATCATACCAGTGCTCTTTGGCGGTGTGGGTCAGCGCGTGCGCCATGTGGTGCGGCAAGATCAGGAAGCATTCCACCAGCGACGCGGCCAACACCACGATCACCGTAAAGGGAATGTCGGCGATCATGTCGCCAAACCGGCCGCCGATTGCCGTCAGCCCGAAAAAGGCGATGACGGTGGTCAACGTTGCAGAGAATACCGGCGGAAACATACGCTGAGCGGCGTTTTCGGCGGCGTTGAAGGGGGATTCGCCCAGCCGCCGCGCCCGGAAATCGGCATGTTCGCCCACAACAATGGCGTCATCCACAACGATGCCCAGTGTGATGATCAGCGCGAACAGCGAAATCATGTTCAGCGTCAGCCCCGACATATACATCAAGAAAATCGCGGTGGTCATCGCCACCGGAATACCAGCGGCAACCCACAGAGCGGTGCGCGCGTTCAGAAACAAAAACAGCAGCAAAAGCACCAGCGTCAGACCCTGAAGGCCGTTTTCAAGCAACATCTCAAGCCGGGCGGTGATCAGGTCCGAGCGCGTGCGCACGAGCGAGATTTTCACCCCCTCGGGCAGGCTGGCCAGCATTTCGGTGCGGATCTCTTCGACAATTTCCTGCATGCGGATCGCGTCGCCCTGTGCCGAGCGTGACACATTCAACGCAACCGCCGGATCGTCGCCGACGAAATAGGACCGGTCGCGGTCAACACCTTCCACCAGCACTTGCGCGACATCGCCAATGGTCAGGTTCGACCCGTCCGGGTTCGGGCGCAGCACGATCGCCTCGATCTGATCCACGTTGCGTTTGGCGATCCCGGTGCGCACGCGTGCCGCCCCCGATGCAACATCGCCTGCCGGATCAGCCGAGACCTCGCCTGCGATGGCTGCGCCGATCTGGGCCATCGTCACGTCATGTTTGATCAGCGAGGTTGAGGTCACCTCGATCACCGTTCGTGGTGCTGCAACCCCACGGATCCCCGTGCGTGTCACACCGCGTTCAAACAGGCGAATGACCATTTCATCCGCGAAACGGCCCAACTGTTCAATACCGACCGGACCCGAGATGACCACATCCGTCACACTGTCGCGCCATGCGCCGCGTCGCACTTGGGGGATGTCGGCGTCTTCGGGCAAGTCCGTCAGTTCATCCACCGCCGCCTGCGCATCATCAGCGGCCCGGCTGACATCCCAGCCGGGTTCGAATTCCATCGTGATGCTGGCACGCCCTTCAAAAGCGCGCGAGTTGACGCTTTCGACGCCTTCAACGGCCAGCAAGGCGGGTTCCATGATCTGGACAATCGCTTCGTCCACATCCTCGGCCCCGGCGCCTTGCCAGTTGGTGGTGATCGATACGCTTTCGATCACCACGTCGGGAAAGAACTGCGCACGCATTTTGGGATAGGAAAGAAGCCCCAGCGCCAAGAGCACCACCAAAAGCAAGTTCGCCAAGGTGGCGTGACGGGTGAAATAGGAAAGAAGGCCCAGACCGCGTCCCATTGCTTATTGCCCCATCCGGCTTTCAAGCCGTTCCAGCGTTTCTGCGGGCAATATGCCCTTTTCCAACTGTTCAAGAATGCGGTCACGCGCCGCTTCGGGCATCCGCGAGCTGCCTTGGACGAAACTGCGCAACAACGCCACACGGTCAGGATCAAGCGAGACCATCTCGGCTTCGGCTTCGGCTTCGGGGGCGATTCCGACCCCCTGACGCACGGGGCGGATGCGGATACCTGCCCCAAGGGCCGGATTGCGTTCCGTGACAACTTCGCGCCCTGCAAGACCGGGTGCGCGAATGATCACATCATTGCCTTGGCGTCGCAAAAGCTCGACTTTTGCCTGCTCCAACCGATCCTCCTCGCCCAGCACAAGCACCTCGTTCTGCGCATTCAGGGCTGACGCGGGCAGGCGGATACTGTTTGGCAAGGCGGGCTCGGTGGCTTCGACGGTCACAAAATCGCCGGGCCGCAGACCGGGGGCCGGGGCCAGTGTGGCAAAGATCAGCCGCCCGGTTTGCCCGTCCCCGACATCGGCGCTCTCACGCGCGATCTGTCCCTTTGTGGTCAGGTTCACCCCGGTGGCATCCAGCCGCACAGTGACCGAGGTTGTGGCCAGCGCGCCGTCATCCCCAAGCAGGCGCGCATATTGCGCCGCCGACACGCGAAAGCTGACCTCTAGGTTGGTTGGATCGATCAGTCGTGCCAGTTTTTCATTCGCGGTCACAACGCCGCCACGCAGAACGCTGACATCAGCCAGCGTCCCGGCAAACTCTGCGCGAATCTCGGTTTCGGCCAACCGACGTTCGGCTTCGTTCAATGCGATCTCGCGGCGCGAAAGCGTGGCCTCGGCGGTTGATACGCGCGCTTCGGCTGTGATCACGGCTTGTCGCTTGGACAGCACCACCTGCTGCGCTGCCGATGCAGCAAGGGCGGCTGTTTCCACGGCTGCCTCTGTGCCGACGCGACGCTGGACCAGATCTTTCTGACGGGTCAGCGCGGCTTCGCGCAGGTCGGCCTGCCGCCGCGCGTTGGCCAGATCGTCGCGCGCCAGTTCAAGCGCCGCGGTGGCGTCGCGCAGCTCGGCTTCGGCCTGCGTCAGGTCGGTTTTGGCCAGATCAAGGGCGGCCTGAAAATCTGTCGGATCAATGCGCAACAACAGCTGTCCGGCCTGCACCCGTCCGCCATTTTCAAACCCCTCGGACAAATCGACCACAGTGCCGCCTGCACGCGCGCGCAGATCGAGCGCCCTTCGCGATGCAAGCTCGCCATGGGCTGACATGATCGGGGTAAGTGTTTCGGGTGTGATCGTGACCAGGTTGGCGGAAAACACGCGCTCGCGGGCCGAAGGTTCGGCGCTGTCACGTTCGGCACGGGCTTTAAAGGCCGAGTTGACCATGCTGACGGCGATGGCCAGAAGGCCGATGGTGGCGGCCAAAAGGAAAAGCCCTGTTAGGCTTCGGCCCAGAAATCGCATGCTGTCACTCCGTCTTGCACTTCGCGCATCCTGACCGCCCCGTGAAACCGGGGCAAGAGGCGCATGGTCACAGGTTTGGCATGTCCCGACCTGCAAGTTTGTTACGCTTCATACGCGTTGGTGGATCATTTCCGTCGTTTGTGTTCGTCCAAACGGGGAAAAATTTCGACGAAGTTGCACGGCATGTGGCGGTAGTCCAACTGGTGAACCAAAATGTCGTCCCATGCGTCCTTGCACGCACCGGGGCTGCCGGGCAGGGCAAACAGATAGGTGCCATTGGCCACGCCGCCAGTGGCGCGGCTTTGCACCGCAGAGGTTCCGATCTTGTTCATCGAAATGATGGTGAACACCGTCGAAAATGCCTCGATCTCCTTTTCATAGACATCGCGATGCGCTTCGACCGAGACATCGCGCCCCGTTAGCCCGGTGCCGCCGGTGGAGATGACCACGTCAATGTCGGGGTCCAGCGACCAGGCGCGCAGTTGATCCGCGATGTCGCCGCGTTCATCGCGGACAATCATTCGGTCGGCAAGAATGTGGCCCGCGTCCTCCAGCCGGGCGACCAAAGTGTCGCCGGATCGGTCCTCGTCCAACTTGCGCGAGTCAGAGACCGTCAGCACGGCGATACGCACCGGAATGAAGTCACGGGTGGCGGCGGCGTCGGGCGTGATGTGGGACATGTGTTGATCCTAACTAAGTGAAATCCAGTTGGGCGTGGGGCCGAGGTTCCAAACCTGCGTCGTGCCGATGTGGCCGCGTGCACCCCAAGCGTCGTGGATATGACCGCACAGAAGCCACTTCGGTGACAAACGCTTCGCCGCATCCAGCACCGCATATGATCCCAAAGCCCCAAATTCAGAGTGCTGATCAGCCACGCCGTTTGGTGGCGAGTGAGAGATCAGGATATCGGCGTGCTCAATCGGGGATAGCATCGCATGCGCCTCGTTTTCGGTCAGGTCAAATGACTTCCACGGAATCGAAGGGGGTGGCGGAATGGCGCCGCCGATGCCTGCGATGGTCACGTCGTCAATCGTGATCGTTTCACCGTGCAAGATGGTCACGTCGCTGCCCGCAAAGGCGGCGCGCAGTTCGGTATCGGTTTCGTTGTTGCCGGGCACAAATACGGCCCGCGCGCCCCAATTGGCGAATGGGGCGACAAATTCAGCCAGCCCTTTGCGCTGATGGGCGTAATCACCCAAGCCAAGGATCAAGTCCGCGTCTTCAGCCGCCTTGAGCAAGTTTTTGGCCGCCAGCGTGCTAAGATGTAGGTCAGAAAAGGCGAGGATCTTCATTCCAAGTCTCGCAGCTTGGCCCGAATGGACAGAAGATCCGCCCAAGCCTCGCGTTTGGCGACAGGGTTGCGCAGAAGATAGGCCGGGTGCGTCATCGGCATGACGGGCTTGCCCCAACCCTGATCCCAGTTGCCACGCATCCGCAGGATGCCCTTGCGCCCCAACACCGTCTGACACGGCGTGTTGCCCATCAGGACCAGCAGGTCCGGCGCAACCAGTTGCACGTGGCGTTCCAGAAAGGGTGTCATCATCGCGATTTCGTCTGCGCTGGGGTCGCGGTTGTTGGGTGGGCGCCACGGCATGACGTTGGTGATATAGATCGCATCTTTCGACAGGGGGGCGTCGCGCCCCATGCCGATCGCGGCAAACATCTTGTCCAGAAGCTGCCCGGCGCGCCCGACGAAAGGCTTGCCCGCGATATCTTCGTCCCGGCCGGGTGCCTCGCCGATGATCATCACGCGGGCGGCGGGGTTGCCATCAGCGATCACCGTATTGCGCGCCCCGCGCTTCAACTCGCAGCCTTCGAAGGCCTCGATAGCGCTGCGCAATGCCTCCAGATCACCGGCCGCCGCCGCCGCCTGTTTTGCCAATGCGACATGGTCCGCTTGGGGTGCAGCGGTTTGTTTCGTCGGGGTCGCAGAAGCGGGGCTATCTGGCGACACTTTCACGGGTTTCGGCGGGGTTGGTTCCAGCGCATAGCGGTCAACTGGCTCATCCCCGATCGCGTCTACCGCGCCCAGTTCGATATACCACTCCAGAAGCGCCTTCGCGCTATGCCAGTCTTGTGCCGATTCCATGCCGCACAGCCTAAGTGCGCGCGCGAGGAAGGTAAACGATCTGTTGTGCCAATCAGACGCAGAAGGGATGGACGCGCCCGCCCCCCGATCCTATAAGCACCTAACCACAGGACGGAGGCCCAAATGACATTCCGCCAACGCCATCTTTTGGGGATCGAACAGCTTCACCCCGAAGAGATTAAAACCGTTCTTGATCTGGCCGACAGCTATGTGGATCTGAACCGCTCTGCGCAGAAACGATCTGACGCTCTGGCCGGGCTGACGCAGATCAACATGTTCTTCGAAAACTCCACCCGCACGCAGGCCTCGTTCGAGATTGCGGGCAAGCGTCTGGGTGCGGACGTGATGAACATGGCAATGCAGGCGTCGTCGATCAAAAAAGGCGAGACGCTGATTGATACGGCGCTGACACTGAACGCGATGCACCCGGATTTGCTGGTGGTGCGTCACCCCCATTCGGGCGCGGTAAACCTGTTGGCCGAAAAGGTGAACTGCGCGGTTCTGAACGCAGGTGACGGCAAGCACGAACATCCCACGCAGGCGCTGTTGGATGCATTGACAATCCGGCGCGAGAAGGGGCGGCTGCATCGCCTGACCGTGGCCATATGCGGCGACATCGCCCACAGCCGAGTGGCGCGCTCCAACCTGATCCTGCTGGGCAAGATGGAAAACCGCGTGCGCCTTATCGGCCCACCAACGCTGATGCCGTCCCAAATCGACCAGTTCGGGGTCGAGGTCTATGACGACATGGAAGAGGGTCTGAAAGATGCCGATGTCGTGATGATGCTGCGTCTTCAGCGTGAACGGATGGACGGCGGGTTCATCCCATCCGAACGCGAATACTATCACCGCTTCGGGTTGGACGCTGAAAAGCTGGCCCATGCCAAACCCGACGCTATCGTCATGCACCCCGGTCCGATGAACCGTGGGGTCGAGATTGACGGCACCATTGCAGACGACATCAACCGGTCGGTCATTCAGGAGCAAGTCGAAATGGGCGTCGCCGTGCGCATGGCCGCAATGGACCTTCTGGCCCGCAACCTGCGCGCCGACCGTGCCGCCAAGCCCGAGGGTGTCTATGTCTGAGCATGACTTCGAACTGGAACCCCGTTTGGAAAGCCAGACCGGCCCTGCGCTTGAGTCGGGCGAGCGGCTGATCGAAAGCTTCTCCGGCAACCTGACCACCTATGTGAAAGAGCACGTCTTGCTGGCTGCGCTGGGGTCCGTTCTGATGTCTGGCATCCTGATCTATATGGGCAATCCCCATGCCTGGACCGGTGTGGTCGGGGCCGTCGCCGCCATCGCCGTGCGCGGGGTCTATGTGGCGCGCGAACAGGTGGGGTTCACATGGTATCTGACAAACCGGCGGCTGATTGGACCGGGCAATCGAACCATCCTGCTGGGCAATATCGCCAAGGTGAACACCATATTCTCGGCCGCTCAGGTGGTGACGACGATGGGCGACAAATACATGATGAAATACCAGGCCGACACCAAGGCCACCCAAGCCGCGATTGACCGCGCGCGGGGCGTGATGGGGGACACTGTATGACAACGACTTTCACCAATGCGCGCCTGATTGATCCTGAGATGGACACGGACGCGCTGGGCAGTCTGACCATCGAAGACGGTGTGATCTCGGGTGTAAATGCGGGCGAGGATGGCACCGTGATCGACTGCGGCGGCAAATGCCTTGCGCCCGGTATCGTCGATATCGGCGTGAAAATCGGCGAACCCGGCGAACGTCACAAGGAAAGTTTCCGCAGTGCGGGGCTGGCGGCGGCAGCGGGGGGCGTCACGACGATGGTGATCCGGCCCGACACGACGCCAGCCGTCGACACGCCCGAAACGCTGGCCTTTGTCGCGCGTCGGGCAAGCCAGGTGGCGCCAGTGAACGTGCATTCCATGGCCGCACTGACCAAGGGCCGCGCAGGCCGCGAAATGGTTGAGATGGGGTTCATGCTGGACGCAGGCGCGGTGGCCTTCACCGATTGCGACCATGTCGTCACCGACAACAAGGTGTATTCCCGCGCGATGACCTATGCGCGCAGCCTGGGCGCGTTGATCATCGGCCACCCGCAAGACCCGAACATGTCGAAGGGGGCCGCCGTGACCTCGGGCAAGTTCGCCAGCTTGCGCGGCTTGCCAGCGGTCAGCCCGATGGCCGAACGGATGGGGCTGGAACGCGATTTGGCGCTGGTCGAGATGACCGGCGTCGCCTACCACGTCGACAACCTGTCCACAGCGCATGCGTTGCCAGCTTTGGAACGGGCCAAGGCGGCGGGGCTGGATGTGACCGCCGGGGTCAACATTCACCACCTGACGCTGAACGAGCTGGACGTGGGCGACTATCGCACCTTCTTCAAGGTCAAACCCCCGCTGCGGTCGGAAGATGACCGGCTGGCGATGGCCGATGCCGTGGCGACAGGTTTGATCGACATTATCTCGTCCATGCACACCCCGCAGGACGAAGAAAGCAAACGCTTGCCGTTTGAAGAGGCCGCGTCGGGCGCAGTCGCGTTGGAAACCCTACTGCCCGCTGCTATGCGTCTGGTCCATGCCGGGTTGATTGACCTGCCGACGCTCTGGCGGGCTGTTTCGTTGAACCCCGCGCGCCGCTTTGGTCTGCCGGGCGGAGAACTGACACAAGGCGCGCCCGCAGATCTGGTTCTGTTCGACCCCGACGCCCCTTTCGTGCTGGACCGGTTCAAACTGAACTCGAAATCCAAGAACACGCCGTTTGACGGCACGCGGATGGAGGGGCGCGTGCTGGGCACATGGGTCGGTGGCGAACGCGTGTTCGGAGGTGACGATGCCTGAGCTGATCACCTCGCTGCCCGTGCTCGCGGTGGTCGCGGCCTTGGGTTACCTTCTCGGCTCGGTGCCCTTTGGCATCGTCATGGCGCGCCTGTTCGGGCTGGGCGATTTGCGCCAGATCGGGTCAGGCAACATCGGAGCGACGAACGTGCTGCGCACCGGGAACAAGCCTGCCGCCTTGCTGACGCTACTGGGGGATGCAGGCAAGGGGGCGGCAGCGGCGTTGATTGCGCGGGCGTTGTTTGCGGATGATGCGGCACAGATCGCAGGTTTCGCGGCTTTTCTGGGCCATTGCTTCCCCATCTTTCTGGGCTTCAAGGGCGGTAAAGGGGTCGCCACTTGGCTGGGCACGATGCTGGCGCTGGCATGGCCCGTCGGGCTGGCTGCCTGTGCCACATGGCTTGTGGTCGCCCTGCTGTTTCGCATTTCGTCGCTGGCGGCACTGGCTGCTGCTGCACTGTCTCCGATCTGGGCGATATTGCTGGGCCTTACGAGTTACGCAGTTCTGTCAATCGCACTTGCATTGTTGATTTTCATCCGCCATCGCGCGAACATTGAACGACTGATTGCCGGGGATGAACCCCGCATCGGGGGAAAAAAATAGCCCGGACAGGGGGACAGATATGAGCTTCATGGAGTCAATTCGGACGTGTTTTTCAAAATACGTCACGTTCCAAGGCCGCGCCCAGCGGTCGGAATTCTGGTGGTTCGTGCTGTTCGTGTTTGCGGGGCAGTTGCTGCTGGGCATGGTTGACAGCGTTCTGTTTGGCACGGTGACAACTTATGACGGCGGGTTCGAAGCCCAAACAAACACGCCGGTCCTGTCCGGTCTGTTCGGCCTGGCCACCTTCTTGCCGTCGATCTCGGTCGCTGTTCGTAGGTTGCATGACACCGATCGCAGTGGCTGGTGGTATTGGCTGTTCCTGATCCCCTTGGTCGGCTTCATCATCCTGGTTGTCTGGTTCGCCGGCAAAGGCACGCATGGCCCCAACCGGTTTGGCAATGACCCCCTTGGTGGGGAGGGCTACGGTGGTGACGGTGGTGGCGACGCAGATGGCGACTTTGCAGCCTCCTCAATTCCGCGCGTTCGCGACGAGGCTTAATCGATCCGAAAAACCTTGTCTCGCGATATCGCGCCCTGTGTCAAAACGAGGCGCGATTTTGCGATGCCAAGGGCGTGTGCCAGCAGTTTTATCACGGCTTTTGTGGCCTTGCCGTCCTCGGGCACGGCCGTGACAGAGACGTAAAGCTGATCCCCGCGTGCATCGACCTGATTGCGCGCGGCTTTGGGTGTGACGCGGACCGCCAACAGCGCGCCGGGATTTGCCAAATGGGACAGGTCACCTTTCTTCATGGCGCCATCCTGTCGGGCAGGGCTGGACGATGCAAGCGTGCTGGGTCACTCTGCCTGCAAAATAGGAGTGCGCGTGATGAACAAGACCGGCTTTTTCTGGGACGAAAAATGCTTTTGGCATTCGGGTGGGAATTATGCGGGCAAACTGCCGGTGGGTGGTTTGGTGCAGCCGCTGGCTGCCGGAGGGCTGCCTGAAAACCCGGAAACCAAGCGCCGGCTGAAAAACCTGATGGACGTGACCGGCTTGTTGGGCGCGCTGCGCACGCAATCGGCGGCCGAGGCTGATCGCGAGATGCTGGCGCGGGTGCATCCGGCGTCCTTTCTTGACGCCTTCAAGCGCGCCTCTGACACGGGTGGCGGCGAACTGGGTTTGCGCACCCCGTTTGGGCAGGGCGGATACGAGATTGCGACCCTATCGGTGGGGTTGTCCGTAGCCGCGCTAGAGGCCGTTCTAAAGGGCGATCTGGACAATGCCTATGCCTTGTCGCGCCCGCCCGGCCATCACTGCCTTCCCGAGTTTCCCAATGGGTTCTGCCTGCTTGCAAACCTCGCGATTGCGATCCGCAACGCGCAGGCGAAGGGGTTGGCCAAGCGGTTCGTGGTGTTGGATTGGGATGTGCATCATGGCAATGGCACTGAGGCGATCTTTATCGAAGACCCTGACGTTCTGACCATCTCGATCCATCAGGAACGGAACTATCCAACCGACACGGGGGATGTGGATGTCCGAGGGGAGGGCGCTGGGGCGGGCGCGAATATGAACATTCCACTGCCACCGGGGGCCGGGAATGCCACGTATCTTGAGGTGATGGAGCGTATCGTCGACCCTGCAATTCGCGCCCATGAACCCGATGTGATCGTGATTGCCTGCGGCTATGACGCGGCGGTGAACGATCCGCTGTCTTGTATGCTTGCGACCGCCGATACGTTTCGGCAGATGACACGCATGGTGATGGAACTGGCTGGCGATCTTTGCGACGGGCGTTTGATGATGGCCCATGAAGGCGGTTATTCCGAATCCTATGTGCCATTTTGCGGCCATGCTGTGTTGGAGGAGATGTCAGAGGCCGGCATTCATGCTGCCGACCCATTGGCCGAGAATTTCGCCGCGAGCCAGCCAAATGACAGAATGGTGCGCGTCTACTCGGACCTGATAACCGAGATGCGAGATTTTTTTAATGTTAAGTGACGTAACATCTTGACGCGCCACTCTCGACACCCGACATGTTCCCCACGCCTGCATTTTGCCAGATCAAGGACAAAACCATGCCCGACCGCAACCAAGCTGCGCTGGAATTCCTGCTGACGCGCCGCTCGCGACCTGCGAAAACGCTGACCGGACCCGCGCCTGACCGAGAGGCGCTTGAACCTATCCTGACCGCGGCTGCGCGCAGCCCGGATCACGGCAAACTCGAGCCGTGGCGGTTCATCGTGCTTGAACGCGGCGCGATGGGGCGGCTGGTGGAACTTGTCGGCGTCCGGGGTGAGGCATTGCATGAACCAGCTGAGCAGATCGCGAAAGCGCAGTCAGCCTTTGCCGACAGCCCTTTGGCGGTTGTGGTCGTATCCGCGCCCGTCGCAACCCCCAAGGTGCCACAGATCGAACAGGTCCTGTCCGCTGGCGCGGTTTGCTTGTCGCTTCTGAACGCCGCTCTGGCGTCGGGATGGGGTGCGAACTGGCTGTCGGGTTGGATCAGTCACGACCGGGTTTTTCTGAGCGAAGGGTTGGGGCTGCAAGACGACGAAACCGTTGCCGGCATCATCCACATCGGCACCGAAACAAGCCCACCGCCAGAGCGCCCGCGACCGGATCTGGCCACCATCACCGAATGGGTATCGACATGATCCTTGACGATTTCTTCCGCTCGGTCGGTCAAATGACTGACCCGCGGTTTCGTAATGTGCTGATGAAGGGGCTCGCCCTGACAGTTGGCTTGCTGGTTGGCGTCACGCTCGTGATGACATGGTTGGTGGGGTTCTTGGTGCCCGACACGCTTAGCTTGCCGTTCATTGGCGACGTGTCATGGGTGGACGGCTTGGCGTTGTGGGCGTCCGTTCTTGTGATGATCGTTCTGTCAGTGGTGCTAATGGTACCTGTAGCTGGTGCCTTCACTGGCATTTTTCTGGACGAGGTCGCAGACGCCGTCGAAGCCCGCCACTATCCCCAATTGCCACCTGCACCGGACGTTCCGATGCTGGAAACCGTTCGCGACAGTCTGGGGTTCTTTGGGGTGATCGTCGGTGTGAACTTGATCGCATTGATCCTGTTCTTCTTCGTCGGTCCCTTTGCACCGGTCCTTTTCTGGGTCGTGAACGGGTATTTGCTAGGTCGCGAATACTTTCAGATGGCCGCCATGCGCCGTGTTGGTCGCACCGAGGCCAACCGTTTGCGCGCGCGCCACAATCTACAGGTTTGGTTGGCAGGCACGCTGATGGCCATTCCGCTGTCGATCCCGCTGGTGAACCTGCTGATCCCTATTTTGGGGGCGGCGACCTTCACACATATGTTCCACCGCGTTTCAACGCGCGCAAACGGCGCGGGTGAGATCTGACCGCGAAAGGCTTTTCAACGGGTTTTCATCGGGCGCAAAAAAAGAGCGCGCCACGGGGCGCGCTCTTTCCAGTTATGTTTGGCTCTGTCCGGGTGGGTTTCGCCTGAATGTCGGCGGAACCCTTAGTTGGATCTTGGCTTGGGTTTGCACCCCTCTGCACCGCATTCCCCGGTATCGCCGACATGTTCCGGCGGGCAAACTTGCCCTCCTTCACCGCCGATTTCGTGACACCCGTTGTCGCCACCTGCTTCTTCGCCAGGCTCACCGGTGTCGCCACCGGGTTCACCAGTGTCGCCGCCGCCATTGTCAGGCTTGGATGGATCCTTCTTCGACGGATCTTTCTTGCTTGGGTCCTTTTTGGGCGGTTTGTCGTCCTTGCCGATCACCTTCATGCCGTCGGTTTTGTCGCGGCTTTCCCTTTCTTCTGCCGATGCTGCGGTTGGCATGTTGCCAAGGACCTTCGCAAAGGCCGGGCATTCTTCGGTCGTCTGCTCAAGCACATAGACGAAATCCGGATGGCGCTGAATATACGACACCATTCCCGGTGTCACGATCTCGCATTCGCAAAGATTGCTTGGCTCAAGCGAACTCTCAGCCGTTGCGATGGTGCAGCGGGTCTGCGCAGCGGCGGGCCCACCGGCAATGGCGAGCATTGCGCCAGATGATAGAAGTGCAACAAGTGCTGTGGTTTTGGAAATCATTTTTCTTACCCCCTCAAGTAAGGCGTTTAAATCTGACGAGGCGAGCAGGTTTGTCTTCCGCTTTCCTCACTAGATAGTTGGGGTGAAACTTTCCAAAATGCGAATTGCAAAATGCGAAGATGAGAAGGGAGGAGAAAAAGCCGGCGCCAGAAATCTCATTAATACGCTGTTTATAAACGAATAAAATATGAATCGTTCATAGGTTGCGTCAGATCGCCGCGCCGCGCAGAAAACCACAGCCTAAGCGTGTGCTTCACGAATAAGGGTGTGGGCAAATGCCTGAAAAGCGCAGGATAAGCCGGACTGGACGAGGTGATCGTGCCTAGGTAGGCGAGTCGTATTGGTCGAACCAGTCCAGATCCTCGACGGAGATCCAGCCCGATACGATGATCCCAGCCACCACAGCCCATACGGCGGTGGTGATGATGGTGACGATCACCATCGTGCGACCCAATTTGAAATTCGCGGGCGCGCCGGCATGGGTGCCGGGCACGACCTCGCCTTCGTCGCCCTGTGTGCGCAGACGCACTGGCAGGGTGACGAACATAACAACGAACCAAATGACAACATAAAGAACGATGGCGGCGGTGATTGACATCAGGTCTGCTCCAGCTCGACAAGCGTGCCGTTGAAATCCTTGGGATGCAGAAACAGCACGGGCTTTCCGTGTGCGCCGATCTTGGGCTCTCCGGTCCCCAGCACGCGCGCGCCTTCCGCTTGCAGCTTGTCACGTGCCTTAAGGATGTCGTCCACCTCGTAGCAGATATGATGAATGCCGCCGGCGGGGTTCTTTTCCAGAAAACCGGCGATCGGGCTGGCATCCCCCAATGGATAAAGCAGTTCGATCTTGGTGTTTGGCAAGGTGATGAACACAACGGTGACGCCGTGGTCGGGTTCGTCCTGAGGCGCACCGACTTCGGCCCCCAACGTGTCGCGATACTGCGCCGCAGCTGCGTCAAGGTCCGGCACGGCAATGGCCACGTGATTCAGACGTCCGATCATGTCAATTCTCCCTATCTTGTGCTGGGCTGGTTATGCCGGGCTTCATCCACTTCGGCAAGCGCCGCGGTGCCGCATGGAAAAAAGTCACACTGCCGCTTGGCCGCTTAACGGATTGTTAGGCAGTTTTGACGCACCTTGGGACGTGAAAGGAGAGGCAGATGAGCGATGACCTCGAACAATTCATGATGACCCAGCCACCAAGTGCTGACCGTCCTTTGCAAGGACTGACCGTGCTTGTCGTCGAAGACAGCCGATTTGCGTCCGAGGCTATCCGGCTCTTGTGTCTACGATCAGGTGCGCGCATTCGGCGGGCCGACAGCCTGTGCGCGGCCCATCGTCACCTTCGGGTCTATCGTCCCTCCATCGTGATCGTCGATATGGGGTTGCCGGATGGTTCTGGCGCTGACCTGATTGGGGAACTTGCCAACGATGTCATTCGGGTGCCTGTCCTGTTGGGGATGAGCGGCGATGAAACCACACGCGATGCCGCTATGAGCGCAGGCGCCGACGGGTTTTTGGCCAAGCCGGTCGAAAGCCTGGCGGTGTTCCAGCAGTCGATCATGTCCGTCCTGCCCGCAGCAGAGGGCCCGGTCGCCCCGCGTGCCTTGCCGCAAGAAATGGTCGAACCCGATCAGATGGCCTTTCAGGATGACCTTTCCCATGTGGCCGAGCTCATGCGTAATGACGTCGATGGATCGACACAGGACTATGTGGCACAGTTTCTTGGCGGTCTGGCGCGTAGCGCGCACGACCCATCGCTGGAAGATGCGGCCCAATGTTTGGCGCGCGCGCGTGCTGAAGGGCGTGGAACAGGCTCTGACCTGGCCCGCGTAGCTGGGATGCTGCAAGAACGGCTGGCGGCGCGTCAGATGCTCTGAAGCGTTGCGCCACACGCCACCGTATTACCCCCGGTGGGGCATGAAATTGGCCGCGCGCTTCCTCATTTCCGCCCAAATTGACTGCCAGAAAAAGACCTGAGGACGGGGTGGTCTGAACGTTTTTAACGAGGAAGTAACGATGAAAAAGCTGATCAAGCGTTTTGCAGATGACGAGTTTGGTAATGCCGTGATCGACTGGACTGTTTTGGTTGCAGGTGCTGGCATGATGGCCGTGGCCGTTTTTCTGACAGTAGCCGAGCAAACTAAGCCCCGAGCCGATGCGACAACAGAAGTGATTGATCAACGTCCTTTGGCTGGCTAACCGCCGACCATAGCGCCGCCTGGACCCGCGGTGCAAACTTTCAAGCGCGCGTTTTTTCTAACGCGCGCTTGTTTTGTTATAGCAGGATGCTGGGCAGGCCATCCGAGATATCCAAACCGGGGAAGATCGTTTGCTCAAGTTCGGATTTGTCCAGACCGAATAGCCCCTGCATCGCAGATGCGGCATAAAGTCGGATATCCGCAGTCGGCATCAGATCCCGCCTTTGATAAAGGTCTGCTTCGTCCAAGCCGGGCCATGTGCCGTGCACGGTCTCGCCACGCAGTGCGCCGCCGGCCATAACCACCGCCCCGCCGGTTCCATGGTCTGTGCCCCTGCTGCCATTTTGCCGAACCGTGCGCCCAAATTCGGTCATCGCCATGACCGTGGTCTTGCCCCAGAGGTCACCCAGCTCTGACTTCAACGTCATGATCGCGGCTTGCAGCTTTCGCACAGAACCCGCGAAACTGCCCGCCTGCGAGACATGTGTGTCCCAACCGGTGATCGAGAAAGACGCGATGCGCGTGTCTTCTTGCATCATGTCGGCGGTAAACTTGGCGATGGCCTCTATTCCGCCCCTGCGATTGGCCGCTTGCACGGATTGCATCATCATCTGCTGCGGGTCGTCCGTGTCATCAGGGTCTTGCGAATTGTCCAATCGTTTTGCCAAATCTATGGCCTCGTGCAGGGATACGGAAAACAAGGGATCGGACTTGTGCATCCGTTCAAGCAGAACTTGCGTGGCTGGCGACAGGGTCAACGACGCCTCGGGCGACCAACCCGTCGTTTGGGCTGTCCCATTCAGGATCAACAGGTCTTCGCGTCCTACCGCCAGAGCCGTTCGCAATTGAGCCTCTGGCATGGTCTGGACCAACCTGTTCAACCAACCATCCGAGATGCGACCATCCTTTCCGACGCCAGCTTCAAGGATGTCTTGCCCGTCGAAATGGCTGCGCTTGTCGCGGTAAGGCGTCGATACGGCGTGGGCAAAAGACAGCTCGCCTTGCGTCCAAAGCTGATGCAAGCCCTTTGCGGAGGGGTGAAGTTCGTAGAACCCGTCAAGCGGCAGGCCTTTCTTGTCGCCAAGGATCGTCGGGCGCAGGCCGGCGAAAGCCGGGTCGCCAACCGGGCGCACAAGATCCAGACCATCCATGCCGCCGCGCAAGATGATCACGACCAAACGGTGATCTCCCGGCGTTGCTGCCAAGCTGATCGGCGTCATCAAGGGGCAGGCGGCCAGTGAGCAACCCAGCGCACCAGCCCTTGCCAGAAACTGCCGACGGGTGGGGGGGCTTTGAACGGTCATGGGGGTCGTCCTTTCCATCAGCGCTTCTGAAACTCAGGCGAGGACAAGATCATCCCGACACCTTCTGTGCGGGTTTCAGCGGCCCGCGCGGCGAAAAGCGTGGTGTCCCCGGCAAGGCTGCCCAGTGCGGTCGTGACGAATTCGCGCGGGTCGGGTAGGGGGGTGGTCAGCACAGGCGGCGCAGTCATCGACCATTGTATGCGCGCCGCCAATCCTTGCGGTGTGATCCAGTTGCGTGCGTCTTCTGGCCAGCCATCGGGGCCACTTGGTCGTCCCCAGGCTTGCCCCATCAATTTCAGCGACCCAAGCAACATCAGGTTGCGTTCTTTCGGGGTTCGCGTTTCAAGCGCCTCGTGGGACACGTCCAATGCGCGCAGGCTGCTGGCAACGAAATCAAAGGGTTGTTTGACCTTCTGCAGATCGCGCGACCAGGCAGCCGGGTGGTCAAGCATCGCCTCATAAACAGTCACAAGATCGCCGTCACTTGCCAGAAAGGCCTGCTCAATTTGTGCGACAAGATCGGGGTCCGGGGTGTCTGCCACGAAATGCGTAGCTAGCTTCCGGGCAATATGACGCGCCGTATCCGGGTGACGTGCCAGATCGTCGAGCGCTTCCATCACATCCTCGACCCGAGGTGTCGTTGTGCCATAGCTTTTGCCAAGCACGGTTTCCGCGCCCGGATTGCCCTTTTTGTGGTCAAAGCCAGCTTTTCCGGTCTTTTTGAGCGTGAAGCCTGCCAGCAGGTTGGCAAACGCGCGCACATCCGTTTGGGTATAGCCCCCCTCGACCCCCAATGTGTGGAGTTCGAGGATTTCGCGGCCAAGGTTTTCGTTCAGGCTTCGCTTGCCCTTCTGCGCCAGCTTGCTGTTTTCACCGGCCGAGGCGAACTGGTCCAGATAATACAGCATCACGGGGTGCGTGCTGGACGCTTTCAGCATGTCGGCAAAACGGCCTGCGATATGAGGGCGGATTGCGTCCTCAGTAAAGGTCGTGCCGAGATACTCGAACTGGTTTCCCTTGCCGATGGCTGTGAAATGATCAGACCAGAACCGCACAAGGCGTTCGCGAAAAGTGTCTTCGGCCATGCTGGCGCGACTGAGGCTGGCAAGGAACCATGCATTCCGTTTGCGCCGCATCTCGCGACGTTTGACCTGTAAAGCCTTCTGCGCCGCATCGAAGTCAGTCTTTCCTTTGTCCTTGGCCGCCCTTCGTGCCCTGCCAAGGCCGCGGATCTCAAGGATGTCGGGATAGGTTTCGACAAAGCCGGGGATGGGCAGCATTGCCGCCTGCGTATCTGCGCCGCGTAGCGCTTCCAGCATTCCAGTGGTGCTTTGAACTGGCGCGCTGCGCGGGCCAAGTCCAAATCCAAAACGAACCGCAGCGATTTCGGGATCGAAACTCATCCCAGGTCTCCTGCAAAGAAACTTGCCCGCGTATCCTGCACGGGCAAGTCAATTATGAACAGGGGAATTTGTCCGACTTGGCGACGGAGCCTGCGATCAGTCTTGCGGGATGACCCGTAGGTGCAGTTCGCGTAGCTGTTCGTTCTGCGGTTCGCTGGGCGCGTTCATCATCAGGTCTTCGGCGCGCTGATTCATCGGGAACATCACCACTTCGCGGATGTTTTCCTGATCGGCCAGCAGCATCACGATGCGGTCCACCCCGGCAGCACAACCACCGTGCGGGGGCGCGCCGTATTGGAAGGCGTTTACCATGCCACCGAACCGCTTGCGCACCTCGTCTTCGCCGTAACCGGCCAGATCGAAGGCTTTGAACATGATCTCGGGCTTGTGGTTCCGGATCGCGCCGGACACCAGCTCATAGCCGTTACACGCAAGGTCATACTGATAGCCGCGCACAGCCAAGGGGTCGCCCTCCAGCGCCTCCATCCCGCCTTGTGGCATCGAAAAGGGGTTGTGGTCGAAGTCCAGCTTGCCGGTTTCGTCGTCCATCTGGAAGATCGGGAAATCCACGATCCACGCGAAGGCAAAGCGGTCCCGGTCCAGAAGGTTCAGCTCGTCGCCAATGACGTTGCGCGCGCGCCCTGCGACGGGCTCAAACGCTTTGGGCTTGCCGCCAAGGAAGAAGGCCGCGTCCCCAATGCCAAGACCCAGTTGCTGGCGGATCGCCTCGGTCCGTTCGGGACCGATATTCTTGGCCAGCGGACCGGCGGCCTCCATGCCGCCTTCGACTTCGCCGGACTTCAGCTTGGCCTGCGCGTCTTTGACCGGAATGCCCAGTTCCTGAGCAACCGCATCGGCGGTTTTTTCGCGCCAGAAGATGTAACCCATACCGGGCAGACCTTCTTGCTGCGCAAATTTGTTCATGCGGTCGCAGAACTTGCGCGACCCGCCCGTGGGGGCGGGAATGGCACGGATTTCGGTGCCCTCTTGCTCCAAGAGCTTGGCAAAGATTGCAAAACCCGAGCCGCGGAAATGGTCGGATACAACTTGCATCTTGATCGGGTTGCGCAGGTCCGGCTTGTCGGTGCCATACCACAGCGCCGCATCCTTATAGGAGATTTGCGGCCAGTCCTGATCGACTTTGCGACCGCCGCCAAATTCCTCGAACACGCCTTTCAGCACTGGTTGGATGGTGTCGAATACGTCCTGTTGAGTGACAAAAGACATCTCCATATCCAACTGATAGAAGTCGGTAGGCGAGCGGTCGGCGCGCGGGTCTTCGTCGCGGAAACAAGGGGCGATCTGGAAGTATTTGTCGAAGCCCGCCACCATCATCAGCTGTTTGAACTGCTGCGGCGCTTGCGGCAGCGCATAGAACTTGCCGGGGTGCAGACGCGACGGCACAAGGAAATCGCGCGCGCCTTCAGGGCTTGAAGCCGTGATGATCGGCGTCTGATATTCGCGGAAGTCCAATTCCCACATCCGCTTGCGCATCGAAGTAACGACATCCGACCGCAGCTTCATGTTTTTCTGCATCGCCTCGCGGCGCAGGTCGAGAAAACGGTATTTCAGGCGCGTCTCTTCCGGGTATTCCTGATCGCCAAAGACCATCAGCGGCAGCTCTTCCGAGGCGCCCAGAACTTCCAGATCGCGCACGAAGACTTCAATCTCGCCGGTTGGGATCTTGTCATTGATCAGGCTTTCGTCGCGCGCCTTCACGTTACCGTCGATGCGAATGCACCATTCGGACCGCACCTTTTCAAGGTCAGCAAAGACAGGGCTGTCGGGGTCGCACAAAACCTGCGTGATGCCATAATGGTCGCGCAAATCGACGAAAAGCACACCACCATGGTCGCGGATGCGATGGACCCAGCCAGACAGGCGGACGGTATCGCCGACGTTCGATTTGTTCAGTTCAGCACAGGTATGGCTGCGAAAAGCGTGCATTGGTTGCCCCCAAGAGCAGTTTATTTGTATCGCGCCGATACACCTGCCTTGAGGGGTAAAGTCAAGCCGAAGCGGTCGATTGGTCCCCATTTTGCGCCCGAGTGGTGATGATTTTCTTGGTCCGACAAGCCAGACGGGCTACAAATCAGCAAGAAGAACGCGGCAAGTCGTGTGCCCTTTGGTGATTAATTCGTCCAGGGTTGGTGACATCAGGTCGTCATGAGCATGTAATTGGTTTTCGAACGGGCATTCGCAATGAACGCGCACACACAGGCATTGGATCCTGAAAAGGATCGCAGATACATCAAGCTGTTTCTGAGCCTTTTCTTCGCCCTTGTCTTGTTCGCTTATCGAGAGACGTGGCCGCTGGACCTCTCAGCACTGTATTTCGCGGCACGCTTCTATCACGATGGCCAGTTCGATCAGATTTTCCCGATTGGGACCGCGTTTTTGTGGGATCCCGACGCCTATCCCCGCGCGTGGCGGCTGTTGGCCGCGGGTGAAATCAGTCGCTTCGATAGCCCGACATTGTATCTGACCCCATTTGTCTACCCACCGATCTGGGCGGCTGTTTTGGCGCCAATGGCAGGCGTGCTCTCCTTCAAGCTTTTCTGGCTCGCATGGCTTTCGATCTATGCCGGGTGTTTTGTCTGGATGTTTTTTCTCAGCTACCGATTGGTCAGGCCAACACGCCTGTCGATGCCAGCATGGATCCTTATCCTGCTGCCCTTCGTGGTCTTTGGCGCCGCGCCACAATTGGCATTGAACCTTGGGCAACCTCAAATTCTTGTGGCGATGCTGACGCTACAAAGCTTTGTGTGGTTGTCAGAGGGCAAGCCGCGCCGCGCCGGTGCGATACTTGCGCTGGCGGCGGCGATCAAGCTCACACCCGCGCTGTTTGCCCTGATATTTCTGATGGAGCGCGACTGGAAAGCGCTGGGTTGGTTTGCTGCGGTTGGTGCTGCACTGGCGGGGGCTTCGGTCGCCGTCACGGGTTGGCCCTTGCACGATCAGTTTCTGCGTCAACTCGCGCTTTTGGATGGCCAGGTCTTGATTTCGCGTATCAACCTCAGTCTCAACGCGGTTCTGACCGGCGCTGGCAGTCTGTTCAATGGTGCGTCGAGCCAACTCCAACCCGATCCGGGGTTCATCGCAGAGCCCGCTTGGGTCAGCTGGGTGATGCGCTTGGCTCTCATCTTGTCCCCCATCGCGATATTCGTCACAACACGCGATCACGGCCGGCGTAAACGGACGTGGTTACGTATCATGATGGTGGCGATGATAACGCTGTTTCTCAGCCCGCTGGGGTGGCTGCACTATCTCGTTCTGCCGATCTTTCTGCTGCCGGGTCTGTTGGAATTCAGTGGGCGGAGGTGGGTGGTGCCACTGTTGGGCCTCGTCGGTGTGGGTCTGTCGTTACCAGTCTATTTTCTGCTCGCCCTGTATCCGTCCACGTTTCTTTTGCAGGTCGCGATGAATGTCGGCATTTGTGGCGCGATCGTTGCGGCTTTGGTTGCCACCAGTCGCGGTGCTGCGTGCAGGGGCAATGCCCCTTCTGTCAGGGTCTGAACCAGTGGCAATCTTGCTGCTGTTTGCGCCCTTCTTGGCGCAAATGTCCATGTGTCCCTGTCAAACCGGTTGCTGATACGCATTCGGGGCTTGCGCAAAGTGCCCCTATGTCTATAACCCACGACAATTTGCGCGCGGGCGAGAATCCTGCGTGCGTCAGTCTGCCGATGGGGGTCTTCATGCCGAAAAGAACCGATATCAACTCTATCATGATTATCGGCGCGGGGCCCATCATCATTGGGCAAGCCTGCGAGTTCGATTATTCTGGTGCACAGGCGTGCAAGGCGCTGCGCGAAGAAGGGTATCGGGTCATTTTGGTGAACTCGAATCCCGCGACGATCATGACCGATCCGGGGCTGGCGGACGCGACCTATATCGAACCGATCACCGCCGAGGTTGTCGCAAAGATCATCGAAAAAGAACGCCCCGACGCGCTGTTGCCCACGATGGGCGGACAGACTGGATTGAACACCGCATTGGAACTGGCTGATCTGGGTGTGTTGGAGAAATTCGACGTAGAACTGATCGGTGCCAAACGCGAAGCCATCGAAATGGCGGAAGACCGCAAGCTTTTCCGCGAAGCTATGGACCGTTTGGGCATTGAAAACCCGCGTGCGACCATCGCCAATACGATGGAAGAATGCATGGCCGCGTTGGAAGACATTGGCCTTCCCGCGATCATTCGCCCGGCCTTCACCCTAGGTGGCACAGGCGGTGGCGTGGCGTATAACCGCAAAGAATACGAACATTTCTGCCGCTCTGGTCTGGATGCCAGCCCGGTCAGCCAGATCTTGATCGACGAAAGCCTGTTGGGTTGGAAAGAGTTCGAGATGGAGGTGGTGCGCGACACTGCTGACAACGCTATCATCGTCTGCTCAATCGAAAACGTGGACCCGATGGGGGTGCATACGGGGGATTCGATCACGATTGCCCCCGCGCTGACGCTGACCGACAAGGAATACCAGCTGATGCGCACGCACTCGATCAATGTGCTGCGCGAGATTGGCGTCGAAACCGGCGGATCAAACGTGCAATGGGCCGTAAACCCCGAAGACGGCCGCATGGTCGTGATCGAGATGAACCCGCGTGTCAGCCGGTCGTCGGCGTTGGCATCAAAGGCCACCGGGTTCCCGATCGCCAAGATCGCCGCGAAGCTGGCGGTGGGCTATACGCTGGATGAACTGGACAACGATATCACCAAGGTGACGCCCGCCTCGTTCGAGCCGACCATCGACTATGTCGTCACCAAGATCCCGCGCTTCGCGTTCGAGAAGTTTCCCGGCTCGGAACCTCACCTGACCACCGCCATGAAGTCAGTGGGCGAGGTTATGTCCATCGGGCGCACAATCCACGAAAGCCTGCAAAAGGCCCTGGCGTCGATGGAAACCGATCTGACAGGGTTCGACGAGATCAAGATCGAAGACGCGCCGCAGCATGCAGCACTTGTCCGTGCAATCTCGAAACAAACGCCTGATCGTTTGCGCACCATCGCGCAAGCGATGCGCCATGGCATGTCAGATGCCGACATCCACGCCGTGACGGCATTCGACCCATGGTTCCTGGCCCGCATTCGCGAGATCATTGAGTGCGAAGAGCAGGTAAAGGTCCAAGGCCTGCCGACCGACGCGGACGGCCTGCGCAAGCTCAAGATGATGGGCTTCACCGATGCGCGTCTGGCGACCCTGACCGGCAAGAAAGAGGCCGAGGTGCGTTTGGCGCGCCGCAACGTCGGGGTGAATGCCGTCTTCAAACGCATCGACACCTGTGCGGCCGAGTTCGAGGCGCAAACCCCCTATATGTATTCGACCTACGAAGCCCCGATGATGGGCGAGGTGGAATGCGAAGCCCGCCCGTCAGACCGCAAAAAAGTGGTCATTCTAGGCGGCGGTCCAAACCGGATCGGGCAGGGGATCGAGTTCGATTACTGCTGTTGTCATGCCTGTTTCGCGCTGACCGAAGCTGGCTATGAAACCATCATGGTCAACTGCAACCCCGAAACCGTATCGACGGATTATGACACTTCGGACCGGCTGTATTTCGAACCGCTGACGTTTGAACATGTGATGGAAATCTTGCGCGTCGAGCTGGAAAACGGAACGTTGCATGGTGTGATCGTGCAGTTTGGCGGCCAGACGCCGCTGAAGCTGGCCAATGCGCTGGAGGCCGAGGGCATCCCGATTCTTGGCACCACGCCCGACGCCATCGACCTGGCTGAAGACCGCGAGCGCTTTCAGGCGCTGGTCAACCAACTTGGCCTGAAACAGCCCCATAACGGGATTGCCTCGACCGATGCGCAGGCGATGAAAATCGCCGAGGATATCGGGTTCCCGCTGGTGATCCGCCCTTCATACGTTCTGGGTGGTCGCGCGATGGAAATTGTGCGCGATTTGAAGCAGTTGGAGCGCTACATCGCCGAAGCAGTGGTTGTGTCCGGTGACAGCCCGGTTCTGCTGGATCACTACCTGTCCGGCGCCGTCGAGGTCGACGTGGACGCGCTGTGTGATGGCGAAAAGGTCCATGTGGCCGGCATCATGCAACATATCGAAGAGGCCGGCGTGCACTCGGGCGACAGTGCCTGTTCGCTGCCGCCCTATTCGCTGTCGCCTGAGATCATCACCGAGCTGCGCAAGCAGACCGAAGCGCTTGCCCTCGCCTTGAACGTGGTCGGCCTGATGAACGTGCAATTCGCCATCAAGGATAACGAGATTTATCTGATTGAGGTGAACCCACGTGCCTCGCGCACGGTGCCGTTCGTCGCCAAAGCGGTGCTTAGCCCGATCGCCTCGATCGCCGCGCGCCTGATGGCGGGCGAAAAGCTGGATGCGTTCGATTTGGTCAATCCCGAGATTGACACCTATGCAGTGAAAGAGGCCGTTTTGCCCTTCGCGCGCTTCCCCGGTGTCGACACCATTTTGGGACCGGAAATGCGCTCGACCGGAGAGGTCATGGGCACCGACAAGAGCTTTGATATGGCGTTTCTGAAGGCCCAACTTGGGGCCGGCACCATCCTGCCTTCGGACGGAACGGTGTTCTTGTCGATCAAGGACAGCGACAAAGGCGACCAACTGGCGGACACGGCGAAAATGTTGGTGGAGCTTGGCTTCTCGATCCTCGCAACATCCGGCACGGCCGCGTTCTTGGCGCAGCATGACGTTGCCGCCATCGTGGCGCCCAAGGCGTTCGAACCCGGGCGCACCATCATTGACATCATGAAGGATGGCGGTGTGGATTTGGTGATGAACACCACCGAAGGCGCGCAGTCGGTCGATGACAGCCGCCAGATGCGCAGCGTCGCGCTGATGGACAAGATCCCGTATTTCACCACCCTGACAGGCAGCCATGCGGCCGCACGGGCAATGAAGATGCGCCTTGAACGGCCGATCGAGGTCAAAGCGCTGCAAGACACCAGCGCCTGACACCAAAACGGAGAAAAGCAGAGCAGCGCGCCGCCACGCGCGCTTTTCCGCCTCTCCGTGCGTGATGTTTTGACGGGGAGCGTTCAACTTATGGTATCATGGTGGTGATCCAGCAGGAGAGCTCTATGAAAAACGTTGTCCCCATAATGATGATCGGCCTTCTGGCCGCATGCGAAACCGCGCCACCCTATACCCCACCCGCAACAGACCTGCCGCTGTTTGGTGGAGGCTACCGCGCCGATGGCGACCAATGCCGCCGCGTCGGCGAAAGCGCGGCCACGGTGGAATATCTTGACCACACCGCTGACCTCGTGGCCTGCCCCGAAGACTACGAAGGGCTCGGCGTGTTCCAGGCTGATACCGGAGGGGTTGAGGTCGCCCGGATTGAGGGTTGGGTGTTGTTCAGTGTGAGTAGGGAGGGGTAGAGTGCCGTCCGCTAGGTGCAAGTGTTGATGCCCTTCTCAGAGATCTCTTTCCAATTCTCGCCCAAGACCTGCTTAGCCTGAATGGCGGAATTGTAGCCACGTTCGCCTTTTCTGAGCATCAGCACATTCAAGTCTTGATCATGTGTGCCAGTGAACAGAACACTCTGGCCACCATAATAGGTGTTGGATGTTCCATAAGCGCGATTGCCGTAAGCGGACGCATTGGCGTAGGTGGTGGCATAGGTTGGCCCAGTGACCACCGTCTGCGTATTGTTGGCAGATGCCGCCCCCAGAATCACAAAGCGGTCGTAGCCTCTGCGCAGAGTCTCGACTGCTGCCATTTTGTTGGCCACCTTTGTCGTCGCGATCCGTCCGCAGGCCGCTTCAGCCGAAGTCTGCAAGATGAACTGGTTTTTAGCCAAGTCGATGGTGGTCGATTCAGCACACGCGGTCAGAATCAAGGCCACGCTCGCAATTTTCAGAAATCTCATCATATCCTCGTGATTTCAACCAATTGGGGAATTGTATCTCGGCGGATATTAAGTTTCCGTTTAAAGCAGCCTGTAGGCTTAAGTAAGACATTTATGTGACGAAATGTTCGATGCGTGAGGCCGATCACGACTTACCGCAACCGCCCCCACAGATCATACTCCCCCGCCTCATCCACCTCAACGGACACGATCTGCCCGACGGCCAGCCCCTCTGTCCCCTCATCAATGAACAGGTTTCCGTCGATCTCAGGGGCGTCGGCTTTGGTGCGGCAGGTGGCGATGCCGTCCTCATCAATATCGTCGATGATCACGTCCATGACCTGACCCACCTTGGCGGCCAGTTTGGCTTCGGAAATCGCCTGTGCCTTCTGCATGAACCGGTCCCAGCGGTCTTGTTTGATCTCGGCGGGCACGTGGTCGGGCAGGTCGTTTGACCGGGCACCATCGACATTTTCGTATTGAAAACAGCCGACGCGATCCAGTTGCGCCTCGTCCATCCAGTCCAGCAGGGTCTGGAATTCAGCCTCGGTTTCGCCGGGATAGCCGACGATGAAGGTCGAGCGCAGGGTGATATCGGGGCAGGTCGCGCGCCACGCCGCGATCTCGTCCAGTGTTTTCGACGCGGCCGCCGGGCGGGCCATGCGTTTCAGAACGTCGGGGTGGGCGTGCTGGAACGGGATATCCAGATAGGGCAGGATCAGCCCGTCTGCCATCAGCGGGATCAACTGGCGCACATGCGGATAGGGGTAGACATAATGCAGCCGCACCCACAGGTCGCGCCCGGCCCCAAGCGCGCCAAGATCGCGCGCCAGATCGGTGATATGTGCGCGGTGGCCCCGATCTTCGGCGTGTTTGATGTCGACCCCATAGGCCGAGGTGTCTTGGCTGATCACCAGCAGCTCTTTCACGCCAGCCTCGACCAGCTTTTCCGCTTCGCGGATCACCGCATGTGCGGGGCGGCTTGCGAGCTTGCCGCGCATGTCGGGGATGATGCAGAACTTGCACTTGTGATTGCAGCCCTCGGAAATCTTCAGATAGCTGTAATGGCGCGGGGTCAGCGACACGCCGGTCGCTGGCAGCAGGTCCACGAACGGGTCGGGCGAGGGCGGCACGGCGCCGTGCACGGCGTCTAACACCTGTTCATACTGGTGCGGGCCGGTGACGGCCAGCACGCTGGGATGGGTGCCGCGGATGTAATCCTCTTCCGCGCCCAGACAGCCGGTGACAATGACGCGTCCGTTTTCGTTCAACGCCTCGCCAATCGCCTCAAGGCTTTCCGCCTTGGCAGAATCCAGAAACCCGCAGGTGTTCACGATCACCGCATCCGCGCCGGTGTAATCCGGGCTGATCGAATAGCCTTCGGCGCGCAGTCGGGTCAGGATACGTTCGCTGTCGACCAGCGCCTTGGGGCAGCCAAGGCTGACCATGCCGATGGTGGGCTGTCCGTCGCGTTTCGGCTCGGAAAACCGGGCTTTCGGGGCAAGGTCAGGGCGCAGGTTGGGTGGGTTCACAGGATTTGTCATGGCGGGCATATAGCTTGCAGCGGAACGCATGGGAAGGGGCGGTCGGCCATCATCCAGCGATCATTCCAGCCAAGGCGTCGCCAGAGATCGCCTGTGGCCACTAACTCTTCGGAGCGTCGCCTAATGCGATCAGTAATAAGATCGCCAGCAATGGGCTACCCACCAAAGAGATCAATACCCAGATCAAGGCACTGCGGTTGCGCTCGGTTGCCATGGATGCGGGCAAAATTAAGTATAGCCAGATCACAAAGACCAAAACGGCTATGGCAAGCAGGAAGCCGACTAAGCTATCCATTGCACTGACCTTCGAGATGAACGGGCCAACCTGAAATACGCTGAGGTATCACCGTTTCCGGTCACGCCGCGAGGACATCGGCTGGAACGCCACGCCCACATGCGCTTCGCAATACGGTTTGCCTTGCTGCACGGGCAGGCCACAGAACCAAAACTCCTCGGTCGCGGGGTCACCGATGGGCCATTTGCAGGTCCGCTCGGTCAGCTCCATCAGATGCAGCTTCTTTGCGCCCTTCTCGACCTCGCGCACCGAGGCGAGCGCTTCTGGGCTGATCTCGTTCGCAGATGGCTGTGGCGGCAGGGGTTGGCCGGCCGGGATGATCTGCTTACGCGCCGGGATCGGCTTTACGTCGGCTGCGGGTTTCGCAGTCGATTCAGCCTCTTTCTTGGGCGCGGCTTTCTTAGGCGCCGGTTTGGGTTTGGCGGCTGCTTTGGGCGCGGGTTTTTCCTTGGCGGGTGTTTTCGCACCGCCCCCGGAACGGTTTGACAGCCCCAGACGGTGCACCTTGCCAATCACGGCGTTGCGGGTGACGCCACCAAGTTCCTTGGCGATGACCGAGGCAGATTGCCCCTCGCCCCACATCTTTTTCAGGATTTCAACGCGTTCGTCGGTCCAGGACATATTTCTTCCCGTTTTTTTGGGGGTGGCTGCCGGGTAATCCCAGAAAGCCCAGTGAATTCACAAGCGGCTATTCTAGTCATAGGCGCGCGGGATACAAGCGCAGATGCAGCATCAGTGCGACCGGCGCCCCTCGCGCCAGACAAGAAGCGCAGCGCCCGCTACGATGATGCCCGCCCCAATCAGGCTGGTGGCGACCGGCACGACGGCGAAGGCCACGAAGTCATACAGCCCGGCGAAGACAAGCGTGGCATAGGAAAAGGGCACGGCAAAGCTTGCTTCTGCACGTTTCATGGACTGGATGAAGCACGCCTGCGCCAAAGCCATCATCAACCCAAGCGCCACCAGCGCCGCCCATTGCGCCGCGGTCGGCGGTGTCCACACCCAGATCACAGTCAAAGTCGCGACGGTCAGGCCAATGCCGTTGTTGATCCACAGGATCTGCAAGGGTGCTTCGTGCCCGGTCAGGCGCTTGATCAAGGTGATCTCAAGCCCCATGACGGCAGCGGCGGCCATCGCCAAAAGGGCTGCGGGGTGGAAGCTGCCCGCGCCGGGCTGGATCAGGATGACGGCGCCAGACAGAGCAATCGCAGCAGCGATCCATCGCCACGGTCCCACACGTTCACCAAGAAGAGGGATCGCCAGCAGCATGGCGAAGACCGGGTTAAGAAAACTGATCGCGGTGGCATCCGCCAGCGGGATAAACGTCACCGCGGCGAACAGAAGCGATATTCCGGTCCACCCCGCCACCGATCGCGCGACATGCAACGGCAGGTTCGGGGCTCGGATCTTTGGCCGGGTGATGGCGACCACCGTGCTGATGGCAAGAAAGGCGAACATGAACCGCCCGTGGCTGATCTGAAGCGGATGAAGTGGCGCCCCCAGCACATCGCGCCCCACGAGCTTTGCCATCAAAGTCGTGCCCGCAATCAGCGACGAAGCCAGCAGCATGAAACCAGCAGCGGCAAGGGGGGTGTGGCGTGTCTCCATGACACGGCATTAGCCCCTGGCGCGCGACTTGAAAAGGCTGGACAGCCCGCCCGCCATCCCGTAAGCCCACCGCATGATCAAACGCCAGCATATCGCCGCGACCCGACGCCGACGCATCCGCGCCTGACGTCCCGTCCTGTTTGTTCCCGCGCGTTTGCGCAAAACTCTTCTGAAAATGTTGACTTGAAGTCTGCCATACGGCACCCAAGGGCTTCTTTTATAAAGGATACCGGCATGATCCCGTCGCTTCTTCCGACCTATAACCGTGTCGATCTTGCGTTTGAGCAAGGTCAGGGCAGCTGGCTGTTCACGGCAGGTGGCGAACGATATCTGGATTTGGCAGCCGGGATCGCGGTGAACGCGTTGGGCCATGCCAACCCCGACCTGGTCGAGGTGCTGACCCGGCAAGCGGCGAGGCTTTGGCATATCTCGAACCTTTATACGATCCCGCAGCAACAGCAGTTGGCGGATATGCTGGTCGATGCGAGCTTTGCCGATACGGTGTTTTTCACAAATTCCGGCACCGAGGCTTGTGAGTTGGCGGTGAAAATGGCGCGCAAATACTGGCATGACAAAGGTCAGGAGGGGCGCACTCGGATCATCGGCTTTGAAGGCTCATTCCATGGCCGCTCTTCCGCAGGGATCGCGGCGGCGGGTGGCGACAAGCTTACCAAAGGGTTCGGCCCGCTGCTGCCCGGGTTTACGCATCTGCCTTTCGGTGATCTGGACGGGCTGACCAACGCGCTGTCCGAAGGTGACGTGGCGGCCGTGATCATCGAGCCCGTGCAGGGCGAGGGTGGCATCCGGCCCGTCGCAGACGATGACCTGAAAGCAATCCGTGCGGCGTGTGATGCTGCCGGTGCGCTTTTGATTTTTGACGAAGTTCAATGTGGCATGGGGCGCACGGGCAAGCTTTTTGCCCATGAATGGTCGGGTGTGTCGCCCGACATCATGATGGTGGCGAAAGGTATCGGCGGGGGCTTTCCGCTGGGTGCGGTTCTGGCCACCGAAGACGCGGCAAGCGGCATGGTTGCAGGCACACACGGGTCGACCTATGGCGGCAACCCGCTGGCCTGTGCCGTCGGGGCAAAAGTGGTCGAGATCATCAATGACCCGGCTTTTCTTGAAGATGTGCGTCGGAAATCCGGCCTGCTGCGCCAAAAGCTGGAAGGGCTTGTCGCGTCGCATCCAGACGTGTTCGACGCTGTGCGCGGTTCGGGCCTGATGCTGGGGCTAGTGTGCAAGGCGCCGAATACAGATGTCTTGACCGCGTGTTACGACGCCGGGGTGTTGTGCGTGCCTGCCGCCGACAATGTGTTGCGTGTGTTGCCCGCCCTCACGATCGAGGATGACGACCTGAATGAGGCGCTCGCCCGCCTTGAAACCGCCGCCAAGACCATAGAGGGGCAGGGCACATGAGACATTTTCTGGATATCAACAAGACCGACACTGCTGACTTGAAAGGCATGATTGCACAGGCGCGTGCGATGAAAGACGCCCGCGCCGGTTTGCCCAAGGGCACTCTGGATGAAGGCATGCCTCTGGCCGATCATCTGGTCGCACTGATCTTTGAAAAACCCTCGACCCGGACCCGTGTCAGCTTTGACGTGGGTGTGCGCCAGATGGGGGGGCAGACGATGACCTTATCGGGGTCTGAAATGCAGCTTGGCCACGGAGAGACGATTGCCGATACGGCCCGTGTGCTCAGCCGCTATGTCGACATGATCATGATCCGCACCTTTGAGGAAGCGACCCTTCTGGAGCTTGCCGAATTTGCCGATGTGCCAGTGATCAACGGGCTGACGAACCGGTCGCACCCTTGCCAGATCATGGCCGACATCCAGACCTTCGAGGAACATCGCGGCTCGATCGCGGGCAAAAAGGTGGTGTGGACCGGTGATGGCAACAACGTCTGCGCGTCGTTCATTCATGCCGCCGGGCAGTTTGGTTTCGATTTGACCTTCACCGGTCCAGAAGTGCTGGACCCCGAGCAGGTCTTTGTCGAAGAAGCGCGTGCCAAAGGGGCAAAGATCGAGATCGTGCGTGACCCGATGGAGGCCGTGGACGGGGCCGACCTGGTTGTCGCAGACACGTGGGTCTCGATGCATGATGCGCCATCCGCGCGCGAACGGCGCCACAACCTGCTGCGCCCCTACAAGGTGGATGCGGCGTTGATGGCAGGGGCCAAAGCAGACGCGTTGTTCATGCATTGCCTGCCCGCGCACCGGGAAGAAGAAGTCGCCAGTGCCGTGATGGACGGCACGCAATCAGTGATTTTTGACGAGGCCGAAAACCGCCTGCATGCACAAAAGGCTGTGATGCGGTGGTGCTTGGAAAAGTAGCACCCGTTCGGGCGCATTGCCTATGCTTAGGGCGCTGGGATCAGGCCACGATCGTGTTCAGCAGATAGAAGATAACCGCTGACATCAGGGCTGCCGCGGGCACGGTGATCACCCATGCCGCGACGATGGTCATGAAATGCGAGCGGCGCACCAGCTTGCGGCGACGGCGTTCTTCTGGTGCGATCCGTTTGACCTGCGGGCGCGCGGCCGAGGTGCGGCGCAGGCGGCGCTCCATGTGAAATTCGCGGTAGAACCCGACGCCAAAGACGCCGCCAACCGCAATGTGGGTGGAGCTGACGGGCAGGCCCAGCCAACTGGCGATGATCACGGTGATCGCGGCTGACAGCGCGACGCAATAGGCGCGCATCGGGTTCAGTTTGGTGATCTGGCTGCCCACCATGCGGATCAGTTTCGGGCCAAACAGAACAAGGCCAAAGCTGATACCGAATGCACCGATCACCATGACCCATGTGGGAATGGACACTTTGGCTGCGAAATCGCCGAAGCTTTCGACGTGCACGATGGCGGCCAGCGGCCCCACCGCGTTGGCCACGTCATTCGCGCCATGGGCAAATGACAAAAGGGCAGCCGAAAAGATCAGCGGCAAACCAAACAGGGTCTTGAGCGACTTTGTCCGGTTCTCCAACCCTTGCGCCTGACGTGCAATCAAGGGGGCCGAGACCACATAAAAGATCGCAGCCACGGCGGCACCGATCAAAAGCGCTGTGCCAAGGTCAATCTTGATGATCCGCTTGAGCCCCTTGAGCGCAAGGTAGGCACCAAAGGCGCCGGCCATGATGGCAATCAGAACTGGCACCCATCGTTTGGCGGCCGCAATCTTGTCGTCCTGATAGATGATCTGGTGTTTGATGAAGGCAAGAAACAGGGCCGCGATGGCGCCTCCCAGAACCGGTGAAATGATCCATGATGCCGCGATCGTGCCCATCGTCGGCCAATTGACGGCGGCAAACCCCGCCGCCGCGATCCCGGCCCCCATCACGCCCCCCACCACAGAATGGGTGGTCGATACCGGCGCGCCGATCCATGTGGCTAGGTTGACCCACAGAGCTGACGAAATCAGCGCCGCCATCATGGCCCAGATGAACGTGCGCGGCTGGGCAAACCCGGATGGATCAATGATCCCTTTCGAAATGGTTGAAACCACGTCCCCGCCAGCCAACAAGGCCCCGGCGCTTTCAAAGATGACGGCAATGATGATTGCCCCGGTCATGGTCAACGCATTTGCCCCAACCGCGGGGCCCATGTTGTTGGCCACGTCGTTGGCGCCAATGTTCAGAGCCATGTAAGCGCCGAACGCGGCGGCGGTGACAACGATCAAAGAGGTCGGGTTCTGGCCAAAGAAAACAGCCGCACCAAGTGCAGCGACAACGATGAAGGCAAGCGCAACACCCATGCCTACCAAGGGGCGCGCGACATATTGCGCTGCGTATTCGACCTGGCTGATCCGGTTAAGGTCCTTGTCCAGTGTCTTCCACTGGCTGCCGATCTTTTCCTTGGCCATCGATCGCTCCCCTTGATTTCAGGCTGTCAAAGGCCACGCCGCGGCCTCGCGTTTTCGCGCATGCGCTAGCGTGTCAGGGAAGCAATTGCAACAGATTCGGACCGTCCAGTTTCAATGGAAAACCGGGCGTGGCCTAAAACGCGCGAAGCAGGTCCTTTAGGCCTTTTTCATTCACCATCCGGGCAGCGTCTTCGGGCGCCACCCATTTGCGTGAGCGTTCGTCTGCTTCGGGGAATTCATCGGCAAGCGTTTCGACTTCAAGCGGAAAAACCGTGGCTTCACATCGTGCGATGCCACCGCAATCCATTTCTTTGTCAAATTCGAATGCGCCCACGGGGCCGCGATCCAGTTTGCCCTTTGCGACACCGGCTTCTTCCCAAGCTTCTTGCTGGGCGGCCTCGGCTGCATTTTTGCCGTCCATTGGCCAGCCTTTGGGCAGGATCCAGCGCCCGGTGCCGCGGGATGTGACCAAAAGAACTTCTTTGCCGTCGCCCGTGCCGCGATAGCACAAGGCAGCGACTTGAACCCGTTTGGGGCGTTGGATCATAGGGGACACAACCTCGTCCCAGGCTTGCTTTAGGAGTGAAGACATAATCGGACCTGCGCGTTTCTTGTTTGTGCTCGTGTTCTTATCGTTAGTCCTTAAAATAGGGGGTTTTATGGGGAAATTGCAAGTAAATCGCCCGTGATGGCGCGCGCAAGCAGTTCCCCGCGCCCTTTCTAACCCTTTCGGGGCTTGGCGCGCAGCGTCGGATCCTCTTGGGTCGGATCCTCGGGCCAGGGGTGTTTGGGATAGCGTCCACGCATGTCCTTGCGCACATCGGCATAGCTCGACGCCCAGAAGCCGGGGATGTCTGTCGTGGTCTGAACAGGGCGCCGCGCCGGAGACAACAGCGTGACCCGAAGCGGTGTCTTTCCGATCATGGGATGACGGGTCGTGCCGAACATTTCCTGCAAGCGAAGGCTGATTTCGGGACCATCACCGGAATAGTCGATGGGGATTTTACGACCCATAGGCGTGGTGAAATGCGCGGGCGCGCCCTGATCCAGCCGCGTCATCTGCGCCCAGTCAAGTCGTGCGCGCAGGGCGTCGAGCAATTCGAACCGCTTCCAGTCGGCGCTGGTCTTCACACCAGAGAGGTGAGGCAAAAGCCAATCCTCAAGCGTGTCCATCAGAGCACCGTCGGACATATCGGGCAAGTCGTCACCGCCTGCGCGCAATAGTTCAACCCGCGCAATGAACCGGCGCGCGGCGTTCGAAGGACGCAGCCCAAGCTCGCGCACCCCGTCCAGCATTGCGTGCGCGATCGCTTCAGTAGGGGCGTCTTTCCACATCCGGTCATCCAGCACCAAAGCGCCAAACCGCTCTTGTCGCCGGGCGATGACCCTACCGTCACGCTTGGACCAAGCGCAGTGGTCGATCCAAGTGATCTGATCGGCAAACAACTCGTGCAGCTCGCCTTCGCTGATCTGGATGGCTTGGCGAATGCGGGCTTCGCGCGGGTTTCCATCGGTGTCGGTGACGACGATCAGACGCGCGCCGGCAAGGGGGTCGCCTTCGTCCATCACGGCCCCTTTGCCGCCGGACAAAACGAAACGCGGCGTGTCACCGGGGCGCCGCAGCCCCACGCGGTCAGGATAGGCCAGCGCGGCCATTTGGGCTTCGCTGAGCGTGGTGTTCTTTGGCGGAACAAGTTTGCGAAGGCGTCGGGCCTCAGAGCGGAGGCGTTCTATCGCGCCTCGGTTTGGCGTGATGGCGCGGCGCGCCTCGAACGATTTCGGGTCGCGGATGGCTTCAAGCCTTAGGGAAAGATCACGGGGCGCGTGACGGGGCAGTGGATCACGCTCGCCCCACAGTGCAGCAAGATCGGCGGCATCGGGGCCGGCGGTTGCCAGCATGTGCCCAAGGCGCGGGTGCATCGGCAGGCGGGCCAGCGTCTGGCCGTGCGGGGTAATCCGACCATCTCCATCCAGTGCGCCGAGCGCTTGCAGCAACGATTGCGCCTCGGCCAGCACGCCTGAGTTCGGGGGCGTCAGAAAGGCTAGATCTGACCCATCGGGTGAGCCCCATTGCGCAAGCTCAAGCGCCAGAGGGGCAAGGTCGGCGGTTTCAATCTCGGCGGGTGGGAAGGGGGGCAGACCGCCCTCTTCGCCTTTGGTCCAGAGCCGATAGCAAACGCCCGGTGCGACGCGGCCAGCGCGGCCCCGGCGTTGCGTAGCCTCGGCCTTTGACACGCGTTCGGTGACCAGCCGTGACATGCCTGACCCTGGGTCGAACCGGGCGCGGCGCGACTGGCCCGCGTCGACCACAACGCGAATGTCCTGAATGGTCAGCGATGTTTCAGCGATCGAGGTAGCCAGCACGATTTTCCGTCCCGATGTGGCCGGTGCAATTGCGGCGCGCTGGGCCGCGAAATCCATCGCGCCGAACAGCGGATGCAGGTGACAATCGGCGGGCAAATGTGGGCGCAGCGCAGCTTCGGTCCGGCGAATTTCGCCTTCGCCGGGCAGGAACACCAACACGCCGCCCTCGGTCTCGTGCAGGGCTTGGCGCACCAGTGCGGCGGTCGCGTCGGGCAAGCGCGCGGTCTTTGGCAAAGGCGCGGGCAGGTGGCGTGTTTCAACTGGAAAGGCACGGCCTTCTGAGCGGATGATGGGCGCATCGTTCAACAGGCACGCAACTGGGTCGGCGTCCAACGTGGCGGACATGACGACCAATTTCAGATTTTCGCGCAGGGCCTGCATCGCCTCCCACGTCAGGGCAAGGCCGAGATCCGCATTCAGGGAACGTTCGTGGAATTCGTCAAAGATCACCGCACCGACCCCGTCCAGCGACGGGTCGGATTGCAGCATCCGAGTCAGGATGCCCTCGGTGACGACCTCGATCCGGGTGGCTTTGCTGGTTTTGGCCTCGCCGCGAATGCGATAGCCAACAGTTTCCCCCACCCGTTCGCCCAAGGTTTGCGCCATCCGCTCGGCGGCAGCGCGGGCGGCCAGACGGCGGGGCTCCAACATGATCAACTTGCCTGCAAAGGCCTTCGCCTCAAGCATGGCTAGCGGCACCACAGTGGTTTTCCCCGCCCCAGGCGGCGCCATCAGCACGGCGCGGCCCGCTTGGTGCAGGGCAGCCATCAGGTCGGGCAGGGCTTCGTGTATGGGCAGTGTGTCGTGCATCCCCCCTTATCGGGCGTGACGCGTCTTTGGTCCAGACGTCAGCGGGCTGTTAGCGCTGGACCTCTGGACAGACCGCAACTTGCGCGCCATGACTGTGCGAAAGTTGGAGGCGACATGGACATTCAGGATCTGGCAAAACGCGTGGCCGCGGGCGAACGGCGGGCTTTGGCGCGGGCAATCACTCTGGTGGAAAGTGGGCGGTCAGATCATCGCAAACAGGCGGGCGAATTGCTGGATTTGTTGGCGGGGGCGGGCCGTCAGGCGCTGCGGATCGGTCTGTCCGGCACACCGGGTGTGGGCAAATCCACCTTCATCGAAGCGTTCGGGATGTTCCTGATTGAAAAGGGTCTAAAGGTTGCCGTTCTGGCCGTTGACCCCAGTTCAGCCCGGTCGGGCGGGTCGATCCTTGGGGACAAAACGCGGATGGAAAGCCTGAGCCGCGAGAAGAACGCGTTTATCCGCCCCTCGCCATCGCAATCCCAGCTGGGCGGCGTGGCGCGACGCACCCGCGAAGCTGTGGCCCTGTGCGAAGCCGCCGGGTTTGATATTGTGTTGATCGAAACCGTCGGCGTTGGCCAGTCTGAAACGATGGTGGCAGAAATGTCCGACCTGTTTCTGCTGCTGCTCGCCCCCGCTGGTGGAGACGAGCTTCAGGGTGTAAAGCGCGGGATCATGGAAATCGCGGACCTGATCTTGGTGAACAAGGCGGATGGCGATCTGAAACCAACGGCGATGCGGACCTGCGCCGACTATGCGGGCGCGCTGCGCCTGTTGCGCAAGCGCGTTTATGACCCTGAGGGATTTCCCAAAGCCATGATGGTGTCGGCGGTGACGCAAGATGGATTGCCAGAAGCATGGGACGCGATGCGCGAGCTTGTGGATTGGCGGCGCGCCGAGGGACATTGGGACAAACGCCGCGCCCAACAAGCCCGCCACTGGTTCGAAGAGGACGTGCGCCTTGGCCTTTTGTCGGTGCTCGAACGCCCTGAAACGCGCACGCGCCTCAACACACTTGGCGCGCAAGTCGCGGGTGGGGAAATCTCGGCTGCCCGCGCGGCCGAAGAGTTGATCGACCATTTGCAGAACCCGGCTTCCGCCTGACGGGTAGGCGCGTTGCCTGTGGGACTGAAGGGGTTGATGGGCGCTAACATCTGGGCTAGCGTCCCTGAACGAACATGAAGGAGAGATGTGGGATGCGACTACTCAGGACCCGATACAGCCACTAGACGCTGGTCCTGTTGGGCTTTCGTTGGCCCCGTCCATCCTTTTTCTTTCCAAGCGCACGGAGCGCACGCATGTTTCGTTTCTTTGAAAACCTCGTTGATCCATTTGCCCCGCATGACACAGGCACGCCGCCCAATACGCTGTGGGCATATTACAAGTCGCAGTTCGGTCCCTTTCGCAAGTGGATGATCTGGATGGCGCTGACCGGCATACTGGTCGCGCTGATCGAGACAGGCGTAATTTTCTATACCGGGCGGGTCGTCGATATGATGAACCAGTCCGCGCCAGAGAGCTTCTGGCGCATGCATGGGATCGAGCTTCTGGCCGCGGCGGTGTTCATCATCTTCCTCAGACCGCTCGCCATCACCTTGAACCGTTTCTTTCTGGAGCAAACCCTTGCGGGCAATATGCAGGAACAAGTGCGCTGGCGGGCGCATCGTCACATGCTGGGTCAGTCGTTGGGGTTTTTCCAAAACGATTTCGCAGGACGCTTGTCCAACCGCGTGATGCAGCTTGGCCCGGCGGTCGAAGACAGCACCTATATGTTCTTTGAAGGCATCTTCTACGCCACCACCTATGTGCTCAGCGCGATGGTGATCCTCGGCCAAGTCGACGTGCGGCTGGCGCTGCCGCTTGGCATCTGGCTGGTGTTTTACGTGCTCTACGTCCGATATATCGCCAAACGCGTATCGGTGGCGTCCGAGAAATGGTCTGACGCGCGGTCGCTGGTTACAGGGCGGATCGTGGACGCCTATGCCAATATCGAAAGCGTGAAACTGTTTTCGCAAGGGGCGGGGGAAGAACGCTATGCCCTGTCGTCGCTGAAACGCCTGCGGCTGCGGTTTCAACGCTTTCTGCGGCTGATGACCGAACTCAGCTTCGGCCTAAACCTACTGAACGGCCTTCTGATTACCGGTGTGTTGGGGTCTGCTGTCTGGCTTTGGTCGCAGGGCGAAGTCTCGGTCGGAGAGGTCGCTGCAGCCTCGGCATTGGTGGTGCGTCTGAACGGCATGTCCGGGTGGATCATGTGGGTCACAATCCGGCTGTTTGAACATATGGGTGTGATCCGGGAAGGGTTGCGCTCGATCTCGGTCGCGCACGAGCTGACAGATGTTCCCGATGCCAAAGACCTTGTGATGACCGAGGGCCAGATCGAATTCGATGGCCTGACACATCACTATGGAAAAGGGTCCGGCGGGTTGGAGGACGTGTCGCTGAGAGTGCGCCCCGGCGAAAAAGTTGGGCTGGTTGGACGGTCAGGTGCGGGCAAATCCAGCCTTGTGAATCTGTTGCTGCGGTTTCGCGACCCGGAAGGCGGGCGCATTCTGATCGACGGTCAGGATGTGCGGCTGGTGACGCAAGACAGTCTGCGCGCGCAGATCGGGATGGTCACACAGGACAGCAGCCTGTTGCATCGGTCGGTGCGCGCGAACCTTCTTTACGGGCGCGCGGAGGCGACCGAGGACCAGATGATCGCCGCTGCCCGCCGCGCCGAAGCGCACGATTTCATTCAGCTGCTGGAAGATCCCAAGGGGCGCACCGGATACGACGCGCATGTGGGCGAACGCGGCGTGAAGTTGTCGGGTGGACAACGCCAGCGGGTCGCCATTGCGCGGGTCATGCTTAAAGACGCACCGATCCTTGTGCTGGACGAGGCGACCTCGGCATTGGACAGCGAAGTTGAAGCCGCGATCCAGAAAACCCTCTATGGCATGATGCAAGGTAAGACCGTCATCGCCATCGCCCACCGCCTGTCCACCATCGCGCAGATGGACCGGATTGTGGTGCTGGACGAAGGCCGCATCATTGAAGAGGGAAGTCATGATGAGCTTTTGGCAATGGGTGGCACCTACTCTGGGCTGTGGAACCGGCAGTCGGGCGGTTTTTTGGCCGAGGAATAGCAGATCGCAGCGCGCAGAAAAATCCCGTGTCGCGGTTCTTAGACTCACTTGACGTCCCATCCGATTGGGTCTATCCACCGCGGACGGAATTTGGGGCGCTGCCACTGCGGCGCCCGTTTGTATTGACCGGCTGGACGTGAGCGGCGCGAGGGCGCGCAGAACACCTCACCAATCTGGCCCGAGAGAGCAAGGAAGAAACCATGTCGCGCGTTTGCGAATTGACCGGAAAAGGCCCGATGACTGGCAACAATGTCAGCCACGCCAAAAACAGAACCCGCCGCCGGTTTCTGCCCAACCTGAACGATGTGACGCTTCAGTCCGAAGCACTGGGTCGCGCGTTCAAATTGCGTATTTCAGCAGCAGCCCTGCGCACGGTAGATCACCGTGGCGGATTGGACGCTTTCCTGGCCAAGGCAAAAGGCCCTGAGCTGTCGGACAACGCGCTGAAAATCAAAAAAGAAATCGCAAAGGCTCAGGCCACCGCCTAAGCCCCTTGCGTCCCGGATTGACCGGTTTTTGACCGCCCGAGGCTTGCCGCTTCGGGCGGTTTTCGCATGGCTGGGGCCTGTTACCTTTTGTCGCTTGTGCTGGTCGGAAAAGCAGCATAGCTCTTGATGGATGATCCGTGCGTTCGCAGCATATGTTTTGGCGCTTCTGCTGACCGTGACCAGCTTTTCGCTGGCGCAAGCCCGTGGCAGCAGCCCCGATGTCGGCGCTGCGATCGAAATGGTGATCTGCACAGGCGTCGGAATGACGACCCTGTCCGTCGGCCCGGATGGCGAACCCATCGAATCGGTGCATCTGTGCCCGGATGGCGCGCAGATTTTCGCCGCTGAGTTTAGTGTTCCCACCTTCGACAGACCCGAATTGCGGATCGTCTCTCATATCGTCCCGATGCAGGTTCTGGCCCATGTCGGGCGCACCGAACTGACGCCTTCAGCCCGTGGTCCCCCGGCGCTGGTCTGATCCACTTCACCTCAGACCACTTCTTTTTTCGGACCAAAGGATACTGAAATGTCCCCTATGAAAACCATTCTGGCCGCTGGTGCGGCTGCCCTGTTCGCCTTGCCCGCTTTCGCAGAAGGCATGATCATGATCGAGGACGCCTATGCACGTGCCTCTGGCCCCAAGGCCATGGCCGGTGCTGCCTTCTTCCAGATCATGAACCACGGCACTGAAGACGACCGGCTTGTCGCTGCCAAGTCGGATGTCGCCAAACGGGTCGAGCTGCATACGCACAAAGAAAACGCCGAGGGCGTCATGCAGATGATGGAAGTCGAAGAAGGCTTCCCGGTTGCAGCCGGCGGCATGCATGCGCTCCAACGCGGTGGCGACCACGTGATGTTCATGGGCCTGAACCAACCTTTCGAAGACGGATCAACCATCAGCGTCACGCTCGTGTTTGAAAAGTCAGGCGAGATGACCGTCGAGATCCCCGTCGATCTGAACCGCAACCCGATGATGGGCGACGGCATGCAGAACGGCAAGATGGACCATAGCAATATGGGCAATGGTCAGATGAACCAAGGCGCGGCCAAAACCAACTAAGGGTTGGGCGTGGGGCGGGCGGTGAATGCGTCCCCGGCCCACCCCATGCCCGTCTGGGGCTTCGTCACCCCGGTTGACCGCACCGCGTTGGTGCGGTCACACCACGATCTGGGATCAAGCGCGTAACATGCTGTCCACCCATTCGGGGACCAAATGGGTCGCAGGACCGAACCGTGCGTCATCGAAGGTGCCTGCTTGCGACGAGGGTTCCAGGTTCAACTCCAATGTCTCGACACCCATGGCGCGCGCTTCGGACACGAAGCTGGCCGCCGGGTAGACTTTCCCAGAGGTGCCGATCGCCACGAACAGATCCGCCTGTGTCAGCGCCTGATCAATGACCTCCATGTTATAGGGCATTTCGCCGAACCACACGATATCCGGGCGGGTGGCTGCGGTGTAACAGGCCGGGCAGGTCGCGGTCGGAGACATTTCAGCTGGCGCCGCCCACCGATGATCGCACGCGGCGCAAAGCGCACCCAAAAGCGAGCCATGCATGTGAATGACGCCCCGCGCGCCGGCGCGTTCATGCAGGTCATCAACGTTTTGCGTAACAAGGGTGACGCGCCCCGCGTGCAGGGTTTGAAGTCGTGCCAATGCGATGTGTGCCGCGTTCGGGCGGGCCTGCAGGCAATTGGCTCGACGGGCATTATAGAAATCGTGGACCAGCGCCGGGTTGCGGGCGAAGCCCTCGGGTGTGGCGACGTCGTTCAGGTCATATTTGGTCCACAGCCCGTCTTTGTCGCGAAACGTGCCCAAGCCACTTTCGGCCGATATCCCGGCACCCGTCAGTATGACGACGTGGCTCACTTGAACCCCCCATAAATATCGAGTGCCTTTTGAAGCAGGTCCAGAAGGGCAGCGACCTTGAGAGGGTCCTCGGCGGTGATTTCGCGTTCTGCGGCGAAGGCGGCCACGCGGAGATCTCCGTTGGCCACGGCCTCTACATCCGACCAGTCGAAGGCAAGGCGCACGGGCGCCAACGGCATCTCGCCGGTTTGCAACGCCGCCCGACCGCCTGCCACCGTCAGCGAAAAAGGGGTGCCGTTCAGGTCGATCTGGGCGCGGATGTCGTCAAGCGGCCCGGCGGCGCGTTCTATCGCGCCGGCCAGAATGACCGCATGATGGGCGATGCCTTCGGGATCAGACGGAGCCATTGGCACAGGCAGCACGCGCCCGAACCGGGCCAATTCAAACAAGATCGCCCGTGTCGAAAGCCCCTTGTCGGTCAGGGTGTAGATCCGTTCGGACTTGCGGATCAGTCCTGCGTCGCAAAGTTCGACCAGACGCGCGGACAGGATGTTGGACGCGATACCGGGCAGCCCGGTCTTGATCTGACCAAAGCTGGCAGGACCCGCATGCAATTCACGCAAGATATGCAGCCCCCACCTGTTGCCAAGCAGATCAAGCGACAGCGATATCGGGCAGGACATGGAGTAAGGTTTAGCACGAGACATGGCGCGCTTGTGACGGTGACAGCAGGCGTTTGCAAGGGGTGGTTCGGGCAATTGGCGAAGGTGCGCCCGTCTTCGCCTCCTTTGGCTGACTTGACTGCGGATCGCAACGCATGAGACGTTTAGGGATGGTCTTGAAACGCCCCATTGTTCCCATGCCACACGACATCAGGGACCGTCTTGATAGCGCCGGGTTGCGTGCGGCGTATGACGCGCGCCCTCCGTATCAGCGCAACGACTATCTTAGCTGGATCGCCCGCGCCAAGCGGCCTGAGACACGCGAAAAACGGGTGGCTCAGATGCTGGAGGAACTGAAAGGGGGGCAGCTATATATGAAGATGCAGTGGCGGCGCGGCGATGGTCCCTGACGGGCGGGCGCGGACCGGGGATTTCCGGGTGACGTGCCGTGTCTGGCATCTTATGAAAGAGGCATGACACAAAGCATCCTTTTCGTTTGCCTGGGCAACATATGCCGCTCGCCGTCCGCCGAAGCGGTTTTTCGCACAATGGCGCACGGAAACCCCGCGCTTGATGTGAGAGTCGACAGCGCCGGGACGTCGGACTGGCATGTGGGCGAACCGCCCTACGGTCCCATGCAACACGCAGCAAAGGCGCGCGGCTATGACCTGTCGGCGTTGCGCGCGCGCCAGTTTGAACAGGCAGATTTCGACCGGTTTGAGCTGATCATCTGCATGGACGACAATAACCTTCGCGAGATCGAACGCCTGCGCCCGACAGGATCGAACACGCGGGTCGTCGTCTTCACGGAATTCGCGCCAAAATCCGGTCTGGATCAAGTGCCAGACCCTTACTATACGCGCAATTTCGACGAAACGCTTGATCTGGTCGAGGCAGCTTCCGAAGGGCTTATCGACATGCTGACGGTCTGATCAGCGCGTGCAGTATTGCCCGACGACCTTCCCGAACTTCTTGTATTTTTTCCAGAATTTTTCGTCCGTGCCACGGTCGGATTGCCGTGTAACCTGACTGCGATGGGGTTCCGAAAAGAACTTGGCGACCTTCGATTGCTCAGAATTGGTCAGCATCGCTTCGGCAACATTCTGAATGCAATTGCAAAGCGA
The DNA here is from genome assembly GCF_947497285.1 of uncultured Aliiroseovarius sp. GTDB lineage: Bacteria > Pseudomonadota > Alphaproteobacteria > Rhodobacterales > Rhodobacteraceae > Aliiroseovarius. The sequence continues at coordinate 240,142 of NZ_CANMFT010000004.1, read as the reverse complement.
CCGCGTCGCGTTCGGTCGGTCGGCGCGCAAACAGGCACGCTCGATGGAACCGCCGGCGAAAGCAGCCTGCGCGGGCATAAGGGTAGACGCAAATGCAAAGGCGAGAAGCAGTCGTTTCATCTCTTGTCCTCGTTAAAAAGCTGCCTCGATGGCGACGGGTCTTAGCGCCCATCTCACGAACAGAATACAGTGACTTCACGCGGGATGCAATTTCCGTAAGCGCTCAAAGCTTCGTGATCGTGACCTTGGGCAGAAGGTCATACACATCCGCGGGGCGGCACAGGTCGGTGGCGGCGCTCATTACAGCGGCACTTGCCGCCGCTACCCCAAGGCGCAATGCATCCGACCAGTCGCCACCCGTCGCGCGTGTCATGGTGAAGGCACCGACAAAACTGTCGCCCGCACCGACCTTGCTGACCACAGGCACCTCTGGTGTCACCGCGTGAAGCGTCAGCCCTTTTGTCGCCAGGACTGAACCCTTCGGGCCAAGCGCCAACACCACCGTGGCGGCTTTCCGGCTGGCCACCAGAGCGCGCGCAAAGTCTGCGACCGCGTCGATCGACGCCAAAGGATGGCCGGCCAGAACCTCGCTCTCCGCACCGTCCAGTCGCAACACATCGGGCACTGCTTTCGTATTGTCCCAGAGCGATTCCAACGCGGGGCCAGATGTGTCCAGCGTGAGCCAAGCACCCTTCGATTGGGTCAATTGGGTCAGTTGCGCCGGAAGATCGTTGGGCAAACCCGGCGGTTGCGAACCCGACAACACGACATGCATGCCGGGGCGAACGGCACGGTTCAGCTCGTTGATCAGCTCGTCACTGGTATCGTCATCCCAGCTCGGGCCCGGCATGACGAACCTGTATTGCGTCTTGGCCGCGCGGTCAGAGACCGCAAGCGACAGGCGGGTTTCACCGGGCAGCAGAAAAGGCAAGGCAGGCACACCTTCGGCCTCAAGCAAGGCGGCGAGCTGTTGCCCCCGAAAGCCAGCCAGAGCAACAAACGCCGTCGCATCCCCACCCAAACGCCGAATGGCGCGCGCCACATTGGTGCCCCCCCCGCCGGGGTCCAGCACCGGCGCACTGCACCGCAGCTTGTCCTCAGGTCTTACGGCATCGACGCTGGTCGACATGTCCAATGCCGGGTTCAATGTGATCGTCAGGATGTTGGGCATAGGGTCGCCTTGCGCTTTGGTGGCGCTAACGTAGCCGCCAATAGCTGCTTCGGCAATGGCGCCTAAAAACCTGCGGGCACAAGCGACGACACGAAGGTGCCGTTTGTGCCCGCGTCAATGGTTTTGAAGGCAGATCAGGCGGCGCGGGCCTTGATGGTTTTTGCAACCACGTCCTGTGCGATGGCGGCAGGGCTGACGCCTTGCTTTTCCGCTTCGGTCAGGATCGCTTCCATTGTCTCATCCAGCGCGACGAGCTTCTTGGCAACCCACGCAACGCGGCCTTCGATTTTCAGTACCTCGGTGGCGACGTTAATGATGCCACCCCCATTGGCCACGAAATCGGGCGCATACAGAATGCCGCGCTTCGCCAGAAGGTCGGCGTCTGCATGCGTGGCCAACTGGTTGTTTGCCCCGCCGGCCACGGCCTTCACACGCAATTGCGGGATCGTGTCCGCGTTCAAGATGCCACCTATAGCGCAGGGCGCGAAGATGTCGGCGGCCACAGCATAGATGTCGTCCAACCCAACAGCCTTCGCGCCGAAGGTCGTTTGCGCTTTGGCAACACGGTCCGCGTCAATGTCGGTGACGATCAGGCTTGCACCGGCTTCGGTCAGCAACCCGCACAGATTCCAACCCACATTGCCCAAGCCCTGAACTGAAACGGTGCGGCCGGTCAGGTCTGCGTCACCAAACTGATGCAACGCGACGCGACAGATCGCGTTGAAAATGCCCCGCGCGGTGATGGGCGACGGATCGCCCGAAGCAAACGCCCCATCCGCCAGTCCAGCAACATAGCGCGTTTCCTTTGCAAGCTCGGCCATATCCGAGGGGCTCATGCCCATATCCTCAGCGGTCCAATACCGGCCCTCGCAAGCATCAACCGCGCGTCCGAAAGCGTGCAAAAGCGCAGGCGTCTTCAAGGTTGCGGGATCGCCCATGATCACGGCTTTGCCCCCGCCCAGGCGCAGACCCGCGGCGGCGTTCTTGTATGTCATCCCCTCGGACAGGCGCAGCGCATCGGTCAGGGCTGCCTCTTCGCTGTCATATGGGCGCATCCGCAGACCACCAGCGGCGGGGCCAAGTGTGGTCGAGTGAATGGCGATAAAGCCGATCAAACCGCTGTCGGCGTCTTCGACACGGTACACTTCTTCATGGGTGGCGGAAGCCACTGGGGTGATGTTCATGATGTCCTCCCATCGTTTCGCGCGACTTTACTCTGGGTCAATGTCGAATAATCACCTATTTTCGGCGTGTCTTCAGCAAGAATTAGTGATAAAACTAAGTCGCGAGATGATATGCGAGAGAAATCTTATGGACTCCACCGACCGCCGCATCATTGCCGCCTTACAAAAGAACGGCCGCCAAAAGCTTGGTGACCTTGCCGAGACCGTCGGCCTGTCGCCCACCCCCTGCGCCCGCCGGGTTGCCGCGTTGGAGGATGCGGGCGTCATCACTGGCTATGGCGCGCGGGTCGATCAGGCCAAGCTGGGCTTGCCTGTGTCGGTGTTTATCTCGGTCGAACTGGAAAGCCAAAACCGCGATGCGCTGATCCGTTTCGAACAGGCGGTGTCGCGGATGGATGAGGTGATGGAATGCCATCTGATGACTGGCAACCGTGACATCCTTCTGCGCGTTGTCGTCGCCGATCTGACCGCGTTCGACCGTTTCATGGAGGACCGTCTGATGCGGGTCGCCGGGATCAGCCGCATGCGGTCCAGCTTCACGCTCAGAACGATGGTGCGAAGGAACGTGCTGCCGGTGGGGTAACGCCGCTTGATTTGCTTGACTGCCCTGCATTTCCCCCTCATATCCCGCACATGACTGACCTTAAACATATCCGCAATTTCTCGATCGTCGCGCATATCGACCACGGGAAATCCACGCTTGCTGACCGCCTGATTCAGGAGACGAACACCGTTTCTTTGCGGGATATGAAAGAGCAGATGCTCGACAGTATGGATATTGAGCGGGAGCGCGGGATTACCATCAAGGCCAACACGGTTCGGATCAACTACACCGCGGATGATGGCGAGACATATGTCCTGAACCTGATCGACACCCCGGGCCACGTTGATTTCGCCTATGAGGTCAGCCGCTCAATGCGTGCTGTCGAAGGCTCGCTGCTGGTTGTGGACTCGACCCAAGGGGTCGAGGCGCAGACGCTGGCCAATGTGTATCAGGCCATCGACGCGGATCATGAGATTGTGCCGATCCTGAACAAGATCGACTTGCCCGCATCCGATTGTGACCGCGTGGCGGAGCAGATCGAGGATGTGATCGGCATCGACGCCTCGGGCGCCATTCAAGTGTCGGCCAAAACCGGACAGGGCATCCACGAAACGCTCGAGGCGATTGTGCAGCATCTGCCGGCACCCAAAGGCGACGCCGACGCGCCGCTGAAGGCGATGCTGGTGGACAGCTGGTATGATGCCTATCTTGGCGTGATCGTCCTGATCCGCGTGATCGACGGCAAGCTGAAAAAGGGCGAGCGTATTCGCATGATCTCGACCAACGCCGTTTATCCGGTGGATCGGATCGGCGTGTTCACCCCCCAGATGGTCCCGATTGACGAGCTGGGGCCGGGCGAAATCGGCTTCCTGACCGCCTCGATCAAGCAGGTGCGGGATACGCGGGTGGGTGACACGATCACGCATGAGAAGAAGGGCACCACCGATGCGTTGCCGGGCTTCAAACCTGCGCAACCCGTTGTGTTCTGTGGCCTGTTCCCCGTGGATGCGGCGGAGTTTGAAGACCTGCGCGACAGCATCGAAAAGCTGGCCCTGAACGACGCGTCTTTCAGCTATGAGATGGAGACCTCGGCCGCGCTGGGCTTTGGCTTCCGTTGTGGCTTTCTGGGCCTTTTGCACCTTGAAGTGATCCGCGACCGGATCGAACGTGAATATGATATCGAGCTGATCACCACCGCGCCCAGCGTGATCTATCACATCTATATGCGCGACGGCACGCAATTCGAACTGCACAACCCCGCCGACATGCCCGACCTGTCAACGGTCGATCACCTGGAAGAGCCGCGCATCAAGGCGACGATCCTTGTGCCCGACGAATACCTGGGCGACGTGCTGAAACTGTGTCAGGACCGCCGGGGCATCCAGCTGGACCTGACCTATGCCGGGTCGCGCGCGATGGTTGTCTATGACCTCCCGCTGAATGAAGTTGTGTTCGACTTCTATGATCGTCTGAAATCCGTAACAAAGGGTTACGCATCGTTTGATTATCAAATGCTGGGCTATCGCGAGGACAATCTGGTCAAGATGTCGATCCTTGTGAATGACGAACCCGTCGACGCGCTGTCCACCATGGTTCACCGCGACCGCGCCGAAATGCGTGGCCGCGCGATGGTTGAAAAACTGAAAGACCTGATCCCCCGCCACATGTTCAAAATCCCGATCCAAGCGGCGATTGGCGGCAAAGTCATCGCACGCGAGACGCTGTCCGCGCTGCGCAAAGACGTGACCGCGAAATGCTACGGCGGCGACGCGACCCGGAAGAAGAAACTGCTGGAGAAGCAGAAGGCCGGTAAGAAGAAAATGCGTCAATTCGGGAAAGTGGATATCCCGCAGGAAGCGTTTATTAGTGCTTTGAAGATGGACGATTAAGCGCATGTATAATGCCAAGGTTCTACCCGTAATGATTGCTTCGCCTTCTGATGTAGAGGATGAGCGGCAGTTAGTTCGAGACATCGTTTATCAATGGAATTATACAGATTCATTTCACAGTGGTTTAGTTCTTCTGCCTATTGGATGGGACACGCATGCGTCGCCGGATATGGGTGTTCCAGCGCAAGAGCAAATCAATGAACGAATTGTGGATCGTTCAGATATCCTAGTTGGAATTTTTTGGACACGGTTAGGAAGCCCGACGAAGAATGAAATCAGCGGAACTGTCGAAGAAATCAAACGTCATATCGACTCAGGAAAGCCTGCGATCATCTACTTTTGCACCAAACCTGTCGCACCAGATGCTTTAGATCAGGAACAGTGGAGTCTTCTGGTTCAATTCAAAGAGTGGTGCAAGTCGCAAGGGCTATTTGATAGTTTTTCCACTTCAGGGGAATTGGAGCGAAAATTCACCCGGCACCTACGTCATACATTGCATGAAAACACGCACGTTAAAGAGATTATTGCGCGATTTGAGGCTATATCCGAAGAGGTCGAAGCTGGATTGAAGACGGTTTCATTCCCCGAAGAAGCGGTTCAATTACTAAAAGGGGCTGTCGACGGAAACGGCATTGTGGGAAAAAGAGATAATTTAGGTGGTTCTTCATATTTTGGAGGAGACTTCCAAATCAAAACCGATGGGGTTGGTAGGGAAGACGCTAGGTGGAGAGCCGCGGTAGAAAAACTTAGCGATTACTCATTGATAGAAGAACGCTCACTTGGTTCAGGTGTTTTTTTTGTAACACATGAAGGCTATGAAGCAATTGAGCGGAATTCCGTAAAGTAGCCTGATTATTGTGTAATTGCTTCTGTTTGCGACAGAACGCGTAAAACACATTTGGGCTCGACCTTTCTAACTTTACCTCCCACCCAACCCCGGAGCCCCCATGACCTGCCCCTTCTGCGCTTCAGACGCCCCTCTATCCAGTTTCCCTGTTCCCGGCGGGCTCGAGGGCGCGGCGGTTGATCTTTGTGCCACCTGCGCCGCTCAGATCGACGGCACGCCCGAGGCGAACCATTGGCGAGGGCTTGCGTCCTCGATGTGGTCCGAGGATGCGGCGGTTCAGGTGGTGTCTGTGCGGATGTTGAAGCGGATTGCCGCGCCTTGGGCGCAGGATTTGCTGGATCAGGTGTATCTGGACGAGGACACGCAGGCGTGGGTCGACAATCAGGCCGCCGCGTCCCAGCACAAGGATGCCAACGGGGCAACGTTGAACCAAGGCGACAACGTGGTGTTGATCAAGGACCTGCCCGTGAAGGGCGCAGGGTTCACGGCGAAACGCGGCACGGCCGTGCGCGGGATCAGCCTTGTGGCCGACAACCCCGAGCATATCGAGGGGCGCGTCGAAGGGCAGCGCATTGTCATACTGACGCAGTTCGTGAAGAAGAAGTAGGCAGGGCAAGGTCTGTCGGCTATGTCGCCGGGCAAGGAGGCCCCTGATGCGTTCATCGCTTTTAAAGATCGTCATGACATTTTACGGGATCATCGGGTCCACGCTGGCCTCGGTTCTGGTGGTGGTCGCGCTGGTCAACGGCGTGTCCGGCCTGTGGCCTTTGCTGGGCGCGGCGGGTGTCGGGTTCGTGGTCGGGCTGCCGGTGAGCTACTTTGTCGCAAAAGCAATGATCGGCGACTGATCCAGATCAAAGAGGCGCGGGCGTGCCGGGTCCACAACACGTGCGTATTCGCGAATGTATCGAAGGAGAATGCCATGTTCCGTCTCGCCGCCGTCATCTATATCCTGCTCGGCGCAACGCTCGCCGGGATTTTCATCGTCGCGGCCCTGACCGTCGGTATGGATACCGCCCAGCCGATCATCTACGCCGCCGTCGCGGGTTTTGCCGTGGCATTGCCGGTTTCGTGGATCGTGGCCAAGCAGATCAACGGCTGATCGGTCGATTTGAGGTTGAAACGAGGCGTGCGCCGGGGGTAAGGCTTCGGCGTGCGGTCCCTTAGCTCAACTGGATAGAGCAGCTGACTTCTAATCAGCAGGTTGAGGGTTCGAGTCCTTCAGGGATCGCCATCTTCTGCCGACAAACAAGAACCAATCGTGGGAACGGGTTTCGAAAGCTTGCCTGCGCAAGACTGTTGCCGTGATCCTTGGGGTCCGACTGGTAGAAGCGGATCATCGCAAAAGCAGGGACGCTTTGGCGGCTTTGGTCAGCGGCTGTGCAGGAACGGATAGGTCAGGAAATAATACCAGCGATACAGCCAGTTCCTGTCCTGTAGGTCTTCGCGCATGGTTTCGCAGATCTCTTCAACGCAGGGCTCGGCATTCGACGCGTATGTATCGGGCATCCCGCAGGACGCGAGGGCAGCACAGAAACTCAACAGCACAAGGGATCTGCGCAACCTACTTCTCCAACGCCGTGACGGCCTGATCGCGCACGATGGCCAGGCAGGCCTCGTAGCTGTCCGTCAGGCTATTCTCCAAAAGGTTACCCAATTCAATGGGCCGGTCGGCAGCCGCACAGGGGTCTTCCGGCACGATGCTTTGTGCACAGGCCGAGGTGAATGCGACGGCACACCCCAGAATGGCGGGGCGCAAGAAACGTGGAAAATCTGTCTTGATCATGTGAGCGTTTCCAGTGTGTTCAGGTTCTGCTCGAACTGAGAAATCATGGCCATCTGGCGATCAAGCTCGGTTTTCAGAGCCTGCTTCGCCACAGGGTTTTCATCATAGATCGGAAGAATTTCCCGCAGCGCCAGCGCCCTTGAAACCGCATGGGTTTTGAACGTGGTCAGCTTGGCAAGATCAGCCTTGGCCACCGGTGCTGCCTGACTTTTCTGTGCGGTCTTCACAAGCGTGTCCGAAAGCATCAGGTCAAAGCGCGTGTCCTTGCTGTCAGTCTTGACAGAGGCCAGCACCCGCTCAAGCGACCAGCGGCGGATCAGATAGTTCTTATGTTCCAGGATCAGCTTCGAGGCGACTTGTTGCCCGCTATGGCTGCCAATGATACCGCCGACAATCGCGCCACCTGCGATCAGGGCGGGGTCGGTGTCGATGATAAGACCGATCAGAGCACCACGTAGCGCACCCCCGACCATCCCTTGCTGGCGAGCCTGCACGGTCAGCTTCTCGTATTCGTCGCTGCGGGATTCAATCAGGTCTTGAACGGTGCTGGCGCTTGCATAGTCGATCGACGCGAATTGTGCGGGCTGGACGTCGGGTGCGGCCGTTTCAGTGACCTGCACCGGCGTGTCCTGCGCAGCGGCTTGTCCGTCATCTTCCATGTCTGGTTTCACGCAGCCAGACACAACAAAAGCGGCACAAAGCGCCATCCCCAAATGAGAGTTCTGAATTATTTTCATCCGCGAAGGCGCCCCAAAGCAATACAAATCAAGAAACAGCCTTTGCTGTTGGTCAATTCATACTGGCCTGAGCGAAACTAACAACCCTTTTGGGCCTGTTTTGATGCCAAAAAGGGCTGCTGCTCTCCTTTCTGGTGAATTCGGCGCCCAAATTTGTGCCGCACGCTGAAAAAACCAATCCACTTGCCGCACGAACGCATGCTTGGGTTGAGTAGGCACGTTCGTCGTGAGGGAGAGTGTGGGGCACCATATTCTTGATATGCGAGTTTTGTCCCCCACTATTTGGCAACACAGCCGCAAAAACCAAAGACCGGCAGGCGGCTATCCTTGACAAGTGGACTAACCCTGAAGTTGATCAAGGTGAGCAGGTGTTTTTTAGTAAGTTTAGGTTTTTCCATGCAAGCGATTCAGTCACCAAGTTTGCGGCTACCGGTGTTCTCGGTCTTCCTGTTTGCGGGCGGGCTGTTTGTGACAACGTCCATCGTGGCGTCGAACATGATTTGGCCCGCCAGCGATGACCTTGGGTTTATGGATGTGCCGGAACTGGCCGCCTATGAACAGGCCCCTGTCGCGCCTACTCCCCCTGCCAAAGCCCCGAACCTTGTGAACGAAGGTGAGACGCCCGTAGGCGGCGACGTGCAATCGCTGGACACGGCGGCCATTGCAGACATTGCTCAGGACGCCCCATCAGATTCCGCCGAAGCTGCCGCCTTACCCGGTCCTGTCCCAGCTGCGTTGCTGGCTTTCGCGGCTGAGCCTGTCACCCTTCCTTCCGGTGATGCCTTTGAGCCCGAGATGATCGCGGGTCAGCCTACGGTGGAACGGGGCGTTTCCGCAGCGTTGGTCGTGGCCGGTTTGGAAGGCTCCGCCACCCTGAACACAGCAGAGTTGTTCCCTTTGCCAGCGCAGCCTTTGCAACTGACGGCGCCGGCCAACAGCCCGGTCAAATGGCAACAACTTGTGGACCACGACCGCGTTTTGGCGGTCACTCAAACCGTTACCGCGCCGGCTGAAGAAAGGGCCATTCAAGCAACATTGCTGGATGTTCTGCCGCACACCAGCCCGGCGCCCAATGCGCTGGTTTTGCCTGATTTCCGTGTCGCCTCTCTGTCGCGTGAAGCGATGCTGTTGCCTCCGCGCAACCTGCCGCGCGTTGCTGTTGAGCAAGAGCCGCCCGTCCAGCCGAAGATCATGGGCAACGCGCCTCAACCACTGGGCCATCAAGGGGCCAAGGCTGACCTTGTGCAACCACCAGCCGCGATGACGAGCGTTGCGGCGTTGCCCAATGCGCCAGTGTTATCGCCGGTCGAGGTTGATGTCCGTCCAATCGACACGCCACCCACTGCAGATCTTGCCGCGGCCAGAGCAATGGAACCCGCCCCTGTTGAGGTCGCGGAGAGTGCCCTGAAAGTGCTTAATGCGCCGCACCAGTCCCCCCGCCCACCAGTGCGCCCACGCCGCATGGCGCAGAAGGACGTGTCACCAAGCCCGGTGCCGCCAAGCGCGCAACCCACGCCAGCCGCCGCACCCTTGCCTGCGAACACCGAAGCAGCTGCCACCGCAGTCGCCGCGCGGTCCGGGTCACGTGTGGCCGTCATTGGTGTGTTTCAGACCCGAAATGAAAGCTGGGCTTTGCTACAGCTTGCGGATGGCAGGATCGTGAAGGCCGCAAAAGGTATGGACCTGTCCGCATTCAAGGTCACGCGCGTTGATGCCAACAAGATCTGGATCAGGAACGGCAACTCTGAAAAAGGTTTGCGCACGGGTGACGTCTTTCAGGTGAACTAGCCGCACCTGTAATCATCAAACCAACCCGTCGAGAACACCCCGAAGAACTGAGCTGGCCGCCGACGTGGGGATCAGTCGTCTGGCTGAACCTCAAACAGCGTGAACCGCCCCTGCTGGTCGATTTTGCGCAAGGTTGGGTTGGCAGGCCATGCCTCGGCCGGTGGATCCATAAGCAGCAGATGCGTGAACTTGTCTGGCCAATCGGCCCAAAACGCGGCGCTGTTGGCGGTTGCCGACCGAATGACACCGCCGGACGGGTCAAGAACCCGGCGCCGGTCGATGGACATGCCGGCGGGGTGCGCCGCCGTCGACCATTCAGGCTTCAGTCGAAGGGAATGGACACCTTGAAACAACGTCGGGACAAAGCTTTCGGCCATCGGAACTGCGTAGGCCTGCGCATGCCAAAGCCGCGTATCCCGCTCGTTCCCGGCGGAGCGAATAGGCAATATCCGTGATCCGGCGGGAACCTTTTCAAGCACCCGCTCAAGCGTGATGATATCGCGACTGTAATCGGCAGCATTCAGGTAAAACTCGCCCCCGCGAAGGATCAATGCGACACTGATCGCGATCGTGATGGCGCGTGCTGCACCCTGATGCACGTGTTGCCAGCGTGTCGCCGCGATGAGCAGTATCATCAAGACAAACGGAAACCTGATTTGGACAAGCGCCACGCCGTTGATCGATGAAGGAATGAAGACACTCAGCAGCAGGACGGCAACAAGTGGCCCCTTCATCTGGCGCGCAAAGTGCAGATGAGGCGAGTCACGTCGCACCCCGAAATAGAACGTCAACAGGAGCACCCCAAAGACCAACGCACCGATCGCCGTCAAGCCAGTGGCGCCGTTACCACTCGCCGTGCCAAGTGGCGAAATCAACGCATAGTAGCGATCCACGAAGGAGCCGAAATCGGAGGCCGTCGCCGCTGGGTTGGGTGGTGCGGTGATGATGACGTAGGCCAGTAGGGCTGCGGGAATGAGGAATGGGATCCCCAAAGAGATATTGCCAAGAAGTGCCTTGGGCCAAGCTTTGCCAGCTTCAAACACCCGCTGCAGTTCGCGCCCCAGTGCAGCCACGGCCAGAAGCACGAACGCAAAAAGGTGCATCCAGAACAACAGCAAGCTAAGCGGAATGAACACCGCGATGCGCAGCCAGTTCGAACGCGCCTCTAACGACAGCCACAGGGCAAGCCCATAAATGGCGAACGGCACCGTGAAGATGAAATTCTGAAACCCCCAAAAGAACGTCGCATTGTAGACAAGCAGACCGCTTGCCAAAGGCCAGATCGACCACTTTCCGTGCACCACACGCGCAAGAACCATGGCCGATCCCACCAGGTTCACCGCATAGGTGATAAAGACGAAATGCGAGAACGCGACCGCGCCGAACGGATGCCCGGTGATGCTCCAGAGCAGATCAACGGCAGAGTTCGGTGTCAGGTCGAGGGAATAGTCGAAATACTGGCTCAGCGCGCTTTGAGGATTTGCCGCAATGAAATGGCGGGCAATGTGATTGGGCAAGTCCACCAGCGGCAGATAGGGGTTTGCCAGAATGGGCAAAGTGACAGCGGCGACAACCAACAGATAGGCCAGCAAAACACGAGACATCGTCATGGCGCGTCGTCGGCCTTGATTATTTCGTCGATGATGAATTGCGGGCGGCGCTTCGTTTCAAGATAAATCTTGCCAATATATTCGCCGATGATCCCAAGCGCGATCAACTGAACCCCGCCAAGCATAAAGGTTGGAACCGTGATCGAGGTCCAGCCGGGGATTGTCCCGCCACGCCACCAGGCGAAGATCGAATAACATGCCAGAAAGAAGGATGTCATTGCGACGATTGTCCCGATCCAGGTGACATAGCGCAAAGGTCGGGTGGAGAAGGAGGTCACGCCCTCGACCGCAAGCTGAAGCATTTTGGACAACGGGTATTTCGTCTCGCCGGCGAAGCGTTCGGATCGGTCGTATTCCACGATCTCGGTCTGATAACCGATGTTCTTGACCAACCCGCGCAAGAACAGATTGACCTCGCCGAACTCGCGCAATGTTGCAATTGCCTTGCTGCTCATCAAGCGATAGTCGGCATGGTCGGGCACGATGTCGATGCCCATACCCTGCAAAATGTCGTAATACAGCCGCGCAGTGCGCCGTTTGAAAACCGTGTCGGTGTCGCGCGATGATCGGACACCGAATACGACCTGTGCGCCGCGGTTATGGGCATCAAGCATCTTTGGGATCGCATCGGGGTCGTCTTGCAGATCGGCGTCAAGGCTGATGATAACGTCGGCCTCGGCGGTCATCAGGCCGGCCAAAAGCGCCGCTTGGTGGCCGTGATTGCGCGAAAGGCGAATGCCGGTGACGTTGTGCGTGGCCGTGGCCTCGGAAATCTTCTGCCACGTATCATCGGTCGATCCATCGTCAACCAAAACAATCGTCGAAGGGCTGCGAATGGCGTCCGCGGCAACCAATTGGTCGTCGATCTCGGCCAACTTGCGCAACAGTTCTGGCAGGCTGAGGCCTTCATTGTAACACGGCACCACGAAGGCAAGCGAGGGTGCGGCGGCAGAAGAGGTGTTCATGTCAATTCTTTCGCTCTGAAAACAACAGGAATTTCATTCCTAGAAAAACAATAGCGCTGTAGGTCACAATACCAAAAAACTGAGCAATATTGAATGACAGCCCGGCAGCGATCAAGCCGAAGGTGATCCCCAGGTTCGACGAAAACGCCACCGCGACAAGTGCGGCAAAGATCATGGGTGCAACGGCCGACCGCGTGGTGTCGCCAAAGGTCCAGTATTTGTTGCCGAAATAGCTCAGCGTCAGCCCCGCGCCATAACCGATCACGTTCGAGACGATGACGCCAAGTCCGAAGGCATTATGCGCCAGGTAAATCAGCGCCCCACCGACCAGTGTATTCAATACACCAATCGCGGAATAGCGCGACAACTGGCGGCCCAGGCGTTTCAGCCCGGACATTCAGCCACACACATGTATTGCGCGCCAAGCCCGCACCAGCGCAATCGTTTTTCCAATGGGCGCAGCGCTTTCAGCTTTGCGGGAAAAAAGATGTGATAGTCGATCTTCACATCCTTCCAGCCAGCCTGACGAACGGTCTTGCGCATCTCGCCAGTCTTGATCAGGCGGGCATTCACATCGAAGGGGCAAGTGTTGACCGCATGCACCGTCAGGGGGTTGCGCGGATTGTGTTCAAACACCACCAATTTGCCGCCGGGTCGCGTCACCCGCCTGATTTCTTCAAACCAGTGGACATGTTCGTTCTGCGGGATGTGGTGAAAGACACAGGCCGTGAAGACAAGGTCGAATTGATCATCGGGCAGGGGGATCGTCTTGCCGTCGATATGGCAATATTCCTCGTCGCCCGGATTCAGTTTGCGCGCCTGATCAATGCTCTCACTCGACACATCGGCGCAGACAATCCGCGAGCTGCCAAAATTTCGCCGGAAACCCGGAAGTGAGTTTCCGATGCCGCTGCCAAAATCCATTACGTCCGGGTTTTGCAGCCCCAAGCTATCGGCGAGCAGGCGCAACTGGTCGATTTTGTAGTCCGAGAAATAGCTCGGCTCCTCACCCGTAATGCGGATGTTGTCGAGGTGCATCTTCTCGTAATCTTTGGCGTATTCATCAAATTCTGCTGGATCCATTGTTCCTGACTAGCAGCCGGAAGACCTCAATCAAGTGCAAACTTGATCGGATCAGATCCCGGTGGGCAGGTGTTGTAAAATGGCTTGGGCGGTGCGATCGGCGGGCCACGGCTGCGTCGTCCGCCTATCGCATCACGATCACATTGCGCCGCGCGGCCCCCGATTTCGTGTCTGCAATGGCCTCGTTGATCTGGTCCAGTCGCCATCGCGCCGAGACAAGTTCATCAAGCTTCAGGCGACCCTGCTGGTAAAGCTCGACCATCCAGGGGATGTCGCGGCTGATCACCGTGTCCCCCATCAGGCTGGCCTGAACACCCTGTCCAAGTGCTGCCATCACAACCGGCTCATAACGTGCGGTTTCGCCGGAATGGGGCATGCCGACAACGATGACCTTGCCGCGCGGCGCAAGATAGCGTGGTGCAGTGTCATATGCTGCGACCTGACCGACCGTCACGAACACCGCATCCGCCCCGCGTCCTCCGCTTGCCTTGCGGGCGGCTTTCCATGGCGTCTCGGCGGTGGCAAGGATGCCGGCAGTCGCGCCGAACGCCATCGCGCCATCCAGCTTGTCTTGCGTCATGTCGACGGCAATGACATGGGCGGCACCGGCAAGATGCGCGCCCTGAACGGCATTCAGTCCGACACCACCCGCGCCGATGACAACAGCCACCTGACCGGGCCTGAGCCCCGCTGTGTTGACGACGGCGCCAACGCCGGTGATCACGCCACAGCCCAGAAGGCAGGCCACGTCGGGGGCGATCCCGTCCGGCAATTTCACGAGCTGCGCGGCTTCGACCACAACTTTCTCTGCGAAGGCCCCGGTTGCCAGACCTTGGTCCAGTGTGCCGCCCCCGAGTGTGTGGATTGGTCCTTTTGTGCTGTCATATCGGGTCGTGCAGTTGACCGGGTGACCCGACGCGCAAGTCGGGCAGCTTTGGCAGGACCGGATCAGTGTGACGACGACAGGGTCGCCAACCGAAAACCCCTTGGCGGAGGGTCCGGTGGCGGTGACCCGGCCTGCGGCCTCGTGGCCATAGACCGCAGGCAGCGTGCCGCCCCAAGCGCCTTCGGCATAGGAGATATCGGACTGGCAGACTGCAACGGCGTCGATCGTCACTTCGACCTCGCTGCCCTGTGGGGCGCGTATCTGGATGTCTTCCACCGTCAAGGGCTGCCCGAACGCGTGGCAGATGGCGGCTTTGATCGTTTGCATGGCAGGCTCCTATTTCAGTGCGCGAGCTGTCTTGGCAATCTGGTCCAGTCGCTGCGCCAAACCGGCAGGATTGGCAAAAAAGGGCGAATGGCCCGTGTCGATGTCGATCCGGGCCGTGCATCCCTTTGCCATCTCGGCTTGATAGGCCGGTGGGATCGCTTGGTCGCGGGTGCAGCGAATGTAGGTCGCGGGGGAACTGGGCTGACCAGAGACGGGCGTTCGCGACGGGCGCGCAGGCTCCCAGCACAGGTTTGCGCGCGCATAGGCTACGGCCTCTGGGCAATCTTGATAGAGCTTACCTTCGAGCAGGTCATCCTTGAAGGCAAAGGCGGTCTGGTCGGCCGACATCTCGAACGCGTCTGCCAAGGGCTGTTCGGGCCACGCGCGCCGCATCTCGACCAAGCTTTTGCCGGGGCCGGGCACATAGGCACACAAATAGACGAGGTGGCGGACCTTTGCAGGTTCCCGCACCGCAGCCTGGGTGATCGGAAAGCCGCCCATCGAGTGGCCGACAAGGATAACCGGGGTGTCAATCGCGGCAAGGATCGCGTCAGCATAGCTGTCGAGCGTTGCATCGCCCAAAGGCGTCTGATCGTCGCCATGGCAGGGCAGGTCGATGGCGCGCGCGGTATGGCCAAGCGCTTCTAGCGCCTCGATCAGGTCGCGCCAGCACCATGCGCCGTGTCCGGTGCCATGGATCAACAGAAAATCAGACATGGCCAATCCCGGTCAGGAAGGTCGTCAGAAGGCGTGCGACCTCTTCAGGCCGTTCAACAGGTGGCAGGTGGCCAGTCCCGCGGATCAACTCGAACTGTGCGCCCGGTATCAATCCGGCGGTTTCGCGCACCAGATCTGCCGGGGTCGATCCATCCTCGGACCCGGCGATGACAAGCGTGGGCAATCGCAGACGGGCCGTGCTTTCATAAAGGTCGGTTTCGGCGATGGCTTCCATTGCGCCAAGATACCCCTTCAGCGGTGTGGCCAGCAGGCGCGCGCGGACGTTGGCGACCCGGTCGGGGTGGGTGCGCAGGGTGGCGCGTGAAAACCAGCGCTCTAGCGTGGCGTCAGCGATCGCTTCAATGCCGCCACGGTGCACCTCTTCGATACGGTCCCGCCAGATCGCGGGCGTTGCGATCTTGGTGGCGGTGTTGGACAGGACAAGACCGCGCACAAGGTCCAACCGCTCTGCCGCCAGCCCCTGCGCGATAATGCCACCGATTGACAGCCCGACGAAAACGCACGCCTTCACCCCCAACCGGTCCAGTGCGCGCGCCGCATCCTCGACCAGATTCCCCATCGGATAGGGGCCATCGGGGCAGGGGCTTTGGCCGTGCCCGCGCATGTCCAGCCGGACAAGGCGAAGGGTATCCGGCAGATACGGTAGCATCGCATCCCACATGGTCAGATCCGTCCCCAACGCATGGGCAAAAACGACAACAGGGCCGTCTTTCGGACCGCTTTCGGTCACATGCAACGCGGGCGCGGCGTCGTCGGGCAGGATGATCAAGGCTCGTCCTCACGCAGGCTCAGTTGTGCCATGATCTGCCCATGATCAGACGCCAGTTTGTTATAGGGCGCTTCGGGGTGCGAGCCATCCGTGATGTGGTCGTTCAGGACGCTGAAATAGGTCATGTCGGCGATCCGCTTGGGATTGTCCGGGTGGAAATGGCGGCTCAGATAGATTTGGTCGATGCTTTCGAACACGCCACCAAACGCCGATGTGTAAACCATGTCGCGCAAGGATTTTCGGACGAAAAGCTTCTCGGCGGAATGAAGCCGCACCGCTTCGACGGCGCGGGTGATCCGCTCGTTCTCTTTTTCAGAGTAGCGGTCGCGATCGTTCTTCGCGTCATGGCGCAGCATCCAGGCGTAGTTTTTGAACGGCACTTCGCCCGAGACGATCTCGGAGCTGACGGCGTGTTCACCATCGTTGAAGTCGCCCAATACGACAACCGGGTGGCCTGCGTGCAGTTCAGCGATGATGAATTTGCGCAAGACCCAAGCTTCGGCCATACGGCGCATGGCGGCGCGTGCTGCCCCCAAGGCGCGGCCCACCGGGTCATAATTCGTCAGATCCTCTTCCGGCGCGAATTCTGCACCCGCCGGGCGGATGAATTCACCCAGCTTCGATTTGAGGTGACAATTGAACAAGGTGATCACCTGATCGCCAACCGGAATCCGGGCCTTCAGGATCGGACGCGACAGCCGGGTCAGCGTGTAGTGACCCGCTTCGCCTTCAAGCCCGCGCAGTGCGGCAAACGGAATGGTGAGCGGTTCAGGCAAATCCTGTATGGCAACAGGATCGCCCACGAAGCCAAAGCGCGACAGGACGGCCACGCCGGGGCGTCGCGCGCCGGGGCCACTGTCAGCGACATTGGGGGCAAAGGCCAGATGGTCCTGGTTCCATGCCGTAATGGCCAGTTTGCGAAAGATCGCCTTGCGGTGATAGCGTTTGCTTTCATCGGGAATGGTCGCGGCATTCAGCGCAGCGGCGCGTTTGTTCGCCTCGCCGATCACATCGCGCAACGCGTCTTCTTCGAAGATTTCCTGAAACCCGATGATATCCGCATCCAGAGACATCATCTGGTCCGCCATCCAGTCGCGTTTCCACGCGTATTCTTCGGGCGTATAGCTCAGGAATTCATAGAACTCCTGGTCGGCGCCAATCAGGTTCTTGACGTTAAACGAGGCGATTGTGAAGTCGGTCATCTGGTCCTCCGATTAGGCAAACTCGTTCAAGGCGCGGGCAAAAACGGGGGCGTCGACATTGCCACCCGAGGCGAAGGCGATCACCGTGTCGCCGTTGATCTGGTCTGGGTGGAACAGCGCAGCCGCCAACGCAACCGCGCCCCCCGGTTCAATCACCACCTTCAGTCGTGTAAAGGCCATCGCCATCGCGCGCAGGCAGTCCTCTTCGCTCACGACGATCCCAGTGCCGCACAGCCTGTGCATGATGGGAAAGGTCAAGTCGCCGGGTTGCGCGGTGATGATTGCATCGCAAAGCGACCCGGACAAGCGTTCGTTGCGCATGATCCTGCCCGACGCGAGTGACCGCGCCACATCGTCAAAGCCCGTCGGTTCAACGGGTCGAACGGTCATCTTGGGTGCGTCCGCCTCCAGCGCAAGCGCCACGCCCGAGGTTAGCCCGCCGCCGCCACAGGGCACCAGCACCTCGGCGACGGTGAGCCCTTCTGCGCGCGCCTGCTCGGCGATCTCCAGCCCGACCGTGCCTTGACCAGCCACCACATCGGCATTGTCGAAGGGTTTGATCAGGGTCAGCCCCCTGTCGGCCGCAATTTTCGCGCCGATTGCGTCGCGATCCTCGGTCGCGCGGTCATACAATATCACCTCGGCCCCCAGCGCGCGGGTGTTTTCGATCTTCATCGCAGGCGCGTCCGACGGCATGATGATCACAGACGGGGCCTGGTGTTGGCGTGCGGCCAAGGCAATGCCTTGTGCGTGGTTGCCCGACGAAAAGGCGATGACGCCGCGCGCGCGGGTGGTGGTCTCCAGCGCGGAAATTGCCGACCAGGCGCCTCGGTATTTGAAGCTGCCGGTGTGTTGCAGGCATTCCGGCTTTACCAACACGCGCCGTCCCGCGATGTCATCCAGAAAAGGCGAGGACAACAGCGGTGTCACGCGCGCGCGGCCTGCAGTCCGCTGGGCTGCTGCTCGGATGGCGTCGATGTTCATCGCATCTGATCCAGCCATGTGCCAATCACCTCAAG
This sequence comes from uncultured Aliiroseovarius sp., assembly GCF_947497285.1. Classification (GTDB taxonomy): domain Bacteria; phylum Pseudomonadota; class Alphaproteobacteria; order Rhodobacterales; family Rhodobacteraceae; genus Aliiroseovarius. The sequence goes on along the minus strand of NZ_CANMFT010000004.1, from coordinate 221,597 downwards.
CGCTTCAGGCTCGTCAAGAAAGGGCACATGTCCGCGCCCCGGAACGCGGCCATACAGCATGTGGGGGCAGCGCCGCTGCATCTCGGCCACGGTGCTGTCGGTCAGAAGGTCCGAATTCGCACCATGGATCAGCGCAAGTGGCATGTCCTGAAAGGCGTCAAAGAAAGGCCAGAGGTCGGGCGCAGGTTGCGCACCAGCTTCGGCGACGGCCTCGCGCAAGGCTGGGTCATAGCGGTTTTTCAGACCAGTTTCCGACTGGCTGAACAGGTTGCGGACCTCGGCCTCCCAGCGTGCCATTGGCACGTCGTCGAATCCGACCGCCGCCATCGCGTGCGCCCGTGCAGCGGCGGCGTCCTTGTAGAACCGCGCCGTAGGGGGGCGGCCCAGATAGCCCATGATGTAGTCCAGCCCGCCCGGGTCAATCACCGGGCCGATATCGTTCAGGCACACGCCCAGCAGCCGTTCCTTGACCGAGGCCGCCAACCCCATTGCGATCAGCCCGCCGCGCGAGGTGCCAAGAATTGCCGCCCGATCGATCCCCAGATGGTCCAACAATCCAAGCGCGTCGGCGGCTTCCTGGGGAACGGTATAGCTTTGATGCGGGCCCCAATCCGATGCGCCACGACCGCGGTAATCCATACGGATCAAGCGCACCCCCTGCAAATGCGGGGCCACAAAGTTGAAATCGTCCGAATTGCGCGTCAGGCCAGACAGGGCCAGCACGGGCAGCCCTTCGCCTTCATCCCGGTAGGCAAGGATCAGGCCATCATTGGCGGTGAAGTTTTCCATTTGTGCTCCCGTCCGCATTTGTCTTTTGGACAGTAAGCACGGGTTCGCACCGAGGGTCCAGAGCCCGCGCCAATCCCGCTACACCGCTGTCGCAAAAGGCGACCGCCCTGCGTGTTGGGTCGAACCGAAAAAAGCCCCCGGCAGGGGCTTTTGTGGGCAGTTATTGTGGGCTGTGTCTTGACTTCAGCCGGTGAGCTGACTGCTTACAGATGGTCCGGCTGCGGCATGCCCAAAACGTGGAAGCCACTGTCGACGGTGATGATTTCGCCCGTCGTGCAGGCGCCGTAGTCCGAGGCCAGATAGACCGCGGTGCCACCGACGGCCTCTAGCGTGGCGTTCTTGCGCAGGGGCGCATTGGCTTCGGTATGGCGGAAGGTCTTGCGCGCGCCGCCGATGGCCGCGCCAGCCAGCGTTTTCATCGGGCCGGGCGAAATCGCGTTCACGCGGATCCCATCGGGGCCAAGGTCGTTTGCCAGATACCGGACCGAGCTTTCCAGCGCCGCCTTCGCGACCCCCATGACGTTGTAGAAGGGGGTCACGCGGTTCGACCCGCCATAGGTCAGGGTCAGAATTGTGCCACCATCGGTCATTTTCGGGGCCACGCGGCGCGCGACCTCAATCAGGGAATAACAGCTGATATCCATCGAGTGCTTGAAGTTCGCACGGCTGGTATCGACAAAGCGACCAGTCAGCTCGTTCTTGTCGGAGTAGGCGATGGCGTGGACCAGAAAGTCGATGCTGTCCCACTTGGACCACAGCGCATCAAAGCCCTTGTCCAATGCTGCATCGTCCGAAACATCCATTTCAACCAGCAAGTCCGATCCGACCGATTCTGCCAACGGGGCAACGCGTTGTCCGAACGCTTCACCCTGATAGGAAAACGCCAGATCAGCCCCTTCGTTGGCCATTGCCTGCGCAATGCCCCACGCGATTGACCGATTGTTGGCGACCCCCATGATGAGGCCACGTTTCCCTTGCATAAGCCCTGTCATGTCAGTCCCTCATATCAGTTTAAAAACATCAGTCGCGGTATTTGCTGAGAAGCATCGAGCCATTGGTCCCGCCGAACCCGAAACTGTTGGTCATGACCGTGTCCAACCCGGCGTTTTCCACCAAAGCGGTCGCAATCTCTTCCGGTTTGATTTCCGGATCCAGCGTTTCGACATTGATCGACGGTGCGATGAAATCATGTTCAAGCATCAGCAGGCAGTAAACGGCTTCCTGCGCGCCCGTGGCGCCCTGACTGTGGCCCGTCATCGACTTGGTCGAACTGATCGGAGGCGTTGTGCCAACTCCAAAGACGCGCCGCACCGCTTCCACTTCTCCGACATCGCCCACGGGTGTCGAGGTGCCGTGGGCGTTGATATATCCCACTTTTCGCGTTTCAGGCAGGGATTGCAGCGCCAGCCGCATGGCGCGTTCGCCGCCTTCACCCGACGGGGCGACCATGTCGTGACCGTCCGAAGTGGCGCCATAGCCAGTGACTTCGGCATAGATCCTGGCGCCGCGCGCCATGGCGTGCTCCAGATCCTCTAGCACCAAAATGGCACCACCGCCTCCGATGACAAACCCATCGCGGTCTGCGTCAAACGCACGCGAGGCCTTTTCAGGCGTGTCGTTATACTTGGACGACATCGCGCCCATTGCGTCGAACAAGCACGAAAGCGTCCAGTCCAATTCCTCGCCGCCGCCAGCGAACATCACGTCCTGCTTGCCCATCATGATCTGCTCGGCGGCATTGCCGATGCAATGCAGCGACGTCGAACAGGCCGAGGTGATCGAATAGTTGATGCCCTTGATCTTGAACGCCGTCGCGAGGTTCGCGGAAATGGTCGAGCCCATGCATTTGGGCACCGCGAACGGGCCGATCCGCTTGGTCGCGCCGGTTTTCAGCGCCGTCTGATGCGCGGCAAACATCGCGCTGGTCGATGGTCCGCCCGAGCCCGCGACCAGTCCGGTGCGGGGGTTCACGACGTCGTCTTCGGCAAGGCCCGCATCGGCGATTGCCTGCGTCATCGCGATATGCGCATAAGCCGCCCCCGGCCCCATGAACCGCAGCGCTCGCTTGTCCACATGTGCAGTTATGTCGATGTCAGGCTTGCCTGCAACCTGGCTGCGAAACCCATGTTCGGCCATGTCTGCATTTGCGGTGATACCGGACTTGCCAGCCTTCAGCGAGGCCAAAACCTCGTCCTTGTTGTTGCCGATGGCCGAGACAATGCCCAACCCGGTGACGACGACACGACGCATGCGCGCACTCCTTCGCAAAGCGGTGACGGGCGCCCGTCACCGGAAATCTTGTTGTCCCGTCAGCTTTCCGACAGGGCGACTTTCATATCCTTGACCTGATAGATAACGTCTCCATCAGCTTCCACAATCCCGTCTGCAACCCCCATGGTCAACCGACGGGTCTGGATGGCTTTGGTGAAATTGATCCGGTAGGTCAGCATTTTGCGGTCCGGGCGGACCATGCCGGTCAGCTTGACCTCACCTACACCCAGCGCATAGCCGCGCCCCTGCCAGCCACGCCAGCCAAGGTTAAAGCCAGTCAGCTGCCACAAGCCGTCAAGGCCAAGGCAGCCGGGCATGATCGGATTGCCCGGAAAATGGCAGTCAAAGAACCAAAGATCAGGTGTGATATCGAACTCGGCGATGACGTGGCCCTTGCCATGCTCGCCACCATCACCTGAAATATCGGTGATGCGGTCCATCATCAGCATTGGCGGGGCAGGAAGCTGCGCGTTTCCCGGGCCAAACAGTTCGCCCCGTGCGCATTTCAGAAGATCAGCCTTGTCAAAGCTTGTCGGATAATCCGCCATTCCCACCGCCCCAATACTTGTGTGTTACGTCTCTTCCCCCTCTATCACCCGCCCCAAGTCGGACGCAAGGGCGGGGCAGGGTCAAGGACCGGGTGGATTGGCGGGACGCCAAAAAATATTGGCACTTTCCACCATAAACCCCTATATTCCAGCAGTTGTTTCATGAAATGCGGATCAGGCGGCAAGGATATGGATCGTATCGACCACAAGAACGAAGCAGGCTGGTTGGCCAGCGCGGGGCTTCGCCCGACGCGCCAAAGGCTTGCCTTGGCACAGCTTTTGGTGGGCGATGGGCAGCACCGGCACGTGACGGCGGAAAGCCTGTATGAAGCCAGCCGCGACAGCGCCGAGCGGGTATCGCTTGCCACCGTCTATAACACGCTGCGGGTCTTTTCCGAGGCTGGGCTGCTGCGCGAAATCACCGTAAACGGCGCGCGCAGCTATTTTGACACCAACGTCTCCAATCATCCGCATTTCTTCTGGGAAGACAGCGAAGAGCTGATGGACGCCCCGGCAGAAGACCTGAAAATCGCCGGCCTTCCCAAAGCACCCGAGGGGGCCGAGATTAGCAAAGTGGATGTTGTGATCCGGTTGCGGCGCACCTAACTGACGCTCGACTGACGCATACCCGACGGACGCGGGCCAATCGATCACCCAATGAAAAACCGCCCAAGCATCTGCCGGGCGGTTTTCTTTTTTGCAGGCCTTGGGGCGGATCAGCTGATGCTGACGATCTCGAAATCGAAGATCAGGGTTTGGCCAGCCAATGCGTGGTTGGCGTCCAGCGTCACGCTGTCGTCGGTCAGCTCGGCCACGGTCACAGGCATCGGTTGCCCCTGAGGGCCGCTCATCTGCAATTGCAAACCGACCTCAAGCGGGATCTCGGCAGGGATGTCCTTGCGCGGGACTTCAAGCAGCGCTTCGTCCTGACGTGGGCCATAGGCTTCTTCCGGTGCAATCGTCACTTTCTTCTGCTCGCCAACACTCATGCCGGGCAGCGCCTTATCAAGGCCGGGGATGATCATGCCGGACCCGACAGTGAATTCCAGCGGGTCGCGCCCTTCCGAGCTGTCGAAAACAGTCCCGTCTTCAAGGGTGCCAGTGTAATGAATGCGCACAGTTGCGCCGGTGGTGACCTCGGTCATAGATGCCTCTCGATGTAAGGGGATTAATGGACGAGGCCGCTTGCTGCGCGGGTGCTCGTATGATGGGCGGAGCCTAAAGAATAAATGCCGGATGTAAAGGGAGGCGCAACAGCCACCCTAGAACCACTGCCCCGGCTCCATCAGACCCAGATCCAGCAACTGCTTGGAGGTCCAGTCAAACTCGACCGAGTTGTGCCATTTGAAGGTCGGAATGTCGAAGGTCGACCCGGCATTTGATTTCAAGGCCTTGGCAGTGCGGAAGCTGGCAATCGCGACAGTGATGTTGTTGTGCCAGGGACAGGCGAAGGTGTTATATTCTTCGTCGTTGAACGTGTGGTTCGGGCGCAGCCGCAACCCCTTTTTGGCCCGAAACAACGCGATGCGATCGATTTTGCGCCGGGCGGCGGGAATGTGTTCTTCGAACCGCCAGCGCAAGCCACCGAAGAAATCCAGCTGTCGTTCACGCGGTTCGCCCTGTTCGTCCATCCGACCAAGCGCGTAGTAGCCTGACTTGTCCATCAGGGCGTGGTCCAGCGACACCGCATCGGGGTGTTGGCCCAGATCGTCCGCATACAGGTCCACCACATAGGCCAGAACCGCGTCGCGTCGTTCCTCGTTCTGGAACGCCAAAAGCTCTCCGATGGATCGTGTTTCGCAGAAGGGATGAAACAGGTATTCCGCGTTGAAACCATAGTAGAGCCATATGCCGGGGGCGGCCTCGATGATCGTGTTGACCGCGTGTTCCAACGCCCCTTCGCGCGACAGATCATAGGGAATACGATGCAGCGTCTGCTCCAACGCTTCGGGCAGTTCCAGAGCGTCCGGTGCGAACAGAAGAACTTCGGCAAACCCGGCATTCTGATGGTGGGTGATGGTGCTGTCCACTGCGACCAGATCTTCGACGAAGATCATCGCAACCGGCCCCTTGGTCAATGCCGTGGTGCCGGTCTTCAGGAAATCTGTCAGGCCTTGATAACGCATCAGTCACTTTCTTGGGGCGCAGGTTTCTGCAGCATCTGCGCCAAAATGCTATGAATTCAAGGCCTTTTGCAAGCGTTGCGAGGCGAACTTCTTTCCTGTAGGACACGAGGCCTGATCCAAAGCCTTGTCCAATGGGAACTGCGCGTCATGTCCGACCCGAAAAAACTGTTCATTCGCACCTATGGTTGTCAGATGAATGTCTATGACAGCGAACGCATGGCCGAAGCGCTGGGCGCGGGAGGATATGTGGAAACGGACACGCCGGATGATGCGGACATGATCCTGCTGAACACCTGTCACATTCGCGAAAAAGCGGCTGAGAAAGTGTATTCGGAACTTGGCCGCTTCAAGGGTCTGAAGGCGGACAACCCCGATCTGAAAATCGGCGTGGCGGGTTGTGTCGCACAGGCCGAGGGTGAAGAGATCATGCGCCGCCAGCCGCTTGTCGATCTAGTGGTCGGCCCGCAGACATATCACCGCCTGCCACAGATGATGGAGCAGGTGGCGAAGGGGGAAAAGGCGCTCGATACCGACTTCCCCGAAGAAGACAAATTTGAACATTTGCCCAAGCGTCCGGGTGCGCAAAAGGCGACCCGCAACCCGTCGGCCTTCCTGACTGTTCAGGAAGGTTGCGACAAGTTCTGCGCCTTCTGCGTGGTGCCCTACACCCGTGGGGCCGAGGTCAGCCGCCCGGCAGACCGTATCCTCCGCGAAGCCCGTGATCTGGTCGAACGGGGTGTGCGCGAAATCACCCTGCTGGGGCAAAACGTCAACGCCTATCACGGCGCGGGCGAGGGGGGTGACTGGTCGCTGGCGCGTCTGATTTGGGCGCTGAACGATGTCGATGGGTTGGAGCGCATCCGCTTCACTACCTCGCACCCCAACGACATGACCGATGATCTGATCGAAGCGCATGGCACCTGCGAAAAACTGATGCCTTATCTGCACTTGCCGGTGCAGTCTGGGTCCGACAAAATCCTGAAACGGATGAACCGCAGCCACACAGCCGATGACTATTTGCGCGTGATCGAACGCATCCGCGCCGCGCGACCTGATATCCTTCTGTCGGGCGATTTCATCGTAGGCTTCCCGGAAGAGGATGATCAGGATTTCGAGGACACGATGGCCCTGATCCGCGAAGTGAATTACGGGCAAGCCTACAGCTTCAAATACTCGACCCGTCCGGGCACCCCGGCGGCCGAACGCGCGCTGGTGGATGATGCGGTCGCGACCGAACGTTTGCACCGTTTGCAGGCGCTGCTGACCGAGCAACAACACGCAGCCCAACAGGGCATGGTCGGCAAGGAAGTCGGCGTTCTGTTTGAAAAGCAAGGCCGCCTTGAGGGGCAGATGGTGGGCAAGTCTGACCACCTGCACGCCGTCCACGTCACCGCGCCGCATATCAAGACCGGAGAGCTGCGTCAGGTGAGAATCATCGAAAGCAGCACGAACTCCTTGGCCGGTGTTCTGGTCGATTGATCGCTCTACCCAATGGCGAAGTCACGCCTGAGTTTGCCACAATCTGTGAGAAAAGTCCTGTATTGGTGGGTAAATACCAACAATCGCAGGCGATTAGTTCTTTTTTAGGTAAACCGAAACTATTAGCGTGGCACAAATTGAAAAACGTGCCAGCTGGTGTCTGTCGTAACGCCTCCCTACCAGGAAGTGGGAAAAAACAGATCAGGCCAAGCGGGTATAGAAATGGTAGGGACCATGTTGGTCAAATGTATGGACTGGGCGGGGTTTTGGCGTATTGCTGCGATATGCGCCGCGTTTTCAGTTGCGGCCCCGGTTGCGATGGCCCAGCAAAGGGTTGAGGTCACAGGTGCGATCGAATGGGGTGTGTGGATCGACCCGGATGGATGCATGCACTGGTGGTCTGACGGTCTGGAAGAGGGTTATATGGTCACCCGCCTTCATCCGAAGACCGGAAAGCCCTATTGCCTGCGCCAGAACACGTGTCTGGTCGAAGCTTCAGATACGCTGTTCGCAACGAACAGCGCGCGCCTGACGTCGCCCGCACGCCAGAGGCTGGCAGAGTTCTTTGCCCGCGACAATTCGTTTTCCTATGCGATTTATGGTCATACGGACAGTCGCGGGTCGGACCGCCAGAACCTGCGATTGTCCGAACGCCGCGCCGAAGCCGTGGCCGCTATCGCACGTCAAAACGGATCGGTCGTCGACCGTTTGGCTGGTCTGGGGGAAAGCCAACCCATCGTCCCAAACTCATCTGCGGCCAATATGCAGAAGAACCGCCGTGTCGAGGTGGTTTGTTACAGGCTACCGGAGTGAGCATATGACCAAACCATTCATCAGCGCAGCACTGCTTCTGGGGCTTGTCGCATGCGGTCCGGGGGCAACGACGACCCTTCAGGGGCAATCGGGCATCCCGGTGATCGCACGCGCCACCGACACCGCCACCAGCAACAAAGACACCTTGCAAAGTCGTAACTTCGCCATTGCCGTGTTGCCTGACGGGTGCCAGGCGTGGCTGGGTGACAATGGGATCGAAGGTTACGCCGACAACCGGTATGACCCGGTCACCGGGCTTCCTGTCTGTTCGAACCGCTTGCCACGCGGCGCCGTGATCGGTGACCCGCGCCAGACCGGCCTTCGCGACCTGAAGCCTTGATCCAGCAAGCGCGTGACCGACGGCAAAACGCCGCCTGTTGCGCTGGTCCGGATGGCGCGCTTCATTTGGGAAACATGACAATTGCGGATGAGGGCTTGCGCCCGCCCCATTGTCTTGGCACCATCATCCCATAGGACCTGACCAGGAGACCCGTATTGGGATTTGAAGACCTGACTGCAGCCCCGGACGCTCAAACTGCACCTGAAGCGCTGCTTGAATTTCCCGACAACCGCCTTTTGATTGATTTGTGCGGTGAATTTGATCGCAACCTGACCCACATTGAAAGCCACCTTGGCGTGCAGATTTTGCGGCGCGGCAATCAGCTTGTCGTTATCGGTGAACCCGATGCGCGCGAAAAGGCGTGCGAGGTGCTGCGCGCGATCTATGAGCGGTTGGAGGCAGGCAAAACCGTGGAGGCAGGTGATATCGACGGCGAAATCCGTATGGGCGCCTCGGACCAGGGCACGGGCACACGTGACGGCGACCAGATGGAGATGTTCAAGGGCGGCCCGGTCGAAATCAAGACCCGCAAGAAAACGGTTGAACCCCGCACTGACGCCCAGCGCGCTTATGTCCTGAGCCTGTTTCAGAAAGAGCTTGCCTTTGGTATCGGACCCGCCGGCACTGGCAAGACCTATCTGGCCGTCGCCGTTGGTGTGAACATGTTTCTGGGGGGGCATGTGGACCGGCTTGTGCTGAGCCGCCCCGCGGTCGAGGCGGGCGAAAAACTCGGATACCTGCCGGGCGACATGAAAGACAAGGTCGATCCCTACATGCAGCCGCTTTACGATGCGCTGAACGACTTTTTGCCCGGCAAACAGGTCGCCAAGCTGATCGAGGAAAAACGGATCGAGATTGCGCCTCTGGCGTTCATGCGCGGGCGCACGTTGTCAAATGCGTTCGTGGTTCTGGACGAAGCCCAGAACGCGACCACGATGCAGATGAAAATGTTTCTGACCCGCCTGGGCGAGGGGTCGCGGATGGTGATCACGGGCGACCGCAGTCAGGTGGATTTGCCGCGCGGCGTGGACAGCGGATTGCGTGACGCCGAAGGGCTGCTCAAGGGGATCGACCAGATCGCGTTCAACTATTTCACCTCGAAAGACGTGGTGCGCCACCCGCTCGTGGCCAAGATCATCGAGGCCTATGATGACGCGGACCAGAAAGCGCTGGTCCGTGCGTCGAAAAATGGCCGCCGCGACAGCTGACATGCAGGTGGATCTGATCATTGAAGACGACCGCTGGAAGGCGGTTGATCTTGACGCCTTGGCTCATCGGGCTGCGCAAGCAACGCAGGCGCATCTTGCGCTTGCCCCTCTTGACGCGGGCCTTGAGGTAAGTTTGCTGGCCTGCGACGACACGCGTATTGCCACCCTGAATGGCGATTTTCGCGGCAAGCAGCAGGCGACGAATGTGCTGTCATGGCCATCAGAAGACCGTGCCGCAGCCGTTCATGGCGGCCCACCGACACCCCCAACCGACCCCGAGCTGGGCGATATCGCAATTGCCTATGACACCTGCCAGCGCGAAGCAGAGACGCAAGGCAAGGACTTTCCGGTCCATGTGACTCATCTTTTGGTGCATGGAATGCTGCATCTGTTGGGTTATGATCACATAAATGACAAAGATGCGGCCCTGATGGAGGGGTTGGAGGTTGAAATCCTTGGCAAGATGGGCATTTGCAACCCATATGAAGATTAACCTGCGCTAATTTGCGCGTTTACGGAAAAAGGGACGATGGGCGACACGACAGACGGCTCTTCTGAAGCAGCGCAAAGCGCGCAGAGTGAGACCGAGACCGAGACAGGGACCGAGACCGAAAGTGGAAGGACTGGCTTTTTTGGCCGTATCATTGGGGCACTTAGCCCTGCGGATGCGGGCGGCGAGCCACCACCGGAAGCCGTCATAGTTTCGAATGGCGCGACGCAATCCGTTACTCCCGGCATGATGAATCTGCGACGCATGCGCGTCGAGGATGTGATGATCCCGAAATCGGAGATCGTCTCAATCCCCGTAGAAATCCAGAAAGACGAGTTGGTCGAGGTGTTTCGAGACAGCGGACTGTCGCGCTTGCCGGTGTTCAATGGCACGCTCGACACACCCATCGGGCTTGTTCACCTGAAAGATGTGGCGTTGACCCACGGGTTCAATGGTAAGGCCGGGGCCAAGCCTGCGCGCTTTGCATTGCGCGATTTGATCCGTCCCCTTCTGTTTGCGCCGCCCTCGATGCCGATCGGCGTCTTGTTGCAAAAAATGCAAACTGAACGCACGCATATGGCGCTGGTGATCGACGAATATGGCGGTGTGGATGGCTTGGTCACGATCGAGGATCTGATCGAACAGGTGATCGGCGAGATTGAGGACGAGCACGACCTCGAAGAAGGGGCGCTGTGGATTGAGGAAAAGCCGGGTTGCTATCTGGCCGAGGCAAAGACGCCGCTTGATGAATTCGAGGCCGAGCTTGGGATGCGACTGCACGGCGATGACATCGACGATGAAGAGATCGAGACGCTGGGCGGCTTGGTCTTCGTCCTGCTGGGGCACGTGCCCGCACGCGGCGAGGTCATATCGCTGCCGGAAGGCCCCGAGATCGAAGTGGTCGATGCGGACCCGCGCCGGATCAAACGGTTGCGCGTGCGTGTGTCGGGGCAAACTGGCGCCGTCGCCAGAAACACGGATGATTGACAGCCTGAGCCGCGCCATAGGCAGGCCAGTCGGTCTTTTTCTTCTATCCTGCTTTTGCGGCTTGGTCGCGGCGCTGGGTCAGGCGCCGTTCGGCCTGTGGTTTTTCACCATTCTTGGTCTGGCGTTGGGATACCTGATTTGGTCGCGTGTCGCGACAACGCGCTTGGCTGCCGTGTCGGGCTGGGGGTTGGGCACAGGATATTTTGCGCTGACGCTTGTCTGGCTTGTGAACCCCTTTCTGGTGGAACCAGAGGTCCACGGCTGGATGGCGCCCTTTGCCTTGATCGGCATGGCCGCAGGTCTGGGACTTTTCTGGGCGTTTGCGGCGGCCGCTACACACTGGGGTCTGCGCAAGGCAGGGCAGGGCGGCTGGATCGCATGGCCCGCGTGGCTTTTCGTCGCAGAACTTTTTCGGGGTGTGATCTTCACCGGCTTTCCTTGGGGGGGCCCGGGGCTGGTCTGGATCGACACACCGATCGCGCAGCTTGCCGCATGGGTCGGGGTAAGCGGGCTTAGCTTCTTGACAGCGCTACTGGCGGCGGCGCTGGTCGCTGTCCCGCAGTCTGCGTCACGGGTGCGCGATGTGGGTGTCCTGTTGGTGGTCGTCTCGTTGGCGGTGCTCATCGGACTTGGTCGGGCAGGGGCGCAATTGCCCGACACCCGACCGGGCATCGTGCGGCTGATCCAGCCCAACGCGGCGCAGCATCTGAAGTGGGATCCCGACCACGCGCCCGGGTTCGTCCAACGCCAGCTTGACCTGACGGCCTCTGCGCCGGTGGGGCTTGCTCCGGACCTGGTGATCTGGCCAGAGACCTCTGTGCCTTACCTGATGGGCCAGTCGGACGGGTTGTTCGAAGTTATCTCGGACGCTGCGCGGGACGCCTCTGTGGTAATGGGGCTGCAGCGCGGTGAGGCGCTGAGATACTATAATTCGCTGGCGCATCTGGACCGGGAGGGCAAGGTCGCCGCCGTCTATGACAAGCACCATCTTGTCCCATTTGGTGAATACGTGCCCTTTGGGGATGCGTTCCTGAAGGTCGGCATCGGCGCCTTCGCCTCGCAGCTGGGGCAAGGGTATTCTGCCGGGCCGGGACCGGCGCTTCTGGATCTGGGGCCCTTGGGTAAAGTGCTGCCGCTGATTTGCTACGAGGCAATTTTTCCACGCGATATCCGCAATGCGCCGGGGCGGCCGGATTGGATGTTGCAGATCACCAATGACGCTTGGTTCGGCAGCTTTTCAGGGCCGCAACAACACTTCGTTCAAGCCCGGTTCCGCGCGATTGAGTTTGGCCTGCCTTTGGTGCGGGTGGCCAATACCGGGATCAGCGCAGTGGTGGATGCGCGGGGTCGTGTGCAAACCCAATTGCCGCTTGGACAGGCCGGGTTTCTGGACGCCGCTTTGCCCGGTGCGCTTGCTGAAACAGTTTATGCACGCTTCAGCGATGTTCCCCTGTCGGCGTTTCTGCTAAGCCTCGCGCTTGTATCACTTTTAAGCCGAAGGCGAAAATCGCATTGACCCCGGTCTTGTATCGCTGATACGCCGGGACATCACCGCCACAACGGCTTCCTGACGTGGCGGGTTGCAACCAACGGAGCATTTCATGACTCGCAAGAACCACGTATTTACCTCGGAATCCGTTTCCGAAGGCCACCCGGACAAAGTCTGTGACCGCATCTCGGATGCTGTGCTTGACGCCTTTTTGGCCGAAGACCCGCACGCCCGCGTTGGCTGCGAAACCTTTGCCACCACAGACCGTGTCGTGATTGGGGGCGAAGTGCGTGGTCCTCAGGCCGTGCTTGACCGGGTCGAGGATATCGCGCGTGCCTGCGTGAAGGACATTGGCTATACGCAGGAAGGTTTCCATTGGGAAACCATGGATGTATCGAATTTTCTGCACGCCCAGTCTGTGGATATCGCACAAGGGGTGGATGCATCTGAAAACAAAGACGAAGGCGCAGGTGATCAGGGGATCATGTTCGGATATGCGACCGTCGAAACCGATGCGTTGATGCCCGCGCCCTTGCAATACAGCCACGCCATTTTGCGCCGCCTGGCCGAAGTGCGCAAAGATGGGACCGAGGGCTGGATGGGCCCTGACGCCAAATCTCAGCTGTCTGTCCGGTATGAAAACGACCTGCCGGTCGAAGTGACATCGCTTGTGCTGTCGACCCAGCACCTGGACGACACCATGACCCCGGATGATGTGCGCGCCGCTATTGAACCCTACATCCGTGATACGCTTCCCGATGGGTGGCTGACGGAAAACACGGCGTGGCACGTGAACCCCACGGGCAAATTCGTCATCGGTGGCCCGGACGGAGATGCTGGTCTGACAGGCCGCAAGATCATCGTGGACACCTATGGCGGTGCGGCCCCGCATGGCGGCGGCGCGTTTTCGGGAAAAGACCCAACCAAGGTGGACCGTTCGGCCGCTTATGCCGCGCGGTATCTGGCGAAGAACATCGTAGCCGCCGGTATGGCGAAGCGCTGCACCTTGCAACTGTCCTATGCCATCGGGGTGGCGCATCCCTTGTCTATTTTGGTCGACACGCACCGCACCGGCGAGGTGGACGAGTCAGAAATCGAAAAGGCGATCGGCAAGGTGATGGATCTAACACCCCGCGGCATCCGCGAACACCTTCAGCTGAACAAGCCGATTTTTGAACGCACCGCTGCCTATGGTCACTTTGGCCGTGCACCGGACGCAGATGGTGGCTTCAGCTGGGAAAAAACCGATCTGGTGGACGCTCTGACAAAGGCCGTCTAGGCCGGTTTCCCATCACAAACCCACACCAAAAGGGCGGCCCGTTACTTGACGAGGCCGCCCTTTGCACGGCATAGGCGCGGCCATGACACAAGATGATGCTTCTAAAACCCATCACCGCTCGGGTGCGCCATGGCGCAATTTCTATGGCCGCCTGAAAGGCAAGCACCTGCGCGACAGCCAGCAAGGGTATCTCGAGGAAGACCTCGCCGCCCTTAGCCCCGGCGCGGTCGATTGGGAGGCGAACCCGGATCGCACACCGCTGGACCTTGAAGCCCTGTTCGGCGGCAGACCCGTTTGGCTGGAAACCGGCTTTGGTGGTGGCGAACATATGGTGCATCAGGCCGCGATGAACCCGGATGTCGGCATCATCGGATGCGAGCCATATATCAACGGCGTCGCCATGCTGCTGGGGAAGATCCGCACGGCAGGGTGCGAGAATGTCGCGGTCCACCCCGGCGATGTGCGCGATCTGTTTGACGTTCTGCCAGATCAATCCATCGACAAAGCCTTTCTGCTTTATCCCGACCCGTGGCCCAAGAAAAAGCACCATCGCCGGCGCTTCGTGACGCCGGAATACCTTGAACCCTTCCACCGCGTGCTGAAACCGGGGGCCGAGTTCCGCGTGGCCACCGATATTCCCGACTATGTCCGGCAAACGCTGGAAGAGGTGCCGCGCGCCGGGTTCGAATGGCTGGGAGAACGCCCTTCGGATTGGCGCGCGCCGTGGAGCGACTGGATTTCGACCCGATACGAGCAAAAGGCGCTGCGCGAGGGGCGGACACCGCACTATCTGACATTCCGCAGGCTCTGACGCGGCGGGGTCTGGTTTCGCGCCAATGTCTGCGCTATCAGCAATCGCAGATTACAGGAGTAGACACATGTCCGGACACGGTCCCGCCATCCCCATGACCTCGCGCAAATCCGGCCCGCTGAAAGGCGAGGCCCGTGTGCCCGGCGATAAGTCGATCAGCCACCGGTCCCTGATCTTCGGGGCAATGTGCATCGGCGAAACCCACATTACGGGCCTGCTGGAAGGTGACGATGTGCTGGGCACCGCAGACGCCATGCGCGCTTTCGGGGCCGATGTAGAGCGGCTGGGCGACGGCGAATGGCGGGTGAACGGTGTGGGCGTTGGCGGATTTGCTGAACCCGAGGACGTGATTGACTGCGGCAACGCAGGCACGGGCGTGCGCTTGATCATGGGGGCGATGGCGACCCAGCCGATCACGGCGACTTTCACGGGTGATGCCTCTTTGCGATCGCGGCCGATGGGGCGTGTGACGGACCCCCTGGCGCTGTTTGGTGCGCAAAGTTTTGGACGCGACGGTGGCCGGTTGCCGATGACCATTGTAGGCGCGCGCGACCCGGTTGCTGTGCGATATGTTACGCCGATGGCGTCCGCGCAGGTGAAGTCGGCCGTGCTGCTGGCTGGCCTGAACGTGCCCGGCAAAACCGTGGTGATCGAAAAGGAAGCCACCCGCGACCACACCGAACGGATGCTTGCGGGCTTCGGCGCGGACATCACGGTTGAGGAGACTGAGGAAGGCCACATGATTACGCTGACAGGCCAACCCGAACTGCGCCCGCAAACCATCACGGTTCCGCGCGATCCAAGTTCGGCGGCGTTTCCAGTTTGCGCGGCACTGATCGTGCCCGGATCGGACGTGCTGGTGCCCAATATCGGCCTGAACCCCACCCGTGCGGGTCTGTTTTATACGTTGCAGGACATGGGTGCGGACCTGACCTTTGAGAACGAACGCACCGAAGGCGGCGAACCCGTCGCTGACCTGCGCGCACGCTTCTCGCCCGACATGAAAGGGATCGTGGTTCCGCCAGAGCGGGCGGCCAGCATGATTGACGAATACCCCATCCTGTCAGTCGTCGCATCCTTCGCAACTGGCAAAACCGAAATGCCCGGCGTGCATGAATTGCGCGTAAAGGAAAGCGACCGGATCGACGCCATGGCCAAGGGGCTGCGCGCCGCTGGTGTGACCGTCGATGAAGGCGAGGATTGGTGGTCGGTCGAAGGCCTCGGCCCCGAAGGCGTTCCCGGCGGCGCGACTGTTGCCACCGTGCTGGACCACCGCATCGCGATGAGCTTTGCCTGCCTTGGGTTTGCGTCGAAAAAGCCCATCCATCTGGACGATGGCAGCCCCATCGCCACCAGCTTCCCGGTGTTTGAGCCATTGATGGCTGGTCTGGGCGCGCAGATCGTGCGCACGAACGCTTGAGTCTGCGGCTGGCATTCTGGCTCGCGTTTGCGGCGGCAACGGTGGTCTATCTCGCGATGGTTCTGTGGGCCTTGCCGATCATCTCGGGTGATGCGGGCGGGTTGATGCCATTCGACCTGCGCCCCTTTGGCTATACCACAGACGAGGCGCGGATGTTCCTGTCGGCTTTGGGCGATACAGGGCGGGCGCAGTATCTGGGGCCGCAGCACAAATTGGACACGCTCTATCCCGGACTCTTGGCACTGTCGCTGATCTTGGCGTATTTCCTTTTGTTTCCGCCGCGCTGGGCAATTGGGTTTGCGTCCATCGCCGCCTTGGGGGCGATCTTTGATTGGAACGAGAACTCCGCCGTTGCGGACCTGTTGCGGCTGGGCGTGGACCGCATCGATGAAGAGGTCGTTTCAATCGCCGCGCTTTTCACAATGCTCAAATCGGTCACAGTGACAGTCGCGCTTTCCATTTTTCTAGCAGGCGTGATGTTTGCGGTTTGGCAGCGCTGGAGGAGGCAAACAGGATGAAATTCACAGTCGCCATTGATGGCCCGGCTGCGGCGGGCAAAGGCACGATCTCGAAGGCCGTTGCGGCGCATTTCGGCTTTGCCCATCTGGATACAGGTCTATTGTATCGGGCGGTCGGGGCGAAGGTTCTGGCCGGCGGTGACCCGGTGGTCGCCGCCAAGTCGCTGACGGAACATGATCTGGACGGCGATCTGCGCACCCAAGAGGTCGCACAGGCCGCAAGTCGCGTGGCCGTCTTGCCCGACGTGCGCGCCGCCCTTTATGCGTTCCAGCGCGATTTTGCGGCGCGTGACGGGGGCGCTGTTCTGGACGGACGCGACATCGGCACCGTCATTTGCCCCGAGGCTGAGGTAAAGCTGTTCGTGACCGCCTCGGCGCAAGTGCGGGCAGAAAGACGGTTCGTGGAACTGTCAGAAAAAGGGGCCGATGTGACACGCGACGCGGTGCTTGCCGATGTCAAAGCTCGCGACAAGCGCGACAGCGAACGCGCTGAAGCACCTTTGAAGCCGGCACGTGACGCCGTGATCATCGACACCACAGATCTGTCGATCGAAGATGCGGTCGCCAAAGCCGTCGCCGCAATTGACGCTTGCCGTTAGGTCATTTCATCCGTTTCTTCGCCTGTGGTTGATCTGCGATTTTGTGCGCTTACCTCTGGGTCGAACCGGGATGATCCGGGCTCGTCAAAAAGGCAGGACCCACATGCTAGATAAGCTGAACTGGCGCTATGCCACAAAGAAAATGGACCCGTCGAAAGTGGTCCCTGATGAAAAGCTGGACCAAATTCTGGAAGCCATCAGGCTGGCGCCGACCTCCAGCGGCACGCAGCCGTTTGAAGTGTTCGTCGTCACCAACCCGGAAAAACGCGCGGACATCCAGAAGGTCGCTTGGAACCAGGCGCAGATCACGGATGGCTCGCATCTTTTGGTGTTTGCCGCATGGGACACCTATACTGCAGACCGCATTGATGCGGTGGTTGACCAGATGAAAGACGAACGCGGCGGAGAGAACCCGCTTTTGTCGCAGTATTATGACAATCTGAAAGCCAACTACCTGCCCCGTGAAGACCGCACCAATTTCGAACATGCTGCCCGTCAAGCCTATATCGCGCTTGGGTTCGCATTGGCGGCAGCAGCCGAATTGGAAGTCGACAGCACACCCATGGAAGGGTTCGACTCCGAAAAGGTGGACGAAATCCTGGACCTCAAGTCACGTGGCTTGCGGTCGGTCGTTCTGTTGCCACTTGGATACCGCGACGAAAGCGGTGATTGGCTCTTGTCGCTTAAAAAGGTGCGTAAACCAGTAGAAAAGCTAATGACGCGGATCGACTAGGCTACAATTGGAGCAGGGGCGATCAATTCCGCGCATCCCCCTTGCTTTATTGGCAGAATCCCCGTATTCCCCGCCCCTGTCGACAAGGTGAAAACACTGCGATCACAGGGATACGAGCAGGGTCGGAGGCTCCGGCCCTCTTTGTATTGTGGTTAACCCGTTGACCAAATTGGAAAATCCAAGACCTGCGGAGACAACCGCACGGCCCGAATAACGACTTGTAAAGGAACAAAACGCATATGTGCGCTAAAGCAACTATGGAGGAATTCGAAGCCCTCCTGAACGAAAGCTTCGAAATGGACACCCCCGAAGAGGGTTCGGTTGTCAAAGGTAAGGTCATCGCCATCGAGGCAGGCCAAGCCATCATCGACGTGGGCTATAAGATGGAAGGCCGCGTCGACATTAAAGAATTCGCTAACCCCGGCGAAGCTCCTGAAATCGCAGTTGGTGACGAAGTAGAAGTCTTCCTTCGTTCCGCCGAAAACTCGCGTGGCGAAGCTGTTATCTCGCGTGAGATGGCCCGCCGCGAGGAAGCATGGGACCGTCTGGAAAAAGCATATGCCGACGACGCACGCGTCGAAGGTGCTATCTTCGGTCGCGTCAAAGGCGGCTTCACGGTCGATCTGGGCGGCGCTGTTGCGTTCCTGCCCGGCTCACAAGTTGACGTGCGCCCCGTGCGCGACGCTGGCCCACTGATGGGTCTGAAGCAGCCGTTCCAGATCCTGAAAATGGACCGTCGTCGTGGCAACATCGTTGTGTCGCGTCGTGCAATTCTGGAAGAATCGCGTGCCGAACAGCGTGCTGAAGTCATCGGTAATCTGACCGAGGGCCAAGCGGTTGACGGCGTCGTCAAGAACATCACCGAATACGGTGCGTTTGTTGACCTTGGCGGTGTTGACGGTCTGCTGCACGTTACCGACATGGCATGGCGCCGTGTGAACCATCCTTCCGAGATCCTGACGATCGGCGAAACCATCAAGGTTCAGGTCATCAAGATCAACAAGGAAACCCACCGCATCTCGCTTGGTATGAAGCAGCTGCAAGACGATCCGTGGGATCTGGTTGCTGGCAAATACCCGCTGGAAACAGTGCACACTGGTCGCGTGACCAACATCACCGACTACGGTGCGTTTGTAGAGCTTGAGCCGGGCGTTGAAGGTCTGGTGCACGTGTCCGAAATGTCGTGGACCAAGAAGAACGTTCACCCCGGCAAGATCGTTTCGACAAGCCAAGAAGTCGAAGTCATGGTGCTGGAAATCGACCAGGCGAAACGCCGTGTGTCGCTTGGCCTCAAGCAGACCATGCGCAACCCGTGGGAAGTGTTTGCAGAAACACACCCCGAGGGCACCGAGGTCGAAGGCGAAGTCAAGAACATCACCGAATTCGGCCTGTTCATTGGCCTCGACGGCGAAATCGACGGCATGGTTCACCTGTCCGACATCTCTTGGGACCAGCGTGGCGAAGAAGCCATCCAGGACTTCAAGAAGGGCGACATCGTCAAAGCTGTTGTCTCGGAAGTTGATACCGACAAAGAGCGTATCTCGCTGTCGATCAAAGCCCTGGACGGTGACCCCTTCGCAGACGCCATTGGCGGCGTGAAGCGCGGTTCGATCATCACTGTTGAAGTGACCTCGATCGAAGAAGGCGGCATCGAAGTCGAGTATGAAGGCATGAAATCCTTCATCCGTCGTTCGGACCTGTCGCGCGACCGTGCCGAGCAGCGCCCCGAGCGTTTCCAGGTTGGTGACAAGATGGACGTCCGCGTGACCAACGTGGACAGCAAATCGCGCCGTCTGGGCCTGTCGATCAAAGCACGCGAGATTGCCGAAGAAAAAGAAGCCGTTGCACAATACGGTTCCTCGGACTCGGGCGCCTCGTTGGGCGACATTCTGGGTGCAGCGCTGAAGCAAGACGACTAAGCTTCATCCACACAAGACAACAAGCGGCCTCGTGCGATGCACGGGGCCGTTTTTCTGTCTGCAGCGTGACGAATCACGCTGCCTTTGCGGCCACTGTTTTCGAAGGGTTGTTCAGCTCTGCCCCATTTCTTGGCCCACGAAGGTCGGAAAAACAGACCGAAATTGGACGTTTTGCGCCGATTTTTTTCCTCGTCTGCTGCAAAGCTTGTATCTCGATCGTGTGTTTGCTCCTATAGTTGGACGGAATAAGGATGCAAAATCCATTACATAGACCAATTTGGGGGGACCAAGATGATCCGGTCGGAACTGATCCAGAAGATCGCGGATGAAAACCCACACCTCTATCAGCGCGACGTCGAACGCATCGTCAACACCATCTTCGATGAGATCATCGAGGCCATGGCCCGCGGAGATCGGGTCGAACTGCGCGGCTTTGGCGCATTTTCCGTCAAGAAAAGGGATGCTCGTATCGGGCGTAATCCCCGGACGGGCGAGTCGGTTGAAGTTGAAGAAAAACACGTGCCGTTCTTCAAGACGGGCAAGCTTTTGCGGGACCGTCTTAACGGCAAGTAAGAGGTAGTCATGCGCTATATCCGTTACACCTTCTTGGCGGTCCTTGCGATCGCCCTGATGACCGTCGCCTTCGCAAACCGCGACACAGTAACATTGAACCTGCTGCCGCAGGATCTTTCGGGGTTCTTGGGGTGGAGCTGGTCGATGACCCTTCCGCTGTTCGTCGTGATCTTCGCTGGCGTCATTGCCGGCGTTCTGATCGGCTTCATTTGGGAATGGTTCCGCGAACACAAGATCCGCGCCGAAGGTGCGCGCCATCGCCGCGAACGCGATCAGCTGGCCCGCGAAGTCAAAACCCTGCGCGAGCCAAAAGCCCGCACCGGGGATGATGTGCTGGCCCTGATCGACGACGCCAGCTGACTTTTCATGAGCGCAGTCGTGAAAATCTGTGGGCTGACGGAGCCTCGCCATGTTGTGGCTGCGGCTGCGGCGGGAGCGCGCTATCTGGGGTTCGTTTTCTTTCCCAAAAGCCCTCGAAATATCAGCGTGGCCGACGCGGCGCGTCTGCTGGAAGATGTGCCCATCGGCGTGGCTAAAGTTGCGCTGACGGTGAACGCCGATGACGCGTTGCTTGACCGGATCGTCGGTGAAACGACGGTGGACATGCTTCAGCTGCACGGTTCAGAAAGTCCCGAGCGGGTCGCGCAAGTGAAAGCCCGCTTCGGCCTGCCGGTTATGAAAGCCATTGGCATCGCCGGACCCGAAGATGTCGGGCAGATAGAGCTTTATGCCGGGGTGGCGGATCAATTGTTGATCGACGCCAAGGCCCCGAAAAGTGCGGACCTTCCCGGCGGCAACGGCATCAGCTTTGACTGGCGGCTGGTGCAGCGTAAATACTGGCCTTGCCCGTGGATGTTGGCTGGCGGGCTGACCCCGGAAAACGTTGCAGAGGCTGTCCGTTTGACAGGCGCAAAGCAAGTAGATGTTTCGTCAGGGGTTGAATCTGCGCCGGGGATCAAGGATGAGAAGTTGATCGCGGCGTTCTGTGCCGCTGCACATGCTGCCGCATAGGGGGGAGTGAGCCCATGGCCGACGAACTTTTCAACAGCTTCATGAATGGCCCCAATGAAAAGGGCCGCTTTGGCGACTTTGGGGGACGGTTCGTGTCCGAAACGCTGATGCCGTTGATCCTTGATCTGGAAGCCGAATATGAGCACGCCAAGACCGACGACAGCTTCTGGGCCGAGATGGACCACCTCTGGACCCACTATGTCGGCCGCCCCAGTCCGCTCTATTTCGCCGAGGGTTTGACCCGGCATCTGGGTGGCGCAAAAGTGTATATGAAACGCGACGAGCTGAACCACACAGGCGCGCACAAGATCAACAATGTGCTGGGTCAGATCCTTCTGGCCCGTCGCATGGGCAAGACGCGGATTATTGCAGAAACGGGCGCAGGGCAGCATGGCGTCGCCACCGCAACCGTGTGTGCCAAATTTGGCTTGAAGTGCATCGTCTATATGGGTGCCCATGACGTTCAGCGACAAGCGCCGAATGTGTTCCGCATGCGCCTTCTCGGGGCCGAGGTGATCCCCGTCAGTTCGGGCCGCGGCACGCTGAAAGACGCGATGAACGACGCGCTGCGTGACTGGGTGACCAATGTGGCTGACACGTTTTATTGCATCGGCACCGCCGCTGGACCGCACCCCTATCCGGCCATGGTGCGCGATTTTCAGTCGATCATTGGAAAAGAAGCCAAAGCGCAGATGCAAGCTGCCGAAGGTCGCCTGCCTGATACGCTCATTGCCGCGATCGGTGGGGGGTCGAACGCAATCGGCCTGTTCCACCCGTTTCTGGACGACAAAACCGTTCGCATCATCGGCGTCGAGGCCGGCGGCAAAGGTGTGAACGAAAAGATGGAGCATTGCGCGTCCTTGACAGGCGGGCGTCCGGGCGTTCTGCACGGCAACCGCACGTTCCTGTTGCAAGATGATGACGGGCAAATCCTTGATGGCTATTCGATCTCGGCCGGATTGGATTATCCGGGTATCGGCCCAGAACACTCCTGGCTCCACGAAATCGGTCGGGCGGAATATGTCGCGATCACCGACAAAGAGGCGCTAGAGGCCTTCCAGTTGTGCTGCCAGACCGAAGGGATCATTCCCGCGCTGGAACCCAGCCACGCGCTGGCGCATGTGATGAAGATTGCCCCGGATCTGCCGAACGACCACATCATCTGCATGAACATGTGTGGGCGCGGCGACAAGGATATCTATACGGTCGCCAAGTATCTTGGCTTTGACATGTCGGACACCGAGGGTCGCGACGCGGACTGAGCCTGCTTAGTCCATCGCTGCCGCAATAGCGCGAAACATGTCGATATTGGCGGCGTGGACGCCGTCTTGACGAAAACCCCGGTCGGCGCTGTTCACCGCGATCACCACGCCGTTGTCGCGGTCTATATAGATATACTGGCCGTATATTCCGCGCCCAAAGTATTCGCCTGCGGGCGCATCTGGCGCGATCCACCACTGGTATCCATATTGCTCGGCACCTGGCGCGGTCGCCGCAGAGGGGCGCGTTGACTGCGTGACCCAATCGGCAGGAACGATCTGGGTGTCATTCCATTCTCCGCTGCGCCGAAACATCTCTCCGAACCGGGCATAGTCACGGGTTGGCAGGTTCAGACCGCCCAGAACAAAGGCAACGCCGCCGCCATCAGTGATATAGACCGGGTCAGCTTCGAACCCCATCGGTTGCACCAAGTATTTCTGCATCAGATCGGGAATGGACTGCCCGGTCGCCCCCCGGAGCACCATTCCGATGATATGCGTGTCGATAGACACATATTGCCATGTCGCACCCGGGGGGGCGAAAGTTTCGCTTAGCCCGGCGGCGAACGCATCCATTGACTGGCCAAGCGCCAGAACCCGCCCCATGCGGTTGATGTCAGAATTAAAGTCCAGATAGTCTTCGTTAAACACCACGCCCGAGGACATGTTCAAGACATTGCGGATCGTCGCGCCTTCGTAGGCGCTGCCTTTCAGGGCTGGTGCATAGTTTTCGACGGGGTCATCAAGCGACGCAATCGCGCCCTGTTCCAAAACGATCCCGGTCAACGCCGACAAGAAGCTTTTCGCGACAGACCAGCTGATGCGGCGGTCATCGGGCGACGTATCAAGATAATAGCTTTCATGGCGCAGGGTTCCATCCTTCAACACCACCAAACCCGTGACAGCGCGGTCCTTGATCCAACCCTCTGTGCCCGCAGGTAGGACAAGTGGATCACCGGCAGGTAAGGGCGACACCTTCCCGCCGTCGCGCGCCATCGTAACGGTCAGAAAGGCCTGATCCATGTGCGAGAAGTTATGAACAATTTTCTCTTCTGAAAACAAAGAGTTCACGGTCAGCAACCTGCCGATTTCCTCCCGCTTCCAGAAGGCTGCGGCACCGACCAAAAGAGCGATGAACAGCGCAACCTGTAGCAGGCGCTTGAAAAACCGACGCATGTGACCTCCTGTTAGTTCAGGGTTAGGGTGCCGTCCAATCCACCCAACGTCCATGAAAATCGACGCGACCAAGCGTCAACTTCTGTCCCTCTGGCCATATCATCAGAGTGATTGCAGCCCCTGCGCCGCGTCGTTCGTCGGCTTCCATCGAAAGATGGGCGACCGGTCCGTGCTGTGACGCGGCTTTGATGGCCGCCGCGCAGCGCGCTTGCGTTTCGGGCGGAAAATACTGCCACGCGATCGTATGATAAACGAGCGTCAGGTGATCAGGTGCCGTGTGGCGCAACTGGGCCTCAAGCCATGGGGCTGCGTCACCGGCGTCAACTTCTGCGTCCAGTATCGCGATGGCGGCGCGGGTGCGGGCAAGCCGCTCTGGTTGGTCTGCCCAAAGATACGAGATCAGCCGAAGCGCATCATCAGGGTCACGCGCATTCATCGGCATCAGATCAACACCCCGCCGCCGCGTGATTTGCGGGCATGGCCCGGAAGGCGCATCACCGCGCCATTCAGGTGACAACGTCACAGCCGCGGTGTTTGGGCCAAGGCGCCCGTCGGGCAGATCAAGTGCAAACTGATCCCACATCAGGTTCAAGCCGGCGCTCGCCCCCAGTTCATACATATGTATCGGAAGCCCAAACCGCCCCACCAAAAGATGTCCGGCCGCAATCAGAATCGCGGCGCGACGCACCTCGTTGGTTTGTGGCGGATTGTCCAGCCAGCGGTCCAGAAGCGCGGCGTGATCGGTCAACGCCACTTGAATCGCAGCCCAAAGGCTGGCGTCGTCGGGTGACGGGTTCGGCGGATAGACCGCTTGCAACGCGGGGCAGGCGTCGATCAGGACCAGTGCGTGTAGCCCGGCCAAAAGGCGCAGCGGCACCGAATGCCCACGCGGTCCGATGTCACCCGACCAGTCAAACATCCGATCTGTCAGTGGCGTGCCGGGCTGGATGTTATCTGCCAGCAGGTCCAGCACGCGCGCGGTGAAAGGCGAGTCAAGATGCCTGTTGCTGCCCGCCTGGTGACGCAGCGCGTCACGTAGGCTCATGAAAACTTGTCCATCAGGCGTTGTAGTGGGCTGCGGGTTTCCTTGGGTTCGGCGTCCGCTTTTTGCTCGGAAGGCGACGCCGGTGCGGGATCGGCTTTGACGGCTTCGGTTTTCGGTTGCGACGTGGAAGAACGCGGCGGATTGATCCGCCGCCCGATGGCGTTCATGAACTTGCCACTGTCCCCTTCGACAAGATCCACCGCCCCGTCGGCACAGCCGCGCAACACGTCATCCAGCCAGCCTTCATCCGCCTTGGCGAAATCGCGCAGAACATAGGACGAGACCGCATTCTTGTTCCCCGGATGCCCGATGCCCATCCGCACGCGGGTATAGTCCGGCCCGATATGAGCGTGGATCGAGCGCAGACCGTTATGCCCGGCGTGCCCGCCACCCCGCTTCACGCGCACCTTGCCAGGGGCCAGATCCAGTTCGTCATGGAATACGATAACGTCGTCAGAAGTCAGTTTGTAAAACCGCATCGCTTCGCCGACGGACTGGCCCGACAGGTTCATGAACGTCTCGGGTTTAAGCAACAGCACCTTCTGATTGCCAAGCAGACCCTCTGAAAAGGCGCCCTGAAATTTACCCCGCCAAGGCGCAAACCCGTGGTCATCCGCTATCCGGTCCAGCGCCATGAAACCAATATTGTGGCGATTCCCGGCGTATTTCGGGCCGGGGTTTCCAAGTCCCACAAAGATTTTCATCGGCAGGCCTTTCTACTGGACATTTCGACGGAACCCCGGACATTCTGGGGTCCGAACAAAATAGAGGTCCCCTTAACAGGTTGCAATCATTGCATCGCACGCCAGCAGAAGGAGGCTATTTTTGCCCCGGTTTCACATAGACGGAATAACTTTGCAGATCCCTCAACGCTGCCTCAACCCTGCAATTGAAGACGCGATTGGGCAGGGGCATTATGAAGGTAAGGAGTTGGCAGGGATAAAGCGGCACCTCAAGCCCGAAGACCGTGTGTTGGATCTGGGCGGGGGGGCCGGCTATCTAGCCGTGCAGGCAGCAAAGATTGTGGGTGCAGGCAATGTAACCACCGTCGAAGCCAACCCCGATATGGTGCGTTCAATTGGTCGAACCCTGGCGTTGAACGATGCGCTTGACCTAAGGGTGCTGCATGGGGCTGTCGTGGCGGACAGTTACACGCAGGACACTGTCACCTTCGAAGCGAAGGCGGCATTTTGGGCGTCGTCCATCTCCAATGGTGCACCAGGTCAGAAATCAAAACTGGTGTCGGTTCCGGCCCTGAAACTGAGCGATCTGTTCGAGGCCTTCGACCCGAGCTTTGTCGTGATGGATGTAGAGGGCGCAGAGGTCGAACTGGCGCAACAAAGCTGGGCCAAGTCCGTGCGGTTTGTGATCATGGAAATCCATCCGCAGCTGTATGGTCCGCCTGTTATTCAGCAAATTTTCGATGGAATGTCGCGGGCGGGGTTTACCTATATGCCGTGGGGGTCGCGCGGAAATGTTGTTGTCTTTCAGAGGGTTGCATCAGATTGAGTCACAAAAAAGCGGACCCCAAGGGGCCCGCTTACCAATCATCCAGTCGGACGATCTTATTCTTCAGACTTCATTTCAGTCGCTTCGACTTCGTCTGCTGCGACCTCTTCAATCTCTTCTTCTTCGTCCTCATCAGCAGACCGCAGCGAGCTGGGCGCCGAAATGTTGGCGATTACGAAGTCACGATCAACCGTGACTTTCGCGCCTTTGGGAAGATCGACATCCGAGATGTGAATGACGTCGCCGACTTCGCGGCCCGTGAGGTCGACAACGATCTGATCGGGAATTTCACCCGCCATGACATTCAGTTCGACTTCCGGGCGCACAACGGTAAGAACGCCGCCTTTTTTCAAGCCAGGCGCTTCTTCTTCGTTGGTGAACTCAACGTGAATGAACAGGCTGATCCGCGTGTTGCGGTGCAGACGCATAAGGTCAAGGTGTGTCGGAAGGTCCTTCACCACGTCACGTTGAACGTTCCGGCAGATGACGCGGAAATCATCTGTGCCCTCAACCTTCAGGTTCCAAAGGGTCGAAAGGAAGCGGCCAGATTTCAGCTTCTTCAGCAGCTCGTTGAAGGGGATGTTGATCGGCATCGGATCTACACCGCCACCATACACGATACCCGGTACCAAGCCTTCGCGGCGAGCTTGACGAGCGGCCCCCTTGCCTGTCCCCGTCCGTACCGTGGCGACTAGATCAGGAATCTGTTTTGCCATGGAAATTCTCCAGTTTGTTTGAGCGGGATTCCTCCAAGGGTGTAAGTCCCGCGGTTGAAGCCGTGCCTATAGACCGGCATTCCCCAAAAGGAAAGCGATTTCTCGGCTCTTCAGTTTGATGACGCGCTTTGTTCCAGGGCCTTTGCGACCCTGACCCGCCGTTCCAGTGCGGCCCTGTCCTTCAAGGCCTCGGTGGCGCTGCGGCGTCCGAATGCAACGCGGGCTTGTGCAAGGTAGGATTCGCGGTCGGCGCGAGCGCGGGCCAACGAAATGTTCAGTTGCATAATCTGCACCTCTGCCCACCGCTGCCACTTGTCGAAATACCCGCTGGACATTGCGATTGGCACGTCGCCTGGCGAACCACCTTTGGGGATGTCGAAAAGGCGGCGTCGCAGATCCGAAATCTGCGCCTCCAGCGACTGTATCTTTTGATTGTGACGCGTAAGATCTGACATGGCCAGATCATATTTCATCGCCGAAAGCTTGTGCAGTTTTGATAGCTGATCAGTCATTCGCACCCCCGAAAGAGCGTCGCGCGCGGCTGCGCATTTTTTCGGCGAACCGGATAGCTGCGGCAACGGCCCGATACTGGTCTGGCGGGATTTGTTCGCCGATCTCTACTGTGGCATGCAGCGCGCGCGCGGTGGGTGGATCACGGTGGATGGGAATTCCGTGCTCTGCCGCGACTTCGCGGATGCGGGCGGCAATTTCATCGACCCCTTTTGCGACACAGACCGGGGCTTCGCCGGGCAGTCGTGACCATTTCAGCGCCACGGCGTAGTGGGTCGGGTTTACAACGATGACATCTGCCTCGGGCACCTCTGCCAGCATCTGGTTCATCGCAATATCATACCCCTTTTGCCGGCGCTGGTGCTTCATATGGGGGTCACCTTCGTTTTGCTTTATTTCGTCCATCAGCTCTTTGTGGGACATGCGGTTTTTGCGGGTATGTTCCTGCTGCTGCCACATGAAATCAATTCCACCGATGATCATTGCGATCAGCAGCACCAAACTGAAGAACGCGACACAAAGTTTGAGCAGCACGACGGTTGCCATCCCTGCGCTAAGCGACAAACTGGCCAGCATCTGAGGCAGCTTCACCCAAATGAAAACGCCCAGCACCACGGTGTAGATGGTGAGTTTGACGAAGCTCTTGAAAAATTCGAACAAACCGGATCGACCGAATTTGTTCTTCGCGTTGGAAAGCAATGACAGCCGGTTGAGCTTGGGCTGAACCTTCTCAGGCGCGACAACGAAGCTGCGCGTCGCAATCGACAGGACCAATACGGCAATGGCAGGCGCAATGAACCAAGGGGCCATTTGGCCACCAACGCCCAGCAGCAACGCGGCGGACAGGTCGCTCCCACCCCCTCGGAACACATCGCTTGCAAGCGTGTCAGCGCGCGCCAGCATGCCTGCCAAAAGCGCGCCCACACCTTTCAACGACGCCGCGCCAATGCTCATCGCCAGTAGGAGCAGGACAAGATAAGACATGGCGGTGTTCAGATCGGATGAACGGGCAACTTCGCCACGTTTTCGCGCATCGTCCAGCTTCTTTTGTGTCGGCTCGTGTTGTTTGCTGTCGTCGTCTTCCGTGTCGGACATCACCAGCCTCCGAACGGATCAGAGAGTGCGGCCGCCAGCGCTGCGCGCCAGATGGGCAGCAGCAAAGGGGTCGTTAAGAACAAAAGGATCAAGCCCCCCGCAGTGATGGCCGGCGCCCCCACGAAGGCCACCATCAATTGGGGCATCGCGCGGTTAATGACACCCAGGGCGACATTGTAGAGCAATGACACGATCACGAAGGGCGCGGCCAGAGTGAACGCTAAGGTGAAAGCCTGAGCAATGTGCGTGAGGCCCCAGTTCGAAAAAGCCTGTGCGGCCGGAAATACACCTGGGGGGAAGGCGCGATAGGACAGGATGAAGCCCTCGGCGATCCTGACATGCAGACCCATCATTGCCGCCAAGGCTAGCCCGGCGATCAGCAAAACATGCCCAAGCGCAGGTTGAGGGTCGGCATTCGCGCCCCCCATCAATTGTGCAAGCGACGTGGACTGTGCTGCAATACTGCCTGCGATCTGAAGGCTCATGATCACAAGTCGCAAGACCAACCCAAATGCCAGCCCGATAATAGGTTCCGAGGCGAGCAACAGCATCTGGGCTTGGGGCTCGATCGTGACGCCGATGTCGGATGCGACTGCCGGGGCGACGATCAGGCTGAAGGCAAGAGCAAGGCCCAACCGCACGCGCGGTGGCACCGATCTTTCACCGAAGACAGGCAACAATGCCATCGCAGCACCGACCCGCAGGAACACGATGAAACCGACCACCAAAAAGCCCGAAGCCAAGTCCGAGATATATGCAAGCGCCTCAGTCACGCTGAAATCATGCCGACCAAAGAGGGGCGCGCTTCAGTTCCGATTTCCTCGAACGATAGAACGGGATTCGCAATTCCCTTTGCAGATAGAACCGTGCGCAAAAACCGGCGCCGGCGTGATGAGGTGACAACCGCTGGGTAGATACCGTTTTCGCCGGCGCGTGCGATCCGGTCCGCAACCGAATTTGCCAGTTTGTTGAACTCTTCCGGTGGAAGTGCGACGTCATTGCCCCGGTCGCCGTCCAGTTGGTGGGCTTGAAATCTTTCTTCCCATTCCGGGGCCAGTTGAACCAGAGGAACGGTGCCGTCCTCTCGTTTCAGGTCGGCAATCAGCTGGAACCCAAGACGTTGCCGGACGTATTCACAGATGGCTTCTGGTGATCCGAAGACGGGCTTGGCCTCTGCGACACTTTCCAAAATGACGGGCAGGTTGCGAATTGACACGCGCTCTTCCAGAAGCAGTCTGAGCACGGAATGCAGTAGATCCAAGGGCACCTTGTCGGGGATCAGTTCCTCCAGCAAACGGCGGTTGGCCTCGGCGCGGGCGGGGTCTGAAAGATTGACAAACTCGTCCAGCAAACGCCGCAGCGCCTTAAGCCCGAGCAAACGCGGAAAGTTTCGTTTCATCACCTCAAGAAGATGCGTGGCCAATACTTCGGACGGGGCGATGACGGCGCAGCCAGAAAGGGCTGCTTCTTCTTGGTCGTCTTCGCTTACCCAGCGGGCAGGCGCACCATAGACCGGCTCCTTCACGTCCTCTCCGGCGGGGATGTCGTCACCATCGCCAGCCAGAATAACCAATGTCTTGTCCGGAATCAGCCTGCTGCGCGCCTGTTCGATGCCTTGAATCTTGATGGCGTAGGTGCCGGGCGGAAGCATGCTGTCATCGGTCAGTCGGATTTCTGGCAGGATCAAGCCGAAAGCACCGGCGATATGGTTGCGGATGCTTGATATGCGGGCGTCTAGTCCGGTCGAAGGATCCAACACCATCGATACGAGATCGGGCGCAAATTCAACATGGATGTCGTCAAGATCCAATATATCGCCCATACTTTCCTTGCGTGGCATGGTGCTGTCATCCAACGTTTCCGCAGCGGTGTTTTCAGCCTCTTTCTTCAGAATTTGATGGCCCTTCCATGCGGCGGCGGCCAAAGCCATTGCACCCAAGATAAACGGGATGAATGGCAAGCCCGGAACCAATCCGAAAAGTGCCATCAAGACGGCCACAGTTGCCAGCGCTGATGGGTATTTGCCCAATTGCGAAAACAACGCTAGATCGGTCGAACCAGAAGTGCCCCCGCGCGCCAATAGCAGGGCTGAAGCGATTGAAATGACGACCGCCGGGATCTGAGTCACAAGCCCGTCGCCGACCGTCAGGATTGCGTAGGTTTGAAAGGCGCGGCCGATCTCCATATCGTGGACAACCACGCCGATCAGCAGCCCCATCACCAAATTCAAGGCGGTGATCAGCAAACCTGCCACCGCATCGCCTTTGACGAATTTCGAGGCCCCGTCCAGCGATCCGAAAAACGTGGTTTCAGCCTGCTCGCGTTCACGGCGAGCCTTGGCCTCGGTGTGGTCAATAGCACCCGCGGACATGTCGCTGTCGATCGCCAATTGTTTGCCGGGCATGCCATCAAGCGCGAAACGCGCACCGACTTCGGCCATGCGCGCGGCGCCTTTCGTGATTACGATGAAATTCACGATCAGCAGAACGCAGAACACCACGAGCCCCAGCAGAACGCTCCCACCCATCACAAAGCTCGCGAACCCTTCGATAACGCTTCCGGCGGCTGAAGTGCCAGTGTGACCTTGCCCGATGATCAACTTCGTAGACGATACATTCAGGGACAATCGCAACATCAGCGAAGCAAGAAGAACGGTCGGGAAGGCCGAGAAATCCAGCGGCCGTTCAATGAACAACGTTACGGTGAACATGAGAATGGCCAAGGCAAACGATGCGGCCAGACCGACATCCAAAACCCAGGCTGGCATCGGCAAGATCATCATTACGATAATGGCCATTAGTGCCAGAGCGAGCAAAATGGTCGGGTGAAAAATCTTCTGAACCAGGATCATTTCCACAACCCCTGACCGCTTCGTTCTGAAAACAGGCTTGTTGCAGCCAAGGCGCCACTGATCGGGGCAAGCGAGCCGAGTGTGGTTGAACCGGCGTTTCTTTGTAGTAACGGAAAGTCATTTTGCCGTGGAACGATGTCGCGGGCGTGGCCAGTCGGAGCCACTGGTCCTGTTCGCAACTGTCGATTATGTGCAAGCCGGATCGGGACTCCATCTTCAGCCAGAAACTGACGGCGCAGCGTTCGGAACTTCGCCTTGTAGGTTGTCGCGTGCTGTGGCGTGCGCGAGTGGTAAGCTCCAGCAGCAGCATCCCACGTCCCAAACTCTTGATGTAACTCAAGAAGGAAGCGCGCTGCATAGCGCGCATTGGGCAGGGGGTCGAACATCTCACTTATCGACGTGAAGTGTTGTCGGTGCCATTTGTAGTTGATCTGGAAGCAACCAACATCAAAGCTTTCCGCTCCACGCGACAAATGGGTTTGAACATAGCTTTCTGCCTCTTCGAAAGTGTCAAACCAAACCCCCGTTCCTTCCATATTGACCGTCCAGGGCCAGGGCTGCAGCGCGGCCGTCTGCTTGCGTCCTGTTTCGACCAGAGTGATGGTTTTCAGAACCGAAACGGGAACACCGGTTTCGGCAGCCGCCAAATAAGCGGCGTCATAACAGGCTGCAGTCTGAAAAGTGCTGGCATGCGCTGCGGTTAGCTTGGCGATAAAGATGATCATTGGCATCAAGGCCAATGCAATTCTGGTCAATAATGTGCTGTGTTTGTGGTCGCCAGACAGCGAAGGAGATACTTTAAGGGCTTCGGGCATGTTGCTGCGCAATTCTTGCTGCGGATTTGATGCCCAGAATACGCATGCTCCCTTAACAAGCGGTAACCATGTCCCAACTTAGGGTGTCGGGAATTCAGCTAGCAACCGATCCAGCGTCGTCCTTGCCCCGGCACTTGCAGTTAACAAAGACTGATAGGCAGAAAGTGTGGTCGCATCAGCCAGTTGCGCATCGCTTGAACTGGCGAGCGACGCAGTGGCAGCAAGCGTTTCGTTCGGTGAGCGGCCCAATGCGGCCCAGGTACCAGATCGCCATAGCTCTGAAAGCCTTGCGTCCGGTTTCTGCAAGATCGCAAAAAGCTCTGCCGCATCCTCGTGGCGACCCAATCCAGAAAGCGAGGCCGCTCGCAATTCCAGCGCGTCCGGGCTGTCGAGACCCGCAAGATAGCCGAGTGCAACCTCAGGACGCCCTTCGGTCAAAGCTGAACGCGCGATGAGAATTCGCTCGTTTTTGTCGGGGGGCTGCTGGTCAAGCAGCACCATTTGCTTTGCCGGCTCCGCGAACCCGAGCCGAGACAGCCTTTGTGCGATTGCAAAGCGAGCGCTGTTGGTCGCATCCGTCCACCTGTCAGAAGACAAGGCAAATCGCAGGAAGACGGCATCAGAAGCCTTTTCAGTCAAGGCCTGCGCCAGCGTCGCAAGCAACTGCGCGCGCGCTTCAAAGTCGGGGCTTTCTAGTGCCTGATATGCGTCAAAAGCTTGTTCTATCCGCCCGACATGAGCAAGAGCGCGAATTTCGGCATGTGCCAGTTCGGATCCAATTTCTGTGGCGCGGTTTTCATAGGTGAGTGTCGAAAGGAGCTCCAATGTACGTTCTGGTATGCCTTCATCCGAGGCGATCAAAGTGTCGACATTGAGAAGCATAGCCTCCGCCGCTGTATCGACATCAGCATTGATTATGTTTTCAAGCTGTTGAAGGCCACGATGCTTGTCCCCTTCAAGTACTTGCAACCGCGCATTTGAGAGCGAAGGCGGGTGGAGGTCTTCAATTTGAGTGCGCTCCAATACCTGATTGATCTCATGTGCGGTCGCACGGTCTGCGCCAGAAAGGAATTTCTCGACCAGTAAAGGTCCTAAATGCGTTCGTAGATGCGTGGGTAGGGCCGAGAAAGCTCGAAGAATCCCAGAAGAATTGATTTCAGTTCCGGCACGAAGCGCGGGCTGAGCAAGCACTGCCCAAAGCGCGACCTCACCGTCACAGATTAGTTGGGGTGCCAAGAATTCAGAGTGTGATGACTCACCTTGGTCCATGACTTCGGCCATGGCAATCAAAACAGCGTGTTCAGAGATTTCGTTAGGGAAAGCAGATAGATAGGATAGGGCTTCTGCACCCAGAGTGAGATAAATTTGGTTGCGGACAAGCCGGTTCAGGGCTGTTTCATTCAAGCGATCAAATTCGCCAAACAGCTCGGCCCTTTGAGACGAGAAATCAAGTTCTCTCCCCTCGTTTGTGGCCCAGTGCGCGATTGCAAAAGCGTCCGCGTCCAGACAACGAACGCCATTTTCTGTGACCATAGTATGCCCGAGATTGCTGTTGGCCTCTCGATCTACGGCAGTCTGAATCGCGATATGGTCGTCTGGAGTAACCAGGACTGTTTCCGGCGCGGGCACATCGGGTGGTTCAGCACTCGTAAGGCCCGGCGCGTCAGTGTCTGCAACAGGAAGGAGTTGGTCGACCGAGGT
The DNA here is from genome assembly GCF_947497285.1 of uncultured Aliiroseovarius sp. GTDB lineage: Bacteria > Pseudomonadota > Alphaproteobacteria > Rhodobacterales > Rhodobacteraceae > Aliiroseovarius. The sequence goes on along the minus strand of NZ_CANMFT010000004.1, from coordinate 187,517 downwards.
GCTGACCAAGCCTTGGGCCGCAGCGCGCGAAAGCTGAGCCAAGAGCGTGTCTTCGGTCAAGCGGTCTGTAGTTTGAACCGCAGCGGCTTCATCGGCATCTTTGGAAGGTCTTTCCGCGATCGTGTCTTTGGTGCTTGCCTCCTCGGGCTTGTCAGACGAGGTCTGCCCAATCGGCAATCCCAGCCGAACGGCACTTGGCGTAAGGCTTGTCGCTGGAGATTGCGCAGGCGCGTCACGCTTGCTGTGAGCGACCAAGGTTTCTGGATTTTTACCGCTGGGACCATCAAAGATATCAATGACATACGGGCCACCAGGCAGTCGTTCCGTTTTGGCATGGCAATCACAATCTGCGATGATCTTTAAACTGCCGTCTTGAGCGCTGAAGACGGCAGAAATGCGGGTTCTGGGAATCTTCTCAAAGACACGCTTGGTATTGAACGTGTTGCTTGGGTCCTTCGTCGACAGGACATAGCCTTTTGGCGTTTGGTTGAACTCGGCCACGTCATTGGTGTCTGTATAGATCACCAGCCTTGAGAAATCTGCATGCTCGCCCGAGCGGACAACTATCTCGCGTGCTTCCGACAGCGTCGGCGCTAACAGAAGAGTGGCCAGGAAAAGGCGAACCATCGTAATCATGCCGCCGCTTGTTTGACCTCTTTTAACGCTTCCTCAAGGTCAGAGTAGCTGGGCCGGTGATGTCCCGGTGTGTTCTGGCGGCCCACCTCGATGCAGATGTTGACAGAATGGTTGTAGAGATTTGCCACCAGCACTTCACGGATAAGCTGGTAGAAGTGGGCATCTTCCTCGACCACTGTTTTGACCTTGGCTGAAAACGGCCCAACCAACCCATAAGCCAGAAAAACGCCAAGAAAGGTCCCGACCAGTGCCCCCCCGATCATCTTGCCAAGGATTTCGGGTGGCTGATCAATCGACCCCATTGTTTTGATCACCCCGAGAACAGCAGCGACAATGCCAAGGGCAGGCAAACCGTCTGCAACAGTCTGAAGGGCATGGCTGGAATGCAGTGCATGGTGCAGGTTTGCATCCATGCGCTTTTCCAAAACCTCCTCGACTTGATGGGGATCATCATAATTCATGGAGGCCGAACGGAGGGTGTCACAGATTAGGTTTACCGCTTCGGCGTCCTCCAAGATCTTGGGATAACGAGAAAAGATGGTGCTTTCGGATGGATTCTCAATATGCTCTTCAAGCGCCACAGCGTTTTGCCGGGCTTGTCGTATCAACTCAAACAGCAGGCACAGCAAGTCTTTGTAGTCTTCGTGTGTCCATTTGGGACCCTTGAACACCTTCCCGATGTCTTTCATTGTGTGTTTGATTGCTGCCATGTCGTTGGAAATGACAAAAGCGCCCGCCGCGGCCCCCCCGATCATGGTGAATTCGAAGGGAAGCGATTTGAGGATGATCCCCATCTTGCCGCCCGCAGCAAGGTAGCCGCCGAAAACCATAACGAAGATCAACGCAATACCGACGAAACCGATCATCTTTTACCTCTGCGCATATACGTGCTTGTTCGGGTTCAACATGACATCACTGGGTTAATAAAACGCGACCGTTGGTCAGTTCGTCGGCACATCTGTATGCCGGCCTGCCAACACAACGCTGATCGCGTAAGCGGTCTGAGGCTTCAACCCAGCCATGATCTGAGCCGCAATAGGCGCTTTCATACGCGACAGGAATCCTGCAGCAAATTCCGGCGCCATTTCCTCGAATAGAGGAATGGCCTGTTTGGGCTTCATGTTCTCATAAAGGGTCGTCAGCCCGTTCAGATCATCCGCAGCAGCTGTTTTGGCAGTCGCCATCGTCGCAGCCAATTTCTGTTCAGCAACGATCAAGGCATCCATTTTACGCGCTATCTGTTCGTCGGCGACAGACAAAGCCTTCAGGCGATCTTCAAGGGCAGTCTCTCGTTTCGCAACTGCAGCTTCGCGATTTTGCAGGGCTGCCAACAGCCGTTCGATATCTGCGTCGCTCTTGCAGCTGTCAATTTCGACGGGTTCAGCTGAAGTGCCTTTCAGGATGGTGGTTACATCATCTGCCACAGCCATACCCAAAGGCCCCAATCGAACCAGCCCGGAGGAGGCCAACATGATGGCCAGAAAAAGCAGTATGCGTCGGTTCGTGGATTTGCGCCGCGATGTTCTTGGCGGGCTGTCGGGGTTGTCCGGACGATTCATTCTGCAGCCTCCAGCACCCGATTGCTTGAAAACAGTGGTGGAGCGTCTTCCTGATGGTTCTGCGCCTGGCTATCGCTACTTGCGTCGTGGTTTTCAGTGTGGTCGGGAATGTCATGTAGACTGGCCATCATCAGTTCCAGATTGCGCGCAGAGCTTTCCGCGCGCTCTGTCAAGTCGCCCAGCACGGCGGCGCTTTCGCCTGCGGCCAATCGGGCTTTGTCCAGCGTTTTCGTCATGTCATCGACCTGTGCCGACAAAACCGCCACCGCACCGCCCATGCCATTTTGTAGATTGTTGAAGCGACGCAGGCGCCTGGACAGCACCAGACAATAGACAGCCGCACCAAGAGCACCGAGGCCCAAAAGAATGTCTGCGAGGATATCCATGTGTGTCCCTCCTTCTTAGTTGAGGACGAATTCCAAGATGAGCAGGTCCCGCACGCGACCTTCGCCGGTTACCAATTGAATGCGGCGCAGCATTTGCGCACGCAGCTGGATAAGAGCGGCTGGGTTTTCCAGCATCGGAAGTTCAACCGCGCGCAAATACGAATTCAGCACGTCCACCACGCGCGGCAGCACATTTTGCACGTCCGCTTCGTGACCTGGCACGACCTCTAGAGAGGCGCGGAAGCGCAAGTGGCGCGTGGCACCTGACTTTCCCAATGAAACGACAAGCGGTTCCATTTCGACGAATGCGACCAGCGGAAGATCGGTCAATTGCGGATCTTCCGTATGCGCATCTTCTTGGCTGAAGGCGCTGCCAACGACCCCAGTGTAGGCCGCAAAAAACCCGCCACCGCCAAGGAGAAGGGCCAACACCAACCCAATAAGAAGCCCCTTCTTGGAAGATTTTTTAGGTGCTTCGTCTGCGGTGTCTTCTTTGGTTTCCGGTTCTGCCATGAGTGCATCCAAGTTTCTTGTCTCGAATCGTTATAAACCTCTGGGCACTAACCAATTGTTAAGGGCGATTGACGATAACGGCATTCAGTGACGGGGGCAGAAGCCCGCTCGTGAAAGGAGTTACGTCTTGCAGCAGATCACTTCGGTTTGGACCGCCCTGGACATGAAAAAACGCGTGATCGTCGTGTTGGCCACGCTTGCGATGTTCGCTGCGGTGATTGGTTTGTCCCGTATAGCGACGAACCCGCGGATGACACTGCTGTATGCCGGTCTGGAAAATGGGGCCGCGGGTGATGTCGTCAACGCACTTGAAGCACGCGGCGTTGCCTATGAAATCCGCGGTGGCTCGATCTTGGTCGACGATTCCGCACGCGACAGCCTGCGTATGACGTTGGCCAGCGAAGGTCTGCCCGCAAATAGCGGTCAAGGCTACGAATTGCTTGACGGATTAAGCGGGTTTGGAACGACATCGCAGATGTTCGATGCCGCCTATTGGCGCGCCAAGGAAGGCGAACTGGCACGCACAATCGTCGCAAGCCCACTCATTCAGAATGCCCGCGTGCATATCGGAAATGTCTCCTCCCAACAGTTTCGTCAGCGCAACGAACCCTCAGCCTCGGTTACCGCGACCACGTCCAGCGGCACCTTGGCACCTGCGCAGGTCAAGGCGCTGAAATTCCTTGTCGCGTCGGCTGTGCCGGGGCTGTCGCCTGATCGGGTATCGATTATCGACAGTCGCGGTGGGCTGTTGGGCAGTGGTGATGAAACCGAAAATCTTTCTGGGGCGGCCTCTGACCGGGCGGCCCAATTGAAGCGCAATGTCGAACGATTGATCGAGGCGCGAGTCGGGTTCGGAAATGCCGTCGTCGAGCTGAACTTGGAGACCGCGACAGAGCAGGAATCCATTTTGGAACGCCGCTTTGATCCCGAAAGCCGCGTCGCTATCTCGACGGACACACAAGAGACATCGAACACAGCCAAGGACAGCGCGAACGCCGGCGTTACCGTGGCTTCGAACCTGCCGGAAGGCGACGCAGCGGGTGGTGGAAATTCGTCATCGAACACGTCAGAAAGCCGCGAGCGTATTAACTACGAGGTCTCTGAAACTACACGAGAAGTTGTGAAATCACCAGGTGCGGTGAAACGGCTGACGGTGGCAGTATTGGTTGACGGCTTAAAAACGACCGACGCTGACGGCAATGAAGTCTGGGAGCCTCGCCCCGCCGACGAGTTGGAAAGCTTGCGCGATCTGGTGGCCGGGGCGGTTGGTTTTGACGAAGGGCGCGGCGATCAAATTACAATCAAGACAATGCGGTTCGAAGCGATCGTCGCCGATGGGACGGCGCCATCGGCCGGACTTCTGGCGGGGCTTGACCTTGATGTAACCTCGTTGGTGCAGATGGCCTTCTTGGCGGTTGTGAGCCTCGTTCTTGGCTTGTTCGTTCTGCGTCCTATCTTTGCAGCGCAAGGAAAAATCGATCAGGGGGCGACGGGCGCTGCTGCGTTGCCGGGACTGCCTCAAGACCGCGCTAATACCTCTATGCTGCCCGCAACCCAAGAGATCGCGCCACTGCCAGCTTTTACTGGCGAGATCGACGATGGTGACTTTGCACCCCCCGAAATGGCAGTCGTGTCGGATATTGATTTCGGCGACGATGACACTGGTTCGGATGACCCTGTTCAGCGACTTCGAAACCTGATTGCCGAGCGTCAGTCCGAAACGGTCGAGATTCTGCGCGGTTGGATGGAAGATGATGAAGAGGTGGCGCGATGAGCGCGCGCGTGTTCTTGGAGGAATTCGGCGCTGTAGATGCGCGTGTTTCAAGTGATCTGCGGGGCAACGAACACTCATCAGATACAGATCAAACGGCAGCTGATCTGGAGAGCAAACGCCTGGAAGGCTATGCCGCGGGCTATCAGGCGGGCTGGGATGACGCATCGAAAGCCAATACCGACGAAAAAGAACGCGTTGAAGCCGAGTTCGCACGCAACCTTCAAGATCTAGGGTTCACCTTTCAGGAAGCACGAAGTCACGTCCTTGGAACACTGGAGCCGTTGCTGACTGCGATGGTGGAAACGGTTCTTCCAAAAGCCATTCAAGAAGCATTGGGGCAGGTGATCAACGAAGAGCTGATCCCGATGGCGGAGCAAGCCGCCGATTCACCTATCCAAGTCTTGGTTTCACCCGCCAGCCGTGGGGCTTTGGATCACCTGATGCAGCACCCAAATGCGGTTCCATTTGAAATCGTGGAAGAAAGCACATTGCCCGAGGGTCAGGTCTACCTTCGTTCGCCGACGGCTGAGCGGCGGATAGACCTGAGTTCGGCGCTCGACCGTATCAAAGATGCCGTCGAAGCAGTTTATGACATCAACGAGAAGGCATTCAACTATGGCTGAACCCGCACCTGAAACCGATGCTCAAGGCGCAAAAAGCCCGTTCGTCAAAGTTCCGATCGAAGTCACGATTTCGGTCGGATGCGCACGCCCGACAGTGCAAGAGCTTTTGCAGCTGGCACAGGATTCCGTCCTGCCTTTGGACAAGAAGATCGACGATCCTGTTGAGCTTTATGTCGGCGGGCAGCTTATCGCACGCGGCGAACTGGAAGAGCTGACCGGAGACTCGCAAGGCCAGCTCGCCGTTCGTTTGACCGAAGTTGCAGACCTCAAATCCGGATTGTGAAGCAAAGGTTGTTCCTCATGGCACCGCTCTTTCTTCGCGCTGTAGTGCTCGCGGTCCTGCTTGGGATCGGCGCCTCCGGTCAGGCCAGTGCGCAGGACATCTCCATCTCGCTCGGGGATGATGGGTCGCTGGCGACGCGAACAATCCAGATTTTCGTTCTGCTCACGGTGCTTAGCCTTGTGCCGGGGTTGGCCATCATGGTCACCTGCTTCCCCTTTCTCGTCACGGTTCTGTCTATTCTCAGACAGGCGATCGGCCTACAGCAGTCGCCGCCAAACATGTTGATCATCAGCCTTGCGCTGTTCTTGACCTATTTTATTATGGAACCCGTCTTCGTTGAGGCCTGGACCCAGGGTGGCCAGCCGTTTTCCGAAGGCAAGCTGGAAATCGAACCAGCGTTTCTGGCCGCGATTGAACCCTTCCGCCTTTTCATGGCAGACCGGATCGACCCGGAAACCTTCGAGCATCTTGCAACCCTTCGTGAGCAAACAGCGGGCGTAACTGTCGGTGCTGATGCGCCAATGTCTTTGCTGGTGCCGTCTTTCTTGCTGTCAGAAGTCGAGCGCGCCTTTCAGATCGGTTTTCTTGTGTTTCTTCCGTTTCTGGTCATCGACCTTGTGGTCGCGGCCATTCTGATGTCGATGGGCATGATGATGGTGCCACCCGCGATTGTGTCGCTGCCCTTCAAGCTGGCGTTCTTTGTTGTTGCGGATGGTTGGACGCTGATTTCAGGCGCCTTGGTCCGCAGCTATTTCTAGCAACGAGGGTTGGCGATGCCCAAACGCGACCCAACTGGTTCCGGGTCGGGCTATTCCCAGTCGCCTGAGAACCCTTTTGGCACGTGTAGAATTGAACGATCCACGGTCGAGATGTCGGTGTGACCGCAGAACGCCATCGAAATATCCAACTCTTTGTGGATCACCTCCAACGCCTTGGTGACACCCTCTTCCCCCATCGCGCCCAGGCCATAGGTGAATGCGCGGCCGATATAGGTGCCCTTGGCGCCCATCGCGACCGCTTTCAAAACGTCCTGTCCTGACCGGATGCCACTGTCCAGATGGACCTCGACCTTGTCACCGACGGCGTCAAGCACAGCGGGCAATGCGCGGATGGAACTGAGCGCGCCATCAAGCTGGCGCCCGCCATGGTTGCTCACAATGATCGCATCTGCACCGGCGTTCACCGCCTCGATCGCGTCTGCTGGCTCGATGATCCCCTTGATGATCATCGGACCGCCCCACATCTTTTTGAACTGTCGAATGCGGTCCCAATCCAGTGACGGATCGAAAGCCTGCGCGGTCCATGTGTGAAGCGATGAGGGGTCTTCGACCCCTTGTGCGTGACCGACAATGTTGCCGAAGAACCGACGCTTGGTGCCCAGCATTCCCAAGCCCCACTGGACCTTGGTCATCATGTTCGCGACCGATTTTGCGGTCAATTTGGGCGGGGCAGACAAGCCGTTCTTCAAGTCCTTGTGGCGCTGCCCCAGAACCTGAAGATCAACGGTGATGACAATGGCCGTGCAATTCGCGGCGCGGGCCCGGTCAAACAGCCGCTGCATAAAGTCGTCATCTTTCAAGGTGTAGACCTGAAACCAGAACGGCGCAGAGGTGTTTTCGGCCACGTCCTCAATCGAGCAGATCGACATGGTGGACAACGTGAAGGGCACGCCGAACTTTTCGGCCGCTCGTGCCGCCTTGATCTCACCATCTGCGCATTGCATCCCGGTCAACCCGACGGGCGCAAGCGCGACGGGCATGGCCACATCTTGCCCGATCATCTTGGTCTGGGTGGAGCGGTTGTCCATATCCACCGCGACCCGCTGTCGAAAATAAAGCTTTTCGAAATCCGAAGTGTTTTCGCGAAACGTCTGCTCGGACCAACTGCCGCTTTCCGCATAATCGTAAAACATCTTTGGCACCCGCCGCTGGTAGATGCGGCGCAGGTCTTCGATTTCGGTGATGACGGGCATTTCAGCCTCCTGAAAAATTGGTAAAGAAAACTTACCAGCAGTTCTTTTGCTTGGCAATGGACCTTTGGCGCGGCCTAATTTGGATCGAAAATTCCACGCACAGGGGCGACGCGGTAGGGACAAAAGCCTTAACAACGCGAATCACCCGTGGTAGTTTGCAAAAAACAAAAAGAAAAATGGCAGGTATCAGGCATGAAGACGGGCTATCGTGGCACGTTTGTCATTTCATGGGCGCAGACAGAAGTGGATGGTTTGCCGGGCGCACCGGTGGCCTCTCTTGGTGTCGGGGCAAGCTGGCGCTGGACGGGGAAACCGTTGCGCGTTGATGGGCCTCGTGAAGTTCTGGACCTTGAGGCTACTAGCGATGAAGAGGATCTGCGTCGTCGAGCGGCGTATATGGTGCAGAACCTGGTCGGGGCCGCGATGGACCCGGCCCAACCCATTGAGGCGCATGAGGTTGACAGCACACGGTTGAACATGGGCTTCGAAGTCACCGACGGTCACGCCAGCTATATAGCGTCATTGATTGATGCGAAAAGCAGGCAGCCCTTGTTGATGTTCGTCGGTCAAATGCCGCCGTCCGACACCGAGTTGTGGGTGGTGCGCGCTTCAATGGAACCTAGCTATGTCAACCGGTTGAGCGACCAGCCGACAGGGGTTATCTGTTTCACGCCGGGAACCCGGTTGCGGACCGCCGACGGTGAAGCGCTGGTCGAGCACCTGTCCGAAGGCGACATCGTTCAAACACGCGACAACGGCGCACAGAAAGTGTTGTGGGTCGGACGGCGCCGAATTTCTGGCGCGCGCCTGTTTGCCATGCCCGAACTGCGGCCAATCCGACTGCGCGCCGGCGCGATTTGCTCGGGCCAACCCGATGAGGATCTTCTCGTTTCGCCAGAGCACCAGCTTTTGATCACCGGTGCGCGTGCGCGCGACCTGTTCAACGAAGACGAGGTTTTGGTATCCGCCCGTGATCTGGTGGATGAACGTCGCGTGGTGGTCGATCGCCTGGCAAAAGAGGTTGTTTATTGCCACGTGCTTTTGGAACACCACGAAGTCGTCTGGGCCAATGGCGTGCCGACCGAAAGCTTTCACCCGGCCAATACCGATCTTGAAATGCTCGACGCGGGCCAACGCGCCCGGTTGCTCGAGATTTTTCCGCTTCTTGACTACGACCCCATGGCCTACGGCGCTTTTGCGCGACGTAGTCTGAACAAGGGCGAAACGGCAATTCTGCGCGGTCACGTGGCATAAGTTCTGCCGGGGGCGTTGACTCCCTCACTCATGGCGTTATAAGCCCTCAATCCGGTCCCGCGAGGGGCCGGTTTTCATTGGTGTTGGTGGCCCCTGCGAAGGGATGCCTGTCGGGCTTCGGCCAAAGGACAACGCCCTTCGATATCTTTATGAAGGAGACCAGCCGTGACCAAACGCACGTCTGCCAAGTACAAAATTGATCGCCGCATGGGCGAAAACATCTGGGGTCGCCCGAAATCGCCGGTAAACCGTCGCGAATACGGCCCCGGCCAACACGGCCAGCGTCGTAAGGGCAAACTGTCGGATTTCGGTCTGCAGCTGCGCGCCAAGCAGAAGCTGAAAGGCTACTACGGCGACCTGACCGAAAAACAATTCCGCCGCATCTATGGTGAAGCCGAGCGTGTCAAAGGCGACACCGGTGAAAACCTGATTGGTCTGCTGGAACGCCGCCTTGACGCTGTTGTCTACCGCGCCAAATTTGTGCCGACCGTGTTTGCAGCCCGTCAGTTCGTCAACCACGGCCACGTGCGTGTGAACGGCAAGAAAGTGAACATCCCGTCCTATCGCGTGCAAGAAGGCGACGTGATCGAAGTGCGTGATCGTTCGAAGCAAATGGCATCCATTCTGGAAGCGGTTCAACTGCCCGAGCGTGACGTGCCGGACTATATGGACGTTGACCATTCGAAACTGACCGCCACTTTCACCCGGACTCCCGGCCTGTCGGATGTGCCGTATCCGGTTGTGATGGAACCGAACCTGGTCGTCGAATTCTACGCGAAAAACTAAGCTAGTCTTGCAACATCGCAGTGTTTTGGAACCCGCCCAGGATCTGGGCGGGTTTCTTTTTGCGTTGCTGGAAATCGCAGATGCAGTGAAGCCTCAGCGCGGGGCACAATTCTCGCCGCGTTGCTTTCGTGCTTTGCAGGGTCTGGTGACCGCGCTACATCACTCGACAAAGGAGCATCCTCATGGCCAAGATCATACCCCAGCCGGGGATCATGCAGATCACGCCCTATGTGGGCGGCGCCTCGACGGTGGACGGCATTGCCAATGTCATCAAGCTAAGCTCGAACGAAAACCCGTTCGGGCCAAGCCCGCACGCAGTCGAAGCCTTCCAGCGCGCCGGGCACGAACTGCATCGCTATCCGAACACGGATCACGGCGCACTGCGTCAAGCCATTGGCGATTTCCACGGATTGGACCCTGATCGCATCATCTGCGGTGTCGGATCGGACGAGGTGATCACGTTCCTGTGCCAAGCCTATTCGGGCCCGGGCACTGAAGTGATTCACACAGAGCATGGCTTTTCGATGTACCGGATCTCGGCGTTGGCGGCAGGTGCGACACCGGTCATGGTGCCGGAACGTGAACGCATGGTCGATGTCGATGAAATCCTGAAAGGTGTGACTGACAAAACCAGTTTGGTGTTCGTTACCAATCCGGGCAATCCGACGGCCACGATGGTAAGCCACGGAGAGCTCGCGCGCCTTGCCCGCGAATTGCCCGATCACGTGTTGTTGGTTTTGGACGCAGCTTACGCGGAATATGTCGACGGCTTTGATGGAGAGGCGTCGCTGGTCTCCAAATACGAAAACGTCTTCATGACGCGCACGTTTTCTAAGATGTATGGCTTGGGTGGGCTGCGGATCGGTTGGGGGTATGGCGCGTCCGACGTGATCGACGTGTTGAACCGGGTGCGGGGTCCGTTTAACCTGTCGATGCCTCAGCTTGCCGCGGCCGAAGCTGCGTTGCGCGACCGGGATCATGCCACGCGCTGTCTGCGTGAAAATACGCGGCTGCGGTCCTGGCTGGCCGAAACCCTGGCCGAATTTGGTGTGCCGTCAGACACGTCTTGCACCAACTTCATTCTGGCGCGCTTTGCCAGCGAGGACGAGGCTTCGACCTGTAACACCTACTTGCAAGAACAAGGGATCATCGTGCGCAAGGTTGGCGGCTATGGCCTGCCCAACTGCCTGCGTATCACGGTTGGCGACGAAGCGTCCTGTCGCCGGGTGGCGCATATGATCGGTCGCTTCAAAGGCGGCGCGCCGGGGTCCAAGTTGATGCTGCTGGAAGAAGACAGGCTTGAGGAAGGGGAGGGTACATGAGCGTCATCTACAACCGTGTCGCCTTGATCGGTCTGGGTCTGATCGCGTCTTCGATGGCCCATGCGATGCGTCGCGCTGGCTTGGCGGGCGAGATTGTCGGAACCGCACGTTCGGTTGAAACCCGTGACGCTGCGCGCGAACTTGGGTTTTGCGACCGCATTGTCGACACCGCCGCCGAGGCCGTCGACGGGGCGGATCTGGTTGTCCTTGCCGTGCCCGTCGGTGCGATGGATGGCGTCGCTTCGGAAATCGGACCCAAGCTTGGCGAAGGGGCCACTCTGACAGATGTCGGGTCGGTCAAGCGCGCGGTGATCGAAACCGTTGCGCCGCATTTGCCCGATCACGTGCATTTCATCCCGGGCCATCCCTTGGCTGGGACCGAGCACAGCGGCCCTCGATCCGGCTTTGCCGAACTGTTCGACAACCGTTGGTGCATCCTGATCCCCAACGGCACACCCCAAGCCGCCACCGACCGGTTGACCGCGTTCTGGCAGGGGCTGGGTGCCAATGTTGACGTGATGGATGCAGACCATCACGACCTTGTTCTGGCTGTCACCAGTCACACGCCGCACCTGATTGCCTATACCATGGTGGGCGTTGCAGATGACTTGTCGCGCGTGACCGACAGCGAGGTCATCAAGTATTCGGCGGCGGGTTTTCGCGACTTTACGCGTATCGCTGCTTCAGACCCGACCATGTGGCGTGATGTGTTTTTAAACAATAAGGACGCGACGTTAGAGATCTTGGGCCGGTTCACGGAAGAGCTTTTCGCCCTGCAACGCGCCATTCGCACCGGTGATGGCGAAGAGCTGTTTGACTATTTCACTCGAACCCGTGCCATTCGCCGTGGTATTATCGAAGCCGGGCAAGACACCGACGCGCCCGATTTCGGGCGGTCCGGCAAACACGACTAGGCCGCACCACAAGTGCGTTCGACCGCGAAGAGCATGTGTGAAGGAGCAGTAATGAGGGTAATCGGTTTTGGTGTTCGGGCTGTGTTGAAGCGATCCCTTGGCGGGGTGGTTCTGGCCGCGATGTTTTCGACCACGGCCATGAGCGCGCCGCCTGACAGTTCGCTCAGACCGACGCCGCGCCCGGCAAGCAACCAAGGAGTCATCGCGACCAGTGGCGCGCAGCTGGCAGCAGCAGTGGCGGCCCCGACACGCCTTGCCGTCGCACGTTCGCTGCGCCCCAACAAACGGCCCAAAGGCTTTTCCCGCAAGGTCGCCGCATCCATGCCCGCGCCAGCGAATGTTGGGCGCAAGGGCCGCGTATGTGGCGTGAACGAGATCAAAGGCCAAGCCGTCTCGGCGATCCCCGGCAAGATCCGCGGCTGTGGTGTCGCCGATCCTGTGCGCGTGACCGAAGTGTCTGGCGTCAAGCTCAGCCAGGCTGCGGTAATGGATTGCACCACGGCAAAGGCGCTGAACAACTGGGTGCGAACGGGCGTCTTCCCCGCCGTTGGTCGGCTGGGTGGTGGACCGTCTTCGCTACGGGTTGTGGCGCATTATGCCTGCCGCACGCGCAACAACAAGTCTGGCGCAAAAATCAGCGAGCACGGCAAGGGTCGCGCGTTGGACATCGCGGCGGTGCGTTTGAAAAACGGGGCCGAAATTTCGGTGCTCAAAGGGTGGCGTGACCCGGTTCAGGGCAAAGTGCTCAAGTCGATGCACAAGGCGGCTTGCGGGCCGTTTGGAACGGTGCTTGGCCCAAATGCAGATCGATATCATCAGGACCATTTGCATCTGGACACAGCGCGGTATCGTAGCGGCGCGTATTGCCGCTAAGTTTACCGGATTACAAGAACCGGTGCGCGGCCAACTGGAACCGGCCCAAGAAAGACCGTGCCACCAGACAGGCGCAGTGGCACATCCAGCGTTTCACTGTTGCCCGACAGGCCTGCGACGAATTGCAGGGCGCCGGTCACGGTTGACACCAGCTCTGGCGCCAGCGCACCAGATGCTTCGGCAAGCTGGATCATCTGTCGCCAGTTGCGGGCCTTGACGGTCACATTGCCTGATGGATTGCCCCGCGCGTCTACGTCCACGGCGCCTGCCATGGCGAGTTCAAGCTCGCCCCATTTTGCCACGAAGGACGACAGGTCGATCCGCGTAACCTGAGGGCGGGCATCCTCGATCGCGCTGCGGTCCCATGGGGCCGAAAACGTGACGTTGGCGTCAAGCGACACCCCTTCGAAGACCGGTGGTAATACGTCATCGGTATCGAGATTTCGGATGAAGGAAGACGCAGGCGTCAGATCCGAAGCCTCGAAGTGAATATCGTGGCGGTTCTCTCCCTCGGTATCCCGACGGGTCGCCAGTTGCCCATGCACAAGCGACGATGTCCATCCGGCAGATGATGTCATGGTCAGCCCTTCGATGACAATCGAGCTGCGGTCCAGCGTCAACGCGGGCGTCGGATCGACAACCAGCGACCCCTTCAAATCCAAGGCGGAGATCGTGATCCGCTGTTGGGGCGTTGACAGAATTTGCTCTCCGGGCCAGGCGGCAATCACGTGATAGGGCTTGTAGGACAGCGCCAGGATCTGGAATTCGGGCGCGGCCCATGCCAGTCCCGTATCGGGGTCGGCCAGCTCTAACCCGGTGAAGACAGTGTCGAACCGGTTGGGAAACCCGCGTGTTGACAGGTCGCTGACCTCCGCGACCCAGCCGTCAGCCTGCCGATCCTTGATCCACGCCGCAAAGGCCCCTTCTGTGGCGCGCGCGCCGACATACCAATACCCGGCCCAAAGCCCCGCCAATACCAGCGTTATTACGATCAATCTGCGCATCACACTTTCCTCTTGTCACGTCACGTGCTTATTGGCGTATTTAAAGCGGCACGTGACGAAGAGCGAGTGAAATGAGCAGACAGGATCTATGGGTTTTCGGGTATGGGTCATTGATGTGGAACCCAGGGTTTGCCCATACCGAAGCAGTTGTGGCCAGTCTGCCGGGCTTTCACCGCAGCTTTTGCATGAGATCCATTCACCATCGCGGAACCGTGGACAACCCCGGACTTGTCCTTGCGCTGGACGAAATGGAGGCCGCACAATGCCAGGGTCTCGCCTTTCGTGCCTGCCCGAAAAGCCATGATCAGGCACTGGCCGATCTGCGCGAGCGCGAACTTGTCTCCTCGGCCTATCTTGAAAAAAAGCTGAAGATCTCGCTGCGCGATGGCCGAGAGGTCGAGGCCGTCACCTATGTGATCGATCCACACCACGTGCAATACTGCCAAATCGATTTGGAAGAACAAGCACGGATAATCGCACAAGCGATCGGCGGGCGTGGTCCGAACACAGAATACCTTTACAACACTGCTGCCCACCTGAACGAACTTGGGATCGAAGATGACGACCTGAACTGGCTTGCGCAGCAGGTGCGGAAGTTGGCGGGCGACTGACAGGTCTACACAGAGCTTGGCACCTGCACAAATCGCGCCTATCCTGTGCCCAACAACAACGGCGACAAGGAAATGCCCGCATGGATCAGTTGGATCGCGGGACGCTGACTGCGCCCAAAAAACACGGGGTCGAGCCGTCTTTCACCCATCCGGTCCGCCAAATCTTTGTGATGTTGGTGGTGTTGGGTCTTGTAGGCTTTGGCGTGTTTTTGGCTTTGCCAAGGGTGCTGCCGGTGTTTCAGGCAAATCTCTATCTGAATGGCTTCATCCTGTTTGTCTTCGTGATCGGCCTGCTGGCTTGTTTCTGGCAGGTCTGGCAGGTCTTTTCATCCGTCGGCTGGATCGAGGGCTACGTTCAGGAACGCGATGGTCATGACCCGGACCGGGCGCCGCGGTTGTTGGCGTCTTTGGCGGCGCTTTTTCGATCAAACCGTGGGTCGCATCTGCAGATCGGTGCGTCGTCCGCACGGTCGATCCTCGATAGCATCGCAACACGTATAGATGAAGCCCGTGACATCACACGATATATCGTCAACCTGCTGATATTTCTCGGACTTCTCGGCACATTCTACGGCTTGGCGACGACCGTACCGGCGGTGGTCGAAACCATCAGGTCGCTGGCGCCGGGTGAGGGTGAAGGCGGGGTTGATGTGTTCAACCGTCTTATGACCGGGCTTGAGGCGCAGCTGGGCGGCATGGGCACGGCTTTCTCATCCTCGCTGTTGGGTCTTGCGGGGTCGCTGGTCGTCGGGCTGCTGGAGCTGTTTGCCGGGCATGGCCAGAACCGGTTTTATCGCGAGCTAGAGGAATGGCTGTCCACCATTACGAAGATAAGCTTTGCCACCGGCGATGGAGAGGGCAACGACCAAGGTGCCAGCGCCTATCTTGGCGTTCTTGCCGAGCAGGTCGAAGCGATGCAGACCCTGTTCACCCAGACCGATGTGCAACGCAGCATGCTGGACCAGCGGCTGGGACATTTGGCCGACAAAATCGATGCGGTTGCCACGAAACTGCAAGACGGGGGCGGTCAGGCTGCCGCCTTGTCACGGCTCGCGGACGGGCAGGACAGGGTGGTCGAAGTGCTGCAGGCGCGCGCCGATGACGCGGACGATCACCCGGATGCGGAAAGCCGGATGCGGCTTCGCTCCATCGATGTTCAACTGCTGCGCATTTTGGAAGAAATGCAAGCTGGACGACAGGAAAGTCTTGCCGACCTGCGCGGGGATCTTGCAACCCTGACCCACGCGATCCGCGTGGCGTCCGGTCAGGACAGGGCGTAACCCATGGCCCTGACGCGGCGATCGGTTCAACGGATGAGCGGCTCGATCTGGCCGGGTTTTGTGGATGCCATGACGGCGCTTTTGCTTGTCCTGATGTTCGTCCTGACCATCTTCATGATCGTGCAGTTCATATTGCGCGAAACGATCTCGGGGCAGGCGGATGAACTGGACGAGCTTTCCTCGCAGGTGTCCGAACTGGCCGACGCGCTTGGGTTGGAGCGGACGCGGGCGGCGAAGCTTCAGGGTGAAGTCGGCACGTTGAACGCGACCTTGGCCGAAGCCAGATCTGTGTCTGAGGCACAAACAGCCCTGATCGCCCAGTTGACCGCACAAACTGCGGATCAGGCCTCTGAGCTAGCCGCGCGGGCCGCAAAGATCACCAGTTTCGAAGCGCAGGTTGCAACGCTTTTGTCGGAGCGCGATCGCGCAATTCGCGAGGGCGAGGCGCTTTCCGCGACGGTCGACGAACTTGAAGCGGCCCGTGTTGAATTGCTGTCTGAAAAAGATGCGCTGGCGCTGGCCTTGGCTAACGCGCGCGACGAGGTTGACGAAACCGCCGAGGCAGCGCGACTGGCCGCCGCAAAACGCGAAGCGCTTGAGGCGCTGGTGGCGGATCTTGAGGCGAAGGTGGAAGACAGCGCCGCCGCCCTGACTGAAGAAGAGGCAAGCCGCGTGACCGAGGCCGCCGCCGCCGCCGCCCTGCGTGACCGTCTGGCAAATGCGGATGAAGAACTAACCGCGATGACCTTGGCGCTGGAGGCTGAACGCAAGCGGGCCGAAGAGACCTTGACGCTTCTTGCAGCAGCCAAGGCTGCGGGCGTCGATGTGGAACGCCAGCTGTCTGCCGCTCTGCTAAGGCTGGAGGAGCAGAAAACCGACGGGGTTGAAACGGCAGATTTGCGGGATCGTCTGGAAGCCGAACTTGCCGCACGGCTCGAGGCTGAAAGCCAGGTGCAAGATGCAATCAGTGAGGCCGACCAACGGGCGCGTCTGCTGGCCGCCGCCAATCTGGCGTTGTCCGAGAAGGAAGCGGAAAGCGCAGAAAGCCAACGCAAGATTGCGCTTTTGAATGAACAGCTTGCCGCACTTAGAACCCAGCTGGGAAGTCTACAAGCCATTCTGGACGACAGCGCCGCGCGTGACGCCGCCGCGAAGGTGCAGATCAACAACCTTGGGTCCGAGTTAAACGCCGCGCTGGCCCGTGTTGCCTCTGAAGAACGCAAACGCGCAGCGTTGGAAGAAGCGGAACGCAAACGGCTGGAGGCCGAAACCAAAGAACTGGCGGCCTATCGGTCCGAGTTTTTTGGCAAGCTCAAGCAAGTGCTTGGCAATCGCGAAGGCATTCAGATTGTCGGCGACAGGTTCGTTTTCTCGTCCGAGGTTCTGTTCACAAGCGCCGATGCGACGTTGCAGCCCGAAGGACGCGCGCAGGTTGCCAAGGTGGCCGCGCTACTGGCCGAAGTGGCCGGAGACATCCCGAACGAAGTGGACTGGATCATTCGCGTTGATGGGCACACCGACAATGTTCCGCTGGCTGGCACAGGACGGTTCCGCAACAACTGGGCGCTCAGTCAGGCGCGCGCCTTGTCGGTGGTGGAATACATGATCAATGATCTGGGTTTTCCGCCCGATCGCCTTGCGGCAACGGGGTTTGGCGAATACCGCCCGGTCGACCCCGCCAATACCAGTGAAGCGCGCGCAAAGAACCGCCGGATTGAGCTGAAACTGACGGAACGCTGACCGCGTTTGCCTATGCGGAAACCAGTATAGCGGCAGCAGATTTTTTGCGAGATTGCAGATTGGCTGAGCGCTGCTCAGTGCTATTCCAGCGCCCCAAACGACGACGGGCCGCAAGAAGAACTGCGGCCCGTGCAAATGTGTCGTGCTCAGTTGGCGGTCAGTCCGCGGTCAACAATGGGGGTCGTTTGCGCGAACCAAGCTGCGGGTTTTTGGGTTTCTCCATCCGAAGGTCCAGCTTGCCGTTCTTCACGCCCACCTGAACCAGACCGCCCTTGGCAAGCTTGCCAAACAGCAGCTCTTCGGCGAGCGGCTTTTTGATGTGCTCTTGAATGACGCGGCCAAGGGGGCGGGCGCCCATACGGTCATCATATCCCTTCTCGGCGATCCATTCAGCGGCCGCACGGGTCAGCTCGATGCTGACGCCGCGATCCAGAAGCTGGGCTTCCAGTTGCAGAACAAACTTCTCGACCACTTGCAGGATCACTTCTTTGCCGAGTGGCGCGAAGCTGATGACCGCATCCAATCGGTTGCGGAATTCCGGCGTGAAGGTGCGTTCGATCGCGGCGGTGTCTTCGCCTTCGCGACGATCGCGACCAAAGCCGATGGCCGATTTGGCCTGTTCCGCTGCGCCCGCGTTCGAGGTCATGATCAAGACCACGTTGCGGAAACTGACCGTGCGACCGTTATGGTCGGTCAGCTCGCCGTTATCCATCACCTGCAGCAGGATGTTGTAGACATCCGGGTGCGCTTTCTCGATCTCGTCCAGAAGCAAAACACAATGGGGATGCTGATCAACGCCATCGGTCAACAGACCGCCCTGATCAAACCCGACATAGCCCGGAGGCGCCCCGATCAGGCGCGAGACCGCGTGTTTCTCCATATATTCCGACATATCAAAGCGCAAAAGCTCGACACCCAGATTGTCGGCCAGCTGTTTGGCAACCTCGGTCTTGCCGACGCCTGTTGGCCCGGCAAACAGATAGTTGCCGATGGGCTTTTCAGGTTCCCGCAGGCCCGCGCGGGCCAGTTTGATGGCCGAGGCAAGCGATTCAATTGCGTTGTCCTGCCCAAACACGACCCGTTTCAGCGCCTTTTCAAGGTCGCGCAATGTTTCGGCATCATCCTTGGAGACGCTTTTCGGCGGAATGCGGGCGATCTTGGCCACGACGGCCTCGATGTCCTTGACGCCGATCGTCTTGCGGCGCTTGCTTTGCGCAAGCAGGTGCTGCGCGGCCCCGGCCTCGTCGATCACGTCGATCGCCTTGTCTGGCAGCTTGCGGTCGTTGACATAACGATCCGACAACTCCACCGCGCTTTTGATCGCATCGGCAGTGTATTTTACGCCGTGGTGGTCTTCGAAATAGGGTTTCAGACCTTTCAGGATTTTCACCGCATCATCAACAGTCGGTTCGTTGATGTCGATCTTCTGGAACCGGCGGCTCAGCGCGCGGTCCTTTTCGAAGTGCTGGCGGAACTCCTTATAGGTGGTCGAGCCCATGCAGCGCAGCTTGCCGCCCTGAAGTGCGGGCTTCAGCAGGTTCGAGGCATCCATCGCCCCGCCCGACGTCGCACCAGCACCGATCACGGTGTGAATCTCGTCGATGAACAAGACAGCATCGGGGTGGTCTTCAAGCTCTTTCATCACGGCCTTCAGACGCTCTTCGAAGTCGCCGCGATAACGGGTGCCGGCCAGCAGCGCACCCATGTCGAGCGAATAGATTGTCGTTTCGGCCAAGATGTCGGGCGTTTCGCCACCGACGACCTTGGCGGCCAGCCCTTCTGCGATGGCGGTTTTGCCAACGCCGGGATCACCGACCAGAAGCGGGTTGTTTTTACGGCGGCGGCAAAGCACCTGAATGCAACGCTCTACCTCGTGTTCGCGCCCGATCAGCGGGTCGATATCGCCGTCGCGCGCCTTGGCGTTCAAGTCGACACAGTATTTCGCCAGCGCGCTGTCGTTTTCTTCGGCGGGCTGGGCGTCCTGCACGTCCTCTTCGAACTCCGGCGCACCAGAGATCGGCCGGGCCTCGCCCATGCTGGGATCTTTCGCGACCCCATGGGCGATGTAGTTCACCGCATCGTAACGGGTCATATCCTGTTCTTGCAGGAAAAAGGCGGCGTTGCTTTCGCGTTCTGCAAAGATTGCGACCAATACGTTCGCGCCCGTCACTTCGGTGCGGCCAGAGCTTTGCACATGGATCGCAGCACGCTGAATGACGCGCTGAAAGGCCGCTGTCGGCACGGCCTCGCTGCCTTCGATGTCGGTGACCAGTGTGGTCAGTTCTTCGTCGATGAATTCGACCAGAACCTTGCGCAGGACATCCATGTCGACCGAACAGGCCTGCATGACGCGGGCTGCGTCGGGTTCATCAAGCAGCGCAAGAAGCAGGTGTTCCAGCGTTGCCAGCTCGTGCTTTCGATCATTCGCCAGCGCAAGCGCGTGGTGAATGGCTTCTTCGAGCGGTTTTGAAAAGGATGGCACGTCGAACACTCCTCGTAAGCTATGCGGGATCTTCCGCTTGGCGGTTCTTCCACCTTTACTGTCGCCTCATATGTTTAAAGTTCGGTTTTCCGGCCGCGTCTTCAAGCCTTTTCTTGTCAATTGTTGCTCTCGGATGCGTGATTGCTGGTATTTATACCTTAGAAATTGTCCTTGCGCCGTCGGATTTCAGCAAAGACCTCGGTGTCTGGGGCGGTTTCCATATGTAGGGCCGCTTTGACCTGAGGCAAGTGGGCGCGCAGAAATGGATTCGTTTCAAGCTCCTGCGACAGGCGCGATGGCACTGTGGGGCGGTTTTCGGAGCGCGCGGCTTTGATCTGCGCCAGACGCTGGGCCAATGCGCTGTTGTCAGGTTCAATCGTGATCGCAAAGGCCGCATTTGCCGCGGTGTATTCGTGGCCCGAACAGACCAGCGTATCTGGTGGCAAGGCGGCAAGACGGGACAGGCTTGCCCACATTTGGTTTGGCGTGCCTTCAAACAAACGTCCGCAGCCAAGCGCCATCAGGCTGTCCCCGGTAAAGACCGCGTGTGTATCCGGAACGAAATAGGCGATGTGACCGACCGTGTGGCCCGAAACATCCAGAACCGATACTTCGTGGCCAGCAAATTCAAACGTGTCATCGTCACTATAGCTTCGATCCAATGGTGGTAGGCGGTCGGCATCTGCGGCTGCACCGACCACCTTGGCACCTGTGGCCTTCACCAGATCCGTGACGCCTTGGACATGGTCCCAATGATGGTGGGTCAACCAGATTTCGGTCAACGTCCAGCCGCGTGCCTGCAGTTCAGCCTTGATCGGCTGGGCGTCGGGCGCATCGACAAGCGCGGTTTGCCCCGTGACATCATCATGCAGAAGGAAGGCGTAATTGTCAGACAGACAGGGGATGGTGACAAGGGTGAGCATCTCGAACCTCCGGTTTTGAACTCCAGTCTTGCCGAAAGCCGGGGCAGGCTCAATACTGCCAAGCAACCGGGGGGCAAAATGACCGAAGAAATACCACATTCCGTGGCTGAAGCGCGCGCTGATGGTCGGCTGTCGGCGCCGTCAGCCGCCCGCAACCTGGCCCCGATCCTGAAAGAGCTTGCGCGTTTTGTTCCTTCCGGTGACGTCGCGTTCGAAATCGCCTCGGGCACGGGTGAACACGCCGTCGCGTTTGCCAAGGCCTTTCCGGATACGATCTGGCAGCCAACCGATATCGACTCGAACCGGTTGATCAGCATCGACGCTTGGCGGGCCGAAGAGGGTGTGCTGAACATGCGGATGGCCCAGGCGCTTGATGCGGCGCAGCCAGATTGGCAAATCGGACCTGCGTCCCTTGCTGTGACAGTCAACCTGATGCACTTGATCCCCGCACCGAACGCACAGGCCGTCGTTCAGGGCGTCGCTCGCAATCTGTCGCCGGGTGGGCATTGGTTTTTATACGGACCTTTCAGATCCAGGGGTGCCTTTCGATCGGGCAGCGACCAAAACTTCCATGCCTCGTTGATCAAGAACGATCCGGCCGCCGGGTATAAAGACATCGAAGATATCGAACGCTGGGCCGCGCAGGCGGGCATGGAGCGCGTCGACCTGATCGAAATGCCCGCAAACAATCTGGCGCTTGTTTTGCGCAAGCGGTGACCACCCCGACAAAGACCAAGGTTTCACATTTCCTTTTTGCGGTGATGCGATAGTCTTGGCGCAGAACCAAACGGTAAGTGGCTGAGCCTTTCATGCATCTCGATGTGCAGGATCTTCGGAATTTCTATTACCGCAGCATGCTGGGCCGTGCGGCGCAAAAGGCCATTCGTGACAAATTGGTAGCCCTCTGGCCAACGGCGCAGGCCAAAGGACAGACCGTCGTCGGGTTCGGTTTTGCCGTTCCCTTGTTGCGCCCCTATCTGCCGACAGCGCGACGTGTGATGGGGTTAATGCCCGCACCGCAAGGCGTGATGCCCTGGCCGGCGGGGATGCAGAATGTCTCGGCATTGGTCGAGGATACGATGTGGCCCTTGGACACGGGTGTCGTGGACCGGCTTGTGGTGATGCACGGGCTTGAGACGTCAGAAACCCCCACATTCCTGCTGGACGAGATCTATCGGGTGCTGGGTCCGGGTGGGCGGGCGTTAATCATTACCCCGAACCGGGCAGGGCTGTGGGCCCGGTCGGATGCAACGCCCTTCGGCTATGGCCGCCCCTATTCCCTGAGCCAGCTTGAGGGGCAACTGAAAGAGCATGGCTTTCGCGTCGAACGCCACCTGTCGGCGCTATATCAGCCCCCGTCCTCGAAACGGTTCTGGCTGAAGACCGGAAATTTTTGGGAGCGGGCGGGACTGCAACTGCCGGTCATCCTTGCCGGGGGTGTTTTGATGGTCGAAGTGTCCAAGCAAATCCCGGCCCCAAAACGCCCCGGTCTGGCGCAGGCGGTGCGGCGCCCCTTGAAGGTGCTGGAGGGGTTGGGAGTGCCTGAACCAAGCACGCACCTGCCCAACCCCTGACGAACCGCGTGGCAATGCCCGGCAAAAAGAATCAGCCCATTCACACCGGAATGCAGCTCGGTCGGGCGCGACGGGCTGGTTGCAGGGCGTGAAACCAAGAATTAGAACAGCGACGGTATGCATTTGTATTCAGAAATGCTTCACCGATTCCTGACCGCCCAGACGGTATTTTTTCCCTAGGGTGAAGGGTTCTGGCGGAAATGATCGAGCGTCCTTGCAAAAAAGGCAGGCAGATGTTGGCGATAAACCCATGCAAGCCTGTTGCGAGGGCCGCATATCCCTGCTACATGCTTCGTCGATTTAGATGATACGCGCGCAATCGCGGCATCTGTAGGCCGCCCCGATTTGCCGACAGGCAAATCACGATGGGGCTAAAGACATCGGAAGGGTGGACGTGTCCGAACCAGTCTCGATCTCAACTGGCATTGCCCAACGTTATGCCACTGCCATCTTTGACCTGGCCAAAGACGGCAAGAACCTGAAAGCAGTCGAGGCGGATGTCACCGCGCTTGATGCTGCTCTCGCCGAAAGCGAAGACCTTCGCAGCCTGATCAGTTCGCCGGTTTACAGCCGCGATGAACAGGGTGACGCGGTTGCCGCAATCGCCAAGAAAATGAAACTTTCGCCAATGGTCGCGAACGCGTTGGGGCTGATGGCCCAGAAACGGCGTTTGTTCGTGTTGCCGCAGCTTGTCAGCGCTCTGAACGCGCTGATCGCTGAAGACAAGGGCGAGGTGACCGCCAAGGTGACTGCCGCCAAGTCGATGACCAAGGCGCAACAAGACAAACTTGCCAAGGCCCTGAAGGCTTCCATCGGCAAGGATGTGAATATCAACCTGGCTGTCGATGAAACGCTCATCGGTGGTCTTGTCGTCCAAGTGGGCTCGCGCATGATCGACACGTCGATCCAGGCAAAGCTCAATGCACTTCAGAATTCCATGAAAGAGGTCGGATAATGGGTATCCAAGCAGCAGAAATCTCTGCGATCCTGAAGGACCAGATCAAGAACTTCGGTCAAGACGCCGAAGTGGCCGAAGTTGGCCGTGTGTTGTCAGTGGGGGATGGTATCGCCCGCGTCTACGGTCTTGATAAGGTCCAGGCTGGTGAAATGGTCGAATTCCCCGGTGGTATCCGCGGAATGGCCCTGAACCTTGAAGCCGACAACGTTGGCGTTGTTATCTTCGGGTCGGACCGCGACATTAAAGAAGGCGACACCGTCAAGCGCACGAACTCGATCGTGGACGTGCCAATCGGTGACGAGCTTCTGGGTCGCGTTGTTGACGGTCTGGGCAACCCGATCGACGGCAAAGGTCCGCTGAACGCGAAGAAACGCGGCGTGGCCGACGTGAAAGCGCCGGGCATCATCCCGCGTAAATCGGTTCACGAACCGATGGCAACCGGTCTGAAATCGGTCGACGCGATGATCCCGATTGGCCGAGGCCAGCGTGAGCTTATCATTGGCGACCGCCAAACCGGTAAAACCGCCGTGGCACTGGACGCCATTCTGAACCAGAAGTCGTATAACGACGCTGCTGGCGACGACGAGGGCAAAAAGCTCTACTGCGTTTATGTTGCTATCGGTCAGAAACGATCAACCGTTGCTCAGCTAGTGAAGAAGCTGGAAGAAAGCGGCGCGATTGAGTATTCGATCGTTGTGGCGGCGACCGCCTCCGATCCTGCGCCCATGCAGTTCCTGGCACCTTACGCCGCGACCGCTATGGCCGAGCATTTCCGCGACAACGGCCGTCACGCCCTGATCATCTATGATGACCTGTCGAAACAGGCTGTGTCTTATCGTCAGATGTCGCTGCTTCTGCGCCGCCCGCCGGGCCGTGAAGCTTATCCGGGTGACGTTTTCTATCTTCACTCGCGCCTGTTGGAGCGTTCGGCCAAGCTGAACGAAGATTACGGTTCCGGTTCCTTGACCGCACTGCCCGTGATCGAAACCCAAGGTGGCGACGTGTCCGCGTTTATTCCGACCAACGTGATCTCGATCACCGACGGTCAGATCTTCCTGGAAACCGAGCTGTTCTATCAGGGTATCCGCCCGGCTGTGAACACCGGTCTGTCGGTGTCGCGTGTTGGCTCGTCGGCGCAAACCAAGGCCATGTCCTCGGTCGCTGGTCCGGTGAAACTGTCGCTGGCTCAGTATCGCGAGATGGCAGCGTTTGCGCAGTTCGGGTCCGACCTTGATGCGGCAACGCAGCAGCTTCTGAACCGCGGTGCACGTCTGACTGAGCTGATGAAGCAGGCGCAGTATTCGCCGCTGACCAACGCGGAAATCGTGTGTGTCATCTACGCGGGCACCAACGGCTATCTTGACAAGATCGCGGTCAGCGAAGTGGGGCGTTTCGAAGCTGGTCTTCTGAACCACCTGCGTCAGAAGCATGCCGACCTGCTTGACGACATCACCAACAATGACCGCAAGGTCAAAGGTGAGCTTGAGGACAAAGTCAAAGCTGCGCTGGACGCCTTCGCCGCTGACTTCGCTTAAGGGGGGCGTTGAACGATGCCCAACCTTAAGGACCTCAAAAATCGGATCGAGAGTGTCAAGAACACTCGGAAGATCACGAAGGCCATGCAGATGGTGGCCGCCGCTAAACTGCGGCGGGCACAAGAAGCGGCCGAGGCTGGTCGCCCTTACGCAGAACGGTTCAACGCCGTTCTGGGTGGGTTGGCTGCTGCTTCGGGTGGGGGTGACAGTGCACCCAAACTGCTTGCCGGCTCGGGTGCCGATCAAGTCCACCTGTTGGTGGTCATGACGGCTGAACGCGGGCTTTGCGGCGGCTTCAACTCGTCGATCGTGAAAATGGCGCGTGCGAAGGCCGAACAGTTGCTGGCCAACGGCAAGACGGTGAAGATCCTGACCGTCGGCAAGAAGGGCCGTGAACAGCTGAAGCGTGAATACGGCGACCAGATGGTCGCCCATGTGGATCTGTCGGGCGTGCGTAATGTCGGCTATGACAACGCTCAATCCATCGCCATCGACCTGATCCATCGCTTCAACGAAGGCGAGTTCGATGTCGCGACGATCTTCTACAACACGTTCGAAAGCGTGATCACGCAGGTCCCGACCGCGAAACAGGTCATTCCGGCCAGTTTTGATGCCCCGGAAGAAGGTGCAAGCGCGTCGACGATCTATGACTATGAGCCGTCGGAAGAAGGTATTCTGGAAACGCTGCTGCCCTCGGGTGTGGCCACTCAGATCTTCTCGGCGCTCTTGGAAAATGCTGCGTCTGAGCAAGGTGCGCGGATGGCCGCAATGGACAACGCAACCCGCAACGCTGGCGACATGATCGAGAAACTGACCATTCAGTATAACCGCTCGCGTCAGGCTGTGATCACCAACGAGCTTATCGAAATTATTTCGGGCGCCGAGGCGCTCTAAGAAACCGGAGAAACAACAATGGCTAACGCTAAAGGTAAGATCACGCAGGTGATTGGCGCCGTTGTGGACGTTCAGTTCGGGGATGACCTTCCGGCCATTCTGAACGCCCTGACCACGGACAACAACGGCAACAAACTTGTTTTGGAAGTGGCACAGCACTTGGGTGAAAACACCGTGCGCTGTATTGCTATGGACGCATCCGAAGGTCTGGTGCGTGGTCAAGAGGTGACTGACACCGGCGCGCCGATCTCGGTGCCTGTCGGCAACGCCACCCTGGGCCGCATCCTGAACGTCATCGGCGAACCCGTTGACGAAAAAGGCCCCGTGAAGTCGAAAGACAGCCGCCCGATCCACGGCGATGCCCCTGCGTTTGACGAACAGTCGACGGAAACCGAAATTCTGACCACCGGCATCAAGGTCATCGACCTGCTGGCCCCCTACACCAAGGGTGGTAAAATTGGTCTGTTCGGCGGTGCCGGCGTTGGTAAGACCGTTCTGATCATGGAATTGATCAACAACATCGCGAAGGTGCACTCGGGTGTGTCCGTGTTCGCGGGTGTTGGCGAACGGACCCGTGAAGGCAACGACCTGTATCACGAGATGATTGAATCGGGCGTTATCGTTCCCGATGATCTGGAAAAGTCGAAAATTGCGCTGGTCTACGGCCAGATGAACGAGCCTCCCGGAGCACGTATGCGTGTGGCCCTGTCGGGTCTGACGCTGGCGGAACAGTTCCGCGACGACACGGGTTCGGACGTTCTGTTCTTCGTCGACAACATCTTCCGCTTTACCCAGGCTGGTTCGGAAGTTTCGGCTCTCTTGGGTCGTATTCCTTCGGCGGTTGGCTACCAGCCCACGCTGGCCACTGACATGGGTGCGATGCAGGAACGTATTTCGTCGACCAAATCGGGGTCCATTACATCGGTTCAGGCCGTGTATGTTCCAGCGGATGACTTGACCGACCCTGCGCCTGCAACCTCGTTTGCTCACCTTGACGCAACGACGGTTCTGGATCGTGCGATCTCGGAAAAAGGCATCTATCCGGCTGTGGACCCGCTTGGTTCGACCTCGCGTCTGCTTGACCCGTTGATCATCGGTGAAGAGCACTACAAAGTTGCCACCGACGTTCAGCAGGTGCTTCAGCGCTACAAGTCGCTGCAGGACATTATCGCCATTCTCGGCATGGACGAACTGTCGGAAGAAGACAAACTGACCGTTGCCCGTGCCCGGAAAATCGAGCGCTTCCTGTCGCAGCCTTTCGACGTTGCAAAAGTGTTCACCGGCTCTGACGGTGTTCAGGTTCCGCTGGAAGACACGATTGCGTCGTTCAAAGCCGTTGTGGCCGGCGAATACGATCACCTGCCCGAAGGCGCCTTCTACATGGTTGGTGGCATCGACGAAGTGATCGCGAAAGCCGAAAAAATGGCGGCAGACGCCGCTTAAGGAGGCCCTCTAATGGCTGATACGATGCAATTCGATCTGGTGTCGCCCGAACGAAGACTCGCTTCGCTTCAGGCGACGGCGATCCAACTACCGGGTGTCGATGGCGACATGACGGCGATG
This sequence comes from uncultured Aliiroseovarius sp., assembly GCF_947497285.1. Lineage (GTDB taxonomy): Bacteria > Pseudomonadota > Alphaproteobacteria > Rhodobacterales > Rhodobacteraceae > Aliiroseovarius. Next base: position 160,058 of record NZ_CANMFT010000004.1, on the reverse strand, counting down.
CCGAACCACGCACCGACGATCACGACGTTGCGCCCCGGTATCGTTCGCGTCGAAGCGCCCGAAGGCAATGCCGAGTATGCCGTGACAGGTGGTTTCGCTGAAATCACCGCGACCGGCACCTCGGTTCTGGCTGAACGTGCCTTGCCGGTTGCGGAAGTGACACAGGAAGTGCTGGACAGTTTCGTTTCCGATGCAGCTGCCGCATCTCAGAATGCAACGGCTGCAAACTTGGACGAACTGGCCAAGCGCACGGTCGATATCGCTGCCATGGCAAGCGATCTGGGTCTGTCGGTTAAGCCCGCCTAACGAAGCCCATGCCAAAGCTTTGCGAAAGCCCTGCCTGACCGGCGGGGCTTTTTGCATTTGCGCAAAGGGCTTATTCACGGCACTGATGGCCGTATGAGTTCAAAGACCCAAACCTCCAACCCTGCGGCTCTCTGGTTCATTCTGGCCACGATCCTTCTGGATGCTGTGGGCATTGGGATCGTATTTCCGATCATGCCTGACCTGATGCTGCGTGTCGGGGCGAGCAGCACGGCCGATGGGGCGTTCTGGGGTGGGATCCTGATGGCATCTTATGCGGCCATGCAGTTTCTGTTCGCGCCGATCATCGGTGGCATTTCAGACAGCTTGGGGCGGCGGCCGGTATTGCTATTGGCGCTGGTGACGCTGACCATTGATTATGTCGTCATGGCCCTGGCGACAACGTTCTGGTGGTTGCTTGTGGGGCGTATCCTGGCGGGGATTGCGGGGGCCACATACATCACCGCGACCGCCTATCTGGCCGACATCTCGAAGCCCGAAGACCGAGCGGCCAATTTCGGTCTGATCGGGGCGACCTTCGGGATCGGGTTTGTGATGGGCCCCGCAATAGGTGGCTTTGTTGCAAGCTTTCACCTGACCGCACCGTTCTGGCTGGCGGCGGCGTTTGCCGGGGCGAACGTGGTATTGGGGATATTTGTGCTGCCCGAAAGCCTTGCGCCAGAAAAGCGCCGCGCGTTTCGGCGCCGTGATCTTAACCCGTTTGGATCGATCCTTGATGCGTTCAGGTTGCCCGGCTTGGGCCTGCCGCTGGCCCTGATCTTTGTGTTTGAGTTTGCCAATATGGTTTACCCGACACTCTGGGCGTTCTGGACGCGCGAGGTGTTCGGCTGGGGCACAGCGCTGATCGGTCTGACGCTTGCGGCCTATGGCATCGCGGTTGCGTTTACGCAGGGAGTCATCATGCGACTGCTGATCCCGCGTCTGGGCGAATTTCGCACGCTCATCTTTTCAGTCACCTGCGCGACCGTTGCTCTGATTGTCTTTGGGTTCACAACAAGCGTTTGGGTGATGTTTGCCGTCATTCTCATTGCCGCATTGGCAGACATGGCCCCGCCGACGATGACGGCCATCATGGCCAACATGGTGTCTGAAGACCGACAGGGCCTTCTGCAAGGTGTAATTGCAAGTCTGGGGTCTGTTTCAGCAGTGATCGCGCCCATGGTTATGACGTGGATATTTCAGGGCTTCGCGGGGGCGGACGCATCGATCTATCTGCCCGGCGCACCGTTCTTGTTTTCTGCGGTGCTTATATTGCTGATTTTCCCTTTCTTTTTGCGGCTCAAGCGCTAGGCATGGGTTGCCTTAAGGTTGTGTTTCAGGTTTGTTTACCTGACGTGAGTTAAAGTATTGGGAAATCGCAGTATGCGAAGGGTCAAAAGTCATACAGTCGGGATCGATCGCGGCAGTCAGGTGCTGTTTTCTGATTTTGAACATGACGGAGAGATGTGGACAGGCCAAGGACCGCGTAAGCTGGTCACCGCAGTTCGCTTCTCAGAAGCATTCGTGACGCCTCCGGTCATTCATGTCAGCGTGTCCATGTGGGACCTCGACAAGCGAACCAACGCCCGCGCGGATATTGCAGCCCAGAACACAACGCCGACAGGGTTCGAAATTGTCTTTCGTACCTGGGGCGATACGCGGGTGGCGCGACTGAGGGTGGACTGGATGGCGATCGGTGAAGTGCGAAGCGACGACGATTGGGATGTCTGAATCCAGAGGTTGGATCAGAGATCGGCTCGAAAGGCCCTTTCTACGTCCGCTCGCTTGCCCTTTTTACCAATACATACCTTCGTAAAGCGGCCCCAGCGTGTCATGGTCGAACAGCGACGAAACCGAGGTGCCACCCCAAATGTTCAGGATTGCCTGTGCAAACATCGGTGCGGTCGGAACGATGCGTATGTTGGGCGCGTTTTTCACTGCATCGGTCGGCTGGATCGAATCGGTGATCACCAGCGATTTCATGACAGATTTCGAAACACGCTCGACCGCCGGGCCGGACATGACGCCGTGGGTGATATAGGCGTGAACTTCTTGCGCGCCGTTCTCCATCAGCACTTCGGCGGCCTTGCACAGCGTTCCGGCCGTGTCGCAGATGTCGTCGATGATGATACAGCGTTTGCCCTCGACGTTCCCGATCACGGTCATCTCGGCGATCTCGCCGGGCTTTTCGCGGCGTTTGTCCACGATGGCCAGAGGCGCGTTGATGCGTTTGGCCAATTCGCGGGCACGGGCCACGCCGCCGACGTCGGGTGAAATGACCATCACCTCGTCCATGCAGTCCTTGAAATGATGCTTCAGGTCCAGCGCGAAGATCGGGCTGGCATAAAGGTTGTCCACCGGGATGTCGAAGAAGCCTTGGATCTGGGCCGCGTGCAGGTCCATGGTCAAAACCCGTTCGATCCCCGAACCGGCAATCATGTTTGCGACCAGTTTGGCGGAAATCGGTGTGCGCGCTTTGGTGCGGCGGTCCTGACGGGCATAGCCGAAATAGGGGATCACGGCGGTGACGCGCGAAGCTGACGACCGGCGCAGCGTGTCTGAGATGATCAGAAGCTCCATCAGGTTGTCGTTGGCGGGGTTCGATGTCGGCTGGATGATGAACATATCCTCGCCGCGCACATTTTCATAAACCTCGACGAAAATCTCGCCGTCGTTGAAGCGTTCCACCCGCGCATCCACCAATCCGACAGAGGATCCGCGATGCATCGACATGCGTTTGGCAACAGCTTCGGCAAGGGGCCGGTTGGCATTGCCCGAAATGAGTTTCGGTTCGGTGATGGATGGCATGGCAGCGGTCCCCGGGCTGGTCTGAATGACAGAATCGTGACGTTGACACCCCTTACCATCGGGATAGATTCCTTGAAACAGCATTGGCGCAACAGGGACCGGAAAAATGAAGCAGATCGACTATTATTTCACAGTGTTGTCGCCATGGGCCTATTTGGCCGGATCGCGGCTGGAAGATATTGCATCGCGCCATGGCGCACAGATTACGTATAAACCGCTGGATATCGGGCAGCTGTTCGGACGGACCGGTGGGACACCGCCAAAAGACCGCCACCCGTCGCGGATGGAATACCGGATGCAGGAACTCAAGCGCTGGTCCAAGGCGTTGGATATGCCGATGAACCACATCCCGGCCCATTGGCCCACCAATGGTGCGCCAGCCTCCTATGCGATCATCGCGGCGCAGTCGGCAGGTGGCGGCGATATGGGCGCGTTGGTTCATGGGATCATGCGCGCCTGTTGGGCGGGCGAAAAGGATATTGCTGAGGATGCGGTGATCAAATCCTGCCTTTCAGATGCGGGCTTTGATCCCAGTCTTGCCGATAGCGGCTTGCTGGCCGGGGCCGAAGCCTATGGCCGCAATCTTGAAGACGCTGTCGCCGCCGGTGTCTTTGGCTCACCCTTCTATATCTGCGACGATGGTGAGAGGTTCTGGGGACAAGACCGGCTGGACGCGTTGGACACCCATCTGAGTGCTAAGTCCTGATGAACATAGATCCTTTGGCAGGCCATCCGACCTATTGGCACCGGGCAGGGCAGGGCGCGCGCGCCGCACTCATGGTGCATTGCTCGCTGGCACATTCCGGCGCGTGGCGCGGGCTGGAAAAACGCCTGTCAGACCAATTCACGATGCTTGCCTTTGACCTGCCGGGACACGGGCGCAGTGCCGATTGGGACGGAGCGGGGGACTTTCAGGACGCCAGCGTTCAGATCGCCGAGGCACTGCTAGATCGCGAGACCCCTGGACCTGTCGATTTGATCGGCCATAGTTACGGCGGCACGATTGCCCTGCGTCTGGCCCAACGCGCGCCGGAACGCGTGCGCAGCCTGACGATGTTCGAGCCGGTTTTGTTCGCCGCCGCCCGCGACCACCCGGCCTATGCCGAGAATGCGGCCTATATGAACGGGCCTTTCGCTGACGCCATGCGCTCGGGTGACCGGATGGAGGCTGCACGCCTGTTCAACGTTATGTGGGGGCGTGACGCCGCGTGGCAGGCTTTGCCTCAGGCCCTGCGTGAAGATATGGCGCGGCGTATTCATCTGATCTCCGCCGGGAATCCGGTGACGCATGATGATATCCACGGTCAGATTGCCCCCGGCGAGCTGGAGCGTGTCGAGCTGCCGGTGTTGCTGATGGAAGGTGCGCGCTCGCCAGCCTTGGTGGGGGCGGTCCACGATGTGCTTGAGGCGCGTCTGCCTAACGTCCAGCGCCATGTGATTGAGGGCGCAGGACATATGGCACCCATCACCCATCCCGCCGAGGTCGGCGATGCTATTTTGGCGTTTCTGCGCCAGACAGTGCCAACCAGACCTTAGCCGCGCACAAGGTCAACAAACCTGTCAATGTTGTCCTCGGTCATCGACCAGTCGGCCACCATGCGGGCGGTCAACACCTCGTCCGGGTCATCTCCATCAAGGTTATCGTCCCAGACATAGTAGGCGGCCCCGGCCTCATGCAGGCGGCGGTGACCGGCCCGCGACCAACCCGCGAAACTGATATTCGCGTCGGGTTCGTGCAGAAAACTGACGCCCTCAATTTGCTTTAGCCCCCGCGCCAGCCGGGCATTGGCGGCGTTTGAACGCCGGGCGAGGTCCAGCCACAGGTCGTCGGTCAGATAGGCCAGCATCTGGGCAGACAGATAGCGGTGTTTGGAAAACAGATGCGCCCCACGCTTGCGACGAAGCTCGAATTCCCAGGCGTGTTTGGGATCAAAGAAGATCACCGCCTCGACGCCCATGCAGCCGTTCTTGGTGCCACCGAAACTGACCACATCAATGCCTGCTTTCCACGTCATTTCGGCGGGTGTGCAACCGAGCGCAACCAAGGCATTGGCAAAACGTGCACCATCCAAATGGGCGGGCAAATCAAACTGCTTTGCGACGTCACAAAGCGCGTTCAGTTCGGCCACCGAATAAACCGTCCCGCGTTCGGTCACATTGGTAATCGATACGGGGCCGCGCTGTGGGCCGTGCACGCCACGGCTTTCTTCGGCCTCGATCGCAGCACGCAAGCTGGCGGGGGTCATCTTGGCGTGATCGGCGGGGACAAGGGTCAGCTTTGCGCCACCCGTGTAAAACTCCGGCGCGTTGCATTCGTCTTGGTGGATGTGCGCCTCTGGCGTGCAGAAAATCGTCTGCCACGGCTGCGAGAGGGTCGCCAGTGCGATCGAGTTTGCGGCTGTGCCGGTCGCCACCAGATAAACCGCCGCTTCTGGAGCTTCAAAGAGGTCGCGGATACAAGCGCGTACTTCGCCCATCAGCGTGTCACTGCCATAAGGCATCGCATAGCCTTCGTTCGCGCGCGCCAGTGCCTCCATCACCTTCGAGTGGGCGGGACCGGTATTGTCAGAGGCGAAAAACATCAGTGAGGTTCCTCTATCAGGTGGTCTTCCCATTCGTCTTCGGGAACTTCGAATTCGGGGATGGTCCACCCCATTACGCTGCGTCCAGTTGTGTGTACGCTGTCGGGATTGCCTGAAATGAGCGGGTGCCAGTCTTCCAGTGGTTTGCCCTCGTGGCGCAGGCGATAAGCGCAGGACGCGGGCATGAAATATGCTGTTTCGCCGATGTTTTCCGGGGTCAATACAATGCACTCCGGCACGAATTGAAGGCGAATGTCGTATTGCGAGCAGCGGCAGGTGTCGCCGTCAAGCAGTCGGCAGGAGACGCGGGTGAACACGATCTCGCCGGTTTCCTCGTCCTCAAGCTTGTTCAGGCAGCATTTGCCGCAGCCATCGCATAGCGCCTCCCATTCCGGGGGCGTCAGGCTGTCGAGTGGCAGCTCCCAGAATTTTTTGCGCAGAGGACCACCCATCAATCAGCCATGAAATCGGCGGCGATCCGAAGCTCGCGCAGAGGGCGCACGCGCTGAATGGCCTGCTGATAAAGCGGGTGGGATTTATAGGCCGCCAACTGCGCCTCGTCGTCAAATTCGCCGTAGACGATGAAGTCGGGTGACGGGCCAGGAATGGGGTCATTGGCGAGGTTCGACCCGATTTCCAGATGGCGGCAATCGGGGATGCCTTTTAACAATTCCAACCCTTCGCGGATCGTCTCGCGGTTTTCAGGGCGTTTGGATGTGAAAAATACGATATGGCGGATCATTTTGGACCTTTACAAGTTCGCCAGGATATCTCGGGCACGGGCGCAGTCGGCATCCATCTGCGCGATCAGTGCATCGACGTTGTCGAAGACCTCTTCGGGGCGCAGATAGTCGATCAAAGCGACCGAAATATCTTCGCCATAGATATCGCCTTTGAAGTCGAAAATGAAGCTTTCGAGATTTGGCAAGTTTTCCCCGAACATCGGACGTGTGCCAATCGAGGCCGCGCCGCCGTAGCTACCTTTGTGTATGCCGGTCAGAATGTCGATTTGCACCGCATAGACGCCGAACTTTGGCGGGTGCAGCCCGGCAATTGACATGTTGGCCGTTGGATAGCCCAGATCGCGCCCGCGCTGGTCGCCGCGTATGACCTCTCCGTCCATGCGGTGCCAATGGCCCAGCATCCGGGCCGCGTCGCGCGGTCGGCCTTCGGACAATGCGTCACGGATCGCGGTCGAGCTGACTTCGCCAACATCGTCAGACATCAAGGGGGCGACGGTAACACCAAATCCCAACTGATCGCCCAACGCGACCATGTCACCTGACGTGCCGGCGCGACCTTTGCCGAAATGGAAATCCTCGCCGATGACGACATGGCTCAGGCCCAACCCGTCGACAATCACACGACTGGCAAAGTCCTGCGGCGACAGGCTGGACAGTGTGTCGTTGAAGCTGAGTTCATACAGGCGTTCGATCCCCAGTTTTTCCAACCTGTGTGCACGTGTTTCCGCGCTCATCAATCGAAAGGGGCTGGATTTGGGGGCGAAGTATTGGCGCGGGTGGGGCTCGAAGGTCATGACCCCCAAAGGCACGGCCTGATCCGCCGCCTGCGCGCGTGCAATGTCGATCACGTATTGATGGCCCAGATGCACGCCATCAAAGTTGCCAATCGCGGCAGAGGCGCCGCGGTCCGCTTTCTCGACAAACTGATAGTCCCGAATAATCCGCATATGGTGGCATTAGCGCTCGCAGCGAACAGGTGCAAGCCCACCGGCGCTGGGTGGTCAGTTTTCCGGCTTTGGACAGGTCAGTCGAATTTGGCCGACGGGGCCAGGACCTTGGCTTCGCCTTTCAGAACCGGCTTGCCGTCGACAAGGCATTCGGTCTTCAGCGTGACGCGCCGTTTGGCGTGATCAATGTCCATCACGGTCACTTCGGCGCGCACCGTGTCGCCGGGGCGCACAGGCGCCAGAAAGGTTAGGCTTTGGCCCATATAGATGGTGCCGTGACCCGGAAGCTGTTCACCGATCACGGCCGAGATTAGCCCCGCCGTCAGCATCCCGTGGGCAATCCGCCCTTCAAAGATCGTGTCATTGGCGTAGTCATCATCCAGATGCACCGGGTTCCGGTCGGTCGAAATCTCGGCGAACATCTCGATATCCCGGTCTGTCACCTCTTTGGTCACATGGCGTGACATGCCGATTTCCAGCTCTTCAATACAGATCGTGCCGCGCGGGAAATTGTCCAACATCTGAATCCTCCGAGTTATAAAAAGACCAATAGCCTTCTGGATTGGCAATAATATTACTTTGCAGTCGCAGAAAATCAAGGAGAAATGTGATCTGGAATGAACGAGGCGGTCAGTCTGGATTTATGCAGCACAGTCAACGTGCCGACCATGCGCCGCTCCCAGCGGCCCAATTTCATAACGTTGGAAACGTATCGGAGCCTAGCGCAGGTAGCCGATTGCAAATGTCGGCGTGACCATTTCTGCCGCGACAAACCGCCCCAGCGCGTCTGTATCCGGTTGTCGATGTGTCTGCGTTTCGTCCCGCGCCAGCCCGCCAGTGATGAACAGAGAATCAATATCCTCCCCCTGCGCACCTTTGATATCGGTCAGGATGCCGTCGCCAATGGCAAGGATACGGCTGTCATCCACCGCGCGCCCTTCGGCGGTCATGCGGCGGCGGGCAAGGTCATAGATTGGCGGATGAGGCTTGCCGAAATAGAGGCTCTCGCCGCCCATCTCGGTATAAAGCTGCGCGATGGCGCCCGCGCACCATTCCCGCGTCTCGCCACGATCCACGACGATATCGGGGTTGGCGCAGAGCAGCTTCAGCCCCTTTTGCTTGGCCAGTAACAGCTGGGGTCGCAGGGTGTCGGGATGGGTGTGCGGGTCAAACGGGCCACAGCAAACGATGCCGTCTGCTTTGTCCAGCGCGACCTCTTCTATGTCGACGGGGTTGTCGATAAGGGCGAGCGGGTCGAAGAAGCTGCGGTCGTGATCCTCGCCCATGAACCACACCTTATTTCCAACCGCACCGGTGAACATCGCCGCCCGCGCGCTGTCGCCCGAGGTCGCGATCGTGTCCCAGCAATCGCGCGGCACACCGATTTGATCCAACTGCCCCTCGACCGAGGTCCGGTGGCGCGGGGCATTCGTGACAAGAACGACGAAACCGCCATTTGCCCGCACCTGCCGGAGAGCGTCAACTGCGTCGGTGTAAGGATGCACCCCGTCATGCACACAGCCCCAGAGGTCCACGAAATAGGCGTCGTAGTTGGTGGAAACTTCGCTGAGGCGTTCGATGATACGGGTCATGGTGGGTCTCCTTCGTGAAAGAAAGATATGGCAGAGGGGGACGGAGGTGGCTAGGGGGCAAACGTGTGCTTAGTCACCTTATTGCGGAGTGGTCGCTATTCGAACCGCGACGCCACTGAATTTCACGAGATTGCCTGAATGGAGACATATTTAAGTTGAGAAACAGTGATTGAAAAAAGCAAGAAACATCAGTCGGTACAAACCTAACTTCCTCCCAAACACACACCTGAACATGATAGGTGCTGGCAGACGCTTGGGAATGAAACAATTCGTTAAGTGTACCGCAAGAACGAAATTTAGGAACGGACCCCGATGAAAAAGTTGATTACGCTGGCCTTCGTTTTTTTAGCAACTCAGGCGGTTGCAGCCGAGAGTTGGACTGACCGAGAAATCTGCCGAGCTGCCACTAAGACTTATTTTTGGCTATCAGATCTACCCGCAGACGCGCCAGATCAAGGGGATTTTATGGGATTTGTGAGTGAGAAGAAGAATTTATACACCTGTCGCGTCGACGGGGACGTTGCCGAATTCAAATGGGTTAACAAGTCTTCAGAAAAAATGCACAGCCGAAGTACTAAAGTTGAAATCAGTGGGCCAAGTCTCATTGTAAAAAGTGATATTAAGACAGAGAGCTTCAGGGTTAGATAATATACTTCGTAACAATGTGAGAGGTTTTTCCGCTTCGGGGAATGCGCAACTTCCAAGCTTTGGCGGTCGCGAAATTCTGATCTTCCTCAACTATGCGAGAAAGGCCCACGCAATCGCGTAGGCCATCCCTTATGATCCAATTCGGCCTCAAACAGCCAAATTCGGAATAATCTGCTTCTTCCGGCTCATAATCCCCGGCAGGACAACCACGTCGCCTTCGACCTTCGCGCCGAAGCTCTTTTCAGCCACGGTTTTTACCACGTCGTTGGGGACCAGCAGGGTGGCCTCCTCTTTCAGGATGTCCACGACGAACAGAAGCACCTGATCGACACTGTCCTCGGCGGCGACGGTTTTGAATGTCTCCATCAGGCTGGCTTTGCGGCCCAGCGGGATTTCTGGCGCGGTGGTTTCCAGAACGCTGACACGGAATTTGGTGCCTGCGACTTCGTATTCCTTTGAATCCATGCGGATCAGTTCGGCGTCTGAGAATTCCGACACGTCCGACTTGGCGGCGAACATCTCGGCGGCGTAGTCGGTGATGTTGATACCCAGATCATCCGCCAGAACCTTCACCACTTCGCGGTCGCGGTCGGTGGTGGTGGGCGAGCGGAATTCCAGTGTGTCCGACAGGATGCAGGTCAGGGCCGCGCCTTTGACCCAGTCGGGCATTTTGGCCACGTCGTCGCCCATCAGATCATACATGATGGTCGCGGTGCAGGCGAGCGGGCGGATCGTGATGTCGATCGGGCCTTTGGTCTCAAGCCCGCCCACCAGCTTGTGGTGGTCGATGATGGCCTGCACGTCTGCGCCGTTGATATTGGCGGGCAGTTCGGCCGGGTTGTTGGTGTCGACGATGACGCAGGGCTGGTCGTCTTCCACGTCCGCAATGATGCGCGGCTTGGGCAGGTCCCAGCGGTGCAGCAGCCATGCGGCTTCGGTGTTGGGTTCGCCCAGCAAAACGGCCTCGGCGTTGCCGCCTTTGATCTCGTTCAGATACCACGCCCAGATGATGGGCGATCCGGTCGAGTCGGTGTCAGGGGATTTGTGGCCGAAAACAAGGGTGGTCATGTGCATCATCCGTCTTTGATTCAAAGCTGTTCGCGCGACTTATAAGAGCGGGATTGCGGGTTGTCACGGGTTGTTCGCCCCTGCGGGCTGCGGTTAAGGTTTGTGTATGTCAAAACCTGCCGAAACCGAGCTTTATGCCCCCGTGAAATCCTGGCTGGAGGGGTTGGGCTATGAGGTGAAATCCGAAGTTGGACCCGCTGATGTCGTGGCCCTGCGGGGTGACGACGCGCCAGTCATTGTGGAGCTAAAAGCGGGATTTTCACTGACGCTTTTGCAACAGGCGGTCGCACGGCAGGCGGTGACAGACGCGGTCTATGTGGCCGTGCCGCGTTGGGCGGGCAAACTCGGCTGGCGCGCGTTCAAGGGCAATGTGGGCCTATGCAAGCGGCTTGGGTTGGGAGTTTTGTCGGTGCGTCTGAAAGACGGGCTGGTGCAGGTGCATGCCGATCCCGGCCCGTTCCAGCCCCGAAAATCCAAGATAAAATCCGCGCGGCTTCTGTCTGAATTTGCCCGGCGTGACGGTGACCCCAACACCGGTGGCACGAACGGCAAGATCGTGACGGCGTATCGGCAGGATGCCGAGAAGCTGGCAGCCTGTCTGGCGCAACAGGGGCCGATGAGGGGCGCAGCGCTGGCGAAAGCCACAGGCGTCAAGACCGCGACCCGGATGATGGCGATCAATCACTATGGGTGGTTTGAGCGGGTCGAGCGTGGCGTTTACGGCCTGACGGTCCAGGGCCACACCGCCGTCAAGGGAACCAGTGACAAGGCTTGATCAGGGTCAAGTCGCAACCCATGCCGTTTCGGCAATGTGACGGAAACATCAATGGAACCCCCTCAGATGCGCAATGTCCTGTCGTTGATCCTCTTGACCGCCACCGCCTTGCCCGCAGGCGCGTTCGATAGCCTTGAAGAATTGGGTGAGGCGCTGTTTTTCGATGTGAATCTATCAAAGAACCGCACGCAATCCTGCGCAACGTGTCACGATCCGGAATATGGCTTCGTTGATCCGCGTGAAACGGAAGTGGGCCGCGCGGTGTCTTTGGGCGACGATGGAGAAAGCCTTGGCGACCGTTCCGCGCCGACCGCAGCCTATGCGAAGTTTACGCCGGATTTTGAGCAGTTGGCCGAACGCGCGTGGCGCGGCGGAATGTTTTGGGACGGGCGCGCAGCAGGTTTGGCCGGTCAGGCGGGCGAGCCACCCTTGAACCCGATCGAAATGGGGATGCCGGATCAGGCATCGGTCGTGGCACGACTGGCCGAGGACGCGGGGTATGTGGCCGCGTTCAAGGCGCTGTTTGGTGACACCATCTGGAACGACGATGCCTCTGCATATGCTGCGATGACGCAGGCCATTGCGGCGTTCGAAAGCACGGATCTGTTTTCACCGTTCGATAGTAAATACGACCGCATGTTGCGCGGGGATGCCAAGCTGACGGATGAAGAAGAACTGGGCCGCACGCTGTTCTTTTCCGAGCAATCCACGAATTGTAGTCTGTGCCACCAACTCCACCCCTCGGCAGTTGCGCCCAACGAGACGTTCAGCAACTATGAATACCACAACACCGGCACCCCCGTGAACGCAGCCGTGCGCGCCGCGAATGGGGTCGAAGGGCCGGATCTTGGCTTGTTGGCAAACCCCGACATCAACACCGCAGATGCGGGCGGGCGCTATAAGGTGCCAACCTTGCGCAATGTCGCGGTGACTGGCCCGTATATGCACAATGGTGTGTTCAAGGATCTGCGCACCGTCGTGCTGTTTTATAACAAATACAACACGCTGGATAAGGCGCGCCAGATCAACCCTGAAACAGGGAAACCTTGGGTCATGCCCGAAATCCCGCAAAACCTCGCGGTGACGGAATTGATTCACGGCCCGGCGCTGGATGACAAGCAGATTGACGCGCTGGTGGCGTTCATGAAGACGCTGACCGACGCGCGATACGAACATCTTCTAGAGGAATAAGACCCCACACAGACTGCTGTGGCCCAGACCAAATGCCGGGGCTTGGCGGTGGCGCGGCAGAATTCTTGACCGATTGCTTGACACCCCTCAAATGACTCCCTAACTCTTCGCCGTTAGCACTCGCGTCCGGTGAGTGCTAAGAGAACTGAAACTGAGCTTAGGGAGTCTCAGCAAATGGCATTTACACCACTGCATGACCGCGTGTTGGTCCGCCGCGTCGAAAGCGACGAGAAAACAGCAGGCGGCCTGATCATTCCGGAAAGCGCGAAAGAAAAGCCGGCCGAAGGCCTGGTTATCTCTGTCGGCGCTGGCGCCAAGGACGACGACGGCGACCGCATCGCAATGGACGTCAAAGAAGGCGACAAAATCCTTTTCGGCAAATGGTCCGGCACCGAAGTCACCATCGACGGTGAAGAGCTGCTGATCATGAAAGAATCCGACATCATGGGCATCATTGCCTGATCGTCTGACCGATTTACACGTATTTCCAGGAGTAAGCTAAATGGCTGCTAAGGACGTAAAGTTCGACACCGATGCCCGCAACGCAATGCTGCGTGGCGTCAATATCCTCGCTGACGCTGTCAAAGTGACCCTTGGCCCGAAGGGCCGTAACGTGGTTCTGGACAAGTCGTTCGGTGCCCCCCGCATCACCAAAGACGGTGTGACGGTCGCAAAAGAGATCGAACTGGAAGACAAGTTCGAAAACATGGGCGCGCAAATGGTGAAAGAAGTCGCCAGCCGCACCAATGACGAAGCCGGCGACGGCACCACCACAGCCACCGTTCTGACCCAGGCGATTGTTCGCGAAGGTCTGAAGCAGGTTGCTGCTGGCCTGAACCCGATGGACCTGAAGCGCGGCATTGATACCGCCGTTGCAAAAGTCGTCGAGAGCATCAAAGAGATGGCCCGCGAAGTCAAAGACTCCGATGAAGTCGCACAGGTTGGCACCATTTCGGCCAACGGCGAGTCGGAAATCGGCCGTCAGATCGCAGACGCGATGCAAAAGGTCGGCAACGAAGGCGTGATCACGGTCGAGGAAAACAAAGGCCTCGAAACCGAAACCACCGTTGTTGAAGGTATGCAGTTCGACCGCGGCTACCTGTCGCCCTATTTCGTCACCAACCCCGACAAAATGGTTGCCGAGCTGGACGATTGCCTTGTCCTGCTGCACGAAAAGAAACTGTCGTCGCTTCAGCCGATGGTTCCGTTGCTCGAGTCGGTCATTCAGTCGACCAAACCCCTGCTGATCATCGCAGAAGACGTAGAAGGCGAAGCGCTGGCAACTCTGGTTGTCAACAAACTGCGCGGCGGTCTGAAAATCGCTGCTGTCAAGGCTCCGGGCTTCGGTGATCGTCGTAAAGCCATGCTGCAAGACATCGCGATCCTGACCGGTGGTCAAGTGATCTCGGAAGATCTTGGCATGAAGCTTGAAAGCGTGACCATGGATATGCTGGGCTCGGCCAAGAAAATCCAGATCACCAAAGACGAAACGACTATCGTTGACGGTGCTGGCGAGAAGGCCGAGATCGCAGCGCGTGTCGCTCAGATCCGCACCCAAGCCGAAGAAACCACGTCCGACTACGACCGTGAGAAGCTGCAAGAACGCGTTGCCAAACTGGCAGGCGGTGTTGCCGTGATCCGCGTTGGCGGCATGACCGAGGTTGAAGTGAAAGAGCGCAAAGATCGTGTTGACGATGCTCTGAACGCGACCCGTGCAGCCGTGCAGGAAGGCGTGATCGTCGGTGGCGGTGTTGCTCTGGTTCAGGCTGGCAAAAAGCTTGTCGGTCTGGAAGGCGAAAACGCAGACCAGAACGCCGGTATCAGCATCGTGATGAAAGCGCTGGAAGCGCCGCTGCGTCAGATTGCTGAGAACGCTGGTGTCGACGGTGCCGTGGTTGCTGGCAAGATCCGCGAAAGCGACGACGTGACCTTCGGGTTCAACGCGCAGACCGAAGAATATGGCGACATGTTCAAGTTCGGCGTCATTGATCCGGCCAAGGTGACACGGACAGCTCTGGAAGATGCAGGCTCAATCGCCGGTCTTCTGATCACCACCGAAGCCATGGTGGCCGATAAGCCGCAAAAAGATGCCCCAGCTGGCGGCGGCATGCCCGACATGGGCGGCATGGGCGGCATGATGTAAATCGAATTCCGTAAGGAATTCGATTGCGACAGGCGATTGGCCGCAAGGCCAATCTGCCGACAGCGACCCAGACAAAAACTACAAAGGGCGCTCGCTTGGGCGCCCTTTTCATTTGTGCTATAAGTTTCATAACGGTCCGTTGCAAAGGGGAGCGTGTCTCCCTATGTTAACAGCAGTAACATAGACTCATTGGCGGGGACAGTCATGCTTAAATCCATTCTTTTGCTCTTTCTCACTTTTCTTGCAGTTCCAGCCACCGCGCAAGAGGTCTATCGCTTCGGCGATGACGTCTACATGGCCGGTGACAACGTGACCCTGACAGGCGAGGGCGTGGACGACGTCTTTGTCGCGGGCAACACTGTCGTGGTCTCGGCGCCCGTCGGCGGCAGCGCCCATGCCGGGGGACGGTCGGTATCGATCTCGGCGCCGGTTGGGCAAAACCTTTATGCCGCTGGCATGAATGTCAACGTCGCGGGGTCCATTGGCGGCGATGCGCAGCTTATCGGAGATACGGTGCTGGTCGGTGAGGCTGTGCAGGGTGACCTGCGGGTCGCCGCCCAACGCGTCGAGGTCAATGGCGCGGTTGGTGACAGTGCCCTGATCGGGGCAGAAAACATACTCCTGACGACTCAGATTGCCGGTGATGCAAGCTTTGCAACCGACAACATCACCTTCGGAGAAGGCGCGCGCATTGATGGAACGCTATTTCTTTACTCTGAGGATCCTGATGACATCATCGTGCCGGCTTCGGTCATCTCGGCGGACCGGATCGAACGTCACAGCATTGATGAGTTCGATGCACGTGCTGATGCCAATGGCGGTGCAACCCTTGATCGGTCCAGATACGGCTGGGGCAGTTGGCTGGTCGGCAAGATCAGTTCGATCCTGATCCTGACAGCGATGGCGACAGCGCTTGCAGCGCTTGCGCCGGTCTTTCTTATGGCTCTGCGGTCACGTACGCTTGAAACGCCTGTGCGGGCGCTTTGGATGGGGTTCCTGTCTATTTCTGCGCTGGCGGGGTCGCTGTTTTTGTTCGCAATGACGGGGATTGGCCTTCTGCTTGTGCCGGCCTCGATTGTGCTAGCCGTGCTGCTGGGCATCGCAGGCTATGTGATCGGCACCTATATTCTTGGTGTGGGCGTGCTGGGTGTGGCCAACCGCCCACTGCCCGAAACACTCGCAGAGCGCGCGATCGCCGCACTGGTTGGCGCGGTGGCGATTTCAGTGCTGGCGTTGATCCCTTATATCGGTTGGATTGCGACCTTGGCGGTAGCCGTCACTGGCGCGGGCGCATTGATCATCCGCTGGTTTGCGCCGGGGTTCCATACCGAGGTCCGCTAGCCCAACGCCTTTGCCCAACAAACGCCCCCGGCCAACGGTGCGGGGGCGTTCTATGTCACAAATCTGCCTATCGCACGATGGTTTCAAGCGCGTCATAGCGTGCAACCCCGGCCGCATCGCCCCACGCCAGTTCGGACAGGGAAAGCGGCCTGACGTATAAATCCGCCATTTCGTCCCGGCTGACCCAGCGACGTTCAGTCACGATTGCTTCTGGGTCTTGCCAGGCGGCGTCAAGCTGTCCGGCCTCCAGGCGGCACCGAAATACAATCTCGACCTGATGAAAGCCGGTGTCCGGGTCGTGAAATTCGTTGACCAAAGCAGGCGTCCCAACCGAAACCGTCAGCCCGGTTTCCTCATGCACTTCGCGCATCAGGTTGTCAGGAAGGCTGGCACCCGGATCGACACCACCACCGGGCAGACACATCAACGATGAGACACCGCCAGCATAGGCGTTGACCAGCAACAGGCGGTTGCGATGCAGGATAAGACCGCGAACAGCAACGCGGGGCGTTTTGAAACGGATGGGCATGCGCCAAGATTTGCGCATCCTGCCCCCTGTGACAACCCACCACTCGCATCCGGCGTCTTGGGTGCTTATCTATAACGTATGTTTCGGATGATGACCCTTGTTGCAGGTTTCGTCGCCGCGCTGGCCATGCCCGCGCGAGCAGATTGTGTCGTTCTGCTGCATGGATTGGCCCGGTCGCCGTCTTCGCTGTGGGTGATGGAGGAATCACTGCGCGCCGAGGGCTATACGGTCGTCAATCTGGGCTATCCATCAACCAAAGCGAAAATCAGTGTCCTGGTCGAGGCAGCCATCCCCCCCGCTCTGGTCGCCTGCGGGTCGCAGAAAGTGCATTTTGTCACCCATTCGTTGGGGGGCATCCTTGCGCGCGTCTGGTTGCAGGACAACAGACCCGACGATATGGGTCGCGTCGTGATGCTGGCCCCGCCCAACAAAGGGTCAGAGCTGATCGACGCCTTCGGGGATCTGGAGGCGTTCGGCTGGATCATGGGGCCGGCCGGGCTGCAGCTTGGCACTGGCGACAACGCGTTGCCAAACAGGATCGAGCTGCCCGCGTTTGAACTTGGTGTCATTGCCGGCAACCGGTCGCTTAACCCGATCTATTCAGCGGTCATTGAAGGCGCAGATGATGGCAAAGTGTCCGTAGACAGCACCCGGATAGACGGGATGAATGACCATATCGTGCTGCCCGTGACGCACACGTTCATGATGGTGAACCCGCTGGTGATCGCCCAAGTGATACGGTTCCTCGAAGACGGCGCGTTTGAGCACGGGCTGACGATCGCAGACGTGCTGGACCGGATCGCCGTAGACGCGGGCTATCGCAGGAAGGACAAATAAGCGTCTGGCGGCATCAAACCGCCTGACTATGTCCGCTTTCATTCACCTCGTAGGCGTCGAAATGGCGCGCGATCATACGCGCCAACGGTCGTGCACCCTCACGGATTGTCAGCACATTGTCCGTTAGATCCGTCGTGTCCGGCATGGCCTCTGGCAAGCCATCGACCAGCGCAAGGAACCAACCGATGGGCCGGTCCAATTCTTTGGCCAAGGCTGCAAAGTCCACCTTGAAATAGCAAAGAAGCTCTTCAATCACGCGGCCGCGCGCGATGTCGTCGGGCGTAAACGAGTGGCCTTTGGCGGCTGTTAAATTTCCGTCTCGGGCGGCGGCTTGATATTTCGATGTGGCAGGTTCGTTTTGCACATAGCCCTGCGGGTAGCGCGCAATTGAGCTTGCCCCGACACCGATCAACACCTGCGAGGCATCTTCCGTATACCCCTGAAAGTTTCGTTTCATCGTGCCCGCTTTATGCGCCTTGGCCAGCCCGTCCGAAGGTAGGGCAAAGTGGTCGATGCCAATCTCGTCATAGCCACTGGCGACAAACAAATCGCGCGCGGTGTTGTAAAGCTCCAGCCGTTCCTCGGCCGAAGGCAGCGCTTCGGTCGGGATCAGCGTCTGGCGCCGCGCCATCCATGGCACATGCGCATACCCAAACAGAGCCACGCGATCTGGGCCAAGGCTGATCAGTTTCTCGACCGAATCCGTGACCCGCGCGATATTCTGATGCGGAAGCCCATAAAGAATATCCATATTCAGACTGTCGATGCCACGCGCGCGCAAACCGTCGACGGCCTCTTTGGTGATCTCATAACTTTGTGGTCGGCCAATGACCTCCTGAATCATCGGGTCGAAATCCTGCACCCCGATCGACGCGCGGTTCATCCCGGCTTTTGCCAAAGCATCCAGCCGTGGCCCGTCGATTTCAGAGGGGTCAATCTCGACCGAGAACTGCGCATCCTGCGCCAACGGGGTCGTTGTCAGAATGGCGTCCGTCAGATCAGCGATCATGTCAGGTTGCAACAGAGTCGGCGTCCCGCCACCCCAGTGCAGATGTTCCAGCTTGATCCCAGGGGCCAGCAGATCCTTGATGGTGGCAAGTTCTTGCTTGATGCTGTTCAGGTATGCCGCGACAGGTTCCGAGGTCGACGTGCCCTGTGTTCTGCAGGCACAAAAC
The DNA here is from genome assembly GCF_947497285.1 of uncultured Aliiroseovarius sp. GTDB lineage: Bacteria > Pseudomonadota > Alphaproteobacteria > Rhodobacterales > Rhodobacteraceae > Aliiroseovarius. The sequence continues at coordinate 141,376 of NZ_CANMFT010000004.1, read as the reverse complement.
CAGCACAATCTGCGGCAGAAAGGAATATGCACGTATAACGATACCGTGTCATTTTCCGGAATTGCACTGATCCACTCGGAAAGCGTTTCAGGCCCAAAGCCCGCTTTGAAATGCGGGGCGGTTGGGTAGCTCGTATAGCGGGGCACGCGCGCGTCAAAAAGACCAAGGCGTTTGAGTTGCGGAGAGGTCTGCATTCGAATAGGGTTTACCGAGAACGACGCGCGCAACTTTGATCAGGATCAAACAAGATACCTCTCTTGTTAAAAAAGACATGAACGAGATCAGTTTTAACACCCGTGATTGTGGCAGTTGCCCAATTCGCCACCGTGCCGTGTGTGCGCGCTGCCAGCCTGACGAGCTGGAGCAACTTGACGCAATCAAGTATTACCGCACCTTCGAAGCTGGCCAGCCCGTGATCTGGTCAGGTGACCCGATGGAGTTTGTGTCGAGCGTCGTGAGCGGCATCGCCACGCTGAGCCAGACCATGGAAGACGGACGCACCCAGATGGTTGGGCTGCTGCTGCCGTCTGATTTCATTGGGCGCCCGGGCCGTAACTCCGCACCCTTCGATGTGGTCGCGGTAACAGATCTGACGCTGTGCTGTTTTCGCAAGAAACCCTTTGAAGACATGATGGAAAAGACGCCCGCGATCGGCACGCGGCTTTTGCAGATGACGCTGGATGAACTGGACAGCGCACGCGAATGGATGCTGGTGCTTGGCCGCAAGACAGCGCGCGAAAAAATAGCAAGCCTGGTTGCAATTCTGGCCCGCCGGGACGCGTCTTTGCACATGCGCGCGCCATGCGACGGGATGAGCTTCGAACTGCCCCTGACCCGCGAGGCGATGGCGGATTACCTAGGCCTGACGCTTGAAACGGTCAGCCGACAGGTCTCTGCCCTGAAAAAATCCAGAGTGATCGAACTGCAAGGCAAGCGCCGTGTGATCATTCCCGATCTTCAGGCACTTATCGCTGAAACCGGTGACGACGTTGATGGTGGCCCCATCACCTGACCCGTTGGACCGGACAAAAGCGGGCAGGTGGCCCGGAAGACAACAGGAAAGGGCGCCAAAGCGACGCCCTTTCTGGTTTTTTAGTCTGTGTTCAGTGGGCCAGTAGGATGGGAACTTCAGCGACTTCCAGCATGTGGCGCGTCGCACCACCCAGAATTGATTCTCGGAATCGCGAGTGGCCATAGGCTCCCATGACAATCAAATCTGCATCCTTGTCACGGGCGTGCCGATTCAGGATGTCCGAGATGCGCGGCATCGTCTTGGCAAGAACCGACACCTCTGCCCTGATGTCATGGCGCGCGAGCATCTGGCTCAGCGCCCCGCCGGGGTCCGACCGCTCGGGGCCGTGTTGGGGTGGGTCAATGACCGCAATCGACACCATATCAGCTTGTTTCAGCAGCGGCAGTGCCAGTCGAATTGCGCGTAACGCTTCCGGGCTTTCATTCCAAGCGACCACCACATTGCGCACGGTCGTCGGGTATTGCGCGTCGTCGGGCATCACCATCACCGGCACGCGGCCTTCGAAAAGGGCCGCTTCGACAAGGGCTTCGGCGTCGTGTCCGCGGCCTTCGCCATACGGGCGCGGCATCACCACCAGATCTGAAAACCGGGTGCGATGTGCGATCAGGCCGTTCAGGGCCACCATCTGTGCCGTCAATGCCGATGTGGACCACGGATAGGCGTGCCCGGTAATTGCCTGCCGAACATGGCTTTCAAGCGCGAGGGCGTCCTCGCGTGCCTGCGCCAAGTTGTCCTGAACCACCATCGCCGAGGCCCCTGCATAGTAGAACCCCTGTTGCGACTGGTCGATCCCAAGGCACAAGACATCCAGATGGGCCTCGTGCTGGGCCGAAATGGTCATGGCAGCCTGCAGGGCCACCTGACCCAATGATTTTTCGGTGACGATCGTGGAAATGGTGCGGTAATCCATGGCAATGCCCTCCGGGTTGGCGTCACCTAAAGGTTGCCCCCGACCTGCCTGCGACGCTTTGACATGGGTCAATCCCGGTTTTTCTAGCCCATCGGCGCAGTTTTGATATGGATCAAAGCGGGCTGGAAGAGATAGGTAGAAACCGACAAAAGTCAAGACATGCCCCCCATCCGTCGTGGGAGGGGGGGGATAAAAGACAACGACGAAGGGACGCAAAATGTGGGATTACCTAAAATTGGCGATCTACGGCCTGATCGCAGTATTGGCCGCTATCGCTGCAAGTTATGCCCGCGACATCGCCTACCAGGTGCACGCCATCTTGGTAACGTTGATTGCGGGCGGCCTTTTCGTTTACTCGCTGCGTCGAGTGGGTGAAGAAAAAGTTGTTGAAACCGGTTATATGGATGGCCCCGTTCGCGTGGGTGTAGCTTTGACCGCCTTCTGGGGCGCTGTCGGCTTTCTGGTCGGAACGTGGATTGCGTTCCAGCTGGCCTTCCCAAACCTGAACTTCGGCTGGGCCGAAGGATACCTGAACTTCGGGCGCCTGCGTCCACTACACACCTCGGCGGTGATTTTCGCGTTCGGTGGAACGGCGCTGATCACATCGTCAATGTATGTGGTTCAACGGACCTCCGGTGCGCGTCTTTGGGGCGGCAATCTGGCGTGGTTCGTGTTCTGGGGCTACCAGATTGTGATCCTTTTGGCTGCCACGGGCTATCTGCTGGGCGCAACCCAATCCAAAGAATACGCTGAACCCGAATGGTACACCGACCTTTGGCTGACCATCGTCTGGGTGGCTTATCTGCTGTTGTTCATGGGCACGCTGATGAAGCGGAAAGAACCGCACATCTATGTGGCCAACTGGTTCTACCTGTCGTTCATCGTCACCATCGCCATGCTCCACGTGATCAACAACCTGGCTGTGCCGGTGTCGATCTTCGGATCGAAATCTGTTCAGCTCTTCTCGGGTGTGCAGGATGCCATGACGCAGTGGTGGTATGGCCACAACGCCGTGGGCTTCTTCCTGACCGCAGGCTTCCTTGGCATGATGTACTACTTCGTGCCGAAACAGGCTGAACGTCCGGTCTTCTCATACAAGCTGTCGATCATCCACTTCTGGGCGCTGATCTTCCTGTATATCTGGGCAGGCCCCCACCACCTGCACTATACCGCGCTGCCTGATTGGGCTGGCACGTTGGGCATGGTGTTCTCGATCATTCTGTGGATGCCGAGCTGGGGTGGCATGATCAACGGTCTGATGACCCTGTCGGGCGCTTGGGACAAACTGCGCACCGACCCGGTTATCCGGATGATGGTTGTGTCGATCGGTTTCTACGGCATGTCCACGTTCGAGGGTCCGATGATGTCGATCCGCGCCGTGAACTCGCTGAGCCACTATACGGACTGGACCATTGGTCACGTGCACTCTGGCGCGCTGGGCTGGAACGGGATGATCACCTTCGGGATGCTCTACTTCCTTGTGCCCCGACTGTGGAACCGTGCAGGGCTATACAGCCAGAAACTGGTCAGCTGGCACTTCTGGCTCGCCACCATTGGTATCGTGCTCTACGCATCGTCGATGTGGGTGACCGGGATCATGGAAGGTCTGATGTGGCGTGAAGTTGACGCCCAAGGCTTCCTGGTGAACTCGTTCGCTGACACCGTTGCCGCCAAGTTCCCGATGTATGTGGTGCGCGGCATGGGTGGGGTTCTGTTCCTCACGGGTGCTTTGATCATGTGCTACAACCTTTGGATGACCGTGAAGCGTTCGCCGGCAGCAGAAACTGCCAGTGACGCCCAAACGGCTCCGGCTGAATAAGGAGGGAAGGACCCATGGGAATTCTCGACAAACACGTTGTTCTGGAAAAGAACGCAACGCTTCTTATGGTCGGTAGCCTTTTGGTTGTTGCCATCGGCGGCATCGTAGAGATCGCACCGCTCTTCTACCTCGAAAATACGATCGAGGACGTGGAAGGCATGCGCCCCTACTCGCCTCTCGAGCTTGAGGGTCGGAACATCTATGTGCGTGAAGGCTGCTATGTCTGCCACTCGCAGATGATCCGCCCGATGCGCGACGAGGTGGAACGCTACGGCCACTATTCACTGGCGGCGGAAAGCCAGTATGACCACCCGTTCCAGTGGGGATCAAAGCGGACAGGGCCTGACCTTGCCCGCGTTGGTGGCCGCTATTCGGACGAATGGCATGTGGATCACCTGATGGATCCGCAGTCGGTCGTGCCGGAATCGGTGATGCCGAAATACGCGTTCTTGGCGGATCGCCTGATCGAGCCGACATATATCGAAGACCTGCTGAAAGCCAATCAGATGGTCGGTGTGCCTTACACCGACGAGCAGATGGAAAACGCCGCAGCTGACTGGCTGGCACAGGCCGATCCTGACAGCGACTATGATGGGCTTCTGGCGCGCTATCCGAAGGCGCAGGTGCGCAACTTCGATGGCAAGCCCGGTGTTTCGGAAATGGACGCTTTGATCGCCTACATGCAGATGTTGGGAACGTTGGTCGACTTTTCGACCTTCACACCTGACCCGAGCCGGTAAGGAGCTGGGATGATGGACACCTATTCACTGTTTCGCGAAATCGCCGACAGCTGGGTGCTTTTGGCCATGTTTGTCTTCTTCCTTGGAACGGTGGTCTGGGCGTTTCGCCCGGGCAGCCGCAAGGTCCACGAAGACACGGCCAACATCCCCTTCCGCCACGAAGACAAACCTGCCGGTGACCGGGATTAATCCCGGTCGCTCAGCTCAAGAGGAGTTGCGGCAATGAGTAAAAAACCTGTTGTAAAGAAAGAGCCCGAAACGACCGGCCATGAATGGGACGGCATTCAGGAGTTCAACAACCCCCTGCCACGTTGGTGGGTCTGGGTCTTCTACCTGACTATCATCTGGGGCGTGTGGTATTCCATCGCTTATCCGGCGTGGCCACTGATCAAAGGGGCGACCGCTGGCTATCTGGGCTATTCGACCCGCGCCGAAGTTGCTGCCGAAATTGATCGCTTCACCGCCATGAATGGCGAATTGGAGGCCCAGTTGGCGTCGGCCGATCTGAACACGCTGGAACAAGGCAGTGATTTGCATAACTATGCAATCCAATCCGGCCGCGCGACGTTTGCCACCTTCTGTTCGCAATGTCACGGGTCCGGGGCTGCGGGCAACGTCGGTTATCCCAACCTGCTGGACAATGACTGGCTTTGGGGCGGCACGCTGGACGACATCCAGTTGACCCTCCAGCACGGTATCCGGTCGGAAGATGATGACGACACGCGCTATTCGGAAATGCCGGCCTTTGGCGAAGACTATCTGAGCGACGAAGAAATCGCCCAGGTCGTTAACTATGCGATGTCGCTGTCGCCGGTCACCAAGCCTGACGCCGATATGGAGCTGGCTGCCGCAGGTGCGACGGTGTTCGCTGACAACTGCACCGCGTGTCATATGGAAGACGGCACCGGGGATCGCTCACAAGGTGCTCCGAACCTGACCGACGCCATCTGGCTCTATGGCGACACCAAGGACGAAATCACCGAGGTCGTCGTAAACGGTCCCTTCGGCGTTATGCCCGCGTGGAGCGGCAAGCTGACAGACAGCCAGATCAACGCTGTTTCGGCTTATGTTCACCAGTTGGGCGGCGGCGAATAAGCCACCGGCCAACCAGAAGTTCCGGGGCCTCATACCCCGGTCAACGGCACCGACCCCTGATCCTGTTCGCGCGTTTCTCCGGGGTCGGTGCCACCTAATCCAAAGACCCGGACGCATTGCGCGTTCGGGTCTTTGTGTCTACCAAAGAGGGCGCAGCCCACGCGCCGCAGAGGCGAACCAAGGTGCGGCTTTTTGACAGGCTGCGACCTGATGGCACTGCGACAAAATGGAAAATTGATAATTATCAAGGACTAATGCGATTGATTCTGCATTGCAGCACCGATTTTTTTGATCCACATCAAGGCTGCAATATAGAATAGTTCTTAACTGAACACCTACCTCGACAAGCAGGATTGGAATCTGTCCATGTCTGACGCCCCAGAACACCTCTATGCCGCCCGTGAACCCATCTTTCCCAAGCGGGTCAAAGGTATGTTCCGCAGCCTGAAATGGTGGATCATGGGCATCACTTTGGGCATTTACTATCTTGCGCCATGGATCCGCTGGGATCGTGGGCCGAACTTGCCCAATCAGGCGATCCTGATCGATATGGCGAACCGCCGTTTCTATTTCTTCTGGATCGAGATCTGGCCGCACGAGTTCTATTTCATTGCAGGCCTGTTGATCATGGCTGGATTGGGGCTGTTCTTGTTCACCTCTGCCGCGGGGCGGGTCTGGTGTGGCTATGCCTGTCCGCAGACGGTCTGGACGGATCTGTTCATCCTGGTTGAGCGCTGGGTCGAAGGCGACCGCAACGCTCGTCTGCGGTTGCATCGTCAGAAATGGGACGCCCAGAAGGTTCGCAAGCGGCTCGTCAAGTTCGTTCTGTGGATCGTGATCGCCGTCGCAACCGGCGGGGCGTGGGTCTTTTATTTCGCAGATGCGCCGACATTGTTGGTTGATTTGGTCACAGGCAATGCACACCCGCTGGCCTATTCGACCATTCTGGTCTTGACCCTGACGACCTTCTTCTTCGGGGGCATCGCGCGTGAACAGATCTGCATCTATGCATGCCCATGGCCGCGTATTCAGGCCGCGATGATGGACGAGGATACCATCACCATCGCTTACCGGGATTGGCGCGGCGAGCCGCGTGGCAAAGGCAAGGCGCGTGATGATCTGGGCGATTGCATTGATTGCAACGCCTGTGTGAACGTCTGCCCGATGGGGATCGACATCCGTGACGGCCAACAGTTGGAGTGCATCACCTGTGCGCTTTGTATCGACGCATGCGATGAGATGATGGCCAAAGTTGGCAAGGAACGTGGGCTGATCGATTACCTCGCCCTGAAGGACGAATCTTACGAGCGGGCCGGGAACAGCAAGATCCCCGTCATCAAGCACTTGCTGCGCCCGCGCACCATTCTTTACACCACGCTTTGGGCCCTTGTCGGGATCGCGCTGACGGTTGCGCTGTTCGTTCGCCCGAAGGTCGATGTAACCGTGCGCCCCGTGCGCAACCCCACCTATGTGACCCTGTCGGACGGCGCGATCCGCAACACCTATGATGTTGGCGTGCGCAACCGCCATGGCGAAGAACGCCCTTACTACTTTGCTCTTTCGGATGACAGCAATATGACGGTAGAGCTGGAAGGCAGCGACAAGCTTGTGCTTGTTGCACCGGCTGATACCGAGGCAAAGCAGCGCGTGTATGTCATAGCCCCTCCGGGGTCAGAGGCCGCACGGACGGACCGCACCGAGCTACGCCTTTGGATCGTGGATGGGGTGACGGGCGATCGAGCCCACCTTGACACCGTGTTCAACGGAAGAGGACGTTAAGCCATGGTTGATGAGACCGAGAAGAAAGAGTTCGAGCTGACGGGCAAACACGTGCTCGCCATCGTGGTGTCGGCCTTTGCCGTCATCATCGGGGTGAACCTTTTCATGGCTTATTCTGCGGTTGGCACCTTTCCAGGGCTTGAGACTCAAAACTCTTACGTGGCCAGCCAGCAGTTCGACCAGCAAAAGGCCGCACAAGAGGCTTTGGGCTGGGATGTGGCCGCGCGCGTTGACGGCGAAACGCTGATCCTCGATATCAAGGATCAAGCGGGCGAACCGGTAGAGGTGACCTCGCTTTATGGTCTTCTGGGGCGGGCGACGCATGTGAAGGAAGATCAGGAGCCTGCGTTCAGTCAGGGATCAAATGGCGCATACATGGCGCAGGTTGGTCTGCTGGGGGAAGGCAACTGGAACCTGCGACTGAATGTAGTGGCGGATAACGGCACCACGTTCCAGCGCCGCATACCGATCTTTATCTCGGCGAACTAGCGCCGGAACCAACGCGCGAACAAGGATCTGACTGATGGCTGCCCCGATATCTGCCTGCCCGGCTTGTGCCGCTGCCCCCCTCGCCGAAGATCAGGCGGGCGAAGGGTATCGCGGCAATGGCATGGAGGCGAAACGTATCCTGCTGTCGCTGCCGCAGATTTATTGCGCAGCGTGCATTTCGGGCGTTGAACGTGGATTGGCAGCGCAGCCGGGGGTGCGGGCTGCACGGGTGAACCTGACGCTGAAACGTGCCACGGTCGATGTCGATCCCGATCTCGAAGCCCAAAGCCTTGCCGATTACCTGACCGGCATCGGGTTCGAAGCTTACGAGCTTGATCCCGGCCAGCTGACCTCGACAACGACGGACAAGCGCGGCAAAGATCTGTTGATGCGTCTGGGCGTTGCTGGCTTCGCGATGATGAATGTGATGCTGCTAAGCGTCGCTGTCTGGTCGGGCGCCACCGACGCCACACGTGATTTGTTTCACTGGATCAGTGCCGGCATCGCCATTCCGACGATCGCGTTTTCAAGTCAGGTCTTTTTCAAATCTGCTTGGTCTGCGCTTCGCGTCGGGCGACTGAACATGGACGTGCCGATTTCCCTGGCGATCCTTCTGGCGCTGGGCATGTCGTTGTATGAGACGATGCACTCGGGCGAACATGCCTATTTCGACGCGGCCTTATCGCTGACGTTCTTCCTGTTGGCCGGACGGTATCTGGATTTCCGCACCCGCGCCGTGGCCCGCTCTGCCGCCGAGGAACTGGCCGCCCTTGAGGTGCCGCGCGCTGCCCGCGTGGTTAACGGTCAGGCCGACGAACAGGTGTCTGTCGCCGAGCTTACCCCAGGCGACATCGTGCGCGTGGTCCCCGGCGCCCGCGTGCCAGTGGACGGGATCGTCGAAACGGGCGAGAGCGAGCTGGATCGGTCGCTTCTGACCGGCGAAAGCTTGCCCGTTGCCGCCGCACCCGACAGTGTCGTTTCGGCAGGCGAGGTGAACCTGACCGGCCCGCTGACGGTGCGCGTCACGGCCGCCGGGCGTGACAGTTCGCTTCACCGGATGGCCGATCTTGTGGCCATCGCGGAAACAGCGCGCAACCGATATACCTCGCTGGCGGATAAGGCCGCACAGATTTACGCACCGCTTGTGCACATCCTTGCCTTTGCGGCCTTCTTGGCGTGGCTCTGGATTTCTGGTGGTGATGTGCGGCTGGCGCTGAATATCGCGGTTGCGGTTTTGATCATCACGTGCCCCTGTGCCCTTGGTCTTGCCGTTCCCGCGGTTACGACAGCGGCGTCTGGGCGGTTGTTTAAACAGGGCATGTTGTTGAAATCCGCCACCGCGATGGAACGGTTGGCCGAAGTGACCCATGTCGTCTTTGACAAGACGGGCACCCTGACCGAAGGCAAGCCCGCAATGGACGCGCTGCAACGCCACAAGCCACAGGATTTGTCGATCGCTCTGGCGCTGGCCGAAGGGTCAAGCCACCCTCTGGCGCAGGCGCTGACCGCAGCTGCCCGCAGCGCGGGCGTGACACCCGCCAAAGTGACCGCGGTGCGTGAGGTTCCCGGCAAAGGGATCGAAGCCACTTGGGACGGCAAGACTGTCCGTTTGGGGCGCGCCGAATGGCTTGGGGCCAATGCAGTTGGCCAGACCGCGACCTATCTGGCGGTGTCTGGCGCACGCCCTGTGGCGTTCACCTTCACCGATGCATTGCGGCCGGGTGTTGAGGCTGCAATCGACGCACTGAAAGCCCGAGGCTTGGGCATATCGCTTGTTTCAGGCGACGTGCCGGCGGCCGTGGCCGATATCGCCGGACGGGTCGGTATCGCTGATTGGCAGGCCGACATCCTGCCCGAAGGCAAAGCTGAATACGTGGCGCGTCTGGGCAAGGCCGGCAAAAAGGTGTTGATGGTGGGCGACGGGCTGAATGATACAGCCGCGTTGGCAGCCGCGCATGTGTCGATCTCGCCTGCCTCGGCGCTGGAGGCGGCGCGTGTTGTCTCCGACATCGTGCTGCTTGGCAAGTCGATGGAACCCTTGAGCGACGCGATTACCCTGTCGAAATCTGCGACGCGCCGGATCAAGGAAAATTTTGCGATCGCAGCGGGCTATAATGCGATCGCCATCCCGATCGCGCTGGTGGGGCTGGCCACGCCGTTGGCCGCTGCTCTTGCCATGTCATTCTCGTCAGTGTCAGTATCGCTGAACGCGTTGCGGCTGAAGAAAGGCTGAGTGATGAACGTTCTGGTCTATTTGATCCCTGTCTCGCTGCTTCTGGGTGGCTTGGGGCTTGTCGCCTTCTTCTGGACCCTGAAAAGCGAACAATATGACGACCCGGATGGCGACAGCCACCGTATCCTGAGTGACCGTTGGGACGACGCCCCGCCGAAAGACTGAATGCCGTGTCAGACCAGCCCTTGGTCGCGCGCGATCATCGCGGCGTGGGTCCGGTTGCGCGCGCCCAGCTTTCGGATCACCGCGCGCATATGCATTTTCACAGTGACCTCCTGAATGCCAAAGGCGTGCGCGATTTCTTTGTTTTGCTGCCCGTCACACAGAAGCGCCAAAATCTGAAGCTCGCGGCGTGACAGCGTGTGGGCCGCTCCCTGCTGCCTCGTTCTGAACCGGGGCAGCAGCATCAGGTTATGGCCCTCGCGGATTAGGGCCAGCACATGGGAAAGCGCCTTTTGCGACAGGGACGTCGGCGCGGTTGCCGAAACGCCAAGCGCAAGAGCCTGGCGCGCGATTTCGTTTGAATGTGGCGGGATCAGCAGGATCACGGCAAGTGCCTTTCGCGATTTCATCAACCGCTCGACCACTTTCAGCCCTCCGAGCGCTGCAAGCGTGAAATCGACGACCAGAAGCTGCGTATCACGGTTCTGGGAAAGGTAGATCTCGGCGGCCTCGGCCGTGGCACAAACCGCCGGCCGGGCAGAATTGGCGTCGCCTAACACAGTATCAAACCTGCGCTGGATGCCAGGATCCTCTGTCACCAAGAGTGTTTTCACCGAGGCACTCCGCGTCATATGGTTGCACCATTATGGCCGGGTGGGGCCGCTGTGGTGCGTAACAGTGGCACAACCTTCAAGGGTCGCCTAGGTGTCACTATGTATAGGTCAACGGGGATCGCCCGTCCTCATCAAGGGTCTGATCAGGGCCGGGAGTGCCTGCGCGATACAGTCGTATCGGCTCTATTCGACGGCGGCCTGTGGCACGATCTGCAACACTTTTGGGCCTATTGCGTCCACGATGCGGGACACGCCCTCACGGTTGGGGTGCAATCCGTCGGGCTGCAAATACAGGCGGGCGGTGTCTGCCGGATCAAGCGTATCCGTGATTGCGGCCAGAAAGTTTGGCTCCAACGGCACCTGAAATTCGGCTGCGAGCGTTTCGAAGTTTGCTTCAAACGCAGCCTTGTAATCAGGCCCGAAATTCGCCGGCCCCGGAAGACCCACGAGCAGCGCAGGCAGGTCACGGTTTTGCAGCTCGGTCAGAATGCGGCTCAGATGTTTGCGGGTTTCCTCTGGGGGAATACCTCGGAGCAGGTCATTGCCGCCCAATGTGACGACAACCGCGTTGACCTCGGGGGTCAATGCCCAATTGATGCGCGCAGCCCCCCCGGCACTTGTGTCGCCGGACACGCCGCCATTGATGACGCGCGCACTGACCCCACGGTCCTTCAACCAAGCCTCAAGCTGCGGAACGAACCCTTCGTCTTGGGCAAGCCCATACCCCGCTGTCAGACTGTCACCCAGCGCAAGAACCGTGACCGGCTGGGCCTGCGCGGCAAAAGCCACGAAGACCATTGCAACGACCCCCTTGGAAAGACGCGCCAAGACCCCATATCCAACCGTAATCATTATATTCCTTCCAAAGCCGGGTGCCCCATGACCACGCCGATCCTTTCCCTGACCGACGCGCGCCTGACACTTGGGCATAATGCAGGGCGCACCGAGATCCTCAAGGGCATAACGCTCGATGTGTCCGCGGGCGAAACACTTGGCCTGACTGGGCCTTCAGGCTCGGGCAAATCATCGCTCCTTATGTTGATGGGTGGGCTGGAACAGGCCACCGGTGGATCGGTATCGGCGCTTGGGCGTGATCTGGGTGTGATGGGTGAAGACGACCTTGCACGCTTTCGTAGGGATCATATGGGGGTGGTGTTCCAGTCTTTCCACCTTATTCCGACCATGACGGCCCTTGAAAATGTCGCAACCCCGTTGGAGCTGGCCGGTGCCCGAGACGCGTTTGATCGCGCTGCCGAGGAACTGGAAGCCGTCGGGTTGTCACACCGGCTGGATCATTACCCAAGCCAGATGTCTGGCGGTGAACAGCAACGCGTGGCCTTGGCCCGCGCGGCTGCCCCCCGGCCCGAGATCCTGTTGGCCGATGAACCGACCGGCAATCTGGACGGGGCCACAGGCGCCACCATCATGGACCTTCTGTTCGGGCTGCGCGATCGTCACGGCGCGACGCTGATCCTTGTGACCCATGCGCCCGAGCTTGCAGAGCGGTGTGACCGGATTGTGCACATTCAGGACGGAGTGCTTGCATGACCGGGTCGCTTGGCATGGCCCTGCGTCTGGCGCGACGCGAGATGCGCGGGGGGCTGCGCGGCTTTCGGATTTTTCTTGCCTGTCTTGTGTTGGGCGTGGCCGCCATCGCCGCGATCGGCAGTGTGCGCGAAGGATTGCGCGCGGGGCTGGCATCGCAAGGTGCGGTGCTGCTGGGCGGGGACGTCTCGGTGTCGTTCACCTATCGCTTTGCAGACCCTGACGAAGAGGCGCTTTTGGTCCCACAGGCCGCGCAGATAAGCGTGTTGGCGGATTTCCGGTCGATGGCGGTCACCGAAAATGACCGCGGTCTGACGCAGGTGAAGGCAGTGGACGATGCCTATCCATTGATAGGACAAGTTGTACTGGATCCACCGATGGCGTTGTCTGACGCGCTGGACGGGCAGGGCGGCATGCCCGGCGCGGTCATGGACGACTTGCTGATCGACCGGTTGGGGCTGTCCCCCGGCGACAGCTTCCGTCTGGGCGGAGCTGATTTCGTGCTGATGGCCGAACTGGTGAAGGAGCCGGACAACGCGACCGCCGGGTTCGGCTTGGGCCCGCGCAGCATCGTGCGACGCGCGGCACTGGAAGGCTCGGGCCTTCTGGCCGAAGGCACGCTGTTCAACAGTCACTACAAGATGCGCCTGCGTGAAGGCTTCAACCTAGATCAAGCTCATGCAGCCCTGATGCCCACGCTTGAACCGAAAGGTGCACGTTGGCAAGACGCCCGAAACGGCGCGCCTGGGATGAGCCGGCTCGTGGATCGGCTGGGCGCTTTTCTGGTGTTGGTTGGTCTGGCGGGGCTTGCGGTCGGTGGGGTCGGTATCTCGGCTGCTGTTCGCGCTTATCTGGACGGCAAGACTGGCACAATTGCGATATTGCGGGCGCTGGGCGCCGAACGCCGGATGATCTTTCTTACATATTTCCTGCAAATTGGCCTGTTGACGCTCATCGGCCTTGCCCTTGGCCTGATGCTGGGGGCAATTGTTCCGTTGCTGCTGGCTCCGGTCATTGCGCAATCGCTTCCGATCACCGCCGAGATCACGATCTACGCCCGCCCGCTGGCAGAAGCCGCGCTTTATGGGGGGCTCGCGGCACTTTTGTTCACACTGTGGCCCTTGTCGCGCACAGAAGAGGTCAAGGCCGCCGCCCTGTTCCGTGACGCTGCCTTGGGCGCAACACGTCTGCCACGCCCGCTGTTCATTGGCCTTTGTCTGGGGATACTTGCCACCCTGATCTGGGCTGCGGCGCGTCTGTCGGGTATGCCGTCCCTCGCGATGTGGAGCTTCATCGGTCTGTCCGGCGCCTTTGCGGCGCTGGTCCTGACCGGGCTTGCGGTGCGTTGGATCGCGCGCTGGCTTGGCCACAGAACAGCCCTGCGCGGGTGGCCCACGCTGCGCATGGCGCTTGGCGCGGTGGGCGGCCCGGGCGGCGAAGCGGGGGCTGTCGTGCTGTCCTTGGGGTTGGGGCTGGCGGTGCTGGCGGCTGTGGGACAGATCGACAACAACCTGCGCGGCGCCATTGCACGAGACTTGCCCGAAGTGGCACCCAGCTTTTTCGTGCTGGATATTCAACCCGATCAGATCGACGGCGTCTCTGCACGGCTGGAAGGTGATCCCTTGGTCAGCCGCATCGACACTGCGCCGATGCTGCGCGGGATGATCACCAAGATCAATGACCGCCCTGCCCGCGAGGTGGCGGGGGGACATTGGGTCGTGCGTGGCGATCGTGGCCTTACTTACTCTGACACCCCCACCCGCACCACGGTGGTGGACGGCGAATGGTGGCCCAAGGACTATCAGGGTCCGCCGCAAATCAGCTTTGCCGCCGAAGAGGCGCAGGAGATGGGGATCGGCATCGGGGACAGCCTGACCGTCAATATTCTGGGCCGTGATATTACGGGCGAGATCACCAGCCTGCGCGAGGTCGATTTCAGCCAAGCGGGTATGGGCTTTGTGATGACCATGAACCCTTCGGCGCTGGCAGGTGCACCGCACAGCTATATCGCCACAATCTATGCCGATCAAACAGGCGAGGCTGCCATCCTGCGCGATCTGGGCCGGGCTTATCCCAACATCACGCTGATTTCGGTGCGTGACGCGATCACCCAGGTCACCGGGTTGATGGGGCAGGTCGCCGGCGCGATCACCTATGGGGCGCTTGCGACCCTCGTGACCGGTTTCGTCGTGTTGATGGGGGCCGCCGCTGCCGGTGAACGCGCCAGAACCTACGAGGCAGCGGTTCTGAAAACGCTTGGCGCGACGCGGCCGGCGATTCTTGCCAACTTTGCCATTCGGTCGGCCGTTTTGGGCATGGCAGCAGGGGCAGTGGCTGTGTTTGCTGGCGGGGTCGCGGGTTGGGCCGTCACCCACTACATCATGGAAGATCGCTTTGTCTTTGACGCGCTAAACGCACTTGCCATCGTGGCGGGCGGAGTGATTGCGACCGTGCTGGCAGGGTTGGCTTATGCGTGGCGACCCTTGTCTGCGCGCCCAGCCCAAGTGCTGCGTGCGCGCGAGTGATCAGGCTTCATGTTGCTGGCGCAACGCCTTTCGAATGACAAGCTTGAGGCCGGACCAGATGTCATCCACTGCGCACACTTTCACATCCACGAGGGATGTCTGCAGCGCCAAATTGCGGATCACCTCCTCGGTCATATCAGTTGGAACTTTTGAGGCTTTCTTGGGCCAACTTACCCAGATCATACCGTCCTTATCGATATTTTTCAGAAGGTTGGGCAGGGCCAATTCAAAACGCGCTCGGCGAGCAGTGAACATGTGGATGACGTCATAGGGGCCGACCAGCGTCTCGGGCGCCACATCGTCCACTGCGATGAAGGCCCGGCTGCTGACCAGATAATCCTGAGCCGTGGGGCGTTCGACCCAAGCCACCCGCTGACCGTCTTTCAGGCCAAGCTTCTTTTCAAGCGGTGTTCCTGAATAGCCTGACATCGAACCTCCAATGAAAAAGGGCGGCCATAGGGCCGCCCTTTTCGCATAAATATCTGTTCCGATCAAAGCGTGCGTTCGACCATCATTTTTTTGATCTCGGCAATCGCCTTGGCTGGGTTCAAACCCTTCGGACAGGTCTTGGCGCAGTTCATGATGGTGTGGCAGCGGTAGAGTTTGAAGGGATCTTCCAACTCGTCCAGACGCTCGCCGGTGGCCTCGTCACGGCTGTCGATGATCCAGCGATACGCATGGAGCAACGCGGCTGGGCCGAGGTAGCGGTCACCGTTCCACCAATAGCTGGGGCACGAGGTCGAGCAGCTGGCGCACATAACGCATTCATACAGACCGTCAAGTTTCTTGCGGTCTTCGATCGACTGTTTCCACTCTTTCGCAGGGCGGTTTGTCTTGGTTTCCAACCATGGCATGATCGAGGCGTGCTGCGCATAAAAATGCGTCAGGTCCGGGATCAGGTCGCGCACCACAGGTGTGTGCGGCAACGGGTAGATTTTCACATCGCCCTTGATCTCGTCCATGCCATAGATACAGGCCAGCGTGTTGATCCCGTCGATGTTCATCGCGCAGGACCCACAGATGCCTTCGCGGCAGGACCGGCGGAAGGTCAGGGTCGGATCAATCTCGTTCTTGATCTTGATCAGCGCGTCCAGAACCATCGGTCCGCATTTGTCCATATCGACGAAATAGGTGTCGACGCGGGGGTTTTCACCATCATCCGGCGTCCAGCGGTAAATTTGGAACTTGCGGACATTGGTCGCGCCATCAGGCTTGGGCCAGGTCTTGCCGGTGCGGACTGTCGAGTTCTTCGGAAGTCTGAATTGAACCATTTCGTGTCCTCCTTAGAACGTCCGCGCTTTGGGCGCGATTTTCTTGAGGCTGATGCCACCCTCGGTTTCGGTGGTCAGCGGATCGGTGATCACGGGGCGATAGGTCAGATCGACCTTGTTGCCATCCACGCGGCTGACGGTGTGGACACGCCACTTCTTGTCGTCGCGTTTCGGGAAATCCTCGTGGGCGTGTGCCCCGCGGCTTTCTTCACGCGCTTCGGCCCCGTGGATGGTGGCCAGAGCGTTCGGCATAAGGTTCGCCAGCTCCATCGTCTCCATCAGGTCCGAGTTCCAGACAAGCGAGCGGTCGGTGACGGCCAGATCGTCCATCTTGGCGGCAACCTTGGTCATTTTTTCGACGCCTTCCTTCAGCGTCTTGGCGGTGCGGAAGACAGCAGCGTCTGCCTGCATGGTCTTCTGCATTTCAAGACGCAACTCGGCGGTGGGAACGGTGCCCTTGGCGTTGCGCAGCCCGTCAAAGCGATCGAAAGCTTTGTCGACGGACGGTTGGTTCAGCACCGGGTTCGCGCTTTCTGCATCGACAATCTTGCCGGCGCGGATCGCGGCGGCACGGCCGAAGACCACCAGGTCGATCAGCGAATTCGACCCGAGGCGGTTGGCCCCATGCACAGACGCACAGCCCGCTTCACCGACGGCCATCAGGCCGGGCACAACAGCGGTCGGATCTTTGGCAGTCGGGTTCAGCACTTCACCCCAATAGTTGGTCGGAATGCCGCCCATGTTGTAGTGAACCGTCGGCAGAACCGGGATCGGTTCCTTGTTCACGTCAACGCCTGCGAAGATCTTGGCGCTTTCCGAAATACCGGGCAGGCGTTCGGCCAGTGCCTCGGCCGGCAGGTGATCAAGGTGCAGATAGATGTGGTCTTTTTCGTCGCCCACGCCGCGCCCTTCGCGGATTTCCATGGTCATCGAGCGGGAGACATAATCGCGTGGCGCAAGGTCTTTATACTGGGGCGCATAACGCTCCATAAACCGTTCACCTTCGGAGTTGACCAGATAGCCGCCTTCGCCGCGCGCCCCTTCGGTGATCAGACAGCCTGAACCGTAGATCCCGGTTGGGTGGAACTGGACGAACTCCATGTCTTGCAGGGCCAGACCCGCGCGCGCCACCATGCCGCCACCGTCGCCGGTGCAGGTGTGGGCCGAGGTGGCCGAGAAAAAGGCGCGTCCATAACCGCCGGTGGCCAGAACGACCATCTTGGCGTTGAAGACGTGCATCGTGCCGTCGTCGAGCTTCCAGCACACAACGCCCTGACATTCGCCGTCGTCGGACATAATCAGGTCGATGGCGAAATACTCGACATAGAATTCTGCGTTGTTCTTTAGCGATTGACCGTAGAGCGTGTGCAGAATGGCGTGGCCGGTCCGGTCCGCGGCGGCACAAGTCCGCTGCACGGGCGGGCCGTCACCGAATTCGGTGGTGTGGCCGCCGAACGGACGCTGGTAAATCTTGCCTTCCTCGGTGCGAGAGAAGGGGACGCCGTAATGTTCCAGCTCGTAAACCGCCTTGGGTGCTTCGCGGGCAAGGTATTCCATCGCATCCGTGTCGCCCAGCCAGTCCGAGCCTTTGACGGTGTCATACATGTGCCACTGCCAGTTGTCCGGGCCCATGTTGGACAGGGACGCGGCGATGCCGCCTTGTGCGGCCACGGTGTGGGAGCGGGTCGGGAAGACTTTGGTCACGCAGGCGGTGCGCAGACCTTGTTCCGCCATGCCAAGCGTGGCCCGCAGACCTGCGCCACCGGCGCCGACCACGACCACGTCATATTCGTGTGTTTCGTATTCGTAAGCTGCCATTTGGGTTGCTCTCCGGTCTTAAAAGGCGATGCGGGCAAGGCCATAAAGGCCAATTGCCAGAACGGTGTAGGAAAGGGCGGTGCAGCAGACCACCAAGGCCTTCTTGGTGACACCGCGGGAATAATCCTCGATCACCACCTGAACGCCGTGGCGAAAGTGAACCATTGCCGTGACCAGCGTCATGGCTGCGATGATGGCTGGGAAGGGATGCTGGTAATAAGCGATCGCTTCTTCATAGGGCATGCCAAGCGCGTGGCCGAAAGTCAGGGCAAACAGCGGCATCAGCAGCAACAGCCCGACGGCAGAAATTGCCTGACCCCAGAAATGCTCTGTACCGGAATGAGCAGCCCCTTTGCCCACGGCGCGTTTGCGGTCGGTGAGATAATGCATGGCCGCCTCCTTACACGATTATGGCGACGATGATCGCCAAAATGACAGAACCGAAGATGACGCCAAGGCCCATCTTTTCGGCGGTTTCGACGTCAAGGCCAATGCCGACATCCCAGATCAGGTGACGCAAGCCCGACAGCGCGTGGTAGCACAGGGCCCACAGCGCGAGGAACATGATGACGTCACCAATGAACGAGGTCATCAATCCGTTCACCAGATCATAGTAGCCAGGGCCCATGGCGGCCGCGAAGAACCACCAAACGACCAAGATAGCAGCGCCCAAAAGCGCGACACCCGTGATGCGGGCAAAGATCGATGTGATGGAGGTCAGTTGCGGACGGTAAATCTGCAGATGCGGGGAAAGAGGACGGTTGCCTCTGTTCACGTCGGCCATGGTGGCCTCCTTCTGTCTGTTGCGACTGTTGTGACAGCAATAGCGTCTTTTACCGCGCAGAGTCACGTAAGAACCAGCGGGAAAAATGGTGAAATTGCGCTAACAAAGGGGAAAACAGGCGCTTGTGATCACAAATTTTCTAGATGTGATCACATTTTTCCAATGCTTAACCCTGACTGAAAAAATCAGGTTCTGCACACAACCGCATGCAGATATCCGGCGCGTGGTTGCTTCCGCCTTGGTTATGAAGCCGATGCATTATTTGGGCATCAATGCCCAATAATCGAGATCCAGCATCACTTCGGGAAGGTATTTCCCGTCCTCGCCCTTCAAGGCAAACTCAGGCGCGCCATGTTTGACGGCGACCAAGCGCAAGCGCACAGCCCCCACGCCCGGCGCGTCAGTGTCGGCCTTGTCCAGCACCTCGGACCATGCGCGGATCGTGTCGCCTGCAAAGCAGGGGTTCGCGTGCGCGCCGCCGTTTAGCCCAACGATCATCTGTGCGTTCGCCAGCCCGTTGAAGGACAACGCCCGCGCCATCGAAATCACATGCCCACCATAGATCAAGCGCTGCCCATCGGGACGGAAGGTTGCGTCGAAATGAACCTTGGCGGTGTTCTGCCACAAGCGCGTGGCGATCATGTGTTCGGCTTCCTCAACGGTAACGCCATCAACGTGGTCGATTTTCTCACCCACTTCATAGTCGCCCCAGCGGTGCGTCTCTCCGGCCAAGGAGAAATCATAGTCCTCGAAAGACAGCCCCTCAGGGATCACCAGATCGCTGGCGTTCAATGTGCCTTTCAGGTCGGGGATGACAGTTTCTGGTGCGGGCGCGTCCAAATCGTTCTTGCGCACCATCACCCAGCGCACATATTCCAACACCGGCTCGCCCACTTGGTTCACACCACGCGTGCGCACCCAGACCACGCCCGATTTCCCGTTGGAGTTCTGTTTCAGCCCGATCACCTCGGACGAGGATCGCAGCGTGTCACCGGGATAGACCGGTTTCAGCCAGCGACCTTCGGCATATCCAAGATTTGCCACTGCGTTCAGTGAAATATCGGGAACGGTTTTGCCAAACACCACGTGGAACGCGATCAGGTCGTCAATCGGTGACCCTTCCAACCCGCAAGCGCCTGCGAATTCGTCTGACGAATACAGTGCGTGGCGGGCAGGATACAGTGCGTGATACAGCGCGCGTTCGCCTTCGGCCACGGTGCGCGGCACGGCGTGGTGGATCACGTCGCCCAGCTTATAGTCCTCAAAGAAGCGGCCCGGATTGGTTTTCGCCATCAGTGGTCTCCGAGTTTTGTGTCGGGGGAGTAGTCGCCCGGCACGACCTTCACCACCGCTTGCGCGCAACGCATTAATCCGGTGGAGGCGTCGTGGGCATAGGCGGGATCGCCATGCAATTCCCAGCCTTTGTTCAAGGCTGCGGTCACTTTGTGGCAAAACGCCGAGGTGTCGTCTTCTGTCAGCAGGCGATAGAGTTTCATGTCTACCCTCCGAATACCGACGGCCCGATCAACCCGTGGATCAGCCCGATGATCAGGGTCAGCACAAGCGCCGCCCCAAGAAACATGCCGTCTTTGGCAATTGTGCCTTTCGGGTTCGGCGTCCAGTTCGGCTCGGCGCGGTTGATCACGATCACCTCGGCTACCGCCCAAATCGTCAGCCCGCCAAACAGCACAATCGAGGCCAGATCAGGGTTCACAACGATATGCGCGACGGACCAGATGATGAAGCCGGTCAGCATCGGGTGGCGCATCTTGTAAAACAGCGCGCCTTTCGAGGGGCCGGGGCTCATGAAGTAGATCGCGAACAGGATCGCCAGATTGTTGATGTGTTTCAGGAATGACGGATAGGTCAGCAGATCATAGCTTTCGACGCTGCGATACCCGATCACCATCAGGACGATGCTGGCGACGAGGATCAGCGCCGACGTCCCTTTTGCCTTGTCGCCCATCGCGGCGTGGCGCGCGGGCAGGGCGCGTTTCCAGAAATGCCCAGCATACCAAAGTGCTAAACCGATGATCAGGATGGTCATGTGCGTTCTCCGCCTTATTTTGCCATGTCGGCAATGGCCTTTGCTTTGGCCAGAATGCCCTTTGCCGTCACAACATGCAGGTTTTCGACAATTTTACCATCCACAACCGCGACGCCTTGGCCCGACGCCTCGGCGTCCTCAAACGCGGCGATCTGGCGCTGGGCGAGGTCGATCTCATCTTCGGACGGGGCGAAGGCGGTGTTGGCGATGTCCAGTTGCGCCGGGTGGATCAGAGTTTTGCCGTCCATGCCCATGTCGCGCCCTTGAGCGCATTCGGCGCGCAGTCCCTCATCGTCCTTAAAGGCATTATAGACGCCGTCGATGATCACCAGGCCGTGGGCCTTGGCGGCCAACAAGCACAGATGCAACCCGCCCATCATCGGTAGGCGGTCCGCGCGGAAACGGGTGTTGAGTTCCTTGGCAAGGTCATTGGTGCCCAAAACGAAGCCCTTAAGGCGCGGGTGGGCGGCGATCTCGGCGGCGTTCAACATGCCCAACGGTGTTTCCATCATCGCCCACAGGTCCACATCGGGGATCAGAGCGGCCAACTCGTCCAGTTGCGAGGCATTGTCCACCTTGGGCATCAGGATCGCGTCAATATCGGCACCAACAAAGGCGGCCACATCATCCTTGCCCCATTTGGTATCAAACCCGTTGATACGGACGATCTTGGCGCGGTTGCCATAGCCACCCTTGCCCAGTTCCGCCTTCAGGATCGCGCGGGCGTCGACCTTGGCGTCGGGTGCTACGGCATCTTCAAGGTCGAAGATAATCGCATCGGCGGGCAGCGTGCGGGCTTTCTCCAACGCACGCTCTTTCGAGCCGGGGATATAAAGGACGGAACGATAGGGACGAGTGGACATGATTCTGGGCCTCCGCAATATTGTTGCGCAAGGGACCACATTTGCGCACCAATCCGCAAGGCCAGATTTGCCGCATTGCAGAAAATCTTGGAAGGCGGGGCCGGATCAGGTCAGCCCTTCCCATATCAGCTTCGTGCCAGTGAGGATCAGGAACAGATAAGTGAAGGCGAAAAAGCCACGTTCGGACAGGCGGTGGTGCATATGCACACCGATCCAGACGCCGATGATTGCAAATGGAATCAGAAACAGATCGGCCTTGGCGGTCTGCCATGTGAATATCCCGAGTGCAAAATAGGGAATGAATTTCAGAAGGTTGATCGCCCAGAAACTGATCACCGTCGTGGACTGAAAGGTGGTCTTGTCAAGGCGTCGCGACAGCAGAAACACGGCTGCGGGCGGGCCACCTGCATGGCTGATAAAACTGGTGAAGCCTGCGATCAAGCCCCAGAACCCACCCATACCGGCAGACATTGGGTTCGGCGCGGGTTTGATCCAACCGCGTGACTTTGCGGCCTGAAACGCGACAAACCCGACCGCAATCAGCCCGATCAACAGACGAAAGATGTCGGGATTGGCGATGGAATACAAAAGCGCCCCAATCGCGACGCCGGGAACCGCGCCCAGCACCAGAGCCTTGGCCGACGGCGTATCCCATTTGCGCCAATAGGGTTTCAGCGCGGTCACATCCATCAGCATCAGAAGCGGCAACATCAACCCGATGGCCGCCCCCGGCTCCAGAATCAGCGCAAGCAGCGGGGTCGCTGCAAATGCCGCCCCTGACCCGAAGCCCCCCTTGGAAATACCTGCAAAGATCACCGCAGGGATCGCAAAGGCAAAGAATGTAAGGTCAAGTGCCTCGGGCATGGGATGCGCCTCAAACCGCTGGAAAACGTGTGTTTTAGCGCTATCGCGAACGGGGTTCTGAGGCAAGGACTGCGTCACGCCGCGCTGCAGCGCTCTTGCGCGAACGCCATATTCGGACTACGCATGCGCCCGAAAACAACTGATCGGAGATCACACTCATGGCCAGACCTAAGATAGCGCTTATCGGTAGCGGTATGATCGGTGGCACCCTCGCTCACCTTGCTGCACTGAAAGAAATGGGCGACGTCGTCCTCTTTGATATTGCCGATGGCATCCCGCAGGGCAAGGCGCTGGATATCGCCGAAAGCGGCCCCGTCGAAGGGTTCGACGCATCGCTGTCGGGCACCACAAGCTACGAAGGTATCGCGGGCGCAGATGTTTGCATCGTGACTGCCGGTGTGCCCCGCAAACCGGGCATGAGCCGTGATGACCTGCTGGGCATCAACCTGAAGGTCATGAAGTCGGTCGGCGAAGGCATCCGCGACCACGCCCCGGACGCGTTCGTGATCTGCATCACCAACCCGCTGGACGCCATGGTTTGGGCGCTGCGCGAATTCTCAGGCCTGCCGCATCAGAAAGTCGTCGGCATGGCTGGCGTTCTGGACTCGGCACGCTTCCGTCACTTCCTGTCGGTCGAGTTTGAGGTGTCGATGCGCGACGTCACAGCCTTCGTTCTGGGCGGCCACGGCGACACCATGGTGCCGCTGGCCCGCTATTCGACCGTTGGTGGCATTCCGCTGCCGGACTTGGTGGACATGGGTTGGACCAGCCAGGAAAAACTGGATGCCATCATTCAGCGCACCCGTGACGGCGGCGCCGAAATCGTTGGCCTGCTGAAAACCGGCTCGGCATACTACGCCCCGGCCGCTTCGGCGATTGAGATGGCTCAGGCTTACCTGAATGATCAAAGACGCGTTCTGCCCTGTGCCGCATATGTTGACGGTGCTTACGGTCTGGAGGGTTTCTATGTTGGTGTGCCGACAGTCATCGGTGCCAACGGGATCGAGAAGGTTATCGACATCAAGTTGAGCAAGGACGAGCAAGCCATGTTCGACAAATCGGTCGACGCGGTGAAGGGCCTTGTGTCTGCCTGTAAAGAGATCGACCCCTCGCTGGCTTGATCTCGCAATGCATTTTCCGGAAAGGGCGTCCTGTTGGGCGCCCTTTCTTTTTGGTAGGATTCCTAAACGAATTCACGATTCTTAGATGTTTCAAGCCAAGGAATTAGAATTTGTGATCACACTTTTTCGGCTGTGATCACAAAAAACGGAAAGTTAGCGCAAAACAGCGCCTTTCCCCAAAAAGTGTTTCTTATCACTGCTTCACCTGTGCATGGTGTCTCCGACCAAATGGACCAACTGGATAGGATGACTTCATGAACATTCATGAATACCAGGCGAAAGCCCTTCTGAAATCCTACGGAGCCCCCGTTTCCGACGGACGCCCCGTATTGAGAGCAGAAGAAGCCAAGACCGCCGCAGGTGAACTCGACGGCCCCCTTTGGGTGGTCAAAGCGCAAATCCACGCAGGTGGCCGCGGCAAAGGCACTTTCAAGGAAGCTGGCGCTGGCGAAAAGGGCGGTGTGCGCCTGACCAAATCGGTGCAGGAAGCTGCTGAAGAAGCCAAGAAGATGCTGGGCCGCACCCTTGTGACCCACCAGACCGGCCCGGCCGGCAAGCAAGTCAACCGCATCTATATCGAGGCCGGTTCCGGCATTGAGCGTGAGCTTTACCTCGCTCTGCTGGTTGACCGCCAAACATCGCGCATTTCGTTCGTCTGCTCAACCGAAGGCGGCATGGACATTGAAGAGGTGGCCGCCGCGACCCCCGAAAAAATCCTGAGCTTCTCGGTTGATCCCGCAACGGGTTATCAAGGCTTCCACGGCCGCCGCATCGCGTTCTCGCTGGGACTGGAAGGCGCGCAGATCAAGCAATGCGTGAAACTGATGGGCCAGCTCTACCAAGCCTTCACCGAGAAGGACATGGAGATGCTGGAGATCAACCCGCTGATCGTGTCCGACAGCGGTGATCTGAAAGTGCTGGATGCGAAAGTCAGCTTTGACGGCAACGCGCTCTACCGCCACGCCGATATCGCCGAACTGCGCGACACCACCGAAGAAGACCCCAAAGAGTTGGAAGCGTCGAAATACGACCTGAACTATATCGCTCTGGACGGTGAAATCGGCTGCATGGTGAACGGTGCCGGTCTGGCAATGGCCACGATGGACATCATCAAGCTTTACGGCGCTGAACCTGCCAACTTCCTTGACGTTGGTGGCGGCGCGACCAAAGAGAAAGTCACTGAGGCGTTCAAGATCATCACCTCGGACCCGCAGGTCAAAGGCATCTTGGTCAACATTTTCGGCG
The DNA here is from genome assembly GCF_947497285.1 of uncultured Aliiroseovarius sp. GTDB lineage: Bacteria > Pseudomonadota > Alphaproteobacteria > Rhodobacterales > Rhodobacteraceae > Aliiroseovarius. The sequence continues at coordinate 116,419 of NZ_CANMFT010000004.1, read as the reverse complement.
GCATCATGCGCTGTGACGTCATCGCCGAAGGCGTGGTCGCCGCGGTGAAAGAGGTCGGCCTGCAAGTTCCGCTGGTTGTGCGCCTTGAAGGCACCAACGTGGATGAGGGCAAAGCCATCATCAACGGTTCCGGCTTGAACGTCATCGCGGCAGACAACCTGTCGGACGGCGCAGAGAAAATCGTGAAAGCGGTGAAAGGTTAAGACAATGGCAGTCCTTATCGACGAAAATACCAAGGTAATCTGTCAGGGCTTTACCGGCTCGCAGGGCACCTTTCACTCGGAACAGGCCATTGCGTATGGCACCAAGATGGTCGGCGGTGTGACGCCGGGCAAAGGTGGGCAGACGCATCTGGATCTTCCGGTCTTTAACTCGGTACACGAGGCAAAGCACGTCACTGAAGCCAACGCTTCCGTGATCTACGTGCCGCCGCCCTTCGCAGCGGACTCGATCCTTGAAGCGATCGACGCGCAGATGGAACTGATCGTCTGTATCACCGAAGGCATTCCCGTGCTGGACATGATGCGCGTTCAGCGTGCGCTGGACGGCTCGAAAAGCCGCCTCATTGGCCCGAACTGCCCCGGTGTCATCACGCCCGACGCTTGTAAAATCGGCATCATGCCCGGCCATATCCACAAGCGTGGCTCGGTCGGTGTTGTGTCGCGCTCCGGCACTTTGACCTATGAGGCTGTGAAGCAGACCTCGGATATCGGTCTGGGCCAGTCGACCGCTGTCGGCATCGGGGGCGACCCCATCAAAGGCACCGAGCATATCGACGTTTTGGACATGTTCCTGGACGACGACGAGACGCAGTCGATCATCATGATCGGTGAAATCGGTGGCTCGGCTGAAGAAGAAGCGGCTGAATTTCTGGCCGAACAGAAGAAGAAAGGCCGCTGGAAGCCGGTTGCTGGCTTCATCGCGGGCCGCACGGCGCCTCCGGGTCGTCGGATGGGCCACGCTGGTGCCATCGTTGCTGGTGGTAAAGGCGGTGCCGAAGATAAGATCGAAGCTATGCGTGCCGCTGGTATCGTGGTTGCCGATAGCCCCGCCACACTGGGCGAGGCCGTGCTGGAAGCGATCGGCAAATAAGTAAAGCACTTCGCGCGCCCCATTTCCCGGGGCGCGCGTTTACCAATTTTCAGGTGACCCCATGACGGATCAGAGCCCGAACGACCTTTTCCATGCCTCAAGCTTCATGCAAGGCCACAATGCTGAGTATCTAGAACAGCTTTACGCCCAATATGCGCGCGACCCCAATGCGGTCGATGCTGCGTGGCAAGCGTTTTTTACCGAGCTTGGCGATGACGGCGGTGATGTAACCGCCGAAGCGGCTGGGCCGTCATGGTCGCGTAGTGACTGGCCGCCGATGCCGACCGGCGATCGGGTGCACGGGTTGGATGGCCAGTGGCCCGAAGAACCGGTGGCCGAAGCCAAATCTGCGGGCAAAAAGATCGAAGCGAAGGCGGCCGAGAAGGGTGTTCAGCTGTCGGACGATCAGATCAAACGCGCCGTGCTGGACAGCATTCGCGCCCTGATGATCATCCGGGCTTACCGGATCCGGGGCCATCTGGCCGCCAATCTTGACCCGCTGGGCATGCGAGAGGACAGCGATCACCCCGAGCTTGATCCAGCCTCCTACGGGTTCACAGAAGCTGATATGGATCGCCCGATCTTCATCGACAATGTGCTGGGGCTTGAAGTCGCCTCGATGCGGCACATCTTGGCGATTGTGAAAAGCACATATTGCGGCACGTTTGCACTGCAATACATGCATATCTCGGACCCCGTTCAGTCGGCATGGCTGAAAGAGCGGATCGAAGGGTTTGACCGCGAGATCAAGTTCACTCGCGAGGGCCGCAAAGCGATCCTGAACAAGCTGGTCGAGGCCGAAGGGTTCGAGAAATTCCTGCATGTCAAATACATGGGCACTAAGCGGTTTGGTCTGGACGGTGGCGAGGCGCTGATCCCCGCAATGGAACAGATCATCAAGCGCGGCGGGCAGCTTGGCCTGAAAGACATCGTGATGGGCATGCCCCACCGCGGGCGTCTGTCTGTGCTGGCCAATGTGCTGCAAAAGCCTTATCGCGCCATCTTCAACGAATTTCAGGGTGGCAGCTTCAAACCGGAAGAGGTCGACGGCTCGGGCGATGTGAAATACCACCTTGGCGCCAGTTCGGACCGCGAGTTTGACGGCAATATCGTGCACCTGAGCTTGACCGCCAACCCATCCCACCTTGAGGCCGTGAACCCCGTTGTTCTGGGGAAAGTGCGCGCCAAGCAAGAGCAGATGAATGACAAGGACCGCGATCAGGTTCTGCCGATCCTGCTTCACGGTGATGCGGCGTTTGCCGGTCAGGGTGTCGTGGCCGAAGGCTTTGGTCTTTCCGGTCTGGTCGGGCACAAAACCGGCGGCACCATGCATATCGTGGTCAACAACCAGATCGGCTTTACCACCGCGCCGCATTTCTCGCGTTCGTCGCCTTACCCGACGGATATCGCATTGATGGTGGAAGCGCCGATCTTCCATGTGAACGGCGATGATCCCGAAGCTGTGGTGCACGCCGCGCGTGTCGCGACCGAGTTCCGTCAGAAATTCCACAAGGACGTGGTTCTGGACATCTTCTGCTATCGCCGGTTTGGTCACAACGAAGGCGACGAGCCGATGTTCACCAACCCGCTGATGTATAAGCGGATCAAAAAGCACCCGACGACGCTTCAGATCTATACGGATCGTCTGGTGAAGGACGGATTGATTCCGGCGGGCGAGATCGAAGATATGAAAGCCGCTTTTCAGGCCAAGATGAACGAAGAGTTCGAGGCTGGGAAAGACTACAAACCCAACAAGGCCGATTGGTTGGACGGGCGCTGGTCGCATCTGGACAAGGAAAGCGACGAATATCAGCGAGGCAAGACCGAGATTTCGTCAGAAACTCTGGCTGAGGTCGGGAAAGCCCTGACCACGGCGCCCGAGGGTTTCCCACTGCACAAAACCGTGGGTCGCCTTCTGGACGCCAAGAAAGAGATGTTCGAAACCGGGTCCGGGTTCGACTGGGCAACCGGCGAGGCCATCGCGTTCGGCTCGCTTGTGACCGAAGGGTTCCCGGTGCGCCTGTCAGGGCAGGACGCCACACGCGGCACGTTCAGCCAGCGTCACTCCGGCCTGATCAACCAGGACACGGAAGAGCGTTACTATCCGCTCAACAACATCCGCGAAGGCCAGGCACGTTACGAAGTCATCGACTCGATGCTGTCGGAATACGCGGTGCTGGGGTTCGAATATGGCTATTCGCTGGCCGAACCCAACGCGCTGGTCATGTGGGAGGCGCAGTTTGGCGACTTCGCCAACGGCGCGCAGATCATGTTTGACCAGTTCATCAGCTCGGGCGAAAGCAAATGGCTGCGCATGTCCGGTCTGACCGTCCTTCTGCCGCATGGCTTCGAAGGGCAGGGGCCGGAACACAGCTCGGCCCGTCTGGAACGTTTCCTGCAAATGTGCGGGGGCGATAACTGGATCGTGGCCAACTGCACCACGCCCGCCAACTATTTCCACATCCTGCGCCGCCAGCTTCATCGCGGCTATCGCAAACCGCTGATCCTGATGACGCCGAAATCGCTTTTGCGTCACAAGCTGGCGGTGTCGGACGCGAAAGACTTCACCGAAGGCTCCAGCTTCCACCGCGTGCTGTGGGACGATGGCGACCGCGACAACGGCACGGGCCGGTCCGAGGCCAAGCTGGTCACGGACAAGAAGATCAAGCGCGTCGTGATGTGTTCGGGCAAGGTCTATTACGACCTGCTGGAAGAACGCGACCGCCGCGGGATCACAGACGTCTATCTGCTGCGGCTTGAGCAGTTCTATCCCTTCCCCGCTATGTCGCTGGTGAAGGAACTGGAACGCTTCAAAGGGGCCGAAATCGTCTGGTGTCAGGAAGAGCCCAAGAACCAGGGCGCCTGGACCTTCGTTGAACCGAATATCGAATGGGTGCTGACCCGGATCGGGGCCAAGCATACGCGCCCCGACTATGTGGGGCGCCCTGCTGCGGCGTCGCCCGCAACCGGTCTGGCCTCAACGCACAAAGCACAACAAGAGGCGCTCGTGGACGCGGCGCTGAACATGGAAGGGAAATAAGCCATGAGCATTGAAGTAAGGGTCCCCACACTGGGTGAAAGCGTCACCGAAGCCACCGTCGCCACTTGGTTCAAGAAGCCGGGCGATGCGGTCGCGGTCGATGAAATGCTCTGCGAGCTTGAAACCGATAAAGTGACCGTCGAAGTGCCATCGCCTGCCGCTGGCACGATGGGCGAAATTGTCGCTGCCGAAGGGGAAACCGTAGGCGTTGACGCGCTTCTGGCAACCATCGGTGAAGGCGAAGGGGCCGCCCCCGCGCCTGCTGCGAAGCCGAAGGCCGAAGCGGCCCCCGCTGCATCAGGTGGCGAAGGTCAGGCCGTAGACGTGATGGTCCCCAGCCTTGGCGAAAGCGTGACCGAGGCCACTGTGTCCAGCTGGTTCAAGCAAGTCGGCGACACCGTCGCGCAAGATGAAATGCTGTGCGAACTTGAAACCGACAAGGTTTCGGTCGAAGTGCCTGCACCTGCCGCAGGTGTGCTGACCGAGATCCTCGCCGCCGAAGGGACCACGGTTGATGCCTCGGCCAAGCTTGCTGTTCTGTCGTCGGGCGCTGGTGCCGCCGCCGCACCCGCCGCCAGCGCACCCGCTGCCGCGTCTTCGGCTGCGACCGCTGGCAAGGATGTCGAAGACGCGCCCTCGGCCAAGAAAGCCATGGCAGAAGCCGGTTTGAAGCCGGGCGACGTGCAAGGCACGGGCCGCGATGGTCGCGTGATGAAGCATGACGTTGCTGCCGCCGTGGCCGCACCGAAAGCTGCCCCTGCGCCCGCTGCCGCGCCCGCTGCACCGCGCGCTGCTGGGGACCCGGCCCGCGAAGAACGTGTGAAGATGACGCGCCTGCGCCAAACCATCGCGCGCCGTCTGAAAGACAGCCAGAACACCGCCGCCATGCTGACCACCTATAACGAGGTCGACATGACCGAGGTGATGGCGCTGCGCAACGAATACAAAGCCGAGTTTGAGAAAAAACACGGCGTGCGTCTGGGCTTCATGTCGTTCTTCACCAAAGCTTGCTGTCACGCGCTGAAAGAAGTGCCGGAAGTGAACGCCGAGATTGACGGCACCGACATCGTTTACAAAAACTACGTGAACATGGGCGTCGCCGCGGGCACCCCTACGGGTCTTGTGGTGCCGGTGATCAACGATGCGGACGCAATGTCTTTCGCCACCATCGAAAAAGCGATTGCTGAAAAGGGTCGTCGCGCCCGTGACGGCAAGCTCTCGATGGACGAAATGCAGGGCGGCACCTTCACCATCTCGAACGGTGGTGTCTATGGCTCGCTCATGTCCTCGCCGATCCTGAACCCGCCGCAATCGGGTATCCTTGGCATGCACAAAATCCAGGACCGCCCGATGGCGATCAACGGCGAGGTCGTGATCCGCCCGATGATGTATCTGGCGCTGTCCTATGACCACCGGATCGTGGACGGCAAAGGCGCCGTGACCTTCCTTGTGCGCGTGAAAGAAGCGCTTGAGGATCCGCGCCGGTTGTTGATGGATTTGTAAGTAAGGAGCCGACAAGGTGCTGAACATCCCCGGCTCTGTCCCTAGAACAGCGATCCTGATGGGCTTCGGAAGTGGCCCATTGGGCATGCTGGTCTACGTGGACGAAGACGGCGGAACGGGCGTTACGAGCAGTTATACGACTCTTTTGTCCGACGCCCCCATAAGTGGGTTTTATTACTTTGCGTTCAGCCTTGTAATCACTGTTTTTATTGGGGAATGCTTAGTTCAGTTCGGGCGGTGGTCTTTCTGGAAAATGCTGCGCAAATCGCAGAACGACATTCGCAAGTCGGTGAACAGATTGGTGTTCAGCGACAACAAAGAGCAGGCTGGAAGGCTGCTCTCGCTGGATTTGCGACTTGATATCACCTGCGGCATTCTTGGATCTGCAATCGTAATGCAAACAGCATTCTTGATTTGGGGGATCTTTAACCCGGTCGAAGCCGTCAACGGCGTCTTTACGATAATTCTGGTGTTCTTGATCGCTGCACTTGCGTTCTTGGTCGGACGCACTGTGCTGTCCGATATTACTCAGTCGCTTAGCGACGAAGCAGAATCCGTATCATGACCCCCGAACTCACCATCCTCGCCCTCGCAGGCCTGTTGCAAGTGGTCCAGTTCTGCATCTACTCCGTGCTGGGGCAGATGCAGGTGGGGTCGAAATACGCGGCCTCGCCCCGTGACAAGCCGCGGGAGCTGACGGGCAAGGCGGGGCGTGCGCAGCGGGCGATGAACAACCATTTCGAAGGGTTGATCCTGTTCACCGCCGCCGTGGTTGTGGTCTCGCTATCGGGTCAGTCCACGGCGACGACCGCAACATGCGCCTATGTCTATCTGGGCGCGCGGCTTTTGTATCTTCCCGCATACCTGTTTGGCTGGTCGCCTTGGCGTTCGCTGATCTGGTTCGTGGGTTTCATCGCGACGACCGTGATGTTGATCTCGGCGCTCATATGAATATCACTAGGCAAGAATGCTCCGGGGTGAGCGGGACGATGGCGGACATGCGCCGCGCCCAGACCCCAAATGAAAGGAACGAGACACATGGCAGACTATGACGTAATCATCATCGGCGGTGGCCCGGGCGGCTATGTCTGCGCGATCCGGTGCGCTCAACTTGGCCTGAAAACCGCCTGTGTCGAAGGGCGCGAGACGCTGGGCGGCACCTGTCTGAACGTCGGCTGCATCCCGTCCAAGGCGCTGCTTCACGCCTCCCACAGCCTGCACGAGGCCGAGCACAACTTCGCCAAGATGGGCCTGAAGGGGAAATCCCCCTCGGTCGATTGGAAGCAGATGCTGGCCTATAAGGATGACGTCATCGGTCAGAACACCAAGGGCATCGAGTTCCTGTTCAAGAAAAACAAGGTCGACTGGATCAAGGGCTGGGCGTCGATCCCCGCCGCCGGTCAGGTCAAGGTGGGTGACGACGTCCACAACGCGAAGAACATCGTGATTGCCTCCGGGTCCGAGCCGTCGACCCTGCCGGGCGTCGAGGTGGACGAGAAGGTCGTCGTGACCTCCACTGGGGCGCTTGAGTTGCCGAAGGTTCCAAAGAAAATGGTTGTGATCGGCGCAGGTGTGATCGGGCTGGAAATGGGGTCGGTCTATGCACGTCTGGGCGCCGAGGTGACGGTCGTTGAATTCCTTGACGCGATCACGCCGGGGATGGACAGCGACCTTGCCAAGACCTTCCAGCGCGCGCTGAAAAAGCAGGGGCTGAGCTTTATCATGGGTGCGGCTGTTCAGAATGTGGATGCCAAGAAAACCAAGGCGACCGTGAACTACAAGCTGCACAAGGATGACAGCGAACACGCGATTGACGCGGATGTGGTGCTGGTTGCCACCGGACGCCGTCCGTATGTCGAAGGTTTGGGATTGGACGCGCTGGGCGTGAAAATGACCGAACGGGGTCAGATCGCGACCGACCATTGGAAAACCTCGGTACCGGGCGTCTGGGCCATTGGCGACGTCATCGAAGGCCCGATGCTGGCCCACAAGGCCGAAGATGAAGGCATGGCCGCCGCAGAAGCCATCGCAGGTCAGGCCGGTCACGTGAATTACGATGTTATTCCGGGGGTGGTCTATACCGCGCCGGAAGTTGCCTCTGTCGGCAAGACCGAAGAAGAGCTGAAGAAAGAAGGCCGCGCCTATAAGGTCGGCAAGTTCAGCTTCATGGGCAATGGTCGTGCGAAAGCCGTGTTCCAAGGCGAGGGTTTCGTGAAAATCTTGGCCGATAAAGACACCGACCGCGTTCTGGGTGTCCACATCATGGGCCCCGCAGCGGGCGAATTGATCCACGAGGCTTGCGTGCTGATGGAATTCGGCGGCTCGGCCGAGGATCTGGCCCGCACCTGCCACGCCCACCCGACCTTCTCGGAAGCAGTGCGCGAAGCGGCGCTGGCCTGCGGCGATGGCGCGATCCACGCCTAAGGCCGCGATACGGACGGTGGACTTTAAGGCACGCTTTCGGGCGTGCCTTTTCATTGGCGTGTTGCACGTGATGAAACCGAAAGGCGACTAGTATGACCATTTCCCTAAGGCCGATCGAACAGGCCCAACGTTCGGCGTTTGAGCGACTGTTCCAGCTTTACCTGCATGATATGTCCCAATTCATGCGCTGGCCGGTGGGTGCGAATGGGTTGTTTGCCTATCCGCAGGATTTGCTGACACCGTATTGGGCGCGAGATGACCACTGGCCCTATTTCATCTATGCCGACGACCAAATTGCGGGGTTTTCGCTGGTGCGGGTGGCAACGGATGACGACGCGATCTTCGATATGGGTCAGTTTTTCACCCTGCGCGCCTTTCGCGGTAAGGCGGTCGGCATCGAGGCGTTTCACCAGACTGTCAGGTGCCATCCAGGACAATGGCAGGTGCGGGTGTTGGTTGAAAACACCCCTGCATTGGGGTTCTGGACCAAGGCGACGGCGGCTGTGGCCCATAGCGGCGTGACAGTCGCTCGCCGGGACTATCAGCAACACCTGATGGACTATTATAGCTTCTCAGCCGGTTGAAGCATGCGAAAGCGCGCGGTCTTCAAAAGAAAGAGCCACCGGCGGGGCCGGAGGCTCTGGTTTTTCTAGCAGATTGAACGATCAGGAGGTGATCATTCGAATTTCCGAATTTCACCCGATTTGAGGCGTGACAGATAGCTGTCGAGTTCGCCTTTCACGATCGGCATCAGGAAATAAAGCGCCACGATGTTTACGACCGCCATGGCAAAGATTGCCGCGTCCGAGAAGTCGATCACCGGGCCAAGATTGGCCGAAGCACCGATCACCACGAAGATGCAGAAAATCACCTTGAACACGATCTCTTTCGTGTGGCCTTCGCCGAACAGAAAGGTCCACGCCTTAAGGCCATAGTAGGACCAGCTGATCATGGTCGAGAATGCGAACAGGATCACCGCGATGGCAAGGACGTATTTGAACCAACCAAAGGATGACGAGAACGCCGCCGAGGTCAGGGCCACACCTTTGTTGCCATCAATGGTCTGGATGGTCGCGCCGCCTTCGTCCAGCAGATACAGGCCCGTTGCAGGGTCGCTGACCAACTGGCCCGTGATGATGATCACAAGCGCGGTCATGGTGCAGATCACGACGGTGTCGATGAACGGCTCAAGCAAGGACACAAAACCCTCGGTGATTGGTTCCTTGGTCCGCACCGCCGAGTGGGCAATCGCAGCCGACCCAACACCCGCCTCGTTCGAAAACGCGGCCCGTTTGAAACCCTGGATCAGAGCGCCAACCATACCGCCAGCAACGCCAAGTCCGGTGAAGGCACCTGCGAAGATCTGACCGAACGCCCAGCCGATCATGTTGGCGTTCATCAAAAGGATGACCAACGCGGTCAACACATAAAGAACACCCATGAAGGGCACGACCTTCTCGGTCACGCTGGCGATGGATTTCAGTCCGCCAATGATGACCGCGAAAACGATCGCGGCAAAGACGATGCCGGTGATCCAGCCTGGGAAGTCTCCGACCACGTTGGTGATCTGCGCATGTGCCTGATTGGCTTGGAACATGTTTCCACCGCCCAGCGCACCAAGAATACAGAAGATCGAGAACAACACCGCCATGAACTTGCCCGCAGGCAGGCCACGTTCGGTGAAACCCTTGGTCATGTAATACATCGGGCCGCCGGACACGGTGCCGTCTTCGTATTCGTTGCGGTATTTCACACCAAGCGTACATTCGGTGAACTTGGAGGCCATGCCCATCAGACCCGCAAGGATCATCCAGAACGTGGCACCTGGCCCGCCGATGCCGACGGCCACGGCGACACCTGCGATGTTGCCCAGCCCGACCGTGCCCGACAAGGCGGTTGCGAGTGCCTGAAAGTGGCTCACCTCGCCTGCGTCATCTGGGTCGGAGTAGTCGCCCTTGACCAGCGAGATTGAATGCGGAAACGCACGGAACTGGATAAATCCGAAGTAAAGCGTAAAGATGGTGGCTGCGATCACCAGCCAAGCGACGATCCACGGGAAGGATGTTCCGGGAAACGGGCTGAAGATCAGGTTCACAAACCATCCGGTCGAGTTCGCGAAGATTTCGTTGACCTTTTGGTCGATGGATTGGGCCAGTGCAGGCGCTGTCGCTGCCAGAACGGCCGGTGCGGCGATCGCCGCTGCCTTTAGTGTTCTATTCATAACTATCCCTGTTCGCTTTTTTTATGGAACAATTGTCACTGGCACAGGCGAGATCTGAGCCAAACTGCCCGCAACCGACCCGAAGATTCGAGACGACAAGCCAGAGTTGCCCGTCCGTCCGACGACCACTTGCGAAGCGCCTTCTGCCTTGACGATGTCACACAAGGTGTCGGCAATGCCGCCGTAGCGCAGCGCTTTGGTCACCGGGACGCCGCTGTTTTCCAGCTTTTTCATGACCGGTCCCAAAATGGCTTTTTCAGCGCGATCAAGCTCTTCACCACGTCTTTTGTGGCGTTCTTCCAGCTCGTTTGGTGTCAGGAATGAATAGGGCGACCATTCCAGCACATGGGCGACAACGATACTGGCACCTTGTGCTTTTGCCAGTCCGACCGCGAAATCTAGCGTCGCATGCGCGCTTTCGCTGCCATCGTACCCGACGACGATTTTGTTGGACATTTTCTTCCTCCCTTGGGTGAATTTGTCACGTGTTAAGTAACTTTAGCGTATCAGCACGGGACTTGAAAAGGTTCCCTTATTTCTTGCGGATTGGGATAAATTGCGCAAAAACTACGATCAGGCCAAAAAAATTAGGAAAAATTACGATGGATAAGCTGGACACACGTATTCTTTCCGTCTTGCAGAAAGACGGGGCGATTTCGATGGCCAAACTGTCTGATCAGGTCGGATTGTCCATTTCAGCCTGTCACCGAAGGGTCAAATTGCTGGAAGCGGACGGGATGATCACTAACTATGCAGCGCGCCTGAATCGCAAAGCCATCGGGTTGGAAATACAGGTGTTTATCGAAGCCAAACTGGTCAGTCAGCGGCGCGAGGACATTCAGGCGTTTGAGGCCGCGATCAAGGAGATGCCAGAGGTGCTGGAATGCCATTTGATCTCGGGAGAGTTCGACTATCTGCTCAGGGTCGCGGCCAAAAACACTGAAGATTACGAAAAGCTCTACCGTGAACGTTTGTCCTCGATCCCGTCATTCGCGCAGATGAAAACGCTGCTCAGCCTGTCAACCGTGAAGGAATTTCGGGGTTTCCATCTGGACGTTTAGTCAGCGACGACCTGCGCTAGCTGACCAGCATTTTCAACCCTTGGGTCACGTCCGTTCGGACCGCCAAACGCAAAGCTGGTTCATCCCCGGCGGCCAATGCGGCCAGGATCATTCTGTGGTGCGTCTGCAAATCTGTGCGTTGCCGGGTGGCATAAAGCACCCGCATTGTCGGCCCCAACTGCAGCCAAACCGTTTCGGCCATGGCCAGAATCGCGGGCGCCTGCGCCCTCAGATACAGCGTGCGGTGAAATTCCAGATTGGTGCGCAGATAGCCAACCGAATCCTGTTTGGCGACGCTTTCCGACACCCGCGCATTGATCGCGCGCAGCCGGTCGATAAGTGCCATGTGGGCGCGAGGCAGGGCGCGCGAGGCCAACTCGGGTTCCAGCAAGGCGCGCAGGGCCGCAAGTTCCTCGATCCGCTCAGAGGTCAGATCAGGCGCCGACACCCGACCTGAGCTGGACAGCGTCAACGCGCCTTCAGCGGCCAGCCGGCGCACCGCTTCGCGGGCCGGTGTCATCGAGACATCATAGGCCTTGCCGATGCCCCGAATGGTCAGGCTTTGACCCGGATCCAGCTCGCCGTGCATGATGCGTGATCGCAGGCTGCGATACACCCGTTCATGGGCGCTGGTGGTATCCGACTGTTGCCGAGGGTGTGCCTGCATGGCGCGATTGTGATCACAAATCCATTCAAGGTCAATATGTGTCGAAGTTCAGCTTCGAAACCGATAGCGGTGCAACTCTGTGCCGTTGGCCCGCAGCCACGCGCGCGGCGCCCGGTAGTCCGGGCAGATCGCTTCAACCTGTGCCCAGAACCGGGGTGAATGGTCCATGTGCACCAGATGCGCCACTTCGTGCGCGGCCACATAGTCCAGCACCGAGGCGGGCGCCATCACCAGCCGCCATGAATACATCAGATTGCCCTGAGAGCTGCATGACCCCCAGCGCGAGCGTGTGTCGCGCAACGATATCCGCCCGAAGCTGCGCCCGACGCGCTCGGCGTAGTGATCACTGGCTGCGGCCAGCCTGTCGCGGGCCTCTCGCTTCAGCAAGGCCTCAAGCCGCACGCCGATCTGGTTTGGGTCGCCATGGGGCAACAGAATGCGCCCGTCCACGATGCGCGCCGCCCGTCGGTCATCGCCCACTAAAGGATGAAGCTTGCCTTGAAACGGAATGCTATCGCCGAGGGTCGGGCGCAGTTCGGGCAAGGTGTTCAGCAAGTGTTCGCGGATCCATGCGGCACGGTCGCGCGCAAAGGTCTCCGCCTCGCGCCGGGATGCCCCATGCGGCACCGTCAAGGTTACCCGCCCGTCCAGTTTCGAGACACGCAAAGACAAACGGCGCGCACGCGAAGACGGCCGCAACAACACGCAGACCGATGGCTGCCCCTCCAGGGTCAGGTGTTCGCTTTGGACAAGCTTATCTGTCTTTTTCGACCAGAACATGCTGCTCCTTTTCCGTTACAGGTGCGGCCCGAACATCCCATGAATGGAAAAGCCTTTGACACCCTTGCGCACATGTGGCAGTTGGCGGCAAATCTCTCATGACTCAGACTGAACGGAAAGGGTTTAACATGCCCAAGGAAGAATGGGGCGTCAAACGCGTCTGCCCGACGACCGGTAAGCGGTTCTACGACCTGAACGCCGATCCGGTGGTCAGCCCGTATACGGGCGAGGTTGTGAACCTTGAAACCGGAAAGGTGTCGCGCACGATGGTTGCCGACAAGGAAGACAAAGCCACGATGAAGGACGATCTGGTCGAAGACGCAGATGCCGTTCTGGAAACAGATGACGAAGAGGCCGATGTCGATCTGGGCGATGATGTTCTGGACGATGACGACGACGACGAAGTGTCGTTGGATGACATCGCGGATGTCGCAGCCGACGACGAAGACTAAAAACAGCGAAGGCGCGTTTTTTGGGTTGAACCCATACGCGCCTTTGCATAAATACCGCGCATCGACGGCGGCAACGCCAGCGTGATGGGGCCTTAGCTCAGTTGGTAGAGCGCTTGCATGGCATGCAAGAGGTCAGCGGTTCGACCCCGCTAGGCTCCACCAATTCTTCCTTTCTCGAACTTTGTCCGGTGTGCTCTGAGGTCAGATCTTTGATCGCCCGCAACAGTGGTGTCCGTCCTCAAAACTGGCTAGAAAGCCATCATGACCCTACCTGATGCAATCATCTTTGATCTTGATGGCACGCTTGTAAATTCGGCCCCGGATTTGCAGGCCGCAGCCAATGTGATGCTGAACGACTTGGGGCGCGCGCCGCTTGATCTGGACACCATCATCACGTTTATCGGCAATGGGGTCGAAAAGCTGATTGAGCGAAGCCTTGAGGCGACCGGCGGGTATGATGATGATCTACGCCGTCACGCGCTGGCTGTTTTTCTGGACACCTACGAGACGAATATGACGACCTTGACCAAGCCCTATCCGGGCGTCGTCAATTGCCTGGAGCAACTTTGTGCCGCAGGGGTGCCGCTGGGCATCTGCACCAACAAGCCAGATGGTCCGGCCAAGGCCATATGCGCAGCGCTTGGCCTGTCGCAGTTTTTTACCGCGATCGACGGCGCCCGGCCTGACCAGCCGCGAAAGCCTGACCCAGCGCCGCTTTTGGCCTGTATCGCCAAGCTGAATACGGCGCCGCAGAACGCGCTTTATGTTGGCGACAGTGGTGTGGATTTCCTTACGGCGCACAACGCACGTGTCCCATTTCGCCTGTTCTCGCAAGGCTACCTGCACGCTCCGATCCCAGAGCTTCACGCGCGCGACCAATTCAGTGACTGGACGCTATCCAACCTGCTTGGCAGGTAAGGCGGCGCATATTATTCTCTTGATTGCACGTATCTTTCCGCTCTAGCCTCGTCGCTTAGGGAGGATATTTCATGAAAGTTATGACGACACTTTTGTCCGGGGCGGCGCTGGTCTTCAGCCTGTCGCTTGCCGGGCCTGCTGCTGCTCAGGATTGCCCACGCGGCGATCTGGACGACCGCTTTTGCGATGTCGATGGAGATCTGATCGCCGACACGCCCACCGATCCGGCCCAGTTGCTGGACCCCGACACGTTGATTTTTGCCTACACGCCTGTTGAGGATCCGGCCGTCTACAAGGAAGCCTGGTCCGATTTCCTGACCCATCTGGAGGCCGAGACAGGTAAACCTGTCGTCTTCTTCCCGGTGCAAAGCAACGCCGCCCAGATCGAGGCGATGCGGTCTGGCCGCCTGCACATTGCAGGCTTCAACACCGGGTCTAATCCGCTGGCGGTGAACTGTGCGGGCTTCAGTCCGTTCACGATCATGGCCTCGAAAGACGGCAATTTCGGGTATGAGATGGAGATCATCACCTATCCCGGCTCTGGCGTCGAAAAGGTCGAGGACATCAAAGGCAAGCAACTCGCCTTCACCTCGCCCACGTCGAATTCAGGCTTCAAAGCGCCCTCGGCTATCCTGAAAAGCGATTTCGACCTGCTGCCCGAACGCGATTTCGAACCTGTTTACTCGGGCAAGCATGACAACTCGATTCTGGGGGTCGCCAACAAAGACTATGTTGCGGCATCCATCGCCAATTCGGTCAAGTCGCGCATGATACAGCGCGATGTGATCAAGGAAGACGATGTGAAGGTGATCTATAAGTCGCAAACCTTCCCGACCACGGGCTTCGGCACGGTTTATAACCTGACGCCCGAGTTGAAGGAAAAGATCCGAAACGCCTTCTTCAGTTTCGAATGGGAAGGCACGTCGTTGCAGGCCGAGTTTGAAAAATCGAACGAAGGCCAGTTCCTTGAAATGACTTATAAGGAATTTTGGGACGTGATCCGCAAGATCGACGCCGCCAATGGTGTCAGCTACGCTTGCGAATAAACGCTGTCGGGGCGGGCTTTCGGGTCCGCCCCTTCCAATTAGAACATCTGGGGCAGGGAGGCTTTCATGCTGCGGCTTGAGAAGCTCGTAAAGACATACAAGACCGGGGATCAGGCGCTAAAAGCCGTTGATCTTGAGATCCCCGAGGGCCAGGTGCTGGCCCTGATTGGCCCGTCGGGTGCCGGGAAATCCACACTGATCAGATGTATCAACAGGCTGGTCGAGCCGACCTCGGGCAAGGTGTATCTTGCCGGGACCGAACTGACTGGTCTGTCTGCCGGTGCGCTGCGCAAAGAACGCCGCCGCATGGGCATGATCTTTCAGGAATACGCACTTGTTGAACGCCTGACGGTGATGGAAAACGTGCTGTCGGGCCGCTTGGGCTATGTCGGGTTTTGGCGCAGCTTCCTGCGCAAATTCCCACAATCGGATGTGGACGAGGCCTTTCGCCTGCTGGACCGTGTGGGTCTGGCCCATATGGCGGATAAGCGCGCCGACGAGTTGTCGGGTGGTCAGCGTCAGCGGGTTGGTATCTGCCGCGCCTTGATCCAGAACCCGGCCCTTTTGCTGGTGGATGAACCCACTGCATCGCTTGATCCTAAGACATCCCGCCAAATCATGCGTCTGATCTGTGAGCTCTGCAAAGAGCGCGGATTGGCGGCCATTATCAACATCCACGACGTGGCATTGGCGCAGATGTTCGTGCAGCGTGTTATTGGGTTGCGGTTCGGTGCGGTCGAATTTGACGGCCCCCCCGATGGGTTGACCCCGGACGTTTTGACGACGATCTACGGCGAAGAGGATTGGGAGGCGACCATCGAGAAAGTCGATGACGAAGAGATCGACGACACCATCGAGGCTGCACAATGAGCACGGAACTCGAAGCGATTCTGGGCAAGCCCTGGAAGAAACAACCGTTCATCCAGCGCCGTTGGCTGCGCTGGGTGTTGGTCGCGGGTTTCGTCGCCTATCTGATCGCAGCCTTCATGACCATCGAGATCAACTGGTCACGCGTCTACGAGGGGCTTGAGCGCGGAAAGCAGTTCGTGCTGGCGTTCACCAGCCCGGATTTCTCATCGCGATCGGGCGATATCTGGGACGGTATGATAGAGAGCATCATCATGACCGTCGCGTCTTCGGTGGTCGGGATCGCGATTTCCATACCCATCGCTTTGGGGGCGGCGCGAAATGTTGCGCCCTTGCCGATCTATATGATCTGCCGCGGGATCATCGCGGTGTCGCGCGCGCTTCAGGAAATCATCGTGGCAATCTTGCTGGTGGCGATCTTCGGCTTCGGGCCGCTCGCAGGCTTTCTGACGCTTAGCTTCGCCACCATTGGCTTTCTGTCCAAACTGCTGGCCGAAGATATCGAAAGCATGGACCGTGTGCAGGCTGAGGCGATCAAGGCTTCGGGCGCGAAATGGATGCAGTGGATCAACTATGGCGTCCAGCCGCAGGTCATGCCGCGCCTGATCGGGCTGTCGATGTATCGTCTGGATATCAATTTCCGCGAAAGCGCCATTCTTGGGCTTGTCGGGGCCGGTGGCATCGGGGCGACGCTGAACACTGCCTTTGATCGCTACGAATATGATACCGCCGCCGCGATCCTACTGATCATCATTATCATTGTCATGGCGCTTGAATACTTATCGGGCCTCATCCGGGCGAGGGTGCAGTAATGCCTGTGCAGGACTACAACGACCAGAAACTCTGGCAACGTCGCACCGGGCGCGAAAGCTTGTTTCACTGGGTTCTTTGGCTGACCGGCGTGGCGATCTTCGCCTATTGCTGGCAACAGATCTCGGACGCGACCACGTGGTTTTTCGTTTGGGACGCACCACGCATTGCAAACGACATCTGGACGCGCGCCACGCCGCCGAAATGGGAATATTTCACGCAGCTGGGCAAACCGATCTGGGATACGTTGAACATTGCCACGCTGGGCACCATCATTGCGCTGGTGTTGGCGGTTCCCGTGGCTTTCGCGGCCGCACGAAACACCACGCCGTCCAGATTTCTGGTGCGCCCGATCGCGTTGTTGATCATCGTGGCCACCCGCTCGATCAACTCGCTGATCTGGGCGCTATTGCTGATCGCAATCATTGGGCCGGGGGTCTTTGCAGGCGTGGTTGCCATCGCGATCCGGTCGATCGGGTTTTGCGCCAAGTTGCTCTACGAAGCCATCGAAGAGATTGACGAAACGCAGGTCGAGGCCATCACCGCAACCGGCGCAAGTCGCTGGCAGATCATGGCCTATGGCATCGTGCCGCAAATCCTTCCCGCCTTTGCCGGCATCGCCGTCTTCCGGTGGGACATCAACATCCGCGAAAGCACGGTTCTGGGGCTTGTTGGTGCCGGGGGCATCGGGCTGCAATTGTCGTCGTCGCTGAACGTGTTGGCGTGGCCGCAAGTGTCGCTGATCCTGCTTGTGATCTTGCTGGCGGTTGTCATTTCGGAATGGGTGTCGGCGAAAGTTCGGGGCGCCATCATTTGAGGATGCCCGAAGCCTTCGCCGCTTACGAGGCGGTGCGGCACAGGTTGCCCGCTCCCAACCGGGCAGCGCCTTGCCGCGCGCTGCCAAACCTTGAGGCGTTGGCCCAAGATTTTGACACGTTCCTTCTGGATGCCTTTGGGGTTCTGAACATCGGCGAAACCGCAATCGACGGCGTGCCGGGGCGCGTGGCCGATCTGCAGCGGGCTGGTAAGCGGGTGATGGTGGTGTCAAACGCAGCGGGCTATCCGCATTCCACCTTGATGGCGAAATACAAACGCCTTGGTTATGACTTTGCGCCCGAGGATGTGATCACCAGCCGCAAGGCCGTGCTGCATGCCATTGGCGCGATGCCAGACCGGCATTGGGGGTTGGTCGCGCAGGAAAGTTTCGGCCGCGAAGGAACCGATCATCTGACCTTGACCTATCTTGGGGCAGGGCCGTCAGCCTATAACGCGGTTGACGGGTTCTTGATGCTTGGCAGTTCCAACTGGACGGACGACGCGCAACACCTGCTCGAGGCCGCGTTGACCCGCCGCCCGCGCCCTGTGTTGGTGGGCAATCCCGATATCGTCGCCCCGCGCGAGCACGGGTTTTCGATTGAGCCGGGGCATTATGCACATCGGCTTGCAGACCGAACCGGTGTCACGCCGCAGTTTTTCGGCAAGCCGTTCCAGAACATCTATGATCTCGCGTTTGCCCAATTGGGCGATGTTGATCGCAGCCGCACAGTAATGGTGGGTGACAGCTTGCACACCGACATTCTGGGCGCGCAGGTTGCTGGCGTCGCCTCGGCGTTGATTGCCGGGTATGGGTTTTTCAGTGGGCACGAGGTGCAGGGGCCGATCGCAGCATCGGGCATTCAGCCGGACTATATTCTGGACCGCCCGTGACCAATTGGACCTATCAAACGGGTCCTGATCTAGCGTTTGATCCGTTCCGCGACACATGCGACCCGTTCGGCATTATCACGTGCGATGCGGCCATCGGGGTGGGTGCGTGCGTTTTCGAACCCGACACGGCATTTGCCGCCGAGCTTTGCGGCCCGCACAAGGGCTGCGGTTTCGTTCTGCCCAAAGGCACAGACCGCCCAGTCAGGCGTCAATGCCGCCTCGGTCATCCAGTTCAGAAAGGGATCCAGATCGCCCGGGTCCGAGTTCTGGTCGGCCGCGTATCGGCCCAGCACGAACAGCAATTGCAAATCGGGCGCGGCCAGCAGATCAGCCGGCAAGACGCGTGCCAGAAGGGCTGCATCGTCGGTGTCATAAAGGATGTGCTGGATCGCGATCCCCTGCGCGGCGCAATCTTCATAAAAGGCGCGCGTGACATCCAGTGGATCACGGCACAATTCGCGCACAGAGGCTGAGACCAGCGTCGCACCAGAGGTCAGCGCGATCTTTCGCTGGTGCGGTGGGTCATAGATCCCAACCGCCTCGGTGGTGATCTGCACGGCCATATCGGGCACGCGGGCGGACAGCGCGGCCACGGCGTCGCGATAGGCGCTTGCGTCCAGCAGGTGCCCACCGCCTGCATCGCGCAAGTGCAGGTGAAGCCCATCCGCACCCGCCGCCTGACAGGCCGCAGCGCAGTCCACGATCTCGGTCAGGGTCATGGGCAGGGCCGGGTGGTCGGCCTTGGTCAATCTGGCCCCGTTCGGGGCGACCATGAGCGACGGAAGCGGGGTCATAGCACCTCGGCGAAGGATTTGGACAGTTTGTCGACCAGTTCTCCGATCTGGTCCTCGGTGATGATGAAGGGTGGCGCCAGCAACACGTGGTCGCCGCGCTGTCCGTCAATTGTGCCCGCCATCGGATAGCAGATCAGCCCGTTCGCCATCGCTGCGGCTTTGACCTTGGCGGCAATGCGCTTGTCGGGGTCAAAGGGGGTCTTGGTCTCTCGATCCTGCACGATCTCCAGCCCGCGAAACATGCCGCGCCCACGGATGTCGCCGATATGGGGATGCTGACCAAAGGCGTCGGTCAGGGCGGTCATCAACGCCTCGCCCATCTGGGCGGATCGCACGACCAGACCGCCATCGGTTAGCTTTTTCACCACCGCGTCACCTGCCGCACAGGCAACGGGGTGACCGACATAGGTATGGCCGTGCTGGAAAAAGCCGCTGCCGTGTTCGATCGCCTCATAGATCTGCGCCGAACATAGCATCGCGCCGATGGGTTGATACCCAGCCCCCAACCCCTTCGCGATTGTGATCAGGTCGGGCCTGACGCCGTCCTGTTCGCAGGCAAACAACGTGCCGGTGCGCCCCATGCCGCACATGACCTCGTCCAAAATCAGCAAAATGCCGTATTGGTCACAGATCTCGCGGATGCGTTTGAAATAGCCCGGCACCGCCGGCACCGCGCCCGTCGTCGCGCCCACAACCGGTTCCGCAAGAAAGGCGATGACGGTTTCGGGACCCTGACGCAGCAATTCAGCCTCAAGCTCGTTTGCGGCGCGCAGGCCATAGTCCTCTTGTGTTTCACCGTCCTTGCGCAGGCGGTATTCATAACAGGGCGAGATGTGAGAGGCCGACACCATCACTGGCGAAAACGGTTCGCGCCGCCATTCATTACCGCCCGTGCCAAGCGCGCCCAGCGTGTTGCCGTGATAGCTTTGCTTGCGCGAAATGAACTTGGTGCGCTTGGGCTGGCCTGTTTCGATCATGTATTGCCGGGACAGCTTCAGCGCGCTTTCAACCGCCTCGGATCCGCCCGAAACGAAATAGACCCGGTCGATTCCGTCTGGTGCATGGGCAATCAGGCGATCGGCAAGCCGCTCTGCGGGCGCCGAGGACAGAAATCCCGTATGCGCGAATGCCAGCTTATCGACCTGCGTCTTGACCGCTTGGATCACGTCAGGGTCAGAGTGACCCAGGCACGAAACGGCCGCGCCGCCGGATCCATCAAGGTATTTTTTGCCTTCTGTATCAATAAGGTATATGCCATCCCCATGGTCTGCAATCGGTGGCATGACTTTGCTGTGTCTGGGAAAAACGTGCGACATGGAATCCTCCCGCAATTCAATGCCATTGAAACAAACCAGACAGCAATTGACAATCCATGAAACAAAGAGAACACTGAAATTGTCCAACCAGGGGGACTTCGTGAAGAAGAGCTTCGAAAAGAGGCTGGCGTTGGCCTATGCAGATTTGAGCGGTGCCCTGAAAGGGGCTGCCGATTTTCTGGTTGCCAACCCATTGGATGTCGTCACCCGCCCGCTGCGCACGGTATCACGCAACAGTGGCGTTTCGCCCGCTGCGTTTTCGCGTTTGGCTAAAGCGTTGGGTTATGAAGATTTCGAAGCCTTGCGGGAAGAAATGCGCGACAAGATCGACCGCCGGGTCAACAACTTTGCCACGCGCGCCGAGCAGCTTCAAAAACAGCACGAATACGGCGCGGACCGGTTTGTGGATCTTCACCTGGACGCCTGCCAAAGCAACCTCAGGCAGACTGTTGCCGCCTTGGACCATGCCGAACTTGAGCGGACCGTCGAAGAACTGGCCGGCGCGCGCAAGGTGCTTTTGCTCGGCGCACTTGGATCGACCGGGGTGATCGAATATCTGTCTTATATGGCGAACTTTTGTGCTGACAATTGGGTGCTTGCCAACCGGATGGGGGCGTCTTTGGGGGGCGCGTTGACCGGGCTGGACCAGCGTGACGTGCTTTTGATCGTAACCAAACCGCCCTTCGCATCGAATGTAATCAAGGCCGCCAAGCTGGCACAGCAGCTCGATGTTTTTGTGGTGGTGATCACAGATTCGCACATGTGTCCGGCGCTTGAATTTGCATCGGCGGCGTTTGTCGTGCCGACCGAGAGCCCCCAATTTTTCTCATCCTATGTGGCAACGCTTTTCTTGATCGAAACGATCATTGGAATGGTTGTCGGGCGGTCCGGCGCTTTGGCGCAGGAACGTATCGCAGAAGTCGAGCTGCGCAATCGGCAGATGGCCGAAGTGTGGTCCGAATAGAAAAAGAACATCAACACAAGGGAGTATTATGATGTTGAACAAGTTTAAACTAACCCTAGCAGGGATTGCCGCCACCGCGGTGCTCGCCCCAGCCGCAATGGCCGAGGAGTTCATCACCATCGGCACCGGTGGGGTGACGGGGGTCTATTACCCGACCGGCGGCGCGATTTGCCGTCTGGTAAACAAGGGCCGCAAGGATCACGGTGTGCGCTGCTCGGTCGAGTCGACTGGCGGTTCGGTCTACAACATCAACACCATTCGCGAAGGCGAGCTGGAGTTTGGTGTGGCCCAGTCCGACTGGCAGTATCACGCCTATAACGGCACCTCGAAGTTCGAAGATGCAGGGCCCTTCGAAGGTCTGCGCGCCGTCTTTTCGGTGCACCCTGAGCCGTTCACCGTCGTGGCCCGCGCAGATAGCGGCATCAAGACATTCGAGGACCTGAAGGGCAAGCGCGTCAACATCGGCAACCCCGGATCGGGTCAGCGCGGCACGATGGAAGTGCTGCTGGCCGCCCTTGGCTGGACCTCGGGCGATTTCGCCCTTGCGACCGAGCTGAAAGCGTCCGAACAGTCGGCTGCTTTGTGTGACAACCAGATCGATGCGATGGTTTACACCGTCGGTCACCCCTCGGGGTCGATTCAGGAAGCCACCACCGCGTGCGATTCCGTTCTGGTCGAAGTGTCGGGCGACGTGGTGAACAAGCTGGTCGAAGAAAACTCGTTCTACCGGACTGCCACCATCCCCGGCGGCATGTATCGCGGCAATGACGCGGACACGATGACCTTCGGTGTGGGCGCTACGTTTGTCAGCTCGGACCAAGTGTCGGAAGATGCCGTTTATGCCGTCGTTTCTTCGGTCTTTGAAAACTTCGAGGACTTCAAAGGATTGCACCCTGCGTTCGCCAATCTTGACCCGAAGGAAATGGCCTCGGCTGGTCTGTCCGCTCCGCTGCACCCTGGTGCTGCGAAGTATTACAAAGAAAAAGGCCTGATCGAGTAAGCGCCTTCAGGCACATCTTTGCTCGGGGGCGGTGCGCCGCCCCTGAGTGTTCGACCCGGCGCAAAGACCGGGCGTGTTAACAACCAACGAACCAATGCGGGCTGCCGCTTCACAGCCAAGGGAGAGACAGATGTCAACGACGCAAGAAAGAGCGCTTAGCGAAGCGGAGCTTCAGGAGCTTGTCGCCGCCAGTGATACAGGTGCCCGAAACCCCCATGGTCCCGTTGGGCTGATGATTGCAGCCATCGCGCTGCTTTGGTCGGTTTTTCAGGTGCTTTTGGCCTCTCCGGTTGCGCCCTATGTTCTGCCGGGTGATCTGATCAATAACTCGCGCCAGATCCATCTGGCGTTTGCGATCTTCCTGGCCGCGATGGCCTACCCGTTGTTCAAGTCCAGCCCACGCAATTACATCCCTTGGTATGACTGGATCTTCGGTGTCGGGGGAGCGATCCTCGCCATGTATGGCTATTTCTTTTACGAAAAGATCGTCGCCAATGGCGGTCTTGCGGACGACACCGATGCGATGATCTCGCTGGTCGCGCTGGGCTTTCTGTTCCTTGCCGCTTACCGCACGCTGGGCCCCGTCATGGTTGCCCTTGCCGTGGTCTTTCTTTTCTACGTTTTCTTTGGGTCATCCGAAGTTGTGCCCGACCAGATCCGCTGGGCCGGGGCAAGCTTGCGCAAAGCGATGAGCCATATGTGGATCACCTCTGAAGGTGTCTTTGGCATCGCGCTGGGCGTGTCCACCAAATTCGTCTTCCTGTTCGTGTTGTTTGGCGCGCTGCTCGACCGGGCAGGCGCAGGCAACTATTTCATCAAGATGGCGTTTGGCGCGCTGGGTCACCTGCGTGGTGGTCCCGCGAAAGCCGCCGTTGTCGGTTCGGCCGCCACTGGCCTGATTTCAGGTTCGTCGATTGCCAACGTCGTCACCACCGGCACGTTCACCATTCCGCTGATGAAGCGCGTTGGCTTCTCGGCTGAAAAGGCTGGCGCGGTCGAGGTTGCCTCGTCCGTCAATGGTCAGATCATGCCACCCGTTATGGGGGCCGCGGCCTTCCTGATGGTGGAATATGTGGGCATTTCCTATGTCGAGGTGATCACCCACGCCTTCCTGCCCGCGATCATTTCCTACATCGCGCTGGTCTACATCGTGCACCTCGAGGCGGTGAAAACTCGCATGCCGACCATCGGCAACAAGGTGGTGTCGATGGGCCGGACAATCGGCGGCATGTTCGCCTTCTTCGCAGGCTTCGCCCTTTTGTGCTATGCCACACAATATCCCGTCGGCTGGATCACGTCGCTGTTCCCGTCCGGGTCGGGTTGGGTGCTTTCGCTCCTGCTTTTTGCAATCTATGTCGCCCTGATCTATCTGGCCGCACAAGTGCCCGATCTGGAAGCTGATGACGCCAATGCGGATGTGGTCGAGCTGCCCGACGTGGCCAAGATCTATAAGTCGGGGCTTTACTACATGCTGCCGATTATCGTTTTGGTCTACTTCCTGATGATCGAACGCAAATCACCCGGCCTGTCTGCTTTCTGGGCGACGTTCCTGCTGTTTGGCATCTTGCTGACGCAGAAGTCTCTGAAAGCGGTTTTCCGTGGCGAAACCAACGCGATTGCGAAATTGCGCGAGGGCGTGAAAGACCTGATCGACGGAATGATCGACGGCGCGCGCAACATGATCGGCATTGGTCTGGCGACAGCCACCGCCGGGATCATCGTGGGCACGGTTTCGCTGACCGGGATCGGGCAGGTCATGGCCGATTTCGTCGAGTTTCTGTCGGGCGGCAATTTGATCCTGATGCTGGTCTTCGTGGCGATCCTGTCGCTGATCCTAGGGATGGGCCTGCCAACGACGGCGAACTATATCGTGGTATCCTCGCTGATGGTGTCGGTTGTGGTCGAACTGGGCGCGCAGTCCGGGCTGGTCGTGCCGCTGATCGCGGTGCACCTCTTTGTGTTCTACTTCGGGATCATGGCGGATGTGACGCCCCCTGTGGGGCTGGCCAGTTTCGCGGCTGCCGCTGTGTCGGGTGGTGACGCGATCCGCACCGGGTTCACGGCGTTCTTCTATAGCCTCAGAACCGTGGCGCTGCCGTTTGTGTTCATCTTCAACACCGACCTTTTGCTGATCGACGTGACGGTGACGCAAGGCATTATCGTCTTCATTGTCTCGACCATCGGCATCCTTGTCTTTACGGCTGGCACGATGGGGTGGTTCCTGACCAAATCCCGCATCTGGGAAACGGTTGCACTGTTGGTGATTGCCTTCGCGCTGTTCCGTCCGGGCTTCTTCATGAACCAGATCCAGCCGCCATTTGCGGAAATCCCGCCCGCCCAGTTTGCCACCGCGCTTGAGGAAGCATCACCGGGTGATCAACTTCGCGCCGTCATCCGCGGCCCAGACTTTGATACGCTGGAAAGCAAGGACCTGACGGTTGTGTTCGACGTGCCAGAAGGTGCCGATGTTCAGGCCCGCTTGGACAGCCTTGGCGTCATGCTCGTGCCTGAAGGGGAAACCATCAAACTGGACGAGCCGATGTTCGGCACCTTCCTGTCTGACAAGCTGTCGACCTTTGATTTCTATGGTGACGAACCCGTGCAGATCGCGACGGTGCAGGCCCCGTCCAATCAACTGCCGAAAGAGCTTATCTTTATTCCAGCGCTGTTGCTGCTGGCCTTTGTGGCCTTCTTGCAATCGCGCCGCGCAGAAGATGAAACACCGCAAGGAGAACTGGCATGACAAAGACAATCCTTTGTGCCGTCGACATCAACCGTCCTGACGAAGAAAAACAGGTGCTGACCACTGCGGCCAAACTGGCCAAGGTGGATGACGCCCAGCTTGACGTGATCACTGTCGTGCCGGATTTTGGGATGACCGTCGTGGGGGCCTATTTCCAAGACCACCACGTGGATAGCGCCAAGAACCACGCGGGCGATCTTCTGAAGGAGATGACGAAAAAGACTTTGGGGGCGGAACAGGATGCAAAAGTGCGTCACATCGTGGCGATGGGCAGCGTCTACGAAGAAGTGCTGCGCGCCGCCAAGCTGGGCAAATCTGACCTGATCGTCATCGGCGCGCATCGCCCGGATCTGAAGGACTATCTGCTTGGTCCGAACGCCGCCCGCGTCGTCCGCCATTCGCATTGTTCTGTCTACGTCGTGCGTCCTTAGCGCCATTCGACGCCCGATCCGGTGACGCTGTCGCCTTGCCGGATCGGTGATGCGTTCAAGGGCCAAGACCAATTGCGCTTGATTGGCGTCACCGTGCTGCAATCGGGTTTGGCGCGGGCTTTCAATGCGCGAAACAGTCAAGTCCAACCCGGCGATGGCGAGCAGAAATGGGGCTGGGATGTTGAGATATTGATCTCGCCCAGCAGGGCGAGGGCTCAAACAGAACCTGCTCATTCGCGTCGGCGGCCGTCCTGTGATTGCCTGATGACGCAAGCGGGCGAACGCATCATCGCTGAACACCGCATCTATAATGCCGCGCCTGAAGGCAGCGATGCGATGTTTTTCGTCACCACCAGCGAACAGTGCCTGCGTTGACCTGAAAGGACGCAAAAGCCTGTTGGGCTGGCGCCATCCGTCGTTATAGTGCGAGCTGAACAGACGGTAAGGAACGGTCGTGACCGCAGACCATTTTCGACGCAACAGCGAAAGCAAGGTTACCGTGCCGGGGGCTGACAAGTCTGCGAAAGGCGCAGCGGCGGCGCTGGGCATGGCTGCGCTGCGCAACGCTCTGGCCGACGGGGCTAGCTTGCGGGTCACGCCGTCGGGTGGTTTTGCCACTGCACCTGAACCGTCAACCTGCCAAGGCCAGTGGCTTTTGGTGCAAAGCGCCGGATCGACGGGGGCCGCGAAGACCATTCGCCGCCATCCGGCCTCGTGGATCGCGAGCTTCGATGTGACGATTGATCAGTTCGCGGTCGGTGCCGCGACACCTTATGCGGTGCTGGGCGCCCTGGGGCATTCGTTGACGCTCTATGCAGTGCTCGAAGCGTTGCATCTAGGCGCTGACCTGACGGTGCTCACGGGACTGACGCCGCGCGCGCAAGCCCGTCAAATCGGAGAAAACCGGGTTCAGGTTCTGTATGCCACGCCCACCCAGCTGCGGTTGCTTTGCGATGCTGCAGATCGACCGCTGACGACGTTGCGCTGGCTGTTTTGTGGCGGTGGCAAGCTGGATTCCCCCACTCGCGCGCGCCTCCATGACCTTTTTCCGAATGCTGAGCTGCGAGAGTTCTTTGGCGCCTCTGAAACCAGCTTTATCACCCTCAGTCACCCTGACACGCCGGAAGGGTCAGTCGGTCGCGCCTATCCTGGGGTTACACTGGCAGTGCGTGATGGCAGCGGGCAGGAAACATGCGGGCCCGGCGAAATCTGGGTCAATAGCCCGTATCTGTTTGACAGCTATGCAGAGGGCGGATGCGCCGATACCTTGTGGCAAGACGGCTACTTGTCGATTGGCGAAATGGGGCTGTTGGACGATCGCGGCAATCTGACCGTCTTGGGGCGCAAGAACCGCATGATCACGGTGTCTGACCAAAATGTCTTTCCCGAGGCGGTCGAGGCCTTGATCATGGCGACGGGAGATGTTGGAAAATTCGCAGCAATACCCGTCAAAGACCCCAGACGAGGGCATTCTATTGTCGGAATAGTGGAAGGCCCAACAAACCTGACCCTGGCCCAATCTCTGCTAAAGTCCTGTCGCGATGGCTTGGGGCCACATGCCACGCCGCGCCGCATTGTATTCGTCGATGACATGCCGCTTCTTGCGGCCGGAAAGCCGGACTTGCTGGCACTTCAGCGTATGCTGGAGACCGCGATATGAGCGATGCGCATATCATCGCCGCCCGTCGTTCAGCCGTGATGCCACATGACGGGGCCTTCGCGACGCTCGATATCCATGACCTTGCGGCCCCCGTGATCAGCGCGTTGCTTGAGGATGCAGGCCTTGCACCTGATGAGGTGGGCGAGCTGATCCTATCCAACGCATTGGGCGCCGGGGGGAACCCTGCTCGCATCGCGAGTCTGGCTGCAGGGTTGCCGATGCGTGTCGCCGGGCTGTCGATTGATCGGCAGTGCTGTGGCGGCCTTGATGCGCTGATGCTGGCCCGCGCGATGGTGTCTTCCGGCCTTCATGATGTCGTGGTGGCGGGCGGGGCGGAAAGCTATTCGCGTCGTCCCGTGCGGGCGCACCGCCGCGCAGGCGACACGCCACCCCAACCCTATGAGCAGGCGCGGTTCACACCGTGGCCCGACCGCGACCCGGACATGGCCGAGGCAGCAGACCAACTGGCCCGTGCGCTGGGATATTCCCGCCAGATGCAGGATGACTGGGCGGTGGAAAGCCACGCCAAGGCCCGCGCCGCGCAGCGCTTGGACCTAGGTAAGGAAATCGTCACGATTGCTGGCCATTCACGTGACGGTTTTACACGCCGCCTGACACCTGCGTTATGTGCACGTGCGCCGTCCGTGACCGGCGACATAACGGCGGCAAACATGGCAGTCGCGGCGGATGGGGCTGCGTTCTGTCTGGTGGTGTCTGACAAAGTTGCGCAACGCCATGCTCGATCGGTGGTGCGCATCCTGTCCGGCGCGACATTGGGCGGTGATCCCTGCTTGCCGGGTTTGGCGCCGGTCGCGGCAATCGATGCGGCCTTGGCAAAAGCAGGCCAAAGCCCGTCAACATTGTCGACAGCTGAGATCATGGAAGCCTTCGCCGTTCAGGCCGTGGCGTGCCAACAAGGTGCAGGGATTGCGCGGGGCATTGTGAACCCTGCGGGAGGGGCGTTGGCGCGCGGCCACCCCATTGGCGCTTCGGGTGCCGTTCTTGCAGTGCGCTTGTTTCACGAGTTGCGCGACAAAGGTGGCACCGGCGTCGCGGCGATCGCGGCTGCGGGCGGGCTTGGCACGGCTTTGGTGATGCGCGCGGATGACTGATCGGTCGGTCAGTCGAAGCCGTGAAAGCTGGTAAATGTCTCCAGATCGGCACGCGCGGTTCTGAATTGGTTTTCCGGGGCAGCTTGGTCTGCCACCCCAACTGCGATACCGCAAACGACCATTTCGTCGTCCGGCAGGCCCAGGTGTTGGTGAACCTCTGGGCCGTAATTTGCCAGTGCCCCGATCCCCGTCGCCCCATAGCCTTGGTCCTCGGCGGAGAGCAGGAAAGACATCAGCGACATTCCAAGATCCATAAAGCAGCCCTTGCCCATGTCCCGTTGGATGGTCACGACCACCCCGACGGGCGCGTCGAAAAACGCATAGTTGCGGGCAAACTGGGCGCGCCGCCCAGCCACGTCGCGCCGCCCGATGCCCAATGCCTGATAGAGCGCATAGCCTGCCGCCCGCTGCCGGGCCTTCAACTCCGTCGGCATGGGGGTCGGGAAATAGGAATACTCTGCCCGGTGCGGCGTTCCCTGTTCCTGTGCCTCGTGCAGGGCTGCGACCAAGCTGCCAAGCGCTGGACCCGTCAGGACATGAAACTGCCCCGGTTGCAAATTCGCACCGCTTGGCGCGCGCCGGGCTGCCTGGCACATATGTTCCAATGCCGCGCGCGGCACGGGCGCTGCGGTGAAGGCGCGGGTTGAGCGGCGCGATTGAAGCAGAGTGTCAAATGATCCGGGCATGGTGCACCTGTGGTTTGGCCTTCGGCTTTGGTAGTTGATCCCCGGACGATGGTCCATGACCGCCGCTGAACGCAAGGGAAACGGCAGTGGCAAGACGCTGGTGGGGCGGGTGTGCCGCGCTCTCGCAATGGTGGAATTGACCTTTGGGAAGGTCGTGGCAAATGCAAAGATTCTCTGCTGAGTGCGGGAAACAGCGGTGTGTCATGCTCGTCGCGGGCGGTCGCGAAAGAATGTTAGCGAAAAACCTGTAAAAGCTTTACAAATGATATGCGCGACACTTCACAGGCAAATACAAGCATTTCTATAGAAAAAAGCCCTAAACAGTAAAAAATTTACAAAACCCTGTGCTGCGAGTTAAATAAATTAACAGAAAAACTGTTGTTTCTCGGCTGTTTATCCCACTATTTTCAGCCACGGTGGGGATCGGGTTGTCAAACGTCCTTTCCATCACCTGTCGCGCCATGCGCGATCCGGAGGATTTATTTGGAGGACCTTGCATGTCGTTGGAAAACACGGCCGATAAAACTTACGCCCCATCTGCGGAGTTTGTCGCGAACGCTCATATTGATGCTGCGAAATACAAAGAGATGTATGCCGCTTCGGTGAATGACCCAGAAGCGTTCTGGTCCGATCAGATGACGCGCCTGACGTGGTCAAAGACGCCCACCAAGATCAAGAACACGACGTTCAAACACCCGGACGTGTCGATCAAGTGGTTCGAAGATGGCGAACTGAACGTCTCGGAAAACTGTATCGACCGCCACCTTGAGACTCGTGGCGATCAGGTCGCGATCATCTGGGAATCCGATGATCCCAACCTCGACAAGAAAATCACCTATCGCGAGCTGCACGAAAACGTGTCGAAGCTGGCCAACGTAATGAAGGGCATGGGCGTCAAGAAAGGCGATCGTGTTATTCTTTATCTTCCGATGATCCCAGAGGCCGCGTATTCGATGCTGGCCTGTGCGCGTATCGGCGCGATCCACTCGATCGTCTTTGCCGGTTTCTCGCCCGAAGCATTGGCGGCGCGCGTTGCGGGTTGTGAGGCGTCGCTGGTCATCACCGCCGATGAAGCGCCGCGTGGCGGGCGTAACACGCCCCTGAAAACCAATGTGGATGCGGCGCTGGATCATGGTGATCTTGGCAAGACGCCAGTTCTGGTGGTCGAGCGCACGGGTGGCGATGTGCCCATGGTGGCTGGTCGCGATCACTCCTATACCGCGGCGATGGCAGGTGCGTCTGCTGATTGCCCCGCCGAGCAGATGAATTCGGAAGACCCGCTGTTCATCCTGTATACGTCGGGCTCGACGGGCCAGCCGAAGGGTGTTGAGCACTGTTCAGGCGGCTATCTGCTGTATGCGGCGATGACCCATGAGTATGTGTTCGATTATCACGAAGGCGATGTCTATTGGTGCACGGCCGATGTGGGCTGGGTCACAGGCCACAGCTATATCGTCTATGGCCCCTTGGCCAACGGTGCGACCACGGTAATGTTCGAAGGTGTGCCGACCTACCCGGATGCGGGCCGGTTCTGGGCCGTGTGCGAAAAGCACAAGGTGAACCAGTTCTACACAGCGCCCACCGCGATCCGTGCCCTGATGGCCCGCGGCGAGCAGTTCGTCACCAAGTATGATCTGAGCGACCTGAAAGTGCTGGGCACCGTGGGCGAGCCGATCAACCCGGAAGCGTGGAATTGGTATAACGACGTTGTCGGCAAGGGAAAATGCCCGATCGTCGACACGTGGTGGCAGACGGAAACTGGTGGTCACCTGCTGACCCCGCTGCCCGGCGCGACCGCAACCAAACCCGGTTCGGCCACCACGCCGTTCTTTGGTGTGCAGCCCGTCATTCTTGAACCCACCACGGGCGAAGAAATTCACGAGACCGAAGCCGAAGGCGTTCTGTGCATGAAAGACAGCTGGCCCGGCCAGATGCGCACGATTTTCGGTGATCACGACCGCTTCGTGGCCACTTATTTTTCGGACTACAAAGGCTATTACTTCACCGGTGACGGCTGTCGCCGTGACGCGGATGGCTATTACTGGATCACTGGTCGTGTGGACGACGTGATCAACGTATCGGGTCACCGCATGGGCACTGCCGAGGTTGAAAGCGCACTTGTCGCCCACGCCAAAGTGTCCGAGGCCGCCGTGGTTGGCTTCCCCCATGACATCAAAGGGCAGGGCATCTATTGCTACGTCACTCTGATGGACGGCGAGGAATATACCGACGAGTTGAAGACCGAGCTTCGCAACTGGGTCCGTCAGGAAATTGGCCCGATTGCCAGCCCTGATCACATCCAGTGGGCGCCGGGCTTGCCGAAAACCCGTTCGGGCAAGATCATGCGCCGCATCCTGCGTAAGATCGCCGAAGATGACTTTGGCGCGCTGGGCGATACCTCGACTTTGGCCGACCCGTCAGTGGTGGACGATCTGATCGACAACCGTTTGAAAAAGGGTGACGCATGATGGACGGCGCAACGAAAACCGCCGCGCCCGTCCTGATCCTGCTTGGTCCTCCGGGGGCTGGAAAAGGCACCCAGGCACGGATGCTGGAAGACAAGTTTGGCCTTGTTCAACTGTCCACCGGCGACCTTTTGCGGGCTGCGGTTGCGGCTGGCACCGACGCTGGCAAGGCTGCGAAAGCAGTGATGGAGGCGGGCGGTCTGGTCTCTGACGACATCGTCATCGCGATCCTGCGCGACCGGCTTGCGGACGCTGACTGCGCCAAGGGCGTGATCCTTGACGGGTTCCCGCGCACCACCGGTCAGGCCAAGGCGCTGGATGCGCTGCTGGAAGAAAGCGGACAGCGGATCAACGCCGCGATCAGCCTTGATGTGGATGACGCCGCGATGGTGGCCCGCATTTCGGGCCGCTACACCTGTGGTGGTTGCGGTGAAGGCTATCACGACCAGTTCAAGCAGCCCGCCAAGGATGGCGTCTGCGACAAATGCGGCGGCACGGACATGAAGCGCCGCGCCGACGACAACGCCGAAACCGTGGGCAGCCGGCTAGAGGCTTACCACGCACAAACGGCACCGCTCATTGCCTACTACGAGGGCAAGGGCAACCTGCAAAACGTCGATGCCATGAAAGACATCGGCGCGATTGCAGGTGCACTGGATGCAATTGTTAAAGACGCGATTGCATAAGACACGGAAAGGCAGGGTCGCACGAGCGGCCTTGTTGGAGGAACGTCAGAGGGAGGAGGCTTCATGGCCGACAACTCATCCAAAAGCGCGTATTGGTCAGCCAACGTGCGCATCATTTTGATCAGCCTGGTTATCTGGGCGATCGTTTCATTCGGGTTCGGCATTCTGCTGCGCCCTATGCTGTCGGGCATCGCCGTAGGCGGTTCCGATCTGGGCTTCTGGTTTGCCCAGCAGGGTTCAATCATCGTCTTCCTGGCGCTGATTTTCAACTACGCCTGGCGCATGAACAAGCTCGACCGCGAACACGGCGTCGACGAAGAGTAAGGATTAGGGACAGATGGATCAGTTTACGATCAACCTGCTGTTTGTTGGCGCGAGCTTCGCGCTTTACATCGGCATCGCAATCTGGGCCCGTGCGGGCTCGACTTCGGAATTCTACGCCGCTGGGCGTGGCGTTCACCCCGTCACCAACGGGATGGCAACGGCCGCTGACTGGATGTCGGCAGCCTCGTTCATCTCGATGGCGGGTCTTATCGCCTTTACCGGCTATGACAACAGCACATTCCTGATGGGCTGGACTGGCGGCTATGTGCTGCTGGCCTTGTTGCTCGCGCCCTATCTGCGCAAGTTCGGTAAATACACCGTGTCGGAATTTATCGGTGACCGCTTCTACAGCCCCACGGCACGTATCGTGGCCGTAATCTGCCTGATCGTGGCCTCGACCACATACGTGATTGGTCAGATGACGGGTGTTGGTGTTGCGTTCGGCCGCTTCCTTGAAGTGTCCAACACAACGGGTTTGCTAATCGGCGCCTGTGTGGTGTTCGCCTACGCTGTGTTCGGCGGCATGAAAGGTGTGACCTATACGCAAGTGGCACAATATGTCGTGCTGATCATGGCCTACACCATTCCGGCCATCTTCATCTCGTTGCAGCTGACCGGCAACCCGATCCCGGCCCTTGGCCTGTTCGGTGACCATGCTGCATCCGGCGAGCCGCTTTTGGCGAAACTGGACGCGATTGTCCGTGAACTTGGCTTTGCCGAATATACGGCCCACCATGCGGACACGTTCAACATGGTGCTGTTCACTTTGTCGCTGATGATCGGTACGGCTGGTTTGCCGCACGTGATCATGCGCTTCTTCACCGTGCCTAAGGTGTCGGACGCTCGTTGGTCGGCTGGTTGGGCTCTGGTGTTCATCGCGCTGCTGTATCTGACAGCCCCTGCTGTTGGTGCCATGGCACGTCTGAACATCTCGGAAATGATGTGGCCGAATGGTGGCATCGAAGGTGGCGCTGTGACGGTCGAGCAGATCGAAAACGACGAGCGTTACGACTGGATGGCCACGTGGCAGAAAACCGGCCTTCTGGGCTGGGAAGACAAAAACGGCGACGGTGCGATCCAGTACTATAACGACAAGAACGAAGACCTTCAGGCCATCGCTGCTGAAAAGGGTTGGACCGGAAACGAGCTGACCAACTTCAACCGCGACATCCTGGTTCTTGCCAACCCCGAGATCGCCAACCTTCCCGGTTGGGTGATTGGCCTGGTTGCCGCAGGTGGTCTTGCCGCCGCGCTGTCAACGGCCGCTGGTCTGCTTCTGGCCATCTCGTCCGCTGTGTCGCACGATCTGATCAAAGGTTCGTTTAATCCGGGCAT
The DNA here is from genome assembly GCF_947497285.1 of uncultured Aliiroseovarius sp. Taxonomy (GTDB): domain Bacteria; phylum Pseudomonadota; class Alphaproteobacteria; order Rhodobacterales; family Rhodobacteraceae; genus Aliiroseovarius. Next base: position 82,315 of record NZ_CANMFT010000004.1, on the reverse strand, counting down.
CTCGGAAAAAGGCGAACTTCTGTCAGCGCGTATTGCCATGGCGGTTGCGATTGTTGTTGCAACCTATCTGGGTCTGAACCCTCCGGGCTTCGCAGCGCAAACCGTGGCACTTGCCTTCGGTCTGGCAGCCGCGTCGATCTTCCCGGCGCTGATGATGGGCATCTTCTCGACCAAGATCAACAACACCGGCGCCGTCGCTGGCATGTTGGCAGGTCTGATCGTGACGCTGGTCTACATCTTCCTGCACAAGGGCTGGTTCTTCATCCCTGACACGAACAGCTTCACGGATGCCAACCCGCTTCTGGGAACGGTCAAGTCGACGTCGTTCGGTGCAATCGGTGCCGCGATCAACTTCGCAGTGGCCTATGTTGTGTCGGGCATGACCAAACCGACACCCGAGCACATCCGCGAACTGGTGGAAAGCGTGCGCGTTCCGCGTGGCGCCGGTGCGGCTCAGAACAAGTAAAAGGATTGGGCGGGTGGTCCTTGCGACGCCCCGCCCCCTTTCATTCCTGTCCCGTCCGGTGCAAACCGGGCGGGACTTTTACTTGCATATAAAGGCGCACCAATATGCCGCTTACCCAAGACCAGATCCTTCGCTTTCTGTCTTCCGTTCACCCCTATGATGCATTGCCGCAAGATGCGCGTCAGGCACTTGTCCCGGAAATCCAAGGCCGTGCTGTCAGTGCTGGCGAACAAATCTATGGTCTGGGCGAAACACTTGCCGGGATATTCATCATCTACGAAGGCGCGGTCGAAGTCACCGACGAGCACGGCGAGGTCGTCAGCCAATTGGGGCTGCGCAACAGCTTCGGTGAACGCGGGCTGCTGCGCGACGGCGTGGCGATCACCTCGGCACGTGCCGAAACGGATGCAACGCTTCTGATCCTGCCCGCCAAGTCGTTCCATGCGTTGATGAAGGCGCATGACCCCGTGCGCCTGTTTTTTGACCGGACCCGCGGTGGCAAGCCATCAAAGCAGAACCGTCAGGAGCTTGCCACGACGCAGGTCGACACATTCATGGCGTCAAATCCTGTGACCTGCGCCCCCGACGCAACGGTTCAGGCCGCAGCGATTCTGATGCGCGACAACCGCGTGTCATCGCTTTGCGTCACCGAGGGCGGCACACTGACCGGCATCCTGACCACCCGCGACATGTCCGGCAAAGTGCTGGCCGAAGCGCTTCCGATTGATGCGCCCGTCTCGCGGATCATGACGCAAAACCCAATTACCCTGGCCCCAAGCGCCATCGGCTCTGATGTGTTGCACGTGATGATGGAACGACGCATCGGTCACGTCCCGATCGTCGAAGGGGGCAAGCTGGTGGGCATCGTCAGCCAGACCGATCTGACGCGCTTTCAGGCCGTCAGCTCGGCCGAATTGGTGCGTGAGATCGCGCAAGCGAACTCGGCTGAGGATATGCGCAAAGTCACGGCCCGCATTCCGCAACTTTTGGTGCAGCTTGTGGCCGGAGGCAGCCCGCATCAGGTGGTCACGCGTCTGATCACCGACATAGCAGACACCGCCACACGTCGCCTTGTCGCGCTGGCCGAGGCCAAGCTTGGTCCGGCGCCTGCCCCCTACCTTTGGTTGGCTTGTGGCAGTCAGGGACGTCAGGAACAAACTGGCGTGTCCGATCAGGACAACTGCATGATCCTGTCCGATGACGTGACCGATGCTGACCGCGAAGGCTATTTTGCGGCGCTGGCCAAGTTTGTTTGCGATGGGCTTGATGTTTGTGGGTATATCTATTGCCCCGGCGACATGATGGCGACGAACCCGCGTTGGTGTCAGCCGGTGTCCAAATGGCGCAGCTATTTCGCGGGCTGGATTGCCAAGCCCGTCCCCGAGGCGCAGATGCTGGCGTCTGTCATGTTCGACCTGCGCCCGATCGCAGGCGACGCGTCGCTGTTTGCCGACCTTCAGTCCGAAACCCTGACACTGGCTGCGCGCAACTCGATCTTCGTGGCGCATATGGTGTCCAACAGCCTGAAGCACACACCGCCGCTGGGGCTGTTGCGCGGCTTTGCGACGATCCGGTCTGGCGAACACAAAAACCAGTTGGACCTAAAACATAACGGTGTTGTTCCGGTGGTCGATCTTGGGCGCGTCTATGCGTTGCAGGGCGAACTGACCGAAGTGAACACCCGCGCCCGACTGGTGGCCGCTATGCAGGCCGGGGCGCTTAGCCAATCAGGTGGACAGGACTTGTTGGATGCCTATGACCTGATCGCGGAAACCCGTCTGGAACATCAGGCTGCGCGCGTGAAAGCCGGGCAGGCACCCAACAATTTCCTGCCCCCGTCTGGGTTGTCGGAATTTGAACGCAGCCACCTGCGCGATGCGTTTGTCGTGGTGAAATCCATGCAAAGCGCGATCGGGCATGGACGCGGTATGCTGGGCTGAACACCGCGAAACACGCGGTAAAAATGGGAAGGAGAACCAATGTTTTTCGAAATGGTTGCGACACTGGTTGCCGGGGTTGCAGGTGCCGGCGTTGCGTTGATCCTGAACAAACTGACGGCGGGGCGCCTGCCAAAATGGGTCACGCCCCTCGGCGCAGCTTTCGCGATGATCGCGACGACAGTGGCCAATGAATATGCCTGGTTTGGGCGCACCGCCGACAATCTGCCCGAAGGACTCGTGGTGGTGATCGAGATTGAGAACCAGTCGCTCTATCGGCCCTGGACCTATGTGGTCCCGTTTGTCGAACGCTTCGTTGCGGTCGACCAGCCATCGCTGCGGACGCATGCCCAAAAGCCTGCCCTCAGAATGATCGACACAATCTTCATGGGGCGTTGGTCCGCGCCGGAAAAGATGGTCGTTCTGGCAGATTGTGCGGCGGGGCGGCGCGCGCCGCTGATTGACGCGGTCGCGTTCGATGCCTCGGGCGAGGTATCCGGCGTTGACTGGGTTAAGGTCGGCGACGATGATCCCTTACTGACTGCCATCTGCAATGTGGAGGCCCCCTCATGAAAGCCCTGACAACCCTTCCCCTTCGTTTGCGCATTTTCCTGTTCTTTGCCTTTCTTGCGGTGACCGGCGTTGCCTTGGTCGTCGGGGCCTTGGTTCTTGGCCATCAGAAATCTGTAACCACCGATCTATCCTCGGGGTTCGTGTTGGCCGGTGTTTTGGCAGGCTTTGGCCTGTTGGCTTTGACCGCGGGTGTCTGGTTCTTGTTCGATGAAAACGTGGCCCGCCCGATTGACCGGCTTGCTTCGGGGTTGCGGTCGCGGGCGCATGCAGGGGCTGGCGGTGTTGACCAGCATGCGGCGCGTTATCTAGGCGACCTTGCACCTGCAGCCGAAGCCGTATCGGAGCAGTTGATGCAATCGACCATGGATCAGGCCAGCATCGTCGCTGCCGAAACCTCGCGGTTGTCGGCGGACAAAGCTCGGCTGACGGCACTTTTGTCAGAAATTCCCGTGGCCATGGTGCTGGTCAACCCCTCCCACCAGATCGTGCTGTATGACACCCAAGCCGCAGGCGTCCTGTCGCAAGTGTGTCCCGCGCGCCTGAATGCCTCGATCTTTGATTATTTCCAGAAAGAGGCGTTTATCGCGGCCCACAAGAAGATGATTTCGACAGGATTGGAGCATCGGTTTACGGACTTGCCCGCCACCAATGGGCTTGAGTTTGACGGCCGCCTCAAACCTCTGGCTCCCGGCGAAGGCTACCTTCTGATGATCGACGAGGCGCATGCGAATTTCGCGCCAGACGAAAGCCGCCCTGTGGTGTTCGACTTCGATTTGATGGAGGGGCAGGCCACAGACAACCTGATGGACATGCAGCTGAACGACCTGACCTATGTGGTTTTTGACACCGAAACCACCGGCCTGTTGCCACATAAGGACGAGATTGTGCAGATCGGTGCGGTGCGCGTTGTGAAGGGCAAGATTGTGCCCGGCGAAGCCATCAACCAACTTGTCGATCCCGAAATGCCGATCCCGGCGGCATCGACAAAGGTGCATGGGGTCAGTGATGCGATGGTGGCTGGCAAGCCGACGATCGTTCAAGCGGGGCGGCACCTCAATGATTTCGCCCGCGGCGCGGTGCTTGTCGCCCATAACGCCCCGTTCGACATGGCCTTTCTGCGCCGCCATGCAGAGGCTTGCGGCGTCACTTGGACCCATCCGATCCTTGACACGGTCTTGTTATCGGCTGTGCTTTTTGGCACGACCGAGGTGCACACGCTGGATGCGCTGTGTGAGCGTCTTGGCGTGGTGATCCCGGCCGAATTGCGGCACACCGCGATGGGCGACGCACACGCAACCGCGGAAGTGCTGTGCAAGATGCTGGCCATGCTGCACAGCAAGGGCATCGCGACCCTTGCCGAAGCGATAGCCGAGGCGAAAAAGCATCGCCGCCTGCTGGAAGACCTGAACTGACCAGAATGGATTTCCATTGATCCGGGCGCGCCAGCGTTCTAGCCCTGTGTCTGCAGAAGACGACAGGAGTGCTGCTTATGAAACGGTCTTGGATCAACGCGATCGTGGGTGACGCGCGGGAACTGATCGCCCGGCATGGCTTCGTTCTGCCACCCTTTGCCAACTGGACTCCTGAAGACTTCACCACCCGCAAAGATGCCGCCCGGCATGTGATCGACGCGCGCTGTGGTTGGGATATTACCGACTATGGCGCGGGTGACTTCGACCGGATGGGACTGTTCCTGTTCACCTTGCGCAATGGTCGGTTGACTGACCTGAAGACTGGTCGGGGCATGTGCTATGCGGAAAAACTGCTGATCTCGCGGCAGGACCAGCTGTCGCCCATGCACACCCATCTGCTGAAGGCCGAGGATATCATCAACCGGGGCGGTGCCACGTTGGTGGTCGAGCTCTTCGGCTCGGATGATCAGGGCGGGTTTGCTGAGGATCAAGGCGGAACGGTCATGTGCGACGGTGTGCACCGGGCGTTCGCCCCCGGCGAAAAGCTGCGCCTACAACCCGGTGAAAGCGTCACCCTGATGCCCGGCGACTGGCATGCGTTTTGGGGCGAAGGCGGCGATGTTCTGATCGGCGAGGTTTCGACCGTTAACGACGATGAAACAGACAATATATTCCGCGACCCCATCGGGCGGTTCGCGCAGGTAGATGAAGACGTGCCACCGACGCATCTACTGGTCAGTGACTACGCAACCTACCTGCAATAGTGCCGCGCCCACCGTATGGCAGGCGGTCTAGCGGCTTTCATTCGCGCCCATCTTGCGCTCCAACCAGCGCACGCCCGCCGAGATGATCAGGACCAGCACCAGATATTCGAGGATCAGCAGCGTATAGATCTCCAGCGGGCGGTATTCGGTGACGACAAGCTCGTTGGCGCGGCGGGTCAATTCTTCCATCCCGATGACGGACGCAAAGGCGGACATCTTCACGATATAGATGAACTGGTTGGCCAATGGCGGCAGGATGCGCCGCACCGCTTGCGGCAGAATGACATAGCGCATCGCCTGCGCACGGCTTAACCCGATGGTCTGCGCGGCCTCGGCCTGTCCCCGCGGGACGGCTTGAATGCCAGACCGGAAAATCTCGGCCGTGAACGCGCTATCGGACAGGGCCAGCGTGATGACAGCTCCCCAAAACGGGTCGATGTTCAGGCTGATGCCCATAGAGCGCAACACGACCGGCAGTCCGTAAAACACCCAAAACAGCATTGGCAAAAGCGGGATCGCGCGGATGAACTCGACATAAATCCGGTTGGGCAGGCGCAGCCAGCGGCTTTGTGCAAAGGCGGGCAGGGCGACCAACAATCCAATGATGATGGACGCGACTGCCGCCAGAACCGAAATCTGGATGGTCGAGCTAAACCCCCTGAGCAGGAATTTCACATTGGTCCAGCCCGACGGATTGCTCGGATCGACAACATACCACCCCCACGTGCCCGGCGGGGCTGAACAGGCCGCCAATGCGCTCAGGGATACGATAGCGAGGATCAGGCGGGGACGGATGATCATTGCACGCCTCAATGCTTCAGGATCTTGTCAAGAAACTGCGCAAAGCGGGCAGATTTCGGCGCGGTAAAGGCGATCTCGGGGGGCTCAATCTCGACGATCTCGCCGTTGTCCATGAAGGCGACACGATCGGCCACGCGACGCGCGAACCCCATTTCATGGGTGACGCAGATCATTGTCATGCCATCGCGAGCCAGATCCTCCATCACCTCTAACACTTCGGCAATCATCTCCGGGTCCAGCGCGGATGTGGGTTCGTCAAACAACATGAGTTTTGGCTCCATGCACAGGGACCGGGCGATGGCGACGCGCTGTTGTTGCCCGCCGGACAATTGACCGGGGCGTTTGTCGGCCTGTTCGGGGATGCGCACGCGCTCTAGGTAAGCCATGGCGCGGTCGCGGGCTTCCGGTTTTGGCATCCCCAGTGCGCGCATCGGACCCAGCGTCAGATTGTCCAGAACGCTTAGGTGTGGAAAAAGGTTAAACTGCTGAAAAACCATGCCAATATCGCCGCGACCTTGGGCATCAACCGGTTGGTCATATACCCGGATCGTGCCTTTCTGGTGTGTCTCAAGCCCCGCCAGAAGGCGGACAATTGTGGACTTTCCCGACCCGGACGGACCGCAGATCACCAGCTTTTCGCCGTGATCCACGGTCAGCGAAATATCCCGTAGCACTTGGAAATCGTCATACCATTTGCTGACCGCATCCATCGTGATCGCGTGCTTGCTGTGCTCGGTGTTCGTCACTTGTTCTATCGCCTGCGATCCGTTCAACTGATTGTGAGCGGCAAGGCCAAGTGCCGCTTTGATCCGTATGGTATATGAACTTGCTAAGAAATTTATAACCACCAAAAGGACACCGCGCGATGAACTTTCTGCGAACTCTGGGGGCCGGGTTGCTGGCAATGACGATGCTGGCTGGCGGGGCACAGGCCCAATCCGCTCTGAACGATATTCTTTCGGGTGGCGTCCTGAAGGTGGGCACGACAGGCGACTGGAACCCGATGACAATGAAAGACCCCGCGACCGACAGCTATCGCGGGTATGATATCGACGTCATGACCGAGCTGGCCAAAGATCTTGAGGTCGAGTTGGAATTCGTCCCCACCGATTGGAAAACGCTGGTGAACGGAATTGTGGCGGGCAAGTATCACATGACCGGTTCTGCCTCGATCTCGCCGTCGCGGATGAAGGTGGCGGGGTATTCCGAGCCATACATTTCAGTGCAAATCCTGCCCTTCACCACTGAAGACAAGGTTGCGAAGTTTGATGGCTGGGAGACGGTCAACAAACCTGATGTGAAGGTTGCGACCACGCTTGGCACCTCGTTTGAAAAGATGGTGCGCGACTGGTTCCCGGAAGCAGATATCAAAGTGGTCGAAGCGCCCGCGCGTGGCTATCAGGAGGTTCTGGCCGGACGCGCCGATGTGTTCATCACGTCGAACATCGAAGGTGCCACACTGACCGAGAAATTTCCCCAAGTGACCGCTGTGCCGGTGGAAGCCCCGCGCGAGCCGACACCGATTGCGATGATTTTGCCGCAGAGCGATCAGGTGTGGATCAACTATGTGAACAGCTGGGTGAAAGTGAAGAAAGAACAAGGGTTCTTCACAGAAACCGCGGCGAAATGGGGTCTGTGACCTAAGCGGACGAGAGACCGAAAGGCCGGGCGATCATGCCCGGCCTTTCGCGTTAAGGGTCAGGGCAGTTTGGTCGTCAGATAAAGTTTCACCTTCGTGCCGCCATGATCGACAGGAGGTCCCGGCGTCAGGAAAGGAAGTGCAGTTGCTTTTGCCAACCCGCCATCGCTGGTGATGATCCCAACCCGCCAGCCCGAAAACCTTTCCAGCAGCGCCTTTCCCAGCGATCCGTAAAGCGCAAACAGCAGCTTCTTGTTGCCGATCCGTCCGCCATAGGGTGGGTTCACGATGACAAGGCCGCCGGGCGTGTCCGGGCGTTGCAGGTCGCCGATTGACCCTTCGGTGAATTGGGTCAACGCGGCGATCCCAGCAGCCTCTGCGTTCTGTCGGCTATTGGCAATCGCGCCCGCGTTTCGGTCCGAACCGAAGAAACGGGGGGTGTCGGCCTTAACCTCAATCTGCGCCGCCGCTTTCATCTTGGCGAAGGCGTCGGCATCAAAACTCGCCAAATTCTCAAACGCAAACGAGCGCGCGCGGCCGGGCAATAGGCCCACAGACATCTCGGCGGCTTCGATCAAAAAAGTACCTGATCCGCACATAGGGTCCAGCACGGGTTCTTGCCCGTCATAGCCAGCGGCCTTCAGGAACAGGGCCGCAAGGGTTTCACGCATCGGTGCCTTGCCCGTTGCGGTCTTATAGCCGCGTTTGTGCAGGCTTTCGCCCGAGCTATCCAAACTGATCGTCACCATATTGTCGTCAATCCGCACCTTCAAAACCAGCGCGGCCTCTTTCGAGATTGTCGCGCCCAATTCCTCGGAAATAGCCTTCTCGACCCGCTGGGCGGCCGCCTTGTGGTGATAGATTTTCGACCGCTTGCACACGGCTTCGATCCGCACTGGCATGTCCGCCCGCAGAAAATCCCCCCACGGAAACTTGCGCGCCCGTTTATCAAGTTGCGCCAGATGAAACGCCCGAAAGCTGCCCAGTCGAACCAACACACGGGTTGCGCCGCGCAGGGTCAGGTTGGCGCGCCAGACCTCGTCCCAGCCGCCGTGCGTGGTGACGCCGCCGGGGCTGGCCGTTGGGGTTGCAAAACCTGCGGCGCGGGCTTCCTCGGCCAACACGGGTTCCAGACCCGGTGGGGCGACAAGGAAAATTTCAAACGTGTCTGTGGTGCTCATGCCTGCTCTCTAGCCCATCGGCGTCAGCGGGGCGAGGCGAATTCTTCTTGTGCCGGGGCATCGTGGCAAGGACAGTGGTGGGGCTGAACATCCGCGAGGGGCCAAGAAAATGCGCAGTTCCAAGACCATTCACGTGATTTCCTGCCATGCAGAAGGCGAGGTGGGCGATGTGATCGTCGGTGGTGTCGCGCCGCCGCCCGGCGATACGATTTGGGACCAAAGCCGTTTTATCGCAAAGGATCAGACCCTGCGCAATTTCGTCCTGAACGAACCGCGCGGCGGCGTGTTTCGTCATGTGAACCTGCTGGTGCCGCCGAAGCATCCAGACGCCGATGCAGCGTTCATCATCATGGAGCCTGAGGACACGCCCCCCATGTCTGGGTCCAACTCGATCTGCGTGGCAACGGTGCTTCTGGACAGCGGCATCATCCCGATGACCGAGCCGGTGACGGAAATGGTGCTTGAAGCGCCGGGCGGGCTGGTGCGTGTTCGCGCAGACTGTAAAGACGGCAAGGCACACCGCATCACTGTCGAGAATGTTGCAAGCTTCGCAGACCGTCTGTCTGTGCCGCTTGAGGTCGAGGGCGTGGGCAGTCTAACCGTCGACACGGCATATGGCGGCGACAGTTTTGTCATTGTCGACGCGGCTGCTTTGGGCTTTGGCATTTGCGAGGATGAAGCCGCCGACATTGCGCGGCTGGGTGTGCGGATCACCAATGCGGCAAATGAACAGCTTGGCTTTACGCATCCGGAAAACCCGGATTGGGACCATATCTCGTTTTGCTTGTTTGCCGGGGCGCTCAGCCGTGAAAAGGATCACCTTACAGCCCGCGCCGCCGTTGCCATTCAGCCGGGAAAAGTAGACCGATCACCGACTGGCACCGCCCTGTCCGCGCGCATGGCGGTGTTGGTCGCGCAGGGCGAAATGGGCGTTGGCGACAGCCTCGTCGCGACCTCGATCATCGGGTCCACCTTCACCGGACAGATTGTGCGGGACGCCAAAGTTGGGGGCCGCGCCGCAATCGTGCCGTCCATTTCGGGTCGTGGCTGGATCACCGGCGTTCACCAGCACATGCTGGACCCGTCCGACCCCTGGCCCGAAGGCTATCGCCTGAAAGACACATGGGGGGCGTCTTGATGCCTGTCAGACGTCCAGATCAACGGAGGGGATGATCGGGAAGAACGTGCCGCCCGACCACAGCCCGAACCAACTTTCGCCGTCCTGATCTTCATGCGCGCCAAGGTCGATCAGTCGGTAAAAGCTCTTACGATCAATCAGCGCCTCAAGGTTCGTGCGCACCAGCACATAAGGCGAAGGCTCGCCAGTGTCCGGGTCACGCACAACGCGAATAGGGGCGTCCGGGCCCGCGCTGGTTTCGTCGCCCACATTGGTCGTGAAGGTCAGCACCTGATCGCGGCCCGTGCCAGATGGCTCGAAGTCGATGGCGACGAAGGGCGCGTCATCGACGGTGATGCCGACTTTCTCGACCGGGGTCACAAGGAAATAGTCGTCACCGTCCTTGCGAATGATGGATGAAAACAGCTTCACAAGCTCATGCCGCCCAATAGGCGTGCCAAGGTAAAACCACGTCCCGTCCCGCGCGATCCGCATGTCCAGGTCACCGCAAAAATCAGGGTTCCAAAGATGGACCGGCGGCGGACCCTTCTTGCCCGCTTTACGCGCGGCTGCGGCCAGCGTTTCGGTCATGTTTCCGCCGACGGCAGCTTTTTCCGGCGATTTCCCGTCACTTGGCGCTTTTGTCATTTGTTCCCCCGACGCGTTTGGCCTTTAATGAAATGTAATAGCGGAGCGGAGGAATTTCCATGACCAACGAAGCCCTTTTGGACGAGATCGAAGCCCTCAGCGGCACGCTTGCCCGCGCGAAAGAGATGATTGCCCGCCGGATCATCGGGCAAGATCAGGTGGTTGATCTGACCCTGTCCGCTTTGCTGGCCGGCGGTCACGCGCTGCTGATTGGCCTACCGGGCTTGGGCAAAACGCGGCTGGTGGAAACCTTGTCCACCGTGATGGGGCTGCGTGAGGGGCGCATCCAGTTTACACCTGACTTGATGCCATCAGACATTCTTGGGGCGGAAGTGCTGGAAGAAAGCGCAGATGGCGCGCGGTCGTTCCGGTTCCTCAAAGGCCCGATCTTCTGCCAGCTTCTTTTGGCGGACGAGATCAACCGCGCAAGCCCCCGCACCCAGTCCGCGCTGTTGCAAGCGATGCAGGAACATCAGGTTTCAGTCGCCGGGCAGACCCATGAACTGGGCACGCCGTTCCATGTGCTGGCCACGCAAAACCCGCTGGAGCAGGAAGGCACCTATCCGCTGCCAGAGGCGCAGTTGGACCGCTTCTTGTTGCAGGTCGATGTGGAATACCCCGACCGGGATGCAGAACGCGATATCCTGCTGGCTACGACCGGCACCGATGAGGCGCAGGCGGAACCGGTATTCACCGGCGCTGAATTGCTTGCAGCGCAATCGTTGCTGCGTCGGATGCCAGTGGGCGAAAGCGTGGTTGAAGCAATCCTTGACCTCGTGCGCGCCTGTCGTCCTGACGATGACACCGCCCCCCAGATCGTGCGCGACGCGGTCAGCTGGGGGCCGGGACCGCGGGCAGCACAGGCGCTGATGCTTTTGGCGCGGGCACGTGCGCTGATCGACGGGCGGCTTGCGCCGGGCATCGACGATGTGCGCGCCTTGGCCCGCCCCGTTCTGAGCCACCGCATGGCGCTGAGTTACCGGGCGCGCGCGGCCGGCCATACCCTGACCGAAGTAATTGACGCCGTGGTGGAACAGGCCACTAAATCCGTGGCGGCGGCGTGACCGCGCAGCCCATATTACGTAGCCGCGCCGAGGCGCTGGCAGAACGCTTGCCGCCCCTTTTGGCGCAGGCGCGTCATTTGGCGGCAAGCGTCGAACTGGGCGAACATGGTCGCCGCAGGCCAGGTCAGGGGGATGCGTTCTGGCAGTTTCGCCCGGCCCAGCCCGGTGATCCTGCGCACCGTATCGACTGGCGTCGGTCGGCCCGGTCGGATCATCATTATGTGCAGGAGAAAGAATGGCAGGCGGCGCAAAGCGTGCTGTTTTGGGTGGACGCGTCGCCTTCGATGGCGTTTGCATCCTCACCGGATGTGCCCGAAAAAGGCGCGCTGGCGCGTCTGATCGCGATGGCCTTGGCGACCCTTCTGGTGCGCGGCGGCGAACGTGTGGGGTTGGCCACCAACGCGGCCCCGGCCGGGCGCGGAGAGCTCGCCCTGTCGCGCATGGCATCTGCGCTAATCGCGCCTGCGCAGACGACCGGTTTTGCAGACCCGCCGGCCCGGTCGCGTGCGGTGTTTCTGTCGGATTTCCTGGGTGACCTCGATCCTGTGACGAAAGCTGTTGCCAAGTCGGCCGACCGGGGTGTCACCGGCGTTCTGTTCCAGATCCTTGACCCGGTCGAAGAAGCATTTCCCTTCCGTGGCCGTATGGTGTTCGAGGATATGGGTGGCCGGTTGGAACACGACACGCGCGAAGCACGCGACTTGCGCAGCCGGTATCTGGACCGTCTGGCGGCACGCAAGGCGGACCTTGCAGATCTTGCGCGTCGCACGGGTTGGCAATTCCACACCCACCACAGCGGTGATGCGGACAGCGCGGCCCTTTTGTGGCTTTACCACGCGATCGAGGGGCACCGATGATCCTGGGCCTTCCCATCGCATTTGCGACCCCTTGGCTGTTGGCCGCGCTGGTGGCGTTGCCCGTCTTGTGGTGGCTCTTGCGTGCGGTGCCACCTGCGCCGATCCGTCAGATCTTTCCTGCCGTGACGCTGTTGTTGGGGTTAGAGGATCGAGACGCAGAAAGTGAACGCACCCCGTGGTGGCTGCTTTTGTTGCGCATGTTGGCGGTTGCGGCGTTGATTCTTGGGTTTGCCGGGCCGGTCCTGAACCCGGAAGTCCGCCAGGCCCGGTCCGGCCCGCTGTTGATTTTCGTCGATGCGAATTGGGCGTCTGCCGCGGACTGGCCGCAACGGATATCTGCCATCGAAGATCAGTTGGACCAGGCAGGTCAGGCGGGCCGCCCTGTAGCGATCGCCTTGTCACACGCCGTGGCCACAGCCGACGCTGCACCGCCGCAGTGGCAAAGCGCGGGCGATTGGCGGGCGCGACTGCCCGGTTTGTTGCCCGTCGCTTGGAATGCAGACTACGGGTCTGCTCCGGATTGGGTGGCCGGGATCGGGCAAGTCGACACGATTTGGCTGTCCGATGGGCTGGCGCGCGATGGCCGCACCGCGCTTTTGACCGCCTTTGAAGCCGCAGGGCGTGTCGATGTGCTGGAGCCCACCGCGCCGCGCTTGGGTCTGTTGCCCGTGAAGGTCGAAGACGGCGCATTGGTGCTGACCGCACTGCGCAGCCCAGCGATCACGGAACAAAGCATTCAGCTGCAAGGGGTCGGGCCGGACCCGTCGGGGGTTGAGCGCGTCTTGGCCTCGACCATGGTGACCTTCGGGGCAGGGGCAGTGCGTGAAGAGGCGCGCCTTGATCTGCCGTCCGAACTTCGCAACCGGATCACCCGGTTTCAGGTGGAGGATCAACGTGCCTCGGGCGCGATCACCTTGGCCGATGACAGCCTGCGCCGCCGTCGGGTCGCGCTTCTGACCGGTGTTCAGTCGCGCGAAGGGTTGGAGCTGCTGTCGCCGCTGCACTATCTGCGCGAGGCGCTTGTGCCCTCGGCCGAGGTGGTCGAAGCCGATGTGATCAAGACCCTGATCGAAGCCGGCCCGGAAGTGGTGATCCTTCCAGACATTCCCAACCTGGCAGAGCCTGATCAGAAGGCCTTGGCGTCGTGGGTGGCGCAGGGTGGCTTGTTGCTGCGGTTCGCCGGGCCGCGTCTGGCGGCTGCCGACACGGGGCGCGGGGTTGAAGACATCTTGCTACCCGTGCGTTTGCGGTCGGGTGGGCGTGTGGTGGGTGGCGCGATGAGCTGGGGTGCCCCGCGCGCGCTTGCCCCATTCCCTGAAACTTCGCCGTTCTATGGGCTTCGTGTGCCACCTGATGTGACCGTGCGCGCCCAGATTTTGGCCGAACCCAGCCCCGACCTTGCAGACAAGACCCTCGCAACGCTTGCCGATGGCACACCGCTTGTCACACGCAAGGCCTTGGGCAGCGGGCAGGTTGTGTTGTTTCACGTCTCGGCCAATGCGGAATGGTCGTCCTTGGCACTGTCCGGGTTGTTCGTTCAGATGCTTGAACGGCTGGCTGTCTCGACGCCGCCGGGACAGCTTCAGCCCGAGGCGCTGGAGGGTACGCAATGGGTGGCCGCGCGCCTGCTTGATCCGTTTGGACAGCTGGGGCCCGCGGGCGCGCAAGCAGGTATTCCGGGCCCCGATCTCTTGGCGGGGGCCAGGCGCGAGGTGCCGCCGGGTCTGTATGCCGAAGGGGACCGCCTGTTCGCGGTCAACACTCTGACTGACAACGCCAACCTGTCTGCTGCCGCGTGGCCCGACCGCATTTTGCCCCGATGGCAGGAGGCGCGCGCGTCCCGCGATCTTGCGCCGCTTTTGCTGGCGGCCGCTTTGGGGCTGGGGGTGCTGGATGTGCTGGCCAGCCTGTGGTTGACGGGGCGACTGACAGGTCGGCTCAGGGCGCGACCCGGTGGGCAAGCAGCGGCGGTTCTGGTCGCGCTGTGTCTTGCCACGCCGTCCGAGGGTGTCGCGCAGAGCGATGACGCGGATGCGCTTGCGGGCGCGGTCGAAGCCGCAGCCGTTGTCACGCTGGCCCATGTGCTGACCGGTGACCGCGCCACTGATGACGTTGCGAAGGCAGGCCTGATGGGGCTGTCGGACGAGCTGTTTTCACGCACATCCGTCGAACCAGCGCCGCCCATTGGGGTGGATATCGAAACCGACGCGCTTGCGGTCTTTCCCTTTCTTTACTGGCCGATCACTGACACAACCGCGCTTCCCGGCCCAGAGGCCTATGGTCGCCTGAAACAATATCTGGCGGCGGGAGGCTTTATCCTGTTTGACACGCGCGACGCGGGCTTTGGGGGCGAAAGTCCCGCCGCGCGCCGATTGCGCGCCATTGCGCTTCCGCTTGGGTTGCCACCGCTTGAACCGGTGCCCAGCGACCACGTCCTGACCCGCGCCTTCTATTTGCTCGAGGACTTTCCCGGGCGCGCGCGCGGGCCCGCCTGGGTCGAGGCGGCGCCCCCGAACGCCGAACGCGCAGAAGGGATGCCGTTTCGCAACCTGAACGATGGCGTCAGCCCGGTGGTCATCGGCGGCAACGACTGGGCGGGCGCGTGGGCCATCCGGCCCGACGGGGCGCCAATGTTTCCGGTTGGGCGCGGGCAAGCGGGTGAACGGCAACGCGAGATGGCGATGCGGTTTGGGATCAATCTTGTCATGCATGTTCTGACGGGCAACTACAAATCCGACCAAGTGCATGTGCCGGCGCTGCTGGAAAGGTTGGGCGAATGAATGCTTCAGAGCTGATCTTCTCGCCGGGGCTGCCATGGCCGGTTATCGCGGCACTGGCGGGGCTTGTGGCCTTTGCGCTTGCCTTGGCGATCTGGCGGGGGCTGTCAGGCTGGGCGCTGCGTGCCGCCGCCGCGCTTGCGGTTTTGGTCGCCCTGTCCGGCCCGTCCTTGCAACAAGAAGATCGCGACCCGTTGTCCGATATCCTTCTGGTCGTTGTTGATGACAGCGCCTCGCAGACCTTGTCAGACCGAGAAGCGCAGTCATCCGCGGCGCTTGAGGCGTTGCAGACGCAAGTCGCCGCGCGTGACGGATTGGAACTTTCACTGCGGCGCTTGTCGGAATTTGCAGACATTTCCGCCCCTGACGGCACGCACCTGGTGGCGGCCGTGACGGCTGCCCTTGCAGACTTGCCACGCGACCGGGTTGCGGGTGTGGTGGCATTGACCGATGGGGTGATCCATGATCCCGCAAGCGCGCCCAGCCTGCCTGCGCCTTTTCACGCGATGCTGACCGGGCGCGCTCAGGATTGGGACTGGCGCTTATCAGTCATCAAAGCGCCCGCCTTTGCCATCCTTGGCGAAGAAACCGAAATTCACTTAAGGGTCGATGCGTTGGGCGCAGATCCCACCGCGAGCGCGGTCGCTGGCAACGCTTTGGTCGAACTGATGGTGTCGCATGACGGGGGGCCGGCGGAGCCTCTGTTGGCGCGGGTCGGGGAAGACATCGTTTTGCCGCTGACGCTGACCCATGCGGGGCGCAACCTGATCCACGTAACCTTGCCCGCAGCAGACGGAGAGCTGACCGTCCGCAACAATGCTGCCGTGATCGAGGTCAACGGCGTGCGCGACCGACTGCGCGTGCTCTTGGTGTCCGGCACGCCGCATCCCGGCACCCGGACCTGGCGCAACCTTCTGAAATCCGACAGCGCGGTGGACCTCGTGCATTTCACCATCCTGCGCCCGCCGGAAAAACAGGACGGCGTGCCCGTCTATGAACTGAGCCTGATTGCCTTTCCAACTCAGGAACTGTTCGTCGACAAGATCGACGAATTTGACCTGATCATTTTCGACCGATACCGATTACGTGGAATTTTGCCGGGCGGATATCTGGACAGTGTGCGGTCTTACGTTGAACGCGGCGGTGCGGTGCTGGTTTCGGCGGGGCCGGCACTGGCCAGCGCGGACAGCATCGCGCGCTCCAGCCTGTCTGACATCCTGCCGGCCCTGCCAACCGGGCGCCTTGTCGAAGCGCCTTTCCGTCCCAAGGTGACCGATGCAGGACAACGCCACCCCGTCACCCGCGATTTGCAGGACGACGCACCCGAAGGCGGCTGGGGTCCATGGTTGCGCTGGGTTGAGCTTGACCCCAAGTCGGGGCACGCGATCCTGTCTGGCCCCGACGACGGCGCGCTGTTGACCGTCGACCGCGTGGCCGAGGGCCGGGTGGCGCTTCTGGCCTCTGACCACGCGTGGCTGTGGGCGCGCGGCTTTGAAGGCGGAGGCCCCCAGCTTGAACTGTTGCGCCGGTTGGCCCACTGGTTGATGCGCGAATCCGAACTAGAGGAAGAGGCGCTTTTGGCCGAAGCGACCGAGGCGGGGCTGCTGATCACCCGGCGCACGATGATGGACACGCTGCCCGAGGCCACCGTGACATCACCTGACGGCACGACAGCGGCGTTGCGGCTTGATGAAACTGGCCCGGGCAGGTTCTCTGCCGATCTTGGGACGTCCGAGAATGGCCTGTTTCGTGTGACGCAGGGCGATCTGGCCACTGTAGTGGTGCGCGGCGTGGCTGCGGCGCGCGAATTTGCCCAGCCGATTGCCGATCCGGCAGGCGTCGCGCCCCTGACAAATGCCACTGGCGGCACCGTCGCCCGGATCGAAGGCGGATTGCCCGCTCTGCGCCCGGTGCGGGTTGGACAGGTCGCGCATGGGCGTGGCTGGATCGGCTACACCCCGCGCGATGCCTATGTGACGCAGGCGATCCGCGTCATACCGCTGGCCCCACCTTGGCTGATGCTGGCGCTTGCGGCCCTGACCCTGATCGGGGCATGGCTTGTTGAGGGGCGCGGCGGCGTGCGTCAGCCTGCGAAACGCCAGACCTAAGAACTACGCCTCATCCGGCTGCATCAAAACAGCGCGGGAATGGGACGCAAATTCGCGTCGCCACAAAACAATGACGGTCAGCAACGTCGCCGCGATCAAGGGGACGGGCCCAAGCAACCACGCCAGTGACCCCATCGCAAAATAGACCGAGCGCAAGCCGCGATTGAAACTGCGCGCGGCCGAGATGTTGATGTCGCCTGCCTTGCGGGCGCGGGGCAGGGCGGTCGGGTCGCTTGGATCAACGGACACCGAGGCCATGACCACGGCGCAATAGCCAAACAGGCGATGCGACCAGACGAAACTCAGAAACGCATTGGCCAGAAACAGAACGACCAGCAGGATCTTGACCTCCCACACCAGCTCTGGCGCGCTGGCAAGGGTCAGGTCGTGTGCGACCCCGCGCAACCGATCTGTATTGCCCAACAGCGCCATGCCGCCCCCGATCGCGATCATCGAAGCAGAGGCAAAGAAGCTGGCCCCTTGCCGCAAGGTGGACAGGATTGCGCTGTCAAAGATGCGTGGATCGCGGTCGACGAATTGCACCATCCAATCGCGCCGATATTGCGCCATAAGCCGCGAGACCGAGGGGCGATTGGGCGAGGCATGCTCAATCCGCCAGCCGATCAAGCTCCAGGCCAGGATGATCAGGCAGACAGCGGTGCCGTCCATCAACGAAAACAGTGAAAGGCGTTCGGTCAAAGACATGAGCGCACGCTATGCGCATTCCTTTCGGTTGCCAAATCGGAAAATTGGTAATATCTTTTTACCAATTGTCGAAAGTGGAGGGATTCCGATGCAGATGCCGACCCCAAACGCCGCGATCCTTGACCGCAAGGACCAGATTGTGAAGCGTCTGCAATCGGTGCTGTCAGACGGGGCGGTCGTGCATGACCCAATCCAGACCCGTGCTTACGAATGCGACGCACTGACAGCGTATAAATGCCCACCGCTTTGTGTTGTGCTGCCATCGTCGACCGCCGAGGTCTCGGCGGTCATGCGCATCTGCCACGAAGAAAGCGTGCCGGTCGTGCCGCGCGGGGCAGGCACATCGCTGGCCGGTGGCGCATTGCCCACGGCAGACAGCGTGATCCTTGGGGTCGCGCGGCTGAACGATGTGCTGGAAACCGACTATGCCAACCGGATCATCCGGGTGCAGTCAGGGCGTACCAACCTGTCCGTCACAGGTGCGGTCGAGGAAGAAGGGTTCTTTTACGCGCCCGACCCCTCGTCACAACTGGCCTGCGCCATTGCGGGCAACATCGCGATGAACTCGGGCGGCGCGCATTGCCTGAAATACGGCGTGACAACCAACAACCTGATGGGCGTGACGATGGTCATGGCCGATGGCGAGGTCGTGGAAATCGGCGGCGCGCATCTGGATGCGGGCGGGTTGGACCTGTTGGGACTGATCTGTGGGTCCGAGGGCCAATTGGGCATCGTGACAGAAGCCACTTTGCGCATCCTCGCCAAGCCAGAAGGCGCACGTCCGGTCTTGGTTGGCTTTGACAGCAACGAAGTCGCGGGCGCCTGTGTCTCTGACATCATCAAATCCGGCATCCTGCCCGTCGCGATCGAGTTTATGGACCGCCCCTGTATTCGTGCGACCGAGGCGTTTGCAGGTGCAGGATACCCCGATTGCGAGGCGTTGTTGATTATCGAGGTCGAAGGCTCGGACGCCGAGATCGACGACCAGTTGGCGCGCATCGTGAAGATCGCGCGAACGCACAACCCGGTGGAACTGCGTGAAAGCACCTCGGCTGAGGAAAGCGCGAAAATCTGGCTGGGGCGCAAGTCCGCGTTCGGCGCCATGGGGCAGATCAACGACTATATGTGTCTGGACGGCACAATTCCGGTGTCGGAACTGCCTTTGGTGCTGCGCCGCATCGGCGAGATGTCAAAGGACTACGGGCTGGACGTTGGCAACGTGTTTCACGCGGGCGACGGCAACATGCACCCACTGATCCTGTTTGATGCCAACAAACCCGGCGATCTTGAGAAATGCGAGGCGTTCGGGGCCGATATTCTGAAGCTCTGTGTCGAGGTCGGCGGATGCCTGACAGGCGAGCATGGGGTCGGAGTTGAAAAAAGGGACTTGATGGTTTCGCAATACAACCAAACGGATCTTGAGATCCAATTGGCCGTCAAAGATGTGTTTGACCCGGCATGGCTTTTGAACCCCGCCAAGGTGTTTCCCTTGGCCAGCACGGAAACAAGGCGCGCCTCATGACCCTGACCACTGAAGCAGACCTGGCCGAGGCGATTGTCGCGGCCAATGGCCCCTTGCGCATTCAAGGCGGTGGCACCCGCGATATCGGCGCGCCGGTTGATGGGGCGGAGCTTTCGACACGCGGCCTGACCGGCGTCACCCTTTACGAACCCGGCGCGCTGACGCTGGTGGCGCGCGCCGGAACGCCGCTGTCTGAAATTGAAACGCTGCTCGCCGCCGAAGGCCAGCGGCTTGCCTTTGAACCGGGCGACATGCGCGCTTTGCTGGGCACCAAGGGCGCGTCCACCATCGGCGGTGTGATCGCCACGAATGCCTCTGGCCCGCGGCGTATTCAGGTCGGGGCGGCCCGTGATTTCTGCCTTGGTGTGCGATTTGTCGACGGGCAGGGGCAGGTTTTGAAAAACGGTGGGCGCGTGATGAAGAACGTGACCGGCTATGACCTCGTGAAGCTGATGACCGGAAGCTGGGGCACGTTGGGCGTGTTGACCGAGGTCAGCCTGAAAGTGCTCGCCATTCCTGAAACCGAGGCAACGCTGGTCTGCGAGGGTCAATCGGCTGAAACTGCCGTGACCTCGATGGCGGCAGCCCTAGGGTCGCCGTTCGACGTGACCGGTGCTGCGCAGATGAACGGGCAGACGATGATCCGGCTTGAGGGCTTGGAACAATCGGTTGCCTATCGCGCCAAAGCCCTGCAAGACGGCGTGCTGAATGGCTTCGATGTGGTCGAGGGGGCGGCGTCCGCAGCCCTTTGGTCCGACCTGCGCGACGTCACACCCTTCGCTGGCAAAGACGGCGCGGTCTGGCGCATTTCGGTCAAACCCTCCGATGGCCCAGCGCTTGTCCGTGAACTGGGTGCGTTGTCACCCGACGCGATCTTTGACTGGGGCGGCGGGCTGGTCTGGCTGCGCGTCGCGGACGAAGGCGACGCAGGTGCCAAGATGATCCGCGACGATCTGAGCCATATCGGCGGTCATGCGACGCTGATCCGCGCCAGTGCCGCAACGCGCGCATCGGTGCCCGTGTTCCACCCGGAACACGCACCAATCGCGGCGCTCACCCAAGGCCTGCGTGCGAAGTTTGACCCGCGCGGCATTCTAAACCCCGGCCTGATGGGAGCCTGACATGCAAACGCATTTCACTGACGAACAGCTCAAGGACCCCGCGATCAAGCGCGCCAACGAAATCCTGCGCTCTTGTGTGCATTGCGGGTTCTGCACCGCGACCTGCCCCAGCTATCAGGTGCTGGGCGACGAGCTCGACAGCCCGCGCGGCCGCATCTACCTGATCAAGGATATGCTGGAGGCCGGACGCCCCGCCGACAAGAAAACGGTCGAGCATGTGGACAAGTGCTTGTCCTGTCTTGCCTGCATGTCGACCTGTCCGTCTGGTGTGCATTACATGCATCTGATCGACCACGCCCGCGCGCATATCGAAAAGACCTATAAACGTCCGCTGTTTGACCGGATGCTGCGCTGGACGCTGGCACAGATCATCCCCTATCCGGGCCGGTTCCGATTGGCGATGCAGGCTGCGCGCCTTGGTCGCCCGCTGCGAAAATTCATGCCCGACCCGCGTCTGGAAGCGATGCTGGAAATGGCACCGCCCAAGCTGCCCAAACCCAGCCCGAATGACAAACCGCAAACCTTTCCGGCCAAAGGCGAGCGCAAGAAGCGTGTGGCCTTGCTGACCGGTTGCGCACAGAAGGCGCTGGACACCGACATCAACGACGCGACCATCCGGCTGCTGACCCGGTTGGGGTGCGAGGTTGTTGTGGCCAAGGGCATGGGCTGCTGCGGCGCGCTGACCCATCACATGGGCAAGGAGCATGAAAGCCACGCCCAAGCCGGTGCCAATATCAACGCTTGGATGCACGAAAAGAACGACGCGGGGCTGGACGCGATCGTGATCAACACCTCGGGCTGTGGCACGACGGTGAAGGATTACGGGCACATGTTCCGCAATGATGCGCTGGCGGAACATGCCGCGACGGTGTCGGCGATGGCGATGGATGTCAGCGAGCTTCTGATGACGCTGGACCTGCCCGAGACACAAATGAACAAGCGTGTGGCCTATCATTCGGCCTGCAGCCTTCAACACGGCCAACAGGTCAAGACACACCCCAAAACCCTGCTGAAACGGGCGGGGTTCGAGGTGGTGGAACCGGTCGATGCTCACCTGTGTTGTGGCTCTGCCGGGACCTACAACCTGATGCAGCCCGCAATCTCGCAAGAACTGAAACGCCGCAAGGTCACCAATCTGGAGGCCAAAACACCCGAGATCATCGCGGCCGGCAATATCGGCTGCATGATGCAGATCGGGTCGGGCACAGGTATTCCCGTCGTCCACACCGTCGAGTTGCTCGATTGGGCAACCGGAGGGCCACAGCCGCGTAAATTGGCCTGACGGTTGCCATTTTTTCTTTCTCATGCCCATATTTTCGCCCTAAACATATGGTGAGAGGGTGGAGTAACCGCCCCGTCAGAGGCAGAGAAATGAGAAAAATAATCGCATTGATGGCGGTGGGTCTTTGGCTTGCCAGCCCGTTGGTCGCATCAGACCCGTCGCCGCTACGGTCGTTGATGACGGGCGATGACAGTCGTGGCTGGGAAGGTGTCGGCCGTTTGAATATCGGAGGCGCCCTGTGCACAGGCGCGATGATCGCGGACAATCTTGTCCTGACCGCCGCGCATTGCATGTTCGACAGGGACACTGGTCAACGCTATGGCCCGGAAGATGTCGAGTTTCTGGCTGGATGGCGCAACGGGCGGGCATCGGCCTATCGCGGCGCGCGGCGCGTGATCGTCCATCCCGATTTTACCTTCACTGCAGACGACAAGGCGGCGCGGGTGGTCAACGATCTGGCGTTGCTCGAACTGGATCAACCGATCCGGAAAAGCTCGGTCAAGCCGTTTGCCACCTTTACCCGCCCGCGCAAAGGCGCCGAGGTGGGCGTCGTTTCATATGCGCATGACCGCTCGGAAAGCCCGGCACTACAGGAAATGTGCAAAGTGCTGGCACGCCAAAGCGGCGCGTTGGTTCTAAGCTGCTCGGTCGATTTCGGGTCCTCTGGGGCGCCGGTGTTCGTTGTGCAGGACGGGCGCCCGCATATCGTGTCGGTCATTTCGGCCAAGGCGATGGTGCGTGACATTCCGGTGTCGCTGGGAACAAATCTTGAACGCCCACTGGCCGAGATGATGGAAATGCTGGCGGCAGGTGATGGCGTGTTTAGCCGCGTCCTGCCGGTGGCGCGCCCGTCGGTAAAAAGTCCGGGCATCGGTGCGGCCGGACCGGGTGGGGCAAAATTCCTGCGTCCATGACCCCTTGAAGGGGCAAAAATCCTCCATAAATTAGTGATGCGGGTGCCGCATGGGCGGGCCCGTTTCCCTGCCTGTCCCAATGGGAAGGCGTAACTCATGTCGCTTCTAGGAGGACACCATGCGTAACTTTGACCTTTCGCCCCTATACCGTGCCACTGTCGGGTTTGACCAGATCGCCGACTTGATGGATCGGGTGCTGACAAATGACGTGAGCCGCGAAAGCTATCCCCCTTACAACATTGAAAAAACCGATGAAGATGGCTGGCGCATCTCGATCGCTGTTGCAGGCTTTTCCGACGAAGACCTGACGGTCGAAGTCCGCGAAAACGCCCTGATTGTCGCTGCGAAAAAGGCGAACGAGGAAGAGCGGACCTATCTGCATCGCGGGATCGCAACGCGCGCGTTCGAACGCCGCTTCCATCTTGCCGATCATGTGCGTGTAACCAATGCAAGCCATGAACACGGAATGCTGCATATCGACCTTGTGCGCGAAGTGCCCGAAGCGCTAAAACCGCGCCGGATCGAGATTGCCTCATCCAAGGATCTGGACGGCAAAATGATCGAGGCGTAACCCAACCGCCTTCGACACCACGACGGGCGCAGCAATCTGCGCCCGTTTTTTCACCTGCCCCGGATCAGATATTCAAGTTCGGCAACACCCGTCGCAAGATACCCTTGGCGATGCGCTGTGCAGTCCATTTCTGCGGCGCCTGACCGTCATCGGTCGGCAGGGCTGCGGCCCAGGTTGCGCTTTGCATCATCGCTTGGATGTAGCGTTCAGGAATATCTATCGCGCCCGAGGCCGGTGCGTTCGCGATGTCAGCCTTCCAATCAGGTGCGGCGTGGGTATAGCCACGATCCGCGGCGAATTCAGCGCTTTCGGCCATAAACGTATTCACGATCTTTTGCCGGGCGTCAGGCGTCAGCAGGATGTCATGCTGGTCAGTCGGCGTGACCATTCCAGAGAAGGCCTGAAGTGTCGCTTGCCGCGTCGCCAGATTTGGCTGCAGCAGCGTGACAAGGCGGGCGATCTCGACTTGGGCGTTGCAGGGCGACGGATAACGCCCATGGTCGTGCTGAACCAGCGACGCGGCCAAGCCAGCGTCGCATCCACACAGGGCCAAAACCTGTTCAACCAGCGGTTTTTGGGTCAATTCGTCGAAATTTCCCAACCGCACCTTGTGTCCGGTCCGTGCCTCGAAATCGCCAAACAGATGAGGCAGCGACAAAATGCGTTCGTTGTTCAGCGCAAATTCGTCGATGGATTGATAAGAAGCCATCGCGCCATTGCCGGCGATCTCGCGGAAATACCGGTCGATCCAGATATCCGGCCTGCGGACCATCGCGAACACATGCGCGTTGCCGGGCGATAGCTTGATCATCGCAAGCAGTCGGTCGAATGTCGCGGTCCGATGGTCCTCATCGCTCAGCGGTGCGCTCAGGTTTTCGGCCGAGATTAATACCTTTTTGCAGCCTGACGCCCTGATCTCGGCACGCAGACGGTCAAACATCTCCGGGTCGTTATTGACCGCCCATAGCAAGGCCTGATGCCCCGGCAGCCCACCCGGGCGCACCGGATAGACCCCATCGGGAAAACCCAACCCGGTCGTCGGGAAAAGAAGTCCGTTCTTGGCGAGCTGTTCACGGTTATCGCGCAGCATGTTTTGGATAAAGGTGCTGCCGGTCTTGTGCAGACCAACGTGAAAATGGAACTCAACCCCTTCCATATAAGGGTCTGTGCGGCCCGTCTCGATTGCCGGTGCAGGTGGCTTGGCGGGGAGATTGTTGAACGCATCATAGATGCGCCGCAAGGTCACGTTGTCGCCTTTGACCGCGCTTTCGATCGACAACAGGAAATCCGCCGTGGACATCCGGTTTGGGCCCGTGCGTCGGGCATGCCGCATATCTGCTTTAAGGCAGTCACCAAGCTCTTCCTTTGTGAAGTCATATTTGCTCAGAATGCGCAGCAATGCGTCATGCACCTTTGCATCGGGACCAGCGATATTGCCGAACGCATGTTCGAACGGGCTGGAGGTCGATTGCGTCAGGGTATGCAACCATATCCGCACGAATTCGCGCACGCCGAAGCCTCGCAAGTCTTCAACGGAAAGCCAATGGTCGATACATTTTTCAAAGGCTTTCAGCTTCAGCAATGAATCCGCCACGCTGTTGGGCGACGTGGTGATCGAGCTTTCGCGCCTGCGCCATACACGCACCGGTTTTGCCATTTTGACCAAGGATTGCGCGTGACTGATGGCATTCACAACGAAAAGGCGATCTTCGAATATTCGCTGCTCGACGTCAAAACGCAGGTCGGCACGGGTCAGAAACTCGCGTTTGTAAAGCGATGACCAGCTTGAAAAGATGCCAAAACCTGCCTCTGGCACCTGACGGCCGACGGCAAAAACAGCCGTAGCATTGTTCTGTGCGTCCGCGACGCAGACCTGTGCCTGGGCCGCGTTGGAGCCATTGCGCACCGCCAGACCATGGATCATGTCTGCGCTTGTTTTTTCGGCAGTATCGAACTGCGCTTTCAAGCCAAGCGGAAGATAGTAGTCGTCGCTGTCCAGAAACCCGACCCACTTGCCCTCAGCATGTTCGATCCCGGTGTTTCGCGCTTGGGACAGGCCTGCATTTGCTGCGTGGTGCACCACTTTCACCTGCGTGGGAAAGTTCTGCTTTTCAAAGAATGTCTGGTCAAATTGTTCCGGGTTGTCATTGACGATGATGACCTCAAGATCGTCGATGCGCTGGCTCAACACCGACGCCACGCTAAGGTCAAGAAACGCGACTTCGTTATAGAACGGCATGACGATGGTCAGGGATGGCTTGGTCATGTTCTGCCTTCTTTCGCACAATCATCAATGGCGAGCTTCCCCCGCTCATACTGAGTGGCGCTTTCCAAGGTCAACCCGTTTTCTGGCAGCGCCTGCGCCTGAAGGCGCAGGACCAGACTACACCACCACCGTGGTTCGACGCTCCTGTTCCAGAAGGTAAAAGCTGGCGGCCAGAATGATCGCTGTGCCCAACCACATGGATCCGGTCGGTAGGAAGCCGAACACTACAAAGCCAAGCAACACGTTGAACACCAGTTTCAGGTGGTCGAACGGTTGCAGGAAGGCCGCGTCGGCCAGCGAATAGGCGCGCACCAACACATGTTGCGCCAAGGCAGTCAGCAGTCCCGCGCCGACCACCAACCAGATCGCGCCAGTCGGCAGGGTGAAACCTGTGCCAAGGGCCAAAGCAGCGTTGATCGGGCTGAGCAGCACCAGCAGATAGATGGTCACGGTTTCCGGCCCATCCGCACGGGTCAGAAACTTCGTGACGACCGAGCTTGCGGCCCACAAAGCCGCCGCGCCAACCGGCAGAAGGGCGACAAGCTCGAACCTGTCGGACCAGGGTTCAAGGATCACTGCGCCACCGATAATGCCAAGGATCACGGCCCCCCAGCGATGGATGGATACGGTCTCGCGCAGGACCAGCCCCGCGCCAAGGGTCACGAAAAACGGTGACAGCAGGATCAGCGCGATGGCCTGCCAGATTGGCACATGCGCCAGCCCCAGCGTCCAAAGCTGCACGCCCCCGGCGGCCAGTGCCACGCGCAGGATATGCAGCCAGACCTGCCCGGTTTTCATCGCCGCCGCGCGGTGACGAAACACCCACGGCAGATAAAAGCCCAATGCGATCAGATATTGCCAGAAGGTGACCGAGGGCGCAGACGCCCCCATTTTCATCGTTGCCCCTTGCAGGGCCGTGTTCACGACGGCGAAACTCGCGCCTGCCAGAACCATAAGACCCGCCGCCTTGACGGGCGTGGTCAGTGTCAGTTGATGAGCCATTGCGCAGTGTCCTTTCTTCCTTACGCGTTGACCCAAGGCAGAAGGACAAGGCGCGCGTTATACGCGCACCTCAGACCATCCTCTTCCATCCGGACTTTAACCGTCGGCCCCGGAATTTCACCGGATCTGCTGACCCAAGCGTTTCGTTAGAAACGCAAGGCGCTCGTGGGCTTTGACCACCGGTGGGGAGTTTCACCCCGCCCTGAGAATGTCGCCACCCCGGCAGGGGCAGCGACACGGAAGATAGGAGCGGGATGGTGTGTGGTCAAGCGCAGTTACTTCGACAAACTTTCCGCCAGACGCATCAGCGTGACAGCCTCGGCGCGGTAGCCGTAAGGGTCGTCGCCCTTGGCCCCATTGGCCAACGCGATGGCGTCACCATAGCTCCAGTCGCCAAGATATTTGTCCTCGCGCAGCAACTGGCCGAAGCCTGCGATGGCGGCGGCGAAGTGCTGTTCGGTGCCCGCATCGCCCGCGTCGGACATGATCGGCGTCTCGATCAACGTGCTGACATCCTCGCCGGGGCGTTTGTAGCGCAGTTTGAGAAACCCAAGCTCGTCCGACCCATCCGCGTCAGGGCTTGGGGCATAGCGCAGCGCGTCGGTCAAAACGGCGTCCGAGCCCACCGGCGTCACCTCATAGATCGCTGTGACCTGATGACCCGCGCCAATCTCGCCCGCGTCCACCTTGTCGTTGTTGAAATCCTCGCGCGCCAAGGCGCGGGTTTCATAGCCGATCAGACGGTATTCCGCGACCTGGGTGGGGTTGAACTCGACTTGTATTTTTACGTCATCGGCAAGGGGGTAAAGCGCGCCGGATAGCTGATCGACCAGCACTTTTCGCGCTTCTCCCAGCGTGTCAATGTATGCGGCCTGCCCATTTCCGTTCTGCGCAAGTGCCTGCATCGTCACGTCATCCAGATTGCCGCGCCCGAAGCCGAGAATGGACAGATAAGTGCCGGTGTCGCGTTTCTTGGCGATGAAATCTTTCAAAGCGTCAGGGTCATGAATGCCCACGTTGAAATCACCGTCCGTGGCCAGCAGCACCCGGCCAATTTCGCCGTCAGCGGCCATGCGGTCCGCAACCTGATAGGCCAGTTCGATTCCTTGCGCACCTGCCGTCGATCCACCGGCGTCCAGCCGGTCCAACGCGCCCAGAATGGTGGCGCGATCCGCGGCTTTGGTGGGTTCCAGAACTTCGCCCGCGCTGCCTGCATAGGCGACGATGGCGACCTCATCTTCGGGTCGCAGCTCGGACAGCATCAACCGCAGGCTTTGCTTCAGAAGCGGCAGCTTGTCTGGGTCAGACATCGACCCGGATGTGTCGATAAGGAACACAAGGTTAAGCGGCGGGCGGTCGGTGATCATCTCGCCCTGAATACCGATTTGCACTAGCTGAGTGCCCGCGTTCCAAGGCGTTTGCATCGTCGTAACGGTCGGGGCGAACGGATGCGGCCCTTCGGGCGCGGGGTATGCGTAGGGGAAATAGTTCACCATCTCCTCAATCCGCACCGCGTCCGGGTTGGGCAGATAGCCGGATTTCAGGTCACGCCGCACCACCGCATAGCTTGCCGTGTCCACGTCGATCGAGAAGGTCGAGACAGGGTCTTCGGAGGCGATCTTAAGGGGAGAAGGGGCAACGTTGGCGTATTCTTCGCCGCCTGCTTCCCGTGGCATGGGCAGGATGCCCGGCATTTCGTCATAGGTGATGTAACCGTCGCTGTCCGCAAAAGACGATCCGTCCGCCTCTATCAACGGTTCGGCAACAACGGAAGGGGCGGCCTGACCGGTTTGCGCACGCAACTCAGCCGTGGTGTCAGACCGAGACCGCGCGGGTTGCTGTGCGACTTTTCCCAACGGCTTGGGGGCGGGCGGCGCGTTTACCTTTTCGCGTTCAGCCAGCACCTCTTCGACTGTGGGTGTCGGGGTCATTGTCACCCTCGGCAGTTCCACCTGATCCACATTCGGCATCACCACCAGCACGGCAAAGCTCACCGCCACCAGCGCGGTCGTCGCTGCCAACCCGCCGCGTGTGTTCAAAGCATTCAGCATTTTCGATACTCCTTTTCCAAGCGCCCCGAATTTCGGAGCGTCAGAAGTAGGACGCGCGCCGTCACGCGATCCTTGGAGGTCATCGAAATTTTTCATCGCAAGCGCCAGATCGGCCTCTTTCTTCGAGGCGTCCGGGGCAGGTGGGGCCGCGTGCAGGGCGGCCTTCAGATCGTCAAGATCGTCGGTCATATCGCGTCCTCCTCAGCCCGCATGGCACGCAGGCGTTTCTTTACTTCGGACATACGCCAGGCGACTGTGCCTTCGGACAGGCCCAGAATGTCGCCGGCTTGTGCCTGTGTCAGTTCCTCGCCCAGCACCAGCGCCACGGTGTCGCGCAATTCGTCGGGCAGGGCGGTCATGGCCTGGGTCAGCCAATCTTGCGCCTCGGCCTCTTCACGGATCGCCTCGCGCCGGTTCACTTCCCAATCGCCCCAGCCATCCGCAGCCTTTGCGTGGGTTGCGGCACGGCGTCGGCGGTCATGGGCGGCGTTAACGGCGACGCGGTAGAGCCATGTTGTAAACCGCGCCTCCGCCCGGAAACCTTGCAGCTTGGCAGGCAGGGCGGCGCAGATATCTTGCGTCAGATCCTCGGCCTCCGCCCGGTTTCCCGTCATCCGAAACGTAAACGCGAACAGCCGGTCATAATGGCGTGACAGCAAGGCCGCGAAGGCGGCCCTGTCCCCTGTCGCCGCCGCCGCGGCCAGTTCCTCGTCCTGATCGGTCATCATCTTCACATAGAGTAAGACGCGGGTGAAACGTCAATCCTTGGCGTGAAAATGAAAAAAGGCGGTAGGTTGCCCCACCGCCTTCAATTCATTCGGTTTTCACGCGTTTACACCGACATGCAGATGTATTTCATCTCAAGGAAATCCTCGATCCCGTGGCGCGAGCCCTCGCGGCCAAGGCCCGATTGTTTCACGCCGCCAAACGGTGCGGTCTCGGTCGAGATGATGCCGGTGTTCACGCCGACGATGCCGTATTCCAGCGCCTCGGCCACCTTGTAAACGCGGCTGAGGTTGTTGGCATAGAAATACGACGCCAGCCCGAAGATCGTGTCATTGGCCTGTGCGATCACGTCATCTTCGTCCTTGAACTTGAACAGCGGCGCCATCGGGCCGAAAGTTTCGTCCGTGGCGACCTCCATATCACGCGTGGCGTTCTTGATGATCGTGGGTTCGAAAAACAACCCGCCTTTCTCGTGCTCCTTGCCGCCCAAAATGATCTCGCCGCCTTTCGACGTCGCGTCGGCCACGTGTTCGCGCACTTTTTGAACCGCGTCTTGCGAGATCAACGGGCCAAGGGCGATGCCTTCGTTCAGGCCGTCACCGACGGGCAGGGCGGACACGGCCTTGGCGAAGCGTTTGGCGAAATCGTCATAGACGCCTTCCTGCACATAAATCCGGTTGGCGCAGACGCAGGTCTGGCCGTTGTTGCGGAATTTGCAGGCGATGGCGCCCTCGACAGCAGCATCCAGATCGGCGTCGTCAAACACAATGAAGGGTGCGTTGCCGCCCAGCTCCATCGAGCATTTCAGCACCTGATCGGCAGCCTGACGCAGCAGGATGCGGCCAACATTGGTCGAGCCTGTGAAGGTCAGCTTGCGCACCAAGGGGTTCTCGCAGAATTCCTTGCCGATGTCCGAACTGCGCGAGCTTGGCACGATGTTGAAGACACCCGCCGGGATGCCCGCTCGGTCGGCCAGAACGGCCAGAGCCGTTGCCGACAATGGCGTTTCAGCCGCCGGACGACCCACGAAACCACAGCCAGCGGCCACAGCCGGGCCGCATTTGCGGGTGATCATCGCGTTGGGGAAGTTCCATGGCGTGATCGAGGCGACGACCCCGATCGGCTGACGGATCACCATCAGACGTTTGTCAGGTTGGTGGCCGGGGATGGTTTCGCCATAGATGCGCTTGGCCTCTTCGCCAAACCATTCGATGAAGCTGGCACCATAGGCGATTTCACCCGTGGCTTCCGCCAGCGGTTTGCCCATCTCGGCGGTCAGGATCGTGGCAAGGTCGCCCTGATTTTCCATCATCAGGTTGAACCATTTGCGCATGATGTTGGCGCGGTCTTTCGCCGTGCGCTTGGCCCATTCGCGGCCCGCCTTGTCGGCGCAATCAATGGCGCGCGCAACTTCGGCGCGGGACAGATCGGCCACTTTGGCAATCACGTCGCCGCGTGCGGGGTTCTTGACATCGAAGGTTGCGCCGTCATCGGCGTCGATCCATTCGCCGTTCACATAGGCGCGGGTTTCGACCAAGGACGGGTCTTTCAGCAAGCTTTTCAGCTCGGTTGCGTTGGCGGCCATTTTACTCTCCCATAGCTCATGTGTCGTTCGGGACTGGCCCGACCAAATCACAGGATATCTGTCATGAATCTCGACATAGCCTATGCGAACGCGGATTTCATCCCGAATGGGAAGGATTTTCCGACCAAATGGCAGAAAATGGCGGCCGACTTTCGGCGCACGCACAAGAATCTTCGGCTGGACGTGGCATATGGCGAAGAAGATGCGAAACGGTTCGATCTGGTTTTGCCGGAGACACCGCCCAAGGGGCTGGTTGTATTCGTTCACGGCGGTTATTGGATGGCGTTCGGTCGCCGCGACTGGACGCATTTGGCTGCGGGTGCGGTGGCGCGGGGGTATGCGGTGGCGCTTCCGTCTTATCCGCTGGCCCCTGAGGCGCGGATTGGCGAGATCACAAAGGCCGTCGCGTCGGCCATCGATGCCGCTGCTTCAGTGGTTGCAGGCCCAATCTATCTGTTAGGCCATTCCGCGGGCGGGCACCTAGTGGCGCGGATGAATTGCCTTGATGTGGACTTGGCGTGTCGCGACCGGATCGCGCGGATCATGCCGATCTCTCCGCTGAGTGATCTTCACCCGCTGATGCAGACCACGATGAACGAAACGCTTCACATTGACGAGGCGGAAGCGCAGGCGGAAAGCCCGGCCCTGAACGAAGGTCGCGCCGGCATTCCGACCACGGTCTGGGTGGGGGCAGACGAACGGCCCGCCTTTCTGGATCAAGCCCGCGATTTGGCGTTGGCGTGGCCAGAGGCCGATCTGGTCATCGCCCCTGACCGGCACCATTTCGACGTGATCGAACCGCTCAGCGACCCGGACAGCGACATGAACGCCGCGCTTTTGTGTTAAGCTCTAGCGGCCGAAATCTTCCAGCGCGCGGTGGTCGATGGTTTCAAGCACGGGGATCATCACGTCGGTGTCTGTGCCCTCGGCCTGGATCAGAATGCGCCCGTCGACGATGCCCGACAGCTCTCCGTCTTGGTTGAGGTATTTCATCCGCCCAACCCGTTCGAGCTTCACGCCCATCAGCCCGGCATTCGCCAGCATCCCTGACAGCGCGGTCACCATCGGGTTGTTTGCCATAATGGTGATCGAGAACTCCTCGGACCCATCCGAATAGGTCGCCTCGGCTCCGGCGCCACCGCCCAGCATGGCAAGGCCCGCGTTCATCTCGGTCGACACTTCGCGGGTCCAGCCGTCGGGTGCCTCGGGCAGGAACTTGGCAAGGTCTGCGGTTTTCATCGCCTGAAGCAATTGCTTTGCGTATTCAAGTTCTTCCAGCGTGTAGGTGATGTCGCCTTCTTCATAGGCTTTCAGGGCGCTTTGCAGCGTGTCGGTCACCTCGTCGGCAAGGGCGAGATTTGGGGCCAGCAATGTGGCCAGAGCAACGGCTTTGAACAAACGTTTCATAAGGTCCTCCTCAAGAAAATTTCTCGGTCCATGTGGGCAATGTGTCGTGTTTGGCGGGCGTTGCCGCGTAAACACCGCGGGCGATGGCACGGGCCAGACATGTGGCGGCGGCATGGCCCAGGCGCAGCGCATCAAAGCCTGCGTCGGGCAGGGCGCGTGCACCGGTGGCAGCGGCAAAGATCAGGTCTCCGTCAAAGGGCGTGTGGCTGGGATGGATCGCGCGCGCCATTCCGTCATGGGCGGCTGTGGCCAGCCGGGTGGCCTGCGCTTGAGTCAGGTCCGCATCGGTTGCGATGATTGCGATGGTGGTGTTTTCGCCCATGTGCGCCTCGGGGTGAGGTTCAATGGTTGGGTCATGCGTGCCTATACCGCGTGCGCCGAATTCACCGTTCATCTCCCACGGGGCCGCCCAGAAGGCAGGGCCGTCGCCCATTGTCACCGCGCCCAAAGCGTTTACGGCCACCAACGCGCCCACCGTTATGCCGCAGTCCAAAACCAGTGAGGCCGAGCCAAGCCCACCTTTTAGCCCGTCAACCGTCGCCCCGGTGCCCGCGCCGGTCGTGCCAAGCGCGAAGTTTGTGCTGGCAGCGTCTAGTGCTGCGCGCCCCAAAGCCTTGTAGGGGTTCTCCGCCCAGCCCTTATCGCCGCCGTTCAGAAGATCAAACAGGATTGCGCCCGGCACGATTGGCACCCGCTGGTCGCCCACCTGAAACCCGCGCCCCAGCGCGCGCAGCCCGTCCGCCACACCCGACGCTGCATCCAGCCCGAAGGCCGAACCGCCTGACAGAACCAGCGCATCGACCTGTTGCACCAGCTTGTCGGGCGCCAGCAGGGCGGTTTCCCGCGTGCCCGGCGCACCGCCCATGATATGAACGCCTGCCGTAAAGGGCGCATCGCCCACCAGCACGGTCGCGCCGGTTTTGATCACCTCGTCCTCGGCATTGCCGACCAGCAGGCCAGCGACATCAGTGATCAGGTTTCGGGGGCCGGGTTTCATCAGATGCACCGCCCGCCATCGACTTCCATCGCCACACCCGTGACCATCGACGCCTCATTCGAGCATAGGAAGCACGCCGCGTTGCCCATGTCCTCGGGGGTCGAGAACCGGCCCAGCGGGATGGTGGACAGGAATTTCGCGCGCATCTCGGGCGTGTCCTCGCCCATGAAGCTGGACAGAAGCGGCGTCTCGCCCGCCACGGGGCAAATCGCGTTGACGCGGATGCCATGCGGGGCCAGTTCGACCGCCATCGCCTTGGTCGCGGTGATCATCCAGCCTTTCGAGGCGTTATACCAATTCAGGTTCGGGCGCGGGCTGAGGCCAGCGGTCGAGGCGACATTCAAGATCGCGCCGGTGCCCGCCGCCTTCATCGACGGCACGAAATAACGGGCCATCAGGTAAACCGATTTGGCGTTGACGGCGAAGACGCGGTCGAACTCGCCCTCGTCAACCTCTTCCATCGGTTTGGGCAAATGGGTGATGCCCGCATTGTTCACGATAATGTCCACATGGCCCCAAAGCTCGTGTGCCGCACGCGCCATTTGGGCCACGCTGTCACCGCTGGAGACATCGACGTGATGGGCGACACCTTCCACCTCGGCAGCCACCGTGCGGGCCAGATCGTCGTTCAGGTCGGCGACCATCACGCGCGCACCCTCGGCTGCGAATTTGCCAACAATACCAGCGCCGAAGCCCGACGCCCCGCCGGTCACAATGGCCGTTTTCCCCTGAAGTCGCATCCGATCCCCCTTGGTTGATGAGTCAAGCTTGCGCCGATTTGGACGACGGTGCAAGTCAACCCGGCGTGGTATGCCACACCACCTGCTTCAGTCCTGCAAAGCGTGCAAATCTCTGAAGCTCGGCCTCAAGCTTTGCGTGACGAGCCACTGGCCATTGCACCCTTGGCTCAGGCCAGAACCCGACGATGCTCAACACCCCTGCCTTGCGGTCTGCCTTCAATTCAATCCGCCCGACGAAGCGGTCGCCTTCCAGCAGAGGATAGACGTAATACCCCCAGCGCCGCTTGGGCTTGGGGACGAACATTTCGTTGCGGTAATCGAAGCCGAACAGACGCTCCAACCGGGCGCGGTCGCGGATGGCCGGGTCGAACGGGTTCAGGATGCGCAGCCGCGTGGTGGGCGCGGGCAGGGTGGCGAGCCGCGTTTCGATGTCAGGATGGGCAAGTGCAGTGAGTTTGCCGCGATCGGCAGTTTCAATTTCGACCGGCACCAGTTCGGCGGCGTCACACCAGCTTTTCGCCTCACGTGCGCTCATCGCGTCCCAGAACCGACCCACCTCGCCGCTCGTGCCGAAGCTCAGCCGGTCCATCGCGGCAGAGCATAGCCAGTCGACGGCGTGAGCATCCTCGGCGGGCTCATGCGTGGGGAAAACCCGCGTGCCCAGATCATAGAACTTCACGAAATTCTTGCGGTGGCAGGTGGCAAGCTCTCCCGAATACCACATCTGATCCAGTGCTTTCTTGTGCGGCGGGCGCGCCCACATCTCTCGCTTTTCGACCTTGGTGTCGAAGGCGTGGGTGGACAATGCGCCCTCGGCTTCTATACGCTTGCGTATGTCGGCAATCTGCGCCTTGGCCAGCCCTGACTGATACCATTCATACCGCCCGACCTGCGCGCCCAGCCTGTCAAACTGCCGCCGCCAATAGGGCAGCACACGCCTGTCGATCAGGCTGGCGTCATGGGTGAAATGCTCGAAAACGTCGCGCTTGGCCAGCCGGTCCCAGATCATTCCTTCGCGGACGTTTTGATTGCGGCTCCACAGGATATGGTTGTGCGCGCGGGTCACGTTGCGGATCGTGTCGATCTGCACGAACCCCAAACGCCAAATGATCGCGTCAAGATCCAGCGCCCCGGTCGGCGTGTCGGACAGCGCGTTGGTCCACAGCCACAGGTGCCGCGCCTGCTTGTTCGAGAGTTTCAGCCGCGCGCCCATGTGTCACCCGTGCTTCGCGGCGATGGTTTTGAGTTGCGAGAAGCCGTAAAGCGCCTCGAACCCTTTTTCGCGCCCGTGCCCGGATTTTCCGACCCCGCCGAAGGGCAGTTCGACGCCACCGCCCGCGCCGTAATTGTTGATAAAAACCTGCCCCGCGCGCAGTCGTTTCGCCAGCCGCATCTGGCGCGCACCGTCAGCGGTCCAGATGCTGGCCACCAGCCCATAATCGGTGGAGTTCGCGATCTGCACGGCTTCTTCTTCGGTGTCGAACGGGATGATGACCTGCACCGGGCCGAACACCTCGTCGCGCGCCAGCGGGTGGTCTGGCGGCACATCGGCAAAAAGGGTTGGGGCCACGTAATGCCCACCTTCCGGCGCGTCTGTGATTTGCCCGCGTCCGGCCACGCGCAGGTCGCGGCCCTTCGCAAGAAACCCCTCGACGATTTCTTTCTGACGTGCCGAGATCAGGGGACCGACATTCAGATCGGCAGTCGCAGGCCCCACTTGCAAGGCGTCATAGGCCGCACCCATTCGCGCCACCACGTCATCATAGACGGCGCGCTGCACCAGCACCCGTGAACTGGCCGAGCAGGTCTGGCCCGCGTTCTGGATGCACGCGCCTACAAGAAACGGCAGGGCGGCATCAAGGTCGGCATCGTCGAACACGAGTTGAGGCGACTTGCCCCCAAGCTCCAGCGTCACGGGCACCACGTTTTGTGCGGCGGCGGCTTGCACCAAACCGCCCACGGGCACTGAGCCGGTGAAGCTGATATGCTGAACACCGGGATGGGCGGACAGGGCCGCACCCGCTTCCTCGCCCAACCCTGTGACGACGTTCAGCGCACCCTTGGGCAACCCTGCCTGTTCGGCCAGTCGCGCGAAGGCGAGCGCGGTCAGGCAGGCTTCCTCGGCGGGTTTCAACACGCAGGCGTTGCCCATCGCAAGCGCCGCCCCGACGGACCGTCCGATGATCTGCATCGGGTAGTTCCACGGCACGATATGGCCTGTGACGCCATGTGGTTCGCGCAGGGTATAGACGGTGTAGCCGTCCAGATAGGGGATGGTGTCGCCCATCACCTTGTCGGCGGCACCCCCATAGAATTCCATGTATCGCGCCAGAGCCACGGCGTCGTTCTTCGCTTGGGTCAGGGGCTTGCCCACATCGCGCGCCTCAAGCGCGGTCAACTCCTCCACGCGCGTTTCCACGAGCCGCCCGATCCGGGTCAGGATGCGCCCGCGTTCGGTTGCCGTCGTCCGGCCCCAATCGCCTTCCAACGCGGATTGCGCGGCGGTCACGGCGGCGTCGATTTCATTGGCAGCGCCGCGCCCGATTTGCGTGAAAACCTCGCCGGTCGAGGGGTCTTCGACGGGCAGGGTACGCTTGGTCTTGCGCCACGAACCGCCGATCAGGATCTCGGTCGGATCGAACCAAAGTTCTTTCATCTTAAGCCTCCTTCCACGCGGGCGGGATGACCGGCGCGGCGTTGACCAGGGTTTGCGTATAGGTGTGTTTGGGCGCGGCAAAGACGGCCTCGGTCGCGCCGTCCTCGACGATCTTGCCTGCCTTCATCACCAGCACCCGATCCGTGATCGAGCGCACGACGCCAAGGTCATGGCTGATGAACAGATAGCCCATCCCGTGACGCGCCTGAAGGTCTGCCAGCAGGTCGAGGATACCGGCGCGGATGGAGACATCGAGCGCCGACACAGCTTCGTCGAGGATGATTAGCTCGGGTCGCAAGATCAGGGCGCGGGCAATAGCGATGCGCTGACGCTGCCCACCGGAAAACTCGTGCGGATAGCGGGTCATGGTGTCAGCGTCCAAGCCGACCTCGGCCAGCGCATCGCGCACGCGGTCCCGCCAGTCTCCGGGGCGGCTTCCCAGCAGGTGAAAGGGCTCGGCGACCAGCCGTTCGACGGTCCAGCGGGGGTTGAAGCTGCCGTAAGGGTCTTGAAACACCACTTGCAGCCCGGCTCGGCGGGCGTGTGGCATGTCGGGCGCGATGGGCGTGCCATTCAGAAGGATCTCTCCGCCTTGCAGCGGTTCCAGACCCAGAATGGCGCGGCTGAGTGTCGATTTCCCGCAGCCACTTTCGCCGACTAGCCCAAGGCTTTCGCCCTTGTTCAACGTAAAACCGACCCCATCCACCGCGCGAAATTGCGGGGTCGGGCCAAACAGGTGCGTGCGAGGCAAGGGGTAGTCACGCACCGCGCTGCGCACCTCTAGCAGCGGGGTGTCTTGCGGGATGGCCTGACCGTCGGGCACATGACCGGAGGCATCCAGCAGTTGCCGGGTATATGGGTGCGACATGGTGCGAAACAGGGTTTCGGTTTCGCCCTGCTCGACGATTTCACCTTTGCGCATGACGGCGACGTGGTCGGCCATGCCGGCCACCACGGCTAGGTCGTGGGTGATCAGCAAAAGCCCCATGCCATCTTCGGCGACGAGTTCCTTCAGCAGATCAAGAATCTGCGCTTGTGTGGTCACGTCCAGCGCGGTGGTGGGTTCATCCGCGATCAGCAGATCGGGATGCAGCGCGATGGCCATGGCGATGCAAACCCGCTGCCGCTGCCCGCCCGACAGCTCGTGCGGATAGCGATCCAGTGGAAAACGGTCTTGCGGCAGGCCCACGCGGGCGAGTTTTTCGGCAGCGATGCGGTTGGCGTCGCTCCTGTTGGCGCGGCCATGGATCAACAGCGTCTCGGCCACCTGATCGCCGATGGTCTTGACCGGGTTCAGCGCCGTCATCGGTTCTTGAAAGATCATCGAGATGCGACGCCCGCGAATGTCGCACATCGCGTCTTCGTCCAGCGTCGTAAGGTCCGTGTCGTCCAGCCATATCTGGCCGGATGTGGTCATGCCGCGCGGCAACAGCCCCATCAGGGCCAGTGCCGTCATCGACTTGCCCGACCCGCTTTCGCCCACCAGCCCGACCACCTGACCGGGCGCAATCGTCAGGTCCACATCGCGCAGGATCGGAACGCCGTGGATGGACAGGGCAAGGTCTTCGATGCGGATCATGCGCGTGCCCTTCTGATCCGGGGATCAAGCAGGTCACGCAGACCGTCGCCCATAAGGTTCAGGCCCAGCACCATCGCAACGATGGCCAGCCCCGGCGCCAAGGCGAGGCGCGGGGTGGCATAGATCATCGTCTGTGCATCTGCCAGCATTCGCCCCCAACTGGGGGTCGGCGGCTGGGCGCCAAGGCCAACATAGCTCAGCCCCGCCTCGGCCAGAATGCCCAATGAAAACTGGATGGTGCCCTGCACGATCAGAAGGTTCGCGATGTTAGGTAGCACGTGTTCAAGGCTGATCCGCGCCCTGCTCTTGCCTGCGACACGCGCGGCCATGATGAAGTCTTGTGTCCAGATCGTCAGCGCACCACCGCGTGCGACACGTGCAAACACGGGGATGTTGAAAATGCCGATGGCGATGATCGCGTTGGTCGCCGACGGGCCGAAGGTCGCGGTGATCAGGATGGCGATGACCAGCGAGGGGAAGGCAAAGACCAAATCGTTGCCGCGCATGATCACCTCATCCAGCAACCCGCCCCGATGGGCGGCGGCCGTCAGACCCAAAGGCACGCCAAGCCCCATGCCGATGCCAACGGCCAGAACGGCGACGGCGATCGAGATGCGCCCGCCCTCCATCAGCATCGACACAAGGTCACGCCCGAAATGATCGGTGCCCAATAGATGCGTGGTCGACGGCGGTCTAAGCTTGGCGGCAATGTCCAAATTGGTGACGTCGTATGGGGTCCAGAGAAAGGACAACAGCGCAGCACCCAGAAAGACCGTGCTAAGGCACGCACCGATGATCAGTTGTGCGGGCAACCGGGTCATTAAGGACGCCTCCTGAGCCGCGGATCCACCAGCGCATAGGTGACATCGACCAGGAAGGTCACAAGGATCACCGCAAAGACCAACAGCATCACCACGCTTTCCACCACCACGAGGTCGCGCTGGGTGATGGCCTGAAAAATCAGTCGCCCAAGTCCGGGCAGGAAAAAGACGTTCTCGATAATGATCGCGCCGGCCAGAAGGAAACTGAATTGCAGCCCGATGATGGTCAGAACCGGGATCAGCGCGTTGCGTAGGGCGTGGCGGCGCGTGGCCTGTGCGACAGACAGCCCCTTGGCACGCGCGGTGCGGATATAGTCCTGATGCAACACGTCCAACAAGGACGACCGCATCACACGCGCCAGAATAGAGGCCTGCGGCAGCGCCAACGCAATGGCGGGCAGCGTCAGCGCCTTTAGGCCCGGGGCGACTCCATCGTCCCATCCCACAAAGCCACCCGCTGAAAACCAGCGCAGTTGAATGGCGAAGACCACGACCAGCAGCATCGCAAACCAGAAGTTGGGGATCGCGATGCCAAGCTGAGTGACCCCCATGATCGCGAAATCGGATGGTCGCCCGCGTCGCGCAGCGGCGATCATACCAACCGGGATCGCAATAACCGTCGACAGGATCAGCGCATAAAGCGCCAGCGGAAGCGAAACCTGTAACCGTTCCAGAACCAGATCGGTGACCGGCACGCGATAGGTGTAAGAGGTGCCAAAGTCCCCCGTCACCATGCCCCCGACCCACCCCAGATACCGCACAGGCAACGATCCGTTCAGCCCCAGATCCTCGCGCAGGGCGGCCACCGTTTCAGGCTGAGCGTTCAGGCCCAGCATAAACGAGGCCGGATCGCCGGGGATCACCTCGATCATGGCGAAAATCACCAGCGAGGCGACCACAAGGCTGAGGCCAAGCGACAAAGCGCGGGTCAGGACATAACGCAACATGGTCGCGAGCGTAGACGGGGGGTGGCGCGTCGGAAAGAGGTAATCGGTCCTGCGACGCTGTTAGATTTTCACCTCAACGCCGGGCAGGTTCAACGCCTTCATGAGCTCGCGCAACTCTTGGCGCGCCGCCACGTTCGAGATGTTCATCTGTCCCAGCACACCGATATCACGCAGATCTAACAGGGTCAGGCCACGCGGAAACAGTTCGCGGAAAATGACACGCTCGTTGAAGCCGGGGGCCACGCGAAATCCGATGCGTTTGGACAGGTCTTCGACCGCATCCCCCATTTTCTTTTTGTTGTGCATCATTTGCGCACCCAGACGGTTGCGCACGACGATCCAGTCGATGGGTTTTAGCCCCGCTTTGGCGCGCAGCTGGCGCGCGTTCCACACCATCTCGGAATAGACCGAGGGGCCCCGGACCTTGTTGGTGTCCGGGTCGATATGGGCCAAAAGATCGAAATCGACGAAGCTGTCATTGAGCGGCGTGATCAGCGTGTCGGCCAGTGAATGGGCCACTTGGCTCAGGCGCGTGTGCGAACCTGGGCAGTCGATCAAGATGAAATCGCAATCGGATTCAAGCGCCGCGACGGCCATCGAAAGACGCCGGTCATAGGGGTTTTCGCCCGGCTTCAGGCCAGATGGGTCCACCTCGGGCAGGTCGTGATATTCGGGCGTTGGCAGGGTGGTGCCTTCACGCTCCATCGTGATCGTGCGGTTTTGGATGAACCGCCCGAACGTCTTTTGACGCAGGTCCAGGTCCAGCACCCCAACCTTATGCCCCAAGCGCGACAAGGCTGTCGCGACATGCATGGACACGGTGGATTTGCCGGCCCCACCCTTTTCGTTTCCAACCACGATAATATGCGCCACGCCTGTATCCCCGACTGTTTGAGCAGCTTGTTATGGCGGGGACTATATGACCGATGCCGCGCGGTGGGAAGATGTTCTGCGCATTGAAATCAGGGTTGAGTCTTCAGTGCCATAGCGTTGTTTCGTGCCGTTTGCATGCTGGCGGGGTCATTTGGATGCCGGAACCCACGCGAACGCCCGGTCAAGGACGTCTGGCGCATTTTGCGTAACGGGCATTCCATGAGCCATCACAAGGGCGCGCGGCCGCCAAGATTTTATCTTGCGCACCGACTGGCGAAGTGCGGCTTTGTCACGAAATGCCATACGAAACTTTCGTGGAACCGCAGGCTCGCGCCCTGTCATCAGATCAAGGCGGGCAACAATTGCGCGCCAACCTGAATACCAGTCCTTTGGCAACTGTTGAAGAAGGTCGGTAAACAGCACGGTGCCGCTTGGGCGATGGAAAAAGACGACCTCGGTCGTGATCGCATTTCCGGCTATCACGACCTGATCCATGTGGTGCGCCCAAGCGGGGTCCGGTGTGTCTGTCAACTCGCCCGCGAACGCAATATCGGCTCGTTTCGCGGCTAGCCCGGGCGCCGCAAATGCTGTTGTTTCCGGAAAGGACGCGATCCAGTCCTGCAAATACATATGATGCAACGTGTTCGGTGCAACAAGATATCTGACAGTCCCAAGTGCGCTGAGGTCACGACGTAAGCCATCTGTCAGCGCGATCGGCGACCAAACGAACAGATCGCTTTCGTTCAACCTGATCAAGACCATCCGCGTCGGGTAATGAAACCCGGCGGCCGCGGTGATGGAAGGGCCGCCTACGAGCCAAATCTCTGGTCCAAACGGTGAGATCATCTGCGCCCTATCTTCGTCCTGTTGCCCGCAAGGCTAGGGGCGCAGATGCGGTCCTGCAACGAAAAACGCCGCCCCAGCGGAACGGCGTTTTCCTGTTTCGAAAGAGGCGTGGCTTAGAAGCCGAAGCCTTCGTATTTCGATTTGAACTTCGACACGCGGCCGCCGGTGTCCAGAAGGCGCGAGCTGCCGCCGTTCCATGCCGGGTGGGCCGAAGGGTCGATATCCAGCGACATGGTGTCGCCTTCCTTGCCCCAGGTCGATTTCATTTGCACGATCGTGCCATCGGTCATTTTGACGTCGATCATGTGGTATTCGGGATGAAGATCCTTTTTCATGGTGACGCTCCTCAGGCTTTCTTGGGCTTGTATGTGCTGTCTTCGGCGATACGGGCCGATTTACCGCGACGCGAACGCAGGTAATACAGTTTGGCACGACGCACGCGGCCACGGCGGACCACGGTGATGTTGTCGATGTTGGTCGAGTGCAGGGGGAATACGCGTTCCACGCCCTCACCGAAAGAAATCTTGCGAACGGTAAACGATCCGGCAATGCCTTCGCCGTTCTTGCGGCTGATGCAAACGCCTTCGTAGTTCTGCACACGGGTGCGCGAACCCTCGGTTACCTTGAAGCCGACACGGATGGTGTCACCGGCTTTGAAGTCGGGGATTTCATTCCCCAGGGCGGCAACTTGTTCCGCCTCGATCTGTGCGATCAGGTCCATCTGATCTTCTCCTATCATTGCTTGCGGTTGGTCCGCAAAGTTTGCTGCCGTCCAAGAGCTCCGTGTCTTCACCGGGTCCGCATATCGCGCCCGCAGGAGGTCGTCCGTCGTTTCTTCTTCAGCTTTTCGAAGGGCCTGTTGATGCAGAAGAAAACACCCGCCCAAAAGAAAAACGCCCGCGCGACTCGGAAGAG
Organism: uncultured Aliiroseovarius sp.; assembly: GCF_947497285.1. GTDB lineage: Bacteria > Pseudomonadota > Alphaproteobacteria > Rhodobacterales > Rhodobacteraceae > Aliiroseovarius. Next base: position 39,445 of record NZ_CANMFT010000004.1, on the reverse strand, counting down.
TGGCAGACGGGCGGTGTATAGGGGGTTTGAAGAAGGCAATCAAGGGTGCAAAGCACCGGGTGCAGCAACTTCGGTCGGGTTGCGAACACAGCGCCCAACGCGCCGTCGTGATGGTCAGTCAAGGGCGGCGCGACGCCAATGCTTGAAGGGTTTGATCCATTTCAAAGACTGTTTGCACCATTTGTGATGGACTTGAAAAGCACAAACGCACGTGCCGGGCAGTTATGTCCGCGCACAGCGCGTCACCCACGCGGAGTTGACCCATGGTAGACGCACACCCAGAAACCGCGGTCCCGATCGTTCCCGGTTACGCAATTTGGCCCTTCCTGTTGATTGCGTTTGGACTGGCTTGGGGGTTGGTCGCTGCCCTGATCTTGTTCACCGACACCATCACCCAACTGTTTGGCGAGGTCAGCGCAACGCATCCGCTGTTCATTCTTGCTGTCTATTCCCCGGCCATAGCGGCCTTCGCAATCGTCAGTTGGTATGGCGGATGGAGGGGGCTCAAACGCTTCTTGTCGCGCCTTCTGCTGTGGCGAGTTTCGTTGGGATGGTATGCGGTTGTCATCCTCGTAATCCCGTTGATTTTCATGGCGGGATCGCTGCTCAAGGGTAACCTGTTCACCGCGCCGTTGCCATTCACCTCGTTCAGCGCGGCGCTAAGCGCGATGGCCTTCATGTTGATCCTTGGCCCGATCGAGGAGTTTGGTTGGCGTGGCTTGGCCTTGCCGTTGCTGCAGCGCCGCTTGGCGCCGATATGGGCTGGGCTTGTTTTGGGGGCGATCTGGGCGGTGTGGCATGTGCCGGCGTTCTTTCTGGGCGGCACACCACAGAGCGCCTGGGGCATCATGCCATTCCTGATCGGATCGGTGGCGGTCAGCCTGATCCTGACGGCTTTGTTCAATGCGTCACGGGGCAGTATCTTGTTGGCGGCGCTGTTCCATTTCCAACTCAACAACCCGCTTTGGCCCGATGCGCAGCCCTATGACACGGTCTTTTTCGTCTTCGCGGCCGCAATTGTCGTCTGGGTGCAGCGCGACACGATGTTTGCCCGTGGCCAGGCTATCACCCGGGTGATCCCTGCGCCCTGAGGGCGCCGAGACCGGGTTAGCGCTGCGGGGATGGAAACCGGATTTGCGTGACGTCCACAACGAAGAACGGAAAATAGTCATCGGTGCCGAAATGGTTGCCCGCTTCGACATGGGTTGGCAGGCGAAACCCCGCAACGTCTGTAAACGACGAAAGGTATCCGCCGAAGGGCTGCAGGCGAAAGACCTTGTCGGGATTTGCGTTGCTCCATCGTGCAAAGCTGACATGCAGGGGTTGGCCATCATCGGCCACCACAATTTCCACGGTCTGCGCCAAGCTGCCATGGCGCAATGTGGCGCGGGCCGTGTCTTTGCTGACCGCTTCCCACGTGACACCGGGACCGGGCAAGAAGGTTGCGGGTGACCAGAAAAGCGCTTCGGCGGCATAGCGCCCAAACGCGGATCGCTTGTGGTCCGCATCGCCGCCCAGCCGCGCCACGGGGACCACGCCACCAACCCAGAAACGGGTCCATTTGGCGCTATCTGACCCAGATACGCGCATCACAGCGGACTTGGCTGACATCGACCAGATAAATCCCTCGGGGGCGGCCAACACCTGCTGGGCCGTCATCGCCATGTAATTGGGGGCCTCTTTTGTGCCGAGGCTGAATTTCCCCGCCATCTCAAGCTCGACCACGCGATTAAGGGGGGTTCCGTCGGCGATCGAAAACAGGAAGAACCGGCGCGCGGGGTCGGGCAGGTCTGCGACCATGTCAAAGGAAAACCGGGGTGGCGCGCTGGGTTGGAAGGCACGCAGGCGCGCTTGCTCGGCTCGATCCGCAATCCGGTCAAGCTGGCGCCATCCAATCATCGTCGCCAGCGCCAATCCAATGGCGACGGAAACCCAGAAGAACGTCATCTGCATGCGAACCTCGATATCTTGCAGGGCAGTTTTGCGTTTTGCACTCTACGGCGTTTGATAGCTCCTGCATCCGTCATGTTGAATGACATGGCTCAAGTGGGCAGCCGGGGGTTTTCTGTTCACGCCATTGCGCGGCCCCGGAACGCAAAGAAGCTGCGCCATGACGATGACGCAGCTTCCCATGCTTTGATGTCCGTGAGTGGTGTTTGGTCAGGTCAGGACGTAAGGCGCCCCAAAATCAAAGCGAGCGGATCGGAAGGTCGGCAGGTGACGTTTCAAGCCAACCTCAGGGCGCGGGGTGCACATCGCGCGTTTCTTTTGCTCCAATATGGTCAGAGCCTTGATGCGGTTCTGTTTCGCCAGAGTCTGCAGGTTCATGTCGTCCACCTTTCTTGCCGTGTTCCGGTCAGTGAAGAGATCAAGTCTTGTAAATCAGTGTGTCGCGAAAAGAGACTAATGAACGGCGGGTCGTGTTTGGCGGGGTCTTTCTGGTTGGCAACGCCGTCGGATAAGTGAGATCAAATGTCGATAACTCACCGTTGCACGCCTAAAAAAAGACACAAATTCACCTTTCTCGGTTCCCCAGAAATGGCGAGTGAAACCTAGACTTAAGTGTTGTTTTTCAGAGGTTTGGGAAACAGTAGGGCGGAAAAGCGTAGACAGTTACACTTTTCGAAACAAAGCTCGCTGCGAAGCCGCCCGCCCGACGCCATCAGCCCTTAGACGAGTCATCCGATTTGAATGCGTTTTGCAGTGCTTTCCAAAGGTCCGGGCGCCGATCTTTGGTGATCTTTTCGCTCATCTCGCGCCGCCATTTGGCAATCTTGCCGTGATGGCCCGAGGTCAGAACCTCGGGAATTTCACGCCCACGCCAGCTGGCAGGGCGGGTGTATTGCGGGTGCTCCAGCAATCCGGCTGAAAAGCTTTCCTCCTCGGTCGAGGTCTCGTTGCCAAGAACGCCGGGCAGCAGGCGCACGGTGGCGTCCAGCATGGCTTGGGCGGCAATTTCGCCGCCGGTCAGAACAAAATCGCCAAGGCTGACTTCTTCGATCTGGTATTCTTCCAACACCCGTTCATCCACGCCTTCAAAGCGACCGCACAGAATGGTCATGCCTGCACCAGCGGCAAATCGATGTGCCATGGCCTGTGTCAGCGGTTTGCCACGTGGCGACATATAAATGATCGGCCATTTCGTGCGATCTTGCGGCACACCAGCTTGCGCCATGTCGATCGCTCGCGCCAACACGTCGGCGCGCAACACCATGCCCGCGCCGCCCCCTGCGGGGGTGTCATCCACGTTGCGATGCCGGCCTTCCCCAAACGGGCGCAGGTCGATGGGGTCCAACCCCCAAAGCCCGTCTTTCAACGCCCGCCCGGTCAGGCTTTCGCCCAGAACACCGGGGAAGGCTGCGGGGAAAAGCGTGATGACTTTCGCCGTCCAAACCCCGGCAAAACGCGGCCTGTCCGTTATCAACTCGCGTGGCTTCAAAGAGGCAGAGACGCTTAGCCGGCCATGAGATTTTGGTGTATCAGACATCAGCGGTCTTTCCTTGCAAGCATCTCGTTTTTCATGTGGCGCAACGTATGCTTGGATTTGCCAGAGCGGTTCAATTCAAGAAATGCGGCCTCCAGTTCGGGGGGCTGGCCTTCGTTGGCGCGCGCCGCCCGCGGCAGTGTGGCGCAGGTCGCAGCATCCACACCGGCAAGTTCAAGAATTGCCGCCGCTGGCCCGTTGTGGTGAGTGCCATAGCTCTCCATCGCGCGGATATGCGTGGTGCAGCCGTCAAGCGCCGAGGCAATGCGCTTGGCCTCCTCCTCCAGATCAATCAGGTTTGGAAATCCCGCTCGAAACTCTTCGAATTCTACGCGCAGGTGGATCGAGCGCAGAAGATGTCCATAAACGCTGCGGATCCATGCCTCGCGTTCGCGGGTGGTGAACAGAAACTCGATCCTGACGTCAGGGCCAAAGCGTTCGCGCAGCAACTGTATCACTGTGCGGCACAGCGGTATGCCGGCGGTCTTGAAATCCTTGATGGTGCGCCTGCGCCACGTCCGGTGGCCGGGCATCACACCGCAAAAGGTTTCGCGCGACAATACGATCGTGTCGGCGTCGGGGATGTCGTCCAGAAAGGCGTGAAACGCCGCGCGAAATTTCGCCATGCGCCATGGAAACGGGCGTTGGGCAAAAACCCGCGCCCGCGCGCCTGCGCTTTTGAAATCATTCTGTCCGTAATAGGCGAAGAACGGAGCAAAGCGCGCGCGATTTTGGGCCAGATAGGATTGCAAACTGGTGGTGCCCGTCTTGTGAAACCCAGCATGCACGATCACGCGCGTCATTCGGGAAACACGCCTTCGGGCGGATCCGCGATGATCCGACCCGCTGCCAGATCGACGGTCGGCACGGCCTCTAGCGTGAAGGGCAGCAGTGCGCCGGTTTTCAGGCCGGGGCCTTGCACTTCCAGCACGTCACTTGCGCCATGGTTGTGAACGGCCGAAACCCGGCCAAGCGCGCGCCCGCCGGTGTCCAGAACGGTCAGGCCGATCAGGTCCGCATGATAGTATTCGTCATCCGGCAGCGTGGGCAGTGCGTCGCGGTCGGCAAAAAGTCTGACACCTTTCAGGGCGTCGGCATCCTCTTTCGTGCGCACGCCGTCGATCCGGGCGGCAAAGCCGTTTTTTATCGGGCGGTCGAGCACGAGGACGAATGGGCGCGCGCCGTCTTCTGACCAAAGAGGGCCATAATCTCCGATGGCTTCGGGGTCGGCACAGAAGCTTTTGACACGCACCTCGCCTTTGACGCCAAAAGCGCCTGCAATCGCGCCCACGCAAATTCGGTCGTCGCTCATTTCCCACCTATGCAAATGCCCCGATCCACAGCGCCGCCACGATCAAGGCAGCGATCCGTCATCGAGTTTCGTTCAAACAGCAACCCGGCCAGAAAGCCGGCGCCAACAATCAAGATCAACCGAAAGGGGCGAAAAAGCAAACCCATGGCACAGCTCCCTCGCGGACCCTAGCGTGTTTCAACGGGAAGCGCGCCGCGCCGCGTTTCCCAGCCTGAAAGCTCAAGCTCCGGGCGGTCGTCAACACTGTCCGGCCAGCCCAGACAAAAATAGCCAATCAACTGCCAGCCCTTGGGCACGTCAAGGTCGCGGCAAAGCCGGTCAGGGTCAAGGATCGACACCCAGCCCAGCCCAAGGCCACGCGCGCGAACGGCAAGCCAGAACAGCATGATGGCAGACACCACCGAATAGCGCCGCATCTCGGGCATGGTGCCCGCGCCCAAGCCTGCGCCCTTGTCGGTCGCCTCGTCGCAGAACACCGCCAATTGGACGGGGGCATCCTGCATTCCTGACAGCTTCAACCCGGCATAGAGCTTGGCCTTGTTGCCGGAATAACCACGCAAAGCGTCGTCGTTGGCGGCCGAGAAGTTGTCCAGCGCCGCGGCGCGGGCCGCATCGCTTTCGACGCGGATCACCCGCCATGGTTCCGACAGCCCCACCGACGGGGCCAGCAAAAACGCGTCGAGGCACTCTTGCAAGAGCGCCTCGTCCACAGGATCTGGGCGAAAGCGGCGCACATCGCGCCGCCAACGCATCAGATCTTTAAGATCCGACTGAAACGCCTTGGAAAAGGTGTGCATGTCAGATCAGCCCTGACCCGGATTTATTCTTCCGCAGTCGCTTCTTCGGCAGGTGCTTCGGCGGGCGCTTCTGCAGGGGCAGCAGCAGCTTCAGCAGCGGCAGCGGCCTTGTCAGCTTTTTCCTGCACGCGGTCTTTGGCTTTCTGACCCGGCTCACCTTTTTTAAGGTTTGCACGGTCTTTCTTGGCCAGCACACCAGCAGCTTCCAGGAAGCGCGACACACGGTCAGTCGGCTGCGCGCCTTGGTCCAACCAATACTGAATGCGTTCCATGTCCAGCTTCACACGCTCTTCCGAATCTTTCGGCAGCAGCGGGTTATAGGTGCCCAGCTTTTCGATGAAGCGGCCATCGCGCGGCATGCGCGAGTCGGTTGCAACAACGCGGTAGAAGGGACGTTTTTTCGAGCCACCACGGGCAAGACGAATTTTCATAGCCATGAGAGTTTTCCTTTTTTCTAGCTATTTGAGCGGGGCAGGGCCCCAATCATTCTTGGTGTTTCTTGTGATGCCTGATGACCTCGTCGATGACGAAGTTCAGGAATTTCTTGGCGAATTCGGGGTCCAGATTGGCGCGGCGCGCCAGGTCTTCCAGACGTTCGATCTGTTGGGCTTCGCGCGTCGGGTCCGACGGGGGCAGGTCGTGTTCGGCTTTAAGTTTGCCCACCGCTTGCGTGTGTTTGAACCGCTCGCCCAGCGTGTAGACAAGGATCGCGTCCAGCCGGTCGATCGACTGACGATGGTCATTCAAAAGCTCTGCGGCGCGGGTTGCTGCGTCGGTCATGCGTAAGCCTCCGGTGTGCCGTCTGCGTCGGGCGCGGGGTGGCGCCAAACGTCATAGCTGTCGTCTTCGTCCTCAAATCGCGGAGCGTTTGCGTCGATCACGCAGCCCAAACGTTTGGCCAGCGCGGCAGAGCGGGCATTGTCGTGATCCACGTAGCTGACGAAGCTTTGGATGTCGGTATGGCTGTAAGCCCAGTTGATGGCAGCCACGGCGGCCTCGTGGGCATACCCCTTACCCTCATGCGAATCCGACCAAAGCGACCATGCGATCTCGGGCTCGGGCCAGCCTTCGGGGCACCACGGGCCAACCCAACCGATGGGGGTTCCGTCTGCTTTGTCAGTCGCGATGAAAGGGCCATAGTCTCTTATCACCCAATGACCAATGGAGTGACCAAAGGCGCGCCAGATTGTGCGTCGCGTGTTGTCGCTCTTGGGTCCGCCGCCTACAAATTCCGCACGTGGGTTTTCCATCAGGAAATTGCGAAACGCGTCCCAATCGCCAGCTTCTGGCGGGCGCAGCACAAGGCGCGGTGTGGTGATATGATCGAAGGGCAGTTTCACGACCGGCTTACTTCTTCTTCCCAAAGCCGGACAGGCCGGGGGGCAATCCGCCACCGCCCAGACCGGGCAGACCACCCTTGGCGCCCAGTTGCTTGGCCGCTGCTTCCAGCGCTTTGGGGTCCATCGACGACGGGTCCATGCCGCCCATGTCCGGCATCCCGCCGCCCTTGCCGAACATGCCGGACATGGCTTGTTTCAGCATCTTGCCTTTGCCCATCTTGCCCATCTTTTTCATCATGTCGCCCATCTGGCGCTGCATTTTCAGAAGCTTGTTCAGCTCGGACACTTCCATGCCAGCGCCTTTGGCAATGCGCTTCTTGCGGCTGGCTTGCAGAATCTGAGGGTTGGCGCGTTCGCGCTTGGTCATCGACTGGATGAGCGCAATCTGCTGTTTCAGTACCTTGTCGTCCATGCCTGCGGCTTCGGCCTGTTTGGCCATCTTGTTCATGCCGGGCATCATTCCCATGATCCCTTGCATGCCGCCCATCTTTATCATCTGTTCCAGCTGCATCTTCAGGTCGTTCATGTTGAACTGACCCTTCTGGAAGCGCTTCATCATCCGCTCGGCCTGTTCGGCCTCGATGGTTTCCTGCGCCTTCTCGACCAGCGAAACGATATCGCCCATGCCAAGGATGCGACCGGCGATCCGCTCAGGCTCGAACGTTTCAAGCGCGTCCATCTTTTCGCCAAGGCCGACATATTTGATCGGCTTGCCGGTGACGGCGCGCATCGACAGGGCAGCACCGCCGCGTCCGTCGCCATCCATCCGGGTCAGAACGACGCCAGAAATGCCGACCTTGTCGTCGAATTCCTGCGCAACTTCGACGGCGACCTGACCGGTCAGACCATCGACCACCAGAAGCGTTTCGCGCGGGGTGACGACTTTCGAGACCTGCTCGACCTCGTCCATCAGCACTTCGTCGATGTGCAAACGACCAGCGGTGTCGAGCATATAGACGTCATAGCCGCCCATCGTCGCCTGCTGCTTGGCGCGTTTGGCGATGTCGACGGGTTTCTGGCCGGGCACGATCGGCAATGTGTCGACACCAACCTGCGTGCCGAGAATGGCCAATTGGTCCATAGCGGCGGGTCGATACACGTCAAGCGACGCCATCAGCACGCGCTTGCCGTCTTTTTCTTTCAAACGCTTGGCCAGCTTGGCGGTCGTCGTCGTTTTACCACCACCTTGCAGACCGACCATCAGGATCGGGGCAGGGGGGCTGTCGATTTTCAAAGCGCCCGGTTCACCTTCGCCGGTCAGAACCTCGACCAGCGCATCGTGGACGATTTTCACGACCTGCTGGCCGGGGGTCACGGACTTGGTGACGGCCTGGCCGGTGGCCTGTTCTTGCACTTTCTTGACGAAGTCGCGCGCGACGGGCAGTGAAACGTCGGCCTCAAGCAAGGCCACACGGACCTCACGAAGCGCAGTTTTCACGTCATCCTCGGACAGCGCACCCTGCTTCGTCAGGCGGTCAAAGACACCGGACAGGCGGTCTGACAGGCTCTCGAACATATCTCGGCTCCTTTGCCGTTTCATTTGCCCCTTAGATAAGGGGCGGGCTGCGCAAATCCAAATCTCAAACCAGTGACGCCCCTGTGGGCGCAACGCGCTGACAGGGGGCGATCCCGGCATAAGCCATGGGACCGGAAGCATAGCGACTCCCGGAGTTGGGGCGGAAATAGACCGCTTGGCCCAAGCTGTCAAGGAAAGCAGCGCAACTGGCGGCGGCCCGGCGCCAATTGACCTGTATCATGGTTGGGCGCGGCGGTGTGCCGTATCCAGAAAGGGAATGAACAACTCAAACACAGGAGCACCGAGATGTATAAGAATGTCCTCGTGCCGATCGCTCTGGATCATGAGCGCGATACCAAAGAAGCTCTCAGCATTGCGAAAGCCATCGCCGAAAAAGGCGCCAAGATCACGGCCCTTCATGTGATGGAAGAAGTGCCCGCCTATGTCGCCCAATACCTGCCCGAAGGTCAGTTGGAAGATAACGTGCAGGAACTGGCAGCACGTATGAAGGAAGAACTGGCGGGAGAGCACGATATCGACATCAAGGTGGTGTCCGGTCATGCCGGCCACGCGATTGTCGATTATGCCAAACATAACGGGGTCGATTGCATTGTCGTGGCCTCGCACCGGCCGGGTCTGACGGATTTCTTCCTTGGGTCGACCGCCGCCCGCGTTGTGCGCCACGCACCGTGCGCCGTGCATGTGTCGCGGTAATTCGCCGATAACAAAAACGTTGCCAAAGCGGGTCCTTGTGGCCCGCTTTTTCGTCCCTACATCCTTGGCAGGAAACACGGAGGAACCAGCACATGAAATGCCCGATTGACGGAACTGAACTGAAGATGTCCGAGCGTCAGGGGGTCGAGATCGACTATTGCCCTGAATGCCGGGGTGTTTGGTTGGATCGTGGCGAGCTGGATAAGATCATCGAAAAAGCGACCCCGGCGGTCGTGCTGCCTGACCCTGATCCGGTGGCCCCACCCCCGCCGCCCATGCCCGACCCGGTTGTGGCCCGCGAGCCGCGCCCGAAGCGCTATGACAAACGCGCGGATGAGGGCTATCGCAAGCGATCAGACCGCGACCGGTATCGCGACGATTATGACGATGACGATGACGATGACGACGATTATCGACATGGGCGGCGCTATAAGAAGCGCAAGCGCAAGTCGATCCTGTCCGAGATTTTTGACTTCGATTGAGACCGGGTGGGGGTGAGCCATTTCCGCCCACCCCCAAATCTCGTATTCATCTGTCGCGCGAAAGGCATTAGGCTTTCCTTACCAACAGGAGGAAGCCATGCCCAAGATCAGCAAAGCCCCCGATTATCAAACCGTTATCACCACGTTCGAGATGACGCCCGGCACCTGCCAGGATCTTCTGGACGCGCTGACGGATGCCTATCATCAATTCATATCCAAGCAGCCGGGTTTTGTGGCGGCTGGGTTGCACGTCAATGACGCCCAAACACGGATCGCCAATTATTCCCAGTGGAAACGGCGAGAAGATTTTCAGGCCATGCTGCGCACGGACGAGATGCGCGAACGCAACCGCGTCATCGCAACCCTGTGCAAAAGCTTCGAACCGGTCATGTATGACGTGTTCGAAACCTTCGACTGACCTGCGTGGAAAGGGACCCCAAATGAAAAGATCTATTGCCATTTTGGTCGCCACCCTGCTGGCGACCCCTGCGTTGGCGGAGGGTGTGAACATCCGCCCCGACATCACGTCGGTCACCGTCGATACGGCCGCCGGTCCGGTCGAAATTACCCGCAACCCCGATCAGGACAACCAAGTCACGGGGGAATGGGCGCGGACCTCGCGGCCGTGTCCGAATTTTTGCGTGCAACCGATGGTGCCCGCCCCCGGCGTGACGCCAATCGGCGAACTTGAAATGCTTGAGATGTTGCAAAACCCCGACGTGATGGTGATCGACAGCCGGGTGCCGCAAGATCACGCGGGCGGCACGATCCCCGGCGCGATCTCGATCCCGTATAATGAAGCCGCCGACCGGCTGGACGAAATGGGCTGCGAGGTTGACTTCGACGGGTTCGATTGCGAAGGCGCCAAGCCCGTCGCTCTGTTTTGCAACGGCAATTGGTGCGGTCAGTCCCCGACCGCGGCCCGGCGCATGATCGAAGCCGGCTTTCCCGCCGACAAGATCCACTATTATCGCGGCGGTATGCAGGCATGGCGGATGCTGGGCTTGACGGTGTCGGACCCGCAATAGGACAGCCCCTTGGTGCGGCAATCGACCTGTCGCACCAAGGTCGCACTGCTTGCCGCAATGCCGTGTGATCATTGACCTGCGCCCTTTCCGACCCCAGATAGGGTCAGAGCAAAGGAGAGAGCACATGTCCCACGAGACAGTATTCCGCCGTTTTACACGGATGGCCGCTGCCACGACAATGGCCGCTGCGATTGCCGTCACTTTGCCCGTTGCCGCCCATGCGCAAGAGCTGATCGGCTCATACGTGGCGTATATCGGCAAACCAGACCTTCATAACTCCAAAGGCGCGCGACTGACCCAACCATGGCAGATTCTGCGTCAGGACCGGGCGAATTTCCACCGCTTCGGCATCAGCCAACCCGGCGATGAATGGGATCCGTTCTTCGGGTCGATCAAAAACCGCGAGACCATGGAACGTATGGTCCAGAACGGCTCGATTGATGCGAAAGCCGCCCGCAACCTGATCGATGGTGGCGCGGTCGTGTTCGTGCGGATTTATGGGCAGGGCAATACCGGAACGTCAGTCACGGTGACCGTCTCGAAATAGTGCGGCCCATGCGACGGGTGGCGTATAAGGCCAGTGCCGCGCCTTCTCGCAGATAGACGCGCAACCGTTTGCGCCACGACAATTGCCCGAGCGCGGGACTTTTCACTTGCACCGACACCCCCATCTCGCGCGCGATCAGTCCGGCGCGTGGGGCGTGGTGGCGATCTGTCACCAACGTGATCTGCGCGCCCGGTGGCAATAGGGGCAGAGAAAAGCGTATGTTTTCCAATGTGTTGGATGATTGGCTTTCGCAAGAAATTGCTGATGCGGGCACGCCGGCCTGCACGCAGATCTCGTAGATCAGCTCCGCTTCGCTGACCCCGGCCTTTGGCACCCCGCCCGAGGCGACAATCTGATCAACGACCCCGCTCAGATACAGCTGCGCGGCTGTGTCGGCCCGGCGCTGTAACGCAGGCGAAGCCCCCCCGTCCGGGCGCACGGCAGCCCCCAGAACAATCGCGACACGTGTCATTCGCGATAGCTGCGGCGGCAGGCTTCGGTCGTCGCCACCGCTTTCGGTTTGAGCTTGGCGAGTTTCGCTTTCATCTGCGCCAGCTTTGCCCGCTCTTGCCCCATATCGACGGTGACCGGGGTTTCCAGTGGGTGAAACCGGGTGCGGTTGCACGGAAAAGGCCGGCGCTTTTTGTCGTAACAGACGCGGGTTTGCGTATAGGGAATCGACTGCCGGTGCAGCGCATAGCCGCGCTCTATTGTCGCTTCGGTTGTCTTGATCTGCGCTTCAAGCGCGCGGGTGTCGGCGGTGGCTTGCGCGATGCAGCGCTGCTGCGGCGTTGCGCAGGCGGCAAGCAAAAACAGCGTCGAAGCGCCTGACAGCGCACAAAAACGGGCAATGTTCAGCATTTACATGGCTCCTTTCGGTGGGCCGGTCTTGGGTCAGAAGTCTAACTTGCAACGAACGGCAGCGAAAGCACCCATGACGTGCCTGCCTGACCGGGGCGTGCGACCGGCACGCGCTTTCAAGCAGGGCGGAGGCGCAGATCGGCTTGTGCGCGGGCGCCTGCGCGGCTATCTCTGCCCGAAAGGAGCAGTGAACATGGCAAGACAAGCAGGGGCGTCCAGCGTCGAAATGGACGAACGCGAGAAATCCAAACGTATTGGCGCGCTGGCGGGTCTATGGCCGTTCATGAGCCCGTATCGCTTGTGGATATTGGCGGCGTTCTGCGCGCTTGTGTTTACCGCCGGCATTTCGCTGATCCTGCCGATTGCCGTGCGCCGGGTTGTGGACGGGTTTGGCGAGGCGACCAACCAGTTGCTCGACAAGTATTTCCTGGCCGCCCTCGTGGTCGCCAGTTTGCTCGCCGTGGGCACGGGTCTGCGCTATTATCTGGTGACCCGTCTGGGTGAACGGATCGTGGCGGACATCCGCAAGGCCGTCTTCGCCCGTGTCGTCGGCCTGAGCCCGGCGTTCTACGAGAAGATCATGACCGGCGAGGTGCTCAGCCGGATCACAACAGATACAACGCTGATCCTGTCGGTGATTGGGTCGTCTGTGTCCGTCGCCCTGCGCAACGTGTTTATCTTCTTTGGCGGGATGATCCTGATGCTGCTGACATCGGCCAAGCTGACGGGGCTGGTGCTGCTGATCGTGCCGATCGTGATTGTGCCGATCATCCTGTTGGGCCGCCGTCTGCGTATACTTGGCCGCGAAAACCAGGAATGGATCGCCAAAAGCTCGGGCAATGCGTCCGAGGCGCTGTCATCGGTGCAAACCGTGCAAGCCTTCACCCACGAGGATCTTAGCCGCGGCGAATTCGCCGGACTGACCGAGGAAAGCTTTATCTCTGCCAAGCATCGCATCGCGACGCGCGCGATCATGACGGTGATTGTCATCTCACTGATCTTTTCAGGCGTTGTGGGCGTGTTGTGGATCGGTATGCGCGACGTGACGGGGGGCAACATCTCGATCGGGGCGCTGGTCCAGTTCGTAATCTATTCCGTGATGGTCGCGGGTGCCGTTGGCGCCCTGTCCGAAATCTGGAGCGAACTGCAGCGCGCCGCAGGCGCCACGGAACGTCTGGTCGAGCTTCTGAACGCAGAGGATGCGGTCAAGGATCCGGAAAACCCGGTGACGATCACCACCCGCCCCGAAGGCGAGATTTCGTTCGAGGATGTCACTTTCCACTACCCCGCGCGACCCAATCAGGCAGCGCTTGAGGGGATATCGCTGAAGGTCGCCCCCGGCGAAACCGTGGCATTGGTTGGCCCGTCAGGGGCTGGCAAATCGACGATCATCCAGCTTATTCAGCGCTTTTATGACCCAGAAGAGGGCGCGGTGAAGTTGGACGGCATTGATCTTCGCGATATGCGCCGCGACGATTTCCGCAAATATGTAGCTTTGGTGCCGCAAGATGCGGTCATCTTCGCCGCCTCGGCACGTGAAAACATCCGCTTTGGGCGTCCCGACGCCTCTGATGCCGAGGTTGAAGCCGCCGCCCGCGCTGCTGCCGCTCACGAGTTTCTTGAAAAGCTGCCCGAAGGGTTCGACACCTATGTGGGCGAACGCGGTGTGATGCTGTCGGGCGGTCAAAAGCAACGCATCGCCATCGCACGCGCGATCCTGCGCGACGCGCCGATCCTTCTGTTGGACGAAGCGACATCGGCGCTGGATGCCGAAAGCGAACGCCTTGTTCAACACGCGGTGGATGAACTTGCGCAAGGCCGCACCACGTTGATCGTGGCGCACCGTCTGGCCACAGTGAAGAAGGCCGACCGGATCGTTGTCTTTGACGAAGGTCGCATCGTGGCCCAGGGAACACACGACGAACTCGTGGCCGAGGACGGCCTGTATGCCCGCCTCGCGCGCCTGCAATTCACCGAAGGTATGGCCTGAAATTTCCCCACAGGTGAACGTTTGCGCGCAGACCCTTGCTTGGGTAGGCTGCGGTAAGGGCGTTGTGCCATTGCCCATGCGTCACCTCGTTTTCCACGTCACGTCACTCTTGCGGGGCAGGGCATTTGCGACCATGCTGAGGGCAAATGGCCGCCCGAACACGCGGGCGCAGGGGAGGACACCATATGTATGATTTTGGCTCGATGAAGGACCGCAACGCGGTCGAGGCCGAAATGAGCTGGGACGCACGCGACAAGCCTGTCACGCTCTATCAAATGCTGGAACGCACAGCGAAGAAGTTTCCAGATCGACCGTCGGCATCGTATCAACTGACCTCAGGTCCGACTGACGCCAAGGAAACCGTGACGTGGCGGGAAATGCTGGAACGCACCTGTCAGGCGGCAAACCTGTTTCGCTCGCTTGGCATCGGCGAAAAGGATGTGGTCGCCTTCCTGCTGCCCAATTGCAACGAGACGATCTATACCTTGATGGGCGGCGCAATCGCCGGCGTCGTCAATCCGATCAACCCGCTTCTGGACGCCGAGCAAGTGTCGGGCATCCTGCGCGAAACCGGGGCCAAGGTTCTGGTCACGCTGAAGTCTTTCCCGAAAGCTGACGTGGCCCAATTGGCGGCGAAGTCCGTCGCGATGGCCCCCGATGTGCATACAGTGCTCGAGATTGACCTGAACCGTTACCTCAGCCCGCCCAAAAGCTGGCTGGTGCCGCTTCTGCGCCCGAAAAACCCGGTGACGCACAAAGCGAAGGTTCTGGATTTCGTCGCAGAGATGTCGCGCCAGAACACCACACTCGATTTTGAAGACACGCCCGAAGATCGCATTGCCGCCTATTTCCACACCGGTGGCACGACTGGCACGCCCAAAGTGGCGCAGCACAAATATTCCGGCATGGTCTATAACGGCTGGCTTGGGTCGAGCTTGCTGTTTGACGAAAACGACGTGATCATCTGCCCGCTGCCTTTGTTCCACGTCTTTGCCGTGCACGTGATCTGGATGTCGGTTCTGATGGCGGGCAGCCACTTCGTTCACCCGACACCTGCGGGCTATCGCGGGGAAGGGGTGTTCGACAATTTCTGGAAACTTGTCGAGCGCTACAAGGTCAGTTTCATGATCACCGTCCCAACAGCCATTTCTGCGTTGATGCAGCGGCCTGTGGATGCGGATGTGTCGTCGCTCAAGACAGCCTTTTCGGGGTCGGCCCCGCTGCCGATCGAGCTTTACAACCGCTTTGTTGCCGCAACCGGCGTGACGATCGTCGAAGGCTATGGGCTGACCGAGGCCACCTGCCTCGTGTCCTGCAACCCACCAACGGGCGACAAGAAGGTCGGGTCGGTGGGCGTGCCGTTCCCTTATACGGATGTGAAAATCCTGACCTGCGATGATACGGGGACCGTCTTGAAAGAGCATGACGTGGATGAGGTGGGCGAGATCTGCCTGTCCAACCCCGGTGTGTTCGCGGGCAACACCTATACAGAAGAGGCCAAGAACAATGGTCTGTTCGCCTATGACACTTACCTGCGGACCGGTGATCTGGGTCGCCTTGATGAAGATGGCTATCTGTGGATCACGGGCCGCGCCAAGGACCTGATCATCCGCGGTGGACACAATATCGACCCTGCCGAAATCGAAGAGGTTCTGGCCGGGCACGACGCGGTCGCCTTCGTCGGGGCCATCGGCCAGCCGGACAGCTATTCAGGCGAACTGCCCTGCGCCTATGTTGAACTGGTTGGCGGTGCGTCGGTCACAACCGACGAACTTATGGCCTATGCCAAGAAGCACATCCACGAGAAAGCCGCCCTGCCCAAACATATCGAGATCTTGGACGAGCTGCCCAAGACAGCGGTCGGCAAAGTGTTCAAGCCCGACCTGCGCAAATCAGCGATCACCCGGGTCTATGACAAGGCGCTGGCTGATGCGGGGCACGCGGCGCATGTGGTTGAAGTGATCGACGACAAGAAGCGCGGACTGGTGGCGCGGTTGCGCGCTACAGGCGACGTGGACCACGATGCGGTCTCGCATTGTCTGGGTGAATTTACCCGTCCGTTTGAATGGATGGACTAGGCACCGTCCTGACTTGCTTGGCCCAAATCGCCAGAGCCCGAAACCGAAAAGGCGCGCCAGAACGGCGCGCCTTTTCCATTCGTCCAGAACGCTTGGCCGGTTTAGAACCGGTAGGTTGCGCGCAGCTGAATGGTGGTAGCGTCCACATCAATGCCGCTTCCGTTGAAGTCGCTGAAGTCGTGATACAAGACTTCTGCGCCAATATTGAAGGCGCTCGTCAGGCGATGTTCGTAGCCAGCGCCGATGAAATAGCCATCGCTATCGCCCAAAGTATCGGTCGAGGCATTGGCATAGCCGCCGGTTGCATAAAGCAGCCCGTTACCCATTTTGTAACCGCCCCGTGCTTTCACACGCAGGACGTTTTCCAATTGGGCAGCCCCGGCGATATCAACGTCAGCCCAGTCATAGTCGATCCCAACGCCGACAACCCAGTTGCCCATGTCAAAATCGTAACCCGCGACGATACCGCCAATGACGCCGTCGCCTTCAAGCCCGGCCACGGACGTGCCTACATCAGCATAGCCGATCTGTGCACCGAAATAGCCGCCGGTCCAATCAGGGGTGGCGGCTGGCGCCGCCGCATAGGCCACGGTCGGTTCTTCAGCGGGGAGCTGCATGCTGCCCGCGAAGGCGGCTGTCCCTGCCAGCAAGCTGGCGACTGTGGTGATAGAGAGTTTTTTTAACATAGGTCCGATCCTTTCTCTTTGAGATGAGCCGAATACGAGACATGTCAGCCTCTGGTTCACCATATAGGGACGACGCCCCTGTTTTTTAAGGTCGTGCGCGGATGTGCGCCTAGTGCGAAATTGATACCTCACCACCAGCGTATCAGTTCATCAAACAGGGCAACCAATCACGACACTGCGAGCCGCGCTGACAAGCAAAAGAGCGCCGATTGACGCTCTTTCACCTTGGTGTTTTGGCCTAATGCAGCGCGCATTCGCACGCTGGTCGAGCGGCTAGTGAAGCTTGCCGCTCAGGTCGATGGACACGACCTGATTGTCGATCCCGTCGATTTCCATCACGCGACCGGCAGCAGCCGCGTCCAGCCCGCAGCGTTTTGCCCAACGCGGCCAGCTGGCCGGGATCAGACCCAACACGCGTGTCGCGCCAAGATCACGGGCGGATTTGGTCATCTCGGCGATCAGATAGCCATGCACCAGCCGGCGCACCCGCTGGGGTGTGTCATGGGCGACAAACACACGGCTGCTTTCCCAGATGTTTTCGGCCACCGGCGCCTCTTCATACAGAAGGTCGGATGGGATCGAGTCCAAAAGCCCCAACTGCGCGTCGCGGATCATGTAGGTGTAGATCCCACAGCGCGCTGTCGTTGGTGTCAGCCGGATACCGGCCAATATGTGACCGAATTCGTGCACCGCGACCCAGCGGCTGGCGGGCGTGTCGTATTGGTCGAACTCCATGCCCAGCGCTTCGGGCAAATCCCAGCGGTTCTGAACTATGAAACTTTGCCGTCTAGCGCGAAGTAGATTAGCAAATAACTCGCCATGGTTGTGTAGATTGGCGAAAGAAAGTGTGGTCGTCTGCATGACATCCTCCAGTTTGGTTGAAAAAAAGGGATGTTCGCTCAGGCGACAGCCGGTGCTATATCAGGCGATAGTCTTTGGCGCGTTGAATGGCCTCGGCCGAGGTGCGGGCGAACAACTTCTTTCGGGCCGAAGACAGCCGCGCCTTCAACGCGCTTTCCGAAATCCCGAGCACAGCCGCCCCGTTCGCGTAGCGTTCGCCCGAAGCCAGCACTTGCAGCGCTTCGATCTCGGCGTTCGTCAACGTATCGGGTGGCTGAGAGACATGATGCAGGCGAAGCACGATGCCGCTGATTGCGGCGATCTCTTCGTCCGTAAATTCGCGGTCCGACCGGGCGATCCCGGCCACGGTGCGCGACGAGATTTCACCACACGAGATACAGACCCCGAAGTTCAATCCGTGTCGGCCGGCCTCTGCCATAATGTGGAAGGGGTCAGGTAGGTCGATGGCGCTCCAGCGTGTGGCGCCGGTGCGTGAAATTCCCCAGGCGATCATTGGGTCACGCAGCGCATAGGCGTTGCGCGTATAATAGTCGGTCCAGCTTGCAGGATAGGTCTGGAAGGTCAGAAGCGGCGCGGCAAAACGGATGTGCAGCCCGACGAAGTATCCCGCCGGGGCCAACGTGTCCAAGTCTTCAAGCAGCGCGTCGATCGCGTGATTCCGGCTCATGGCTGAATTTTGATGACCCTAATGGTAAACTCAACCCTAAATTGCGCGAAAAAGGTTTGGGTGCAACCTTATGTCGCTTAACCTTGGGGAAATTTCCGCGCGAAAAGTCGCGATGCGACGAAAATCAGCGTTCCTGACGTCCACATGACGGATAACCCGTGGTGCCGGAAAGTCAAAACCGGAACTGGCGTCGATCCAGAAGATTGGGCGAAAAACGTGCGGGGAAACTGAAATACTGGTGCTGCTGGGGAGGATTGAACTCCCGACCTCACCCTTACCAAGGGTGCGCTCTACCACTGAGCTACAGCAGCGACCTGTTGTGGGCGGCTGAGTAGCCCTAATCCGCTTTGGACGCAAGCGCATTCTGGACCCTTTTTTTAACCTGCGTTACAGAGGGTGTCATGGAGCGTAAAAAGTCACCCCAGAAACCCTCGAATAAAGGGACCGGTCGAGATGAGCGGTTGAAGGCGGCGCTGAAGGCCAATATGGCCAGACGTAAGTCTCAGGCGCGCGCACGCGCTAATGGTGGGGCGCCTCGGGCGCGCGATAGTCAGGAAGAATAGGTGAGCAGATGGATTCGATAGTTGTGACCGGCGGTGGTGAGCTGCATGGGGAAATACCGATCGCCGGGGCGAAGAACGCGTGTCTGACGCTGATGCCCGCGACGATCTTGTCCGAAGAGCCGCTGACGCTGACCAATGCGCCGCGCCTGTCGGATATCAAGACGATGACAGAGCTGCTAAGCTCGTTGGGCGCGGAAGCGACATCAATGCAGGACGGTCAGGTCTTGGCGATGTCTTCGCACGACATCAACAACCACGTCGCGGATTACGAGATCGTGCGCAAGATGCGCGCGTCGAACTTGGTGCTTGGCCCGATGTTGGCGCGCCTTGGGCACGCGGTCGTGTCGTTGCCCGGTGGCTGTGCCATCGGCGCCCGCCCGATGGATTTGCACATCCACGGGCTGGAAAAGCTGGGCGCCCAGATCGAGCTGAAAGACGGCTACCTGCACGCCAAGGCCCCGCGTGGGCTGAAAGGGGCCGAGATTGAGCTGGCCTTTGCCTCAGTTGGCGCGACCGAAAACATCCTCATGGCGTCGACCCTCGCGAAGGGAACAACCGTCATCCGCAACGCCGCGCGCGAACCCGAGATCGTCGATCTGGCCGATTGTCTGCGCAAGATGGGGGCCCAGATCGAAGGCGATGGCACCTCTGAGATCGTCATTCAGGGTGTCGATCGTTTGCATGGGGCGACCCACCCGGTGGTCACCGACCGGATCGAACTTGGCACCTATATGCTGGCCCCGGCAATTGCAGGCGGCGAGGTGGAATGCCTTGGCGGCCGGCTTGAACTGGTCCAAGCCTTTGCCGAAAAGCTGGATGCTTGTGGCATTCAGGTGGAAGAAACCGATCGTGGCCTGAAAGTGTCGCGCAAGAACGGTCGCGTGCGCGCCGTTGATGTGACGACGGAACCGTTTCCCGGCTTCCCGACCGACTTGCAGGCCCAGATGATGGCGATGCTCTGCACGGCAGACGGCACCAGCGTGCTGGAAGAGAAGATTTTTGAAAACCGCTATATGCACGCGCCGGAACTGATCCGGATGGGCGCAGATATCGAGGTTCACGGTGGCACGGCCACAGTGCATGGCGTGAATCGGCTGAAAGGGGCGCCAGTGATGGCCACCGATCTGCGCGCGTCGGTCTCGTTGATCCTTGCGGGCATGGCTGCCGAAGGTGAAACCGTGGTCAGCCGCGTCTATCACCTTGATCGTGGCTACGAAAAAGTTGTGCGCAAGCTGTCCTCGATCGGCGCCAAGATCGAACGGATCAAGGCATGAACACCTCTTCGGACGATGCCAAGTTTGAAGATGCAGGCGAAGCCGCCCTTCGGCTAAAGGCGCTGGACGTGGACGATCTGACAGTGATGAGCGCCTTGGTGCAGGATGCGGTGTTTCCAGCGTCCGAAATCACTTGGGATGCTTCGCGCCGGCGTTTTGCGGCTTTGCTGAATCGGTTCCGATGGGAAGACAAGGACAACGCGATATTGCGTGGTCGGCCCGTCGAACGCGTGCAATCGGTGCTGTCCGTCTCGGATGTTCTAAAAGTGCAAAGCCAAGGTGTCCCGAAGGGGGACAGCGATACGATATTGTCGCTTTTGTCCTTGTCCTTCATCCCCGGAGAAGACGGCATGGGGCGCCTTGAGCTTGTATTGGCCGGTGATGGCGCGATCGCGCTTGAGGTCGAGGCGCTCGATGTCACGCTTCAGGATGTGACCCGCCCCTATATCGCCCCATCACATAAATCGCCCTCGCATCCGGAATAGCTCATGCCTCAGTTTCTGAACTCGTCTGATGCCGATTTCGAGGCGCGCTTCACCGCGCTTCTGTCCATGAAACGTGAAGACAGCCCCGAGGTGGATGACATCGTTGCCGGCATCATCGCAGACGTGCGCGCACGTGGTGATGCGGCGGTGATCGAGCTGACGTCGAAATTCGATCGGCTGGAGCTGACGCCTGAAACTTTGCGGTATTCACCCGAAGAAATCGAAGCCGAATGCGCCAAAGTGTCGGACGCCGACCGTGCGGCGCTGGAGCTGGCCGCAGATCGCATCCGCGCCTACCACGCCCGCCAAATGCCGCAAGATCAACGCTGGACGGATGATGCGGGGGCCGAGCTTGGCTGGCGCTGGTCGCCAGTGTCAGCGGCAGGGCTATATGTGCCCGGTGGGCTGGCCAGCTATCCCTCCTCGGTCCTGATGAACGCCATCCCGGCCAAGGTGGCGGGAGTCGAACGCCTTGCGATCACTGTGCCGACGCCTGATGGGGTTGCCAACCCACTGGTGCTTCTGGCCGCGCGGATTGCTGGTGTGGATGAGGTTTATCGCATTGGTGGCGCGCAGGCTATCGCCGCGCTGGCTTATGGCACCGACACCATCGCGCCGGTCGACAAGATCACCGGGCCGGGCAACGCCTTTGTCGCTGCCGCCAAGCGCCGGGTGTTCGGTAAAGTGGGCATCGACATGATCGCGGGCCCGTCGGAAATTCTGGTGATTGCCGACAGTGACAACGACCCCGATTGGCTGGCGCTGGACCTGATGAGCCAGGCCGAACATGACGAAAGCGCGCAGTCTTTGCTGATCACCACAGACGAAGCCTTCGGGCGCAGGGTGGCCGCCGCAGTGGACGCACGGCTTGAAACGCTGGAACGGCGCGAGATCGCGGGTGCTAGTTGGCGTGATTTCGGGGCCGTGATCACGGTTGCCGATCTGGATGAGGCCGCTGCCCTGTCCAACCGCATCGCGCCTGAGCATCTTGAGCTTTGTGTGGCCGACGCTGATGCGCTGTCTGACAAATGTGTCCATGCAGGTGCGATCTTTCTTGGCCAGTGGACGCCCGAGGCCATCGGTGATTATGTCGGCGGCCCCAACCACGTCTTACCCACCGCACGGTCGGCCCGGTTCAGCTCTGGCCTGTCGGTGATGGATTTCCTGAAACGCACCACGCTGTCCCGGATGACCCCTGCCGCCCTGTCCACTATCGGCGCCGCTGCCGAAACGCTTGCTATTTCCGAAAGTCTTGAAGCCCACGGCCTGTCCGTTCGTGCGCGGCTTGACGCCCTGAACGATTGACCCGCAGAGTGCCCCAATGACTAAAAATCGAATTAGCGACATCCAGATTGACGACACCGGTCTTGCCGCGCCGACCCCCGCGATCGAGCAAGAGCGCAAGGTTGCCATTTTCGACCTGCTGGAAGACAACAGCTTTCAACTGGCGCCCCGCGATGGTCTGACCCCGCCCGATGGGCCGTATCATCTGGCGCTTGCGATCCGCGAAAAGCGGCTTGTCGTGGATGCCAAGACGGAAACGGGCGACCCAGCGGCGGAATTCCACCTGTCGCTTGGACCCTTCCGTCAGGTCGTGAAGGACTATTTTGCGATCTGCGAAAGCTATTTCGATGCGGTCAAAAAGCTGCCGCCCAGCCAGATCGAGGCGATCGACATGGCCCGCCGTGGCATCCACAACGAAGGCGCGCGTGTGTTGCAGGAACGCCTTGAAGGCAAAGCCGGCATCGACATCGACACGGCGCGTCGCCTGTTCACCCTGATCTGTGTCCTTCACTGGGGGTAAGATGGGTTCGGATCTTCCCCAATCTGTGCTGTTTTGCTGCGACCACAACGCCGTGCGTTCGCCAATGGCCGAGGGGATGATGAAAGCCTTTTACGGGCACGAGATCTATGTCCAGTCCGCTGGCGTCCACAGCGAGCTTGAGATCGACGGTTTTTCCATCACGGTCTGCGCCGAAATGGGTGTGCAATTGTCCGCCCACAGGGTGCGAAGCTTCGACCAGATGGAACAATGGGGCGATGATCTGTCCAGTTTCGATCTTGTGATCGCCCTGTCTCCGGCCAGTCAACGCCGCGCCTTGGAGTTGACGCGGGTCTTCCATCTGGAGGTCGAATACTGGCCGATCCTCGACCCCACGGGCCTTGGCACTCGCCGCGAAGAAAAGCTTGCCGCTTATCGTCAGACGCGCGACCAGATCCGCGACCAGATCCTTGCCCGTTTTGGCCCACCGCGCATTGAACGCGGTGAAACCGACAGCTAATGCAGACCCGGGCCGGATTTCCCTTGAAAAACTGAAAGTTTGGCCCCATTTAGGGGGCGCTCACGGTTGGTGAGTGAAAACACAGGAGTGAACATGGCCAAGGAAGAACTGCTCGAATTCCCCGGTGTCGTGAAGGAACTCCTGCCGAATGCGACATTCCTGGTCGAGCTGGAAAACGGCCATACGATCATCGCGCATACGGCAGGCAAGATGCGAAAGAACCGCATCCGTGTTCTGGCTGGCGACAAGGTTCAGGTCGAAATGACCCCCTATGATCTGACCAAGGGTCGGATCAACTACCGCTTCAAATAAGCGGGCACGCGCATGACGCGCCCCAAGCTGATTCTGGGTTCAGGCAGCCCAAGACGGGCCGAGTTGCTGGCGCAGCTCGGCCTTGTTGCAGACGGCGTGCGGCCGCCAGACGTGGACGAAACACCGCTAAAGGGTGAGTTGCCGTTGGCCTACTGCCGCCGGATCGCCGCTGCGAAGGCGGCCGCTATGGATGTGGCGGCGGACGAGGTTGTGTTGTGCGCCGACACAACGGTCGCGCTGGGCCGCCGGATCATGGGCAAGCCCGAAGACGCAGGGCAGGCGGCAGAGTTTCTACTGGCGCTGTCAGGTCGTCGCCATCGCGTGATCACCTCGGTCGTGGTGCGCACTGCGCAACAGACATGGGCGCGCGATGTTGTGACCACCGTCAAATTCAAGCGCCTGTCTGATACAGAACTGAACGCCTATCTCGCCTCGAACGACTGGCGCGGCAAGGCTGGTGGCTATGCCATACAGGGACCAGCCGGTGCGTTCGTCACCTGGCTGCAGGGCAGCTATACGGCCGTTGTCGGGCTGCCAGTTGCCGAAACAGCCTCACTTTTGATGGCCGCCGAATATCCGCTATATGGAGACAGATCATGAAGGGCAGCGTGATTGCGCTAGACCATTACAAGGGGCGCATGGCGGCCGCGCTTGTCGTCGATGGCCAACTGGAGGATCTTCTGATCGAACCGCCTGAAGGGTTGGTGCTTCCGGGGGCCACCTATCGCGCCATCTGCGATCGCCCGCTGAAAGGGCAGGGCGGCATGATGTTGCGCTTGCCAGACGGCGAAACAGGGTTTTTGCGGCAAGGCAAGGGGCTGAAGCCGGGTCAACCTATTCTGGTGCAGGTGACGGGGTTTGCCGAAGACGGGAAAGCCGTTCCTGTGACCCAGAAACTGTTGTTCAAAAGCCGGTTTGCAATTGTGACGCCTGACGCGCCCGGCCTCAATGTCAGCCGCTCAATCCGGGATGATGACGAACGCGTGCGCCTGCTGGAAATCGCACATGAGGTGATGGAGGGCGCGGATGAAGGCTTGATCTTGCGGTCCGTCGCGACGACCGGCACAGACGACGAGATTGCAGATGACATCGCGCAGATGCTCGACTTGGCGCGTGTCGTGCGTGGCGATGGCGACGGTCAGAACCCGGAACTATTGTTCGACGGTGCGGATGCACATCTTCACGCCTGGCGGGAATGGCCGAAACCAGACCAGTTGGACAGTGCTGAGGGCTCGTTTGACCGCCACGGCATCGTCGACATGATCCAAGAGGCCCGTCGCGCGCGTGTCGCGCTGTCTGGTGGCGCCAGTGCCTTTGTCGAGCCGACCCGCGCCTTGGTTGCCGTCGATGTGAACACCGGCGGCGATACAAGCCCGGCCGCAGGGCTCAAGGCCAACATCGCCGCGGCCCGCGCGCTGCCGCGTGCCCTCAGGTGCCGCGGGTTGGGTGGCCAGATTGTCGTTGATTTTGCCCCAAGCCCGAAAAAGGATCGCCGCCAAATCGAGCAGGTTCTGCGCACCGCGTTCCGGGCCGATGGGATCGAAACGTCACTTGTCGGGTGGACGACGCTTGGGCATTTCGAGTTGCAGCGCAAACGCGAACGTATGAGCCTGCGCGCCTGTCTGGAGGGTCTTGAATGAGCTGCCCGATTTGTAAGAAACCGACCGTCGCAACCTACCGACCCTTCTGTTCCCGGCGCTGTGCGGATGTGGATCTTGGGCGTTGGTTCAATGGCTCTTATGCAGTTCCGTCCGAAGCACCCGAGGACCTCGAGGACGCTGCAGACGCGCTTGCCAAAGAGCCGCGCGAAGAAACTGATCGCTCGCACTGAGAAACCTGCATTTTACCTCTGGACACCATCTACCCCCCCGTCTACAAACCCGCCACCCGAACGAAGAAACGTTCACCCGTGCCCGGGTAGCTCAGGGGTAGAGCAGTGGATTGAAAATCCTCGTGTCGGTGGTTCGATTCCGCCCCCGGGCACCATTTTTCTGAATAGAAATCCGGATGGCTGGTTTTTCGCGCTTGGGCGTCTGGCCAAGCGCTTGTGACGTTCGCGATGCGTTGGTTGCGTCAGGCGCTGATTTCTGCAGCCAAGGCGTTTCGGGCGACGGCGCGGGCGTTTGGAAGGTCGTTTTCTTCGGCGCGGGTCAGGGCTTGATCGGCGGGCAAGCCATGTGCAAGCCAGTGTTCGACCAGGCAGATTTGCAAAGCTGCCTCGTCCACGTCAAGGCGCAACGCCAGATCCCAGTGCGCGCGAAGGTCACGCTTAATCAGGCTATTGCTGGGCAGGTGAAACCCCTCCATCGGAACGACCTGTGTCGCGCAACCCACTCGACCTTTTCGCAGTTCTTTCCCGATACGAAAGCCGGGCTTTCGGTTCAAAAACACTTCTGTTTGCAGTTGACAGTTGGGTTGAATATTAATTAACATGTGAAGTAATAATATGTATATGGACTTCCGGACCTCTGATGAGGATCGGCAATGGAAGGCGGTCTGCGTGAGTGAACTGAAGGCAAATATCGACAAACTGGCCGGTTATCTTGATCGGTTTCGCGACAGCGGCATCCCGAACCGGATCGGTGGTGTTGATTGCGCAGGGGCTGGCGGAACCTTCGCGACACACTCGCCCGTCGACAAAAGCTGGATATGTGACGTGGCTCATGGCACCGAAGCCGACATTGACGCCGCCGCACAGGCCGCGCACGCAGCCTTTGCCAATTGGCGCGATATGCCAGCGGTTGAGCGGCGCAAGATCCTTTTGAATGTCGCAGACGGGATCGAAGCGCGCGCCGAGGAAATCGCCCTGTGCGAATGCTGGGACACCGGGCAAACCCTGCGTTTCATGTCCAAAGCTGCACTGCGCGGGGCCGAGAACTTTCGCTATTTTGCCGATCAGGTGGTGCAATCGCGTGACGGCCAGCATCTGAAGTCTCCGACCCTGATGAACGTGACGACGCGCGTGCCCATTGGCCCTGTCGGCGTTATCACCCCGTGGAACACGCCCTTCATGCTGTCGACGTGGAAGATCGCGCCTGCTCTGGCGGCAGGCTGCACCGTCGTTCACAAACCGGCCGAAGCGTCCCCGCTGTCCGCCCGCCTGCTGGTCGAGATTGCCGAAGACGCTGGCCTGCCCCCTGGTGTGCTGAACACGGTGAACGGGTTTGGCGAGGGTGCGGGCAAAGCCCTGTGCGAACACCCGCTGATCCGTGCGATTGCGTTCGTGGGCGAAAGCCGCACGGGGTCGCTGATCACAAAGCAGGGGGCGGATACGCTGAAGCGTAACCATCTGGAATTGGGCGGTAAAAACCCTGTGGTCGTCTTTGACGACGCCGATTTGGATCGAGCGCTGGATGCGGTGATCTTCATGATCTATTCGATCAACGGCGAACGCTGCACGTCGTCCTCTCGCCTGTTCGTTCAGGACACCATTCGCGAGGCATTCGAGGCGAAGTTGGTGGAGCGGGTGAACAACATCAAGGTCGGCCACCCTCTGGACCCGGCCACCGAAATCGGGCCGCTCGTCACAGAAGAGCATTTCAACAAGGTCACCTCCTATTTCGACATCGCGCGCGAAGATGGCGCGACCGTGGCGGCCGGGGGAAAGACAGTCGGTGATCAGGGCTATTTCGTGCGCCCCACGCTGTTCACCAATGCCACCAATGACATGCGCATCGCGCGCGAGGAAATCTTCGGCCCCGTCCTGACCTCAATCCCGTTTTCGACCGAGGACGAGGCGCTCGCGATGGCCAACGACACCCAATACGGGCTGACCGGCTATCTGTGGACCAACGACCTGACCCGCGCACTGCGCTTCACGGACAAGTTGGAAGCGGGTATGATCTGGGTGAACTCGGAAAACGTGCGCCACCTGCCGACGCCGTTTGGCGGGGTGAAAGCCTCGGGCATCGGGCGCGATGGTGGCGATTGGTCTTTCGAGTTCTATATGGAACAAAAGCACATCGGTTTCGCCACCGGGGATCACAAGATCATGCGACTGGGTGCCTGACACGGCCCCGACAGAAGGAAACGACCCAATGGGACAGATTGTCCAAGCTGCCAAAATCACCCACGTGCCCAGCATCTGGATGTCGCACACGATGGAGCAATACAAAGGCATTCGCCAGCCCGCCATAGATGGCTATGCCAAGCTGCGCCAAGACGCGATTAATCGCGGGGTCGAGACGTTCATCATCTTCGACACTCATTGGATCACCAATCAGGGCTTTCACCTGAACGCCAAGCCGCATCACAAGGGGCGCTTCATCAGCCACGAACTGCCCCACATGCTGGCGGATATGGAGTTCGACTATCAGGGCGATAGCGAATTGGCGGCGTCGATCCTGTCGGTGCTGGAGGAACGGGGCGAACGGGCCATGGGCCATGCGCAGCCCGATCTGGGTATGGAATACGGCACGCTTCTGCCGATGCATTTCATCAACGAGGGCGTGAATGCCTGCGTGCTGCCGGTGGCAGTGAACCAGTTTTCGTCCATCGAGGAAAACCGCCGTTGGGGCGCTGCGATTGCCGAAGGTATCCGCCGGTCGGACCGCAAGGTCTCGGTGCTTGCGTCTGGCTCGCTGAGCCACGATTTCACGCCGAATGAACGCTCGGTTGACGGGCTGAACTCCGTGAATGGCGAGTTCAATCGCCAGATGGATTTGCGCGTGCTGGAGCTTTGGGAGAACGGTAAGTGGGCAGAGTTCCTCGACCTGCTGCCGGACTATGCGGTCAAATGCACCGGCGAGTGTGCGATGAACGACACGGCGCTGTTGTTCGGCGCGCTGGGCTGGAAGGATTACGAGGGCGAGATCGACATCTACACCCCGTATTTTGGCAGTTCCGGCACCGGTCAGGCCAATATCAGCTTCTCGGTTCAATAGGATTTCACCATGAAATTTGCGACCTTTACCGCCGATGGCGAAAGCTTCTACGGCGCGGTCATGGATGCAGGCGCGGTGGCGTTGTCGCCCGACTTTCCGCACTGGCCCACGCTTTACGACGCGATTGCAGCGGGCGGGTTGGATGATCTGGCACAGGCCGCGCAGGGCCGCGCGGTGACGCATAAAGACTTCGCCTATGACATGGTGATGCCCAACGCGCCCCGCATCCTGTGCGTCGGCGTGAACTTCCCCGACCGCAATGCAGAATACAAAGACGGCAGCGCGCAGCCGAAATACATGTCGCTGTTTCCCCGCTTTGCCAGCGGCTTCACCGGCCACAACCAACCACTCATCCGCCCGCCGGAAAACCATACGTTGGATTATGAAGGCGAGGTGGCGATTGTCATTGGCAAGGCAGGCAGGCGCATTCCGGCGGTGGATGCCTACGACCATATCGCGGCGCTGACACTCTGCAACGAAGGCACCATCCGCGATTGGGTGCGGCACGCGAAATTCAATGTGACGCAAGGCAAGAACTGGGACCGGTCTGGTGC
Organism: uncultured Aliiroseovarius sp.; assembly: GCF_947497285.1. Classification (GTDB taxonomy): domain Bacteria; phylum Pseudomonadota; class Alphaproteobacteria; order Rhodobacterales; family Rhodobacteraceae; genus Aliiroseovarius. The sequence goes on along the minus strand of NZ_CANMFT010000004.1, from coordinate 10,729 downwards.
CATCGGGCCGTGGCTGGTTCCGTTCACCGACGCCGACCAATTGGACAAAGCGCGCATTCAGACGCATGTGAACGGAGAGCTTCGCCAAGACGACACGCTTGACCGCATGATGTTCCCGATCCGCGAGGAAATCGCCTATATCTCGACCTTCATGACCCTTCAACCCGGCGATATCATCGTGACCGGAACGCCCACCGGGGCAGGGGCGCGGTTCGATCCGCCGCGCTATCTTGCGCCCGGTGATGTGGTCAAGGTCTCGGTGGAAGGTATCGGCACCCTGCGCAATACAGTTGAGGACGAAGCGGTATGACGCCGAACGACCACGCCACCGCAGCTGCCGATTTGCTGAACGCCGAACGGACGGGCCGACAGATTGGCCTGCTGTCCCTGCGCCACCCGGATATGGGCATGGACGACGCCTATGCGGTGCAAAACGCGATCTATCGCCAGAAACTGGCCGAGGGGCGGCGCGTGATCGGGTGGAAGATCGGCCTGACCTCGAAAGCCATGCAATACGCCTTGAACATCGACATCCCGGACAGTGGGATATTGTTCGATGACATGCTGTTTGACCATGGCGGGTCTATTCCCAAAGGCCGCTTCATCCAACCTCGCATTGAAGTCGAGATTGCCTTTGTGATGAAGGTCGCGCTGGGTGGTGCGAAGGTGACGCGCGATGACGTGATTGCGGCCACGGACTATGTCGCCCCGTCGCTCGAAATCCTCGACACGCGGATCAGGCGGGTGGACCCGGACACAGGCAAGGCCCGGACCGTCTTCGACACGATCAGTGACAATGCAGCCAATGCGGGCGTCGTGTTGGGTGCGGACCGTCACCCGGTTGAAGCCTTTGATCTGCGCTGGGTCGGCGCGCTGACCTTCCGCAATGGCGAGATTGAAGAGACTGGACTGGGTGCGGGCGTGCTGAATGACCCGGTCGAAAGCGTTGTCTGGTTGGCCCGCCGCATGGCGCAATACGGCCAAAGCATCGAGCCGGGGCAGGTGATCTTGTCGGGCAGCTTCATCCGCCCTGTCGAATGCCCACCCGGCACCGATATTCACGCCGATTTCGGGTCGTTCGGGTCGGTTGATATCCGCTTCGACGGTTAGACGCCGCATTTGCACGCGCGGTTGGCGCTTCTGGTTGCGCGGCGCTGTCCGTGGCAGGATAGTTCAGGTCCAACGCCACCGGAGAGACACTCGTGAAGCTGCGCTTTGATCATGGGCCGGACGATACGCCCTGTCAGTTCGACACGCCCCAGCGGCTGATCGTGGCGCAGGACGCCTGCGACGTTGCCCGCGCGTTGGATGATCTGGACGCGGCGCGTGCGCAAGGGGCGTGGGTGGCAGGGTTTGCGAGCTATGAGCTTGGCTATGCTCTGGAACCACGGCTTGCCCCTTTGATGCCCAAGACCCGACGCCTGCCGCTTCTGCAGTTTGGCGTCTATGACGACCCGTGCCTGCCCGTGGCTGTCGCGCCCGGCCCTGCGCAACTGTTGGATTTGCGGCCCGACTGGTCAGACGCGCGCTATGCGACCGCGTTCCAGCGCGTGCATGACTATATCTGTGCGGGCGATACCTATCAGGTGAACCTGACCTTTCCGATACACGGCACAGCGTCAGGCCGGCCGCAAGCGATCTATGCGGCACTGGCGGGTCTGCAACCCGTGCGCCACGGCGTGTTGGTCGAGGCCGAGGGTCTGCCCACGATCCTGTCGCGCTCGCCCGAACTGTTTTTCCGCACAAACGCGATTGGCCAGATCGAGACGCGCCCGATGAAAGGCACCCAGCCGCGCAGCGCCGACCCGATCGAGGATGCGCGCCGGGTGCAATTCCTGCGCAGTGACGAAAAAAACCAGGCCGAAAACCTGATGATCGTGGACCTTCTGCGCAACGACATCTCGCGGATTTGCGAGGCCGGAAGCGTTTGCGTGCCGGAGCTTTTCACGGTGGAAAGCTATGAAACCGTGCATCAAATGACCTCGCTTGTGCGTGGACAGATGCAGCCGGGTACGGGACTGAGCGATATCTTCCGGGCGCTGTTTCCCTGTGGGTCGATCACCGGCGCACCCAAACTGCGGGCGATGGAGATCATTGCGGAACTGGAAGACACGCCGCGCGACATCTACTGCGGCACCATCGGCTGGGCCGCGCCGGATGGGCGGTCTGACTTCAACGTGGCGATCCGCACGTTGATGGTGGAAAATGGCGACGTGACGCTGAATGTGGGCGGTGGCGTGGTCTATGACAGCACAGCCGCATCCGAATACGAGGAAGCTTTGTGGAAAGCGCGCTTTGCGATGCAATTGATGACGACACCACGCTGAACAGGCGTTTCTGTTGCACCGGATAAGGCTGTTCATCGGTGCGCAGGGCACTGATCAAACCTGCCGCGGTATTCATTGGAGAAAGTGGTGGGGGGAAGTGGTGGGCGACCTTGGAATCGAACCAAGCGTGCGTCTCCGCGAGGGAGTTACAGTCCCCTGCCACACCTTGCGGCCTGTCGCCCACTAAGCCCCGCGCATTGCGCCGAACGTGGGGCTGATTATCCCGCCCGCGCGAAAGGGTCAACATGAAAATTCGCCCAAATGCCGCCCATCTGCCCTTGTCTCGCCGCGACAATCGCCGCATTGTCCGGGCCTTGCGAAAAGAAGGGCTGACGGCATGACGAAAAAGCCGAAATGGGTGGTTCAAAAGGAAAAGGCGCGCCGCGATGCTGCGTCGGAAACGGTGTGGCTTTTCGGGCTGCATGCGGTGCGCGATGCATTGATGAACCCGAACCGCGAGCGCCTTCGCCTTGTCGTCACCAAAAATGCCGCCGACAAGCTGGCCGAGGCCATCACTGCTTCTGGCATGGAACCCGAAATGGCGGATGCGCGGAAGTTTCCGGCACCGCTCGATCCCAACTCGGTGCATCAGGGGGCAGCGCTTGAGGTCAAACCACTGGCATGGGGCAATTTCGCCGAACGCGTCATGGGCGGCGCGGGTGGGCTTCCCATAGTTGTGTTGTTGGACCGGGTGACAGACCCACACAATGTCGGTGCGATCTTGCGATCCGCCGAGGTGTTCGGCGCAAGTGCCGTGATCGGCACCGCCCGCGGATCAGCGCCGGAAACGGGCGCGCTGGCCAAAACCGCGTCGGGCGCGTTGGAGCGCCAACCCTATCTGCGCATCCGCAATCTGGCCGACACGATGGTCGAGTTGCGCGAAATGGGTTTCGTCATCCTGGGCCTGGATGGGGAGGCCGAGGAGAGCCTGGACGCAGCACTTGATGCCCAGCCCGACCGCCCCGTCGCGCTGGTTCTGGGGGCTGAAGGTCCGGGGTTGCGGGACAAGACGAAAGCCACCTGCGACCAACTGGTCAAGGTCCCTTTCGCGCGCGATTTCGGGTCACTCAATGTGTCGAACGCAGCAGCGGTGGCGTTGTTTGCCACGCGAAAAACGCGTTAGCGGTCAGTGGTGCAACACAAACAAACTTGCCGCGGTCGGTCACACGCGAGACCTGACCAGTGTTGCACCTTTGTTCACAGTTTGTTGAGCGGCCCTTTTCAAACCCGCCCCCCACCATATTTGTTAACCGAGACCGGGCTGTGGAACGCCCGCAATCTCATTTCACTGTCCCTCGTTCCACCAACTTGCGCCCGGCTCTTTTTAGACCGGGCGCATTTTTGTGCTCTGCTGTTGGAATGTCGCCAATGCGAGGTTATTTGTTAGCCATGACACAGACTGACACAGACGCCCGCCTGAAGCACATCCTGACCACAACCCGCGTGATCGGGCTGGTTGGGCTTTCCAACAATCCAGCCCGCGCCAGCCACGGGGTCGCAAGGTTTCTGGCGGACAAGGGATACCGCGTCATTGGCGTCAATCCGGGGTTGGCTGGCAAAGTGATGTTCGGTGAAACGGTTGTGGCCACTGTGGCTGACTTGCCTGCTGATACGGACATGGTCGACCTTTTTCGCCGCTCAGACGCGGTCGAACCGATTGTGGATGCGGCGCTTGCGGCGCTTCCGGCCTTGAAAACGGTTTGGATGCAGTTGGGTGTTGAGAATGCTCAAGCCCGCCGAAAGGCCGAAGCGAAGGGAATAACTGTGGTGGAAGACCGCTGTCCGAAAATAGATTATCCACGCCTGTTCGGGGATGCGCCGCTCGCGGCTCTGATCGCCTGAGGTTGGCCTCGGCGCAACCTAGCGTTTGCGGGCCACTTTTTCTGCGATGCCCGAGGTGCCCTCACGCCGCTCAAGTTCGGCCAGCACGTCAGCCAACGCAACATCGCGCGCGGCCAACATGACCAGCAGGTGATACAGAACGTCCGCGGCCTCGGCGGTCAGGTTTTCGCGGTCACCTTTGACGGCGGCAATGATGGCCTCAACCGCTTCTTCACCGAACTTCTCGGCGCATTTTTCAGGGCCTTTGGCCAGCAGTCTTGCGGTCCACGAGCTGTCAGGGTCCGCGCCTTTGCGCACTTCGATGGTGGCGGCGAGTGTGTCGAGTATGCTCATGTCAACCTCATTGGGATGCCTGCGGCGGCCATGTGTTCCTTGGCCTCGCGGATTGTGTAGTCCCCGAAGTGGAAGATTGATGCCGCCAGCACGGCGGAAGCGCCACCTTCGGTCACACCTTCCACAAGGTGATCCAGATTGCCCACGCCGCCGGACGCGATCACTGGCACGTGCACAGCGTCCGAAATGGCGCGGGTCAGGGGCAGGTTGAAACCTGCGCGAGTGCCGTCGCGGTCCATCGAGGTCAGCAGGATCTCGCCCGCGCCTTTGGCTTCCATCAGCTTGGCGAATTCGACTGCATCAATTGGGTCGCCGTTTGCGTCCAGCGCGGGTTTGCGGCCCCCATGGGTGAAGATGCCCCATTTTCCGGGGGCAATCGTCTTGGCGTCGATGGCCACCACGATGCACTGGCTGCCGAACCGGTCAGCTGAGCGGGCGATCACGTCCGGGTCGGCCACCGCGGCCGAGTTGAAGCTGACCTTGTCGGCCCCTGCCAAAAGCAGATCGCGCACGTCGTCTGGGCTGCGCACGCCGCCACCGATGGTCAGCGGCATGAAGCATTGTTCCGCCGTGCGGGTGGCCAGATCATACATCGTCCCGCGATTTTCATGCGTGGCTTTGATGTCGAGGAAGCAAAGCTCGTCCGCCCCGGCGGCATCATAGGCGCGTGCCTGTTCCACAGGGTCGCCCGCGTCGATCAGATCGACGAAATTGACGCCTTTCACCGTGCGGCCCTCGGCCACGTCTAGGCAAGGTATGATGCGGGTCTTCAGCATTTTCTGCGCGGTCCTTGGCTGATCACGGTTTATTTTATTTGTTCAAGCCCCAACTGGCCAGAGCATTGTCGCGTTCGAACCTGATTTAAAGGAATTGCCCCATGATGAAACTCACCCTTGCAACACTTGTGTCGATGGTCGCGTTGCCGGCGATGGCAGAGATTGTGAAAGTGCCCGCATCCGGCACCGTTCCTGACACGATGGATGCTTTGGAAGCCGCCGTCGGAACCGCAGGCGCAACCGTGTTCGCGCGTGTCGATCATGCTGGCGGGGCTGCGTCGGTGGATATGGAGCTTGGGGCTTCGCAGCTTCTGGTGTTCGGAAACCCCAAACTGGGCACGCCTGCGATGCAGGATGACCCGCTGGCCGGGTTAATGCTGCCGCTGCGGGTGCTGGTGTATGAGGACAGCGACGGCGCGGTCTGGCTTGCCTACGAAGCCCCCGCCGACATGCTGGTGGAATTCGGCATCGCAGGTGACGCGCCCTATGTCGGCACGATGACCGGCGCGCTGGACAAGCTGACTGCGGCGGCTGCCGGGGGCTAGAGCGCGGCCAGGGCTTCCTTCAAATCAATCGCGCCGTCGTAAAGCGCCCGGCCCGAGATCGCGCCGTTCAGGGATGCACCGCAATCGCGCAACGCAATGAGGTCAGCCAGAGAGCTGACGCCACCGCTTGCGATCACCGGGATTGAAACCGCGCGGGCGAGGGCGGCGGTGGCGTCCACGTTCGGGCCTTGCATCGCGCCGTCTCGGTTGATGTCGGTATAAATGATGGCTGCGACGCCTGCATCTTCAAAGGATTTGGCAAGGTCGGTGACCATCACGTCGGTTTCTTCGGCCCAGCCCTTGGTGGCAACGCGACCGTTGCGCGCGTCGATCCCTACGGCAACCTTGCCGGGGAAGGCGCGGGCCGCTTCGCGCACGAGGTCCGGGTTTTCGACGGCGACTGTGCCAAGGATCACGCGGGCAAGGCCCTTTTCGATCCAGGTTTCGATTGTCGCCATGTCGCGGATGCCGCCACCCAGCTGGGCGGGGACGTCGATGGCGGCAAGGATCGCTTCGACCGCCGCGCCGTTCACCGGTTCACCTGCGAAAGCTCCGTTCAGGTCGACAAGGTGAATCCACTCGCAGCCCGCATCCTGAAATGCCCGCGCCTGAGCTGCCGGGTTGTCGTTGAAGACGGTGGCCGCCTCCATCTCTCCGCGCAGAAGGCGCACGCACTGGCCGTCTTTCAGGTCGATGGCGGGATAGAGGATCATGGCAGGCTCCGATGTTTGGTGCTTTTGGTGCTTTTTGCACGGAAGTCGCGGCTTGCCAAGCCGCCCCTCCCGTCACGTCACACTTGCCATAAACCGTTTCTCGGGGTCAGGATAATTGCAAATTCAGGGAGGATTGAATGAAACGTATGGTTATGGCGCTTGCGCTGAGTGTTGGAATGGCGGCGCCTGCTTTGGCGGATGCTGTTGAAGGGGTCTGGAAAACGCAGGTGGATGACGGGGCATATGCCCACGTGACCGTTTCGCAATGCGGCGCGGCGCTGTGTGGTGTGATCTCGCGCACCTTCAATGCCAGCGGCGAATACAAGTCCGAGAATATCGGCAAGAAGCTGGTCTGGGATATGCAACCCAACGGCGGCGGCAAGTATTCCGGTGGCAAGATTTGGCAGCCTTCAACGGGCAAGGTCTATAAGTCGAAGATGCAGATGTCAGGCGAGTCGCTGAAAGTGTCGGGCTGTGTGGGACCGATCTGCAAAAAGCAGAGCTGGACGCGTGTGAAGTAAGCTGGTTGGACCGGCACGGAAAGGGGCGCCCGTTGCGGCGCCCTTTCTTATGGGGTCCAGCTGAGGAAGTTTGCAATCATCCGAAGCCCGGCGGCCTGGCTTTTTTCCGGGTGGAACTGCATGCCGATCAGGTTGTCGCGGCCCACAATGGCCGTGATGTCGCCTGCGTAGTCGCAATGCGCCAGCCGATGCGCGATATCATCCACCACGAAATGATAGGAGTGCACGAAATAGGCGTGGTCGCCCGTTTTGACACCGTCCAGCACCGGGTGCGTCTGGTCGATCACCAGATCATTCCAGCCCATATGGGGCACTTTCAGCTTTGGGTCTGACGGGGTGATCTTGCGCACATGGCCCTTGATCCAGTCAAACCCATCCGTGTCCTGATATTCGTGGCTGACCGTGGCCAACATCTGCATGCCGACGCAAATCCCCATGAAGGGACGAGCTTGCTGGATCACGGCCTCTTCCAGCGCCTCATAGATGCCACGATGGTCCGACAATTGCTGACGGCACGCCGGGAACGCGCCGTCACCGGGCAGCACGATCCGGTCGGCGCGCGCTACGTCCTCGGGCTTCGTGGTGACGATCACCTCACCTGCATTCGTTTCCGCCGCCATGCGTTGAAACGCTTTTTCGGCCGAGTGCAGGTTGCCGCTGTCATAGTCGATGATCACGGTCAGCATGTCTGTCTCCGGGTGGGGTGGGCGCTACAGCGCGCCTTTGGTCGAGGGGATGGCGTCCGCTTTGCGCGGATCGGTTTCAACGGCCAAACGCAACGCGCGGGCGACGGCCTTGAAGCCGGCCTCGGCCACGTGGTGGGCGTTGAAGCCGTGCAACTGGTCCACATGCAGCGTGATGCCGCCATGGGTCGCCAGCGCCTGAAAGAACTCGCGCACCAGCTCGGTGTCGAACGTGCCGATCTTTGGGGCGGCGAACGCCATGTTCCACACCAGATAGGGGCGGCCGGACAGATCAAGCGCGGCCCGCACCTGCGCGTCATCCATCGGCAGGTGACATTCGCCGTAGCGACGGATGCCCTTCTTGTCGCCAAGGGCTTCGGTCAGGGCTTGCCCCAGCGCGATGCCGGTGTCTTCGACCGTATGGTGGTCGTCGATGTGCAAATCGCCTGTGGCGCGCACCGTCATGTCGATCAGTGAGTGGCGCGACAACTGGTCCAGCATGTGATCGAAGAATCCCACGCCGGTCTGGTTGTCATAGCTGCCGGTTCCGTCGAGATTGATCTCGACCGAAATCTCGGTTTCCGCAGTCTTGCGGGTGATCTTTGCGCGCCGCATGAAGATGTCCTTTTTCTGCCTTGGCCTTCTTATAGGCGCGGGCGGCGCAGCAGGAAAGGCGTCAAATCGAACGGTGCGTCTGCTGTGGCTTTCACGCTTGGGCATCCCTTTCCCAGCCATGCTTAGGTCGCATTGCGGGAATGCGGAATTGTCGTTTGAAGTCAGGGGTGAAGATACGATCTAGTTCATGTCAACGCTTCGAACGGCATCAAGCAAACGAACTTGGTGCAAATCGTTCAATGCGCGCCGATTGGGCTTTGAGTGAAAAAGCTGATCGATTGATAGAATTTGGAGACGATGACGATGACTAGTTTTGACGCCACGAAAAAAACCTCGATCTTTGGACGCCTTGTTGCCTGGGCCAAAAAGGCAAACGACTTCACAAAGCGCGAGCAAACGAGCCTTGTCGCACACCGTGACATGTGGCTGGGCAAACGCAGCCCCAAGCTTGAAAAAGTTGTTTCTCACTACAGCTATTGATCAGCACAAACGCAGTGTGCGCCGCATCAGGCGCGCGCTTTGCGTGCTAGGCTGAAGCCCGAAGGCATAGGCGGTGTTCAATCGCCTGCCGCTGCGGGTGGCGAGACGTTCATTTCCAACTCGGTCGGCATGGATTGCCGGATGTCATCAGCCAAACCGTCGATCTGAATGTCGTTAGTGCGATCGACCAAGGCAACCAGGGCGAATTCCCCATCTGCGAAACGACTGGCCATGGTCAGGCGTTGATAACTGATCGGGGTCAGAACCTTGTCAGCGCCCTGTTCGATCTGCGTATGGATGTGATCCAGCCGGATACCCCGCGTGGTTGCGATGTCTTCGAATGGTTTTGCCATCAGGCTGTTGAATCTTACGCCCCCCAGAAGGGTTTCCGCCGCTTTTCCGACCGTCGAACGATAGATCTGCCAGCCGAACCACGTCGCATAGGATGATTTTTCGCCGACCTCGGTGCAAATCCATTCGCCTGTCGCGCCATTTCGCCGGAAGACCATCAGATACGGGCGAAGCGGGCCAAACGCCGGGCTTTCCAGATCACCTTCGCTGTCCGCCCACGCGTGAAAGCCGAATTTCATCAACGCCGATCCCTTGTCCCAGATTGCCGTCAACGGGTGCTGTTGCAGGTGATAGGGGACGGGGCCGGCCTGAAAGTCCAGAAACAGCAGTTCGTCAACATGCCTGCTTTCGTCGCGCAGCCATGCATTGCTGCGAGCAATCAGCTCTTCTGCTTCGCGCAAGGCCTCTTTGCCGGTTTTGGTCAGCACATACTGGCGGTTCTCAAAGGCGAACAGCGGGCCGTTCTTGTGCTTTTCAAGCGTTGCGATGTGCCGGCGCACGGTTTGCCGGGTGCTTCCCAGGTCTTTTACAGTGTGCGACAAGTTCAGGCTGCGGGCGAGTGACACGAAAGACCTCAGCATCTCGAACAATAGGGGCGGTGTCTCTCGATTGTTCATTCGTGTTCCCGCTAAATTGTGATCAAACTGTTTCTCGCGGCAGGCTTTGGGCGTCCGCCATCAGAAGGTTGTTCAAAAAAGCCTTTCTTTTCAAGCGCTATTCAGGATTGGGTGCAAAGATCATCCATTTAATGTGTATTCTTGCACCACAACAGTTCATCCCTAACCAGTTGGGTCGAAAGTGCTTTCCTGACACTCTCTTTTAACGTGAAACAATTTATTGGTGAAGTAATGGTCCATCCTGTTGATGTCCATGTTGGTAAAAAAATTCGAGAAGTGCGTTTGTTGCGCGGGCTGACGCAGGTGAACGTCGCCGAGCAATTAGGCCTGTCCTTTCAGCAATTGCAGAAATACGAAACCGGTTATAACCGCGTTTCAGCCAGCAAGATGTTCGAAATCGCACAGCTTTTGAGGGTCGAGCCCGGGTATTTCTTTGAAGGGCTGCCCAGTGCGGATGATGTTGAACGCGAGGCGATGGATGAACGCACCGCGAAGGCTGCGCAGGCCCTGTCTTCCATTTCGGATGAAAAAGTGCGCAACCAAATTCAGTCTATGATCCACGAACTGGCCAATCGCGACACTCTGAAAAGCGCCTGAACGGGCGGATCGCGAAGCCAGACATAGATCTTTGGAAGAGGGCGCCTTCAAGCGCCCTTTTTTGCATGCGCAAAGGCTGGGCGATATGGCGCGGATGGCCCGTGTCGTGTGATGATCAGAAAATCTGTCCCATTGGAGCGGGCGAGGCGATTCGAACGCCCGACCCTAACCTTGGCAAGGTTATGCTCTACCCCTGAGCTACGCCCGCATCCTGATGGGTGTGTTCAGCCATTTGGCCGAACCGGGTGACCGATTGGAGCGGGCGAGGCGATTCGAACGCCCGACCCTAACCTTGGCAAGGTTATGCTCTACCCCTGAGCTACGCCCGC
>NZ_CANMFT010000003.1 GCF_947497285.1 uncultured Aliiroseovarius sp. | reverse complement strand
CGCCATCAGCGCCGCCGGTGAAGGGGGTTCTAGGCCCAACTCAAAAGAGTCGCAACCCCTTTTTTCCGAAAATGGCATCTTTTTGCAAATTTCTGATTTTTTCTTTATTTTTGGTAAGTTGCAGCAATGAACAGCAAGAAATTCAAGCCTGCGCGCAATTTTATTTGTGTCCAATTCTGACTGCCCTAGCGGCACCCTGTCTACGCCAGAGAATTGCTCAAAATGCGGCTCTTGATCTGACTCAACTCAGTGTGTGCTCTGGCTATTAACCGAAAAAGCGCACCTATGACGTGACACGAGATGCCCGCGCGCTCGATTGAAGGCGGGCTTTGCTTTTCTTGCGGGCCTGAAGGACACGCCAGCCAAGCAGCGTCAGAACAACCGCGAGATACACAAGCGGCTCCAGCTCCCACGTCTTACCGACCATAATGTAGTGAACACTCCCCAGGATGGCGGTTGGATAGACCAAACGGTGAAGCTTGCGCCACGATGGCCCAAGCTTGCGCAGCGACCAATTGTTCGAAGTGATTGCAAGCGGAGTCATCAGAAGGAACGCTGCCATGCCGACCGTGATATAGGGGCGTTTCAGAATGTCTTTCCAAACCTCGGACAGGATCTGCACATCAAGCACCAGCCACACCAGCAGATGCGTGGATATGAAATAGAAGGTCAGCACACCAATGGCACGACGCAGCCTGATCAGGTTGATACCGGTCACGGCGCGCAAGGGTGTGATCAACAATCCGAGGATCAGCGCCTGAAGCCCCAACTCGCCGAGCGCATGCTCCAACGCTTCGATCGGTTCGACGCCCATGGCCCCTGTCGCGGCAAGATAGAACAGCCAGGCGGGCCACAATGCACCAATGGTATAGACGGTCCAGACCGGAATCTTGCGCAGACCGCCATTGATCCGATCAACCACAGTCATCAGTGGTTCGCCACCAGATCCATTCCGTCATAAAGGCTGGCAACTTGATCCTCATACCCATTGAACATCAGCGTTTCTTTCCGGCGCGCCAACAACCCGCCGCCGATCGGTTTTTCGTAGGCTTGTGACCAACGCGGGTGGCTGACTTCGGGGTTTACGTTGGAATAGAAGCCGTATTCGCGCGGTTGCAGCATGTTCCAGGTGGTTTGCGGTTCTTTATCTGTAAGTGTCACGCGCACAATCGACTTAATCGACTTATAGCCATACTTCCACGGCACAACGAGCCGCAGGGGCGCGCCGTTCTGGTTCGGAAGGGGGTCGTCATAGATGCCCGTCGCCATGATGGTCAGTGGATGCATCGCTTCGTCCAACCGCAAGCCTTCGCGATAGGGCCATTCAAGACTGCGGGTCCTTTGCCCCGGCATTTCTTCGGGCCGCAGCAGCGTTTGGAAGGCCACATACTTGGCGGAGCTCTGTACGCCGGCCAGAGCAAGCAACTGGTTCAGCTCGAACCCAACCCACGGCACAACCATCGACCAGGTTTCAACACAGCGAAAGCGGTAAATCCGTTCTTCAAGCGTGACATTCTTCAAAATGTCCTCAAGCCCATAGGACCCCGGTCGGTCCACCATGCCGTCGATTTCCACCGACCAAGGGTCCGTGGTCAACATATGTGCGTTCTTGGCGGGATCACCCTTGGCCGTGCCAAATTCGTAAAAGTTGTTGTAGGAGGAGATTTCTTCCATCGTGTTCGGTTTTTCATCCACCGAAAATCCGGATGCCCCAAAGGCGGGGCCAAGCGCCATGCCAGCCGCAAGGCCAGCGGCGCCACCCATCAGTTGACGGCGGTTCATATAGTCCGCTCGCGGCGTCACATCAGAGTATTTCAGCACATTCTTGTAAGCCATCAGGCGCACCTCTTCTTATCGTCTATACATGACGTAAGGCAGGCGAGACGCAAAGCCAAAGCACATCGGCTCACGTCCGCGCCAGCGTATTGTAACAAAGCCTCAATTTGGCGGGGGCGATGGGGGGTATATCTCGCTCATTGGGACCGAACGACCGCTGTCTTGCACCAAACGAACATGGCGGCGGCGCATTTGGCGCGGCTCTGCCACACCAACCGAATGTGCGATGGTCTCAACCTCGTGAATGACACCCTTGGCATATCGCGCGACCTTGTCGAACTTGTCTTCAGGCACAAGGCCCTTTTGCAATCGTGGGTCATGTGTCGTGATCCCCGTCGGGCAGGTGTTCCGGTTGCATTTCATTGCCTGGATGCAGCCCAACGAGAACATGAAGCCACGCGCCGAGGTGACGAAATCAGCGCCAGCGCAGATGGCCCAGGCCACGTCGCTCGGATTGATCAGCTTGCCCGACGCGATAAGGCGAATGCGATCATGCAGCCCGTGGCTGTCCCTGAGGTCACAGATCAAGGGAAGCGCTTCACGAATTGGCATGCCGACGAGGTCGATCAACGGCATGGGCGCGGCACCTGTGCCACCTTCCCCACCATCAATGGTGATGAAATCCGGCGCGGCCTCGGGTCCACGTTCTGCAATCCGGACAAAAAGCTCTGCAAAGGGCTCGATCGCACCAACGACGGTCTTGCAGCCCACCGGCTTGCCAGTCACGTCGCGGATATGGGCCACCATATCCAGCAGATCATCCCAATCTTCAATCTCCGGGTGCCGGTTCGGAGAGATCGAGGCGACACCTTCCGGGATGCCCCGGATCGCCGCAATCTCTGCCGATACTTTCGTTGCGGGCAGGATCCCGCCCTTGCCGGGTTTGGCCCCTTGAGCGAGCTTCAACTCAAACATCTTCACTTCAGGGTGCGCAGCGATTTCGCGCAGCTTCTCGTCCGACAGATTGCCTTCCAGATCGCGCACGCCATACTTTGCGGTGCCGATCTGAAAAACAAGATCACCGCCACCCTTGAGGTGATAGACCGACAGCCCACCTTCGCCGGTGTTCATCCAGATCCCGGCCCGCGCAGCACCCATCGACAGGGCCTCGACGGCGGGGCGTGACAAGGCGCCGAAACTCATCCCCGACAAATTGAAGATCGACTTCGCCTCGTATGGTTCGCGTGCCGTGGGGCCGATGATCATCGGTGCGGTCTGGCTGTATTGATTGCCCAAAGGCGGAAAGGCCGCGTTCACGAATATCGGTGTGCCGGGAATTCCAAGGTTGCGCGTCGATCCGAACGCAACCGTGTTGCCGCGACCCACGGCTGCCCGTTCGACCCAGTCACGTTGCGCACGGTTGAACGGCAGCTCTTCGCGGTCCATCGCAAAGAAATACTGCCGGAAAAATTCGCCCAAGGTTGAGAAAAGCGACCGGAACCGCCCAATGACCGGAAAGTTGCGGCGGATGGCGTCATGGGTCTGAAACCTGTCGATCAGGTAAAGAACAACCACGACAGCAAGGAACGCCCCAACAAGAAAAATAAGAACCTGCGCCAACAGCTCAATTGCCCAGTACATGGATTGCATCGAATTCTCCTGTGATTCGATGCAAGTGTACTGTCCCGGATCGGAACGGGAAGCGACTCATGCCGCTTTTCTGTGTCTGATGGCGTTGTTCGGGCCGCGCCGACCGAAAAGAATCGCGACACAACGCACCGGCGCTTTACCGCACATGCATCAAACTGACGCTTTATGAGCGCGCATTCGCCAATTCCTGCCTTTAGAATCGGAACTGTTCCGCCGCCCGACAAGGCCGCCCGATACCTTTGCGGCTTTTCGCCTGTGGGTAGACCTGCTTTTTGCGATTCAGCGCCTAAGAAGAGCCGTTGCGCAGTATTCGGATGTGGTCGCAATTGGGACATGACCATATGACCTCGCACTCATTGAACGGGTGCGTTTAACAACTGATGGAGCATATCCAATGAAAACCACTTCTCTCGCAGGCATTCTTCTTATCGCAGGCAGCAGCGCGCTGATGGCTCAAACTTCGCTGGACGCCAACGAAGATGGCGAGGTGACGATGGAAGAGCTGGTTGCAGTCTATGCAGATGTCACCGCCGAAGCTTTTTCGGAAGCTGATGCAGATGCCAGTGGCACGCTGAGCGCGGACGAAGTCGCAGCTGCACAAGAAGCCGGATTGATCCCGTCCGAGATGTGAGGCTTCCCCCCTCACACCCACCACTCACGAAATGAAATGCCCCGCCGGTTCGTTCCGGCGGGGCAACTCGTTTCAGGGCGCTGTGGTGCCGTGTCAGTGGACGACAGCGTCTTCGGGCGGTTGGCGGTTCGAATGCGAAACCCGATCGCCAATGATCAACCCGTCCGCACCTGCGGTGATCGAAATTTTATCACCGTCCATGACATCACCGGCCAGCAGCATCTCGGCCAGCTGATCTTGAAGCGCGCGTTGAATGACACGCTTCAGGGGCCGTGCACCGAACACCGGGTCATAGCCTTCATCGGCCAACCATTTACGTGCGCTATCATCCAGTTCAAGGCCGATGTTTCGACGGCCTAGCCGTTTGGCAAGACGCTCCAACTGGATCAGCACGATGCCATCCATATCACCGCGGCTGAGGCGATCGAAGATGATCGTTTCGTCCAGACGGTTCAGGAACTCGGGACGGAAATGGGCCCGCACCGCGTCCATCACGTCGCGTTTGGCGTCCGAAGCATCCGCCCCATCCGGCAGCTGGCTCAGCGCCTGGGCACCAAGGTTTGACGTCAGAATGATCAGCGTCTGTTTGAAGTCGACTGTGCGTCCCTGACCATCGGTCAGCACCCCGTCGTCCAAAACCTGCAACAGCACGTTGAACACGTCTGGGTGCGCTTTCTCAACCTCGTCAAACAGCACGACCTGATAGGGCCGACGCCGCACGGCTTCGGTCAGCACACCACCTTCGTCATACCCGACATAGCCCGGAGGTGCGCCGATCAGACGGGCAACCGCGTGTTTCTCCATAAACTCGGACATGTCCACGCGAACCATCGCGTTGTCGTCGTCAAAGAGATACTCGGCCAATGCCTTGGTCAGCTCGGTCTTACCCACGCCGGTCGGCCCAAGGAACAGGAACGACCCAAGCGGGCGATTCTCGTCGTGCAGCCCGGCACGCGCACGGCGCACCGCGTTCGAAACCGCTTTCACTGCCGTGGACTGACCGATGACCCGCTTGTGCAGCTCGTCTTCCATCCGCAGAAGCTTCTCACGCTCGCCTTCCAGCATTTTCGAGGTGGGAATACCTGTCCAACGCTCGACCACGCTTGCGATCTGTTCGGGCCGCACAGCTTCTTCGACCATCATGTCGGCCTCGGCAGTTTCAGCCTCTTGCAGCTTTTTCTCAAGCCCGGGGATAACGCCATAGGACAGCTCGCCAGCCTTGGCCAGGTTGCCTTCCCGCTTGGCCGAATCCAATTCGGCGCGGGCGCGGTCCAATTGCTCTTTCAGGTCGCGGGCACCTTCCAGCTTGTCCCGCTCGGCCTGCCACTTGGCAGTCATCGAGCTGGACTTTTCCTGCAAGTCGGACAGTTCAGCCTCAAGCTTTTCAAGCCGGTCCTTCGATGCCTTGTCATCCTCAACGCGCAGCGCTTCGGCTTCGATCTGCATTTGCAGGATCTGGCGGTCAAGCGCGTCCAGCTCTTCGGGTTTCGAATCCACTTCCATCCGCAGGCGGCTGGCAGCCTCATCCACAAGGTCGATCGCCTTGTCCGGCAAGAACCGGTCGGTGATATAGCGATGGCTCAACGTGGCCGCCGAAACCAACGCGCTGTCGGAAATACGCACACCGTGGTGCAGTTCGTATTTCTCCTTGATACCGCGCAGGATCGAAACCGTGTCTTCGACGGTCGGCTCTTCGACCATCACAGGCTGGAACCGACGGGCCAAGGCCGCGTCTTTTTCAACGTATTTACGGTATTCATTCAGCGTCGTGGCACCAATACAGTGCAGCTCTCCACGCGCCAGAGCCGGTTTGATCAGGTTGGCCGCATCCATCGCACCGTCGGATTTACCTGCACCGACAAGCGTGTGCATTTCGTCAATGAACAGGATGATTTCGCCCGCAGCGCTTGTGACTTCGTTCAGCACGGCCTTTAGCCGCTCTTCGAATTCACCACGGTATTTCGCACCGGCGATCAACGCGCCCATATCCAGCGCCAACAGCTTCTTGTTACGCAGGCTTTCGGGCACATCACCATTGATGATGCGCAAGGCAAGGCCTTCGGCAATCGCGGTTTTACCAACACCGGGTTCCCCGATCAAAACCGGGTTGTTCTTGGTGCGGCGACTTAGAACCTGCATCGTGCGGCGAATTTCTTCGTCACGGCCAATGATCGGGTCGATTTTGCCCTCTTCGGCAGCTTTGGTCAGGTCCATTGCGTATTTCGACAGCGCTTCATAGCTGTCTTCGGCACTGGCGCTGTCGGCCGTTCGGCCCTGACGCACATCATTGATCGCAGCGTTAAGCTTCTTGGCGTCCACGGC
This sequence comes from uncultured Aliiroseovarius sp., assembly GCF_947497285.1. Taxonomy (GTDB): domain Bacteria; phylum Pseudomonadota; class Alphaproteobacteria; order Rhodobacterales; family Rhodobacteraceae; genus Aliiroseovarius. Next base: position 440,439 of record NZ_CANMFT010000003.1, on the reverse strand, counting down.
ACCCGCATCCAACGCGTCACGCGCTTTGGATTTGATAACGGCCAAAGCGGTCAGAAGCCGTTCGACAGGCACAAAGCTGTCACCGGCTTTCTTGGCCAGCTTCTGCGCTTCGTCCAATACGCTGGCGGTGGCGTTGTCCATGTAAACCTGAGCCGCATCGCCCGTCACCTTCGACAGTTTACCGATGGCCGTATCGACGGCTTCGCGCACGCGTTCAGGCGACCCACCTGCCTTGCGGATCAGGTTGGCGCTCATCCCTTCTTCGTCGTCCATAAGGGCTTTCAGCAAATGCTCGGGAACCAATCGTTGATGGTTTTCGCGCATCGCGATGGTCTGTGCGGCCTGAATGAAACCACGCGACCGTTCAGTGAACTTGTTCAAGTCCATGTCACTCTCCTTCTAAAGCGCCCACTTACGGGATGCCCACACAAGCGGCACATCCCTTTCAGGGCCTCGGAATAAAGATGGGAACAGGCCTGAAAATTGCAAGATGGTGCGGCATTCTGGGCTTTGAAAATCGTCGCGCAGAACACCTTTTGGCACACCGTTTGGCGGGAATTGCGTTTGAGCGCCCGCCCGGTTAGGACGGAACAACCAAAATAGGAGCCCTCCATGTCCGATGACCGCCTGATTGTCGCCCTTGATGTCCCCAATGCCCTTGCCGGATTGGAACTTGCCGAGCAGCTTGGCGATACGGTGAGCTTTTATAAGATCGGATTGGGCATGCTGACCGGAGGCGGGCTTGCGCTGGCCAACGAATTGAAAAGCGAACATGGCAAGAAGATTTTCCTCGACATGAAGCTGTTTGACATCGGCAACACCGTCGAAGAGGCCGTGCGCGGTCTGGCGCAATTCGATCTGGATTTCCTGACGGTTCACGGCGATCCACACGTCGTGCGCGCTGCACAGGAAGGAAAAGGTGCCAAGGACATGAAAATCCTTGCCGTGACGATCCTGACTTCGCTGGATCGGGCCGATCTGGATGCCTCGCTAATCAAGGCGGGCGATGTGCAGGACCTGGTGTTGGAGCGCGCCGTGCGGGCGTTGGACGCAGGCGCAGATGGTGTAATCGCGTCACCGCAAGAGGCCAAGCTTATCCGCGCGCTTTCGCAGGCTGCTGGCAAGTTGATCGTGACCCCCGGCATTCGTCCTTCGGGGGCTGCATTGGGTGATCAGAAACGGGTGGCCACGCCCGCGCAAGCCATTGCTGACGGCGTGGATCACATCGTGGTGGGTCGTCCGATCCGTCAGGCGGCCAACCCGCGCGACGCTGCCAAAGCCGTTTTGGCGGAACTGAACGCCCCCCTCGCCTAGCCGCCGAAAAGCGCGCCTGCCTTTGCGCGCAGGTGACCTCACCTCACCGTTCGCTCCTGAGAATGTGAGCCGCCGCACGCCCTTGCGCCCTTGCGCCGGGCGCCCAATGAACAGAACATGAGGTGAAAGAGCGCCTTTTTGCGTGGCGTGCAGTCGCATAGCGCGGCGTCAACCTTCGTGGCTTCAAGGGCTATCATGTCTGACACCCGACCACATCCTGACCTGTCCACGGTGATGCGCCTGCGTCGGGCAATCGGCGCCATCGGCTTGACCTTACCCTTTGTCCTATTGGCAGGGGTCGTTCTTTTCGGCATCCCGATGCAACGGTCGGTTTCGGACTTTTTCTTCACAGAGATGCGCGAAGTCTTCGTTTCAGCATCGGCAGGGACGGGCCTGTTTTTGGTTGCCTACCAAGGTTACCCACGACGATCCGGCGAAGTGCTCTCTGACCGCGTGATCTCGAGCCTTGCGGGCGTTGCGGTCTTTACCACGGCATTTGTGCCCACTTTATGTGCCACCGAAGATTGCTATCGGCCGTTGGCTTTGTTCGACAGGCTTATCCCCGCAGCATACGATCAGACGCAGCAAAACATCCATTTTGCAGCGGCAGGACTGTTTCTGGTTTGCATGGGGATCACGTCGCTTAGGCTGTTCACGCGGTGTTCGGTCAAGAACCCCAGACCGCACAAACAGCGCAGAAACCAATGCTATCGAGTCTTCGGGTGGACCATCCTCGCAATGGTCGTCTTGGTCGGCGTGGTGAAGGTCTTCTTGCCAGAGTCCGGTCAAAGGTGGGACAGCGATTGGAGCTTCACCTTCTGGGCTGAAAGCGTCGCGCTTTGGGCGCTTGGGCTCAGCTGGCTTTTGAAAGGTGAAACCCTTTCAAATGAAATACCATTTTTGTTTGGCGCGCCGGTCAGCTAGACCCTGCACCAAACCTGTCAACCATCGTTGATGTCGATGTCGAAGACCTTCGATTGGCCTTTACGCACACCAAAAGCACGCCGCATCGCCAACCAAGACACCAGCGACACTGCCGCAAAGCCAACAAGGAGCCACGGCAGAGTTGGCGCAAGTCCCAAAAGCAACACCGCCCCAACCACCGCAGCGCCGACCGCGAAGCCAAGAAAGATAAAGCCGGGGACCAGCATTTCAAGAATGCCAAGGGCAATCGCACCGGCCAACCAAACCCACCAAGTCGCCCACAGCATTATGACTTACCTTTCAGCAGCTTGAAGGCATCACCAAACGCATCCAACGCGTGCGTCGGCAGGATAATGGTTTGCTTTCCATCGCCCTTGCCGACTTCGGTCAAGGCCTCGACCTGTTTCAGCGCCACCTGATACTGCGCTGCTTCAAGCCCGTTCTCTGCAATAGCTTTTGCCACCACTTGGGTTGCATAGGCTTCGGCATCTGCGCTGACGCGGCGCGCCTTGGCGGCCTGTTCGGCTGCATAAAGCTCTGCATCTGCGGCCAGTTCGACCGCGCGTCGCGTGCCTTCGGCCTCTGTCACCTGTGCGCGGCGGGCGCGTTCAGCGTTTAGCTGCTGCAACATCGCCTCTCGCGTGGCCGTATCAAGGTTCACATCAAGAATTTCAGCGCGCGTAACTTCGATCCCCCAATCATCGACCGCATCCGCGACCTGTTGCTTGATTTTCGAGATCAGCTGCTGGCGGTTTGACTGCACCTCGTCCAGCTCCATTTCGCCAATGCCCGAGCGCACGATCCCCGCCACTGTGGTCGAAATCGCGGCGTCCACATCACGGATTCGATACACCGTCTTTTCAGGCTCAAGAATGCGGTAGAACACGCTGGTGTCGACCTGCACCAACACGTTGTCGGATGTGATCGCATCCTGACTGGCGGTCGGCAACTGGCGTTCCAAAATCGACACCTTGTGACGCACGCGATCAAGAAATGGCACGATGAAGTTGATCCCCGGCCCCAGCACCGCTTGCAGTCGCCCAAAGCGCTCCACGACATATTTCTGGCTTTGCGGCACTATCTTGACGCCCAGGAAGACAACGATGATCAGGAAGGCAGCTAGCAAAAACAGGACTGTGTTTCCGCCAGCAAGATCTGTTGGAATTTCATTCATGAGGGGAACCTTTCACCGACGCATTAATTCGCAAGATGATGGGATCATTTTGCGTCAGTTACAACAGCATCTTGACCAAGCCCGCGCAGGGCAGCGCGCAATCGGGGCTTGAAATGCGGGATGGCGCTTGGATTCGTCAGCCAATCGTTCGGTGCCATCAACGTCCAGCGTTGCCCTTCATTGCCAAGCTTGATCTTGCTGGAAGCACTTGCAGGCAACGTGGCTGCAAACCACCAGGACGTGGTGCCGGGCACCGTAGGGCTGTCGAATTCCTGCTTCCAACTCAGATCAGAGGGCCGCAACCGAAGGGAAAGCTCTTCTTGTGTTTCGCGCAGCACGCAGTCTTCGGCGCTTTCGCTTCCCTCGCGACCACCGCCGGGGAAATCCCACATGTTCGGGCAAGGGATGTCGGGCCGATCGTCGCGCAGCAGGGTTGCAACCTTCCCGCCGACAAGCAAAACCAGCTTTGTGCCGCTAAAATTCTCCATTCTTGCCTTTCCAAGACCGACGAGTGTTTGAGCCCCGCGGCCGCATGATGTATTTTGCATCATGCCCGCTTTATGTCGAGATTGCCTGACCCGCTTTGATGATGGTCGCCGCTGCCCTTCCTGCCGTAGCCCGCGGGTGACATCGCACCCTGAATTGTTCGACCTGACCATCGCGCATATGGATTGTGACGCCTTTTATGCCTCGGTGGAAAAGCGTGACAATCCCGAACTGGCAGACAAGCCTGTCATTATCGGCGGCGGAAAGCGCGGGGTCGTATCAACCGCCTGCTATGTCGCGCGCATTCGCGGTGTGCGATCTGCCATGCCCATGTTTCAGGCGCTGAAGCTTTGCCCGGATGCGGTCGTGATCCCACCACGCGGTCGCCACTATGCAGCGGTATCCAAGCAAATCCGCGCATTGATGGATGAACTGACCCCTTCGATAGAGCCCCTGTCGTTGGACGAGGCGTTTCTGGACATGACCGGCACCGCGAAACTGCATGGTGCCCCACCTGCCGTGATGCTGGCGCGGCTGCTCAAACGGATGCAGGACGAAATTGGTCTGTCGGGCTCAATCGGGTTAAGTCACAATAAATTTCTGGCAAAAATCGCGTCCGATCTGGACAAGCCGCGCGGCTTTTCGGTGATCGGCAAGGCTGAGACTGCCACATTCCTGCATGACAAACCCGTCGGGCTGATTTGGGGCGTCGGCGGCGTCAGTCAGGCCGCGTTGGAGAAAGCAGGCATCCGAACCTTCGCGGATCTGCTTCGTTGGGAAAAGGCAGACCTTGTTGCCCGGTTCGGCGGCATGGGTGACCGGTTGTGGCATCTGGCGCGGGGCCAAGACAAGCGGCGTGTTTCGGCCCATGCACCGATCAAGTCAATTTCGAACGAAACGACGTTTTTCGAGGACACCACCGACCCCGACATCCTCGACGGCCACTTGTGGCGCCTGTCCGAGAAAGTATCGGACCGCGCCAAGGCGCGCGACTTGGCAGGGCGCGTCGTGACGTTGAAGCTTAAGCGCGCCGATTTCCGTGCGCTCAGCCGTCAAACCAATCTTGGTGATACGACGCAATCCGCTGATCGGATCTACCGCACGGCGCGCGGATTGTTTGACACTGTTGCCGGCGAGGGTCCATTTCGGCTTGTCGGTGTCGGGCTCAGCCATCTGGGGCCTGCTGACAATGCCGATCTGACCAACGACCTGCTTGATCCTCAGGCCGCGCGACGAAGGGCTGCGGAACGTGCCACCGACACGATCCGGGCCCGTTTCGGGGACAAAGTGATCTTGAAAGGACGCTCGATCCGCTAGAGCTATTCTGCGGCGAGCGCCCGATCCTGCTGACCGAACGCGGCTATTTCCTTGATCACCATGGCCAGCCGCTGTTGGATTTCATGAAAATCCCGATTGGGTCGGATCAACCGTTCGTTCATGTATAGGGCACGGTCGATTTCGACCTGAACCACATGTTGGTTGCGCGATGGGCGCCCGTAATGCTGCGCCATATAAGCCCCGGCAAACGGTGTGTTGCGCGAGGTCCGGAACCCGGCACGTTTGAAGGCCTCTTCAACATGGCTGACGACCTCGGATGAGGCAGAAGCCCCGAACCGGTCGCCCAGAACGACCTCGGGACTTTGCGCCCACCCTTTGGACAGACTGGTGACGGCCTCGTGCGGCATCGAATGGCAGTCGATCAAGATTGCCTCGCCAAAGGCATCTGTGCTGTCTTGCAGCAAGGACTGCAGCGCTGCGTGATAGGGGCGCCAGTGGTCTGCCAGCCGCGTTTGCGCGTCACCCAACGACATCTTGCCGCGATAAATGGCGCGGCCGCCAGCGACAACGCGTGGAATGACGCCCAGTCCCGACGCCACGCGTGGGTTGTGATCAACCCGCCGCAATCCGTTGATGACGGCCGGGTCCAACTCCTCGGCACCGCGGTTCAGATCGACATAGGCGCGTGGCGTCGTTGCCGCCAAAAGAGGTGCGCCATGGTCAGGTGCGGCCGCATAGAGCTGATCGACAAACGCATCTTCCGACGAGCGGATCGTGCGTTCATCCAACAAGCTGCCCTTCACGAACGCCAAAGGATAGCGGCGCCCGCTATGAGGCGACGCAAACACGACACTTGTGTCGCGTATCTTGGGCAGTGTCAGCGCGTAGGGCGGTATCAACATGCAGTCTCCTCCATACCACTTATAAAGCGAAAAAATCTCTCACCAAAAGCCCTTGCGCACGACCCCGACTCCTTTTATAGAACCGCGAACAGGCGCGGGTTTTCCCGCGTCGCGTTTTTTGGATTGGTCATATTGACTGGTTTGAAATGAAATTCAGGGCGATTAGCTCAGCGGTAGAGCACTTCGTTGACATCGAAGGGGTCACTGGTTCGATCCCAGTATCGCCCACCATGAACCGCCATATGACCCTATGGTCAGACGGCAAAATGTAGCTTAGGCGCAACCGCAGCGCCGCGTTGAAGGAGAAGGACCATGAAAGTCCGCAACTCGCTCCGCTCGCTGAAAAACCGCCACCGCGATTGCCGCGTGGTGCGCCGTAAAGGCCGCGTTTACGTGATCAACAAAACGCAACGCCGCTTCAAAGCCCGTCAAGGCTAAGTCGCATCAGCAGCGAAAAAGAAATGGCCGCCTTCTGGGCGGCTTTTTTCTTTCCATTCGGTGGTTTGCCAAAAGAAAAGGGCTGAAGCATTGCTGCCTCAGCCCCTTTCCCGGAAGGAACCTGTTCTAGTCGTAGACCCTTTGATCGTCGATGACTTTGCCGTCATTCGGCAAACTGCCCTTGGAAACGATCTCGATCCGGGCTTTTAACTTTAGTGTTTCGACCACCGACTTTGCATAGGGCGCTGGGTCCGTTGCGTCGGTTTCGATCTGAACCGTCATTGCGTCCATCTCGCCGTCGCGGGTCGCAATCACGCGCGCCTTGGTCACGTCGGCATGTTTTGCGACCAAATCCGCAACTTGCTCAGGACGCACGAACATACCCTTGATCTTGGCGGTTTGATCGGCGCGCCCCATCCATCCCTTGATGCGCATATTCGTGCGCCCGCAGGGGCTGGTGCCCGGCAAAACTGCCGACAGATCACCTGTGGCAAAGCGGATCAGCGGATAGTCAGGGTTTAGCGTCGTCACGACAACCTCGCCCACTTCGCCCGGTGCGACAGGATCACCCGTGCCGGGTCGCACGATTTCCACGATCACTCCTTCGTCAACGATCATGCCCTCCATCGCAGCACTTTCATACGCGATGTTGCCAAGGTCGGCTGTGGCGTAGCTTTGCAGGCAAGTGATACCACGATCGGCATATTCGCTTCGCAGGCTGGGGAACAACGCCCCTCCTCCGACGGCCGCTTTGGTGATCTTCAGCTTCACTCCATCAGCATCTGCGCGGTCCAGAATGACCTTCAGATAGTCCGGTGTGCCCGCATAGGCCGTTGTGCCGATATCTGCGGCGGCGCGCACTTGCAGCTCGGTCTGGCCCACACCGGCGGGGACAACCGCTGCGCCGACAGCCCGCGCGCCGTTTTCAAAGATCATGCCAGCCGGGGTCAGGTGGTATCCAAAACAGTTCTGAACGATATCGCCTTTTCCGATTCCACAGGCGTTCAGGAACCGTCCCATTCGCCACCAGTCATGCCCAACGCCACCCGGTTCGTAAATCGGGCCGGGACTTTGAAAAATATGAGAAAACTCATGCGTTGCCAGCCCACCGAACCCGCCAAGAGGACCGTCGGCGGCTTGCGCCTTTCCAATCTCGGATTTGCGCAGGACGGGCAGCGAAACCAACGCCTCGACACTTGTGATGCGTGCTGGATCCACATCGGCAAAGCTGGCTCGGTAACCTTGCAGCCCCTTGGCACGGGCGATCTGCAGGGGCAGCGCCTTTGCAATGTCAGCCATGCGGGCATCTGCGGAACGGTTTTCCAGGGCGTCATAATAATCAGGCATGGTCGAAACCCTTTTCAGAAGAACTGAGCATTGAGCGAGGCGAAACCCCGCTATGCACTGCATGCAATTGTATACGATGGGGGCGACGTTCTATAATTTGCCGCAACGCAGCAAGAGTCCGCGCATCATGATCGACATGACCAACCGCATTCGCTTCGACCACGCCACCCAAGTGATGGAGGTCGACTTCACGACCCTTCGCCTTGGCAACTCGGCCGACGTCAACGCAGCCTACGATCAGATCCTCACAGCGATCAGCGCGACAGGTGAGGACAAATGGTTCATGCTGCTGGATGTCACAGGCATGCGCGTCGACAGCTTTGCTTGGACGGCACAACGTCAGCGCGGCAAAGCGCTGAGCAAAGCGCACAGCCAAGGCATCGTCAAAGTGGATGCCAGCGACATTACCCGCGCCGAGCTTGCTCGCACGGCGGGCACGGACGCGTTCAATCCTAACCTGTTTACAACCCGCGACGCGGCGCTGGCCCGGCTGGCGCAACTGCCGTCCCAACGGTTGCGCAAGCTGGATCGGACCGCGCAATATGATGCGTCCGACATCTCCGAGCGCCTTGTGCTGGACACCGAAACTCGTGTTGCCGAAATCGACCTGTCGGGGCTGACGTTGCGCCATTCGGGGGATGTCGACGTGGTTTACGGCACCTTGGCAGCGGCCTTGGAAGACACCGGCAGAAAGTGGTTTTTCCTGATCAACACCGCACATCTGCGAGTCGAGCAAGACGCGTGGCTGAGCCAATCGCGCGCCGCCAAACGCCTGCGCCTGAGCTACGCTCTGGGTCAGGTCGGTTATGGAATGGCGGACGTCACCGCACAGGACCGTACGCAGGTCGTGTCGATGCGCCCGGCCAGTCCAAAAGACCGCAGTGCGGCGCTGGCTGAGCTTGATGCCCTGCGCACCAAGGTCGCCTGACACCGGCTGCCGAACGCGGCTCCGCCGACAATCAGGCCGCAAAGCAGCCATCGACGCGCAACGCGACGAGGATTTATGCCCAGTTTTCAGGTGCATCAGGCCAACCAACGCTTCCGGCGGCGATAGGACCGCACATCCCGGAAGCTCTTGCGCCCCTCATCCGACATGCCAAGATAGAACTCTTTCACATCCGGGTTTTCGCGCAATTCAGCGGCGGGGCCGTCCATCACAATGCGACCGTTTTCCAGAATGTAGCCGTAATGCGCATAACGCAGGGCCACGTTGGTGTTTTGTTCAGCCAACAAGAAGGTCACGCCTTCATTTTCGTTCACTTTTTTTACAATCTCGAAGATCTGTTCGACCAACTGAGGGGCGAGGCCCATGGACGGCTCGTCCAACAAGATCATCTCGGGGCGCGACATCAGCGCGCGACCCATCGCCACCATCTGCTGCTCACCGCCCGAGGTATAGCCCGCCTGACTTTTGCGGCGCTCGCGGACGCGGGGGAAATATTCATAGACCATCTCAAGATCAGCAGCGATCGCGCCTTTGCCGTCCGTGCGGGTGTAGGCGCCCGTCAACAGGTTTTCTTCGACGGTCAGGTGTTCAAAGCAGCGACGGCCTTCCATCACCTGGATAACGCCGCGCTTGACCAGCTCGGACGGGCCCAGATCGGCGACGTTTTCATTCTTGTGCAGGATCGAGCCTTTGGTGACTTCGCCCCGTTCGGATTGAAGCAAGTTCGATATGGCTTTCAGCGTGGTTGTCTTGCCCGCGCCGTTGCCGCCCAGAATGGCTGTAATGCCACCTTTCGGCACATGCAGGCTGACGCCCTTCAACACAAGGATCACGTGATTATAGATCACCTCGATGTTGTTGACCTCCAAAAGGTTCTCACCTGCAATTTCGGTAGTCTTCTCGGCGTCCAGCATATCGGTCGTCCTGTCTGTGTTCGTTGTTCGGGGATCGTCCGGGCCAGACGGCCCGGACGAAAGGTCATGCACGCGGCTTAGTTGCAGCGTTCTTCGATGTTGTTCTCGGCGGCATAAGCGGCCGAGTCTTCGTCGATCAAAGGTTGGATCACATCCATATCCGACGGACCGAAGTCTGAAATCAGCGACCAGGTGCCAGCGGCTGCGTCCCATTGCTGGATCGCACCCGTGCCGGGGCCACCGTGGTTTTCACAGCTGACGGTGAATTCGGGGCCAAATCCGGGCATACCAAGTTCAGTCATCCGGGCTTCGGTGATTTCCAGAGCTTCCATACCGTCACGCATCATGGATGACGTGATGTCCGGCGTGCCGTGGATTTCCTGTGCCTTCTTGGCGGATTCAGCCAGCAACATCGCGGCATAGACACCGCGGTTGTAAAGGGCCTTGCCGATGTTGTCGCCATTGCCGGCTGCCTTACCTGCATCCACAACATGCTTTTGGATATCAGCAAAAACCGGATAGTCCGATCCAACACCATGGAAGGTCACAGCCTTGTAACCCGTGGCTGCGTCACCGGCGGGAGAAACGTCATGGTCTCCACCCGACCACCAAACGCCGATGAAGTTTTCCATCGGGAAGCGGATGTTGGCAGCTTCCTGAATGGCAACCTGGTTCATCACGCCCCAGCCCCACATCATAACGAAATCAGGACGCTCGCGGCGGATTTGCAGCCATTGCGCTTTCTGTTCCTGCCCGGGGTGATCGACCGGAAGTGTCACAAGCTCAAAGCCGTGCTTTTCAGCCAGACCTTCCAGCGTGCGGATCGGTTCTTTACCGTAAGCCGAGTTGTGATAGACCAGCGCGATTTTCTTGCCCGCCAGATCGCCACCGCTAACCTCTTTCAGGTGGTTCACAGCGAGCGAGGCTGCATTCCAGTAGTTGGCGGGGAAGTTGAACACGTGGCTGAACACTTTGCCGTTTGCAGCCGACGTGCGGCCATAACCGGGCGTGTAAAGCGGAATGTCGTCTGCCGTCACTTTCGGGATCAGCTGATAGGTGATGCCGGTCGACAGCGGGTTATAAGCCAGCGCGCCTTGACCTTTGGTGGCTTCGTAGCATTCGACGCCTTTTTCGGTGTTATAAGCCGTCTCACATTCTGGGGCTGATGTCATCACGCCACCGATGCCGCCGTCACGTTCGTTCAGCAGAGTGAAGTAATCCGCAAAGCCATCCGCATAGGGGATGCCGCCTGCGGCGTAAGGACCAGTCCGGTAGCTGAGCGAGGGGAACACCAGATCCGCAAGGACCGGAGTTGCCACCATAAGCGCCGTAACACTGGCTGCTGCGAGTTTCGAGTATTTCATTTGCTTCCTCCCTAGATTAGCAAATTTTCGTGCCCGTTGCGGGTCACATTGCTTTGACCCTCTGAACCGTTTCCTCATTGGTTCAGAGGATAAGATGAGTTGCGCGGGCCCTAGTGCGGGAAGGGCCACAGACGCAGTTTTTCTTTCGTCAGGCGCCATAGTTGCGCCAGACCGTGCGGTTCCACAATCAGGAAGACGACAATCAGGCCGCCCACGATCATGAACTCGAAATGCGCGGCCAGATCGGTCGGCCAGCCAAGTCCCCCCACCAGCACGTTCTTCAAAAACACTGGCATAAGCACCATAAAGGCCGCGCCTGCGAATGATCCGAAGATCGATCCCAGACCACCGATGATGATCATGAACAGGATCAGGAACGACTTGGTGATCCCGAAGGCCTCGCCTGCTTCGGCCGCGCCAAGATAGACCGTGAAAAACAGCGCTCCGGCAATGCCAACAAAAAAGGACGATACCGCAAAAGCCGACATCTTGGCCATCAGGGGGTTCACCCCGATGATCTCGGCCGCGATATCCATATCACGGATGCCCATCCATTTGCGGCCCATCATGCCGCGCGTCAGGTTGCGCGCCACCCATGCCAGCACCACGACAAACACGAGGCAGATCATGTATTTCGCCCAGGCTTCGGTATTGGGGCCGGTCACGATGACACCGAAGACAGAGCGTTCAGGCGCGTTGATCTGGCCCGATGCTGAATAGTTGTAAAACCACGGCACCTTGTTGAAGACCCACACAAGGAAGAACTGTGCGGCCAGCGTGGCCACCGCCAGATAGAATCCCTTGATGCGCAAGGATGGCAAACCAAACGCCACACCCACAACCGCAGTGATCCCGCCGGCAAGTATGATGTGGATCAGGATGCTGACCTCTGGAAAGCTCGTCATCAGCTTATAGCTGGCATACGCCCCCACAGCCATGAAGCCACCGGTGCCCAGCGACACCTGCCCGGCGTAACCGGTCAGGATGTTCAGGCCCAGCGCCGCAATCGCATAGATCAGGAACGGCGCAAAGACCGCGTTGACCCAATAGTCGTTGATGAAGAACGGGACCACCAAGAAGGCCACGAACATAAGGATGTAATAGCCCATCCGATCCAGCCGGATCGGGAAGGTCTGGCTGTCGTCACGGTAGGACGTTTTGAAGTCACCTGCTTCGCGGTAAAACATGGATCAGACCCTCTCGATGATTTTTTCGCCAAACAGGCCTTGGGGCCTGAAGATCAGGAAAATAAGTGCCAGCACATAGGCGAACCAGTTCTGGGTTGCGCCGCCGATCATGGGACCGATGGTGAATTCAAACAGCTGCTCGCCCACGCCGATGATCAGACCGCCAACGATGGCGCCGGGGATCGAGGTAAACCCGCCCAGCATCAAAACCGGCAAGGCTTTCAGTGCGATCAGCGACAGGCTGAACTGGACGCCAGACTTGGCGCCCCACATGATGCCCGCGACCAAGGCCACGAAGCCTGCAATCGACCAAACCAGCACCCAGATGAAGCGCAACGAGATACCAACCGACAAAGCTGCCGAGTGGTCATCCGCCACGGCGCGCAGCGCCCGGCCCTGCTTGGAGTATTGCGAGAAAATCGTCAGCGCGGCCACCAAAAGCGAGGCGACGATCGCCGCGACGATGTCCAGATTATCAATGAAGAACCCATAGCCGAACCAGTCGAAGGTGACCTGATCTATGGTGGCGTTCATACCCTGCGGCAGACCGACATCAAGTTTCTTGATATCCGATCCCCACATGATGTCGCCAAAACCTTCCATGAAATACGCCAGTCCGATGGTCGCCATGAACAGGATAATGTCAGGCTGTCCGATCAGGTGTTGCAGGACGTATTTTTCGACGATCCAGGCGAACAGGATCATAACCCCCGCAGCCAGCACAATCGCGATCAGCGATGGAACCTGCCATGGGAAATGATGCACCTCGGTGCCAAAGATCGCGTTGATCAAATGGGCGAAAGGCACCTGCCCTTGTTGAATACCCACCAGCGTCAGTGCTGCGAACAGCGCCATAACACCTTGAGCGTAGTTGAAGATGCCAGAGGCCTTGAAAATCAAGACAAACCCCAGCGCGACAAGCGCATATAGCACCCCGGCCATCAGGCCGTTCAGGGTGACTTCCATCGCAAAGAGTAGCTGTTCAGGCATAAGTCCCCCCTTAATCGTGTGACACGCCGAGATAGGCGTCGATCACATCTTGGTTGTTGCGCACTTCGTCCGGTGTGCCGTCCCCGATTTTCTTACCGTAATCCATCACGACCACCCGGTCGGACAGATCCATAACCACACCCATATCGTGTTCAATCAGCGCGATGGTGGTTCCGAATTCGTCATTCATGTCGAGGATAAAGCGGGACATGTCCTCTTTTTCCTCAACGTTCATGCCCGCCATGGGTTCATCCAACAGCAAAAGCGAGGGTTGTGCGGCCAGCGCACGCGCCAGCTCGACCCGCTTTTTCAGGCCATAGGGCAGACGTCCAACAGGCGTTTTGCGGATGTGCTGGATTTCCAGAAAGTCGATGACCTTCTCGCAAATCTCGCGGTTCGCAATCTCTTCGCGCTCGGCTTTGCCTTTCCAGATCGCCTGCTGAAGCAGGTTCGCCTTCATATGGTTCAGACGGCCGGTCATGATATTGTCCAGCACGGTCATCCCGTCAAACAAAGCGATGTTCTGGAAGGTCCGCGCCAAACCTTGCCGCGCAACCTGATAGGGCTTCATCGGCGGGCGTTTTTCACCACGGAACCATACTTCACCTTCTTGCGGCTTATAAAAGCCCGAGATGACGTTCAGCATCGAGGATTTACCAGCCCCGTTCGGGCCGATGATCGCGCGGATTTCACCTTCGCGAATGTCAAAGCTGATGTCCTTGATCGCCACCACACCGCCGAAGCGCAGGGTGATGTTTTTCATATCCATCACCACCGGGCCAATCGTGCGGCCATCTGCGGTGACATAGCTGTCGGCGTTCATGTCAGTTGTTGTCGTCATTCTGCCGCCATCCCCTGTTTGGTGCCAACCACAGCCGCGTCGCGGATTTCCAAGGTGGCCGTGATCGAGCCCTTGCGGCCATCCTCATAAGTGACCTCGGTTTCGATATATTGCTCGGACTTGCCGCCATAAAGCGCGTCGATCAGTGGCGCGTATTTCTCTTCCACGATCTTGCGGCGTACTTTCCGGGTCCGGGTCATTTCACCGTCATCCGCATCCAGCTCCTTGTGCAGGATCAGGAAGCGGTGGATCTGACAGCCCGACAACATCTCGTCTTCGGCAACGGATTTGTTAACGGCTTCAACGTGTTCCTGAATGGTCGACACCACGTCCGGGTGGCCCGCCAGTTCCTGATAGGACCCATAGGCGACGTTGTTACGTTCGGCCCAGTTGCCAACTGCCGTCAGGTCGATGTTGATGAACGCGGTGCACATGTCACGGTCATTGCCAAACACCACGGCTTCCAGAATGTCGGGATAGAACTTCAGTTTGTTCTCGACATATTTCGGCGCGAACAGACGGCCATCGGCCATTTTGCCCACGTCTTTGGCGCGGTCGATGATGCGGAGGTGACCGTTCACCTTATCAAAGAAGCCCGCATCCCCCGTGGCGACCCAGCCTTCCGGGTCTTTGGTGTCGGCGGTGCTTTCGGGGTTGTTGTAGTATTCAACAAACGTGCCGGGGCTGCGATAGAAGATCTCACCATTGTCCGCCAGTTTGATTTCAACACCCGGCGCGGGCACGCCAACGGTATCGTTGCGCACCTCGCCATCGGGTTGCACGGTGATGAACACGGTGGCTTCGGTCTGACCGTATAGCTGTTTCAGGTTGATCCCCATCGAGCGGTAGAACTCGAAAATCTCGGGGCCGATTGCTTCACCAGCCGTGTATCCGACGCGGATGCGTCCAAAGCCCAGCGTGTCTTTCAGCGGGCCATAGACCAGAACATCGCCGCAACGATATTTGAAGTATTCAAACGCCTTGCCGCTATAGAGCTTCAGACCCAGCGGATCTTTGGCCTTGAAGTGCTTGCGCGCATTTTTGCCATGCCGCAGCTTTGCAAAGCCCAACCGGATCGCGTTCTCCACAATCGTTTCGGCGGCAAAACCAATCCCCATTGCATAGCGGAAGCCATGGCGGAGTTTCTGCTCCAGGGTCTTTTTCTGGGTGGTGACCTTGCGGCGCGGCATTCCGTATTTCTCGCCGGCGCCTTTTTTGGCGAAATCCATAAAGTGGTGGAACAGCGCGTATTTCAGATCGCCGCTGTCTTCCATCCGGATCATCACGTTGGTCAACTGGGTTTCAAACACGCGGGGCGGGGCGAAGTAATAGGTCGGCCCGATTTCGCGCAGATCCGTCATCATCGTTTCCGGGCTTTCGGGGCAGTTCACACAGAACCCGCACCACATCGCCTGACCCAGCGAGAAGATGAAGTCACCTACCCATGCCATCGGCAGATAGGCCAAAATGTCTTCGTTCAGACCCAGATTGTCGAATTCCGAGGTGTTCTTGGCGCTTTCAACGATATTGCGGTTCGACAGAACCACACCTTTCGGGCGCCCGGTGGTGCCCGATGTGTAAAGCATGACGCAGGTGCTATCGTAAGTCAGCTCTGCCTCGCGGGCAGCCATCTCGCCTTCAAGGCGGGAATGTGCAACGCGGCCTTCTTCCTGAATGTCACGATACCAATGCAGGTGGCTGTGATCATATTTCCGCAAGCCGCGCTTGTCGTAGTAGATCACATGCTCGATATGTTTGACGTTTTCCTGAACCTCAATGACCTTGTCGACCTGTTCCTGATCGCCACAGATCACGAACCGCGCGCCACAATGGTCCAGCACGAATTCCATTTCTTCGGCAACAGCGTCCTGATACAAAGGCACCGGAACCGCACCGACTTTCTGCGCGGCAATCATCGCCCAGTAATGGGCGGGACGGTTGCGGCCGATGATGGCAACATGATCGCCACGATCAATGCCAAGCGCCAAAAGCCCAAGGGCCAGGTTCTCGATTTCCTTGGCGGCCTCGGCCCATGTCCAGCTCTGCCAGATGCCAAATTCTTTTTCACGATAGGCCGGGCGATCCCCATACTTCTTCACGTTCCGCGCAAGTAGCGCGGGAACGGAAGCAAAGTCGCCTGCTGCGGCTAGTTCCTGTGACAAATCTTCCTCCCACCGTCGGTACGGGCGACGTTCCCGATCGCAAAGCGAATCTTCCTTTGCAACCCTGACTGAAAAAACTTGGCCGTCAAAGGTTTCGCCACTTTTTCGCAATCCTAACGAATTGTTACATGGCGGGTCCAGAGGTGTGCGACCCAGTCAAACTCCTTTTCATGCGCCGGTTCAGGTGTTAGCGAAAGGGCGTAACAGGAGGCGCCATTGGGACAGAATTTCAACGAAACCTCGGCCCTGACTCAAGCCGGTTTGAACCTTATTCAGCAGGCGCTTTCCATCTATGATCGCAAGCTACGGCTGGCCGTTGGAAACCGCCAGTTTCAGGATATGTTTGACCTGCCAGACCACCTTGCCACCCCCGGTGCAGAGTTTTCGGACACCATCCGATTTCTAGCAGAGCGCGGCGATTACGGGGCTGTTGGTGATATCGAATCTTTCGTCAAGTCGCGCGTCGATCAGGCTTTGGCATTCGAACCACATTATATGGAGCGCACGCGCGCCAACGGTCGGGTGATTTCGGTCGAAGGTCATCCGCTGTCGCAAGGGGGGTGGGTGACTGTCTATACGGACATCACACCAATCAAGCGGCAAGAGGCACTGTTGCGCGCCCGATCCGAGGAACTGTCCGACCAAGTGCTGAGCTATACCGAAGAACTGACCCAGACCAACCGGGCGCTGGCCTCGACAATCGCAGCGCTGGAAGAAACCAAACGCGAGCTAACCGAGATGGAAAGCCGCACCCGCCTGACCGCCGAAATGATGCCCGCGCACATCGCGCGCATAGATCGCGATCGGCACTACACCTTCTCGAACCGTCGCCTTGGATCCGTCATCACGGGGCGACCGAGCGACCTGATCGGGTTGCACGCAATCGAAGCACTGGGCGACGAGGCTTATGCGCATATCTCGCCCTACTTCGCCCGTGCTTTTAACGGCGAACCCAGCGTGTTCGAATTCTCGCACGAAGGGTCAGGACGCCGTATTCGGGTCGCACTAACCCCTGATCAAGACGGTGATGAAATCTCTGGCGTCTACATCCTGTCGATGGACGTCACTGAGGAAGCACAAGCTCGCGCGGCCTTGGCCCAGACCCGCAAACGCGAGCTGGCCGCGCAACTCACATCGGGCGTGGCGCATGATTTCTCGAACCTGCTGACCATCATCCTTGGGCTGCAAAGCCGTCTGGCCCAGATGCCACTTGGCGATGATGCACAGCAGATGGTTGCCGCCACCACGGCCGCGGTGCGGCGCGGTGGGACGTTGCTGGACCGGATCGCCTCGATCTCGGGCCGGCGCGAGCTGCATTTTGAACCGACCCTCGTGCCCGACATGCTGAATGGACTGGAAACCCTCGCGCGGTCAACGCTGCCCGATGACATCGACCTGGTAATCAACGTCGCGGACTTGAACGACCCGATTGTGCTGGACGCAGGCGCGGTGCAGGACGGGATTCTGAACCTTATCCTGAACGCGACCCATGCGATCGGATCGTCGCCCGGCACCATCCACCTGACGGCCCGCCCGATCCGCGACACATGGGTGGAATTCCGTGTCACCGACAGCGGGCCCGGCTTTTCGCGAAAGGCGCTTGAGCACGCACTTGACCCGTTTTTCACCACCAAGGGCGGCGAAGGCTCCGGGCTGGGCTTATCAATGGTTTATGACCAGACCAAGGTTGCTGGCGGACAGGTGAAACTGTTCAATTCGGCCGACACGGGCGGCGCGGTTGTGTCTGTCCGCCTGCCGCTGCGCAAACCGCTCCAGCCCATATCTCCGCGCCTTGTCCTGTTGATCGAGGATAATCAGGACATTCGCACATCCGTTCGCGAGATGCTGACCGAAATGGGTCATCAGGTGATCGAGGCAACATCCGCCGAAGAAGCACTGGGGTTGGTCGACCTAGACGGGCTTGGTCTGATCCTAAGCGACGTGATGTTGGAAGGCGCGCAGACCGGCCCAGAATTTCTGCAGGGGTTGCGCATGGCAGGTATTGATGTCCCTATGCTGGTCATGACCTCCCTACCCGCCGATGATCCGCGCAGGGCAGAAGCCGGTTTCCCGGTTTTGCCCAAACCCTTCACAAAGGGCGAACTCGCCACGTTCCTGTCTGAAGAGGTCCGCGTATGACCCAGCCATTGGTCGCCATCCTTGACGACGAACCGGAAATCCGACGGATGCTGTCAGATGCGTTGGAAGACGCCGGTTTTCGCACCGCAAGCTTCGCCCGCGCCACCGAGTTCGAGGCCGCCTTGAACACCATGTCCCCGGATGTCTGCCTTGTGGACCTCGGTCTGCCAGACCGTGACGGGCTGACCTTGGTGCATCGGCTGGCGCTGGAAAGCGGCGCGTCGATCATCATCATTTCAGGCCGCACCCAAGTGCAGGATCGCGTCACCGGGTTGGAGCTTGGGGCCGACGACTATATCGTCAAACCATTCGAACCCGCCGAGGTCGTCGCCCGCGTCCGCGCGCGCCTGCGCGGGCCGAAATCCAGCCTGAAAACGGCGCAAACCGCGACGTTCAACGGCTGGACCGCGCATTTCGACCGTTACATGCTGGAAGACGACAGCGGCGAGGAAACCGCCTTTTCCCACGCCGAAGGCGAAGTGCTGCGCCTGTTCCTTGACGCCCCCAAGCGGCTCATATCGCGCGCGCAAATGCAAGAAACACTGGGTGGCGTCGCCGGTGAAAGCTTCGACCGCGCCATGGATGTCCGCATCTCGCGTCTGCGCACCAAACTTAAGGAAGACCCCAAAAATCCGCGCCTGATCAAGACGATCTACGGCGCCGGGTATATCTTTCTAGGGGATGTGAGTTGGGGATGAAGCCTATGTCCGGTTAGCGGGACAAAGCAGACTCTCGGCAACACCTCGCCAAAGCCCGTTTTTTTTGTCCCGAGCCGTCTCTGGGACCTCTCTTCAAGTTTGAGTCAGTAGCGCAGCGAGGTAGGCGGCATAAGCAAGAACGAGAAAGCCGCCTTCACGCCGAGAGATTGTCCAACCACTTCGGGCGAAGGCGACGAGCAAAAGTGCGGTCGCACACAAAATCCAAATATCAAAACGGGCAATCTCGCTTGGGATTACCATAGGTTGGACAAGAATGGTAATGCCGAGGATGCCCAGAATATTGAAAATGTTGCTGCCCAGGACGTTGCCTAGTGCGACAGAGCCTTCGCCCTTGCGCACTGCAATGATGGAGGTCACGAGTTCAGGCATCGATGTTCCGATAGCGACGATTGTTAAACCGATCAAAGCTTCCGAAAGCCCCGCCGATTGAGCAATAGCGACTGCGCCGGACACCAAGAACCGAGCCCCAAAGATGGTAATCACCAAACCTCCAAGTGCTATCAACAAGGAAACACCGAGATTTGTTTCCGGGCCAGGCACGGCGTCAGCTTCACTCTCGTAGACAGTCGCAGCTGGCGTGCCTCCTGACCGCCTCTCAGACCAGAGCGTGAAGCCCAAATAGGTTGCCAAGGCGACCACTAAGCCCGCGCCGATCAACCGACCGACCTCACCGAGAAGAACAGCACCCAGACAAAGCAGCGTTGAAAGAACAACGACGGCTCCGTCCCGCCGAAACGCTTTTGGATCGACTGAAATAGGTGCAATCAGAGCGGCAACGCCAAGGATCAGCAGAACGTTGCCGATATTGCTGCCAACGACGTTACCAATAGCAATGCCGGAAGACCCAGAGAGAGCCGCTTGCAGGCTGGTGACCAGCTCAGGTGACGAGGTTCCGAAGCCAACCAGTGTCAGGCCGATCACCATCGGCGAGATGCCGAATGACTTGGCAGCGGACACTGCGCCACGTACGAGCATTTCGCCGCCGACGATCAAGCCAACAAGGCCAAAAATGACGAGAAGTATTGCACTCATTTACGGGAAGATCTTTCTACCAAATGACAGAGCGGAAGTGTGCATTCCGAACCACTTTACAAGAGCCTAAGCAGACATTCGTGCAGCTTTCAGCGTCCGCCAAAATGGCTTCAAACCCGCCCTTCGCGGTGCAGTCACCAAATGCCGCCTGCGCGGACAGCGCACGCACCCAAAAGGTGACGATCAGGTGTTGCGGCGACCGCGTGATTGGGCGGGGGCTGACACCTCATCTAACCTGCGGGCCGGGATACGGACGAGCTTTACGATGCGGGTGCAAAGATCGCCTCACCACGTCAAAAAGCGCAGCACGAACGGGTTTCCGCGTCGCACAAAGACGCGGCGCAGTTCGTCCCCCAGCAGTATCAGCAGGGCAAACGGGACGGACAGCATAAGGTGCCAGGCCTCAAGCGGTGCGGTGCCGAAAAACGTGTTGAAGGCCGGGATATAGCTGATGCAGGCCAGCAGCAGCAGTTCAAATGCGATCCCCACCAAGACCAGCTTGTTAGACAGCAGTCCGACGGTCAGCAGGCTTTGCGTTCGGGTTCGGCAGATGATCACATCCGCCACTTGGCAAATGATGATCGAGGCAAAGAACCCGGTGATTGCCGTCCGGTACAATGGGTCCGAGCTGGCCAGGTCTTGCCCCCATTCCCACCCCCCGGTGTAGAGGATGGTGAAATAGGTGAAAAACCCCGCCGCCGCCTGCAACATTCCGATAATTCCATAACTCATCAGCAGCAGGTTGCGGCTTAGCAACCGTTCACCCCGTTGCCGGGGTTTGCGTTTCATCACGTCGGTTTCCGGCTTTTCCGCCCCCAGACCAAGTGCGGGCAGAATGTCCGTGCCCAAATCGATGCTGAGGATCAGGATCACCGTCAGCGGCAAGGGAATATCCAGCAACACAAAGGCGATGAAGGGCAGAATCTCGGGGATGTTGGAGGTCAGAATGTAGGCGATAAACTTCTTGATGTTGTCGAAAATGGTGCGGCCTTCTTCTACGGCCGCAACGATGGTGGCGAAATTGTCGTCCATCAGCACCATATCGCTGGCCTCTTTGGCGACATCGGTCCCCATCACGCCCATGGCCACACCCATGTCGGCGTTCTTTAGCGCGGGTGCGTCGTTCACCCCGTCGCCTGTGACTGTCACGATCTCGCCGCTGGCTTGTAGGGCCTGAACGACCTGCAATTTTTGGGCCGGTGCGATGCGGGCGAAGATAATCTCTGCCTCGTCCTGCAAGACTGTCTGCAGTTCGGCGTCGGTCATCTGTGACAGCTCGTCGCCCTGCACCACGCGTCCATGCGGGCCCATCATCCCGATCTGTTGGGCGATGGTCTTTGCGGTCAGGCCGAAATCACCGGTCAGCATGATCACTCGGATGCCTGCTGACACGCAACGCTCCAAGGCGATGGGCACTTCAGGGCGGGGCGGGTCGATCATCCCCGTCAGGCCCAGAAACACGTATCCGTCCTCGGGCACCCCGTCGCGGTCGCAAGCACGCGCGGCAAAGCCCAGCCCGCGTTCGCCGCGGCCCGCCAATTTGTGATACGCATCCACGATGTCGCCATGGCGATCCGGGGTCAGCGCAAATTCTTCGCCATTCAGCGCAACCTTGTCGCACATGGCCAGCACCACCTCGGGCGCGCCCTTAAGGTAGGCTTGCGGCCCGGTCCCATCATCGGTGACCGTGATCATCCGCTTGCTGGTCGAGTTAAAGGGCTGTTCGGCGATCTCTTCGACACGCCGCAGGGCGGCTGGGTCGGTGTAGTTGCGCGCGTAAAGCAGCAGCGCACCTTCAGTCGCATCGCCCGCGTAACCATCATCGGTCAGATAGGCGTTGTTGCAGACGCACATGACCCGAAGCAGCCGATCAAAGGCAGCGGCATCCACCACCTGCCTGTCATCAACGGCATAGGAGGTCCCGCCGACGACAACCGTGTTCACGCCAAGCCGGTTTTGCGTCAGGGTGCCCGTCTTGTCTGTGCAGATGACAGTGGTCGACCCAAGGGTTTCGACGCTTTCAAGGTTCTTGATCAACGCGTTCTTCTGCGCCATGCGGCGGCTGGCCATGGTCAGGCTAAGCGTAACAGTGGGCAGCAAGCCTTCGGGCACATTCGCCACAATGATGCCGATCGCAAAGATCAGGCTGCCGATCACATTGTTGCCGATTGCGACAGACACGCCAAAGAAACTTACCCCCAAAAAGATGGCGATGAAACTGATGACCTTGATGAAGTATTTCAGTTCCTGGTGGATCGGCGTTTCCGTCGCCTCTGTGGCCTTGGTCAACGCCACAATGCCACCGATCTGGGTGTTCATGCCGGTTTCAACCAGCAGCACCTTACCTTCGCCGTTTTGCACAAGGCTGCCCGAGAAGATCATGTTGGGGCTTTCCAGCATTGCCTTGGCTGATTTGCCTTCGTCCAGCAATTGCGGTTCGCTTTCACCGGTCAGGCTTGAATTGTCGACCTTAAGCTCTTTGGCCTCAATCAACCGCCCGTCGGCAGGCACCTTGTCACCCTCGTTCAGCACGATCACGTCACCGGGCACCAGCTCGCCGACGGGCACCTCTTGCGGGTTGCCGTCGCGCAGGGCGGTGATCATCGAGGGCAGCATATTCTTGAAGCTGTCCATGATGCGTTCGCTTTGATGTTCCTGAAAATAGGTGAACGCCGCGTTTAGGAACACCACACCGACCAGCGCAATGGCGATATAGAGATTGCCGTTGCCCGGGTCCAATTTCTCGGCCGTCATCGCCAGCGCGCCGCCTGCGATCAGCAGGATGGCAAAGAAATTCTTGAACTGCTGAAGAAACTTGACGATTTCGGGCGTGTCCTTCGAAACCTTCAGCTCGTTGGTGCCATACCGCTCCAGCCGGTTTTTCGCTTCGTCTGTCGTCAGGCCTTCGGGAGTGCTGTCAAGCTCCTCCAAGACGTCTGTAAGCGATCTGGTGTGGTAGTCTGCCATGTTCTCCGCCCCATTTCTTGCGGGCGTAAAACATACCCAACTATCCTAAGTATCAATCCACACGCACTGAAAAATAATGATGTAGATCATGATCGGCGCTGTTTTTGGAAGGCTGCGTTTGGCGAAGAATAACTCGGATCTCGCACAGCCTGGCGCCGACGATCAGCGTCTCAAACCTCACTTACCTGCAGTCAGCGGCGGGCGAGCAAGCCCGCTACAACCGATCGCGCCGTGCGCGGGCGTTTTGGTAGAGCGCCAAAAGAGTAACGGGGGGGCCGACGATCTCGAAGAAAACGGTGCCGGCGATGGTCAGCGTCATGATCGTTGCCGCCCAGTCGGGGAATGCCTCGGCAGCGACCAGCGCCATACCGACGGCAACACCGGCCTGTGGCAAAAGTGCCGGACCGTAGTGAGACGCCTCGGCCCGGGGGACGCCACCGATCCATGCGCCGAACAAGCCGCTCGCCAGTCGTGCGGCGATCCGAAGCCCGGCATAGGCAAGACTGATCCAGCCAAGCGTCCTTAATGCGTCCAATTCAAGGGACGCACCTGCGAGCAGAAAGAACAGCAACATGAACGGCCATTCGATGTATTCGATCTCGTGAAAAGCATGGGCGTGATGGCGCGCGAGATTGGCAATCAACGCGCCAGCAGTCATGCCCGCCACCAGAAACGAAACCTCAAGCCATATCCCAAGGCCCGCGGTGACAAAGACCACGCCAATGGCTTCGGTCTGCAGCGGCTCGCCCTCTTTCAGGCGTCCGGTCAGGTATGCGGACGGAACGCCGACACAGATGCCAAGCAATACCGCCCCCCCGATGTCACGACCTGCGCCCAAAAGCGGCGCGGCCCAGCCGCCGGACTGATCGATCAGGGCCAGGCAGACGCTGAACATCAACAGCCCCCAAACATCGTCGATGGCGACGATACCGTTGAGCGTCTCAGTGAACCCGTTGCGGATTCCCGACTGGCGGATCACGTCCGAGATCGCCGCCGGGTCGGTTGCCGTGGCAATCGCCCCCAGCAAAAGCGCAAGGGCGGGATCAAGACCCAGCAGGCTCAGACCCGCCCAGACAATTCCTGTCGTTCCTACGACAATGCAAAGTGATATCGCGGAAATGGCGCGGCCATGGCGGCTCAGGTTGTCGCGTGTCAGCTCCCCCCCAAGTAGGAACGCCACCATCGTCAGTGCGACTACTGAAATCGGTTCGAACAAGTCGGTTGCGGCCTGCGGCAGAAGATCAAGACCCGATGGCCCGACCAGAAGCCCAAGAAGCAACAGCATCGTCACACGGGGCAACCGGGTCAGGTGGCCGATCTTGTCGGCAAGCAACCCGCCAAGGAAAAGCACGCCAATCGTGATGAGCAATAGCGCCTGTTCCATGCCCTGCGGTTCCTATGCGTTGAGGTTCCCCGTGGTCCGATGCATCACCGGACCACGGATTGGGTTATCTCAGCAGATTGAGGGCTTCCAAATCCATCCCTAACGGGCCGCTCAGATCCTCGATCGAGTCGTAGAGAAGCTCAAGCGCATAGTGGGGATTGTGGGCGTAGTTGCCGGGGTCAGACGTCACCAGCTTCCAGTTGTAAGCCGCGCGCAGGCTTCGGGGTGTCCAGCCGTTATAGGCAACGGGATTGCCTTCGCTTTCGTCGATCACACCATCGCCATTCGCGTCGGTGAAGAAGTATGGATAGCGTGTCCCGTCATAAACGATAGGCACACCCGCGACGTCGCGCGAATAGCTTTCCACAGTTTTCAACAGCAACGCGGCATTCGACTGAATGTCGGCGCGGATACCGACCGACGTATCTCCGGTGCCGGAATAGCTTTGGCGCGAAATGCGGATGTCCTGCGCGCTGTCTGCCTGGTGGCATGTCAGGCAGGGTTCAAACTCCACCTCAAGCGTGTGCGGTTCGTGGCACGAGTTACAGGTCGATACCGGACGGGCGTGGAAGAAACGTCCCGAATAGTCGCGCCCTTCGTAGTGATAGCCCGCCCCGCCATAGCCGCCCAGCCACGTCGCCGCAGCGGTGGCATAGTGCGGATTGATGAACCGCAGTTCTGGGTTTGAGGTGTCGATGTCCATATCCGCGATGGCAGTGCTGACATTGACGCCAGCAGTGCGGCCTTGGTGGCACGTCATGCAGGACGCCTCGACACCCTGAACGGGGTGCGCCAAGCCGCTGGGGAACTTCACCTCGGTGATTTCGGCAAGGCCAGCATTGTGGCATGTGCCGCAATCCACGACGCCGCCAATATCGACGGGCGCTTCGATGACACCGGGCTCGCTTCCATCCAGCCCGTGGAACGCGCGAAATCCTTCACCGGAGTGGCAGGCCGCGCAGGCGGGTCGGATTTCCTCATCTTCATCCCAATGACGAAACGCCTCGGCCGCGGCATCGGCATGGGCCGAGCGGAACCAGTTGGCGATCGCATCATTATTTTCAATTTTGATATCTGCCGGCTTGAACGGCCCTGATTTTGGCAGTGCAAAGGGGATGACAGCTTCGCTCTCGCCGGGCGTGTCATCCGTGCTTTGGCTAAGAACGCCGTAGCTGCCGGACACGAGGATGAAAACCGCTAAGAGGGCCAGAGGGATGGTCGATACGCGAAAAAAATCTTTCATGGTTGATTCTCCGTGGCATGCGAAATGGGACCCTTCCATCTAATCACGATCATGTTATCGTTACACGGAAAAATTGTGCTTATCTGATGTGCTCCCGTGTTTTGGCGCGAGCGAGACGCAGGAGTGAGATCATGCCAGCTCTCAAAGTTCGAGCGGGATTGACCCCGACATTTCCGTCGCCACCTCAGCGCGATCGGGGGCCGACAGACGTGATCACTCAAGAGGCCGGAATACGAACATCGTCGGGCCAAACCCTGCGCATCACGCCGCTTGTGAAAGAAGATGACCTTGTCGCGCAGGGCGCGCCTGTTGCGTGCCTGCGGGATGCGCCACAGATCCAGTTTGTCGCACCGATGCCCGGACGCATCGCACGCATTTCCCTCAAGCCGGGGCGCAAGCTGTCCGAAATCGTGATGTTTCACGAAGCAGGCGGCGAAGTGGTCCAGCACGACGGTGCCGGTGCAACAACTGACCATGCTCTGCGCGACCTGATGCAATCTGCCGGTGTGTGGCCGTGGCTGCGACGGCGGCCATTTGGTGGCATGCCAGCCGCCGATGAACGCCCGTCAGCGATTGTCGTTATGGCCATCGACACGCGGCCCTTCGCCCCCGATCCGCGTCAGGCGCTGGCAGGGCGCGAAGAAGCGTTTGCGCACGGTCTGCAAGCACTGGCATCTTTAAGCGACGGTCCGGTCTTTGTCTGCCATGCACCCGGCCCTGCGCTGTTTGAACGCGGCCTTGGCGACGGACAGGTGCGCGCCGAAGCCTGCACCCCGCGCCACCCGCAAGGATCTGCCGGGCTGCGCATTCACGCCCTTGCGCCAGCCACGATCGAAACACCCGTTTGGGACATTCACGCCGAAGATGTCGCCGCATTGGGCGACCTTCTTTCGACCGGGATTTTACCAATGTCGCGCCTTGTGCGTGTTGCAGGTTCGGGACTGCGCGAAAGCCGACTGGTCCGTGCTCAACCCGGTGCCGATTTGCGCGAACTGACGCTGCGCGCCGTGGCACCCGGAGCGCATGTGTTGATGTCGGGATCGCCGCTGGACGGTCACGAAGCCCATTGGCTTGCCCCGCGCCACCGGCAAATCACGGTGCTGCCGCGTCCGCAAAACGACAAGCCGCCGCATTGGTTCGTCGCAGCGCTCACACGCTCGGGGCTGCCAAAGCCGGTTATTCCGACGGCCGCGTTGACGCAAGCGTTCGGCGCGGCCCTGCCCGCCGTCGCACTGGTGCGCGCGCTCAGTGCGGGTGACGATGAAATGGCGATGAAACTGGGGGCGCTGTCCATGCTTGAGGAAGACGTGGGTCTTGCCGACTATGTGCTTGGCGGGCAGTCGGACTTGGCCGAATTTCTGCGCGGCATGCTGGACCGAATACAGACAGAGCTTGCGCCATGATGAAGGGGCTTTGGGATCGTGAAACTGTCGCGCTGATGTTGCTGGCCGCCTATATGCCACTTGCGCTTTTCTGGCTTTGGTTTGGCGGCGCCGAGGCACTTTCACGGCTTGGCTTCGCACTTCTTGTCCTTGCGGTCTGGCATCTTGTTTTCATGATTGCACGGGCGCAGCCACCGTCGTTTGCGGCTTTGATAACGGCCTTGGCTGTGGCGATGCTTGCGCCGCAGGATCTTGGCGCGATCCGAATGCTATTGGGGATCAGTTTCGGCGTGGTGATGGGCGAACTGGTGTTCGGGGGCTGGGGCCGCAATGTCGTGAACCCCGCGACCGTGGCGCTGTCGTTCCTTGGCTTCGGGTTTCCGGGCTTTGCTTGGCCGGGCTTTGATGATCCGGTTGTTTGGGCGGCTATCCCTGCGGCCCTGATTGGGGTCGCGACGGGTGTCATGCCCGCCGCCGTATTGGGCGGCGCGCTGGTGGTAGGCGCGGGTGCCGTGATGCTGGGCGTTCCATTGGATGCGGTTCTGCCTGCAGCCAGTATTGTTCTGGTGCTTCTTGTTGTCGATCCGGTGACAAGCGCATCAACGACCCTTGGCCGGTGGATCAACGGCGGTCTGTATGCAGGCTTGGTGGTTATGTTCGCGACGGGATGGACCGACGCTGCCCCGGTTCAACTTGCAATCGCAGCGGCGCTTTTGACATCCTTGGCAACGCCGCTTTTGGATGAAATCGCGGTCACTCTTTGGATCGCGCAACGCAGGAGGCGTCATGGCCGGAACTGACTGGAACCCTTGGCGCCGCCTGCTTGCGTTGCCCAATGAAAGCCGCGCCAAAACGATCATCGTGGCGTTTCTTGTGTCAGCCATCTGCGCCTTGCTGGTCAGCAGCGCCACGGTTCTTCTGCGCCCCATCCAAACCGCGAACCGTGCCGCAGAAGAACAGGCACGCATTGGCGATCTTGTGCGCGGCATTCCGGGCATGGCAGCCCTTTTGGAAGAGTCCGGCGGCACCCTTTCGACCGTCGTCATCAATCTTAACACGGGGCGCGCCGCACAAGACGTAACAGCCGAAACACTTGATGCCGCCCTGACCGATATGGCGAACTGGACAGTGCTGGACGCTGGCGCGGACATTGCCGGGCTTGGGCAGCGGCCTAACTTTGCGCAGATATTCCTGCTGCGCGACGACGATGGAGTATCGCTGGCACTGTTGCCGGTCGCCGGCCAAGGCTATGGCGGGCAGATTGATGCGATCCTTGCGGTTCACGGCGACATGAACACGATCGCCGGCATCGCGATCACCCAACACGCCGAAACGCCCGGCCTGGGTGGACGGATCGAAGACCGTTCGTGGCAGCAAAACTTTCCCGGCACGATCATCCGCGACGACAGCGGGGATGTCAGGTTCAGCGTCGCACGTGGCGATGCGACCACCGATTATGAAGTGGACGGTATCACCGGCGCCACCCGCACCGGCAGCGGTATCACCCGCATGATGCGGTTCTGGCTTGGCCCCGATGGATACGGCCCCCTGATTGACGCAATCGCGCGCGGGGAGTTCTAGGCCATGAGCGCGCGCATCTCGTTCTGGACCACGCTAACCGACCCGCTGATCCGGCAAAACCCGGTCACGTTGCAGATCCTTGGTATCTGTTCGGCACTGGCCGTGACGACAACGCTTGCCACGGCGCTGACCATGTCGGTGTCGCTGACGGTCGTGCTGACGCTGGCGGCTGGCATCATCAGCTTGATCCGGCGCCATATCCCCGACACGATCCGGCTGATTGTGCAGATCGTGATCGTCGCCTCGCTCGTGATCGTGATCGACCAGATCTTACAAGCCTATTTCGCCGATATCAGCCGCGCGCTTTCGGTCTATGTTGGGTTGATCACGACCAACTGTCTGGTCCTTGGACGCACTGAATCCTACGCTCGCTTTAATGCGCCGCTGCCCTCGATGGTCGATGCGTTCGGCAATGGGCTTGGGTATTCGCTTGTGCTGATCGTGATTGGCTCAATTCGCGAACTTTTCGGCATGGGGCAGTTGTTTGGCGCGCAGGTTTTGCCGCTGGCTGAAAACGGTGGCTGGTTCACACCGCTAAGCCTGATGTTGCTGGCCCCATCAGCCTTCTTCCTGCTAGGAGGGCTCGTCTGGGCCGTGCGGTCGGTGCGCACTGAACAGGTCGAACCGCCTGATCACACGCCGCCCTTGCAACGGGGGGCCGTGGAATGAACGACCTGTGGTCCTTTTTCCTGTTCGCGGCCTTTGTCGACAACATGCCGCTGACGCTGTTTTTGGGGCTTTGCACGTTTCTTGCCCTGTCACGGCGCACGGAAAGCGCGGTTGGGCTTGGCATTGCGATGACGGGTGTTCTGGGCGTGACGGTGCCCCTGAATAACCTGATCTATAACCTCTTTCTTGCGCCCGGCGCTTGGGGTTGGGCGGGCCAGCCTGACCTTGATCTGTCGTATCTGGCCTTGATCACCTTTATCGGCGTGATCGCGGCCACCGTGCAGCTTTTAGAGATGCTGCTGGATCGCTTCTTTCCTGCAATTCACGCAGCCTTCGGGGTCTTTTTGCCGCTTTTGACCGTGCAATGCGCCATCCTTGCCGGCAGCCTGTTCATGGTCGAGCGCAGCTATACTTTCGTTGAATCGGCGGTCTTTGGCGTGGGCAGCGGCGTTGGGTTTGCGGTTGCCGTTGTCATGCTTAGCGCGATTCGTGCGCGCCTTTCCTATGCAGACCTGCCCGCGGGGCTGCGCGGGTTAGGGATCGCCTTCATCCTCACGGGTCTCATGTCACTGGGCTTTGCCTCTTTCGCACAAATGGCAGCAGCCCCATGAGCGAGATTGTCCTAGGCAGCATGATCATCGCGATGCTTGTCGTCGGACTTGCCACCGGGCTGCTTTTGGTGCGGCGCCGGCTGGTCCCGCAAGGCAATATCGACGTCACCGTGAACGACACCGTGCAGATCGCCACCCAACGGGGCACCAAGTTGCTGGATGTGCTGCACAACGCCGAAATCCGTATCCCTGCGGCCTGTGGCGGGTCCGGCACCTGCGGATTGTGTCGCGTGACCGTCACCGGCGAGGGTGCAGGCACACCGCAAGCAACCGAACGCGGTGTGTTGTCCCCGAAGGAAAGGCGGGCCAATATGCGCCTTGCTTGCCAGGCAACTTTGCGCGGCGACTGTGCTGTGCAGGTGTCTGAAGACATCTTGAGCGCGGGGGCAGGCGTGACCTGCACGGT
This sequence comes from uncultured Aliiroseovarius sp., assembly GCF_947497285.1. GTDB lineage: Bacteria > Pseudomonadota > Alphaproteobacteria > Rhodobacterales > Rhodobacteraceae > Aliiroseovarius. Next base: position 410,039 of record NZ_CANMFT010000003.1, on the reverse strand, counting down.
CACCTCCACACGCATGTTGGCGCCGCTGATCCGCGAGATTGTGCTTGAACTGCCGAAGGATCATCCGACGACGTTCAAGGCAGGCGATTTCATGCAGATCACCGCGCCTGCCTACCGGCTGGATTTTGCGACACTGGAATTGGAACCGCGCTTTTGCGACGCATGGGACATCAACCGATGGGGCAGGCTGAACGTGACGTCCGATGCCGATGTAACCCGTGCCTATTCCTTGGCCAGCCGCCCCGAGGATACGGGTTTTGCGGTGTTCAACATCCGCCTTGCCGTGCCGCCCGCCGGACGCGAGGATGACGTTCCGCCGGGGATCGTGTCGTCTTGGCTGTTTTCACTCAAGCCGGGTGACAAGGTCCTTGCCTCGGGTCCGTTCGGAGAATTCCACGTCCAGCCAACAGAACGCGAGATGGTGTTCATCGGGGGCGGCGTGGGCATGGCACCACTGCGCGCGATGATCCATCAGGAGATCGGGCGCGGAAGCACCCGGCGCATTCGCTATTTCTATGGCGCGCGCACCGCCTCCGATCTGTTCTATTCTGACGAGTTCGAGGAACTGGCCGCCAATCATGCTACGTTTAGCTGGACACCGGCCCTGTCAGATCCAGCACCAGGTGATCGCTGGACGGGCGCGACCGGGTTCATTCACGAAAGGCTCAAAGCGGAAATGAGCACCCATCCCGCACCGGAAGAGTGTGAATACTACTTGTGTGGCCCGCCCGTTATGATTTCCGCCGTTCTCGCCACGCTGGAACAGCTGGGCGTCGAGCCGCGCTCGATTTTCTACGATGATTTTGGAGGCTGAGACATGAATGACCGAACCATCCGACCGTCGCGCCGCACCGCGCTTGGCCTGATTGGCGCCGCACTGGTGCTGCCGAAGGTCAGCCATGCCGCCGCCGTCTCGGAAATCGCGGGCGATGCGTTCGGCACGACATGGCGGATCGTTGGGCCGCCAAGCGCCGAACTGGAGCGCCTTCGGTCTGGCATCAAAGCACTGTTCGCCAGCATTGATCGGCAAATGTCACCATGGCGCAGCGACAGCGTCATCAGCCGCTTCAACGCGATGGCCACAGGATCACAGGCCGTGGACGCTGAGATGATCCACGTAACGGCCTCTGCCCTGCATCTTGCGCGCGCCAGCAACGGCGCGTTCGACCCCACCGTCGGGCCTTTGGTCGCGCAATGGGGGTTCGGGCCAATTCAGGGCGGCAGAACACCGGATTGGCGCGGGTTGTCGCTTGGCGTGGATTACATCGCCAAGGCGCGCGATGACCTGACGCTTGATCTGTGCGGAATTGCCAAGGGCCGCGCCCTGGATCGCGCTGTTGATCTGGCGCAGGAGGCTGGCATCGACAATCTGCTGTTTGATCTGGGCGGCGAGCTTAAGGCGCTTGGCACACATCCCTCGGGGCGACCGTGGCACGTCGCGGTGCAGCACCCGCTGACCGGCCAACCTGCCGCCACTTTACGCCTGACAGACGGGCAGGCCGTGGCGACATCGGGACTTCGCGCGCAAAGCTATGAATTGGCGCAGCGCAGATATGGGCATATCATCGACCCCACAAAGCGCGCGCCTGCCGATGCAGGACTATTGTCCGTCACGGTTCTGGGCGCGGATGCGATGACTGCAGATGGTTGGGCGACGGCGCTGTTTGCAGCAGGCCCGACAGCAGGGCCAGCCCTTGCGCGCGATCACGATCTATCCGCCCTTTTGATTGTGCGCGATGGAACGGGGATCAGGTCGATCAAGACCGGTTCAATCGAAACGATGCTGCTATGAATAAGGACTTCGGATAATGGAAATCCTGTTTGCAATTGCGATCTTTGGCCTTGCGGCTGCGGGTCTGGGCCTTGGGCTGACCTTGGGGCGCGGACCGGTGCGCACAAGCTGCGGGGCGTCCGCCGGTCTGCGCGAGGGGCGCTGTGCGGATTGCCCATTGCGGCGCATCGCTGACGCAGTGGAGGCGGAGCAATGAGCGCGCACCGGGTCGCGTCTATTATGCGCCGCGATGTGCCCATTCTGACGCCTGATACACCGATCCGGCGTGCCGTCGCCCAGCTGATTGACGCAGGCATCGCCGCCGCGCCTGTGGTCGGTGAAGATGGCAGGCTGGATGGCATCCTGACCCAGAAAGACTGTTTCCGCCCCGCCCTGAATGCAAGTTATTATCAGGAGTGGACCGGGCGCGTCGCCGATCAAATGTCGCGCGATGTGGTTTGTGTCGATGCCAGCGACGATGTCATCCACATTGCAGAGATGTTCTTGTCCCACCCGCACCGCCTCTTTCCAGTGATGGAGGGCGGCAAGGTTGTCGGGCTCGTGGACCGCTCTGATGTCCTTGCCCTACTGTTGCGCATTGAGTAGCGGGCTAATCGAGATCAGGGGGCGGTGCCCGCAAAGATCCTGACCTCTTGGCCAATAGAATTCTTAAGATAATTTCCGCCGCGCATGCGGACCTTCGCTGCGCCCCCGTTGAATTCGTAGATGGGGCGCAAAGCTGACATACCGCGATGCGTGCACCCTACTCCGCCGCCACCTGCGCCACTTTCTCAACCTTCACCGCAGCGAACTTCATTTCGGCGATCTTGCCGTATGGGTCCAGCGCAGGGTTGGTCAGCGTGTTGGCTGCTGCTTCCACATAGGCAAATGGCAGGAACACCATATTTTCGGCCACGCCATAATCCGCGCGGGCCATGATGTCGATTGTGCCGCGTCGCGTGGTCAGGCGGACCATATCGCCCGGCTCAACGCCCATTTCACGTAGGGTTTTGGGGTTGAGCGAGCAGTTGGCCTCGGGCTCGATCGCGTCCAGCACGGTGGCGCGGCGGGTCATGGAACCGGTGTGCCAATGCTCCAACTGCCGCCCGGTGGTCAGGACCATCGGATAGTCGGCATCCGGCAGTTCGGCGGGCGGCAGGATCGCGGCGGGCGTGAAGCGCGCGCGTTTGCTTGGGCGCGGGAAGCCATCGCCAAACACCACCGCCTGCCCCGGATCTTCGGGGGAAAGCGACGGGTAGGTGACGGCATTCTGCGCCTCGAGCCGGTCCCACGTGATATGATCGAGCGACGGCATCACGCGACCCATTTCGGCAAACACTTCACTGGGATGGGTGTATGTCCAATCCAGCCCTAAACGTTTGGCAAGCTCAATCGTGATCCACCAATCCTCTTGCGCCTCACCCGGAGGCGGCACGGCGGGGCGGCCCATCTGGACCTGCCGGTTGGTGTTGGACACCGTCCCGGTTTTCTCGGCGAAGGCAGCGGCGGGCAGGACCACATCGGCATAGCTGGCCGTTTCGGTCAGGAAGATGTCCTGACTGACCAGAAACTCCATCCGCTGCAACGCTTCGCGCACGTGGGTGATGTCGGGATCAGACATGGCCGGATTTTCGCCCAGAATATACATGCCTTTGATGCGGCCATCATGCACCGCGTCCATGATTTCGACCACGGTCAAGCCGGGCTTGTCGGACAAGTTGTCCACACCCCATTCGGCGCTGAATTCGGCCAGAACGGCGGGGTCCTTCACCGATTTGTAGTCGGGCAGGAACATCGGGATCATGCCCGCATCAGACGCGCCCTGCACGTTGTTTTGACCGCGCAGCGGGTGCAAACCTGTGCCCGGACGCCCGACATTACCGGTCATCAATGCCAGTGAAATCAAGCAGCGGGAGTTATCTGTGCCGTGCACGTGCTGGCTGATACCCATGCCCCAGAAGATCATACCGGCCTTGCCAGCCGCAAAGGTGCGGGCGGTGGCGCGCAGCTCATCTGCGGAGATGCCGCAAATCTCGGCCATATCCTCGGGCGGGAACGCTTTCAGGTGTTCGCGCATCGCCTCCCAATTCTCGGTGTGCTTGGCGATATAGGCGTCGTCGATCAGACCTTCTTCGGCGATCACATGCATGATCGCGTTCAGCATCGACACGTCACCGCCCGGCTTGAACTGCAACATATGCGTCGCGAACCGGCTGAGCGAGGTGCCGCGCGGGTCCATCACGATCAGCTTGCCACCGCGCTTGGTGAACTGCTTGAAATAGGTCGCCGCAACGGGATGATTTTCGATCGGGTTTGACCCGATGACGATTGCCACATCGGCGTTTTCGATCTCGTTAAAGGTGGCGGTCACAGCGCCCGAGCCTACGTTTTCCAGCAGGGCCGACACAGAAGACGCGTGGCACAGCCGGGTGCAGTGGTCCACGTTGTTGTGGCCAAAGCCCGCGCGGATCAGTTTCTGGAACAGATAGGCCTCTTCATTGGTGCATTTCGCCGATCCAAAGCCAGAGACCGCGTCGCCGCCATGGGTATCGCGCAGTTTGGCAAGACCGTTTGCCGCGAAATCCAACGCCTCGTCCCAGCTTGCTTCACGAAAATGGGTCAGCGGGTTGGCGGGATCGACGTTTAGCCCCTTGGGTGCGCCCTCTTTACGGATCAGGGGTTTGGTCAGGCGGTGGTCGTGGTTGATATAGTCGAACCCGAACCGGCCCTTCACGCACAAACGACCTTCATTGGCGGGGCCATTGATCCCTTCGACATAGACAACCTTGTCATCTTTGACGCGCAGGCTGACCTGACAGCCGACACCGCAGAAGGGGCAAATGCTTTCGACCTCGCGGTCATAGTCTTCGGTGTCTGTCACTTTGGCTGGCATCAGCGCCCCGGTGGGGCAGGCTTGCACGCATTCGCCACACGCCACGCAGGTCGATGCACCCATCGGGTCGGAAATATCAAACACTGGATAGGCATCATGCCCCCGCCCCGCCATGCCGATCACGTCATTGACCTGCACCTCGCGGCAGGCACGGACGCAAAGGTTGCACTGAATGCAGGCGTCCAGATTGACGCTCATCGCGACATGGCTGTCATCCAGAAGGGGGATGCGCCCGGATTCCAGCTTCGGGAAGCGGCTGGTTTCCACGCCGGTCAGGTCGGCCATGTCCAGCAGATGCGACGAAGCATCATGTGGGGTCTCCGGCTGGTCGGCCATCAACAGTTCGACCACCATTTTGCGGGCCGTCCGCGCGCGGGCATTGTCGGTGGTGACAACCATACCCTCAGCAGGTTCGCGAATACATGACGCCGCAAGGACGCGTTCGCCCTCAATCTCGACCACGCAGGCGCGGCAGTTCCCATCGGCGCGCAGGTCCGGCACATCCTTGTGGCACAGATGCGGGATCAGGGTGCCCTCGCGCTTGGCCACGTCCCAAATGCTCTCGCCGTTGTGGGCCGTAACCTCTTGCCCGTCCAAGGTGAACTTGATGCCGTCGCTCATGGAAACCTCCGTCTAGTCCTGACCAGTATAAACCATGCGATGGGGCACGTCAGTCCTTCAATCCCGACGCCCCGCACCGATTTTGCGCCAGACCCCCTTTTCGAACTGCACCCAACTGTCTAGCAATAGGCCGAAAGGAGACCCCATGACCACGATTACGCTGATCCGCCACGGCCAGGCCAACAACACCGCAACGGATGAGGCTGGCTATGACCGCCTGTCCGATCTGGGCCGCCAGCAGTCGCGTTGGCTGGGCGACTATATGCGCGACACCGGGCAGCGTTACAGCAAGGCCTATACCGGCACGCTGACACGGCACCGCCAAACCGCGCAGGAATGGGGGGCTGACGAATTCACACAGGACGCCCGGCTGGACGAAGTGCGCTATTTCGACCTGTCCGAACGGATGCACACGCAGTTTGGCATCCCGCACCCCCGCACGCATGAAGATTTCGTCGATCACCTGCCACTGACTTTTTCGGCATGGCAGGAAGGCAAGATCGACAATGCGCCCGAGACGTTCCACGACTTTCAAACGCGTGTCAGCGACGTGATTCACGACATCGCTGAACGCGGCGAGGATGCGATCATTTTCACCTCGGGCGGGTTTATTGGCATGGCAACGCGGGTGGTCATGGGGCTTGATATTGGCCCGTTCACCCGCACGATCCTGCCTATTATGAACAGTTCGGTCCACCGGATGCGACTAACACCTGCGGGGCTAAGCCTGATCCAATTCAACGCCGTGCCGCATCTGGAACCCACCGACCGCCACCACGCGCAGACGCATTTTTAAGGAGCTTCGTCCATGACACATCTTTGGGTTCGCGCCGAACAGCGCCTTAACGAAGATCGCGTGGGGCTGACGCCTGACGGTGCGAAGGCGCTGATTGATGCGGGTCTGCACGTGACGGTCGAAGAAAGCGGCGCGCGGGCCATCGGCATTGACGGCTATCGTGATGCGGGTTGTGAGATTGCACCGGAAAACAGTTGGCCAGATGCGCCGAAAGACGCGATCATCTTTGGCCTCAAAGAACTTCCCGAAGACGGCACTCCCCTGCCGCATCGCCACATCATGTTCGGTCACGCCTTTAAAGGCCAACATTCAGGCCGCACCCTGCTCGAACGGTTCAAGGCAGGGGGTGGCACGCTCTATGATCTTGAATATCTGGTGGATGAAACCGGGCGCCGCGTCGCCGCCTTCGGCTATTGGGCCGGTTTCGCAGGTGCTGCAGTGACGTTGAAGGCGTGGGCAGCGCAACAGCACGGAAAGCTGTGTGGTCCGGTCGGGGCCTACAAGAACAAGGACGCGTTGCTGGACGAACTTCGCGCTGAACTCGACGCAACCAACACCCCGCGCCCGGCCGCCATTGTGATCGGCGCCCTTGGCCGCGTCGGAACAGGCGCGTCTGACCTGATGGAAGCCATGGGCGTCACTGTCACCAAGTGGGACATGGCCGAAACCGCAAGCGGCGGACCCTTCCCCGAAATCCTCGACCACAACCTGTTTATCAATTGCATCCTCGCCGGGCCACAAACCCCCGTGTTCGTGCCGCGCGACGCGCTGTCGGCAGGCCGCAAACTGACAGCCATCGGCGATGTGGCTTGCGACCCGGACAGCGACTACAACCCGGTGCCGGTCTATGACAAAGCGACCAGTTGGGACGCCCCGGCCCTGCGCGTGGCGCAAGATCCGGTGTTGGATGTGATGGCAATCGACAACCTGCCGTCTATGCTGCCCTTGGAAAGCTCCATCGACTACGCCGGACAACTTCTGCCATCGCTTCTGACCCTGACTGATCTGACCACGGGCGTCTGGCGCCGGGCCGAGGCGACGTTCCGCACCCACATGAAGGACATCTGATTTGGAAACCGTGATCGGCGCATCGGCCGCCATCCTCAGCACCATCTGCTGGCTGCCACAGACCATCCGCACGTGGCGCACCCGGCACACAAAAGATCTGTCGCTGGCCGCGAACTTGATGATCCTTGGTTCCATGAGCTTGTGGCTCACCTATGGCATCATGCTTAGTTCCTGGCCCATGATCGTTGCCAACACGGTGGCCGTGATGCTGGTCGGATCCATAATCATCGCCAAACTGAAATTCGGCTGAAAGGAAGCTTCGTTATGACAATCCATTGGTGTGGCACCGGCCTGTCGGCCATTCCCGGCCTGCGTCGCTTGCTTGAGAACGGTCGCAACGTCGTTGTCTGGAACCGGACCGTCGATAAGGCGCGCGAGGCTGTTGGCGATCTGACTGACAAGATACGTCCCTTCGATCTGGACGCCGTGACCGCGGCCCTTGCCCCCGGCGATATCGCGGTGTCGATGCTGCCCGGCGATCTGCACGTCCCCCTGGCCAAGCGCTGCCTGCAGAAAGGCGCGCATTTCGTGTCCTCCAGCTATATCTCGCCCGAGATGCGCGCGCTGGATGAGGACTTCCGCGACGCTGGCCTTGCCTGCGTGAACGAGATCGGGTTGGACCCCGGCATCGACCACCTGATGGCCCACTGGCTTGTCGCCGATTATCGCGCGTCAGATGCCTTTGATCCGGACAACACGCTGAGTTTCATCAGCTATTGCGGCGGCGTGCCGAAAATCCCGAACCCGTTTCGTTATAAGTTCAGCTGGTCGCCGCTGGGTGTTCTGAAAGCACTCCGCTCGCCCTCACGCTCGATCAAGGACGGAAAACCGCTCGACGTCGCGCGGCCTTGGGATGCGATCAGCAGCTACGACGCGCCTTTGCAGCAGGTCGAAAGCTTCGAGGTCTATCCCAACCGCGACTCGATCCCGTTCATGGAGGATTACAAGTTCGACCCCAATTGGAACGTCGATACTTTCGTGCGCGGCACCCTGCGCCTGAACGGCTGGACCGAGGCGTGGAAAGACGTGTTTGCCGAGGTGGAGACACTTGAAGGCGCGGCGGGCGACGCGCGACTGAAAGAAATGTCCGACCAGTTCTGGGACGAGAATTCCTATGACGAGGGCGAGCCTGACCGCGTGATCATGTGCGTAGCATTGAAGGCGGAAAAGGACGGTGCCGAGGTCTATCACAAGACCTATGTCATGGACGCATGGGGCGACGACCGCGGCACCGCCATGGCGCGGCTTGTGTCCACGCCCGTGTCACTGGCCGTCGAGATGATCCGAGACGGCAAAGCCCCCGCCGGAGTCTCCGCCGCCACCTCCGATCCAGAGATGATCGAGGCATGGATGGGTCATGTGAAGGAACTGGCGCAACATGTTGAGGTGGTGGAGCACGTCTAAGACAAGCGCCCGGCGGCGGCGGGCAGCGCATTCAGTTAAGAGTATTAGAATGATGACCGAGGGACCAATTGTGAAAAGCATTAGGGATTGGGTGTTTCGGGAACTCCCAATTGACCCTTCTGACATGACTATGACCACGTATTTGGACTCAAAGACCACTCACAGCTTACTTGTCATTTATCACAATTGGTCCTGCCGCCTAGTCTCTGCTCAACCAAGAACAGTTCACCTATCCAGTTTCGTTGCTGATAAAATGACCGACATTCGCTTCAGCAGAGCCTTGGCATCAATCATCCTCGACACACAGACAGGCTATCCGCTGACGAAATACCTCAGTCGTGGGGTCAAAGAAGCAGTTTCGCCGCCTCGCAAAGAAAAGCCCGCTTCCCGCCGTCGCGATCTGGATTTGATGTTGAATTCTTGGGGCATTCACCACCTTCACCTCTCAACTGAAGTTGAATCCGATGGGTTTGTCTCACGAGATGATCCTTTGCTGTTTGCGGTTTTCAAAGAGCATGATGCTTATCTGTTGGATATTGGGGATCATGGAAGCTGGACATCAAGGCGCTTGCTTGAAATCTTGGTTCAAGAGTTTCCGAATTCTGGTGCGTTTCATGTCCTTAAAGGCGTGTCCGGACTAAGTGAAAACCATGATGATAACAGCCTAAAGACACTTAGAAAAAAGCGAGTGAACTCTGCTTTGTCGATAGATGGGAAAGTCATAATTCCCAGTGCCGGTATTTCATTAGCGGGAACAACCATAGCAGCAACCCGCGATTCTGACATGTTATTGGAAGCAGTTGAGAACTTCGAACAAACGTGGGCTCAAAATCCAGCGCAGATTAAAGATATGGTTGGGTCAGCACAAAAATTCTTCCCTGAAGACCCCGAGTTCATATTCGAATGTCACGAAACAGCCGGGGTAGGAATCTACGAGACGAAATCAAAGACGTTCTTTTCATTGGCTCCCTGATGAGAATCTCTCTCTAGCGTGTATTGATGTGGAGCTTCAGTTAACACGCGAGTTGAACCCTCACCCCTTCCCAATTGGCACCACATTCTCGGCCCCGTCGGGCAACTCCTCAAAGTCAAAGTTATCCAACCGCGCCGCACGCTTCCCCGCGCGTTCCGCTGCGGTGGTGATCCCCTCGACATCCCGACGCGCCTGATCGAAATGCGTCTCCAGCTTGCCCGCGCGTTCGACAACAAGCTCCACGTCGCGGTGGAGGTTCTTCAGCATCTTGCGGATCTCGCCCGCCTGTTCGCGCATTCGGGCATCTTTCAGGATCGCCCGCATCGTGTTCAGGGTCGCCATGCACGTCGTGGGGGACACGATCCAGACACGCGCTGCGAACCCTTCACGGACCAGTTCGGGGAAGTTGGCGTGTAGCTCGGCATAAACGGCCTCGGACGGCAGGAACATCAGGGCGCCGTCTGCGGTTTCGCCTTCGATGATGTATTTGTCGGAGATCGCTTTGATGTGCGCCTTCACCGCGACCTTCATCGCCTTGGCGGCCTCGTTCAACTCGTATTGAGTGTCGGCTTTGCGCAGCGCCTCATACGCCTCCAGCGGGAACTTCGAGTCGATCACGATCGGTCCCGGCGGGTTGGGCAGGTGGATCAGGCAATCGGCGCGTTTTCCGTTGGACAGGGTCTGTTGCAGGTCATAGCTGTCTTTGGGCAGCGCCTTGGACACGATGTCGTGCAGCTGTATCTCGCCAAACGCGCCGCGCGTCTGCTTGTTTGACAGGATGTCCTGAAGGCTTAACACATCGCCCGACAGCCGCGTGATGTTGTCCTGCGCTTTGTCGATCACCGCAAGGCGTTCCTGCAACTGGGTCAGGCTTTGGGTGGTTTTCACCGTGTTGCCCTGAAGGTTCTCTTTCATCCGTTCCTGCAGCTCAGACATAGAGCGCGCGGCTTTCATCGCGTTCTCATGCAGCCGGTCGTTCATCTGCTGCTGCACATGGGCCAGACGCGTTTCCATCGCCTGCAACACCTGCGCTTGGCCCGTGGACTGAGCATCCGATACCGTGCGCAACCCGCCCGACAGCTGATCCTGCCCCGCGCCCAGCACCTGCACTGCCTGACCAAGACCGCCCATATCGCGGGCAAGGTCTTGGGCCACGCGTGCCGATTGCCCCGCCCGGCGCACCACGACGATCAGCAGGACGAACATCAACACGGCCAGCACTGCCGCGCCGATCACCAGAAGGGTTAACGGGTCCGCGAGGTTGTAGGTTGTATCACCAATCTGGATCATGTGCGGCCAAACAGCCTTTCGATGTCTGCAAGTTTCAGTTCCACGTAAGTGGGGCGGCCATGGTTGCATTGGCCGGAATGGGGCGTCGCTTCCATTTCGCGCAACAGAGCATTCATCTCTTCGGGGCGCATCCAGCGGCCAGAGCGGATCGAGCCGTGGCAGGCGACGCGGGACAACACGGCCTCGACTTTGGCTTGGACCTTGTTGCTGTCGCCCAGATCAGCCAGTTCGTCCAGCACGTCCTTGATCATTTCTGTGGCGTTTATTTCACCCAGAATGGCTGGGGTTTCGCGCACGGCGATGGCGTCACCGCCGAAGGATTCAATGACAAGCCCCATATCGGCTAGAGCGTCGGACACTTCCAACAGGCGTGCGACGTCACCGGAGGACAGTTCAACAATTTCAGGGATCAGAAGCGCCTGACGCGCGACACCGTTTTCGGCCATCTGGCGCTTGAGTTTCTCATAAACTAACCGTTCGTGGGCCGCGTGCTGATCAACAATCACCATGCCGGTTTCGGTCTGTGCGATAATGTAGTTCTCGTGCACCTGCGCGCGGGCGGCGCCAAGGGGCAGTGCCTCTTGCGGGGCTTCGATATCCGGCTCGACCACCGGATCGAAGCGGGCGGAGGGCGTGGACATCTCGGCAAAGCCCGGCATGTCAGAGCCGGGGGGTTGCGTAGCATAAGCCTGCCGTATCGCGCCCGCGCCGGGGCGGTCCATTTGATAAACGCGCGGGCCGGCTGGCTCAGGGCGCATCGCGCCCAAAGTCGCCCCCGCGACAGTCGTTGACGCACGATGCCCCGCGTTTGCCAGCGCATGGCGAAGGCCGGATACGATCAAGCCACGCGCGATACCGGGTTCGCGAAACCGCACCTCGGATTTTGCCGGATGCACGTTCACGTCCACCAGATGCGGGTCGCAGGATACGAACAGCGCCGCCGCCGGATGCCGGTCACGGCTGAGGAAATCGAAATAGGCCGCGCGCAATGCGCCGGTCAGCAGCTTGTCCTTTACCGGGCGACCATTAACGAACAGGAACTGCGCCACCGCAGCTCCACGCGAATAGGTTGGAAGCGCTGCAAACCCCGTCAGGCGCAACCCGTCGCGTTCGGCATCAATCTGGATCGCATTATCCAAAAAATCGCGCCCAAGGATCGACCCAAGTCGCCCGCCCAGCGCATCGAACATATCGCCGGTTTCGGGGTCGGCGCGGAAGGTCACGCGCCCCTCACCGCCCCCCGACACATCGCGCAGGGTGAAGCCCACATGCGGTTCAGCCATCGCAAGGCGCTTGATCACATCGGTGATCGCCTGCGCCTCGGCCCTATCGGTGCGCATGAATTTCAGCCGCGCGGGTGTTGCGTAAAACAGGTCGCGCAGCTCGACCACCGTGCCACCCGACAATGCGGCGGGTTTGACCGCACTTGTTTCGCCCCCTGTCACCCGGATCGTGGCAGCATCAAACCCATCGGCCCGCGAAATGATGGTCAATCGACCAACCGACCCGAGCGACGGCAATGCCTCGCCCCGGAAGCCGAAGGTGTGAATGTCCAGAAGGTCCGAGCCGTCGATCTTCGACGTCGCATGGCGTGACAGCGCCAGCGGCAAATCCTCGGGCGCAATACCGCAACCATCATCCGTGACGCGGATCAGTGTCTTACCGCCATCGGCATAGGCTACCTCGACCCGCGACGCGCCGGCGTCCAGCGCGTTCTCAACCAGTTCTTTCACAGCGGATGCGGGGCGTTCCACAACCTCACCGGCCGCAATCCGGTTGATTGCGGCGTCATCCAACTGTCGGATCATCGGGCGGCGATCAGAGACGCGCGCCGGGCTTATATGGGGGTTATCCTCGGGCATACCACAAAACCTAGCATATCCCGCGCCGATTCGACCATTGCGAATTCATGTCTTCACTTGGCCGTTAGGTCAGTTTGCAACGACCCCTTCGGGCTGTCCCACCACCACGAAATGCAGCGCGTCCGGGTCATAGAGACGCGCCGCCACCCGATTGGCCTCTTCCAATGTCACCGCCATCACCCGATCGTTGCGCGTGGCGATATAATCGACGGGCAGGCCCTCCATCTGCATCGAGACCATGATGTTTGCGATGGTGGCGTTGCCATCGAACCGCAACGGGTATGACCCGGTCAGATAGGTTTGCGCGGCTGTCAGTTCGTCTTGCGTGATGCCGTCTTCGGCGATCTTTTTCCATTCGGCGCACACGACCTCTATCGCCTCGCCCATCGACCCGTTCTGGCTGGAAAAATGGCCCATTATGGTTTCCGACAGATCGGCAGGGATCAGGTAGCTGCCGATACCATATGTCAGGCCACGCGCCTCTCGCACCTCTTCCATGAGGCGTGAGTTTGACCCCAGCCCGCCCAATATTTCGTTCACCACATAGGCGGCAAAGAAGTCAGGATCCTCGCGGGCGATACCGATCTGGCCAAAACGGGCGACTGACTGAGGGGTGTCAAACGGCACCACGGTCGTGCCACCGGCCAAAGCAAAATCAGCGCGTTCCGGAAAAGGAGCGCCAGTTGCCGGCAGGCCATCAAACAGCGCCTCAAGCAGCGCCGAAAGGTCGGTCGCAGTGATATCACCGACGGCTGCCACATAGATGCGGTCCATGGCAATCGAGTCAGCCAGCGCCGCCATCAGATCGTCGCGTGTCAGCGCCCCGACACTGTCTTCGGTCCCGGCATCGTAGCTGCCATAGGGGTGGTCGCCATAAGCCAGTTTGCTCCAGGTATTGCCGGCAATCGCGTTGGGATCGGTCGCGCGCGACGACAGGTGCGACAAGATTTGCCCACGCACCCGTTCGATCGCGTCGGCATCAAAACGCGGCTGGGTCAGCGCTGCATGCAAAAGCGCCACCGCATCATCCCGATTTTCAGTTAGAAACTGCGCGGACACTGTTACCGCGTCACCATGGGCGTCGAACCCGAAAGAGGCGGCAAGGCTTTCGCGGGCTTCTGCAAAGCCACGTGCATCCAGATCCGCCGCGCCTTCTTCAAGCAGCCCCATCATCATATTGACGGCCCCGCGGGCGCCCTGACGATCCAACGAGGTGCCGCCACGAAAGCGGATTTCTAGTGCGGTAAACGGCAGGCTGTGTTCTTCAACCAACCAAGCGGTGATCCCGGATGGGGTCGAAACCTCTTGAATGGCGATTTCAGCGCGAACGGGCGCTCCGAAGGCAATCAGGGCGGCAATGCCAAGAACCAGATGTTTCATCACATTTCCTCTCCACCTTCGGGAACCAGCCAGCCGGTGACTGACTTGCGGTCGTCAAACAGCGCCCGTGCTGCGGCCATCACATCATCCGGCGTCACCGCCTGCAACACGTCAGGCCACGCCTGCACATCCTCTATCGTCAGACCAGATGTCAGTGCCTCGCCATACCGTTGTGCCCGCGCCATTGCGTCGTCCTGGGCATAGATCACACCAGCGCGGATCTGAAATTTGATGCGCTCGAACTGAGCTTCATCAATGCCAGCCTCCAAAAAGGCGGAAATCTCGCGGTCAAGTGCGTCTTCGGCATCAGCCAGCGAAACGCCCTTTGCAGGCAACACAACAAGCGTGAAAGTGGTGTCATCCAATGCGACCGGGCTGTATCCCGCCCCGGCATAGACAGCGATCTGTTCGTCGAACTGAAGCGCGCGTCCAAGGACCGATGTGGCCCCACTGCCCCCCAAAATTTCTGCCAGATAGACCAAGGCGGCGGCGTTTTCCTGCGCGCCGGGATCGCGTTCAGGAGCTTGGTAGCGACGCATCAGGAAGGGCTGGCTGACGCGTGGATCTTCATATCTCAGACGCCGTTCGGCGAGTTGCGGTGGCTCGACTAGTCGGGACCGCTCGGCCAAATCGACGGTGGGTTCCAGCGGGCCATAATGCGTTTGAGCCAGCGCGCGAACCTCCTCTGGGGTTACATCGCCCGCAACGACCAGTACGGCATTATTGGGCGCATAAAACCGCTGGTAATAGGCAAGAGCGTCCTCACGCGACAGGTTCACGACCTCATGGCGCCAGCCGATCACAGGCGTGCCATAAGGGTGGTTCAGAAACGCAGCGGCGTTCAATTGCTCGCGGAACAAGGCCGATGGCTCGCTATCCGTGCGTTGCGCGCGTTCCTCCAAAATCACATCGCGTTCGGTGGCGATATCGTCTTCTGACAGGCGCAGATTTCGCATCCGGTCAGCTTCCATCTGCATCATCAACCCCAACCGGTCGGCTGCTACGCGCTGGAAATAGGCGGTATAGTCCTGCGATGTGAACGCGTTGTCAGACCCCCCGTTTTCTGCCACGACTCTGCTGAATTCGCCCGCTTCCATGTTGTCGGTCGCTTTGAAAAGCAGGTGCTCCAGAAAATGGGCGATACCCGAGACGCCCGGTGTTTCATCCGCGGCCCCGGCCCGATACCAGAGCATCTGAACAACAACCGGCGCGCGGTGGTCTTCGATCACGACAACCTCCAGCCCGTTGTCGAGCGTGAAGTCGCTAACCAACTCTTTCGCGAACGCAGGGCCAACAAGGCCAAGCGCAACGCATGCACCTATCAGGAAACGCATCGATTTCTCCTTACCATTCCCGTTAAAACTACGGGCATCAGCGCGGGCTTCAAGCCCGGGCAACGGATATGTGAACAGGTGGCGACGGGGGTTTAACGCCGTCCAATTCAAAAAGCGGCCACTGGCCCCTTCGCTTATTGCGCGACAGCCGGATTGGGCGGTGCGGCCGGAGTCCACAACCCAAGTCTGCGCAACCGTTCCAGTTCGCGATGCTGGTCAAGTTCCATCGCTTCATAGGCGCGGTAATAGACATTCACGTTGAACAAACGCTCTAACACCTTGCCACGATTGTTGCTGCGCCATTCAAGGTCCTCAGCCGCCAATTGGTTGCGAATACCAGCAGCGACACCATAACGGCTGGCGGCGGCAACCAAAGCGCCTTCCCCACCCCGCAGCCCGGTATTGCGAAGTTGCCCGCCCAGTGCGGCAACAGCGTCTTCATGCGGCGTTGGGTCGGTGATGTTCTTCCCACCCGGCGTTGGCGCCGGCAGCGCTTGATAGCTTGGCGGTTCTTGCAGCGGCTTGGTTGGCAGAATCGAAAACTCGTCAGGTCCACCTTGCGTGGACTTGATGTTCATCAGCTTGGGATCGTTGCCAGAACAGGCAGAGACTATGATCGCAGCACAAAGTGCGGTCAACGGCTTGATGAATGTAGTACGCATGTGACGCAAAACCCTCGTTTCCTACCGCTTCTTAGCCCATCTGGAAACGCGCGTCACGGGGTCTTGTGCGAAGACGAGAAGAGAACCAGACCAATGGCGCCTGCAAATACGAAAATGTCAGCAACGTTGAAGGAAAACGGGTTCTGAATGCCGCAACAGGACATGTTCAGAAAATCGACCACCGCCCCGTAATAGATACGATCAAGGACGTTGCCCAGCGCGCCACCAACCAATAGCCCAGCGGATATATGTGCCAGTCGGCCAAGCTTTTCGCGGCGAACCCAGATGACGACCCAAGCCGAGATCACAAAACTAAGCGCCACCAGCACCCAACGCATGGCCGCGCCGTCGGACCCGAACAGGCCGAAATTGATGCCCGTGTTCCACGCCATTTGATAGACCAGATAGGGCGGCCAGACCTGGACCACGCCGACGCGGTCCAGATCAAGCACGTAGAGCGCATGATACTTGCTGCCCTGATCAAGGGCGAAGGCCAAAACGGCAGCTATCAGAATCACACGCATCGTCTGATCAGTGCCGGAAGTGGCGCATGCCGGTGAACACCATGGCAAGGCCCGCGTCATTGGCGGCGTCGATCACTTCGTTATCGCGCATTGAGCCGCCGGGCTGAATGACGCAAGTTGCGCCCGCTGCAGCGGCTTCCAGAAGGCCGTCGGGGAACGGGAAGAATGCATCCGATGCCACGGCCGAGCCTTTGGCAAGGCTGTCAGCCAATCCCAGTTCGTCCGCCATCCGCTGAGCCTTGGCGGCGGCGACATTCGCGCTGTCCAAGCGGCTCATCTGCCCTGCGCCAACACCCACAGTTGCCCTGTCTTTCACATAGACGATCGCGTTGGATTTGACGTGTTTGCCGACCTTCCAGGCAAACAGCAAATCGCGCATCTGCTCTTCGGTCGGCGCTTTCTCGGTCACAACCTTCAGGTCGTCCATGCCGACATAGCCCACGTCCTTGTCCTGCACCAGAAGACCGCCGGAAACCTGCTTATAAGCGGTCATCGGCGCGCGGGGATCGGGCAGACTATCCGTCAGAAGAAGGCGCAGGTTTTTCTTGGCGGCAAAAATCTCGCGCGCTTCATCAGACGCGCCGGGGGCAATCACGACCTCGGTGAAAATCTCGGTGATCTTGGTGGCGGTTTCCGCGTCCAGCGGCTGGTTTAGCGCAACAATCCCACCAAAGGCCGAGGTGCGGTCGCAGTCGAACGCCTTCTGATACGCCTCGGCCAGTGTCGCGCCTTGGGCCACACCACAGGGGTTCGCGTGTTTGATTATCGCCACGGCGGGGCTGTCTGCCGGGTCAAACTCCGCCACCAGTTCAAACGCGGCGTCGGTGTCGTTGATGTTGTTGTAGCTGAGTTCCTTGCCCTGCAACTGCTGGGCCGTCGCCACACCGGGACGGTTTGAGCCATCAGTGTAGAATGCGGCCTGTTGGTGGCTGTTTTCGCCATAGCGAAGCGTCTGTTTCCACTGGCCCGCAAAGGCGCGCCGATGAGGCGCTTTCAGTTCAAGTGCATCTGCCATCCAGTTCGAAACAGCCGCGTCATATGCTGCCGTGCGCGCATAGGCTTTCTGTGCCAGTTTCTTGCGGAATTTCGGGCAGGTCGACCCACCATGCTGGTCCAGATCCCCCAGAAGCTTGGGGTAATCTTCAACATCCACCACGACGCTCACAAACGCGTGGTTCTTGGCCGCAGCGCGAATCATCGCGGGGCCGCCAATGTCGATATTCTCGATGCAGGTGTCATAGTCGGCGCCCGAGGCAACGGTTGTCTCGAACGGGTAAAGGTTCACGACCAGCAGGTCGATGGCCCAGATGCCGTGTTCTTCCATCGATGCAAGGTGTTCGTCATTGTCGCGCAGGGCCAAAAGGCCGCCATGCACCATGGGATGCAGGGTTTTAACGCGACCATCCATCATCTCGGGAAAGTCTGTAACATCAGCCACGTCCTTCACGGCCACACCTGCTTCGCGAAGGGCTTTGGCCGACCCACCAGTCGACAGGATTTCAATCCCGCGCTCTTCCAGCGCTTTACCCAGATCAATCAGGCCGGTCTTGTCGGATACGGAAATCAGCGCGCGGCGCACGGGATGAAGGTCGGTCATGGCTCTTTGGCCCCCTTGGCGTTTAACTTGGCAGCTCCGCCGCGTCGCCGCCTTCAAGGTCACGCAAAACCGAGGGGGTTTCCTGCGCCTTAGCCAGCGTCCAGCGGATGCGTGTCGCATAATCCATTGCGACGCCAGATAGAACCACTTGTTTTGTTTTCCGCGGCTTCAAACGCGTCTTTTCTAAGTAAACGCTGCTTTCCAGCGCCAATTCGCCGCGGCCGTCGAAGCGAAACACCCATATTTCGCCGGACCGAAGCGCCATCGACACGGCCGTTCCACCCAGATCAAGCGCCGCATCGACATCGGGGTGCAGATGGAATCGCACCGTGAAGGGGATGCCCTGAAGCGACACTTGATCCATGGCGCGGTCAAATCTGGCTTGATCGCTGTCGCTTACGGCAGCCAACGTATCCTCGCCTGATACGTCGCGCCCGTCGGTGGTCAGTTCAATTCGGCGCATATGGGTCAATCCATGGCTTGGGGTATAGCCATCATGTGCCGCGACCACCCCGGTGGCGTTCTGTTCCACGACTTTCTGAAGGTGAACCTTCTGCGGCGTTGCGGTCAGAAAAATCTTCTCGCCCGCGCCAAAGTGCTTCGACGCCCCCAAACGTGACGACGACACGCCGGCAAGCCCCAAGACGGAATGCGAAGGCGTCGCCCGCCCAGCCTTGCGCCATTCTGCGCCGAAATGAGCGCCAGAGCCGCAGTTCACGACCAATGGCCGCCGCCCCGATGTTAGCTCAAACGCCAGCGTCGAGGCATGTGCATTAGCAGAAGCCGCACCGCGCGGTGGGCGTGCCGTGTCGATGATCAAGCTCGTGCGACCTGCGCCTAAGCGCGTATAGCCCATCGAAAGACCCGCATTTGCCGCCGCCCGGACACCGGACGTGGCCAGTGCGTGATCCAGCCGACCTTCCAGTCCGCGCCCACCACCGTGGAAACGGGCCAACCCACCATCCGCGTGGCGCAAAGTGCGCAAGGTCGGGGCGATGCGTTCAATGGCCGCGATATGCGCGCCAGCCGCTTGCCGACCACTTTCCGAGAGAGCCATGGCCGCCCAGTTGAGCAATGTGAAGACATCCAGCAGCTCTTCTGGATTGCGCGTGGGAATGCCACCTTCCGCATCAATCTGATCGGCACATTCCCGCGCAAGCGCCTTCACCGCCGGGTCCACACGGGCCTCCATCCCCTCAAGGCTGAGCCCTGCATAGATCAACCCGGTCAGCGCTTCGAACCGGGGCAAACCGGGGGTGGCTGCCTGCCAGCGACGTGACAAAAAGATGGTCTGCTGCCCCAAGGACCGAAAGAAGGCATAGCTCTGATCCGAGTTCATGCCTGCGATTAGGAAAATGGCGTGATTGATCCAGCGGATCAGCCGACGGCCCGTCAGGTCGGGCGTCCACCCGTCACCACCCCCCCGGCCAAACAAATCGATCCATTCCAACATCCAGGCTTGCGCCCGCTTGCGCGCATCCCCGTCGCCAACGCTGGCAAGATCATCAAGCCAAACAAATCCTTGAATTTCTTCGGCAAATTCCTGACTGGGTGGCGTTGCTGCCCAGATGCTTTGATCAGGCGCATTGATCAGATGCCCCGCAAACAAAAAGTTCCCGGCAATCAGCTGCTTACCACGTGCAAAGGCCCCAATGGTGCGCGGCTCTGGTTGCGATACAAATCCCGTAGCCGACCGCGCACGCGCGGCAAGCTTCGCGTGACAGCGGTTCGCAAATCGGGTTCTGAACCCAGGGAAGCCATCTTGATGCACCACGGGGGAGCCTCGCCTCAAATCATTCAACATGGTTGAACTGGTCGACCCCTCTTTGGGGGCATTGGCGAAAGCATACAGACCCGTTTCACGAGAGTCATCGGAGAATTGCCGGTGCCCCTCAGCCTTTGCGCAGTGCCGTGATGAAGAAGCCGTCCATACCACCCAGATCGGCCCAATGGCTGGGCATGATACGCAGCCCCTCGGGGCCAATCCAGTCAGGGTCTACACCCGGAAGGCGCAGCGCATCCAGATCAAGTTGCACATCTGGGTGACGGCCCAACGCATCGCGCACCTGCTCTTCGCCCTCGTCGATCAGCAGGCTACAGGTGCAAAAGACCAGACGTCCGCCGGGTTTCAAAAGGCCCAGCGCGCGGTCGATCATGTATTCCTGCAACTCAAACAGGCCGGGAAAGTCGCTGCCATCCTTGGCGTGGGGTAGATCGGGGTGCCTGCGGATCGTTCCGGTCGCAGTGCAGGGGGCATCCAGCAGGATTGCGTCAAACTGAGGCTCGTCAAATTCCAGCGCGTCGCCAACGACCAACGTCGCCTCTAGCCCGGTGCGTGCAAGGTTTTCAGCCACGCGCTTCATCCGCACCTCGGACACGTCCAGCGCCGTCACATCCGCCCCGGTCGCCGCAAGCTGCATGGTCTTGCCACCCGGTGCGGCGCACATATCCAGCACGCGGTCGCCCGCCTTGGGCGCAAGCACCTTCGCCGGCAACGCCGCCGATGCATCCTGCACCCACCAATCGCCCGCCTCATACCCGTCCAGCCCGGTCACTTGCCCGGCGTCTTGCAGGCGCACCGAACCCGTCGGCAGCAACGTCCCGCCAAGCCGCTTGGCCAGTTCGGCCGCATCGGTTTTCGCGGTCAGATCAAGCGGCGGGGCAAGCGCCTGAACGGCCTCGATCGCCTCAACCTGCGCCTTGCCATAATCGGCAATCAGCGGTTTGCGCAGCCATTTTGGCAGGCGCGGGACCGGCAAGCTGTCCCATTTGCCCGCCTCGTCCGCGACCTTGCGCAGAACGGCGTTAACCAGACCAGATAGCCGCTCGGTTTCGCGCGTTGCTCGGGTCGCGGCCACAAGCGAGTTCACCACGCCATGTGCCGCGCCACCGGTGCAAATCTCTGCCACACCCAGCCGCAAGACATTCAGCACGCGCGCAGGCGGGCGCTTTTTCAAATGCGGCCCCAACATGCGATCTGACCTGTCCATGTTGCGAAGCGCGAGAAGGGTCAGGCGTTGGGCGCGGGCGCGGTCTTCGGGGACAACTTTGGCCAGCCGTTTCGGCAATGCTTCGGACAGCAAGCGATGCTCGTCCAGCACGTCCCCCAACAAATCCACCGCGATATGTCGCGGGTCCACGGCGTTGCTCATCGGCACCCCTTTGCGTTTCATCTGCGCGCGACCTATATCATGGCACAGAAAGCCACAAGGATCAGGCCCATGTCCGACACGCCATCAAAGCCCCAGACCGAGCAGCGCGACCTGCCGCCCGCCGCCAAGCGCGCCTTGGCCGAAGCCACGGAACGCCGCAAGAAGGCCGACGCCGAAGCCAAAACTCGTCCGACAGAACTCGGAGGCCGCGACGGCCCCGAACCGGTCCGCTATGGCGATTGGGAAAAGAAGGGCATCGCGATCGACTTTTGATCGGCCAGCCACCGCTCGGGTTACAGCCCCAACACATCCATCATGTCGTATTCGCCGGGCTTCTTGCCCTGCCCCCAAAGCGCGGCCTTCACAGCCCCTCGTGCGAAAATCGCACGATCAGTTGCTAGGTGACGCAATACAATACGCTCTCCGGGGGCCGCAAACATCACGTCATGTTCGCCCACAATGTCGCCGCCGCGCACGGCGTGAAATCCGATGTCACCCTTTTTGCGCGCGCCTGTGATGCCGTCACGACCCCGGTCCGAGACCTCGCCCAGATCAACGCCCCGGCCTTCGGCGGCCGCTTCACCCAGCATCAACGCGGTGCCGGACGGGGCATCCACCTTGTGGTGGTGGTGTGCCTCGACAATCTCGATGTCGAAATCCTCGTCCAGCGCCTTGGCCACTTTGCGGGTCAACTGCACCAACAAATTCACACCGAGGCTCATATTGCCCGCGCGCACGATGGTCGAGTGCCGTCCGGCCAGTGCCAGCTTCGCCAAATCATCATCGCTCAGGCCGGTCGTCCCAATTACATGAACGGCCCGTGCTTGTGCGGCGATCTCGGCCATGGCGACAGTGGCGGAGGGTGCGGTGAAATCTATGACCGCCTGCGCTTTGGCCATTGTCTCCAGCGGATCATCGGACACGATGACGCCCAGCGCCTGACCGCCCATGCAGATGCCAACATCATTGCCAACCCAATCATGCCCCGGACGCTCCAACGCACCAACCAGCCGCGCGCCCTTGTTCGCGTTGATTTCACGGATCAACATCTGGCCCATCCGGCCTGACGCGCCCATCACAACAATGCCCGGCAAATCGCTCATCTTTGTCTCCTTCGCTTCATCGCTGTCTAGCGCGCTTGCCCTATCTTGGCAAAGCCCTGTTGCGAAGGCGCGTAATCGGGCATAAATGGCCCCTATGGCAAAGAACCGATTTCATGACACAGCCGGCCCAACGCAGCGACAGCTGCGCATCGCCGAGCTGATCCGCCGGACCCTGTCCGAAGCATTGATGCGTGGCGATGTACACGACCCCGACCTTGGGCGCATGTCGATCACAATTGGCGAGGTGCGCGTGACCTCTGACCTCAGCATCGCCACCGTGTTCGCCCTGCCCTTGGGTGGCAAGGATGGTGATCTGGCGATCAAAGCGCTGGCCCGCAACAAAGGCGAGCTGCGTCGTATCTTAGGCAAAGCGTTGAAGATCAAACACACGCCAGACCTGCGCTTCATGGTGGACGAGACCTTCGACCAGATGGACCACACCCACCGCCTGCTGTCTCAGGAAAGCGTTCAGCGCGACCTGAAACCTAAAGTCGAAGACGACGAGGACGGGTCGGAGGACACCTGATGGGACGCCGCAAAAAGGGGCGGGACATTCACGGCTGGCTGGTCGTGGACAAGCCCGCCGGTGTCAGTTCGAACGCCGTGGTCAACAAAGTCCGCTGGGCGATGGATGCCAAGAAGGCAGGTCACGCCGGCACGCTGGACCCCGAAGCCACCGGTGTTCTGGCCGTGGCGCTGGGTGAAGCCACCAAGACGGTGCCCTACATCACCGACGCGCTGAAAGCCTATGTGTTCACCGTCCGTCTTGGTCAGGCGACCAATACCGATGACACCGAAGGCGAGGTGATCGCCGAAAGCGCTGCGCGCCCGTCGGATGAAGACATTCAAGCTGCATTGGGCCAGTTCACCGGACAGATCATGCAGGTGCCGCCGAAGTTTTCTGCGGTGAAGATCGACGGCGAACGCGCCTATAAACTTGCCCGCGACGGCGAAGATGTCGAAATTGCCGCTCGTCCCCTCTGGGTCGAGGAATTGGTGATGCTGGACCGGCCCGACGCAGATCACGTCACGTTAGAGATGACCTGCGGCAAGGGTGGCTATGTGCGCTCAATCGCGCGTGATCTGGGCGAGGTGTTGGGCTGCCACGGCCATGTCCGCGAGCTGCGCCGCATCTGGTCCGGGCCGTTCGACTGCGACGATGGTGTCAGCCTTGAACTGGTCGAGAAGCTGGCGAAAACAGGTGAGCTGGACGCCTATTTGCGCCCGCTTGAAGAAGGGTTGCAAGATCTGCCCGAGCTTAAGGCAACGGACGAGGGCGCGACCCGTTTGCGCCACGGAAACCCCGGCATGGTGATCGCATCAGACGTAGAATATGGCGACGAGGCATGGGCATCCCACGGCTGTAAGGCTGTTGCCGTCGGTATCTATCGCGCAGGTGAATTGCACCCGTCACGCGTGTTCAATCAATAATATCGCGCACCACCGGCTGCGGCTCAGGCCGGTCGCCAATCGTATAGGCCGCCAATAGCTGAGCCTGCGCCAGATCAGCCGCGTCCTTGCGATCGGCATGGACCACCGCAATCGGGTCACCTTTTTCAACTTGTGTGCCCAGCGGCGCAAGGCGCGTCAGACCAACCGCTGGGTTCACTTTGTCGGACGAGATCCTGCGACCTCCGCCAAGTTCCACTACAGCCAGCCCGATATCGCGCGTCTCGATAGCGTTTACAAAGCCGGTATGGGGGGCCAAAATATCGCGCTGCAATGCCGCCTCCGGCAAATGTGCCGCATAATTCTCGACGAAATCGGAGGGGCCTCCCAACGCCGTGACCATCTGGCCAAACCGCTCCGCAGCGCGCCCATCTTCCAACGCCGCCATCGCCGTTTCCACTGCTTTCAAGCGGTCGGATTGAAGCCCTGCGGTCACCAACATCTCTCCGCACAAGGCAATGACGACCTCGGCCAGTCGAGTATCGCGGCGCGCGCCAGTCAAAAACTGAACGGCGTTCACGACTTCGACCGCATTACCTGCAGCGTCCGCAAGCGGTTGGTTGATGTCCGTCAAAAGCGCATGACACGGCAAACCCGCCGCGCGTGCAACACCCGTGATCGACACCGCAAGATCGCGGGCCTTGTCGAAATCCGACATGAAGGCCCCATTGCCGAACTTGACGTCCATCACCAGCGATCCCAACCCGGCCGCCAGCTTTTTGGACAGGATCGACGCCGTAATCAGCGGGATGCTTTCGACCGTCGCGGTCACGTCACGGATGCCATAGAAGCGCTTGTCCGCCGGGGCCAGGTGAGACGTCTGACCAATGATGGCGCAGCCAACCTGGTTCACGACCTTCGAGAAAAGGCTATTATCCGGCGTCGCGACATAGCCGGGGATGGACTCCATCTTGTCCAATGTCCCTCCCGTGTGGCCAAGACCACGGCCCGAAATCATCGGCACATAGCACCCGCAAGCTGCGACAATCGGGGCAAGCATCAGGCTGACATTATCGCCAACGCCGCCCGTCGAATGCTTGTCGACCACAGGACCGGGCAGATCAGACCAGTCAAACACGTCCCCGCTGTCGCGCATTGCCAAGGTTAGCGCGGCAGCTTCCTGCCGTTCCATGCCGTTCAACAGCACCGCCATTGCAAAAGCGGCAACCTGTGCATCGCTGGCGCTTTCGTCGGATATGCCGCGCACCATCTGGGCGATCTCGTCAGAGTTCAAAACCTGCGCGTCGCGTTTCTTGCGGATGATCTCGGCTATCAGCATGGCATGACCTTTCTGTAAGCTGTCAGTGTCGGCCCTATTGCTCTGCGGCGCAAGCTCTTGCCAAGTCGGCGCGCCGCGTTCAAAAACACGTGCATGATTACGCGAGACTTTCAAAAGGGCGATGCCCATTCCACCGCCATCTATTCGGACTGCGAGAAATACCGCTATCAGTTGACGCGTGTGTGGGATCCAGCGGGCCGCAAAGCGCTGTTCATCATGCTCAACCCGTCCACCGCGACCGAGGTTCAGAACGACCCTACCGTCGAACGCTGTGAACGACGCGCCCGCACTCTGGGGTTCGGGGCGTTTCGGGTGACGAATATTTTTGCCTGGCGCGATACGGACCCACGCAACATGCGGGCCGCTGTCGAGCCTGTCGGAGGAGCAAATGATGCGGCGATTTTAGAGAGTTGCCCCTGGGCGGATCAGGTCATCTGTGGGTGGGGCACGCACGGCGTGCATCTGAACCGCGGCCCTGCGGTTGAAGCGCTTTTGCGCCAAGCAAATCAGCCCGTTTTTCACCTTGGACAGACGAAAGAGGGTCACCCAAAGCATCCACTTTATATCGCATATGCGAAGCAACCAGAGCGATGGTTCTGATACCGGCCACTTCCACGGGACCGTTCGGTTTGCACTAAACCCAGGCTTCTTGCGCGACCTCGACATAGACATCACGCACCGTTGCATTTGGGCTACCTTTCAACAAGGCGACAACCTCGCCGTTGACTGTGACGATACTGTCGTCACCACTTGCCGAGGGATGGACATCAAACTCCATGCTTAAAGCGTCCGTTGCAGGGTCTAGTTGAATGCGCAGGAAGTCCTCGCCAGGGGTGAAATCAGTCACCTCCGCATGTCCCAGACCATCCCCGTCATTCGAATAGAGCCAGAACACATCGTCGCCCGCTCCTCCCGTTGCGGTGTCGGCGCGATCCAAGATCAGGGTGTCATCGCCTTCGCCACCATCCAGAACATCGGCGTCTCCATCAATATGCCAGTCGAAATCATGACGTTCCGCGGCGCTGTCTTCCATGGCATGACCCAAATGGTTGATCACATCATCCCCTGCGCCACCAAACAGAATGTCGGCACCGAACCCGCCATTCAGCACATCGTCGCCAGCGCCGGCCGACAAGACGTCATCATCCGAGCTGTCGTCGTCAGGCTTTTCATGAACACCTCCGAAAAGGCGGTCATCGCCGTCTCCGCCCAACAGAACATCGTCACCCTTACCACCATCAAGATAGGTTTGAAGACTGGCCTGCCCATCCAGCTCATCTTCGCCGTTTCCACCGAAAGCCGCCAACGCGCCCTCGCCTGCAATCACCGTATCGTCGCCATCATTCGCAAACAGATAGGCGGCGCCGTCGCCCGTAGTTAGCGTGTCATCACCATCACCCGCATCCACAACGTCCACGGACATACCATCATCGTCGCGCACAATCGCTGTGCCGTGAAAGTCGTCGATCGACCCGCAGCCGGTGCCGTCAATTCCATCGTTGGCCATGGCGAAATCATCGTCGCCGTTTGTCAGCTTGGTTTCGTCAATGTCGCCAAGAAAGCTTGCCAAATCCTCGCGGCCATAATGCGCATCAGTTTCCGTGCCCAAAAGCTGGTCAAGAAATGTATCGGCCACGTGCGGTGAAGGGCCGTCCCCAAGCCCGGTATTTGGAGTCAGCACGTCGGTATCGCTTCCTGAACTCGCGCCGGGAACAACCTGATCGCCCGTGTTTGGCAGCAAGGCACCCGTTACAGCCGCGTCACCGCTCGCCACATCATCAGTGGCGATGAAATCGCCAACGTCGCGGGTCGGTGTGGGCTCCAACCCGCGTCCGGCATCGTGGTCTTCTTCCGTGTCTGGCGACATGTCGGAAAAGCTGTCAGACAAGAAAGCAACGGGAACAAGTCCCAGAAACAACAATGAAAACAACATTTAACTTCTCGCTTTCCAAAAGCACACAGAACCGAGATCACAACTGCCCAACGGACTAACCCACCGTCGAATGATGCGCGGGAAACATAAGGCATAGCCTATCCCTTGCGATTGTATCGTGAACCACGCAAACTGACAGTGAAAGATAGCGAAGATTTTAGCTTAATCATTTGTTAACAGATGGTTAACATCGATGTGACCAACTCGGACAAAAAGGCAGACGGCATGACGCAAGACAAGCTAAGCGAACGGGAACAAGCGCTTTCCTTCGAGGTTCGTGCGCTGAGAGCCGAGGTGGAGAGGATGAACAACCACCGCTTCATCCGGCTGCATGACAGCCTGATTCAGCTTGGGTTGTTCCAGCTATACCGTGGGCTCGCTTTTGGTCTGGGGTCCGTGCTCGGAGCGACCCTTTTGGTGTCTTTGCTGGCCTTCATGCTAAGCTCGATCGATTTCATTCCCGTGCTGGGGGATTGGGCGCGGCAGATACTGGAAGAAATACAGGGACCCTAATCGCGATACCTTTGCGTTGCTTTTTTCTTTGCGTTCTTCAGGGAATCTTCTTATACGCGCCCATCTGCCGACATTTTGTGGGTGGACTTCTCCATGGGCCTTGCTGGACGACATCCCGGCCTGCGCCATCAACTCTAACCTTAAAAGGAGACCCCGATGTCGATTACACCTGAAGAAAAAGCACGCCTGATCAAAGAGTTCGGAACCAAAGAAGGTGACACCGGTTCGCCTGAAGTTCAGGTTGCGATCCTGTCATCGCGCATCGCGACCCTGACCGAGCACTTCAAAACTCACAAGAAAGACAACCACGGTCGCCGTGGCCTTTTGAAAATGGTTGCTCTGCGTCGTAAACTTTTGGACTACGCCCGTGCAAAAGATGAGGCCCGTTATCAGGACCTGATCCAACGCCTTGGCCTGCGCCGCTAAGCGTTCTCCAAATACCGAGACGAAGGGGCTGCATTGCGGCCCCTTTTTCTTTTTGCGGTAACGAACCCGGCACCTTTACGTGGCGTCTTTCTTGCTCATGCGACCTCCCTTTGGCCATGCTGCTGCGAACAGGGAGGATGGAGATGACCGCGACAATTGCCGTTTTGATCAACATGGGCAGCTTGCACAGGCTGTTTCCATTTTGGCTTGCAGGTGTTTGCGCGCTTGTCGTTGGGTTCTCGCCCTGGCTGCTTCTTGCCATTCTCTATGGTGTCGTTGCGCAGTTTTTCGTCGAATACGTGATGCATCGCTTCTTGTACCACCGAGAACCGCCAACTGATCAAAGCGTGTTCAACGCGCTTTATCGCAGCCATATCGGCCATCATGAATTTCCGAATGATGCCGAGTTTTTCACCGGTGACGACCACTGGTATCCGGTGCGGTTCGGGCTGCTATCGGTTGCCATTCATACCATTATCCTGTGGCCCTTTCTGGGCTTCGGCACCGCCCTTCTGACGGCGTATGTCGCGCTGTTCGTCGGTTCGGTCAGCGCCTACACGTTCTATGAATATTGCCACACGCTGGCCCATTTGAACGTGCCGAAGGGTTGGTTTGGGCAGCGCGTAACACGATCGCATCTGGCGCATCATTTTCAGGATCATAGAGCGACGTTTCACGTCAGCTTTGGCATGGGCTGGATTGATCGCCTGTTTGGGACCAAGCATGACCGCACCGTTGCCCGCGATCGATTTGATCGCAAAACGATGCTGTCGATGGGCATGGACCCCGAAGACCTGCGCCTTGTCACGGCGCGTAAAGCGTTCGGGATCACCAAGGGTCCACGCAACACCCAGCAATCATAGCGCTGCGGCCTTAGCGCGATTGATCCACTTGCCGGATCAATGCCGCCACCCGCCGCCCAATTGCTGCACTCCCCTTTGGCGAAGGGTGGATCATGTCGCCACTGTGAAAGCTCCTGTCCCCATGCGGAACAAGATCAGCATTTGACACAAAGAACACACCGTTCATGTGCTGAGCCGTTTTGGCCAATCGCGCCTCGTAGGTGTCGCCTTCTTGCTTGCACCCGTCGATCATCGACCCGACACCGGGGCTGCGAAGGTAGCCGATCACGATAACTTTCGCGCCGGTTTTGCGGATTCGATAAAGCAGGTTCGGCACGACACCTCGGCGGCCGTCACCTGAGACCATTCGTTCAATCTGTCGGTCGCAACGCGAACAACCGCATCCGAACAAAAGGTCATTCCCGCCACCTGAGACAAGAACCCATTCCCATGGCCCCCGCTTGAACTGCCTAGAGACATTAAGCCCCATCGCGCCAGTGACGGGCAGTTCATACATCAGTCGGGCGCCCCCGACGGACCTGTTCCTGATCGGTTCCTTCAATTCAGTCGACACCACGTCGGCAATCGACCGACCCCGCTGTTTGTGCCAAGCCAACAAGCTGTCGCCGATCGCCAGAATACGCGGTGCGGCTTCTGCGAAAGTCGCGGTCGGTCCTGACGTCAAGGTCAGGATCCAGATACACATCACCAGCCGAAACATCATTTTGTCGCTTCTCCTCGGAACTAGGGTCACCTGTATACAGAATGTCCGGCGTTTGTAAAAATCCGGTTACCTGCCAACGGAAATCGCGCCCCTTCCCCTACACCTGTTTTTCCTATATGGACCGCCCATCTGAGACGTGACGCTTCGACCCCGGCGCATGACAAGGTAGAGGGGTCGGCGGCAATGGGGCCGCCATGACAACGGAAGACCCGGAGGGCCGGGAGTGCTTCCAACTAGGAAAACATAATGTTTGACGTAACGACAAAATCGATTGAGTGGGGCGAAGAAACCCTCACTCTGGAAACGGGCAAAGTTGCCCGTCAGGCTGACGGCTCGGTTATCGCCACTTTGGGCGAAACTTCGGTCATGGCCAACGTAACCTTTGCGAAGGAACAGAAGCCCGGTCAGGACTTCTTCCCGCTGACGGTTCACTATAATGAAAAATACTATGCAGCCGGCAAAATCCCCGGTGGCTTCTTCAAACGCGAAGCGCGCCCGACGGAAAAAGAGACGCTGACATCGCGTCTGATCGACCGTCCAATCCGCCCGCTGTTCGTCCCCGGCTTCAAGAACGAAGTTCTGGTGATCTGCACCGTGCTGAGCCACGACCTTGTCAACGATCCCGACATCGTGGCGATGATCGCGGCCTCGGCGGCGCTGACCATTTCGGGTGCGCCCTTCATGGGTCCGATTGCTGCCGCGCGCGTTGGTTATGAGGATGGCGAATACATCCTGAACCCGACTTGCGACGACATGCACCAGCTGCGCAACAATCCCGACCAACGTCTGGACCTTGTTGTTGCTGGTACCAAAGACGCCGTGATGATGGTTGAATCGGAAGCTTACGAGCTGACCGAAGCCGAAATGCTGGGTGCCGTGAACTTTGCGCACCAACAAATTCAGCCGGTCATCGACCTGATCATTGATCTGGCCGAAGACGCTGCGAAAGAGCCTTTCGACTATCAGCCTGCTGACTATTCGGACCTTTACGCCGCTGTGAAAGCGGCTGGCGAGGACAAGATCCGCGCAGCTTATGGCAACACCGACAAGCAGGAACGCGTTGCGGCGCTGTCTGCTGCCAAGGACGCCATCAAAGCCGCTCTGACGGAAGAGCAGCTCGCTGATGAAAACCTTGGTTCCGCGCTGAAGAAGCTGGAAAGCTCGGTTGTGCGTGGCGATGTCGTCAAGACTGGCAAGCGTATCGACGGTCGCGCACTGGACACCGTGCGCCCGATCGTATCGGAAGCAGGTATCCTGCCCCGGACACACGGTTCGGCCCTGTTCACCCGCGGTGAAACACAGGGTCTGGTCGTGACCACTCTGGGCACCGGCGACGACGAACAGATGATCGACGCGCTGACCGGCACCTACAAGTCGAACTTCATGCTGCACTACAACTTCCCGCCCTATTCGGTCGGCGAAGTGGGTCGCTTCGGCTTCACCGGTCGTCGCGAAATCGGTCACGGCAAGCTGGCTTGGCGTGCGTTGCAGGCGGTTCTGCCGTCGGCCACCGACTTCCCCTACACCATCCGCGTCGTGTCCGAGATCACCGAGTCGAACGGCTCGTCCTCGATGGCGTCGGTCTGTGGTGGTTCGCTGTCCATGATGGACGCGGCCGTGCCGCTGAAAGCGCCGGTTGCTGGTGTGGCCATGGGTCTGATACTGGAAGATGACGGCTCTTACGCTGTGTTGACCGACATTCTGGGTGACGAAGATCACCTGGGCGACATGGACTTCAAAGTGGCTGGTACCGAAGACGGCATCACGTCGCTGCAGATGGACATCAAGGTTGCAGGCATCACGCCCGAGATCATGGAGAAAGCCCTGGCGCAAGCCAAACAAGGCCGTCTGCATATCTTGGAAGAGATGAACAAAGCCCTGTCCGCTGGCCGCGCCGAGTTTTCGGCCCACGCCCCGCGCATCGAGACGATGAACGTGCCCACCGACAAGATCCGTGAAGTGATCGGGTCGGGCGGTAAGGTCATCCGCGAGATCGTGGAAGTGTCGGGCGCGAAGGTCGACATCAACGATGACGGCGTAATCAAGATCGCATCGCCCAATGGCGACGCCATCCAGAAGGCCTATGACATGATCCACGCGATCGTGGCAGAGCCGGAAGAAGGCGCGATCTATACCGGTAAAGTCGTGAAGATCGTCGATTTCGGCGCCTTCGTGAACTTCTTCGGCAAGCGCGACGGCCTTGTGCATGTCAGCCAGATCGAAAACCGCCGCCTGAACCACCCCTCGGACGTTCTGAAGGAAGGCCAGGAAGTGAAAGTCAAACTGCTTGGCTTCGACGATCGCGGCAAGGTGCGCCTGTCGATGAAGGTCGTCGATCAGGAAACCGGCGAAGAAATCGCGCCTGAGCAGAAGAAAAAAGACGAAGACGCATAAGTCGCGGATCGTTTGAAATTGGAAAGCCCCGGTGGAAACGCCGGGGCTTTTTATTTCTACGCGTCGGACATGTCAGGCCGTGGCCTAGGCCAGGCGCTGTCCGTCACCGTCGAAGAAATAGGTCCGGTCTGGAGAATACCCCAACGAAATCGCCTGTCCTGCCTGAACCTCATGCTGGCCGAACAAGCGCGCGGTGATCTGGTGCTCACCAAGCGTCGCGATAACGTTGGTGTCACCGCCCAAGTGTTCGACATGCATGACCTGAGCTTTGATCTGTCCTTCCCCGGCGATCGAGAGGTCTTCTGGGCGCACACCCAAGATCCGCGTGTCTCCGGGGGTCATCAACTCTGCCGGTAGAAAGTTCATCGCGGGGGATCCCAGGAACCCGGCTACAAACTGGTTCACGGGGTTGTTGTAAAGCTCCATCGGGCTGCCGACCTGTTCGACCCGCCCATCCCGCAAGACCACGATCTTGTCGGCCAGCGTCATCGCCTCGGTCTGATCATGGGTCACATAAATCATCGAGGCGCCAAGCTGGTCGTGCAGGTTCGCGATCTCGATACGGGTGTTCATGCGCAAGGCGGCATCAAGGTTCGACAAGGGTTCGTCAAACAAAAACAGCTTTGGCTGACGCACGATAGCGCGGCCAATGGCAACACGTTGGCGTTGGCCACCTGAAAGCTCGGAGGGAAAGCGATCCAGATAAGCGTCAAGGTCAAGCATCCGGCTGGCTTCGCTAACGCGCTGTTCGATAACCTCGGCGCTTTGGCGTTCCTGTTTCAGCGCCAGCGACATGTTCTTGCGCACGTTCAGGTGGGGATAAAGCGCATAGCTTTGAAACACCATGGCAATGCCGCGTTTCGATGGCGGGGTCTGGTTGACCACCTCATCGGCAATGCGGATCTCGCCCGAGCTGGCATCTTCAAGCCCAGCGATCACGCGCAACAACGTGGATTTCCCACAGCCGGACGGGCCGACGAAGACGACGAACTCTCCGTCTTCGACTTCGATATTGATGTCTTTGAGCACATGAACCGGCCCGAAAGACTTGTTCACGTTGGTCAGGGTCAGCGCCGTCATGGCGTTACCTCCTTCAGGCTAACGGGTTGTCCGGTGCGGATGCTTTCATCCGCGGCAAGGCAGATTGAAAGCGATTGCACCGCGTCTTGCATGTGCCGGGTCAGGTCGAGGTTCTGGGTGATCGCGCGCAGCATGAAATCCTGTTCGGCGTCGCACAGTGCCTGATGGCCGGGTTCGTCCGGCAGGTCGATCACTTCGTCGCCATCAGGGCGGTGGACCAAAAGCCCACCCACCTTGGTGTGTCCATCCACGTCGGATGACCCGCTTTTGTCAGTCTCGGTGATGGAAACAGCACCGGCAGGTGACACCACATCTTTGACGAAGAACGCGGTTTCCGACATCATCGGTCCCCAGCCAGCTTCATACCAGCCGACCGAGCCGTCATCAAAGACGACCTGAAACTGACCATAGTTATACATGTCGGGCGCAATTTCGTCCGACAGGCGCAGGCCCATCCCGTGCACGCGGACAGGTTTGGCGTCGGTGATTTGGCACCAGACATCCACATAGTGCACACCGCAATCCACGATGGGGCTGGTGGTTTGCATCAGGGCTTTGTGAGTGTCCCACTCGGCGCCGCTGCTTTGCTGGTTCAGGTTCATTCGGAACACATACGGCCCACCCAAGGCGCGGGCTTCGTCGATCAGGCGCACCCAAGATGGATGATGACGCAGGATATAGCCGACAACCAGCTTTCGGTTGGTGCGAATGGCGGTGTCCACGACGCGGTGTGCGTCCTCGACCGTGGTGGCCAGGGGCTTTTCGACGAACGCATGTGCGCCCGCCTCCATCGCCGCACAGGCATATTCCGCGTGACTGTCGGAATAGGTAGCGATCACGACGAGGTCGGGCTTGGTTTGCGCCAGTGCCGTGTCGTAATCCGTGAAGATCGGGTAGCCTGCCAGCTCC
The DNA here is from genome assembly GCF_947497285.1 of uncultured Aliiroseovarius sp. Lineage (GTDB taxonomy): Bacteria > Pseudomonadota > Alphaproteobacteria > Rhodobacterales > Rhodobacteraceae > Aliiroseovarius. Next base: position 376,060 of record NZ_CANMFT010000003.1, on the reverse strand, counting down.
GGGTGATCGACCTTGCCAGACCGGTTGACCAAGCCGACCACTGTCGCGTCTGCGTGGTGGTGGTGGGCCAGCGCATGGGCCATCCCCATATTGCCAAGCCCTGCAATCAAAACGCGGATCATTTGACGGCTCCCGAGGTGATGCCCCGAATTAGCTGACGCGAGAAAATGACGTAGAGCACCAAAACCGGCAGGATCGCCATGGAAAGCGCCGACAGCACCGCGTTCCAGTCGGTGACGAATTGGCCGATAAAGACCTGACTGCCCAGGGTAAGCGTTTTGGTTTCCTCGGCCGGAGCAAGGATCAGTGGAAACCACAGGTCGTTCCAGATCGGGATCATGTTGAACACCGCGACCGTCGCCATGGCAGGGCGCACAAGCGGCAGCACAAGCTTGAAGAAGATTGTGTATTCGGTCAGCCCATCAATCCGCCCGGCGTTCTTCAGGTCGTCACTGACCTGTCGCATGAACTCGGACAGGATGAACACCGCCAGTGGTAGCCCCTGCGCCGTATAGACAAGGATCAAAGCCCACAGCGAATTCACCAACCCTGTGGCCACCATCATCTCTAGAATCGCGACGGTGCCAATACGGATCGGGATCATGATGCCAAGCGCCAGATAGAGCCCCATCAGCGTATTGCCTTTAAAGCGGTATTCGCTAAGTGCGAAGGCCGCCATGGCGCCAAACAGAAGCACAAAAAACAGCGTCGCGACCGTGACGATCAGCGAGTTTTGAAAGTAGAGGAAGAAATCCCCCTGCTTCATCACGGTCTGATACCCAATCAGCGAAAAGCTGTCGGCGTCCGGTAACGCCAGTGGTTCGCGGAAAATCGCTTTTCGTGTCTTGAAGCTGTTGATCAGGATCACGAAGACCGGGAACAGCGCAATCAGCGTGTAAAGGATCAGCGCGCCGTGCATTGCAGCGGTATTGAGCGGATTTGTGCGGGCCTTGTTCATCGTCACATGCTCCTTACAGCTGATATCGGCGCATCCGGCTTTGGATGCCGAAAAGGTAAAGACAAACGCCAATCAGGATTATCGCAAACATGGCGCTGGCGATCGCGGACCCCATATGCGGATCTCCCAGTTGAAGCTGGAAGCCAAAGAAGGTGCGATACATGAACGTGCCAAGGATATCGGTCGAGAAATCCGGCCCCGCCAGCGCGCCTTGTGCGGCATAGATCAGGTCGAAGGCGTTGAAGTTGCCCACAAATGTCAGGATCGAGATAATCCCGATGGATGGCAGGATCAGAGGCAGTTTGATTTTCCAGAAGGCGGACGGCCCGGTGATGCCGTCAATCTCTCCGGCTTCCAGTATTTCTTCGGGGATCGACAGAAGGGCCGCATAGATCAGCATCATCGGGATCCCGACGAACTGCCAGACCGAAATCAGCGCCAGCGTCGTCAGTGCGTATTCCTCTTTGCCCAGCCACGGCGCGAACAGGGCCTTAAGGCCAACCGCATCCAACATGGAAGGTGCAATGCCCCAGATCGGCGACAGGATCAGTTTCCAGGCAAATCCGACGATCACGAAGCTAAGGATTGTCGGGATGAAGATGGCCGACCGATAGAGCGCTGCAAAGCGCAAGCGCGGGTGAGACAGGATTGCGGCAAGCGCCACCCCAATCGGGTTTTGCACCAGCATATGCACGATAAAGAACCAGAAATTGTTGCCCAGCGCGTTCCAGAATTGTTCGGACCAGATGGGATCGCCAAACAGGGTGCGAAAGTTCGTGAGCCCGACGAAGACACGTTCCTGATCGACTTTGCTGAACAGGGCCAGCCGCAAGGTGTTGAACAGGGGGAAGATCATGACCGCCGTGTAAACCAGCACCGCGGGGGCAAGGAACACGGCGATATGCCAGCGGATGCGAGGTTTTTGCATGGGAAACTCCGGTCGGTGGCCCGAACGCACGGGTGTCGCGCGTTCGGGCAATTTGCTACAATGCAAGGCTTATTGTTGCGGTGCGTACCAGCTGGCGAGACCGTCTTGCAGCTTCTGGCCAAGCGCCTCGGGTGTTTCAGCACCCTTGATCGCAGCCACCGATGCACCCCATGTATCGTTCTCGAGGTTTGGCGTGCCGCGCGACAGAATCTGATAGGTCGACCGGATGGTGCTTTCGCACTCGCCGCGCCAGCTTACGAATTCTTTCGCAAGCGGGTCTTCCATTTCAACCGGCGTCTCTGACAGCGGGAAGAACCCGGGCAGCGCGTTGCCGAAGATCGAGGCGAATTCAGGCGATGCAACCCATGCCAAGAAGGTCTTTGCAGCGTCTGGGTTGGCAGATTTCGTGTTCATGCCAATGCCGATATCGGTGTGATCCGAGATATAGCAGGTGTCGCCCGCGTTTTGCACAGGTGGCTTGAAGGCGCCCATTTCGAAATCAACCAACGCGTTGAAGCCCGAGATTTCCCATGACCCGGCCGGATAAACCGCGGCACGCCCCAGCGTGAACAGGTTTTGGCTGTCGGGATAGGTCTGTGCCTCGTAACCGTCGCCCAGATAAGGCGCCCACTTGGCCAATGTCGCATAAGGTGCAACCCATTGCGGGTCGGTCAGCTTTTGCTCACCTTTGATCAGCGCCTGCCGACCTTCCTCACCTTTCCAATAGTTTGGACCGATGTTGTTATAGCCCATTGTGGCGGCTTCCCACTGATCATTGGTGCCCATGGCCATCGGGATATAGGTGCCGTCTTGCTTGATTGTCTCAAGGGCAGCGAAGAATTCATCCTCGGTGGTTGGCGCTTCGATCCCCAGCTCGGCAAAGGCATCCTTGTTGTAGATGAAGCCGTGGATGACGGAAGCCATCGGCACACAGAAGCTGGCTGAACCATCGTCCGTCTGCCACGCGGATTTCGCCACGTCCGAGAAATTGCCCATCGCCTCCATACCGCTCAGGTCAGCCAAGTGCCCGGCTTCGAAAAGCGCAAGTGACGCGTCGAACGGGCGACAGGTGATCAGATCACCCGCCGATCCTGCGTCCAGCTTCGAGTTCAGCACGGCATTATATTCGGCAGGGGCCGACGGAGTGAAATTCACCTTGATCCCAGGGTGTTCGGCTTCAAAAGCGGGGATGATCTTGTCCTGCCAAAGTGTCAGGTCATCGTTGCGCCAGCTTTCAATGGTCAGCGTAACATCTTCAGCATAGGCGCTGGTCGCGACAAGGGCTGAACTGGCCAGTGCCAGTGTCATCAGGTTGCGTTTCATTTGGTTCCTCCCAGAATTACCAATTCAAGATTGTATTGCGTTCAATCGCTCCAATGCGGGGCGAAGGTGATCACCCGTCTCACGTAACAATAGACGGGCAGCTTCGACGGACGACGCGCCGGCGGCCACAAGGACCGCACATTTTACGTTCCCCTTTGCTGCCGCAAGCGCAGTCGCGGCGGCCTTGGGCCCTACACCCGCAATGCGGCATACGATACCGTTGGCGCGTTGGTGCAGCTTGGCGTTGTCGGCCCGCAGATTGACCATCATACCATCATGGATATGACCCAGCCGAACGGCCGCAAGCGTAGACAACATGTTCAGGGCAATTTTCTGCGCCGTGCCCGCCCCCATTCTGGTTGATCCAGAAATGACCTCGGGTGGGGTTGCAAGAAGAATGGGATGGTCGCTGCTGGTCAAAAGTGCCGACCCGGCGTTATTGGCAATGCCGATCACCGTAGCGCTTGCCTTGCGGGCGATACGGACAGCTTCCAACGTATAGGGTGTGGTCCCGCTGGCGGACACAGCTATGACAGTGTCGTTGTCACTGAGCCCGGACAGAGCGTCGGCAAGAGAAGCCGTATCGTCTTCTGTGTCACCGGGCATTTCGGATGTGGTGGGTATGCCGCCTGCCATCAGGATTTGCACCTGCCGGGATGGAATGCTGAATGTGCCGCCCAGCTCCAGCGCATCAGCAGCGGCCATCAGCCCAGATGATCCCGCGGCGACATAGCGCAAAACGCCACCGCGCCGCAAGGTGTCAGCGATCGCGTCTGCGGCATCGCTGATCTGGGAGGTGGCGGCGCGCACAGCCATCGCAGCGGCGATCTGACCCTCAGCCAGAAGGGCCGCGGCATGTATTGCCGGGCGCGCATCAAGGCCAATGGCTTCACCGTGCAATTGCTCTGTGGCGTTGGCCGTCACGTGATTCCCCCCTTGGTTCGAGTCGATCATACCTTTTAGATACCATTTGTCTACCATTTACTTTTTTCGCCGTAACTGGGCGGTATTGGAGTGAAATACCCCCATCCAAGCTGCTTTGGTTATGTTTCGGTCTTTTATTTACCTCAAAGGTATCTTATAGGTATTTATATGAGAGACTCGAAAAATCACCCGGTCATAGCCGTCGATGGTGGCGGAACGCGTTGTCGCTTTGCCTTTTCGCACGCCAATGAACGCATCGTGATTGAGACAGGGTCGGCAAATGTTTCGACCAACTTTGACGCCGCGTGCAGCGAAATCACGCGAGGGATCGAAGCGTTGGTAATGCGCGCTGGTTTGGATTGGGCCACCATTGCAAGCATTCCGGCCTATTTTGGCTTGGCGGGCGCAATCGACCAGAAGATCACCGATCGGCTGGCGTCTGCGATGCCATTTACCCATGTTCGCATCGAAGACGACCGCACGGCGGCTTTGCGCGGAGCGTTGGGCGCGTCTGACGGGATGATCGCGCATTGCGGCACCGGGTCATTTGTTGCCGCGCGCATGAATGGCGCGACACGCCTGGTCGGCGGGTGGGGGTCTGTTCTGGGCGATCCGTCTTCGGCACAATGGGTAGGGCGGCGCGCGCTGAGCCGGACCCTTGACGTTGTCGACGGACTGCGGGCCGAGGCGGATCTGTCCAACCTTCTTTTGCAGCGCCACGGCGGAGCCGCGGGGATCGTGGCTTGGGCCGCGGCAGCCACGGCTGTCGATTTCGGCGCTATTGCGCGCGACGTGACCCGGTGCGCCGAACAGGGCGACCAGCTTGCGAAGGGCATTTTGCAGGACGCATCAGATGCGATTTCGGACATCTTGAAGGCGCTGGGCTGGGTGCCCGGTACCACGATCTGCCTGACCGGCGGCATTGGCCCGCATTTCGCCCCCTATTTGCCCAACGCGATGCAGCACGACCTCGCCGCGCCGCTGGGTGAACCCCTTGATGGCGCCGTGGCGCTGGCCCAGGATTTTTGCAGGGATGTCAGCCATGAACGTCTCTGACTTTCTGCGCCCCAAAGAATGGCTCAGCCCATCGGCAGGTCCGCGCTATGTGCAGCTGCGCCGGCGCCTCGAAGAAGGAATTGAGACCGGCATTCTTGCCCCCAACAGCTCACTTCCGCCAGAACGAGAGATCGCAGAGATCACCGATTTGTCGCGGGTGACGGTGCGCAAGGCCATTCACGAGTTGGTCAAGAAGGGCTCCATCGAACAACGTCAGGGATCTGGATCATTCGTGCGCGAACAGGTCACGCGGGTTGAGCAATCACTGTCGCATCTGACATCCTTCACCGAAGACATGAGGCGGCGCGGGCTGGACACCACATCAAAATGGCTGGAGCGCGGGGTCTTCATCCCCTCCCCGGAAGAGGTGTTGGCCCTTGGGTTGGCTGCGGGCGAATCTGTCGCGCGTATCTATCGCTTGCGCGAGGCCGGCGGGCGCCCAATGGCGCTGGAATGCGCGGCCTTGCCGCTGGATATCCTGCCCAATCCGATCGAGGTTACCACCTCGCTTTATGATATTCTGGAGCGCACGGGGAACCGACCCATCCGCGCCATACAGAAAATTTCGGCCATCAACCTTGAAGCGGCAGAGGCCGAGCTTCTGGGCGTGGCAGAGGGGACGGCGGGGTTGAGCATCCAGCGCACCTCTTATCTGGAAAGCGGACGGGTCGCGGAACTGACCCGGTCCATCTATCGCGGTGATGCCTACGATTTCGTGGCAGAACTGCGTTTGTCGAACTGAAAAGGCTGCCAAAACCATGTCCAAAACTCTGACCCAGATGCGCCGCGAAATCGACGAAATACCAGTCGCGGTTGACCGGCTTTTGACTGAAGGGGCCACCGCGATATCCGACGCGGCGGCCGATATTCGAGCGCTCGACCCCCGGTTCCTGCTATCCGTCGCACGCGGATCGTCCGATCACGCCTGCACCTATCTGAAATACGCAAGCGAGCTGTTGCTGGGGCTGCCCATGGCATCCGTCGGGCCGTCGATCAAGTCAATCTATGGCGTTTCGGTTGCCGCCGAAGGCGCGCTTTGCCTGTCGGTTTCGCAATCGGGCAAAAGCCCCGACATCGTGCGGTTGACCGAGGCTTTCGCCGCAACCGGGGCTTATACCGTTGCAATCACCAATGACGCCACATCGCCGCTTGCCCAAGCCACTTCCGCGACCTTGCCAATTCATGCGGGCCCCGAACTCAGCGTGGCGGCGACAAAAACCTTCGTCACCTCTCTGGTCGCTGGGTTGTGGTTGATCGCCGAGCTGAAGCAGGATGAAGAGCTTCTGGCAGCGATCCGAGCGCTACCTCAGCATCTTGCGGCCGCGACACGTTGCGATTGGTCCGCAGCTGCAGACTCCATCAGCGGGCAATCCCTTTTTACGCTGGGGCGTGGGCCGTCTTGGGCAATCTCGAATGAAGCGGCTTTGAAGTTCAAGGAAACCTGCCAGATCCACGCCGAAAGCTATTCGTCGGCCGAAGTGCTGCACGGACCCGTGTCCATCATCGGGCAGGGGTTTCCTGTCATCGCATTTGCAGCGGGTGATGCAGCCGAAGACAGCATCGCCGAAGTCGCGGATGCCCTTGCAGACAAAGGCGCACGGGTCTTTGCGACCACGCAGCGGGTCAAGAAAGCTGACCACCTGCCCCATGTGCGCACCGACCACTGGATCACCGATCCTGTCGCGGCGATCGTGTCTTTCTATGGCATGGTTGAAACGGTGGCTGTGGCTCGCAATATCAACCCCGATGCCCCGCGCCACCTTAAGAAAGTGACCGAAACAGTATGACCCAATCCAGCCTCACCTTTGGCGGCGGTCTGATTTTCGACGGTGCGAACCTGCTTGAAAAGCATGTCGCCCGGTTCGAGGATGCCAAGCTGATCGCCGTCGAGCGGGAAGATCGTTGGCCGCCATCGGGGAACCATGTCGACTTGGGCGGAGATATCCTGAGCCCCGGCTATGTCGATCTGCAAGTCAATGGCGGGGATGGGATCATGTTCAACGCGGACCCCAGCGTCCACACGATCGCGCGTATCGCGCAGGCCCACCGTCGCCTTGCCGCCACCGCTATTCTTCCAACGCTGATCACCGACACGCCCGACAAGACCCGCGCGGCGATCGGCGCGGCAATAGATGCCGTAGGGCAAGGCGTTCCGGGCGTTGCCGGTTTGCATCTTGAAGGCCCGCATTTGTCGATTGCCCGGAAGGGTGCGCATGATGCGGCCCTTATCCGCCCGATGGAGGCACAGGATCTTGCCGCGCTTTTAGAGGCGGCGGCACAATTGCCCGCGCTCATGGTCACGATCGCCCCAGAAAACGTGACGCAAGAACAGGTTTCCGCCTTGGCTGCCGCCGGCGTAATCGTGTCGCTTGGCCACACCGACACCGACTATGCGACCTGCCTGTCCTATGCGCGGGCCGGCGCACGCTGCGCCACACATCTGTTCAACGCAATGAGCCCGCTTGGCAATCGCGAACCCGGCGTCGTGGGGGCGGTGCTTGCCTCGGGGGCGCTGTCCTCGGGTCTGATCGCCGATGGGATACACGTGCATCCCGCCACGATGCGCGCGGCTTGGGATGCGAAGACCGGCCCCGGAGAGATCTTTCTGGTCAGTGACGCCATGGCGGTTGCCGGGACGGATGAGACCCAGTTCGACCTTGAAGGTCGGCGCATTTCGCGGCTCGACGGCCGGTTGACCTTGGAGGACGGCACCTTGGCGGGGGCAGATTTGGACCTAACGCGCGCCCTTCACGTCATGGTCAATCAGGTCGGCGTAAGCCTTGAGCGAGCCTTGGCAGCGGCGACGCGCGCGCCACGTCAGATGCTGCAGCTAGCCCCACGGATCGCGCCCGGCACGACAACGCTTGGCGACATGATCCGCATCCGCAGTGATCTGTCAGCGGCAGCACCTGTGCAAGACGCCCCAATCACCCCCTGATCAACGCGCCTGCAGCACGGGAACGCGCCCTTCTGGGGTCAATAGCCACGCCTCCCGACCTTCGATCACGACCGCGGAAAGGGCTTTGCCATGCCCCGCCCCGGTGTCGATGTTCAATCGGTTGCCATAATGTGTCACGTGATCGACCGGCGTGTGCCCGTGCACGATCAGTGGGCCGTGATCGTCGGTGCTTTCAAGAAATTCCGAACGGATCCAGCACAGATCGTCCTCTTCCTGCGCCTCAAGCGCGACACCGGGCCTGATGCCTGCGTGGACGAAGCACAGATCGCCGACGCGGTGCAGCACAGGCAGTTCTTCCAAAAACGCCCGGTGGCGCTCTGGTACGGCGGCGCGTGCTTTCGGGTGAAGCTGGTAGGTGCGAATGCCCTCAGGCACACCAACACCATAGCTGGCCAGAGTCTCGACCCCGCCAATGCGTGGGTGCAGCCAGTTGTGATCAATCAAAAGCTGCGTGTCGACCAAGGGGTGGTCGCGCAAGAACATGGCGGCCATACGGTCATGGTTGCCCTTCAGGACCACCCATTTCTTGCCAGCGGCCCGGCCTTCGATCAGATAGTCGATCACGCCGCGACTGTCCGGACCGCGATCGACAAGATCACCGATATGCACCACAGGCGCATCGATATCCCCACACCGCGCGCTGTCTTCGGCAATCAGGGCGTGGGCAGCCTTAAGCTTGTCCAGATGTCCGTGAATGTCGCCAATTGCGTATATGCGCATGGGTGCCTCCTTCATGCAGTCAACTTAGCGGGGCGGGCACAAATGAAAAGCCCCGGTGCCAGACCGGGGCTTTCAGATTGGTTTCACACGAAATCAGATATCAAACGCCAGCGGTTTGACCGAATTGAACAGACCCGTGTCGCACAGGGCTTTCAAAACCGGCTCGGGCGTCGGATTGTCGACATAAAGCAATGCAATGGCGTCGCCTCCGGTGTCTTTGCGGCCCAAGGTGAAGTTTGCGATGTTCACGCCATGCTTGCCCATTGTCGCTCCCAACGCGCCGATGATGCCAGGCTCATCGTTGTTGGTGGTGTAAAGCATGTGGCTGCCGATCTCGGCGTCGATATTGATGCCCTTGATCTGGATGAACCGCGGCTTGCCGTCCGAGAACACCGTGCCCGCAATCGAGCGTTCGCGGTTTTCGGTCACCACGGTCAGCTTGATATAGCCATCAAACGACCCGCCCTTGGCTTGGGTCGTCGTTGAACATTTGATGCCGCGATCCGCTGCCACAACAGGTGCGGACACCATGTTCACATCCGGCAAGACGGGCTTCATCAAACCCGCCAGCACGGCACAGTCCAGCGCCTTCAGGTTCATTTCCGACGCGACACCATCATAAAGGATGTTTACCGCCTTGATCGGCCCTTCGGTCAGCTGACCTACAAAAGCGCCCAGATGTTCGGCCAGTTTGATCCACGGCCCCATGACCTTGGCTTCTTCGGCAGTGACCGACGGCATGTTCAGCGCGTTTTGAACGGCACCCGTCAGAAGGTAGTCCGACATCTGCTCGGCCACTTGAAGCGCAACGTTCTCCTGCGCTTCAGTCGTTGCGGCCCCCAGATGCGGGGTGCAGACCACGTTGGGCAGGTTGAACAGCGGGTTTTCGGTTGCGGGCTCAACCGCAAACACGTCAAACGCCGCGCCTGCCACGTGTCCGGATTTCAGCAGATCAGCCAAGGCTTCTTCGTCGACCAGACCACCACGGGCGCAGTTGATGATCCGCACGCCTTTCTTGGTTTTCTCAAGATTTTCGCGGCTCAGGATGTTGCGGGTCTGTTCAATCAGCGGGACGTGCAGCGTGATGAAGTCCGCGCGTTTAAGCAGGTCATCCAGTTCGACCTTTTCGACGCCCATGCTGTTGGCTTTTTCTTCGCTCAGGAAGGGGTCATAGGCGATGACCTTCATTTTCAGGCCCAGCGCCCGATCACAAACGATGCCGCCGATGTTGCCCGCACCGATAACGCCAAGGGTCTTGCCCGTCAGCTCGACCCCCATAAACTTGGATTTCTCCCATTTGCCTGCATGGGTCGATGCTGAGGCTTCAGGGATCTGGCGCGCCACGGCGAACATCATCGCAATCGCATGTTCTGCGGTGGTGATCATGTTGCCGAACGGTGTGTTCATGACGATCACACCCTTTTTCGACGCAGCCGTTTTATCCACGTTGTCGGTGCCGATCCCAGCGCGGCCAACCACTTTCAGGTTCGGCGCGGCGTCAAGGAGTTTATCCGTCACTTTGGTCGCCGAGCGGATCGCGAGACCGTCATAATCGCCGATCTTGGCAAGCAAAGCGTCCTTGTCCTTGCCCAGCGCGGGTTCGAAGTCGACCTCGATCCCGCGATCACGGAAAATCTGGACGGCGGTTTCGGACAGTTTGTCAGATACGAGTACTTTGGGGGCCATGTGTCTGGTCCTTTTCACAAAGATGAGTGGGGGAAGCCCCGCGCTGTTCGCGCAGGGCTAAAACTTATTGCGCGGCGATCTCGGTGTTGAACGCCCAGTCAAGCCACGGCATCAGGGCTTCGACATCCGACGCCTCGACCGTGCCACCGCACCAGATGCGCAGACCAGCGGGCGCGTCACGGTATGCGCCGACATCCAGCGCCACACCTTCGGCTTCCAGCCGCTTGGCGACGGCCTTTGCAAACGCAGCCCCGTCCTTGATGCGATCATCGGTGAACTTCAGGCAGACAGACGTGCTTGACAGGGTCGCCGGGTCATGCGCCAGAAAGTCGATCCAGTCGCGCATCTCGACAAAATCGGCGATGGCCTTGGTGTTGGCATCCGCACGATGGATCAAGCCCTCAAGCCCGCCCACCGACCGCGCCCAGTCCAGCGCGAACAGATAGTCCTCGACCGCCAGCATCGACGGCGTATTGATCGTCGCGCCGGAGAAGATACCGTCGATCAACTTACCACCTTTGGTCAGGCGGAATATTTTCGGCAGCGGCCATGCGGGGGTGTAGCTTTCCAGACGCTCAACCGCGCGCGGCGACAGGATCAGGATACCGTGCGCAGCCTCGCCGCCCAGCACTTTCTGCCAGCTGAACGTGGTTACATCCAGCTTGTCCCACGGCAGGTCCATGGCAAACGCGGCAGAGGTCGCGTCGCAAATCGTCAGACCTTCGCGCCCCGCCGGAATCCAGTCACCATTCGGCACGCGCACGCCCGAGGTCGTTCCGTTCCAGGTGAAAACAACGTCATTGGTGAAATCGACCGTCGCCAGATCAGGCAGCTCGCCGTAATCGGCGGTCCTGGTCACCGCGTCCAGCTTTAGCTGCTTGGTCACATCCGCAACCCAACCGGCGCCAAAGCTTTCCCATGCCAGCACTTCGACCCCACGCGCGCCCAGAAGCGACCACATCGCCATCTCGACCGCGCCAGTATCTGACGCAGGAACGATGCCGATTTTGTAGTCTGCCGGAATGCCCAGCACCTCGCGCGTGCCTTCGATCGCCGCTTTCAGCTTGTCTTTGCCAATGGCGGCACGGTGCGAACGGCCAAGCGCGGCGTCCGACAAAGCATCCAAGGTCCATGTGGGGGGTTTGGCGCAGGGGCCAGAAGAAAAACGCGGATTTGCCGGCCGCGTCGCCGGTTGTGCAATATCAATCATGATACCCTCGCAGATATGTGCCCCTCGTTGGGGAGGGGTGTCCCACGCACCGGACTAGAGGTCGCAAGACAGGCGCGCAAGACGGAAAAGTGCCGAAATGCGTCGCTTTGTCAGGTTCAAACGGCATGTTTGACGCCGATCGGAAACTTTCGGGGCTGAATTTCCCAACAATGCCCTTGCAACAAGGTGCGCGCCCATGGTCAGAGTGCCCGCGTCTAACCAAGGAATCGACATGCCGCTTGCTGATCCCCGCTTCATCATGAGCCTGATTAAAAGACGGCGCGATTTTTTCGCCCACGGGTCATTCAAGCAAGGCAAGTTCGACAAGATCATGTCGAAGCCCGCGCCGGCCAATCGGTATGCGATTTTCTTTACCCCCCGCAGCGGCAGCACACGGGTAAGCGGGCTGATTGCCGATGCTGAACTGTCCAACCGCCCCCGCGAGTTCTTCAATCCCAATTTCCTCGACCAGATCGCAAAACGTCATTCGGCTCGCAATCTGCGCGAATATGTCGAGCTGATACAAAGACAGCAGCAGAAGAACGGTCATTTCGGGTTGGAGATCACCTACAAACAAATTGTCTATGCGTTTACGACGGGCGCTCGTTTCCTGTCCTTCTATCAACCGCATAAAACGGCATGGCTAATCCGCGAAGATATCTTGTCGCAGGCTGTTTCCGTTTCACGACTGATCCAGACACAAGTGGCCCATTCGCCGCATGTCAGCTCGGACGCCCTGGCGCAGGCCGATGACCAGTTTCACTACGACGCCCGACAAATCCGCGCGGCGATGTCGCGGATTGTCTGGATGGAGCGCCGGACCGAGGCCTTGATCGCGCGGGCCAAGCTGGACAGCTTCCGGTTTTCCTATGAGATGACGAACGCCCTTGGCCCAGACCGAGCCACACGTCTTCTGGCCGAAAAGCTGGGCATGCCGGTGCCGCCTGAAGGCGTCGAAGAACAACACAAGAAACTTCCCGGCAAAAAGGGCAATGACTTTGTGGCTCGCTTCCGGTCTGAACACCCCGACTTGCTTCGATCAGTGGACCGCAAGCGCGCGCCATTGCTTGCACTGATTGAAAAGCAAAAAGAGCTATTTCTCTGACTGGACGGCCCAATCCCATGTATACCGCGACACTCCTTTCCGTTCCGGCGGCACGTAATTTGGATCCCGCCCTCGTCGACAACCTGCGCAACGCATGGGGCGGCGGCGATGCGATATGGCTTTCCGCAGACGAGGCCGCTGAGTTCGACTTGCAGCGCCTGCCTTCAAATCAGTGGGAGGTCTGGTCAGAGCTACAAGTGCTGGGTGTCGATCTGGTGGTTCAACCCTCCAAGGGGCGTCGCAAGAAGATGCTTCTGGCGGATATGGATTCGACCATGATCCAGCAGGAATGCATCGACGAACTGGCGGACGAAGCCGGCGTCGGGGACCGTGTGAAAGACATCACCGCGCGCGCGATGAACGGCGAACTTGATTTTGACGGCGCGCTAAAGGAACGCGTCGGACTGTTGGCGGGATTGCCTGAAACCGTCATCGCAGACGTGCTTTCAAACCGCATTACGCTTATGCCCGGCGGGCGCGAATTGTTGGCGACGATGAAGGCGAATGGCGCCTATGCGGCACTCGTATCAGGCGGATTCACCGCTTTTACCGCCCATGTTGCCCAAACCCTTGGCTTCGATGAAAATCGGGCGAACACGCTTGTGATTGCAGATGGCAAACTATCGGGCACGGTCAGTTTACCCATCTTGGGACGCGAGGCAAAAGTTGCCGCGCTGCGCGACATCTCTGCCAGACTTGGGTTGACCCATGACGAAGTCATGGCGGTCGGTGACGGCGCAAACGACCTTGGTATGTTGGGGCTGGCAGGGGCGGGTGTGGCGCTGCACGCCAAACCTTCGGTCGCCGCCGAATGTGATATCCGCATCAACCACGGCGACCTAACCGCACTGCTTTACATCCAAGGCTACGCAAAGACCGAGTTTGTCGGTGTTTGACCTGACAACTGAAGTTGTGTTGCTGTTGCTGGGCGCCGCTTTCGTAGCAGGATTTGTGGACAGCATTGCGGGCGGAGGTGGGTTGATCACGTTGCCCGCGCTGTTGTTGGCAGGGGTGCCGCCTGTCACCGCACTGGCCACCAACAAGGTTCAGGGGTTGTTCGGCGCCGGCATGGCGGCTGTCACCTATGCTCGTGCGGGTCACGTGAACCTGCGACGCCAAATCCGAGCCGCTGCCTTGTCGTTTGCGGGCGCTGTCATCGGGGCGTTTTTGGCAAGCTCTTTGCCCACCGACGTAATACGCTTGGCCCTGCCTGTCCTGCTGATCGCCGTCGCCGTGTTCTTTGCGGTGAAGCCCGGATTGGGCGACATCGACAAACACGAACGGATCACGCCGTTTCTTTTCACCGTCACCTTCGTGCCGCTGATCGGGTTCTATGACGGGCTGCTGGGGCCGGGTACGGGCGCGTTTTTCATGATCGGCTTTGTCAGCCTTGCGGGCTATGGCATCTTGCGCGCCACTGCTCACACCAAGCTGTTGAACTTCGCGTCAAATGTCGGCGGCTTGGTGGGCTTCATGCTCGTCGCCCCACCACTTTGGGCGCTTGGGCTGGCGATGGGCGTGGCCCAGATGGCCGGGGCCTATTTGGGGTCAACACTCGCCAGCCGGATCGGGGCCAAGCTGATCAAACCGGTGCTTGTGATTGCCTCAAGCGCGCTGGCGTTGAAGCTGCTGTCCGAGTGGTTTTAGCGAAGCAACGCGGCGGAGGGCCTGATTTCTCCGGTCGTCAACCCGGCGAAGTTCTTCACATCCGGGTTCATCCGCTTCTTCACCATCGGGTCGCGCGCATCCAGAACACCCAGTTTCACAAGGATCGCCGCAATCGCGCATTCAGACGCGCGCGTGGCCCCGTCGGTGATTTTCAGCGCAACTCCAAGCTCTTGATCCGGCAGAATCGCCACAAAGAACGCCTCGGCCCCGGTTTTCAGCACCGCCTTGCCTTTTGCGGCGCGCATCAGCTCGGTGCAGGCACGGGTTTCTCCAGCGACCAGTTCGGGATGCAACATCATCGCTTCTCGCAGGCGGACGGCAGCGTCCTGACGCGTGCCCGCGCCAGCCTTCGCCCCTGCTAACGCCCCCATGGCGCGGCCCATGCCCGCCAGCGTGGACGCGAAGTTAGGCGCTGAGCAGCCGTCGATCCCGTATCCGGGACTGTCTTCACCGGTGATGTCTTCAAACGCGGCCTTGATGGCGGTTTGCACGGGGTGGTCCAGATCGACATAGTCCGCCCCGGCGCCCAAATAACGGGTCAACGTCAGGAATCCCGCATGTTTACCCGAACAATTGTTATGGATCCGGCAGGGGCTTGTGTCGGTTTTGATCAACCCAACCTTGGCGTCGCGATCGTCAGGCATCTGTGGACCGCATAGCAGGTCATCATTGCCCAGCCCCATTTCTGCCAACCAGCGCGTCACGCGGTCGGTGTGGATCGCCGCCCCTTGGTGGCTGGCACAAGACAGCGCCAGTTGCTCGGTCGTCAGACCCGCGGCATCTGCGGCGCCGCTTTCAATCAGCGGAAGGGATTGCACCATCTTGGCCGAGGAGCGCGGCAGGATCACCTGATCGGGATCGCCCCATGCCTCAACAATCTCGCCCTTCGCGTTGCAAATAACGGCGTGACCAGCGTGCTGGCTTTCAAGGATATCACCCCTCCAAACCTCGACAAGCTGCTCTGGTTGGGTCATTGAAGGCTCCTTTCCCAATAAACGCGCGAAATTCCGCCGCAGGGGCTTTTAATACGCGCGCATTTCGCGCTAAACTCCAAGAACAGACTTGGAAACGACCCAAGCGCAACAGTCAAGGGCCGCGTCAGACGGTTGGGACGCGCAAGGGCTTGAGGCAGAGGCAGCTGGAGGCTGTGTTAGATATGAAACGAACGATTTCAGGCGCGATTTGCGCACTGGGCCTGTCGCTTTCCGCGACGGGCGTTTTCGCTCAGGAAAGTTCGAACCGGGTCGCTGCAAACACCGATTGGAGTGTGTTTGTAGAGGACAACCCAACGGAATGTTGGAGTGTCTCCAGTCCCAAGGAAACGGTGAACACAAAGAACGGGCGTGCCGTTGCGGTGAAACGCGGCGACATCCTTTTGTTTGTCAGCTACCGACCTGGCGCAAAGGTCAACGGAGAGGTCTCCTTCACCGGTGGCTATCCTTTCGCTCCGGGGTCGACCGTGACGTTGAACGTTGGCGGAACCGATTTCCAACTGTTCACCGAAGGCGAATGGGCTTGGTCAGCATCCCCCGCGGATGATGCCAAGATCATTGCCGCGATGAAGCGTGGGGCATCTGCGATTGCGAATGCCCAAAGTGCGCGCGGGACGAAGACCAAGGACACGTTCAGCCTTCTGGGCTTTACGGCAGCGGTCGAAGAAGCCGGCAAACGCTGCGGCGGTTAAGCTTCAGGCCCTTCACGACATTCTGATACGCCATGGCGCAATCCATGGCGTGACAAGCTATGTTTGCTGGACTATACCTTGCCGCCTTGCACAAACTGGAACGCGCCATGGACCCCACAGCACCGATCACACAGGATGTTATGACCATCCCCCGCAAGACCGACGAAGGTGGCAAACGCAACCTCGTGGGTCTGACGCGTGACCAATTGCGTGACGCTTTGATTTCTGTGGGCACACCTGAAAAGCAGGCGAAAATGCGGACCGGACAGGTGTGGCAGTGGATCTACCAATGGGGCGTGCGTGACTTTGACGTCATGACGAACCTTGCCAAGGCCTACCGCGCGCTGCTGGCCGAGCATTTCGTCATCGAAATTCCCGAGGTCGTGACCCGGAAGGTGTCCGAAGATGGCACCCGCAAATACCTTGTCCGCATCGCGGGCGGTCACGAGGTCGAGGTCGTCTATATCCCCGAAGAAGGTCGCGGCACGCTGTGCATCAGCTCGCAGGTCGGCTGCACCCTCACCTGCTCCTTCTGCCACACAGGCACCCAGAAACTGGTGCGTAACCTGACATCGGCCGAGATTGTCGGGCAGATCATGGTCGCGCGCGACGATCTGGGCGAATGGCCTGAACCCGGTGCGCCCAAGGACGAAACCCGACTGCTGTCCAACATCGTACTGATGGGCATGGGCGAGCCACTGTATAATTTCGAGAATGTGCGCGACGCGATGTTGATCGCCATGGACCCGGAAGGCATTCAGTTGTCGCGCCGTCGGATCACGCTGTCCACGTCAGGCGTCGTGCCGGAAATCGCCCGCACCGCCGAAGAAATCGGCTGCCTTCTGGCGATCAGTTTCCACGCCACCACCGACGAGGTGCGCGACAAGCTGGTGCCGATCAACAAGCGCTGGAATATCGAGACGTTGCTGAATGTCCTACGGGACTATCCCCGACTGTCGAACTCCGAACGGATCACGTTTGAATATGTGATGCTGAACGGCGTAAATGACACAGATGATGACGCCCGCCGCCTGGTTGAACACCTCAAGGGCATCCCGGCGAAGGTCAACCTGATCCCGTTCAACGAATGGCCCGGCTCGCCCTATACCCGCAGTTCGAACAACCGCATCCGGGCGTTTGCAGACATCATCTACAAGGCCGGCTATGCCAGCCCCATCCGCACTCCGCGCGGCGAAGACATCATGGCCGCCTGCGGTCAGTTGAAGTCTGAAACGGAACGCGCGCGCAAGTCGAAACGGCAGATCGAGGCCGAGGCGGGCTTGGGGCAATAGACGGTCCCTGCCTGTCGCGCTATGCTGATGGTTCGGGCGGTGCCCGATAGGTGGCACCCTCCCCTAAAGTGGAGGTTTCAAGATGAGCTATGTTCAAGGGTTCCTGATCCCGGTGCCGATCAAAAGCAAGGACGCCTATCGCGACCTTGCCGCCCAATCCGCACCGATCTTTCAGGAATACGGCGCGACCCGCATCGTTGAGACATGGAGCGAGACTACACCGGACGGCAAAGTGACCGACTTCAAGCGCGCGGTGAAGGCTGAAGCTGGCGAGGCCGTCGTATTCTCTTGGATCGAATGGCCGGACAAGGAAACCTGTGAAGCTGCTGCCAAGCGCATGGAAAACGACCCGCGCTGGAAAGACATGGCTGAGATGCCGTTCGACGGCAAACGCATGATCTGGGCCGGCTTCGACCCGATCTTTGAAGTCGAAAGCTGATGCAGAATGACGAGGCGCAGACGTCACAGCGGCAGATCGGGGCTGCAATAGGATAAGGGTAAGCGAGCGCATGATGCCCGCTGCCCTTCGGCTCTCGGCGTGATCGCCGGTGTCGCGAAAAAATTGAAGCAAGGTGCTGAATTGCCAAAAAATCTACGTCCCATCGTCTCCATCATCATTCGTCGATTCCGGCAAGAATACGAACAAGACATCATGCAATCGCTCCGAGAGTTGCAGAAAACAGCCGCCAATCAGCCGGGGTATCTGGGAGATCAAAACAGCCTTTCACACGACGACGAATGCTGCGAACTGGTGAACGTCTTTGCATTCGATTCACGCAAGAACCTCAAAAAGTGGGAATCTTCCGACGCGCGCAAAAGACACTTGGCGGAACTGGATGCACATCCGCAAGAGACTGCGAACAATATTCAGTTCGACGAACTTGCCCCGCTCCTCAATCCGAAGGTGCACATCAGCAAGGTCGAAATCGTTTTGATCCTGATCTTCTGGATCGTCGCCATCGGCGCCATCTTGGGCTATGTCGCCGATTTGCTTTTGCCTGCAACTATTCCCGACTTGGCGCGCACGGTTCTGCTTGTCTCGGTCAACGTCGTGCTTATCAGCTATATTTTTCTTCCATGGTCGACCAAATTGTTGACGCGAGTAAAAGCGCGCGCAACCAAAATGGCGCGCAAGACATAAGCGAATTACCGCCCCGGAATATCAGTCCGTTTGCTTGATTTGCCCCATCCGTCAATGATCTCAATCGCCTCTTGTGCGGTTTCGACGAAGTTAAACAGCTCAAGATCATCCGGGCTGATCGTGCCGGCATCTGCCAAAGCCTCCCAATTCACGATCCGGGTCCAGAAGTCGCGGCCGAACAACAGGAATGGCACCCGTTTCATGCGCCCGGTCTGGATAAGGGTCAGGCTTTCGAACATCTCGTCCAGCGTGCCAAAGCCGCCGGGGAAGATGGCAATCACCTCAGCGCGCATCAGGAAATGCATTTTGCGGATGGCGAAATAGTGAAAGTTGAAGCACAGATCCGGCGTCACATATTCGTTCGGCGCCTGCTCGTGCGGCAGCACGATGTTCAGGCCGACCGACACGCCGCCCGCGTCCACGGCGCCTCGGTTCCCAGCCTCCATCACACCGGGACCACCGCCGGTGACAATCACGTTTTCGCGGTGGCCATTCACCTTGGATCGCAGTGTCATAAGCCGCGCAAACTCGCGCGCCTCGTCATAAAACCGTGACAGCTCTGCCAGCGTTTCGGTCCGCGCCGTGTCCTTCTGTGCAGGTTCCGGGATACGCGCGCCGCCAAACAGGACGACTGTGCTCTCCACCCCGTATTCCTGCATCAAAAGCTCGGGCTTCATCAGCTCCAACTGCCAGCGCACGGGCCGCAATTCATCGCGGCACATAAACTCCTGATCGTCATAGGCCAGACGATACGCCTGCGCGCGGGTTTGAGGCGTATCGGGTATTTGATGCGCCGCTTCACGGTCCTGATGGCTGTCGCGGAACGGATGGCTGCGGTCGTCATTCATGGGCACTGATCCTGTTTCTTATGCGTTCTTCCAAGAGCTAGCGCCTTTGGCGGCGAAGGGCCAGTGCCGCGATTGCACCAAGGCGCAACCGGATCGGGATGGCGCAATTCGTTGCACAAATCACCGATCCCGCTTATAGCCCAATCGAAACCAAACTCGCCCAACCCCATGCACGGAGCCCTTTGCCATGTCGAACGCCCAACTCGAAGCCGCCATCGAAGCCGCCTGGGAGGCGCGTGACACCATCACCCCCGCCACCAAAGGTGAAACGCGCGAAGCGATCGAAGATACGCTGAACGCCTTGGACGGGGGCGGGCTGCGCGTGGCGGAACGTCAGGACAATGGTGATTGGCATGTGAACCAGTGGGCGAAAAAAGCCGTTCTGCTGGGCTTTCGTCTGAAAGACATGGAACAGCAAGAGGGTGGCCCACAAGGTGCGGGCTGGTGGGACAAGGTTGACAGCAAATTCAAAGGCTGGGGCGACAACCAGTGGAAAGCCGCTGGTTTCCGCGCGGTCCCGAATTGCATCGTTCGCAAATCGGCCTTCATCGCGCCCGGCGTGGTTCTGATGCCCAGTTTCGTGAACCTTGGCGCCTATGTGGACGAAGGCACCATGGTTGACACATGGGCCACCGTCGGATCGTGCGCGCAAATCGGCAAGAATGTGCACCTGTCGGGTGGCGTCGGCATCGGTGGGGTGCTGGAACCTATGCAGGCTGGCCCGACCATCATCGAGGACAACTGCTTCATCGGCGCCCGCTCGGAAGTCGTGGAAGGCTGCATCGTGCGCGAAGGATCGGTGCTTGGCATGGGCGTGTTTATCGGCCAGTCCACCAAGATCGTAGACCGCGAAACCGGTGAAGTGATGTATGGCGAAGTGCCGCCCTATTCGGTGGTTGTCGCAGGCTCGATGCCGTCGAAGAACGGGGTCAACCTGTATTGCGCGGTGATCGTGAAACGCGTGGATGCCAAGACCCGCTCGAAAACCGGGATCAACGATCTGCTGCGCGACTGATCGCTTGTAAATCCAGCATCTGGGCACGCCGTTCCACGTGGGCGGCGCGCTTTTTTCAACCCTTTTGCAAAAAAAGTGACGTAAAACCCGGCCTGCGCCGTATCACCCTCAAACGATGGGAGGATCACATGATACGTCTACTTCTACTCAGCAGCCTGATTGCGGTCGGTTTTGCCGCCGAAGCGGCCCAGACCCGCAGCCAAACAGCACCAACCGCCTGCACCTTCGCGGTGTGACACGGCGGGCTTGATCCCAGCGCGGATGCGGCCTAAGCCCACCGCATGGAAAAAGAGAAAAAACCGAAAAAGCCCCATCAGGTTTACACCCTGCTGGTTCAGGTCGGCCGCAAGGACGGCGACGGCCTGCCCGACGGCGCGACCGGCGCGGCGCTGGTCTGTTATGCCTCGGGCGTGGACGAAGCCGAAGCTGTGCGCGAAACCGTTGCAATCCTGAAGCAAGCCGATTTGGCCCCGTTGGATGTGAACGGCTATGGCAGCCTTGATGAACGTCTGGCCGAAGGGCATGACATTCCCGGTGACGAACGCACCTTGATGGGACGCGCGCTGAAAGAAAACAGCGTGATAGTCGCGCAGATGACACCGTTCTTCGACGAGGACACCTGATGGGCACCGTTTTTTGGGATCTTGATGGCACGCTCACCGACCCCAAGCCCGGAATCACCGGCAGCGTCGTTAAAGCGCTAGAGGCTCTTGGTCTAGACGCCCCGCACCCCGATGATCTGGAATGGGTGATCGGCCCTGCCCTTCTGTGGAGCTTTGAGAAGCTCGGCGTGGCCAACCCCCAGGCCGCGCTGGATCATTATCGGGCGTTTTATGAAGACGAAGGCGGCATGTATGACTGCACCGTGTTCGACGGCATCCCCGAGGCGCTGAGCACCATCAAATCCCGGCATGTGATGCATATCGCGACAGCCAAACCCCATGCATATGCCCGTAAGATCACCGCCCATTTCGGGCTGGCGCAGCATATGACGCACGAGTTCGGGCCAGAGCTTGACGGCACGCGCAACGACAAGGGCGATCTTTTGCGCCACGCGCTTGCCTACACGTCAACCGACCCGGGTGGCTGCGTGATGGTGGGGGACCGCCATTACGACCTGAACGCCGCGCGCGCGGTGGACATGAAGTTTGTCGGCGTAACCTGGGGCTACGGCGGGTCGGATGATCTGTCGGATGCGGATGCAATGGTCGAAACACCTGCAGATCTGCCGGGTGTGATCGAAACGCTTTTGTCCTGACCAGACGGCGGTTCAGTCAGGCCGCACCACAGTTTCAAACGAGTCTGGCAGCTGTGCCGCAGGGTCCAGAAGGGCCGGCAGCGGGATGCCGAACATCGCGACCGTGCCATCTTCGGACAAAGAGCCGTTGGTCGAAATGATTTCCTTCGCCCTGATCGACATCTGAATACCATGTCCGGTCATCGCGCTCTGGAACGCGCCCAGCATCGCGGGGTCCATGCCTGTCTCGCTCGCGTTTCTCTTGATTTCGAGAAGATCGAAAGACAGGCGGATCAAGCCACCCTCCATCCGTTCGATGGTCACACCGGTGTTCGGATTGACGCTGCCGGCCGCACCTGCATTGGCCTCTTCTTCCTCGATCTTGGCGATCAGGTTGTCGATTGTATCGGTTTCCTCGACCAGACAGCTATACGATCCATCCGCGTTCTGGACGCCAACGCCGTCTTCGCAGGGATCCTGCCCGCTTGAGGCTATCATCTGAATAAGCTCTGGCCCCATGGTCATGTTGGCCGACATAGTCGCCGTTTCACTGTCATGAACCGTCAGCGACAGATCGGCATCGAAACAGGCCGACAGAGGAAGAATGATCAAGAGATACAGGAGTTTTTTCATGGGATTCCTATTGCCGATGCCGCGACCAGTTGCGGCAGGTTAAGACGGTAGCCTTGCAAGGTCCAGAGCCACCCCCCGATCCAAGTGCCTCAGGCCACGGCCGAGCGTGACATCAGCACCCGTGCTTCGTGCGCTTTCAGGGTGCGACGTGCGGCGGCAGAATACCCCCCGCCTGTGGCCGGGTCGATTTCCGGAAACAGGCTATATATTTCATCTACGATGTCCTGCTCGAAGATTTTCGATGTTTGCGGTCCCGGCAGAAAACTTTCCGTGGCCAGCCCTTGCGAAAAGACCACCTGATGGGTGTCAAACAGGATATGGACATATTCGACCGTGCCCCCCTCGATCCGGCGCACGGACTTGTCATTCACAAGGTCTTTTGCTGCCACCAGAACCTCGCCTTCGCCGAACAAAAGCTCGGCCAAGGCGTCGCGGATCAACACCCGATGCTGTGGTGAGACAAGCAGCGTGTCGTGTTCGCCAAAGGTGTCGGCGCTGATGCGGATTGGCGCAAACCTGTCCACGGCATCAACTCGGCGGCGCCCGATCCAGCGCATAGGTTGCGGCCCATTGTCGACTGTCAGCACCATATCGCCCGGCAAAAGGCTTTCAACCGGCACCTGCCCGTCGGGTGTTGCAATCATCGTGCCTGCCACAAAGCATGGAATGGAGGACAGGCTGACCATCGCCGTATCGCTTTCACCCGATACGGTGTCTTCGACCTTATAGGTAAAGCTGACCTCTTCCGTGTCGCCGTCACCGACCAAGGTCAACGTGCCGTCAGCGTTCAACGTAATCGATTGCCCGGTGTTCAGGGTGACGGTGTCGCCCGCGCTGACGGGGATGCCGTTGATGTGGGTGATTTCAAGCGTGCCGCCATTGGCGACCGTATCATTGGCCAGAACGTCAACGGTTTTGGTGCCGTTGGGATAGACGTTGTAGTCATCATCAAAGGCCAGAACGTCCGACTGGATGCTGTCGCCCGCAATCAACAGGTTTGAATCATACGCGTTATCGGACACGTCTGCGACGCCAACCTTGATGGTATTCACCTGTCCCGCAATGACTGGGATCTTGACCGACATGGTCAGGGTGAAGCCGTCCATCTCGGTGTTGTATTGGTCGCCGGTATTATCGACGTATAGGTTCGAGTTGTCTGAGTTGTTGACGTTTCCGACACTGGAACTGCCGATTGTCATCTCGACTTCTTGTCCGTTGATCCAGACACCCACCACGTCGTTGTAGACCGAGTTGGTGAATTCCGGATATTCCTCGGACGAGAAAACGAACTGCATCGATACGTAGGTGACGCCGGGGTCGGGGATGAAGTCGACCTCCAGAAACGACGCATCAAAGGTGCGCGCACCGGCAAGGTCGTCAAAATCGTCGTCCCGATCCACGCCATCTGTGTTGGTCGAGGTGTTGTTACGAACGTTGGTGTTCGACCCGCCATTGCCATTGGTGAAATCGGACGCGCGACCGGTTGACAGGATCACGCCGCTGTCAGCAGGCATGACACCGGGCGACGTATTGTCACCGCCTGAATAGGTGGCCGAGCTTTGGTTGTCGCCGGAATAGGAAGCGTCGACAACCGTGACCCCGTCGCCAAAGATTTCCTGCGCCATGGTGATGGCGTTCGCGTTGGTGTTGATAGATAGCTCTGTTGCGGTCGCCACGTCTGCCTCCAATCCAAAGGCAGAGCGGATCGCGAAACAGGGCAAGGACTTGCCCCATATGCGGAAACTGCTTCAATGGAACCGGCCGCGTTTTCGCGTGCAAACGGTTCGCCAACCCTGCCTCAGGTCGCTCTTTTGGCTTAATATGGCTGAAAATATCCCGGCTGTTAATACATTGGTGACTTTTGCGTCGTGCATGCGCAATCTGTCGCCTTGAAGCCACATTTGCAGTACCCTTCGCGAGGCATTACAGAGGTTTCAAAGGAGCCCGAAGTGATGCCTAATCCCCCGTTTGATCCAACTGATCCGATCGCTCTGACCGCGCGGCTTGTGAAATGCGCGTCGGTCACACCAAACGAAGGTGGCGCGCTGGTGCTTCTCGAAGATTTGCTGACAAACGCAGGGTTTGACTGCACGCGCATAGACCGTGGCGGCATTGCGAACTTGTTTGCCCGCTGGGGCGAAAAAGACGCGCCAACGCTTGGGTTCAACGGGCATACCGATGTCGTGCCGGTTGGTGACGCTGATGCCTGGACCTATGATCCGTTCGGCGCCACGATCCAAGATGGTTTCATGTTTGGTCGCGGGACGACCGACATGAAATCCGGTGTCGCCGCATGGGTCGCAGCCGCGATCGATTTCGTCGCGAACGCGCCCAAAGGCGTGTCACTGGTCCTGACCATCACCGGCGACGAAGAAGGTGACGCCACTGATGGCACCATCGCGATCCTGGACTGGATGGCCAACGCCGGGGAAAGCATGGACGCTTGCATCGTCGGCGAACCCACCTGCCCCAACACCATGGGCGAAATGATGAAGATCGGGCGACGCGGTTCAATGACGGCCTATTTCACTGCGCGCGGTGTTCAGGGTCATTCCGCCTATCCGCACCGCGCCTTGAACCCGGTTCCGGCCCTTGCGCAGCTGATCACTGAACTTGCGGCGCATGAACTGGACCAAGGCACAGACCATTTCGACGCTTCCACCTTGGCCGTCACCACATTCGACACAGGCAACCCGGCGACCAATGTCATCCCGGCAGAATGCCACGCCACCGCGAACATCCGCTTTAATGACGCCCACAGCTCGGACAGTCTGACCCGCTGGCTGGACGATCAGGTCGCGCGCGTCAGCAAGGCCACGGGTGTGGATATCGAGATGCGCGTGACCGTGTCAGGCGAAAGCTTCATCACGCCACCCGGCCCGCTGTCTGATCTGGTCGCCTCAGCGGTCGAGGCCGAAACCGGACAACGGCCCGAAGCCTCGACCACCGGCGGAACCTCGGACGCGCGGTTCGTCAAGAACATCTGCCCCGTGGTTGAATTCGGTCTGGTTGGCAAAACCATGCATCAGGTCGATGAATGCGTTGATGTGTCCCAAATTGCCCAGCTTAAATCCATTTATTCCCGCATCATTCAGGACTATTTCGCATGAGCCAATTGCCCTCGAAAAAAGAGATCCTGCACTGGATCTCCGAGAACCCGACCCAAACCGGCAAACGCGACATCGCGCGTGCCTTCGGGATCAGGGGGGCTGGGCGGATCGATCTCAAACGTATCTTGCGCGAACTTGAGGCCGAGGGGCATTTGGCCAAGCGCAAAAAGACCTATCGCGATGCGGACAAGTTACCGCCTGTTGCCGTCTTGCGGGTCGATGACCCGGACACGGACGGCGATCTTTTTGCGACCCCGCTGGAATGGGAAGGCACGGGCGCCCCACCGCGCGCATTGTTGCTTTTGAAAGGGTCTGATCCCGCGCTGAAACCCGGCGAACGCATTCTGGCGCGGATGACCGAGGTGCAAGACGAACCCTACGGCTACGAGGCGCGCCTGATCCGTCGTATCGGCACCAATCCGATCCGCATCCTCGGGATTTTTCGAAAAGGGTCGGAAGGTGGCCGTGTCGTGCCCATCGACAAGGGCCAAGACAAGGAGTGGATGGTCGACGCCGGTGCTGACGAAGGCGCAAAGGACGGCGAATTGGTCGAGGCGCAACAATCCGGGCCAAAGGCGCGCATGGGGCTGCCAAGGGCACGCATCGTGGCGCGCCTTGGTGACCCAACTGCGCCGCGAGCCGTCAGCCTGATCGCAATCCATCAACACGGCATCCCCGATGCCTTTCCCGACAATGTAATCGCCGAGGCCGACAGCTGGAAACCAGCCGGTTTGAATGGGCGTGAAGATCTTCGTCACCTTCCGCTCATCACCATCGACCCGGCCGATGCGCGCGATCACGATGACGCATGTTATGCGCACGCAGATGACAATCCGAAGAACACTGGCGGCCATGTTGTTTGGGTCGCCATTGCCGATGTCGCGCATTATGTGACGCCCGGATCAGCGCTGGATCATGAAGCGCGGCGGCGGGGCAACTCGACCTATTTCCCTGACCGCGTGGTGCCAATGCTGCCAGACCGCCTGTCCGGCGATCTGTGCAGCCTGCACGAAGGCGTGCCGCGCGCCTGTATCGCTGTGCGTATGGTGCTGGACGCGCAGGGCAACAAGATCAGCCACAGCTTCATTCGGGGATTGATGAAATCCCACGCCTCGTTGAACTACGCCGAGGTGCAAGCGGCCCGCGACGGCCAACCGAACGAAAAATGTGCCCCCTTGATGGACGAGGTGATCACGCCGCTTTTCGAAGCCTACCATGCAACCAAAACGGCCCGCGCCGCGCGCCAACCACTTGATTTGGACCTGCCGGAACGAAAAATCATTCTGGATGACGATGGCAAGGTCACCTCAGTCGCTTTTGCCGAACGGTTCGATGCGCATCGGCTGATCGAAGAATTCATGATCCTTGCCAATGTCGCCGCCGCAGAAGAACTGACACGGCTCAGGCGCCCGCTTCTGTTCCGTGTGCACGAAGAACCCAGCCCTGAGAAGCTGGAAGCCCTGCGAGAAGTTGCCCAGGCCTCGGGCTTCACCTTGGCAAAGGGGCAGGTTTTGAAAACCCGCCATCTGAACAATCTACTGGCGCAGGCGCAGGACACCGAGTTTGACGAATTGGTCAACCTATCAACGCTGCGTTCGATGGCGCAAGCTTACTACTATCCTGAAAACTATGGACATTTCGGGTTGGCGCTGCAATCCTATGCGCACTTCACCTCGCCCATCCGACGGTATTCCGACTTGATCGTTCATCGCGCGCTGGTGTCCGGTCACGGATGGGGCGACGATGGCCTTAGCCCCGAGGATATCGAACGGCTAGAGGCAACGGCCCAGCACATTTCGGAAACGGAACGCCGATCAATGGCGGCTGAACGCGATACCAATGACCGCTATCTGGCCGCATTCCTGTCTGAACGGGTGGGCAATGAGTTTTCCGGTCGCGTGTCGGGCATCGCGCGCTTTGGGCTGTTCGTGAAGCTGGATGAAACGGGCGCTGACGGACTGGTGCCGATCAGCACGCTGGGCAACGAATATTTCCGCCATGACGCCGAGGAACAGAAGCTGATCGGCGAACGCACTGGACTGGTCATTGGGCTGGGTCAGCGGGTCACGGTCCGGCTGGCCGAGGCCATTCCGACGACAGGTGGTCTTGCGCTTGAACTGCTCGACATCGAAGGGCGCAAACTTCCGAAAAGTCGAGGGCGCCAAAGGGGGAAACCTGCGGCGCGGAAGCCCATGAACGCGAAGCGGAAATCAGCGAAATTGAAAAAGAAGGTCAAAAGGTCTCGTTCATAAGGGACCCGTTTAAATGTTTTAGAGGTGTGAGTTGGTCCGTAACAGTGCAGAGTTGGAACAGGATTTCAACGTTTGGCGTTCTTCGTTTGAAGAACGCGCAGCCGAGGCGGGTATTTCCCCGCGCACGCTCAAGCTGTGTGGCGGCTATTTGCAAGCCGATCCACGGGTGTTGGAAAAACAATCGGCGCAGGCAGAGTTTACGCTGACGATTTGCGACTACTTAGAACGCGCCGTTCCCGAAGCACGCGTGCGCAAAGGGCGCGCGCGCTTCAAGGCGCACAGGGATTTGCTGAACGACATCGCGACCACCTACAAGGTCGATGTGCAGGTCATCGTGGCCATCTGGGGCATCGAGACGAATTACGGCCAGACCCGCGGTGATTGGTCCGTTTTGTCAGCCTTGGCGACATTGGCCCATTCCGGCCACCGGTCTGACTTCTTCGAAGCCGAATTGATCGCCGCATTGCAGATCATCGAAAGCGGCGATATCGCACCGTCGGCGATGAAAGGGTCATGGGCAGGCGCAATGGGCCATGGTCAATTCATGCCGTCCAGCTTTCAGAAATACGCGGTTGACCACGACGGCGACGGACGTCGCGATATCTGGGGCACGGACCCTACCGACGGGCTCGCCTCGATCGCCAACTATCTGGCCCAGCATGGCTGGAAGGTCAGCCGCCCCTGCCGCATCGAAGTCGCCTTGCCAGCAGATTTCGACTTTGCCCTGACTGGGCGCGCGACGACCCGCACAGTTGGCGACTGGACCGCGATGGGCGTTGTCGCAGCTGATGGGGCACCAATCCCTGACTATGGTCGCTGTTCGGTGATCGTGCCCTCTGGCGCAACCGGTCCAGCCTTCATGACGTTCGAGAACTTCAACGTGCTACTGACGTATAATCGCGCCGAAGCCTATGGCATTGCATCTGGATACCTGGCCGAAAGGGTGCAGGGAGGCAAACGCCTGAAAAGGCAGTGCCCGAAAGACCTTGTCGTCCTTGGCCGCGAAGGTATGCGCGAACTTCAGGAGCGGTTGACAGCCTTGGGCTTTGACACCCTCGGTGCAGATGGGTTCAGCGGCCCGAATACGCAATCCGCGCTTCGGGCCTATCAAACCCGGTCCAAGCTTGTGCCCGACGGATTTGCATCTGGTGAAGTGCTGGACAGGTTGCGATCCAAAACCGGTTGATCACTGCGGCCTATTCGAATTCCATTTCAGCATAGACCTGCCCCGCATTCTTTGTCGCAAGCTCTTCGAATGTGTCGTGATGGGCGAAGGGAGATTGATCGACGTAATACGCCTCTTCCAAGGTTCCGCCGTCTTCCAGAAGCTTGCCAATTTCGCCGCGCAGATGCTTCAGATACCCGATCGTATGCGCTTCGACCTGCGCCATGTTGGTGGGGTAGCCGTGGCCGGGGATCACATAGGTCGCGCCAATCGGGGCAAAGACAGTTTCCCATGTCTCGATCCAACAGCTGGTGCAGGTGTCTTCGAAGATGGGCGGAATGCGATTGTGAAACGCCATGTCACCCGCGATCATCAGGCTGTCTTCGGGCAACCAAACCTGAATGTCGCCGGGGCTGTGGGCCGGGCCGGAGTGCAAGACCTCGATATGCTTTGACCCCATATCGATGACATGCTTGTCCTCGAACGTAGTGGTCGGCCCCATCGGTTCGGTGCCTTCCCAGTTTTCACGAGCATAGCGTTTCATGCCTTCGAAGATCTGAGCGCCATATTCTTCAAACTCTTCTGCCGCATCGACATGGGCCAGCACCTCGACCCCCTGTGCAATCCAGTAATTGTTGCCCAGCATTGCGTGGCCTTGGCCGTTTTCGTTGATCACCAGCTTGACGGGTTGATCCGTGACGGCCTTGATCTCGGCGTGCAGAGCTTCGGCCAGCTTGAAGTTCGCACCGGCGTTCACAACAATGACACCATCGCCGGTGACGATGAAGCTCAGGTTGTTGTTATGGCCGGTGTTTTCATAGGACGGCGGCGCTGTAGCTCCGATGGCGGTCCAGACGTCGGGGATCACCTCGACCGGTTTTTCATACAGCGCTGACCCTGGATACTGGTCGGGGATGTCTTCGTCGGCAAGGGCTGGGCTTGCGAGAAGGGCCAGAATTGCGGTGGTGAAACGGATCATGCGATTGCCTCCCTGTCTTTGGCTCAGAAAACATAGACTCATTCGCATGTGTAATGCCAGCGTTTAACGCCCCGCTTCGGCAGCGGCCCGGATCGCGCGAATATTGTCGCCGTAAACGTCAGGCTTCGCGACAGATCCACCTTTGAACACAGCAGATCCGGCGACCAATACATCTGCGCCAGCTTCGGCCACCAAAGGTGCCGTTTCGGTCGTGACGCCGCCGTCGATCTGGATGTGAATTGGCCGGTCACCAATCATCTGACGCAGGCGGCGCGTTTTCTCGACCCCCGAGTGGATGAATTTCTGGCCACCGAAGCCGGGATTCACGGTCATGAGCAGCACCATATCGACAAGGTCCATGACATGTTCAATGCTGTCCAGTGGTGTGCCGGGATTGAGCGATACACCAGCCTTCACGCCTTGCGCCCTTATGGCTTGAAGCGTGCGGTGGATGTGCGGTCCAGCCTCGACATGTGCGGTGATCATATCGGCACCAGCCTCGGCGTAGGCCTCGATATAGGGATCGACCGGTGCGATCATCAAATGCACGTCCATGAAGGTTTTCACATGCGGGCGGAAGGCTTTCACGGCGGGCGGTCCGAAGGTCAGGTTGGGCACGAAATGCCCGTCCATCACGTCCACATGCACCCAATCCGCGCCTTGGGCTTCGATGGCCTGAATTTCCTGTCCGAAATTCGCGAAATCGGCGGACAGAATGGACGGGGCGATTTTGATCGAACGGTCAAAGGACATGCGGGGCCTCCGGCTTGAGTGTCTGGCGCCGTTATAGCGGCATTTGGGCGTTTGCGAAGGGCGAAAGCGCGTGTTTTTCGCACTAGTAGCGCGGCAGGTCAGCCTCGCAGCGCTCGCCCCTGAAGCAAGCTTTGATTTTTTGCAAGGTTGCGGCGTCAGGGTCACCAAAGGCAAATCCGCCGCACGGGTCGACTTCAAGCAAGTAGCGTTCGCCGTCGCGCTTGAGAAACATCAAATGCTGTCCCTGAGACAGGCCCGCGCACCACGGCCCAGCGCACTGCACATTGATTTTGACCGGTTGATCAAAGCCGTTGGTGAACCCGTCTTTCGTCAGGCTTTTGCCCGTGATGTGACCAGTTAGAAAATTGTCAGGCTTAACGTCCTCTTGATGCTGCCAATCCACCTTCGGCAGGCCACTTTCACCAAAGGTCAGGTCGCCCAGAACGACCACATAATCATCGGGTGACCCATCTGCCATCTGATAGGCAGATACCGCATTATAGGGCATGCAGGACAAAGCAATCGCGGGCACAGGCGCCAGGATAAACAACAGTGCCAACACCCCCCGCATCACAGGTGGTCCCGAAAACCCGAGAGGACTCGCGCATAGATTTCACGTTTGAACGGCACGATCTTGTCCGCCACTTCGTTCGGGTCCATCCAAGCCCAGCGACTGAATTCGGGGTGATCTGTTTCAATGTTTACTTGTGCGTCATCGCCGTGAAAGCGCATCAGGAACCACCGCTGCATCTGGCCGCGAAACTGGCCTTTCCAGATGCGCGGGACCACGTCATGTGGCAGATCATACGGCAGCCATTCGGGCAGTTCCGCCTCGACCGAGACCAGATCCTGCGTCACGCCGGTTTCTTCCCATAGTTCGCGCAGGGCGGCCGCACGCGGATCTTCGCCGCTGTCGACACCACCTTGGGGCATTTGCCATGCGGTCCGGGTGCCAAGCTTGGGGGCGTCGATACGTTCCCCAACAAAAATTTTACCCGCCTCGTTCGCCAGCATGATGCCGACACAGGGGCGGTAGGGCAGTTTTTCAATGTCTTCTGGCGTCATCCTGGCCTCTGCTTTTCATAGCAACGGAGTTGCGACATCTGCCGCCTTGAATGGCAAGGCGCGGCGAAAGGGCCACCCAGTCAGGCGGCCCCTTCCTTACGCGAATTATCCACTTATTGCGCCAAGGCAATCTTGGACAGACCTTTGATCAGGTCGACCGCATAGGACAGCTGGAAATCATCATCGCGCAGATCTGCAGCCTCTTCGGCGGCTTCGCGTTCTTCTTCGATCTGACGCTGTTCGTCCTCGGACAGGCTGTCATTGTTCAAGCTACCGCGCAGGTCGGCCTCGGTGCGCTGACGGCGGGTTTCTTCCTCTTCGTTCTCGGCCTCGGGGATGCTCGGAGGTTGCTGCACCACAATATCGGGCGAAACACCGAGCGCCTGAATAGACCGGCCTGAGGGCGTGTAATACCGCGCCGTTGTCAACCGCATTGCCCCGTCCGAGGCCAGCGGCATAACCGTCTGCACCGATCCCTTTCCGAAACTCTTGGTGCCAACGACGATCGCGCGGTGATGATCTTGCAGGGCACCTGCAACGATTTCGGAGGCAGAGGCGGACCCGCCATTGATCAATACAACCATCGGCTTGGCTTCGGCAATATCACCGGGTTCGGCATTTACGCGATCGCTTTCACCGGGGTCGCGGCCACGCGTTGAAACGATCTCGCCGCTTTCAAGGAAGGCGTCAGAGACCGCGATGGCTTGGTTCAACAAGCCGCCGGGATTGTTGCGCAGGTCAAGCACGATGCCTTCGACATTGTCCATGCCGCCCAGCGCCTCAACCTCGCGCTTCAGCCCATCTGCCATATTCGAATAGGTCTGGTCATTGAACGTCGTGACACGCAGGACAACGGTATTGCCCACCGCGCGCGCAGTTGCGGCGGTCAGCTTGATCGTGTCGCGGATGATGGAGACATCAAACGGCTCGTCCACGCCTTCGCGCACAACCGTGATGATGATTTCGGACCCGACCGGGCCGCGCAGCCTGTTCACCGCATCATCAAGCGTCAGCCCCATCAGGCTTTCACCATCCACATGTGTAATGTAATCGCCCGACTCCATGCCAGCATCGTCAGCCGGTGTGCCATCCATCGGCGAAACCACACGAACGAAACCTTCTTCCTGCGTCACTTCAATCCCAAGCCCGCCGAACGATCCGCGCGTTTGCACACGCATGTCGGACGCATCCTTGGGCGACAAATAGCTCGAATGCGGGTCGAGAGAGCTGAGCATCCCGTCGATTGCAGCCTCGATCAGGTCGCCGGCTTCGACCTCTTCAACATACTGGGCGCGAATCCGTTCGAAGATATCGCCGAAAAGATCGAGTTGCTCGTAGACGCTCGCGTTATTGTTGGCATCTTGCGCCACAAGGGGGCCAGCCACCTGCGTTGTCATTATCGCACCGGCCAGCGTGCCACCAAGGGCAGCCATCACGAATTTCTTCATCAGTTTCTATCCTTGCCTGCCGCGAACCAGTCGCTGGGATCCACGGGCGTTCCGTTCTTTCTGATTTCTATATAAAGCGTTTCCGACCGCTCTGCGCCAGTTCCTTCCTCAACAGCGATCAAAAACGCTTGATCGTTGCTGGTTTCAGCGCCGCCCATCAAGCCAATGGGCGCGCCTTTGGGCAGAACTTCGCCAACCTCGCCATAGAGCTGACCCAGCCCGGCCAGCACAATCAGATAGCCGTCGCCGGGTTCGATGATCGCGACGTTGCCATAGTCAAGCAACGGTCCAAGATATCGGATCGTGGCGGGCCAGGGCGCGGTGACAATCGACAGCGGGCGGGTCGCGACAACATAACCCGGACGACGCACCCCGGCAGCGTCTACATCCTCAAAGCGACGGATAATCTGGCCCAGAACCGGCATGTCCAGTCGCCCTTGCACCGACAGGAAATCGTCGGTCACCGACGGACCAGCCTGTGCCTCTGGGGCCGCCATCAGACTATCTGCGAAGCTTGCCAGCGTATCCGCGCTTTCGACAAGTGCCTGCATTCGAGCCTCGTCCGCCACGAAACGACGTGGCAATTCAGTGCGGCGCGCCACGGCAAGGCTCAGTTCGAACCGTGCATCCTGCACCCCGCTCAGCCCCGTTTTCAGCGTGTCCACCGCTCGCTCCTGAAGCGCGCGCAACGCTGTCAGCTCTTCCAACCCGCGGCGCAGTTTTTCTGCCTGCGCCTGAAGCGCCGGGACGACCTCGGACAGGATCATGCCGGACCGCGCCGTGCCCAGCGGCCCTGAAGGGTGGATCAGCAAAGCAGGTTCTGGGGCGCGTTCGATCGTTTGCAAGACACCAAGCAGGCGCGCCAGCCGTTCGCTTTCCGCATCCAGCGCCCCTTGAATGGTGGCTTCGCGAAGGCTTGCACGGCGCAGTTCGTTGCGCAGGGCGGACAGACCTTCTTCATAGGCCTGCACGGTCTGCGTCAATGCCGAGATGCGGTCGTTGG
This sequence comes from uncultured Aliiroseovarius sp., assembly GCF_947497285.1. Taxonomy (GTDB): domain Bacteria; phylum Pseudomonadota; class Alphaproteobacteria; order Rhodobacterales; family Rhodobacteraceae; genus Aliiroseovarius. Next base: position 341,898 of record NZ_CANMFT010000003.1, on the reverse strand, counting down.
ATTTCTGCGCCTCTGCCAGAGCCAGCGTGGCCTTGTCCAAAGCCAGCATCGCCGCGCGGGCCGCTTGGGCCGGGTCCGCTTGGCCATAGGCCAGCCCGCTAGGCATCGCAGCCAAAACAAACGCCGCCACAAGAGCGGACAGGATGTGACCCTTGCGCGTCACCGGCGGATCAAGCTCTCACCCGTCATTTCAACGGGTTTTTCGATCTGCATCAGCTCCAAAAGGGTTGGTGCAAGATCGGCCAAACGACCATGCGCCAGAGCGACACCCTCAGGGCCTCCGAACAAAATGACCGGCACAGGGTTGGTTGTATGCGCTGTATGAGGTCCGCCGGTAATTGGATCCACCATGGTTTCGCAGTTTCCGTGATCGGCGGTGACGATCATTGCACCGCCAACCTGTTCAAGGGCCGACATAACGCGCCCAAGACCTTCGTCGACGGCTTCGCAAGCGGCCATGGCTGCCGCCAGATCGCCGGTGTGACCCACCATGTCCGGGTTCGCGTAATTGGTGACGATCAGGTCAAACTGATCCTGAATTGCCCCCACGAAATGATCGGTCACTTCTGCCGCCGACATCTCGGGTTGCAAATCATAGGTCGCGACTTTCGGGCTGGCCGCCATATAGCGAACTTCACCATCGACCGGGTCTTCTTTGCCCCCGTTCAGGAAAAAGGTGACATGGGGATATTTCTCGGTTTCAGCCGCGTGAAACTGGGTTTTTCCGTGTTTTGCGACCCATTCCGCGAGCGTGTTGACGATGTCGCGCTTGGGAAAGCAGGTGGTCATGTAGGCATTGTGACCATCGGAGTATTCAACCATGCCCAGCAGGGCGGCAAACTTTGGGCGCGGTGCAGTGTCGAATTCGGCAAACCCCGGCTCACCGATTGCGCGCAGGATCTCGCGCGCGCGGTCTGCGCGGAAGTTGATGAAAAACACCCCGTCGCCATCCTGCATGCCTGCGTAGCCGTCGATGACTGCCGGTTGGATAAACTCGTCGGTTTCGTGCTCGGCATATGCGGCTGCAACGATCGCATCCGCCGTTGCACCCGCTTCGCCCTGACCTTTGACCATCGCGTCATAGGCACGCTTGACGCGGTCCCAACGGTTGTCACGGTCCATAGCGAAATACCGCCCGGTCACGGTGACGACCCGCGCACCTTCGGGAAGTGCTGCCTCGAATGCGGCGAGTTGATCACGCGCGGATTGCGGGGGCACATCGCGGCCATCCGTGATGGCGTGGATCGCCACCGGCACACCAGCGGCGGTAAGAGCCTTGGCGGCCGCGACGATATGATCTTGATGGCTGTGCACCCCACCGGGGCTGGTCAGCCCCGCCAGATGGGCGGTCCCGCCACTGTTCTTGAGTGCTGCGATAAAGTCGCCCAGCGCTGCGTTCTGGAAGAATGAGCCATCCTCAATCGCAAGGTCAATCTGCCCCAGATCCATAGCCACAACGCGACCTGCGCCAATGTTGGTATGCCCCACTTCCGAATTGCCCATTTGCCCCGTCGGCAATCCGACATCAGGACCATGGGTGATCAGCGTGTTGTTCGGGCAGGTCGCCATGAGCCGGTCAAAGTTCGGTGTGTTCGCCAGAACTGGCGCGTTGTTTTCACGCGCGTCGCGCAAACCCCAGCCGTCGAGGATACACAGAACGACGGGCTTTGGAATGGTCATGGGATGGTCCTTGGGCTGTTTGCCTTCGTATGTATTGATCGCAGGCGCATTGCGCAAGCGACGGGACCACGGTCAGACCCGGTGATACGGGCTTCCCGCCAAGATCGACGCCGCCCGATAGAGCTGTTCGCTGAGCATCACTCGCACCAGCATATGCGGCCAAACCATCTTGCCGAAGGACAGGCTGGCATCCGCCTTGGCGCGCAGGCTGGGGTCAATCCCGTCCGCGCCGCCGATCACAAAGGCCACGTCGCCGCGCCCATCGTCACGCCAACCGCTCAACTGGCGCGCAAAATTCGGGGACGACATAAGCTTGCCGCGTTCATCCAAAATGCACAGCAGCGCCCCATCAGGAATGACACGACCCAAAAGGGCAGCCTCGGCAGGCATGCCGCCACCCTTCTTGTCCTCGACTTCGTGAAGGTGGATCGGGCCCAAGCCCAACGCGCGCCCGGACCGGTCAAATCGGGTTACATAATCATCGAACAGCGCACGCTCGGGGCCCGCCCGCAGGCGACCAACAGCACAGATATGAACTTTCATGCCTGTGCGGCCCTACAAATCAGACGGAAGCACCCGGTGCGCCGGGCTCCATCCACATCTTCTCAAGCTGATAGAACTCGCGAACTTCCGGGCGGAACACGTGCACGATCACATCGCCTGTGTCGATCAGAACCCAATCGCCCTGATCCTTGCCTTCAACTTTGCTGAAGACACCCATTTCTTGCTTGAGCTTGTCGGTCAGTTTCTCGGAAATCGCGGCAACCTGGCGGGTCGAGCGGCCAGAACAGATCACCATGTGATCCGCCATCTCTGATTTGCCGCGCAAATCAATCGTGACCACTTCTTCGGCCTTGTCATCTTCCAGAGAGCTGAGCACGCGCGACAGAATATCGTCGCTGACGCTGTTTTTCGGGGTTGCCGTCATTGCGGGTTTCCCTGCGGTCGCATCGTTTGCGACCTCTGTTTGCGGAGACAGGACATTGTCCTCCTATCAAATCGCGCCGATCGGCCCCGGCGCTGGGCACATAAGAATCGTAGCACCACTTGGGGGTGACCTCAATGACAGTCAAGAACGTGGCAAAAAACTGGGGGCAAATTGGTCACGCCCCGGCTTTGGCAGTCCCGTCGTTTGCATCCTCCAACAGCCGCACTTCGCGTTGCGGGAACGGTATTGATATGTCGTTTTCCGCAAAGGCATCCCAAAGCGCCAGATAGACATTACCGCGAATGTTCGTCAGCCCGCCGGTTGGGTCATCAATCCAGAAGCGCAGGATATAATCGACCGAACTATCGCCAAAGCCGACGATGTGACACACGGGCGGGCGAAAGCTGAGAACGCGTTCAACGCTGGCCGCGGCGCTGATTGCGATCTTGCGCACCTTGTGTGGGTCGTCGCCATAGGCTGTCCCGAAATAGATATCCAGCCGCACGAATGAATTCGTATGTGACCAGTTCACCACCTGCCCGGTGATCAGGTCCTCGTTCGGGATCAGGTATTCCCGGCCATCCCGCGTGACAACGGACACATAGCGCGCACCCAATTGTTGGATCCAACCGAAGGTTTCGCCCAGACTGATGACGTCACCGGGTTTGATCGATTTATCCAACAGGATGATGACACCGGACACGAGGTTCGACACCACCTTTTGCAAACCGAAACCAAGACCGACACCGATGGCACCGGACAACACCGCCAGCCCGGTCAGGTCCACGCCGATCACCTTAAGGCCAAGGAAGAACGCCGCGCCATACAGCAGCAACTGAATAAACTTCACCGTCAGCACCTGCATCGACGGCGAGATATCTTCGTTATTTCGCACTTTCTCGGCCGAAGCGCGGCTGAACATGCGGGCAAGGGCGAACAAGGCAGCGGTGACGACCACCGCGCTGATCACATCCAGAAGCGAAATGCGGAAAGTGCCCGTCGAAATTGCGAGGTTGTCCAAGACCTCGCCGATTTCTTCTGTCACCCCAAGATAGTAAAGCGTGACATAGATCCACATGCCCCATTTGGTCGTGCGTCGCAGCGTTCGGTTCTCGACAACAACCGAGGCAAGTCCGACGAACACCCAAGCCGTAGCAAGGGTTCCCACCGCCGCGATCAGATACGATCGGGACGGCCACGTCATTTCACGCATCACCGAGGTCACGAGCCATGCCAGCAATACGAACAGGATCATCGGCACGCGGCGGCGCAGGTGGATGGCAAAGCGAAGCCGTCGCTTTGACCAGCCCTCGCGCGTGCGCAGCCAGTCATGGATCTTGGGATCCACCATTTTGCCGATCACCCATGCCAGAACGGCAATCGCGAAAATGATTGCAACCTGATACAGACGCCAGGTTTGCCCAAGGCTAAGTATAAAGGCCGCACCGTCGTTCCACAGCGGCTCTAACTGGTCACGCAAACTGGTGAACGTTTCGCTGGCAAGATCCGGCAGGTTTTCCGATCCGGTGGCATTATTGGGGGTGGTGCCGGCATCCGGCGTGCTTTCTGGCTCCATGCGCCGAGTTTTACACGCGCTTTCCCGCAGGTCCAGAGCCACAATGCCGCCAGTGCCGCTGCGCTCTTGCCCCAGTGACAGCAAAGGAGTATCCCGTCTGCATGACTCGGATTTTCGACATGGATGACCGCGCGCGCCTGCCTTGGCGCTTTTTTGGCGCGACGCTGACTGTTCTAGCCTGCCTTTAAGGCGGGCACCCTTTCGACATCTGATACCCACCCATGACCATCCACGGAGAGCGCAAATGACCGCCCCGAAGACACTCTATGACAAGATCTGGGACGCACATGTGGCCCACGAAGCCGATGACGGCACCTGCCTTTTGTATATCGACCGCCATCTGGTGCACGAAGTGACCAGCCCGCAAGCCTTCGAAGGGTTGCGTATGGCGGGCCGTGAGGTTCACGCACCCGACAAAACCATCGCGGTGCCGGACCACAACGTGCCCACCACGCTGGACCGTGCCAAAGGGATCGAGAACGAAGAAAGCCGCATTCAAGTCGAGGCGCTGGACAAGAACGCCAAGGATTTCGGCATCCACTATTACCCTGTGGATGATGTGCGGCAAGGCATCGTGCATATCGTCGGGCCCGAACAAGGCTGGACCCTGCCCGGCATGACCGTTGTGTGCGGCGACAGCCACACCGCCACCCACGGCGCGTTTGGCGCGCTGGCGCATGGCATCGGCACGTCCGAGGTCGAACACGTTCTGGCCACCCAGACGCTGATCCAGAAGAAATCGAAGAACATGAAGGTCGAGATCACCGGCAAGTTGAAGCCCGGTGTGACCGCCAAGGACATCACCCTTGCCGTGATTGGCAAGACCGGCACCGCAGGCGGCACCGGCTATGTCATCGAATATTGCGGTGAAGCGATCCGCGATCTGTCGATGGAAGGCCGCATGACGGTCTGCAACATGGCCATCGAAGGCGGCGCCCGCGCTGGCCTGATCGCACCTGACGAGACCACGTTTGAATACGTCAAAGGCCGCCCCCACGCGCCGAAAGCAGGCCAGTGGGAACAGGCGCTTGAATGGTGGAAGACTCTCTATTCCGACGACGACGCGCATTTCGATAAGGTCATCACCCTGAAGGGCGAAGAGATCGAACCAGTCGTGACTTGGGGCACCTCGCCCGAGGACGTATTGCCAATTTCAGCAACCGTACCCAGCCCCGACGATTTCACCGGCGGCAAAGTCGAAGCCGCCAAACGTGCCATCGAATACATGGGCCTGACGCCCGGCCAGAAACTGACGGATATCGAGATCGATACCGTCTTTATCGGGTCCTGCACCAACGGGCGCATCGAAGACCTGCGCGCCGTCGCTGAAATCGTGAAGGGCAAAAAGGTCAAAGACGGGCTGCGCGCGATGATCGTGCCGGGGTCCGGCCTTGTGCGCGCGCAAGCGGAAGAAGAAGGTCTGGCCGACATCTTCAAGGACGCAGGCTTTGATTGGCGCCTGGCGGGTTGCTCGATGTGCCTTGCGATGAACCCCGACCAGCTGGCCGAGGAAGAGCGCTGCGCGTCCACCTCGAACCGGAACTTCGAGGGGCGGCAGGGTTACAAAGGCCGCACCCACCTTGTCAGCCCGGCGATGGCCGCGGCGGCTGCCCTGACCGGCAAGCTGACCGACGTTCGTGACTTTATCTGAGGAACCCGCACTATGGAAAAGTTTGAAAAACTCCACGGCATCGCGGCCCCCATGCCGTTGGTCAACATCGACACTGACATGATCATCCCGAAGGTCTTTCTGAAGACCATCAAGCGGTCGGGTCTGGGTGTGAACCTGTTCGACGAAATGCGTTATGATCGCAAAGGAAACGAGATCGCGGATTTCGTCCTGAACAAGCCGCAATATCGCGACGCCCAGATCTTGGTCGCCGGCGATAATTTCGGCTGCGGGTCGTCGCGTGAACACGCCCCGTGGGCGATCGCTGACTTCGGTATCAAGTGCGTGATCTCGACCAGCTTCGCGGACATCTTCTTTAGCAACTGCTTCAAGAACGGCATTCTGCCGATCGTCTTGCCGCAGGAACAAGTCGACACACTGATGGCCGATGCTGAGAAAGGCGCCAATGCGCGGATGACGGTTGACCTCGAATCACAGGTCATCACCACCTCGGACGGAGAGGCGATTCCCTTTGAAGTTGATGCATTCAAGAAGCATTGCCTGCTGAATGGCCTTGATGATATCGGCCTCACGCTGGAAAAAGAGGGCTCAATTAAAGCCTATGAGGACACAGTTGGGGCCACCCGCCCCTGGGTCTAAGCACTTCTAAAGAAAAAATAAAAATGGGGCTGCCTGAGAAGGCGGCCCCATTTTTTGCACAATTTGGTGCAAAGTCGCACCAGTTTCCCCTTAAAAGCAACACATTTTACCGGCCATTTTAGGCTGCAACTTGAAGTGGGGGTATGATGATGCGCAGTATGACGCAAAAGAATAAGCGGTCCGTCCACGATGACGAGACAGCAAACAGCCAAGGATGTGCTTCGACAACACATCTGCATTGGTGGAAGGGATGAAGGTAGTGGTTAGCCGTATGATTGGCGCGATAGCGCGCGCGTTCCTGATGATCATCTTGATTGCGACTCCGTCAATTCTGGTGCCTGGCGTCAGTCAGGAATCCGGCCAGATCGTTGCCATCGTCGCAATCTTCGCCGCAGCGCTTACGATCTTTGAATACGCCTCGACCTATCCGGGTCTTGTCGAATTTCGCGATGCGCCGCCCTTCAACCGCATTCGCTTTGCCGCACTTTTTGCAACAGTGTTCTGCTTGTCGGTCATCGTTCGCGGTCAGACTGACAACTCGACCGCGACGCAATTTCTGACTTCGGTCGGGATGCTGATCGGCCAAGCCATCGACTTTCCCTACAGCCCTGTGCGGTTCGTGGTTTCAATGCTGCCCGAGAACGCCTCCTTCAGCGACATGGTTCTGTTGCGCGCCGCTGCTGGCATGAGCTATCTGATCTCGCTCTTGTCCATGGCTGTCTTCCTGATTGCTCTGCGCTTCACGGAATGGCCGTCGAAATCTGCTGGCGCGTTCAACGTCTGGGTCAACCTACCCACCTTTGACCCAACGACCGGAGGCGACGTCGTGCGCCGACTGGTCCGTGACGCACGATTCAACATCGCCCTGGGGTTCTTGCTGCCTTTCGCAACGCCGCTTTTGATCTCGGCCGCAGTTTCGCTGTTCGGGTCGATGTCGGTAGCTAATCATCAAACTATGATCTGGACGGTAGCCGCATGGGCCTTTCTTCCCGCCAGCCTGTTCATGCGCGGTATCGCAATGCTTCGTGTCGCGCTCATGATCAGCAGCGAACGCAAACGCAACAAGCGCCGGGCGCAAGGCAGCGGCCTGATGCCCGCCTGAGCGGCGCGGAAATATCCCTTAGCCCCCTTTTGAAGTGGATCGCGGCAAGCACCTTTGCGCTTGTCGCGATTTCTCTGTCCGGTCCTCTTGCCGCACAAGATCTGCGGGTCGCCAGCTACAACACCGACTTGACGCGCAAGGGGCCGGGTGTGCTGCTGCGCGACATCATGTCCGGCAAGGACAAGCAGGTCGCCGCCGTACTGGATGTGATCGCGCATGTGCAACCGGATGTGTTGGCACTGCAAGGCTTTGACTTTGACCTGGAAGGCCACGCCCTGCAGGCCTTCCAGGCTGCACTGGCTGATCGCAACCATCCCATGGGTTACGCGTTTTCTGCGCGCCCGAATGCAGGGCTGGCAACGGGTTTGGACATGGACGGTAACGGCAGAACCGGCGAAGCACGTGACGCGCAGGGATATGGCCGATTTACCGGACAAGGTGGCATGGCAATCCTGTCCCGCCATCCCTTGGGCAACACGCGCGACTTTTCAGCCCTTCTGTGGAAGGACTTTCCCGGTGCCATTCCCCCGATGCGGAACGGCGCTCCCTTTCCCACACCAAAGGCGTTCGCGGCCCAGCGGCTGAGCAGCGTCGCGCATTGGGACGTGCCAGTGATTGTGCCCGACCGCGCGCCGCTTCACATTCTGACGTTTCACGCCAACACGCCGGTCTTTGACGGGGATGAAGACCGCAACGGGCGGCGTAACCATGATGAGATTGCATTCTGGCAGCGCTATCTTGATGGCGCACTGACCGAAAAGCCGCCATCAGATCCGTTTGTCATTGTCGGGGATGCCAATCTTGACCCGCAAGACGGTGACGGCCGGCGCACAGCCATAATATCCCTTCTGTCCGACCCCCGCCTGCAAGATCCCGCTCCGAAAAGCGACGGCGGCCGCGCCGAAGGCGTGGGTGACCAGATAGGGGACCCGGCACTGGATACGGTCGATTGGCCCGAACCAAAGCCCGGCAATTTGCGCGTCAGTTATGTCCTGCCCTCGCGCGGGCTGGCCGTTACCGACAGCGGTGTCTTTTGGCCCGCCCCCGAAGACCCGATGCATGCAACTGCACAAACCGCATCGCGTCACCGGCTGGTCTGGGTCGATCTGCGCTTCTAAGCCCTCGTTTCTTGACGCTACGCCCCTGACAGGCTAGGCCGATCCGCGACGCATTCCAGAGCAAGGACAGACCCATGACCAACCCCTCCCTCCTTATCCTGCCCGGTGACGGCATTGGCCCCGAAGTGATGGCCGAGGTGCGCAAGATCATCGACTGGATCGGCGACAAACGTGGCGTGACCTTTGACGTAAGCGAGGATCTTGTGGGCGGGGCAGCTTATGACAAGCACGGTGTGCCGTTGGCGGATGCGACCATGGCGAAAGCACAAGAGGTCGACGCGGTCCTTCTGGGCGCGGTCGGCGGTCCGCAATATGACGATCTGGATTTCTCGGTAAAGCCTGAACGCGGCTTGCTGCGTCTGCGCAAGGAGATGGACCTGTATTCAAACTTGCGCCCCGCGCAGTGCTTTGACGCGCTGGCCGATTTCTCGTCGCTGAAAAAAGACATCGTGGCGGGTCTTGATATCATGATCGTGCGCGAGCTGACCTCGGGCGTCTATTTCGGCGAGCCGCGCGGCATTTTCGAAGAGAACGGCGAGCGGGTTGGCATCAACACGCAGCGCTACACCGAAAGCGAGATCGAACGCGGCGCGCGCTCAGCCTTTGAACTGGCGATGAAGCGCAACAAACGGCTGTGTTCGATGGAAAAAGCCAACGTGATGGAATCAGGCATTCTGTGGCGTGAAGTCGTGACCCGTGTGGGCAAAGAATATCCCGAGGTCGAACTGTCGCACATGTATGCCGACAATGGCGCGATGCAGCTGGTCCGCGCACCCAAGCAGTTCGACGTGATCTATACCGACAACCTGTTTGGCGACATCCTGTCGGATTGTGCCGCGATGCTGACCGGATCTCTGGGCATGTTGCCGTCCGCGTCGTTGGGCGCACCGATGGCCAATGGCCGCCCGAAAGCGATGTATGAACCCGTGCACGGATCGGCCCCGGACATTGCGGGCGAAGGCAAAGCCAACCCCTGCGCCTGCATCCTCAGCTTCGCCATGGCGCTGCGCTATAGCTTCGATATGGGCGCAGAAGCCGACCGCGTGGAAGCGGCGGTGGAAAAGGTGCTGGCAGACGGCGTGCGCACTGGCGACTTGCTGAATGACGCGGGTGTGACGCCGGTGACGACCTCGGAAATGGGTGATGCGGTTATCGCGGCGCTAAACGCCAGCCTCTGACTTACCTTCAAATTGGCAGAACCGGTCGATGCACCTGCGTCGGCCGGTTTTCTTTTGCGCCAATCGTTCCTATTTAGTGACGATGCGAGATTTGACCCTTCATTCCGAATTGCCCGCGGGCTTTGAAGACCAAGCCGCCGCGCTTTATTGGGAAGCCTTCAGTGGCAAGCTGGGAAAACTGCTTGGCCCAGATGAACGGGGGCAACGGTTTTTCGCCGCAACGGTCAATCCAAAGGCCGTGATCGCCGCCACAGGGCCGGACGGGCAACTGCTGGGCATCGCAGCCCATCAAGCATCTGGTAAAGGGTTCTGCGATGCAGGTGTTTCGGCGTTGTTCAGGCATTACGGCCTGGGTGCAATCTGGCGGCTACTGCCGCTTGCGATGCTGGAACGAAGCGCCCCGAAAGATACCCTTCAGATGGATGGCATCTGCGTTGCAAAATCGGCGCGCGGGATGGGCGTTGGCAGTGCGCTGTTCGATGCGCTTTTCACCCACGCCCGCGACAAGGGTCTGACCAAAGTGACGCTTGACGTGATCGACACCAACCCACGTGCCCGCGCGCTCTATGAACGATTGGGCTTCGTCGCGACGGGGGTCGAGACGACCGGGCCACTGCGCCCGCTTTTAGGTTTTGACAGCGCCACCAAAATGGTTCTGACCCTGTAGGAAAGGCATTTAGGGTCTTGCCTCTTGCCCCGCTTGCCGCTATCCCGCGCGTCACGGTCGGGCTGTAGCGCAGCCTGGTAGCGCACCTGCTTCGGGAGCAGGGGGTCGGAGGTTCGAATCCTCTCAGCCCGACCAGATCACCACATTGCCAAACGTAGCTGATCCGCAGCGCTCGTGACCGCATGGGCCACGCCGGAGCAGTCTTACTCCAACACCTCTGCGACTGATGATCTGGTCACCGCGACAACTTCATCTGCCTGTTCGCGGGTCAGGGAAAACGGTGGTGCAAAGCCGATGATATCGCCCTGCGGCATGGCCCGCGCGATCACCCCACGATCCAGCATTGCAGCCACAATCCGAGGAGCGACCTTGTCGGCGGGGTCAAAAAACACGTGATCGTCGCGATCTTTGACCAGCTCGACCGCGCACAACATGCCTTCGCCGCGTATGTCGCCGACATGGGCGTGGTCGCCCAACGCTTCAGCCATCGCTGCGTTCAGATACTGCCCAACCTCGCCTGCGTTGCTGACAAGGTCGAGCTTGTCCAGAAGCCGCAAATTCGCCACCCCCGCTGCCGCCCCAATCGGGTGCGCGGAATACGTCCAGCCGTGCCCGATCGGGCCGTTTTCATCGGTGCCTTGTTCCAGAACCTTCCACATCCGGTCCGAAACGATTGACCCCGACAAGGGCGCATAGGCAGATGTCAGCCCTTTTGCGATGGTGATCAGATCCGGCTTCAGCCCGTAGTGGTCCGACCCCATCATCGAGCCTAGGCGCCCGAACCCGGTGACAACCTCGTCTGCGATCAGCAAGATATCGTGCTTGGTCAGCACCTTCTGGATCGCCTCCCAATACCCTGCGGGCGGCGGCACGATGCCACCGGTGCCCAGAACCGGTTCGCCGATAAAGGCGGCGATGGTGTCAGCCCCTTCGCGTTCGATCAACGCGTCAAGTTCCTGCGCGCAATGGGCCGAGAATGCCTGTTCGCTCATCGAGCGATCTTCACGTCGGAAATAATAGGGCGCGTCGGTGTGGATCACCTGTGACAAAGGCAGATCGAACTTCTTGTGAAACAGCTCAAGCCCCGTCAACGACCCCGTCACCAGCCCCGACCCGTGATAGCCGCGCCAACGCGAGATGATCTTCTTCTTCTCGGGCCGTCCAAGGATGTTGTTGTAATACCAAACCAGCTTGACGTTGGTTTCATTCGCATCCGATCCGCTAAGCCCGTAGTAGACGTGGTTCAATCCCTCGGGCGCGCGTTCTGCCACCATACGCGACAGGGTGATCGAGGCCTCGGTTCCATGACCGACATAGGAGTGATAATAGGCCAGCTCGTGCGCCTGTTCGGCGATGGCATCGGCAATTTCACTGCGGCCATAGCCGACATTCACGCAATACAGCCCGGCAAACGCATCCAACGAGCTGCGCCCCTCGCGATCCGTGATATGAACGCCATCGGCCCCTGTGATGATCCGGTTGCCCATCTCGCGGCGGGCAAACTGACCCAGATGTGTCGAGGGGTGGAAAAAGTGATCGTGATCCCACTGTGTCAGCTGATCATTGGTGAGGGGAGAGTTCATTGCCGGAACCTTTTTCTGATTGCACCGTCTTGTGCCTGCCCACGCAGGCTACATTCGTGAATGGCGAAAGGTTTTCAGAGATTCATAGTCAATGGCCGAAAAATTTTCGGAAAGATCAGTCAGGACTGTGAAAGCAGATCGAATGGTGGTGGCGCGTCCTTGACCGATTTCGTGACGATATAGCTGAAGTAACGGGCCACGCCAGCGCGCTGCTCCAGCACTGTATCCATCAGCGCCTGATAGCTTTCGATATCACGCGTGACCACTTGCATCAGATAGTCGAAGCCTCCTCCCAGCGCCCAGCAGCCGGTGATCTCATCATGACGGGCAATCTCGCGCTCAAACCGGTCGAAGTTTTCGGCCCGGTGTTCGCCAAGTTCGATCGTGACAAACACGGTCACAGCCGGCCCGAGGGCGCGCAGCGAAACCTCAGCCCGGTAGCCTGCGATCACACCGGCTTGCTCCAGACGTTGCATCCGCTCCCAACACGATGTCGCGCCCAGACCAACACGTCGGGCCAGCTCGCTTTTGCTGAGCCGTCCGTCACGGGCAAGGATCGACAGAAGCGAAAGGTCGGTCTTATCAAGTCGGTGTGTTTTCATCTTCCCATCATGTCCGCCGTGCGTGGCGGCTTGTCAATTGCTATGAAACAAGTGACGGTTACGACGGCAATTCATCCGCTTGGGCGGTGCTTGGGAACACAGGGGTTGTGACGTGACCACATTTGAAAAGAACTTCACGACAGAAGAATACCAGCGTCGTATCAGCAAGACGCGGGCCGCCATGTCGGCGCAGGGGCTGGACGCGATCTTTGTGTCCGACCCATCGAACATGTCTTGGTTGACTGGCTACGACGGGTGGTCGTTTTACGTCTTTCAGGGCGTGATCCTGACACACTCTGGCGACCCGGTCTGGTGGGGTCGGGAAATGGACGCCCAAGGCGCACGCAGGACGGTGTTCATGGAAGGCGACGACACAATCCGCGGTTATGACGACACCTTCGTGCAGAACCCCGAAAAGCACCCGATGACAGATCTCGCGACGCTTCTTTGCGACCTTGGCTTAGGTGCCGTGCAGATTGGTGTCGAGATGGACAACTACTACTATTCCGCCGCCGCACATGCTGCGCTTGTAAGTGGCTTGCCGAAGGCCACCTTCAGCGACGCCACTGGCCTTGTGAACTGGCAACGCGCTGTCAAATCTGAACGCGAGATTGAATATATGCGCCGTGCAGCCAATATCGTCGAGGCGATGCACGACCGTATTCTGGAGCTTGCCGAACCGGGGATGCGAAAGAACGACCTGATCGCCGAGATCTATGCCACCGGCATACGCGGCGCGCATGGCTTTTGGGGCGATTACCCGGCGATTGTGCCGATGGCGCCTTCAGGTCTTGATGCCACGGCGCCGCATCTGACATGGGACGACCGCCCGCTGGAACTGGGCGAAGCGACCTTCTTTGAAATCGCCGGCGCGCATCGGCGCTATCAATGCCCGCAGTCGCGCACGCTGTTTCTGGGCGAGGTGCCGCAAAAATACCGCGACGCTGAAGCCGCCGTATTGGACGCAATCGACGCTGGTCTGGCGCAGGCAAAGCCCGGCAATCAGGCGCAGGATATCGCGAACGCTTTCAACGCAACATTAAACAAGGCGGGTTTCGAAAAAGACAGCCGTTGCGGATACGCGATCGGCATCAGCTATCCACCGGATTGGGGCGAGCGGACAATCTCGTTCCGGCGCGGGGACACGACCGTGCTGGAACCTGGCATGACCTTCCATTTCATGCCTGCCCTCTGGCTGGACGATGGCGGGCTGGAAATCACCGAGCCGATTTTGATCACCGAAACGGGCCCTGAATGCCTGTGCACCACGCCACGCGAACTTTGGGTGAAGCCATGAGCAAATCTCCGATCACGCCGACAATCCCGCTTGATGCACAAGGCGTTCTCCACGGATTCCTGCGGTTGCCACACAGCCGCGATGACAGCGCTTGGGGGTCAGTGATGGTGCCGATCACCGTCATTGCGAATGGTGACGGGCCAACCGCCTTGTTGACGGGTGCCAATCATGGCGACGAATACGAGGGACCGATCGCGTTGCAAGATCTGGCCGTTTCCTTGCGGCCAGAAGATATCCGGGGCCGCGTGATCATCTTGCCGATGATGAACATGCCTGCCTTTGCCGCAGGGTTGCGTTGTTCGCCCGTTGATGGCCGCAACATGAACCGCAGCTTTCCCGGCACGCCGGACGGCACCGTTACCCAGAAGATCTGTCATTTCATCGCAACCGAACTTGTCCCTATGGCGGATCTTGTGCTCGACTTTCATTCGGGCGGACGGACGTTGGATTTTCTACCTTTCGCAGCGGCGCATATCCTTGACGACAAGACGCAAGAGGCAGCGTGCATGGCGGCGATGCAGGCCTTCAACGCCCCCTACAGTGTGCGGATGCTTGAGATCGACAGTGTCGGCATGTTCGACACCGAGGTCGAGCGGCAGGGCAAAGTCTTCGTCACCACCGAATTGGGCGGCGCAGGCACGGCTACTGCGCAAAGCGTCTCGATCGCGCGCAAAGGCATCCGCAACCTGTTGATCCATGCTGACATTCTGTCCGGCACACCCGTGGTCGAGGCCACAATCCAGCTGGACATGCCCGATGATCGCTGCTTCGTTTTTTCCCAGGTGTCTGGCATGGTCGAATACCTCATCGAATTGGGCGACACGGTTGCGCAGGACCAGCCGATCGCCCGCGTGTGGTCCAGCGATCGGACCGGCGACCACCCCACAGCATGTCTGGCCAGCCGCGACGGCATCCTTGTGGCGCGTCATGTTCCGGGCCTGATTAAAACAGGCGACTTCGTAGGCTTGGTTGCGGTTCAGCTTTAGCCGACCCAAAGGGCAAACCGTGAGGTGCGTCACGGGCGCCCGCCGCCAAGGTCCTGTTTTGACAAGAACGAAAGCAATGTCGGGTCCGGGCTGTCGAAAAAGGCTTTGGGACTGGTCAGGAAAAAGCGGTTGAACGCGTGAATGAAATGCGCCTGATCATAGAACCCGCAATCCAGACAAATCTGGGTCAGTGTGCTTTCATCACCCGTCGTCACCAAGGCAATCGCCCGCTGAATTTGCATGATCCGCCGGAAATAGTTAGGTGGAACGCCGATATATTTCTTGAACCCGCGCGACAAATGTCTTGCCGAAACGCCAAGCTGCGCGGCAACCTCGCCTGCCATCATCCCGTCTGGGTCCGCTTCAATCATTTCTGTAGCCTGAGTGATATAGGTCGGCACGAAAAACGGCGCTTCAGTCCGGGCTGAAAGATAGTCTTCGATCCGCCTCAGAGTAGATTGCAGGTCAGGTCGCACGAACCTATCGGCCTGCGCACCGCCAAGCACCCAATTCAGCGCCTCCTCGCCCAAATCGACTGTCTTGCCAGAATAGCTGCCAGCGGGCTGCCCCAGCAGCGCAAACAGCCCGGTCGCGGTCATTTCGACAAGGACATGCATCAGGCGACCCTGATAGCGCACTTCGATGTCCTGGCAATGAATCTGCCCTGAGATATGCGCAACTCTGTCGCCAAACTCGGTCCGAACACCGTCAATGTCGGCACTGACCCGGCCATCCATAATCCAGCCAAGATAGCAATAACCTGTCGGCACGGGGCGAACCCTCACATCCAGCTCGTCCTCGCAATCTGCCACCATGAAACGCCTGACGAAGGGCCGCAGCCCGGCGGAAACCGGCAAAGGGCGATAGACAGAGCCTTGGTCGTTCTGCTGCATGGCCGAAATTTACAATCCCTTTGTTTGCCGGGTTGCTAGAACCCAGATTTTACACATCGCGCAAACAGCAGGAGTTCTTATTATGGTTGATTTCAGAACTTTTTTCTACTCTTTCGGAAACCACATCGAGAAGCGTCTGGCGAAAGCCTTGGTTTTGTCGCTCGCCTGCCTTTCAGCCGGTGCAGTCCAGGCCGCCGACGGAAAATCCTATCCAGGTAGCATTTGCAATCGGTGGACAGGACAAGCCGCCAATGAAGACTTTGCCGGCGACAATGCGTTGGGGATTTCCCAATTCGGCTTTATTGTGAACAAAAGCAGCACGAAGCGATTGCGCGTCATCTGTCCGCTCGCACGTGAACATCATGGCGCAAACTTCAAGTATGTTACGGCACAGGGAACGTTCGACCAGTGTCTGAACGGGGCCTGCACCAGTCCATCAGGGTGTCGTTTTCACGTCGTTAATGTGTCAGGAGACTCGGTTGCATCAGGGCATTTTCTTTTGAACCCGGCACAGCCCGTTCCCAATAGTGCCCAGCAGAACTTTCCAAGTGGGGGCACTGCGCATCGCGTGGATTTCCCGTCCGACTTATCTCAGGGCAGCACCTATACGCTGGTCTGCGCGCTCCAGCCCGGTCACCGGCTGACGCGGATCGAGCTGGTCGAGGATGCGGCTCAATGACGGGATGAAGTGCGGCGTTGGCACGCGGTTCACTGAATGCACAAACCATCCCCGCCGTCTTTGTCCTCAAGGGCGGCGGGTGTGGGTTTGATAAGCGAGGAAGCTCTGCGGACCAGACAAAGCCTGACCGACCAAACTGATGGCCTAAACCTATTACCTCATCAGCAAATTGAATTTGCACAACAGAGGTCGCTGCGCGGTATGATCTTGGCGATAGGACAAGGGGCCCGCGATGAAGATCGTCAGAACAGACAGCAATCTGCAAACACCACTTCTGGACCAGAAGCTAAGGGATGCGGGCCATGATCTGGTGCTTTTGCCGGATGGAGCATCTGAACCCGCCGTGGCAAGTGCTACCCGCGACGCCGATCTTTTGTTGATGTGCTACACCCCGATCACGCGCCGGATCATCGAAGGCGCGGTTCATCTGAAAGGGATCGTCAAATATGGCGTGGGGATCGACGCGATCGACATACCTGCAGCAATTGAACACCGCGTGCCTGTCGTCAATATTCCTGAATACGCAGAAGACACTGTGGCGGAAGGCGCCTTTGCCCTATTGATCGCGCTGGCTAAGAAACTGTGCGCGCTGAACACGCATATGACCGCCAAGGGATGGGCGTGGCCGGAACCCATTTGGTTAGGCTCTGACATCGCGGGCAAGACGGTCGGCGTTGTCGGGTTGGGCAAGATCGGGCGCAGCATGGCGCGCATGGCCGGGCTTGGGTTCCGCGCGAATGTTATTGCCTACAGCCCACATACCTCGGCTGAGGATATGGCCGAACTGGGTGTGACAAAGATCGACAACCTGCATGACCTGTTGACGCAGAGCGATTTCGTGACCATCCATGCGGTTTTGAACGACGATACCCGCGGTATGATCGGCGCAGAGGAACTTCGCGCGATGAAGCCCTCGGCCTTCCTGATCAACGTGTCGCGTGGCGCGATTGTGGACGAGGCTGCCCTTGTCCAAGCGATCCGCGAGCGCTGGATCGCAGGGGCGGGGCTGGACGTGTTCAGCCAAGAACCCCTGGCCAGATCAGGCCATCCCATGAGTGAGTTGTTTGACCACCCGAACGTGATCCTGTCACCGCATCTGACCTTCTATACCGAGGACGCGATGCAGCGGTTGGAGGAAGAAACACTCGCCCGCTGTCTTGAGGTATTGGAAGGGCGCGATGTGCTGATCAAATCCCATGACCCCCGTCTGCGCGCTCAAACCAAGGGCGTGGTTTTTGCCGATTAGGGCGCGGGCTACCGCACCAGCCCGATGCAGATGATCCCAGCCCCGACAGCCGCAGCCGACAAAAGCCGCCGTGCCCTTGGCCCTTCGCCGAACCAGAGCACCCCGATCAGGGCGGCAAAGATCACCGACGTTTCGCGCAGCGCGGACACGATGCCCAGCGGCGCGATGGTCTTGGCATAAAGCACCAGCGCATAGGCTGTGCCAGACACGACGCCCCCCATGAACCCGATCAGCAAAGTTCTGGGCGGTTGTGCGCGCAGCCGGTCCATCCGGCTTGGAAACAGGAACAGGACGATCAGGATTTTCGACAGGAACAGCCAGCCGATATAGCCCAACGCGTGGCCGGAGGTTCGCACTCCGAACCCGTCGACCAGCGTATAGGCCACGACCGTGGCACCGATCGCCAAGGCGGCCAGCAGTGCGTTTCTGGACATGGTGGCTCCAAACGCGCCTTGGGCCAGAAACATGATCCCCGCCGAGACGCTGAAGATGCCAATCCATGCTTGAAGCGGAAGCGTTTCGCCCACCCAGAACTGCGCGCCCAAGGCGACAAGAACCGGGGCAAAGCCACGCGCCACGGGATAGATGAAGCTCAGATCGCCCAGACGATAGGCGACGTTCAGGAAGTAGAAATACAGCCAGTGGATCGCAATGGACGCGACCATAAAGGGCCATGCCGACGGGTCCGGGAAGGGCACGAACCCAATGAAGGTCAGGGCAAAGGCCACATGCCCCAAGGCAATCATGCCCAACATGATCACCCTGTCCCCTGCCCCTTTCACCAGCGCATTCCACAGCGCATGCAGGAAGGCCGCCGAGAGGACAATCAAGGCGACCTGAGCGGTCATGCCGCGTCTTTGATGGCCGTCACCACGATATCCAGCGCGCGGTCCAAATCGTCACGCGCGATGGTCAGGGGCGGCGACAGGGTCAACACGCAGCCTTGGCTGATCTTGAAGCTCAGACCGGCGTCCAGACAGGCGTAATAGATCCGTTCAGCCCGCGCGTTGCCGGGGGTTTTCAAGGTCCGATCCTCGACGATTTCGACGCCGAACATCAGGCCGCGACCACGAATGTCCCCGACAATCGGGACATCTTGCAAACGATCCTGAAGCACCTGCATCGCGTGGGTGCCAAGCTCAGCAGATCGGGCGACCAATCCTTCTTCCTCAATGATCTCGATGGTGGTCAGGGCGGCGCGGGATGTAACCGGGTTCTTCTCGTGCGTGTAATGCCCGATGGCGAAATCACCGCAGACGTCCAGTTCGCGCCGGGCCACGCAAGCGGCAATCGGAAGAATGCCACCACCCAGCGCTTTGCCCATGGTGACGATGTCGGGGATGATCTCGTCATGTTCAAACGCGAACATTTTGCCCGTCTTGCCCAGCCCGGTCGGGATTTCATCCATGATCAGCAGCGCGCCGTGGCGGTTGCACGCCTCGCGCACAGATTTCCAGAAACCGGGGGGCGGAACATACGGCACCGCACGCATGGGTTCAGCGATCACCGCCGCCACATCGCCTTCGCGTTCCAACACATACTGGACCATCTTGGCGCAGGCCAATCCGCAGGTGTCAGGGCTTTCGTGATTGTATGGGCAGCGGTAGCAGGCGAAGGGTGCGACGTGCTCAGTGCCCGACAGAAGCGGCCCCGCGATGTGGCTGCGGAACGTCGCCTCGCCCCCCACGCTGGCCGCCCCCATACCTGCCCCATGAAACGCATCCCAGAACGAGATGGTCTTGAACCGCCCCGTCGCTGCGCGGGCGATTTTCAACGCCACCTCATTGGCGTCTGAACCGCCGGTGGTGAACAGAACCTTGCCCAGATCGCTGGGCGCAATCGCGGCCAGCTTTTCAGCCAATTCGACCGCCGGATCGTTGGTGAAGCGGCGCGGGGCAAAGGGCAGATCATCCAGTTGCGCCTTAATCGCAGCAATCAGTTTGGGGTGACCATAGCCGATATGGTGCACAGAATTTCCATGAAAATCCATGAACTTGCGACCATCTGCATCCTCGATCCAGATACCGTCCGCCTTGGCAATGGTGCTGACACACGGGCTGGAGAGGCTTTGGTGCATGAACGCCTTGGCGTCGCGTTTTAGAAGCGGAGCAGAGTTCGGGCCGATGGATTTCTTCAACCAAGACTGCCGGGCGTCTGACGTGTTGGATTCGCCTTCGGTGTGAACGATTTTCTTGGTCATGGTGCCTCAATTGAAAAAGGTGAGGCTCAGATATCTGAGCCTCACAGTCAGGGAGGAAATATGAGCCGCGACCCCTAGTTTGGCCAGGGCAGCGAATAGGTTTTCACGTTGGTAAAGAACTTCATCGCCTCGATCACGCCTTCCTTAACGGCGTTGCCGCTGTCCTTGATCCCGCCAAAAGGCGACATTTCGATACGGTAGCCGGGCTGTTCCCAGATGTTGCAAGTGCCGACATCCAAACCGTTGATATAGGCAATCGCGCGGTGCAGATCGTTGGTGCAAACACCCGATGACAGCCCGAATTGGGTCGAGTTCGAGATCGCCATAACCTCGTCATCATCATCCGGCACACGCACGATCGGGATGATTGGGCCGAAGGTTTCCTCCATCACCAATTCGCTGTCATGGGGCACGTGGTCCACCACGATGGGTGGCAGAAGCGCGCCGTCGCGTCCGGGGTGATACAGAATTTTCGCGCCGTCTTTTTCGGCCATGAACACACGTTTTTCGAAAAGCTCTGCGGCCTGCGCATGGATCACGCAGCCCAGTTCCGTTTTGGGGTCTTGTGGATCGCCGAACTTGATTGCCTTGGCCTTAGCCAGCACCAGCGGAACAAACCTGTCGGCGACGCTTTCCTGCACAAGAATACGTTTGATGGCTGTGCAGCGTTGCCCGGAATTTCCTGTGGCCCCCGCCACCGCGATGGTCGCAGCCTTGTCCAGATCGGCGTCGTTCAGATCGTTGCAGACGATCAACGGATCGTTGCCGCCAAGCTCCAGCGCCTGCCGTTTGTAGGCCGCCTTTTCGGCGATCATCTTGCCCACCGGCACACCACCCGTGAAGGTAATGATGTCGATATTTTCATTGACGATCATCTCTTCCCCGATGTCCTGCGGCCAGCCGGTGACGACCTGAAACATCTCGGGCGGCAGTCCCGCCTCATAGAGGATATCGGCCAGCGCAATCGCGGTCAGGGGCGTCAGTTCGGTCGGCTTGCACACCATGCAGTTGTTGGTCGCAATCGACGGGGCAATCTTGTGGCTGACCATGTTGAGCGGATGGTTGAACGGTGTGATCGCACTGATCGCTTTCACTGGTTCGCGCTTGGTGAAAATCTTGCGTTCTTTGCCGTTATGGGTCAGGTCGCACGAGAAAATCTCGCCGTCATCATTCATCGCCTGCTGGGCGGCAAATTGATACACATCCTGCGCGCGCTTGGTCTCGTAAATGGCGTGCTGGTGGCAGATGCCAAGCTCCAACGTCAGCCATTTGGCCAGAAATTCACGCCGCTCGCCGATCAATTCGCCTGCCCGCTGCAGGATTTGCGACCGTTCATAGCGTGACAATTTCGATTTGTAGTTCGCGGCAATCTCGAATGCCTTACGCGCGTGTTCGGCTTGGCCTGCGGGGACCGTTCCGATCACCTCATCGGTATATGGATACTTCACCGGGACGACATCGTCGGTGAACACGATCTCGCCCCCTATGCGCATCCCTTCGTGTCGAATATCGTCTTTGCTCATCACGTCATCCTTCATATCAAAGCGCCGCAGCTTCGGTGGCATAGAAGAACGCGTCAAAGTTCCGCAAGACGGGACGTTCCGGCAGGGGCAGAACGCGGTTGCAGATGAACGGCACCTCTTGCTCGGTCAGACCACCGTGGCTGCGCAAGGGTTCGTTCAACGCCGCCAGATCGTGGCGGTGCTCAGACGTGCCAATGCAGATGTTTTCACCTGACACCAATACCACGTCGCCAATCCGGTCGCCGGGCAGTTCAAAGCGCGCAACCGCTTCGGCCTTGGTCAGCACATCGGTGATCCCGTTGGTTGCGCGCAGCTTGGCCATGATGTCATTATGGTCCGCGCCATCAGGCAGATAGGCGGTGGCAAAAGAGCCAAGAGCGCCGTGGTGCACAACATAGGGGTCGGTGATCGGCAGGATCAGACGCGCGGCGGCTTCACCCAGCCAACCATCCAGCAGGTCCTGCACATACACGACCGAGGGCGAACCATCGGCGTGGTGCTTGGGTTTCATGCCATGATCAGCGGTCACGACGATGGCCGCACCCATCGCGTCAAGTTCGGTTAGGTATTTGTCGAACATCTCGTAAAACGCCTTGGCCTCGGCCTGATCGGGGGCATATTTGTGTTGCACATAATCCGTGGTGGTCAGATACATCACGTCCGGCTTCCATTCGCGCAGAAGCTTCACGCCGGCGGCAAACACAAACTCGGAAAGTTCGGCGGAATAGACCTCTGGCTGGGCCATACCCAGCCATGTGCTGGCCGCGTCCTGACCATGTTCGGCTTGGGTGGAGGTGTCAGACTTCTCGGCCGAGAAGCATTTCGCGCGATCCTCGTCGAACTTCAGACCAGCTCCCAGCAAAGCGCGTAGTTTGTCCTTCGCCGTCACAATCGCAACCCGTGCGCCCGCCTCGTAGAACTGCGAAAAGATCGTCGGCGCGCGCAAGAAGCGCACGTCGTTCATCATCACTTCTTCGCCGGTTTCCGGCTCGTAAAGATAGTTGCCGCAAATCCCGTGCACGACCGGCGGACGCCCGGTGGCAATAGACAAGTTGTTGGGATTGGTGAAGGACGGAATGACCGAATGCGCCAGCCGGTCGGTGCCGGTTTCGCGCATACGTTTCAGGGTCGGCATCAAGCCATCGGCAATCGCCTTGTCCAGATATTCCGGTTCGCAGCCATCAAGGCAAATCGCAATCGCACAGGTTTTCGGAGCAGGATAGGCACGCCCGTTTGCAACGACGGGGGATTGAATGGTCATTAAGTCTTTCCTTCGTATTCAGGCAGCCAGCTTGGCGCGTTCTTCAAGTGCAATTGCAGGAGGTGCCGCGCTTTCTACGCCCATCTCGTCCAACGATTCCTTCGCGGCAGTCACAACCTGCCGCATGACGTTTTCATCCATCTGACCGATGCAGCCGACGCGGAAACTGTCGACAACCGTTAGTTTGCCCGGATAGATGATAAACCCCTTGTCTTTCATAAGCTCATAGAAGTGGTCAAAGACGAAGTTTTCATCCGCCGGGCAGAAGAAGGTCACGATGATGGGCGACAGCCAGCGATCTTTCAGCAGGGTTTCGAACCCAAGTTCGCGCATGCCGTCGACCATCACGTCGCGGTTGCGCGTGTAACGCCCGCCACGACCGGCAACGCCGCCCTCGGCCTCGTGGCCGCGCAGAGCTTCAAGAAATGCTGCAACGACATGGGTGGGCGGAGTGAACCGCCATTGGCCGGTCTTGTTCATATGCGCCCATTGCGCGTGGACATCCAGGCTCAGCGAATGGCTATTACCTTTGGCGGCTTCCAGCTCGGATTTACGGGCAATGATGAAGCCAAAGCCCGGCACACCTTCGATGCATTTGTTGGCAGAGGACACCATCGCCTCGTATCGGATATCCGCGACCTTCAATTCGATCGCCCCAAAGGCGGACATCGAGTCGACCAGCAGCTTCCGTCCGGCAGCGTATGTTGCTTCCGAGATTTCCTCGACTGGGTTCAGAATACCAGAACTGGTTTCGCAGTGAATGGCGACGACATGGGTGATCGCGGGGTCATCGGCCAGGATCTGCGCGACCTCGTCCCCACGCGGCGGAAGATAGTCGCCCTTGTTCAGCACGATATGCTCGCGCCCAAGATACTCCAACGTCTGCGCAGACCGCATCCCATAAGCACCGTTTGCCAGCACCAGCGCCTTACCGTCACGCGGAATGAAGGACGCCAACATGGCCTCGACCGAGAACGATCCGCTGCCCTGCATCGGCACGCAATCGAAGTCATCAGAGCCTTCGCCCAGCAACACCAACAGGCGCGCGCGCATATCGCTGGTCATGGCGCGGAAGTCATCGTCCCAGCTTCCCCAGTCGCGCAACATCGCCTCTTTGACGGCATAAGACGTGGTCAGCGGACCGGGTGTCAGAAGGTAGGGTTCGCCCAGACGTGGCGGTTCGATTTGCAGATCAGGAGCCTTCATTCTTCATCTCCGAAAGTGTCTTTCAAGAACACCATTGCAGGAAGCTTATCCATATGTGAAATTGCAATTAACAATCAAAACATAGGCTGTGCTTATGCTTGAAAAACGGACCTGAAGCATGCGCCACAGTCAGCTGAAAGCTTTTCACCACGTTGCCCTTCTGGGTGGTTTTTCGCGCGCTGCGGAAGCCTTGCTTTTGACCCAACCGGCCATTTCCGAACAGGTCAGAAAGCTAGAGCAACACCACGATACGCTGCTGTTTCATCGCGAGCGCAAACGCATCCGGTTGACCGAAGAAGGCGAGCACCTGTTCAGGTTCACCAAACAATATTTCGAGATTGAGCAGCAGATCGAGGAATACATGTCCTCGACCAGTGCCGCTGTTGAAGGCGAGCTGCGTATCATCGCTGACAGCGCCCACCACATCACTGATTTTCTTGGCAAATTTCGAGCGCATTACCCCAATGTCACGGTGACGCTGCGCACCGGCAACACCGAAGACATCCTTGACGATCTCAGGGCGTATAACGCCGAGATTGGGATCGTGGGCAGCCTGTCTCCGGGCAAGGATATGGAAGCTTTGACCCTTGGTGAAACTGAAATCACCGCCTTTGCAGCACGCAAAATGGCCCTATCGAATAAGAAACCCCTGACACTGAAAGACCTGACGGAGATGCCGTTGATCTTCAGAGAGGTCGGGTCAAAAACGCGACAGAAGCTGGAAGACGCGGCCAGGAAGCAGGGCCTGACTCTGCGGCCTGCCATCGTAGCAGAGGGCCGCGAGGCCGTGCGCGAGGTCGTGGCCTCGGGCGCAGGGATCGGGTTTGTGTCTCAGGCAGAATATGGCCATGACGACCGGTTGAAACGGATCCCGCTCAGCGATGTCGATATCACGATGAGCGAAGCACTTGTGCATCTGGTGCAACGGCGCGATGTCAAAGTGATCCGCACCTTCATGGATCTGGCGCGTAATGCGCTTTTGGAAAAAGAAAAGCGCACCGGATCGTGACCCGGTGCGCTTTTTCGCGGCTTGTCAGGTCACGCTCAACGCGTTCGCCACGCTTGCGTTCTGACCAGCACACCTTTTGAAACCAGCAGGTGAATGATCCGCGCAACCGCGTTGGTATAGAAGATCATCATCCCCATCGCAGCAGCCGGGGCAATGTCACCCGCATCATCCATGTTCAGCACCGCGATGGAGGCCAACGAGGTCTTGGGCGAATACAAAAACACCACCGCAGACACCGTCGTCATCGCATTGACGAACAGATAGATCGAGATGTCCAAGACCGACGGCAAGCAGACTGGCACAGTGACCCGGCTGAACAGCTTCATCGTGGGCTGCTTCAGCGACGCGGAGACCGATTCAAACTCGCGGTCCATCTGCTTCAATGCCGTGACGGCCGTCAGGTGCGACACCGTATAAAAGTGCGTCACCGAACAGATCACAAGGATCGCCATCGTGCCGTAGATCACATTCAGCGGGTTGGACGGACTGTTGAAGAAGAAGATGTAAGCCAAGCCCAGCACCATACCCGGAATGGCCATCGGCAACATGGCGAACATCTGAAAGAGCGCGCGGCCAGTTCTGAACCCGTTGGTTTTCTCGACCAGATAGGCTCCGAAAAACACGATCGCAGTGCCGAATACGGCCGTGAACAGGCCCAGTTTGATCGAATTGTAGTAAGACGCCCAGCCGCCGCCATCCATCTTGTCGAACTGATAGTTGTTGAGGCTCAGGCTAAGATCATAGGGCCAGAATTTGATCAGGGCGGCGTATTGGCAGATCGCCAGAATACCCACGATGAACAGGCCAACGAACGCGCAATAGATGAACGATATCAAGTCCGTGCGCTGGTTGGGTTGCGGCTGATAAGGGACAGACCGCGCCGACAGCAATGCCACCTGCTTCGACTGCACCAATCGGTCGATGGCAAAGGCGAAGATGGCCGGGATGACGAGCACCACGGACACCACTGCACCCATCTCGAAATTCTGTTGGCCGATCACCTGTTTGTAGATGTCCACCGCCAGCACGTTGAACTGACCGCCGATCACCTTTGGCAGTCCGAAATCGGTGATCACAAGGTTGAACACCACAAATGCCGCCGAGATCAGGCCATAGCGCGCGCCCGGAATGGTCACCGTCCAAAACGTGCGCCAGCGCGTGGCCCGCAGACTGGCGGCAGCTTCGTAAAGGCGCGCGTCCGAGATCGCCAGCGCGGTCGAGATGATCATGAACGCATGTGGGAACGTAAAGAATATGGATCCGATCACGATCCCAATCGGGCCATAAATGCTGGCCCCGAACAAAAGCTCTTTCGCGATACCTTGATTGCCGAACAGATAGACCAGCGCGATGCCGGGCAACAGCGACGGCACAAGGATCGGGGCCATGGCGATCAGCCGGAATACACCCTTGTAACGCATACAGCTTCGGTTCAGCGCATAGGCGAACCAAAACGCCAAGGTCACGGTCACGATCGTGCTGATAACCGCAATCCACAGAGAGTTCTTGATCGAATTGAACAGCGCGGGTGTCGAGAAGTAGTTGATAAAGTTGTCAAACCCGGTCGCTTTCACAGGTCGCAACTGCACGCGGCGGAAGGTGTTGCTGTCAAGCGTTACCCAATCGGTTCCATCCTGCAGGGTCGATCCGACAAGAAAACGACCCTCGTCGCTTGTATTGCGGACCTGATACATGACCGGGCTGCGAAAGCTGAAATCGGGAAACAATCCGGTGACGGGCAAGCGACCATCGGACCCGGTGTTCAGTTCGGCCGGGTCAATCGCGCCGGTTTGCTGGTTCAACACCTCTGCGTTCAGAATGGTCCCATCAAAGACACCCGCATCGTCGCTGATCTGAAACTCGTATTGCGAAAGCTCGACGCGATAGGTCGAAAAGGACTTGGACAGCATCGCGTAGAGCGGCAAGGCCAGCGTGATAATAAGGTAAAGCGCGATCACCATCATGCCGCCGCGCATTAGGATGTCGTCGCGGCTCAACTTGCCTTTGACGACCGGCCCAGCGGGCATCTGTGTTGCGTCTGAAATTCCGGCCATCAGCTTGCCTCCGGGCGGTCAAACGCCATCAGGCGATCTGTCGGAAGTTCAATAACCATCTGCCGGCCTTCACCAAGCCCGAGGCGTCGCACGGCATTGATCGAAAAATCGGCAATCAGTTCTGAGGCGCCGAACCGTTCGTTGCGCAAACGGCACCGCCAGAACGACCCAAGGAATTCCATTTCATGCAACAGCACGTCGATGCAATTGCGGTTGGGATCATCAGCATCATAGCCTTCTTCATGCGGTATGATGTCTTCGGGGCGGATCGCGGCAACGACGGGGGTGCCGTCGCTGAAGCTGTGCTCATGGCAGGCAAAGGTCTTTTCCCCGACGCTGAGCCGCCCGCCCTTGGTCACCGTGGAGGTGATCTGGTTCATTTCGCCAATGAAGTCGGCAACGAACAAGTTGGCGGGTTCGCGGTAGATCTCGGTAGGGGATCCAACCTGTTCGATCACGCCATGGTTCATCACCACGATCCGGTCAGCCATGGCCAGAGCCTCTTCCTGATCATGTGTCACCATGACGGTGGTCACGCCCAGCTTGCGTTGAAGCTCCTTGATCTCGTGGCGCAGGTGAACGCGCACCTTGGCATCCAGTGCGGACAGCGGCTCATCCAGCAGCAATAGGCCAGGGTTGGTTGCAATCGCGCGGGCCAAAGCAATGCGCTGCTGTTGACCACCAGAAAGCTGTGCCGGGTATTTCTTTCCTTGTTCCGGCAGACCGACCAGATCAAGCAACTCGGCGACGCGGGCGGTAATCTCGGCTTTGCCGCGACCGGTGTTTTCCAGACCAAAGGCGATGTTCTTTTCGATCGTCAGGTTGGGAAACAACGCATACGACTGGAAGACAATACCGAAATCGCGCTCGGACGGCGGCAGGTTCGACACATCCTTTCCGCCCTGCATCACAGTGCCCTTGGTTTGCAGATCCAACCCGGCAATCGCGCGCAGCAATGTGGTCTTGCCGCAGCCGGAAGGCCCGAGGAAGCAAACAAATTCGCCATTCTTGACCGCCAGTGTGATGTCTTTCAGTGCCAGAAAGGCACCAAAGGCTTTCCACAGGTTGTCAATGCTCAGATACGTTTCATCAGAAGCGTGGTGTTGTGTCACGGAGTGGATCCTTACCTCAACGGTTTTCACGTACAGGTGTGCCGACCGGCTTATGCCGGGTCTGTTCTGTTTGTTTCAAAGAAGGGAGCGCATTGGAGTGAGCGGGGGGCAAATGCTGTCCCCCGCTCAAAACGATCAGGACTTGGGTTCAGACTTGCCGTCATAGCGGCTCTGCCATTCCTTAAGGATCGCAGCCCGGTTGTTTGCAGCAAATTCGAAGTCATTGTCGATCATTGCATCCAGAAGACCTTCGGGGAAGTGTTCGACCGGTTGCGCAACGCCCGGATAGGCGACGACAGCATAGCCGGTGTTATACATCACGTTGGCTTCTTTCGTGACTGTGAAGTCGACCAGAGTTTGCGCCGCTTCCAGATTGGCCGTGCCCGCGACGATAGCCGTGGCTTCCATATCCCAACCGACGCCTTCAGACGGCACGATGATTTCCAACGGAGCGCCCGCAGCTTTTGACTTGGCCCCACGGAATGCAAACGAGATACCGATCGGAATTTCGCCTGAAGCAGCCAGCTTGCAGGGTTTCGAGCCGGAATGCGTATAGCGCGCTATGTTTTCGTGCAGCGCGTCCATATATTCCCATCCGCCTTCTTCACCGAACAGTTGCAGCCAGCTGGAAACGTCAAGGAACCCAGTGCCGGACGAATTTGGGTTCGGCATGATAAGGTGACCCGCATACATCGGATCAGTCAGGTCCTTCCACGACGTGGGCGGCGTTAGCCCGGCTTTCTCAGCCTCGACAGTGTTGTAGCAGACCGCCGCGACCCAAGCGTCCATCCCGACCCATGCCGGTGGGGTGTCGCCATCCACAAATTTCGGATCAAGGTTTTCGACCCCTGCTGGCGCGTAAGGTTCCAACATGCCTTCGGATTTCAGAAGCAAAAGCGACGTTGCCGCCAGCCCCCAGACAACATCTGCCTGTGGGTTGTCACGTTCGGCAAGCAGCTTTGCGGTGATGATCCCGGTGGAATCGCGCACCCAGTTGATCTTGATGTCCGGGTGGCTTTGGTTAAACGTTTCGGCGTAACGGGCAAGATCTTCGGCCTCGACCGCGGTGTAAACGGTCAGTTCCGTCTCTGCGACGGCAGCCGTGGCAAGAAGAGCCCCCGCCACCAACGACGTAAATGTTGTCGTTAGATACTTCATCTGTTTCTCCTCTGTTGGTCTTTTGTTTTGCAAGCAATCGCTGATTAATCGCGTCGCTGTTTTTTGGTGCGACCAGTTTGGCAGTTTGTGGCGACAAGAAAAATCGATTAAACCTACCACATGATTAGCCCAGCCTATAGCAATAGCAGCCAGGCAGCACATTTGTTCGTCAGTTTTTTGCCGGTGCTTCACCGATCAAGAAAAGGGCCCGCCGGTTGAGACGGCGGCGATCTTCGTTTTAATATAAATACTTCAGTGACTTAATCGCCCCTCAGCTGACCTTTTCGGATTGAGTCATATGCGGGCTCACCACGCCTGACCGTAGCGCCGTGCCGGTGACGTGTGGCGGCTGGCTCGATTACACTTTGCGGCTGGTTGGTATTTTCCATTTGCATTTCTGCGCGCGTGTTGATGCATTCGGGCGAAACCTCGTTCGCTTTGGTGCCAATCATCATGCACCCATGTGACACCCTTGTGACTGTCAGGCCCAAATCAAAGGAGAAATCGCATGGATCGCGCGGATGTCGTCGACCAGGCTTTTCGTGACCGGGTTTTGGCCGGGGATTTCCCGCATGGCGAGGCGCCATCTGGACCGCTTGAAGGCACGGAGGCGGTGGAAATCTTTCGCGCGCAATGCCTGAGCCGAAATCTGGACCGGCAGTCGCGCAAGATGCAGGCTGCGGGTCAGGGTTACTATACGATTGGGTCTTCGGGCCACGAAGGCATGGCCGCGGTCGCCGCCGCGGTCCGGCCGAAAGACATGGCGTTCCTTCATTACCGCGATGGTGCCTTTCAGGCGATGCGGTCAAGCCAGGTGCCGGGAACGAACGCTGCGCGGGATATGCTGTTGTCTTTTGCGACCTCGGCCGACGACCCGATCAGCGGCGGGCGTCACAAGGTCTTGGGCTCGAAAGCTCTGGCCATTCCACCCCAGACCTCGACGATTGCAAGCCACCTGCCCAAGGCGGTGGGTGCTGCGTATTCCATTGGTCTGGCCAAGCGAAATCCACCCGAACACAAAGTGCTGGCCGATGATGGCATTGTCTTGTGCTCGTTTGGGGATGCCTCGGCCAACCACTCGACCGCCCAAGGCGCGATCAATGCGGCGCGATGGACCTCCTGCCAATCGGTGCCCCTGCCCCTTCTGTTCGTGTGCGAAGATAACGGGATCGGCATCTCGACCCGCACCCCGACGGGTTGGATCGCTGCAAACTTTTCCAACCAACCGGGTTTGAAGTATTTCGATGCAAATGGGCTGGATATCTACCAGACCTTCCGGGTGGCCCAAGACGCGGCGGACTATGTGCGCACCCAGCGCAAGCCGGCATTTCTGCATCTGTCGGTCGTGCGCCTTTACGGGCATGCGGGGTCCGACCTTCAGCACGCCTATCTTCCGAAAGACGTGTTCGAGAGCTGGGAGGCAGACGACCCCCTTTTGCACTCCGCCCGCCTGCTGATCGACAAACGTGTGCTGACACAAGACGAGGTGTTACGCCTGTATCGCGACGCCGAAACCATCTGCGCAGAAACTGCGGCAGAGGTGGTGACACGCCCACGTCTTGAGACAGCAGAGCAGGTCAGCGCGTCGCTGATCCCATCCCCTCGCGATTGCACGCCGGGCAATGGCCCGACGCCAGAGGCGCGAGCGGCAGCTTTTGGGGCAGACATCGGCCAGATAGACAGCCCTCAGCCCATGAATAGGCTGATCAACTGGGCGCTAACTGACCTGATGCTGGACCACCCCGAAATCATCACAATGGGCGAAGACATTGGGCGCAAAGGTGGGGTCTATGGCGTCACCCAAAAGCTGATCCAGCGGTTCGGTCCCAGCCGGGTGATTGATACCCTTCTGGACGAGCAATCCATTCTCGGGCTGGCCATTGGCGCCGCGCATAACGGATTTATCCCGATGCCCGAGATTCAGTTTCTGGCCTACCTGCATAACGCCGAGGACCAGATCCGGGGCGAGGCTGCCACGCTGCCATTCTTTTCCAACGGGCAGTTCACCAACCCCATGGTCGTCCGCATTGCTGGGTTGGGGTATCAAAAGGGCTTCGGTGGGCATTTTCACAACGACAACTCGTTTGCGGTTCTGCGCGATATTCCCGGCCTTGTGGTCGCGTGCCCATCACGCGGGGACGAGGCCGCGATGATGTTGCGCGAATGCGTTCGACTGGCGCGCGAAGAACAACGCGTCGTAGTGTTCATCGAACCCATTGCGCTCTATCCGATGCGTGATCTGTTGCTTGAAAAGGATGGGGGCTGGATGTCCCGGTATCCCGCCCCTGACCAGCGGATCGGTTTGGGCGAGGTCGGCGTCGAAGGTGACGGACCGCTTGCCATCCTGACCTATGGCAATGGGCGGTATCTGTCCCGGCAGGCCGCCGAAGACCTGAGCGCCGAGGGCATCGAAACCCGGATCATTGACCTTCGTTGGGTGGCCCCATTGCCGCAAGCCGGCATTCTGTCGGCGCTGGCTGGCGCTGAAAAGGTTCTTATCGTGGACGAATGCCGCGCGACTGGAAGTCTGTCCGAGGCTCTGATGGCGTTTCTTCACGAGAACTGCGACCTTGCCCATGCGCGCCATGCTGCGCAGGATTGCTTCATCGCCACGGGCCCCGCCTATGCGGCAACCATGCCGTCACGCGAAAGCATCAGACAGGCCGCGCGCGCGTTGTGGGAAAATGGGCGAGAAGCCGACCCCAATGGCGGGCCGACGAGGAACAGGTAGCGTATGATCTTGTGTTGCGGAGAGGCCCTGATCGACATGATCCCCGCCCCCACGACGACCGGGCGTGACGGCTTCGTGCCCCATGCGGGCGGCGCTGTCTTCAACACCGCCATTGCACTTGGACGCCTTGGTGCCGAAGTGGGGATGCTGACGGGGCTTTCAACCGACATGTTTGGCCAGCAACTGCGCGCGGCCCTCACGGACAGTCACGTGGACACCTCGCACGTGATCACCTCTGATCGCCCCACGACGCTGGCATTTGTTCAGCTGACCAACGGGCACGCGACATATTCCTTTTTCGATGAAAACACCGCCGGGCGTATGTTGACGCCAGATGATATGCCCGCCCTCTCCGCGCAGGTTTCGGCGCTTTATTTTGGTGGCATAAGCCTTGCATGCGAACCTGGCGCAGATGCCTATGCCGCGCTCGTGGCGCGAGAAGGTGCCAACCGCGCGGTGATAATCGACCCCAATATTCGCCCCGGGTTTATCCGCGACGAAGCCCGGTTTCGCGCGCGCCTGGCGTCCATGATCGAATGCGCCGACATCATAAAAGTGTCGAACGAAGATCTGGACTGGATCGACACCGACCAAGGCTCGTTGGCGCAGAAAGCTGGGCGGATCTTGGCATCCGGCCCTTCGGTGCTGATCGTGACGCGCGGCGGCGAAGGCGCGATCGGGTTCCTGCGCGGCGGCGGGGTGGTCGACGTGCCCGCCCAAAAAGCAACGATCGTTGATACGGTTGGCGCGGGCGACACGTTCAATGCAGGCGTGGTTGCCAGGCTGTCTGAACTGGGTGCGCTGACCAAAGAGGCGTTGAAAGCCTTGCCAGAAGACACACTGCGCGAGGCGTTGGTCCATGGGGCACAGGTTGCGGCCGTTACGGTCGCGCGCGCGGGGGCAAACCCGCCTTGGGCGCACGAGCTTTAATCAATTAGCCCAGCAACTGAAAAGGCCCGGCACAAGTCCGGGCCTTTGCTTCATTTCGACCTCTTTGGATCAGTTGTCAGCGCCATTGATGTTGTTGGGGGCAAAGACACCTCCGAAGCCAGAGTTGTTTGACGACCCCGCATCATCAGCAGGGGCTGTGCCCTGATCCCCACCCTGAAGCGTTCCCGGTGCAAAGACGCCGCCAAAACCCGAGTTGTTTGACGGTTTTGCGGCCCCGGTCGCGCCACCCGCCTGACCAGCGGCCTCGGCGTCACGCTTGCGTTGATCGCGCAGTTCCTGGATGCGCTTTTGGGTTTCCAGCCGCTTCTGTTCCTGCACATTGGCAATGCACTGCTTGGGGCTATAAACCGTTGCGGTGCCGATCACCGCGATGGTCGCGACAGCAAAGACAACCAACGTGATGGCGGCTGCATTACCGGTGAAGAAACCGGGCAGTTTGACGCCGCTGGTCACATCGCCAACCGTCGCACCTTCTTTTCGCGCTTTGGCGATGACCTCTTTGCGCTTGATGTTGGCCTCGTTGAACAGGGCCGCGAAGACGGTCAGCACAACGATCATGAACGCCAAAGCCGAGATCGCAGGCGTGATGCCGTAACGCACTTTCTGCGCCAGTTCGATCGTCAGCGTCGGGTATTCGCCGAAGGTAAAGGTGGTGGTGTTGTAGTTCTCGAACGAGGCCAGAAACGCCAGCACCGCCGCCGATGCAAGCGCCGGGCGCATGAAGGGCAGAAGTATCTTGCGAAATGCTTGGGCATGGGTTGCGCCCAAATCCAATGCGGCTTCGGTCAGGGCCAGGTCATAGCGTTGCAGACGGGCCACAAGAACCAACATGCAATAGCTGGCGATGAAGGTGGACTGACCGATGATGGTCAGAAACAGGCCATTTGACAGGAAGCTATCCGCCCCCAGACCCAGCATCCGGTTGATGCGGTCCCAGAAGACCAGTGTCGAGATGCCAAGCACCACGCCGGGGATCAGGATCGGCGCGATGATGATCGTGTAATAGGTCGCGCGCAGTTTGGGCCAGATTTGCGTTAGCATCAGCGCGCCGGCCAGTCCCATCGACACCGACAGGATGATCGTGCCGATCCCCACAAGGATCGAGTTCTTGATGCCGTTCAGGATGCGCTCGTCCTGAAACAGGGCCGAGAACCATTCGAAGGTCAAGCATTCCCAAGGGGTGGCGCGCGGAAAGCTGGGCGAGTTGAACGCAGTGATCGACATGATCACAAGCGGGCCCAGCAGATAGATAAAGAAGATCGCCAGATAGACCCAGATCGAGATACGGATAATGGAATTGTTCATTTGCCGATATCCCCCATGTTCACCTTGAACAGCCGCATGACCGCAAGGACCAGAAGGATACAGGTCACCAGAAGCACTACCGCATAGGCCGCGCCTTGTGGCCAGTCGCTATTGTCATTGAACTGCTGGTAAATCAGCTGGGTGAACCACAGACTGGATGGCCCGCCAAGGATCTGCGGCGCGGCCAGTGCCCCGGCAGACAGCATGAAGACCATCGTGCAGCCCGAACTGATGCCGGGTTTGGCATAGGGAATCACAACGCGTTTATGGATGCGCCACCAAGGGGCGCCAAGGTCGCGCGCGGCCTCGATCTGGTTGTGATCAAGGCTTTCGATCACGTTGTAGATCGGGAAGATCATCAGCAGGATATAGGCGTATCCAAGACCGGCATAGAGCGCAATATCGTTGCGGATGAAGTCAAACGGCGTGTCGAATATCCCGGAGCCGACCAGAATAGTGTTCAGCACCCCGCTTTCGCCAAAGATGATCCGCAGCGCAAAGGCGCGTAAGATTTCGTTGATCCAATAGGGGATAATCAGCATCAGGGCGAGGATACGGATGTGATTGCCCTTGGTCTGGCCCAGATAATACGCGATCGGATAACACAGGATCAGGTTGAAGATGGTCACGCAGACAGCCGCGACCAGAGTGCGGAAAAAGACCTTCAGGTCGACCGCGTTGTAATCCTGACTGCCCCCTTCCGGTCCGAAGACCAGATACTTGTAGTTCTCAAGCGTATAGACATCCTTTGGCCCACCAATTTCAGGCGGGGGCAGGTTCGGACGGAACGAGAAATCGAGCATCGACAGTTGCGGCAGGATGATCAGACCGACGGTCCAGAACAGGACCAGACCCAGCATCAACGACCCCATCAACGTGCCGTTCCGATTGAAGAAGTCTTTCAGGAAACTCGGCATGACTGACGCTCCCTATTCCGCGGCCAGTTCGCCGGCGGGGACGGCAACAGCGTTGTCGACCTCGTATTCCAGCGTCATGGCTTGCCCGGTGTGATCGTCGAAGGATTGACCGTGATTGGGGATCGCGACTTTGATTTCCTTGCCGCCGTCACCTTCCATGAAGATGTTGAAGGTGTTGCCTTCAAACTCCTCATGCGTCACTTGCGCGGTCACGAAGTTTTCACCCTTGGTCCCTGTCGGGGCAAGGTCCAGCGCTTCGGGCCGGATGAACATCATCGCGTCGTCGCCAACCGCCAGCTTGCCCAAATTCGCCGTCGAGATACGCGACCGTAGGTCGCCCGACCGATTGGTGCGGATCAGCGCCTCGTTTCCATTGACCTCAAGCACCTTGCCCCGGAACACGTTGTTCTCGCCAACGAAGGAGGCGGCGAAGGCGGTGGCGGGATCGTTATAGATCGTCTTGCCATCACCGATCTGGTCAATGACACCCGCGCGCATCACGGCGATGTCGTCTGACATGGTCAGCGCCTCGCCCTGATCGTGAGTGATGTAGATGAATGTGATGCCGACGCGTTTCTGGATTTCGCGCAGCTCGGTGCGCATGTGTTGGCGTAGCTTCAGATCAAGCGCGGACAGGGGTTCGTCCAGCAGCAGCACATCGGGTTCAGCACACAGTGCGCGGGCAATCGCCACGCGTTGGCGTTGGCCGCCGGAAAGCTCGCTGGGCAGTTTGTCACCTTGGTCAGACAGGGCAATCATGTCCAGCAATTCATCGGCACGCTTGCGACGTTCCTTGGCAGACGCGCCCGCAATTTCCATCGAGAACGAGATATTCTCCCACACCTTCATCAGCGGGAACAGGGCAAGGTTCTGGAAGATCAAAGCCGTCGGGCGCTTGTTCGGCCCGATGCCCTTCATGTTGTTGCCGCCAATCAGCACATTGCCTTCGCTGGGTTCAAGAAACCCGGACACAGCGCGCAGGATGGTGGTCTTGCCACAGCCCGACGGCCCAAGGAACGAAAAGAAATCGCCCCCCTTGATGTGCACATTCGCGTCGCGCACGGCGACGAAATCCCCAAAGCGGATCCACAGATTTTCGAGATCGACGCCTACTCCGGCACTCATATGGCTTCTCCCCATGCACGGATTGGTCACACCCTTCTTGCGGGGCGCGGCTCCGTGTTCAACGTTTCAGTCTGATGTGTGACGCTCCCCCGCCCACAGGCAGGGGAACGCTGTTTCAAGGCGATCAGGCGCTCTTGAACTTGTTGACGAACTCGGTCCGCACATCGGCATACCAAGGTGCTTCGGCAGGCCATGGGTTCAGGTTGGCCAGGCTTTCACCCGGATAGGCTTCCGAGAAGTTTTTCTTGTAGGTGTCACCCGAATAGGTGTCCGCCCCAAGAACGGGCGAGTTATAGCCATGGCTGTC
This sequence comes from uncultured Aliiroseovarius sp., assembly GCF_947497285.1. Lineage (GTDB taxonomy): Bacteria > Pseudomonadota > Alphaproteobacteria > Rhodobacterales > Rhodobacteraceae > Aliiroseovarius. The sequence goes on along the minus strand of NZ_CANMFT010000003.1, from coordinate 305,235 downwards.
AATCGCAACGCCCGCAGGCTCCTGACGATAGGCATATTCGATGAAGGCATAGATCTGGTCCATGTTCTCGGCACCGACCGGCATCGACATGCCGTCAACCCATGCCATCGCACCTTCGACCGGCGCTTGGTAATGCACAGGTTCGCCAGCGGACTTAAGCGCCAGCGGCGGACCATCCCAAGTCTGGCCGACCACGACACCTTCGTTCAAAAGACCGTTCTTCTGGGTGTCAGCATCGTTCCAGATCAGTTTGATGCGGTCCTTGCGGGCAACGCACCAATCGGTGACCTGACCCCAAACCTTGCGCATGGTTTCTTCGTCTTCATAAGCCGACCAGATCGAGCCCGGCTCCATCTCGCCCGACGCTTCCATATACAGGCCAGCACCCAGCATCATCGAATGCGCACGGCCCATGGTCTTGCCAGCGTTTTCTTCCGACCATACGTCACCGTAGCTTGGCGCGTCACCAGCAGGCAGCCACAGGTCGGTGCGATAGGCAATGCCTTCAGTGCCCCAGATATGCGGCAGCCAATGGGCGCCTGCATCCCCGAAGTTCCATGCGTCGGTGCCGATTTTGGCCATTGCCGGGTTCACCGCATCAATGTTGACCTTCGACAGATCGAACGGTTGCAGAAGCTCAAGCGGCCCCCACTGAAGCGACCGGTTGTTGGTCGGCGAGATGATGTCGAAGCCCTGACCTTTGGTGGCCTTCATCTTGTTGATGATTTCTTCGTTCGAGCCGATCCCGGTATAATTCACCTTGATGCCGGTTTCCGCTTCAAAGCCTGCGATAAACTCGGGCGGCAGGTAGTCCGACCACATCAGGATGTTAACCTCACCCGACGATGCCAATGCGTTTTTCACAAACATCGGTGTCGCCAAGGCTGCAGCGCCGACCGTGGTCGCGCCTTTCAGCACGGAACGTCTGCTGAACTGTGTTTTGGTTGTCATAGTAGTCTCCCGTTGGTTTTTGTTTTTTTATGTTGGCAGTCTTTGCCAATAGTGCCGACCAAAATAGCACCAGCTTGGACCGCTAGTTCAGTCCAGTTCATACCAAGATCAGCAGGCACTTGTCCGGGCGTGTCCGCATGGTGCGCTGTCAGGACCGAAATTGTTGTTCCCCCCATCGTTCAAACCGTGCCACACGCTTTTCACATCGAACGCATATCGGCGGTTGGATTCACCAAGAATCGACACTGTGAGCATGTGTCCACGTTACAATGGACCAAGTGTCACGCCCGTTTGCATCACGTGTCAACACTTCGCCCGTCAACTTTTTGCCGGTCCGACGCCTGCATCAGATGACCTGCTCAAAAAGCGTTCGCAGGTTTTCTTCGGTCAACTCGATTGGATTTCCGCCACAGGACGGGTCCTTGATCGCCCCTTGGACAAGCGCATCGATCTTGTCTCGCGTGACGCCAAGCTCACCCAGCTTGCGCGGGATGCCGAAGCTGTCATTGAACTGCTGGACGAATGCCTGAAACCCTTCGAAGCCACCTGCGATGCCCAGAAATCCGGCGGCACGGTCAAAGCGATCTTTGATGGCTGGGGCATTGAACGCCAGCACGGCAGGCATGCAGACGGCGTTGGTTGTTCCGTGGTGGGTGTTGAAGATCGCCCCGACCGGATGGCTGAGCGCATGAATGGCGCCAAGCCCTTTTTGAAACGCCGTGGCGCCCATCGCGGCGGCGCTCATCAACTGACCACGCGCTTCGATATCGGTGCCGTCGGCATAAGCGCGCGGCAGATAGTCGATGACCAGCCGCATACCTTCAAGGGCAATGCCCTGGCTCATTGGGTGATAGTGCGGGCTGGAGTAGGCCTCGACGCAGTGGGCAAAGGCATCCAGACCGGTGCCGGCGGTGATGAACCTGGGCATACCTACGGTCAATTCGGGGTCGCAAATGACCACCGAGGGCAGCACCTTTGGATGAAAGATGATCTTCTTCTCATGCGTCACCGAGTTGGTGATGATGGCTGCCCGCCCAACCTCGGACCCGGTTCCCGCCGTGGTGGGCACGGCGATGATCGGGGCTATTGCGTCCGGGTCGGCGCGGGTCCACCAATCGCCGATATCTTCGAAATCCCAAAGAGGGCGTGTCTGGCCGGACATAAAGGCAACCATCTTGCCCAGGTCCAGCCCCGATCCGCCGCCGAAGGCGATCACACCGTCATGGCCTCCGGCTTTGAAGGCCTCGACGCCAGCATAAAGGTTCACCTCGGACGGGTTTGGATCGACGTCACTGAACAACCCGCGCCCCAGCCCGGCGGCCTTGATGGTGTCCAGCGCGGCTTTGGTGATCGGAAGGTCCGCCAACCCTTTATCCGTTACCAGAAGCGGGCGTTTCATCCCGGCCTTCGCACAAGCGTCAGGCAATTCATTTATCCGGCCTGCGCCAAACCTGATCGCGGTCGGGTAGGACCAATTTCCAACAAGGCTCATGTCGTTACCTTTTTCAGATGATAGGATTTCGGACGGGTGAGGTTCTGATAGCCGATCACCGACAACCCGCCGCCACGCCCCGTGTTTTTGCAACCGGTCCAGCACAGGCCTGGATCAAGATAATCTGCGCGGTTCATAAAGACCGTGCCGGTTTCGACCTGATCGCCAACTGATTGCGCACGCTCAAGGTCACGGGTCCAGAGCGACGCGGTCAAACCAAATTCGCTGTCATTCATCAGGCGGATCGCCTCGGCGTCGTCTTTGACGGGCATGATACCGACTACCGGGCCAAAGCTTTCGTCGCGCATCACGCGCATGTCGTGGGTGACATTGGTCAGAATCTGAGGCGTCAGATACGCGCCGCCGTCATCTTCGGTGAACGGGTCGATATGGGCCTTTGCGCCGTCCGCCAACGCTTCGGCAATCTGGGCGCGCACCTCGGAAGCAAAGCGCACATTTGCCATCGGGCCAAGCGTGGTTTTCGGGTCCAGCGGATTGCCCAGTTTGTAGCCTTTCACGATCTCAACGGCCTTGGCGACGAACGCATCAAACAGGCTCTCATGCACATAGATCCGTTCAATCCCACAGCAGCACTGGCCCGCGTTGAACATCGCCCCGTCGATCAGGGTTTCCGCTGCCGCCTCCAGATCGGCGTCGTCCATCACATAGCCGGGGTCTTTGCCGCCAAGCTCGGTGCCCACGCCGGTGAAAGTGCCTGCGGCGGCGCGCTCCATCGCCTGCCCGCCACCGACCGAACCGGTGAAGTTCACGAAGTCGAACGCATTGCCAGCGATCAGATCATTGGTGACATCGTGCGACAGGAAGATGTTTTGAAACACACCATCGGGAAGGCCTGCCGCGCGAAAGGCGGCTTCCATCCGTTCACCAACCAACAGGGTCTGTGTTGCGTGTTTCAGCACCACGGTGTTGCCTGCAATCAATGCTGGCGCGACCGTGTTGATTGCCGTCATGTAAGGATAATTCCACGGGGCCACGACAAAAACCACGCCGTGCGGGATGCGTTTGATATAGCGCTTGAAGGTCGCGTCTTCGCCGACCTCAATATCCGCCAATGCCTCGGCTGCGATTGCGGCCATATGCGTCGCGCGTTCGTTGAAGCCACCGAACTCGCCACCATAGCGCACCGGGCGACCCATCATCTGGGCAAGCTCTGGCACGATCTCGTCATTCATTGCGCCGACGGCTGCGACGCCTGCCAGCACAAGGTCAATCCGGTCCTGCAACGGGCGCGCAGCCCATGCCGCCTGCGCGTCGCGCGCGCGCTGCGCAACTGCCAACGCATCCTCAATCGCCAATGTCTCGCGCGTTGCATAAGCCGACCCGTCAATCGGTGAGACGCATGTGAGTGTCTGTGCCATATGATCCTCGTTCAATAATGCAAGCCCCGTAGTGCGACCAAAATGGGTCTGTAGACGCCGCAGAAGGGGTGATGCGCCTATGCCCGCTCAAACCCGCGCGCGACTTCCCAATCCGTGACGATGCGTTCAAATTCTTCTATCTCGACCTCTGCGGTTCGGGCGTAGTGGTCCACCACATCGTCGCCCATCGCAGAGCGCAGCATGTCCGACCCAAGCAGAGCTTCGCGCGCGTCGCGCAGGTTGCCCGGGATCATACCGCTCTCGCCTTGATAGACATCTCCCTTGGTGGGCGGCTGAAGGGTCAGCTTTTCCTCGATCCCGGCAAGTCCTGCCGCCAACATGCCGGCAATCGCCAGATAGGGGTTCATGTCCGACCCCGGAATGCGGCATTCGACACGCACGGCGTTGGTGCCTTCACCACACAGTCGAAAACCAGCGGTGCGGTTATCCACGGACCAGATGATCCGGGTGGGGGCGAAGGTGCCCTTCATGAAACGCTTGTAGCTGTTGATATAGGGGGCCATGAAAAACGTGTAGTCGGGGGCGTATTTCAGCAAACCGGCCATGTAGTGTTTCATCAGCACTGACATGCCAAGCTTGTCGTTCGCATCCTTGAACGCGGGGGCGCCATCGCGCCACAACGACATGTGAACATGGGACGAACTGCCCACCCGGTCATGGTGCCACTTTGGCAAGAAGGTCGCTGCATGCCCATGCTGCCACGCGATTTCTTTGACCGCGTGTTTGGCAATCGTGTGATACGCCGCCGTGTCCATGGCCGGCGCATATTTGATATTCAACTCTTCCTGACCGGCCTCGGCTTCGCCTTTGGTGTTTTCGACCGGCAGACCGGCATTCCAGAGGTGGTTGCGGATCGGCCGCATCACGTGTTCCTCTTTCGTGGTCTGAAGGATGTGATAATCCTCGTTGTAACCAGAGATCGGTGCAAGGTCGCGGAACCCTTCCTTGCGAATTTCGTCAAAGCTTTTCTCGAACAAGAAGAACTCGAGCTCTGTGGCGATCATGGCGTCGAACCCCATCGCTGACAGCCGCGCGACCTGCCGCTTCAGGATGGCGCGCGGCGAATGAGGCACCTCTTCGTGGGTGTGGTGATCCAGCACGTCGCACAATACCATCACAGTCGCTTCCAACCATGGCACCGGTCGCAATGTGTCTAGGTCGGGTTTCATGACATAGTCGCCATAACCACTTTCCCAGCTGGTCGCGGCATAGCCATCTGGGGTCGCCATTTCCAGATCGGTCGCCAGCAGATAATTGCAGCAATGGGTTTCGCGCCAAGCGCCTGCCACGAAATGACCCGCATGGAACCGCTTGCCCATCAGTCGGCCCTGCATGTCCACAAGGCAAACCAGAACGGTATCGACATCGCCCGCAGTCACTTGCGCTTTCAGGTCTTCTAAACTCAGTGTCTGAGCCATTGCGGCTTCTCCTTCTTCGTGGCCACAGGGATCAGGACCCTGCTTCGGGCATATCCTCGATCAGCCGTGTTTCAAGCAGTTGACCGTTTCGATAGAGCACCGGATAGGCGACCGCTGCAATATGGCTGTTGAATTCACGCAGGGCGCGCAGGGTTTCCAGATGGATGTCGCTGGTCTCAAAACTATTCACTTTACCGTCTTGCAAGCGCTTCAAATGCCGCTTTCGGCTTCGCCGTTCCGCCTGTTTCAACTCGGTCTTTTCAAGGCTGAGCAGGCGCGCGCTTTCCAGATCGTCAGACATCAACACGTTTGAGGCAAGCTTCATATTGGCAAGGATGCTTTCATGCATGCGCACCAATTCATTCCATCCTTCTTGCGAAAAATGCGTTCGCTCCTTGCACATTTCGCGCGCCAGCACGGCCAGTCGCTTGGCGACCACGTCGCCCGCGGTCTCAAGCCGGATCGCATATTCCATCAGGTCACGGGCAAGCTTTGCATTCTCCTTGCCGAATTCCTTCTGTGGGATCACCGCGACGAAGTCTCTGATCCCGGCAAGACAAGCGTTCACGTCATCATCAAGCGCCTGCACCGCTTTGATCCGGGCCAAATCTCTGTTGCGATACAGCTCTAGCGCAGGGCGAAACATGACCTCGACCAGATCGGTCATCCGCAGCAGTTCTTTCTTGAGGCTCGAAAGCGCCTGCGCAGGTGGCCCGACATTCTCGGGGTCCAAGGCGCTGATTTCGTGCAGCGCTAGGCGGGGGTCCGTCGGGGCTTTCAAAACGTTGGGCATCATGGCGCGCACAGGGGCTTCAAGCACCTTCACGAAGGGCAAAGCGATCAGCAGAAGCGACGCGTTGAACGCAATATGGGCCAGCACAAGCCCCTGCCCGGTTTCTGGCAGACTGACCCAGCCGCCGCGCAACGCGAAATTCGCAGCAAACAGGACGATCACGGCCCAGCATCCCCTTAGCACCAGATTGGCAACCGGAATGCGCCGGGTGCGCACATCCAGACTGCGGGTCAGCCAAACCGGTATGAAGGCGGAGCCGAAATTTGCGCCCAGCACCAACGAAAGCCCGGCCGAAAAGGGCACCGCGTCGATCTGCACAAGGGTCACGCACATCAGGATTGCGGCGACGGAACTGTGCATCACAAAGGCCAGCGCCGCCCCCACAAGAAACGCCGTGATAAAATCGCGCGCCAGATAGTTGGCGATGGCGGGCAAGAAGGCGCTGTCACGGATCGGGTCCATCGCCTCGCGCAGAAACCGCAGCGCGATCAGGATGAAGGCGATCCCCATCAGGATACGACCCGCCTGCCGCCACACCCGGCCCTCTGTCTTGACGAAGAGCCATCCCCCAACCGCCAGCAGGACAGGCACAAGCCAATCCAACTGGAAGGACAGGACCTGAATGATCAAAGCGGACCCAAGGTCGCCCCCCAACACGATCGCAAGCCCGGCAGGGAAGGCAAGGTAACCACCCGACGCGAACCCCGCTGCCAGCAACGCAACCGCAGCCGAACTTTGCAGCACCACCGCAAGAATGACACCGGTCGCACTTGCTGCCATCATGCTGCTTTGCCCGGTTAGCATGCGCTGGAAAGACGCGCCGTAGCTGCGCTCGATCCCTGTTCGGACCATGCGCACCGCAAACAGAAGCAACATCGTTGCCCCGGTCAGTTGAACAAGAAAGCTCAGTATTGCCATGGTTCAACCCGCCCGCACAATTTCAAGTAGTTCCGCGTGCAATGCCCGTGTCGCCGCCGCGATGACGCTTCCGTCTGATTGCAAGGTCAGCGGTTGGCCAGCCCAGTCCGTAATGACGCCGCCCGCGGCTTCGACCACCGCCTGCACCGGCAAGAAGTCATAGGGTTGCAAGTCGTAATCCACAACCGCATCGACATGCCCTGCCGCCAGCAACGCGTGCGGATAGCAGTCATAGGCAAACCGGCGGGTCTGACCTTGCTGCATCAAGCGGGCAAACAAGGCGCTGTGACGGTCGTGTATCTTGTCGCCCTCATTGACATATAGCACTGCATCCCGCAGCCGCGTGGTGCCCGACACACGGATCGGTGCGCCATTCAAGGTCGCGCCGCCCCATGCGGTTCCAACGAACACCTCGTCCAGCGCTGGCATCCCAATGACACCAAGATCGACCTGCCCTTTGCGCATATGGGCCAGTAGAAAACCGAACAGCGGATGGCCTGACAGGAACGACCGAGTGCCATCAATTGGATCGACAATCCACTGCTCGGCACAGTCCGCACCCTCGACGCCCTGTTCTTCACCGAAGATCCCGTGATCAGGGAAGTGCGTTCTTAGATATGCGCGCACGTCTGCCTCGACAGCCTTATCGGCTTGGGTGACCGGACTTTCATCGGCCTTGAACTCGACACCAAGCTTGCCGCGAAAATAGCCGCGCGCCGTCTTTGCCGCGATTTTCGCGACGCAAAGCGCATGGGTCGTCAGGTCGGTTTTCGTTGTCAGGTTATTCGTCATCACGCCGCGCCACACCTCACCACCTTGATGCCCCATTCGCGAAGCGATGCGGCCAGCGCACCCGTCGGTTCAATGTCGGTGTAGACCCGATCAACGCGTTCTGGTGTCATCCCGCAATGCGGCGCCTTTTCGTTGAACTTGAAGTGGTCCATCCCAACAACCAACGTCTCGGAGCATTCTGCAACCACCTCGGCCAACGCAGCTTCGGCGGCGTTTTCATACAGGAACCCGCGCTTAGCCGACACGGCATCGACGCTCAGCATGCCGACATCGCAGGCGAAGCGGCGCGCTTGCTGTCGCGTGACATGCCCAAAAGTGCCGCGCTCATCGCTTTGCATCTCTCCGCCCAGAAAATGAACGCGATTGCTGTTGTGGCTGACCAATGTCTGCGCCACGCCGATCGAGTTTGTCACCACCGTCAGTTGCCGGCGCGCGCGCAGTTCCTCCGCAACGAAGGCGGTGGTGGATCCGACGTCAAGGAAAACGGTCATTCCATCGTCGATCTCTGATGCGATCCCGGCGGCGATAACGCGCTTTTCACCGGCATGCTGCGCAATGCGACGAAAGAAGCTGGGGTCGCTATGTGTTCCGGCAATATAGGCACCGCCGTGAACGCGTTCGACCGAGCCGGATTTGGACAGGGATTTGATGACACGGCGGACAGTTTCTTCCGAAACATCCAGCAGTTTCGCCAGATCCGCCGAACGCGCAGACCCCCCCAAGCGTCGCAATGCCGTCAGCAGCTCTAATTCGCGATGGGAATGGGTGTGTTGTTCCTTCACTGATGCGCCCTATTCAGCAACTTTCCCACATCAACACACAAAAACCCACATCCATACAAGAAAAATGTTGCTGAAACCGCGTTTTTTGTCGAGATTCCGCTGAAACCAGTCACGCTGGGACACTGATGCAGGATCGCTCACGATAACATCATGGGTGGGACAACAGAAAGAAACGAACGATGACAGCGCAACGCAATGTTCTTTTCATCATCATCGACCAGTTGCGGGCTGATTGCCTGCATGGGGCGCTGGCAGATCACGTTGATCTGCCCAACATGCGCGCGCTGATGGCCGAGGCCGTGACCTTCAACCGTCACTTTTCGGTCACCAACCCCTGCGGGCCGTCGCGCGCGTCGATCCTAACGGGCCAATACGCAATGAACCATCGGTCGGTGCGAAATGGGACGCCCTTGCGCCACGACACCCCGACGATTGCCAGCGAAATGCGCAAGGCGGGCTATCTACCGATGCTGTTTGGCTACACCGACACCTCGCACGACCCGCGCGTCCACGCACCCACCGACCCTGCCATGCAGACCTATGAATTCCCCATGGCCGGGTTTACCGAGCAAGTCGAGATGCGATTAGAGATGTCTTACCCATGGCGTTCCTATCTGCTGAGTAAGGGCTACACGTGGGACAATTACTGGCAGCTCTACATCCCCGGCGGTGATGGATCACGCCTGAATGCGCCCGCTGTCTATAAGGCCGAAGACAGCGATACTGCCTTCCTGACAAACCGGTTTCTGGACACGATGCCCGCCTATGCGGACGAAGACTGGTTTGCTCATCTGACCTATATTCGCCCGCACCCACCGCTGGTCGCGCCAGCGCCCTATAACGACATGTATGACCCCACGTCCCTGCCCTTGCCCACACGCATCGGCACCCGCAAGGACGAGGCCGCGGTTCATCCCTTCTTTGGCCCCGCGCTGGACAACGCGCCGATTGCGAGCTTTGTCATTGGCTGTTCCGGGGTCACACCGACGGACGACACCATCCAGACTCTGCGATCCGTCTATCTTGGGCTGGCCACCGAAGTGGACCACCATATCGGGCGCGTGATGTCTTTCCTGAAAGAAAGCGGCCAGTGGGACGATACCTTGCTGATCGTAACCGCCGACCACGCAGAGATGCTGGGCGACCACCACGCCTGGGGCAAACACTCGGTCTATGACGCGGCCTATCACACGCCGCTGATCATCCGCGCGCCGGGCGGCAAGGCTGGCCAAGACGTGGATGCCCCAACCGAGTCAATCGACCTCACGCCAACGATCCTCGACTGGGTCGGACAAGAGGTGCCAAATTCGATGGATGGGCGATCCCTGCTGCCGTTTCTAAACGGCGAAACGCCCGATGACTGGCGCGACTATTCCTTCTCGGAACTGGATTTCAGCGAGCCGGAGGCGCCAACGCTTTGGGAAAAACGCCTTGGCACCGACACCAGCAATTCGTCCCTTGGCATCCTGCGGGATGACCGCTTTACGCTGGTCGAATTCGCCGCTGATCTGCCCCCACTGCTGTTCGACCACCACGGTAAGGGCGAGATGGAGAACGTCGCAGAAGATCCCGCCTTTGCGTCCGACCTTGCGCGGCTCACCCGCCAGATGCTGCGCCACCGGATGCGGAACATGGATCACACGCTGTCACTCGACACGATCACCAATGATGGCCCCAAACGGCAAAGCCGCCATCAGCCCAACAGATAATCTGCCACATCTGTCAGCGTTTTCCCACGCGCACTTGGCTCAACCCCCAGACGTTCCATCGGCTGGTCATAACGGTTCAGCCAGATCGTATGATACCCAAACCATGTCGCGCCACAAATGTCCCAACAGTTCGAGGACACGAACAGGATCTCGCTGGCCGCACAGCCAAAGGCATCCGGTCCCATCTGATAGACTTCGGGCGCAGTCTTGAACTTTTGCACGCTGTCCACACTCAACACATGATCAAAGAACCCCGCCAGTTTGGCGGCTTTCAGTGCAGCCGCAATCATCCCCGCGCTGCCATTGGTCAAGACCGCCATTGGCATGCCAGCGTCCTGAAGCCGGGTCAGGGCTGCATGGTTTTCGGCGAAGGCCGTCAGCTCTTCATATTCCGCCATCAGCGCGGTTCTGGCGTCGGCTGTCAGGTCAACACCTTGCGCATCGCACGCATAATCCAGCGCATCACCCGTCACCTGCCAGAAATCGACGAACCTGTCACACATGGTGCGCAGCCGGGTGTATTCGATCTGCTTGTCACGCCACGTGATGGCGATGGCCGCGCCCTTGCCGGGAAACAACTTTTCCGCCAAAGCACCGACGGAATAAACATCCAGCAGCGTGCCATAGGCATCGAACACGATGGCTTTGATGGTCATGGGGTGGCCTTTCCTTGGTGTAGCCCGCACAGCCTAGCGGCACCGCGACCCATCAGAAAGGAAGTTTGTCAGCACCAGCGCTATCTGATCTCAATCTCGCCCAGCAGCACCGCGAAACTGGCGCCGTGCATGTCGCGGTCGGCGTGCGTGCCCTGCACGGCGGGGCGCGGCATACTGAATTTCACCACGTTCAACTCAGGCATATCGAACCGTTTCAGCGTGGCGGGATCGGCCTTGAACATGTCCGCGACCAAGCCCGTATCCAGCCCGGAGGAGATGCGCGCGAACGCTTCCGCCGTGCCGCAGAAAACATCGAGGGTCAGCCAGAAGGGACCAGCGTTTTTCGACCGCACTTTGTCGGCGATGTTTTTCAGGGCCGTCATGTGCCGATCTCCTCAATGCTCAAGCGGAAGACGTCCATGGGATCGTCCAGCGCAAGCACATGGTTCAGGCAGAACTCATAAACCGCACCACGCGGCATTTCAGGCGGCGAGAAGGGAAAGGCGAAGGTCGGCATTTCTTCCTGTTCGGTCAGCGGGTGGTGCAGAAGATAGGGGTTCAGCATCTTCGCGACTTCGCGCGACAAAGCCTCGGTTTCGGCAGTGACAATGCCCATCACGCCAAGTTCGGTTCCGGGCTTCGCATTGGTGTCTAGTGGGCCAAGCGTGGCGTCGGCGCCGATAATCCGCAGTTCGATCTGGAAGTCCCCACCGACGCGCGCCTTGGCTTTGGCGATGCATTTGGCGTGGATATCATCGACCCAAGCGCGAATGTTCTCGACGTAATGCGGGTCACGCACAAACACCAATGATACCGTCTGAAACCCCGCCCGCCGCGCGCCTTCCAGCTTCACGGTGTAAGGTTGGGTCACGACCCATTCGCTGCCCGTCACTCGCACGCGGCGATCATCCAGTGCTTCATACTCAGCGCCTGTGACGTCCAGATACCCGCCGGGCTCATACAGCCGGTAAGGGTCGCTGTTTTCATACAGCATATGCGCCGACACCGTGCGCGGAGTTGCGCGGGCATCCTTGCCCATTGGGGTAATGGTGAAGCCCTCGGCATCGAACTCAATCAGGATGGTGCCGGTGTTGGGACTGGTCGTCGCCAATGCGCCGCATTCGCCAATCTTGGCCCCATGCCACACACCGCCCGCATGACAGCCTCGTTGCAGCGGCAGGGCCGAGATGATGGCGGTATCCGTCGTGCGCCCCGCAATCACGATATCCGCACCTGTGTCCAGCGCGGCCTGTATCTGTTCAGCTCCCGCCAGCGCCACGATGTTCGTGCAGTCGCGCAACAGGTCCGCCGAAATCTCGGGCGCGGGGGCCAGCGGCGTGATCCGCCCACCCTCTAGCGCCGCCGCCATCGCATCGCCATCCTGCCCGCTTTTCAGCACCGCAAGTTTTAACGTCTGGCCGCGCTCACGGGCAATCTCGCGGGTGATGTCCACCAGCCAATCAACCGCATCATCTGCCCCGCAGGTGCCAGCGGTTCCGATAACCAACGGCACACCAGCCTCCGCCTGTGCCGCCATCAGTTCAGCCCATTCCGCCTTGGTCGAGCCGCGCGAATATTTCGAGGTGCCGGTGCCAAGGTAATGGGGGCCCGAATCTGTCGAGCCCCCATCAATCGCAATGATATCTGGCCGCTCAGCGATCCCTCGGGCCAGCGCATCGCGGTCATATCCCAGACCCAACGCACCCGAGGGGATAAGCACTTTGACCATCAGTCGGTGATCCTTTGCGGTTTCTTCAGGACATTGCGCAGGAACATCGGAGCGACGAAGCCCACGACAGCGACCACCCACAATCCAATGGAAATCTTGGACGAGAACAGGAACTGCCATTCACCGCCCGACAGAACCATGGCACGGCGCAGCGCGTCCTCCATATGGCCGCCCAGAAGGATACCAAGGATGATCGGCACGGTCGGCACGTCAAGCTTGCGCAGGACGTATCCCAGTGCCCCAAAGCCCACCATCAAGACCAGATCGAAATAGCTGCCCGACAGGGAATAGATGCCGACAAAGCTGATCATCGTGACACCGGGCAGAAGCACCCATGGTGGAACCTGCAAGACTTTCACAAAGATCTTCACCATCGGCACGTTCATCAAAAGCAGCACGAAGTTTGCGATCAGAAGCGATGCGATCAGGCCCCAGACGACCTCGGGCCGTTCGGTGAACAGCATCGGGCCGGGTGTGATGTTCAGCGTCATCAGAAGCGCCAGCAAGACCGCCGTGGTGCCGGACCCCGGCACACCGAGCGTCAGCATGGGAACCAGCGCGCCACCAGCGGCGGCGTTGTTACCCGCTTCGGGGGCGGCGACACCTTTGGGAACACCCGTGCCGAAGCCGCCTTTTTCGCCGGCAATGGATTTCTCGCTCATATAGGCCAGGAAACTGCCAAGCGATGCACCTGCACCGGGCAGAACACCGGCGATGAAACCGACGACAGATGACCGGAGCATGGTCCAACCGGACTCCATGATATCCTTGACCGGGATCGTCACCTTTTCAAGCTTCACGCCGATAGACGTGTTCTTGCCGTGGCTTTCGATGAAGAAAAACACCTCGGCAATGGCGAACAAGCCCACGATGGCAACAAGGAAGTCGATGCCGTCAAACAGGTGCATATTGCCACCCGTCAGGCGCGGTAGGCCGGAGTTGTTGTCCACCCCAATCATCGCGATGCCCAAGCCGATGCACGACGCAATCGCCGCCTTGGCTTGGTTGTTGGACGCCATTCCGCCAAGCGTGGCAAAGGCCAGCAGGTAGAGCGCGAAATACTCGGCGGGGCCAAACAGAAACGCCACGCGCGCCAGCATGGGCGCCAGCAGCATCAGGCCGATGGTCGCCAGAAACGCACCAACGAAGGACGCAACACCGGACAGAACCAGAGCGTCACCAGCCCGGCCCGCTTTTGCCATGGGATACCCATCGAGCGTGGTCATCAAAGCAGGCTCGTCGCCCGGAATATTCAGCAGGATCGAACTGATCCGCCCGCCATACATGGCGCCGTAATAAACGGACGTCATAAGAACCAGCGCCGATGTAGCATCCAGCCCCATCGTGAAGGTCAGCGGGATCAGGATCGCCACGCCGTTCGACGGGCCAAGGCCCGGCAGCGCGCCGATGATCGTGCCGATGAAACAGCCAATCACGGCCAACATCAGCGTATAAGGCGACAGCGCGATTTCGAAGCCGATCGCAAGATTTGATAGAAGTTCCATATGGGTGCCCTCAGCCGGTCAGCGATTTGGGGAAGGGAACAAGCCCAAGGCCCAGCGCGAATTTGAAGATCAGGAACAAGCCGACAGACAGGCCAATCCCGGCAAGCACGGCGCGACCTGCGCGCGGCTCGATCTGATAGCTTAGGATGCTAGCGGTGATCGCGGTTGGGATCAGAAAGCCCAGCGGCTTTAGCGCATAGGCGTATCCAACCAGAACAACCACGGCCAAGCCAAGCGATCCGAAGGTGGCCAGCACTGGCCAGTCCGGATCAGGGTCGGGTTTCAGGGCCACGATGATCCCGCACAGCGCCGCAACGCAGCCGATCAGGATTGGAAAGGTCTTTGGCCCCACCGGATCCGCCATGAAGCTGGACTGGATCTGTGTGGCGCTGGCAACATATGCCAGCGCCACCAGGGTCACGACCGCTCCGAAGATACGGTCAGATGCCATTACTGGATCACCCCGATCTCTTTCGAGAGCGCGCGGATTTCAGCCACGACACCATCGACATAAGACTGGAAGTCACCACCAACTTTTGTGAAGGGGGCAAGACCGTTTGCGACCATGGCTTCTTGCCATTCAGCGCTGTCGGCAACCTTCTGCAGACGCTCGGCCCACATGTTGAAGTCATCATCGCTGATGCCCTTGGGCACGTAAAGACCGCGCCAGTTCACGGCAACAACGTCGATGCCTTGTTCTTTCGCAGTGGGGATATCCTCAAAGCCCGGCACGCGTTCTTCGGTCAGAACCGCAATCGCGCGCACGTCACCGGATTTCAGGAAGCCCACAACCTCGGACATGTCGCCCGACATCGCTTGGGTGAAACCACCAACGGTTTGGGTGATCGCATCCGCGCCACCGTCAACACCGATGTATTTCACAGCCGTCACGTCCGTGACGCCAGCACGTTGCAGGATCATCAGCGGTTTCAGGTGGTCAAAGCCACCAACTGCAGACCCACCCGCAAACGCGATCGAACCCGGCTCGGCCTTCACGGCGTCGACCAGATCGGTCAGCGACTGATAGGGGCTGTCTGCGGCCACAACGATCACGCCGGGGTCAGCACCGATGGCACCAACAAAGCGCACCTGATCAGCCGTCATACCGGCATAAGCGTTCTGCGCGAGACGGGTCGAGGTCGCCGACGACGCCGCGACAATCAGGTCGGCATCTTCGTTGCGCTCTGACACAACGTGGTTGAAGGCAAGGCCGCCACCGGCGCCTGCCATATTGGTGACCTGAACAGGTTTATCCACAGCACCAATATCAAACATGATTTTGCCGATTTGACGGCAGGTGAAGTCCCAGCCACCGCCGGGGTTGGCCGGTGCAATACACTCAGCAGCGGTTGCTGCGGTCGTGGCACCAAGGCCCAATACGGCACTGGTTGCCAGCGCCTTGAAAAGACGTTTTGTCATTAGTTCCTCCCATTTGACAGGGGCGTTACACCCGCCCATGCTCAGACCCAATCGCCTGAACCTGACACCAACCTGTCACGCACCACAAAAAAAGGGCAACGAATGCGGTTCCTTCTGATCGAGGACAATCCAAAGCTGGCGGGCGTCGTGGTCGAGCGGCTGCAACTGGACGGCCATGCGGTCGACCATGCCGGCACCCTTGCCGACGCTGGCGACCTGACGGCTGTTGCCGATTACGACCTGATTTTGCTGGATATAATGCTGCCCGATGGGGACGGGCGCGATTTTCTGGAACGTCAAAGACAAGCCGAAAAACGCACCCCAGTGATCGTCATTACCGCCCGGTCTGCCGTATCCGACCGCGTGGGCCTCTTGGATCTTGGCGCAGATGATTACATCGTCAAACCCTTCGACTTTTCCGAGTTGGAAGCCCGCGTGCGCGCCGTTCTCAGGCGTCAGGGCGGGGCTGCGGACAACGCAGTGACCTTCGAAGAGACCACACTTGATTCGACCAAAGGAGAGTTGCGGTTTGACGGCGAAACCGTGCCCCTGCGCAATCGCGAACTCCGCCTGCTTGAGGTGTTCTTCGCAGCCCCCGGTCAGGTTTTCTCAAAAACCCACCTGATCGACCGGCTGTTTTCGCTGTCTGATGAAGCATCAGAGAACGCGATTGAAGTCTATGTGGGTAGGTTGCGCAAACGCCTTGAAGGATCAGGCGCAAAAATCGAAACCGTCCGCGGGCTAGGCTATCGGATGGTCGCGCGGTGAGGATACTCGGATCCATCCGCAGGCGGCTGTTCATCCAGCTAGCCCTTGTCGCGGCTGTGCTGTCGCTGGCGTTCTTTCTGGTCGTGCGTGGGGTGGCCGAGCGCGCCGCAGAAGGCACGCAGGATGACATCTTGTCTGCGTCCGCTACAGCCATTGCCGACAGTTTGCGCAGTGAAGGCGGTCACGTGACGCTGGACCTGCCTTATTCGGCGCTGTCGATGCTGGGGTCGATCAACGAGGATCGCGTGTTTTACCGGGTCGTGTCCGAGGGAAAAACACTGACCGGCTATGGCGACCTGCCGCAGCCAGAGGTGCCACCACGCCTCAGCGCGCCCAGTTTCGAGACGCTCGATTATCGCGGGGACGAGATCCGCGCGGCGTCGGTCATCCGCCCCGTTGGCACCGGCGCGAATGCCGCTCAGGTCGTGGTAACGGTCGCGCAAACGCGCCAGGGGCTTGCCGCTATTTCGCGCCAGATCACCGCGACGGCCACCGGGATTGGTGTCGGGTTTTTCCTGCTGGCAACGGCGCTCAGCCTGTGGGCCGCTGGGTCGGCGCTGGCCCCGATCACCCGCATGACGGGGTCGGTCACACGACGCGGCCCCAATGACCTGCGCCCGGTGAAAGCAAATGCCCCGGATGAGCTGGTGCCGCTGATCAATGCGCTGAATTCTTTCATGGCGCGGCTCAGATCGTCCCTGTCACGCACCGAAGATTTCATCGCCGAAGCCGCCCACCGTGTGCGCACACCGCTTGCCACCGTGCGCGCGCAGGCCGAGATCACGCATCGCAAGCTGAACAAGCCTGAACACAAGCAAGCCATCCGCGAAATGATCCGCGCCATCGACGAAAGTTCGCGGTCCGCGGGCCAGATGTTGGACCACGCAATGGTGACGTTTCGTGCCGACAGCCTGGCGCAAGACGCGCTGGATTTGCGGGGGTTGATGGAGGAGACCTGCGACCGGCTTGGCCCCACGGCTGACCTAAAAGACATCGCGATCCGGCGCGACACGGGCACGGACCCCGTGGCCTTCACGGGCGATGGTATCTTGCTGCAAGCAGCACTTCAAAACATCCTCGACAACGCGATCAAATACTCCCCGGACGACAGCGATATCACCGCCCGCGTGGCGTTGGATGACAACATCACCCTGTCGTTCACCGATCAGGGGCGGGGGTTTGGTGACACGGATCTTTCCGGCCTGACCACCCGTTATACGCGCGGCGCGAATGTGGGCGACATCGTGGGGTCGGGCCTTGGCTTGACCATCGCGGACGAGGTCGCAAAAGCCCATGGCGGGCGGTTGGAAATCTCCACCAATAAGAAGGGAGAAGGCGCATGTGTTTCGCTGGTATTTCCGCGCGGTTAATGGCGGCGCTGGTGGCGCTGATCATGTCGGCAAGCGTCGCGATGAGCTTCGAGGTCGAAGATCGCAGGCTTTATGAGGCCACGTCTGAACTAGCGCGGATCAACGTTATCTCGACCGCCGATCTTGATGTATTCGACCCAATCATCCGCGCCTTTCAGGCCAGCCGACCGGGGGTGACGATTGACTACACCGTGACCGGCACCACCGACCTGATGGAAGCGCTTTACGAGGACGGGGCGGCGTTCGACCTTGCGATATCCTCCGCGATGGACTTGCAGACCAAACTCGCCAATGACGGGTTCGCACAAAACCACACGCCCCAAACAGCCACCGATCTGCCCATATGGGCCAGCTGGCGCGACCAGCTTTTCGCGTTCACGCAGGAACCTGCTGTTCTTGTCGTGTCGGACAATTTCTTCGGCGACGATGACGCCCCGCAAAGCCGCGACGAGTTGATTGCCTTGCTGCGCGACAACCCCGAGAGGTTTCAGGGCAAGATCGGCACCTATGACGTGCGCCGATCCGGTTTCGGCTATTTGATGGCGACGCAGGACAGCCGAAACTCAGACGCGTTCTGGCGGTTGATGGAGGTGATGGGGCGCTTGGATGCGGAGCTCTACTGCTGCTCAAGCGACATGATCCGGGACGTGGCATCAGGCAAGCTGGCCTTGGCCTATAACGTGCTGGGCAGCTATGCGGCGGCGCAACTCAAAAGCACCGGCGGCTTCCAGATTATCGAGATGAGCGATTATGTGAACGTCATGTCGCGCACTGTCCTGATCCCACAGTCCGCCGAAAATCCGGATGAAGCGCGCGCGATGCTGGACTTTCTTCTGGGGTTGAATGCGCGGCAGGATCTGGTCGACGCCTCCGGCCTGCCTGCTATTGATGCGGCCGCGCTGCGGGCGAACCCGTCGCTTAGACCCATCCGGTTTGGGCCGGGTCTTTTGGTGTTTCTGGACAGCCTGAAACGGCAGAGTTTCCTGCGCAACTGGGAGAATTCGTTGCTCCAGAATTGAAAAAGGGCAGAGGTTTCCCCTGCCCTTCTTAGTTCTTTCTGGTTGCGGATCAGTCGATCATGCGCACCGCGCCCTTGGCGGCAGAAGACGCCAGCATCGCATAGGCTTTCAATGCCTTCGACACTTTGCGCTTGCGCGGTTGGGCGGGGTGCCAGCCTTTTTCGTCCTGCGCGGCGCGGCGCGTGGCCAGTTCGTCGTCCGACACGGCTAGATTGATCGTGCGGTTGGGGATGTCGATCTCGATCTTGTCGCCTTGCTGGACCAGCCCGATCGCGCCGCCTTCGGCGGCTTCCGGCGAAACGTGGCCGATTGACAGGCCCGAGGTGCCGCCAGAAAAGCGCCCGTCGGTCAAAAGCGCACAGGCTTTGCCTAACCCCTTCGATTTCAGATAGCTGGTCGGATACAGCATTTCCTGCATCCCCGGCCCACCGCGCGGCCCTTCGTAGCGGATGACGACAACATCGCCTTCCTTGACCTTGCCAGTTAGAATGTCACTGACCGCCGCGTCCTGGCTTTCGCAGACATGCGCGGTGCCGGTGAATTTCAGGATGCTAGCATCCACGCCCGCCGTTTTCACGATGCAACCGTCCAGCGCGATGTTGCCGAACAGAACGGCCAGACCGCCGTCCTGGCTAAACGCGTGTTCTTTCGACCGGATCACGCCGCCTTCGCGGTCGGTGTCGAGTTCCTTATACCGGTTCTCGGTCGAAAATGCCTGCGTGGTGCGCACCCCGCCGGGGGCCGCTTTGAACAGGCTTTCAGCGTCGGGGTTGTTGGCGACCTTGATGTCCCATTTGGCAATCGCCTCGCCCATCGTCGAGGAATGCACCGTTGAGCAGGCATTGTGCAAAAGCCCAGCGCGGCTTAGCTCACCAAGGATCGAGAAGATGCCACCGGCGCGGTGAACGTCCTCCATATGCACATTCGCGATGTTGGGCGCGACCTTGCACAGACACGGCACATGGCGGCTGAGCCGATCCATGTCTTTCATGGTGAAATCGACCTCGCCTTCGTGGGCGATGGCCAGCAGGTGCAGCACCGTGTTGGTGGACCCGCCCATCGCAATATCCAGCGACATGGCGTTTTCGAACGCGTCAAACGTGGCGATCTCGCGCGGCAGCAGGCCTTTTTCTTCGTTCACGTAATGACGCTTGGTGATCTCGACGATCTTGCGCCCAGCTTCCAGAAACAGATGCTTGCGGTCCGCGTGCGTCGCAAGGGTCGAGCCGTTGCCGGGCAGCGCGAGGCCCAGCGCCTCGGCCAGACAGTTCATCGAGTTCGCGGTGAACATGCCCGAACACGACCCGCAGGTCGGGCAGGCGTTTTCTTCGATATGTTGAACCTGCTCATCCGTCAGGTCTTCGCTGGCGGCAGCGACCATCGCGTCGACAAGGTCGA
Organism: uncultured Aliiroseovarius sp.; assembly: GCF_947497285.1. GTDB lineage: Bacteria > Pseudomonadota > Alphaproteobacteria > Rhodobacterales > Rhodobacteraceae > Aliiroseovarius. The sequence continues at coordinate 285,116 of NZ_CANMFT010000003.1, read as the reverse complement.
TCTTGTCCATATCAAGGTCGGCCATGTCGATCTTGCCGGCCTCCATCGGACCGCCGGATACGAAAATCACGGGGATGTTCAGGCGCATTGCCGCCATCAACATCCCCGGCGTGATCTTGTCGCAGTTCGAAATGCACACCATCGCATCCGCACAATGCGCGTTAACCATGTATTCCACGCTATCGGCGATCACTTCGCGCGACGGCAGCGAATACAGCATCCCGTCATGGCCCATCGCGATCCCGTCATCGACAGCAATGGTGTTGAATTCCTTGGCAACACCGCCTGCGGCCTCGACCTCGCGCGCGACCATCTGGCCAAGGTCTTTCAGGTGCACGTGGCCCGGCACGAACTGGGTGAAGCTGTTCACAATGGCGATGATCGGCTTGCCGAAATCATCATCCGTCATGCCGGTCGCGCGCCAAAGGCCACGGGCACCGGCCATGTTGCGGCCATGGGTCGAAGTTCTGGAACGATAAGCAGGCATGCGGTCCCCACCTTTGCTGAAGTCTGGTTCAGAAAGCGGATTACCACTGCGCGCGCTCTGAGGCCAGCGCAGATTGGCGGCTCCGGCAGTCCCACAGGCGGTTTAACAGTCTGTTAAGGCAGAGCCGCTACTCAGAAAGTGTGTGCCAGTGGCGTCACACCTAGGAGGTATCACTATGAAGTTCGTCATCATACCGTTTCTGGCTACCTTGATCGGCACCGCGGCCATCGGGCAACCTGCCGACCCGATTGTGGCAGCTGTTGCATCAGGCCATTGCCAACAAACTGGTATCAAAAGCGCGACCTACCTGTCGTCAGGGGCGTTGCAGATCACTTGCAAACGGTCGCCTCTGTTTCAAAGGCGCAGCGTGCAAACCGTTGCCCCCGAAGGCGCGGAAGCGACGAACTTCGTGCCCTTGTTCGGTGCGCTTGGCCCGGCACTGGCCGGGTTTGGTGCCGCCGGGGCGGGTATTTTAGCCATCGCTGGCGGAAGTTCTTCGTCGTCCGACACCCAATAGGGTTGATGGGTCAGCAACTGGGATATCCCAGCTGGATCAGCTTTGCGCCCGACAAACGCTTGTATCCACCGATCGTAAAACGGGCGTCTTGCATGAACCAGCGCCGCAAGGCCGGCGCGTAATGCCGGGCGATGATATCTGACCAATAGTCGAATTCAGCAGGTCGCAGGGGCTGACCATGATGGCTTGGTCCATGAAAGCCAAACTGCACCTTTGCGCCGATGCAAAGGTCTTTCAGCGTCAGCAACATGGTGCATGACGACAGACAGACTCCTGCGCGAATCTCGACCCGCATTCCTTGCGCGCGGATCCGGGCAATCTGATCAAGCCGGTCGCTGATAGACCCACCGCGATCATTTCGCACGACCCACACATCGGATGGCGCAGCCCCTGCCATGCGCGCGTCACTTGTGGCCACAAGCACCAGCATCATCACGCAGCCAATGGTTTTGCGAACGGCGCGGGCCGTGTCGAAAGCAGCCATGTCGCAGTTCACCTTCGGTTTCCTCAAGCCAAGTAAAGCGGCCAGAGCCAGCACATCATCCGCGTCTTAAGAACGGGTTGAACGGACAATTCGTCTCAATTCGAACGCAACATGCCACGCGCACTTGGCCGCTGGGCCGCAACGGGCTAAGACTGAAATTAGAACATTTCAAAAAAGGCATTTTTTGGTGACCCAGCGAAACGTATTGATCACCGGGACAGCCGGTTTTATCGGCTACCACCTTGGCAAACTTCTTCTTGCGGAAGGGTTCCGCGTTCACGGCTATGACGGGATGACGGATTATTACGATGTCACGTTGAAGCAGCGTCGGCATGCGATGCTGTTGCAAGACCCGAACTTTTCGATGACTGAAGGTATGCTGGAAGACCAGGACCTGTTTGACGAGGTCGCCGACAACTTCAAGCCGGACATCATCGTGCATCTGGCCGCGCAGGCTGGCGTCCGCTACAGCTTGGAAAACCCGCGCGCCTATCTGGACAGCAACGTGATCGGCACGTTCAACGTGATGGAGGCCGCACGCCGCCACAAGGTGGATCATCTGCTGATGGCCTCGACCAGTTCGGTCTATGGCGCAAACGACCATATGCCGTTTACCGAGACCGAAAAGGCAGACACGCAGCTGACCATTTATGCCGCCACCAAGAAAGCCAATGAAAGCATGGCACACAGCTATGCGCACCTTTGGAACCTGCCCACGACGATGTTCCGGTTTTTTACCGTGTATGGCCCGTGGGGGCGCCCGGATATGGCCCTTTTCAAGTTCACCAAGGGCATTCTGGATGGCACGCCGATTGACATCTACAACAATGGCGACATGTTCCGCGACTTCACCTATGTCGAGGATCTGGTGCGCGGTATCCGGCTGTTGATCGACGTGCCGCCGGTGCGGCCAGACAGTGCGGCCGATATCGAAGAGGGTGACAGCCTGTCACCCGCAGCACCTTACCGGGTGGTCAATGTCGGAAACTCCGACAAGGTGCGGCTGCTGGATTTCGTGGACGCCATCGAAGAGGCCACCGGCAAAACGGCTCAACGCAACTATATGGAAATGCAGATGGGCGATGTGCCGGCCACCTGGGCCGACGCCAGCCTGTTGAAGCGCTTGACCGGGTATCAGCCCGCCACCGATTTCCGCGACGGCGTCAACAGCTTCGTCGCGTGGTATCTGGACTATTACCACCGCTAACGGCCTTGGCCCGGTGGCATGATGCGAGAAACGGTGCGTTTCTCGCATTTTCTGTGAAGTTTTACTTTCCTTTAGCGAATATTTAGGCAATCTTAATCGCGCAGAGGTTGTGGGGTGCTGACAGCGATGAAGGCACACGCGCATGAAAGATTTTCCAGACCGCGAAACAGTCGCGGTAATTGGGCTTGGCTATGTCGGATTGCCCTTGGCCGTTGAATTCGGCAAGCACCGGCCCGTGATCGGCTTTGATGTCGACACAAATCGCGTGGCCGAATTGCAAGCCGGCCATGATCGCACCCAAGAGGTGCCACACGATGCGCTTCAACTGGCGCACCGGCTGACCTACACGGCTGACATCGCCCAATTGGCCGGGGCGAACATCTATGTCGTGACGGTTCCCACGCCGATTGACGCCCATAAACGCCCCAATCTCGCGCCACTGAAAGCCGCGAGCCAGACGGTGGGGCAGGTGCTAAGCCACGGGGATACCGTGATTTATGAAAGCACCGTCTATCCCGGCGCGACAGAAGAGGTTTGCGTTCCCATTTTAGAAGAGGCATCGGGGCTGAAGCTCAACCGTGACTTTTCCGTCGGCTATAGCCCTGAGCGGATCAACCCCGGCGATCACGGCCACCGGCTTCCTTCGATTGTGAAGGTGACCTCTGGGTCGACCGCCGAGGCCGCCGACCGTATCGACGCGCTATATGCACAGATCATCACCGCCGGCACGTTCAAGGCTGAAAGCATTCGCGTCGCAGAAGCCGCAAAGGTGATCGAAAACACGCAACGCGACCTGAACATCAGTCTGGTGAACGAACTGGCGATCATCTTCAATCGGCTGGGTATCGACACGGGCGCGGTGTTGGAGGCGGCGGGAACCAAATGGAATTTCCTGCCCTTCCGCCCCGGACTGGTCGGCGGGCACTGCATCGGTGTCGACCCCTACTACCTGACGCATAAGGCCGAAGAAATCGGCTACCACCCGCAGGTCATCCTTTCAGGTCGCCGTATCAATGACGGGATGGGGGCCTATGTCGCAGGGCAGATGATCAAGGCAATGATGAAGAAAGGGATCAACGTCGCGCGGGCTCGGGTGTTGATCCTTGGCCTGACCTTCAAGGAAAACTGCCCTGATCTGCGCAACACGCGCGTGGTGGATATTCTGGAAGAGCTGCGCGACTACGGCGTCACGGTCGACGTTCATGACCCACATGCCGACCCCGACACTGCACGCAGCGAATACGGGATTGATCTGGTCGAAAAACCCGCCGCGCATCGCTATGACGGCGTTATGCTAGCGGTTGCCCACCGCGTGTTTCTGGACCGCGAACCGGGATGGATTTCGCGCTATGCCAAGAACCTGTCCGTCACCTACGACATCAAATCCGCGCTGGGGCGCGAGATGGCGGACCTGAGGCTCTAGGCATGGAAACGCTCAGAAAACTTCATGCACTTCTGACCCCGCGTGAACGACGCCGTGGCGTGTTGGTTCTGGGCCTCGTTCTGGTGATGGCCGGGTTCGAAGTCGTGGGCGTCGCATCCGTCTTTCCGTTCTTCCTGACCCTGTCCGACCCCAGCTTGATACAAACCAACCCGACCCTTTCAGCCCTTTATGAGTGGGGTGGTTTCACAGAAACTCACGGCTTTTTGCTGGCGTTGGCACTGGCGACCTTCACCTTCTTGATGCTTGGTGCGTTGGTGCGCAGCGCAGGCGAATACGCGATGACACGGTTTGTGCAGATGCGCCGTCATAGCCTTGGCACGCGTTTGATCGAACGCTACCTGCGTCAACCCTACGCGTTCTTCCTTGGCCGCCACACTGGCGAAATGGCGAAGAACATTCTGGCCGAGGTCGAGCAGGCCACAATGTTTGCGCTCGCCCCGGTGTTGCGGTTCGCGACCTCGGTTGTGACGCTGGTTGCCATCCTGACGTTCCTTGTGGTGATGGACCCGTTTATTGCAGGCGTCTCTGTTTTGGTTCTGGGAACAGCCTATGTCGCGATCTTTGTGACCATCCGCCGCCTGGTGACGCGCAACAGTTCGCGTCGCATCGCCGCCGATCAGGCCCGCTATACTATCGCGCGCGAGGCGTTGGGCGGCATCAAGGATATTCGCATTCTTGGCAAGGAAGATGCCTATATCCGGCATTTTCGCGCGCCGTCGATCGAAGTGTCGCGGATGCAAGCGGCAAATCTGGTCCTTGGCCAGATGCCAAAATATCTGGTCGAGGCGATCGGCTTTGGTGGCATGTTGCTGGTCTGCGTTGCGCTGCTGTCGACCCTTCCTGCAGGCTCCAGCGCGACGGCCATTCTGCCGCAACTTGGCGTCTTTGCCTTCGCCGCCTATCGGATGCTCCCTTCGGTGCAGGGAATCTATCGGGCAATGGTCGAGTTTCGCTTTGGCGCCGGGGCAGTTGACGTTCTCTATCGCGATATGACCGAGCTGCCTGACATCGCCCCACCTCCCCGTGCGCAAAACCGGCTTGCATTGCACCAGGCGCTTGAACTGCAAGACCTCCGATTTTGCTATGACGGCAGCACGCAAGGCATTGACGGACTGTCGCTTTCGATCCCGGCGGGCAGTGCCATCGGGGTAGTGGGTGGCACGGGCGCAGGGAAGACCACGTTGATCGACCTTGTGCTTGGCCTGTTGACGCCCAGCGCGGGGCAGATTTGCGTCGATGGCGTGCCGATCACCGACGCGAATGTCAAAGCCTGGCAATCCTCGATCGGTTATGTGCCGCAAAGCATCTTTCTTGGCGATATGAGCATCGCCGAGAACATCGCGTTGGGCACGCCAGCAGACCAGATCGACATGGCCCGCGTGCGCGACTGTGCCCAGCGCGCACAACTTGACCAATTCATCGAAACGCGGCTGACGGACGGGTATGCCACCGAAGTTGGCGAAGGCGGGTTGCGCCTGTCCGGCGGTCAACGCCAGCGGATCGGGATTGCCCGCGCGTTGTATCACGACCCTGATATTTTGGTGTTTGATGAAGCCACCAGCGCGCTTGACGCGATCACGGAACGCGATGTCATGAAGGCGATCAAGGGCCTGCAAGGCACCAAAACAATCCTGATCATCGCCCATCGGCTGTCCACGGTCGAAACATGCGACCGCATCATCATGCTGAACGAAGGTCGCATCGTAGCAAGCGGCCCTTATCGCGATCTGATCGAACGAAATTCCAGCTTTCAGGCACTTGCCGGGGTGAGCCCATGATCCATGAAAACCTGCAATCCTTGCACGCGACGCATCAACAAACCCTTGCCTATCTGCTGCCCGACCTGCGCGGCGGCGGGGCCGAGCGGGTCATGCTGACCTTGGCCACGCAACTTTCCCAGACCGGCTATGCGCCGCTGTTTGTGTTGGCCAACGCGGACGGCGCCTTTCTGGACGAGGCGCAAAGAATCGGCGCGCGGGTGATCGACCTGAAGGCACAGCGCCTGCGCAATGTGGTCCGACCGTTGCGCGACTGGTTGAAACAGGAAAGCCCAACCGCGCTGATCTCTGCGATGTGGCCGCTGAACAGCCTTGCGGTCTGGGCGGCGCGCGGCACCGGGGTTCCGGTTATCACCACGGATCACAACACCCTGTCCCAGCAATATGCGACCAAGGGCGTTGCCCATCTGATGGCCATGCGTGCCAGCATTCGCGCGACGTATCCAAAGGCTTTGGCCAATGTTTCGGTTTCTGCGGGTGCAGCGCGCGACCTTGAAGATCTTGGCCTGTTGCCGAAAGGGTCGGTCAAGGTGATCCACAACCCGATCGAGCAGCCCTATGCCCAGGCCGGCACGGCCACTTGGCCGGCGGGTGCGCGCCACCGCGTTCTCGCGGTTGGTAATTTGCGCTGGCAGAAGGATTTCCCGACACTCCTGCGCGGCTTTCGCGTGATGCTGGATCGTGGGATCGACGGCGAGCTGGTCATTCTGGGCGAAGGCGCGGACCGCGCCGCACTGGAAGCGCTTGTGACCGACCTTGACCTGACCGGGCGCGTGTCATTGCACGGATTCTGCGATGATCCCGGTGCTTATTACAGCTCGGCCGATCTGTTTGTGCTCAGCTCGCAATGGGAAGGTTTCGCCAACGTAGTGGTTGAAGCGATGGCGCATGGCCTGCCAGTGGTGTCCACCGATTGCCCCAATGGCCCGTCCGAAATTCTATCGCGCGGTCGCTACGGAACCTTGGTTCCCGTGGCCGATCCAGAGGCGCTTGCCCAAGCGATCGCATCGGTGCTGAACGCACCCCACGACCCGATGAAATCGCGCAGGCGCGCGCGCGATTTTCGCCCCGAAGTGGCTGCCGCTCAGTTCAGCAAGCTGCTGCCGCCTGCCAAAGAGCCGCTGACCGGAGAGACCCGCATATGACCTACACGCGTTCCATCTTCGTCACCAATAACGGGCTGACCGACCACATTGGCGTGGCGCAAGTGCTGCCCTATCTCGAAGCGCTGTCCTCACGTGGCCACAAGATCGCTGTTCTTTCCGTAGAACGCCCGGATCAGCAGGACCTTTATCGCACCGAAATTGCACCCAGACTCGCGCGTGCGGGGATTGTTCACAGCCCCATCCTGCGGCACAGGTCTTCGCTGGCGGGAAAGCTAGAGCGGTTCGCGATGCCAAGCTTGCTGTTGTCGCGACTGGATGGGCTTGTCACCGCATTCCGCCCCGATGTCCTGCACTGTCGCAGCTACATGCCGTTGGGGGCCGTGTTGCAAGTCAGCCAACGCCGTGCGGTTCCCTTCGTTTTTGATATGCGTGGCTTCTGGGTTGATGAACGATGCGAAAGTGGGATCTGGCGCGGCCCGGTCGGGCGCAGCTATGCGCTCCACTTCCGCAGGCTTGAAACGCAAGCCCTTGCCAAGGCGTCGGCGGTCATCACCTTGACCGAAGACGCCCGTGAGCTGGTGGCAGCGCGCGCCTCCTACAACAACTGCCCGATCGAGGTGATCCCCTGCAGCGTTGACCAGACACGTTTCGCACCCGACCGTGCGCTGCGTCAAAGCTGGCGCAAGCAGCTCGGGTTCGGCATTCACGACGTGGTGCTTGCCCATCTTGGGTCGGCCGGTCCGCTTTACCGGATAGACGCCACCTATCGGCTGACTGCCGCCCTGCGCGCGCAAGGTGTGCGTAGCAAACTGCTGTTGATCGGCGATCACCGCGCAAAGGACCATATCGATGCCGCAAACGGCCATGGCATCACCTTGGGCGACAACGAAATCCTGTGTCGACAAGTGCCACACCAAGACGTGCCTTCGCTTCTGAACGCGGCCGATCTGGGGTTGTCCTTTCGCGTGACCAAGCCCTCGAGCTTAGGGGCCTCTGCCACCAAAGTCGGCGAGTATTTGTCATGCGGATTGCCGGTGATCAGCAATGCAGGCATTGGCGACATTCACCGGGTCGTGCCCGACCCTGCGATTGGGCTGGTGCTTGACGGCTTGTCGGATGCGGACCTCCAAGCAGCGGCAACGAAAATCGCGACAGCCCGCTTTGCCTCCCGCAGCACCATTCGCGACCGCGTTGCCGGGCGGTTCGATCTGGATGCGGCTTGTGACCGCTATGATGGGGTTTATCAAAGCTTCGCCCAACGCAAGCAGGCCGCATGACCGACGACGACAAGGTTCTGGCCGTAGATGTATGCGGCACGCTTTACGACGCCAACACCACTGCGGGGCTGGTAATCTTTCACCATGCGCGCTGCGCCAATCGCTGGCGTTCATCTGTGCTCGAGGCAATCTCGGCGCCGCAAAGTGCGCTGCGTTTCGGGTTGGTCGCCTTCGCCAAACTGACCGGTTGGGACCTGCATCGCGCCATTATCCTTGCCAGCCTGCGTGGTGAACGGCTGACCGCGCTGGAGGCATCCGCCACGCGCTATGTCGAAGACCACTTGTCGGGGCTTGCCATTCAACCACCGCATGAGCGGATGCAGGCCATGCGCAAGGCCGGCTGGACCCCTGTGCTTGTGTCCAACGCAATCTCGCCCGTCGTGGCTGCGATTGCGCAGTCGCTTGATGTGCCTTTCATTGCATCCCGCCTTGCCCATGACAAAGGGCGTTTGACCGGGCGCCTGCAAGACGACCTGACCGGACGAAAGCGTGCCGCGCTAGAGCGGTTTCTGAAGGTGCGTCTGGACCGCGAACACTTCGCTGTCATCACCGACAACAAATCCGACGGTGATCTGGTCGCGATCGCTAAACCAGCCCTTCTGGTTGCCACCGGCCACCCCAAAAACTGGATGAGGGAGTGGGATGCCGAAATCATTTTCCACTAACCGCACGCGCCTGCTGCTGTGGTTGCCTTTTGCCTATGCGTTCACCTCGCGCTATCACTGGCCGCGGGATTTTGTGGTGAATGCTCTAACCGCTTGGGTGCCAGGCGTTTTTCTGACTAGCCTGCTTGGCGGGCTTGGTGCGGCTCAGGCTCTGGGTGCTTATGCTTTGGGGTATCTGGTCTTCATCAGCATCTATGAACTGGGATATCTGGCCAACGACAGCTATGGGCTGCGCCACGATCCGACCCCCAGGCAGCGCGTGGATCTGACGCTTCGCCCGATGTTTCTGGTTGGGTTCGTTGGCGTCCGGCTTGCCACAATAGGTGTGGCCGCAAGCCTACTGGGCGTTGTCGGATCTGCGCTGTTCTGGGCCGCACTTGGCACGCTTGTTGTGACGCTTGTCGCCCATAACACGCTGCGGTCGATCGAGCTGAAATTCTACAGCTTTCTGCAGCTTTCGCTGTTGCGGTTTTCGTTGCCGGTCTTTCCTGCGCTGGTGGTTGAGGGCAGACAGGCCGCGGTTCTGCTGGTCCTTTGCACCGGGCTGATGCTGTTCAGTCTGCCGCGGTTTTTGACCTATCTGGACGCCAAAGGGCGGTTGAACCTGCCAGAACGAAAAGCTCTGCAATATCATCTGAAAGCGCATCTCACCGTCGCACCCATGGTGTTCTTGCTTGCGTTCATCAGCGCTGAACCTGCCCCGCTTTGGTGCCTTGGCTGGCTTGTGTTCGTGCAGCTTGGCTATCTGTCCTTCAGCAAGGCCGCCATCTGGCAGGCCGGGGGCGAAGCGGCTTCGTGATCTACACCGCCCTCTTCCTGACCCTCGTGGCACTTCGGTTCGCCTTGGCGCAACAACCCAAATTGCGCGATCAGGTCTATCCGGCCGTCATGGTCGCGCTTTTCATCTTTGTCGCATTTCGTCTGGATGTTGGGTGCGACTGGAACGGCTATCACAGGCATTTCATGATCCAGTTGGATCTGGAGCTTGGTGACGCCTTGGCGCGCCGCGAACCTTTGTGGTGGGCGCTGGTCCAGATGGTTGGCAAGATCGGGCTAGGCTATCCTTGGCTGAACGTCGCCTCGGCAGCGCTGTTTTTTGCAGGCGTTCATGCTTTGGCGCGGCGCCAGCCCGACAGGCTTGGCGTTTTGATCCTTCTGTTCCCCGTTCTGATCATCAACATGCCTATGTCTGGCATCAGGCAGGCTGCAGCCATCGGCGTTTTATGCTTCGCCTTCGTCGCTTTCCAAAAGGGGCGCACAGCGCATTATGCGGTCTTGACGCTGCTGGCTGCCGGGTTTCATTCCAGCGCCGCAGCGTTTTTGCTGTTGGTGCCACTGGTCGGACACGGCCGACCCAAAGCGCGCATCTTGGCGGCCCTTCTTCTTGCCGGACCGGGGCTGTTGCTTCTGGCGTCGGGGGAAAGCGCTCAGTTGGCTGTCGCCAGATATGTGAACACCGGCGTGGACGCGCAGGGTGCGATTTACCGCGCCGGCATGCTTTTTCTGTCGGCCGTGCTTTTCCTGACGCTTCTTCGTGGTCCCTGGCAGGCACGGTATCCCGCTGATCTGCGCCTTGTCACGCTGGGTGCCGTAATGATGCTTGCAACGGTGCCGCTTGTCTTCGTCTCGACCGTGATTGCCGACCGGCTTGGCTATTACCTCGTGCCGTTGCAAGCGGTTGTCTTTGCCCGCATTCCCTATCTGGCACTCGGGCGATCATCCGCAGTCCTGGCTGCTCTGCCCTATCTGGCGCTGCTTCTGGTCCTAACGGTCTGGAGCATCTATTCCGGCCATTTTCACTATTGCTATCTGCCCTATGACACTTGGCTGACTGGCCTGCCCGACCTCTATCAAAGCCCCTTTTGAAAGATCGCCCATGAAGATCATTCTGACCGTCAACGCCGCATGGAATGCCCTGAATTTCCGCCGCCCGGTGATCGAAGCCTTGCTGGCCCAAGGGGCGCGCGTCACCGTTCTTGCACCGGTTGACGACAGCGTCTCGGCGCTCAGGTCTGTCGGGTGCGAAGTGATTGACCTGCAAATGGATGTTCAAGGCTTGTCCCCGTGGCAAGACGCGCGACTGGTGAAATCGTTTCAAGACCATTTTGCCCGTATCCAACCGGATGTGGTGCTTGGCTACACCGTCAAAAACAACATTTTCGGAGCGGTCGCAGCAGGGCGGCTCGCCATCCCGTTCTTGCCGAATGTTTCCGGTCTTGGCACCGCTTTCCTGTCGGGCGGTGGGCTGCAATTGATCGTCGAAACACTCTATAAATGGGCCTTTCGGCGGTTGCCGATCGTGTTCTTTCAGAACCAGGACGACTGCGCCTTGTTTCAGGCACGCGGCCTGACCACCTCCGCACAGGCGCGAATTCTGCCGGGATCGGGCATTGACCTGAGGGCGTTTCAAGCCACCCCATTTGCCCAGAATGACACAGCGACGTTCCTGATGGTGTCACGGTTGCTGCGTGACAAGGGCGTCATGGAGTATGTCGAGGCTGCGCGCAGACTGCGCGCCCGCCGCACCGATGTGCGCTTTCAAATCCTTGGCCCCGTCGATGCCGCCAACCGATCCGCATTGGGCGCGGATGACGTGGCGCGATGGCAGAGCGAAGGAATTATCGAACATCTGGGCAGCGCAAAGGATGTCCGCCCCTATATCGCGCAGGCCGACTGCGTGGTTTTACCGTCCTATCGGGAAGGCGCACCGCGCACGCTGCTAGAGGCCGCGGCAATGGCCCGGCCCGTCATCGCAACCGATGTGCCGGGTTGTCGGCACGTGGTGGATCACGGGCGATCTGGCCTGCTTTGTGCACCGCGCGACGCCAGCGCCCTCACAGCAACGATGGCGCAGTATTTGGACCTGCCGCAGCCGCAGCGCGCCGCAATGGGGGTGGCAGGACGGCGCAAGATGGAACAGGAGTATGATGAAAAGCTCGTGGTTGCGGCCTATCTGTCCGCGATCTCGGACCTAACCGGCGGGCCATCGCGGCCTGCCGCAAAGGCATTACGCGCATGAAGCTGCTGCGCCGCCCCATAGCGTCCACGGATCAGTTTCCGGTGCAGACCCTTGCCCCGGAGGTTCCGTTCTGCGTCGTTGGTGATGTGCATGGGCGTGCCGATCTGCTGGAACGCATCGAGGATCATATCGTCCGCCATTACCCCGGCGTGATCACGGTCTTCGTCGGGGACTACATAGATCGCGGCGAAGACAGCGCGCGGACGTTGAATTTGCTGGCGTCCGGGTCGGACAGCGGATCTCAGCCAGTGGTCTGCTTGCGCGGCAATCACGAAGAAATGCTGCTGTCCTTTCTTGACGATCCGGTCGGGTCCGGTCGCCACTGGCTACAGCACGGTGGATTGCAAACTCTTGCAAGCTTCGGCGTCAGCTGGGTCGCGCCGACCAGCCCGGACGACGCCCTGTGTTTCACGCGTGACACGCTGGCAAGATGCATGGGGGCAGATCTGATCGACTGGCTGCGCGCGCGCCCTGCCCTGTGGCAAACCGGAAACGTCGCCGTCGCACATGCAGGGGCTGACCCGTCCAGACCCTTTGCGGCACAATCAGAGGCCAACCTGATCTGGGGGCACCCATCCTTTAGGCGCAGTCCACGAAAGGATGGAATTTGGGTCGCCCACGGTCATATCGCACATGAAACCGCCCATCACCGCGCCGGGCGAATTGCCGTTGACACGGGGGCCTTTGCCACAGGCTTGCTCAGCGGTGCCTTCATTGCGCCCGGCCATATCGAATTCTTTTCAACAAATGTCACTCAACCTTAGGTTTTTTGTTAGGAAACTGTTTCAATTTTGATATGTATCTGCAATGCGCTCTGACCGAAAAAGATTTCCCGAAATAGCACTTGCCTGCGCGGTGCTGACCACCGCGCCGGAGGGCGTGTTTGCGCAGGTTCAAACCGGCTTTGGTGGCTACAACAGCTACGGCTATCCGGGCCTGATCGACATGCCGTCAGCGCTGAACCGTCCCGATGCAGAACTTGCCCTGACCAGCAGCTATTTTCGCAACCAGACGCGCAACACATTGACCTTCCAAATCTCGCCGCGCCTATCTGGAAGCTTTCGGTATTCATCGCTGCACAATATCCGTCCTTACCCTTCTTCTCAGGTCGTGGACTACCGATTTGATCGGAGCTTTTCACTTCACTACCAGATCCGTGATGAAGCCCGCGTCTGGCCTGCTCTTGCGATTGGTCTGAATGACTTTCTGGGGACGGGAATGTATGCCTCGGAATACGTCGTCGCGACCAAGACAGTCAGCCCGCGGTTGCGGGTCACGGGCGGGTTAGGGTGGGGCCGATTGGCCGGCGTCGGCAGCTTTCGCAACCCGTTGTCCCATCTGTCTGACACATTCGATACGCGTCCCGGGCGTGCAAGTGGCGACCAAGGCGGCAATGTCAGCACAAACGCCTGGTTTCGCGGCCCTGCAGCCTTTTTCGGGGGCGTTGAATGGCAGGCCAGCGACAAGCTTAGCTTTGCCGCCGAATACTCATCCGACGCCTACCCCAATGAAGATGGCACCGCGTTTGCGCGCCGCTCCCCTTTCAATTTCGGCGCCACCTATCGCGTCAGCCAAAACCTTAGCCTTGATCTAAGGTATCTTTACGGGTCTGAATTCGGGGTCGGGCTGACGCTGGCGCTAAATCCGCGACGGCCTCAAACCTGGGCAGGCACAGGTCCCGCACCAACCCCGGTCACGCCCCGCTCAGCCGCGACGGCCGAAGCCTTGGGTTGGACGGTTGAACAGACCGGGGCCGACACGTTACGCCACCGCGTGCGCGCCGGGCTGGCGGACGAAGGGCTGCGCTTGCATGCGCTTTCGCTTACTGCACGCACCATCCGGGTCGAGTTTGAAAACCCCACATATCCAAATCACGCACAGGCAATCGGGCGCGCAGCGCGGCGCTTGACCGGGCTATTGCCCCATGCGGTCGAAACGGTGACCTTGGTGCCCATAACATCGGGTCTGACGGGCGCCGCCGTTACCCTGAAGCGCACCGATATCGAGGCGCTTGAGCATGATGTGGACGGCAGCCTCAAAAGCTGGCAGCGCGCGCAGATTGCACCTGCCACCCGCCTGACCGCGACCCACGCAAACCAAGACCCGCAGTTTCATTGGGGCCTGAAACCCTATCTGTCCACCAGCCTGTTTGACCCCGAAGACCCCTTGCGCGCCGATATCGGAGCCGAGCTTTTTGCGCGCTTCGAACCTACACCCGGTTTGGTGCTGGCCGGGGTCTTGCGCAAACCGGTTCTGGGCAACCTTGACAGCTCAACGCGTCCGTCCACGTCGGCGCTGCCGCATGTTCGATCAGACTTCAACATCTATGAACGCGAGGGCGACCCGGCGCTGACCGAACTGACACTTGCCTATTTTTTCCAGCCCTCGCGCTCGGTCTATGGCCGGGTCACGGGGGGATATCTTGAACCGATGTTTGCCGGCATTTCGGCCGAGGTTTTGTGGAAACCCATCGACAGCCGCATCGCGCTTGGGGCCGAGCTGAACCATGTCTTTCAGCGTGACTTTGATCAGGGCTTTGGCCTGCGCGACTATGGCGTGACCACGGGTCATGCCTCGGCGTATTGGGACATGGGCAACGGCTTTCATGCACAGCTTGACGCGGGCCGCTATCTTGCCGGGGATTGGGGGGCGACCCTGACCCTTGATCGTGAATTCCACAATGGCTGGAAAATCGGAGGCTTTGCCACCTTCACCAATGTCAGTGCAACCGACTTCGGCGAGGGGTCGTTCGACAAGGGGCTGCGGTTCACGATCCCCTTGGCTTGGGTGTCGGGCAAACCCCGGCAGGACAGCTATCAAACCGTGATCCGCCCCGTCACGCGCGACGGCGGCGCGCGGTTGGACGTGCCAGAGCGCCTGTATGAAACCGTGCGTGGCACCCACTTGGCCGGCTTGGAATTCGGCTGGGGGAGGTTCTGGAAATGATCCGCTGGCTGACTTTGTCCTTGTTGCTTTTGCCCGGATGCCTAGGGCAGTCCAAACCATCCAGCATGGCTGCGGCGCGGGCGCATATCGGCACTATGTCGCCTGCACAACAAAAGGCTGGGTTGATCCTTGTCTCAACCTCGAAGGGCGGGCAGGTGGCGACTCTCAGGCCGATTGGGTTGAACCGCGGTGTGCGCACTTGGCTAAGCCCGGATCAGGTGTCGCTGTCGTATCATGGTGGCGTTCTGGTCGCCACGCGCGGCCTTGGCGGTGATCTGATGGCGGCCGACTTCGTGGCCCCGTGGCAGGCGAAGACCAACCCCTATCAGCGACGCGCGAGCTTTCTGAACGCAGAGAACCAGATTGAAACCATCACACTGACTTGCCGCGCCACGACGCAGGCGCTGCGCGAAATCCGTGGTCGATTGGCCACGCGCACAGATGAACGCTGCGGCACGTCAAGTGACCCGATCCTGAACAGCTTCTGGCGGCTTGCAGACGGCACCGTATGGATCACCCGCCAATGGGTCAGCGACCCAAGCGGGTATCTGACAACTGAACTCATCTCATCGCCCCCCGGGGCAGTGGCACCATAGGAGTTGACCATGCACAAACGAGGATTGATCAAGGCGCTGTTGCTGGGCACAAGCCTGACGCTGTCGGGCTGCGGTGTAACCTATCTTAGCCCCTCGGTTCAGACCGAAGCAGCGGGTCTGGATGTGCAGGTGGTTGGCTTGACGGCCAACACCATAAAGCAGGCCAATCAGGCACCCTATTCACCGCGCGAGTTACCCGCGGCGTTTCATTCTGTCGCTGCCGGATCCGGTTTGCGCGGGGCCGGGGCGCTGCCTGACATGCCGGATGGCCCGACACAATCGCGCGCGGCAATTCCCACCAACCTACCCGCTGCGTCGCAGCCGCACCGCTATCGGATCGGGGTCGGCGATGTCGTTTTGCTGGCAACCAAAGGAACCGCCAAAACCATCGAAGGCCTGAGCGGGCTTTTGTCGGCGCAGAACCAACGACAGGGCTACACCGTGCGCGATGACGGCGCGATCTCGATCCCGGACATCGGACAGGTCGAAATCGCAGGCCTGACGCTGGCAGACGCCGAGGCTGCGCTGTTTCAAGCGCTTGTTGCGACCAATGTTGACCCCGCCTTCAGCCTTGAGATAGCCGAGTTCAACTCGCAGCACGTCGCCGTCGGTGGGGCGGTTGGCCGCGCGGGGCTTGTGCCTGTCAAGCTGAACCCGCTTGAGCTGGGTGATGCACTGGCACAAGCAGGCGGGATTGCGGCGCAAGACGCAGACCTGACGGCGATCCGCCTTTACCGCGACGGCACGCTGTATCAGATGCCGGTGTCCGCGTTTCGCACAAACCCGGAAATGCGACACCTGAAGCTGATGCCCGGCGACGCTATTTTCGTGGACAAGAGCTTTGATCTGGATCGCGCCATGGCCTTCTATCGCCAGCAAATCGAGGCGATCGGGCTGAAGCGGAGCGCCCGCTTGCAGGCGCTGACGGAACTGGACACCGAAATGAGCGTCCAACGCGCCGCGCTTGAAGAACGCCGCGAGACCTTCAGCGCCCGTCGCGATCTGGATGCTGAACCCCGCGACCACGTCTATCTGACGGGCGAGGTGACACGCCAAGGCAGGGTAGCCCTGCCCTATGGGCGGCAAGCCAGCCTGGCCGATGTTCTGTATGATGCCGGCGGATTTGATACGACCACGGGCAACCCGGCACAAATCTACGTGCTGCGCGCCGGGGCGGGCAAAGATGGCGATCTGGGACAGGTGACCGCCTGGCACCTGAACGCAGAGAACGTGATCAACATCACGCTGGCCACCCGGCTGGAAATGCGGCCCAACGACATCATCTTCATCGAAGAACAACCGATCACAAAGTGGTCGCGTGCCTTCCAGCAAGCCTTCCCGATTTTGGTGAACAAAGGGGTGAATGGAAACAGCGGCGGGGGCGTTTAACGAGCCCCGTAGTAGCTGTCCCCAAAGGTCGAATAGGCACCGTGCCGCCCAGCATAGCCATAGCGCGCCATGCCACGCGGATCGATCCGCGACAACACCAGCCCCGTGATCGGGATATTCACGGTCTCGAATTGGCGAAGCCCTTCGGCGACTTGGCTCCGTTTGGTTTTGTCCCACGCGACCGTATAGACCACCGCATCTGCGTGGCGTGCGATCACCCGCGCGTCTGGCACCACCAAGACAGGTGGGCTGTCGATCACGATGACATCATAAGAGGCGCGCGCCTGCGCCATCAGCTCAGCAAACCGCTGCGACGCAAACACATCCGCTGCGTTCAACCGTGACACCTCGCCCAGCAAAACATCCGCATGAAGCGAGGGGTCATGAATGACCGCCTCGGCAAGGGTGCAATTGCCTGAGAGTGCTGAAATGATCCCCCGCGACCTATCGGCATGAATATAGTGCATCAGTGTCCGGCGCCGAATATCCCCTTCGATCAGCAGCACCCGTTTGTTAAGCCCCGCCAGATTGTGCACAAGCGCGATGGATTGCGTGGTCTTGCCTTCACCCGGCACCGATGACGCCGACAGGATCACCTGCGGCGGCGCGTCAACATTCGACATCAGAAGCGATGTGCGCAGGTTGCGGATCGCCTCGGTTGCAGCCGCCGTGGGCTGGCTGGACAGAAATGACAGCAGATCCCCACGTGCCGAAATCGGGATGAGGGGAATTTGCCCTAGCACCGGCGTTCCCGTCGCGGCCTCAAGCTCATCAGCAGTGCGGTAGCCCGCATGCAGGAATTGCCGCGACAAAACCATACCACCGCCCACCGTAAGACCCGCAAGCAACGACAAGACCAGGATCAGGGTCTTTTTCGGCGCGACGTGGGTTCCCAGAACCGCTTGCGACAGGATGCGGCTGTCTGCTTGCTGCAGGCCACGTTGCACGCTTGCCTCTTTCAGACGCGTCAGGAAGGTTTCATACAAGACCTTCGTCGCCTGCGCCTCGCGTTCCAGCTGTTGAAGCTCTGCCAGATCCGCCGCCTGCCGCCCCACGGCGTCTTCAAGCTCTGCGACCGAACGGCCGAGTGCTGATTTCTGAAGTTCAAGCCGCTCCAAGGTGGCGCGTGCACGGGTTTCGATAAGGGCGACCTGCGCCGTCAACCGCGCTTCGTTTGCCTCAGCAGCGCCTTCGACCAGCAGCGCGGTCAGAGCGGAATCGCCGAACAGATCGGCGATTGCAGCAAAGTCACCTGTCTTTTGGTGCGTCGACAAAGCCTCCAACTGGGTCTGTGCCGCTTGGGTTCTTTGCACAAGAGAAAGCAGACGGTTTCGCGAGTCTTTCAACTGGACGCTTTTGGCCTCCAAGGCGACCACGGAGGCAAGATCAGTGCGTGCGCGCAAGGCAGAAACCGCGTTCTCACGCTCCCGCAACTCTACTTCAAGCGCGCTCACGCGTTCTGACAGCCAAAGCACGGCATCCTCGACGGCGGCGAATTTTGTATGCACCTGTTCGTCGATATAAAGACGCGCAAGTGTGTTTGCCATTTCGGCGGCCTTGGCGCGATCCTGCGATGTCACGGTAATCGCAAACAAATAGGTATTGCGTTGAATTTGGGCCGTAATTGCCTCCTGAACATTCCGAACGACCTGATCGCGGACTGCGGAAGATGCTCCACTGTCCGGCGCGTCTGCACCCAGTGACAACGTATTTCGCAGCCAGGTCTTCGCGCTCGATGTGGATACGGCAGACGAGGCGCTGATCTCTGGGTTGAATTCAGGGTCGTTCACCAGCCCAAGCGTATCGACCAGCTGTTCAACCAATCCGCGCGACCGGATGACGTGCAGCTCTGTATTCAGGCTTGAAAGCTCGGTCGACAAGTTTGACATTACAGCGTTCAGATCGACGACAGGTTGGTTTCGTTCCTGCAAAACCAATGTCGTGGTCGCCGCATATTCCGGTTGCGCCACACGAAAACCATATACGCCACCGACCAATGCAAACAGGACACCAAACGCAATGATCGCCAATCGACCACGCCACAAAGCCTGAATGACTTGGATCAGATCAAGGTCGGACTTGCCGTCACGAGGCTCCATGCTGACAGGTGTGTGCAAGCCGGACAGACCGCGAGGAGTATTCATGCAATAGAGCCTTTTTCTTTTTTGTTATGAGGGAAGCACGGGGCGCAAATAGGTCTATTGTCCTGCACGACCGACCACTGTGATCACGGTGCGCCAGAAAATCCATGCCTCGAAAAAAATGGATCGGTTGGAGATATAGAAAAGATCCGCCTGCACCTTGCGCATTGTCGCCTCGATGCCCTCGGCATAGCCAACTTCGGTTTGGGCATATCCGCTGATACCCGGCAACACCTTGTGACGGTCCCGATAGCCGGGAACATCCTGCACAAAGACCACCGCGTGATCGAAACAGTCTGGTCGCGGACCGATCAAACTCATTTCACCACGCAGAACGTTCAGAATCTGGGGAAGTTCATCAAGACGGCATTGGCGCAGAAACGCACCCAGCGGCGTAATCCGCTCTTCTTCAAGCGGATCATCCGCAGACCGGTGGACGGCTCCGGGGCGCATGGTGCGAAACTTAAGCGCTTGGAAAGGCGCACAATTCTTTCCCATCCTTCGCTGAACAAAGAACAAGGGGCCAGTGTTCATTGCAGGGTTCGCCAACAGCAAAATGACGACCAATGCAACGAGTATCGGAAGCAGCAGCAAAGAGAAGCAGATGTCGAACAAGCGCTTGCAGACTAGAAATGTCGCCGAAACGCTTGGGGAAGCGCGCAGGGCCGCATCTGGACGATGCGACATTTGCGATGAGGTCGTGCCGAAATCGAACATGAGCTTTCCTCATGGTTGCAAATTTTGGACCCCACCTCTTCTTAAAGTTGTTATCACGAGTTTTAGGTAAATCAAAGCTTTTCGATACCGCAATTGCTGATCGCCCCGCCCCGATTAACGGGACAGGGGCAGCGTTTACTCTTCGATCGGGATCGGACTGACTTTGAGCAATGGAATTGTCAGGCCAGCTTCAAGCCCCACAATGGCCAAAATCCGGTCAGCGCTCAGAGAGGGAAAGGCGCCGGGTGACAAGGGGCTCCATACCTCGAGAATTTTCTGAGCTCTGCCTGCGGCCTGCATATCCGCATCCTGTGCGTGGGCGGGTGGCGTCAATGGAGAGGTTGCGACAACGGCAAAATGTTCGGCCGCCAGAAGCGACGCAAGCGCAAAGCGACCACCCGTTCCATCCTCCCACAACGCTGCGGAAAATGTGTTTGCATCCGCGCGCGTGTTGCCAACGCAAAGCGCGAATTGGTTGGCATCCGCGATAAAGCGTTCCGGGCATGCAATCGTGATCCTGACGGTCATAGGCTTACTCCCATACGGCTGGCCATCCACTGTTCCAGCGCCACAATTGTCTGGGCGTCGGGTTGGATGCTTTCAGACGCCCAGACCTGCAATCCAAACAACCGAAACGCGCCCGGAATGCTGCCGGTCACCACGCCCAAACCAACGCGCAACGGTTGGTTCGCAATCTCTTGGCTTGTCAGGTTTTGCGCCTTGTCAATGATCGGTGCTCCGTCCAACCGTGCTGCGACGTGCCCGGCCGTGGCTTGCACCGAAATGACATGCTTGTCGTGCCCCCCCCAAACCGAAGGCGAGACCACATTGCTTGCCGAAACCCCATGCTGCGCCATGCGGCTGTAGTATTGCAGGCGATCAATGTTTGGGCGCACGCCGATGGACATACCGTTCGTGCTCGTCTTGCTAATCTCGGCAAGGTTCACCCGCGCGGTGCCGACTGTGGACAGCATTTGATATCCGACAACCATCGTCACTGGATTGCCAACCTTGAAGACCGGCAGCGTTGCCAACCCGTCGTCGATTCCGTCCGTTTCCAACCAATGAAATGTTCCGTCGGTCCGATAGGTCGGGCGCGCCGCGCTGACGGATTGTGAAAGGTCATTTTCATTGGCGGACAGATCACGCCACAAACCCAATGGCTGGCCGTCCGCCGTGACCGGGGTCGCTCCGGTTGGGTCTTGAAAGAGCGTTCCTGCATTCGCAGGATCAAACAGCGCAGACGGCGCGGTGGACAGCGGCGAAAATGGCGCCGGCCCCGCGCGCCGGGTGCGGCGCAGGGCAAGCGCTGGTATATCGTATCCCAACCCCATCATCAGACGAGCACAAAGGCGTGGATGCCGGTAGCTGTCGTGCCGGTCGCAAGGACACGACTGGCCCCGACGGGCAGGATCGCGTTGTCGCCGACATTCACGACGCGGCTGTTTCCGGCCACGGTCACGAACGCGACAGCCCCGCCGGTTTCCACATAAAGTGCAACAGCGACATCGCTTAGATCGGCGGCATCTGATGGTGTGACCGGTGCCATGTCGGTCGCAGGTCCGCGCAGGGAAAGAGAGCGGTTTTCAAAGGGGTTGGACATCATTTGCTCCTGACGTTTTCACATGTTGCAAACCGCGCAGCGCTGATTTGCCTGCGGTCATGGTTGGTCAGGGTTTTAAGGAAGGGGTATTGACGGGTGCTGATGCGCGCGCACGCCACACTAGCGTTTGTTAACACTCTTGCGCAGAACGCGAAGGCGCGCTCATATCTGCTTTAACTAACCTGCGTGGCCCGTTGCAAAAGCAGCCGCCGCCACAGACCATCAAGTGTCGGTTTGGTGTTCTTGGGATCGCGGTAGATTCTGACCTCAAGGTCAGTGGCCAAACGTTCATCAACTATGGCCAACCGTCCCTCTTCAAGCTCTTGCCGGCATAGGGTAAGCGGCAACCAACCGATGCCAAATCCCTCCAGAATCATGGCCTTCACGCTGTTGGCAAGCGCGTTCTGGTTCACCACCAGAACTTTCTGGGGTTTGATCAGTTGCTCCAGCACAAACCCTTGCACGGCGCGCAGCGCGGAAACTGCGCCATAAGACAACAGCGGCATCGCCTCCTTGCCACCACGCTTGAAAACGAACTCGGGGCTACCATCAGCGCGGGTGCGCGAGACTGGCACGAACCGATCCGCGGACAGGGTCAAGTGTTCGAAATTCGCAACCTCCAACGGCCCAAGGAACTCCATCGAGGGATGCCAATAGGTCAGGATCACATCACAATAGCACTGCTGAAGGGCGCTCACGAATTGGTCAGCGGCCCACGATGTCGAATTCAGATCCGTATCGATCCCGCTTTCACTGGCCAGGGGCGCGATCAGGGTCTTGTAATGCGTCATGTAAAGCGACTGCGAGGCCGCGAAACGAATGACATTTTCGCTGGCTGCATCAATGGTCTGGCAACGCTCGATCGTTTCCTCGTAAGTGCGCAGCATAATGCGCGCTTGCGAGGCGAAGACCTCGCCTGCCGGGGTCATCGTCAAAGGCAGCGTTTCGCGGTTGATCAGCCGAACGCCGATTTCGTTTTCCAGCGCGCGAATGCGCCGCGAAAACGCAGGCTGGCTGACATTGCGGTCTTCTGCCGCGCGCGAAAAATTCTTGCACGCGACCAATGCTTCAAAATCTCTTAGCCAAACGATGTCCAACGACGCGGGTCCATATCAGGTGCCGACTACCCGTCCTCAAGCCGCCCTTCTTCAACGGCATGACACGCCACGACGCTTCCGTCGGGCTGCTGAACGGTTTTCGGCTTTTCAGCACTACACCTGTTGTTCGCAAACGCACAGCGGCTTTGAAAGGGGCAACCTGGCGGCAAGTTGATCGGCGTCGGGATCTCGCCTTTCAGGCGGATATGGTTCGGCCGGTCATCCTTTAGCTGCGGCACCGCGGACAACAACGCCCGAGTATAGGGGTGTTTCGGGTTGGAAAACAATGTCGCAGTCTCTGCGACTTCACAGACCGACCCCAGATACAGAACCGCCACACGGGTTCCGAAATGCTCCACCACGCTCAGATCATGGGTGATGAACAGATAGGTCAGGCCACGGCTTTCCTTGGCTTCCAACATCAGGTTCAGAACCTGCGCCTGGATCGAAACGTCAAGCGCACTGATGGGTTCGTCCGCGATGACAAACTCGGGATCGACTGTCAGGGCACGCGCGACGGCGATCCTTTGTCGCTGGCCACCGGAAAACTCATGTGGGTATCTCTTGGCCCAACTGGGGTCGACGCCCACAGACATCATCACCTCGGTGACTTTGTCGCGCACCTCAGCCGCGGAATACGCGGGGTTATGGTGGCGCACCGGTTCTTCCAGCGCCTGCAAGATCGTCATGCGCGGGTTGAGAGAGGCATAGGGGTTCTGAAAGATCATCTGGATCTTGTTGCGCAACGGTTGCATTTCGGCACGCGACAAGTCGTCGATACGACGACCATCATAATGGATTTCGCCGCTTGTTGGGGTCAACAGACCCGCAACCAAACGTGCGACGGTCGATTTTCCGCAGCCGCTTTCACCCACGACGCATAGCGCCTCGCCCTTGTTGACATCCAAAGTAACATTGTTGACCGCGTGAACCGCGCGGGTCTCGCGCACAAGTCGCCCATTGCGAAACTTGATCGTTTCAAGCCAGCCCTGGTCCAGATCAAACTGCTTTTCCAGCGCGTTGATTTCGACCAAAGGCGACGGCGGCACATTCATATCTTTCATGCGCTTTGCTCCTGTCGGTCACCACCGGCCTGAAGGCGTGCCACTTCGTGGCAGGCAACTTCGACATCGCCATAGCGGGCGATTTCGGGAATATGCGTGCGACACAAATCGGTTGCAAACTCGCAACGCGGATTGAAGGGGCATCCCGGTGGAATATTGGTGAGTGACGGCATGTTGCCCGGAATTTGACGCAACTTGTGTCCCGGCAGGGTTTGTTGCGGCAGGGCATTGATCAGCCCTTGGGTATAAGGGTGTTGCGGATCGTTGATGATCTCACGTGTGCGACCCGCCTCGATGATGCGACCAGCATACATGACCAAGGTGCGCTCGGTCATCTGGCTGACGACACCAAGGTCGTGGGTGATCAGAATTAGCCCGACCTTGTTGGACTGACACAGCTCCAAGAGCAGCTCCATGATGTCGGCCTGAATGGTCACGTCCAGCGCGGTTGTTGGTTCGTCCGCGATGATCAACTGCGGGTCCAGCAGAAGCGCAATCGCGATGATGATCCGCTGGCGCATACCGCCGGAAAGCTCATGAGGGTATTGGTCCAGCCGCTCTTCCGGCGATGGGATATAGACCTCGCGCAGCTTGACGATAGAAATCTGGCGCGCCTCTTCGCGGCTAAGTTTGCGGTGGGCCAACAGGGTTTCGACCATCTGTTGGCCGATTGTCAAAACCGGGTTCAGCGTCACCATGGGATCCTGAAAGATCATCGACATCTTATCACCGCGCAGTTCGCGCAGGCGTTTGTCGCTCATCTTCACGACGTCTTCGCCGTCCAGCAAAATCTCGCCGCGGTCGACGTAACCGGGGCGGCTGATCAGGTTCATCAGCGAAAATCCGGTGATGGATTTGCCTGCACCACTTTCGCCGACAATGCCCAGACGCTCACCTTTCGCCACATCGAACGAAATACCGTTCAAAGCGGTCACGGTTTCGTCGCGCATAGCAAATTTCACGGTCAGGTCTCGGACGGAAAGCAAAGACATCGCGTTACCCCTTATAGAGTTTCGGGTTCAGGACATCGCGCATCCAGTCGCCCAGCAAGTTGATGACCAGCACCAGAACGACCAGAACGACACCGGGGATCACCGTGATCCACCAGCTGCCCGAAAAGATATAGTCGAACCCGGACGAGATCAGAGACCCAAGCGACGGCTGGCTGGGCGGCATACCCAGACCAAGGAAGCTCAGCGAGGCTTCCGAGATGATCGCGTTGGCCACTTGAACGGTCGAGATGACGAAGATCGGCGACAAGGAATTGGGCAGGATATGCCGCACCATGATCCGGCCGGGGCCAAAGCCCAGCACGCGCGCGCTATCAACGTATTCCTTCTTTTTCTCGGCCAGAACGGTCGCACGGACCGTG
Source organism: uncultured Aliiroseovarius sp. (assembly GCF_947497285.1). Lineage (GTDB taxonomy): Bacteria > Pseudomonadota > Alphaproteobacteria > Rhodobacterales > Rhodobacteraceae > Aliiroseovarius. The sequence goes on along the minus strand of NZ_CANMFT010000003.1, from coordinate 260,207 downwards.
CGGGCATATTGCGGCCACTCAGCCACGCCAATCACAGCGATAAGAAAGAACACCGCATAGCGGTTGAACATCTCGGACCCGAACATCGCCTGTGTGACCGCCAAGAAGATTATGGCAACCATCAGGGTCGAAAATGACAATTGGATATCAGCCATCCGCATCAACAGATTGTCGAGACGCCCGCCGATATAGCCCGCGATCAAGCCGATCGAGATGCCCAGAAATGCCTGCAACGCGACGGCGCAAACCCCGATAAGCAACGACAGGCGGGTGCCATACAAGATCGTGGACCACAGGTCGCGGCCCTGATCATCTGTGCCGAACACAAACTGAGGCAGCGCCCCGTCTATCCAGACCGGCGGATATTCCGAGTTCATGATGTCGATCTGCGCCGGGTCGTAAGGATCATATGGCGCGATTAGCGGTGACAGAATTGCAGCACCGGCAATCAACAGAAAAATGATCATGCTGACCATCGCCACCGGGTTACGCCGAAAACTGTAGCCCAAGTTGGAATTCAGGATCTTTGACCAGCGCGACGGTTCTGTGCTGGGGGAAAGGGTCTCGGTGCTCATGCGCCCATCCTTGCAAGGTTCACAGTCGGGTTCACCAACCCGTAGATCAGGTCAACGATTGTGTTGGTCACGACGAAGATGAAGCCGACAACGATCAGGTAGGCGACGATCAGGGGTGTATCGACCCGGTTCACGGCCTCTAGGAACATGAAACCCATGCCCGGCCACTGAAAGACGGTCTCGGTCAGGATGGTGTATGCCACCATCGTGCCGATCTGCACACCGCCAACGGTAATGACCGGCAGAAGTGTATTTTTCAGCGCATGCACGAAATAGATGCGGCGGGGCTTGATGCCCTTGGCGACCGCGTATTTCACATACTCGGACTGCAATACTTCCATCATTTCGGCTCGGATCAGGCGCACAAACAAGGGCAACATGATCGAAGCAAGCGCAATGGAGGGCAGGATGATATGCATCCAACCATCAAAGGTTGCGAAGTTGGTTTCCCAATAGCCCCAGACCTGCACAACATCGCCGCGCCCAAAGGATGGGAACCAGCCATATTCGACCGAGAAGACGAAGATCATCAAAATGGCAGTCAGGAACACCGGAACCGAAATACCGATGATCGACAGACCCATGATGATGCGGCTCAGAAACGCATCGGGTTTGATCGCGGTAAATACGCCAAGCGGCACCGACAGGCCGATGATGATGACCGTGGCACCCAGAACAAGCTCTAACGTTGCGGGCAACTTCTTCAAGATCACGTCCAGCGCCGGTTCCTTGAAGAAATAAGAAGTCCCCAGATCACCCTGCAGCGCATTGCCTGCAAACCGCAGATACTGAACCATGAAGCTGTCATTCAGGCCAAGTTCGTCGCGTAGCTGCTGGCGGACTTCTTCGGAGACAGACTGGCCAACCAGCTCGCGCAGCGGGTCGCCAAGATTGCCTTGAATGGCAAATGCAATCAGCGAGATGACGAACATCACGGCTATCGCCTGAAAAACTCGCTTCACGAGATAGGCAAACATTGTTTTTACCTTTTTTGGCAGTGGTCAAGTTGCACCGTCAGGCAACAGAACCGAGGTCACTCACCCCGGCGACGGCCTTTGTGCAACGATATGGGAAACCGGGCCGGCGCAAAGTCGCCCGGCCCGGTTGTAGGGATGCTTATTCGACGACCAGGTCACCGAAATACGGGAAGTTCAGTGCGTTCACGATCTCACCCGAGTTCATGCCCGACTTGGAACCCCAAGCAAGGTTCTGCCAGTGCAGCGGAATAAAGGCTGCCTCTTCATACAGGATACCTTCCAGCTTTTTCAGCATTTCGCCGCGTTTGGCTTGGTCGGTTTCCGTATTCGTGGCGATCATCAAAGCGTCTGCTTCCTCGTTGCAGTAGTTGCCCGAGTTATACTGACCGTTACCGGTTGCTTCGTCCGGGCACGCCGTCAGGAACTGGTGGAAGTTGGCAGAATCTTCGGTGTCCGCATGCCAGCCGATCATCATCATATCAGCCGCACGTTCATCAAACGCGGGCCAGTATTGCGCTTTCGGCATGGTTTGCAGGTCAACTTTGATGTTGATCTGCGCCAGCATCGAGGCAACGGCCTGTGCGATCTTGTCATCGTTCACATAGCGGTTGTTCGGCGCCATCATGGTGATCGAGAAACCGTCGGCATATCCAGCATCAGCCATCAATGACTTCGCCATTTCCACGTCGAAACGCGGGGCCAATGCCTCGTCATACCCCAGGTAGCCTGCAGGGCTTGCTTGACCGCCCACGGTGCCGAAGCCCCGCATGATACGGTCAACGATACCAGCGTTGTTCACGGCATAGTCGATCGCCTTGCGTACGCGTGCATCCTTGAACGCCTCAACACGTTCCTGGTTCATCTGGAATGTGATGATCCGGGTGCCGGGCATGGTGATCAGGTCGACGCCATCGGCATCTGCCACACGTTGCAGGTCGGTCGGCGGAACCGGCGCGATAAAGTCAACGTCGCCAGACAGAAGCGCGGCCACGCGGGTCGGGTCTTCTTTAATCGGCGTCAGGACGATTTTGTCCACGTTGCCTTTGCTTTCGGTATCCCAATAGTCGGCAAAACGGTCGAACACCACTTTCACGCCCTGCTCACGCTCGGACACAACATAAGGACCGGTGCCCGACACGTTACGCGATGCGAAGCTGTCGCCGTGCTTGACGATTTCCGACTTGTCTTTGCCATCATCGGTTTCGCCAGTGTAGAACGCGCTGTCCATCGGGAAGATGTAGGTCGCGGTATGCAGCACCAGCGGATACGGCGCCGAGGTTTTCAGATCGAAGGTCATGTCGTCGATGACTTCAACATCTGTGAACTGAGCGAAGATCCCCTTGAAGTCATCACTTTGCTTCAGACGGTCAAACGTCCAATCCACGTCATTCGCGGTCAACATGTTGCCCGAATGGAACTTCACACCGCTTTTCAGCTTGAAGCGCATTGTGGTGTCGTCGATCTGCTCCCAGCTTTCAGCAAGGCGAGCTTCGAACTGCAGGTCTTGCGTCCAACGCACCAGCGGGTCAAAGACCATGTGCGACAGCTGCAACGTGCCGCCCGAAAGCTGTTCGTGCGGATCCAGCGATACCGGGTCGGCGTCATAGGCGACACGCACGGTATTTTCGGCAAATGCTGCCGACGCCATTGTCGCCACGACGGCCGCAGCCGTCAGGCTTCTGACAAATTTCGTCATTGAGATACTCCCCTGTGTTTGTGGAAGCGACGCTAGCGCCCGGACGGTCACAAGCGCAAATGCTCAAATCGAATAGGGTATGCAGGGGACGCATGGGGTTGGGCTGCAGCCTTGCCAGTATGGCGCAAACAGCATGCTCCGGTCGCGCTCTACAGACCGGAGCACTCAAGAGCCTGCCCGCCGACACCCATTTCCGCCTTGTCCGGCCGCGCTCATTTGCCCTTCATATCTACCTTGGCCCACCTTGCGTGGGTGCTCTGCAAGGCAGCGGCTTGCCGACAAGCGCGATTCTTGGGAGGCGAGTTCTCGTATAGCTTCCGGCAAGCAAACAAACGAAAGCCGCGCACGATGGCGCGGCTCGTAACATCTTGATAATTAAGATGAAAGTGGTGAGCCGTGAAGGATTCGAACCTTCGACCCACTGATTAAAAGTCAGTTGCTCTACCAACTGAGCTAACGGCCCACTCTGTGAGCGCGGTGACTATAACCGCAGGCAGGACAGGTCAACCCCAATTTCCAAGGAATGTGTGCGATCTCTGGCAAAAGTTCACACAAACGCTTATATCGCGGCGCATGGCTTCTGATGGCACATATACGCAGACGATCGACTTCATGAAATGGCATGGGGCGGGCAATGACTTCGTGATGATCGATTCACGGGGTCATGACGCTGTTGTGACACGCGATTTGGCTGCCCGGTTGGGTGACCGGAATCGCGGTGTCGGGTTCGACCAGCTGGCCGAGATCCGAAGCTCGGACGCCGCCGATATCGACCTTGATTTCTGGAACGCAGACGGCAGCCGGGCGGGAGCGTGCGGCAATGCCACGCGCTGTGTGGCGCGCTTTATTCTGGACGCGACCGGAAAAAGCACCCTGACCATTCGCACCGCACGTGGCATTCTTGAGGCCCGCACGGACGGCGATCAGGTCTCGGTAAATATGGGGGTGCCTCAGCTTGACTGGAAAGCTGTGCCTCTGTCGCACAAGGCCGATACGGCCCATCTGCCGCTAGACGGTGACCCCGTCGCAGTCGGTATGGGCAACCCGCACTGTGTTTTCTTCGTGGACGACGTTGATGCGGTGGATGTCGCCGACATCGGCCCGCGCATCGAACACAACCCGCTGTTCCCTGAAGCCACCAATGTCGAATTCGCCGAAATCCGTGCGCGTGATGAAATCCGCATGCGCGTCTGGGAGCGCGGCACCGGCATCACGCTGGCCTGCGGATCAGGTGCCTGCGCAACCGCCGTTGCCGCCCATCAGCGCGGCCTGACCGACAAGCGCCTGCGGATGGAGCTGGACGGCGGCTGGCTGACGCTTGACTGGCGCGACGACGGGGTCTGGATGACCGGACCGACCGCATTTGTTTACAGGGGCCAGCTTACGCCCGCCTTCCTGAAGGGGCTGTAGCATGACGGCCAAACCCCCCGTTTTCGCGACGCTGGGCTGTCGCCTGAACGCCTATGAAACCGAGGCAATGAAGCGGTTGGCCGACGACGCGGGCGTTGAGGGCGCCGTGGTGGTGAACACATGTGCCGTCACCGCCGAGGCTGTGCGCAAAGCCCGTCAGGAAATTCGCAAGCTGCGCCGTGAACACCCCGACGCCAAGGTGATTGTCACCGGATGCGCGGCCCAGACCGAGCCCGAAACCTTTGCGGCCATGGACGAGGTGGACGCCGTGATCGGCAACCATGAAAAGATGGAACCCGCGACATGGGCGGGCCTTGCCCCAGACCTGATCGGCGAAACCGAGCGTGTGCAGGTCAATGACATCATGTCCGTGACCGAGACCGCCAGCCATCTGATTGACGGGTTCGGCACGCGAAGCCGCGCTTATGTGCAGGTGCAAAACGGCTGCGACCACCGCTGCACCTTTTGCATCATCCCCTATGGCAGGGGCAATTCGCGCAGCGTGCCCGCAGGCGTGGTGGTCGACCAGATCAAGCGCCTTGTGGATAAAGGCTTCAATGAGGTTGTGTTGACCGGCGTGGACCTGACCAGTTGGGGCGCTGACCTGCCGGGCGGGCCTCGGCTCGGTGACCTTGTCATGCGTATCCTGCGCCTCGTGCCAGACTTGCCGCGCTTGCGGATCAGCTCGATCGATTCCATTGAAGCGGATGATAATCTGATGCTGGCCATCGCGTCCGAGCAGCGTCTGATGCCGCATCTGCACCTGAGCCTGCAACATGGCGACGACCTGATCCTGAAACGGATGAAACGCCGTCACCTGCGCGATGACGCCATTGCCTTTTGCGAAGAATCCCGCCGATTGCGCCCCGACATCACCTTCGGCGCCGATATCATTGCAGGCTTTCCGACCGAAACGGACGCCCATTTTGAAAACAGCCTGAAACTGGTCGCGGATTGCGACCTGACCTGGCTGCACGTGTTCCCGTATTCCAAACGCGAAGGCACCCCGGCGGCCAAAATTCCCACGCAGGTTAACGGGACCATTATAAAAGAGCGCGCCGCCCGCCTGCGCGCCGCAGGTGACGCGCAGGTTGATCGCCACCTTGCCGCCCATGTTGGACGTAAGCATCAAATCCTGTTGGAAAACCCCACCATGGGCCGCACCGAGCATTTTGCCGAAGTAGTATTTGGCAAACCACAGGTTGAGGGCGCGATCGTGACCGCCACGCCGACCAGCTGTGATGGCCATCGGCTGGTGGTCTGACTCGTCGGCAAATGATCGCCAAGCAAGCACCAAAAGTGGACAGACCCGCTCTGCCTCCCTACATTTAATGGGAAGGAGGATCACATGCCCCTGCCCCTAGCCCCAATTGCCGCTATTGCTTTGCGCTATGGCACCGTCGCGGTTGCGACCTATGCCCTTGCCCGCTCTGTCGAACGCGGTCGCCGCGATCAGCGTGCCGAAGACGCTTTGGATGATGCCCCCGAAGGGATGACCGCGCGACGTGACGCTGAACAAGTGAATGCGACCGCGCGTATGCGGCGCGTGATTCGATTTGGTGACAGTGGACCCGGCATCGAAATTGATGCCGTCAGCCTGACCCGTATCCGATTCCGAAAGGTCTGACTGATGCAACTTATCTTTTCGCCAGCCTCTCCTTTCGCCCGAAAGGCGCGGATGGTGATTTTGGAAACGGGTCAGCAAGACGACATCGAATTGGTCGAGGTCATGTCCTCACCGACAGCGCCAGCCCCGCAATTGACCGCTGCCAACCCCTTATCAAAAATACCCGCGCTGGTCAGATCAGATGGCCCTGCTCTTTATGACAGTCGAGTCGTTACGCGATTTCTGGACGCCCGCGCCGGCAGTGACTTTTACCCCGAAAGCCGTATTTGGGACGTGCTGACCGTCGAAGCGACCGGTGATGCGATCATGGATGCCGGTGTCTTGATGGTCTACGAGAACCGCTGCCGCCCCGCTGACATGCAGTTCGGCGGCTGGATGGATGCCCAATGGGGCAAGATCGAAGGCGCGCTGGATGCCCTGAACGCCCGTTGGATAAGCCAGCTGTCTGGCCCGCTGGACATGGGGCAAATATCGGTTGGTTGCGCCTTGGGCTATCTTGATTTCCGCCATGCTGACCGCGAATGGCGCAAGGGTCGTGATGCGCTGGATGACTGGTTCGCCGTCTTTGCCGCGCGGGACAGTTTCAAGGACACCGCACCCTATTGAGTCGCCACAAAGCGCGTATTGGCCCTCGATGGACCGAAGTTTTTCATGCTGCGCGCGCTAACATGCGATCTCAGTGCCTTGAAAAGCTACCCCTGCGCCCTAATGACTTCTGGACTGGCGGCTATTCCTTGGATAAACAGCCGCGAAACGGACTGCTTTCTTGGGCGGTCTACTGTCGTGTCGGTTGCAATTCTGCGACCTAGCTAGGGAGATGCGCTCTTGTCACACGCCGACGACCATGAAGGAACCCGCCGGGATTTCCTTTACTATGCAACTGGTGGTGCCGCAGCCGTTACGGCCGGTGCTGCGGTTTGGCCGCTTGTCAACCAAATGAACCCTTCGGCTGACGTGAAAGCGCTCAGCTCGATCCGCGTCGATATCTCGGGGATCGAGCCGGGGACACAGCTGACCGTCAAATGGTTGGGCAAGCCGGTTTTCATTCGTCACCGCACGGAAGAAGAAATCGGATTGGCCCGCGAACAAGACGCCGCTGATCTGCCCGACAAGTTCGCGCGCAATGACAACGTCGACGCGACGCTTTCTGCGGACGACGCAAACCGCACCATGGACGAAAATGGCGAATGGCTGGTCATGATGGGTGTCTGCACCCACCTGGGCTGTGTGCCTTTGGGTGATGGCGCCGGTGACTATCAGGGCTGGTATTGCCCGTGTCACGGGTCGCACTACGACGCATCTGGTCGTATCCGCAAGGGTCCTGCACCCGAAAACCTGCCCGTTCCCGTCGCCGAGTTTGTCGACGAAACAACGATCAAGCTGGGCTAAGGGAGGCTTACATGTCCGGAATTCCTCACGATCACTACGAGCCCAAAACGGGTTTCGAGAAATGGTTGCACGAACGGCTTCCCGTCGTTGGTCTTGCCTATGATACCCTGATGATCCCCACGCCGAAGAACCTGAACTGGTGGTGGATCTGGGGCATCGTCCTGGCGTTCTGCCTGGTGCTTCAAATCGTTACTGGCATCATCTTGGTGATGCACTACACGCCGCATGTTGATATGGCCTTCGCATCGGTCGAACACATCATGCGTGACGTGAATGGCGGGCATATGCTGCGCTATATCCACGCAAACGGCGCGTCGCTGTTCTTTGTGGCGGTCTATATCCACATCTTCCGCGGCCTGTTCTACGGTTCTTACAAGGCACCGCGTGAAGTGACGTGGATCATCGGCATGTTGATCTACCTGATGATGATGGCCACCGGCTTCCTGGGATACGTTCTGCCTTGGGGACAAATGTCCTTCTGGGGTGCGACCGTTATCACCGGCCTGTTTGGCGCCATCCCGTTCATCGGCGAAGGTTTGCAAACCTGGCTTCTGGGTGGCCCAGCCGTGGACAACGCCACGCTGAACCGCTTCTTCTCGCTGCACTATCTGCTGCCCTTCGTGATCGCCGCTCTTGTGGCCGTTCACATCTGGGCCTTCCACACCACGGGCAACAACAACCCGACCGGTGTCGAAGTGCGCCGTGGCTCGAAGGAAGAAGCCGAGAAAGACACTCTGCCCTTCTGGCCCTACTTCGTGATCAAGGATCTGTTCGGTCTTGGTGTCGTGTTGATCGTCTTCTTTGCGATTGTCGGCTTCATGCCCAACTATCTGGGCCACCCCGACAACTACATCGAGGCCAACCCGCTGGCGACGCCCGCACACATTGTGCCGGAATGGTATTATCTGCCCTTCTACGCAATCCTGCGCGCTTTCACGGCTGACGTTTGGGCTGTGCAGATTGTCAGCTTCCTGACAGGTGGCATCGTGGACGCAAAGTTCTTCGGCGTGCTTGCCATGTTCGGCGCGATCTTCGTGATGGCGCTGGTGCCGTGGCTCGACACATCGTCGGTCCGCTCGGGTCAGTATCGTCCAGCCTTCAAGTGGTGGTTCCGTCTGCTGGTTATCGACTTCATCGTTTTGATGTGGGTCGGTGCTCGTGACACGAACTTCCCGCATGACTGGATTTCGCTGATCGGTGCAACCTACTGGTTCGCCTACTTCTTGGTCATCCTGCCGCTTCTGGGTTTGTTTGAGAAACCCACGACGCCGCCGGCCTCGATCGAGGACGACTTCAACGCCCATTATCCCGGCGCTGCTGAAAAAGCGGCCGAGTGAGAAAGGATCAAGGAACAATGATCAAGACACTCACCACCTCCGCAATCATGGCGCTGGCGCTCACCACTGGTGGCGCGCTGGCCGCCGGCGATCAAGGTCACATCGAAGACATCGCGTTTTCGTTCGAAGGCCCGTTCGGTAAATACGACCAAGAACAACTGCGCCGCGGTTTGAAGGTCTACACCGAGGTCTGTTCGGCCTGTCACGGTCTGCGCTACGTGCCTTTGCGCACATTGGCTGATCCCGGTGGCCCGAACTTCACCGAAGACGAAGTGCGTGCCTATGCGGCCGAAAACTTCTTTGTCTATGACGCCGAACTGGACGAAGATCGCCCGGCCAAGCCGTCAGATTTCTTCCCGACCGTTTCGGGCGAAGGCATGGGCCCGGACCTGTCACTGATGGCCAAAGCCCGCGCGGGCTTCCATGGCCCCGCTGGCACCGGTATCAACCAGCTGGTCCGCGGCATCGGCGGTGCGGAATACATCGCCAGCTTCTTGACCGGGTTCACCGGCGAAGAACAAGAAGTTGCTGGCAGCATTCTTTACGGCAACACCGCCTTCCCGGGCGGCTGGGTGTCCATGGCGCCGCAGATTGAAGACGGCACTGTCGACTATGATGATGGCCACAACAACTCGGCCCATCATATTGCCGAGGACGTATCAGCCTTCCTGATGTGGACGGCTGAGCCCAAGATGATGGCCCGCAAGCAAGCTGGCTTTGTCTCGGTTCTGATGCTGGTCCTGCTGACCTCGCTTCTTTACCTGACCAACAAGAAGCTCTGGGCGCCGCACAAGGGCAAAAAAGTCGACATCTGATGCGATGATGAAAACGACAAGAAAAGGGCGCCTCTGGGCGCCCTTTTTCGTTGGGCTGGGTCTACCCGCCCAGATAGTCGCGCAGGGCGTCTGGCGGACTGTCAAACAGCTCTGCGGTTGGCTGCGGGGCATGTGCCCAACCCTCCGCGACCAGAACCACCTGATCCGCCAACGCACGCGCATCCTGCGGGTCATGGGACACCATCAGCAAAGTCGCATCGGTTTCGGTCACAAGCTCGCGCACCAGATCAAGCATCTCGGCTTTCAGCGCGGGCCCAAGCGCGCTGAACGGCTCGTCCAGCAGCAGTATGGGCTTGTTGCGCAGAAGAACCCGCGCCAACGCGACGCGGGCAATCTGGCCGCCTGACAGCTGTGCGGGTTTGCGCGCGCCCATGCCCATCAAACCGACACGGGACAAGGCGGTTTCAACCCGTTCCCGGTCCTGTGACGTCAGCTTCAGATCCGGCCTAAGACCAAGCCCGACATTTTGCGCAACGCTCAGATGCGGGAACAGGTTGTTGTCTTGAAAGACCATGCTGATCGGTCGCTTGGCCGGGTCGTCAGGCAAGGGCTCACCGTTCCACAAGATGCGTCCTGTCGCCAAATCCTGAAACCCCGCGATCGCCGCGAGCAGAGTTGACTTGCCTGCCCCGGAGGGGCCCAGAACGGCGACGCGCGCGCCCTTGGTGATTGTGAAGTCGGCCGAAAGGGAAAAATCATCCAGCACGACCTGTGCGGCTTCAACGGACAGCATTGACGCGGCCTCCTCGGTCGAAAATCCAGAATATCGAAAGCGACAATAGCAGTAGCAAAAGTCCGGCGGCGGCCGCGTCCTCCATCCGGTAGGCGCCCATCAGTCGGAACAATTGCAAAGGCAGCGTGGCATTGTGCGTATCTGCAAACATCGCGATTACACCAAGGTCACCCATAGACAATGCCCCAGCAAGGCCAAGCGCAAATCCGATTGGTCGGCGTAGCCGGGGCAGCCAAAGATAGCGCAGGCGTGCCAAGCCATGCATCCCCAATCCATCTGCGAGGGCGCCAAAGTTCGCTTCGGTCGCAGCAAGCGCTGGCACCAAGGCGCGCAGGGTGAAAGGCAGGCTCATCGCGGCGTTGACAAGGGCGGTAATTGGCAAGGCCAGATCAGAGGGCTTGATGAACGGAAAGGTGATGATGAACAGCCCCGTGCCGATCACCAACGGCGATGCCGCGATCGTCATATAGCCTAACCCCTCGATAAGACGAGACCGCCTTTGAACAGCGTAAACCGCGATCGGCAGCGCAAGTATCAACGTCAAGCCCGCCGATCCAAGCGCCACAAGAATGGACCGCAGCGCAGCGGCGTAAACCTGAACCGGTAGCGACAACACCCCCGGTAATCCGTTCACCACAACCATCGCAAGCGGCAAGGCGAGAAACAGCATCGCAAGCCCGACAACCAGAACGTCACGTGTGCGGTGCAGCACGCTGTCGTCCCAGCGCCGAATGGCGCGGTCCAGCCCAGCGCCCATATCACCGGGGATCGCGACCCAAAAAGCAATCAGCGCCGCGCCAGCCCCCAAGGCAAACTGGATTAAGGCCAGCAGGGCTGCGCGGCCAAGGTCAAAATCAAATCGGAACGCCTCGTATATCGCCAGTTCGACGGTCGTTGCGCGGGGGCCACCACCCAAAGTCAACGCGACGGCGAAAGAGGTCAGGCAGATCAGGAAGATGACCAGAGCTGCGCCCGGCACCACCTCGCGCAACATCGGGCGCTCTAGCATGCGCGCAATGTCATGCGGGCGCAGCCCAAGCGATGCGGCCAGACGGAAACGCTCGGCCGGTATTGAAAGCCAGCCTTGCAAGATCAACCGCGTCGCGAGCGGGAAATTGAAAAAGACGTGGGCCAAGATGACCCCGTGATAGCCGTAAATAGACACGGGTTCGGCGCCAAAAGCCCCCAGAACGGTGCTGACGACGCCAGAGCGGCCGAAAACCGCGATCAGCCCCAGCACCGCAACGATGACAGGTAGAATGAAGGGGGCCCCCAACAGTGTCACAAGAACAGTGCGCCCCGGAAAACGGCGCCGTGCCAAGGCGCGTGCGACTGGGATGGCAAGCAGAATGCTTAACGCGGCAGACAGGGCTGCCTGCCATAAGGTGAACCGCACCGCCGCCCAGTCCGCCGGGCCAAGCCGCGCGACGGCGTCCGCACGCAAGGCGACGGCCGCCAGTGTTCCAAAGGTCAGGCAAACGACCACCCCCAGCGCGATCACGCCAAGGGTGGTTGCACGGTTCATTTGGCCGACGTTGCGAGCCATTCTTCCACTGCCGGTTTGCGCAACGCGCCTGCCTCTTCTGACGAGAAGACCAGCGCCTTGCCGGGTTGCGCCAAGGTCTCGAACCCAGCGGGAAGGCCTGCTTTCGGCGTTACCGCTGGATACATCCAGTTGGTCGTCGGGATGATCGACTGAAACGCTTCTGACGCAACAAAGGCCATGAATTTGTCAGCCAATTCCGGCTGATCGGACGAGGCGACTTTTCCAGCAACCTCGATCTGCATGTAGTTGCCTTCCTCGAAGGCGATCGCGGCTTTGCTGTCATCATCTTCGGCGATCAGATGATAGGCAGGTGATGTAGTGTAGCTCAGAACCAGATCGGCCTCTCCCTCCAAAAACATGCCGTAGGCTTCTGACCAGCCCTTCGTGACCGTCACAACCTGATCGTTCAAACCAGCCCAAGCTTCGGCGGCTTTGTCGCCATAGACCGACTTGACCCAAAGCAGTAGCCCCAAGCCTGGGGTCGAACTGCGCGGGTCCTGGATGAGGATCGAAAGGTCAGACGCTGCGAGCGCATCGAAGGATTCCGGCGGGTTAGAGACCTTTTCCTTGTCATAGACAAAGGCAAAATAGCCCCAGTCATAGGGGATAAAAGTCGTATCGGTCCATTCGATCGGCAGCGACCAATCGGCCGTCACCGAATGTGGCGCGAACAGACCGGTGTCCTTGGCTGCCGCCGTCAAGTTGGTGTCGAGGCCTAACACAATATCCGCGTCCGTGCGCGCGCCCTCCAGCTTCAGACGCGCCAGAAGCTCGGCACCGTCCCCCATTGCGACGAACTCAAGGTCACAGTCGCATTCGGCCTCAAACGCCTTCTCGACGGCCGGGCCGGGGCCCCAATCCGACGTGAAGCTGTCATATGTGTAAACGGTCAGCGTATCTGCCGAGGCCGTGCTGGCGACGGTTGCAAGTGCTGCGCCTGCGACAAAGGAAATGGCTTTCATTTTCATCCTCCTATGGCGCCGGACGGTGTTCGGGTGAGGATGAGCCTGACCTTCCCTCCGCCGGTTCTAGCCGGTTCAGGTTCAACGGGTTTGCGTCATTGCATCTCAGCCGGTCAGTCCGGCACCCCGAGGTATCGCTATCTGTGACCGCTTTGCGTTGGCTTGACAACCCCCCCTTGACGTCACGGCGGCAATGCGCGATGTGACCGCTAACACCCAAAGTATCGGAGCCGGCCATGTCGGAAATCACACACACACCCGTCAGGGGGCTGGGCTTTGCTTTCGCGGCATTCGGGGTTTTTGCGACCCATGACGCGATCATTAAGGCGCTGGGCGTCAACTATGCCGTCTTCCAGATTATCTTTTTCGCGATGCTGTTTGCCTTTGTGCCGATGTCTATCCTGATGTTGGCTGACCGGCAGGTCGATAATTTCCGCCCGCGTCACCCGTGGCTGATCTTGTTGCGCGCGGCGACATCAGTCATCGCGATGTCGTCGGCCTTCTACGCGTTCACCGTTCTGACTTTGGCCGAGGTCTATGCTCTGCTTTTTGCCACACCGCTCTTGATCACCGCGATGTCCGCAATTTTTCTTGGCGAAACCGTGCGTGCACAACGTTGGGCTGCCGTTTTTGTGGGTCTTGTCGGGGTGCTGGTTGTGCTTAGACCAGGTGTTACGGAAATCACTTTTGGTCATATCTGCGCCTTGATCGCTGCTTTCTGCTCAAGCCTTGGATCGGTGATTATGCGCAAGATCGGCAACGAGGAACGGACCGCTGTCATGATCCTGTTTCCGATGCTGTCGTCCATCCTGTTCATGGGGCTGATCCTGCCGTTTGTCTATCGCCCGATGGAGCTGGGAGATCTGGGGCTTGTCGCCGGAGTCGGTGCGTTGTCCGTCTTTGCGCAGATCCTGATCATCGCGGCCTATCGCGCGGCGCCCGCTGCTGTGATCGCGCCGACCCAATACAGTCAGATTCTGTGGGCAACTCTGTTCGGGCTGCTGTTTTTCGAAGAGCTGCCGGACATCTGGGTCGGCGTCGGAGCAACGATTATCATCGGGTCCGGTATCTTTATCGTTTGGCGCGAAAGCCGGCCGTCCGTGTCGAATCGCAATCCGATTTTGCGAGACCCCAACCCGCGCTATGACGCTGGTCCCAGCCCGAAACCCAAGCACCGCCGCGAACAGACCTGACGCCGATGCGCTTCCCTTTCGCGCGGGCCTTCGCTATCACGCTTGCAACGAAGGAGCCTGCGCATGTCGATGAACAGTTTCGGTCATATCTTCCGCGTCACCACATGGGGTGAAAGCCACGGACCTGCCTTGGGGGCGACGGTCGATGGCTGCCCTCCGGGCGTGCCGCTGGAAGCTGAGATGATACAGGTCTGGCTCGACAAACGTCGGCCCGGTCAGAACAAGAACATGACGCAGCGCAACGAACCCGATCAGGTGCGCATCCTGTCGGGTGTGTATGAGGGTCAGACCACTGGCACGCCCATTCAGTTGATGATCGAAAACACCGACCAGCGCTCGAAAGACTATGGCGAGATCGAAAAGACCTTCCGCCCCGGTCATGCCGACATCACCTATTGGCAGAAATATGGTATCCGCGACCCGCGCGGGGGTGGACGATCCTCGGCCCGCGAAACGGCGGCGCGTGTGGCCGCTGGTGGCGTGGCGCGTGAGGCGCTGAAGGCGCTGCTGCCGGGGCTTCAGATCAAGGGCTACATGACCCAGATGGGCGCTTTGCATCTGGATCGTGAGAAGTTCGACTGGGACGCGATTGACCAAAACCCATTCTGGCTGCCCGACAATACGGCGGTCAAGGAATGGGAAGATTACCTGCAGCACCTGCGCACCAAAGAAAACGACAGCGTCGGCGCGGCGGTCGAGGTCGTCCTGCGCGGCGCACCCGCGGGTCTGGGCGCCCCGATTTACGCCAAGTTAGACACTGATCTGGCCGCCGCGATGATGTCGATCAACGCCGTGAAGGGTGTCGAGATTGGCGAAGGCATGGCGGCTGCGGGGCTGCGAGGGACCGAGAACGCGGACGAGATTTCGATGGGACCGGACGGCCCAATCTTCAACTCAAACCACGCAGGCGGCATTCTGGGCGGTATCTCAAGCGGTCAGGACATTGTCGTGCGCTTTGCCGTGAAGCCAACCAGTTCGATCCTGACTCCACGCCAGTCGATCACCAAGACGGGTGAACCCATCGAGGTTGTCACCAAGGGCCGTCACGACCCCTGCGTCGGCATCCGTGCCGTGCCCGTGGGCGAGGCGATGGCGGCTTGTGTCATCCTTGATCACGTCATGCTGCACCGCGCCCAGATGGGCGAAGGCGTGCGCGGCAAGATCGGATAAGGCTTAAGCCGTCGCCGCTGAAAGCGCCGTATCCATCAGCGCCTTGATATCAGACACCGAGGTGCCCGCCACGATCCGCCCAAGTTCCTGATCGCCTTTCAGCACAACAAGTGTCGAACGCCGCGGGATACGCAGGGATTTCGCAAGCTCGGACTTCCCGTGTTCGTCCCAGTCAACATTGATGAAGGTGATGGATTGGTCGTAAGCCGGGTTTTCTTCCAAAAGCGCATTGATCACACGCTCCTGTGCCGCACAGGTGCTGCACCAACTGGCTTTGAAGTCCAGAAAGACGGTTTCACCATTCTCAAGAGCCTTGGTCACAAGACCCGGCGCATAGTCGGCAATCGCGGCGCGCAGGGTCAGTGGTGCAAAGGCCGCAGCGGCGGTCAGGGTTAAAAAGTCACGGCGTTTCATTGGGGTCTCCTTCAAAGGGATACGGAAAGATCGTTTAGCCAAGCTGGCAGAGCGTTCACCGCCCAGGCTTCAACGACATGGTGAAAACGGAACAGGATCGCCAGACCGACGGCCAGAAAGATCGCCCCCATGATGGGGCGGGATTTCTGCGCAATCCGGCGCATTAGAGCCTGTCTGCGCATGATCGCAGACCGCGCGCCATAGCCCAGCGCAATGATGATGGTCGACACGCCCAGTGCAAACGCGACCATGATTGCGGCCGCCCAAGGAATGCTTTTGCCTTGTGACGCCAGCGAGATTGCCCCGCCAAGCGTCGGGCCGATGCAGGGGCTCCAAACCGCGCCCAACAACATACCGCCAAGGAATTGCCCGCCAAGGCTTGAGCGGTCGACATCGTCAAAACTTGTATCGGCGTGGGCGGACACGCCTGTGGTTGCTGTTGCAAATCGCTCTGACAAGACGGGCGTCATAAGGATAAGCCCGAAAGCGACCATCAAGATCGCGCCGCCACGCGCGACCATGTCTTCGGTCAGGCCAATCGAATAGCCTGCCACGGTGACGACAAGGCCCAGCGTGACGAAAGACACGCTCATCCCTGCTGCAACCGCGAGGGGTCCGTAACGGCTGGCTTGCAGCGCTGTCGCCAGCACAATCGGCAACACCGGCAAGACGCACGGGTTAATCAGGGTCAGCAGGCCCGCAAGATATCCGAACAAAAGCTCCATGGCATCAAACCTATGGAAATGGCCGCAAATGTCATCTCACGATGGCAACGCGCGCCTTCACGTCTGTGTGGGGTTTTGTTTCGAAAGCTGCACCGCAAGGATGCCAAACGTGATGATGGCAACACCGATAAAATCGGTGGTGGTCAGCGCTTCACCCAGCAAGAGCCAGGCAATTGCGACGCCAAAGAACGGGTTGAGGAAATGAAAGGTTGCTGCCTTCACCGCGCCTATGCGACCCACCAGCGCGAACCAGACCCAAGTGGCCAGCACGCCGGGCACAAGGACGGTATAGGTGAACGCAAGACCCAAGCGCAGGCTGGGTTCGAACGCCGGGCTTTCCAGAAACAGGGCGACGACGGCCAGCACGGCGGACCCCACAAACATTTGCAAGCCGACGATCATCATCAGATTGCCGCCGGACGAGGCTGTGCGCACGGCCAAAGTGGCGGCAGTCAGGGCGGCGGCGGCGATAAAGCAAAGCACCACGCCGGTCACATCAACGCCGCCAGACAACCGCGACCCCATGATCAGGGCGACACCAATCATCCCGGCCAACAGCCCGACCATCGCCAGCGGGCGCATCCTGTCACCCATCAGGATCCACCCCGCCAAGGCCACCATCAGGGGCATGGTCGAGGCGATGATCGACGCCAGACCAGCTTCGATCCATTGCATGGCGACGAAATTCAGACCCAGATATAGCGCGTTCTGGCAGACGCCGAAGATGATCACCGCCCGCCACTGGTTGCGGGTCAATTTCCAGCTTTGCCCAAGGGCGCGTGCAATGATCACGGCAAGCAGCCCTGAAATCAAAAACCGTAGCGCGAGCGAATAGAGCGGTGGTGCGTCCGCCACGATGATGCGCGCGGACGTGAAGGCCGAACTCCACATCAGGGCAAAACCCAGCCCCATCAGAATCGCGCGCAGATCCATGTCACCTCCGGCAAAAGAAAAGGGCCGCCACTTGGGCGACCCTTTCCGAATTCGTGTCCGGGGACAAGCCCCGAAGGCACCAAGATCAGCCGTTCACGCTGTCTTTCAGAGCCTTCGCAATGGTCATCTTCACGACCTTGTCGGCATCTTTGTGGATCTGCTCGCCGGTGGCGGGGTTGCGCACCATGCGTGCGGGACGCTCGCGGCAGTAAATCTTGCCGACACCCGGAAGGGTCACAGCGCCACCACCAGAAACTTCTTTGGTGATGATGTTGATGATACCGTCCAGCGCGCTCGACGCCGATTTCTTGTCCGAGCCCATTTCTTCGGCCAAGGCAGCGACCAGTTGGGTCTTCGTCATAGGTTTCGACATATAATACACTCCTCACATTTACCCATTTATTGGGCTTCATTGGGCGCATTTAACTGTATGTAGAGGGGGGACACAACGATTTGTTGTGCAGATTTCCCCAATAAATAGCGGTTTTTTGCCCGAAATCGCGCTTCTTTCCCTAAAGGAATGCCGTCTCTTCGAAACTTCTGAGCTTCCGACTGTGGATTCGCTCGATCGGCATCTCGCGCAGGGTCTCCATCGCCTGGATGCCTATCAGCAGGTGACGAGACACCTGAGAGGTATAAAAGTCAGACGCCATGCCGGGCAATTTCAGCTCTCCGTGCAGGGGCTTGTCGGACACGCAGAGCAGCGTTCCATAGGGCACGCGGAAGCGGAAACCGTTGGCGGCGATCGTCGCACTTTCCATATCCAGAGCGATGGCGCGCGATTGGCTTAGTCGCTGCACGGGACCAGATTGATCGCGCAGCTCCCAGTTGCGGTTGTCCAAAGACGCCACCGTGCCGGTCCGCATGATGCGTTTCAGCTCGTACCCCTTTAGCTCTGTCACTTCGGCAACGGCCTGTTCCAGCGCAATCTGGATTTCGGCAAGCGGCGGGATCGGCACCCAAAGGGGCAGGTCATCGTCCAGCACCTTGTCTTCGCGCAGATAGGCATGGGCCAGAACGAAATCACCCAGACGCTGGCTGTTGCGCAGACCGGCGCAATGGCCAACCATCAACCACGCATGGGGGCGCAAAACCGCAATGTGATCCGTTGCCGTTTTCGCGTTCGAAGGTCCAACCCCGATATTGACCAACGTAATCCCTGTCCCGTCTTTGCGCGTCAGGTGGTAAGACGGCATTTGCGGAAGCTTCATAGGTTGGGGCAAGTCCTGATCTGCCGCGGTAATCCGGTGATAACCGGGTCCGACAAAGCTGTCATATCCGCTATCCGGGTCTGCCAGCATCTGGCGGGCATAGGCCTCGAACTCTTCGACATAAAACTGGTAGTTGGTGAACAACACATGGTTCTGGAAATCTTCGGGCTTGGTCGCAGTATAGTGCGACAGCCGCGCCAAAGAGTAATCGACCCTCTGCGCGGTGAATGGAGCCAAAGGTGCGGCGCCACTTTCACTGCGTTGGGCCACGCCATTGACGATATCATCATTGGTCGATGAAAGATCCGGCACGTCGAACACATCGCGCAAGGGAAAGCTCATGGCGCCTTCTTGCGGCACCGTAATGCCGGGATTGTTTGCGACGGCAAAATGGACCGGGATCGGTGTGTCGGAATATCCGATATGGACGGGCACATCGTGGTTTTCGATCAACAGCGCGATCTGCTGCCGAAGATAGTGCCGGAACAGATCGGGGCGCGTGATGGTGGTTTGATAGACACCGGGCGCGGCCACGTGGCCGAAACTCAGCCGCGTGTCGACTTGGTCGTGGCTGGTCGTCGTCAGCACAATTTCCGGATAGAAAGCGCGAAAACGTGTGTTGGGCTTGTCCCCGGACACCGTGCCCTCGAAGCTATCGCACAGAAAGGCGCAAGCGTCGTCATACAGCTCTTTCAGCCGCTGAACGGCGGCTTTTGCATCGGTAAATGGTTCGTGCGCGCCACCTTCCGGGGTGATCACACGGATCGAGTTGTTGGTGGTGGACATCAATTTTCCTCAATCAAATTGGTCAGCTCAAATCGGGTCACGTCAACCAGACCCAGATCAGAAATACGTAACTCGGGGATGACAACAAGCGCCAGAAGCGAATGCTGCATATAAGCGTTGTTCAGCGTGCAACCACAGTCGGCCATTGCTTCCACCATCGCCTGTGCCTTCGCGGCAACTTCATCGGCAGGCGCATCCGACATCAAGCCCGCCACGGGAAGTTCGACCAAGGCCAGCTCTTCCCCGTCCTTGAAAACCGTGATGCCGCCGCCGACCTCGCCCAGACGGTTCGCGGCCAGCGCCATATCTTCGCGGCTGGTGCCCACAACGATCATGTGGTGACTGTCATGCGCCACGGTCGAGGCGATGGCCATCCGGCCCGTGTATCCAAAGCCCGATACCAGCCCATTGACCACGTCACCCGTTGCACGGTGGCGTTCAACAAGGGCGATCTGACAAACATCCTGCGCTTCATCCATTTGCACCAACCCATCCGCGACGCCAAGATCGCGGACCAGTGCTTTGGTTGGCGCCTGATTTTCCACCACACCAATGACCTTGGCCCGGACCGAGTTTGCGCCCTCTGGGGCCGCGATCTCGAAATCAGCAGCCCCGAGCGTTTTGCCCAGATGGACGGTCTTGCGCGCATATTCGGGCCAGTCCAGATGTGGGCACTCAACCGTGACCTCTCCGCCCTCGGCCACTGTCACGCCGCGCGCGATCACGCGGTTGATCGGCAGCGTCGTCAGATCATCGGTCAGGATGGCATCTGCCCGCCGTCCCGGTGTAATAGAGCCTAATTCACGCTCCAAACCGAAATGAGTGGCGGTGTTGATCGTCGCCATTTGCAGCGCGATCAAAGGATCACACCCACATGAAATCGCATGGCGCACAACGCGGTTCATATGGCCGTCATGCACCAGCGTGCCGGAATGGCAGTCATCGGTGCAAAGGATGAAGTTACGCGGGTCCAGACCCTTTTCCGTGACCGCCGTAATCTGCGTTTCAACGTCATACCACGCTGATCCCAGCCGCATCATCGACCGCATCCCCTGACGCACGCGGGCAATGGCGTCGGCCTCGCAAGTGCCTTCGTGATCATCCGCAGGGCCACCCGCCGCATAGGCATGAAACGCGGGGCCAAGGTCGGGGCTGGCATAGTGCCCCCCGACCGTCTTGCCTGCGTTTTGCGTCGCCGCGATCTCGGCCAGCATTTTTGGGTCAGCATTGATCACACCGGGGAAGTTCATCATCTCGCCCAAACCGATGATGCCGGGCCAATTCATCGCCTCGGCCACATCGTCCGCGGTGATTTCATAACCGGTGGTTTCCAATCCGGGCGCGGATGGCGCGCAGGACGGCATCTGCGTAAAGATGCTAACGGGCTGTAATAGAGCCTCATCGTGCATCAAGCGCACACCCTCGAGCCCTAACACATTCGCGATTTCGTGCGGGTCGGTGAACATGGTTGTGGTGCCATGCGGGATTACGGCACGCGCAAATTCGGCCGGCGTCAGCATGCCGCTTTCGATATGCATATGCGCGTCGCACAAGCCGGGGATCAGGTATTGACCCTGCGCATCCACCACTTCGGTAGTGTCACCGATGCAGTGGCTGGCATCCGGACCGACATAAGCGAACCGACCATCGGCAATTGCAACCTGCCAACCCTCCAGGACTTCGCGGGTGTGGACGTTGACGACGCGGCCTGCATTTATCACCAGATCCGCAGGTGCACGACCTGCAGCCACGGCAACAAGCCGGGCTGCACTTTCGGGCCAAGATTTGAAAGAAGACTGTTCCATGGACCAATTGTTCAAATTTCAGATGTTAGCGCAACCCCCAAACGTCATACTCAGTTTGCCCTTCCATATCGCTTCTGCACGGCGATACTGCGCGCATGGATAAGACGCTTTTCATTTTTGGGTATGGCTATTCGGCCCGCGCTTTGACGCGGGGTTTGGTCGGGAAATTCACTGTATTCGGCACCTCGCGCGAGGCTGGCCCAGATGTCCTGCAATGGCCCGGCACCGACATCTCGGCGCCGCTGTCGCAGGCGACACATCTGCTGATTTCGGCTGGTCCAGACATGGACGGAGACCCGGTTTTGCGGCGTGTTAGAGACGATATTGTTCGCCTCGCACCCCAACTTCGCTGGGTTGGTTATCTGTCCACCACAGGGGTTTATGGCGACCATCAGGGCGGCTGGATAGACGAAGAAACACCGCTTTCTCCGTCGACGAAACGTGGGCAGCAAAGGGTCGATGCCGAGGCCGCTTGGCAAGCCCTTGCCGCTGAAACCGATCTGCCGCTGCATATCTTTCGACTGGCGGGCATCTATGGTCCGGGCCGTGGACCATTTGCCAAGGTGCGGCGCGGCACGGCACGGCGGATCATCAAAGAAAATCAGGTCTTTTCGCGCATCCATGTGGACGATATTGCGCAGATATTGGCTGCCTCAATCGCTGCCCCCAATCCGGGTCGCATCTACAACGTCTGTGACGACCTTGCCGCCCCACCCGAGGATGTGCTGGCCCACGCCGCAGACCTTCTGGGCCTGCCACACCCGCCCGCAGAAGACTATGAGACCGCCGAGATGACGCCGATGGCGCGCAGCTTCTACGCGGAAAGCAAACGGGTGCGTAATGATCGGATCAAGGACGAACTTGGCGTTAAGCTGCTGTATCCAACTTACCGTGAAGGGCTGGCGGCTTTGCTAAAAGCCGAGGGTTAGGCCCGCTTTTCGCCGATCTGCGCCACGCCCAAAACATCCAGCACTTTCGCTTCGATGTCTTTGGCGGACAGCTTCGCCTCTTCATACATCCGGGCCGGGCTGGCGTGGTCGATGAACGTGTCGGGCAGCACCATAGATCGGTATTTAAGGCCGGTGTCGAACACGCCCTCTTCCGCCAAAAGCTGCGCGACATGGCTGCCGAAGCCGCCAATTGCACCCTCTTCGATGGTGATCAGCGCCTCGTGGTCGGCGGCGAGCATCAAAATCAGATCGCGATCCAACGGTTTGGCAAATCGCGCATCGGCAATTGTCGGGGCGATCCCGCGCACCGATAGCTTTTCCGCGGCTTTCTCGACCTCGGACAAGCGCGTGCCGAAAGACAGGATCGCAACCCGCGACCCTTCGCGGATGATGCGGCCTTTGCCGATCTCCAACACCTCGCCCTGTTCCGGCAGGTCGACGCCCACCCCTTCGCCGCGTGGGTAGCGGAAGGCGCAAGGCCCGTCGTCGATCGAATGTGCAGTGGCGACCATGTGCATCAGTTCTGCCTCGTCGGCAGCGGCCATCACCACCATGTCCGGTAGGTTCGCCATGAAGCCAATATCGAACGCCCCGGCATGGGTCGCACCGTCTGCGCCAACCAGCCCAGCGCGGTCAATTGCAAACCGCACGGGCAGGCGCTGGACCGCCACATCGTGCACAACCTGATCATAACCACGTTGCAGAAAGGTTGAATACATCGCGCAGAAGGGCTTCATCCCGCCAGCGGCCAGCGCCGCCGAGAAGGTCACGCCATGCTGTTCGGCAATGCCCACGTCAAAGCACCGCGACGGATAGCGTTCGGCCATCAGATTCAGCCCTGTGCCGTCCGGCATCGCCGCGGTCACGGCGCAGACCTTGTCATCTTTGCCCGCCAGTTCGACCAGCGTCTTGCCAAACACCGAGGTATAGCTGGGCGCATTCGACGGTGCCTTGTGCTGCTTGCCGCTTGCCACATCGAACTTGGCAGTGGCGTGGCCGCGATCGCGCGCAGCCTCAGCCGGCGCATAGCCTTTGCCCTTCTTGGTGATCACATGGATCAGCATCGGGCCCGTCGCGCGGTCATGCACCGTGCGCAGGATCGACAGCAGGCTTTCCATGTCATGGCCATCAATCGGCCCGACGTAGGAGAACCCCAATTCCTCGAACAAGGTGCCGCCTACGGTCATGGATTTGACCATCTCTTTCGCCCGTCGCGCGCCTTCTTGGAACGGCTCGGGCAGCAGGCTGACCGCGCCCTTGGCAGCGGCTTTCAGCTCTTGGAACGGCTCGCCCGCATAAAGGCGGCTTAGATAGTTTGACATCGCGCCAACAGGCGGCGCAATCGACATTTCGTTGTCATTCAGAATGACGAACAGGCGGCGGCCGAGGTGGCCCGCGTTGTTCATCGCCTCGAACGCCATGCCGGCAGACATGGACCCATCGCCGATCACGGCCACTGCATCCCCGATGCCATGCTCCGGCGCGCCGCCCAGGTCGCGCGCCACCGCAAAGCCCAGCGCCGCCGAGATCGAGGTCGAGCTGTGCCCGGCTCCGAACGGGTCAAACGGGCTTTCCGCGCGTTTGGTAAAGCCAGATAGCCCGGTTTCCATGCGCAGGGTGCGGATCCGGTCGCGCCGTCCTGTCAGGATCTTGTGCGGATAGCATTGATGGCCAACATCCCAGATGATCCGGTCACGCGGCGCATCGAAAACAGCATGCAGTGCGACGGTCAGTTCAACCACACCAAGCCCAGCGCCAAGATGACCGCCGGTTTCGGACACCGCCGAGATCGTCTCGGCGCGCAATTCGTCGGCCAGCACGTGAAGTTCCCGGTCGTTCAGCGCCTTCATGTCTGCAGGGACCGTTATGCGGTCAAGAATGGGTGTATCGGGTGTATCGGTCATTTGCGTCCCGCTGCCTATCTGTCGCGCTGGATAACGAAATGGGCGGCTTCCCGCAAGGTATCGGCATCCTGACCATACTGCGTCAGCGCATCACAGGCTTGATCGGCAAGCTCTTGTGCGCGGGTCTTTGCTGCCTCAAGACCCAAAAGCGAAACAAACGTCGCCTTGCCCGCATCCGCGTCTTTTCCAACCGCCTTGCCCAAGGCCTTGGCATCCCCTTCGACATCCAGAATGTCATCAGCGATCTGGAAAGCGAGGCCCAATGCGTTGGCATAGCGTCCCATGTCAGACGGGTCTGATCCAGCCAGCACTGCCCCAGCCTGAGCAGACCAGCGGATCAAGGCACCCGTTTTGCCGGCCTGAAGTTCGGTAATCTGGTTCAAATCCAACGGAGTGCGCGCGGTTTCCGCAGCGATATCAAGCGCCTGCCCATGCACCATGCCGACCTGTCCGGCCGCCTTAGCAAGCGACGCGACCAATGGCACACGCGCATTGCCAACGGCGTCGTTGGTCACCAGTTCGAATGCCAGAGTTTGAAGGGCGTCACCAACCAGAACCGCCGTTGCTTCGTCCCACTTGCGGTGAACAGTCGGCTGGCCGCGACGCAGGTCGTCGTCATCCATGCAGGGAAGGTCATCATGCACTAGTGAATAGGCATGCACTGCCTCGATCGCGGCAGCTGGCCAAACAGATCTGGCGTCGTCCACACCATGCAAGCGCGCGCTTTCCATGACCAGGAATGCGCGCAGGCCCTTACCGCCGCCTGTCGCGTATCGCATCGGCTGCGCCAAAATACCTTCAGAGCGAATTGCGCTGTGCAGACAGGCATGCGCCAGCGCACGCGTTTGCGCCAACCGGTCCCTGAACATTCAGAGCCCTTCGACCGGCGTCGTTCCCGCAGGATTTCCGTTTGGGTCAAGCGTGATGGCCGCGACCTTCTCTTCTGCTTCCTTAAGCTTCGTTTCGCAGCGCGCCTTCAATTCGGCCCCACGTTCATACAGCTTGATCGAATCCTCAAGCGCCACGTCACCGCGTTCCAACTGTCCCACGACCGCTTCCAGCGCGCGCATGGCCTCTTCAAAACTCATCTCGCCTACGGGTTTATCGCTCATGCGCCTCGCTCCATCATCACGTTGACATAGGCCCCGACGCTGTCGCCAAGGGCTTGAAGATCATAGCCGCCCTCAAGCGAGGATACCACCCGGCCGTCGCAGCATTTATCTGCCAAATCGCAGATGCGATGGGCCAGCCAGGCAAAGTCCTCGGTCTCCCATTGGAGGCCTGCCAAGGGATCACGCCGATGGGCATCAAACCCGGCCGAAACAAGCACCAATTGCGGTTTATAAGGCTCTAACACACCGGAAATCATGTCTTCCCAAGCCGCTTGCATGACCTCTCCACCGGTCGCCTCTTCAAGGGGGGTGTTGAAGATCTGCTTGAAGGCACCTTTCTGATGAATGCCACCCGACCCCGGATACAAAGGCATCTGATGGGTCGACACGAACCGCACACGGCTTTCGTGCCACAGCACATCCTGCGTGCCGTTGCCGTGATGCACATCGAAATCAAGCACTGCGATCCGGTCCAGCCCGTGCGTTTCAGCGGCATAGCGCGCGGCGATTGCGACGGTTGAAAACAGGCAAAACCCCATCGGGGTCGCCTTTTCGGCGTGGTGGCCCGGTGGCCGGCATGCGATAAAGGCGTTCTGTGCTTCTCCGGCTAAAACAGTGTCTATTGCAGCGACATTTGCGCCAATCGCGCGAAAAGCTGCCTCAAGTGACCCCGGCGCCATAAAGGTATCACCATCCAACTGCGCCCACCCTTCGACCGGTGCTGCGTCGTCGAGTTTCTCAAAATACCTCAGTGAGTGGCCAAGACGCACGTGATCAACGGTGCCTTTGGGGGCGATGCGCCTGTCCAAAGCGGCGAACTGAGGCGCAGCCAGAGCGGTTTCAATCGCTTCCAGGCGCGCGACCTGTTCGGGGTGACCCGGAGGCGTCACATGCTGGTGGCAGACCGGGTGGGTATAAAGCAAAGTTGTCATATCGAGACGCTAGGCCAATACCGCAATGGCAACAAGCAGGTGTGCCTCTGGTCCACACAATTTCGATCCCAGCCAGCGCAATTCGGTATAAATGTCAGAGGTTATTCAGGCGCCAGCATATACCCCGCCCCACGAACAGTTTGCAGGTATCGGGGTTGTTTAGGGTCTGTTTCTAGCTTGCGGCGCAAGCGCGTGATTTGCACATCGACGGCGCGTTCCTGCGACTGTCCTTGATCGCGGCCCAGTTTTTCCACCAGCGCGGCACGACTGACCGCGTCACCTGCGGAGGCCGCAAAGATCTTCATTAAATGCGCCTCGGTGGCCGTCAGGCGCACCAGTGTGTCGCCTTGCCAAAGCTCGCCACGCTCGGTGTCGTAGTGTTTGTCGCCAAGCTTCAGAACCTTTGGCGCCAGCTCCTCGACAACGCTTGGCATGCGCCGCAGGATGGCATTAATCCGCAGCAACAGTTCTTTCGGCTCAAAGGGCTTGGCCAGATAGTCGTCGGCCCCTGCCTCCAAACCCCGGATGCGATCCTCGGTATCGCCTTTGGCGGTCAGCAGCAAAATTGGCGTGGACAGTGTTTCGCGCAAGGCTTGTGTCAGGCTGATCCCATCTTCGCCTGGCATCATCACGTCCATAACGATCATGTCGAAATCGAGCCCCTCAAGAAGGCGCCGGGCATGAGCGGCGTCCCGTGCGGCGCTGACCCAGAAGCCCTGACGCACAAGGAATTTTTGCAGCAGGCTGCGGATTCGTTCGTCATCATCGACGATCAAAAGATGCGCTTCGGTCAGGTCAGTCATGACGCACATCCTTCATCTGGTTGAAATGGTGGCGTAATTCCGGGTCCATCATGGCTTCCAGCACAGCACGGAACCCCTGAACCGCCTCAGGACCCGCTTCACGATACGCCAGACGCATGCGTTCACGTTGCGCCGTGGACAACTCGGTTTCAAGGGCACTGCCGGTGTCGGTTAAAAACAGGTGTCGTTCCCGCTTATCATGCGTGCCAATCCGGCTTTCCACCAGTTCGTCTTCGATCAAGGTGCGCAAAACGCGGTTCAAGGATTGCTTGGTGACACCCAAAATCGACAAAAGGTTGTTCACTGTCGTTCCGGGTGTGCGGCTGATGAAGTGAAGCGCGCGGTGGTGGGCCCGTCCATAGCCGTGGTGGTCAAGAATGCGATCCGGGTCAGCCGTGAACCCGCGATAGGCAAAAAACATCGCCTCGATGCCCTTGCGCAATTGCTCATCCGTTAGAAACAGAAGCGTCTGCCCGCCCGGCGTCTGAGTTTCTGTCATTGGCGGCCTCTTCACTTTTCACGTTACAGAAACCAGTTTTATGTCAGTGTTGTTGACTTTCCAAGAATCAATTGATACGGAAATGCGGATTTAGCGTAATTTTATGTCCGATACGGTCCAAATTTACGCAACTTTCGCAAAGACCCATCGAGTGGCAATAGGAAAGGACAAGAACATGAGCGGATATGATGACCGTGACGGCAAAATCTGGATGGACGGCCAGTTGGTCGACTGGCGTGATGCGAATGTCCATATTCTGACCCATGCGCTGCACTATGCCTCGTCAGTGTTCGAGGGCGAGCGCCTGTATGACGGTAAGATCTTCCTGTCGCGCAAACACTCTGAACGGCTGCTGAAGTCGGGCGAGATGATGGACATGCCGATCCCTTATACCGTTGACCAGATCGAAGCCGCCAAACAAGCAGTGGTCGAAGCAAACGGGCTGACCAACGCCTATGTGCGCGTGGTGGCGTGGCGTGGGGCGGGCGAGGACATGGGTGTCTCGTCTGCGCGCAACCCGGTGCGGATGGCCGTCGCGGCCTGGGCTTGGGGCGATTACTACGGCGACGCCAAGATGAAGGGCGCCAAGCTGGATATCGCGAAGTGGAAACGCCCATCACCCGAAACCATCCCGACCGCCGCGAAAGCCGCCGGTCTTTACATGATCTGCACAATGTCCAAGCACGCCGCCGAAGCCAAAGGCTGCTCGGACGCGTTGTTCATGGATTATCGCGGCTATGTGGCCGAAGCGACCGGCGCCAACGTCTTTTTCGTCAAGGACGGAGAGGTGCACACCCCGCTGCCTGACGCGATCCTGAACGGGCTGACCCGCCAGACCGTCATTGGTATGCTGAACGATCGTGGAATTGCGGTCCACGAACGCCACATCATGCCCGAAGAACTGGAAGGGTTCGAGCAGTGCTGGCTGACCGGATCCGCCGCCGAGGTGACTCCGGTGGGGCAGATCGGTGACTATACGTTCGAAGTCGGCGCTTTGACGCGCGAAATCTCGGAAGCCTACGAAGCGTTGGTGCGCGCCTGACGGGCGTTAACGGCTTGTGAACGAAAGGCTCCTATCCTTCTCGACAGAGGGTAGGAGCTTTTTTATGTTCTCGCAGCGTGGCTACCGGATGTTGGCTGCCATCATCGGCATTGTCGCAATGCCAACCGCGGTAGCTTTGGTTTGGTATTACATTACCCAAGACCCGACGATGCGACCCTTGGGCATCAGCAAAGCCGCCCTGCAGCAATACGAATCCGGTCCACCGCTTGAGATCGTGGCGCATGTCTCATGGAATCCCCTGACAGACGCCCAGTTGATCGAGCCCTTCACCAACGCACTGCGCGGGGCGTTTGAGGCCAAAGGCGTGCCTGTGCGGGTTGAGCTTCTGGCCACGCCCGGACAAGCAACCACTGTGGTCTATGACATCGGCGTGTCGCATCTTGGCCCCTATCCCAAATTTCAGGCCGTGAACGGCGTTGTCGCCGCTGTCGAAGCGTATCGAATGAACGTGCCATTTGGGACCGATACCCCGTAAACGGACAGCACCGGGAAGCGTGCGTTAGGTGGTCAGCCGGGAAACAGCCCAGCGGGCGGCATCGCGCAGAACCGGGTCTGATGCCTCCGCATGTGCCTGTGCATGGCAGAGCAGCGAACTGTCGCCAGAATTGCCAATCGCATACATCACATTGCGCAGAAACCGCGCCAACCCGACCCGTTTGACCGGGCTTCCCGAAAAATGAGCGCGAAAAGCCGCGTCGTCGAGCTGCGCAAGGTCGGCCAGTTTGGGCGCGACAAGGTCATCGCGAGCGGCATAGCGCATCTCTTGCGCATCGGCTGCGAATTTGTTCCACGGGCAAGCCGCCAGACAATCATCGCACCCATATATGCGATTGCCGAGCATTGGGCGCAGCGCCTCGTCGACAGGACCTTTGTGTTCGATGGTCAGATAGGAAATGCATCGGCGGGCGTCTAACTGGAAGGGCGCAGGAAAGGCATCGGTCGGGCAGGCATCCAGACAGGCGGTGCAGTTGCCGCAGTTTTCCTGCCCCGGCGCATCTGTGGGCAAGTCGAGCGTTGTGAAAACGGCCCCCAGAAAGAACCAGTTGCCCAGATCGCGTGACAGCAGGTTGGTGTGCTTGCCCTGCCAACCAAGGCCGGCTGCGGCACCCAAAGGTTTTTCCATCACGGGCGCGGTATCGACGAATACTTTGATCTCGCCGCCAAAACTGTCGATCATCCAACGCCCGACTCGCTTCAGCCGTTTCTTGACGATGTCATGATAGTCGCGGTTCTGAGCGTAGACGCTGATCGCGGCGCGATCTGGCTGGCCTATCACTGCCATCGGGTCATGCGCTGGTGTATACGGCTCGGCCAACATGATAACCGACCGGGCTTCGGGCCAGAGGGCGGCGGGATTACCGCGCCAATGCATCCGTTCCCCCATCCAGGCCATATCACCGTGCCGACCGTCTGACACGAACTGCTCCAGCCGTTCGGCGATGTCAGGTACGGCATCGGGGCGGCATATTCCGACCTTGCCGAACCCTTCCTCCAAGGCCTTGTCGATGATGGATTGCCGGGCGTTGGCGTTCAAAAATCAAGATCCGCATAGTGCGAAGGCTGCGGAAAACCAGAAATCTGGTCCGCCAGAATCGACCGAAATGCAGGTCTGGATTTGATCTTGGCATACCATTCGCGCACGTTCTCGTTCCGGTTCCAATCCACATCACTGATATAGTCGAGCGATGACAGATGTGCCGCCGCGGCGAAATCTGCCAACGTCATCGAATTGCCCGCCAGCCAGCGCCGCTGGTCCAGAAGCCATCCCATGTAATCGATGTGATACTTGATCGCCTTCGCGCCGGCCTTGATGTTGCGGCTTTCGGGATAGCCCGCGCCCATCACCTTCTTGTTCACCCGCTCGTACAGCAGATTCGCGGTGACTTCGTTGTGAAACTTGTCGTCGAACCAGCTGACAAGGCGGCGCACTTCATACCGATCGTCAGGATCATCCGGCAACAGCGCGGGGGTCGGATAGCATTCTTCGATATATTCGCAAATCGGCCCGCTTTCCGTTAGCAGCTTTCCGTCGATTTTCAGGATGGGCACCTTGCCCGCAGGGTTACGGCGCAGGAAATCTGAGCTTCGTTCCCAGTATTTCTCTTCAACCAGCTCGACCTCGATCTTCTTTTCCGCAAGCGACAGGCGCACCTTGCGGCAGAACGGTGACAGTGGGACGTGAAACAAGCGGTTCATGGTGTGTATCAGAAATCTCTCTTTCAACCGTATTGCCGTTTTTGAGCCGAGGGATCAATCCTCGAAACAAGAAGCGCGCCCATCCGCGCGGATCGTAGCCGCCCCATCGGCAATGGATTGCGCCCGTTTTCGCACAAAGGGGGACGGGCGCGAGGCCGAACGCTCTTTCGGGTTGGGCAAAAGCGCGGCAAGTCGGGCGGCCTGAACAGCCGACAGTTCAGCCGGACCAACGCCGAAATAGTGGCGCGCAGCGGCTTCGACGCCAAAAATGCCCTCGTCGAATTCGGCCACGTTCAGATAGACCTCCAGAATGCGCCGCTTTGTCCAGACCAGTTCGACGGCGGGGGTGATCACCGCCTCAAGCGCTTTGCGTGGCCATGACCGCCCGTGCCAAAGATAGGCGTTCTTTACGACCTGCTGGGACAGGGTCGAGGCACCGCGCGCGCCGCCTTCGTCAATTGCCGCCCGAATGGCGCGCATATCGAAACCCCAGTGTTGACAGAAATTCGCATCTTCTGCGGCGACGACCGACCGCGCCATGACCGGGGCGATTTCTTCCAGATCGACCCATTGATGATCGGCCCAGCCAAGGCGCATTTTCTCAGCGATGATATGTGGTGTCGTTGGCGGGTTGATGAATGCATAGCCCACGATCCCCAGAACGAAAAAGCTAACAACTGCAAGCAAACCACGCCTGATCCAGCGCCGCACCCATTGGATCGGGTGAAGCTTGAAACGCTTCTGCTTGCGCGTTTTACGTTTGCCACTTGGCTTCTTTTTCGCTGCTCTTGCCACATATCTTTCAGACCATGGGCGGCGGGCGCGGGTCAAGGTCTGGATCAAGGCGCGCAGCTATTGGTCGTGATAAAATGGGGGGCGGAAAGGATAGGACAATGGAAACCAATGCACTTCCCTTTTACGACACCAGCGACAACCCCACGGGTTGCTGCCCGCGTTTCAAGCCCGAAACATGGGACGGTTTGACGCTTCACTTACGCGACAAGCCCTTTGTGCGGGCTGCAACGAAATCGGTGCTGCATATCCCAATGAATATGGGCAGCACGTTCACCCGCGTGTTTGAACACATGAAGGACGCCGGCGCCTATGACGAGGCAAATTTCGTCGTGATGAGCCGGGATTTGTCGCCATGGACGGCCGAACATCTGTTCGCAGCCGATACACCTGTCAAACACGAAGAGATGACGACACTGTCCGGTGACTTCATCACCAAGGTCTTTGAGGGTAGTTTTCGCGAGGCCAAGGATTGGCACGCTCAAATGCAGGATCTTGCTGAAAAACAGGGCACCAAAGACGCTGTGGTGTGGTTCTTTTACACGACGTGTCCGCGCTGCGCCAAGACCTATGGCAAGAACTACGTTGTTGGGCTTGCGCAGCTATGAAAAAGGGCGGCCCGAAGGGGCCGCCCGATCGGTTTCGGCACTCGCTGCTTATTCGGCAGGGATGGCCGTATCTTCGACACCTAACGGTGCGGTCAGCTTGTCCAACATCTCTTTCGGGCAGATCTGAAGGAAGTTCACCTTTTCCATATCCCAATGGCGCAGGATCTCGATCGCCTTCTGGCTGCGCGTTTCTTCGGCGTGGCGTTCGACCAGCTCTTTCAGCTCGGCTTCCCAATGGTCGACCGAGACGGGGCAAACGACAAGGCTTTCCATGTTCATATGGTCCTGCGCTTCACCGTCGGGGTCGTAAAGATAGGCCATGCCGCCCGTCATCCCGGCCCCGAAATTCGATCCGATGGACCCAAGGATCACCGCGACGCCGCCGGTCATGTATTCGCACCCATTAGAGCCGCAACCTTCGATCACCACTTTGGCGCCTGAATTGCGCACAGCGAACCGCTCGCCAGCGCGCCCTGCGGCGAACAGGTAGCCATCGGTCGCACCATACAGGACAGTGTTGCCGATGATGGTGTTTTCAGATGCGACGAGGGGGCTGGCAAGCGGGGGGCGAACCACAATTGTGCCGCCCGACAAACCTTTGCCGACATAGTCGTTCGCATCGCCTGACACCTCGACCTTCAGACCCGGAGCGGCAAAGGCACCCAGCGACTGCCCGGCAGAGCCTTGCAGCTTTACCGTCAGGTGGTCAGGCTGCAAATTGTTGCGCATCCCGAACCGCTTGACGATATGGCTGGAAATCCGTGTGCCCACCGACCTGTGGGTGTTTTGCACGGTATAGGACAGCTGCATCTTTTCACCATCCTCCAGAAACCGGTGTGCGTCGCGCACGATTTCGGCATCCAGCGTATCAGGCACAGGATTGCGGTCGCGGTTGCGGTTGTAGACGATCTTTTCCGCGCCATCGACGACCAGTAGAAGCGGGTTCAGGTCAAGGTCATCCAAATGTGCCGAGCCGCGGCTCACCTGGCTGAGCAGATCGGCACGTCCGATCACCTCGTCCAGTGACCGCACCCCGATCGAGGCAAGGATTTCACGCACTTCCTGCGCATAGAACGTGATCAGGTTGACCACCTTGTCCGCGCTGCCGGTGAACTTGGCGCGCAGGTCTTCGTCCTGCGTGCAGACGCCCACGGGGCAGGTGTTCGACTGGCACTGACGCACCATGATACAGCCCATGGCAATCAGGGCGGCGGTGCCGATGCCGTATTCCTCGGCCCCCATCATCGCGGCCATGACGATATCACGCCCGGTGCGCAAGCCGCCATCGGTGCGCAATGTCACGCGGTCACGCAGGTTGTTCATCGCAAGCACCTGATGCGCTTCGGTCAAACCCATTTCCCACGGCAGACCCGCAAACTTGATCGAGGTCGCGGGCGACGCACCCGTGCCGCCATTGTGGCCCGAAATCAGGATCACATCGGCCTTGGCCTTCGCCACGCCTGCTGCAATCGTGCCAACACCTGACGCGGCCACCAGCTTCACCGTCACCTTACAGCGCGGGTTGATCTGCTTGAGGTCATAGATCAGCTGGGCCAGATCCTCGATCGAGTAGATGTCGTGGTGTGGCGGCGGTGAGATCAGCGTCACGCCTTTGGTGGAATGACGCAGACGGGCAATCAGGTCGGTGACCTTCATGCCCGGCAACTGGCCGCCTTCGCCGGGTTTCGCACCCTGGGCAACCTTGATTTCAAGCTCTTCGCATTGGTTCAGGTATTCGGCGGTCACACCGAACCGGCCCGACGCCACCTGCTTGATCTTCGCCGACGGATTGTCGCCATTCGGTTCAGGGTGGAAATGCGCGGGATCTTCACCGCCCTCGCCACTGTCCGACTTGGCGCCGATGCGGTTCATCGCGACGTTCAGCGTCTTGTGTGCTTCGGGGCTGAGCGCACCCAGCGACATGCCCGGCGTCACGAACCGCTTGCGAATCGCGTTGATGCTTTCCACTTCCTCAATCGGAATGGGCTTGCCCAGCGGCTTAATGTCCAGAAGGTCACGCAGGTGGATCGGCGGATTGGCCCGCATGCGCGCCGAATACTGCTTCCACATCTCGAACGAGGCGCGGTCACAGGCCGATTGCAGCAGATGCATCGACTGCGCCTCCCAGGCATGCGTCTCGCCTGAGCGGCGGGCTTTGTAGAACCCGCCCACGGGCAGCACCTGATTGCCGCCGCCGTAGCCTGCCGCATGGATGTCTTCCAGCTTCTTCTGGATGCCGTTCACACCGATCCCCGAAATACGCGAGGTCATGCCGGGGAAATATTCGGCAACCATCGCACGGCTTAGACCGACAGCTTCGAAGTTCAGGCCACCGCGATAGGACGAGATCACCGAGATCCCCATCTTCGCCATGATCTTCAGAAGGCCTTGGTTGATCGCTTCACGATAGCGACGCACTGCTTCGGTCAGCGAGCAATCAAGCAGGTTGCGATCAATCCGGTCCGCAAGACTGTCTTCTGCCAGATAGGCGTTTACCGTGGTCGCACCACAGCCAACCAGAACCGCAAAGTAGTGCGGGTCAAGGCATTCCGCCGACCGCACATTGATCGACGTGAAGGTCCGCAGACCCTTCTTTACAAGCCAACTGTGAATGGCTGATGTCGCCAAAATCATCGGCATCGCGATGTTGCTTTCGTCCTGCCCTTGATCGGTCAGGATCAAGTGACCAGCACCAGACCGCACGGCCTCTTCCGCTTTGGCGCGGATGTCTTTCAGCGCGATGCGCAGGGCACCATCTTCGCCATTTGCCGGGAAGGTGCAGGCAATTTCGACCATCGGCGCATTAAACGCCTCGGTCATTTTCACAAACTGCTCGTTGCCAAGAAATGGGCTGTCCAGAACGATAATTTCGGTCTGCCCACCATTCTCGTCGAGAACGTTCTTGAGGTTGCCAAACCGCGTCTTCAACGACATCACGCGGAATTCACGCAAGCTGTCGATCGGCGGGTTGGTTACCTGACTAAAATTCTGCCGGAAAAAGTGGCTGAGTGGACGGTATTTCGTCGACAACACCGCCGATGGCGTGTCGTCACCCATCGAGGCCAGCGCCTCTTTTCCGTCCTCAGCCATTGGAGCAAGAATTTGTTCCAGCTCTTCGAGTGTATACCCGGCGGCAACCTGACGGCGGCGCAGTTCGTCACCGGTATAAATCGGTTTCTCGTCGATCGTTGACAAGTTGGTTTCCAGATCGCTGATTTTTCCGACCCATTCCCCGAATGGGAGCGAGGCCGCCAGACGGTCCTTGATCTCGGTGTCGCGATACAGTTTGCCCTCTGCTGTATCCACAGCCAACAGTTGCCCCGGACCAAGCGCGCCTTTCTCGATGACGCTGGCTTCGTCGATCGGGACCATGCCCGCTTCGGACCCGGCAATCACCAGGCCGTCGCCCGTCACGACATAGCGCATCGGACGCAGGCCATTGCGGTCAAGCCCGGCGCACACCCACCGGCCGTCCGTCATTGCCAAGGCAGCGGGGCCATCCCATGGCTCCATCACGCTGTTGCAATAGCTATACATGTCCTTCCAGGCCTGAGGCAAATCCACCGCCTGTTTCGACCAGCTTTCAGGCACCAGCATGGTCTTTGCCATCGGCGCGGACCGGCCGGCGCGCACCAGAACCTCGAACACCGCGTCCAGCGCGGCCGAATCCGAGCTTCCGCCGGGCACGATCGGTTTGATGTCCTCAGCCAGATCACCGAAGAAGCTGGAGGCCATGCGAATCTCGTGGCTTTTCATCCAGTTCAGGTTGCCCTTCAATGTGTTGATCTCGCCGTTATGGGCCAGCATCCGGAAGGGCTGCGCCAACCACCATT
The DNA here is from genome assembly GCF_947497285.1 of uncultured Aliiroseovarius sp. GTDB lineage: Bacteria > Pseudomonadota > Alphaproteobacteria > Rhodobacterales > Rhodobacteraceae > Aliiroseovarius. Next base: position 224,190 of record NZ_CANMFT010000003.1, on the reverse strand, counting down.
GCGGGAAGGTGTTGGTCGAATAGCGTTGGTGGTAGATGGCAAAGGTCGACGCGAACCGTTCATCCATCAGATCCGGATAAAACACGGCAACCTGTTCGGCCAGCATCATGCCCTTGTAGATGATTGAACGGCACGACAGCGACGCAATGTATAGACCGTTGATCTGCGCAGTTGCGGCCGCTTTTTCAATCCGGCGACGGATCACATAGAGCTCGCGCTCGAACTGATCTTCGTCAACGCCTTTTGCGTTGGAAATCAGGATCTGTTCTATCTCGGGGCGGGTCGCGTTGGCCTTTTCGCCAAGGCAGTCGATGTCAACAGGCACGTGGCGCCAGCCGTAGATCGAATAGCCCATCCGCAGGACTTCGGTTTCGACAATTGTCCGGCAGGCTTCCTGCGCGCCGAAATCCGTGCGCGGCAGAAACACCTGACCGACAGCAATCAGTTGATCCTCATGCGGTTCGTGGCCGGTGCGGCGGATCTGGTCGTGGAAGAACGGCACTGGGATCTGCACGTGGATGCCAGCGCCATCCCCGGTTTTTCCATCTGCATCGACGGCCCCCCGGTGCCAGATCGCCTTCAGGGCGTTAATGCCGGCCTCGACCACTTTGCGCGATGGCGTTCCGTCGACGGACACAACAAGACCCACACCGCAAGAGCTGTGCTCGTCTTCTTCGCGGTACAGGCTGTGTTCCGACATGAACTTGCGCTTGGCTTCTTCGCGGCGCACCCAGTTGGCATCATAGTTCGTCATTTCGTTTCTCCTCACGGAAGGTCGCTGGCGAGATCGCCTTGCAGACCCGGAAAAATGTGGTCACTGCGCTGCGATTGCCGCCTTGGCATTCAGCGTCTCAAGAATATTGTCTCCGGCTTCGCGCCCGTCACGGATGGCCCAAACCACCAGCGAGGCGCCACGCACGATGTCGCCCACGGCCCAAACCCCCGGCAAGTCGGTCTGGTGGGTCCCAAACGCAGCCTTCACGGTGCCCCAGCGCGTCACGGCAAGGTCTTTCTCGCCCCAGAGCGTTGGCAGATCTTCGGGTTCGAAGCCCAGCGCCTTGATCACAAGGTTGCTGTCTTCGGTATAGTCTGACCCCTCGATCACTTCTGGGCTGCGGCGACCGGTTGCATCCGGCGCCCCAAGGCGCATTTTCTGAACGATCACGCCTGTCACGGGGTTGCCGACAAAACCTTTCGGCGCTGCCTGCCAGACAAATTCAACGCCCTCTTCTTCAGCGTTCTGGGTTTCACGTTGTGATCCGGGCATGTTCTCGCGGTCACGGCGATACAAGCATTTGACCGATGTCGCGCCCTGACGGATCGCTGTGCGCACGCAGTCCATCGCGGTATCACCACCCCCGATGACAACGACGTTTTTGCCCTCTGCGTTCAGCTCGCCGCTTTCATACTCCGCGACAGTGTCACCAAAGTTCAGCCGGTTCGAGCAGGTCAGGAAGTCGATCGCGCGCACGATACCTTCTGCGCCAGCCCCCGGTCCCGAAAGATCGCGGCTTTTGTAAACGCCCGTGGCCAACAAAACCGCGTCATGCTTGGCGCGAATATCCTGAAACGAGATATCGTCACCGACATTACAGTTCAGCACGAACGCAACGCCTGCATCTTCCAGCAGCTTGACGCGCCGCATCACGATGTCTTTTTCCAGTTTGAAGCCGGGAATGCCGTAGGTCATCAGCCCACCTGCGCGGTCGTGGCGGTCATAGACCGTCACCTTGACACCTGCACGCACCAGCACGTCGGCGGCAGCCAGCCCGCCCGGCCCAGCGCCGATAATCGCAACGCTTTCATCCCGCTTGGCCGTCGGTGTGATCGGTTCAACCCATCCGTTGTCCCATGCCGTGTCGGTAATGTATTTTTCGACGGCACCGATGGTAACCGTGCCGTGACCAGATTGTTCAATCACGCAATTGCCTTCGCACAGGCGGTCCTGAGGGCAGATACGACCGCAAATCTCGGGGAAGGTGTTGGTGGACTGGCTCAGGTCATACGCTTCTTTCAGACGACCCGAGGCGGTCATGCGCAGCCAGTCGGGAATGTTGTTGTGAAGCGGGCAATGCGATTGGCAGTATGGCACGCCGCACTGACTGCAACGACTGGCTTGCTCCGCGGCTTTTTGCGCTGCGAATTCGGCATAGATTTCGTGAAAGTCTTCGCGGCGCGCATCGGCGGCGCGTTTTTCGGGCATATCCCGTTCGACACTCACGAATTTCAACATTGGCTGCTTTGCCATACTGGCTCTCCGTCACTGGACCTCGGACTCGCGCTTTTAAACAAGCTCCGCATAAATGAAAAGGCAGTATAGCTGACCTTTATTGAGCATTTTTCGTAGAAATTGTAGTTTTGCCAAGAAATTCCGGAAATTTAAGTCATTATTATTGACCTTTAATCGCCTTTCCCTTTCTGAGTGGCATGTTTAGCTTGCAAAACAACGCAATTCGGAAAGCCCTGCATGTCGCTTGCCCATCTGTTCCTCGTCGCTGTGATTCAGGGAATCACCGAGTTTCTGCCTGTCTCGTCGTCAGGGCATCTGGTGCTTTTGCCCCACCTGACCGGCTTGCCAGATCAGGGGCAGGCGATCGACGTTGCGGTCCATATCGGCACGCTTGGCGCTGTCATACTGTATTTCTGGAAGGACGTGCGCATGGGGCTGGCCGGCATTCCGCGTATGCTGACAGGCCGTCTTGATACGCCCGGCGCAAAGCTGGCCTTTTTGCTCGCAATCGCAACCATCCCCGCCGTGATCTTAGGCGTCGCTCTGAAGATCACGGGGCTGGACGACGCGATGCGGTCGGTCAAGGTTATCGCGTGGACCATGATCCTGTTCGGCGTGGTTCTGTATTGGGTAGACCAGAAAGGCCCTACCCACAAAAGGGCCGGAGACTGGTCGCTGCGGGATGCGATCATCATGGGCTTGTGGCAAGCCCTTGCGCTTATTCCGGGCACATCCAGGTCCGGGGCGACAATCTCGGGGGCGCGGGCATTGGGATATGAACGGCCCGACGGGGCCAAGTTGGCTATGCTGATGTCTATTCCGACGATCTTCGCCTCAGGTGTTCTTCTGGGCGGGGAGGTGATCGCCACTGCCAATCTGCAGGTTGCAAAGGATGGCGCGATCGCCGCAGGATTTGCCTTCGTGTCGGCCCTGCTGGCGCTTAGCCTGATGATGCGGCTTTTGCGGTCAGTCAGCTTCACCCCCTATGTCATCTATCGCATCGCCCTTGGCGTGGTGCTGTTGGGCATCGCATACCTGTAGCCCAAAGAAAAAGGCGCGGCTCCAGACCGCGCCCTTTCAGTGTTTTCTGACCTCTGCGGACTACCCGTGCGCGCGCAGGTTCTTGGCAGATTGCTGGATCGAGGCGTATTGGCCGCCGTGACGGTAGCGCCACAGATAATCGGGCAAGATCGCCTCCATCGCAGTTGGGCTAATCCCCAACTCAGCGAACCCTTTCGCATCATCCGCGACCACATTGTCATGCGCCAGTGACCTGACCTGATCACGGGTCAGCGGTGCCTTGATTAGCCCGCCGGAAATCCACTGAATAAAATCGAAGACACCAGCCTGAAGGCGCGCAATTCCAGACGGCAAGTTGATCACCCAACGGCGGCGCTGCACTTCGTCCAACATGACGTCAATCAACGCGCGCAGGGTCAGAACTTCGGGCCCGCCAAGTTCGTAAATCCCCGGCGCAGCCTGACCGAGAACGGCCTTTTCGGCGGCAGCGGCCACATCATCCACGAAAACTGGCTGGAACCGAGTGCTTCCGCCGGTGATCGGCAAGATTGGCCCGAAACGCGTCATGCCCGCGAACCTGTTGAAGAACTCATCCTCTTGCCCAAAAATCACCGAAGGCCGCAGGATCACTGCATCGGGGAAGGCCGCCAGAACGCCAGCTTCACCCTGAGCCTTGGTTTGGGAATATTCGCTGTCGCTTTCGGTATCGGCACCGATGGCCGACAGCTGCACCAACCGTCCGACGCCTTGTTCGGCGGCAATGCGGGCGACTCGCTCTGCGCCTTCGTGGTGAACGGCGTCGAAGTTGTTTTTGCCAATCGAATTCAACACACCCACGCAATTGACCACGGCATCCGCGCCACGCATTGCGTCGCGCACTGAAGCATCATCACGAATGTTGCACAGGATCGGTTCGACTTGACCGACCGCGCCATAGGGCTTGACGAACAGTGCCTCGTTCGGACGGCGCACGGCAACGCGAACGCGCCACCCCTGCTTGGCCATGCGGCGCGCGATATAGCGCCCGACAAAGCCCGAACCGCCATAGATGGTGACAAGCTTGGACATGGTTGCTCTCCTTGAAAACCTTGACGATTGCATAGCTTTCTGAGCCGCCCAGAGCAAGGAGCAAACCGAATTCGCGAAAACCCCGCGAATCCGGTTGACAGTATTGGCGGCGCACTTTACATCGCGGCTTCACCAACCGTGCCCAGATGGCGGAATTGGTAGACGCGCTAGCTTCAGGTGCTAGTGTCCGTATGGACGTGGAGGTTCGAGTCCTCTTCTGGGCACCAAAATCCCGAAAGTTTCTGAACCGCTTCGCCTTGCCTGCAAGGCGCGTATCACGCTTTGCGCACAATCACCGATCCGACCGAATACCCTGCGCCAAACGAACAGATCACACCTGTATCGCCTGATTTCAGGTCGTCGGAATACTTCGAAAACGCAATGATGGACCCGGCCGACGATGTGTTGGCATAGTCTTGCAGGATGTTGGGCTGCTCGGCCTCTTCCGGCACACGCCCCAGAACCTTTTTGCCAATGAAGTCGTTCATCGTCTTGTTCGCCTGATGCAGCCACAGCCGCTTCAGATCATCAGGTGCCACACCGATATCGTCGATATGCCCCAAGATGTGCTTTGAGACGATGGGCAACACCTCTTTGAACACCTTCCGCCCGTTTTGCATGAACTGCATGTCGCGCCGGTCTGGCAGATTGTCCGTTTCCTCACGCGTGCGGCGCAAAAAACCGTTATTGTTGCGGATGTTGTTGGAAAACTGCGTCAGGCAGCGGGTCGACAGAATCTCAAAATGGTCGCCCTTTGCATCTTCTTTGCGTTCGATCAGCGTCGCGGTGGCGACGTCGCCGAAAATGAAATGGCAATCGCGGTCACGCCACTCAAGATGCGCCGAACAGATCTCCGGGTTCACCACCAGTGCACGCTTCACAGACCCCGACCGGATCATATCCGCAGCCGCCTGAATGCCGAACGTGGCCGAAGAACAAGCGACGTTCATATCAAACGCAAACCCGCCCGCGCCCAGCGCCTCTTGGATTTCAATCGCGATGGCGGGATAGGCGCGTTCATGGTTCGAGGCTGCGCAAATGATCAGGTCGACCTCGTCTGCGGTGCGACCAGCCTTGGCCAAAGCTTTCTTGCAGGCATCGGCGCCCATCTCGGTCATGATGCCGGGTTCATCATCCGTGCGTTCGCGCAAGGTCGGGTGCATGACATCTGGATCAAGAACGCCTGTCTTGTCCATCACATAGCGTTGATAAATGCCCGAAGCGGACACGATGAATTCTTCACTGGAGTGCCCGATTGGCGCCACCTCGCCTGCTTCAATTGCACGGGCGTTCTGGGCGTTGACCTTGTCGGCGTAGGCATTGAATGCCGCGACAAGTTCGGCGTTGGTGATGGTCTGATCCGGGGTGAATACACCGCTGCCAGAGATGACGGGCTGGAACATGTGGGTCTCCTTGAAGGTCTTTGCAGTCAAGCAGGAAGCGATGGGGGCGGCAAGGGGAACTGAAGCATGCTCCTACCCCCTAGAACGGGCACTTGGCCTTGAAGGTTAGCCCTTTACCGCCATCCGGGTGGCGCAGGCGAAGGCTTTCGGCGTGCAGCATCAGTCGCGGCGCGTCACGGGCAGGGCCGTCGGCATAGAACGGATCGCCCAATATAGGATGGCCGATTTCCTTCATATGCACCCGCAATTGGTGGCTACGCCCGGTTTGGGGAAACAAGCGAACGCGGGTCGCGGTGTCTTCGTATTTCAGAACTTTCCAGTCAGTGATAGCTTGCTTGCCATTCTCGAAATCCACGTGTTGCTTGGGGCGGTTGGGCCAATCAACGATCAACGGTAGGTCCACGGTGCCTTCGCGTTCGGCCACACGGCCCCAGACGCGGGCCACATAGGCTTTCTTGATCTGCCGCTTCTCGAACTGAAGGCCTAGATGACGCTGGGCATGAGGGGTCATGGCAAACACCATGATGCCTGACGTGTCACGGTCCAGTCGGTGCACCAGCAATGCGTCAGCAAACACCGCCTGAATGCGGGCGATCAGGCAATCGGCCAGATGTTCACCCTTGCCCGGCACCGACAACAGCCCTGCAGGTTTGTCGACCAGCAACAACTCGTGGTCTTGGTGGATGATCACCAAGGGGTCATTAGGTGGGGCGTATTCATCTGACATGCGCGCCAAATAGCCTGTGGGCCGCGTGCGGGCAAGCCTCAGCGGCGACGACGCATTCCGCGCAGCATCGACGTGGTATAGATCACCAGCGCCAGCCAGATCAGCGGAAAGGCGATCTGCTTTGCGCCCTCAAAGGGCTCGTCAAACACGAACACCGCGACCAGAAAGATCATTGTCGGCGCGATGTATTGCAGGATCGCGATGGTCGACAGCCGCAATAGCTTAGCGCCATTGGCATAGAGCATCAGGGGAACCGCCGTCACCACGCCGCAGCCCAGCAACAGTGCCGTGTCCAGACCGGTCAGCAGAAAATGGCTTTGCCCCTGCGCGGTCAGCCACACCATGCACCCAAGCGCGGGGATCAGCAGGATTAGCACCTCGAGCAAGAAGCCCTGATTGGGGCCGATGGGCAGGGATTTCTTGCACAGCGCATAAAACCCCCATGTCAGCGTGAGGCCAATCGCCACCACCGGCAGCCTGCCCGCATCAAGGGTCAGGATCACGACAGCGATAAAGGCCAGTGCCACGGCAACCATCTGCGCGCGGTTCATCCGCTCGCCCAGCAAAACCGTGCCAAGTAAGATCGAGAACAGCGGGTTGATATAATAGCCTAACGCAGCCTCTAGGGCCTGTTCATGCGCAATCGCCCAGACATAGATACCCCAGTTTACCGAGATCAGACCCGCAGTCAAAACCGCCAACATGAGCATCCGCGGATTTGCGATCGCCTCGCGTAAGGCGCGGGTGCGACCCGTGGCGATCAGGATGACCCCCGCGACCGGAACAGACCAGATAACCCGGTGCGCGACCACCTCGATTGCAGGCATATGTGCCACGGCTTTCATATAGAGCGGCAAGAACCCCCACAGGAAATAGGCCGAAATGGCCAGCCCCAACCCCTGCGGCGTGTCTTCGTTTTTCAGTGCTGTAACATCCGCCATCGCGCGCTCCTTTCCCCTGTTTGTAGGGCAGTTGGGGCGGGAAGCGATAGCGGGATTTCCGTGCGCTGTTTCATAACGAAACGTGATGGTTCATCGCTTGGCAGCTTTCACGCGCGTCCAGGCGTCCCGGTCAAGAGCGTAACAAAGCCATGTCGCCTTTTTCCCGGCTCCGGTTAGTTCGAGCTCCCTTTTCGCCATCAAAACTGCCCCAAGCTTTGCGGTGGCTTTTTGCGAGCGAATATTTGTCGGGTCGATGTGAAACCAGACCCGGTCAAAGGTCGAAAAGGCGTGATCCAGCATCAGGGTTTTAAGTTCAAAATTCACCGCTCCGCCCCAGAAACTGTGGTTCAGGAACGTGAACCCGATCGCGATATCGTCGGGCGCATCTGGGCCAACATAGTAGCGCGAACATCCGATCAGATCGTTGCTTGTCAAATCCATGACAACACACGTACCGCCTGCGTTCAGAAGGAAGTCGAAATAAGGGTCGAACACGTCAGAATTGAACCGATCCCGCGCGGGGTGGCCAGCCCAGGTTTCCGGGTCACATGCTGCGCGAAACAGCCCGGTGCGGTCCGATGCATGCAAGCCGCGCAGCGCGATTGTCCTTCCTTCCAAACAAGGTTGGTCGTCAAAGCTCATTCACGCACCCGTTCCGATTTCGGGTCATACATCGGCTTCAACGACGCTTCGGCTTTCACCCGCGTGCCGGCCACGTCGATCTCGTAGGTGGAGGCCAGAATATCAGACACTGTTTCACCCTGACACGGCACATATCCCATACCGATCGCGCCGCCCAAGTGGTGGCCATAAGCGCCAGAACTCAGGTATCCCACGATCTCGCCATCACGGATGACAGGTTCCTTGTGATAGAGAAGCGGCTCGGGATCGGTCAGCTTGAACTGCACCATGCGCATCTCAAGCCCACTTTCTTTCTTCGCCAACACGGCGTCGCGGCCGATGAAGTCGGGCTTTTCGACCTTCACGGCAAATCCCAGACCGGCCTCTAACACGTGGTCTTCGCAGGTGATGTCATGGCCGAAGTGGCGGAAGCCCTTTTCGATCCGGCAGTTGTCCATCATGTGCATCCCGCACAGCTTCAACCCCATGTCTTTTCCGGCTTCAAACAGGGTCTCAAACGCATGGCACGCCATCTCGGATGAGACATAAAGCTCCCACCCTAGCTCACCCACGTAAGACACGCGGTGGGCGCGGGCCAGACCCATGCCCAGTTCGATCTCTTGCGCGGTGCCGAAGGGATTAACGGCGTTGCTGAAATCGCCCGTGCTGACACGTTGCAGCAAAGTGCGGGCGTTTGGCCCCATAACGGCCAGCACACCTTCGCCTGCGGTCACATCGGTGATCACAACGCGGGCATCACCGACATGGCGGCGCATCCAGGTCTCGTCTGCCAGTCGCGTTCCCGAAGGCGTGACGACCAGATAGGCGGTTTCCGACAGGCGGGTGACGGTCACGTCAGCCTCGATCCCGGCGCGTGCATTCAGGAACTGGGTGTAGACGATCTTGCCGACGGGCACCGACATGTCGGCACCGCAAACCTTGTTCAGAAACGCCTCAGCATCCGGACCTTCGACGCGGATTTTGCCGAAGGACGACATGTCATATATACCGACATTCTCGCGCACAGCGCGGTGTTCTTCGGCGGCATTGTCAAACCAGTTTGCGCGACCCCAAGTGTATTCGTATTCACGCGCTTGCCCTTCGCGGGCGAACCAGTTCGCCCGTTCCCAGCCTGCGGTTTCGCCCATGACCGCGCCCTGATCCAGCAGGTGCTGGTGGAACGGGGTACGCCGCACACCGCGCGCGGTGGCTTTCTGGCGGTATGGAAAGTGGTCGGCATATAGCAGGCCCAGCGTCTCTTTCGACCGCTCATAAAGATAGTGTCTATTTCCCTGAAACGGGTGCATTCGGCCGATATCCACATCGCCCAGATCGAAGGGTTTTTGCCCGTCTTCCATCCACTGCGCCAGCGCCATCCCGGCACCGCCCGCCGACTGAATGCCGATCGAGTTAAAGCCCGCCGCGACCCAGACATTGTCCATCTCGGGCGCAAGGCCAAGGTGATAGGCATCATCCGGCGTGAAGCTTTCCGGGCCGTTGAAGAAGGTGTGAATACCGGCCTCGGCCAACATCGGCATCCGGTTGCAGGCGGCTTCCAGGATCGGCTCGAAATGGTCGAAATCTTCGGGCAGCTGGTCAAATTCGAACGTGTCGGGAATGCCCTCCATCGCCCATGGCTTGGCGTTAGGTTCAAATGCGCCCAGTAGGATTTTGCCCGCGTCTTCCTTGTAATAGGCACATTCATCGGGCACCCGCAGCACGGGCATTTGGGTCAGCCCTTTGATGCCTTCGGTGACGATATAAAAATGCTCGCAGGCGTGCAGCGGCACGTTCACGCCCGCCATCTTGCCAACCTCACGGCCCCACATGCCCGCGCAATTGACGATCATATCGCACGCAATGTGACCCTGTTCCGCCCCATCATCCGATACCCAGTCAACGCCGGTGACCTTGCGCCCGTCACGCGCGATGTGGGTAACGTTCGTGCGTTCCTTGATTACCGCACCGTTTTGCCGCGCACCCTTGGCCATCGCCAAAGCGATGTTGGCCGGGTCCGCTTGCCCATCGGTGGGTAGCCAGATGCCACCTGTCACGCCCTCAAGATTGATGTGCTCGTAACGCTCTTTCACCTCAGAAGGCGAGAGTTCCTCGCACGCGACACCAAAGGCACGCGCCATGGCGGCGCTGCGGTAAAGCTCTTCGCGCCGCTCGTCGGTCAGGGCCACCGATACCGACCCACACTGCCGCATCCCGGTTGCAACGCCTGTTTCTGCCTCGAGCCCCAGATACAAATCCGCCGAATATTTGGCGAGCTTCGTCATGTTCGATGACGTTCGAAGTTGTCCGATCAATCCGGCCGCATGCCACGTGGTGCCAGAGGTCAGCTGCTTACGCTCAAGCAGAACAACATCTTTCCAGCCGAGTTTGGCAAGGTGATAGGCAACGGAGCAACCGATCACGCCGCCTCCGATGATGACAACACGGGCATGGGTGGGAAGACTCATAGCAACACTCCTGTTGGGTTTAGCTTGACGGTTGCACGATTGTGAGGATCGAAATCTTCTTTTTCCGCCATTTTTGTCGGAATTATCTCATCCACATCGGACCCGCGTTCGCCTAAGCGCCATCGGTGTCACACCAAAATGCCGCCGGAATAGGGTCGAAAACCCATTGGGAAATCCACAAGCCAGCCCGACATCGCGAACACTCATCGAGGTTTTGAGAAGTAGGGTATTGGCGTGGTTCAACCGCAACTCGCGATAATAGGTATTCGGCGTCGTGCCAAAATGTGCGCGGAACTGGCGTTCCAGCGAACGCTCTGAGATGTTGAGGTATCCCACAAGCTCGGAAATCCGCAGCGGGTCCTCCAAATTTGCCTGCATCAGTTCGACGCATTGGTCGAGCGACCGATTGCCGGTGCGCGTGAGCTCTTTCCCTCCGAATGGCTGAAGGGTCGAGGATGTGCGGATCGTTTCGTGCAGGAAGATATCCGCGACCGTTGCGACCGAGGCCGCACTGATGTGACCGCTTAGCATTCCCAGCACAAGGTCATAGGTCGCGCCCATTCCGGCGCTGGTGGTGATCTTTCCGTCATCAGCAGCCAGCGCATATGACCCGGTGCCCGGCGTGCCACGTTCGTTCAGAAGCGCGCGATTTTCCCAGTGGGTCGTATGGCTCATCAATTGCTCGCCCGTCTCGGCGATATAGCGGCTGGCGGCTTCTGACAGCAAAAACACCCGTGCGCCGGACCATTGATAGGCTCTGATCTCTTTGCCCAGGGACAGGTCGGGCGCGTCAGGGTTCGAATTGCCCAACACGAACACGTAGTTCGCAGATGGCTTGGCGTCTGTCGGTTCCGTGTCGATGGTGATCGCGGCGCGACAGGTGACTGGGCCGCCGCGACGCGACAGCCAGTGCCATCGAAACGCTTCCCGTGCGGACACACGATTGGCGGTGCGCAGCAGCTCGACGACGGCGGTGAATTCGGTCAGTACGAAGCCGTCCGCGACCAGAATATCGACAAGGATCGGTGGGGGCGGCATTGCGTTCATTACACACGCAGCCGTTCGTTGTTCGGATCCCACAGCGGTTGGTCGGGCTGCACGATTGCTGGACGTCGTTCGCCGTAGATCTCGACCTGAAGCTCGGTGCCGGGGGTTGCAAGATCAGCGCGCACCATACCCAGCGCGATTGAGGCACCCACGCGATAGCCCCAGCCGCCAGACGTGGTTTCGCCGACAATCTGACCGTCATGCCAAATGCACGACATATAGGGCGCGTCGGTATCCCCCGCGTCGACGATCATCGTGACAAAGCGCTTCTTTGGGCCGGTTTTGGCTTCGGCCCGCAGCGCCGCTTTGCCCGGGAAGTCTTGCGGCTTGTCCAGACGCGCGAAACGATCCAGCCCCCCTTCGAACATGGTGTAGTCGGTGGACAGGTCGCCTTTCCACGCGCGATACCCTTTCTCAAGCCGCAGACTGTCCAACGCATACATGCCGAAGGGCTTGGCACCCGCGCCGATCACCGCATCGTAAAGCGCGGGGATACTCGCGTTGTCGGCGTGGATTTCCCAACCCAGTTCCCCGGCAAAGCTGACCCGGGCAAGGGCGCAGTCGACCCCAGCCACGCTCGCGGGCTGATGCGACAGCCAAGGCGCGGTCAGATCGGCCTTTGTCCCCAGCCCTTTAAACAGATCGCGGGCCTTGGGTCCGGTGACAATCAGGGTGGAATAGTCTCTTGTATGGTCCGTTAGCGACAGCCCCGCAGGCAACGCACGGGCCAAGACTTCGAAGTCATGCCATTGCGCCGTGGCGGCGGTGATCAGGGTAAAGAAGTCGTCCGCATGACGCATACACGACATCTCGGTCAGGATGCGCCCGCGGGTATCGGCGAAATAGAGAAGGTTCATCCGACCGATTTTTGGCAAACCCCCGGTGCACATGCCGCGCAGCCATTCCGCTGCGCCATCGCCCGACAGGTTGAAGCGGGAAAACCCCGGCAGGTCCAACACGCCCACACCGTCACTCACGGCTTCGCATTCTTCGCGGATACGTTGCTCCCACGGACCCGAGCGACCCCATGTATGCGTTGCCTCAAGCGAGGTATCGTCACCGGGCTTGGCGTACCAATTCGCGCGTTCCCAGCCGTTATAGACACCCATAACGCCACCAGCGGCGATCACTTTGTCATGGATGGGAGACAGCTTTTTGTCACGTGCGGCGGGCCATTCGTGGCGAGGGAAATGCATGGCATATTCGTTGCCATAAACCTCCATCCCTTTTTGCACGCAGTAATCGTGGTCGGTATAGTCGGTGTAACGGCGTGGATCGACAGACCACATATCCCACTCGGTTTGTCCGTCCACGATCCATTCCGCCAGCACCTTCCCAGCACCACCACCCTGCGCGATCCCGAAGGTGAATACACAGGCCTCAAACGCGTTCTTCACGCCGGGCATGGGGCCAAGCAGAGGTAGCCCATCGGGCGCATAGGGGATCGGGCCGTTGATCACACGCGACACGCCAGCCGTGGCCAGCGCTGGCACGCGTTCCATTGCGTCGGTCACGATCTCTTCGATCCGGTCCAGATCGTCGTTCCAAAGCTGAAAGCTGAAATCATCGGGCATCGGGTCGGCGTCGGTATGCCAATGCGCCTTGCAGTTGGGCTCATAGGGGCCGAGGTTGAAGCCATGTTTTTCCTGCCGCAGATAATACGACACATCCACATCCCGCAGCAGAGGCAGCTTCTTCCCGGTTTCTTTAGTATAAGTCTCTATTTCAGGGATTTCTTCGGACAATAGATATTGGTGGCTCATCACCATCATCGGCACGGTGCGCCCTCCATACGGTTTGAACCACTCACCGACGCGCTGGGCATAATACCCGGCCGCGTTCACCACATAATCGCAAGCAATGTCGCCCTTTTCGGTGTGGACGGTCCACGTGCCGTCAACGTGCTGGGTGACGCCATTTGCCGGACAGAACCGCACAATCTTGGCGCCCATATCGCGCGCGCCTTTTGCCAGAGCCTGCGTCAACTGCGCCGGGTCTATGTCACCGTCATGCGGATCATACAGCGCACCCACAAGATCATGCGTTTCGAGAAACGGATACCGCGCCTTGGTTTCATCCGGGGTCAGGATCTCGATATCCATTCCTTGATAACGACCCATCGAAGCTGCACGCTGAAACTCCTGCATCCGTTCCTTCGTATGCGCCAAACGGATCGACCCGGTGACGTGGTAGTTCATCGGATAATCCACCTCGTCGCCCAACCGCGCATAAAGCTCGGTCGAATAGCGCTGCATGTTCATAATCGCCCATGAGGTTGAGAAGGTCGGAACATTGCCCGCCGCGTGCCATGTAGACCCCGCCGTCAGCTCGTTCTTTTCCAGCAGAACGCAGTCGGTCCAACCCTTCTTGGCAAGGTGATACAGCGACGAGGCGCCGACGACACCGCCGCCGATGATGACGACGCGGGCTTTGGTGGGGAAATCAGACATTTTGGGCTCCGTCCATTTTGGGTGTCACTGCGCGCTTTGCGGCAGGCCGTCTGTGATGTCGTAATAGTCGCCTTTGTCGGCAACAAAGATGTGCTTTTCCAGTGTCAGACCGGTTGGGCCGTCGATGGCACCCAACGAGAAACTGATCGTGTCATCGTCATGGGCTTTCCAGAACAGAAACGACCCGCAGGACGCGCAGAAACCGCGCTTGGCCGTGGGGCTGGCCGCATACCAGGACACGTCACCCGTGATTGTCAGGTCGCGTTCCGGCACATAGGCAGACGACCAAATCCCGCCGGATTGCTTGCGGCACTGACCGCAGTGGCACATCGAATTGCCCTTCGGCCTCGCGGACGTTTCGAATTGGATATTGCCGCAGAGGCAGCTTCCTTTCAGCATGGCGATCTCCTTAATACACCGGCGGGGCGATGACCCACACGGCGACGGCGGGTTCGTCATAGGGGTTGGCCCATTCGTGCAGTTCGTTACGGATGCGAAAACTGTCACCCGGCCCGACGGTGAAACGGCGGCCACCGATTGTCAGATCGAGTTTTCCGGCCACCATATAGCCAAGCTCTTGCGTTGGGCGCAGCGCCGGTGTCTGCATTTTCGAACGCGGCTTGAACGTGGAATGAATCACTTCAAAATCATCCGTCAGGTCCGGCGAAAGCAGTTCTTCAATCAGCCCCTCGTCGCCAGACCCCATCGGGCGGCGCGCTCCCGCACGCACGACATATCCCTGCTCATCAGCCAAGGCAGAAGTATGCGCAAATAACAGCGACATCGGCACGCCCAGCGCCTTGGCAATAACCCGCAAGTCCGAAATCGATGGGTCGGATTTGTCACGCTCAACCTGACTAAGCCACCCGACCGAGCGGCCAAGCGCAGCGGCCAACTCGGTCAGCGTCAACCCGCGCGACTTGCGCAGCGCGCGAATATCCGCGCCGAGGCTTCTGTTTGAGGCGGGATCACTGTGCAGCATCCTGAACATTCCTCACGGCTTGAAACCCCACGTGAAAATTTCACGTCTTTTTTCACGATGGGGCGAAGAGATGATTCGAGGCAAGTGGAAATTCTCAATGCCACTTAGCGCGTGAAGGTGTCGCTCAGGATAGCGGCCAATTGATTTGCATCGTCTTGCGTAAACGCATTGGGTTGATTGCTGTCGATATCAAAGACCGCAATCAGGTCGCCCGCCCCATTCCAAACCGGCAATACCAACTCGGACCGGGTCGAGGACGCACAGGCGATATGGCCGGGAAACGCGTTCACATCCGGCACCAATTGCGCCTGCCCCGTGCGCGCCGCCGCGCCGCAGACCCCGCGCGAGAACGGAATTTGCAGGCAGCCATGCCCACCTTGATAGGGGCCGATTTTCAGTAAATCAGGCTCTGTTACACGGTAAAACCCCGTCCAGTCGAACCGATCATCTGCGTGATGCACTTCGCATGTCACAGTCGCCATCAAGGCAACCTCGTCACGCTCCCCTTCGGTCAGGGATGCGATGGTCTGTGCAAGTTCTTTGTACTCGACGCGCGGCATGGGGGCTCCGAAAACCTAGGAGCGCGGATGATCCGCGCCCCTTTTGTATACGGTCGAGCTTATACGCGTTCAATCGCGATAGCTGTGCCTTCTCCGCCGCCAATGCAGATCGCCGCAACGCCGCGTTTCAGCCCACGTTTTTCCAGCGCGTTCAAAAGCGTCACGATGATCCGCGCGCCCGAGGCGCCGATTGGGTGGCCCAGCGCACAGGCGCCACCGTTTACGTTCACTTTGTCACGGGTCAGACCCATTTCGTGCATGAAGGCCATCGGCACGACGGCGAAGGCCTCGTTCACCTCCCACAGATCTACGTCGTCCGTCGACCAGCCAAGCTTCGCCAAAAGCTTTTTGGCGGCAGGAACCGGCGCGGTGGGGAACAGGTTGGGTTCCTGCGCGTGGCTGGCGTGACCCAGAATGCGCGCGCGAATTTTCAGGCCTTGCGCCTTGGCAGCCTCCTCAGACGCGACAACCAGAGCCGCAGCGCCATCTGAAATCGACGAGCTGTTGGCCGGCGTCACGGTGCCATCCTTGCGGAAGGCCGGTTTCAGCGTCGGGATCTTTTCAGGCCGCGCGTTGCCGGGCTGTTCATCCTCGGACACCACGACATCACCCTTGCGGGTCTGGATGGTTACGGGCGCAATCTCACCCTCAAACGCACCGGAATTTTGCGCCTCAAGCGCGTTTGAAAGTGATTTCAGTGCATATTCATCCTGCGCCTCGCGGGTGAACTGGAAGCTTTCGGCGCAATCCTCGGCGAAGGTGCCCATCAGGCGCCCTTTGTCATAGGCATCCTCAAGCCCATCAAGGAACATGTGGTCAACCACTGCACCATGCCCGATCCGGGCACCGCTGCGCATCTTTGGCAGCAAATAGGGCGCTTCGGTCATGCTTTCCATGCCGCCGGCAACCATCATTTCGGTGCTGCCCAGGGCGACTTGATCATAGGCGATCATGGCAGCTTTCATGCCTGACCCGCACATCTTATTCAGCGTCGTGGCCGGCACCTCTTTCCCCAAGCCTGCAGCGAATCCCGCCTGACGTGCGGGGGCCTGGCCTTGCCCGGCCGGCAAAACGCAGCCCATCAGAAGTTCTTCGATGTCGCCAGCCTTGGCACCAGCATCGACCAGCGCGGCTTTGATAGCCGTGCCACCAAGCTCTGACGCACTGACACCGGAGAAAGCGCCCTGAAAACCTGCCATGGGCGTGCGTGCAGCCCCCGCAATAACTACGTTTTTCATCTTCTTCTCCATCCCGGTTTCAAAATCTGTGACACGCTTACCGAATGGTAAGGATCGCCGTCTAGTCTGTTTCTCAACTTAGCCCTGAAGGAGAGACCCGGTGCAACTGACCTTTCAAGACATAGCCGACACGCGCGTGATCGTCGTTGGCGATAACAGGATCGATGCCGCAATTGCCATCAGCTTCAAGGATCGCATGCGCGAACTGACTGAAACCGGCCCAAACCGAATTCTTGTCGACATGACCTGCGTGGACTTTATCGATTCCAGCGGATTGGGCGCCATTGTCGCGGCGATGAAGCAGGTTGCCGACAGCAAATCGTTGGAACTGGCCAACCTTTCGAGCACGGTCAAGAAAGTCTTCCGACTGACCCGTATGGATACGGTGTTTGCTATTCATCCCAGCATTGACGCCGCGATCGGTGGCGGCATAGCCAATGCTGGCTAAGAAATTGTGCTTCACGGGGTGCGCGAATGACCTGCACGACAAGGCTCTGCCGGCACAGAAAGCCGAAATGAACTTGGTTTTTCCGGGAAATGCGCTGGCCGTCAGGCGCGCCCTGAAAGCGTCAATGGTGGGCCTGCGCCATCTCGACCTTTCCCAAGACGAAAAAGGGGTGGTCGAAATTGTCCTGGCTGAGGTGCTGAACAACATCGTCGAACATGCCTATGACGACACACACACTGGGGTGATCGAGCTTACCGTTTCGCGACAGGACGACGATCTGATTTTTCTGGTGTTGGATGATGGTCTGCCCCTGCCTGAGGCAAAAGTCCCTGCGGGCGCTGCTCATAATCTGAACACGCCGACCAGCGACTTGCCGGAAGGTGGTTTCGGGTGGTTCCTGATCAAGCAACTGACCCGCAACCTGTCGTATCAACGCAGTGGCAATCGCAACCGGCTCTCGTTCTCAATTGCCTTGAAAGACACGCAGAGCTTCTGAGGCAGGCGCACAGCCAACACCACGCTCGATCAAACAGTGAGCTTTGAAAATTGCCGCTGTATTGGCAATCGCAACCCGACCCCGTAGGTTTTACCTAACTCTAACCAACGGGATGTCATGCGCGACTTTCATCTTCCTGGCCGGTCGGCTGTATTTGCGACAAATGCCATGTGCGCCACGTCGCACCCTCTGGCCACGCAAACAGCGATCGATATCCTGAAAGCTGGTGGCAACGCCGTCGATGCCGCAATCGCTGCCGCTGTTTTGCTTGGGTTATGCGAACCGCAAATGACAGGGATTGGTGGCGATTGCTTCGCGCTTGTTGATGCGCCGGGTCAGGATGGGATCATCGCGTTGAACGGATCCGGCCGTGCGCCCAAAGGCCTGAGTGCTGCGCGACTTCGCGCCGCCGGGCATCAGACAATCCCCTTGCGGTCGGTCGATGCCGTAACAGTCCCCGGCGCGGTTGATGCCTTCTGTCTGCTGTCGCAAGATTGGGGTCGGCTACCGCTATCCCAAGTGTTGGCGCCTGCAATTCACTATGCCGAGGAAGGTGTACCCGTGGCCCCGCGCACCGCCTGGGACTGGGCCATTGCACACCAAGAGGGCGTTCTGACCGGCTGTGCCAAAGACTTCTATCTGCACCACGGCAACCCGCCACGTCCCGGCGATGTTTTTCGTGCGCCCAGTCAGGCCAGTGTGCTCAAGCAAATAGCCGCGCATGGTCGCGCAGGCTTCTATGAAGGCGAAGTGGCTGATGATCTTGTCACCTCCCTGCAGGCACTGGGCGGCACCCACCAACTTGATGATTTCGCGGGACCCCATGCTTTCTATATGACACCGATATCGGGAAGCTACAACGGGATCGAACTGGTAGAACACCCGCCGAATGGGCAAGGCGCAACAGCGATTTTGATGGCCAATATCCTGTCGCATTTCGACATAAGCTCATTTGATCCTTTTGGCGCAGAGCGAGTCCATATCGAAGCGGAAGCCGCTAAACTCGCCTACGACACGCGCAATCGCTTCATTGCCGACCCTGACGCCGCAAGCCGGCTGGACCATATGATGTCCAAAACGACAGCAGCGCAGTTGGCAGGCCTGATTAACCCGACCCGCGCGCTGCCGTCGCCTGCCGTGGTAAGCGAAGCCGTCCACAAAGACACAGTCTATCTGACGGTTGTGGACAGCGACCGGATGTCGGTATCGCTGATCTATTCGATATTCCATGCCTTCGGTTCGGGCCTTGCCTCGGATCGGTTCGGCATCCTGTTCCAAAACAGGGGCGCCGGTTTCAGCCTCGCCGCGGGTCACCCGAACGAAGCGGCCGGTGGCAAGCGGCCTATGCACACCATCATCCCGGGGATGCTTTGTGACGGCGGCAAGGTGGTGATGCCTTTTGGTGTCATGGGTGGTGCTTACCAGCCGAATGGCCATGTGCGCCTTCTGTCCAACATGGTCGATTTTGGGCTAAACGCCCAAAGCGCGATCGACGCGCCCCGCTCGTTCTTTGATAAAGGCATGTTAAACCTCGAACGCGGCTACGCAACGGCTGTGCGTTCACAGCTTGAGCACATAGGGCACAAGACGGCGATCCCCGAACAACCAATCGGCGGCGCACAAGCCATTCGCATTGATCATGATCGGGGAGTTCTTGAGGGCGCATCAGATGCGCGCAAGGATGGATGTGCGATCGGGTTTTGACCCAAGATCAGTTCATTTGCACCTGCAAAGGATACTGACCATCCTCAAAATCACCGAAAAACTCCGGCAGATCGGGATGCCCGACCGGTTCACCCGAATAGTCGGCAATCAGGTTCTGTTCGGACACATAAGCGACATAATAGCTTTGGTCATTCTCAGCGAGCAGATGGTAGAAAGGCTGATCCTTCTGCGGACGGCTTTCTTCGGGAATGGCGTCATACCATTCATCGGTGTTGGAAAACATCGCATCGACATCAAAAACCACACCCCGGAAGGGGTGCTTCCGATGGCGGACAACCTGCCCAAGACGATATTTCGCACGCGTTTTCAGCATTCTTAACAACCCCTAAGTCCCTGAATAGCGTTTTATCCAGCGCGTTGTCCATGCAACGCGGCCGGATTTCTGGGAAACAAATTGTGTAAACATAGTCGAAATGAGCGGAAATCCCGCATTTTGGCAGGCCCTCGCCGGCAACGAAAAAACCGACTTCTTTCGATTCACAGCCCCAACAATTTCCGTTATGATCGAAAAAAAACAAATGATTGCGAGAGGCAGATGAGCAGACTTCTTCGCACGGCATTGGTTCTGTTGTTCGTGGCATCCTGTGGAGGGGACTCCAAGGCGCCACGGAATCTGGACAATGCGTGCAGCATTATCGCGCAACGGCCCAATATCTACCGGGCAATGAAGCGCACCGAACGAAAATGGAATGTGCCCGTCGCTGTGCAAATGGCGATGGTCTATCAGGAATCAAAGTTCATCAGGGATGCCCGCACCCCGGTGAAATACGTTCTGGGCGTGTTGCCGATGGGTCGCCAAAGCTCGGCCTATGGGTATGCACAGGTTCTTGATGGCACCTGGAAAGAATACCAGCGCGACGAAGGTGGCCGGGGCGCACGACGCACCGACATCAAGGATGCGACCGATTTCATGGGTTGGTATATGAACGAGACACGCGCCAAGACCGGGATCCCCCTGACTGACGCGCGCAACCAGTATCTGGCATATCACGAGGGTCGGACGGGCTATCTGCGTGGCAGTTATAAGTCAAAAAGCTGGTTGGTTCGTATCGCGGACGAGGTCAACGCGCGCGCCATTCTTTATCAGCGTCAGCTGGCCGCGTGTCGACGCTGAGCCCTTTGTGGGCTCAGCCAAGGACCTCTAGCGCGCGCGTTCCTTGATCGCCGCCGTGATCGAGAAAAGAGAGCTTTTCAAAGCGCCACCCGTGGTTAGCTCACCCAAGATGACGGTGGTTTGTGACCCGGCGTTGTCGGTGATGATCCACTGACGCAGTTCGGTCGGGCTGTCGGTAAATTTCAGCGCGATCGTTCCGATCTCGGGGTTTTCCGGGTCTTGTGCGACGACCGTTGTCGCGGTTCCATCATAGGTGTGGCCCACCACCATCTTTGCCTGCGAAAGGTTCACGTCTTTGGCCAGAATCAGGCTCAGAGGCGTGCGTTTCAGCGGGTATTGCTGAGGGCCTGCGTTGGATTTTCCATCAAAAATCGCGACCTGAGAGCCACCGGCGACGACCAGCGCATCTGTTGGCGGATTGTATTCGAAACGCGCCCGACCCGGTCGTTTCAAAAAAATCGTTCCCGTCGAGATCGTTCCATCATCGTTGATCTGTGTAAACTGCGCCTTGGCCGTGTCCAGCTTGTTCAGATATTGCGAGATGGCATTCAGCGACAGCTTCTCGGCAAAAGCCGGAAGTGCGGTCATAGTCACCGCGGCTGCGGCGATCATTATACGAAAGGGGGTCATCTATCCTACCTATACTGCTCGGGCGCATCTTATCCCGTTTAAGCTGGGGAAATTAAGCCTGAACAGTGCGTGATAAGCGATAACACGCCAGCGTCTTTGCCTGCTACTCTGCAACCGCTGCTGTGATGATGACTTCGACCTTCAGCTCTGGTGTCGCAAGGTCGGCCGATCCGGTGGCGCGGGCGGGCGCGTGGCCTTTGGGCACCCAAGCATCCCAAACCGCATTCATCTCGGCAAAATCTGCCATGTCTGACATCCAGATGACAGCCTGCAGCATATGCTTGGTCGAAGACCCCGCCTCGTTCAGCAGGGTTTCACAACGAGCCAGGCATTCGCGCGTCTGTGCGGCCACGCTGTCACCAGGATTGCCAACTTGCCCGGCAAGGTAGACAACTCCTTTGTGCGTGACGCTTTGGCTCATGCGGTCTGTAGTATGGCGTCGTTGGATCATTTTCGGCCTCATTAGTGTCTATTATTGCCTATTTACGCGGCTTTGATTGTGCAATCGCAGCGGCCTGCCGGGTGCAGGCACACTGCGTGATCTTGGCTGTCCCTACTGCTCTGGGATCAGGATTTCGCGTTTGCCAACATGGTTCGAAGCAGAAACGAGCCCTTCGTCTTCCATTTGCTCAACCAATCGAGCGGCCTTGTTATAGCCGATCCCAAGTTTGCGCTGGATGTAAGAGGTCGAGCACTTGCGGTCCTTAATCACAATTGCCACTGCCTGATCATACTGCGCATCTTCGCCCGTGGTGTTGCCACCGGTGTTCAAGCCAAGAACCGCGTCGATATTGTCCGCCTTGTCGTCGGCAGGTCCTTCGACCACGCCCCCGACATATTCGGGTGCGCCGAAGCCCTTCAGATAGGTCACGATCTCTTCGACTTCTTCATCGGACACGAACGGTCCATGCACGCGGATGATCCGCGACCCACCGGCCATGTAAAGCATGTCCCCCATGCCCAGAAGCTGCTCGGCCCCTTGTTCGCCCAGAATGGTGCGGCTGTCGATTTTCGATGTCACCTGGAACGAGATCCGGGTCGGGAAGTTCGCCTTGATCGTGCCAGTGATCACATCCACCGACGGGCGCTGCGTGGCCATGATCAGGTGAATACCCGAGGCCCGCGCCATCTGCGCCAGACGCTGGATGCAGGCCTCAATTTCCTTGCCAGCGACCATCATCAGGTCGGCCATTTCGTCCACGACCACCACGATATAGGGCAGCTTCTGCGGTGCAAATTCCTCGGTTTCGAAAATCGGCTCGCCGGTGTCGTCGTCGAACCCGGTTTGCACGGTGCGTTCGAACATCTCGCCTTTGGCCAACGTGTCGGCGACGCGGCCGTTATAGCCTTCGATGTTGCGCACGCCCATTTTGGACATCTTGCGATAACGGTCTTCCATCTCGCCCACGACCCATTTCAGAGCCACGACGGCCTTTTTCGGGTCGGTCACGACCGGCGACAACAGGTGCGGAATGCCATCATAGACACTAAGTTCCAGCATCTTCGGGTCGATCATGATCATCCGACATTCTTCCGGCGTCAGGCGATACAACAGTGACAGGATCATCGTGTTGATCGCCACCGATTTGCCCGATCCGGTCGTCCCTGCAATCAGCAAGTGAGGCATCTTGGCAAGGTTGGCGACGATCGGGTCGCCCCCGATATCCTTGCCCAGCGCCAGTGGCAGACGCATATTGCCGTCGCCAAAATCGCGTGTGGACAGGATTTCGCGGAACGACACCATTTCACGCTTTTCGTTCGGCAATTCGATACCGATCACCGATCGGCCGGGCACGGTGGATACTCGCGCGGACAAGGCTGACATCGACCGGGCAATATCATCGGCCAGTCCAATGACCCGGCTGGCCTTCAAGCCCGGCGCGGGTTCCAGTTCATACATCGTGACAACGGGGCCGGGGCGGACTGAAACGATCTCACCTTTCACGCCATAGTCGTCCAGCACGGCTTCCAGCATCCGGGCGTTTTCCTCTAGCGCCTCATCCGACAGGTGATGGCGTTCGATTGTCACCGGATTGGCCAGCAGGTTTAGCGGCGGCAGTTCATAGTCAGGATGGCTTTCTTCAAACTTCAGCGATGGCTGGGCTTCGGCCTTGGCCCGTGTCGAAGGTTGAACGGGCTTGCGGGTCGTGTGCTGCACAACCTTCTTGGCGGGCTGGGTCAGGCCTGCATGGGCCGGCGTGTAGACGCGCGGTTCGGCTGCAGCAGCGTTTGGATCCATCAAATCCTCGACGATCAGGTCATCGTCCTGCGACATTTCCGACGCATCCACTTGATCTGGGCTGGGTGCGACGGCGATCGGCTCTGGCTGCGGGGCCGTGTTCAGGATGATCGGGTCGGGGCTGCGGCGGTGGCGCGCAACGGCACGTTCCAGCGGCGGCTCCAGCCGGGACGGGTCGGCCAAGGGCGTATGGTGCGCGCGGTTTTTCAAGGCTGACGCAATCTTGGCACGAATACGATCTTCGCCCCCCAAACCTTCGGGGATGTCACCGTCAAATGTAGGCATCTCAACCAATTCTGGTTCGGGCGTGCGACGGAAAAGTGTCTCTAACAAACCCGGTTTCGTAGGTGCGGGCGCGGGCGCGGGGTCATCGAACATCTCGTCATGGGACGGGGCGACAGCGCCATGCAGCGGCGGTTCAGGACGACGCACGCGTGCCGCGCGCAACGGCGGTGGGGCGGTGAATTCGTTGTCAAAGACCTCATCATCCTCGGCGCTGGTGATGCGATGGTCCTTACGGGCAGCGTTTCTTGCCTGCATGCGGCGGGCCGTGGCCGTTGCACCAAGTGCCGCACCCTTGGCACCTTTGCCCAAAAGCGAAACGACACCTGCATAGGTCATCACAACGCCAACAAGCAGGAAATGGCCAAGGCGCTGAAGTTCGAAACGGTCAACGCCGATGACAAACAGGACCGCGAAAAGCGCCGCCACAGCTGCGATCGCAGACATGATCTTCAACCCCAGACCGGCGCTGAAGGGCAGGCCTGCCAGAAGTGCGCCCAGAACGGTATCGCCAAACAATCCGCCCAACCCGAACGAATGGGTCCAACCCGCGCCCGGCACCAATGTCGAGGCATAGATGGAACACAGCGCGACGGCGATCGGCGCAAAGATCAGGCGCCCCATGGCGCGGTCTTCGCCAATATGAAAGGTCATACGAACGCCCCAGACGCCAAGGATCAACGAAAGCGACCACGCACCAAGCCCAGCGATAACCGCAAGCGGCGAGGCGATGAATGCCCCCAAACGCCCCAACGCATTTTGCGCCGGCGTGTCAGTTGCCGACATCCAGCCCGGATCTTCCGGTGAATAGCTGCCAAGGATCAGGGCTAAGATGATGCCAAGCGCAATAAGGCCCAGCCCCAAAAGCTCTTTGCCTCGCCGCTCGATCACAGCCTGCGTGTTGCTGTCAAAGATGGGATCCCGTTGTTTCGCCTGATACGCCATACCACCACGTCCTCACTTAAAGAGGCAGTCACGGATCTTTTCCAACCCGTGCTGCATTTCTTGTTTTGGGGCCACCAGGGCGACCCGAATATACCCCTTTCCGGGGTTTTTACCGTTCACATCCCGCGACAGATACGCACCGGGAAGCACCCGCACGCCTGTTTCGGTCCAAAGCTTCATTGCCGCCTTTTCACCGTCTTTGACCGGCAGCCAAAGAAAGAAGCCCGCATTTGGTGCGTTGTAGCCTTCGACGCCTTCGAACACTTTGTCCGCCAGCGCGTATTTTTCCTGATAGAGCTTGCGGGATGCGGCCACATGCACCTCATCCGCCCAAGCGCGTTCCGCGACGCGCTGCAAGGGCAGCGGCAACGGCGCACCGGCATAGGCCCGCAATTGGCGCACGCGGCGGATAGACTCCGGCCCGCCAGCGACAAATCCAGACCGCAGGCCCGGAAGGTTTGATCGTTTTGACAGCGAATGAAACGCCACGACCCGTTCAGGGTCTGCGCCGCCCTCTGATGCGACTTCAAGTGCGCCGGGGGGCGGGGTGTTGCGGTAGATCTCGGAATAGCATTCGTCGGCGAATATCTTGAAATCGTACTTTTCGGCCAACGCAATCAGGTTCGCCCAATAGTCGCGATCTGCAACGGCACCCTGTGGGTTGCTTGGCGAGCAGATATAGGCGACCTCGGTGCGGTTCAGAACGTCTGGTGAAAGTTGCGAATAGTCGGGCAGGAACCCGTTTTCAGCCGTAGCAGGCAAGAAGACAGGTTCAGCGCCAACCGTCACTGCGGCCACCGCATAGACCTGATAAAACGGGTTGGGGATCAGAACGACGGGCCGTTCCCCGCGTGCGGTCATTTCGGGGCACAGTGCGATCAGCGTATTGAACAACCCTTCGCGTGTGCCGTTCAACGCCATGATCTGGCGCGTCGGATCAAGGCGGACACCATAGCGACGTTCAAGCCAACCCGCGATCACTGCAAGAAGCTCTGGCGACCCATCATTTGGCGGATACAGTCCGAATTCTTCGGTGTGATCGGCAATAACCTGCGAGACCCATTCCGGGAATGGGTGCTTTGGCTCACCGATGGTCATATGCATCACCTCACCGCCCGGCTGATGGGCATCAAGGAGGCTCCGCAACCGCGGAAATGCATATTCTGGCAAGCTGGAATACCGCTCGGGAAACGTCATGTGAACGTCTTATACTGCCTCAAATATCGGGATCATTGCGCCCCGTTTGAACCAACGATAGCCCGCATTCCGCGGCGGGTCCAGAAAAACGCCGATAAATTCGGTGCTTGCAGGTTCAAGATGTGTCTTTACGCCAACACCGCTTCGGCAGCAGCGCCCAGGCGCAACAGGCGTTGTTCAGCCATAGGCGCACCCAGCATCATAAAGCCAGTGGAAGGAAGGCCCGTCGGCACCGTCAGTCCGCATGACCCCATCAGATTTCCAATCCGGGTATTTCGCAGCGCCCAGAGGTTTTCTTCGACATAGTAGTCATGGTCGTTCATCAGACGGTCGATGTTTGGCGGCATGATAGGCGACGTGGGCAGAACCACGGCATCGAAACCGGCAACCAGAGCGTGGTATTCTTCTCGGATCGCCTTGAGCCGCTGCCATGCGCGCACGAAGGCCGTGCCAGAAAACTGCGCACCTGCGCGGAAACGGTCGCGCACTTCGGCGAACATTAGGTCGGGTTGGGCCTCGATTTCGTCTTGCCATGTGGCATAGGCTTCGGTGGTGAACAGCACGCCCGACATGGAGAGGGCCTCATCTACAATCGGCAATTTGGCGCGCCGAACCACGGCGCCCCCGTCCATCAGGCGATCCAGCGCACTGTCGAAACCAGCCTTCGGAGCCCCCCGCGCACCTTCCAAACCATTTTCGAGCACCAATAGCCGTGCGCCTTTCAAACTGGCACCGCGCAGATCAGCGGGCGCAGCACCTTCAAGAACCGCAAGCATAAGCGCTGCATCTTCAACCGTTCGGCACAGCGGTCCGACCGTATCAAAACTGGCGGCCAACGGCACGACACCGTCAAGCGATAAGCGACCGGAGGTGGTTTTCAGACCCACAAGGTCATTCCAGGCCGAAGGGATGCGCACAGATCCGCCCGTATCAGACCCTATTCCGCCTGCAGCGAGCCCAAACGCTACCGATGTTGCCGCACCCGAGCTGGACCCGCCCGACACCGCGTCGTGATCATTCACACATGGGCTGGTCGCCGTCACCGGGTTCAGGCCAAGGCCTGAAAAGGCCAGCTCACTCATGTGGGTTTTGCCGAGGCAGACCAGACCCTGCGCGGTGGCATTGCGCAGCACTTGCGCGTCGCGTGTTGGCAGGCGGTCCTTCAACAACGCCGATCCGGCCTCGGTCGCGACCCCTGCCGTGTCAAACAGGTCTTTCCAGCTGATCGGCACACCGTCCAGCATCCCCAGCCGATTACCGGATGCGGCGCGAGCAGCGGCTGCGCTGGCCTCTGAAAGCGCCCGATCTTCGGTGAGCCGCGCATAGATGCGATCTGCAAATTTGTGCGCCTTGATCGCCTCAAGAAAGGTCTGGGTCAGGGCGATCGGGTTGATTTCACCAGAGCCAATCCCGCGGCCGAGGTCGCCCATGCTCATGGTCAGCCATGCGTTGTTCATCGGGCCCTCCTGTTCTGTATAATCGTGACGGTAGCGGCGCTGGCGCGCATGGACAATCCCCGACAACGGGTTCAAAAAGGCAATATGGAATTTGATGCCGATATTCTGATCGTTGGCGGTGGGTTGAACGGCCCTGCTTTGGCGCTTGCTCTGGCCGATACCGGCTTTACCGTCACGATTATTGACGCGTTGCCCAAAGGAGCGCGTGGGGGCGAGGATTTCGATGGTCGTGGTTATGCGCTTGCGCTGGCCTCGCAACGGCTGCTGTCAGCTCTTGGTGTCTGGCCTAAGGTCGCGCCCAGTGCCCAACCGCTTCTGGATATCCGCATTTCCGACGGTAGGCCCGGTGAAGGCCCCAGCCCGTTCGTGCTTGAGTTCGACCACGCCGAAATCGACGAAGGCCCAATGGGCTATATGGTCGAAGATCGGTTCCTGTCCCGCGCCCTTCTGGACGCGGTCGAGTCGCACCCGAAAGTGACCCTAATTGACCAGGAAACCGTGGTTGCGCAGACGGTCGGCCCCGCCTCGGCTACACTTGAACTTGCGTCAGGCAAGCACCTGAAAGGCCGATTGGTCGTGGGCTGTGATGGGCGCCGATCCGGCACATGTGAACGCGCTGGCATTAAACGGCACGGCCATGATTACGGGCAGACATCGCTGGTCTGCGCGATTAGCCACGCGCTGCCGCATAACGGCGCGGCGCACCAGTTTTTCATGCCGTCTGGTCCCTTGGCCATCTTGCCGTTGCCGGGCAACCAAAGCTCGATCGTGTGGACCGAAACTCATGAAGAAGCCGCCCGCATCCATGCGCTTGATGACGAAGGCTATCTTCAGGAACTGCGCCCAAGGTTTGGGTCGTTTCTGGGCGACATCACTCTGGCGGGCGCGCGCTTCACCTATCCGCTTAACCTGACGGTTGCCGACGCTTTTGTGGCCGACCGACTGGCGTTGGTGGGTGACGCCGCACATGGATTGCACCCGATTGCGGGGCAAGGGTTGAACGCCGGATTGAAAGATGTGGCCGCCCTGGCCGAGGTGTTGACCCTCGCCCGTCGGCGCGGCGAGGATATCGGACGGCTGGATGTGCTAGAGCGTTACCAGCAATGGCGCCGGTTCGACGTGGCGCAGATGGTCGCCGCGACCGAAGCTACCAACCGATTGTTTTCAAATGATAATCCCATCCTACGCACCGTTCGCGATCTTGGGCTTGGGGTGGTGAATGCGATGCCGGGTCTGCGTCGGGGCTTCATCCGCGAAGCCGCTGGGCTGACCGGCGATCTGCCGCGCTTGCTTCAGGGCCGACAGATCTGAGGGCCTAGTCTTCGATCTTGCGCGCTTCGTCCACCAACATCACCGGAATGCCACCCCGGATCGGAAAAGCCAACCGGGCCGCTTTCGACACAAGCTCCTGCTTGTCGGCGTCATAGCTCAGCACGGTTTGAGTGACCGGGCAGACGAGCGCTTCGATCATGCGACGGTCAAATTGAGTTGCTTGCGGGTCGGTCATTGCACTTTCTCCTCGCCCACGCCTTTACGAAGGGCATATTCCATCAGCGTTACCAGAGTCTCGCGGCGGGTGCTGAGCGACGGCGCCTCCAGCAACGCCTGCTTGTCTTCCGGGTCGAACGGGCACAACATCGACAGCGCGTTGATCATCAACTCGTCTTCGGCAGTTCGCAGGCTTTCCCAGTCTGTTTGCAGTTCTTCCAGTTCGAAAAAGCGGGTCAATAGGTCCAAAAATGCGTCACGGTCCATGCTTGGGTCGTGTTCGGGCTGCCCAAGATCACGGTCGAAGCTGCGCCAGTCCAGTTCGGCCCGAAGATATGGCGTGAAGCCCTGTTGCACAGATCCCAGACGAAACCGTGACACACCGGTCAAGGTGATCATATAGCGCCCATCCTCGGTTTCGGTGAACGAGGTGATACGCCCTGCACAGCCGATGGAATGCAGTCGCGTATCTTCGCCGCATTCTTCGCCCATGGGCTGGATCATCCCGATCATCCGTTCAGGTGTCTTTAGCGCGTCATCGAACATCGCCAGATAGCGCGGTTCGAATACATGCAAAGGCAGCCGCCCGCGCGGCAAGAGCAGCGCCCCCGGCAAGGGGAACAACGGCAGGAAGTCGGGCAGGTCAGCAGCTGAGATCATGGGCCCACTGTAGCGCGGCTTGCGCGATCACACAAAGATCATCGACGACAGCTTGCGCCGACCGGTCAAAGCAATCGGGTCCTTCGCATCCAGCGCGTCGAAAATCGTGAACAGTTGCGCCTTGGCGGCCCCGTCATTCCAGTCTCTATTCCTGCGGAAAAGCTCTAGCAATTCGTCAACGGCGCCTTGCACGTCGCCTGACGCATTCAGGGCAACCGCCAGATCAAAGCGCGACTGGTGATCATCAGCGTTCGCGTCCACCGCAGCGCGCAGTTCGGTCACCGGACCTGCGTTTTCGGCCTGCCGCGCCAGTTCGATCTGCGCGCGCGCGGCCTCAAGTTCAGCGGCGTCAGAAATCTCAGCAGGAGCGCCGTTAAGAACGGCTTCGGCCTCATCGGGTTTGCCAGCCGCAATATGCGCGCGTGCCAGCCCACCAAAGGCGGCGGCACTGTTGGGGTCTTCTTCCAGAATCGCGGCATAGGTTTGCGCGGCGTCGTCAATTGCGCCAGCCTCAAGCATCTCGTCTGCGGCAGCAATCGCATCCGCCAGCCCGTTATCCGCATCACCGCCCAGCGCAGCCACTCGGTTCACAAACTCCTTGATCTCAGACGGCGGCACGGCGCCTTGAAACCCATCGGCGGGCTGACCCTGCCAGAAGGCGTAAACCGTTGGGATAGACTGCACACGCAACTGACCTGCGATCATCTGGTTTTCGTCCACATTGACCTTAACCATGCGGACCTTGCCACCCGCTTCGGTGACGGCAGCTTCCAGCGCGGGGCCAAGCGTTTTGCACGGTCCACACCATGGTGCCCAGAAATCAACGATGATCGGAACCTCTTGGGACGCTTCAACCACGTCCTGCATGAAGGTTGCTTCACTGACATCCTTGATCAGATCAACTGCGGCCGGTGCACCACCAAGTTCGAGTTCCATCGCGTAAGCTCCTTCAAATTCGCTAGGGTCTATATGACCCCTACCCTGCCGGTTTTAAAGGTCGAAAGTGGCAAAGACCGGGGCGTGGTCAGATGGTTTTTCCCACCCGCGCGCATCGCGCAAGACCCGCGAAGCGTGACCCGCGTTCGAGATGTCAGGCGTGGCCCAGATGTGATCCAGCCGCCGCCCCTTATCCGCCGTGTTCCAATCCTTCGCACGATAGCTCCACCAGCTGTAAAGCTGCCCCTCGGGGATATCCTGCCGGGTGATATCGACCCATTTGGCGGCGTCCTGAACCTCGGCCAGTGCTTCAACCTCGACCGGCGTGTGGCTGACCACTTTCAGAAGCTGCTTGTGAGACCAAACATCGTCTTCGCGCGGAGCGATGTTCAGATCGCCCACAAGGATCGACTTGCCCGGCTTTTCGCGGGCAAACTGGTCGCGCATGTCTGTCAGGTAATCAAGTTTCTGCCCGAACTTCTCGTTCACCTCACGGTCCGGCACGTCGCCGCCTGCGGGCACATAGAAGTTGTGGATCGTGACGCCGTTTTCCAGCTGCCCCGCGATGTGGCGGGCATGATCAAGACCAGCGAAACCGAAGCTCACCACCTCTTTCATCGGCAGGCGCGACAGGATCGCGACGCCGTTATAGCCCTTCTGCCCGCGCGCCACCATGTGGGTGTAGCCCAGCGCGGCGAAGCCTTCGGTCGGGATCTTCTCGACCGGGCTTTTGCATTCCTGAAGGCACAGAACGTCAGGGCCTTCCTCGGCCAGAAGCTTCTGCACAATCGGCTCGCGCAGACGCACCGAGTTAATGTTCCATGTGGCAAGGGTGAAGCTCATGATATCCTCCGGTGAACGCGCGTTTGGGGCGACCATAGAGGACGGGGCAAAAAGTGAACAGGGGCGAGTTTCGCCCGCCCCCGCCCGTCAGGCATAAGACACCACTTCCCATTCCATGCCATCATGGTCATCGAAATAAAACCGCCGCCCCGGTTCATAATCTCCATGGTTATGCGGCGTGAATCCGGCGGCTTTCACCCGCGTTTCAACTGCGTCGATGTCATCCACGGTGACGCCCACATGGTTCAACCCGGCGCGCGTGGTATAGGAATGTTGCGGGTCATCAATAGCCTTATTGGGCGTGTATAGAGCCACATAGCTACCCTCATCGCCCACATGTGCGGTATACCCACCCGACATCGCATCGCCTTCCCAACGGATTTTCCAGTCAAACACCGCGCCCAACCAGGCGGCTGTCGCCTTGGGGTCGCTGACGGTCACATTAACATGTTCCAGAACTGCCATTTTGGCCTCCTTGATTTCATTTGCGACTCGGTTGATAATTCCTAAAGCTAACTTTAGCTCAAGCTTTTTCTTTAGGGATTCCCATGGACCGCAGAAACGAGATTTCGATCGGAACGCTGGCGGGTCGCACCGGGCTGGCCGTGTCCGC
The DNA here is from genome assembly GCF_947497285.1 of uncultured Aliiroseovarius sp. Lineage (GTDB taxonomy): Bacteria > Pseudomonadota > Alphaproteobacteria > Rhodobacterales > Rhodobacteraceae > Aliiroseovarius. The sequence continues at coordinate 192,365 of NZ_CANMFT010000003.1, read as the reverse complement.
GATCCGCTATTACGAAACCCAAGGGCTGGTCGCACCCGAACGCAACGCGGGCGGACAAAGGCGGTTTTTACGCTCGGACATACGACGCCTAAGCTTCGTGTTGATCGCGCAGAAGTTCGGGTTCACCTTAGACCGCATCCGCGAGGTGCTGTCCCGCCTGCCCCAAGGTCGAACCCCCACCGCGAAAGACTGGACCGAGATTTCCCAAGGCTTCCGTGCAGAGCTTGATGAACAGATCGAGGCCCTAACCCGCCTGCGCAACAAGCTGGACGGCTGCATTGGGTGCGGGTGTTTATCGCTAGACCGCTGCGCGCTTTACAACCCGGATGATGTGGCGGCGGATAAAGGGGCTGGGCCAAGGTATTTGATGGGGGACGAGGCGGTTCGGCCGGAGGGGTGAGGGGGGTCGTGTTTGACAAATGTCTGGTTCGAGTCCGTTCCGGAGATTGGAGCAAACATAGAAAGCAACAAAGAAATCTCGATGAAGTTTCACTATGGAGTGATTGGCGAGGTGCTCTGTCTTGTTGTGCTGCAATCATCGTATTATGGAATCTGAGCTATCTTAATGCGGTGTAACCTGCATCCAGATCAAACCGACGCCGAAAGAATGGAGCGTGCATGGCAAGCGAGCGGTACTTTGAAATCCTTCTCTCTCGATCCGTCTCATGTGTTTTTGGCGAAGGATATTCACTTGTCGCACAACAACTGACGCTGCCAAGCGGGCGCATCGATTTGTTGCTGCAACATTGCGACGGCGCAAAGCACGTGATCGAAGTCAAGAAAGATAGGGCTAAGTCTGATGCCGTTGATCAAGTCGGGCGTTATGTTGAAGACTTTAAGTTACAAGGTGCCGGGATCGTGCACGGCTGGGTTGTCGCAAACGAAATCCCGGAACAAACAGACCTTTATGCCGCGGAGAAGGACATTCGAACACTTGCAATTCCTGAAAGGGACTATGCGGCGATCATGACCGCATCGGGCGTGTCAGAAGAAGATCTACTCGGAAAACGTGTGCAAGCTGGCATACTCATTGGCGGCGGGGTCCAGTCATTTCCCAAAAATGCGGTACCTCTTGAAGATGCCATTACCAATTTGAGCGCCGATTTGCGGGCCTATGTAGTGCACCAGCATAGTGTTGGCACTTTCGAATTTCAAAGTGGGAAAATGCAAATTGCCGTCATTTATAAGGGCGTGAAAATCGGAGGTATAAACCGTGGTCACAAACACAATTTTATATCGTCAAACATCATCCTTGATGGGGCAGACGAAGCTGTTTTAGTCAACAATGGCTTCGTGAGGGTTACAAAGACCCAAGCTAGTAGCGCTCACGTGCATGTATATTGGAAAAACAAGATCGATGACGTTGAAGCACTGGACAATGTTCTAGCGCATTTTTCGGCTTCGATAGATAGACGTCTATTCTCCAAGTAGCGCTTGCAACGACTTGGCCACCACCACGTCGTAGCCCGCCCTGCGGAGCGACCACTTGGTGCAGTCCGCGAGCGCTAAAGTGAGGGCTTCAGAGGTCGGCGTTGTCAGCACAGCCGACATTCACAAAAAAATGACCGGGCACAAAGGCCCGGCCAGTCCGTCAGGGAGGAATGTGCCCATAACCCCGGGCACGAGGGAATTCTAAGCGTTCAGGCGATACCCGCCGCTCTCCGTCACCAACAGCCGCGCGTTTGAGGGATCGGGCTCGATCTTTTGGCGCAGGCGATAGATATGTGTCTCTAACGTGTGGGTTGTGACGCCTGCGTTATAGCCCCAGACCTCGTGCAGCAGCACATCGCGCGCCACCACGCCGTCGTTTGAGCGGTATAGGAACTTGAGGATATTGGTCTCTTTCTCGGTCAGGCGAACCTTGCGGTCATCCTCGGTGATCAGCATCTTCATCGACGGTTTGAACGTATACGGCCCAAGCTGGAAGATGGCGTCTTCGCTCTGCTCATGCTGGCGCAGCTGGGCGCGAATGCGGGCCAGAAGCACCGGGAATTTGAAGGGTTTGGAGACATAGTCATTCGCCCCCGCATCCAGACCCAAAATGGTGTCGGAGTCGGTGTCATGGCCGGTCAGCATCACAATGGGGCATTTCACGCCCTGCTTACGCATCACGCGGCACAGCTCGCGCCCATCCGTGTCGGGCAGGCCCACGTCAAGGATCACAAGGTCATAGATCGCCTCTTTCGATTTGGTGATCGCCTCGGCACCGTTTCCGGCTTCGAACACATCGAAGTCCTCGGTCATCAAAAGCTGTTCGGCCAGCGCGTCGCGCAGGTCTTCGTCATCATCAACCAACAGTATCTTTTTCAGCGTGGACATATCCGGGCTCCTCTGTCGTGCTTTGACTAGACATGTTGCCCGCTCGCGCGATTGGCAAGATTTGCAACATACGCCTCACGGCCTCGTGTCAATTCGCCGGTAAATGTTTCATATCGTGACAGTTCCCACTAACTATGGGGCTGAAAGGACCACCATGACGCTTGCCCCCAATCAGACCGAGCTTTTAGCCCGCGCCCGTGCGGATCTGCGCATGGGGGTGCCGGTGGTGCTGACCCGTGGGGGGCGCACGGTGCTGGTGGCGGCGGCTGAAACGCTATCGTCGGGACGGTTGGCGGACATGCGGGCCCTTGGTGCGCCTGTGCTGGCCATCACGCCTCGCCGGGCGGACACCTTGAAGGCGCGCGCCTATTCCGATCAGGTTGCCCGGATCGAGCTGCCTCGGGACGCGGGTTGCGACTGGATCGCGACCGTCGCAGACCCGGCCGATGACCTGACCCACCCGATGAAAGGGCCGTTTCGAACCGTTCGCGGCGGGGATGATACGCTAGAGGCGCTGTCGATCACCCTGTGCAAAACCGCCCGTCTGTTGCCGGCGACGTTGGTTATAGACGTCTCTAACGCACCGGAAATCGCGTCTCAGGACAACCTGACGACCATATCGCTGGACGACGCCATCGTGGACGATCTGTCCCTGTCTTCCGTCATCCACGCCCGCCTGCCCCTGTCCGTCAGCGACGCCGGTCGCCTGCACATCTTCCGCCCAAACGATGGCAGCGAAGAACATTACGCGGTTGAAATCGGGCGCCCGTCCCGCGACGAACCGGTTCTGGCGCGCCTGCACTCGGCGTGTTTCACCGGCGACGTGCTGGGCAGCCTGAAATGCGACTGCGGCCCGCAACTGCACACCGCGCTGGCCCGGATGGGAGAGGAAGGGCGCGGCATTCTTCTTTACCTCAACCAAGAGGGGCGCGGCATCGGGCTTGCCAACAAGATGCGCGCTTATTCCCTGCAAGACCAAGGGTTTGACACGGTCGAGGCGAACCACCGCTTGGGCTTTGAGGATGATGAGCGCGATTTCCGCATTGGGTCCGAAATCCTCAAGTCTCTGGGGTTCTCATCCGTGCGCCTGATGACAAATAACCCGCGCAAGGTCGCGATGATGGAGGGTGCTGGCATCCACGTCGCCGAACGCGTGCCGCTGAAAGTGGGCAAAGGCACACACAACGCGGATTATCTGGCGACCAAGGCGGCCAAATCGGGGCATCTTCTGTGATCCCCCGTCGCGGCGACATGGTTGTCACACGTTGGGGCGCGCGGTTCATGGGGCGACGCTTTCCCGTCGCAATCGGGCGCGGTGGCATGACCAACGACAAGCGCGAAGGCGATTTGGCCACGCCACGCGGGGTCTGGCGGATGGTTGGTGGTGGCTTCCGGGGGGACCGGACGACACCCCCACAGACCGGCTCAATTCCGGTGCGCCCCATTGGGCCGCGCGACATCTGGTCGGATGATCCAAACGACCCGGCCTATAATCATTGGGTCACGGCAAAGGATTACCCGTTCAGCCACGAAGCCCTGCGCATGTCCCCGCGTCTTTATGATCTTGTGCTGATAAGTGACTGGAACTGGCCCGTCGCGGAGCCCGGCAAGGGGTCTGCCATCTTCATTCACCAATGGCGCAAACCGCGCCACCCAACCGCCGGGTGTCTTGCCTTTGCACCCGACGATCTGCGCTGGATCGTCGCGCGCTGGACACCACGCAGCCGGATAATCGTGCGCTAGCCGTAGTCCCGCTCGCCAAAAATCGCAGACCCTACCCGGACATGCGTCGCACCTTGCGCAATCGCGCTTTCGAAATCGCTGCTCATCCCCATGGAAAGCTGCGTGAGCCCGTTGCGCTTGGCCATCTTGGCCAGCAGTGCGAAATGCAGGCTGGGTTCTTCCTCAACGGGCGGGATACACATCAGACCGACGACGGGCAGACCCAAGTCGCGGCATTCGGCGACAAAAGCGTCCAGATCGTCGGGCATGATCCCGGCCTTCTGAGGCTCCTCGCCGGTGTTCACCTGAATGAACAGTTTCGGGCAATGCCCTTCTTCTTCGGCGATGCGGGCGATGGCGCGGGCCAGCTTGGGGCGGTCAACCGAATGGATCACGTCGAACAAGCCCATCGCCTGACGGGTCTTGTTGGATTGCAGCGGGCCGATCAAATGCAGCTCGACCCCGTCGAAACGCGCTTTCAGGTCCGGCCATTTGCCAGCGGCTTCTTGCACCTTGTTCTCTCCGAAAACGCGGTGGCCTTCTTCAAGCACTGAAACGATCCGTTCCAGCGGCTGAACTTTGGAAACTGCAATCAGCTTGGTCGATCCCGGCGCACGACCTGTGCGGGTTTCTTCCTTGGCGATACGATCCTGGATATCTGAAAGCGGCATGGGCACCCCGGTTGTCTGATGGTTCAGATACAGGTGTCCCAAAAGAAAAGAGCGGGCACAAGGCCCGCTCTTCCCTAAGTAACTAATCCGTTAGAATTAGAATACCATGATGATGCCGAGGTCAGCAACGGTCACGCCGCCAACTTCACCGACGCCAGCGTTGACGGAAGCACCGCCACCCAGGTCGTATTTAACACCAATGCCGTATGCGTCAGCCGAAACACCAGCAACGTCGACTTCCGAGTAAGCGGCGGTCACACCAACTGCACCCATGGTGTAGCCAGCAGTGATACCGTAGGAAGTGATGTCAGCATCGTCGGCGCGCGAATACAGAGCGTTCAGCGAGAAGTCAGCGATATTAGCGCCAGCTTTCACGTGGAATGCGCTGCCAGCAGCGATGTTGCCCCAGTCATCATAACCGATGCCGAAGTTGTAGTCGCCCATGTTGTAGGTGGCGGCGATCGAGAAGTTCTCCATGCCTTGCATGTCGTACGACATTGCAACACCGAAGTCACCGAAGGTGCCATCATACATCACGTTGCCCATGTCGGCAGCGTCAACCAGAGCTTCTGCAACGTTGTCGGTGCCGAGGCCCGAGTAACCGATGTCCGACAGACCCAGTTTTTCGTCAACAGCCGAACCAACGTTACCAACCGAGAACTTGCCGAAGCCGCCTTCGATATAAACAGTGGTTTGGTCGACCAGGCTAGCGCCATTTGCGGTCGTGATGTCGAAGTCTGCGCCGAAGCCCAAGCCGCCATCAGTTTCACCAGTCATCGAAACCGACAGAGTGGTGTAGTAGTCGGGCGACCAGTCGCCAGAAACGTCGTCGTAGATGAAGCCCATACCGGCTTCGCCCGAGAAGCTGATTTCAGCGGCAGCAAAGCCAGCCGAAGCAACCAGGGCGGTCGAAGCGAAGAGAATCTTTTTCATTTCGTTTTCCCTCATGTGTTTTCAAGAGTGCACCTCAATTCAGGGAAATCCGAATTGAGTATGATGGTTCAATCTACCTTTCCGCCGAGGTTTGCAAGAAATGCTAAACCAGAATTCGGATTGCGGCCGGAATTGGTGCTTCTATGCCACAGTTTCGCCAAGCTCATCATCCCGATCACAGGAATACCCGTCTTTTCCAGCGGTTTGGCGTGCACGGGCCGCTTTTGGGAAAACGCTTGCTCGCCTCATGGCCCTTATATACTAACAAGAGGAAATTGAGGAAACGGGGCTGTTTTATGCGCATCGTCAAGTCTGTCGCATTCGGGATTTCATTGGTTGGCATTCTCGGGCTGTCTGCCTGCGGTGGCGGTAGCGGATCTGCCGGGTCCGGCAATATCTTTGGTGGTTCTGGAAACAACCAGCAGCAGGGTCAGGCGATTCGCCATACCCCTCAAGCAGAAGAGCCGCGTGAAACCATCTGGGATCTGTTCAAGAACGTGGACGACCCCAATACCACGGTCGAGGTGAACCGCTATATCTGGAACGCTTCGTTGGATGTATTGAGCTTCATGCCGGTTCAGGCGGCTGATCCTTTCTCGGGTATCATCGTCTTTGGCTTTGGTCGTCCGCCCGGTGGCGGCACCGCCCATAAAGCCACCGTTTATGTGCGCGACCCCGCGTTGGACGCCCGGTCGCTGTCAGTTGCGCTTTATACAAGCTCCGGTCCGGCCAGTGCCGAAGCGGTGCGCAAGGTCGAAGATGCGATCCTGACCCGCGCGCGCCAGCTGCGGATTCGTGACGGCAACCTCTAGACCCGGATCGACCATAGGAATAAGACAAGCGCCGGGCCACACGCCCGGCGTTTCTACATCAAGGACACGACCCCATGTCGCGATACACCGCCGCCGATATCGAACCGAAATGGCAAGAAGCCTGGGACACGGCCGGGATTTTCACCGCCAAGCGAGATGAAACCCGCCCCAAGTATTATGTGCTTGAGATGTTTCCCTACCCATCGGGCCGCATCCATATGGGGCACGTGCGCAACTACACCATGGGCGACGTGATCGCGCGCTACAAATCTTCCTGTGGTTACAGTGTGTTGCACCCGATGGGATGGGATGCGTTCGGGATGCCGGCTGAAAACGCGGCAATGGCGCAGGGTGGCCACCCCGGCACGTGGACCTATGACAACATCAAGACCATGAAGGGTCAGATGAAGCCTTTGGGCCTGTCCATCGACTGGTCGCGCGAATTCGCCACCTGCGACCCGGAATATTACGGCCAGCAGCAATCCATGTTCATTGATTTCATGGAGCGCGGGCTGGTTTACCGCAAGAACGCCACGGTGAACTGGGATCCGGTCGATATGACCGTTCTGGCCAATGAACAGGTGATCGACGGCTGCGGTTGGCGATCCGGTGCCCCGGTGGAGCGTCGCGATCTGACGCAATGGTTCTTCAAGATCTCGGATTATTCCGCCGAATTGTTGGAGGCGCTGGACGGGCTGGACAACTGGCCCGAGAAGGTGCGCACCATGCAGGCCAACTGGATTGGCCGCTCGCAAGGTCTGCAATTCAGCTTTGAACGTGTGGATGGCGGCGAGATTGAGGTCTATACGACCCGCCCCGACACGCTGATGGGCGCGTCCTTCATCGGTATCTCGCCCGACCACCCAATTTCCAAAGCACTGGAAGCCGAAAACCCCGAGATTGCCGCCAAACTTGCCGATATGCGCAAGGGCGGCACCACGGAAGAGGCCATCGAAACTGCCGAGAAGCTGGGTTACGACACCGGCATCCGCGTGAAACATCCGCTGGACCCGAATTGGGAACTGCCGGTCTGGATCGCCAACTTCATCCTGATGGATTACGGCACCGGCGCGATCTTCGCCTGCCCGGCCCATGACCAGCGCGACCTCGATTTCTGCCGCAAGTATGATCTGCCGGTGATCGACACATTCCTGTCGCTGGACGATCCGCAACCCGTCAAGAATGACGCCTTCGTGCCGCCAAAAACCGAAAAAGTGAAATGGATCAACCACTTCGCTGATTTGGACGAGGCCACGGGCGACGAGGCGATAGAGGCCACCATTGCGTTTGCCGAAAAGGCTGGCTGGGGCAAAGGCGTCGAGAAGTTCCGCCTGCGCGACTGGGGCCTATCCCGCCAGCGCTATTGGGGCTGCCCGATTCCCGTCGTTCATTGCCCCGACTGCGGCGTTGTGCCTGAAAAGAAAGAGAATTTGCCGGTTAAACTGCCCGAGGACGTCACGTTTGACGTGCCCGGCAACCCACTGGACCGTCACCCGACATGGCGCAACTGCAAATGTCCGTCCTGCGGCAAGCCTGCCCAGCGCGAAACCGACACGATGGACACGTTTGTCGATTCGTCCTGGTATTTCGCGCGCTTCACGTCCCCCAACGCGGCCACGCCCACTGATATGGACGACGCGTCTTATTGGATGAATGTCGACCAGTATATCGGCGGCATCGAACACGCGATCCTGCACCTGCTCTATTCCCGCTTCTTCGCCCGCGCGATGAACATCTGCGGCCATCTGCCTGACAAGGCGATCGAGCCGTTCAATGCGCTGTTCACGCAGGGCATGGTGACGCATGAAATCTATGTCACACGCGATGAAAACGACCGGCCCGTGTATCACTTGCCCGAAGACATCGAGTGGACCGAAAGCGGTGCGCGCCTTGGGGCCTGCGGGACCGAGGTCGAGGTCATCCCATCCGCCAAAATGTCGAAATCCAAGAAAAATGTGGTCGATCCGGCGAACATCATCTCATCCTTCGGCGCCGATACCGCCCGCTGGTTCGTGCTGAGCGATTCGCCGCCCGAACGCGACGTGGAATGGACCGCGTCGGGTGCGGAAGCCGCAGCCAAGCACTTGGCCCGCGTCCACGCCACCGCCACCAAGATCGCGGAAATGGACGATGCAGACGGCGATGACACCGACCTTCTGCGCGCCATGCACAAGGCGATCCATGATGTGACGATGGGCATTGAAAGCTTCGGCTTTAACGCCGCCATCGCCAAGCTTTACGCCTTTCAGAACGCCATCGCGAAGTCGAAAGCTGGCGGCAAGGCCCAGAAACAAGCGATGCAAGCACTGGCCCAGTTGATGAGCCCGATGACCCCGCACCTGTCGGAAGAAATCTGGCAAATGCTGGGTGGAGAAGGGCTGGCGGCCCAAGCCCCATGGCCCAAAGCGGACGAGGCGATGCTGGTCGACGACACAGTCACCCTGCCCATCCAGATCAACGGCAAACGGCGCGCAGAAATCAGCGTGCCGAAGGATATGGACAAGGCCGAGGTTGAAAAACTGGCGCTGGCCGAGGATGCTGTGATCAGGGCGCTTGATGGCAAGTCGCCCAAGAAAGTCATCGTGGTTCCGGGGCGCATTGTGAATGTCGTTGTCTGATCGCCGGTTTTTCCTGACCTCATTGGTCGCCACGGCGGCGCTATCCGCTTGCGGATTTACCCCGGTCTATGCGCCGGGTGGGTCGGCTGACGGGTTGCGCGGGGCCGTAACCATCGCCGCGCCGTCCGACGCCAACAGCTATGAACTGGTAAAACGGCTGGAAGAGCGGTTGGGCCGCAATCTCGCTGCGCCCTACAAGCTGGACTATACGATCACCACACGCGCCGAAGGTGTGGGCGTCACGCCGCGTCAGGAGATCACGCGCACGCAGGTGCTTGGCGCAATCGAATTCGCCGTGACTGCGATTGCGACCGGTGAAGTCGTGCAGCAAGGCAGCGTGTCAAACTTCGCGTCCTATTCGACCGAGGGCTCGACGGTTTCGACCGCTTCGGTGGAACGCGACGCCTATCGGCGCCTGATGGTCTCGCTGGCCGACCTGATGGTTACGCGGTTCGCGGCGACCTACTCGGGCTGGGACGAATGAAGCTCGCGCCACGCGATGCCTCTCGGTATTTCGCCAAGCCTGACACCGGGCGCACTGGCGTTTTGATCTTTGGCGGCGACGCGATGCGCGTTGCGCTGAAACGGCAAGAGCTGATCAAAAACCTAATTGGTCCTCAGGGCGACGAAGAAATGCGTCTGACCCGCATTTCCGCCGGTGAATTGCGGAAAGATCCGGCGCTTCTGACCGATGCGATCAAGGCGCAGGGGTTTTTCCCCGGCCCGCGCGTTGCCTTTGTCGAGGATGCCACTGAAACCATCGCCGATGTGATCCTGTCCGCGCTGGACGGCTGGAAAGACGGGGACGCGCAGGTCGTGGTAACGGCGGGCAACCTGAAGCCGCGCGGCAAGTTGCGCAAGCTCTTTGAAGGTCATCCCAACGCGTTTGCAGTTGGCATCTATGATGACCCCCCGTCGCGCGACGAAATCGAGGCAGATCTAAAGCGCGCCGGCGTCGGCCAGATTGGCCCCGAAGCGATGAATGAGCTGGTCGGCCTGTCACGTGTGTTGGACCCAGGTGATTTCCGGCAAACCGTAGAAAAGCTGGGGCTCTACAAGCTTTCCGACGCAAGCCCGGTGACCACGGATGACGTGTTGGCCGTCGCGCCGGCTTCCGTCGAAGCCGAAATGGACGACCTTCTGCACACGGTTGCCGAAGGCCGATCGGGCGAAATCGGCCCTCTTTTGACCCGATTGCAGGGCCAAGGCAGCGACCCGGTCTGGATTTGCATCAATGCGACCCGACATTTCCGGCTTTTACATGCAGCCTGCGCCGATCCGGGCGGCCCCGGCCAAGGTATCAACCGTCTGCGCCCGCCGGTTCACTTCAAGAATCGCGACCGCATGGTGCGACAGGCCCAGCAATGGGGCCTAAGGCGGCTTGAACAAGCATTGGAAATTCTGGTCGAAACAGACCTTACCTTGCGCTCTGCGCAAAAGGCCCCGGTGATGGCGTTGACGGAACGCATGTTGATCCGGCTGGCAATGTTAGGTAGCCGAGCATGAACTATACCGTTATCGGACCAACCGTGACCCGCACCTTCCGGGTCCTCTGGATGCTAGAGGAGCTTGGCCAAAGCTATGCGCGGATGACGCACCCTCCACGCTCTGACGCACTCATGGCGTTCAACCCGGCTGGCAAGGTGCCGGTGCTTTTGGATGGCACGGCGGTTCTGACGGACAGCACCGCGATCATCCAGTATCTGGCTGACAAACATGGCGACATGACACACCCTGCAGGGACGATCGAACGAGCACGGCAGGATGGATTTACCCAGTTCATCCTTGATGAGCTGGACGCAACGTTGTGGACGGCCGCACGGCACACCTTTGTCCTGCCCAAGGAAAAACGTGTTCCCGAGGTGAAACAGAGCCTGAAATGGGAGTTTTCCCAGTCGATTGACGAGCTGATGCGACGCAAAGGGGATGCGCCCTTCCTGATGGGTGAAAAAATGACCGTGCCGGACATTCTAGCGGTGCATTGCGGAACATGGGCGATTGCGGCGGGTTTCCCACTGGAGAACACCGATTTCCGTGCTTACGCCAAACCTCTGCGAAGCCGTGGGGCGTATCAACGCGCCTCTCAGGCCTGATTGCGCACCCAGTTTGCCGCCGCGTGCCCGGCGTGGTGACCGGTTGCAAAGCAGGTGGTCAACAGATAGCCGCCCGTTGGGGCGTCCCAATCCAGCATCTCGCCGCAAGCGAAGACGCCGGGAAGGGCACGGATCATCAGCCCATCATCCAGCGCATCAAAGGACAGCCCGCCCGCAGTCGAAATCGCTTCATCTATTGGGCGCAGGCCTTTGTGGCGGATCGGCAGCGTTTTGACCAAGCGCGCAAGTGCCTGCGGATCGCTTGGGAGGGGGCGCGAAAACTCCTGAAGCAGCGCAATGCGCGCGGGATCAAGCTTGAGCGTCTTTCGCAGATGGTTCGACAAGCTTGTCTTGCCTTGGGGCTTAGCCAACCGCGCGGCAACATCCGCCAACTCACGCCCAGGAACCAGATCAACCGTCAACGCCGCTCCCTGACGCACCGCACGGCTGATTGCATAGATCGCACTGCCTTCCAGCCCACGCGACGAGATCACGAACTCACCAAGCACTGTGCGATCACCGGCGGTCAAACGCGCGGGCTTTATGGGCGCGCCGAAGTGCCGCTCCATATGCGGCGACCAAGCAACGCGCAGACCCGCATTCGAGGGCGCAAACGGCGTGCAATAGACACCCTTTTGCGCAAGGATAGAGACCCATTTTCCATCTGACCCCAATCGCGACCAGCTTGCCCCGCCCAATGCCAGCACCGTCACGTCGGGGGTCAGGATCTGCCTGCCAGATGGGGTCTGAAACTCAACCGAACCACCGTCCAGTCCAACCCAGCGCCAGCCTCGGTTCAGGGTGACGCCGCGCGCTTGCAATTGCGCCAGCCACGCGCGCAACAGCGGTGACGCCTTCATCGCTTTCGGGAACACCCGGCCCGAACTGCCAGTGAACACCGACTGTCCCAAGCTCTGCGCCCATCGCTGAACATGCTCGGGGCCAAATGCAGCGACGATCCGACGCAAGCTTTCCGGTCCATGGATATGGCCCAGAAAATCCTCAAGCGGTTCGTCCTTGGTCAGGTTCAGGCCGGATTTACCCGCCATCAGAAACTTGCGCGCTGGCGATGGCTTGGCGTCGGCGATTGTGACCAACAGGCCTGCTTCGGACAATTGGGATGCCGCCATCAGCCCAGCAGGGCCCGCACCGATGACGAGCGCACGTTTCACGAAAGCGCTTTGTCCGGGGTCTTCATTTCGACCACACGATGCGGATATGGGATTTCGATGTTGTTGGCCTTCAGCGTCTTCCAGATCTGCATCATCACACGTGGTGTGAATTTGTTGCGACCATCGTCAATACCGTTGACCCAGAACTCCAAGGCGAAATCGATGCCGCTGTCGCCAAAGGCGCGCAGCTCGCAGTCGGGCATATGTTCGTCGCTGTCAGTCAGCACGAAATCAAGCTTCGCAACTTCGGTTTCGATGATCTCGGAAAGAGCTTCAATGTCGGTATCATAGCTAACGGAAAAGGGTGCCTCATACCGGTTTGCGCTGCCTGCGTCCGAATAGTTCACCACCCGGGTGGTGATAAAATGTTCATTGGGAACCACGATCCAACGGCCGTCAAACGTCTCTAATATGGCGGCGCGAGCGGTCATTTTGACGATGGTGCCTGCTTCTCCGCCATCAAGTTCAACATAGTCGCCAACCGTCGCTTGCCCTTCCAAAAGCAAGATGACGCCCGAAATGAAGTTCGAGGCGATCTGCTGCAAACCGAAGCCAAGACCGACACCGATCGCACCACCCAGAACCGCCAACGAGGTCAGGTTGATGCCCATGATGTTCATCAAGATCAGAAAAGCGGCGCCAAAAATTCCGATCTCGGCCGCTTTGGCCGCCAATTCGCGCGTGGCGGGGCGCATTTCTTTCTGCTGCTTGATCGCCTGCACGGTTTGATCGTTCGACCATCTGCCAAACCAATAGATAAGGCCGCTGATTACTGCAAAGCGGATCGCGAACAGCAGCGAGAAGCTCATATTGCCCAGCGGCACGATCGTTTCGTCCAGCTTAGTCGCCACCGGGCCCAAAAATCCGACAGCATAAAGTGCGGCCACCGGCACCAGAACATACTTGCCAATCAGCTTCAGGAACGGATCCTTGAGGATTTGACGCGCGAAAGCGCGCACCGCAAGGAACAGAAAGACCCGTTTCCCAAACGCAATCACCGCTCCGGAGCCAAAGACCGATCGGGTCACCTGTTCGCCCAGCGCGGTGAAGGCCCACGCCAGCAACGGCATCGTCAGCGGCAAGAAAATCAGAGTGAAAAGTCGAGCCTTGGCAATCAGGTTCGTGCGCTCCTCCGCGGGCGTCAGAACCTTGGTCAGAAAGGGCGCGAGCTTGCTGTTCACCACCCGCGCAGCAAGATAGGCCACCACCAGCACCGCGAATTGCGACCACGCCGCCGGAGACAGCAGCCACCCTTCCGCGATCTCCCACGCCTGAGTCAGATAGGCCAACGCCTGATCCAGAATTTCCGGGCGGCTTTCCATGTCCATCCCCTTACAGAAAGAGTCCTTGTGAAACTGTTCCGCATGGATAGCGGTTTGACCTCAAAGGGCAAGGATTCTGTGCTTTTGGCGCGACTTTGGGTGAAAAGCGGCGCTATGGAATGGTGTCATAGCCGACGAGGTTCATCTAAAAGAGTCACGCAACAAATGGCGCAATTGGGGTTGGATAGAGCCACAATCACCCCATCATCGCTTTCATCCGGGCGACATGCTGGGCGGTTTGCCCGCGCGCATGTTCAGCCAGCTCCAAGGCCGCTCGCATTAGGTCATCTGCCGGCACGACGCGATCAATCAGGCCCCACTGCACCGCTTCGTCAGCCGATACTTTTTGTCCTGCCATAAGGATCATCTTGGTGCGCGCCGGACCGATCAAAGCCTCCATTCGCGCCGGATCAGATGGTTGCGGCAAGAACCCCAGCTTCATCACCGGATAGAAAAATTTCGCTTCTGGCACGGCGATACGCAAATCGCACGCCAAGGCCATGCCGAAAGCGCCCCCAGCCAGCGTTCCGTTCAGGGCGGCAATGGTCAGGCAAGGCGCTGCGGCAATCGCGCCGGACAGCCGTTCCCATACGTCGTCAGTGGCCAAACCTGCGCGCGCCTCGTCCAGATCTGCGCCAGCTGAAAACACCTTGCCTGCGCCCGTTAACAACAGAACGCGCGCATCACCTGCTGCATCTTGAGCAATCTGGTCAAGCTCTTCAAGCATCGTTTTGGTCAACGAATTTGCTTTGTCAGGGCGGTTGATTGTAACCGTCCAGACGCCGCCCTCTTTTGTGACGTCGATCATCCGCGAACCTTTGCGCGGTCACGAATGTCTTCTTCCCGCAGCGAAATCTCTTCGCCCAGAAATTCGTCTGCATCATCACTGCACATCCACAAAAGTGCGCGCGCGGGCCATTCCGGAGGGATATGGTCGGACCATTTCAGTTGCGCGACGGCGTTGATGCCGGATGACTTGATCTCGCGCTGCATCTGCGTGGCCACTGTTCCGGGCGACAGGCCCATGGCGCGAATACCTTTGCCCGCACCTTCTTTGTGCAGCGCCTTGGTCATCATGTGAACGCCAGCCTTTGAAACACAGTAGTGCGCCCAACCCTCCAGCGCGGTATGTGCCGCGCCTGAGCTGATGGTCAGGACCGAGCCGCTTTTCTGGGCGGCCATAATCGGCATCACGGCACGAATGCCGTAGTAAACGCCTTTCAGGTTCACGTCGATCACGTGACCCCATTCGGCCGGATTAGAGTCTATTATCGGCCCAATTGGGTCGATAATTCCGGCGTTATTGATCAACACATCAACGGTTCCGAAGCGTTTCACCGCAGCGTCGACAGCGGCTTTCACATCTTCCCAGCGCGAGACATCACAGGGCACCGCAAGCGCCCGGTCCCCGATCGCTTGTGCAATGGCGTTGATTTGCGAAGTTCCGCGCGCGGTCAACACCACATTCGCGCCAGCTTGGGCGAAGATATGCGCGGCAGCCTCTCCTATCCCGCGGCTTGCGCCGGTGATCAGAACTGTTTTTCCGGTCATGTCAGTCATCATCATTCCTCCCTTGTTTCTGTGCTAGCGCAGCGCGCGTCGTTAGGCCAGAGACACCTTGCGACCACGCCCGTCGATCGTTACCTGAAGGACAGACCAAGAAAGGACCATCATGACCGACACGCTTGAACGGCTGACCCAACACCTGCTGGATGCCGCCCGCAACGCTGGCGCCGACCAGGCCGATGCGCTGGCCGTCGATGGAACATCGCTGTCCATCGACGTGTTGAATGGCAAGCTTGAACATGCTGAACGGTCCGAGGGCATTGATATCGGGTTGCGGGTTTTGGTGGGGCAGCGGCAAGCCTGCGTTTCGGCCTCTGACACCTCGGCCCTGACCATCGAAACGATGGCTGAACGTGCGGTGGCGATGGCGAAAGAGGCACCAGACGATCCCCATATTCGTTTGGCAGAGGCGCCTGATCTGGCGCGCAGCTGGGATCTTGATGCGCTGGAGCTTGTTGACCCGGCAGATGAACCCGACCCCGCCATGCTGGAACGCGACGCAGCCGAAGCTGAAGCCGCAGCTTTGGCGGTCAAGGGAGTCACACAAGTGTCCACCAGTTCTGCAGGCTATGGGCGGCATCAGTTTCATTTGACCACCAGCAATGGCTTTTCGGGGGGATATGGGCGCACAAACCGCGCCATTTCGGTCGTAGCAATTACCGGCGAGGGCGCTGCGATGGAACGCGACTATGCAGGTGAAATGCGGACGTTTCAGGCAGATCTGCCCAGCGCGCATGAGATCGGCACCAAGGCCGGCAATCGCACAGTCGAACGTGCGGGCGCGCGCAAGCCCCCGACTGGCGCTTATCCGGTTTTGTTTGATGAACGCATTTCCTCGTCGCTGGTCGGACACCTTCTGGCCGCCGTAAACGGGGCGTCGATTGCGCGAGGGTCGTCGTGGCTGCGCGACGCCTTGGGGGAACAGGTTTTGCCTGACGGGATAGACCTGATCGAGGACCCGCATCGCCCCCGGATATCCGGTACACGCCCTTTTGATGGCGAGGGGCTGGCAACCTATCGTCGCAAAATCATCGACAACGGCATGCTGACTGGGTGGACGATGGATCTTGCCACCGCACATAAGCTGGGCTTGAGAAGCACGGCAAGCGCCTCGCGGGGCACATCGTCTCCACCCTCGCCTTCGATCTCAAATGTGACCCTAACGCAGGGCAATATGACCCGCGATGATCTGATTGCCCAGATGGGCACGGGGCTTTTGGTCACGTCGATGATTGGGTCCACAATCAACCCCACGACCGGGGACTATTCGCGCGGTGCGTCGGGGTTCTGGGTTGAAAACGGGCAAATCGCCTATCCGGTGAATGAATGCACCATCGCGGGCAATCTTCGCGATATGCTGGGGCGCATCATTCCTGCCAATGACGCCGAAACCCATCTTAGCCGGATGGTTCCAAGCCTGCTGATCGACGGGATGACGTTGGCCGGTGACTGATGACCTTTCCCTTCTGATCGACGCCGCGCGCGAAGCTGGCAAGCTGGCAACCGGCTATTTTCACGGCGACGCCCAGCGCTGGGACAAGCCCGGGGGGCAAGGCCCCGTGACCGAAGCCGATCTGGCAGTGGACCGAATGCTGCGCGAAGGTCTGACCAGCGCGCGCCCCGGATATGGCTGGCTGTCAGAGGAAACCGAAGACACCGCGGCGCGGCTGGATGCAGACCAAGTCTTCATTGTCGACCCGATCGACGGCACCCGGTCTTTCATCGAAGGGTCACGAACCTGGTCCCATTCTCTGGCCATCGCCCGCAATGGCATCGTCGAGGCAGCCGTTGTCTATCTTCCCATGCTGGACAAGCTTTACGCCGCGGCGCGCGGACAGGGGGCGACCCTGAACAACACGGCGCTTTCCGTCAGCGCCCAATCTGACGTGACTGACGCGACCGTGCTTGCGACGAAGGCCAATTTCGAGCCTTGGTTTTGGACTGACGCAAAGGCACCGCCCGTGAACCGGCAGTTTCGCAGTTCGCTGGCTTATCGGTTGGCGTTGGTGGGCGAGGGGCGGTATGACGCCATGCTGACCCTGCGCCCGACCTGGGAATGGGATGTTGCGGCCGGAAGCCTGATCGTCGAAGAGGCCGGCGGCAAAGTCTCTGACAAATCACGGCTGGCTGCGCGCTTCAACAACCCCACACCGCAGCTGTCAGGCATGGTGGCTGGCGCGCCGCAACTTCATGATGCTTTGGTCAGGCGTTTGGTCTAGGCCTGTTAGTCTAACATCGCAGTGAAAAGAGGGCATTGCCAAGCTTCACTTTATCGCTAACATGTGTGCAATAACAGACATGCTAGGACAGTTTCGTGACTGATCGACCCACCCCCCCGAACCGCCGCCCGCTGACCCTCAGGGACGTTTCCGAAGCCTCTGGCGTCAGCGAAATGACGGTCAGTCGGGTGTTGCGAAATCGTGGAGATGTCAGCCAGGCGACCCGCGAACGGGTTCTGGAAGCCTCGAAAGAGCTTGGCTATGTGCCCAACAAAATCGCCGGTGCGCTTGCCTCGCAGCGGGTCAACCTTGTGGCTGTGATCATCCCATCCCTCAGCAACATGGTGTTCCCCGAGGTGATGACAGGCATCAACGAAGTGCTGGACGAAACGCCTTTGCAACCCGTTGTTGGCGTCACCAATTACAAACCCGAACGCGAAGAAAAAGTCCTTTACGAAATGCTGTCATGGCGGCCCTCCGGCGTGATCATCGCTGGGCTGGAGCATTCGGATGCATCCAAGGCAATGCTGAAAGCAGCCGGCATTCCTGTGGTCGAGATCATGGACACCGATGGCGAGGCGATCGACGCCTGCGTGGGTATTTCGCACCGACGTGCCGGGCGCAAGATGGCGCAAGCAATCCTGAAGGCCGGGTATCGTAACATTGGATTTCTTGGCACAAAGATGCCGCTTGATCACCGCGCGCGGAAGCGGTTCGAAGGCTTCACCGAGGCGCTCGCCAAAGAAGGCGTCGAAATCGCGGATCGTGAGTTCTATGAAGGCGGATCCGCCTTGGCCAAAGGTCGCGAGATGACCGAGGCCATGCTGAAACGCACACCAGAAATCGACTTCTTGTATTACTCCAACGATATGATCGGTGCGGGCGGTCTTTTGTATTGCCTTGACCAAGGCATCGACGTGCCAGGCCAAATCGGGCTTGCCGGTTTCAATGGGGTCGAACTGCTGGATGGCCTGCCGCGCCAGCTTGCCACAATGGATGCCTGTCGCGCCGAGATCGGCCGCGCGGCGGCCCGGATCATCGCCGACCGCAGCGCCGAAGATGGTGAGGCTGGCGGCGGAGAACGGATTGAGCTGTCGCCCAAGATCGCCGCCGGAGACACGCTGAAACGGCGCTAAACCACGCTGGACAAGCCGTTTTCTGATCACTATCCCAACCCAAACGGCCCCGTGGCTCAACTGGATAGAGCAGCCCCCTCCTAAGGGGCAGGTTGCAGGTTCGAATCCTGCCGGGGTCGCCATCGCCCAGCGTCAGAGCATTCGGATCACATCCTTGTCGATCGACAGCATGTAGCCGCGCCGCGCGATCGTTTTCACCAAAAGCTCGCTCATCAACTGGTTGCCCAGCGCATCGCGCAGGCGTTTGATGCGGGTGGCTCCAGCGGCTTCGTCGCAATCAGACGGATCACGGCCAGAAATCAGCCCCTCAAGCTCGGACCCAGACAGCACCTCTTCATCCATACGCGCCTCCGCAAGGGCAGACAGGGTTTCGATGGCGGCTTCGGTCAGGGAAAACTCCATGTTGTTCAGATAGACAGTCCTTTCTTCGCGGCTGATCAAAAGCGAATTGACCTGAATACCGGCGCGCTCAATCTCGCTCATGCGGCGGTTGAGGCCGATGATAGTGATGAGAAAGACCAAGGCGGCAATCAACAGCGCGGTCGAAAACACCAGCAGCACGAAAATGACCATGCGGTAGCTGGTCAACGTATCTGCAAATGCCGTCCCTGACTGTGCAAGAATCTCCAACAGTTTGATTTCCGCACCAGACGTCAGCCCGTCGTTTTCGACGAAGATCTGTTCGACGCGCGCATTGAACGCGTTGGCATCTGGCAAAGTCATGAACAACAGAACGGCGGCAACCAAAAGCACGCCGACGATTGTCACAATTCCTAGTGTCACGATGCGGTTTGACATGCGTCGTGCGTCAGTAGCGAAGGAAGTAGGCTCCGGCACTCTCTTTCCTTTCTGCAAGACCTGCTTCGTCAAAAATGGACTGCACCTTCAGAAGAAGCCAGCCCTGATCGGCAAGCCGCGCCCGGATCTGGGTCGCCGCGGCCTTCCGGTTTTCACATGCCGTTTCAGGCAATTCCATTACACCATAGTGCAATTTCAGGGGATCATCCTGCTTGGCCTTGTAGTCCGCATAACACCCAGCCTGAGCGGGCAGGGCAACGGCAGCAAGCGCAAGGGAAAAGAGTATCTGTTTCATCATGCGCCAACCATGCGGTGGGACCGGTGGTTATTCAATATCAAAGCCATGGCCAGGGCATGACCTGTGGCTGTTATTGCCTGTCAAAGCAGCAATGGGCGACGGTTTCTACACCTTCCCCGCGTCCCTTGGATGCCTTTTTTGAAAGGAAACATGATGACCCGCTGCTTCACCGCTTCCCCCTTGAAAATGCTGCTCAGTGCGGCATTGGCGCTGGCGCTGGCGACCTCGCCGGCGACTGCACAAGACACGCGCCAACTACGTAAAGACGATTCCGATATTGCACCATTCCTTGCCGCCATTCTGGGCATTGCGACGATTGGTGTCCTGTTGTCTGACAAAAAAGACGACGCGCGCAAGCCCGTCGCAACCCATCGCCACGGTGGACACCGCCCGCATGTGCACCGGCCGCATGGTCACCACCCACATGGGCACCCCTCAAAGCGCCCGCACAAACCGGTCGCAAAGACCCCCCATAAGGTCGATCGCTATAACGCGCTTCCTGCCTCTTGCCTGAAACGGTTCGACACGCAGTTCGGTCGGTCGAAATACATGGGCAGGTCTTGCCTGCAGAAGCGCATCGATCGGCGTGTGAAGCTGCCCCGCGCTTGCTTGGACACCATAGTTGTGCGCGACAGATACGGTAAATACGTGCCGCGCGATGTTTATGAGCCGGTGTGCTTGCAGAACAAAGGGTTTCGCATCGTGCGGTCCCGCTAGGCCCATCGAGCCGCGGGGCACCATCCCCTTAACCCGGTGCGCCGCCAAACTGGCGGGAGGTTTCCTCCCGCCCTTTTTTTGCTTGCGGGCCTTGGCAGGATGGGCCACCCAAAGGGCATGACCAAGCCTTTGCCTGACTTCAGCTTTGAAACCGCCGCTCTGTCGCGCGGATATTGCCGTGTCGCGGGCGTGGACGAGGTGGGGCGCGGCCCGCTGGCTGGCCCGGTAACCGCCGCTGCGGTTGTGCTTGACCCGAACAATATCCCCGAGGGACTTAACGATTCCAAGGCGCTGTCTGCGAAAAGGCGCGTCGCGCTTTATGACCTGATTGCCGCGACCGCGGATGTTTCCATCGCGCATGCTTCGGTTGAAGAGATCGACGAGATCAACATCCTGCGCGCCAGCCATCTGGCCATGGAACGCGCTGTTGCCGGGCTGATCCAAGCCCCGGATCATCTGCTGATCGATGGAAATATGACCCCCCGTGGACTGACCATTTCCTCTGAGACCATCATCAAAGGAGACGCACGGTCACTGTCGATTTCCGCCGCTTCGATCGTCGCCAAAACCTGTCGGGATCGGATCATGGTGGATTTGGCGCAACAGCATCCGGGCTATGGTTGGGAAACGAACGCAGGATACCCGTCAAAAAGCCACAGGTTGGCGCTTCAAAATCTTGGTGTGACCCCACACCATAGACGTTCGTTCAAGCCGGTACACAATATCTTGTATCAAGATAAATATGTAAGTGACTGATTCAAAAAAGAATTTGACGGCGAATCACCTTTGACTCATTCTGATCTCATCAAAACGAGCGCTTCAATGCGCCACCAAAGAGCGCAAAATGCGCCGGGTACAAGAGGCAGAAATGACGACGAAAACCAAAGCAAAAGCGGCTGTAGACCTGCCGCTGAATCAGATTATTGATGGTGATTGCATCGAAGTGATGAACAGTCTGCCGGAAAACTCGGTCGACCTGATTTTCGCTGATCCGCCTTATAATTTGCAGTTGAAGGGTGATCTGCACCGTCCTGACAATTCAAAGGTCGATGCCGTCGACGACCACTGGGACCAGTTTGACAGTTTCAAAGCCTATGACCAATTCACCCGCGCATGGCTGAGCGCCGCCCGTCGTATCCTGAAGCCCAACGGGGCGATCTGGGTTATCGGATCTTACCACAATGTCTTTCGCATGGGTGCCGAGCTTCAGAACCAAGGGTATTGGATTTTGAATGACGTGGTGTGGCGCAAGTCCAACCCGATGCCGAATTTCCGCGGCAAACGCTTTACCAACGCGCATGAAACAATGATCTGGGCGTCGAAAGGCGAAGGATCGAAATATACGTTCAATTACGAAGCCCTGAAGGCGCTGAATGAGGGTATTCAGATGCGCTCTGACTGGGTGCTTCCGATCTGCACGGGCCATGAGCGTTTGAAAGATGAAAATGGGGACAAGGCGCATCCGACGCAGAAACCGGAGTCGCTGTTGCACCGCGTCCTTATCGGCTCGACCAACCCCGGCGACGTGATCCTCGACCCTTTCTTCGGCACCGGCACGACGGGCGCCGTTGCCAAGATGCTGGGTCGCGATTTCATCGGCATCGAACGGGAAGAGGCGTATCGCAAGGTCGCGGAAAAACGCATCTCGAAGATCCGCAAGTTCGACAAAGAAGCGCTGACCACCACGCCGTCGAAACGCGCCGAACCGCGTGTTCCGTTTGGCCAGCTTGTCGAACGCGGCATGCTGCGCCCGGGCGAGGTTTTGACCAGCCCGCGCGGCAAAACCGCCAAAGTGCGCGCTGACGGAACGTTGATCTCGGGCGAAGCGCGCGGCTCGATCCACCAGGTGGGGGCCGCACTTGAAAGCGCGCCCAGCTGTAACGGCTGGACCTATTGGCACTTCAGGCAGGACGGAAAGAAAGTTCCGATCGACCTGCTGCGCCAACAGATCCGAGCCGAAATGAACTGATCCTGAAATCTGTGCGACGCAGATCCCTGCGCGCGCAATACGAGGTACCGCCTGTGCCTGTGGCCCGCCGCCACGGCACTTCTCAACTGACCCCGCCCTGCATTGGGTGGGGTCTTTTTTTGGTCGGTTGCAATCGCAGGTTCAGTGCGAAATCATCGTGCCAAACCGCAAAAGGTCGCCCATGATCCCGATCCTCTATTCCTTTCGCCGCTGTCCCTATGCAATCCGCGCCCGGTTGGCGATTGCCAGCAGTGGCGTTCAGGTCGATCTGCGCGAGATCCTGTTGCGCGACAAACCGCAGGCCTTTCTGGACACTTCCCCTTCAGCGACGGTGCCTTGCTTGCTGACGGATCAGGGCGTTGTGGATGAAAGCCATGACATCATGCTTTGGGCGCTGCGCCAGCATGACCCCGAAAACCTGCTGCTGATGCCAGATGCCGGTGACGCCTTGATCCAGACCTTCGACGGTCCCTTCAAGACGGCGCTGGACCTGACCAAGTATGCCGTGCGCCATCCGCAAAGCGACCCCGAGGCAACGCGGCAAGACGCGATGACATTGCTGGCGGCGTTGGAAAACCAGCTGACCAAAGGTTGGCTGTTCGGCCCGTCCCCGCGGCTTGCTGATCTGGCGATCCTGCCCTTCGTGCGCCAGTTTGCGATGATCGACAAACCGCGCTTTGACCGTGACGCGACACCACGCGTTTCCGCTTGGTTAGAGACTTTTTTGACCAGCGACCGGCTTGCTCGCGTCATGCACAAATATCAGCCATGGCAACCGGGTGATGCGGTAATGCCTTTCCCCTAGCGGATCGGCGGAGGCGGCAAACTACCCGCTTTATAGGCGCTCCAATCCTCGATCTCGGGGTAATGCAGCTTTCGCCAGGCGCGAACGCGCGGGTTCATCACGCGCCGCCACAGGGGTGGGATCAAAGCTGCAACGGTCATCACCGGATAGCCCTGCGGCAACTGCGGCGCTTCGGCATCGGGATAGGTCTGCAACAGTGGAAACCGCCGCGCCGGCTTGTAATGGTGGTCCGAGTGCCTTTGCAGGTTGATCAGCAGCCAGTTTGACGCCCGATGATCAGCATTCCAGCTGTGATGGGGCATGACGCGCTCATACTTGCCATCCCCAAGGTGCTTGCGGGTCAAGCCATAGTGCTCGATATAGTTAGTCAGCTCTAACTCCCAGATCGCGACCAAGGCCTGAAAAACGAACAGGGCAAGGCCCAGCCAGCCACCAATCAGAACCGCAAGGATCAGAGCAACCAACTGAAGCGCACCATAGCGCCAGAACGGGTTGCTGCCATCCAAGGGCGACAACTTGCGCCGCGCCAGCATTGCTTTTTCGGCCTTCCAGGCAGATATCGGCGCTTCGCGCACCACGCGCAGGAAGAACCGGTGGAACCCCTCGTTATAACGCGCGGTCACCGCATCGCGGCTGGTGCCAACGTGGGGGTGGTGCACCAGCAGATGTTCCGTGCGGAAGTGGCTGTAGAGCACAGTTGCCAGAAGCAGATCGCCCAGCCAGCGTTCGAACCTGTTGGATTGGTGCATCAGTTCATGGCTGTAGACGATGCCGACGGTGCCTGACAGGACACCTACGCCAAAGAAAACACCGAACTTCTCGGCGATGGACAGGTGGGCGGCGCCGGTGACATACCAAATCATGCCATAAATCATAACGAATTGAATGGGGAACCAGACCACGGTGATCAGCCGATACCACAATAGGTCTTTGTCCGAAATCTCTGGGTCGGCATTCTTGGTGTAGCGCCCGATCAGGGCATCCAGCGCTGCATACAGCCACCACGTGCCAAGGGGTGGCAACAACAAGAACCAGCCGCCTTTCGTCGCCGCGATATAGACCAGAACTGGCAGCAATATCGAAATACCGAATGGCGCTGCGTTACGAAATCGGGAAACCGTGGATGCCGGAACCATGGTGTTGTCCTTTTCTGCCCCTCACCGATCTATAGCGACGAAGCAAGCGGCTCTCAATCCGCGAGTGAAGCTGTCGCCACGTCAAACGCCTTGCGCATCACGGTCGGAAGGTCCGAGGGGCGGATCTTGTGAAACGAACCGACACGGGGTTCGGCGTGCGTTGGCACTTGGGCGACGCGCAGATTAAGGATCAGGTGGAAATGGGTGAAGGTGTGCCGCACCTCAACGCCGGGGTCCTGCCATACCGCAGTGATCGGAGGGGCTTCGCTGGCGACATCGCCCCATGCCGCGCCAGGCCAGCCCAACATGCCCCCCAACAGCCCTGTGTCAGGGCGGCGTTCAACCAGCCACAGACCATCTGCGCGACGCGCCAGATAGGCTATGCCATGACGAACGGGCTTTGGCGCTTTCGGTTTGCGGGCGGGAAGGGTGGCTTGCAGACCATTTTGACGCGCCAAACAGGCTCTATTCCACGGGCAAATACCACAGGCTGGGGATTTCGGGGTGCAGATCGTGGCCCCCAGATCCATCACCGCCTGCGCATAGTCGCCGGCCCGCATTGGGGGTGTCAGGGTGGTGGCAAGCTGCTTCAACTCAGGCTTGGAATCAGGCAATGGCGTTTCGACCTGAAACACCCGCGAGATCACCCGTTCAACATTCCCATCGACCACCGTTTCGGGCAAATCATAGGCGATGGCAGCAATGGCAGCCGAGGTATATGGCCCGATGCCAGGCAGCGCCTCCAGCTCGGTGCGGGTGGTCGGAAATCCACCCATTCCTGCCACAAGCCGCGCGCATTTCAGCAGATTGCGCGCCCGCGCGTAGTATCCAAGCCCCGCCCATTCCCCCATGACGCGCGCATCTTCGGCAGCGGCCAAAGCGTCGACGGTCGGCCAAAGTGTCATGAATCGGGTGAAATAGTCCCTAACGGCGGCGACAGTTGTTTGTTGCAGCATGATCTCGGACAGCCAAACCGCATAGGGATCGGGCGCCCTTCCAGCGGCCCGATCACTTGGCGCAACCCGCCACGGAAGCGTTCGGGCGTGGACGTCATACCACGCCAGCAACTCGGCAGAATTCGGCGCGTCACACAAGTGTTATCCCCTTTCCAAGCTTTGCACTGGCATAGCAACTGCAACAGCTTAAAATAGGGGCAAATCTAGGATGTGCCAGCTTGAAACAATCGACAGGATATCAGCGCCGCAAGAAGGGCTTTGAAAGGACATCGAGCCTTCTGTCGACGCGCATCCGAAAAACAAGCGAAACGCGCGGTTTCGCTGTTACGCGCGTCCTGACCCATTGGGCCGAGATTGTCGGCGCGGACACCGCAGCAATCGCAAAACCTGTTGATATCTCTTATGGACGCGGTGGCATGGGGGCCACGTTGACTGTTTTGACGACTGGCGCCCAAGCTCCCATGTTGGAAATGCAAAAGGACAAGCTGCGCGAAAAGGTGAACGCCGTCTATGGATATAACGCCATCGCCCGCGTAAGGATCACGCAGACCGCTCCGACCGGCTTTGCCGAGGGGCAAGCCCAATTTAATCCGGCACCGAAGCGCGAATCAGTAGCCGATGACGCAACCCGCGCCCGCGCAGCAGAGGCAACAGCAGACGTCGCTGATGCAGGCCTGCGCGACGCGCTTCAGACACTGGCACAAAATGTGCTGATGAAGAAAAAGACATCATAGAGGCTGAACCATATCATGACCCGAATTCTTCCTATTTTGCTTGCCGCCGCACTTCTGATCGGTGGCGGCGCGTTTTACATGAGCCAGAACAACGGGTCTGTGCCCGGCGTTAACGTAGCCGAAGCCCAAGACACCGATGCAGCGGTCGAACCCGCAAAGGATATGGTTCTTGGCGACGAAAACGCCCCGATCACAATGATCGAATACGCCTCTTTCACCTGTCCGCACTGCGCCAATTTTCACGAGGACATCTTCAAGAAGCTGAAAGAAAACTATGTGGATACAGGCAAGGTCAAGTTCATCCACCGCGAAGTGTATTTCGATCGCTTTGGTTTGTGGGCAGGCATGATTGCCCGCTGCGGCGGGGATGATCGCTATTTCGGGCTTACCAGCATGATCTATGCCGGCCAGAAGGAATGGATCGCCGATGGGGACCCCAGCCTTATTCTGGACAACCTGCGCAAACTGGGTCGCACAGCTGGCATGACAGATGACCAGATGAACGCCTGCCTTCAGGACGAAGCGATGGCGCAAAGCCTGGTGGCCGCCTACCAGACCAATGCCGCGGCCGACGAGATCAACGCCACACCGTCCTTCGTCATTGACGGGACCAAGTATTCAAACATGTCATACGAAGATTTCGCGGCCCTGATTGATGAAAAGCTGGGCAGCTAGAAGCAAGGGTTAGAGCTTGATTTCAGGCTCTAACCTATCCCAAAGCGGGCCAAGGCGCTGTCAATCTCAGCCCAGTCGTCTACGGAAAGTCGCACCGGAACTGTCAACACCCGGCGCCGGAAGCTATCCGGCAGGCGAACGGCGTCTTTTTCGGTCGTCACGAGCTGCGCGCCAAGTGACGACGCTTCGAATTCCAACCGTTTCATAAGCGGTTCGGTCAATGGCTGGTGGTCCGTCAGCGCCTCTGCACGAAGCAGATTGGCTCCAAGATCACGAATGGTGGCGAAAAATTTTTCCGGGTGGCCAATGCCGGCAAATGCCAGAACATTCAATCCCTGCCAATCCATGCCTGTTTGCAACGGTGTCAGGTGACCCGTGGCATGTGGGCAAGTGATATGCCGCTGCCATTCCGACACAAACCGCGTTTGAGCGTTTTCAGGGCCAATTGACAAAAGAATGTCCGCGCGCTTCAACCCTTCGTCAATGGGTTCGCGCAGGGGTCCGGCCGGTATGCAGCGCGCATTTCCAAAGCCCTTTACCGCATCGACCACCACGATAGAGACACTTTTGGCAACGGCTGGGTTCTGAAACCCGTCATCCATCAGGATGATGTCCGCGCCCGCTTGTTCGGCCGACTTCACGCCTTCCGCGCGATCACGGGCGATCCAGACTGTCGTGAAAGCAGCCATCAAAAGCGGTTCGTCGCCAACCTCGGCTGCGGTATGGTGCCGTTCATCAACTTGCAGCGGGCCTTCAAGAGCGCCCTTGTGACCCCGCGACACCACATGCACTTGATGACCGCGGTCTGACAACCGCTGTGCCAGTGCAATGGTCGTAGGCGTCTTGCCTGTGCCGCCTGCGTTGATGTTGCCGATACAAACAACCGGAACAGTTGCCTGATACCCCGTGCCCTTTGC
This sequence comes from uncultured Aliiroseovarius sp., assembly GCF_947497285.1. GTDB lineage: Bacteria > Pseudomonadota > Alphaproteobacteria > Rhodobacterales > Rhodobacteraceae > Aliiroseovarius. The sequence goes on along the minus strand of NZ_CANMFT010000003.1, from coordinate 164,777 downwards.
CAACCGACGCGCGGTTGCGGCCCCATACACCCACCCCAAAGGCGCCAGCGCGCGTGCGCGCCAGTTCGGACGGTCAGGGGGGGTAAACCAGAAACCAGGCGCTCTCATTCGCACACCATTTAAACGCCCGCCTGGTCCAGCAGCGCGACGACGCGGTCACGAACAAGGTCGCTGACTTCGGCACCGCTGGTTGTGATGTCCCACGCCGCCATCGCCATCTTTGCCGCGCAATCAGGCGACAAAAGGCGCTCAACAGCCTGTGTTAGGGTCTTTTGATCCTTGACCATACTTGCCGCGCCAGCCGTTTCCAATCGACGAAACGCCTCGTTGTGACCGTTCTTGAGGGGCCCGAACAGAACGACGGATCCCAACGCGGCGGGTTCGAGGGGGTTCAAACAGGCCTCATCGGCCAAGCTTCCTCCAATGAACGTGATTGGTGCCAGATGCATCCACAGGCCGGTCTCTCCGGCCTGATCTGCTACGAAAACCTGCACATCCGGTGACGGGTCTTCGTCTCGCGACCGGCAGGCGACGCTCCACCCATCGGCCTCAAGGTCTTCAGCCAAGCGTGGACCATCTTCGGGCACGCCGGGTTCGATGATCAGCAATAGACGATGGGACTTTCGGATCAATTGCCGATGCGCCGCGAGGATTTGCGCCACTTCCTTTTCGTGCGTGGCAGCCGCCAACCAAACCGGTCGGGCGGCAAGCTTGGCTGCAAACCGATCCCGTTCGGCCATGTTGCACCCGGGCGGCACAACTTGCATCTGCAACGGCCCAGACATGGTGACATGCGACGAAGCGGCGCCAAGTCGTCTGATTTCCCGTTCAGCTTTGAGGTTTTCCGCCAGAATAGTGTCGAAACCGGTCAGAACCGATTTCATCAGACCGGGCAGCCAACGCCATTGCCCATGCGTTTCGCGGGGCAGGTGAGCGTTGATCCAGATTGCGGGAACTTTCCGTTTGAACAATTCGCTCAGTAACGGCACATCCAATTGACTGTCGACCCACAACGCCACATCAGGCGCCCAATGGTCCAGAAACGCATTGATCGGACCAACGCCGGAATAGGGCGAAAACTGGTGAATCGCGCCGGTGTCATCCGGGAACTCCGCGTCATAGAGCGTTGTGGTTATCAAGACATTCAGGTCCTCGCGACTTGCCTTCAGATGCTGGATCAGGGCCGAAACCTTTTCGATCTCATCCCCCCCTGTAAGGTGCAGCCATACCAAGGGTCCATCCGGCCGCTCTGCCGAAGCGATGCCAAGCCGTTCGGTCCCGCGATCAGGGTGCTCTCGACCGTCTGCGATCCTTCTCTTCAGGCGGCGTTCCAGTCCCGCTGCACCCTGCAAGGTATGCAGGCCACGGAACAGAGATATCCCGAATGGCGACATGACGAATGGCTCTTCCTCTAGGTGCGAACGGTTCAGCCGCTCATATTGTTATGGGCCAAGTCTAGGGCAACTCGTCTGCCGGGGAAAGCGTCAGTCGTGCCAGTCGCCCGCAGCCAGTTCGATTGCGGCCGCGACGATGCGGTCAAAGCTGTGCCTGGCGCGGGTGACGCTATGGCGCGCGCGCAAAAAGCCATGCACAAGACCGGGTTCATTCGTCCAGCGCGCTTTGCCTCCTGCCTGCTCGATCGCGTTGCGATAAGTTCGACCGTCATCCGCCAATGGGTCGCATTCCGCGGTGATCAAAACGGTGGGCGGTAAGTCAGAAAAGTCTTTATCTGCCAAGGGTGTAGCAGTCGGATCATGCGCGGGCGAAGCTCCACCATGGCGCAGCAAAGTGTAATGCTTCAGATCTTCCAACGTCAGCATCGGCGCGTCTTTGTGTGCCAGATACGACCCTTTGGTCATGTCGCCCCCCAAGCCTGGATAAATCAGGATCTGACCCGAAAAATCATGCAGGCCTCGCGTCGCATGCGCAACCGCTGCGGCAAGGTTTCCGCCTGCGCTATCCCCTGCCAGAATATGCATTCCAGGCCATGTTAGGGTCACATATTCAGCGGCTTCCAGCGAATCTTCAAACGCTACAGGGTGGCTGTGCTCAGGGCTCAAGCGATAGTCGACGCTTACGACACGTATGTCAGCGCGGTCACATATTTCGGCGCAAACATCGTCGTGGCTATCCAAACCACCGACGACAAATCCACCGCCATGAAAATAGATCAGGGTGGCGTTGTGCGCGCCGCGCTCGTAGATGCGGATGGGAACTTCACCTGCCAGATCGTCGCGCGCTGTGACGCCTTCGGGGTATCCGGTGAAGAATTCGCGGCACATCCGGTCATAAATCGCGCGCTGCTGATCGATGCCCAAGGCGGCAGCCCCGGGAGGGTAGAAGGCCTCGGTCCGGCGAATGAAGTCCCATGTCTCTGCGTCGATCATCGTCTCGTAGTTCATGGTGGAAAAGCTAGGCCTTTGCGGTTGTTTTGACAATGCAAGGGACGCTTGTGATGGCGACGACCAAACAAGCCGCCTCACTGGCATTAGATCACTCCGCAACTGGACCTACCGAGAGGGCGTAGTGGCTGTTTGGCTCGGCAGACGGACAAAGGAGTTTCAAACCAGCGCTTCATCATGCAGATTTGTCCTCACCGAACCGACCTTGCCACAGGGCCGAAACAGATGAGCAACCCCGAGACCATTCAAATCGACACCTCGCCCAGCGTGTCAGACGAGGTGCGCAAGACGACCTGCTATATGTGTGCGTGCCGGTGCGGGATCAACGTGCATATGAAGGACGGGCAGGTGGCCTATATCGAAGGCAACCGCGATCATCCTGTGAACAAAGGGGTGTTGTGTGGCAAGGGATCCGCCGGGATTATGCAGCACTATGCCCCGTCGCGGCTACGCGCGCCTTTGAAGCGGGTCGGCCCGCGCGGGTCGGGAGAGTTTGAAGAGATCAGTTGGGACGAGGCCTTGGACATGGCCGCAGGATGGCTGGCCCCATTGCGGGAAAACGACCCCAAACGGATGGCGTTTTTCACTGGACGCGATCAAAGCCAAAGCTTCACATCATGGTTCGCGCAAGCCTACGGAACGCCAAACTATGCAGCGCACGGGGGCTTTTGCTCGGTCAATATGGCAGCGGCGGGTATCTATACGATGGGCGGCGCATTTTGGGAGTTTGGACAGCCCGACTGGGATCGCACCAAACTGTTCATGCTTTTTGGCGTGGCCGAGGATCACGACAGCAACCCCATCAAGATCGGTCTTGGCAAGCTGAAAGAACGTGGCGCACGTATCATCGGCGTGAACCCGATCCGGTCGGGATATAACGCGATTGCGGATGACTGGGTGGGCATCACGCCGGGGACAGACGGGCTGTTTATCCTTGCGCTGGTCCACGAATTGCTGCGGGCGGGCAAGGTCGATCTGGCCTATCTGTCGCGCTACACCAACGCGGGTTTTATCGTGAATGAAGAGCCTAACTCGCCTGAAAATGGTCTTTTCTTGCGTGGTCAGACTGGTAAGCCGCAAGTGCTGTGCCGCGACACTGGAAAGCTTGCCGATTTCGACACGCCCGGCGTTATGCCTGATCTGGCAGGAAGCTATCGCCACGCTGGAACCTCGCATCGCCCGGTGTTCCAGCTGCTCGCCGAACGCTATCTGTCGGGCGATTACGCCCCCGAGGCCGTCGCCGAGCAGACGGGCATCACGGCCGACCGTATCCGTTCGATCGCTGCGGAACTGGCGCGAGTCGCGTTCGAGGAAGAAATTGTGCTCGACCAGCCGTGGACAGACTGGAAAGGGCAAAAGCACGACAAGATGATCGGACGGCCGGTCAGCTTCCACGCTATGCGCGGCATCTCGGCGCATTCAAACGGGTTCCAGACCTGCCGCGCGCTGCATATGTTGCAGATCCTTCTCGGCTCTGTCGAAGTTCCGGGGGGATTCCGGTTCAAACCGCCCTATCCGAAACCACCCGAGGCGCACCCAAGGCCGCATGCTGGCGTCACGCCCGGCCAACCACTGGATGGCCCGCATCTGGGATATCCGATGGGGCCGGAGCATCTGCTTTTGGACGACAACGGCAACGCCAAGCGGATCGACAAAGCGTTCACTTGGGAAAACCCGATGTCGGCGCATGGCTTGATGCATATGGTGATCTCGAACGCCCATGCGGGCGACCCCTACAAGATCGACACGCTGTTCATGTATATGGCCAATATGGCGTGGAACTCGTCGATGAACTCGTCTGAAGTCATGGGGATGCTGACCGACACGGATGAGAACGGCGATTATGCCATCCCACACATCATTTATTCCGACGCCTACAGCTCCGAAATGGTGGCCTATGCCGACCTGATCTTGCCCGACACGACCTATCTGGAGCGTCACGATTGCATCAGCCTGCTGGACCGCCCGATTTGCGAGGCGGACGGGGCCGCCGATGCGATCCGCTGGCCGGTGGTTGAACCCGACCGCGATGTGCGTGGGTTCCAGACCGTGTTGATCCAGCTTGGGGCGAAGCTTGGCCTGCCGGGATTCGTGACCGAAGACGGATCGGCAAAATTTGAAGATTATGCCGACTATCTGGTCAACCACGAACGCAGACCCGGTGTAGGACCGCTGGCTGGGTGGCGCGGAAAGGACGGGCAGGGAATGGGCAGGGGAGAGCCTAATCCGGCCCAAATCGACCGATACATCGAAAATGGTGGTTTCTGGGTCGATCACATTTCCGACGAGGCGCGGTTTTATAAACCGTGGAACAAGGCCTATCAGGAATGGGCAGTGGACCGTGGCATCTTCGACGCTGAAGCGCCCTATGTGTTCAACCTTTATGTCGAGCCGATGCGTAAATTCCAACTGGCCGCTGAAGGCCACGGCGACATCCAGCCGCCCGAACATCTGCGTGCGCGTATTCAAAAGACGATGGACCCGCTGCCGATCTGGTATCCGCCATTTGAGGATACGAATGTCGACCCCGATGAATATCCGATCCACGCCCTAACCCAACGACCGATGCATATGTATCATTCCTGGGGCTCGCAGAACGCGTGGCTTCGGCAGATCACGGGCAAGAATTTCCTCTATCTACCGACCGATCTTTGGCAGCAGCACGGGTTCAAAGATGGCGACTATGCGCACGTCACCTCAGCCCATGGATCAATCACAGTGCCCGTCGCCCATCACGCGGCGCTGAACCCAATGACGGTCTGGACATGGAATGCCATCGGCAAGCGTAAAGGCACTTGGGCGTTGGATAACGACGCGCCGGAAGCGACGGAAGGGTTTCTTCTGAACCACCTGATTCATGAGCTTCAGCCACCGAAAGGCGACGGGCTAAGATGGGCGAATTCGGACCCCGTAACCGGACAGGCCGCGTGGTTCGATTTGCGCGTAAAGATTGTCAAAGCAGACCCTAAACCGGCCGAAAGTCAGCCTTCACACCCACCGATCAAGTCACCAGTCGACAAAGCCCCGCACGTCGTGAAAAGGAAGATCTGATGACCTCACTTCCTGAAAAGACCGACAAAAAGCTAGGGCTGGTCATTGATCTGGATACCTGCGTGGGGTGCCAAGGTTGCGTGACTGCGTGCAAGGGTTGGAACACGCAGAACTATGGCGCGCCGCTGTCCGACACCGACCCATACGGCGCGGACCCGGGCGGCACTTTTTTGAACCGGGTGTTTTCCTATGAAGCACAGACCGAGGGCCGCCCCGCGCAGACCGTCCACATGCCGCGGTCCTGCCTGCATTGTGACGACGCGCCCTGCGTAACCGTTTGCCCGACTGGCGCCAGTTATAAACGTTCCGAAGACGGAATCGTTTTGGTCAACGAAGATCGCTGCATCGGTTGCGGACTATGCGCCTGGGCCTGCCCCTTTGGCGCGCGCGAGATGGATCGCGATGCCGGTATCATGAAGAAATGCACGCTGTGCGTCGATCGCATCTACAACGAGAACCTGCCGGAAGAGGATCGCGTGCCCGCCTGCGTGCGCACCTGTCCCTCTGGCGCGCGGCATTTCGGGGATCTTGGCGACCCGGACAGCGATGTTTCAAAACTGGTGGCGGATCGTGGTGGATACGACCTGATGCCAGACCTTGGCACCAAGCCCGTGAACAAATACTTGCCACCGCGCGCCAAGGATACGCTGAACACCCAACCGCTTGAGGTAGTCGCGGACGAGCCGCAGGGGTTCCTTGGCTGGCTTGATAAAGCGCTCGAAAAGCTCTGACGGAGGAAACGGATGCATCCCGCACCCAGTGTTATCATTTTCACCACGCTGTCAGGGCTTGGGTTTGGCCTGTTCTTTTGGCTGGGGCTGGGCGTGCCGGATGTCAGCGGTGGGACCGCGTTCGCGTTTTTCACGATTGCCTATGCGCTGTCTTGTGCCGGGCTGCTGGCCTCGACCTTTCATCTGGGCAATAAGAAGAACGCGATCTATGCGCTCAGCCAATGGCGCACAAGCTGGCTGAGCCGTGAAGGGATTGCGGCGATCCTGACCTTGTTCCTATTCGCGCTGGTTGCTGTGCCGCGCATCTTTCTTGGGGCAGAAATGGCGATTTCCGGTGTATTAGGATCTATTTTTGCGCTTCTGACCGTTTTCACAACCTCGATGATATACGCGCAACTGAAAACCATTCGGCGCTGGCACCAGCCGCTTACGCCCGTCATGTTTCTGCTGCACGCCTTAGGCGGCGGTGCGCTATTGGCGGGTGAGGCGAAGATCGCCGGTTGGTTACTGCTGGCGCTGACCCTTGTCCTGCTCGCCATGTGGCGGATCGGCGACCAACGCGCCGCCGCGCGGGGAACAACAGGGGACGCCACCGGGCTTGCCCATCTGGGTGAGGTGCGGATGCTGGAGAGCGGCCACACCGCGCGCAACTACGTGGTGGACGAGATGGTCTATCGCGTTGGCCGCAAACACGCCGCGAAACTGCGTATGATTGCGCTGGGTCTGGCGGGCGCATTGCCCGCAGCCATATTGCTTCTAACGCCGCCCGGTCACATCACCGCCTTTCTGGCGCTTGCCCTGCATCTGACAGGCGTCGTCACTGGCCGCTGGCTGTTTTTCGCCGAAGCCGAACATGTCGTGGGCCTGTATCACGGCAAATGATCCCTTCTTATTGAACCCGGCCCCCTCTGCGCCTATCAGGGGGGAAACGGATTATGAGGGCACACATGGCCAACCATCTTTACAAGCGCGACCTTCCCGATGGGCTGAACCTTGGTCCGGTCGTCGCCATTGACTGCGAAACGATGGGCCTGAACCCGCATCGCGACAGGCTGTGTGTGGTGCAAATGTCGTCGGGCGATGGGGATGCGCATCTGGTGCAGGTCGAAAAAGGCCAGACCAGCGCGCCAAACCTTGAACGGATGCTGGCGGACCCGGATGTGCTGAAGCTGTTCCACTTTGGTCGGTTCGATATCGCGGCGCTTCTGAACGCGTTTGGCGTGGTCACGGCCCCTGTCTATTGCACCAAGATCGCGTCGAAACTGATCCGCACCTATACCGACCGGCACGGGCTGAAAAACCTGCTTGAACAACTGCTGAAGATCGACATTTCAAAGCAACAACAGATGAGCGATTGGGGCGCGGAAGAGCTGACCGCCGCCCAGTTGGACTATGCCGCGTCGGATGTCCTCTATCTGCACCGGTTGCGCGACGAACTGAACCAGCGGCTCGACCGCGAAGGCCGCACCGAGATGGCGCAAGCCTGTTTCGATTTCCTGCCGATGCGCGCGCAATTGGATTTGGCGGGCTGGCCTGAGATCGACATCTTCTCTCACTAGCTTACGCGACGCATCGCGCAAGGCGCGGACCTGTCCTTGGATTGTTCTGACGGGTGCCTAGATATGTAAGCAGAACGACACACAAACCGAGGACACATGGCCAGACCCAACAATCGCTATTCCCGCTTGGTTTCCTGGCTGAAAGTTCTTCTGCCGGTGACCGCGCTTGCGTTGTTGTCCACGATGTTTCTGATCTCAAAATCCATCGACCCAACCAGGTCTTTGACCTATGCACGCATCAACCTTGAAGAACTGACTGGCGAACAGCGCATTTCCGGGCCCCGCTTTTCCAGCGTCACCGAAGACGGGGCAGCCATCACTTTCTCCGCGGAAAGTGCCGTGCCCGAAATGGGAACCAACAACCGGTTCACGGCCAAGACCTTGGCGGCGCGGATCGAAACGCCAGACGGCGCGGCAGTGGATATCGACGCGGCGCTGGCGGTGATTGATGGCGGCACCAAAACGGTCGATCTGTCCGGAGGTGTGACATTGGTCACCTCGACCGACTACCGCATCCAGTCGGACGGGTTAACAACGGCGCTGGATGCCACCCATGTCGAAACCACAGGCTCTGTCACAGCTGATGGCCCAATGGGGCACTTGACGGCTGGACATGCCGAAATCACACGAAGTGACGCCGAAGAAGGTGCCTATCTTCTTGTTTTCAAAGGTGGGGTAAAACTGATATACCAACCCAAGACAGAGGGGGAAGAAAAGTGATCAAGCGCGCACATCTGGCTGCCCTTTTGTTGGTGTTGAGCTTTCCGATTATGGCACACGCCCAAGCGCAAATCGCGTTCGGCGGGCTGAAGCATGACAGCTCCCTTCCGGTTGAGATTGCGGCCGACCAACTGAATGTCGATCAGGCAGACGGATCGGCCACGTTTGTTGGCAACGTTCAGATCAGCCAAGGCAGCATGCGCTTGTCTGCGGGCAAGGTTCGTGTCGAATACGAAACCGGCAGCGACACCACGGGAGAGATCTCGCGCCTGCTGGCGACAGAGGGCGTAACGCTCGTGAACGGTGCCGAAGCGGCGCAGTCTAGCGAAGCGATCTATACCATTTCCACCGGAACGATCGTGATGACCGGCGATGTGATCCTAACGCAGGGCCAAAACGCCCTGTCGTCCGACAAGCTAAGCGTGGACCTGCGGGCCGGCACGGGGACGATGGATGGCCGCGTAAAGTCGATCATTCAAACAGGTGGGAACTGATGAGCGACGCGCCAGAGCTGACAGTCGAAGATGGTGAGGCCGGGCTACGCATCATTGGGCTGCGGAAAAGCTATCGCAAGAAGCCCGTTATTCAGGACGTCACACTTGACTTGCATCGCGGCGAGGTCGTGGCGTTGCTGGGCCCCAACGGTTGCGGCAAGACGACAACCTTTTATGCCATCGCTGGCCTGATCACGCCTGAAGCTGGGCAGGTGTTGATTGACGGGCGTGATGTGACGCTGTTGCCCATGTATCGTCGCGCGAGGTTTGGCATCGGGTATCTTCCGCAAGAAATGTCCATTTTTCGTGGCCTGTCCGTCGAAGACAACATCCTTGCGATCCTCGAAATCTCGACCCCTGACCGCCACAAGCGACGCGAGCGGCTGGAAGAGTTGCTGAGCGAGTTTTCGATCAGCCACCTGCGCCGCGCACCCGCCCTTGCCCTGTCCGGCGGCGAACGCAGGCGCGTGGAAATTGCGCGGCTGCTGGCCTCGGACCCGAAATACCTTTTGCTCGATGAGCCTTTCGCGGGCGTCGACCCGATCGCCGTCGGAGAGATTCGCACTCTGGTTCACGAGTTGAAAGACAGGGGCATCGGCGTGCTGATTACCGACCACAATGTGCGCGAAACGCTTGAGATTGTGGACCGCGCCTATATCCTTCACGATGGCCATGTTTTGATGAGCGGGACGACCGACGAAGTCATCCGCGACGAGAATGTCCGACGCGTCTATCTTGGGCAGAATTTCTCGATCAAATGATGGAATTGCACGCGCTTGTGGTTGACAACCCCCCTCGACTCGTCGCCAAATGAAGGTGATGCATGAACACTTTAACCTTCGTTTGTGTCGTCCCGAACATGGGGCATACACCAAGGAACACCCAGAAGGATTTGGGCGGACAGGGTTCTGCAACTCTCTATCAACGTCATGTAATAAAATAGTTTTTTCATCATTCCCTTAGGGGAATGATGTATTGAGGCCTGCAAATACCATAGGAGTTAGCATGCAATATCAAATCACTGGCAAGCAGATCGACATTGGTGAAGCCCTTCAGATTCACGTGAAGGAGGAGCTTGGAGGCGTGGTTCAAAAATACGCCGAACGCCCGACCGACGCTCAGGTGGTTTTCTCCAAGAGCGCCCATGAATTTGTCTGCGAAGCGATTGTGCATCTGTCCACCGGTCTGACCGCTCAGGCCAAGGCAAGTGCGACTGAAATCTATGCAGCTTTTGACCAGTGCGCCGAGAAAATGGAGAAGCAGTTGCGCCGCTACAAGCGCCGCTTGAAAGACCATCACAAGGATCGCGTAGACCCGGTTGAAGTTTTCGGTGGAGCCTCGTATATCCTCGCCTCAGAGGAAGGTCAGGACGAAGCGGATGACGCGACACTCCAGCCCATGATCATCGCCGAAATGGAGACACGGATTCCGTCACTCTCGGTTGGCGAAGCGGTCATGCAGATGGAGCTTGCACACGCACCGGTTCTGGTTTTCCGCAATGAAAAAACCGAGGGCATGAATGTGGTCTATCGCCGTGATGACGGCAATGTAGGCTGGATTGACCCCAAAAACGAAGCGTAAACCTCCCGCCCATGGCGGGCGGGGAAAGTTGTTGATGATGGACCTTTCGAGCATCCTCAATCCTGCGGCCGTAAAAGTCGTCGCCACAGTATCTTCCAAAAAGCGCCTGTTTCAGGACCTTGGGGATATGGCGATGGAATGTTACGGCATTGACGGGAGCGCAGCGTTCAGCGCTTTGCAGCAACGCGAATCCCTGGGGCCTACGGGTGTAGGTCGCGGGGTGGCGTTGCCGCACGCGCGTCTGGCTGGTCTTGACAGAGTCGTGGGCTGTTTTCTGCGGGTCGAAAAACCCTTCGACTTTGACGCCGTCGACAAGCAGGCGGTCGATCTTGTCTTTGCCCTGTTCGCGCCGGAAGGTTCTGGCGTCGATCACCTTAAGGCGCTTGCGTTGGTGTCGCGCACGTTGCGTGATTCGTCGATCTGCGCAAAACTGCGCGCCAATGGCGACGCCGCGACCTTGCACGCCCTTCTGACCGACAGCCTGTCCAACAAAGCAGCCTGAGCCAGGCTTAGGTCTGCGAATCCCACGGGCGGAATCCGAACATCATGTAGTCCCGCTGATAGAGCTTGCGCACTGCGGCCTCTATCTCGGCATCATAGATGTCGGCCAATGCAAACGGGGCGTCCGGGGCCGCCTCGGGCAATTGCACCGGGATGTCGATATCAAGCTCAGCCAGAATCGCCGCCAATCCTTCGGAAAGCCGATCTTCGCGCAGAACGTGATCGGGCAGGGCAAATCCCGCGAACCCCTGAACAAGAGCGGTCTGCGACGCCCATGCAGCATCTACGCGGATGCCGGTTTGCCCCTTAAGGTTCTTACCGACAAAGCCGATGAACTGCATGAAGGCGTCACGGTGGGCCTGTCGGTCCCAACCATCGTCCGGTTCCGCAACAGGCAATGAAACATCATAGCTTTCACGCAGCGCGTGCTTGATGTCCCAATAGGTATCGGGTCCGTGGGCGACCAGATACCTGCAAAAGGCCGCATGCAGGCGTGCGACAGGGTGGCGAAGGACGGTAAAGGTCCGGTGCGCTTTGTGCTGCCGCTTCCACTGGCGTAGGGCTTTCTGCGTGAAATCGTCCTTGATCGGTCCCAGCGCTTTCATCCAGTTGACGATACGATCATCTGGCCCGCCCTTGATCGGCATAAACACCATCTCAAGCGCCTCGGACGCCAGATAGGTAGTGATGGCTGGCGGGCGCCCCGGCTCAAAGTTTGGCAGTTTGTGAAGGTCGAATGGGTCAATCCGATCAATGGTCTGTTGCAGAGCCTCAAAATTCTGCACCTTGTCCGATGCGGGTTCGGGGTTTTGTTTCTTGAACGTGCCCGCAAACTCCGAAATCTCGGTGGTCTCGCCCAAATATCGCGCCAACCCGTTGATGACCTCGATCCGCTGGGCGTCCTCATAGTCAAGATAGAAGGCCGTCTGGCCTGATTGCTGAAGCCTGGCTTTGATCTTCAGCTGAAAATCCTTCATCCGATAAAAGAGTTTCTCGAACTCTTCCGGGACGAATCTGGCCTTCTTCTTGATGGCATGCTTCACATCATTCAGCTGCCATTGATCCGTTTCCCACGCGATTTTGCGCGAGATATAGGCATCCACAAGGTTGCGGGTCAAAACCACTTTCGCACAGCGCGGATCATCCATCAGCGCATCGAAGACCCTTGGGTCATGATCGTGAAAGAACCGAAAGCCGGGCAGGCCGGGGGCGTGTTCCTTCATCCGCGCAATCAGGGTCATGGGGTCAGCGTCCCGCATCGCAACGGTGACGCCGAACAGTTCCTTCATTTTCGGCGTGACCATGAAATAGGGATTGAACGCCTCTCCATAGCATTTCAGGCCGGGAAACTGATCGAGGTTGCTTTCTAAGAAGTTCGATCCGGTTCGCATTTCGGCAAAGATAATGAAGCAATCAAATTTACGCGCCATGAGTTACTTCACCAGATACGGTTTGGAATGGGGATGCGGGGCGGCCACCGGGTCATGTCCGGCGGGAAAGTCGCCCATAAGATAAGGGTGCATGCCTTGGTTCTTCAGGTTTTGCAGGAACTGACCGAAACCGCCCAGCGCAACCATTTTCGGCGCTTCTGTCAGGCGCGTTGAATGCCTTGGCGCAATTTCGTCGATGACCTCCTGCAGCGGCTCCATTGGGTTCAGGACAAATTCAGCCAAGGTCCAAATGCGGACGCGTGCACGGGCGAAATCTGACCGCAAGGCGCCAATATGCTCGTTCTCGATCCTTTGCAGCCGTGCTGCTTTGCGCCGGATATCCAAGAAGTTCTGATTGGAGTGAAACAGTGGCACCGCCCAAGCACCAGAGATCACATTGATCTGCGCCTTAGGATCCTTGGCAACCGTCCAAGAAATCGCCTGATTGTCACGCGGCCCAAACTGAAAGCATTGGTGTTCCCCTTTGGTGTTCCAAATGAGGTTGGTCAAAAAGGCTTGGGGGTTATAGTCCCGAAGCTTGGCTGCGTTGCTAAGCGCACCAAAACACACCGGTTCATTGCCTGCGAAATGGGCTTGGTCCTTGGCATAAAGGTGGCCGTGAACGCGCCCACCAACGGTGCGTTGCAACCATGCCTCGAAATCCTCGAACAGGTCCGCGAATCCCTCAAAAATCGTATAGGGCGACGTTGTTGTTCCGTTCTCCCAGCCTTCGTTCGGAAATCGGCTTTGCATGACCAACCCGGGGCGGCCTTTGGTGCGCTGCTCGACCGCCTTCGCGAAGATGCGGTCGATCTTTCCGGGGTTGGGTTCTGCCTCGGTCGCGACGTTCAACTCGTCCGACAGGAAGCTGGCGTAAAGCTTGCTGGCATGGGTCCAGACCTTACGCGCCACGAAGCAATCAGATCGCCGTAACAGCTGTAGGTGGTCGTCATAAAAGATGTGTGGCTTGCCCTGAAAATCGAACTTCGACAGGGTCAGCGAACGGCTTTCGATATTCGTTGAGTATCGCCGCACAAGGGTCTGATAATAGCTTTCGTCTGGAATCCAGACACGCCGGAAATAGCGATCATAGACCGCGCGATCCGGGTCTTGCAGAATGGCGGACAGCGTTTGCCGGGTCAGGCACCACCACTGACTGCCCAGATGTGGCACGATCCCCGAAGGGATTTTTCGCTTGAAGCCAAGGCGTCGTTGCAAGCGCACATACCGGTCGAACAACCGTCGATGACGGCGCCATGAGAAAGGAAAGCGCAGGGTGAAGCGTTCCTTGTCCAACCCACCAACGGTCCATGGCACATCCTCGGTCGCGGCGCTTTCGATAAAGTTCGTCTGCGGGCGCGCATCCAGATAAGACACCATTTCGGCAACCGGGCGCAGCGGCAGGCAGCTTCCCGATACCAGCATGACATGGCGCACATCGGGGAAAGATTCCAGCATCAGTTCCGACGCGGATTGACTGGCCGCGACAAGCGACCAGGTGCCCCATTCACACCGGTGACGTTTGCAAAAACGAACATTTTCCAGATCACTCAGCGACTGTTCAAACTGATCATAGTCTGACTGCGCCACCCGCGTATCGACATGCAGCACGACCGGGCAGCCGTTTATCGACCAGTGCCGGGCCAGCTGTTCAGCGCGGTGCAGCGCGTCGTGCACCAACATGACGACACCCAAGCTCATGCCCAGTTCCCCTTGGACATGAGGCCAAGCATTTCGAGCTGGCGCCAGTTGATGTATTTCTCGCTCCACTTGCACCAAAGGTCGGCGTCGTCTTTCAGTTTCGTGTGATAGGCACGATATTCGTGGCTATTGGCATAGTGCTGCCGACGCTCAAGCTCCTCAGCCGATTTCGTGCTGAACGTGTCCAGAAACTTTGCATGTAACAGGCAGCCAGACGCTTTTTCACCGCCCCATTCATCATAGACCAGGTTCAAACCGCGCGGCAGCAGCATATGGGTCGAGCTGACATAGGTGTAGCCGCGATCCCATTTGACCAGCGGTATCTTGTTCAACGCGGGTGCGCGTTCGGGGTTTTCGGAAAAGAAGGTGCGCGCACGTGGGCCACCTTGGATCCACAGGTTCCCAAACTCCTTGTTCTTCTGGATCATGTAGTTCCCACTGTCGAACCAATGGGTAATCTCGATCGGATCTTGGCCGGCTTTGTAAGGTTGGGCATCCAGCGAGCCCTTTGGATACATGTCCAACAGCATCGCGCCGAAGCTTTTGATTGAGCTGGCATCCAGCCAGTCGGTCAACGCCCTAAGGGGGCGTGAATCGCAAAAAGGATAGACCAGAAATTCGTCGGGGTCGACGACTAGGCACCAATGCCCATGACCGTATTTCCGCTGTAGCCAGTTCAGCCAGTCAACGCCAAATCGCGCGCGCTTATAGCTGCTTTCCGTTCGCCAAACCGAGACATCTTCCTGCTTTTGAAGGTATTCCAGCGACCCATCATCAGAGCCGTTGTCAACAATGAGAAAGTGATTCACTCCCAATTCACGATAGTAGTCCAGAAAATAGGGCAGGCGGATGCATTCGTTGCGCAAAGTCGAAAAAAGCAGGATGTCTGAGGACCCGATATGCTTGGTTCGGTTGCGAATGGGTGTCAGTTCGCGCCTTTTGCGAAAAGCACGAATGCGCCAGCGCTTGCGCTGAAGCCTCAACCGATATGATCCAATTGCACTCAAGCGTGCCCCTTTTTGCCTAGACCGAATGCGCGTCGTATCCGGGTATCACGTCATCTTTAAGACCAAGTTGAAATGTGCGTCCCAGCTTGGCAAAATCAGATCACATCCGCGCACGGGTGTCGCGGGTCGGGCAGCCAGTTCGGTTACGATTTGTTCCCAAAGATATATATCGGCAACATTTGCGTAAATGGGATATTTGCCAAGAATTTCCCTGTAAACGGGCAGGTCATGGACCACAACCGGCGTGCCCAGCGCGGCGGCTTCGCACGGCGGCAGGCCAAACCCTTCGGCAAAACTTGGAAACAAAAGCCCGTGCGCACCTGCGACAAGAGCCGCCATTTCGGCGTCTGACAGATCAGGCAACTCCCTGACATGTGCGGGCTGGGCGTCAAGCCGGGCAAACAGCTTTTCGTTCTTCCAGCCCCGCTTGCCGATGATCAGCAATGTGGGCATTTCGGACGCGGCGCGGGTTTTGGCCATCTGCGCCCACACATCCAACAGCAAGGCGTGGTTCTTGCGCGGCTCAATGGTGCCAACTGTCACGAAATAGGGTCTGTTTTGCGCCAAATGAGACGGCACGGCCCCCGCTACTGTCGGGACATCAAGGCCCAGATGTGCCACCACGCTGTCTGGCACGCGTCCCATACGGCCAAAATGCGCAGCGCCAGAAATCTGACTTTGGCGCGAGTTATAAATCACCAGATCGGCATGGCGCGACACAGCACGCATTTTCGCGGCGAACGAGGTGACCGTCCCATCCCGCTGAAAATCAGGGAAGTCGAGTGGAATCATATCGTGGACCAGCACGCTAAGATGCATGTCCCTGACCTGACGCAGGGCAAGAAACACATGGTCGCTTAGGTTAGAGTGGCCAACGTTCAGATAGGCGCAACCGTCCGGCAGATGGCGGGTCAGCAGGCTGGCCAAGCTGCGACGGCCCGTATGGTCAAGTCCAAGCCGCCTCAGGTCGCTTTCCGCTGCCATCCGGGTCTTGGTCGCCCTGAGCCTGGACCGCGCGCGCCAATCCGGCGATCCCCAAGGGCGGCACCCATGCAGCCGCTCAGCAAGCTGCTTGGTGCCACTGTGGTCGAGCAGCGTAAAGTTTCGCCGCGTTCGAACCAGCGCGAACAAGGGCGTTTCAAGCGACAGGAGGTGATTAAGGTAAGCGGCCTCGACCCGGTCGACACCTGTCCATGCGCCGCGCCCGACACGCGACACCAGACGTGTCAGATCAAGGCATCGTGCGGTCGGTTCTTTGCTGTCTGCCAAGGTGGTCATCCCGCGCCCAGGGTCAGTATGGGCAAACGACGCATGCGGCTTTTATTCCGCAGCCTTCTGCTGTGCGACAAGATCGTGCAGATAGGCGCCAAGCTCTTCACGAAGCTCTTCACGTGCCATGCCGAAGGCGACCGTGGCCTGAAGGAACCCCGCTTTCGAGCCGCAATCGAACCGCTGCCCGCGGAACCGATAGCCAAATACATCACGGTCCTGGGCGATTTCATCGGCAATGGCATCGGTCAGCTGAATTTCTCCGCCAGCCCCGCTTTTCATGCGGTTCAGGCTGCGCAGCACATCCGGCGTCAGGATATATCGCCCGATAACGGCCAAATTCGACGGCGCATCTTCGATGGATGGCTTTTCGACCATCCCCTTGACCGACACCATCGAGCCCATGTCTTTCTTCACGTCCAACACCCCGTAGGCGCTGGCTTTTTCGGCTGGAACTTCCATCGCGGCCACCATGCAGCCGCCAGTTTCCTCATAGGCTTCGACCATCTGCTGAAGGCAGGGCTTTTCGGCCGCGATAACGTCATCGGGCAGGATCACAGCGAAGGGTTCGTTCGCAATCAGGCGGCGCGCGCACCAGACCGCATGGCCCAAACCAAGCGCCTTGTGCTGGCGCATATAGGCGATCGCGCCCGATTCCATATTGGTGTCTTTGAGCACTTCCAATAGGTCTGTTTTACCCTTCTTGCGAAGCTCTTGCTCAAGCACGGGGGCGTTGTCGAAATAATCTTCAAGTGCGCCCTTGCCGCGTGATGTCACAAAGATGAATTCCTTGATGCCGGCTGCGCGCGCCTCGTCGATCGCGTATTGGATCAAGGGGCGGTCAACCAAAGTCATGATCTCTTTGGGAATGGACTTTGTCGCAGGCAGGAAGCGCGTTCCCAGTCCCGCAACCGGGAAAATGGCTTTCGTGACTTTACGCTTCATCTGTTCCACCTCTGTTTAACTTTGTCGGCGACAATAACCTGACACACCCTAACAATATCACGGGTCGGTATAAATTAAATTCCCTGAACGTCTATTGTTAAACTTTGGCCATATCATGGCGTTTGGTTGCTGGTTTTGAGCATAGCAAGTGATGTCCATTCCTTTTTCACACGCGCCCGAAAGCTTGTTCTTTGAAGAAGCGGGTCGGATCGCTTGGTTCGCCCAAGCAGGCCGCCCGAAACCTCCCACCAGCCGCCATCTGTGAACATCACGCGCAACGGGCGCGCGCTGGGCGACAGCAAGATCAGAGTCACCACGGACCCCTCCTTCACCATTTTGCGGGCTTGTCGTCGCAACCGAAACGCCTGCCAGCTTCGCCCGGCCAACTTCACAGATTGTGCGGTCGGTGGCGCGGAATGGAACGGCGCGAAAGCAGCGCCCGAGCAGGCGCGCGCGGGCAGGGGCACCAGATCGCGCGCAAGACCCTCGGACCAGCCGGTGCGGAAGGTCGCCAAAAGCGGTGCAATCTGGCCCGGCTCCAACCGCCCTTCAACCATATGGGTCAGCAGCCTTTGTCGCTGGGTGCGTTCATGGCGCGTGTAATCATTGTCCAGCCCCTTGGCGCCGGGGTATTTGCGTGAAAAGACCGCGCAACTGGCACCGATTTGCGTCAGGTCACGCGGGGTGCGGGCCTGCGTCCTGCCTGAGTTGGCTGCAAACCCATGATGCACCTGCGCCAACGGCACAACTGCAACGGTAGCCTTGATCTGCGCCAGCCGCATGTTCAGATCAGTTTCATCCAGAAAATATCGAAAGGCAGGGTCAAAACCGCCCAGCGCGTTCAGCGCATCACGCCGAATGGCAAGGTTTGTGCCTTCGGTCTTGATGGCAAAGCCGTGGTGGGTCTTGAACAGCTGCGGGGTGTCGCCGTCGATTGGCACCTCCCCCTCGGTTCCGATGTCATCAAGGCGGCGGCCCTGCCACTGGAACGAGACACCGTTGCGCGCCCGCACATAGCCACCCGCCGCCGTGACATCGGGATCGCTGAAGGGCGCGCAGAGGTGGGTCAGCCAAGTCGGCTCTGGCACCGCATCATCGTCAATGAAGGCCACAATATCGCCCGCAGCTTGCGAAAGCCCCAGATTGCGCGCGACCGAGATATTTTGCTGATCGCAGTCTACAACCTTGACCGGCCAGTCACCTGCACGCACCAGTTCGGCGCTGGCCGGGTCGGCGACAACAATGACTTCGTAGGCCGGGTGAAAAAGTTGACCAATGCCCGCAAGGCAGCGCATCAGGTCGCGCGGACGATGCCGACTGACCACGATGACACTGACCGATGGCGTTGTCATTCCATGCCCAGCTCGGTCAAGATCGCTTCGATCCGCGGCACGTCTTCGGGGTTGTTCAGCTCCCAGAACTGGCGACCCCGCGACTTGACCTCGACACACTGGACGGGGTGTTCGCGTTCTAGAAACCTGAGCTGCTCCAGCCCTTCCAGCTGCTCCAGCGGGCCGGGTGCCCAGCGCGGATACGCCGCCAGCGCAGAGGGGCGATAGGCATAGACACCAACGTGGTGAAAGACCGGGGTGGGCTGCGTATCGGTCCAGCCGTTACCCTCGGTATGCGGAATGACCTCTTTCGAGAAGTAGAGCGCCTTGCCTTCCGCACCGAAGACCGCCGTTGTGCCACCAACCCGCCCGGCCCGGCGATCCTCAAGGAAGCCCGTCAGAGCGCGACCATCACAGCGCAGGACCGGTGTGGCGACTTCTGCAGTGGGATGGGCGTCCAGCCCGGCGACCAGATCTTCGACGAACCAGTGCGGTGTCAGGGGCGCATCCCCCTGAAGGTTTACCACGGTATCGAACCCACCACCCAGCGCGTCCAAAGCCTCGGCGCATCGCTCGGTGCCGTTTGCACAGTGTGGCGAGGTCATGACGACCTCGGCGCCAAAGCCATTGGCCTCGTCTTTGATGCGATCGTCATCTGTAGCCACGACGATACGGTCAACACCCTGCACCGCTTGCGCTGCGTCCCAACTGCGGCGCACCAGCGACTTGGCCACGCCCGTCGCCCCGCGCAGCGGCACAAGCGCCTTTCCCGGATACCGGACCGACGCGAAGCGTGCAGGAATAACGATCAGCGTGGCCATTGCGTCACGCCTTCTTCAACTCGACGCCGCGCGCATGGGCGATGAAAAAGGGGTTCTCATAAATCGGCTTGCCGTAGGTCAGGGGGCTGTGATCATCAAACCGGACCACCTCTCCGCCTGCGCCTTTCAAGACAGCATGACCCGCGGCCGTATCCCATTCCATCGTGCGCCCGACGCGGGGATAGATGTCCGCCTCGCCGGTGGCGACAAGGCAAAATTTTAGCGAACTTCCGGCCGAGGTCATGTCCTTGACCGCATATTTGTTGATGTAGTCATCCGTGGCCTGATCGCGGTGCGATTTAGACGCGACAACAACAAGGTTCGCGTTGTCCGGGGTCGAAACGGCAATCGGAGACACGGTGCCAATCGCGGTTTTGTCGAATGGCCCTTGTTCTTCAACGCTGGTCCCATCGGCACGGGTGAAAAACATTCGTCCTTTGGCAGGGGCATAGACGACCCCGCGAATGGGCATCCCGTCCCGAACATAGGCAATGTTGACGGTGAAATCGCCACGACGGTGAATAAACTCTTTCGTGCCATCCAATGGATCAACGATCAAAAACGCGCTGGCCTGTTCGCTGTGGCTGTCGGCTTGTTCTTCGGTCACCAGCAACACGTCGGGAAAGGCCGCGCGCAAACCTGCCGAAATCAGCGCATCTGCCGCTTCGTCAGCGGCGGTCACCGGGCTGTCATCGGATTTGGCGCGCACATCGAAATCTTCCGAGTTGTAGATCTCCATGATCACATCCCCAGCTTCCAATGCCAGCTTGCGCATCTCGGTTTCCAATAGGTCGAAATTCAAAGGTAAGCTCCTTGATAAAGTGGTGCGCACGGTAGAGTTGCTAACAAATGTCTGCTCTCTTATGATCTTTGGGTAAAGGAACGGCAAGAATTCCCTGCTAAAAAAGAGCGTGTCCTAGGCACAAGGCAGCAAGATGTTTGAAACACAGACCAACCGGTCACGCTTCACGGTCTTTTTTTCCGTGCTGGAAGTGATCTATCATGCCACGGTATTCAGCCTGCGCCGGACGCATACCAATGCGGTTATCGGACTGCTTCTGAATATCGTTCAAACCATGATGCTTGTCGCTGTTTTCTATTTGATGTTTGTCGTCCTTGGTCTGCGAAGCAGCGCGATCCGGGGTGATTTTCTGCTCTATATCCTGTCCGGCATCTTCATGTTCATGGCAAACACGAAGACGCTTCAGGCCGTATACAAGACGGATGGCCCGACAGCTGCGATGATGCAGCACGGTCCGATGAACACGTTGGTTTCCATCGTTTCGGCTGCGCTTGGCGCGCTGTACACACAGATCTTGTCGGTGACGGTAGTTCTGACGGTCTACTCGTTGGCTTTCAAACCCGTCGAGATCTACGATATGAGCGGCACGTTTCTGATGTTGCTGCTGGCTTGGTTCAACGGTGCCGCGATCGGTGTTGTCTTTCTGGCGCTGAAACCTTGGTTCCCAAAGTTCTCGTCGATTGCAACACGGCTGTATACACGGGCCAACATGTTTGCCTCGGGCAAGATGTTCGTTGCGAATGCGATGCCCGGCTATGTGCTGGTGATGTTCACGTGGAACCCGCTGTTCCACATCATCGACCAAGCGCGTGGATTTGCGTTCATCAACTACAATCCGCACTATTCCAACTGGCTCTATCCGCTTGTCTTGTCATTCGTATTGCTGTTTTTGGGGTTGATGGGGGAAAGCCACGGCCGCAGACATGCCTCGATCAGTTGGAACGCGCGCGGATAATCATTGCCTGCGCCACCGCTTATTGGTCCACTACCCTAAGCGTCAGGTTGAGCCGACCATGGCCCTTCAGGAGGTCCGACGATCCAAACCGTAGCCTGTCGATCCCGTGATAGGCCAAGCGCGCATCGCCCCCGATGACCAAAACATCACCCGAACCAAGCCACGCGGACTTGGTCGGCCCGCCACGTTGGGTGCCGCCGATGCGAAACAGGGCGTCGTCGCCCAGGCTGATCGAAACGACCGGGTGTGAAAAGTCGCCTTCGTCGCGATCTTGATGCATCCCCATCCGCGCGCCTTCGCTGTAGAAGTTTATCAAACAGCAATCGGGCATCCGCGTTTGCCCGCTGACCGCGCTCCAAACCGCAAGCACGCCTGCAGGAATGTCAGGCCAGGCCGCCCCCGTTGGATGCGTCGGCTCATAGCGATACCCCTTGCGGTCGGACACCCACCCCAAGCGACCCGCCGAGGTCATGCGCACTGACATTTCCTTGCCTGATGCGGTCACCGGATGGAAAAGCGGCGCTTTTTTAACGATGCCGCGGATATCTGACACCAGCGCTTCTTGTTCGTCGCGATCAAGCATTTCCTTGAAAATCTTCGCGCCTCCCAGATCAAGCGCGGGCTGTTCATGCGCAAACATGGTCAAAACTCCGAAAATGACTCACTTTTTTAGACTTATATCCTCCTCGGAAAGCTTGCAGGCCCGTTTCCCCCTACTTATATACCCCGAGACGCCGGATCAGGACACGCCTGATCGGTCAGAAATCTGGGATCAAGGGGCCGGTGCTTTTCAAGGTCGGCTCCCACAACATCGCCTAAGAGAGGATTTTGAGCATGGCCAAAGTCATTGGTATCGACCTCGGCACCACGAACTCCTGTGTTGCCATCATGGACGGCTCGCAACCGCGAGTCATTGAAAACTCGGAAGGGACGCGCACAACCCCTTCGATCGTCGCGTTCAAAAACGACGAACGCCTTGTGGGCCAGCCGGCAAAACGCCAGGCGGTCACCAACCCCGACAACACCGTCTTCGCCGTGAAGCGCCTGATTGGCCGCAACATGCAAGACCCGGCTGTCGAGAAAGATAAGAAGCTTGTCCCCTACGCCATCGTCGATGGCGGCAATGGTGACGCGTGGGTCGAAGCGGCTGGGCAGAAATATTCGCCCTCGCAGATCTCGGCGTTCATTCTGGGCAAGATGAAAGAAACGGCGGAAAGCTATCTTGGTGAAGAAGTGACGCAAGCCGTCATCACCGTTCCTGCCTATTTCAACGACGCCCAACGTCAGGCCACCAAAGACGCCGGCAAAATCGCTGGCCTTGAAGTGCTGCGGATCATCAACGAGCCGACTGCCGCTGCGCTGGCTTACGGTCTGGACAAGAAAGAAACGCAAACCATTGCGGTCTATGACCTTGGTGGCGGTACGTTCGACGTGACCATTCTGGAAATCGACGACGGCCTGTTCGAAGTGAAATCGACCAACGGCGACACGTTCCTTGGTGGTGAAGACTTCGACATGCGCATCGTTCAGTATCTGGTCGATGAGTTCAAAAAGGAAAACCAGGTTGATCTGTCGAAAGACAAGATGGCTCTGCAGCGCCTGAAAGAAGCCGCTGAGAAAGCCAAGATCGAACTGTCCAGCTCGTCGCAGACCGAAATCAACCAGCCCTTCATCTCGATGGGCTCGGATGGCTCGCCCTTGCACATGGTCATGAAGCTGACCCGCGCCAAGCTGGAAAGCCTTGTGTCAGACCTGATCAAACGCTCGATGAAGCCCTGCCAAGCCGCGTTGAAAGACGCTGGCCTGTCCAAGGATGACATCGACGAAGTGGTTCTGGTCGGCGGGATGACCCGTATGCCGAAAGTGATTGAAGAGGTCACCAAATTCTTCGGCAAGGAACCCCACAAGGGTGTGAACCCGGACGAAGTGGTTGCCATGGGCGCTGCCATTCAGGCTGGCGTTCTGCAAGGCGACGTCAAAGACGTTGTTCTGCTGGACGTGACCCCGTTGTCGCTGGGTATCGAAACTCTGGGTGGTGTGTTCACACGCCTGATCGACCGCAACACGACGATCCCGACCAAGAAGTCGCAGATCTTCTCGACCGCGGAAGACAACCAGAACGCCGTGACCCTGCGGGTGTTCCAAGGTGAACGTGAAATGGCTGCGGACAACAAGATCCTTGGTCAGTTCAACCTTGAAGACATCCCGCCCGCCCCGCGCGGCCTGCCTCAGATCGAGGTGACCTTCGACATCGACGCCAACGGCATCGTAGAAGTGGGCGCCAAGGACAAAGGCACCGGCAAAGAGCACAAAATCACCATCCAAGCGTCCGGTGGTCTGTCGGATGACGACATCGAAGCCATGGTGAAAGACGCCGAAGCCAACGCCGACGCCGACAAAGAGCGCAAAGAGCTTGTCGAAGCCAAGAACCAGGCTGAGAGCCTCATCCATTCGACCGAGAAGTCGATGGAAGAGCATAACGACAAGGTCGACCCGACCACGATCGAAGCGATCGAGCTGGCAATTGCCGCGCTGAAGGATGTGATGGAAGAAGACAATGCCGACAAGATCAAGTCCGGCATCCAGAACGTCACCGAAGCCGCCATGAAGTTGGGCGAGGCGATCTATAAGTCGCAGCAGGAAGAAGCGGCTGGCGAAGAACCCGAAGACGCCGGTGGCCCTTCGGCGGTGGATGACGACATTGTCGACGCCGACTTCGAAGACCTCGACGACGACAAAAAACGCTAAGTCGGTTCAGGTAACGGGTGGGGCTGCATGGCGGCCCTACCCCCTCCTTATTGGAGACTTCCCTAATGTCAAAACGTGACTATTACGAGGTTCTGGGTGCGTCCAAGGGCGCATCTGCGGACGAGCTGAAGAAAGCTTATCGCAAGAAGGCGAAAGAGCTTCACCCGGACCGCAATTCGGACAATCCAGATGCCGAAGCACAGTTCAAAGAGGTAAACGAAGCCTACGAAGTCCTGAAAGACGCCGACAAGAAAGCGGCCTATGACCGGTTTGGCCACGCTGCCTTCGATGGTGGTATGGGCGGTCGGCCCGGTGGCGGACACCCCGGTGGCAATGGCGATTTCGCCAGCGCCTTCTCGGACGTGTTCGACGATCTGTTTGGCGATTTCATGGGCGGCCGTGGTGGCGGACGCGCGCGCGCGCAACGTGGGTCGGATCTTAGATACAACCTGCGCGTCTCGCTTGAAGACGCCTTTGCGGGGCTGCAAAAAACGATCGTCGTTCCTACGTCGGTTGCCTGCGAGGAATGCGAAGGAACCGGGGCCGAAGCTGGCGCCGAACCGACCATGTGTCCGACCTGTTCAGGTATGGGCAAAGTCCGCGCACAACAGGGCTTTTTCACCGTCGAACGCACATGCCCCACCTGTCAGGGCACCGGTCAGATGATCCAGAACCCCTGCAAAAGTTGTGGTGGTGCAGGTCGGAAAGAAAAGGAACGGTCGCTGTCCGTCAACATCCCGGCTGGTGTTGAAACCGGCACACGCATTCGTCTGGCGGGCGAAGGCGAAGCTGGAATGCGGGGCGGTCCGACGGGTGATCTTTACATCTTCATCGATGTCGCCGAGCACCCGATTTTCGATCGCGAAGGCACGCATCTCCATTGCCGGGTTCCAGTTTCGATGAGCGCCGCAGCACTTGGCGGTGATATCGAAGTGCCGACCATTGATGG
Organism: uncultured Aliiroseovarius sp.; assembly: GCF_947497285.1. Classification (GTDB taxonomy): domain Bacteria; phylum Pseudomonadota; class Alphaproteobacteria; order Rhodobacterales; family Rhodobacteraceae; genus Aliiroseovarius. Next base: position 139,780 of record NZ_CANMFT010000003.1, on the reverse strand, counting down.
CGGACGGTCGCGGGTGAAAATCCCGGCGGGCAGCCAATCGGGTCGCCAGATGCGCCTGCGGTCAAAGGGGATGCCCGGGCTGCGCGGCGGGGCACGCGGCGACATGTATATCGAGCTTGCGGTAGAAACCCCGGTCAACCTGACCGCTCGCCAAAAAGAGCTACTGCGCGAGTTTGAAAAACTGTCGGAAGAGAATAACCCCGAAAGCACAAACTTTTTTTCGAAGGTTAAAAGCTTCTGGGATGGAATGAAGGGTTAACACCCTAGGGTTGTTAACTTTTCATTCACCATTTCTGGTGCAGTCTGCTCTCATGACAGAGAGCAGACAATTCCAGTTCCAAGAGATGCCACAAGCGCTGTTCGACACGGACGAAGCACCCGCCCTTCCGGTGCAAAACGTGGGCGGCAAATTGCCCTCGTATATCAAGGACCATCGCAAACGGTTGCGTGAACGGTTCATGGAAGGTGGCGCGCAAGCGATGCCGGATTATGAGTTGCTGGAGCTTGTGCTGTTCCGCGCCATTCCCCGTCGCGATGTGAAGCCGCTGGCGCGTGTATTGCTGGACACGTTCGGCGACTTCAACCGGGTGATAACGGCCCCTCTGCAGCGCCTGCGTGCCATTCCTGGCATTGGCGATGCTGTCATCACCGAACTGAAAGTCGTCGAAGCTGCAGCCCACCGCATGGCGCGTAGCCGGGTGATCCAGCGACACGTCATTTCATCATGGGATGCGGTGCTGGACTATTGTCACACCACGATGGCGCACCGGGATACCGAACAATTTCGCGTGCTATTTCTGGATCGCAAGAACGTCCTGATCGCAGACGAAGAACAGGGGCAGGGCACCATAGACCACGTGCCGGTTTACCCGCGCGAAGTGGTGAAACGGGCGCTGGAGCTGAATGCCTCGGCAATCATTCTGGTGCACAACCACCCCTCTGGTGACCCGACCCCGTCAGACAGTGACATTCAGATGACCACGCAGGTCAATGATGCGGCAACGGCGCTGGGCATAACGCTGCATGATCACCTGATCATCGGAAAATCAACAGAGCTGAGCTTTCGCGGGTCAGGATATCTGTAGCGGTCAATTGACCCAGATTTCGACCCTACGGTTGACACCCCTACCCCAAGCGCTGTCATCACAGGCCATGGGCATTGCCTCGCCGAAAGCTTCGGCTTTCAGGGTGACGCGCGACAAGTCAAAGGCCTCTAGCTGCTCCAGCACAAGCGCTTTGACCGCCACGGCCCGCTTTCGCGCCAGGGATAGGTTTTGTTCGGCCGTCCCCTGACCGTCCGAGAACCCGACAAACACCAGTTCGCCTCCATCAAACCGCCCACTTTCAAGCGCTTTGGCCAACAAGGCGACGTTCGACCGGGATGGGGCGTTCAACAGCGTGGACCCGCCCTCGAACCGGAACGTGATCGACAAACGGTCTTTCCCGTCAAAACTGTCGACCATGCGCTTAAGTTCGGTCAAAGAGACCTCGGTCCCAGCCGCTGTAATCGCGTTTGCCATCCGATCGCCTTGGTCGCGGATCGGAATGCGCATCAGCGCCTGGTCAACAAATCCGGCGCGTCGGGTCACGAATTGCGCACTGTCGGTGCGCAGATAGGACAGAAGCTCGCGCGCCAAAAGCGGCATCCGGCGTTCGGGCAGGTAAAGATACATCGGCATGGTCAGGGGGTAGTCCTCTGCCTTGATCGTTTGCGATGATGCTTCGACCTCGAAGCCGCATGCGCCGGTCAGTTGCACCACCTCGCCGTTGCCCGGCTGCATGAACGAGGTGATTGCAATACCGAAAGGATCACGAGCAACCGCATCCGCCAGCGCCTTGTTCGACGGATGAAACCGCACGCGGTCGGACAGGCTGACCCCATTCGCCGAAATTACATCTTTCATGAACACCGGGCCGAAACCTTCTTCGATATCCATGAGATAGGGCGTGATCGGCGCGTCTTCGCCTCCAAGTTCCTTCCAGTTTCGGATCTTGCCGGCATATATCGCCGCCAGTTGATTGATGGACAGTTTCGTCACCGGATTGCCGGGCGAAACGATCGGCACCAGGGCATCCAGCGCAATCACGCGGCTTTGGCGTGCAATGCGCAGATCACCCAAACCGGCCTCGCGCGCCATGCTGCGTTCACGGGTCGAGGCCTGTCGCATGGACAGCACCATATCCGCCTGTTGCCCAAGAAGATCGGCGAAGCCTTCAGCGCTGGTGGTCAGCTTGATGGTGATCCGCGCCGCTTCTTGACCAGAATTGCCTTCGTAGAGGGTATAGAGCGTGCCAATGCCGATCAGCTCTTCTCGTTTGAGGGCGTATCCCTGCCGAAGCGCGAACCCCTCGACAAGTGCTGGAAACAGGACCGCCCCCATGCTGTGCGCGCCGGAAATGGTCAGATCAGCCACGTAAGGGCCCAGGCTGGGACACCCCGGCCCTTCGCAGGTTACACCGGAGCCATCGACCGTAAGGATGCCGAACTCGGTATCAATGCGGTAAAACTCGCCGTCGAAAGTCAACAAAGTGCCGGTGAGCTCAATTGAACCGTCACGCGCGGTCAGTGTCACATCTTCAGCGCGGGCGGGAAACCCCGCCAGCAACGTCACACATGCAACCGCGAATATCGCGCGTAATGCGTTCATGATGCGCCCCGCCCCGGAAACTGGTTGGCACGATCATCCAAACCCATGCGCCAAATTTCAACCGAAGATATTCGCGACGTCACAGGATCAGGCCAGTCGCCCGTGACAATGCTTGAACTTCTTACCTGACCCACAGGGGCATTCTTCGTTGCGCGACGGGTTGCCCCATGTCGAAGGGTCATTTTCATTGAAGCCCTCCGCAGCATCCTGAGCATCATCAGCCGCTTTCGCCAAAGCTTGCTGCTGCTGGACCATTTGCTGCATCATTGCTTGCTGTTCTTCTTCGGACATCGGGCGAATTTGCGCCAACTTCTGCGTCACGTCTGCGCGCAACCCGTCCAAAAGGCCTTCGAACAGCTGGAAGGCCTCGGTCTTGTATTCATTCAACGGATCACGTTGGGCATAGCCACGGAACCCGACAACCGAACGAAGATGGTCAAGCGTCAAGAGATGTTCGCGCCACTTCCCGTCGATGGTTTGCAGCAAAAGCTGCTTTTCGATCGAGCGCATCGTTTCGGGGCCGAACTCTGCGGCTTTGCGCGCCATGAAGTCGTCGGACGCATCGTAGAGGCGTTCACGAATGGTATCGTCATCGACGCCTTCTTCTGCGGCCCAGTCGATAACCGGGGCTTCAAATCCAATGCTTTCAATCAGAGCGGCTTGCAGACCCTGCGTATCCCATTGATCTGCATAAGATTTTGGCGGCATGTAAGTGTCAACAAGGTCGTCGATAACCTGATGGCGCATATCTCCGATAATCTCGGACAGGTCTTCGGCTTGCATGATTTCCAGCCGCTGGCCAAAGATCGCCTTACGCTGGTCGTTCATAACGTCGTCAAACTTCAAAAGCTGCTTACGAATATCGAAGTTGCGGCCTTCGACTTTTGCCTGCGCGCGCTCCAGCGACTTGTTCACCCACGGGTGAATGATCGCCTCGCCCTCTTTCATGCCCAAGGTCGCCAGAACTTTTTCAAGCCGCTCGGATCCGAAAATCCGCATCAGGTCATCTTCGAGCGACAGGAAGAACGACGACCGGCCCGGGTCACCCTGACGGCCTGACCGGCCGCGAAGCTGGTTGTCGATACGACGGCTTTCGTGGCGTTCGGTGGCCAGAACAAACAGACCGCCGGCGTCTTTCACCGCTTGTTCATCCGCAGCGTGCGCCTCTTCAATGCGCGAGCGGATCTCGTCGGGGTTGCCGTCCGGATCTGCGGCGATGGCTTCCATCACTTTGAACTCGACGTTGCCGCCCAGTTTGATGTCGGTCCCGCGGCCCGCCATGTTGGTGGCGATGGTCACGGCACCCAGCTTGCCTGCGTCGGCCACGATCTGGGCTTCGCGTTCGTGCTGGCGGGCGTTCAAAACGTCATGTTTGATGCCCGCTTCGGTCAGCATTTTGGACAACTCCTCGGATTTCTCGATCGAAGTGGTCCCGACCAGCATAGGCTGACCTTTCTCATTTGACTTACGGATTTCTTCAACAACCGCGGCGTATTTTTCGCGCGTGGTGCGATAGACCGCGTCATGGTCGTCAATCCGGGCAATCGGGCGGTTGGTTGGCACTTCGACAACACCCAGTCCGTATATTTCGTCAAACTCGTCCGCTTCGGTCAACGCGGTGCCGGTCATGCCTGACAAGGTGCTGTAAAGACGGAAGTAGTTCTGAAATGTGACTGAGGCCAATGTCACATTCTCGGGCTGAGTCTTGCAGCCCTCCTTGGCCTCGATCGCTTGGTGAAGACCTTCGGCCAGACGCCGACCCGCCATCATGCGGCCGGTGAATTCGTCGATCAGAACGACCTCGCCATCGCGCACGATATAATCCTTGTCGCGCTGAAACAGCTTGTGGGCGCGCAGACCTTGGTTGACGTGGTGGACGATAGTGGTGCTTTCCGGGTCATACAGGGACTGTTCCGCGGGCAGCAGGCCACGCGCGTGCAGGATCTCTTCGAGAAACTCGTTGCCTTCCTCGGTGAAGGTCGCGCCGCGGTTCTTTTCGTCGATCGTATAGTGTTCGTCCGTCAGTTCGGGGATCAGCGCGTCGATGGTGACGTAAAGATCTGACCGATCCTCGGACGGGCCGGAAATGATCAGCGGCGTCCGCGCTTCGTCGATCAGGATCGAGTCGACCTCGTCCACGACGGCGAAATTATGCCCACGCTGATACATGTCCTTCAGGTCGGATTTCATATTGTCGCGCAGATAGTCGAAGCCAAGTTCGTTGTTGGTGGCATAGGTGATGTCGGACGCATAGGCCGCACGCTTTTCGTCATCGGCCTGATGGGGGTAAACGACACCGGTGGTCAGACCCAGCGCGCCATAGACCTTGCCCATCCATTCGGCATCACGTTTGGCCAGATAGTCGTTCACGGTCACGATATGAACGCCTTTGCCCGACAGCGCGTTCAGATAGGCCGGGAATGTGGCGACAAGGGTCTTACCTTCACCGGTCTTCATCTCGGCGATGTTGCCTCGGTGCAGGAATATGCCCCCCATCAACTGGGTGTCAAAAGCCCGCAGGCCCAGCGCGCGCTTGGCCCCTTCGCGGCAGTTGGCAAATGCTTCAGGCAGGATCGCGTCCAGTTTTTCGCCGTCGCTGACGCGTTTCTTGAACTCTTCGGTCTTGGCGATGATCGCGTCATCGGTCAGTGCGGCGAATTCTTCTTCCAGCGCATTGATCTTTTCAATGATTGGCCGTGTCGATTTGATCAATCGGTCGTTCTGGGTCCCGAAGACCTTGCGCGCGATTTTTCCAAGCATGTTTTTTGTGCCTCAATGCGGTTCTGACGCTGGTGTGACCAGAGGGAACTTGCCCGTCCCTGTCCAGCCGCCTATCTAGTTGCTCAAGAACCTACGCTCTCAAGCCTTCCAGCGATGTAAGCGTCGGGTGGAAAACTGTCAATGTTGCCGGGGTCTCTGGCGTCTTTCGAGGATACTATTCATGTTGAAACGCAACGCATTTTTTGTCGGCGCCGCCATATCGGCCGCCATCGCCCTTCCCTTGGCTGCACAGGAAAACAGCACGCAAACCGAAACCGCCGTCGAAAAGATCGAAGTTCAGGGCGATACGGTGGTTGCCACGGTCAATGGCGACAAGATCACCATGGCGCATGTCGTCGCTGCACGCCTGACGTTGCCCGAGCAGTTTCAATCGCTGCCGGACGACGTTCTATTGCCCGGCATCGTCGAACAGCTGATCCAGCAGACCGTTCTGAGCCAAGCCCTGGGCGAGCTAAGCCGGCGCGCAGAGATTCAGCTTGAAAACCAACGCCGCGAAATCGTCGCCGCCGAAGTGATTGATGATGTCATGGCCGACGCCGTGTCCGACGAGGCGCTGCAAGCCGCCTATGACGCTGAATATGCGGGTGCCGAACCCAGCAAGGAATTCAACGCCTCGCACATCCTTGTCGAAGAAGAAGACAAGGCCAAGGAGTTGATCGCCGAGATCGAAGGTGGTGCTGATTTCGCTGAACTTGCCAAAGAGCATTCGACCGGTCCGTCGGGCCCAAATGGCGGTGAATTGGGGTGGTTCGGTCCGGGCATGATGGTCAAGCCGTTCGAAGACGCGGTGATGGAGCTTGAGGACGGTCAGATTGCGCCCCCGGTGCAGACCCAGTTTGGCTGGCACGTGGTCAAGTTGAACGAAACCCGGATGAAGGGTGCCCCCGAGCTGGACGAGGTGCGTGAGGAGCTCGCTTCGAAAATTCAAAGTGACGCTGTCGATATTGCCCTGCAAAAGCTGCTGGATGCGGCGACAATTGATCGGATCGAGCTTGAAGGGATCGACGCGGCCGCGTTGCGTGATATGACGCTTCTGGACAACTAAGTCGCGAAGGAACCGGAAATGGGTAAGTCGGCGAAGATCAAGAAGCTCAAGAAAAAGCTGCGAAAGCTTAAGGCGCGCCTTGTTGCCGCTCAAACCCACACTGCAGCGGTGTCGCCTTTGGCGCCGCCGCGCTTTCCAGACCTGCCGGTCATTGCCGGTGCGCGGTTTTCAGCCGCCAAGGCTGGCGTGAAATACGCCGATCGGCTGGATGTCATGTTGGCCGAACTGCAACCCGGCACCACGATTGCGGGGGCCTTCACCACCTCGGCAACCCGGTCTGCCCCGGTTCGCGATTGTCAGGCCAAACTTGGCAGCGATCCCGCGTCGGGCGCGGCGATCTTGGTCAATGCAGGGAATTCGAACGCCTTTACAGGTGCGGCTGGTGATGAGTCTGTCGAAGCGCTGACCCAAAGCGTGGCCAGCGCCTTGTCAGTGCCCGAAAACAGGGTCTATTCTGCCTCAACTGGCGTGATAGGAGAGCCCCTGCCGCATGACCGGATCGTGGCTTGCATCGACGAACTTGCCGGCACGCTCGTGCCCGATGGGCTTTCCCAAGCAGCGCAAGCGATCCGAACCACGGACACGTTCGCGAAAGGTGCCAAAGCCGAGGTGAAGATCGGTGACCGCATCGTTCACATTGCAGGCATCGCAAAAGGCTCGGGCATGATCGCGCCTGATATGGCAACGATGTTGGTGTTCATCTTTACGGATGCGAAGATTGGCCAGAATGACCTGCAAGCCATGCTGTCTGATTTAAACGAAACCAGCTTCAACAGCATTACCGTCGATAGCGACACCTCGACCTCGGACACGCTTCTTCTTGCGGCCACCGGCGCTTCGGACGTCCAGGTCACACAGGACAACCAGCCGTTCCGCGCGGCCCTTCACAGCGTCATGCTGGATCTTGCCCATCAAGTCGTGCGCGACGGCGAAGGGGCGACGAAATTCGTCGAGATTCGCGTGGCTGGGGCCAGATCCTACACCGATGCACGCACGCATGCGCTGGCAATTGCAAACTCGCCACTGGTGAAAACCGCGATTGCGGGCGAAGACCCCAACTGGGGCCGTGTTGTGATGGCCATCGGGAAGTCAGGAGCTTATGCAGATCGTGACAAGCTATCGATCCGTTTTGGCGATATTCTGGTTGCCGAAAACGGCTGGGTTTCTCCGACCTATCGCGAAGAGGCTGGGGCGTCTTATATGCTGCAAGACGATCTTGTGATCGCTGTCGATCTGGGCGTTGGCGACGCCAATGCCACGGTTTGGACCTGCGACCTGACCCACGGATACATTCAGATCAACGCCGACTATCGGTCCTGATCGGCACGGAAAGGGGCTGCCATGAAAGTCGTTCTAGTCTCGGCCGTGGCGTTGATTGACCGCGATGGACGCGTGCTTCTGGCGCAGCGCCCAGAAGGGAAATCCATGGCTGGCCTGTGGGAGTTTCCGGGCGGCAAGGTCGAAGCCGGTGAAACACCCGAACACGCGCTGATCCGCGAACTGAAAGAGGAGCTTGGCATCGACACCTGGGCGTCGTGCCTTGCACCGCTGACCTTTGCCAGCCACAGCTATGATGATTTCCACTTGCTGATGCCGGTTTTTGCCTGTCGAAAATGGGACGGCCAACCGCAGCCGCAAGAAGGCCAAAAGCTTAGCTGGGCGCGCGTCAACCAGCTGCGTGACTATCCAATGCCTCCCGCGGATCTTCCCTTGATCCCCATTTTGCGCGATTGGCTGTAATCCGCTCAACACGGTCGGGTGTTAGGACTTGTTAACCGTTTCGTGCTAAGGTTGTTTTGCTATTACACCTGATAGGGGGAGATATCAGATGCTACGTACAATTTTGCTTGGAAGCTGCGTCATGGTTCAGGGTCAGTATCTGCGAAGCCTGCCGGACGGAAAAATCGTCGTCTTGGTCGAAGGGCACCAGTTTACCGGGCACCCGGTCGCGCAACGCAAAGCCGCCTGACGCAAGGTCGCAGAACCTGCGCACCACTCATAAAAAAGGGGACGGTATTCCGTCCCCTTTTGCGTTCTTTGATGCTGACCATTGGGTCGATCTAGCGTGATCACTCAAGCGAGCGTTCGACCTCTTCGCGTTCGAAGATCTCGATCACATCATCCGGGCGAATGTCATCATAGTTCTCAAATGCCATACCGCATTCCTGACCAGACTGAACTTCCTTCACCTCGTCCTTGAAGCGCTTGAGCGTCTTCAGCGTGCCTTCGTGGATCACCACGTTGTCGCGCAGAAGGCGAACACCGGCCGATCGGCGGGCAACCCCTTCGGTGACAAGACAACCGGCGACCTTGCCGACGCCCGACACCTTGAAGACCTCTTTGATCGCTGCGTAGCCAATGAAGTTCTCGCGCACCTCTGCGGACAGAAGGCCCGACGCTGCAGCTTTCACATCGTCAACAAGGTCGTAGATGATCGAGTAATAGCGGATCTCGACCCCTTTTTGGTTGGCGGAGTTGCGCGCTTGCGAATTGGCCCGAACGTTGAACCCGATCACTGGCGCACCCGAGGCTTCGGCCAAACCGATGTCGGATTCCGTGATCGCGCCGACACCATAGTGCAGAACGCGCACGCGCACTTCGTCGTTGCCGATCTTCTCCATCGCCTGAACGATGGCTTCGGCCGAACCCTGCACGTCGGCTTTGACCAGAATGGGCAGCTCGGCCACATCTTCGTCGGCCTTTGCTTTCGCCATCATCTGTTCAAGCGTGGTTGCAGCGCCCGCAGCAGCACGTTTGTCTTTCGCAGCCTGGTGGCGATATTCAGCAATCTCACGAGCCTGCGCTTCGGTTTCGACGACGTTCAGAACATCGCCGGCTTCGGGCGTGCCGTTCAGGCCAAGCACCTCGACCGGAACCGAAGGACCAGCCTCTTCGACGCGGTCCCCGTGATCGTTGACCAGTGCGCGGACTTTACCCCACTGTTCGCCAACGACGAAGATGTCGCCCAGCTTCAGCGTGCCATTCTGGACCAGCACGGTTGCCACCGGACCGCGACCCACATCAAGCTGTGCCTCGATCACGGCGCCAGCGGCAGCACGGTTCGGGTTGGCTTTCAGTTCAAGGATCTCGGCCTGAAGCGTAATCGCTTCCAGCAATTCGTCCAGACCCGCGCCCGTCACTGCGGACACTTCTACATCCTGCACGTCGCCGGACATCTTTTCGACGATCACTTCGTGTTGCAGCAACTCGGTGCGAACCTGATCCGGGTTAGCGGCAGGTTTGTCGCATTTGTTGATCGCGACGATCATCGGGACACCCGCCGCTTTCGCGTGGTTGATGGCCTCGATGGTCTGCGGCATGACCGAGTCGTCTGCCGCCACGACCAGAATGACGATATCCGTCACTTGAGCACCGCGCGCGCGCATCGACGTGAAGGCAGCGTGGCCGGGCGTGTCAAGGAAGCTCAAAAGCTTCCCGTCATCGGTTTTCACCTGATAGGCACCGATGTGCTGGGTGATGCCACCCGCTTCGCCGGCTGTCACTTTCGCGTTCCGGATCGCGTCCAGAAGCGAGGTTTTACCGTGGTCAACGTGACCCATGACGGTGATGACCGGCGGACGATCAACAAGATCTTCGCTTTTGTCTTCGACCATGTGGATGACGTCTTCAACGTCAGAATCGGACACGCGCACGACCTTGTGGCCGAACTCTTCGATGATCAGCTCGGCGGTGTCGGCATCAATGGTTTGGTTCTGCGTCACCATCATGCCCATATTCATGAGCGACTTCACAACGTCAGCGACGCGTTCGGCCATACGGTTGGCAAGCTCGGAGACCACGATGGCTTCCGGCAACTGAACGTCACGGATGACCTTTTCACGATCAACCTGTTCACCCATGGCTTTCTGCCGCGCGCGCTCCTGCTTGCGGCGCATCGAGGCGACGGAACGGTGACGATCACCACCGCCACGCAGTGCTTGATTCAGCGTCAGCTTGCCGGACCGACGGCCATCATCACGCCCAGCACCCTTGGTGTTGCGGTTTTGGCGGTCAGCCGTTGGGCCGTTGCGGTCATCTTTCTTGCGCGGGCCCGAAGGTGCCTTGCCGGGGCCGCGTTGCTCGGCGGCCTGCGCGGCTGCGGGGTCAGCGGTCGGAGTCGGCTGCTTGGCGCGGGTCTTGGCCTCTTCGGCCTCCGCTTTCTTGCGCTCTTCGTCGGCAGCTTTCGCCTTCAACGCTTCTTCGCGCTCACGCTCTTCGCGTTCTTTGGTTTCTGCTTCTTCGCGGCGGCGGTTGCGATCTTCCTCGCGCGCCTTTTCTTCGGCGACGCGGGCTTCGGCTTCCTCGGTCTCGCGGGCTTTGGCAGCCTGCAAAGCTTTCATGCGGCGTTCAAGCTCGGCATCCGAGATACCGGCGGGCCGTTTCTTGGGATCACCAGCAGAGGGCGACGCGGCGCCAGCGCCTGAAGCCGCACCCGGCTTGGGCACGACAACGCGTTTGCGTTTCGTTTCGACCACGACATTCTTCGTCCGCCCATGGCTGAAGCTCTGCTTCACCTGACCGGGGCGAGCTCCGCCGCGCAGTCCCAGGGTCTTTTTACCGTCATTATCGCTCATCTGGTCTTCGTACCTTTCCGGTGACCGTTGCCACCGTCGTTGTCTTGCTCGCGCAGCGCCTGTAGTTTCTTGGCTTCCTCTACAACACGGGATGCCAAACCACCAGACGCAAGCGCGCCATGTATCACATTTTCACGGCCAAAGGCCATACCCAGCTCATTCGCCGTCAGGCAGGTAAAGAACCGGTCCTGACCCTGCGGCGGGCGCAGTTTTGACTTGCCCCGTTCGGACCCGTCAGACGCCTGGATCAAGACGGCAGCCTGTTCTTTAACAAGCCAGTCTTTCACCTTTTCGAACCCAGCGACCGCGCGCCCTGCTTTGCGGGCAAGGCTGATCAGGTGGACCACCCGTGCCGCCAACGCTTTTTCCAGCATGGGCAGCAAATCTTCAGGCACGATCACCTGCTGTTTCGCCGCGCGGGAAAAAAGCCCCTTTTTGGTGGCCTTCTCCAGCGCTGCGCGGTCGGCTGACACCCAGATCCCGCGCCCGGGCAGTTTTCCCAACAGGTCGGGAACCACACTTCCATCCGGCCCTACGACAAAACGGATCATCCCGGCCTTTGGCTGGGTTTCTCCGGTCGCTATACAGCGCCGTTCCGGCTCTTCCGGCCGATTTTTGTGGCCACCGCGCGTCATGCGCCGATCTCCGAGGCCTGCGATCAGGCCTCGGCCTCCACAGCTGCTTCTTCGGCGTCAGCGTCAGCTTCATCTGCCTCAAGCTCGGTTGGGTCAACCCAGCCCAGCATAATACGTGCGGTCATGACCATGTCCTGCGCCTGTTCCAGCGTTATGCCGAACTTCTCAAGCGAGCCATCATCTTTCGAGCGTTCGCCGTCCATGGTCGTCCAGCCGCCGGCCAGCTCCCAGTCCGCGCAGGTGGCGAAATCTTCCAGCGACTTCACGCCATCTTCGGCCAGCGCCTCGACCATCTGAGGGGTCAGACCCTCGAAGGCGATCAGGCTGTCTTCGACACCAAGCGCGCGGGCGTTTTCCAGCGCTTTCTTGTTCTGCGCTTCGATATAGTCGCGCGCACGGGCCTGAAGCTCTTCGGCCGTGGCATCATCAACACCGTCGATCACCAACAGCTCGTCTAGTTCCACATAGGCAACCTCTTCGAGGTTTGCAAAGCCTTCGGACACCAGAAGCTGGGCAAAGAACTCGTCCAGATCCAGCGTTTCCATGAACAGTTTGGTGCGTTCGGTAAACTCTGCCTGACGACGTTCGCTTTCTTCGGCTTCCGTCATGATGTCGATATCAAGATGCGTCAGCTGCGAGGCAAGACGCACGTTTTGACCGCGACGACCAATGGCCAGAGACAGCTGCTCATCAGGCACCACGACTTCGATCTTGCCGGCTTCTTCGTCCAGGACCACCTTCGACACCTCAGCAGGCTGAAGCGCGTTCACAAGGAAGGTCGGCTGGTCTTCGTTCCACGGGATGATGTCGATCTTTTCGCCCTGAAGCTCGTTCACCACGGCTTGCACACGCGAACCACGCATACCGACACAGGCACCGACGGGGTCGATCGAGTTGTCATACGAGATCACGGCAATCTTTGCGCGCGAACCGGGATCACGGGCGACGGCCTTGATTTCGATAATGCCGTCATAGATTTCCGGCACTTCCATCTTGAACAGCTCGGCCATGAACTCGGGTGCGGTGCGCGACAGGAAAATCTGCGGGCCGCGTGCTTCACGGCGCACATCCTTGATGTAGCAACGGATGCGGTCGTTCGGGCGATAGCTTTCGCGGCCGATCTTTTCGTTGCGGCGCAGGATCGCTTCGCCCGAGCCAACATCGACGATGACGTTGCCGTATTCTTCGCGCTTGACCTGACCGTTGATGATCGTGCCCACGCGGTCTTTGAATTCTTCGAACTGGCGGTCACGCTCGGCTTCGCGAACTTTCTGCAAGATCACCTGTTTGGCGGATTGGGCGGCGATCCGACCCATTTCAACCGGCGGCACTTCTTCGACCAGCTGGTCACCCACTTTGGGGTCATCCATATATTGTTTGGCCTGTTCGACTGTGAACTCGGCCTGATAGTTTTCCAGCTCCTCATCTTCGACCACGGTGCGCACACGGGTGAAGGTCGCGCGGCCCGTCTTGCGATCAATCGAGACACGAATGTCCATTTCCGCGCCGTAACGCGATTTGGCGGCCCGGGCGAGGCTTTCTTCCATGGCTTCGATGACCAAAACCGGGTCGATCATTTTTTCGCGGGCGACAGCTTCCGCGGTCTGGAGCAGCTCCAACTGGTTTGCAGACGTAATTGCCATGGTCTCAGTCCTCCTCAGAACCGGTGATTTCTTGAATTTCATCAAACTGGGCTTCGTCGATTTGCCCAGCATCCTTGCGTTGGCGCAGGGCCTCGCGAATAAGGTCATCCGTCAGAACCAGCTTGGCTTCTGACAGCCAATCGAAGTCCAGACCGATCGTAACGGGTTCGCCGTGGTTTTCGATTTCGATCAGCACTTCGTTGCCTTCGACACCGGCGAGCGTTCCCTTGAACCGCTTGCGTCCGTCGATCAGCTCTGATGTTTCGATCTTGGCGACATTGCCGCTCCAGGCTTCGAAATCTTTCAGGCGCGTCAGGGGACGATCAACGCCGGGCGACCCAACTTCGAGCGTATAGTTGTCTTCGATCGGGTCTTCGACATCCATGATCGCGCTGACCGCGGTCGAAATCTCGGCGCATTCATCGACTTCGATACCGCCTTCGGGGCGTTCGGCCATGATCTGCAATGTGGGCGTGTTGCCACCCATCAGGCGCAGGCGCACAAGCTCGAACCCCATCCCTTCGATCACGGGTTGGACGATATCGGCCAGACGTCGGTCGATCGCTGCTTTGGCAACAAGGTTGCTCACACATCTCTCCAAAACAAAAAAACGGGCCAGCGGGCCCGTCGGAATTTCCGGTGGAGCTTCGGGGGTGGAGGCCGAAGCACCGCTGTTGAAAAGGGATATAGGTCAGAAGGCATCCGGATGCAAGCTGAGTCTCTAAACCCCCAAAGTGTCGCGCTGTCGGGCCAGCTTCTCCATCGTGCGCACCAGTTCGTCAGCGATACCGCGTTCTGACAAGGCATGACCAGCCATGTGGATCATGCGCAGTTCGGACGACGGCCAGCGTTGGTGCAGCGTCCACGCTGTTGTGGGCGGACAGATCATGTCATGACGCCCCTGCACGATCGTGCCCGGAATATGGGCGATACGCGGCATTCCGCGCAGGATGTGGCCATCTTCGTTCAAAAAGGCACCGTTGGTGAAATAGTGGTTTTCCAGCCGGGCAAAAGCACGGGCATAGTCGGCAGGGCTTTCGATCATCGCACCCGTATTGTGGATCGACGCCAGCGCATTTTCCCACCCCGTCCACGCCTTGGCAAAGCGAGCCTCCTCCCGGTAGTCGCCTGAAAACAGGCGGCGATTATATGCCGCAATCATGTTGTAGCGCTCAGCTTCGGGAATCATCTCTTCAAAGCGGCTCCAAAGTTCGGGCCAGAAGCGCCCGGCACCGCCGCCATAGAACCAGTCAAGTTCAGCTTTCGTGGCCAGAAACACACCACGCAGGACAAGCCATGCCACTTGGGCGGGGTGTTCCTGAGCATAAATCAGAGCAAGCGTCGCACCCCAGCTGCCACCAAACACGATCCAGCGGTCAATGCCCAATGTCAGGCGAATATGCTCGATATCTCGGATCAGATGCCATGTGGTGTTGGCTTCGATACTGGCATGCGGACGCGACCGGCCGCAGCCACGCTGGTCAAACAGGATGATGCGATACTGCTCTGGGTCAAAGAACCGCCGCATCGCGGGTGACGACCCACCCCCCGGTCCACCATGCAGAACAACAACCGGTATTCCGTGCGGATTGCCGCTTTGCTCGACATACAGCCTATGCCCATCGCCCACATCCAACATCCGCCGATCAAAGGGGTCGATCGAGCGAAAGAGCCTTTGCGTGGCGTTGTTTTTTCCAGCGGCCTTGTCCATATGTCCTCTATATAATGGTGCGAACGTGCCTGCCATCAGAAAGAAAGCCCCGTCATGAGCGCAGAAGCCAAAACAACTGTCGATCCCGCCGAAGTCGCCAAGTTCGAAGCCATGGCCGCCGAATGGTGGGACCCGACCGGCAAGTTCAAACCGCTGCACATGATGAACCCGGTGCGTCTGGATTATATCACAAACCAGATCGCTGCTGAATTCGGTCGTGATCTGAATGATATCATGCCGTTCAAGGGGTTGCGCCTTCTGGATATCGGGTGTGGCGGCGGGCTTTTGTCAGAGCCCATGGCGCGCCTTGGCGCCACGGTGATTGGCGCGGATGCCGCACCGCGCAATATTCCGGTGGCGCAGCTACATGCCGAACAAATGGGGCTCAAGATCGACTATCGCCACACCACAGCCGAAGCGATGGCCGATGCGGGCGAGCAGTTTGATGTCGTTCTGAACATGGAAGTGGTCGAACATGTCGCCGATCCCCTGGCCTATCTGACGGCGTGCCAGCAACTGCTGAAACCCGGCGGGCTGATGGTGGCGTCGACAATCAATCGCAATCCGAAGAGCTTCATGGTCGCGATCGTCGGGGCCGAGCATGTAATGCGCTGGCTGCCCAAGGGAACGCATGAATGGTCCAAATTCATCACCCCGGACGAACTGGTTGCGCTGATCGATAGCGCGGGTCTGCGCGTCGTTGACCGCAAAGGCATGGTGTTCAGCCCGCTTGGTTGGAGCTGGTCAATCTCGGACACGGATCTGTCAGTGAACTATGCCGTCGCCTGTGTGAAACCCAAAGGCTAAAGCCGCACAGCGCGCCTAGCCGTCATCAGGTGGGCGAAACGCGCTGATCGTGGTTTCCAAGGCTGCAAAACCCGCCCGACGGTATAGTCGCCCGGCGTCGCTTTCTGCGTTTGCCACAATCACAGCCAATGCATCAGGCGCCCGCGCTCGCGCCCAATCAAGGCTCGCACAAAGAAGGGCCGAACAGATTCCTTGGCGCCGATGGTCGAAATGCGTCTGCACTGACTGATAGCGGATCAGCCGATCGTTATGAAAGATGCCCATATCACCGACCAGATCGGCCCCACGAAAAGCCCCGAACCACTGGCCCATCCGCTTTTCGATCTGGGCCCACCGCCCTTTCGAGCGTTTGGACAGGAAGCTGTCCATGCCGCGAACCGGCATCTTGTCGGCCAGCAGATCACGCTTAGAGATCGCCTCGCTCTGCGCCCAGTCCGCAGCGCTCACAAGCGGTCGAATGGTGAGGCCCTTTGGGGCGCTGGCACGGTTTAGCTGTCCGCGCAGGGCCAGCGTTTCGGATTGCTCGACGACCAGATCGGTTTGAGCAAAAACCGTCCTGACATGGTCAAGCGGCAAATTTGGAATATCCCAGCCAAGGCAGATGTGCCGGGCATGCGGAAGATCCCCGTGGAAGCCGTCGATCACTTGCGCTGCGTCGCGTGGCGGATCACGAAACAGCACCCGGTTCCCGAACCAGAAATTCGGCTCGGCCGGCGTGGTCTGTATGATGCGGTCTGGCAGGTCCACAACGTCGCATTGGCCCGCCTGAACCATCAAGTCGGTGTCAAATTCAAGCGCCCTCATTCCAAATCGCTGAACAGCTGGCGCATTTCGCGCAGCACGGGAAGCACGTTTCGCACCTTCTCGGGTCCGATTTTGGTGACCATGTTGGCGATAATCGGTGTGATGGCCAGAAGGGCGACATCACGCGCTGACCGACCCGACGGCGAGATCGACACAAATTTACGGCGCGCGTCGTCCCAGTCGGGGCGGATATGAACGTGTCCGGCCCATTCCAGCTTGCTCAAGGTATTGGTCATGGCGCCACGCGTGACATGAAACGCCTTCGCCAATTGGGCAGGGCTTTTTTCCTCGTTCACCCGGGCCAGATGGTTGAGCACTGAAAAATGGCTCAGCTCCATCCCTTTTGGCAAGGCTTTCGAAAGGCGGTTGCGCGCCAGCTGGTCTGCCATGAACATTTCGCTGAATAGGGCGACCGAAAGGGTTTCAACCGAACTTTCTGACATCAGGGGCCCTCTATTTCGCGATCATGGTTCAATGACGGCACGCGTCGGCGCGACTGTTCCACGTCCGCTAGATCAAGATCAACCATTGTGATGCCCGGCACCTCGCCACCATCCGCCAAAACCTCTCCCCATGGGGAAACCACAAGCGAATGCCCATGCGTCGCGCGGGCTGGCCCGTTCTGTCCGCATTGCGCCGGGGCAAGAATGAACACACCGTTTTCGATCGCGCGCGCGCGCAGCAGGCTTTCCCAGTGCGCTTTGCCGGTGACGGGAGAGAATGCGGCTGGCACAGTAATGATTGTCGCGCCCGCCTTCGCAAGGCGGCGATACAAATGTGGAAACCGCATATCGTAACAGATCGTCATGCCGATTTTCGCAAACTCCGTGTCGGCGACAACCGCCTTGGTGCCCGGACGATAGGCTGCGCTTTCGCGGTAGGTCTCTGTTTCGTCGATCTGCACGTCGAACATGTGGATCTTGTCATAGCGCGCAACCACCGACCCATCAGGCGAAATCAGAAAAGAGCGGTTGGCAAAGCGCCCATCTTCATCGCCTGCCTTGATCGCAAGCGAGCCGATCAGAAGCCAGACGCCCAGCGCGCGGGCCTCTTCGCGCAGGCGAGCCAGAAAGGGATCGTCCTGCTCCGCATGAAGCACCTTGTTTTGATGGCGGCGACTGGTCGAAATGATGTTCGAGACTTCGGGCGTCAGGATAAAACGCGCACCTGCCTGCGCTGCGTCACGGATCATGGTGCGAACAACGGCCAGATTGGTTTGGGGATCGTCGCCTGCCGTGAACTGGATCAGCGCAACCTTCATGCCCTACGCAGCCAAAAGTGGGTCAAGTTTGCCTTCGCGCTCTAGCGCATACAGCTCGTCGCAGCCCCCGACATGGGTGTCACCGATAAAGATCTGCGGCACGGTGTGGCGCCCATGCGCGCGCGACATCATTTCCTGTCGCTTGTCGGGGTTCATCGCCACGTCGATTTCGTCGAACGCGATGTCTTTGCTGGTCAAAAGCCGCTTTGCCGCATGGCAAAAGCCGCATAATTGCGTCGTGTAGATCGTAACTGGCTTCATCTGCCGCTCCGCTTACTGCCCAATCGGTGGTGTCTGAACTATAAGGATCTAGGCATCACGCGCAACGCGGGCAAGGGCAAGCACCTGAACCGATTTCGCGCCCGCGTCCAGACACGCGTGGGTTGCCGCGTCGAAGGTGGCGCCCGAGGTCATGACATCGTCAAGGACAAGAACGTTCCGCCCGGCCAGAACCTTGCCATGCTTTGGGTGCGCAAGAACAGCGTTTTGCATATTTGCGAACCGGGTTTCGGCGTCCATGCCTTCGTGCGGGCGGGTGCGCTTGTGCCTGCATAAGGCGTCCGGCTGGTGGTCAAGGCACAGGGTGCGCGCCAAGGCCCGTCCAAGCTCTGCAGATTGGTTATAGCGACGCTTCAGCCGCCTTGACCAATGGATCGGAACCGGCACGATCAACGTGTCGGCAAGAAGCAATGGTGTAGCAGCACGCGCCAGCCAAGGCGCAGACGCGCGCGCCAGCTCTGGTCGATCTCCGTGCTTGAGCGCCAAGACCAAACGCCGTGCGTTCCCCTTGTATAGCAACGCCGCCCGACCCCGCGACCAGGGTCGCTGGGTCGCAAGGCAGGCGTCGCAATAATCTTCGTGCCCATCCGCTTCGCCGGGCAAAGGATCACCGCACAGATCGCAGACATGTCCTTCGATGAACGGAGTTTCCCGCCAACAAGCCCCGCAAAGGGCAAAATCCGTTTCCGTTGGTGCATCGCAGCTAATACATTTCGGCGGGTAAAGGACGCTCAGCACCGATTGCATTTTTTATCCTTCCATCTATGGTCCGCGCCCATGACACGGCCAGATCCGGATACACCGCCAAACCTTACCGACCTTGGCCAGCTTGCGCAGAACCGCAAACGCGCCCGCACAAGCGGGATGTTCCTGCACGAACTTGCCGCGGATGAAGTCAAGGATCGCCTAACAGAGGTTAACAGAACGTTTACCAAGCCGGCGATTGTGACAGGTTTTCCAGAAATCTGGTCCAACGCCTTCCCCGATGCCAAGATTGTAGCTGATCAGGATGTGCTCGATCTGGATCAAGGCGCTCATGATCTGGTCGTTCACGGCTTATCGCTGCACTGGTCCAACGACCCGGTCGGGCAGCTGATACAAGCCAAACGCGCGCTGAAACCCGACGGACTTTTCATGGCCGTCCTGTTTGGCGGACAAACCTTGGCTGAACTGCGCGCCATTTTGTCCGAAGTCGAAATCGCCCAGACTGGCGGCCTGTCGCCCCGCGTGCTCCCGATGGGAGAGATCCGCGACCTTGGCGCGCTGCTACAACGGGCAGGCTTTGCGCTTCCGGTAGCGGACAGCGATTTGAGAGAGGTCACCTATGGTTCTGCCACTGCCCTTTTTCGCGATCTGAGACTGATGGGAGAGCGAAATGCGCTGGAACAGAGACTGAAGTCGCCACTCACGCGCGCTTTCTTACAAGAGATAGAGTCGCGCTATGCAGCGCATTTTCCAGCCGACCAGAACCGCATTTCAGCAAGCTTCGATTTGGTGTTTCTGACCGGCTGGGTCCCGGATGGCAGTCAGCCAAAGCCACTTCGGCCCGGATCAGCCGCCGCACGGCTTGCCGACGCGCTTGGCACCGACGAAAGCAAATTGCCCGATTGACACCAGACCCGTGTCCCGCGATTGATCCAAGGTGCGAAACGGAGCGTAACCATGATTATGAAAAGACCTGCTGATCACCCCACAATGCCCGCCCGCAAGGTCGGCGTTCTGTTCGCCAATCTGGGCACGCCCGACGGCTATGATTATTGGTCCATGCGCCGCTATCTGAACGAGTTTCTGTCGGACAAGCGGGTGATCGACTACCCCGCGTGGAAATGGCAGCCGATCCTGCAGGGCATCATCCTGACCAAACGCCCCTTTTCGTCAGGCGAGGCATACAAGTCGATCTGGAACGAAGATCTGGACGAAAGCCCGCTGATGACCATCACAAAGCAACAGGCCGACAAGCTGCGCGCCGGGTTGGAAAAGCGGTTTGGGGCAGAAGTCGTGACTGATTATTGCATGCGCTATGGCAACCCTTCTACCAAATCGAAGGTGCAGGAAATGGTGGCCGCAGGCTGCGACCGCATTCTGTTTTTTCCGCTGTATCCACAATACGCGGGCGCGACGATGGGCACAGCAAACGACCAGTTCTTCCGCGCCCTGATGGAGGAAGCCTGGCAACCGGCGAGCCGGACCATCACGCCCTATTTCGACGACCCCGCCTATATCGACGCGCTGGCGCAGTCGGTCGAACGCGGCTATGCCGCAATGCCCAAGCGACCTGATCTATTGGTTGTGTCCTATCACGGCATGCCCGAACGCTATTTGAAGCAAGGTGATCCCTATCACTGCCAGTGCCAGAAAAGCACCCGCTTGCTGCAAGAGCGCTTGGGCTGGGACGAGGCAGACATCACAACCACCTTCCAATCCGTTTTCGGACCCGAAGAATGGCTCAAGCCCTACACCGTGAAAGAGGTCGCGCGGCTTGCTGAAACCGGCAAGAAGAACATCGCTGTAATCGCGCCTGCCTTCTCGGCGGATTGCATCGAAACGCTTGAGGAAATTCAGGAAGAAATTCAGGAGGCTTTCGTCGAGGCGGGCGGTGAAAGTTTCACCTATATTCCCTGTCTGAATGACGACGACGCCCATATCGAGGCCCTGATTGGTGTCGCCGCTCGCAATCTGTCAGGTTGGCTGGAATAGGCTCTAATCCACCTGCCAACCGCGACGGGCAAGGGTTTTCAGGATCTGGTCTTCACAATCTTCGGCATCCGCGCGAATGGCATTCATCATGGTGAACCAGTAGAGATACCGATCAAATTCGGGCTGCGACCCCAACGCCGCGGTAAAGGCATCGTCGATGCCCAAGTCGTGCGTGTTCGATGCAATATGGTGAAAATCTATCTTGCCAAACAACACTGCGGGCTTGTGGAAAAAATAGCCGAAGAACGCGGCGGATGAGTTTTGCGTGACCACAAGCCGACAGGTTTTCAGCGCCTGCGTCATGTCGCCTGTCGTGATCGTCAAATTCGGGTGTTTCTGGCGCAGGCCATCCAGGGCAAGACGTTCCTTTTCGGAATACACCTCGCCGGGGTGAAGCCCTGCCAGAATGACATGCGCCGGGAACCGGGTCGCGGTTAGGTCCAACATCTCGACCGGACTTGTGGATTGAAAGCTTCGTTGACGCAGCAGCTTTCCCTGAAGCGGCACATAAATCGGGCCGTCGCGAGACACCGCTTTCGCCTCCCCTTTGAACAACCACTTCCGCCACTTGTCTGCCCAATCGGTTGCAGCCGCGCCATCAATGGTTGCCGCATCAAATGGCGTCTGGGCAACTTCGAACTCCCAACGCTTTGCCGACGCCTCGATCCGCCAGAAGGGGTAGAAGTAACTGCGCCTCATGGTCAGCGCCTTGGCGTGAATCGGATCGTCCATCAAGAACAGAGAGTAGCCCTTACGACCGGCCGATTTCAGCCGCTCTACGTCACTATTCTTGCGAAACTCGATGCGAAACCCGCGTGGCTCCAACGCATTTGCGATCCGGTTAACGAAGTTGAATCCTCCATTCCGCGCATGATCCAACATGTCGGGATTAAGATAAACGCGAAGGATTTTCTTTTCGGCCATGGCTGCACGCTAGCCCTGAGCAGCAACAAGAACAAGCCGAGGTGCTTGTCTGACCCGGCACCCACGTCCATATAGGATGAAATCGAACGGAGGCGACATGGCAGAGACAGATTTCCCCGGCTGGCACGGCACGACAATTATCGGCGTGCGCAAGGGCGACAAAGTGGTAATTGCGGGCGACGGGCAGGTCAGCCTTGGTCAAACCGTAATCAAAGGCACCGCGCGCAAGGTGCGCAGGCTTTCACCCGGCGGGTTTGATGTTGTGGCGGGGTTTGCGGGATCCACCGCGGATGCGTTCACCCTGCTTGAGCGTCTGGAAAAGAAGCTGGAGGCGACACCAGGGCAGTTGGCGCGCGCTTCGGTCGAGCTGGCCAAGGACTGGCGGACAGACAAATACCTGCAAAAGCTCGAAGCCATGCTGATCGTCACCGACGGGAAGGAGCTTCTGGTCATCACCGGCGCGGGCGATGTGCTGGAACCGGAACATGACGTGGCCGCCATTGGATCGGGCGGCAATTTTGCGCTGGCCGCCGCGCGCGGGTTGATGGAAAGCGATCTGGACGCCGAAGGCGTGGCGCGCAAAGCCATGGCGATTGCCGCTGACATCTGCGTTTACACAAACGGCAACCTGACTGTTGAGGAGATCAGCAAATGACCGACCTGACCCCCCGCGAAATCGTCAGCGAGCTGGACCGCTATATCATCGGGCAAAAAGACGCCAAACGCGCCGTGGCCGTGGCGCTGCGCAACCGCTGGCGGCGCAAGCAATTGGCCGATGATCTGCGCGACGAGGTGTACCCCAAGAACATCCTGATGATCGGCCCCACTGGCGTTGGTAAGACCGAGATCAGCCGCCGGCTGGCCAAACTGGCGCGCGCGCCATTCATTAAAGTTGAGGCGACAAAGTTCACTGAGGTTGGCTATGTCGGTCGCGACGTCGAACAGATCGTGCGCGATCTGGTGGATGCGGCGATCATGCAAACCCGTGAGCAAATGCGCGAAGACGTGAAAGCCCGCGCCGAAGCCGCCGCCGAAGATCGTGTGATCGAAGCGATTGCCGGCACCGATGCGCGCGACGCCACGCGCGAAATGTTTCGAAAGAAGTTGCGGTCTGGCGAGCTGGACGATCACGAGGTCGAAATAGATATCGCTGACAGCTCGAACCCGATGCAGATGTTCGACGTGCCGGGTCAGCCGGGGCAGGGCATGGGCATGATGAACCTTGGCGATATGTTCGGCAAAGCGTTTGGGCAACGCACCGTGAAACGCAAGATCACCGTGCGCGATAGCTATGACCTGCTGATCTCGGACGAAGCCGACAAGCTTTTGGATGACGAAACCGTCAACCGTGCGGCGTTGGAAGCGGTTGAGCAGAACGGCATCGTGTTCCTAGACGAAATTGACAAGGTCTGCGCCCGCGCCGATGCGCGCGGGGCCGATGTCAGCCGTGAAGGTGTGCAGCGCGATCTGCTGCCGCTGATTGAAGGCACGACCGTGTCGACCAAGCATGGGCCGGTCAAGACCGACCACATCTTGTTCATCGCATCAGGTGCATTCCATGTCGCCAAGCCGTCTGACCTTCTGCCCGAGCTGCAAGGCCGCCTTCCCATTCGGGTCGAGCTTCGCGCCCTGACGGAAGAAGATTTCGTGCGCATCCTGACCGAAACCGACAACGCGCTGACCCGCCAATACACAGCCTTGATGGACACCGAGCAGGTAACCGTCGACTTTACCGAAGACGGAATTGCGGCCTTGGCCAGCATCGCGGCTGAGGTGAACCAGAGCGTTGAAAACATCGGCGCACGACGTCTTTACACCGTGCTGGAACGCGTGTTCGAAGAGCTTAGCTTCACCGCGCCTGACAAACCGGGCGAAACAGTGACCGTTGATAAAGGGTTCGTTCAGAAAAACCTTGGGGCGCTGATGACCTCGACCGATGTGAGCCGCTACATGCTTTGATGGCTATGCAGGCGGGGAAAGCTCGGTTATCCAATGGATGACCCGAGGAGACCCCGTTTGCGCCTATTCCATCACCTGACTTTGTTCCTGCTGCTCGTTTCCTGCGCTCCGCGTGGGGAGCTTACCCTGTTTGCCGGCGCCGGTCAGACGGGCGACCTGCAACGCATTTATGTCGGCACCACGCGTGAGATCGACGAGATGGGGTTTCCCAGCGGAAACCGCAGTCGTAACCTGATTTTCGGTCGCTTCGATGTCTCTGTGCCGCCAGAGCGGGAGCCGGGAAGCATCAATTGGCCATATTCAGCCAAACCGGATCCTGCCCAGCACTTCCTGCTCGACAACTTCTCGCCCATCGCAACATCCGAGGCCTTCAACAGCGCCTTGCGTCAAGAGCTTCGCTCGCGCCGGTCGGAATCCCGCACGGCGATTGTGTTTGTCCACGGTTTCAACAACAACTTTTCAGAAGGCCTTTATCGGTTTGCGCAGCTGACCGAGGATCTGGGCCTGCCCTTCTTGCCGGTCCATTATTCATGGCCCAGCGCGGGGCACCCGCTGGGATATGGTTATGACCGGGATTCGATGTTGATTGCACGTGACGGGTTGGAAACGACGCTAAGGTCCGTGTCCGAGGCCGGGGTGGACGAAATCCTTCTGGTTGGTCACTCGATGGGTGCCTTGTTGGCGATGGAGACGATGCGCCAGATGGCGATCGCCGATGGTCAGAAGGGGCTGCGCAAGATCGGTGGCGTCGTGCTGATTTCACCCGACATCGACATCGACGTGTTTCGCCAACAGGCAAACCGGATCGGCAAGCTACCCGAGCCGTTCTATATCTTCTCGTCCACGCGCGACATCGCATTACGGCTGTCAGCTGGGCTAACTGGTCAAACTGCACGGTTGGGCAACACAACGGATGTCGAACAGCTTGCCGAGCTTAACGTGACGATGGTTGATATCTCTGCCTTCAGCGATGGCAAGATTGATCACGCAACGGCGCTTGCCTCACCGTCCTTTTTGCGCCTGCTGCGGAAAGTGCCTGACCTAGGGGCGGCTTATGGCGCCGACCCTTCGGCACGGATCGGCCTGATACCGGGCACGGTGCTTGTTGTGCAGAACGCTACACGCCTGATCGTTCCGAACCTTGCTCAATAGGCGCTAGCGTCGCCGCCGCAGGTAGACGTAATAGGCGCCCTGACCACCATGTTTCAAATGGGCCTCGGTGATCTGAAGCACGTGCTGGCGCAGCGGCATCGTATGCAACCAATGGGGCACCTGGTGGCGCAGAACGCCATGGCGCACCGGGATCGGGCCGCCGTCGTCGCGGTGCTTGCCCTTACCGGTGATGATCAGCACCAACCGCCGGTCGGATGCAGCAGCCTCGAGTATAAAGCGGGTCAGCACTGGGTGAGCTTGGGCGATCGTCATACCGTGCAGATCAAGTCGGGCTTCAGGGGAAAGCCGCCCCTTTTTCATCTTGCCAAAGGTCTTGCGATCCATCGCGACGGGCTTTTGGGCGATAGCATCAGCCAGAACCGGCGCCAGTTCATGCGGTCGGGTGCTTGAGGATGTTCTTTCGCCCACCCGAAACCGGGATAGGTCGGTCTGCACAGGTGGCACCGGTTTTCGCGGGCGGTCAGGCAAAGGTTGGTCTGGCTTGCGCTGAAGCGGGTGCAGCCGGTCCGTGCTGTCTGTCACCTTCTTCCAAAGCGCCTTTTCTTCAGCGCTTAGATGTCTGGGGCGTCGCACGGGCCTATTCCTCTGGCAGGATGGCGAAGGCGCGCTGGATCGGCAGCAACACGATCATCCGGCCGGTGTCGCGAATCCTGCCTGCCAGAAGCCCCGCCTTATCCCCGGTTCCCCAGAAAATATCGGCACGCTGCGCACCCTTCACCCGCGACCCGGTATCTTGCGCGACCATGAGTCTGCGAAAGGGTTCTTCGCCGTCTTTTTCAAGCCAAACCGGCGCGCCAAGCGGCGTGTATTTCGGGTCCACCGCCAGCGATCTGTGCGCCGTAATGGATCGGTTCATCGCCCCAAGTGGTCCCTTTTCAGCCGCCACTTTGCCGATTTTGCGAAAGAAGACATAGGACGGGTTGGACATCAAAAGCTCATGCCCTGCTTCGGGGTTTCGCTTCACCCAATTCTGGATAACGCGCTGCGAGACCTGATGCCGGTTATAGACACCCTGGCGAACCAGCTCTTTCCCAAGAGATTTGAAGCTGTGGCCGTTTGATCCGCCATACCCCAGCCTGATGGTGCTTCCGTCAGGCAGCCGGATGCGACCCGACCCCTGAATTTGCAGAAACTGAAGTTCGACCGGGTCTTCGACCCACGCGATTTCAAGACCACGTTCGCGCAGCACACCACCTTCTTCGATATCGCGCCGCGACAACCAAAGGTCGTTTGCACCCAGCTCTGGTGGTTTGCGATAGACCGGATGTCGGAACCGAAGCGTCTCGGTCCGAGACCCTCGAATCTCAGGTTCGTAATAGGCGGTGAAAAGCGGGTCGTTGCCGTCCTTGATCAGGACAGGACGAAAAAACAGTTCAAAAAATGTTTTGCCGTCTTCTTGCGTTGCGCCAAGCGCACAAATCGGCCGCCACCGGGGATCATCAAGATCGCGACAAGTGTCCAGAAAAACCGACAATGCGGCTTGGTGGTCGTCCTGTTCCCAGCCCTCAAGCTCGTCAAAAGCAAGGATCGAAACGTCGGCATCCTGCAACCCAGCGAAAGCCGGGGCGCCCAAAAGGGCCAGCGCGCATGCCAGCCCCCGAAACATCATCCACCTGTGGCAACAAGCTGCCAGTTCGGGTTGTTCGATCCCATGACGCGCGCGAAGGTCCAGATGTCTTTCTGGCGCTTAACTTCGTTCGGGTTGCCCTCGATGATGTCGCCGCCCTTGTCCCGCAAGACCGACGTCAGCTCTCCGATAAAGCGCACCGTGACTTCGCCTTCGCGGCTGTCGGGGTCAAATTCGGCATCCACAAGCTTCAGCTCACGCAGCCCGACAAAGTTTGCCTCGACTGACAGGCCCTTCTTTTCGCGCTGCTCGACGACCGAAGCGAAGGTATCGTAAACCTCGTCGGACAGAAACGGTTTGATCTTCGCCATGTCGCCAG
The DNA here is from genome assembly GCF_947497285.1 of uncultured Aliiroseovarius sp. GTDB lineage: Bacteria > Pseudomonadota > Alphaproteobacteria > Rhodobacterales > Rhodobacteraceae > Aliiroseovarius. Next base: position 112,893 of record NZ_CANMFT010000003.1, on the reverse strand, counting down.
CTTCAAACCCCATCAGGATCATTTCATAGGCGCCCCGCGCGCCCCCCAGAAATTCGCTGACATTAAAGCTTGGTTCGGCGCCCTTCATGGCGGCAAGCGCCTTGGCGGCCGGGCTTCCGTCGGGAACGTGGTCCGTGATGTCGCTGTCCGGACCACCTTCAATGACTTCAAACTGGTCGCGCGCGATGGCGCGATCATCATTGCGGGTCACCACGGGCTTTTCAAAACCTTCACGCGTGCCAAGCACGTCGCGCAGTCGCAAAATCAGAAACAGGGCAATTCCGGCAAGAACCAGAAGCTGGATCAGGGGTGAGCTCATTTATACCTCTTTTCAAGCGCCATATGGAAACGCGCTAACCGGTGACATATGTAGGTGCTGTGCGGGGTCAAGTCCACTGCTCGAAACGAAAAGGAGTGCAGCCTCATGTGGCTTTTTGCCCTATTCATCGCCGTTCCGCTGATCGAGATCGCCTTGTTCATTCAAGTCGGGGGCGCAATCGGCTTGTGGCCAACGCTCGCGATCGTCGTTTTGACGGCGATCGTCGGCACCCAACTCATGCGGGCGCAAGGTGCCTTGGCGATGTCACAACTGCGTGAAAGCTTCGGTCAACTGAACGATCCGACCGAGCCTTTGGCCCACGGCGCGATGATCTTGTTTTCCGGCGCTCTGCTGCTCACACCGGGGTTTTTCACCGATTTCGTTGGTTTTTCGCTGTTGATCCCGGCGGTTCGCCGCGCGGTGTATAATTGGGTGCGTGCACGTGTGCAGGTGCAGTCTTTCAGCATGGGGTCGCAGAACCCGCACGCCCGTCCGCCGCAGGACGAAGATGTGATTGACGCGGATTTTACGGACGTCACGCCGGAAAACCAATCAAAGCATCCTCGCGTGGATGGTCCGTCAGGCTGGACCAAAAACTGAGCGTGCGTGTTCTGACATGTAGATCTTGAGCCACGGGGTGAAGACCTCGGGCGTGTGCGCGATCTGCTGCTCTAGCGATTCGCGGGTCAGCCATTGCACCGCCTGAACCTCTGCTGGGTTCAGGGTCAGGCTGGGCATCGCGTCACAGTGAATGACAAACAGGTCGACGACCTCGTGTTCGACCAGGCCCCCGCCAACATCAGCGCGGTATTCCAGATTTTCGACCCATTTCGGCATACAGCCGGTGATGCCCAATTCCTCTTCCAACCGACGCTGGGCGCACAATGCGGGGTCTTCGCCCCAATGCGGATGGGTGCAACAGGTGTTCGCCCACAGGTTTGGCGTATGGTATTTTTCTGCCGCGCGCTGCTGGATCAGCACCTTGTCACCGTGAAACAGAAAAACCGACACGGCTTTGTGCTTCAGACCCTGTTTGTGGGCCTCAAGCTTTTCAACCGGAGTCAGCGTGTCGTCGCACCAAGCGGGGATCATCTCTGTCATAGTGATCAAATACCCGCAATTTTCGTGCGGTGAAACCCCTTGGTTGAGGGCCCGCGACCAAGGTGATAAGGACGATCCAAAGGTTTTTCCCGAAGGAGAAGACAATGGCCGAACAAGCCGCTGAACAGAAAGCCCCCGTTCCCCCCAAGATGCAAATTCTTGGCCAATTCATTCGCGACATGTCGTTTGAAAACATCCTGGCGCAAAAGGGCGCACAAGGAGAGGTTCAGCCCGACATCAGCGTCGAGGTCGCCCTGGACGCCAAGAAGCGCACCGGTGACAACCAGTTCGAGGTTATCTCGAAATACACGGTCGGGTCGAAGAACAAGAACGGTGGCGAGCAGCTGTTTTTGATGGAGCTTGAGTATTCAGGCATCTTTCAGGTCGAAAACGTGCCCGAAGATCAGATGCACCCGTTTCTGATGATCGAATGCCCGCGCATGTTGTTCCCGTTTGTGCGTCGTATCGTGGCAGACGTGACCCGTGACGGGGGCTTCCCGTCGCTTAATCTGGATACGGTCGACTTCCTTGCGCTGTATCGTCACGAAATCGAGCGCCGGGCTGCTGCCGAACGCGGTGACACGCCGGTAAGCTAAGGTAGTCAGAACGCCTTAGCTGAACTTTTTCCAAAGCGCGCCGTCGCCCAGCTTTTCAACAAAAGCGTCATGGGCGGCGGCTTCTTTTTGACTGATCCGCGGGGGCAGCGGTTGGGGCCGGGGTTGCGGCCGCCAAGCCTCGGTCCTGGCGCCTGTTGTGTCGGACCCGGACCCTGCGGCAAGCACCAGGTCGGGCTGGCGTCCACCGATCAGCTCCAAATAGACCTCGGCCAGAATTTCACTGTCCAACAGCGCGCCGTGTAACGTCCGAGAGGTGTTGTCGATGCCGAACCGTCTGCACAAGGCGTCCAACGATGCGGGCGAGCCGGGAAACTTCTTGCGCGCAATGGCCAGTGTGTCAGTGGCTTGTTCCCAAGGGATCGCTGGCAGACCCATCCATTTCAGCTCGGCATTCAGAAACTTCATGTCAAAGCTGGCGTTGTGGATCACAAGCTTCGCGTCACCGATGAAATCGACAAACGCCTGACCCACAGATTTGAAAACTGGCTTGTCCTTCAACGTCACCTCGCCTTTCGCGGCGGGGCGTGGTTGGATCAAAAGGTCTGGGCCAATGCCGTGCACGCCGAACGCCTCGTCCGGCATGTCGCGTTCGGGATTGATATACTGATGGTAGGTCTTTCCGGTCGGCATGTGGTTGAACAGCTCAAGACAGCCGATTTCAACGATCCGGTCCCCGCTTTCGGGGTCGAACCCTGTGGTTTCAGTATCAAGCACGATTTCACGCATGGTCCAACCGCTCCTTCACGTCGGCAAGCACCTGTTTCACGGCATGCCGCGCCCCGTCCATCGTTTCCGTCGGGATCACGACATCCGCCCGGCTTCTTTTTTCGGCATCTGGAAGCTGTTTTGCAAGGATGGTCTTGAACTGGGCGTCTGTCATCGACCCGCGTGATAGCACGCGGTCGCGTTGCACGTCTGATGGGGCAGATACAACGACAACCAGATCGACATGGCGGTTGGCGCCGGTTTCAAACAGCAGCGGAATATCCAGGACAACGATCGGGGACCGGGTGTCGGCTAGAAACCTTTTTCTGTCTGATGCGACCAGTGGATGAACGACTTCTTCCAGCTTTTTCAATGCCTTGTCGTCGCTTGCGATCCACGTCTTCAGCGCATCACGATCAACGCCACCGTCGATAATCGCCTCGGGGCAAAGCGCGCGCACCGGCGCGACCGCTGCCCCTTCGGGCGCATAGATCCGGTGCACAGCGGCGTCTGCGTCCCAGACCGGAACGCCCTCGTCGGCAAACATCTGAGCGGTGGTAGATTTGCCCATCCCGATCGAGCCGGTCAGTCCAATGATAAACGGGCCGCTCATCGACCAATTACGGCCGCGCGCAAGCCATCATCCACCTTCGGTCGCAATCCGAACCAGCGTTCAAAGCCTGGCACGGCCTGATGCAATAACATGCCCAAACCGTCCACCACTGTGCAGCCGGCCTTTTCAGCTTCGCTAAGGAAGTGCGTGCGGAGCGGTGTATAGACCAGATCCGTCACCACCGCACCGGGCTTCAAGCCATCAAGCGGCACCCGGAATTCCTGCTTGCCCACCATCCCAAGCGAGGTGGTGTTCACGACTGTTGCCGCGCCTTCCAGCATGTTGCCGGCCTGAAGCCAGTCAAAGACCTTGATGCGGGTACCGAACTCCGCCCGCAACGCATCGGCGCGCGCGCGGGTGCGATTGGCCAACCGGATTTCCGGCGCGCCCACCTCGATCAAAGAGGCGATGACAGCCCGCGCAGCACCCCCCGCCCCGAAAACAACGGCTGGCCCAGCCGTCGGCGTCCATCCCGGCGCGCCCTGACGCAGGTTTTCCGTGAACCCGTAGCCGTCTGTGTTGTCGGCATGGATTTTCCCATCGGCGCGGAAAATCAGCGTGTTCGCCGCCCCGATCAGCGCAGCGCGGTCGGTGACGATATCTGCCAGCGACAACACGGTTTCCTTGTGCGGTATCGTAACGTTCACGCCAACAAACCCGGCCTTGGGCAAAGTGCGCACGACCCGCTCCAAGTCTTCGTTAACGACTCGCATCGGGATATAGTGCCCGTTGATGCCCAATGTTTTGAGCCAATGGCCGTGCAGTCGCGGGGACAAAGAGTGTTCAATCGGATCCCCGATTACACCAGCCAAAGGGATGCGTGTTTCGCTCATATTTTAAGATCTCCTCGCAAGATCAGGTATGACAGCAGGTCGGTCAGCGGCAAACCCAAAACATTGAAATAATCGCCGTCAACTTTTGCGAACAGCCGAACGCCTTCTTCCTCGAGCTTATAGGCACCGACAGAATGGCGGATACTGTCCCAATTGCGGGTGACGTAGTCGTCGACATAGGCCGCAGACAAGTCTCGCATCCGCAGACGAACCATCCCCACCTGACGCCAGATGGGCTTGCGATCTTCATACAAGACCGCGGCCGACAATAGACGATGCGTCTGGCCTGACATCTCCATCAATTGAGCCTTTGCGTCGTCCGGGTCGCGGGGCTTTGACAGAACCTTTCCGCCAATCTCTGCGATCTGATCACAGCCCAGAACCAGCCGATCGGGGTTCTTGTCTGCTATCTTGCGGGCTTTGAACTCAGCCAACGCATCGGCCAGATCGCGCGGAGAGGTGCCCTCGGCCTCCAGCGAGGCGCGGATCGTTTCTTCGTCTATACGGGCGGGTTGAATTTCGATATCAACACCAGCGTTTCGCAACAGTTGCGCCCGGATTTCCGAACGAGAGGCAAGAATCAACGTGGCGCTCATCTGATAACCCTGTGGAAAAACTCTGTTTGTTCCGGTGTCGAAAAACATGGAAAACCGTGCCCTGACTTCGATCCGGGATAACTCATCCCACCACTAAGATAAAATCCTGAATTCTTCCACTGTTGGGAAAATTCTTCTGTTGGTGTGGATATCAGGAAACGGTTCGAAACTGTCCCTTGAGTTATCCCCATTGGAACTGCCCGCTCCTACCTTGTTTTTCACGTCATCCGTGATCTATCCAGAAAAGTATCCTCTGCTTTTGCCTCTGTGCGAAAGGGGCGGGATAATCCATTAATCCCCATTATCCACAGGCCCTACAAAAACATCATCTTTTCTTTCTCTTCTTTATTATTTTAAGAAGGCCTGAACCCGGTGGTCAGACAAGGAGTGCTTAGAATGGGTGATTTTCTTGCTGATGTTTATCCATGGACAAAATCGCTTCATGTCATCTCGGTGATCGCTTGGATGGCAGGGCTGTTCTATCTGCCTCGTCTGTTTGTCTATCACGTAGAAGTCGTCGGATCGGGCAATGAAACCGATGATCTGTTTCAGACGATGGAACGTCGCCTTTTGAAAGCGATCATGAATCCCTCCATGATCAGCACTTGGATCTTCGGGCTGTGTCTGGTGTTCACGCCGGGGATTGTCGATTGGTCGATGGTTTGGCCATGGACCAAGGGGCTTTCCGTGATTTTGATGACCTGGTTTCATATGTGGCTTGCAGGGCGTCGCAAAGATTTCATCGCGGGGACCAACACGCTGACCGGCCGTCGCTATCGGATGATGAATGAATTCCCGACATTGCTGATGCTTGTGATCGTGTTTTCAGTGATTGTTAAATTCTGAAATCGTTGACTCGTGCGGCAATCGCGCATATGTCGGCGTCAAGCGAGCCGTCCGGCTGACCGCATTTCCCATTTCTAATCAGACCGCATCTGTCCAAATTTTTGCTGTCTTGAGGCCAATCAGAGCATCCCCATGTCCGAAAACCGTCTGAATCTAGCTGAACTCAAAGCCAAAAGCCCGAAAGAGCTTGTGAACATGGCGGAAGAGCTTGAAATCGAAAACGCATCCACCATGCGCAAGGGCGAGATGATGTTCTCGATCCTGAAAGAGCTGGCGGATGATGAATGGATCATCGGTGGCGACGGCGTGTTGGAAGTCGTGCAAGACGGCTTTGGCTTTCTGCGCTCACCCGAAGCGAACTATCTGTCAGGTCCTGATGATATTTACGTTTCCCCCGACGTGATCCGCCAGTATTCGCTGCGCACTGGTGATACGATCGAAGGGATCATTCAGGCCCCACGGGAAAACGAAAACTACTTTGCCATCACGAAGGTTGAAAAGATCAACTTCGGCGATCCGGAGCTGGCCAAACACAAAGTGGCGTTTGACAACCTGACCCCGTTGTATCCCGATGAACGCCTGAAGATGGAAATTGAAGACCCCACCATCAAAGACCGCTCGGCCCGGATCATTGACCTGGTGTCACCGATCGGGAAAGGCCAACGGGCATTGATCGTGGCGCCACCGCGGACGGGTAAAACCGTGCTGTTGCAAAACATCGCCCATTCGATCGAAACCAATCACCCGGAATGCTATCTGATCGTTTTGCTGATCGACGAGCGCCCGGAAGAAGTGACCGACATGCAGCGGTCAGTGAAGGGCGAAGTTGTATCATCGACCTTCGACGAACCCGCCACCCGTCACGTGGCCGTCGCCGAGATGGTGATCGAGAAAGCCAAGCGCTTGGTCGAACACAAACGTGATGTCGTGATCTTGCTGGACTCGATCACACGCCTGGGACGCGCCTTCAACACGACTGTGCCGTCCTCTGGCAAGGTCTTGACCGGCGGTGTGGATGCCAATGCCCTGCAACGCCCAAAGCGGTTCTTCGGTGCTGCACGGAATATTGAAGAGGGCGGGTCGCTGACCATCGTGTCGACCGCTTTGATCGATACCGGTTCGCGGATGGATGAGGTGATCTTTGAGGAATTCAAAGGCACCGGCAACAGCGAGATTGTGCTGGACCGCAAGGTCGCTGACAAGCGGGTATTCCCAGCCATCGACATCCTCAAGTCCGGCACGCGGAAGGAAGAACTGCTTGTTGATGCAAAAGATCTGCATAAAACCTTTGTGCTTCGTCGTATCTTGAATCCGATGGGCACCACAGACGCGATTGAATTCCTGATCTCGAAGCTCAAACAAACGAAGTCGAATGCAGAGTTCTTTGATTCAATGAACACGTAACTTATTGTTATAAAACAATGGGTTAGATATATGGATACGATTTTTGCTCTTGCCAGTGCCCGCGGGAAAGCGGGTGTTGCAGTGGTCCGGATTTCCGGGCCACATGCGTTTTCGGCTGCGCGACAGATGGCAGGCAGCCTTCCACCCGTCCGCAATGCAGGGCTGAGAAAGCTAAGAACGACTGACGGCACCATCTTGGATGAAGCGCTGGTGATCTGTTTTGACTCGGGTGCCAGCTTTACCGGGGAAGATGTCGTCGAGCTTCAGCTGCATGGTTCAAGTGCTGTCGAGCGAGGTGTGCTGTCCGCGCTCTCTCGTATTCCAAACCTTCGCCTTGCAGAGCCTGGGGAGTTTACGCGCCGCGCCTTGGAAAACGAATGTCTCGATCTGGCACAGGTTGAAGGCTTGGCCGACTTGCTTGATGCGGAAACCGAAGCGCAGCGGCGTCAGGCCTTCGCTGTTCTGTCTGGCGCGCTTGGTGATACGGCAGAAGGCTGGCGGCGCGATCTGATCCGAGCGGCGGCGTTGCTTGAGGCGACCATTGATTTCGCAGACGAAGATGTTCCGGTCGATGTCTCGCCCGAAGTGAGCGCTCTTTTGGATGATGTGCTGACAAAGCTGCGCAAGGAAACGTTGGGAACGCGGATTGCAGAACGCATACGCGACGGTTTTGAAGTGGCGATTGTCGGGCGGCCGAATGCTGGTAAATCGACATTGCTGAACGCTCTTGCGGGTCGCGATGCCGCGATAACCTCTGAGATTGCGGGCACAACGCGAGATGTGATCGAGGTTCAGATGGAGCTTGCCGGGCTTGCGGTTACGGTTCTTGATACTGCTGGCCTTCGCAAAGCAACGGATGAAATCGAAGCGATTGGTGTCGAGCGCGCATTAACGCGTGCTCAAGCCGCTGATCTGCGGATTTTTCTTCTGGATTCAGCGCAGGACGAGCTTCTGATGCAACCCCGTGATGATGATATTGTTGTCTATGGGAAAGCCGATCTGAGCGCATCGGCCGGGTTTTCTGTGTCTGGGCGCACCGGGCAGGGGGTGGATGAGCTTATCAACCGCATCGCCTCGGTTCTGGAGCGACGGGTTCAAGGCGCCGGCATCGCAACCCGTGAACGGCACAGGGTTGCCATGACCGGTGCGCTTGCCGCTTTGGAAGACGCTCGAATCGAGATACAACACGGTCCTGAGCGTGCAGAATTTGCCGCAGAAGAGATCAGAACAGCGATCAGAGCCCTTGATAGTTTGGTTGGTCGTGTCGATGTAGAGCACCTGTTGGATGAAATCTTTGCAAGTTTTTGCCTTGGAAAGTAACGACCTGAGTTGACGGATTGGAGTGTTTCACGTGAAACATCGCGACTTTGATGTGATTGTGGTTGGTGGGGGCCACGCTGGCGCCGATGCTGCCCATGCGTCGGCTCGACTTGGTGCGAAAACGGCCCTTATCACGCTGCGCAAGGAAGATCTTGGTGTTATGTCGTGTAATCCAGCCATCGGAGGGCTTGGAAAAGGCCATCTGGTGCGAGAGATTGATGCGCTGGACGGGTTGATGGGGCGCGTCGCTGACAAAGCGGGCATTCAATTCCGGCTTTTGAACCGACGCAAAGGACCAGCGGTGCAAGGTCCACGCGCGCAGGCTGACCGCAAGATCTATCGTCAAACGATGCAGGCAGAGATCGCCGCAACACCAAATCTGACTGTGGTTGAGGGCGAGGCCGTAGATTTTCTAATGAAGGGCGCGCGCGTTGCCGGTGTGCGTCTTCTGGATGGGTCAGAGCTTCATGCCGCTGCGGTGATTTTGACGACCGGCACGTTTCTGCGGGGAATCATTCATGTGGGTGACAAGACCTCGTCAGGCGGAAGAATGGGGGATCGTCCTTCGGTCAAGCTTGCCGAACGCATCGACGGGTTTGGGCTTTCGCTTGGGCGGTTGAAGACAGGGACGCCACCAAGGCTGGATGGGCGGACCATCAACTGGGATGTTCTGGATATGCAGCCCGGCGATGATGCCCCGGTGATGTTCTCGTTCCTGAACACCAAGCCTTCAGCCGCGCAAGTATCGTGCGGGATCACTCATACAAACTCGCAAACTCATGATATCATTCGAGAAAACCTTGATCGCTCTGCGATGTATGGTGGCCAGATCGATGGTGTTGGGCCGCGCTATTGTCCCTCGATTGAGGACAAGATCGTGCGCTTTGCCGACAAGAGCTCGCACCAGGTGTTTCTTGAGCCAGAAGGCATCGACGATCACACCGTTTATCCAAACGGGATCAGCACATCGCTCCCGATCGATGTGCAAGAAGCCTATGTTCGCTCGATCCATGGCCTGGAGTCTGCCGAGATTCTTCAGCCCGGATACGCGATTGAATATGACTACGTTGATCCAAGGTCATTGACCGAAACTTTGGAGCTGCGCGAGGTGTCGGGTCTATATCTGGCAGGCCAGATCAATGGCACCACAGGATATGAGGAAGCCGCCGCGCAGGGGCTCGTTGCCGGCCTGAACGCAGCGCTCGCTGCCAAGGGCCGTGACCCGGTGGTGTTTTCGCGTTCATCGTCCTATCTGGGCGTTATGATCGACGATCTGATCACTCGAGGCGTCACCGAGCCTTATCGAATGTTCACATCTCGCGCTGAATTCCGGCTGTCGCTGCGTGCCGATAACGCAGACCAGCGCCTTACGCCGCTGGGCATTGAGCTTGGTTGCGTAAGTCAGGCTCGTCGCCAAGTGTTTCTGGATAAATCGGCGGCCTTGGCAAAGGCTAAGGAGCAACTAACCGCGCGAACATTCACCCCGCAGGACTTGGAGAAACTGGGGCTGACCGTTCGCAAAGACGGAACCAAGCGGACAGCGTTTGACCTGCTCGCCTTTCCGGACATGGACTTCGAGAAGATTATCCAGCTGGATCAGACGTTTGATGCTATACCACACGAAATTCAGGTCCAAGCCTCACGCGACGCCCTATATGCGAACTACATTGACCGGCAAGCCCGCGATGTTGAGGCGCTTCGCCGTGACGAAGCATGGCAGATACCAAGCGATTTCCAGTATGAAGCGATGGAGGGCCTGTCGAACGAGCTTGTCGACAAGCTTTCGCGCGCACGCCCAAGAACCCTTGCTCAAGCCGGGCGGGTCGAAGGAGTGACGCCAGCAGCGCTGACGCTTATTCTGGCCAGACTGCGGCAAAATCAGAAGAAGAAATCAGCCTGATGAGCGCGAAGTCGTCGGATCAGCTTGATGTTTCACGTGAAACAATGCAGCGACTAGAGGTCTATGCCGCGCTGTTGACCAAGTGGAACCCCGCGATCAATCTGGTCGCGCACTCAACGCTGCCAGATCTTTGGTCCAGACATTTTGTTGATTCGGCCCAGATTTATGACCTGGCTCCAAAAAACATCAATATGTGGTGTGATATGGGGGCAGGCGGCGGATTCCCCGGCCTGGTTACAGCGATTCTGGCGGCAGAGGCTGATCCCGGTCGAACAACAGTTTGCGTAGAAAGCGATTTGCGCAAAGCCACGTTTCTACGAACCGTAATCCGGGAAACCGGCATCCGCGCGTCAGTTGAGGCGCATCGAATCGAAAGTGTCGCGCCGTTGGGCGCCGATGTCGTGTCCGCCCGTGCGTTGGCGCCGCTGAGCGACCTTCTGGGCTACGCATCGCGTCACCTGACCGAAAATGGGGTGTGCCTTTTTTTGAAAGGCGAGAATTTCAACAAGGAACTGGATGAAGCTCTTGATCATTGGCGGTTCGAGCTTGATACATATCCCAGCAAAACCAACCCAAGCGCCACCATTCTGAAAATCGGAGACCTCACCCGTGCCTGACACTCTTCGCGAGCATCGGACCAAGATTATCGCGGTCACAAACCAGAAGGGCGGGGTCGGGAAAACGACGACGACCATCAATTTGGGCGCGGCGCTTGCCGAGGTCGGAAAAACGGTGCTGCTTGTTGATCTTGATCCTCAGGGCAACGCATCAACCGGGCTTGGTGTGGACATGAGCGACCGCGAGCTGACAACCTATGATCTTCTGCTGGAAGAAGCTCCGCTGATCGACATTCTTCAGGAAACGGATGTCGAAAACCTGCTGATCGCGCCCGCAACGACAGACCTGTCTTCGGCGGATATCGAGTTGGTTTCCAATGAAAAACGCAGTCATTTGCTGCATGATGCCCTGCGCGCGCCGGGGCTTGATGCGCTAAAGATCGACTATGTCCTGATTGATTGTCCGCCGTCACTGAACTTGCTGACGGTAAATGCTCTGGTCGCGGCCGACAGTGTCCTGATCCCCCTGCAAAGCGAATTTTTCGCGCTGGAGGGCCTGTCTCAGCTTATGCTCAGCGTGCGCGAGGTCCGACAGACCGCGAATCCGAAGTTGCGCATCGAAGGGATCGTTCTGACGATGTATGACACCCGCAACAATCTGTCACGGCAGGTTGAAAGCGATGCTCGTGACAACCTTGGTGATCTTGTCTTCAAGACAATCATACCGCGCAACGTGCGTGTCAGCGAGGCACCGTCTTTTGCGCTTCCGGTATTGATGTATGATCCGACATCGAAAGGCAGCATCGCCTACCGCGACTTGGCGGCAGAATTGTTGGGCCGCAAACAAGGAGGCTAGAGTGAGCAAGAACCAAAAGCAAAGAGGCCTTGGCCGGGGGCTGTCCGCCCTTATGGCGGACGTGACGCCCGAAGACGACACCAGGTCAGAGGCGCAGGCAACGCGGCGTGCCGACATGTTGGTGCCCGTCGAAAAGATCGTTCCCAACCCAGAACAGCCGCGCCGCCTGTTCACACAGGAACAGCTGGAGGATCTCGCGTCCTCGATCCGCGAAAAGGGCGTAATTCAACCGCTTATCGTTCGCCCTAGCCCAACCAAAGAAGGTGAGTTCGAGATTGTCGCAGGGGAGCGGCGCTGGCGCGCCTCTCAGATGGCGCAACTTCACGAACTACCTGTTATCATTAGAGAATATAGCGATACAGAGGCGTTGGAAGTCGCAATTATCGAGAATATCCAGCGCGCCGACCTCAATGCGATAGAAGAGGCCGCAGGGTATCGCGACTTGATGAAGCGTTTTGGTCATACGCAGGAAAAAGTATCCGAGGCGCTTGGAAAAAGCCGAAGCCACATCGCGAATCTGCTGCGCCTTTTGAACCTGCCCGAAGAGGTGCAGGATTTCGTTCGTAATGGGAAGCTGACAGCCGGCCACGCGCGCACCTTGGTCAATGCCGAACACCCCTTAGAGCTTGCGCGTCAGATCATTTCCAAAGGGCTTTCCGTTCGCGCCGCTGAAAAGCTTGCCAAAGCACCCGCTGCAAAGGTTGCGAAACCGGCAGCGCAGAGGGCAGAGAAGGACGCAGACACACGAGCACTTGAATCCGACCTCTCTGCCGCGCTGGGTATGAAGGTTCAGATCGATCACGCAGCCGGGGGCGATGCGGGGGTCGTGACGGTTCGCTATAAGTCTCTGGACGAGCTTGACGAGCTTTGCGGCAAGCTTTCGACTTAGTCCGGGAGCAGCTCGCGGATGATTGCATTCAACACGGGGCGGCCCGCGCGGGTCGCTTTTAGTGTCTGATCGGTGACTTCGACCAACGATAGCTCAATTAAGCCTTTGATTTTATTGATATTTAACCTTGATTTGAACTGATCGTCAAGGCGGTCAAGATCGATGCCCTCGGTCGTTCTAAGGCCCATAAGAAGGTATTCAGTCGTCTGCTCATCAAGCTCAATCACCGAGCGGATGTTTTCAGCGGCTCCATTCGCCGCCGCACTAAGCCAGAGCGCGGGTGAAAGCGGCGCTTCGCTGGCAAATCTGGTCCCGTCAATGGTCAGGCGACCATGCGCGCCGGGTCCGATTCCCACCCAATCGCCGGACCGCCAATAAATCATGTTGTGTCGGCTTTCCTGTGTGGGGGCCGCGTGGTTGGATACTTCATAGGCCGGAAGGCCTGCATCTGTTGTCATCTGTTGCGTCAGGAAATACATGTCCGTCGCAAGCTCGTCCGGGGGTAAGCCTTGAAGCTTTCCCGCGTCAAACCGTGCGCCGAATGCTGTTCCGGGTTCGATGGTGAGTTGATAGAGCGACAGATGATCGGCCCCGAATGAAAGCGCGCATTGCAGCTCATCTTTCCACGCGTCCATTGATTGATCTTGCCGCGCATAGATCAGGTCAAAACTCACCCGGTCAAACAGTGATTTCGCCAAGGTTAGAGCCTGCTTCGCTTCGCTCACGGTATGCAGGCGCCCCAACCGCTTCAGGTCCGTGTCATTCAATGCCTGAATGCCGACCGAGATCCGGTTGACGCCCCCCGCTTTGTAGCCCGCGAAGTTCTGCGCCTCGATTGATCCGGGGTTGGCCTCCAGCGTGATTTCAATGTCATTGGCGAAGGTCCAGTGATGCGCGGCGCGTTCGATGATCGCCCCAACGGTCGCTGGCGCCATCAGGCTTGGTGTGCCGCCGCCGAAATAGATTGAGTTCAGGATGCGATCAGGCGTTTCAGCCGCGTATCGGTCAATCTCCGCGATGTAGGCGTTTAGCCAAGCGTCATGGTCGATCGACGCGACGACATGGCTGTTGAAATCGCAATAGGGGCATTTGGATTGGCAGAACGGCCAGTGGACATACAGTCCGAACCCGCCGATTTGCCAATTTTCAAGCAAATGCGCCACGCACAAGTTTGGCGAACGCGTCGGCGCGGTGGCTCATCTGATGTTTCTCGGCCGGGTCCATTTCACCAAAGGTGATGTCGTGACCGTTTGGCACGAAAATGGGGTCATATCCGAACCCAAGATCGCCGCGCATGGGCCATGTCAGGTGCCCATCAACACTGCCTTCGAATACCTCGTCATGCCCATCGGGCCAAGCCAGGCACAGCGTGGCACAAAACTTGGCCAAGCGCGGGTGTGGCGCGTTCTTTTCTTCCAGAAGCGCCCATGTTTTTTCCATCGCCATCGGAAAATCACGACCATTGGGCGTTTCGGCCCAATCTGCGGTGTAAACGCCTGGAGCGCCGTCCAGCGCATCGACCATGATGCCGCTGTCGTCGGACAGCGCGGGCAGGCCAGAGGCCTTTGCGGCAAAGTGCGCCTTGATCCGGGCATTGCCGACGAAGGTGTCTTCGGTTTCCTCAGGCTCATCCAAACCAAGAGCCCCCGCCGATGTCACTTTGACGCCAAAAGGCTCTAGCAACGCGGAAATTTCGCGCAGCTTGCCGTCATTATGGGTCGCGATGACAAGCTCCTTGCCCGTGAACTTGCGCATTAGCTCGTTGCCTCTAACTGAGCGGCGACCAGCTCGGACACGCCTTTGTCGGCAAGGTTCATCAGCTCGTTCATTTGGTCGCGGGTGAAGGTCGACCCTTCAGCGGACATTTGCACCTCGATCAGTTTGGGACCGCAAAGGACGAAGTTGCCGTCAACGCCAGCTTCGCTATCCTCGGGATAATCCAGATCAAGCACCGGCTGGCCTGCATAAATGCCGCATGACACAGCAGCCACCGGATCAACCAGCGGGTTGGTGGTGATGTCGCCCGCCTTCAGCAGCTTGTTCACGGCCAGACGCAACGCAACCCAGCCACCGGTGATCGCCGCACAGCGCGTGCCGCCATCGGCCTGAATAACATCGCAATCGACGGTGATTTGGCGTTCGCCAAGACCAACCAGATCAACACCGGCGCGCAGTGAACGACCGATCAGGCGTTGGATTTCGACCGTCCGCCCGCCCTGCTTACCAGCTGCGGCTTCGCGACGCATCCGCGACCCGGTGGACCGGGGCAGCATACCGTATTCTGCGGTCACCCAGCCCTTGCCGGAATTGCGCAGAAACGGCGGCACGCGTTCCTCAAGCGAGGCAGTGCACAGCACATGCGTGTCACCCATTTTAATCATGCACGAACCTTCGGCATGCTTTGTGACTCCGGTCTCGATTGAAACCGGGCGCATTTGATCTAGATTCCGACCTGATGGGCGCATGAGCTTCCCCCTTTGTTTCATGTTCAAAGGCGTGATACCCATGGCTCTGGCGAAAAGGCAAGGCGATTGCGCATGGAAGACCGTCCAGATCTGATGAACGATATGAACGCCCGTTCGCGCGAGGTGTTTCGAAGCGTGGTTGAAAGCTACCTGAGCACGGGTGCGCCGGTGGGGTCACGCACGCTGACCCGCGCCCTGACCGAAAAGGTAAGCGCGGCGACCATTCGCAATGTCATGCAGGACTTGGAGTTTATGGGGCTGTTGGGCAGCCCGCATATCTCGGCCGGGCGCATCCCGACCGAGCTTGGTCTGCGGATGTTTGTCGACGGGCTTTTGGAAGTGTCCAATCTGGATCAGGGGGACCGTCAGAAAATCGATGAGACGGTTGGCAAGTCCGACAGCAATATCAACACGATGATGGACCGGGTCGGGTCCGCGCTGTCTGGCATTACCGCTGGGGCCAGTCTTGTTCTGACACCAAAGCACGAAGCCCCGATCAAACATATCGAGTTTGTATCGCTTGGCGCTGACCGGGCGCTGGTGGTGCTGGTGTTCGCCGACGGGCATGTGGAAAACCGCGTGTTCACGCCGCCGATTGGCCAGACCCCATCGTCAATGCGCGAGGCTGCGAATTTTCTGAATGCGTTGGCCGAAGGGCGCACGATCTCGGAATTGCAGACCATTGTGACACGTGAAATCAAGAGGCGGCGGCAGGAGCTCGATGTCCTGGCGCAGGATCTTGTGGAAAGCGGTGCCGCGCTTTGGGAAAACGAAGGCCAGCCTTATGAGCGTCTGATTGTGCGGGGCCGGTCAAATCTGTTGGCCGAAGATGCGGAAGCCGCCGACCTTGAAAAGATAAAAACGCTGTTTGACGACCTCGAACGCAAGCGTGACATCGCAGAATTCCTTGAACTTGCCGATCAAGGCGAGGGTGTGCGCATTTTTATTGGGTCAGAGAACAAACTTTTCTCACTTTCGGGTTCCTCTTTGGTGGTTTCACCTTATATGAACGCTGATCGAAAGATTATTGGTGCGGTAGGGGTCATCGGGCCCACACGGTTAAACTATGGACGGATTGTCCCCATCGTGGACTACACCGCGCAATTGATCGGCAAGATGATCTCGGATCGGAAATAGAGGCGAAGAGATGGCTGACGCGAAAGACAACGCAGTTGAAAACATGGAAACGGCAATCGAAGAGCTGATGACCGAGGAGGTCGAGATTGACCTGACCGAAGTCGATCCAGCCGAAGAGATGGACGCCCTGCGCGCCGAACGGGACGAATTCAAGGACCGCTTCATGCGTGCACTGGCTGATGCGGAGAATACCCGCAAGCGTGGTGAGCGTGATCGCCGCGAAGCTGAGCAATATGGCGGGTCGAAACTGGCGCGCGATATGCTGCCGGTTTATGACAACATGAAGCGCGCGCTGGAAGCTGCCGGCGATGCTGGCGACGGCGCAAAAGCCTTGGTTGAGGGTGTCGAGCTGACGATGCGGTCGCTTCTGAACATCTTTGAGAAGCATGGAATGCGGCTCGTGTCCCCGAAAGAGGGTGATAAATTCGACCCTGAAATCCACGAGGCGATGTTCGAAGCCCCGGTTCCCGGTAGCAAAGCGGGCGACATCATTCAGGTCATGGCAGAAGGGTTCATGCTACATGACCGCCTTTTGCGCCCCGCGCAGGTTGGCGTGTCGTCCACGCCCGCCTAAACGGGCAATCGCACCTTTGAACGCCCTTGCATTTGCGGGGGCGTTCTAGCCTTCGCCCATCAGCTCTTTCAGCTCGTAAAGAAGGTTTAACGCCTCGATGGGTCGCAAATCGTCGGGGTGGATATCACGCAGGGCAAGCTCCAGATCCGAAGGGCCGCTTTGGCTAACCGGCGCGGTCGCGGGAACAGCCGAGAAAAGCGGCAAGTCGTCGATCACGGCCTTTTGCCCGCTGCCTTCGCGCTCGCCTTTTTCAAGCGCCGCCAGAACAAGGTTTGCACGTTCGATCACGCTTCCGGGTAGCCCGGCAAGCTTGGCGACTTGCACCCCATAGGACCGATCTGCCGCGCCTTTGCGCACTTCGTGCAGGAAGATGACATCGCCTTCCCACTCCTTGACCGCGATGGTCGCGTTTTCAACCCCGTCCAGCTTGTCCGCCAGTTGCGTCATTTCGTGATAGTGGGTCGCGAACAACGCGCGGCTTCGGTTGACGTCGTGCAGATGTTCAAGTGTCGCCCACGCGATGGACAGGCCGTCATAGGTCGCCGTGCCACGCCCGATTTCATCCAGAATGACAAGTGCCCGGTCGTCAGCCTGATTCAGAATGGCTGCCGTTTCGACCATTTCCACCATGAAGGTGGAGCGGCCACGCGCCAGATCATCCGACGCCCCAACGCGACTGAAAAGCTGTGAGACAAGGCCAATATGGGCGGATGTTGCGGGGACATAGCTTCCCGCTTGCGCCAGCAGAGCGATCAGGGCGTTCTGGCGCAGAAACGTTGACTTACCCGCCATGTTTGGCCCGGTCAAAAGCCAGACATCAGCCCCTTTGGTGCCATCGGCAAGGTCGCAATCATTGGCGATGAACGGCTCGCCGGTCTTTCGCAAGGCGGCTTCGACAACGGGGTGCCTGCCGCCTTTGATGTCAAGGATGCGGCTGTCATCAACAAGAGGTTTGCACCAGTTTTCAACGCGGGCCAGGTCTGAAAAACCTGCGGCCACGTCGATCTCGGCCAGGGCGCGCGCGGTTTGGGCAAGGGCGGCAGCGCGGTCAAGAATTGCTTCAACCAAGGTGGAATAGAGACCTTTTTCGATCTCAAGCGACCGGTTGCGCGCATTCAGGATTTTGGTTTCCATATCGCCAAGTGCGACGGTCGTGAAGCGCACGGCGTTGGCGGTTGTTTGGCGATGAATATATTGCTCAGACAGTGGCGGCCCCAGCATTTTCTGGGCATGGGTCGATGTTGTTTCGATGAAGTAACCAAGCACGTTGTTGTGCTTGATCTTCAGCGACCCGATACCGGTGTGTTCCGCGTATTGCGATTGCATCTTTGCGATGACACTGCGACCTTCGTCCCGCAATTGGCGTGCTTCGTCCAGGTCTTGATCATAGCCGGGCGCGATAAAGCCGCCGTCGCGCGCCAGAAGCGGGGGTTCAGCAATCAGGGCGTCTTCGAGCAGACGAGACAGATCGTCATGCCCGACCAAAGCCTCTGTCGCTTTTGCAAGCGTTTCGGGCAAATCAAGACCGGACAGCGTGGCGTGAATGTCTGATGCGGCGGCGATCGCGCTGCGGATGGCGGCCAAATCGCGCGGCCCACCGCGATCCAATCCCAGTCGGGACAGTGCGCGGTCCATGTCTGGCGCGTTGCGCAGGGCGGTGCGCAAGTCTTCGGCCAGCCGACGCTCGTCTTTCAGGAACGTCACAGCAGACAGGCGTGCATGGATCTCGGTCAGATTGCGCGATGGGCTGGACAGCCGACGCTCCAACAAACGACCGCCACCCGCGGTGATGGTGTGATCTATTGCGGCCAAAAGTGATCCTTCGCGACCGCCTGACAAGCTGTGCGTCAGTTCAAGGTTGCGGCGAGTCGCTGCGTCGATCTGCATCGTGCCTTGCGCGGTTTCGCGTTGTGGCGATTGCAGCAGAGGCAGTTTGCCCTTTTGTGTGATGTCGAGGTATTCGACGATCGCCCCCAAGGCACCAACCTCGGCCCGCGAAAACGCGCCGAACGCCTCAAGCGAGCCGATGTTATAGAGGTCAAGCAACCGCTTTTCCGCACTTGTGCTGTCAAACGCAGCCCGCGAAAGAGGGGTCGCAGATGCACTTGATTCAGTCACTAAATCGGCCAATTCGGCTTCGATCGTGTCACAAATGATCAATTCGCGAGGGGCAAGTCGGGCCAGTTCGGGTGACAGGCGGTGGCGCGCACAGGGCATAACGCGGATCGCGCCGGTCGAGATATCAACCCATGCCAAAGCAGCGTCGTCGCGTATTTCATTGTAGGCGGCCAGAAAGTTGTGGCGCCGCGCATCCAGAAGGCTTTCTTCGGTCAGCGTGCCGGGTGTGACAAGCCGCACAACGTCGCGCTTCACCACTGATTTCGACCCACGCTTCTTGGCTTCGGCGGGATCCTCCATCTGCTCGCAGACGGCAACGCGGAACCCCTTGCGGATCAGCGCCAGCAGGTAACCTTCGGCCGCGTGAACCGGCACGCCGCACATCGGGATGTCTTCGCCCAGATGCTTGCCGCGCTTGGTTAGCGCGATATCAAGCGCGGCTGCTGCGGCGACAGCATCATCAAAGAACAGCTCGTAAAAATCGCCCATGCGATAAAACAACAGCGCGTCAGGGTAGTTTTCCTTGAGGTCAAGGAACTGCGCCATCATCGGCGTGATCTTGGCTGTCTTTTCGCTCACCCTGGCCCCCGGTCTTGCGGTTTGCGCAAGACTATGACCTCTGCCATTTGGGCGAAAGGGGGGTCAGGTGTTTTTGCGCCGCGAGACCCAATTCCAGCTAGACGCACACATATCGTCAAGGCCAAGCTTGGCCTTGAAACCCAACAAATCCCGCGCCAACTTCGGGTCACCGTAAACACAGGCGATATCTCCTGCGCGGCGCGGCGCAATTTCATAGGCCAAAGTATGGCCGGCTGCACGCTCATAGGCTTTCAGCATGTCCAGAACCGAATAGCCGGTGCCAGTGCCAAGGTTCACCGTATGGCTTTCACCGGTATTCAGAAGCGTTTCGACAGACTGCACATGCCCACGCGCAAGGTCCATCACATGGATATAGTCGCGCACACCGGTTCCGTCGGGCGTGTCATAGTCCGCACCAAAGATCGACAACGTCTCAAGCTCGCCAGTAGCGACCTTCGCGATATAGGGCATCAGATTGTTTGGAATATCGTTGGGATCTTCCCCGATCAGCCCTGTGGGATGGGCGCCCGCCGGGTTGAAATAGCGCAGGATGCCGAAGGTCCAGCGATCATCTGAGTCAGCGATTTGTTCCAGCGACTGCTCACACACCAGCTTGGTATAGCCATAGGGGCTGTTGAAGCTGCGCGGCGCGGTTTCAGGCACCGGAAGCTGGTCGGGCTGACCGTAAACGGTGGCCGAAGAAGAAAAGACCAGAGTGAATACGCCAGCGCGCTGCATGGCCCCCAAAAGCGTATAAAGACCCGAGATGTTGGTGGTCAGATAGTCGAGCGGCTTCTCGGTGCTTTCGCCCACAGCCTTCAGCGCAGCGAAGTGAATCACGGCGTTGATCTGATGGTCTGAAAAGATGCGATCAAGGCAATCCGCGTCCAGCACATCGCCTTCGATACAGGTTACTGCTGCGCCGCTGATAACCTCCAGTCGGTCGGTCACATCGCGCTGGGCGTTTGAGAAGTTGTCAAGAATGACCACCTCGTAACCCGCATTGCAAAGCTCGACATAAGTGTGAGAGCCAATAAAGCCCGCGCCTCCGGTCAAAAGGATTTTCTGCGCCACGTGTGACCTCCTGCTTACGGGTCGAGATATAGGGCGTCTTGACCGAAAAGGCACGCCAGAATGATATCGCGCCAAAAGGGTGCCGCCTAAAGGTCGATCATTCCGAAAATTGCAAGAAACTAGCGCACGAAGGTCACAGAATTACAAAAAACCGTCGAAAAAAGACACAAAGCTGCGTCAATAGCGGTTGAGGCCCAGTTTCTGCCCCTGTATGGGTTGGCCTGCACAGAAGCGTAGAAGAAGGCCAAGACGATGCCCAAAGCCAAGATTACCTCAGAAGAGGCACTTGCCTATCACTTGAACCCGTCGCCGGGAAAGTTTGAAATTACGGCATCGGTTGCGATGACAACACAGCGTGATTTGTCGCTGGCCTATAGCCCCGGTGTTGCGGTGCCCTGCGAGGCTATCGCGGCTGATCCTCAGACCGCTTATGACTACACCACCAAGGGCAATCTTGTGGCCGTGATTTCGAACGGCACGGCGGTTTTGGGGCTGGGCAATCTTGGTGCGCTTGCGTCGAAACCTGTCATGGAAGGCAAGGCCGTTCTGTTCAAGCGCTTTGCGGACGTGAACTCGATCGATATCGAACTGGACACCGAAGATCCAGACGCATTCATCAACGCCGTAAAGCTGATGGGACCGACCTTTGGCGGCATCAATCTTGAAGATATCAAGGCGCCGGAATGCTTTATCATCGAGCAGCGGCTCAAGGAAGAAATGGACATCCCGGTTTTCCATGACGACCAGCATGGAACGGCGGTGATCTGCGCGGCGGGCTTGATGAATGCTCTGCACCTGTCTGGCAAGAAAATTGAAGACTGCCGCATCGTCCTGAACGGCGCGGGCGCAGCGGGGATTGCGTGTATCGAGCTGATCAAGACGATGGGTGCAAAGCACGACAATTGCATCGTTTGTGACACCAAAGGCGTCATCTATCAGGGCCGCAAAGACGGCATGAACCAGTGGAAATCTGCCCACGCCGCCAACACCGAGTTGCGCACCTTGGAAGAGGCGATGCAGGGCGCGGATGTTTTCCTTGGCGTGTCCGTGAAGGGGGCCGTGACGCAAGACATGGTGGCTTCGATGGCAGATAATCCTGTCATTTTCGCCATGGCGAACCCCGACCCCGAGATCACCCCCGAAGAAGCCCACGAAGTGCGCAATGACGCGATCGTCGCCACGGGCCGGTCGGACTATCCAAACCAGGTCAATAATGTGCTGGGCTTTCCCTACCTGTTTCGCGGCGCGCTGGACATCAACGCGCGCGCCATCAATGACGAGATGAAGCTGGCCTGCGCCCGTGCCTTGGCAGAGCTGGCGCGCGAAGATGTGCCAGACGAAGTGGCGGTTGCCTACGGCAAAAAGCTGACATTCGGTCGGGACTATATCATTCCCACGCCATTCGATCCGCGGCTGATTTACCGCATTCCGCCCGCCGTGGCGCGGGCTGGCATGGACACTGGGGTAGCCCGCCGACCCATCATTGACATGGATGGCTACGAGATGTCGTTGAAAGCGCGGATGGACCCGACGGCCTCAATCCTGCGGGGGATCACGGCGCGGGCGCGGAAAAACCAGGCGACGATGGTCTTTGCCGAAGGCGATACGCCGCAGGTTCTGCGTGCGGCTGTGCAATATCAGCGTGACGGCTACGGGCGGGCCTTGGTCGTTGGCCGTGAAGAGGATGTCAAAGCCAAGCTTGTTGCCGAAGGGCTAGAGGATGCCGTTCGTGAACTGCGCGTGGTCAATGCGGGCAACACCGAATTCATGCCCGTCTATAAAGACTTCCTGTATGAGCGGTTGCAGCGAAAAGGGTTCGACCGTCACGATATTCACCGGCTGGCGGCCCGTGATCGGCATGTGTTTTCCTCCCTTATGCTGGCGCATGGGCATGGCGACGGGCTGATCACCGGTGCGACACGCAAATCGGCCTATGTGCTTGATCGGATCAATCACGTTTTCGACGCGCGGGCCTGCGATGGGGCGGTTGGCGTCACGGCGGTGCTGCATCGTGGCCGGATTGTTCTGATCGCCGATACCTTGGTGCATGAATGGCCCGACAGCGAGGATCTGGCAAACATCGCCGAGCGCGCGGCGACGGTCGCACGCGGGTTGGGGCTTGAACCCCGGGTCGCCTTTGTCAGCTTTTCGACCTTTGGCTATCCGGTGTCAGAGCGCGCCGAGAAAATGCACGAGGCGCCTGAGATCCTGGAAGCACGGGGCGTCGATTTCGAATTTGACGGTGAAATGACGGCCGATGTTGCCCTGAACGCCGACGTTATGGCGCAGTATCCGTTCTGCCGCTTGTCCGCTCCGGCCAATGTGTTGGTGGTGCCGGCGCGGCATTCTGCGTCGATCTCGGTGAAGTTGATGCAGGAACTGGCAGGAGCGACGGTGATCGGGCCGATCCTGTCCGGGATCAACCAGCCAATTCAGATCTGTTCGACGAATTCGACCGCGAATGACATTCTGAACATGGCCGTTCTGGCAGCGGCGCGGCTGGGCGAACACTAAAGCGACGTAGGCTCTTGTTTGACCAACGTCATGCGTCGCTCGTAACGTGGCGCATGACGTACATCAGATCTCATTGGCGCGGGGAACATCCCTTGGCTCGGTCGTTTTGGCTGAATGGGGTTGCGCTGCGGCTGTTGGTCTATTTTGCGTTGGTTATTCTGACGCAGACCCAACCGTTGCCGGCGCCAATCTTTCTGGTCGCCGTTGTTCTGGATGCGCTGATTTTCATCTGGCAAGCCACGGGGTATTTCAGGGCGGCCGAACACAACCTTTCTGGCACTGGGTCACAGTTGCCGCTTTGGGGCGGGATGATCGCCTTGATCGTTGCTGTTTTTATCATGTTTGCGCAGTGGTGGGGTCTTGTTTTGGCAGCAAATCCCGCGCCAGAAGAAGAGCACCATTTTGCCAAGCTGGAGCGATACCGTGCCGCACAATACGCGCTGAATGTCTCGGATGATGGCAACACCATCCTGATTAGCGGAACCATCACGCACGGCGTGACCAAGAAGCTTCGCGAGCTTCTGGAGGTGACGCCTGACGTAATCACGGTTCATTTGGAAAGCGAAGGCGGGAATATATTCGAGGCACGTGGGCTGGCCGGCCTGATCAGGCAAAAAGGGCTTTCCACACATGTGGCGCAAATCTGCGCTTCCTCATGCACGACGGTGTTTATGGCCGGGGATCGGCGGTCGGCGGATGCGGGCGCAAGGCTTGGGTTTCACGGCTACGCGCTGCAGGATGCGGCGCAACTGCCTCGGTTTGACATCGAAGCTGAACAGGACCGCGACCGAGAGTTTTTCAGAAACCAAGGCGCGTCAGAGCCTTTCCTGACGCGTATGTTCCAGACTGCCAGCCCGTCCATCTGGTTTCCCGATCACGCCACATTGCGAAATTCTGGCGTCTTGCGGGACTAGTTTCTGCGCAGACAGAGAAAGAAAAACGCCCCACCGAATTCACGGTAGGGCGTTCAGCTTTGGATCGGATAGTCTTTAGCCGATGATGGCGTTCAGCGTCGCGCTGGGCCGCATCACTTTCGCCTTTTTCTCGACGCTCGGGTGATAGTATCCGCCAATGTCGGCGGGCGGACCTTGCACGGCGGCCAGTTCTGCCAGAATTGCGTCTTCGCCATCGGCCAGCGCCTTGGCAATCGGGGCGAATTCCGCTGCGATTTCGGCGTCATCGGTCTGGGCGGCCAGCGCCTCGGCCCAGTAGCGGGCGAACCAATAGTGGCTGTCGCGGTTGTCCGGCTCACCCACCTTGCGCGAGGGCGAGCGGTTGTTGTCGAGGATACCTTGCGTGGCTTCCTCAGCCGCAGCGCCCAGAACACCGGCTTTGGCATTGCCTTTCGCGTCGGCCAGGAAGTTCAGGCTTTCACCCAGCGCGCAGAACTCGCCCATCGAATCCCAGCGCAGGTGGTTTTCTTCAACGAGTTGCTGAACGTGCTTGGGGGCGGATCCACCCGCACCGGTTTCAAACAATCCACCACCGTTCATCAGCTTCACGATCGACAGCATCTTGGCCGAGGTGCCAAGCTCCAAAATCGGGAACAGGTCGGTCAGATAATCGCGCAGCACGTTGCCGGTGATCGCAATTGAATCCTTGCCCGCGGTGATGGTTTCCAGCGACTGGCGGGTCGCTTCGCGCGGCGCCATGATCTGGAACTTGTCCGCCACACCGGCTTTTTCCAGCGCGGGCTTCACATATTTGATCAGCTCGGCGTCATGGGCGCGGTTTGCGTCCAGCCAGAAGATCGCTTCCGACCCCGTCAGGCGCTGACGGTCCATCGCCAGCTCGATCCAGTTTTCAATCGGGGCCTTCTTCACGGTGCAAGCGCGCCAGATGTCACCGGCCTCGACCTGATGCTCATGCAGGGTTTCGCCATTGGCCAGCACGATGCGAATGGTGCCGTCGGCAGGCGCTTCGAAGGTGGTGGGGTGCGAGCCATATTCCTCGGCTTTCTGCGCCATCAGACCCACATTCGCGACCGCGCCAGCGGTGGTCACGTCCAGCTTGCCGTTTTCCTTGAAGAAGTTGATCGTTTCGTCATAGACGGTTGCGTAGCAGCGGTCGGGGATCACACAGTTGGTGTCGCCTTTCTTGCCAGCGGCGTCCCAACCCTTGCCGCCCGCGCGGATCACGGCGGGCATCGAGGCGTCGATGATCACGTCCGACGGGACATGCAGGTTGGTGATGCCCTTGTCCGAGTCGACCATATACATGGCGGGACGCTCAGCGGTCAGGGCTTCGATGGCGGCCATGATCTCGGCGTCGCCTTCGACCCGCTCCAGTAGGTCGCCCATGCCGGAGTTCGGATTGACGCCCAGCGCCTCCAGCCTGTCGCCAAACTTGTCGAACACGGGCGCGAGCCATGCTTTCACGGCGTGACCAAAGATGATTGGATCCGACACCTTCATCATCGTCGCTTTCATGTGAAGCGAGAACATGGTGCCGTCTTTCTTGGTGTCTTCAATGGCGTCTGCCAGGAAAGCACCCAGCGCGCGAGCCGACATAAAGGTCGCATCCGCGATGGTGCCTTCGTCCAGCGTCCAGCCGTCTTTCAGAACGGTGACGCTACCGTCTTTGGCAACAAATTCGATCTTCGCATCGCCCGCTTGCGCGGCGGTGATCGTTGCCGACTTCTCATTCGCGTAGAAGTCATTGTCGGGCATCGACGAAACCTTGGTCTTGCTGTCCGACGACCATTCACCCATTGAATGCGGGTTCTTTTGGGCGAAGTTCTTCACGGCCTTGGCCGCGCGACGGTCCGAGTTGCCCTCACGTAGAACCGGGTTCACCGCCGACCCTTTGATGGCGTCATAGCGCGCGCGGATGGCCCTTTCTTCGTCTGTCTTGGGTTCTTCAGGATAGTCGGGCAGCTTGTAGCCCTGCGCCTGAAGTTCTTCCACCGCGGCCACAAGTTGCGGCACCGAGGCCGAGATGTTGGGCAGCTTGATAACATTCGCGTCGGGCGTTTTCACCAGGTTGCCAAGTTCGGCCAAATCGTCGGATTGGCGTTGCTCTGCCGTCAGGTTCTCCGGGAAAGTCGAGATGATGCGCGCCGCAAGCGAGATATCTTTGGTGCCGACGGTCACACCAGCGGCAGAAGCGAAGCGCTTGATGATCGGCAGGAACGAGGCGCTGGCCAGCTCGGGCGCTTCGTCTACAATGGTATACAGAATGTCGGGTTGTGATGTATCAGTCATGTCAGGACACCTCTTTTTTGCGGAGAGCTTCACCTCGGGGTCAATGCCCGGACGGTGAAAGGTGAGAATTCCACACCCACATACACAAGATTGCCGCGAAAAAAAAGGGACTTGCGGACGCAGGGGCCGATTTCAGCTATGATAACGCAAGCAGTGGCAATATCTGCTTCTTCAAAAGGTAGTGGCTGGCAATCTCGCGCCCATCATGGACGATTGAAAAGACACCATAGGGGTTGGGAACGGACTGCCGAAGCTGCTTTGCGGATGTGACTTCGATCGCGTGGAAGGGAATGCCCGCCTCGTCTGCCGCGTCTTTTGCGTTGCTGACCGCGTCTTCCAGATACGGGCACTGCGCGCTGTGGAACACCGTTAGGCCGGGACCGCAGGCCTTGGCCTTTTCTGCCGCCCTGCCAACAATAGATGGGGTGGGGCCTTTCTTGAACGACTTCAAGACAAGGTCGAAATTCGGGTCGGCTTGATCGACCGACAGGTAACCCCGCGGCGTCAGAAGTTTCTTGTCGACCAACCAGTTGCCGGATCGAGTCAGCGCGGTCACGCCGAGAAAGCCGTTGTCACGGGCCCAGTTTTCGACTTCGTCCAGCAGCAATTGTGCGTGACCTTGACCCCGGCTATTACCGACGACCCAGATACAGTGGATGGCGACCAGACCCTTCGCGTTTTCAATCCCGCGCCAAGCGAATTCGGCCGGGATAAATTCGACAAATCCGCGTTCGCCGTCGCCCAGCAGCCGCAGCTGCAAGCCTTCCTCAAAGCGATCGGCGAGCCATGCGCGCTTCCGCTTCCACGCACTGGTCTTGCGCGCGCTCATCTTGCAGAAAAAGCCGTGTTGTTCGACGGTGTCGTTTGTGACGGTGATCAGTTCTGTCATGCGAGCCTCCTTGAGAAGCAAGCTCGCATGATTGATCTTGGCTGTCTTTGAGGCGCGTCAATCGCGCTTACAGACGGTCCATGATCGCTTCGGCGATCGACATTGTATTGCCGGTGCCGCCCAGATCAGGGGTGACGCGATCTTTGGCTTGAACAGTGTCTATCACAGCCTTTTTCAGGCGATCGGCATCGGCATTCAGGCCAACATGTTCCAACATCAGACCAGCGGCCATCAGAAAGGCGCAGGGGTTGGCTTTTTGTTGGCCGGCAATGTCGGGGGCCGATCCATGGACGGCCTCAAAAATTGCGGCGTCTTTGCCGATGTTCGCGCCGGGGGCCAGCCCCAGACCGCCGACCAGACCGGCAGCAAGGTCGGACAGGATGTCGCCAAACAGGTTGGTGGTGACGATCACATCAAACGCTTCGGGATACATGACCATCTGCATGGCGCAGGCATCAACGATGCGTTCATCAACCTCGACGCGCCCCTCGTATTCCTTCGCCACCTCGCGGGCTTCTTCCAGAAACATGCCGGACAGCAGCTTCAGGATGTTGGCCTTGTGCACGATCGACACCTTCTTGCGCCCATTTGCCACTGCGTAATCGAACGCCGCGCGGGTGATCCGGCGCGCTTCATCCTTGGTGTTGTAGCCGGTCGAGTAAACTTTGCCCTTCGGGTCGCCGTTATGCTCCATGTAGCCTTCGTCGGCGATGTAGTAGCCTTCGAGGTTTTCACGGAAAATCACCATGTCAATGTTGTCATAGCGCCCATCAGTCTTGATCGTCTTGGTGGGGCGCACGTTGGCAAAAAGCTCAAACTCCTGCCGCAGTTGCAGGTTGATCGACTTGAAGCCACCGCCGACCGGCGTGGTCAGCGGGCCTTTCAGCGCCAGTTTGGTGCGACGGATGCTGTCAATGGTGGCTTGTGGAAGCGGGTCGCCGGTTGCGTCAATGCCAGCCATACCTGCCTGCTGAACATCCCATTCAAACGGGCTGCCCATATGGTCAAGGATGGCGGTCACGGCTTCGGTGATTTCGGGGCCGATACCGTCGCCGGGAATCAGGGTTGCTTGGATCTTGGTGGTCATGGTTGTCTCCAGGCTTTTGGTGCGCGTTACCGCTCATCTATACGGTATACCATGGAATACAAGAGGAATCTCAAATTCAGAAACCCGAATAAATCATAGGTCTTCGATGCAATAACCTAGCTTTCCCTTGAGATCGCTGTCCAGCGCAATAGGCTGTCCAAAAGCAGGAGGCCGCCGTGGCGATCTATAATCTGGGGTCGATCAACATCGACAATTTCTATGACGTCGATCACCTGCCGAGGCCGGGTGAAACGCTGGCGTCGAATGATCATCGTGTCGGTTTGGGCGGGAAGGGCGCAAACCAATCCATCGCGGCTGCGCTGGCTGGGGCAACAGTTCATCATATCGGCGCCGTCGGAGCGGAGGGAGCATGGTGCGTGGACCGGTTGGCCAAAGCTGGGGTCAAAACCGACAACGTGGCAGTGGTCAACGCGCCCACAGGACACGCCAATATCTGCGTCGACGCAGCAGGTGAGAATATGATTGTCTTGTTCGCGGGGGCAAATGCGCAGATAACCGACGCGCAAGTCGCAGACGCTCTCAAGGATGCCGATGCGAATGATACTCTAATCATGCAGAATGAAACGGTTTTGACGTTGGAAGCCGCCACGCTGGCACGAAAGAAGGGCCTGTTTGTCGTCTACTCCGCCGCGCCCTTCGACGCATCGCGCGCGGCGCACATGTTGCCCGTGACCGACCTTCTTGTGGTGAATGAGGTCGAAGCCAAACAGCTTTCCAATGCGCTGGGCGTGGCGACGGACCAAATTGATGTGCCGAACCTGTTGATCACCAAAGGTGCGCAAGGTGCCGTGTGGCGGGTTGGTGCAAAGGGCCAGAAAACAGACGTCCCTGCTTTCAAGGTCGATCCGGTTGATACGACCGGCGCTGGTGATTGCTTTATCGGCTATGTCGCGGCCGGGCTGGATCAGGGGTTGGACATCCGCGACGCGATGCGGTTGGGCGCTGCTGCGTCCGCCATTCAGGTCACCCGCCACGGCACCGCAGACGCCATGCCAAATCGGGCTGAGGTTGATGCGTTTCTGACTGAAACAGGCTCTGACTAGCCCTTCAATAGCTGCCCCAGTCGCATTGCGACCGACACATCACCTGTGATCTTTATCTTGCCCATCATAACGGCGGTCATCGGGTTTAGCTTTCCGGTCAAAAGCTTTTTCAGGTTCTCGGTGGACAGGTGAAGCGCGCAATCCGTCTCGCGATTCTGGGTGCTGACTTCGTTGTCGGCCAGCACGATAACGCCGTCCTTTCCGCAATCAAACTTGAGCGACCCGTCAAAGCCATTGCCAGCAAGCCCGGCCTGCATTCCCTGAACGATATTGGTAAGTGGCATGTCAATCCCTCCGCATCGCATTGCGATAAGACAAACAGGGTAAAGCGGCAAGATTGACCAAAGGGCCGGTGACGTCAGGTCCGGGACAGGGCGGCGACCGTGTGGGCACACGGGGTGCCGCCATAAAACACCTCTAGGACCTGCTGAAAGATCGGTGGGGCGTCATGCACGGCAGCAAAAATCGTCATGCTGGACCGCAGCTTCTTGGCGTCAACTTCGCCCAGAATGTCCGCCGGGTCGGTGCCAGCGTGCTCAAGCAGCAGCGATGAGACCACAAGCAGGCGGCGCTTCAGCTCTTCATGATGCAGATAGGCCGTTGCTTCGTTCAAATCCTCAAGCCCGTAAAGCTGCGCCAGATCAGATCGGCCCAATTCAGCAAGCTGCGGGAAGACAAACCACATCCAATGGCTTGTCTTCTTTCCAGCCTGAAGTTCGTTCAGGACATCGTGCCATACGGTATCCTGAGCTTCGATGAACATGTCCAGTTCATCATCGGTATCGTCGTCGAAACTCACTTTGCAACGCGCTTGTTGCGCATCGCGATCAGCTTCAGACGCAGGGCGTTCAGCTGGATGAAGCCAGCCGCGTCGGTCTGATCATAAGCGCCCATGTCTTCTTCGAACGTCACGTGTTCTTCTGAATACAGCGAATGATCGGACCAACGCCCCACAACGCGGGCAAGCCCTTTGTAAAGCTTCATGCGAACCGTGCCGGTCACGTGGTCCTGGCTGGCGTCGATGGCGGCTTGCAACATCTCGCGTTCGGGGCTGAACCAGTAGCCGTTGTAAATCAGCTCGGCGTATTTCGGCATCAGCTCGTCTTTCAGGTGCATCGCGCCACGATCCATGGTGATCGACTCGATCCCGCGATGCGCGTCCAGCAGAATGGTGCCGCCGGGCGTTTCGTAGATGCCGCGCGATTTCATCCCGACATAGCGACCTTCGACCAGATCAAGACGACCAATGCCGTGCTTGTGGCCGTATTCGTTCAGCACAGTCAGGATCGTCGCGGGGGACATGTCGACACCGTTGACCGACACCGCGTCGCCTTTTTCAAAACCGACCTCGATAAACTCGGGCGTATCAGGCGCGTCTTCGGGATTAACCGTGCGTTGGTAAACGTAATCGGGCGCGTCTTCGGCCGGATCTTCCAGGGATTTGCCCTCGGACGAGGTGTGTAGAAGGTTCGCATCGACCGAGAACGGCGCCTCGCCACGCTTGTCTTTTGCGACCGGTATCTGGTGTTGCTCGGCGAACTCAATCAAGCGTGTCCGCGAGCCCAGATCCCACTTTCGCCAAGGCGCGATCACCTGAATTTCCGGGTTCAGCGCATAGCAGGCCAGTTCAAACCGAACCTGATCGTTGCCTTTGCCGGTCGCGCCGTGGCTGACCGCATCCGCGCCGTGTTCTTCGGCAATCTCAACCAATCGCTTCGAGATCAGCGGCCGCGCGATTGAAGTGCCCAGCAGATAGAGCCCTTCGTATTGTGCATTGGCGCGGAACATCGGGAACACATAGTCGCGCACGAATTCCTCGCGCAGGTCTTCGATGTGGATGTTTTCGGGCTTGATGCCCAGCATCTCGGCCTTCTTGCGGGCGGGTTCCAGTTCTTCACCCTGACCCAGGTCAGCGGTAAAGGTAATCACTTCGCAACCATACTCGGTTTGCAGCCATTTCAGGATGATCGAGGTATCAAGGCCGCCGGAATAGGCCAGAACAACTTTCTTGGGCGCAGACATCGTTTTCTCCTACGTGGGGTCCGCGCGCAGTTACCTGTTTTTCTTGGGAAGAGCAAGGTCACTTGACGCCAAGCCCGCGTTCTTTGCGGGCCGGGTTGGCAGGGCTTGAACTGCATCCGGTTTCGCGCAAATGCTAGGGGATGAGCGATTTCGTCGACAAGGCCCACAGTGCCGAACATCATATGCGCGCGGTGTTTCCCGCGACGCCGTTGCAGCGCAATGATCATCTGTCCGCCAGATATGGTGCTGACGTCTGGCTGAAACGGGAAGACCTGAGCCCGGTGCGCAGCTACAAGATACGGGGTGCCCTGAATGCCATGACCAAGGCTTTGGCACGTGATCCGAAGCTGAAGGTGTTCGTATGCGCGTCGGCTGGAAATCACGCGCAAGGCGTGGCTTTCGTCTGCCGCCATCTTGGGGTTAAGGGCGTGATTTTCATGCCGGTGACAACGCCGCAGCAAAAGATCGCGAAGACGCGCACCTTCGGCGGGGAAAACATCGAAATCCGTCTTGTTGGGGACTATTTTGACGACACGCTGATCGAGGCGCAGGCCTTTTGCAAAGAGGCAGGCGGCCATTTTCTGTCGCCCTTTGACGACCTTGATGTCATTGAAGGTCAGGCGAGTGTCGCCGCCGAAATCATGGAACAGCTTGGTCGCACGCCGGACGTGGTTGTTTTGCCCGTGGGCGGCGGTGGATTGGCCGCAGGGACCACGCGGTATTTTGCCGCTGTCGGGCCCAAGACCGATCTGCGATATATTGAACCCGCGGGCGGTGCCAGCCTTGCGGCGGCACTTGATGCGGGTCACCCCGTCAAGCTGGACAAGGTCGACAACTTTGTTGATGGCGCGGCGGTGGCCCGAATTGGTGATCTGACATTCAGCACGCTAAAGTCGGTGCCAACGGACCATGTAATTGCGGTCCCGGAAGATCGCATTTGCACGACCATTCTAGAGATGCTGAACGTCGAAGGTGTCGTGCTTGAGCCGGCCGGCGCAATGTCTGTTGATGCGCTGCAAGATCTTCGCAAGGTGATACGGGGCAAGACCGTTGTTTGTGTGACTTCTGGCGGCAATTTCGATTTCGAACGCCTTCCCGAAGTGAAAGAGCGTAGCCAGCGACATTCAGGGCTGAAGAAGTATTTTCTGTTGCGCCTGCCACAACGGCCCGGTGCGCTGAAAGATTTCCTTCAGGTGCTTGGACCGGACGACAATATCGCTCGGTTCGAGTATCTCAAGAAAAGCGCGCGAAATTTCGGTTCGGTTCTGATTGGAATCGAAACGACACAGCCTGACAACTTTGACTCGCTTTTTCGACGGCTTGATGAGGGTGGGTTCGTGTATTCCGACATCACCGGCAACGAAACCATAGCCGAGTTTATCGTTTAGGCGCGCGCTACGAACTCCGCCTTCGACGCATCATAGGTTTTGAACAATGGGGCAAGCGGCACGGCTTCGAAATTGCCAGCGGCGGCTTCACGTTCACCCACCGCACATAGGGCCGTCAAAGCCTTGAAGCCCAAATTCAGAGCCGAGCTTTTCAGAAAATGCATGTCTTGTTCAAACAGCGCTGGTTTCGGATTGGCTTTTAGGCGGTCGATCACTTCTTCCACTTCTTCCAAAAACATCTCGGCCACGATGGCGAAGTCATCTTCGCCAATCTCATCTTTTAGTTCGGTAACGCGGTTCCAATCAATCATCAGCACCTCCGCAGTGACCCCTTCAGTATGGCGCGCGACAGTTAACAAGCCGTAAGGCGCGGCCGAAAGATAAGAATTTTAGCTTTAAAGACCTGTTAAAACCGGCCCGCTAATCACGGATGCATTGATACGGATATTCAGGAGCAGTCTTGAGCGCTGCAGCATCATATGTGACCGACACCGAAGTAACAGGCGCAGAGCCTGTTGGTGTAACTTTGCCCAACCCCGTCCGCCGGATTCTGGTTGTCGATGACAGCCGCGCGCAGCGCCGCATTCTGTCATCATCGCTTAGCCGCCAAGGCTATGAGGTGATCGAAGCGGCCACCGGCGATGAAGCCTTGGCGATCTGCCGCGAACAGGATCTTGATCTTATCCTTAGCGATTGGATGATGCCGGGGATGGATGGGCTTGAACTGTGCGAAGCGTTTCGTGCACTTCCGCGAGAAGGGTATGTTTATTTCATTCTGCTGACCTCGAAAACGGACAAGGGTGCGGTTGCACAGGGTTTGGATGTCGGGGCCGATGATTTTCTGGCCAAACCCGTAAACCCCGACGAATTGCGCGCACGAATCAACGCTGGCGGTCGAATTCTGTCGATGGAGCGTGAGCTTCATCAAACCAACCGGCTTGTCAGCTCGACGCTTGCGGAAATTCAAAGCCTTTATAACTCGCTTGACCGGGACCTGATCGAAGCGCGCAAAATGCAACAATCCTTGGTGCGCGAGAAATACAGGGACATGGGCACCGCCGAGGTATCGTTGCTTTTGAAACCCTGCGGTCATGTGGGTGGTGATCTTGTTGGCTTTTTCGAAGCCGGGCCAGACAAGCTGGCGTTTTATTCCATAGATGTCTCTGGCCACGGCATCGCGTCGGCGCTGCTGACGGCGCGATTGGCGTCTTATCTGTCCGATGGCTCGCCGGCACACAATATCGCTTTGGAGGCAAGTTTGGATGGCAGCTATACCAGCCGCCCGCCCGAATTGGTTGCGAAAGAGCTGAACGCCTTGCTGTTGAACGACATTCAATCCGAGCACTATTTCACGATGCTGTTGGGCTACATCGATTTGAAGACAGGCGCGGTCGACCTTTCTCAGTGCGGTCACCCGAATGCTGTCGTGCTGTCCCAAGATGGCAACACGCGGTTCGTTGGCGATGGAGGTATGCCCATTGGTTTGATCGACGGTGCGACATTCCAATCGCAACGGCTTCAACTTGGACCCGGCGACCGTCTGCTGTTCTATTCAGACGGCTTCACAGAATGCGCAGACAGTCAGGGCCGGCTTCTGGACGAAGACGGGTTTTCCAAGCTCTTGGTGAAAAATCGTGACGCAACAAATGAAAACCTGTTCGATCTGCTTGTCTGGGACTTAGATGCTTATTCCGGCGGACAAGATCTGGGCGATGACCTGTCTTGCGTGATGGTAACCTATAAGCCCGACTGTGCGTAACGCGCGACGAAATGTCGATCGCCGTCATTGTGAAGGATTCGGCTGGCCGTGATGGAGCTTGTCCAAACGGCTTGATGATCCGGCTCGGTCGGGTCGCTGATCTGGCGCACGGGCAGAGCGTGATAGATATGGCAAATCTTCTCGGCCCATTTGTCATATTCCGGCATGTAAGTGAATTTTCGAAACGCCCCCAAACGACGCGGTTGGGCGATTTTCCAACCGGTTTCTTCCATCACTTCGCGATGGAGCGCTGCAAGGGGCGTCTCACCGGGGTCGATACCGCCACCGGGAAGCTGGAACTCGTTGAACGGGTCTGACTGAAACGTTAGCAAAAGCTCTGACCCGCGTGCGAGAATCGCATAGGCACCCGGTCGCAACACATAATCGCGGCCATTTACTCTTGGTGCTCCAAATCTGCGGATCATCCCTTTTCCCTTCGGTTGCCGCCACTACATAGACACGGTATGCCAAGCAGAACGCCGATAGGAAACCCCATGACCCTTGGACCTCAAATTGCCTGGGATGATACCATCCTGCCCTTCCAGTTGGACAACAGCGATGTCCGCGGCCGCTTGCTTCGCCTTGACGGCACGTTGGACACGATCTTGTCCCAGCATGATTATCCCCCGGCGATCGAAGCACTGGTGGCCGAGGCAGCGATGCTGACAGCCATGATTGGCCAAACGATCAAGTTGAAATGGAAGCTGTCTTTGCAAGTTCGCGGGGATGGTCCGGCCCGCTTGATCGCGACGGACTTCTACGCACCTGAAAAAGAGGGCGACCCAGCCACCATTCGCGCCTATGCAAGCTATGACAAGGAGCGGCTGATCCCCAATGGGCCGGGGTTCGAGCAGGTCGGCAAGGGCTATTTCGCAGTGCTGATCCACCAAGGCAGCGCCAACAAGCCTTATACGGGTATGACGCCTTTGGTTGGTAAATCGTTGTCAGATTGCGCGCAGGCATATTTTGCGCAGTCTGAACAGTTGCCGACCCGTTTTCAGTTGACCTTTGGCAAATCGACCTGGGCCGGGCAGCAGGAAAGCTGGCGCGCAGGCGGTATCATGTTGCAACATATGCCCAAAGCCTCCCCCCATGTGACGGGCGAAGGTGGCAGCGGCGAGGGCGGCGTGCTTTCGGCGAAAGATCTGTTGGCCGATGACGATGCCGAGAACTGGAACCGTGCAAACATATTGCTTGATTCGGTGGAAGAGCTGGAAATGGTAGGGCCGACAGTGCAGCCCACCAGCCTGCTTGTGCGTCTATTCCACGAAGAAGGTCCGCGCGTCTTCGACCCTCAGCAGGTCAGGTTTGGCTGCCCCTGCTCGGAGGAACGGGTGCGTGAAAGCCTCTCGATCTATTCGGCGCGCGATTTGGGGCACATGACCACCGAAGATGGTCGCGTCACAGCCGACTGCCAATTCTGCGGCGCGCATTACAATCTTGACCCCACAACCTTGGGCAAGGATGCAGAGGGCTCGGACGGTGACGGCGCCTGATGTGATCAACAAAATCAAGCACGCCCTTGCCAAACCCGGCGAGGGGAGCTCTGATTTTGATCTTCATCCGGATATTAAGCTTCCCGCAGGCCGCACGTTGCGACCCGCAGCGGTCTTGCTGCCATTGGTCTGTGCGCCTGATGGGCTTCGCCTTATCCTGACCAAGCGGTCGTCAGCGTTGAAACACCACCCAGGGCAAATCGCCTTTCCCGGTGGCAAGATCGACGCAGGGGATCGCGATGCAGCAGACGCCGCGCTGCGCGAGGCGCAAGAGGAAATTGGCCTGCCGCGCGATCATGTCGAGCTGATAGGCCAGATGCCACCCCATGAGACGGTGACTGGCTTTACCGTGACGCCACTCCTTGGGGTGATAAGGCGTGAATTCAGGATCGTAGCCGAAGCGGGCGAAGTCGACGAAGTCTTCGATGTGCCGTTCGAACATGTCACTAACCTTGCGCAATTTAGCCAACAGGGGCGTATTTGGCAGGGCCGGATGCGGATGTATGAAACGGTGCCGTTCGGGCCATACTACATCTGGGGCGCAACAGCGCGGATGTTGCGTGCGCTGGCGGAAAGGATGCAATGATGACCCGTGTCTCTGGCGATTGGATCAAGTCCCCGCCGGCGCAACGGCTTTGCAAGGTCTTGGAGCGCGCAGGGCACAAAGCCTTTTTCGTTGGCGGTTGTGTGCGAAACGACCTGCTGGGCGCGCCGATTTCAGATCTTGATCTAAGCACAGATGCCCGCCCTGATCGGATTATCCAGATCGCCAATGATGCGGGAATGCGCCCGGTTCCAACCGGAATTGACCACGGGACCGTTACTGTAATCGTTGCCGGAGAGCCTTTCGAGGTCACGACCTTCCGCAAAGACGTCGAAACAGATGGGCGCCGCGCCGTCGTCGCGTTTTCTGACCATATCGAAGACGACGCTCGCCGCCGCGATTTTACGATGAACGCGCTTTATGCCGCGTCGGACGGGTCTGTCATCGACCCGTTGGACGGGCTTGCCGATCTGAAAGCGCGCCGTGTCCGGTTCATTGATGATGCCGAAGCACGCATCCGCGAAGACTATCTTCGGACGCTGCGCTTTTTCCGGTTTCAGGCGTGGTATGGCGACCCGTCACTGGGCATAGACCCCGAAGGGCTGGCGGCCTGTGCGCAAAACTTGGCTGGGTTAGAGACACTTTCGCGTGAAAGGGTCGGGGCCGAAATCACCAAATTGATGGCCGCACCAGACCCATCCCTGGCTGTCGCCGCGATGGCGCGATCCGGTGTGCTGGCGTCGGTCTTGCCCGGTGCAGATCCGAAGATGCTGCCCGTTCTGATCCACCTGGAAGGCGATTTCTCCCCCGACCCGATGCGCCGCTTGGCCCTGCTTGGAGGGGAGAGCGTTGCGGAAAGGTTGCGCCTGTCGAAACGCGACCAGAAACGCCTGCAACTGTTGCGCAGTGAGGTGGGCACCACCACTTTGCCGCAAGAATTGGCCTATCGCCACGGAACACGGGTGGCGCAAGATGTGGCTATCTTGCGGGCCACTTTGTTCGAACACCCGATCGACCCCTCGGTTTGGGCACAGATCACAACGGGTGCAGAGGCGACGTTTCCGGTAAAGCCTGTTGATCTTATGCCAAAACTCACTGGCCCTGCGCTGGGCGAACGGCTTGGCCAGCTAGAAGCTAAATGGATCGCATCCGGCTTTGCCCTAAGTCGCGAGGACTTGTTGAAATGAGTGACAAACAAGGCGAAACCTTTCGGATTGAACGGTTGGGCCACTTGGGTGATGGAATTGCCCCCGGCCCCGTGTTCGCACCCCGCTGTTTACCCGGCGAGGTCATTCAGGGCGACGCTGTCGACGATCGGATCGACGCGCCGCGCATCGTGACGCCGTCGCCCGACCGGGTTAAGGCGCCCTGCCCTCACTACAACACCTGCGGTGGGTGTGCGCTGATGCATGCTTCGGATGGTTTCGTGGCGCAATGGAAGACAAGCGTCGTGAAAACAGCGCTTGCAGCCCATGGTTTGACGCCGGAGTTTCGCGACATCCAAACCTCGCCGCCTCAATCGCGACGCCGTGCGGTTTTGTCTGCGCGACGCGGCAAGAAGGGCGCGATTGTCGGATTTCATACGCGGCGCTCGGACACGATAACGGCAATCGACAAATGCCTGCTTTTGCACCCGGATATCTTGGCTGGGCTTCCCGCGATTGCTGAGCTTACGGTTCTGGGCGCATCCCGCAAGGGCGAGCTTTCGGTCACCATCGTGCAGTCAGGCGTTGGGCTTGACGTTTCGGTCACTGGCGGCAAGCCACTGGAGCGCGCGCTTGAAACACAACTGGCAGAGGCGTTGCACCGGTTCGGATTTGCACGTCTGTCGTGGAATGGCGAAACCGTAGCAACCCAAGCACCGCCCGCTCAGTCGTTCGGACGCGCCGCTGTGGTGCCACCGCCAGGGTCGTTTCTGCAAGCGACTCGTGAAGGCGAAGCCGCTTTGCTGCAGGCTGTGCGCGAGATCGTCGATGGCGCGGCGCATGTTGTAGACCTTTTTGCTGGCTGCGGCACATTCACTTTGCCCTTGGCTGAACACGCAGACCTGCTTGCCGTCGAAGGCGACGGTTCGATGTTGGCTGCGCTAGAGGCAGCTTGGCGCAAAACGCAAGGGTTGCGAAAGGTCACGACCGAAACCAGGGACTTGTTTCGCAACCCTCTGTTTCCAGAGGACCTTTTAGCGTTCGACGCAGCTGTCATCGACCCGCCGCGCGCTGGGGCCGAAGCGCAGATTGCCCAGTTGGCGCAATCATCGGTGGCCAAGGTGGCGATGGTGTCTTGCAATGCCGTCAGCTTTGCCCGCGATGCACGCACCCTGATTGACGCCGGATATCGCCTGAATTGGGTTCAGGTGATCGACCAGTTCCGCTGGTCCCCCCATATCGAGCAAGTCGCAAGCTTCACAAAGATCCCGTGACCTGTGCAGTTCCGCCGAAGGCGACGAGAGCGTGAGAATGCGCTTGTCTTGCTGCCAGACTGTTCTACCATGATGCAAAAGAAGCAGTTGGGAACGTCCATGAGAGCCGTCCTGAAGATCGTAGCAGTCCTGTCCCTATTGGTCATCGCGTCATGCGGCCCGAAGCGATATCAGTATGATGGACCCGAGGTCACGCAGATCATCGTCAACAAAAGTGACCGCCGCTTGTTTCTGATGCACGGCAAAGAAGTTCTGAAAACCTATCGCATTGATCTGGGGTTTGAGCCGAATGGCGGCAAACGGTTCGAAGGTGACGGCAAAACGCCCGAAGGCCGCTACGTCATTGATCGGCGCAATCCGAAAAGCGCGTTCTATCTGTCGATCGGTGTTTCCTATCCGAACCGGCAGGATGCAGATCACGCGCGCACCAACGGCCGCAAGCCCGGGGGCGAGATCTATATCCACGGCGCCAGACGGCCGAAAGATCCCAAGGGCGCGGATTGGACAGCTGGCTGTATCTCGGTCAAGAACCATGAAATGCGCGAGATTTTCACGATGGTCCGCTTGGGCACCGTGATTGACATCAATCCCTAATGTGTCGTTGATCGGGTGACGTCAGCCGCCCATCTCAAGCACCCACCAGATTTTGCCATTGCGTTCCTGCAACCACGAAAAGCCCATGTTTCGGGCGCGCGGGTCAAGGATGATCCGGCGTGTATCGGGCTTGTTCATCCAAGCCGAAAGAGTTTGCAGCTCAGTCTCGAACGTTTCGGAAATCGTTTCGCCAAGATAAACGCCGCTATAGCCCGCGCGTCTGGCGCGATCGATGGGGGACGAGCCATCAGATCCGAAATGCCACGGGCGGTTCTGAACCGACATATCGCGCGCATGCGTGGCCGCGGCAGCGTTCAGGCGCGAATCCAACTGAACCGGGGCGGCGCCTGCAGCCTGACGCAGGGAGTTGACCGAATCGAGCATCCGATATTGGATTTTCGATGTCTTTGCGGCCGAGATCTTGTAGATCTTGACGCCGCCACCCGTCCCCGGGCTTGTCGCCTCGCAGGCTGAAAGGGCCGTAACAGCAGCAATAGCAATCAAAAACGCGCGCATCTTAGTTTCCCTGCAAAAAAGCATTGTTTCCGGATCTCTCTATAGAGAGAATAGCCGAGGATCAAATAACGGCTATGCGATAATAGGCCGATAACGGCCGTTTGAATTGCGACTGATGCTGTTGCGCAATATACATCGTCCGAAACGAGTGAATTTTTTTGGAGAAACGCGATGCGGAAACAACCTGACGCCCTGATGGGGCGGCGTGCTTTCCTGAGTGGAACTGTTGCAGCGGCAGCAGGGCTGGCCACGCCGGCCCTTGCGCAGTTTGAGAACACGACCGAGGTTGAGCGTGACCTGACCGAGGTGGTGAAGCGGAACATTTCCAGCTTCCGGTCGCTTCAATGGCAACCCTATTTCAGCAACACGCGCAATGGGGCGATTCTGGTCGATGTCAGCTCGCGCTGTTTGCACTATTGGTCTGAAGATCAATCCATCTATCGGCTGTTCCCGACGTCGGTGCCATTGACCGAAGACCTGACGCGGCGCGGACGCACAAGTGTGATCCGCAAAGTGGAGGGCCCGTCTTGGGCGCCGACACCAGCCATGCGTATTCGCAACCCGGAATGGCCCGCGTTTGTCGGCCCCGGCCCTGACAACCCGTTGGGCACCCATGCGCTGTATCTGGGGTGGAAGTATTACCGCATTCACGGCACCCACGACACGCGCAAAATTGGCCGCCAGTCTTCGAATGGCTGCATTGGGCTTTACAATCAGCACATTGCCGAGCTGTTCCAGTATGCCAAATCGGGCACTCAGGTGCTTTTGATCTAAGGGCAGCCAAGGCCCAACAAAAAAGCCCCGCCAAACAGCGGGGCTTTTTGCTTTTCGGCAGTCTGGATCAGACGCTTTCGTCGATCCAGGATTGCAGCGCGGCCTTTGGTGCGGCGCCGACTTTGTTCGAGATGACTTGGCCGTCTTTGAACATGAACAGCGCCGGAATACCGCGAACTCCCATTTGGGCGGGCGAGTTTGGGTTTTCGTCCACGTTCACCTTCACGATCTTGACCTTGCCTTCATATTCCGCGGACAGCTCTTCCAAGGCGGGGCCGATCTGTTTGCAGGGACCGCACCACTCAGCCCAGAAATCCACGATAACGGGAAGGTCAGCGTTGCGGACCTCTTCTTCGAAAGTGGCGTCGGTGACAGCAACAGTTGCCATGTTTCATTCTCCTGAAAACTAGATGTTGTGGTGAAACTAGGTAGGCAGCGTGGTTGCGTCAAGGTGAACGAACGCCGCATCGACCAAAGCATCCTCAAATGTCATGAGCTCACAGCTTTGTGTCCAAAGGATCGCGGTGTGCACGGGACGGTCAGGGTAGATCTGCTGCAAAACCGCACGATAAGCGCCAAGTTGGCGCAACAGACCCTCGGGCGTTTCGGCTTGCGTGGCTGGAACTGCACGGTTGGTCTTGAAATCGACCGCTAAAACCGCGTCGTCGGTGATCAGCAAGCGGTCTAACACCCCGTGAAGAACGCGGCCGGGCAAGTGATCGAAGGTCGCGGTGACAGGAACTTCGGCCAAATCATCGTTGGCAAACAGCGGCGCAAGCGCTGGTGTCTTCAACACACGCGTCGCTTCTTGCAGCAACTCGTCCAGCTCGGCCCCGTCTGCCTTATCCTCACCCTGACCAAGCAGGGCTCGCGCGGTTTGTGACCACATGTCTTCGGGCAGGGGTGGCAAATGCTCCAGCAACAGATGGATCTGGCGACCGCGCTTCAGGGCGGCATCCCCGCCCCCATATGCCGTTTCGGCGGCAAGCGCCTTGGCACCGCCGAGCTCCGAAGGCGTGATCGGCTTGAGACGCGTGGGCACAGATGCGACCGGGACCTGAAGCCAAGATGGCAATTCCGCGGGCGTCTGGTCTTCGTCCGGCGAGGCGTTGACAGTCGCCTTTGGCCAATTCCCGAGTTCGAAACGTTTGCCCGCTCCTGTTGGGAAATCTGTGTCTATTCCGCCAGCTTTCTGCATCGCTGCCTCGCAGATCCGAAACCAGTTGTCGTCGCTGTTGCCGGGTTTTCCCGCCCCGGCCAGAACCAACCACTGTTCGGCCCGCGTCATGGCCACGTATAGAAGACGCGTGCGTTCTTCGGTTTCTGCGTCGCGGATCTGCTCTGCTGAGGCCTCGATGACTTCGGTTCGGTCCTTTGTAACAGGGGGCCAGTAGGCGGCGCCATCCGGCAGTGTTGCGACATTCGGCGTTTCGTTCGAGGGTATTGCGAGCAGATCGGGCAAGATGACGATCGGCGATTCTAGCCCCTTGGAGCCATGAATTGTCATCACGCGCACCTGCCGGCCCACCGAATCCATTTGCCGCTTGATCGTAACCTCGTCCGATTGCAGCCATGTCAGAAAGCCGGTCAGGCTAGGGACCTCCAGATGCTCATAGGCCATCGACTGAGCCAGAAGTGCATCAATCCCATCCTCGGCTTCTTGTCCGAGGCGTGCCAGAAATTTGCGACGCCCATCGTGACGGGTCAGTGCGCGCTCCAACAGTTCATAGGGCCGAAGAAAGTCAGCGGCGTTTCGAAGGTCATGAAGAATTTCCAGTGTCTTTGGGTACTGGGCCGCCTGGTCGGACAGAGCGCGCCACAAAAACACGCCTTTGCTCCGATAGTGCGCCAGTCGGAACAGCGCGTCCTCTGACCACCCGAGCAATGGCGACCGCAACAGTGCGGCAAGCGAAAGATCGTCTTCGGGGGTGGCCAGGAAGGACAGAAGTGCCGTCATGTCTTTTACCGCAAGCTCTGCGCCAATCTTCAACTGATCAGCCCCTGCAATGGGGATGTCACGGGCTTTGCAAGCGCGAATGATTTCGTGAAACAGCACCTTGCGCGACCTGACAAGAACCAGAATATCCCCGGCATTGACGGGTCTGCGGTCCCCGTTTTTACCTTGAATAGTCTCTGTTTTCACCAAGCGATCAATCTCGGCCGCGATCTGGTCTGCCAGCTGAACTCGATTGTCACGCGGCGAGGGTCGGTCAACGGGGTCGTTCCAGACGCGGTCCTCGTCTTGTTTTACGGGCTCGATGACTGGCCACAGGTCAACCCGACCGGGCATGTCAGAAAAGAAGGCGCGGTGCTGGAACGAATTGCCCAGACCGCTTCGGTCCTCCAACGCCATATCGACGAACCCCAGAACAGCGGGGGACGAGCGGAACGAGAACTCCAGCGGCAGTTGAACAAGCGTCCGACCGATCTGTGACAACCTGGCTGTGAACGCGGCATTCATGCGATCAAAGGCAGCAGGTTCAGCACCTTGAAACGAATAGATCGACTGTTTGGGATCCCCGACGACAAAAATCGTCCGCTCGACGTCATCGCGCGCGCCTGACCCGCTTGTGAATTCGCGCGCAAGATTGTCGACGATGCGCCACTGGGCCGGGCTGGTGTCCTGCGCTTCGTCCACCAAAATATGATCGATCCCGCCATCAAGGCGATACAGCACCCAAGCGGCGACGGATGGATCGGTCAAAAGCGCGCCGGCTTTCAGAATCAGGTCGTCAAAATCAAGCCACCCGCGATCCAGCTTGGCGGCTTCGTAAAGTGCGATGAAGTGGTGCGCAAATCTATGCAGGGCATAGGTTCTGCGGGTGTTCAAAAGCGCAAGGCGATCGCGCCGGGCGTCCTCGACCCTGAGCATCAAGTCGTTAAGCGCGGGCATGATTGGGGCGCAGATACCAGTCCGGAGCGGTTTGGTAGGAATCTTGTCTATCTTTGCTGAAAACGGTGATCCTTGTAGCAACAGGAAGCTTTCTAACCGCTGAAGCAGGTCCATGGTTGGTTGGTTGAAATCAGCACCATCAAGGCGGTCGGCATGTTTCTGATCCTGGGTGCTGCCGGCTCTCAGCTGGGTTGCAAACCCCTTGAGCATATCCAGGTCGCCGGGCTGAAAGGTTGCTTCCAGAATCTGTGCTTCATCACAGTTTGGAGGCAGCGAAAACCAACGGGCAACGTCCTCAGAGCTTGGCATTTGGGTGAACAAGGTGCGATGTTTCGCGATGTCTTGGGTGAACTTTGCAAGATCCTCGCCCGTGAAATGTTGCGCAAGCGCTTGGACATGGCATGCCAACGGGCCGTCGCTCATCTGATCCACGACATCTGCGCGCAGGTGCTTTGCGGCGCGTTCGTCCATCTCGGCGAATTGCGGCGACACGCCTGCCTCCATCGGAAAGCGGCGCAGCAGCGAGGCGCAATAGGCGTGAATGGTTTGAATTTTCAACCCGCCGGGAGTTTCGATGGCGCGGGCAAACAGCTGTCGTGCCAGCGAAAGGTCGCGTGTGCTGTCCAAGCCGAGTTCCTGCAAGGCGGTGGACAGTGCGACATCGTCTTTCATCGCCCATTCACCCAGCCGCTTGAACAACCGGTTCTGCATCTCGCTGGCGGCGGCTTTTGTGTAAGTCAGGCACAGGATATTCTGGGGCGACACCCCATCCAGCAAAAGACGCGCAACGCGATCGGTCAGCACACGGGTCTTGCCAGACCCAGCATTGGCTGACAGCCACGTAGAGTTGCCGGGATCCGCGGCGTCGATCTGCCGGAGCGTAGCTTCGTTGGTATTCATCGACCAACCTCCAATACCGTCGGGTCGAAACTGTCGTCCCATTCCCCAAACCGCGCGAGATGGTCATAGTCCCCCTCAAATCGCTGCATGTGAACTGA
The DNA here is from genome assembly GCF_947497285.1 of uncultured Aliiroseovarius sp. Lineage (GTDB taxonomy): Bacteria > Pseudomonadota > Alphaproteobacteria > Rhodobacterales > Rhodobacteraceae > Aliiroseovarius. The sequence continues at coordinate 68,230 of NZ_CANMFT010000003.1, read as the reverse complement.
CCGGCGCGATGTGAATCCTTGGGCCGGGTCTTGGTAGGCTTGAACAAGCGCCTCGAACTCCGCCTGAGCGATCGTAACGTCGGCTTGCGAAAGGTCTGTGCGCTCTTCCTTCTTGGGGGTAAGCCCAATGTAGCAGATCGACGCCGTCTGGCGTTCAGATAAGTCTCTAAACCCGCCCAGATTGGCAATAACGGCTTCTAGCAATAGCTGTTTGTCAAAGTGTTTCTGCATCTTTGCATTGGGCGGTGTGCCTGTTTTGTAATCGTAGATTTCAAGCTGCCCGTCGTTGCGACGATCGATCCGGTCGGCCTTGGCGCCAAGCGTGAACCCGAGGTGTTCAAACGTCACTTCGCCCCACACTTCGTTGGCCAGGTTTTCAGAGCGCATGCGGCGCTGCGTTTCTTGCGCCACGAACCACTCAGCGATGCGCCCAATTCGGGCCAGCCACAGGAATCGAGTTGCGGGCCAAGGCACCAAATCCTGCATCACCTCGTGGGCGATCTGCATAAGGCGTTCTTGTTCCATTGGCGGATCTTGCGGCAGGGCGGTTTCCTGGGCAAACCGTTCAAAAACACGGTGAAGAACAGTGCCGCGCACCAACGCATCAGATTCTTGCTGGATCGGAGGCAGCGTGCGCAGATGAAGCACTTTGTCGGCATAGATAGCGTATGGGTCACGGATCAGCTTCGTCACACCCGTTGCCGACAACCGCGTTGGGCGCGCTGACACGGGCGGCGCGGGCGATGGGCGCGGCTCGGGTGGGAGGCGTGTTTGAACGTCGTCAAGCTGTTGGGCAAGTGCGATCCAAACGTCGCCTCGCCTGCGCATTGCGTCAAGCTGTGCAGCACCTTGATCCGACATGCCACCCATCAGGTTGCAGAGCCGGTTAAGCCAACGCGACGGGATCGTTTCGCTGTCTTCATCTCGGGTTGCGCGAGTCAGATACACCTCTTTTGCGGCGATCGCCTGCTGAAAGTCGTGTGCTGACAAGCCGATGCGCCGTTCAGGCAGAAGCAAGCCCGCATCAAGTCGCATTTTGCGATTGAGCCATGAGTCCGGTGCTGGAAGCTCAGGCCAAATTCCGTCATTCAGACCCGCCAGAATGACACGGTCCGCACCCTGAACGCGGGCCTCAAGCGTGCCCCAGAACATCACATGCGGGTGTGGTGTGACGGGGTCGCGCACCTCGCCGGTATTCAGCACAGACCGGAAAAGATCGCGATAGGCCGCGGCGCTAAGCGTGCCCCCGTATTGGCCATTTTCTGCAAGATTAGAGACGATTTCCAAAGCGCGTTTTCCGGCTGTGCGTTCCCACAGTTCGCCGGTGCCGCCATCACTGGTTCCGCGCGCAATGCGTTCGGCAAGCGCGATGTGACCGTCCACGAGGGCCTCTAGGTCCGTTTCACCCGGCACGGCTTTGTTCAAAAAAGTGTCGTCAACCCATTTGATCCATTTCAATCTTGCGGTGTCGTCGGCATGGCGCGTGGCCCATTGCGCAAGAGTGTCCTGTGATGGCAGTGCAATCCCCCCCCGCAGGACCTGAAGCTCAAAATCGCGGGTCCAGCGCAGATGGTCGCCGCGCATTCCCGGCGCGCTATGCGTAAGCGGATGCTTCAACAGCGTCAGTAGCGTTTCGGCGCGGGTGTCTTCGCACATCAGACGTGCGACATGTTGCAGGAAACGGCCGGGTGCCGACTGGGCAAGTGGCCGCCCAGCGCTGTCATCTGGCTCAATGCCCCAACGGTCCAGCGCTGCGGTGACCTGTCGTGTCAGGTTTCGGTCAGGTGTGATCAATGCAACAGGCACGCCGTCTTCGACAGATCGGCGCAGAATGACGGCAATGGACATCGCTTCGGCGCGAGGTGTTCGGGCTTCGATCAGCGTCAGATCCCGGGTGGCCGGTTCGATGCCTTTGAAGGTCTTTCCCTCAACTTGCCATTGATCCGTGACGGGCGCAGGTCGCAGCGCCAAAGAAACCAGAGCGTTCCTTTGGGGCGAATTAGGGACTGTTTCGGTCCAGTTCATGACCGCAGTTGGCAACATGCCAAGCCTGTCCATCAGCTTGGCAAAACGAAACTGTGGGTGATCCTCAGATGAGAGAGCGTCGCGAAGTTGCGCCCAAATCTCGGGCGGCATGTCATAGTCAAATCCCGGAAGGATCACCGCGCCCTGAGGCAATTTGGCAACCGCTTCCATCAACATCGCAGTCGCACCGCGTGAACCGGTTGAGCCCGCAATCAGGATGGGGTGTGCAGGCGGGTCGGCGTGCCACTTTTGGATCGTCGCTTCGATCACCATGCGCTGTCGCGTCTCGACATCGGGCGCCTCTTTCGACGCATCGCCGAAATAGCGCTCCACCAAAGAGATGAATTTCAAGCTGCGTGCCCAGTGCTCGGACATTTCGCCAACATCAAGCTGCTGAAGGTCTTTTGGATGCACCCCTTCGCTGTGCATTTCGTCCATCAGGTTGGCCAGACTGTCGGCAAGGTCGAAAACAGCTGCTTTTGGGGCCAGGTCGGGTTCGCGTTCAATCAAGGCCGCGATCAATTGACGAAGCTCTAGCCTTCGGCGCAGGGGTGCAACGGGTTGTGGCACGTTGGACAAAGCTGGATCTTGGGCCAAGTCGGTGATCAGGCGGATGCGTGGCAAAAACCGGGTTTGGCCCGAAAAAAGGCTTCGCACACGCGACTGCATGCGGCTTGTGTTCACGAACAGTTCGATCCGGGCAAGCGCTTCGGGCGGCTGGTCCTTGGTGCGGGCCAGCACGCCATCGACCAGAGCCTTCGGAAAGTCGACGCCGAGTGGCGCCCCAAAAACGCGGGCACTTTCAATAGGATCAAACATCGGCATTCCTTAGCATCGCTTCAGCAAGCGTGATCCCCTCGGGATGACCAACATCGCACCATTGTCCGTGATGACGCAGCCCGAATGCGCGATCCGTCTGCAAAATGGAATCCCAAGCGAGGTTAAGGGAAAATACGTCCTGCGGAATCGCTTCCACAAATTGGGTCTTGATGATTTGGCACCCGGTATAGGTCAGCCCCTGCCCACGTTGAAGCGTCCCATCCGTGGACATAAGAAAGTCACCGGCCCCATTGTGGCCAATGGCGTCAGGGTGGTCCACCAGCATTAAAAGCGCGTCCATTTTCGCGGGGTCCCACGCGCTTAGAAGGGCATTGATCGGGTTCGCACCAGTCCAGACCGCGTCAGAGTTCAATGTGACAACAGTGTCAGAATTTAGCAAGGTTAGAGCCTTTTTTAGCCCGCCCCCGGTCTCCAGAACTGTGCCGGCTTCGTAGGACAGCAAGACATCTTGGTCTCGAAGGTGGTCTGCAATCTGATCTGCAAGATAATGGACATTCACCACGGTTTTTTCGATTGGGCTGCTTTGGACTAAGTCCATCGCATAGTCGATTAGCGGTCGTCCCGAGACCTTGATCAGAGGCTTCGGGCAGTCCTTGGTCAACGACCCCATACGTGTCCCGCGACCGGCGGCAAATATCATCGCAGAGTTTGGCATGGGGACCTCAGTATTGTCAGAAAGTCTGGTTCAGGGGCTGGCAATATGGTGCGCAGCGTTGGTCTGAGGCGATCAAGCGACGGGTGGTCCAGGTCGCGTTGAAGGTGGTCCCAAACCCGCGGAATCAGGTCAACATAATGCGGTTTTCCCATCTGGCGCGACAGGCGTGCAAAGATGCCGAGGATGCGTAGATTTCGCTGAACCGAGATCAAAGCCGCCTCGGCGCGGAAGCGGTCTTCGTCATACCCCCGAAGGTGGCAGAAAACACCGATCAAGTGGTCGGCCAATTCAGGCGACACATCACGGCGCGCATCGCGCAACAGGGAAACCAGATCGTAGGCCGGGTGGGTTTGCACAGCATCCTGAAAATCAAGCAAACCGACGCGCTTGTCCTCGTCGCGATCTGGCAGCCAAAGGAGGTTCTCTGCATGGTAATCCCTGAGCGATACGGTGCTGAAATTGCTGAGTTGGGTCAGGTGTTCCCACAAAAGCGCACTTGCGTCTTTCGCGGGGGCATCAAGTTTGTCTGTCGGGGTGGCGCGATAGTGCAGAAAGGCAAGATCGACGGCCTCAGCCATCTTGTCGGCGTCATACAAAGGCAAGCGTTCGTTTGGGTGATCATGAAGCTTGGCAATAAGATGCACGGCTGCCGTGTAAAGGGGGGCTTCGCGGCGGGGGTCCGATGCAATTTCGGCTGCAAAAACCGCGCGGCCAAGGTCTTCAAGAAGCAAAAAACCCTGCTCGATATCCTGATGCATTATTTTGGGTGCGGAAAGCCCGACATTTGACAAATAAGAGGCGACCTCGACAAAGGGCTGCATCGTGCCACACAGGTCCAGAGGGGCGTCCATTAAAATCGCCGTCTGTCCGCTTTCTGGCTGTGTTAGTCTATGATACTGCCGCGCCGAGGCATCGCCTGTGATCGGCTCTTTCACCGCATCTGACCATCCGACGCACATTAGAAACCGAGCTTGTTGTGTGGCGCGAGAGGTCATGAGCGCAGGGCCGCTTCGACGCGGGATTGCCATTGAAGATTGGCGCTGCTGATCGTGACAAGGCGGTGCTCGTGTTCGACCGGGTCCGGCACCATTTCAAATGTCAGTTTCAGTGCGCTTGGCGGGGCAAGGTTGCCCAGTCGATCGGGCCATTCCACAAGGCAAATTGCGGTTTCAAAGGCAGCCAGCAGGCCCAATTCCTCGACTTCGTCGGGATGGGTAAGGCGATACAGGTCAGCATGCCAAATCTCGCAGCATCCGTCGTCGTAGGTCTGCACCAAGGTGAAGGTCGGGGAAGGCACATCTTCCATCGCACTGGCTGCGGCCAGTCGCGTTTGTATCAGGGCGCGCGCGAAATGTGTTTTTCCAGCGCCGATACTGCCTTCAAGCAAAATCACATCGCCCTGCTTCAAGCATTGCGAAAACCGGGCTGCAAAACCTGCTGTTTCTTCGGGGGAGCGGAATTGAACCTGCTGATGGAAGGCCTGAGACATAACAGGAGTTTTAGCCCTCTGTCACGGTGACGCAAGCCCGTTCAGGCCTCGGCGGGCAGCCTGTCGATATCGAGCGCGCCGAATTGAGGCAATGCGTCCAGAAGGTGGAACCGCGCCATCGTTGCACCACGCACCATCGGGACAAACTGGGCCTCCAACACTCGACCATCGCGCAGGTTTACGCGGGCGGACCATTCCGTGCGCTTTCCGTTTGTTGCGACAAATTCCTTGAGCTGGTTCCAAACGGGTGTTTCCATGCTGGTCTGGCGCCAAGTGCTGATCGCATCGCCCAGATTGACATCTGCCAGCGAAATCGAAGGATCGTTGCCCCAAAGCTGATCGTAGGCCTTGTTAGACATGGACAGAACGCCACCCGCCGAAAAGATGGCGACTGCATCGCCGAAGCTGTCCAATGCCGATTGACCCATCTCAAGCTCTGCACGGAAACGGCGCGTCAGCGAGATTTCGGCGGTGATGTCTTCGAACAGAAACGCAACGGCACCGTCTGGGTGCGGCCGCCCCGTGACCCGATAGGTTTGCCCTGTTGGAAGTGCCCAGGTTTCTTCATAGGTTCCATTTACCGCCGCGGCTTCGAGGTCGGACATCTGCTGCCGCCATGACATATAGTCCTTTGGCTCCGGCATCATGCGCTTTTCCCGCAAGCGGTCCAGAAATGCAAACAGTCGTGGTTTGCCAACGAGAAAATCAATCGGCAAAGTCACAAGATCGGTCAATGCTGGGTTAAACAGTGTCAACTGCCGCTTGCGGTCGAAGATCGCCAGCCCGATGGGCAAGTGTGCAAAGGTTTTTGTCAGGGTGGTGACGAATTCGGACAAGGTGCTTTCGGCATGCACGACCTTGTCTGCCGGAACAGCGGTAAAAAGCGTTTCATCACCAGCTTGGACGGCATGCAAATCAAACCAGTGGCGTGTGTCATCGTCGTGAAGCTGCACCGCCACGCGGCGCGGCTGGTCCAGCTCGCTCGCATCCGTCAGGTGCGCGTGTTCAAAAATTTGCTTCGGCGGCCAAGCGGCTATGTCGTCCGGGTCCATCGCCGACGTTGCCATATCCAGATAGGCACGGTTTGCCCAAGTGATGACCCCCTGCTGGTTTTCGCGCCAGACCATCAGGGGCACATGCTGGGCGGTGGCGCGCAGGCAGTTCAATTCGTGCTGCATCGCCTCGAAACCAAGGCGGTCCATAGGCATAGCGCTGCTGCCACCTTCCAGATCGACAAGTTCGATGCGGGCCAGCCCGTCGCGCCATTCTGCCTTGATTCTGTTTCCACCATCTGACGCGGTCAGCGTCAGTTTTCCCAGTTCGGCCAGATCGCCCATTTGTTCGGTCAGATTTGGAAACCGCGCGCCGAGCATGTTGGCAAGATGTCCCCAGTCCGATGTTTTTTCATAGCGTGGACCTGACGCCATAAGCTGCGAGGCGGCAGGTGTGGCATCGACCATTCGGTCATCGTCAAACATGAAGACCATCGCGCCGTCGGTAAGGGTCGCTTCGCGGCGCAACGTCTTCTTGCGGCGCGTTTCGACGATCGACAGGGCAAAAAGCGCAGTAAACGCGACACAGAATGCAGCCAGGACAAGACCGATGGAAAGGACCGTGTTGAACATTTTAACCCCGTTTGAAATGCCGGGCACAGATGGCCCGTTTCTGGAACAGGTCTCAGCCTAGCAACGGGATGGTTAATTAAGCTTTAACCAAAGTCGAACGGACGTGGTAACGCGCGCCTTTAGATGTTGAACGGCATATTTTCCCCCAAGCCGCCGCCAAACGGCTTGTAGTCGATCCCATCATCATCGCGCGGCCAAACAACCTGAGCGATCGCCCCGGATTTTTCACGCGGGTGGGGCCGGCCTGTATAGGGCTCGGTGCCATTTGCGAAGCTCAGGCTGGCACCTGTGCGTTCCAGCAGGGTTTTTGCAATAAACAAACCAAGTCCCATTCCCTTGTATTCCCGCCGCTGGCCACGGTCCTGCACTGCTTTGCGGCCGCGTATGAAGGGGTCTCCGATCCAGCCGATGACTTGCGGCGAATACCCGCGACCATCATCGATGATGCGCAACTTGATTTCATCATCAGTCCAGCCAAGCTCGATCCACACCGTCGTTGCGGCAAAATCGACGGCGTTCTGGATAAGATTGCGCAGTCCGTGAATGATTTCGGGCTGGCGGGCGATGACGGGTTGGTCTGCCGGGTCTGTGCATTCGGCAACGACAGAAACCTCAAGCAGCTTGCCACGGTCCCGGTGGGGTTCGGCCGCCTCTTCGATCAAGGCGACCAAGGGCATGCTTTTGACCAGCATGTCATCTTTGCCCGCGCGGCCCATGGATTGCAGAATGTCGCGGCACCGGTCAGCCTGTTCGCCGATCAAAATGGCATCGTCTTGCTGATCTTTCTGGCCATCAAGTTCCTCTGACAGCTCAGAGGCCACAAGTTTGATCGTCGCAAGCGGCGTGCCAAGCTCGTGGGCCGCTGCCGCGACGACACCGCCAAGGTCCGTTAGGCTCTGTTCCCGCGATAAAGCCATCTGAGTGGCCAAAAGCGCTGCGGACATTGACTGCACTTCGGAGGCAATGCGGCGCGTGTAAAGCCCGACAAACACGATCGAGGTCACAACAGCGACCCACAAGCCAAACACGAACAGTTCCGGCATCCGCACGGTGGTGCCCATCTGGGTCTGCAAGGGAATGTTGAAGTCGGCAACAATCGTCGTGGCCGCAATCGCTACGCTGCCAACGATAACGGTGGCCCGCGTGGACAAAGCCGTGGCGGCCACGGTGACAGGCGCCACGATCAACACCATGAAGGGGTTGTGCAACCCGCCGGCAAGAAACACCATCGACGCAAGCTGAAGCGTGTCAAAGATCAAAATCAGCGTGGCTTGCCGTTCGTTCATGCGCGCGTTCTTTGGATAGACAGACAGCGAAACAAGGTTGGCAATCACCGCCATGCCGATGACAATCGCGGCAAGCCCGATCTGGATATCCAGCGAAAACACATAGATCGAAACGATGATAGCCGAGATCTGACCAATGATTGCCGCCCAGCGCAGCACGATAAGCGTGCGCAACCGCACCCACCGGCCCGTTGCCGGACTATTGGCCCCGTCAACCTGTAGATTGAGCGGGGCGCCAAGGCGATCTTCATTCATTTGTGATCCACGACCTGCTGTTTCGGCTTGCGTCATTCTGGACCCTTGTTAGTCCTGAGTAAAAGACGGATCAATGCTGTCAGGAAATCAAGGAGAAAGCCAATGCTGCGCGTTTATGCTGCAACCGGGGCCATCGCCATCGCCGCACTTCTGGGGGCGACGTGGTATGTCACATCAGGCGATGGAGACAAATTCGCGCAATGCCGTGCAAGCGCAGTGGGGACAGGTGTCGCCTCGATCGGTGGGCCGTTTGAACTGATCGACGAAACTGGCAAGCAGGTTACCGACACGGATGTGATCACCAAGCCCACACTGCTGTATTTCGGCTATACCTTCTGTCCTGACGTTTGCCCGCTGGACAATGCCCGCAACGCCGCCGCGCTGCGTCTGTTGCAAGATCGCGGCTATGACGCGCAGGCTGTGTTCATCTCGGTCGACCCGGAACGCGACACGCCCGAGCAACTGGCCGATTTTACAAGCTACATGCACGATGACATGATCGGCCTGACAGGCACGCCCGAGCAGGTCAAAGCCGCCAGTCAGGCCTACAAGACCTATTATCGCAAACAAGAACCGGAAGAAGGCCAGGAAGAATACTACCTGATGGACCATTCGACCTTCACCTATCTGGTTCTGCCCCAGACAGGCTTTTTGGAATTCTTCAAGCGTGACGAAACGCCGGAAGGCATGGCGGATCGTGTCGGATGTTTCATTGATGCGTCTAAAGAATAGCCGACGACGTCGCGTTTGATTTGACCTTAAGGCACGCAATGCATAGGTAAAGTTGAATATGGACGCGAACCGGAGGGTAGTCTGATGACGGCACAGGACCTGGAAGCAATCGGTGAAGACGCCACTCTGCTTCTTGTAGACGACGATGAGCCGTTTCTGCGACGCCTCGCGCGCGCCATGGAAAAACGTGGATTTGCACCCGAAACAGCTGGCTCAGTCGCGGCAGGCAAGGCGATTGCCACAGCCCGCCCCCCTGCTTATGCCGTGGTGGACCTCCGGCTGGACGATGGCAACGGGTTGGATGTTGTTGAGACCATTCGAGAAAAACGCCCAGACGCGCGGATTGTGATTCTAACCGGCTATGGTGCGATCGCGACGGCCGTGTCCGCGGTAAAGCTTGGTGCGACGGATTATCTTTCGAAGCCCGCCGATGCAAACGACATCACCAATGCTCTTCTGGCCAGATCAGACGAGCTTCCGCCGCCGCCTGAAAACCCGATGTCGGCAGATCGCGTGCGGTGGGAACATATTCAGCGCGTCTATGAGCTGTGCGACCGCAATGTGTCTGAAACGGCGCGGCGGCTGAACATGCATCGCCGCACCTTGCAGCGGATTCTGGCCAAGCGAAGCCCGAAGTGATGCGGCTGCGTGTTGTGCTGGCAATGACACTCGGCCTGACGGCGTGTGTGTCGCCGGGTGGGACGCCGGTACAAAAGCGCAGCGACGTAGTCTTTCGCCCGGATGTTGCAGGGCTTCAGGTTGACCCGATCGGCAAGCGCATCGACTTCGGACGTTCCCCCAAGGGGGTCTTGCCCGCCCTTGATCGCGAGCTTGGCCGCCACGTTGCACTGTCGCTGGCAGGCTGCCCGAGCAGTGTAACCCAACAGTTGCAATGGGATGATCTGGTGCTGACCTTCAACCGCGAACGGTTCGTGGGGTGGCGCAATGCGACCGGGCGGCAGGGGCAAACCTGCGCCTAGGCGATATCAAACCGCTTGCGCGTCTTATCGACCACGGATCCATCCGACAAAACCATGCCATTTATGCTGGAATAGTCTCTAAATCCGAGCTTCGAGTAGTAGGCCAAACCCGACAGGTTATCTGTGCGGATGCTGGCATCTATGGCCTTCACCTTCGCCCGCTTGGCGGCCAGCAGCGTGTCCCGCCACAACACTTGCCCAACGCCTCGCCCCTGCAGTCCCGTGCGCACAAAGCTTGCAATGACGGCCCAGTCATCGGGCAAGGCCTCGGGACCGTCATAGGCTGGATCTGACCATTCCAGCAGTTGAAATCCCAGCAGATCATCACCGTCAAACGCCAGCGTCGTGCGGATCAGTCGTGGTTCATCTATATGCGTGACGCGCATCCGCTCTGCGTCGAATACTGATCGGTGCGCGGTCGTGGACCCTTCGCGGATGATCGGGTTCAACAGGTCGCACATGGCTTGCGCGTCTGCGGCGCGCGCCTGTCGCGTGGTGATCATGCCGTCTGCCCCAGAAGATCGTTGTGGCGCGAGGTAAAGTCGCGCCGAACCTCTGCGGGCGGGCGGAGCGTAATGGACATGCCCGCAATCTGGTTGGGGTCCGGCGTGCCGAAAAACCTGTTGGATTCCTCAACCGTGAAGCCCGCGATCTGGGTGGCCTCAAGCCACGCAGATATCCGGTCGGCTTTCTTGATCGCCTTCTTGATCGCTTCTGGCAGCTTGGCGGGTAGGCCGAACTTGATGTGTATGGCTGCCATCAGCCGGTCATCCAGCTCTCCATACGCCGGGCCAACGGCCGATTTGACCGGAGAGATCATGTCGCCAATCACATATTCCGGCGCGTCATGAAGAAGCGCGGCCAGACGCCATTTGACGGGCGCTTTGGGGTTCATGCGGGAATAAAGCGCCTCGACCAGCAGCGAATGTTCGGCGACCGAATAGGGAAAATCGCCATGGGTCTGCCCGTTCCAACGCGCAACAAAGGCCAGCCCGTGGGCGATGTCCTCGATCTCGATATCCATCGGGGTCGGGTCCAGCAGGTCCAGACGGCGACCAGACAGCATTCGTTGCCATGCGCGGGGCTGTTTGGGCATTTTGGTGTTCTCCTCGCGTATTCAGGGCCGCACTCTGGTGTTTTTGAACCCCGAGTCAATCAGGCTTGATTGCCAGCACGTCAATAGAATGATACGGCACCTGCCAACCGCATTGGGTTCTGTATCGGAGAAACACCGTGACCAAAGACTATATTGTAAAAGACATCAACCTTGCTGAATTTGGCCGCAAGGAGCTGGATATTGCCGAAACTGAAATGCCGGGCCTGATGGCTTTGCGCGACGAATATGGCGAGAGCAAACCATTGAAGGGATCGCGCATCGTTGGGTCGCTGCATATGACCATTCAAACAGCCGTGTTGATCGAAACGCTGGTGGCGCTGGGCGCTGATGTGCGCTGGGCGTCGTGCAACATCTTCTCGACCCAAGACCACGCCGCTGCGGCGATTGCTGCGGGTGGCACGCCGGTCTTCGCGATCAAGGGCCAGTCGCTGGAAGAACATTGGGATTATCTGGACCGCTCGTTCATGTTCCCTGACGGGCCGAACCTGATTCTGGACGATGGCGGGGATGCGACGCTTTACATCCTGCTGGGCGCACGTGTTGAAAACGGTGAAACGGACCTGATCGAAACGCCCACCTCGGAAGAGGAAGTGGCGGTTTTCGCGCAGATCAAGAAGCGTATGAAGGCCAGCCCCGGCTGGTTCACCAAGATGCGCGACCAGATCAAAGGCGTATCCGAGGAAACGACCACTGGCGTTCACCGCCTGTATGACCTGGTGAAACAGGGGCAACTGCCGTTCCCGGCGATCAACGTGAACGACTCCGTCACCAAGTCGAAATTCGACAACAAATACGGCTGTAAGGAATCGCTGGTCGACGGTATCCGCCGCGCCACCGACACGATGATGGCCGGCAAGGTCGCTGTCGTTTGTGGTTACGGTGACGTCGGCAAGGGTTCTGCCGCATCGCTCGCCGGTGCTGGTGCTCGTGTAAAAGTCACCGAAATCGACCCTATTTGTGCGCTGCAAGCCGCGATGGACGGGTTTGAGGTCGTGACGCTGGAAGACGCCGTGGCGGACGCCGACATCTTCATCACCACCACCGGCAACAAGGACGTGATCCGCATCGAGCATATGCGCGCGATGAAGGACATGGCGATCGTTGGCAATATCGGCCACTTCGACAACGAGATCCAAGTCGCCAGCCTGAAGAACCACAAGTGGACCAACATCAAAGAACAGGTGGACATGATCGAGATGCCGTCAGGCAACCGTCTGATCCTGCTGTCCGAAGGTCGTCTTCTGAACCTCGGCAATGCCACCGGCCACCCGTCCTTCGTGATGTCGGCGTCCTTCACCAACCAGGTGCTGGCGCAGATCGAGCTTTGGACCAAAGGCGACGAATACAAGAACGATGTCTACATCCTGCCCAAGCATCTGGACGAAAAAGTCGCCCGTCTGCATCTGGACCGGATCGGCGTGAAGCTGTCCAAGCTGAGCAGCGAGCAGGCCTCCTATATCGGCGTTACGCCCGAAGGGCCGTATAAGCCCGAGCATTATCGTTACTGATTCTGCGCGATGAGCGAAGAAAAACAGCGCCGCCCCGGTCTACGTTGGGCGGCGCTGTCTGTTTTGTCGGTGGTTTTCTCAGCCGCGCTGTTCGGTCTTGTGGCGCTGTGGGTGTTGCTACGACCCGATGGGCCATTGCCAGATCATTGGAACCCAACGAAACGGCTGACAGTCGCCGCCCCGGTCACGTTTGTCACTCGCGTTCAGATGATGCGCGCGCTGGGTGATATTGCGGAATGCCGCGCCGTTCTGGATCAAGCGGGTGTCGCGTTTGCGCCGATGAGCGACCTTGAAGTGGACGAAAACTGTGGCATCGCGGGGCGTGGGCAGTTGTCGGGTTTGGCCAATTCGCGGTTGAATAGGGTCGAAACGCGCTGCGCCACGGCTTTGCGTCTGGCGATGTGGGAGGAGCACGTGGTTCAACCCGCTGCACGCGAAGTGCTGGGCAGCGAAGTCGCCGCGATCACACAGATCGGCAGCTATAACTGCCGTAAGATGCGCACCAGTCGCGGATCAGACGGACGGTGGAGCAGCCATGCCAAGGCCAATGCCATCGACATCACAGGTGTGCGGCTGACCGATGGTCGGCGTCTGACATTGCTAGAAGATTGGGATAGCGACGGCCCCGAAGCAGCGTTTCTGCGACGCATTTGGCGTGGGTCATGCGACTGGTTTCGGCTGGTGCTTGGGCCAGACTATAATCAACTGCACGCCGACCATTTTCATCTGGAGAACACCGGCTGGGGCTTTTGCCGATAGAATGGCCCCACACCATTGCGGGTGCAGGGCCAAGCTGGATTAGTCACCAAATCCGAACGTCTCGGTCACATAGTCGATGTCTTTATCGCCACGGCCCGACAGGTTGATCAGGATCGACTTGCCGGGGTTTTTCGGCGCTTCGCGCATCGCGAAGGCCACCGCATGTGCGCTTTCAAGTGCCGGGATGATCCCCTCATGACGGCTGAGCGCATAGAATGCATCCAGCGCCTCTTTGTCATTGGCGGAGGTATAGTTGGCCTTGCCAGTGCGATAGAGATGCGCGTGCTCTGGCCCGACACCGGGGTAATCCAGACCCGAGGCGACCGTGTGCACAGGCGCGGGATCACCCTTTTCGTCCTTCAGAACCATGGTGCGGAAGCCGTGGATATCGCCATCTTCACCGAACGAGATGGTCGCGGCGTGATCGCCCAGCTTGGACGAGGTGCCCATCGGCTCCACCCCATGCAGCGATACGTCTTCATCGTCGATAAAGCCTGAAAACAGGCCCATCGCGTTCGAGCCGCCGCCGACACAAGCCGCGACCATATCCGGCAGACCGCCGGTCATCTCAAGGAATTGTTCACGGGATTCGACGCCCACGATATGCTGAAAATCACGCACGATCAGCGGGAAGGGATGGGGGCCGACGACCGACCCGATGGCGAAAAGGGCGGTGTCCGCCTGACCCATATAGCTCTCAAAGGCGCTGTCCACAGCCTCTTTCAGCGAACGTCCGCCGAACCCCACAGGCACAACTTCAGCGCCCAACAGCTTCATCCGGGTAACGTTCGGGGCCTCTTTGGCGATGTCGATTTCGCCCATGTGAATTTCGCATTCCAGCCCGAAATAGGCGGCAGCGGTCGCCAAGGCGACCCCGTGTTGCCCCGCACCAGTTTCGGCCATCAGCTTTTTCTTGCCCATGAACTTGGCCAGCAATCCCTCGCCCATACAGTGGTTCAGCTTGTGCGCGCCCGTGTGGTTCAGATCTTCGCGCTTGGCGTAAATCTGTGCACCATTTGACAGGTTCGACAGGTTCTTGAGGTAAGAGATCGGCGTGGGCCGCCCCTGGAAATGTTTGCGGATATGGCGCAGCTCGGCAATGAAATCGGCTGATTTCGAGATGCGGTCATACGCCTCGCGAATTTCCTTGAAATGAGGCTCCAACGGCGGGGGCAGCATCGCGCCACCGTAATTGCCGAACATGCCGTCACGGGTCGGAGTGGATTTTAGATATGATGCCATCTTGTCTTATGTCCTCGCTTGCAAGTTTCGTGGGATCAGACAGCGACTTCCCTTTTGTCACAAGTCAAAAATTGCCGCAGGGGGATATGGCAACAAAAAAAGCGGCCCGTGCCAAGACGGACCGCTTTGAATACGAACAGTGCAGATCAGCTGGGGATGCGCAGCTTCTGGCCCGGATAAATCAGGTCAGGATCTTTCAACATTGGCTTGTTGGCCTCGAAGATTTTTTTGTAGTGCGCGCCATTGCCCATGGTTTTTTCAGCGATCGCCCAAAGTGTGTCACCTTTTTCGACAGTGTGGAATGTCGGCTCGCCCTCAAGATCGGCTTCGACCTCGGCGACGCCTTCGACGTTGCCGACCGCCAGAATGACCTTCTCGCGATCTTCCGCGCTTAGGTTTTCGCCGCCTTTTACGGTGACTTTCTCGCCGTCCACCTTGATGTCCAAGCTGGATGTGTCGATGCCAAGATCGGCCACTTCCTTGTTCAGCGTGTCAGCGGATGCGCCTTCATCACCGCCTCCGAAAAGCGATTTTCCCGCGCCTTTCACAAAACTCCATAGACCCATTGTTACCTCCATGACTAAAAAATTGGTGTCGCAACCATCCTGCGCGAAAACCGCGGGGAAACATAGGGGGAATACAAAGGTAAACTTTTCCTTTGATAGAGCCCGTTTTGAGCCTAGTCTTTGGCATGGATTGGGCTTGGCCCGTTAGTAACTATGGGAGACCGAAATGGGTAAACGTGACGAACTGATCGCCAAATATGCTGACGATCTGAAAACGAAGTGTGGCATGACACCGGATATGAACCTTTTGACAAAGGTTACCATCGGCTGCGGTCCTGCGATTTACAACGCCGATGCGTCGACCGTCGCAGCGGGTCAAGATAGCGAACTTGAGACCGTCAAAGATAATTTTCTGGTCAAGAAGCTTGGCTTGGCTGACGGACCGCAATTGATGGATGCCATCAACGCCGTGATCAACACCTATGGCCGCAGCGAACGTAACAAGTATCGCGCTGTCGTATATTACATGCTGGTCAAGCATTTCGGGAAAGAGTCCGTTTACAGCTAAGTTTTGAAACGGTTCCAAAGGGCGCGGCCAATTTGGCGGCGCCTTTTTTGTTGAAAAAGCGTTAACACGTTGATTTTGAATAAGTTTGCTTACAAAGCATCGTTGCAACCAGACGCACTGGCCGCTAGGTTGCTTGAGAAGGCTAGGACGGCCGGACCCTTTTTTACAGAGACACGTGTGGTGCTGGGGAGCACGTGGGGTGGAAAGGAGGGGTCTGAGACGTCGGCCCCTCCTTTTTTGTTTTCAGATCAGAACAGCCCCAGAACAAGGCCGATCGCTGTGCAGCCACCCGCCGCATAGCCGCCATCTATCCAGATCAGGCTTTTGTCTCGGTCGCTGAACATTACGTTGTTCACGATCCACGGCGCAGCGATGAACAGCCCCAGTCCCAAACCAGTAATCGCGCCTTTGCCGACTCCGTCGATCCCGGCCATGAAAAAGATGTGCCGCATCATGCCTGCGACGACAATCGCGCTGATAAAAGCCACGATGAAAGGCAGGGGCGAAGTGTCGACCGGTTTTCCATCTTCGTCGACCTGAATGCCAGTTGCTTTGACCCAGCGTTGAGCAAGCACCATGTACCAAATCGCTCCGAAAGCATAGCCGCCAATGGCTGCCACCAAGACCTGAAGCATGAACCTATCCTCCTATTTGCGCGTTCAGCAAATAGTATGGCACGGACCCTATGATTTGTCGCCGGTCGGCGCCTCGGACAGGGATAGAACGATGTCCCATTCGTCTTGCGTGACAGGTTGAACCGACAGGCGCGTGTTCTTGACCAGCGCCATTTCCGCAAGTCTTGGGTCTTCTTTGCACATTGCAAGCGTCACCGGTTGGTCAAGCGGCCGAATGGCTTTGATGTCCACGCAATCCCAGCGATCATCATCGGTCGTGCTGTCCGGGTGGCTTTCGGCGATCACTTCGACGATGCCCACGATCTCTTTTTCCTTCTGGGAGTGATAGAAGAACCCAAGATCACCTTTTTTCATCGCACGCATATTGTTGCGGGCTTGATAGTTGCGCACGCCGTCCCATTCTTCGCCCGCGTCACCTTTGGCAACCTGCTGGTCCCAGCTCCAGGTCGAGACTTCGGATTTGAAAAGCCAATATGCCATCAGCCCACAACCTTGTTCCAAGCTTCGATCCGCACATCGTCAAACAGCCCGGCCTTGGCATAGGGGTCGTTGTCAGCCCAAGCCTTGGCAGCTTGTCGATCGGGAACGTCCAAAATCAAAAGCGATCCGCACATGATGCCCTCTGCATCCAGAAAGGGACCAGCTTGCATGACGACGCCGGTGTCCTTGAGATAGGCAAGATGCGCATCGCGATTGGCTTTGCGCGTTTCGATGGCGCCGGGTTTGTCCGTGCAGATCAGTGCGAAAAGCATGTCATTCCTCCTTGAGCGGGCGGGCCAGAAGCAACTCTGCCGCCTCTTTGATTGTCAGGTGATTGTCCAGAACAGCCACGACCATGTCGGCAATCGGCATGTCCAGACCATCCTTTTTGGCTTGATTAGAGACTGCTTTTGCAGTGGCTCTGCCTTCGACCGTGGTGCCTTTGGGAAGGTCGCGTGCTTGCCCGAGTGCAAGCCCAAAGGCGAAGTTTCGCGACTTCTCAGAAGTGCAGGTTAGTACCAGATCTCCGAAGCCGGACAATCCGGCAAGCGTTTCAGCGCGTGCGCCGCGGGCCAGTGCAAACCGCTGCATTTCGGCATAGCCGCGCGTCACCAACGCAGCCCGTGCGCTTTCGCCCAACCCTGCTCCGATCGCGATACCGCACGCAATGGCCACTACATTCTTTAGCGCACCGCCAAGCTCGACTCCGATCAGGTCAGCGCTGCGATAAAGCCGCAGGTTCTCGGTTGATAGTGTCGATTGCAGGGATTGGTCCTTCGCAACGGCCAAGGTCAGCGCGGTGGGCAACCCGGCCGCGATATCGACGGCAAAGCTGGGGCCGGACAGGATGGCAGGGGTCGCGCTTGGGCAGGTGCGACGGATGATCTCGGCCGGGCCAAGTCCGGTCTCAAGATCAACTCCTTTACAGCAGGCAACGAGCGTCTTGCCCTCCAACGCATGCTGATGAGCGACGAGAAACTCGGACAGGCGTTGCATGGGAACCGCCAGCAAGATCACATCGGCTGCGGCGGCTGCCAAGAAATCCCCGGTCAAAGAGAGGCTTTGCGGGAAGGCGAACCCAGGCAAGCGGCGCTCGTTCTGGCGGGTCGCTTGCATATCGGATGGATCGCGCGCCCAAAGCGTGATCGGGCGGCCGTCGCGCGCCAAGGAAATGCCCAGTGCTGTGCCGAATGCGCCTGCGCCCATGACCGAGATGCTCATGCCTTTGCCCCCTTCTTTCCCGATCCAAGCATGGCAGGTGCCTGTTGGTCCAGTGGCCATCGTGGTCTGGCTTGCAGGGTCATGCCATCGCAGTCGCCAGCACGAAAGCGTTCCATTCCGGCCCAGGCGATCATTGCGGCGTTGTCTGTGCAAAGCGCCAATGGGGGGGCGAGAAAGCGGGTCTCAAATTCTGCGCAAACAGTCTCTAATTCAGCCCGAATGGCCAGGTTTGCTGCAACGCCACCTGCCACGGCGAAGGTCGCGTTGGCCGGATCAAGCGCCAAGTATTCGGTCAACGCGCGACGAGATTTTTCGGCCAGAACGTCGCGGACCGCGGCTTGGAAGCCCGCGCAAAGGTCGGCACGATCTGCGCGGCGCAGGCCCCCGTGTTCAGCGACCAGACGGTCCCGCTCTCGCAGAAGTGCGGTTTTCAAACCGGAAAAGCTCATGTCGCAACCGGGTCTGTCCAAAAGTGGGCGCGGCAACCGAAAGCGGGAAGGGTCGCCCGACTGGGCCGCGGCCTCAACCGAGGGGCCACCGGGTTGCGGAAGAGCCAAAAGCTTGGCCGTCTTGTCGAAGGCTTCGCCGGGTGCGTCGTCAATTGTGCCGCCAAGCCGGGTGAAGTCCTGTGCGCCTTTGGCGATCAGAAACTGGCAATGCCCGCCCGAAATGAGCAGCATCAGATAGGGAAACGCGATCTGGTCGGTCAGGCGCGGGGTCAGCGCGTGACCCGCGAGATGGTTCACTCCGATCAGGGGCAGGCCCGACCCGGCCGCCAGACCTTTGGCGCACATGACGCCAGCCAGAACGCCTCCGATCAGGCCGGGGCCAGCGGTTACGGCGATGGCATC
The DNA here is from genome assembly GCF_947497285.1 of uncultured Aliiroseovarius sp. Lineage (GTDB taxonomy): Bacteria > Pseudomonadota > Alphaproteobacteria > Rhodobacterales > Rhodobacteraceae > Aliiroseovarius. The sequence goes on along the minus strand of NZ_CANMFT010000003.1, from coordinate 49,456 downwards.
CATGTCCGAAAGGTTCAGATTTGCCTTCGTTAGAGCCTGTTCTACGCAAAGATCCAGCTTTTCGGTGTGCGCCCGAGCCGCAATCTCAGGCACAACGCCGCCGAAATCCGCGTGCAGATCGGTTTGGGACGCGACGACAGATGACAGGATCTGGGGCACTTGCGCATCGACCTGACGCACCACCGCCGCAGCCGTATCGTCGCAAGAGCTTTCCAAGCCAAGGATGGTCAAGGTTTCGGTCATGGTCTGGGTCTGCCTGTGCAGGGTCGGTTGCGGCAAGGGGTCTGGTCGGGGTAACACCACACGGAACACGAGACAATCCCGGCAGGCTTTCCATGTCCACCCAAAAGACACTTGTCCTGACACGTCCAGATGAAAGCGCGCGTTGCGTCGTTTCACAGATCAAGGCGCTATATGGTGGACCATTGTCGTGCGTGATGTCGCCCGTGATGGCGATCGAGCCGCTCGGGTCATGGCCGGATCTGTCCCCGTTCGCGACGCTTGTCGTGACATCGGCCCACGCTGTGCGGGGTCCGCTGTTGGGCAAACCAGTCTATTGCGTGGGGGAACGCACCGCGCAAGCCGTGATCGAGGCGGGTGGCGATCTCCGTCTTTGCGCACCAGACGCGGCGACGCTTTTGCCGTTGATGAAAACCGCCGTGCCAGACGCTCCTGTGGCCTATCTCCGTGGCGCGCATGTGGCCAGCGACATCGCCGGGGAATTGGCCGATCTGTCTGTTCCTTGCACAGGGTTTCAGGTGTATCGCCAGAGAGCGATTCCTTTGACGGATGACGCGCGACGGTTGCTTGAAGGGGATAAGCCTGCCATCCTTCCCCTATATTCACCCCGTTCTGCACGATTGGTTGGGGAAAGCATTTCACATGCAGGTGCGGGGCTTCATGTCATATCCATAAGCGCTGCGGCTGCGAATGCGTGGCGATCTGAAACAGGCGCAGGGTCAGAGATCGCCCCAGCCCCGACCGGGGCCGCAATGGTGAGCAGGATTGTCGCAGCCTTGACAGCCTGACCTTGCTTGAGCGTAGCAAGGTCGCAAGCTAAGCTACCTGTGCAAGTGCGTTATTTTTAGGTGAGATTCGAAAGGGTTCCGAAATTGGCCAAATCCCGCAAGACAGCCAAGGACAAAACCGACAAGGTCGAAGAGGCCGTTGTCACAGATGACGCGCAGCAAGTCGATGAGCCTGAAAAAGGCTCTGCGCCCACCGACGATCAAAAAGACACTGACAAAGGTCATGCCAAGCAGGCGCCAGCAGCGGGTGACGATCCAGCAGCCGAACCGAGTGAAGAGGTTGCCGAGGATGTCCAGCCTGACCCAGAGCCAAGCCCCACCGCGCCTGTCACCACCCCCCCTGTGCAGTCCGCCAAGCCGCGCCCGGTGGTGTTTCCGATGCTGTTGGGCGGTGCCGTGGCCGCCGCGTTGGGATTTGCCGCGGCGCGCTATCCGGACCAATGGCCCTTTGCCGCGCAACCCGATGTCGATCCTGTCCAAGCCGCGCTGTCGTCACTTGGCGACAGTGTCAGCGCGCTGGAAGGCACAACCGCGGCACAGTCAGAGACTTTGGCGGCCCTGCAAGCAGATGACGCTTTGGATCAGATGCGTGGTGAATTGAGCGGTGAGCTGGCTCAGATGCGCACCCAGTTCGATAGCCTGTCCACCAAGCTGGTCGAGCTTGAGAACCGCATTCACACGGTCGAAAAACTCCCCCAAGGGTCGGGTATGGAAGCGGCGGCTGCGGCGGCGGCTGCATATGAGCGTGAATTGCAGCAAATGCGCCAGATGCTGGATGACGAACTGGCCCGCATTTCTGACGCACAGGAAAACGCTCAAACGCTTGAGGTTAGCGCGGCAGAAGCGGCAAAAGCCGCCGCAGCCCGTGCCGCGATGGCGCGTGTGATGGCAGCCCTGGCCACCGGGCGCCCGTATGGGGATGCTTTGTTCGACGTGACGCAAAATGCCAGCGTCGAAGCGCCACCTGCCTTGCTGGCCCACGCGGATGAGGGTGTTCCCACGCAATCAGCGCTGCAGGCGACCTTCCCCGAAGCGGCGCGTGCGGCGCTTGACGCATCGGTCCGTGCGGCCGTGGAGGATGGGTCGATGGATCGTGTTGCGGCCTTTTTGCGCACCCAATTGGGCGCGCGTTCGTTAGAGCCGAAAGAGGGCGATGATCCCGACGCGATCCTCTCGCGGGCTGAGGCCGCGTTGAAAGAGGGGCGTCTTGACGTTGCCCTGACCGAATTGGAGGCCATGCCCGATGCAGGAAAACCTGAATTGGCGCCATGGATCGCGCAGGCGACAGCCCGCAAGGACGCACTTGCGGCTGGCGAAGCGCTCGCCCAGCACGTGAACAGCAATTAAGGACGCGCCGATGCTTTGGTCTCTTTTCAAGATTATTCTTTTCGTTGCCGCAATCGCGCTTTTGACGCTGGGCGCCGGGGTTCTGATGGAAACCGACGGTGGTATTCGGGTCGCCATTGGCGCGACCGAGTTCAATCTGGAGCCGCTTCAAGCCGTGATTGCCGGGGTCTTGTTGGTGCTGGCCATTTGGCTTGCCATCGTGGTGTTGGGATTGCTGGTTGCCTTCGTTCGGTTCGTGAATGGTGATGAAACCGCGATCTCACGCTATTTCGACCGCTCGCGCGAACGCAAAGGCTACGAGGCGTTGGCCGAAGGGCTGATGGCGCTGGCTTCTGGCGAAGGGAATGCTGCGGTGTCCAAGGCTGCGCGGGCCGAAAAATATCTGCGCCGCCCCGAACTGACGAACCTGCTAACAGCGCAGGCCGCTGAAATGGCGGGTGACAAGCGCAAAGCGGCAGAGGTCTACAAGCGACTTTTGAAAGATGAACGCACCCAGTTCGTTGGTGTGCGCGGGATCATGAAACAAAAGCTTGCAGAGGGTGATACCGAAACGGCGATGAAGCTTGCGCAAAAAGCGTTTGCTCTGAAACCGCGCCACACTGAGACTCAGGATGTGCTGCTGGGTTTGCAGGCCCGTCACAATGATTGGGCGGGGGCGCGCAAGACGTTGGGCGCAAAGCTGAAATACGGCGCTCTGCCGCGAGACGTGCACAAGCGGCGCGATGCTGTTCTGGCCCTGTCCGAGGCAAAAGGCGTGCTGAACGAAGGCAATGATGTCGAAGCCCGCGAGGCAGCCATTGAAGCGAACAAGTTGTCGCCCGATCTGGTGCCCGCCGCCGTGATGGCCGCGCGGTCCTATCTTGAAAAGGGAAAGCCACGATATGCCTCGCGCGTTCTGGTCAAGGCATGGACGGCACAACCGCATCCCGATATCGCCGCCGCATTCGCTGAAATCGCACCGGATGAAACGCCGGTTGAACGGCTGAACCGGTTCCGCGCGTTGACCAAACATCGCGAGGGTGACCCCGAAACCCGAATGCTGGTCACCGAGCTGAATATTTCCGCCAAGGATTTCACCACGGCACGCGCTGCGCTGGGCGACCTGCCTGACACGATCCCCAGTCAACGCGCGCTGACGCTTTTGGCTGCGATCGAACGAGGCGAAGGCGCAGAGGATCAAAAGGTTCGCGCGCTTCTGGCGCGTGCTGTCACGGCCCCACGTGGTCCGCAATGGGTGTGCGAGAACTGCAACCATGTGCATGCTGCGTGGTCCCCGGTCTGCGATGGCTGCGATGGGTTTGACACATTGGCCTGGAAGCCAGCCCCCGAAACCGAAGGGGCGATGCAAGGTGGCGCAGAGATGCTGCCTCTGATCGTTGGGGAAACCACCGACGTTCCTGATATCTTTGAACCGGACGAAGATGCGGCCGATGATCAGGACGGCGTAGATGTGGTCGAGGCTGAAATCATCGAGCCGGATTCAGCCACGCCCAAGGGCGCGACAAACGGATAGCTCTGCGGCGTTCTGCGCCTGCCCGGGCATCTCGGGGCACAGGTTGACCCGTGCCGCGACACCACGCGAACCACGGCAGCTATGCGCAAGAATTCCACTTGCGCTGGCGGTTGCACGCGTCTAAAAACCCGCACGCTGCCAGCTCGCCAAGCGATGCGGCAACATGTGGGCCGCTGTAGCTCAGCTGGTAGAGCACGTCATTCGTAATGATGGGGTCGGAGGTTCGAGTCCTCTCAGCGGCACCACTTCTTCAAGTCAAATCGAACGCGATCAGATTGGTCGGGTGTCTCAACTAAGAAACGCTCAACTGGCTGAACGGTTTCTTCAGATGCAGGCAGAGCCGCAGGTGCAGCGCAATCGAGCCTACGTCTTTTCGAAAACGATGATCGCTTCACCGATCCTGACGCCATAACGCGAGACGTAAGCTCGGTTCAGAACGCGGTCGTCCGTCATGAGCCACATCCAATCGTCGAAATCGACCCGCATCGTGCCGTCTTTGATCGGCAGATCGATCCGGTAGGCCCAATTGAAGGTGTCACCTTTTTCGACGCCTTTCGCCTCGCCCAGCACGCCGGGGGCGGACCCCGTCCACGTGTCTTCGCCGGTTTTGCGAAGGGTCCAAACCCGCTGTTCGGTCGCGCCATCGTCATAGGTGAAATCTTCGACAAGCGTCAGGGTCTGTCCGTCCCAAGTTCCATTGATCTGCACGTCAAAGCGGCGCGCGACGGTTCCGAACAGGTCCTGGAACTGGCCATGGGCAACGGTTGTGCCTTCAAAGAACTCTTCAAGGTTCAACTCGCGTGTGGACAGCGTTTCGTCGTCAAGGCTGGGTGCACCAGCGCAAGCGCCTAGCGTGACAAGTGACAGGGCGGCAATGAGCTTTTTCATGGCGGATCTCGCTTTCGTCTGTGTCGGGGCTAGAATGGATACGGTCGAAAGCAGCGGGTGGATCAAAATGACGGTTGCAAGCCATTCCGTTCAGCGGCGCTGGGCTTGAAGAACGCGGGCCCCCAATGCAACAATTCCAACCGTGGCAAGTGCGATAATCAGCCAGTTTCCTTTGCTTGCGTTCGCGGCAATGACACCTGCCAGCGCCCAGATGATCGCAAGTGGATAGCCCCATTCATCCTGCCGAAGCGATTGCACCCAAAGCGCCACCGCCAACACAGCCACCAGCATCGTCAGGGCAGCCGTTTGTGGAGACAGAAGCCCATAGCCCCCCAACACAACGCCGGTGCCGACGCCAGTCGCAGCCGTTAGCCATCCGGCATAAAGCGCAACGGGGCGCATCTGCCAGACGCGGTTGGCTGACCCGGCGCGCAACATCGCGATGATTGCCGTGACCGCCATCACGAAGATCATCACCGTCGCAAGGACCGGCGCGGCGTTGGCAACCGCCACCCAGAAAACGCCAATGCCAAGGCTGACCGCAAGCGGCATCCGCATCGCGCGCCAGTCTGGATCGAACGGGGCCTTCCACAAGCCCCATCCCGCGCCGGCGATCAGCCAGATGTAGATCACACCCCAAATACTGAACGCCCAGCCTGCAGGCTGGATTGGCCAGAAATCCTGCACCACGGGAAACTGGTCCGGGCTATAGCCCGCGAACCCCGGTGTCAGGGCGGGGGACAAGGCAAATGCGATGGTCAGAATGAATGTAAGAATAGCAAGTGTCGGGGTGTCACGTGTCATCGCGATTGCCTTTCTTTAACTGCGGATCGGGGTGAAGGCCGATGCCTTGGTTCAAGGTTGCTCTGCCGGATCGGGTCGCATGGTTGCGATCAACTCAGCGACCTTTAGGCCGAATTTGCGCATTTCTGATTTGTTCATGATCACACCGTTTTCCGTGAGGTAAAGCCAGTCGGTCGCGGTCAGCGTGTGACCGCCAGCCTCTTCTGGCAGCACGATCTTGTAGCGCATCATCACCGTCGAACCAGAAATCGTGCCCTTCGCTTCGCCAACGATATCGTCGGCGGTCGCGGTGAACGTGTTGTCGGGGCCAAGTTTCAGGAACCATTTGCGGTTTTGCTGCTTTCCGTTGGAATAGGTGAAGCTTTCACTAAGTGTGCCAGTGTCTCCGTCCCACTCGCCCACCATCTCGGCGACAAAGCTGTTGGTCATCTTGCCGTTCGGCCCATAGATCAGGCCCTCGGACAGAAGCCGCCCTGACAGATGCTGCTTGAGCGAAAAGGTTGGTGTGCTTGCGGCATAGTCCTCGGGTGTTTGGCCCCGAAAGCTGAGGAACATGTTTTTGGCGGCGATGGCTGCGAGAATAAGCAGCAGGAAGACTGAGAGAGTTTTCATCTTGTTCGTTCCTCTGTCGGAAGCGCCAGCACAAGGGCAAGGGCGCATATTTTCAGAATGCAAGGCACTATGGCATAGGCGATGTTGAGCGTGGTCAAAGCCTCGGCGCTGTTTACATCTCCGGGGGTGAAGCCGCTTTGTTCAAGCATGGGAAGGGTCGCAAAGGCTGCAAGGGCAAGACCCAGTTTGCCGGCAAATGACCAGATGCCAAATGCTGTCGAGGCGCTAAGCCCTGCTTTGGTCAGGACGACTGAAAACATCACGGGCAGAACCACCATATCCGCCCCTAGGGCTGCGCCAGATGCCACGCAGATTGCCGCGAAACCTGCCAAGTTTCCCGGCGCCAGAAAACCTGCCCCGACGAAGCCAAGGATCGACAACGGCATTGCGATCAGCAGGGTCTGTTTTGGCCCGACACGATGGCTGAGCCGTGTCCAAAGCGGCACGCTCAAACCAGCACACAGAAAGAAAAGGATCAGCAGCGGACCGGCTTTGCCGGGCAGAAGAAGGCGGTCTTCGACGAAAAACAGAAACAAGGTCGAGGTGATCGCCACGGGCAGGCTGTTGACCAAGGCAAGGATCAAAAGTCGTGTCGCGCCAGAGTTGGTTAGTCCCGACAGCGAGAGCGTGTCACCAAGAACGGGGGGACGCCGCCAGATGGGCCGTGTCGCAATCGCAACCCCGATCGAAAGCACGCCCAGAAAAAGCCCAAACGCCGGGTAGCCCCGACCGGATGCACCCATCGCGAAGAATACGCCGGGCGCAATGGCGGCGATGACAACACCGGCCAGCATGCCGACCTCGCGAAAGGCGGCAAGGGTCATCAATTCGTCCGCGTCGGGCTGCTTGGCCAGGGTCGCGCTGCGCCCATAAAGCAGGATCATCCCGAGGCTGTAGGCGGAAAACAGAAGCACAAGCACCGCCACCAGTTTAGGTGTCGCGGCCTGTCCGGGCTCCAGCGCGAAAAGAAGCGGAAACCCGATGGCAAGCCCGACCGCTGCTGAAACGGCAAAAGTCGCTTGCGCCCGTGGCCAGCGGTCGATAGCCCACCCAAACATTGGGTCCTGAACAAGATCGATCAGCCGGATCACCACAAGGATGGTGCCGATCATGCCCAAGCTGATCCCAAGATTGACCGACGCAAAGCGCGGAAGGTGGATGTAGAGAGGGATTCCCGCCGCAGCCAGCATTAAGGCATACAAGCTGACCCGTGGATAAAGCATCACGACCCCGTCAGTTTTCGCGTGAAGGATCTTGATCGCGTGTTTTCACCCACAAAAATGCCCATGAATCGGGTTTTTATCTGGGGGTGTGTCAGGGTGCAGGTGCGTATGCCGTTGCGCCAGAACCCGACCTTATCCGCGCCGTTTGACACGGCCAGATAGCGGTCGCCTTTGTTGACCGCATCGAAGCAAGTGTTCAATTGCGCCTCTAGCGGAAGTGCGCTGCCGGTGCGTTTGAATTCGCGCAGCGTTGCCTCGACCAGATCGTATTGTGTCAGATTGCGCAGATAGGTCAGCTCGATTCCGAAATCTTGGTTCCAATCCAATGCAGCGCCGCCAACCGTGAACAACCGCGCCTGATACAGCGGCAATCCCAGAAAGCGCAGTGTGGCGGTGCCGCGCACCTCGGCCCCCGGAAGTGCTGCGGCGGCCACGTTGCTTTGCGCCAGTGCAGGCGCCGGCGCTGTGGCCAGCAAGACCAAGGTCAGCAGAGTTCTAAGCACGCGCATGAGCCAGCTCCACCTGAACAACGTTTGTGTGGCCGACGGCAAAGGATGCCGCGCAAATCTCAAGATAGTATTGCCAATTGCGCTGGAACGCTTCGCCATAGCCCATCTCGGCGATCTTGCGTTTTTGGGCCGTGAAGCGTTCGGCCCAGATGCGGCAGGTTTTGGCATAGTCCTGACCGAAGGCAAAATTGTCCTGGACCTGCAACCCTGCCTTGCGCGCCTGGTCGTCAATCACGCTGTCAGACAGAAGCATCCCGCCGGGAAAAACATACTGACGGATGTAGTCGGACGAGGTTTTGTAGGTTTCAAAAAAGCTGTCTTTGACGGTGATCGCCTGCAAAAGAACCCGGCCGCCGTCTGCAAGATTGTCCTTCAGAACCGAGAAATAGCTGGGCCAATAGCGCGCGCCCACAGCCTCAATCATCTCGATCGAGACGATGTTGTCGTATTTTCCGTTGATGTCGCGATAGTCGCGAAGCTGAATATCGGCGCGCCCGTCCAGACGGCATTCCGCGTAGGAGTGTTGGTTGCGCGAGATTGTCACGCCCGTCACATCACGGCCAACATGGGTCGCGTGTTCAGCGAACCCACCCCAGCCGCAGCCGATTTCCAGCACACGTTCGCCCGCCCCAAGCCGGGACAGCGCGCGCGCGTTCTTGCGGGTTTGGGCGTCGGTCAGGTCATCGCTGCCATCGGCGAATATGCCAGATGAATAGGTCATGCCCTCATCCAGCCACAAATGATAAAATTCGTTGCCAACGTCATAATGCGACCGGATATTCTTGCGCGACCCACGGCGGGAATTGGCCCGCAGCATGGTGTCGACCAGCCGGAATTTCGCCCGGTTCAGTACGCTCGCCTGATCGTAGCTGCCAAGGTGATCACGGTTGCGCATGGCGACCGACATCAGCGTTTCAATCGACGGCGTGTCCCACATGCCTTGCACGTAGGTTTCGCCCAGACCGACCTGCCCATGCGCGGCCATGGCAGATACTGCCGCCCAATCACGGATCACCATCTCGGCCTCGGGGCCGGACGTGCCGAAATGATAGCTGTCACCTTCGGGCGTGCGCAGGGTCAGTTGACCCTCGCGCAGCCGTTCACAGGTGGACAGAAATTCCGACTTCAGGGCTTTGTTGGTCAAACGCAATTTCTGTTCCTTTCAAAGGATGGTCTTTGTTGATCAGCCGGACGATGCGCATGGCGCTTGCGATGCCGTCCTCATGAAAGCCGTGGCGATTGTAGGCCCCGGCAAACCATGTGCGGTTCATGCCCTGCATCGCGCGAATGCGTGCCTGCGCCTGCAAAGCGGGTTTGTCGAACACGGGGTGGGCAAATTCGACCTCGTCGTAGATCTTGTCGGCTGGGATTTCCGAGGATGGGTTCAGCGTCACGAAAAGCGGGTCATCTTCGGGGATGTTCTGAAGCTTGTTCATCCAATAGGTCACCCCAATCGCGCCATCTTGCGACCGATACGCCCAGCTTGACCAACAGGCTTTGCGCTTGGGCATCTGTCCCGGATCGCAATGGAGCACGGCCTTGTTCGGCTGGTAACGAATGCTGCCAAGCGCCGAGGCTTCAAGGTCTGTCGCGTCGTCGCCCAGCATGGCAAGTGCCTGATCTGAATGGCATGCCAGAATGATGTCATCATAGCCCTTGTCACAGGCGGTTGCTGTCTGAACGGTCACGCCATAGGGCATGCGCTGCACACCGGTGACCGGAGCATTTTTGCGGATGTCCACTGCACGGCCCTGCAGGGCAGCCTCAAGCCGTTTGACGTATTCGATGCTGCCACCTTTGACGGTCCACCATTGATGCTCGCCCGCGCCTGCAAGCAGGGCGTGATTGCGGAAAAACTGCACAAGGGATTTCGCCGGGAACTGGTCGACCTCGGCCACAGGTGTGGACCAGATCGCGCCACACATCGGCATCAGGTAGTTGTTGCGAAACCATGCCCCCAAGCGCAGCTCGTCGACCAGCTCGCCGATCGTCGTGTCATCATTCTTGGCGGTCGCTTCGGCGTGTTTGCCGAACCGCAGGATGTCGGCAACCATCTTGTAGAACTGTGGCCGCAGTAGGTTTCGCCGCTGTGCGGTGATGCATTTCAGGCTGCTCAGCCCGTATTCAATGCGCCCGTTGTCGATGCTTGCGCCAAAGCTCATCACGCTTTTGGTGACTGGCACGTCCAGGTCCCGAAACAGGCGCGTCAGATAGGGGTAAGTGACATAGTTGAACACTATGAAACCCGTATCCACAGGCTGGTCACCGTTCTTGCCGGCAATGACGGTGCGTGCGTGACCACCAAGGCGCGGGGCGGCTTCATACAGGGTCACGTCATGGTTGGGGGAAAGATAATAGGCCGCGGAAAGGCCAGAGATACCGCCTCCGACAATGGCAATTTTCTTGCGGGGGCCTCGCTGTTGGTCGAGCATCCAAGCCTCTTATTTCAAGTTCTATAGAGGCATTACGATGCGGCGCCCTCTCTGGATCAAAAAAAATCCAATCAAGAAACAGGCTTGGCTGAGTTTGATGGTCGGTCGGAAAATTGCCCAACGACCAGACTTTGCATGATCCAAAGCCCGCCACGATGCGTATACACTCTATCATGATGGACCATATCCAAGCCAAAACCTTGCACGCCCGGCGTGGCAGCCTGAAAAACGCTTTCACCTATGGCGTTGATTTCGTGCTGTGCGATCCCGCGACGGATACGCCACCCGCCCTTCTGTCCCGCAATCGCTTCAACCTTTGGTCCTTGTGGGACAAACATCACGGAGGACCACGTGGTAAAGGGCGTGGTCTTGACTGGTTCAGGGATGAGTTGTCCCAGCGCGGGCTTGCACCTGACGACTATTCGCTCGTGTTGTTGACGCAGCCGAGCTTCCTTTGGTTTCACTTTAACCCAGTCAGCTTTTGGATCGCGACCAAGGACGGCACGCCGCGTGCCTTCATCGCCGAGGTGAACAACACCTTCGGCCATCGCCACTGTTATTTCTGTGCCCATGACGATCTGCGGCCTATCGAAAAGCGCTACTCGATCATTGCTGAAAAGCTGATGCATGTCTCGCCGTTTCAGAAGGTCGAAGGTCAGTATCGCTTTAACTTTGGCATGACGGATGCCGCGTTCGATATCCGTATCCTGTATGAAAATGGAGACCAGGGCGTGTTGGCGACGTTGGAAGGCGCGCGCAAACCGGCGACCAACCGATCGCTTGGCTGGGCGGCGGTGCGGCGCCCACTTGGCGCGGCAAGGGTGGTCGCGTTGATCTATTGGCAGGCGCTTATTCTTTATCTGAAGCGCGCGCCGTTTCTGCGAAAGCCTGCGCCACCCACCCCTTTGGTGTCTGATAGTCAGACCTATCGTGGAGATCAGAAATGACTGACTTCGCAGGAAAAACCTATTGGTTGATCGGTGCCAGCGAGGGGTTGGGCCGTGCCCTGGCCAAAGACCTGAGCGCAGAGGGCGCAAATCTTGTCATCTCGGCGCGTAGCGAAGACCGCTTGCAAAGTTTGCGCGACGAGGTCGGAGACGCGCGTGTCGTCGCCTTTGACGTGACAGACCCGGCCGCGGTGCAACAGGCCGTTCACGCGGCAGGGGATGTCGATGGCATCATCTACAACGCTGGCGCTTATGACCCGATGCGCGCGACCGAGTGGGAGAGCCAATCCGCCCTGACCATGTGCGAAGTCAACTTCATGGGCGCCATGCGCGTATTGGGCGAAGTGGTGCCAAACCTTGTCCGCAAGGGCCAAGGTGACATCACGCTTGTTGGGTCCTTGGCGGGCTATAGCGGGTTGCCAGCGTCCATCGGATATGGTGCCAGCAAGGCGGCGATGGTCAGCCTGGCAGAAACCATGCGCCACGACCTGAGGGATACGGGCGTTCTGGTGCGGTTGGTCAATCCGGGCTTCATCAAGACCCGGCTGACGCAGAAAAACGAATTCAAGATGCCGCAGCTTATGACCCCCGAGGTTGCCGCGAAACACGTGCTGAAAGCGATGCGTCACAGCCGGTTCAGAAACGATTTCCCCGCGCCGTTTTCGTGGTTTATTCGCAGCCTGACTTTCTTGCCAGACCTGCTGGTCTATCGCGGCCGTTAAGGTTGGATGCGTCCAGCCACGAAGCTTTTTCATCCTGAATGCCAAACAAAAAATGCCGACCCAACAGGGGTCGGCATAACTCTTTTGGAAGCGTGGTGGGCGCAAAGCCCCTTCATTAGTGACAGGCGGGGCGCTTGCCGGGCAGAAGAACCTTGTCAATCACGTGGATCACACCGTTATCTGCCATGATGTCTGCAATCACGACATTTGCCATCTCGCCGGTTCCGTCCGCGATCTTCACACCATCTGCGCCCGCCGAGATGCAAAGGCGTGCACTGGTCAGGGCGGGTTTGAAGTAGTTGGAGCCCTGCGGGATCATGCCCGCGGTCAGTTTGCGATCGTCAACGTGATACAGAAGCACATCGGTCAGCTTCCCCTTGTTTTCGGGCTTCAAAAGTGTTTCGACCGTGCCGTCTGGCAGGGCTGCAAAAGCGTCATTGACCGGGGCATAGACTGTGAAGGGACCGGGGCCGGAAAGCGTATCCGCAAGACCCGCTGCGGTAACGGCAGCCACCAAGGTCGAGAAGCGGTCGTCGGCGGCGGCAATCTCAACGATGTTGTCGGCTTTTGCGGCGGTGGCCGAAACTGTCAGGGCCAGTGCAATGGCGGCAGATTTGAGCGTGGTTTTCATGGTTTGATCTCCGAGTTGGCAGGCACAAGGCCCTTGTGAATTTGTGTTCGTATAAGGGTTACGCAGGGCAGCATAATCCGGCTCACCGACTCACGGGAATGTGAGGCAAAGGTGTGCAAGATACTGAAAACAAAAAAGAACCAGCAAGAATGTTGCTGGTTCTTTGAGTGTCGACGGGGATGGCTGCTTAGATTTTGAAGAACGGTTGCAGCAGGCGGGGCAACAGGGCATGAAACCGCAATGGCGCATCGGTGGCTGCAAGACAAATGCAGGGGTCACCTTGGTTCGCTGTTGGCGTGTGCTCCAGGTCCTCGTCGGCAATCTCCAGATCTCCAACTCCAAACCGGCCGGTTTCGTCGCTGAAACTGCCCTGAAGAACCAAGGTCAGCTCAAGCCCATTATGTCCGTGGTCGGGCACGGCTTGTCCCGGCGGGATGTAAAGCAGCCGCACAGACCCTTCTTGGTTAGACGACAGGATCGACTGCCGCACACCCATGCCAAGGGTCTTCCAGTTCGGTTCCTTGCCCTCAAGCGCCTGCATGACGGGCCCAGGGTAAATCCCGCTGCGCGTATAGGTCACTTCGCGCGGGGCAGGGGCGTCCAGTTGGGCAAGAATGTCAGATTTCAGGTGGTCTGAAACCGTCACGCTGTCTGTTGCATCCAGCACCGCCCCGCCAATCGCCTGATGAGCCTCGAGCGCCGCCCGGCAATGGACGCAAAGCGACACATGGGTCGCCACGACGACAGCAAAGGCATGGGGAAGTGTGCCAGCAGCATAAGCGGCCAGCATCGCGTCGGGTGTATGGTGGGTGATCGCGTTCATTGTCGCATTGCCTTCAACTCGTGCCTTAACCGATCCAACCCGAGGCGGATGCGGGACTTTATTGTGCCAAGTGGAAGACCAGTCTGGTCGCTGATCTCTTGATGGGTCAGCTCGCCAAGATAGGCCTTTTCGATGATCTCGCGCTGCTCAGGTTTGAGCGTCGAGAGGGCTTGTTTTAGTTTCCCGGTCTCTTGTTCCACCGCCAATATCTGGCTGGCATCAGGTTCAGAGCCCGGATCTTCGGCCAATTCGTCAGGAATGGGCCGGTTGTATTTACGCGCAATGTCGATCTGTCGATTGCGCGCGATTTGATAAACCCATGCCGAGACTTGCGCCCGGTGCGGGTCGAACATGTGAGCCTTGCGCCACACCGTCAGCATCACATCCTGCACAATCTCTTCCGCATTGTGAGCCGAGCTTCCGGTGCGCATGATGAACCCCTTAAGCCGGGGCGCAAAGTGATCAAACAGGGCTCCGAACGCATCGCGGTCACGGGTATCGCGCACCGCAAGCATCCATCTGGTTTCCTGCGAAATCTCAGGGTCTTTCTGCGACACTGGTTTTCCTTCAAAACGGCGCACCTTGGGCGCTGGGCGCCGGGTGGGTGGGGGATCAAGGGTCAGTGTCAACATAACTCCATTACGAACGCATTTGTAAGATGGATCAGTTTTGCGAGAATATTTTCTGCACACCACCGACGTCACCAACGCCGCGCCGCAGGGCCGATGCCTTGGCTGGCCTTTCGGCTGGGATGTTGGCAAAGTGACCGCACGCGCCTTAACCCAACTTAGGGCGCAGAAAGCAGAGGCACCTCAATGACCACTCAATCTGCATTCCTGTCCCGTCTGGGGATGGATGTGCCGATCATACAAGCGCCGATGGCTGGCGTGTCCACGCCACAAATGGCGGCGGCCGTGTCGAACGCTGGCGGGTTGGGGTCCTTGGGGCTGGGGGCTTCGACGATTGAAGACGCGCGTCAGGCTTTGCAAGACGCGGCGAGCTTGACGAACCGCGCCTTGAACGCAAACGTCTTTTGCCACGCGCCTGCCCTGCGTGATGAGGGTAAAGAGGCGCAATGGCTTGCCAAGCTCAGCCCCCATTTCGCGCGCTTTGGCGCGGCACCTCCTTCGGGGCTTCGGGAAATCTATGACTCGTTTCGCGGCTCTGAGGCCATGTTCGACATGCTTCTTGACGAAGCGCCGAAGGTGGTCAGTTTCCATTTTGGGTTACCGCGAAAAGACCAGATCGCTGCGTTTGCGGATCGTGGGATCGTGACCCTGGCGACAGCAACCAACCTTGATGAGGCCCGCCAGATCGAGGCGCTGGGCATTGATGCCGTTGTCGCACAAGGGTGGGAGGCCGGCGGACATCGCGGCACCTTTGATGAGAACGCGCCAGACAGCCAGATGGGCACCTTTGCCCTGACACGCCTTCTGGTTCAGTCGTTGTTCTGTCCCGTTATCGCGGCCGGGGGTGTGATGGATGGGGCGGGTATTCGGGCGGCGTTGGACCTTGGGGCGGTTGCTGTGCAGATGGGCACCGCTTTTATCGCTTGCGACGAAAGCAGCGCCAATCAAGCCTATCAAGATGCGCTTGCCAGTGACGCGGCGCATGAGACCGTGATGACACGCATCATTTCGGGGCGGCCTGCGCGCTGCCTGTCAAACAAGTTCACAGCGCTGGGCGAAACCGTCATGCGCGAACACGTGCCAAGTTATCCGGTGACATATGATGCTGGCAAAGCGCTGAATGCTGCGGCTGTGGCCGGCGGAGAAACCGGCTATGGCGCGCATTGGGCCGGGCAGGGCGCACCACTGTCGCGGCGGATGTCAACATCGGCGCTGATGGCGGTTTTGCAAGCCGAGCTATGACACCCGTCACTTACCGAACGTCATGCGTTTAAGCACATCATCGCGGTGGTGAAAGTGATGCCACAGCGCAGCGCCGACATGACCAACCAGCAATAGCCCAAGCGCGATGGCAGACAGGAAATGGATTTGCGCGAAGGTATCGGTCAGCGCTTCGCTGCCCGGGACGAAGGGGTCATACATCTCGAACCAGTCAAAGACCTTGTTCTTGACGCCAAACCGATCTTGCAAAGGTGATGCGCTTGCCATCAGCCAACCGGAGACCGGCATGGCGATCATCAAGACATAGAGCCCAAGGTGGCCAAGTTTCGCGGCCATGCGTTCAACTGCGGGCATCTGTTTGGGCAACGCTGGGCTGCGACGGTTGGCAACGCGCCACGCTATCCGCACCAGCGCCAAGACGAACAGTATGAAGCCCCAGCTTTTATGTGTCTGGACCAGCCGGAACTGTTCCAACGTGTCATCCACGAAATAGGTCATCCAGACACCAAGCCCCAACAGGAACAAGATGACTGCGGCAACCGCCCAATGCAGGAGGCGCGCAAGCGCCCCCCAACTTTGTGACGTGTTTGTCAGACGCATGTTATTCCCAGCCGCCTGCGCGCATCTCGGCCGAGATCTCAAGCCGCACCTCGTCCGAGGTGACGGGTGCGAACATGCCCACACCGTAGTCAGACCGCAGCAAATCGCCTGTGGCCTCGACACCAATCCATTCGCCTTTGTAATAGTCGGCAAACTCGCCCAGCGGGTGCGGGCCGTTATGGTTCAGCGTCACGGTCATCGTAAACGGCTTGGTGTTGTCCTTGATGGACAGGTCGCCGACCAGAGTGATTGTGGTATCCGAAGTTTGGGTGACTTCGGTCGAAGCGAAGGTGATCTCGGGGAAGTTTTCCACATCAAAAAAGTCACCGCTTTTCAGGTGATCGTCCAGAGCCGATACGCCGGTGTCGATGCTTGCCGGGTCAACGGTCACGGTCACGGATGTTGCCGCGATGTCTGACGGGTCGAAGTTGACTTCGCCGCTGATGACCTTCCATTGACCAGACTGTTCGGACAGACCGGCATGATTATAATAGAAACGGATTTCGGTGTGACCCGGATCGAACTTGTAGGTTTCCGCCAGCGCAGTCGTGGTAACTGTTGCCATCAGGCCAAGCGTTGCGGCGGTTCCGAAAAGGAAGTGTTTCATTGTAAAGTCTCCTTTGACATGTTGCGCCCATATTGTCGGGTGGGCATATTAGATACATACACATGTATCTAATATTGAAATCTCGGGGAAGACCGGAAAATTGACGTAACGGAAATGTGAGATGGACAAGAAGCCGAACGCCACGACCACCGATATCTGGATCTTGCTGAACGTGGCCCACAAGCGCGTGACCCAAAAGTTCGAGACCGAGCTGAAGCGCGCAGGTCTGCCGCCGGCGGGTTGGTATGATATCCTGTGGGGGCTCGAGCGGTCCCCGGACGGGTTGCGTCAGTTCGAATTGGAACGCAAAAGCCTGTTTGATCAGCCCAACCTGTCTCGCACCCTTAAACGCATGGCCGAAGAAGGTTTGGTGCGCCAATCACCTGCCCCACAAGATCGGCGCGGTCGGGTCCTGACCATCACAGAGCAGGGCAAGGCGTTGCGGCTGAAGATGTGGGACGTGTATGGCGGCCTGATGAAGTCCGAGATCGAAAGCAAAGTTCCGGCGGATTTGACCGATGGGCTTATCCAAGGGCTAAGCGCTCTTGCGCCGGAGTTCGAAAGAAACGACCACTGACGACCGAACACGCGCCCAAGGCGTTGGTTGGAAAGCGGCCAAAAAACTGTTTACTTGGCACTGCTTGCAAAACTCGTGAAGCATTTTGGTGCAAAACACGATGCAAACACCAGCAGAACGGAAAAGGCGCGGCACATGTCCAAGGATTTTTTCAAACTTTTTGAGGCCATGCAGAAAAGCGATACAGCGGCCTTTGAGGACTGGGCGAACACAATGCTCAGGTATCAAAGCGATATGGCGAAGCTGTGGTTGGGCACGGCGCTTCACGCCACGGATGGCGTAGAGCCGACCCGTGATCGTCGTTTTGGGGATGAGGCATGGAACGAAGGAATTTTTCCGATCCTGCGCCACTCCTATGAACTGACCACCAAGGCGATGGTCGACATGGCCGACAAGGCCGGGCTGCCCGAGCAGGAGCAGGAAAAGCTGAGCTTCTATGCTCGCATCGCCGCTGACAATATGGCGCCGACGAATTTCCTGCTGACCAATCCCGAAGCGCAGAAGTTGGCGCGCGAAACCGGTGGGCAGAGCCTGCTTGATGGCTATCAGAACCTTCTGGCGGACCTTGAGAAGGGCTATATCTCGACCACCGACGAAGAGGCGTTCGAGGTGGGCAAGAACCTTGCCACGACCCCCGGTTCGGTGATCTTCCGAAACGAATTGATCGAGCTGATCCAGTACGAGCCGATGACAGCCAAGACCCGCAAGGCGCCGATCCTGATCGTGCCGCCCTGCGTCAACAAGTTCTACATCTTCGACCTGAACGAAAAGAAGTCGATGATCCGCTATCTGCTGGAACAAGGGCAGAGCGTTTACACCATCGCATGGCGAAATCCGGGGCCGGAGATGGGTGATCACAGCTGGGATGATTACATCGCAGACGGGATATTCGAGGCAGTGAAGGTTACATCCGCGGTCAGCAAATCCAACGCGATCGACATTCTGGGCTGGTGCAATGGCGGCACGATGCTGACGGCGGCCCTTGCGGTGATGCCCAAGGCGCTGAAATCCAAGCTGGGCACCGCGACTTTCCTGTCGTCGCTGATCGACTTTTCTGATCCGGGTCAGATCAAGGTGTTCATCGACCAACCGCAGGTCGAAGCCTATAACCAACGCCTGAAAGCGGAAAAAGTTGCGCCGGGCCGCGATATCGCCAATGCGATGGCGATGCTGCATGTGAACGAGTCGATCTGGAACTTCGTGGTCTCGAACTACCTGATGGGCAAATCGCCTGCGCCGTTCGACGTGCTGTATTGGAACGCTGATACCTCGAACCTGCCGGCGAAATGGTACAGCTATTTCGTTGAGGAAATGTATATGGCGAACAAGCTGAAAGAGCCCGGCGCGCTTACCTTGTGCGGCGTCCCGGTTGATACGCATAACATCGACCTGCCGTGCTATTTCCTTGCCGCAGATGGCGACCATATCGTGCCGTGGAAAACGTCCTTTACAGCGACCAAGCTGGTGTCCGGCCCGACCGAGTTCGTGCTGACCACCGGCGGGCACGTGTCCGGCACGGTGATCAACCACCCCGCCAAAAGTCGCCGCAAGTTCTGGACGGGCGGCAAGACAGGCGGGGATGCGGACAACTGGCACGAGACAGCCACGCTGACCGATGGCAGTTGGTGGCCGCATTGGCTGGACTGGCTCGACACCAACAACGCTGCCGAACGCGGACCGAAGCCTAAGACACTCGGCAACAAGACCTATGCACCGATGGACCCCGCACCTGGCACTTATGTGCTGGAGGGCGTGTAACTCATGAAAGATTTGAACGCCAAGAACACGCATCCCGATATCACCTTCCAATCCCTCAAGGTCGGCGATGACCGCGTGCGGTATTTGCGACGCGAAGGCACAAGTGACGCGCTGCCTTTGCTGGTCTGCAATGGGCTTGGCCAGTCGCTTGAGGTGCTGTTGCCGCTGATCGACGAGATTGCCGACCGCACAATCATTGCGTTCGATATGCCGGGCATTGGGCGCACTCCTATGATCGAGGGTATTTCAACAATCCCGGATTATGCCGCTTTCGCGATGAAGATCATGGACCAGCTCAAGATAGACCGTTTCGATATTCTGGGCATCTCGTGGGGCGGATCACTGGCGCAGCAGATGGCCTATGACGCGCCGGACCGGGTGCGCAAACTTGTGCTTGCGATCACGTCGGCCGGTGGGATCGGCAGCTGGTGGGGCACACCGATTGCCTTGTCTGAAATCATGTTCCCCATGCGCTATATGAGCAAGAGCTACGGCAACTTCATCGGGCCGCTGATGTATGGCGGCGAGGCCATCTTTGCACCCGCCGCGTTCCGCGAATACTCCAAGCACGCCATCGCGCCCAGCCCGGAAGGCTACTTTTCACAGGTGCGCGCGATGTGCAGCTGGACCAGCCTGACATGGTTGCGTCAGCTTTCGCAGCCGGTGTTGGTCATCGCGGGAAAATATGATGGGTTGATCCCCGTCACCAACCAGATCCTTCTGGCGAACATGATCCCGGACGCGCGGCTAGAGGTCTTTCCGGCGGGGCATCTTTTGATGTTCACCCAGCGCGAAGAAGTGGGCGCTATGATATCGGCATTTCTGACCGTTCAGACCTGAAGGCTCCGGAAAACCGAGGTGCGTAGAAATGGATGAGACACCTGTGTTCGATCTGCAATCCTTCGATCCCAGCGGGATCGCGGTCGTTTTCGGCGCGTCTGGTGGGATCGGGTCCGCTTTGGTTGCGGCTTTGAACGACGTCGACCATTTCGATGCAGTGATCGGCTTGGGCCGCAAAAGTGACCCTCGGTTTGATTTGCTGGAGGATGCGCAGATGAAACAGGCGGTCGATTTCGCCGCGGCCTCCGGGGAAATCCGGCTGGCGATTGATGCGACCGGCTTTCTGCACATTGGGGATGATCGCCCGGAAAAAAGTTGGTCAGAGCTTGACCGGCGCAGTCTTGAGCACGCCTTCGCCGTCAACGCAATCGGTCCGGCGCTGCTGATGAAGCATTTACTGCCCCACCTGCCGCGCACTGGCAAATCGGTGTTTGCGACGCTCTCGGCGCGGGTCGGCTCGGTCGGCGATAACCGGCTGGGCGGCTGGTATGGGTATCGCGCGTCGAAAGCGGCCTTGAACCAGTTTGTGCGCACGGCATCAATCGAGCTAACCCGGCGCGCACCCGACGCGCTTTGCGTGGCGCTTCACCCCGGCACCGTCGCGACAGATCTGTCGGCACCTTTTGCCAAAACGGGGTTGAAGGTTCACACGCCTGCTCAGGCGGCCGGGCATTTGCTGGGCGTTGTTGGCAATCTGACCAAAGGCGACACGGGACAGTTCTTCGATTGGCGCGGCGATCCGGTGCCATGGTAGGGGCATCGGCATCTCGTCGCGCATGGGACAGGGCGGTTGTGTGAATTGCCCAACAGCGGCCTTGATGATCTAGTATCGTGAAAGCCATGCTAATTCATGATCGTTGACCAAAGGTGCCCCATGAAACCCGTCATCCAAGCCATCTGTTTTCTGTTCGTCACCTTGTTCATGTCGGTGACACAGGCCTTGGCCTTCTCGGTTGAAGGCACGGCCGGCAACCGGCTGGAGGCGACTTCGATCGCGGCATTTGATAGCCCGTGGGCGATGACATTCATTGATGAGGATCGCCTGCTTGTCACCACCAAGCCGGGCAAGCTTTGGGTGGTGTCCACGGATGGCACCAAGCGCGCGGTTAAGGGTGTGCCGCGGGTGAAGGTTGGTGGTCAGGGTGGCTTGGGCGATGTGGTACTGCACCCGGATTTTGCCAACAATTCGCTTGCCTATCTGTCCTTTGTTGAGACCAAGGACAACGGCGCGACGCGCGGTGCGGTCGTGGTGCGCGGAGTGCTGGATTTGTCGGACAAGCCAGCGCTGCGCAACCTGCAACGCATCTGGTCGCAATCGCCACATCGGCCCGGTGGCGGTCACTTTTCGCACCGTTTGGCATTTGGCCCACGCGGCACGGCGCAAGACGGCAAGCTGTTCATCACCTCGGGCGACCGTCAGGAACAAACCCCGGCGCAGCACTGGGACATGGCGCTTGGCAAGATCATTCGCTTGAACGATGACGGCACGCTGCCTGCAGACAACCCCTTTCAGGACAAAGGCGATCTGGCGAAAAGCTTATGGTCGCTGGGCCATCGCAACGCGTTGGGCATTGCCTTTGACGCCAAGGGGCGGCTTTGGGCGCATGAAATGGGACCACGCCACGGGGACGAGCTGAACCTGATCGAGCCCGGCCGGAATTATGGATGGCCGATTGTGTCCAACGGCGACAATTACAGTGGAACAAAAATTCCCGACCACGACACGCGCCCGGAATTTGCCGCACCCAGCGCTTTTTGGGTGCCAAGCATCGCGCCCTCCGGTCTGGTGATCTATTCGGGTGATCAGTTCCCGGATTGGACAGGAAACGCCTTTATCGGCGGCCTTGTCAGCCGCGCGCTGATCCGCGTCACGCTGGACGGCAACACCGCGACCGAGGTCGAGCGGTTTTCCTGGGGCAAGCGAATTCGCGAGGTGGAACAAGGGCCGCAGGGTGCCTTGTGGGTGCTGGAAGACAAAAACGGCGGACGGTTGTTGCGGCTGACGCGCCCCTAAGCTGCAATCGAAAATCTACATCTTTTGCACCCCTTTTGAGGCTCAAGTCAGGCCTCTTTTTGGAGTCTGAGGGAAGTTGTGGTAGAATTCGAACGTATTTTTTCCCCGTTGAGTAGATAGTTCCAGATTTTGCAAATTTATTGGCGGTTACCCGATGACCGAATTCGCTTCAGGGCTAATCAACGACGTTGGTGTGCGCGCCGACTGGGTGGACCTGCGCGATCAGGACTATGTTCCCAATCTTTCAGTGCTGCGTGACACGGTTACGATCGACCGCAAGCTCATGCAGACGGACCCGAATTCAGGGCTGAACAGTCCGATCTTCGGTGTCCGAAATCAGGGGTCAAGTGGGCGGTGCGTTGGCTTCGCGCTGGCCAACCTGATCGATATCCAACGCAACTTGCAGCAACTTCGGCGCTCATCCACATTGGGCAACGGATATCCGGGCGATCTGTCAGAACGGCAGAAGGATATTGTCAGCGCCGATATGCTCTATCGGATTGCCTCATTCCACGATCGCTACCCCGAGCTTGAAAACGGCGACGTGCTGGCCGAAGAGGGTATTCTGACGCTGCGGTCGGCCATCAAGGGGTTTTATCACCATGGCGTTTGCCGAGACTGGCCGTTCGACACGCCTGCGACGGACCAAGATCGGTGGCAAAGCGACTGCTATGTTGCAAACGGACCTGACCATGCGCGCAAGTTCACCACGGTTGCGCAGGCAAAGAAAGCGCGGGAAATCGGGCTGGGGGCGTATTTCCGTCTGGCGTCGATCCTGAACCACTTTCATGCCGCACTGAACGATGCCGAGGCCGTGCTGACGACTGCCAATGTCCATGATGGCTGGCTGAACGCGACGCCAGAGACAGGTGGCGTGATCACGTGGCCGCCAGCGCTGGGCAAAACCGGCACGCATGCCTTTGTGCTGACCGGCTATGACGAAAACGGGTTTCACGTGATGAACTCTTGGGGGCCTGCTTGGGGCGGCTACAAGGGTCAGGCGGGGATCGGGTTGTGGTCTTATGCGGATTGGGCGCAGAACGTCGTGGACAGCTGGGTGCTGCGGCTGGGCGTCTTCGCGCCTTCTGCGTTTGGCGCGTCAGTTGGCGAGAAGGGCACAAAAGGTGTCGTTGGGCGCATCCAGACGGGCTCGACCCCGTGTTTCGAACTGGTGGGTCACTACATGCATCTGGATGATGGGTATCACGTGACAACGGGATCATATCCGTCCTTCAAGGATGGATGGTCGCGCACCAAAAGCTATCTGCAAGACCGGCTGGATCCGAACGCCGAGCCGGCTGCAGAAAAGCCCAGGTATCGTGGCGTGTTGGTGTGGATACCGGGCAGTCTGGAAGGGATCAAACCTGCCTTTGCCGCCGCGGTCGGGCGCAAGACACTGATCAAGGATCTTGGGCTGTATCCTTACACGGTTTTCTGGTGCAACAGCTTCGTCGAGAAGTCTCTGGAGGTGCTGCAAAGCCTGTTCGACAGTTGCGAAGAACAGGCGGGCGAGAATGCCGCCCACTTGGACGAGCTGATCGAAAACCGCGTGCGCGGGGTCGGGCGGGCCTTCTGGCGCGATATCGAGCTTGGCGCGCGTCGGGCACTGCGCGGCACAGAAGAATTGCCCTATGAAGACTACGAAGCCGAGGATCTTGACCACATCAAGACGGGCTTTGTCGGCAGCTTCCTTCTGGACCTTCTGAAGCTGAAGAAGGACACCGGCTGTGAACTGCATGTGGTGGCGGAAGGCGCGGGCGCGCTGGTGGTCCACGAGATGCTGTCATTGCTGGAACAAAACACGCGCTGGTTCGATCCGTCATCGCTTACCCCCGGCGGGATGGACCGTTTTGATTCACTGCACCTGATCCACCCGGCGATCGGAATGCCGCGTGCCAACAAGCGGTTGATGCCGCTTGTCGATGTGATGAACGGACAGATCTCTGGCAAGAAGAAACGCAAAAGCGCAGCCCGCAGGCCTGTCGTCCAGCCCTTATTGAAAACAAAGGCCCAACCGCGGGCGCGGATCTATGTGCCGACACCAGAGCTTGAGGATCGCATCTGTTTTGGCAGCTATGGTAAATCCATCCTGCATCTGGTCTCGCGCGCGTTCGAAGATCGCTATCCCCTGCCCAAAGCCGCCGACGACACGAACGCACCTTACCTGCTGCGTCCCAGACCCTTTATGGGCATGGCAGAGGTCGCCGCAGATGCGTCCTTTGGCGCACCTGGTGCTGTCTTTCGGCTGAACAGAATTGCGGCGCAGAAACATGACCTTGATCGGATCGAACAATCGGCCCTGAACAAGGACACGACGATCACCAACAGCATTTTCGATTTCATCAAGGGATACGAGCAACCCGGAGATTAAGACAACGCGAAGGAGAAAGACGATGGCCAAGATTACAGTGGAACAATTGATGTCCAAGATGGCGGATCTGAATACAGATGACGCCGAGCTTTCCGAATACTTCATCCTCGATGAAGAGCAATCCGGCCCCTTCGCGCCGCAATTTAAGTTGAACCCGGCAACGGTGCAGATCCCGCGCGGGCCGAATGCCGCGCAGCGGAGTGCTGCGGTGATGAACTCAGCCAATTGGTTTTCCAGAATGAGCCGCAAGGGCAAGTTCCAGAAAAAGCTTTCTGACGGCTATGACGGCCCGATCATCGTGTCCGAAGGCGACAGTTGGTTTCAGTATCCGCTTCGCCTGATCGACACGATTGATCACCTGATGAAACGATACGCGATCTATTCGCTTGGCGCGGCTGGCGACCTTTTGAAACGGATGGCGGACAAGCAGGAATATCTGGGCGCGCTGAAAGATACGGGCGCCGAGATCCTGCTGCTGTCGGGCGGAGGCAACGATCTGGTGGCCAGCGGAGCCTTGGCGTCGCACCTAGAGGAGTTCGACCCTGACTTGATGCCAGCAGACTATCTGCTGCCTTCGTTTCAGGCGCTGTTGGATGACGCGCTGAAGCACTATGGGCGGATGTTCCGGCAGGTGCATCAGCATTTCCCGCATGTCTCTATCCTGTGCCACGGATATGACTATCCGGTGCCGAACAAGGACCGCTGGCTGGGTAAGCCGATGGAACAGCGCGGGATCCGCGACAAGACCCTTCAAAAAGCCATTGCGGCCGAAATGATGGATCAGTTCAACCGCCGTTTGCGCAGGTTGGCCCGTTCCATGCCGCATGTGACCTATATCGACTGCCGCGGTGTTGTGGGGGATCACCGTTGGTTCGACGGTCTGCACCCGGTCAATGATGGCTACCGCGATGTGTCGCGAAAATTCGCGCGCGAAATCAACCGCATCGCCAATGCACGCAGTGGTCCGCCGATGATCATAGGTGGTCCTTTTGGGTCTGCCAGTCAGATTTCCCGGTCCCTGCAAAGCGCGCCTGTTATCGCGGGTGGAACCGCGAATGGCATGTCGCTTCATGTTGGTCTGAACACTGTGGACCCGGCGCATTATGATGGCTGGGATGGTCAGTTGGCCGCGTGCGAGGCGGATGCGCTTGCCATGCAGGACATCGCGCTTGCGGAAGGGTTCAAACCGGAATTGCTGCTGACCCACGATGCCACCCGACAGAATGTTGTCGACCAGATCGAACGCGCCGCCAAGGACTTGCAGCCCGGTGACATGTTTCTGCTGTCGGTTTCGGGGCACGGTGGGCGCGTGCCTGATTTCAATCAGGATGAAGACCATGATGGCGACCAGAAGATGGACGAGACCTTGTGTCTTTACGATTTCCAGATCGCCGATGACGAGCTTTACATGCTCTGGACCAAATTCAGGGACGGGGTGCGGGTGTTAATCGTGCCTGACACCTGCCACTCCGGTTCGATGGCGAAGTTTGGGCCGACGGCACCGTCAGCCTTGTTTGGCCGCACCATCACGCCCGATGCGCGGGTGCGTGCAATGCCTCTGCATGTCGAAGACCGCGTTTGGCGCGCGAATGAAGCCGCGTATCGGGAGGCCTCCAAATCCTACAGCGCGATGAAGGAAAGCGTCATGACCGCGCCGCTCAGCAGTCCCATTCAAGCGTCTGTGTTGAACCTTGGGGCGTGTAAGGACGAACAATTTGCGATGGACGGGCCTGCAAACGGCGCCTTCACCGGCGCGCTGCTGAGGGTCTGGGACAACGGGCGATTTAACGAAGGCTATCGCGCCTTTCGGGACGCGATCGACGTTGAAATAGGCAGTGACAGCCAGACGCCGCAATTGTTTGAACGCCTGATCAAAGAGCCGAATTTTGTCTCCGACCGGCCGTTCACGTTGCAACCCGTGGCGCAGAGTTCCGCCCCGTGCGGGGGTGGTTCCATCACCGTGCCCAGCGCGACGGCTGTCACAAAGGCGGTCGATGATGAAGGCGAAGGTGAAGGCGATGAGAATGATCAACTGCCCGACGCCGAAGTTGATGCGATCCTGTCGGCAAAGGCGCGCGGCGCCGGGTTCCGCAGCGCAACGGCCGCCTTGCAATGGCCGGACTATTCCGACTTTGACGGGTTCATCAAATCACTGGGGTTGAAGAATTTCAGCACCGACGAGTTTTTGATCCTTGGCGGCAGTCACAACACGCCGGGCGGTGCCTGTCAGGGTAAGAACAGCTATCCGCCGCGCAGCCTTTGGACCAATATCGCCAAGACCGCTCAGGTGTTGGATCACTTGCGTGACAGGCTGGACAAACCCATCGCGATCACCAACGCCTACCGGGCACCGGCCTATAACGCGTGCATCAATGGGGCGACCAGAAGCCAGCACGTGCGGTTTTGCGCATTGGATTTCAAAGTGTCCGGCATGGCGGCACCGGACGTGGCGCAAGCGTTGCGTTGGTTGCGTGACAAAGAGGGCTTCTTTACCGGCGGGATCGGGCGATACAACAGCTTCACCCATGTCGATACGCGCGGCACCAACAACACTTGGCCACCCGCGTTTCGCAGCGCAGCCCTGCCTGCCACGACGCCCTTGCTGACGCGCCGGCCAAGCAGTTTGGCCGAACGTTTGGCAATCCTGATTGCGACGAAATTGGCAAAGCCACGCGCAGCGCCTGACAGCAAATCGCGGAGGTCGGCCTTTGCCGATCCGGTGGCTCGGTCCGGTGAAGACTTTGACCCGACCTCTGAATCCGCCGCGCATCAGCAAACCATGCAAGCCGCGGTCAATGCGTCCAGCGTAATCTCGTTCGTTGAGAATCTGACGCCAAGCCAGAAAGAGGATGTGTTGCTGTCGACGCTGTTTGCCCAACGCGCCGCGGACGCCAAGGCCGATCCGGTCACCGAGCGAGCCGCGTGGCACGCAACCTATATGGAGATGCTCAGCCTGATGGGGTGGACGCGCGAAGCAGCGCCATTTGAATCCAGCCAGAAGATGAAAGGCAGCGGCAGCTTCGACAAGGTGATTTTGGCGACCCTTGCGCAAGTAGCGACAGGCAATCAGTTCAAGATCGTCGAAAGCGCGATCGAGGCTTTGCGCGGGCTGGCGTCGGATGACGGCAAGATCAAACTTTTCGATTTCGAAACCTCGACCTCGACCGGTGGGAATTTTCAGATCGGTAGCGCCGAGGCTTCCGGCGATGTGATCAGCATGGCGCTTGGTGCATTCAATTTCAGCTACAAGGACAAGAAACAGAACATCCTGTTCGTGTCTTGGGGCAAGAACGAGCTGGACTACTGGCTGTCGGCACAGAAGGTCGCGCTTAGCCCGACGATCTATGCCGATGTGCGCGATATCATTCGCGACAAGCTGGCAGACACGCGAAAAAGCCTGATTGCTGATATCGATATCGGATGAATGGTCCTGTTCACCCCCTTGATCTCGGCATGAGGAGGCAGAGGTCCAATGGCAACCTTGTCTGACTTTAGCAAGCTTCAGATCGCCCCGAAGCACTTGTTGATCCTGGTGTTGCCGGTTCTGGTTCTGACGGTGTCGGAGTTCTTGCTGGGCACGTTTGGCGATACCTCGGTGTCGGTAACAGGTGTGCAGCTGGATGAAACATCAAGGCTGGCCGAACTGGATGCCAGATACAAGTTTCTGGCCGCGCTCTTGTTCTTTGGCGCGGTCACGATCACGTTGACGGCGATCTTCACCTTTGAATTGTATGCGCGCCATACAATGCGGTCGATTTGCTACACGATGTGCGGGGTTGTGGGGGTGATTGCCGCCTCGCTCATGTTCTCGACGTTTGAACCGGAGTGGATGCCAAACAGTTTCGAATCCCACTATCTTCTGGGCGACAATCTGTTCCGCACCGCGCTGGGGGCTGGTGAATTGCCGGGATGCGCGCCGGGGGCTGCATTGGCACAGGCCTGCAACGGTGAAGGTGCCTTCTTTGCGATGAAGTATCTGCTCGACCGGGTGAACATCCTGACATCCTTGGCGGCAGGCGCGGTCATCACGGGAATGGTTCTGGCGCTTGCGGCTCCCGCTTCAACCGACCTTGCGACACCTGACGGGTTGGTTGCCGAAGGGCGTGCGCTTCAGTTGGCTCAAGATACCGCGCAGCGTTACCTGTATTGCTCTGGCATTCTGCTGACGACGGGTATGGTGCTGGTTCTTGCTTGGATGACCTGGCCCAGCGCGCTGATTGCAGACGACACCGTGCGGTCTGCGCATGAAGGTCTGGTCAATTCAGTATCGCTGTTTCGCGGCGTGACGTATTCGGTGCTGATCCTGTCTTACTATATGCCGGTCAGCCTGATCCTGAGGCTTCGGATCGAGCGTTTCAAATCCGCCGTAGAACAGGCTGGGTCGCCAGAGCTTGCCGCCGATATCGAAGGGTTCAACATCAACCAGATCGCCAGTCTGGATGCGTTGAAGTCCACTCTGGCGATCGTGTCACCGATACTGGCCAGCGCCATCGGGTCCTTTGCCGATCTGTCCTTTTTTGGCTAGTGCGCAGTGCGGAAAGACAAAGATGACGGGGCGGATTGCCTGCCCAGACATGCGCGCACATTCATACTGGACAACTTGGGTGGGGCTGGTCAGCTTAAAGGCAGCATGACCAAGGCTTTCTTCCTCATCCAGAGTTGCTTTGAAAACCGTCCACAAGCCGTCATTGGTTCAGGGTGCCGTAGTGCCAGGTTTTTCGCGGCGCCCGGCGGACCTAAGCTGACGTTGGAGGCGCGCAATGGTTCTTAGGTTTGAAGCGGTTCAAAAATCCTTCCGCGACAGCGAGGGGTCCGTCCCTGTTCTGCGGGATGTCAGTTTTGATCTTGAGGCGGGGCAGACACTCGCGCTTCAAGGAGAATCTGGCAGCGGGAAAAGCACGCTTCTTCACATCGCCGGTGCGTTAGAGGACGCGGACGCAGGTCACGTGTGGGTGTCTGGCAAGGATTTGACCACGCTTGACGACCGCGCACGTGCTGTCCTGCGCAGAACCGACATCGCACTTGTCTTTCAGCAGTTCAACCTGATCCCATCGCTGACAGTTGCGGCAAATATCGAGTTTCAGGCCGCGCTGTCCGGGCGCGTCGACCCGGTGCATATCGACCGGATCGTAGCCGCGCTGGGATTGTCAGATCAGTTGAAAAAATACCCCGAGGCCCTGTCCGGGGGACAGCAGCAACGCGTGGCAATCGCGCGGGCGATTGCCGCGAAACCAAAGCTGTTGCTGGCCGATGAGCCCACGGGAAATCTGGATGAGGCAACAGCCGAAGATGTTTTGACACAGATGCTGAACTTGGTGTCGCAAACCGGTGCCACGCTGATGGTTGTCACACATTCCCCAATCATTGCCGCACGCATGGACCGCCAATTGCATCTGCATGGCGGGTGTTTGACATGACTGGACATTGCCTGCGTGCGCTACTGTCCCATTGGCGCCGCAACCCCGTCCAGCTGTTCGCCTTTCTCGCAGGCCTTGCCTTGGCGACAGCGCTTTGGTCGGGCGTGCAGGCGATCAATGCAGAAGCGCGGGCAAGCTATGACGCGGCTTCGGCGACGCTGGGGCGGGGGCAGTTCGATCAGTTGATCCCGAAAGAGGGTGATCGCATTTCGCAACAGCAATACGTTTCACTCAGGCGATCCGGTTGGCTCGTCTCGCCTGTCGTTGAAGGCCGGTTGGAAGGCGTGCGATTGGTTGGCGTCGATCCTGCAACCTCGCCATTTGATCTGGTGGCAGACGCGCCTGCATCGCCGTCCTCTGCGCTGATGTTCGAAAGCCGGCAATCCCTGTTTGCAAATCAGGAAACAGCGCGAATTCTTGAGCCGGTGACACGGGTCACAGCAGATGAAAGCGTCGCACCCGGTATGGCGATCGGGGACATTGGTGTCGTCCAGCAGATATTGCGGCGCGACGATCTGAGCCGCCTCATTTTGCTTCCCGATCAACCGCTTGATCAACCAGACCTCAGCACCGTTGCGCCAGACCTGCGTATTCAGACCGCGCCGCAAGTAGCAGATGTCGCGCAGTTGACCGACAGTTTTCACCTGAACCTGACCGCATTCGGGCTGCTCAGCTTTGCCGTGGGTCTGTTTATCGTGCACAGCACCATTGGGCTGGCCTTTGAACAACGGCGGGGCATGATCCGCACGTTGCGGTCGCTGGGTGTTCCGCTGCGCACCCTGATCACCCTGATCACCGTCGAGATGATGACGCTTGCCCTGATCGGGGCAGGCTTGGGCATCATATTGGGGTATCTGATCGCAGCCCTGTTGTTACCGGATGTCGCGGCGACCTTGCGCGGTCTTTATGGGGCTCAGATCTCGGGCACGCTAGAGCTGCGCGCGGCGTGGTTGGTGTCCGGACTCGTGCTGGCCGTTGCGGGCACGGCGGTCGCCCTTTCAACCCGGATCTGGCAAATTGCGCGCATGCCGCTTTTGGCAAGCGTCCGACCACGCGCATGGGTCACAGCCACTGCATCGCGATTTCGGCTGCAATCAATGGGCGCGGTTATCCTGCTGGCCAGTGCCGCTGCGCTGGCGTTGATTTGGGATGGGCTATTGGCCGGTTTTGCATTGCTGGGGTGCCTTTTGATCGGCGCTGCAATGGCTCTGCCTGCAATCGCTGCAAGGATTTTAACCTCGCTGGAAAAACACACAATCGCCCCTGTGTGGCGTTGGTTCTGGGCCGACACACGACAACAACTGCCGGGCCTCAGCCTTGCACTGATGGCCCTGTTGCTTGCGGTCACGGCCAATATCGGTGTCTCGACCATGGTGTCGAGCTTTCGGCTGACCTTCGTCGCATTCCTTGATCAACGGCTCGCGCCGGAGTTATTCGTGCGTGTCGAAACAGCCAGCCAAAGCGCCGCGTTGGAATCCTTCTTGCAAGACAATGGGGTCGAGATTTTGCCGCTTCTGACGGCCCAAGCCAACGTCGCGGGCCTTCCTGTGGATCTTTACGGCGTGCGTGTCGGCCCAACCTATCGCAACAATTGGAACTTCTTGGACGAAGCCCCCGGCGCATGGGATGCTGTGGACAACGGCGACGCAGTCATCCTCAATGAACAGCTTGCGCGCCGGGCTGGTCTTTGGGTTGGGGATCAGGTGTCTCTGGCACAGGGTCTGACGAAGCCAGTTGCGGCTGTCGTGGGGGATTACGGAAACCCGCAAGGTCAAGTCATCGTGTCTGAGAATATCTTTCAGGACCTTCATCCCGGCATCTATCCCGCCCAGTTTGGCATACGCACTGAAGCGGAGGCCGCATTGCGTCGGCAGATTGTGCAAAAGCTTGGCATTGAAGACAGCGCGATAATTGATCAGGTCGCCATCAAGGCACTTTCTATGCAGGTGTTCGAGAGGACCTTTGTCGTCACATCTGCGTTGAATATCCTGACGCTCGGCGTTGCCAGCTTTGCAATTTTGATGAGCCTTTTGACACTGGCAGACCTGCGTGTGCCGCAACTTGCCTCGGTCTGGGCCTTGGGTTTGACCCGTCGCAGTTTAGGATGGTTAGAGCTGTCGCGCGCCGTCTTGCTGGCTGGCTTGGTCTTTCTTTGCGCGATCCCGGTGGGGCTTGCGCTGGCGTGGACTTTGCTGACGGTTATCAACGTCGAAGCGTTTGGGTGGAAGTTGCCGATGTATCTGTTTCCGCTCGACTATCTGCAACTGGGTGGCTACGCGCTGGTCGCCGCGTTTCTGGCCGCAACCTGGCCTGCACTGCGCCTGATGCGCACGCCGCCCTCGACTTTGCTCAAGGTGTTTGCAAGTGAACGTTAGACTGCTCCTTTTCTTGCTGCTGTGGCCGACAAGTGTTCTGGCGCAGGGGTTTTCCGGACTTGGCAGTGATGCCGAGGGATTTGTAGCACCCCGCCCCAATCCAACTTTCAGCTTTCCCGCTGATCACGGCGCGCACCCGGACTATCGTATTGAATGGTGGTATTTGACCGCGAACCTGACCGGGCAGGACGGGACGCCTTACGGTTTGCAATGGACGCTTTTCAGAACGGCGCTCGCACCCGGCGAGGCTGAGGGCTGGCAGTCTCCGCAAGTCTGGTTTGCCCATGCAGCCATCACAACGCCGGATCAACATTTTGCGACGGAACGCTTTGCGCGTGGTGGAATCGGTCAGGCCGGCGTATCAGCCAGCCCCTTTCGTGCGTGGATCGACGAATGGGAACTTGAGGGCGCGGATTTTGACACCATGAACCTTTCCGCAAGCGGTCCTGATTTTGGCTATGAGATGTCGCTCAAAGCCAATGGACCTTTGGTTTTTCATGGGGACAAAGGGTATTCGGTCAAGTCCGCTGATGGACAGGCGAGTTACTACTATTCCCAGCCGTTCCTTCAGATTGACGGCACGCTCAAACTGCCCACTGGCAACGTCGCGGTCACAGGCAGTGCCTGGCTTGATCGCGAATGGTCATCGCAGCCTTTGTCAGAGCGGCAGTCCGGCTGGGACTGGTTCTCGCTCTCCTTTGCGCAAGGGTCAAAGCTGATGGGGTTTCAGCTTCGCCAGACCGACGGATCGCAATACAGTTCTTCAACCTGGATCGAACCGGATGGCGCGACGACCGCCTATGGCGACGGTGCGTTTTCCGCTACGCCGCTGGCCAACACAACCGTCGCTGATCGCGACCTGCCAACACAGTGGCGCGTGACGCTACCGGATCGCGAGGTCGACGTGGTCGTCACAGCCCTGAACCCAAACGCGTGGATGGGGCTTTCAATTCCTTATTGGGAAGGGCCGGTCAAAATAGCCGGCAGCCACACCGGACAGGGATATCTGGAGATGACGGGTTACGAGTGACCCGAACAATCCAGCGCTTCTGCACAAAATCTGCACGTCTTCTGCGGGCCGTCTGCAAAGCAGGTGGTCAGTCTTGTCCAAACACAAGATGGAGAAGACGATGCCAAGAGAATTCATTGTGCGCGGCCTGCCGACGTCGATTGCCCAAGATGGCTGGTGGCTGAACACCGAGGTGGACAGATCGGGCGAAAGTGTAACCGCTGGCGCAGCGCCCCTTTTCGGGGGTCAGTCTGTGGAAGGGCGGTTGCCGAAATTTGCTGGGATGGTCTTGCTCATTTTGCTCGGGGATTTCCTGTTTTGGGGATACGCGCCGGGTCTTTCATTGGCCATCTTCGCATGGGGCTTATTTGCCGTCGTCGCCATGGGTAGGCCGGCAAAACGCGGGGTTCTGGGCCCGGTGATCTTGCTCGTTCTGGCGACGCTGCCCACAATTGAGCACGTGCAGTTGTTGTCGGTGTGTCTTCTTGGTGCGGGCTTGCTGGCTGCTGTGGCCTGGCTGCGGGTCCCCGCCGCTGAAAGTATAAGCGCCGGGCGGGACTGGTTCATGACGGCCTTTATGCGTTTGGTTAAGACCTTGCCGACCTCGGGCGTTCTGGCATGTGCTTCACAGCTGCGAAATCTGCGCGTCGGCGTAGCGTCAGGTGGGTTGATTTTCGGCGTATCGTCGAAATCGCTGCTGCGAAACTGGGCCTTTCCAATTGGCGGCACATTGGTGCTGGGCGCCTTGTTGATCGGTGCGAACCCGGTTCTGGAACAGACCCTATCGCAGGTTCTTTTGATCGATCTGGATGCGCTTTCGCTGGCCCGGCGCGCGGTGTTCTGGAGCGGGCTTGGCGTGTTGATCTGGCCGTTGCTCACCGCGCCCACCCCCACTGCCCCCCTGAACCTGACCACACAGGAATGGCGGACACCGCAAGGCCTGAACACCGGATCGGTTCTGCGGGCTTTGGTCCTATTCAACCTGCTATTGGCTCTGCAAAGCGTCATGGATTTCTCGATCCTGTTCGGCGGGGCGGCCCTTCCCGAGGGAATGAGCTATGCGACCTACGCCCATCGTGGCGCATACCCGTTGCTGGTAACAGCGATGTTGGCCGGCGCCTTCGCGGTGGCGGCCCGCCCGTTTCTGAGCGAACACAAAGCGTTAAAACCGCTGTTGCTTTTGTGGCTGCTTCAAAACGTATTCCTGACCCTGTCAGCCGCCCTTCGCCTGGATCTGTATATCGACGCGTTCGGTCTGACCTATCTGCGCCTGTATGCGTTGATCTGGATGGCGTTGGTTGCCATTGGATTGTTGCTGGTGGGGTGGCAGGTGCTTCGCGGTCGGTCGTCGCTGTGGTTGATGCTGCGGGCTTGCGCGCTGGGCTTTGGAACGCTGTATGCCTGTGCATTTGTCAATTTCGCCGCTGTGATTGCCACGGATATGCTTGACCGAGGGGCCAATCTGGGGCGCTCAGCAGCGCCAGACTGGCACTATCTGTGCAATTTGGGACCGATGGCGTCGAAAGCGATTGCGCAGGGGATGGACCGCAATCCTGACCTTTGGGTCCCACAACACTATCGCGCCTGCCTGCAGCCTGACATCACTTACCCAAACTGGCGCGAATGGGGCTTTCGCACAGGCCGGATCAATGGCTATTTTGCAGGAGATCTTGAATTAGAGGCCACGCGCCATGAAAATTCTGTTGGTGGATGACGATCCCCGGCTGCGCGATCTGGTAGGGCTGGCGTTAGAGCGCGCTGGATACCAAGTTGTCACGGCAAGCGATGGGCAGATCGCCTTGGTTCACGCCAAGCGCGAGACCCCGGACCTGATCGTGCTGGACATTGGCCTGCCCGAACTGGACGGGTTCGACGTTTGTCGTCGGATACGCGCCCAATCTGATGTGCCGATCCTGTTTCTGACCGCGCGCGACGATGAGATTGACCGGGTGCTGGGGTTAGAACTGGGCGCTGACGATTATGTCACCAAACCCTTCAGCCCGCGCGAATTGGTGGCGCGTGTGCGGGCCATTCTGAAACGCACGACGGGACCGCGCGCTGCCAGTATCTTGACCCATGGCGGGATCAGTCTGGACACCACGGCCCAGCGCTGTCGGTTCGGGAACAACGACATCCCGTTGACCGCGACCGAGTTCTCGTTGCTGGCGGCACTTGTGGACCGCCCAACCCAAGTGCACAGCCGGGCCCAGCTGGTGCGGTCGATCTGGGGCGCGCGTTCTCAGGTTTCTGACCGGACGTTGGACAGTCATCTGCGCAATTTGCGATCCAAATTGACCCATGCGGGTTGGGCGGATGCGATTGAAACTGTCCACGGTGTGGGCGTGCGTATGCAGGACCTTCCGCATGAAAGATAAATGGCGCCCCAGCCTTGCATTCGTTTTGGGCGGTGCCCTGTGCGGCACGTTGGCATTGTCTTTGACCGGGCTGGTGGCGTTTCGCTATCTCGGCCCCGCAATCGGGTATGAGAAAGCGGCGATACTGCTGTCGATCCTGATCACCGGGGCGACCTCGGTGCTGGGTTGGATGCTGATCCGCTTGCTGTTGCGACCCATCGCAGAGTTGGAGCGCTTCGCGACGCAAGTGCGGGCGACCCCTGCCGACCCGTTGACCCCACCGGCCCATTTTGGCACCCGCGAGCTTCAGGTCACGGCACAAAGCGTCATCGACATGGCGGACACCTTGCGCAATCGCGAAACCACCATCCGCAGCTACTCGGACCACGTAACGCATGAATTGAAGACACCTGTTGCGGCGCTTCAGGCGGCGACTGAATTGCTTCGCGATGGTGGCACCTTGGCGGTCGAGGATTTGGCACTTGTCGACCAGATCGCAGGAGCGGGCGCCCAGATGGAGCAACAGATCGAAGCGATGCGCCAAGCGGCCCGCGCCCGTGAAATGCGTCACGACGGAGTCAGCACCCTAGAGCAACTGCGCAGCGCGTTGTCAGGCGACTTCCCCTCTCTGGACCTGCGGATCGAGGGCGGTGATGTCATGATCCCCATATCGCAACAGGGCCTTGGAATAGTGTTGCGCCATTTGCTGGGCAACGCTTTGGGTCACGAGGCCACAACAGTGCAACTGTCAGCCCAGAAGAAGGACGCGCGGGTCGACGTGGTGTTGGAAGATAACGGCCGTGGGGTTTCCCCCGGCAACGCAACACGAATTTTCGACCCCTTCTTCACCACAAAGCGCGAACAAGGTGGAACAGGCATGGGTCTTTCCATCGTTCGCAACACCTTGCGCGCACATGGCGCGGACATTTCGAACTTGCCCCGCAGTCAGGGTGCGGCATTCCTGATCAGCTTCGAGGTTGAGTGACCCATCATTGGGTGCATTCGGCAACGCGGCAAGCAAGGCGAAAACCAGTGCGGCGCGCGCGACTTTTCCGGCTATTTTGATTGCGTAGGACCAAGATCCTGCCGGGTCTGCTCTTGACGCTCAGATGCCATTGAAATATGTCCCGTTGGTACTGCGCGGGCGTTGTGTAGTGGTAAGACCTTAGCCTTCCAAGCTCGTGATGTATCATTCCCTGACATTCCTGTAGTTGCCAAGTCATTCACTTTGTGGAAGAATTTGTTGCAGGGACATTCCCTGAGTTTCCCTGCCTTTCAGTTCAATACCTACAAAATTCCGACAACGAAATTCATGCCAAAACTAACCGAAACTTTTGCCCGCAAGCTGCCCCAGTCCAAAACGGGGACCGAGAAGCACTGGGACAGTGAGGTGCGAGGGCTCTGCCTCTTCGTCGGGAAGCGTTCGAAAACCTGGTACTTTCAGAAAGACGTTGGCGGTCAAACCAAGCGGATCATGATCGGTCGGTTCCCGGTGATCTCGGCGCAGGCCGCACGGCAGACGGCGATGGAGCTTGCGCTGGAAATGGGGCGCGGCGCAGGGAAAGTGGCGCAGATCGGCGCGCCGACACTTGAGGCCGCATTGGAAGGATATTTGGGGCGCCCGAAGCTCAGATCAGATGCGCATAAGCGCTCCCTGCGCAAGCAGTTCGAGCTTCACCTGAAGGAGTGGCTCAAGCTGCCTCTGGATGAGATCTCAAAGAAGATGGTGGTGGAGAAGCACCAATCGATGGCCGCGACACCATCAGCAGCCAATCACGTGCTCAAGTATTTCCGAACGATTTGGAACCACGCCAGACGGGTCTATGATCTGCCCGAGGCGCCTACTATGGCGATCGAGTGGTTTGATGAGCAACCAAAGGGACAAGTCATTGAGGATCTCGGTGTATGGCGTGACGAAGTCGATGGTCTCGCCAATCCCATCCATCAGGTCTTCTATGAACTCTTGTTGTATACGGGTTTGCGCAAGAGCGAGGCGCTTACCTTGGAATGGAAGAACATTCATGAAGATCACATCCACCTCCCCATGACCAAGAACGGTCGCAGCTTTGATCTTCCCATCTTGCAGCTACATCATGAGATTCTGGCGCCGCTACGTGGCTTAAGCGAGCAATGGGTATTTCCATCTCCGAAGTCGGAGTTGGGTCATATCACAAACCCAGCCAGACTCGCATGGGGTCCGCACGCGCACCGTCGCACCTT
This sequence comes from uncultured Aliiroseovarius sp., assembly GCF_947497285.1. Lineage (GTDB taxonomy): Bacteria > Pseudomonadota > Alphaproteobacteria > Rhodobacterales > Rhodobacteraceae > Aliiroseovarius. Next base: position 11,985 of record NZ_CANMFT010000003.1, on the reverse strand, counting down.
TGCGACTGTCGCCATGGAGGCTGGCGTGCTCGAGGAAGTGGTTGGGCGCTTGCTGAACCACACGCCGCTGTCGATCACTGGCCAGAGGTATGTGAAGCCCAGTCTGGATGCGTTGCGTCCAGCGATGAAGGTGGCCTGTGAGGAATTAACTAGAAGACAAAACGGAGCATTCCCCGATGAATGATAAAATGGGCGTTAAACCGTTCCAAGACCACGATCCAGACAGTGAAGAATATCGCGACCTTCGCCGTCGCCTTATCCCTGTGGTGGAAGAGCATATCGGTCCAGTAAAAGGGTTTTCCTCCAGCCAACTCGCCGCATCCATAATTACGAACTTTGACAATGTGATGGTTCATTTCTGGAGAAAGGATGATGTGAGCAAAACCTTGGACAAGCTTAGAAGGTCCCTGTCTGAAGCTATTAGGGCGTATAACAATCTGCCGTTGCTTGTGACGGACCGAATGGACTGGGATACGGGACAAGTTGATAGTTTGATCAAGGAACGATTTCTGCAGAAGACCACACACGATGTGTTGTTCCAACATATGTTGCCCGAACGTGGTGCGACGAAGGCTTATGCAGCATTAAAGTCTTTGGCCGAACATTCTGACGAATTGATTTCCGCGATTGAGATAACAAAGCGAGAGCTTCCCGACGGCATTCCCACTCGCAACAGACAGACGTTCAATGAATGGGCTTTGATTGATGCCAGTGTTCGAGCCGCGAGATTTAACAAGAGCATCAATATCCCAGACGATTTGGATAATTATGGCGATTTGAGTCGGTTCCTACGTGACGTCTTTGATGTTTTCGGGATCAAGAAGACGAGTTTTAGGAAGGCTTACGATAGCTGGCGCAAGCACGTGGACGGCAAAATGGAAAACTACGATTTGATGGACATTTAGTTCCAGAAGAAAGCCCATCATTCTCAAAGTCATCAAGTATGCCAAGGAGAATGAAGTGGAACCGAAGTACCTCACCGCTGCAGAGGCAGCCAGCTACACAGGCCTCAGCGAAAGCTACCTCGCCAAACTCCGGATGGGAACTGGCCCACAGGTTGGACCGGTTTATTGTCGTATAGGTCTTAGAGCTATCCGGTATCGCCGGAAAGATCTTGATGATTGGATGGTTTCTAAGACTTGTGGGGATGTGCTCGCCAATCGTGCAAATGGATTGATGGGCGATATTATATAATCAATAGAGGTGCCGCGATGTCAAAGAGAACACCTCTGGACCTGAAGCAGAAATGGTTCGTCGCCCAGTATTGGGCTCAGATGAATCCTCCGCTCACCCGCTCTAGCTATGCCGTGCTGATGAGACTTCTGGATCGTCAGAACACTAAAACCGGGCGTTGTGATCCGTCTGCCATCGGGCTTGCAGAAGAAACTGGATTTACCGAGCGGAGTGTTCGCTCTGCTTTCAAGGAGCTGGAAGAGCGAGGTGCGGTGAAACGATATCGTGCCGCCAAGCGTTCCCGCAATCAGTTCTTGATTCACTCTGTAGAAGAACTTGGTCAGATTGTGCGTTTGTCAGAACTGAGGTCACGCTCAGGGCGCCCTTCATCCATGAACTCTACTTCCGCTCGACCTGCAGCGCGCTTCCGCTCAACTCTGAAGTGCGCTTCACCCGAAACTATAAAGGAAACAATAAAGAAAAAGAGAAGTGCTGAGAGAGAGACAGCGTTGACCTCAAGGTCGCTCACTGAAAAGCAAGCTGCGTCCAAAACTGAAATGGATTTGGGGGAGTTTGAGAAGCGGGTGGTTAAAGTGTTCGAGCGAGAAGGGTATGGCTATGAAGGATTGTTGTCGCTTCCCGCAACTGAGATTGAGGCGGCCCATGGCGAGATAACAAAGGGTGTGTTGTCTTTCTCAAATGCGGTAGGCCGTTTACTCAAGAAGTACAGATCGGAAGTCGCATAGTTTCGCAACACTGAACGAATTATAGCCTTGGCCCGTGGGGGGGTAGGTCAAATACCTGAGATGTTTCAGCCTGCAGACCCGTCCCCCTAACACGCGTAGATTTTATTTCCCTCAGATGGCGAAATTTCAGTGGATATGTGCAAGATCGGGGGTGTGAGCCAATACCAATTCTTCAACTCCGTCGCCCGAAACTCAGTTCAATAAAGTATATTATTTTCAATGCTCTGTGAGGAGCATCTCTCTAGCTTTTCTAGAACGGTAAGACATGCGCTCTCACGTGGTTTTGAAAATCATTTTTCCCTATCGACAGTTTTCTGCCCGTTGCGGACTTTGAGCACGGAGCTCGACTCTGCGGTGCAGCTCCCGAACAACGGACATTGGCAAAAGGCTGGCAGAAACGTACCATGCTGTGCAAAAGCCTCTTTTCGAGAAGTACATGAATAATCCAAGCTGGGATGTATTCCGATCCCAAGACAATCAGGAGATCATTTTTGAGAAGGACGTCGCGCGTCGCCTGTTTTGCCACGAGGCTGCAGTAGAGCCCGGCAGTTTGACTTGCCCGCCTCAGTATCCAGGTATTGAGAATGTCCCAATCCAAACTGCCAGCGGCGAATGGGTCGCTTTTCAGGCCAAGCACAGCCAAAACGGTAGCCAGAATGGAAATGCATTCCAAAAACTTCGAAAGGCCATCAAGCCTGTCCAGGACGGAGAATACCAACTGGACAAAATCTACTGCTTTTCTTCTGGTGTTGCGCCGGACACGACTACCGCGCTTACAGCAGAACAAGGGCGTGTTGTTGCTGACCTAAAGGCTGCCGGCATTTCGGTTGAGTGGTACTACGCAGACCGCATTCTTACAATTCTCGAAGACGCGACTACCCCCAACCTTGTCCGAGCCTCTCAGGCGTTTTTCGATAACCTTCCGCAGCCGTTCCTCGATCCACAGGATTGCACCGATAACCCAGAAGGATTTCGACAACTCCGGTTCAATGAACGTTTGAGTGAGTTCGTCGGTCGTGATGGAGAGCTCGCACAGTTAAGGGAATTCACAGAAAGCGGTGAGCCATTTAGCTGGTGGCACGTCACTGGACCTGGATTATCGGGCAAGTCACGTTTGCTGCTGGAACACTGCCTTAGCCTTGAAGGTTGGCACTGGGGTTGGTTGGAAGGTGATCTTCTTACCTTTCCGTTTTCAGATTGGTTGCCCGATAAAAACACATTCATCGTCATTGACTATGCGCTTGGCCGAGAGCCAGAAATCCAATTGCTGTTCCAACGCCTGTTCGCGGCCAGCCAATCTGATCGCTTCGTGAATAAGGTGCGACTGATTCTTATCGAACGAGAATACTCAGGGTGGTTAAGCGCAATTGAACATGTGCCCAACATCGGGAACTGGGTAGCAAACCACAAATATCGCAACGAAGGTCTGGTACTGGAACGACTGCCGAATACCTTGGACGCAATAGATGACTTTCCAGCTGGCGAATTCATGGAAGCGATCCGCCAAATGCTGCAGCGAGAGAACCAGCGAAGATGGCAAGTTGTGCCGCGTGAGGCGCACGACGCCCTAGTTCTTGCTACTGCTACTGGCGGCTTTTCGATGGAGGATTTGCCGAGTCAGCTGCGCCCTGAAACACAAGAGTATCTCGATCAGATGGACTGCAGTGAAGAGGTGGCTCGCATGATCGGAGCCGTGCATCTCCCGCATAGCTACGAGCCACTACAACCGGATGTCTTTGGCGAGTTGTATGTGTTGGACGCAATACGACATGAGACTCCGAGGACACGCCCGACAATTTTTCAAAGAGCGTACGAGCTCAACGCGTCTGGGTTTACCAATTTTTTGTATCGCTGTGGCCAGTCCTTCCCTGACCATCCTAGCTTGAATTATGCTGTCAGTGACTGGTCGTTCGACGATCCATCCCGGATGGCCTATCTCGCCACGTTTGCGAACTCACTAGAAACCATCCCCATGCCACAGTCGCAGAGGATCGAAACGTACAAAAACATCCTGAGTGAACTCCGAGCACCTTCCGGAGACTTGGTATTTATTGAGAGGGCCATATTTGGCAAGATTCTGGCTCTATTCCCGAACAATGACCTGCGGATCGTGCCTGCCGAAATTCAGCTCCGTCCAACTGTCGAGATTGAACCGCTTTCTGCAAGTCCAGATTTTCTGCAAAATCTTCTTCCAACGGAGTACTGCAGCGCTGTCATCGAGGCATGGCGTCAACTTGGAGAGGATGACAAAACCGCTTTGCTTGGGCCGCATTTGGTCGAAATTTTTCAACATCAACTACTTCGACTGCTCTCTGTTCGACAAAGCGACATTGAACCGGCGCGAGACCTGTTTGCAGAGCTTACCACCTCGTTGAATCTTGCTGGGGGCGCAAGATACGGGTCAACAATTTTTTCGTTCCAAGGGTTGTGTGCTAACGTGGTCGCCGCGCTGTTCCAGTATGGACACAACTCACGAACAGCAAGAGATTGGGCGGAAGAGATTCGCGGCTTGGCTGGCTCACTTTCGACGTTGGAAAGAAATGGCCAACCGATGGTCTTCCAGTCGTCCAACCTTGACCGCATTGATCTCGGCCTGACTGTGATGGCGGTCCACGACCCGAACAGGGACTGGCAATACAAATTCGAACGTACCGAAGCGATCCGGCGGCGCGGAGCCGGAATTCAACCTAACGATCCGTTGAAGACGCTGCACTATGTACAGGCTGCGGTGCAAATCACTAGCGGGTTCTCAGGTGACGACCAAGCACGTCAGATTCGCGAAGTTTTAGAGCGTTGTCGGGAATACACCACAACGATCAACACCCCACAGATTGCCGAGGCATTTGCAATGATGTTGGGCAACCTGACTGGATATGCCACTCGGTACGATCTTGGACAGTCGTCTGAACAGTTATTCACGGAAGCTGCTGAATTGGCTTGTAGGTTCCCGGAGCCACAGCACGGCCTAGTGAAAATCACTCTGAACAAGCTAGGCAGTGAATTCCAGAACCATTTGAATTCAGGCGACATTGATAGGGCGAGCGCTGAGTTGTCCTTGGCGCGCAGGATGATCGAGGCGGCAAATGAATTTCCCCACGAAGTGACAAAGAAGCTGCATGCTGGCGCGTTTGTCGACACCCCAATCCTTAGATACGTGCAAGGGTCGCATACGCTTCTCGATGAGGCGCTCCAGATGGCGCGATTTCTAGCATCGTCTGAAGCAGTGGATTGGAGGCAAACAATGTTGAATAGTGGAGCGTTTAGTCGGTACTTCACCGAAGCTCAGCGGGCCTTGAATGAAGGAGAAAACGACAGAGCCATCCGCGCTCTTCAAGCACTTCAGATTTATGCCTCGATAGACGAGTTTACCGACTACCAACAAGTTATCTCGATCATTCAAGCCCAAATAGATGGTTAGCCAGATCTCAATGTCCGCTTTGGTGAACTATTGAGCAATAACTCGCGTTTGCGGCGAAGGTCCGGAATTCGCCCAGTTCACCGAGTGAGAAGAAAGCTTGGGTCCTTTCCGACCTGCCTCCGCATGGGGGTAATTCGCACCCCGTGGCACAGGGATATAAAACGACTCTCAAGTGTTGAGATTTGGGTTGTTGTTGTTAACTCCCCCCTTCAATTCGATGAGGTAGGGGTAGGACACAAGCTTTTTCGGTTTTTCTACGGAACGGAGTGGGAGCCTTTTACTGCATAAAGCTAGAATTGAATTGAGGAAGCCACAGCGGATGGCCGCGAACAGCCAAAAGCGGTCATTCGCGAACACTGCAGCGGACGGCCGGTTTGAGCCCAACCTGTGCCTTAGTCAGCCCGCGGCGAACGACGGCTCCTCCATCAGCGTGTTAAAAAAGGCTCAAAAATATTCAGGTTTACACATGAGTTCTTGAGCCCTCTAGGATTCTTCAGATGCTAGGCAGCCCAAGGCTGCATCAAAACCGACTGTCTAAAGAACGACAATAATGAAGATAGTGTATCGCTTCAATTCGCAAATTGTGGGAGTGGGTCGGTCACACACTGCGTCTTAGAGAAATATACTGCCATACCTACATGCACTGCCCATTTGAAGCGCGCTGAGACTGCCAGGTGCCCCACCACTCTTTGTATGCCGTCACAGTCTCCCCACAAGCCAGCGAGTTACCAGACTCAGGCTCTTGCTGTCTAACGTCTGAACTTGTCTGCCGATCTGTGTAAATGCCACACCAATCGCCTCGTCTCGGTCCCTTGGAGCCTCCATCATGGAAGCGGAGACCTATTCCTTCTACCGCACCACGTGCCGACTCCAAAGAGAGACCCGACAAGTCAGGAACAGTCACAAGTTTTGTCGAGCGAAGCACTCGAAGTACGACAAGAGGGTTATCACCAGAGAGCACTTCGCCTTCGCCTGGAATGATCTTATACACCTCGTTTCGCGAGACTGATGAACACACATCGTTGTCGAAACTAACTTGGAAGTCGATCCCAGCCTCTTCGAGCACTTCAGCGACCAAGAGATGGTGAGTACCTACTATTCCCATTGGTACTGCAATCGAAGCGTCGCCTTCAGATTGGGCATTTGCCGTACAAACACTTCCAAGGAAAAAAACCGCGCAGAGTGCCCAAGCGCTGTCCGATACCAAACCTCTAATACTCGATGCAATCCGTCGCTCTAGCCACATAAGTTTTCTCCCTATCTATCGCCGCTATCGTTGACCTGGGGCAACTCGGTGCAAGTGGTAGCGGCTCTTGCGCATCGATAACTTCGTCATAGCCACTAGATGCGAGGTACGTGCACTTCATACCCAAATCTCGAAACGCTTCCTGCTTACGCAAGTTCATCTGGAACCCACTTCTCTGCAAAACGCCACGTGCTTCGTCTACGCTCAATCCAACAACTTGTGGGGCAGGGATAGTTGGTTCGCCTGGGCGAGTGAACAAGACAATAAGCGGCATATCACTGTCCAGAACAGTACCAACCGGTGGTACTGCATCATGAACGAATGAAAACTGAGCCTTGTCCGGGCATAGAACTTCACCAGAGTGTGACACCTGATAACTAATACCTAATGTATCCAGTACTTCGAAAGCCAACACATCCGGCATACCAATCAAGTTGGCAGGAACCCGTCGTACGTCATCAGCCAGACCTAGAGACACGCTACATGGGAGGACTGCTACAGCTACAAATAAGAATCTCAATTTCATTTATTTTTCCGCCGCGCTAAATATCAAGGCCGCTTCATCACCAGGACTGTTCGCATCGGTTCCCTTAAAGGTGCAAAGACCTCTTGGCGCGAAAGCTCTGGCGCTCAGTTTTATCGTATGATCTGCTTTGGTCTCACCAGTTGCAGATATTGGAAGCCGTTCGCGCAGGGTTCGAGCAAATTCACCTTGCGAGTTCTCCTGCAGAATAATCGCTCGGCCCCAGAACATATTATCATATCTAGGCACACCGTCTCCCAAAGAGCCAAAAAGTGTTGATAATTGAACTACACCGGTTGGGGGCTTAGAATGCAAACCAAACAATCCCAAGGATCTTCTATCGCCATAGATATTTTCAACATCTAAGTCGGAGACAAGCGTTCTCTCCGCAGGCCATGCAAAGTTTTCTGTACCTGAAGCAACCTCAAATAGCATAGCAACGGCAAAGTTATTGCAGAACTGTACGTTTCCAGATTGCGACAACTCTACCAATACATCCACTGAGAGAGTTGTCGTTCCATCCGGCAAAACTTTAGCATTGCAGTTGCCAAATCGAATGGTGAGCAATTGATCCGTTGATTGGCCAGATTGTTTGCCCACAAAATTCTTTGGAGCATCAATTGTGCACTCGACTTTGGGCTCGGCAAGCTCAGGGATAACTCCAGCACTTGGTGCTGACGATAGTTCCGTTGTCTCAGCCACGATAGACTGGGGGAATAGCATTGTTGTGCTGACAAGGTAGCCAAAGAAAATGAGGGAGGCAACGTTGGCTCTAGCCATCGGAAACCCCCGTCACCTGTCCAATCTGAACAACATCTACCTTCATGGCCGCTGAATCAAGAACGGCCTTGAGTTTCCATTGAGCGGTGTCTGGTAAAGTGCAGATTGGGTGGGTGAAATCCGATGAACAGATATCTCGCCGGAAACTATCTGCCCTGTAGTTCCGTGTATACTCCTGAAAAATCTCAATGTATTTGCTTTGCGCTTGCGCAGGATTATCCTGTAATTCTTTCAGCTTAGCTGCTTCGACGAATTCGTTTTGGACACGAACGCCTAGGTCTTGCCAGTATATTGGACGAAGACTGAGCTCTTCTGCAGCCAAATCGAGCGAAGTTAAGATCGCATCATAGAAGAAGCTTGGAGTATTTATTGTTGACCCAAATCTTGAAGGCCTACATGCGTCATACTTCGCTTGAAGTGTTGAGTCTGAAATCGGATCAACGATGCTTGCCAAGTCCGAGAAGGTCTTAAGTTGATCGTTACCCGAATCCGTTGAAGCGGCATTCGCGATTAATGGCAATCTGGTTGTAGACGAAGCTTCTTGCCCAACGGATTCTTCTCCCGATACTGTGCCCTCACTCAACGTCTGAGCATTAATGATATTGACGTCTGTTATCACTCCCTGACAGAGCCTCAGAGCATTAGACAACTCTGATGCGAGGCGCATTGCACGATCATTAAGATCAATGTAGCTCTGTATCTCACGCGCAATGGCAATCGGGGTATTTTCATCTCGGTTTAGAGGATTTGCCGGTTGCTCAGCAAAGGCATCGATTGCATCACTTGTTTTCTCAAACACATCCCGCGCCAGGAAGTATGAGTTTATCTCAGGGGAATAGTCGAACGCCGAGATCGGCTGCGTAACGTCAGGTTGATTATCAAGAGCGCTATAGGGCAAAACCCCAATCCGAATTGGTTTGGGAGCTTCGGCGGCGTCTTGAGTAAGCTCACGGATCGAATCTTTTAGCCCCGCCAGGTCATACGCGATGGACCCACTTTCGCCTCCATATCGAAAAAGTGAGACTGAAGTACTGTCCTGACGCGCGACACTAGATTGCCTTTGCTCGAAAGAACCGGACACTTTAAATATCCCGGCGATATCGGCTTTTAGCCCTCCGTTTATGTCTGCTAGAGCTTCTGCGTTAGACTTTGAAAAAGTAAGAAACGCGTCTACAGCCGCACCGCTTATTATCGCGGCAACAAATCCATGCCCACATCTTTGATGATTCTGCAGCGCATTGCCTCGTGTGCTTATTCGAAAATCATTGTCGACAGCAACCTGTCGCCAGTTCGTTGATTTTCCCCCGTTCTCCACGGGAGCGTCGGGCAAACTAACCCCTCTTTTATAGGAAACCGACGGCGCGGCAAAAAGCGACGAATTTGTAACCTCTGCGTTCAAAATGAACTTGGTGGTATCTAGTTTGAATTTTTCATCACTCAAAAACTGAAGTCTCGCGCTTGCATTTAGTATCGCCATCCTCATAGAACCTGACGCACTAATCTTAGTTCTACTCTGAACCTCACTATGAGAGTTAACCTCTTCAAAGCGAAAGTTAATGTGCTGTGATGGGTCTTGAACAGGTACGAAGTTTACGCAATTGCCATAAGCCACCTTATCTTGAAGCAGGTTGTATCCCTGTCCAAGCACAACGCCCTCTTGAGGGTAGTCTAACCAAATCATATCCTCTGCAAGGACGGGATTAGTGGCTAGGAGAAACGGCAGGGCGAGAAACGGCGCGTACCTAAGCATATCTGTCACTCTCTTTCATCTACTAGTGCAGTGTTGGACCTTCCGGAAAGAACTCACGATAAAGGCTCTCCAATGCCTCTTCCGCCGCTTCCTGCGCTTGGAAGGCCGCAAACCGTACAGCTTGCTTGAACACCTCGATTACAACTTTAGAAGCAACTTCCGTTCCTTCTTGGAGGGTTTCAGAGACGAACGCTCTAGTGATGAGATCACCCTTGGAAATGCTCTCTGTCCAATAGCAAGTAGCCAATACATGCCCCATCTCGGTTAGGCCTGCGGCACCCAAAGCAAAAACATCCGCTGCATCAACTATGCGCGCAAGGGTTCGAATGTCCGATTCTGACAGCTTGCAAAAGGAAGGGGCAGATAGGTAGCACTCACTGTGTGAGTCGATTGCCATTGATTGGATCGTTGAACAGTTACAATTCCGGCCAGTTGCATCGCTGTTGGATATGTAGGAGGACGAGACTCTATCCTTCAAGCAAATTAAAGTTTTGTCTCGCCACTGTTTCCCTAAGCTACTAAATCCAGCCTCTGATCCAAAACGTTGGCAGTACTTGGGGCCAAAGGTTGCTGTGTAGGGATGGTCAGTGCTCGCACACCCACAGTTCTCTTCAATGCACTGTTTATATAGACTGCACGAAAGGTCGCCGGTCGTTTGGCATGCAGCCTGAGCCTCACTGATACCAGGGGATACTAAAACCGCGCTGGTAAAAAGTAGTGTTAAAAACACTCCTATAGCTGAGTTGTACCAACACATATCAATGTATCCTCACCGGAAAGCAAAGTCTCTGAAATAAACCAACGGGCATGATCAGCTGAGGTATCCCTTACTCTAGGTCACGATCTCATGAACTGTCAAATTCTATGCAGAAAGTCGCCTCACGACGGAGAATGCTTTCGTGATTCTTTCATCGCGCGAGGACCCGGTACTGTCCCTTTGGGTTGCCCAAGGAGTGAGGTCTCCGCTCCGTCAGGTTTTGCTCCTCTAAGCGTCCAGCTGGAAAGTTTCTACGGTGCGAACCCGGTGACATTTCTACTAGGTTGCAACACAAACAGCGCGGAAGCGGACATTGGGCGAATGTCAGCAAAGTCCCGCGTTGCGGACCTTGCAGTAGAGCACGGCGAATGAACGCTCCCCGCACTTTTGGGCCCTTCTTGGCGCTTTCTTTGCACGCGGGGAATGCGCACTCCGGTCCATGCATATTGCCTGACGAAATGACCCGTTGAGGATTAGGTTGTTGTTTGCGAAAGAATGAAACGGAAACAATCTCAGTGCTAGGAAGTCTGCACACCGGACGCAATGGAAAGTTTACTCGTAGTTTTAGAAGGCCTTTTCCTGTGTAGCTTGGTCGGTTCCGTTTCTGTTTCCTGAAACGTACCGCAGATGCGCACCAGCCGACACAAGTAGGAGGTTCCAAAATTCTAGCAATTGGTCCCCCTGTCGATGAGACGACGTGCGACTCTCGAGAGGTACCAATTCAACGAGTATATCGTTTAGGCGACCATCCGATAGTTCACCCGCTGCAGCGGAGGATTTCGCCGCTTGTACAAGGATCGCGCCACGATAGTGAGACAGCTCAGCTGTGTGTTGAAGCAGATCGGAAGCGACAACAATGGTTCGGCTATTTGTCGTGCTTGCGAAACTGTTGGCTACCATCGCAATGGTTTCGATAATTGGGCTCTGAGGTGCAGTTGCTCCCACCAGGAGAGATTTTGCAAGTTGCTCCACAGGACCCGAGAACTGCTCCTCAAACCGGGTTTGAGCTCGACGAGGATTTGCAAACATCGGATCAACCGTGGATTCGTCGCCTGGATTGCATAGGTCCAAAACAGGGTTTGCTGCCTCACTGAGATCGTCCGTCATCAAGTAAACGGTGAAGCGACCATGAACGGGCATATTCCTCGCAATTTTCCTAATTTCCCGCGTGACGACTTCGGTCTGCCCTGGAGACAGAGGATCAGTGCGATCAACCAGAAGCGCAAGGTGAGACACAGGCGATGTATCTAGGGGGCACAGCGTTTCTGGGTCAAGCTGAACCGGTGCGAAGTCATCCTTGAGCAGATTGAGGCCGGCCACGGCTGCGCCAGCGAACGCAAGAAGGGCGACGCCGATGAGGTTACTGAGAGTGTTCGTCATAGCTTTTCTCCAATTGTTTGATGACCAAGGGCATAGCAATTACTTGGGCGGCCGATTGGGTTCGCAGGCTTGCACGATGCCGATCCTCTATTCGGCGGCATCGAGAGAAAAGAAGTGGGGACCCGGCTGTTTCTCAAACGTTATATTTTCCTCATTTTCCGCTCTTTTGGTTCCTTCTTTTTCGGCGGCTTTGATTTCTGCAGTGACGGTAT
>NZ_CANMFT010000002.1 GCF_947497285.1 uncultured Aliiroseovarius sp. | reverse complement strand
CCAAGATGTCCACTATCGATGGTGGACACTATCAGCACTCTCCATTAGCCGTCAGAGCAGGCAGACCGGACGGATACGATTGAAGCTATCGCGGTGCATCAAAGACATCAGCGAACTCATCTGATGTGTCCTCGACCATGCAAGTCACGACAGCATTGCAGTGGGACGTTCCAAAAAATGACAGATGTGAAACGTTGCGCCAGCTGGCGGTTTGCAAGCTTCGGTTTGGTGGTGATGGAGAACATGCACGGTCGCTTACAACAGGATCACACCAAGCGACCAATCCAGACGCGAGATGCTTTCCCGACCCCCTACCCTTACCGACGCTGGATATGATCGTCCGAAATAAGTTAAGATCTTGATGAGTGCGGCTTGCTGATCGTGATGGTCACTGACGCGATCGCACCTTTTGGCCCGAAGCTTGACGCGTTTGTGGGTGACAGCCAGCCCGCCAAGGTCGTCGCACCTCCCGCAACTCTGGGTCGACGCAAACCGAAATCGCGACATGAGGCATCTAATGGCACACAAGCACGATACCATCGACGACTATATAAGCCGTTGCAATCCAGCGGTCAGGCCGTTGCTGGAAGAGTTGAGAAGCTTTGTTCTCACGACGCTGCCAGGCGCGACGGAAGGCATGCAATACGGCGCGCCGATTTTTCGAAACGCGCACGGGGTCCCGGTGATCTATCTGTTCGGTTCGGAAACGCACGCGAATTTCGGCTTCTTGAGAAGCTCTGATTTGACCGATCCCGACGGTATTTTGAAGGGGTCTGGAACGCCTAGCAAACATATCCGCGTGCAACTGGGCAAGCCATTCGACAAGGCCTTGCTGAGCGAATTCGTCAGGCAATGCGAAACCATAAAGACAAAGAGCTGACAGCCCAATCGGCCCAACAAAAAGATGGTAGAGAAGCAATGACCGACGCAGCGACAATGAAAGCCGTCGTCTTTCACCAATACGGCCCACCGCAAAAGCTTTCCGTTGGGCAGGTGCCTGTCCCGGCCCCGGCACCGGGTGAAATCCTGGTGCGCATTCATGCGACGACCGTTAACCGCACCGACACGGCCACGCTGCGGGCCCACCCGTTCTTTGCCCGCGCCATGACGGGGCTTCTGCGCCCGAAGATGCAGACGCTCGGGATGGATTTTTCCGGGACCGTCGAGGCACTGGGCGACGGCGTGACCGCCTTTCAGCTAAGCGACCGGGTGTTTGGCATCTCGCCAGACATGTTTGGCGCGCATGCCGAATTTCTTTGCCTGCTCGCTGACGGGATGGTCGCCCACATTCCTGAAAACCTTCGGTTTGACGAGGCTGTGGTCGGTGAAGGTGCATGGTATGCCAGTTCGACAACCGGACTGCTTTGCGAGGGGCAACGGTGCCTGATCTACGGCGCGTCGGGGGCCATCGGCACCGCTGCGGTTCAGCTTGCCAAATCACGGGGCGTGGAGGTGACGGCCGTCGTCGGCCAACGGCATCTGTTGCTTGCGGAGCGGCTTGGTGCGGACAGAATTATCAACTACGAACAGGAAGATTTCACACAGATCGGCGAAACCTTCGATTTGGTTTTTGATGCCGTGGGAAAAACATCTTGGTTCGCCTGCCGCAAGTTGTTGAACAAGAACGGAATTTTCACTGCAACCGATCTTGGCCCCTATTGGTCAAATATCCTTCTGGGTCTGTGGTGCACGATCACGGGCAGCCGTCGGGTGCGCATCCCATTCCCGCAAGTTTCACCGGAATTCATCCGACACCTCGCAACTCTGATGGCAGAGGGGCGGTTCAAGGGCGTCTTTGACCGCAGCTATCCTTTGGAAGACATCGTCGAGGCTTTTCGGTATGTGGAAACGGGGCAAAAGACCGGCATTGTCGTGATCAACATTCCGTAGCGTGGGCTCGTTTCAGGGCCTGATCACCAATTTGCCTTTCACGTCGCCAAGACCGGTGCGCCGCAAAGCTTCGGGAACCGACGACAGTGGCAAGGTGGCTTCCAGATGCGGCGTTAATTTACCTTCGACGGCCATTTGCGCGACCCTTTCGGTCAGGTTCCGGCCACTGGGAACAATCAGCATCCCGATGGATTTGTTCTGAAAACGAAAGCGCAGACCACCGAACACGAGGGGCAGCAAGGCACTCACATTGCCGCCGACCGCCCGGTAGACGCCGCCGTTGGACATAGCTTGGGCGATATTGCCCGGACCGCGCGTGGCGACCATATCCAAAATGCGGTTCCATTGCTGTCCTGAACTCGCGAAATCCTGCTCGCGATAGTCAATCACCTCATCGGCCCCCAAGGATTTGAGCCACTCGATCTTGCTGGCGTTGTCCACCGCCGTGACATGCGCGCCCGCCGCTTTCGCAAGTTGCAGCGCCATGGTGCCCGATCCACCGCCGGCGCCATTTATCAAGAACGCGTCACCGGGTTTGAGCCCTTCCGTTCCCGCAACCGCGATGCCACCAGCCTGCGGTAAACACGCGGCAACCTCGTCGCAGAGCTGGTCCGGAACCTTGGCCATCTCGGCGACAGACACGCAGGCATATTGCGCGAACCCACCGCGGTGCATGACCACATCGCCCATGACCCGGTCGCCGATCTGAAAGTCAGTGACATTCGGGCCAAGCTTGTCGACGACGCCAACAATGTCAGATCCCAGGACTTGGTGCTTCGGCTTCGTCAAACCGCCCACGAGGCGCGCATACAGGGGCGATCCAATCAGATATTCCCAGTCGGAAAGGTTTACAGCGCAGGCCAAAACCTTGACCCGGATCTGTGATTTGGCAGGTTCCGGGACCGGAATATCGGCAAGTTGCAGGTGTTCCGGCCCTCCATACCTATCCTGAATGATGGCTTTCATCGGGCCTCCTTGGCATCCGCGACGTTCGGCAAATGTGCTTGCATGACCAGAGTGCACTGGTTCAAGGGCGCGTTCAATCATTCTCCATCAAGGCGAGGCTCAGGCACAAGCCGGGACGCGGTGTGCTCTGATCAACTTGCCCCCCTCCGCCTGAATTCTCGTTCCGCGCAGCCGCCGGGCACAAGGTTTGGGCGCGCGCTTTCGGCCATAAACCGCCGACAGGGTTGCGGGAAAAGTTGACCGTTCAAGGAAATGCTGCGACACTTTTAGGTAGATTAGGCAATGCGGTAGCAACCACTGACTGAGCGCGAGAAGTTCTAAGGAAGTCAGTATGGACGCCGCATGACCGAGGGTTAAACCCGGTCAGATGATGCTTTTTCAACTCGGTGAG
Organism: uncultured Aliiroseovarius sp.; assembly: GCF_947497285.1. Classification (GTDB taxonomy): domain Bacteria; phylum Pseudomonadota; class Alphaproteobacteria; order Rhodobacterales; family Rhodobacteraceae; genus Aliiroseovarius. The sequence goes on along the minus strand of NZ_CANMFT010000002.1, from coordinate 446,109 downwards.
GCGTGTTCGAAGTTTTCGCATCATTCGCGGCGGTTTCCGCGTGCTTACTGGGCCCATTTGGTTTGAGTGCGGTTTCTTTGATGTGGTCCAGCCGTTTTGAAGAATGGAACAGGCCCAAATCTGCAGTTTCTTTTCGGGCCTCGTGATAACCGGGAGGACATCTTTTGGCCCGCAATCCAGTTTCCGGAAACATCATTGATCGCCTGACGACACTTGGCGATATCAGCACCAATCTTAGTTCTCTCGCGGTCGATTTGGCCGAGCTGATCAACCCGCCGCCGGTGCACCTTTCGGCACTCAGGATCGACGACTTCCTGTCGCTGGACTTCTTTCTTTACAACATGAGGCTTTCACCGGGCGACAACCCGATGGCGGTTCGCCGCAATCAAGCGCGCCCGGCCTATTTGGTGGCGCAGTTTCAAGGCCAGGCGTTCGGCGAAAAAGCCTATACCTGGTCCGGCAATCAAGCGACATCTGAAGTGCCCGATGCCCCACCCGAAACCCTGACCAAGGCGATCTTGGCGGGCCCAAGCCGGCTGGCCTTTCGCATGCCCTTGGTGGTGACAAAGCTACCACTGACCTTCGAGGCGTTCTTGCAAGCCTGCCGGACCTGGCCAATGAGCCTCGACAACCTCGCGGCACCCTTGCCACAAGGCTTTTCCGAAGATTTGCCAATTCCGGGCTTGTTGCTGGGCATTTTCAACAGCCTTGTCCTGTCCTCGGCAACCGCCCGCTCGGTGCTCGAGGGGGCAGGATTTCGTGATATGCGGCCCGGATTTGGCGAGGCCACAGTCGGTGACCGGGCGGCGGCTGTCGAACGCGCGGCACGTCTGGCCGGGCGCGCCGTTCTTGATCGGGTCCGTCGCGACCTTGCCGCTGGCGCATTGAACGAAAAAGACCTCGCGGCCTTTGCCGACCAGCAGGTTCGCATCGCCGCGCGAACAGCACGGCTTTCGCCGTCCGACCGCCCGGCCGTCCGCGCGCTGGTAGATCTGGAAGTCGCAGAAGAGGTCGCCCGGCCAAGTTTCGGCGCGGTGCGACCGCTGGTCGTGTCCGAGCTTGCCAGGATCCCTGGTTTTCTTCAGCTGTTTCTGAGACCACACAAGCCCGCATTGACCGTAACCGCGCTTGAACTGCCCTATCGCCTGTATCAAAGCCCAATCGAGCCGTCCGGCTGGACCCATGCGTTGACCCCGGTCAAACGCGGTCCGCGAACCGAACTGTGGCACACGCGGCTGGCGACGAAGGTGAACGGCACCGCAGACGAGGCCGCACCGGATCACCCGATGCTGCGGGCGATCTGGTCGCCCGACTACCAAAAACCGAACAATCCACAACCCTTCACGATGCCCATGACCGCCGAGGACCGGAGCGATATCGTGCGCCTGACCGCGGGCTTTGACGAACAAACCATCGAAGGCGACAGCACGACGCCGACGCCCTATATCCCGAAACCGGTTACGTCATACCGCACGATGCTGACGGCGCTAGGCGCCTGGCTCGACAGCGAAGGCATTTGGTCACGAGCGCCCGAGAACCCCTTGGTCACGACAGAAGCCTGGCGTCACCTCTCTGCGATGGGCCGCGACTATTACGTGCGCATCATCAAGCGCGGCTCGCTTTACGGTTTTGGCCACGGAGCGTCGATCGTGACGGTCAGCGAACGCATGTTCGAACACATCCCCGGATCAAGCGATCGGGCGGCCTATTTGCGCAAATACGACTTTATTATCGTGCGCGAACCCGTGCGCCTGTACCCCGGTGATGGTCAATTGTTTGAAGGGCGCGATTTCCCGTTTCGCAAGGTCGAGATCCTGACCCAAGTGACCCCGCTTCTGCTGCCGCCGGGCTCGCATCCAGACCAGGTGGTCGGGGCGTTGTCCGCACAAGCCAATGGCAAGAAATTGTTCTGGCCGATGTATGATCCAGGCAACGGATCTAAGCAGCATGTGAAGTTCAAAATCCGCGCGACGGATATGTCGGGGCGCGAAGTGTCGTTCTCCATGCCCCTGATCTTTGTGCGCAGTGACATGAACAATTCGGCGATCTTGACCCAAGTTCACCCGGCCTACGGTGCCGACCCACGTGCCACGGTGCCGCTGGACGGTCAAATGGTCGAACTGGCGCCGCAGGTGGTCGGTGGTGACACAGAGGGCGACACGATCTTTCCAGTGCGTTCTATCACCTTCGGCGGCGCGGCACCCTCAAAGCCACTGCCACCAAACCGGACGCAATATTTCCCGATGGCGGCCGAACTCTCGGTGAATGCCCCGGCGCTTGACCAGCTCGCCAAGTTCGGCAAGCCGCTTTCGGTCGCGTTTGCCGACATTTACAAGTCGAGCGGGTTCGCAACGCCGCAAAACACCGGTCAGGTGTTCCTGAAAAAAATTGGCGGCGACACCGATCTCAGCTTCGGCGGTGGTGGTTCAGGGTCAGATGGTGTCGGCGGCATGGTGGCCCCGAACATGGAAATTACCGCGCTGTCGCGCAGCTTTGGCCCGGTCGGTGGTAACGACAGCGCCTTTGCCGGTGGCAGTTTCGATCCCGCCGACTTCTTTCCCTCGGCCAAACTGTTCGGAACCATTGATCTGAAGGACATCATCGCACCGGTGGCGGTGAGCCTGATTGGCGCAACGGTGCCCAAACTCAAGAAGGTCGAGTTTCCGGACCGGATTGAGGTTGGTTTCGAGTTCAAGCGCGAAGACATTTCGTCACCCCTGCCGATCCTTGTGACCGGCGCTGGTGGCGGCACCGATTTGACCATCAGCGCCAAGGCCGTGTCGCATTTCACCGTTGATGATCCAACCAACCCGGTCGGCACTTTCAACGGCGGCGCGCCTGATCCGGGCCTGAAAGACCCAGAAGTGATCGTCAACGCCGAGCTTACCAATTTCAAGCTGAACCTCTTTGGCTGCGTGATCATCTGGTTCGACAAATTACAGTTCAAGATGAAGGCGGGCGAGAAACCCGATGTCGACCCAAAACTGCATGACAGCGACCCTGTGGTCTTTGGCGGGCCCCTGGAATTTATCAACGCCTTGTCGGATGTTATTCCGTCAAACGGGTTCTCTGATCCGCCGATGATCGATGTAAGCCCATCGGGGATCGGCGTGGGCTATTCGCTTGCGATCCCGACTGTGGCGGTCGGTGTCTTCTCGCTGCAAAACATGTCGATCGGCGCGATGTTGCGGCTGCCCTTCGACGGCGATCCGGTCTCTATCCGCTTCAATTTTTCCGAACGCCAAAAGCCGTTCCTATTGACCGTCTCGCTCTATGGCGGCGGTGGCTTCTTTGCGCTTTCGCTTGACAATTCCGGGGTGCGGGAGGTCGAAGCGGCGTTCGAGTTTGGCGCCATGGCAGCGATCAACCTCGGGGTGGCGTCGGGCTCGGTCTATGTCAAGGCTGGCATCTATTACCACTGGGCAGATGATACGGTGGAGCTTGAGGGGTATCTCGAAATGGGCGGCGAGATGTCGGTGATCGGCATCATCTCTGTCTCGCTCAAATTCCACTTGTCCTTGGGGTATTACAAATCGGGCGGGAAGTCAGAAGTGAAGGGTCAGGCGACGCTGACCGTCGAGATCGAGATCCTGTTCTTCTCTGCCAGTGTGTCAGTGACCTGCGAGCGGCGCCTTGGCGGATCAGATGCAGACCCACTTTTCGTTGAATTTTATCCGGCGCAATCCGTCTGGGACGACTACGCAACCGCCTTCGCATAAACCGGGAGAGAGCTATGGCAGACAAAACCCAGCATATCATGTGGACGGCGCTTCCGAACGGCTATGAGCCGGGCAAAGGATACCGCGTATCGGTTCTGGTCACACCCGAATTGACGCGTGCGCCCGCCATCCCGGCGCGGCTTGACGAATTTCCGGATCTGATCGATTGGCCGGCGACGCTGGCCGGCATGAAGTTTTCCTTTCTCTACCACAACGCAGTGATCGAAAACCTGGCCCCTGTCAGCGCACCAAGCAGCACTGTCTGGGCAGCGGTGTTCCGGCCCGATACCTTCGTGCGCAGCCACCAGTTCGAAGACCGCCGCGGCACCGTGGTTCTGAGCTATCCGTTGAACACCGTGCACGATTTCGTGCGCGAAACCTATGCCAGCCTGGCATCGAGCGCGGGCACCGAATTGCCCGAAAGCACCGAGCATTTCAAGAACCTGCGCAAGCTTGCCGAGCCGCTTGCACACCCGGCTCAGGTCATAGAGGCGCTTCGCAATAAGGAAATTCCGCACGATACAAGCGATCCACGCACCGCGTGGGCATTGTTGCAGGCCTATCACCGTCCGCTTTCGGCAGAACAGACCGTCAATTACGTGAAAGACACATCCGGACCTGAAGAGGATCCCCGTGAGGACGCGCATTGGCGCACTCACAAGCTGATTGATCTTCCCAAGGAAGATGAGATCAAGGACCTGATCGATTTCCACCAGATTGTGGCCTCGACCAACCAGTATCACGGGTTCTTGCGTGATCTTGGGCTTGTGCTTGATTTCGTGCTGCCCGAAGACCACATGCCGGGCGGCGCGATGACCGACCGATTGCGGGTGCGCGTCAACTGGGCGCCGACACCCGAGGCGGCAAGTGGTGTCGAGACGGTGAAAGACACGCGCCCCTTCACCGTCACAAGGTTAGAGCCCGGCAAGGCGTTCCGCCCGGTCAATGCCTCTTCCGCGACGCCGATCATCGACGGCTATCTAAAGCTAGCAGACCACTACCGGCTCATTCAGGTCGATGTCGACGGCGCGGGCATCAAGACCAAGAACTTTGCGCAGTCTCTGATGACCATGCGGGGCGCGGCGAAACGCGAGCCTGATCCACGCGTCGGCGCGCCCGCGCTGCAGACCGGTGGGATCTTGCTGGCCGAACCGAAGCGCGCCGAAGGCCTGACCCAGGCCATTGACCGGTCAGGCAAGCATTTCGATGCTGAAACCGCAGGCGGCGACATCGACCTGTTCCAAGAGGATGTGATCCGCGGCTACCACCCGGAAATCTTCGACGAACATAGCGGCCAATGGCAGTCACTGTGCCGGCGCGACGGGTTGATCGACCTTGTCGACACCATGGCGGATATTTCGGTGAAAGATGAAGAAGGCGCGGTGCGGCTTGGCGTGACGCAGGCAGCCGATGGCAGCGACCCGGATGTGGTAAAGCTCTACGAAGGGCTTTTTGCGTGGAACGGCTGGAGCTTGTCGGCGCCACCACCGGGCTTAGGTATTCCCATCGATGATGATGCAAGTCAGGCCGAACCCCTGTCCAACAAAGCCCCGATGGGGATGCCATTCCAAGCCAATTTCACAGCACATCCAAGGTCCCTTCCAAGCTTGCGATATGGGCGCACCTACCGGATGCGGGTCCGGGTCAGCGATTTGGCGTTGAACGCGGCTGCCTGGACAACCTCAAAGACCGACCCCAAACAGGCGGTCAGCCAGCCGCTGACCTATCGGCGCTTTGAACCGGTGGAGCCGCCAGCTTTCGCATTGGGTCAGACCGGCGGCGTTGCTGAGAAACCTGGCGAGGGCGAGGCGATGGCACGGATCGCCATCCGCAGCTTCAATGAAATGCCCGCCGACAACACCGTTGCGATTGCGGCGACCGCGCGCCGGCAGGTCGTGGCCAACAGAACCTCGGTCAAACAGGCCGAGACGCACGGCATGTTGGACGATCCCGCCGGTCGGCTTAACCCGGCAAGCTACGGTATGCTTGCCGCGCTTGACGCGCCCTTGGATAAGGTCACGCTGAGCTTCGACGGCGTCGATCAAGACTATCCGGTCGCGGAAGACGGGTTTTCCCTGCCCTACCTTCCGGATCCTTTCGCCGAGAAGGTCGCGCTTCGGTTTCTGGGCCCTGCCGATGTCGGGGTGGGTGCGCTTGCCGATGTGGCCTACTACCCGACATCTGCCGCGACCGATTGGCCCAAGGCGGCCCCGTTTGAGATTGTCATCAAGGAAGATCCGGGCGCCCTGCCCTCCTTCAACAAGACAAAACGTATTCTGACCGTCCCGCTGGCCAAGGCCGATATCGTCCGCTTGCGGCTTTCCCATGTTCTCCCAAAAGGTGGGCTTGATCAGATGGGGATCTGGCAGTGGTTCGCGGATCGGTTTGGCTCGAACCCAGACTTGGTGGATCAGGTTCGCAAACTGGCGCTAGCAGGCGGCCATTGGATGCTGACGCCCTGGACCGAGATCGAACTTGTGCATGCGGTTCAGAAACCGTTGGTCCTGCCCGCGGTTCAAAAGCTCTTTGTGTCGCGCGGGCTTGGCCGGACCTATGCGCGGCTCAATTTCAACACGCCGGTTGACAGCCATTCGACGGACAAGCTCGACCTGTTTGGCCGGTGGAACGAGCCGACGGATCCGTTGAATAAAGACCGACCGCGCAACGTTATTCGCCGCGGCCATGCCAACGAACGAAAGCTTGACTATGCGGATGCGCCGGGCATGTCACCTCCGGGACGCAGCGACTATGTGCGCATCAAACACGAGTTTGGCGATACGAAATATCGGCGGGTCCTCTATCGGCTGGAGGCAACGAGTCGGTTCCGCGAATTCATGCCGGCGGCCGTCCGTGAACCGTTGGTTTCGGGTGAAACCAATCCGCAGATCAAAGTGATTTCCGACGAAGCCACCGGGTGGATTCCAAACAGCGCGCCGCCTCCGGCGCCAGAGGTGCTTTACGTGATCCCGACCTTCGGTTGGACCCGCCGCAAATCCGGCAAGTCGCGATCAAGCTGGCGCGACGGCGGCGGATTGCGGGTCTATCTGAACAGGCCGTGGTTCGTCAGCGGCCACAACGAAATGCTGGCGGTCGTGCTTCCGCCTGACAACGCGACCTCCGCCAAGATCGATGAAGAGCTCAAGTCCTTCGTGACGCAGTGGGGCACCGACCCGATCTGGTCAAGCACCAACATCGCCACCCCGTCGCCAGGGCTGGGCGCTTTCCCACTGGCCGTCAAACAGGGCCCGCTTGATCCTGCGCGCCTGCCCAAATTCGTGCCCGAAGAGGAAGCGGATCTGCCGGCAGGTCCATTCCAGCTTGATGGTCTCGTCAATCCAACGCGGCCCGGGGTGGGATCGGGTGGTTCATCCCCCTTGCCTACACCCATTCCGACCCGGCTGAACGTCGCGCCACATCTTGTCGGATACGACACCGATCGGAAACTGTGGTTCTGCGATATCGTGGTCGAACCGGGGCGCAGCTATTACCCGTTCATCCGGCTGGCGCTGGCGCGCTATCATCCGATCTCTGCCCCCGGCGCGCATATCTCGCCTATTGTAACGACTGAATTCGTGCAGCTTACCCCCGATCGGTTGGCCACGGTGGCACGCGGGGCCGGCAGGGTTCTGAATGTTGGGCTTTATGGCCACGCCTACACAAAGGGTCCGGCGGCAAGCGGATCCACGTCGATCGTAGCTCGCAGAAGCAATCCGGTGGTCAAGATCAGCGTCGAGTTGCTTGATGAAACGCTTGGCCCGGATTTCGGTTGGTCGGAGTTGACATCGGCTGTGGTGAAGAAAAAAAGGGCCAGCCGCAGCGCCCCGTCAGGCGACAAAACGCTGGATCGCGATGGATCACGGGGAAAGAAATCTGCAATGACCCTCGCGGCGCGTTCAGAGGAACTGCTCACAGCTCGCGATTTCACGGCTATCCTTGCGAACCCCGATTTGGTTGCGTTGTTGCGCCCGCCGGCGATCTGGGAAGGGACCGTGACGCTGCCGAAGCAAATGAAAAGAGGCTCCAAGCTGCGTCTGGCCATTCGCGAATACGAACCCCACCGCGTCGATACTGACCATGTATCGGTCCCGAAAGGCGCCCCCGATCCGCGCCTACGCCTTGTCTATGCGGAGTTCATCAAAGTTTGATCCATTAGGCGCCGGCGGTTGGGCCGCTTGGCCCCCGGTCCTATCAACATCATCGGATAGCCCACCCGTGCCACGAACGGTGCGCACTCGAACACCCCCAACCAGCGCAGAGGCCCGCGCGGTCAAAACGCGACGTCAATTTCAAATAAATGGGAAAAGCACCTTCTGGGTTAATTGAATAACCCTCACTCTCCTTATATGTGTAGGGTGATTGAAAATGAGCTTTCGCGGTTGTGCAATCTGCAACCGTAAAACAGCCAAAATTGTCCCTAGCGGGAAACGGGTAATGAAACACACCATGGTGATCAAGCCAACAACGCTGGTGCTTGGGGAACTGAGCGCACAAACCACATCTGCCTTTCAATTCGAAGGCTTGATGCAGCTTTCCTGCGATGAGATTACGCAATTGGATCGCAGCGCCTTTGAGGCGTTTGCGCCCAAAGTGGTGCTGTCACCCCTGTTTTGCGAGGGATTGGACTGTATCGACTTTGGTCAGTTTTTGACCGACATGAAATTTGACGGTCGCTATCTGATCCTTGCCGACGATCTGCCCAATCCCACGATGATTTCGCGCGAATTTAAGCAGCTTTACCCGACCCTTGAATTCGAGATTCTGACGACGAAGGAAATTTTCGCGCGTCTGGATCGGTAACGCCAAGCTGCGATCAATAGATCAGTTCATGTTCGTCCCCACCGACGCTGTCATAATACCGCGACAGATAGTTCAGAGCCACGCGAAGCATGTATTTACCCGACCGCGCAGGCATCGCCATGTCCGCCTCGATCCGCTCCATGCCCTTTTCGTGACAACACACAGCGATCGCAATCTGGCCAAGTTCCGGCCCAAGCGCCTGCATTGCGCTGGCGAACCGTTTGCGGGCGTCCAGTTTGCGGTCTGACGGATGCGTGGTTGTCAGTGCCGATCTGACCGCATCTTGAAGCCTGTCCCATGTGGCAATGCCGCTCAGTTCAAACTGCCCCAGAGCGAAATCACGGTGCAGGCGTTCGGCGGCACTCACAAGTGTCGGCGCAAGGTAAGGTTGCCCACGCCCGGTCGACCGCCCCAGCACCCGCACCGGGCTGTCAGCACCAATCGGACGCCCGGACCGCGTTCTTGCCTTGGCCGCCTTTGCCGCACCGACAAAGCTGGCGCCGTCCGGAATGCCCGAAAACCCGGTTGAGGCTTCGGCGAACCCAGTCGCGCGCCCTTCTTGTTGTGCCAACATCTTGTTGAGCGCAAGTCGCCCCTCGGTGGTGATGTGATAGCGCACCACCCGACCCGACGCGCCGCCTTCGATCCAACCGCGCAATGCCATGACCTCGACAATTTCGGTCGGACCCTTGGCCACCGTCAGCGGGTCGCCGTCGTCTCGGGCGCACAACACCACGGCGGTGTCGACACCTTGGCTGACGGCCATGACGGCCCGGTCTTTCATCATGGCCCGCAACAGGCGCACCATATGTGGGGAAACAGTGTCGTCTGCGTCCGGGTCAATCGGGGCCGCGGTGGCATAAACAGGTTGGCCGTCGCGCACCCCTGCCCCCAGTCGTGTCAGCAGGGCATCGACCAACGGATCATCACGCAGAGATTCGGTCTTTCGCACCTGTCTGAGCACCGTCGAGGCGTGCACCCCCATGTCGCGGGCAAGGGAACGAATGGAGGCACCCTCTTCCGTGTGTTTCAGGTAAAGATGAACCTCATCGGGCAGCCACCGAACCATTTCATTGCTTTCGATCCCCGATGCCATCGCATTCTGCATAGAAGCCCCTTCCAATTGGCGTTCCGTGGACACACGACATCCCGACGCGCAACCACAGGTTGTGTGATAGCCGGTAACGAGTATCATTTGATTGGTTACCGGTTCGTTAATTGACCGTTGTCCAGACCAGTTTTGTTATTGCTTTGGCAATATTTGTTAAAGCGACCGTGCGCCGGAGGCGTTCGAACGCAACACCCGGTAAGGTTGAGTAATAGTCAGCGGGAATCACTGAAAGGGTATCCCATGACTGACGCAACATCACTTCTCAAATCACTTCGTCGCCCCCGTCTTCTGGTGCGCGCCGCCCGCTTCGGGCTGATGGATTACAACCGCGATAGGGATTTGAAAAAGCTTATGAAAACGCCTGCGACGCCCAGCCCGGCAAGGGCCATCGACGGGCTGTTGCAGGAAGAAGCACGGCTAGAGGATACACGGAAAGCCGGCGACGCCTCTTATTCCGTGTCCCACCATGTCGAGGTGCTGATCGCGCTGATGGCCGAAATGCGTCTGCTGCCAAAAGGGCCACGGGCGGTCTGAACGCCCCAAGACCGGTAAGAGGATCGTTAAATCCTCTTACCGTGTTCTTAATGTTGCTGAACAAAACCGGAACGGTTGAGGCTCAGCTAAAGGCGTCGGGCATCGAGTCCTTTTTTTCCTGAACGTAGTCGCGAAGCCCATCGGCAATACCGGGGTCAAGGGCGGGTTGTTGATAGTCTGCCAACAACTTCTCCACGCGGATCGAGGCCAGCGCTTGCGTGTCGCGCGCGCCTTCTTCGTCCCAGGTTTCAAACGGCTTGTAATCCAGCAGTTCGGTGCGCCAGAACGCTGACTTAAAGTTCGCCTGCGTATGGGCGCAGCCAAGATAGTGTCCGCCCGGCCCAACCTCGCGGATGGCGTCCATCGCTTGCGCATTCTCATCGACCGCAATGCCCTGGGCCAAATGGTGCAAGGTGCCCAGCTGGTCGGCATCCATCACGAATTTCTCGAAGCTGGCGACCAGACCGCCCTCCAGCCAGCCGGCCGCATGCAGCATGAAATTCACGCCGGACAGCAGCCCCGTGTTCAAGCTGTTTGCCGTTTCATACGCCGCCTGTGCGTCAGGCAGTTTCGATCCGTTGAACGACCCGGCCGATCGGTATGGCAACCCTAGCCGGCGGAACAATTGCCCGGCCCCATATGTGATATGGGCTGCTTCGGGTGTGCCAAAGGTTGGTGCGCCAGAGTTCATGTCGATCGAGGACACGAACGCCCCCGCAATGACCGGCGCGCCTTTGCGCACCAACTGGCTATAGGCCACACCCGCGAGCACCTCGGCCAGAACCTGTGTCAGCGTGCCAGCCACAGACACCGGCGCCATCGCGCCGCCCACGATGAAGGGCGAAATGATCGAGGCTTGGTTGTTGGCGGCAAACACCTCCATCGCGCCCATCATCACATCGTCATATTGCATGGGCGAGTTGATGTTGATGAGCGACGTCATCACCGTGTTTTGCTGCACGAAGTCTTTGCCGAAAAGAATCTCGGACATCTCGACGCTGTCTTGCGCGCGTTCAGGCGCGGTCACCGACCCCATATAGGGCTTGTCAGACAAGGTCATGTGGGCGAGCAGCATATCAAGGTGGCGCTTGTTCACCGGCACATCTGTCGGTTCGCACACGGTGCCGCCGGAATGGTGCAGCCATTTGGACATGTAACCCAGCTTCACGAACTTGCGGAAATCCTGCATCGTTGCATAGCGGCGCCCCCCGGCGGCGTCGCGCACAAAGGGCGGGCCATAGACGGGGGCGAGCACCAGATTGTTGCCGCCAATTTCAACGGATCGTTCGGGATTGCGGGCATGCTGGGTAAACTGGCTGGGCGCCGTTTTGCACAACTCACGCGCCAAACCACGCGGAATGCGCACCCGTTCCCCGTCAACATCGGCCCCCGCCTCTTTCCACCGCTCAAGCGCGGCCGGGTTTTCGACGAAATTGACGCCGATTTCCTCAAGCACCGTTTCGGCGTTGTATTCGATGATCTCCATCGCCTCTTCGTTGAGGATTTCGAGATTGGGAATGTTGCGCGTGATGAATTTCGCGCATTCGATGCGAACAGCGGTGCGTTCAGCGCGACGAGCAGCGCCGCCGCCCCCGCGACCACGACGGGTGGGTGCCTCGGTCATGGTAATCCTCCAAAATGTCCTGTTGATTTGTGAATATCCCGCGGCCCCCGCTAAATCCGCTCGCAAGCGTCCTTCAGGGGGCAAAAGCGACATCGGGCGCTGAAAGCCACAAAAAAATGCCGGATGGTTGGTGTAGATACGCGTGCGGGACTTGCTTTGCCCCGGCCCCTGCCCTAATCCGACGACATGACAGATCAAAGCCACGACCGCCTTCTTATCATCGACTTCGGCAGCCAGGTGACGCAACTTATCGCGCGCCGCCTGCGCGAGTTGAATGTCTATTGCGAAATTCACCCCTACCAGAAGGTCACGATGGATTTCGTGCGCGAGATGGCCCCGAAAGCGGTGATCCTGTCGGGCGGACCAGACAGCGTGACCCGCGAAGGGTCACCACGCGCGCCGCAAGAAATTTTCGACTATGGCGTGCCCATCCTTGGCATCTGCTATGGTCAGCAGACCATGATGACCCAGTTGGGCGGCAAAGTGGAAAGCGGACACGGCACAGCCGAATTCGGCCGCGCCTATGTGACCCCCAGCGCCAAGCTCGACCTGTTGGACGGCTGGTTTGACCAGGGCGTTGAGCAGGTCTGGATGAGCCACGGCGACCATGTCTCTGAAATCGCTCCGGGTTTTGAGGTTTATGGCACCTCGCCCAACGCGCCCTTCGCGATCACCGCCGACGCCAGCCGTCATTTCTATGCGGTGCAGTTCCACCCGGAAGTGCACCACACACCAAAGGGCGCGAAACTTTACGAGAATTTTGTGAAACTGGCCGGGTTCACGGGCGACTGGACCATGGATGCCTATCGCGACGAGGCGATCCGCGTCATTCGTGAACAGGTCGGTGACAAGAAAGTGATCTGTGGCCTGTCCGGCGGGGTCGACAGTTCGGTCGCCGCGGTTCTGATTCACGAAGCCATTGGCGATCAGCTGACCTGCGTTTTCGTCGACCACGGGTTGCTGCGCAAGGGCGAGGCGGAAGAGGTCGTCACCATGTTCCGCGACCACTATAACATGCAGCTGATCCACGCGGATGAGCAGGAGCTGTTTTTGGGCGAGTTGGACGGGCAATCCGACCCGGAAACCAAACGCAAGATCATCGGCAGACTGTTCATCGACGTGTTCCAGAAACATGCCGACCAGATCGAGGGCGCAGAGTTCTTGGCCCAAGGCACGCTGTATCCGGACGTGATTGAAAGCGTCAGTTTCTCGGGCGGACCGTCGGTTACGATCAAATCGCACCATAATGTCGGCGGCTTGCCTGAAAAGATGGGCCTGAAGCTGGTCGAGCCTCTGCGCGAGTTGTTCAAGGACGAAGTGCGCGCCTTGGGCCGCGAGCTTGGCCTGCCGCAAAGCTTCATCGGGCGCCACCCCTTCCCCGGCCCCGGTCTTGCCATCCGCTGCCCCGGAGAGATCACCCGCGCTAAGCTGGACATTCTGCGCGAGGCCGACGCTGTCTATATCGACCAGATCCGCAAGCACGGTTTGTATGACGAGATCTGGCAGGCTTTTGTCGCGATCCTGCCCGTGCGCACCGTGGGTGTGATGGGCGATGGGCGCACCTATGATTATGCCTGTGCACTGCGCGCCGTCACCTCGGTGGACGGTATGACGGCGGACTACTATCCGTTCAGCCATGAATTTCTTGGGGAAACCGCAACCCGGATCATCAATGAGGTCAAGGGCATCAACCGCGTCACCTATGACGTGACCTCGAAGCCACCCGGCACGATTGAGTGGGAATGACCCCGCAAGTATGCCTCTGTTAAAGTGACCGCATTTGCGTTGTCCAAGCAATCCCGCGACACTCCAATAATCGTCCTAAAGTAGTATTACTGCTTGCAACTCGCTTCACGCGGGTGGCATGATGGATGTGCAAAGACCAGCAAGCACGCAACATTCTGCGCGGGTAGAACCCTTATGAAGTCACGTTTGACCAGGATCGTCACCTTTGTCACATCACGACTCCGGGGACGGATGGTTCTGAAGTTTCTACAGAGATATCAAAGCGTTCCCTTGGTGCACCGGATCACTCGGTTTTTTGATCCAAATTACATCCGAAAGGTTTCCGTCTTTCACTACCAACCCAAGCTTGCCATGTTGACCTGGCAGGGAACGCGGTTGTGGGTTGATGTGAACGATCACATCGGTTTTCGCAGCTTCATCCGCCAAGAACCGTTCGAGATGATGGTCCACACCATCGCCACGAAAATCGGTATTACCGAAGGTGACGTCATTCTGGACATCGGTGCCAATATTGGCACCGCGAGTGTGCCAATCTGTCGAGAAACCGGGTGTGAACTTGCTGCGATCGAGGCCTCAAAAGACACGGCGTCCCTCTTGCTCAAGAATATCGCGCTGAACCAGATTAAGGCGCATGTGGATATCGTGGCGTTGACGTCGCAGGCTGATGACGGGGCATTTCTGAAGCTCTATTTGCGCGATGGCAACCGCGGCGCGAATTCATTGCTCGCGGATTGGAACCCGTCAAAGGCGGACGCAACATACGAGCTTGCTCCGGCGACCACGCTTGATCGCTATATTGACGGCGCAAGGTATGCGGCGCGGATCGCCCTGATCAAAATTGACGTCGAGGGTGCCGAGCTTGACGTCATCAAGGGCGGTCAAAAGTTTCTGGCGTCAAACACAGCACCCATCTTGATGGAATACCGGGTCGATGCAGGTGCGAAGGTGCGTGACATGCTGGCGCAGGCGTTGGATTTGATGGCCGAAAGATATGACGTTTTCGGGCTGGATACCGCGGGAAACAAAACCATGTTTGACCCGACAAAACCCTATGAAAACATCCTGTTCGAACCCAAGACGCAAGGCGCATAGTCGTAAGCCGCGGTCACGACCCTTCTTGTCAATCTATGTGGCTTCGGTATGGTCCGCTCATGCCAAAGATACGCCTGTCAGGTCATATCGAAGTCCCCAAGGGCCGGATTGCCGCGATCAGATCGGCGCTCCCCGCCCATATCGCTCTGACCCGAGCGGAACCGGGTTGCTTGGCCTTCGACGTCACCGAGGATGAAACCCGGCCGGGCCGTTTCGATGTGAGCGAACTGTTTGCCTCACGCGAGGATTTTGACGCCCATCAAACCCGCATGACATCAAGCCCTTGGGCCAAAATCACAAAGAACATCCCGCGTCATTATAACATCGAAGAGGTCGTCTCGTGACACCGACCCTGCGCGCCGCGTTCTGGATGACCGGGGCGATTGCATCGTTCACGGCGATGGCCGTGGCCGGGCGCGCGGTCAGTCACGCGTTGGATACATTCGAAGTGATGCTTTACCGGTCGTGCGTCGGGGTCGTGATCGTGGTGGCAGTGCTCGTGGCGACAAGGCGACAACACGAGGTCAGAACCAGCAATCTGCGTCTGCACTTGTTGCGCAATGCGGCCCATTTCGCCGGGCAGAACCTTTGGTTTCTGGCTTTGACGCTGATCCCGCTTGCACAAGTTTTTGCCCTGGAGTTCACCTCGCCTTTGTGGGTCGCCGCCCTCGCCCCGGTTTTGCTAAACGAGCGCCTGACGGGCACAAGGTTGCTGACAGCACTGATCGGTTTTGTCGGCATCCTGATCATCGCCCAACCTTGGGCGACGGGCGGTTTGTCGGTTGGAGTGACCGCTGCGGGCTTGTCGGCCATCTGTTTTGCGCTGACCGCGCTGGCTACGCGAAAACTGACGCGGGCGGAAACGACGTTGTCCATCCTGTTCTGGCTGACCGCCATCCAACTGGTGTTTGGCGTGATAACGGCAGGGATCGACGGCGACATTGCATGGCCGACGCTGGCCCTGACCCCTTGGCTTTTGTTGATCGGCGGGGCGGGTCTGCTTGCTCATGCCTGCTTGACGACGGCCCTGTCGCTTGCGCCCGCCTCGGTTGTAATTCCGATGGACTTTGCAAGACTGCCGGTGATCGCGGTGATCGGCGCCTTGCTTTACGGTGAAAGCGTTGGCGTATCTCTGATCGTCGGGGCGGGCTTCATCATCGGGGCGAACCTGATCAATCTGCGCGCTGAGCACCGCTCCTCAGGCTGACCCGGCCAACTGAACTGTCCTGCCGCGTGTTTCAGACCCAAAAAAGCGTGTCCTTCCCACATCGTTTCAAAAGTTATGAACGGCTGAACCTTATCTGACCCAAGGTAACGATTGACCAAGATCAGGCGCGCCAAATAGCTTAAATTTCATGTAGCAGCTACATTCAGGACAGTTTGTGTCTCAGGGAGGAATGATGAACAAACTTACACTCACGACAGCCGCGTTGTTTACGGCAGCAGCGACGGGCGCGCATGCCGGGATTGACCGGTCCAATCAGGATATCTCGATCCTGTTCGAGGAAGGCAACTACCTGTCGTTCTCGTTTGGCAATGTCAGCCCGACAATCGAAGGCACCGGCGCAGGCGTCTTTCCGATTTCGCAATCGGCAACCGACTTTTCGATGTTCGCGATGGGTTACAAAGCCCAGCTGAACGATCAGATCAGCCTTGCGTTGATTTGGGACCAGCCCTACGGCGCCGACATCAACTATATTGACGCCCCTCTTGCGCCGGGCATGGCGAAAGTGGACAGCTCGGCTTTGACCGGCATCTTGCGCTATGAAATGGGCAATGGCTTCTCGGTCCATGGTGGTTTGCGTGCTCAGAAAGTGTCCGGCGACATCATCTCGTCCCTTGGTGCTTTGTCCGCAACCAGCGGCACCGAATGGGGTGGCCTGGTCGGTGTGGCTTACGAAAAGCCCGAGATTGCCCTGCGCGTCGCGCTGACTTATTTCACCGCTGTTGATCACGAACTGACCGGCGTGCGCGCCGTGCCGGGCTTCATTGACCCGGTCACTGGCTCGGTGGAAATGCCCGAGGCGATCAACCTCGACTTCCAAACGGGTATCGCCGAGAACACGCTTTTGTTCGGGTCGATCCGTCATGCCAAATGGGGCGGTATCTCGCTCGACACCACGGGCGCACTTGGCGACGCGACCTGGGTGACCTTTGACGAGGACGTAACCTCCTACAAGCTCGGCTTGGGTCGTCGCTTGAACGAAAACTGGTCGGTTTCGGCTTCGCTGGGCTATGTTGATGGCTCGGACACCGGCACCACGTTCCTGGCACCTGCCGGGGCGGCCACGTCGATTGCACTGGGCGCAAAATACACCCAAGGCAATTTCGACATTTCGGGCGGTGTCCAATACACCAAATTTGACACCAAGACCGTCACATCAGGCGGCCTGCCGGTCGTCTATGACGATGGTGATGCCGTGTCCTTCGGTGTGAAGATGGGCCTGCGTTTCTAATCGAACGACGCCACAGAAGACCTGAAACGCCCCGTGCTCGTCGCGGGGCGTTTTGCATAGAGCACATCGCCCGGTTTCCTGATGAGAAGCATTTGACCCGCCCGTTCCTGCCCCTTACCAAGAGGCGAAGAGAAACTTGGTGAATGACATGCTGTATCAAAGCTCGGACGACTGGCATAACGCCCCGCACAAGCGGGTGCTGTTCTTTGGTATGTCCGGTCTCGGTAAAACCTATCTTTCCAATATGTTGCGTGATCAGGGTGATTGGTTTCACTATTCAATCGATTACCGGATTGGCACGCGCTACATGGGCGAACACATCGCCGACAATTTCAAGGCCGAGGCTATGAAGGTGCCGTTCCTGCGCGACCTTCTGTTGTCGGATTCCATTCGGATCACCTCGAAGATCAGCTTTGACAATCTCAGCCCCGTTGCGACCTACCTTGGCAAGCCGGGCAGCCCTGCAAAGGACGGCGTCCCGATTGCTGAGTATCGGCGCAGGCAGGACCAGTTCAAGCAGGCCGAAATTTCGGCGCTGATGGACACGGCCGCCTTCATTGAACGCGCTGAAAAGATTTATGGCTATCCCCATTTCATCTGTGACACCGGTGGCTCCATTTGCGAATGGATTGACCCCGCCTTGGGGGAGAATGATCCCCTGCTCGAAGAACTTGGCCGCCATTGCCTGTTGATCTGGTTGCGCGGCGACGACGCCCACAGCCAGGAATTGGTGCGCCGCTTTGACCGTGCGCCAAAGCCGATGGCTTATCAGCCCGCGTTCCTGGAACGCGCCTGGGCGGATTATCTCAATGAAATGAAGCTTGAAGCGAGCGATGTTGATCCAGACGCCTTTATCCGCTGGACCTATGCGAAAGCCTTGGAACACCGTCAGCCCTTGTATCAGCACATGGCGCGCTATGGCATCACGCTTTGCGCCCACGAGGTTGCTGCAATCAAATGCCCCGAGGATTTCGATCGAATGATCGCCGCGGCCATTGACGCTGCCTGATCTGGACCTAACTAGTTATTAACACGCAATTCCAAGGACTTTTGCCATGCCAATTAAGATCCCCTCGTCTCTGCCGGCCGCTGATGTGCTGACGGAAGAGGGCGTTATGGTCATGTCAGAGGATCAGGCGGCCAAACAAGATATCCGCCCGATGCGGATCGCACTTTTGAACCTGATGCCCAAGAAGATCGAGACGGAAACGCAGTTTTCACGCCTGATCGGGGCGCACCCGCTGCAGATCGAACTGACGCTTTTGCGCCCGTCCGAGCACACGTCCAAGACCACCAGCCAGGCCCATATCGGAGCCTTCTATCAGCCGTGGCAAGAGGTGCAGGATCAGAAATTCGACGGGCTGATCATCACCGGCGCGCCAATTGAGCATATGCCGTTCGAACAGGTCACCTATTGGGATGAGATCAGCCAGATCTTTGACTGGACCCAGACCAATGTGCATTCGACCTTCGGCGTGTGTTGGGGGGCGATGGCGATGATCTATCACTTCCATGGGGTGGCGAAACATATACTGGATGCCAAGGCTTTTGGTTGTTTTCCGCAGCGAAACATGGACCCGGCATCACCCTATTTGCGAGGATTTTCAGACAGTTGTGTCGTTCCAGTTAGCCGCTGGACCGAAATGCGTCAGGCCGAGATCGACGCCGCAAACGGTTTGACCACGCTTCTGGGGTCGAACGAGGTTGGTCCCTGTCTGGTCGAAGATAAAGCCCATCGCGCGCTCTATATCTTCAACCACTTTGAATACGACACGGCCACCTTGAAAGGTGAGTATGACCGCGATGTCGCCAAAGGCGTGCCGATCAATGTGCCGATCAACTACTATCCAGATGAAGACCCCAGCCGGATGCCCGTCAACCGGTGGCGCAGTCACGCCCATTTGCTGTATGCCAACTGGATCAACGAGATGTATTTGACCACGCCCTTCGATATCGACCAGATCGGGTCCAGCGTCGAAGATCGCCGTGGGTGATGTGACCAAGCCCTCGCACCGATTGCCATTGCGAGGGCTACGTCCCATACTGTCGTGAAATCAGGAGTTTGCGCATGTCCCTGCCCTTCGAAGGTGCCATATCAGAGTTCTACACAAAGACCGCTCCGGCGTCTGTGCGCGAGGCAATCAAGGGCGCTGGCAAGAAGCAGATCTTGTCCGACAGCTATCCCTATGAAACGCTGATGTCCAAATCGGACTATGAGGACGAAATCGAGGCGCTTCAGCTTGAATTGGTGAAATTGCAAGCGGACGTAAAGGCCACGGGCAAACGTGTCGTGGTGGTGTTCGAGGGGCGCGACGCCGCAGGCAAAGGCGGCACCATCAAACGGTTTCGCGAAAACCTGAACCCCCGCGTCGCGCGGGTTGTCGCCTTATCCAAGCCCTCGGACCGTGAGGCGGGCGAATGGTATTTCCAACGCTATGTGCGTGAACTGCCGTCGGCGGGTGAAATCGTTCTGTTTGACCGCAGTTGGTACAACCGCGGCGTGGTCGAAAAAGTGTTTGGCTTTTGCGAGGACGACCAGCGCGCGGCCTTTTTCCGGCAACTGCCGGAGTTTGAGGACATGCTGGTTGATGAGGGCATTCATCTTTTCAAAATCTGGCTGAATGTCGGTCGCGCCGAGCAATTGAAACGCTTCTTGTCGCGTGAAAAAGACCCGTTGAAGCAATGGAAGCTGAGCTGGATTGATGTCGAGGGGCTGAAGCGCTGGGATGAGTATTCGGACGCGATCAAGGAAACCTTCGAACGCAGCCACCGTCCCCGCGCGCCCTGGACGGTGATCCGCTCAGACGACAAGAAACGCGCGCGGTTGGCGGCGATCCGGTCCGTCTTGCAACATATTGATTATGCGTCGAAAGATGGAAACGTCGCGCATGCGCCCGATGACAAGATCTGTGGCGGACCCGAGATCTGGGATGGCTAAACGCGGCTATCATCACGGCAATCTTCGCCAAGCTCTGGTCGATGCGGCCTTGGCCTTGATCGAAGAAAAGGGCCCGACCGGTTTCACCCTGTCAGAAGCGGCGAAACAGGCGGGCGTTACGCCGGCAGCCGTCTATCGCCACTTTGCCGGCCGCGAGGATCTGATCGCCGAGGCGGCGCGGCAGGGGTATGAGATTTTCGCAGACCTGATGGAATATGCCTATGACAAGGGCAAGCCATCTGCGCTTGCCAGTTTCGAAGCAACCGGGCGGGCTTATCTTGCCTTTGCCCGCAAGTACCCCGGCCATTATGTTGCGATGTTTGAAAGCGGTGTCTTGATCAATCAATCGCCCGATCTGGCGTTGGTTGCGGGGCGTGCGATGGGTGTGCTTGAAAAAGCCGCAGCAACGCTGACCGAGAATATTCCCGAAGACAGGCGCCCGCCGTCACGTATGGTCAGCGCCCATATCTGGGCAATGAGCCACGGGGTGGTGGAGCTGTTCGGGCGTGGCAGTCCGGGGCAAAAAAGCCCCTTTCCACCCGAGGATCTTCTGGAATCCGGAATTGGCGTTTATCTGCGCGGCTTAGGACTGATCCAGACCGACGAATAGCGCGAAAACGCCATGGCGCGCAGGTGTCAGGCCAACAGCTTGTGACAAAGCTCCAGCCCCTCGATCAGCCGGTCCACCTCGTCTTTGGTGTTATAAAGCCCGAAAGAGGCGCGCGCGGTCGCAGAGACGCCCAGATGTTCCATAAGCGGTTTGGCGCAATGGTGACCCGCCCGCACGGCGATGCCCTTTTTGTCGAGGATGGTCGAGATGTCATGCGCATGCGCCGCGCCCTCCATCGTAAACGAAAAGATCGCAGCCTTTCCCGGTGCGGTGCCCTGGACATTCACCCAATTCAGCCCGGTCAGACGTTCGCTTGCATAGGCGGCCAGCGACGCCTCGTGGGCGGCGACGTTTTCCATACCCAGATCCATCAGATAGTCCAGCGCGGCCCCAAGCCCGATGGTCTGCACGATACCGGGGGTGCCGGCCTCGAATTTCAACGGCGGCTCCGCATAGGTCACCCGGTCCTTACACACCTCGTTGATCATGTCGCCACCCCCCAGAAAGGGTTGCATCTCGGCCTGACGGTCAGCCCGCACATAGATCGCGCCGGACCCGGACGGGCCATAAAGCTTGTGGCCGGTGATGGCGTAGAAATCGCAGCCGATATCCTGCACATCGACCGGCATATGCACAGCCCCCTGCGAGCCATCCACCATGACGGCAACACCGCGCGCGCGCGCGCCGGCGCAGATCGTTTTCACATCGACCACCGTGCCGAACACATTCGAACATTGCGTGACGGCAATCAGCTTGGTGCGCGGGGTGATCGCGTCCAGAACCTTGCTTGGGTCAAGCGACCCATCCGGTTCCGGGTCGATCCATTTCAGCACAACCCCTTGGCGTTCGCGCAGAAAATGCCACGGAACGATGTTGGCGTGATGCTCCATCGTCGACAGAATGATTTCGTCGCCCGCGCCCATGCGTGGCGCAGCCCACCCGTAGGACACCATGTTGATGCCCTCAGTGGTGCCGGAATTGAAGATCACCTCGTCCTCGGATCCGGCGTTGAGAAACCTTGCCACAATGCCACGCACGGCCTCGTATTTCTCGGTCGCGAGGTTGGACAGAAAATGAAGCCCCCGGTGAACGTTCGAGTATTCCTCGGCGTAAGCGCGGGTCACGGCATCGATAACCACTTGCGGTTTTTGCGCCGATGCGCCGTTGTCGAGATAGATCAACGGCTGACCGTTGATCTGACGCGACAGGATCGGGAATTCAGCCCGGACTGTATTGATGTCGAACATCTGCGGAACTCCGGTCAATTGGGGGCAGGCAAAGTGACAGGTTCAACGCCAAGAAGAACCAGAACGAAAGACAGGGCAAAGATCGCGACAGTCATGAACAAAAGGATCGACACGAACACCAAGCCGGTCGAGGCAAAGCCGTGGCTTTCGGCCGTGAACTGGCTCAGCACCCAGAAAAACATGATCGCAGAGCCCAGCATCGTGATCATCGCAAGGCCGGGGGCGAACAGGGTCAGGATCAAGGTCAGAAGCTGAAGACCGAGAAAGATGAACTCCATCCAGACCACTGTGGTTATGGCGTCTGACAGAGTTCCCTGCCCGCCAAACATGCGCCCGATCAGATAGATCGCCCATGCCAAACCGAACATGAAAACCGCTTCGATCAGACCAAGAAGGATCGGGCTGGACAAAAGCGGCCCCATCTGCGCGGCATCGACCGGGAAAAGCAGACCGGCAAAAACGCTGATCGCCGTGGCCAGAACGACCATCAGGGTCAGCGCCGTCCACAAGGTTTCACGCGGCAGGTTGAGGTTGAACAGGTCACGGGCGACCTTGCGCGGCTCGGGCACCGTTTGCAGGGCCATGCCGAAAAGATATCCGGGTTCAAATCGCATTGGTTACACCTTAGCCCCGCGTTCTGCTTCGCGCAGGTTTATCGTCCAAAACAGGAGAAAAGCAAACAGCGCGGCGATACCGGTTACGGTCATCTGCACACCCGGCCCCATGAACCCGGCCACAAGCCCCCACAGCAGCCAAAGCGGCGTCGCACATAGCAAAGCCCAGAACAGCGCGAACCGAGCGCCATAGCTGCTTCCCTGCCCGCCCAGAACGCGCGCGGCAATATGGCTTAGCGTGCCCAAAGCATAAAGCACCAGCGGCATGATGAAGATCCAGGCCAGCAAGGTTGCCCCCATCAGCATGTTCAGCTCTTCGCCCGTTTCATGAGCCTGACGAGCCAATCGGGGCATCTGCGCCGCAAACACCAGCAAACAGGCGCCCATCAGAACCGCAAGCGCACGATCTTCGCGCGGCCCAATGCCCAAGCGGCGTTGAAACACCGCACGCGGCGCGCGGTAGCTTCTTAGCACGTCCTGAATGACTGACATGGGCGCCTCCGGGCCGGGTTAACCGCGCCGCCGCGCAAGCCAGGCGTCCAGACGGTCGATGATCTCGGCGGCGACCGCTTCATCCTCGATTTCCTCGATCGCATCGGCCAGAAAGGCCAGCACAAGCAGGTCGGTGGCGATATGCGTCGGCACGCCGCGCGAGCGCAGGTAAAACAGCGCCTCTTCGTCAATTGCACCCGATGTCGAGCCATGGCTGCACGCCACATCATCGGCATAGATCTCAAGCTCTGGCTTGGCCAAGAACTGCGCGTCGTCGTCCAGCAAAAGCGACTGCGATTTTTGATACCCGTCGGTTTTCTGTGCGCCGGGCTTCACAAGAATCTTGCCTTGGAAGACGCCCTTTGCGCCGTTTTTTAGGACCTTCTTGAACACCTGACGGCTTTCACATGACACCGCATCGTGGGTCACGAAAACCGTGTCGTCATGATGAAAATCACCCGCCGCGCCATCGCCAAGCGCAGCCCCTGCCACATGTGCAATGGCATCGTCGCCAACAATGTCGATAATGCACTCATTGCGCGTCAGCTTGCCGTTTACAGTCATCGTGAAGCTTTTGAACACAGCGCCCGTATCGACGCGCGTGAACATATGCGTCACCGCCTGACGGTCATGGTCGCGCCCCTGCGCGCGCACGTGGTGAAATTCAGCGCCCGGGCCGATATCAACCTCGGTCACCTTTGAAAGGCGCGCAGCTGCTGCGCCGTTTTCCAGCAACGTCAGTTTCGCCCCTTCTTCCAGCCGCACCACATTGTGCAAGATCGCGTCGGAATTCGCATCCTTGTGCTGGTAGATCAAGCTGACGGGTCGGCTCACCTTGCCGGTGACACGAATGACCACACCATCGGTGGCCATCGCGGTGTTATGGGCCGCCAACGGGCGCACGACGGGGGTTTGCCCCTTGGTTTCCAGAACCCCGTAAAGGTCTTTGGCCCAATGAATGTCTTTCCCGGCCGCACTGGCAAGGCGTTCAATCTCAAGCCCTTCGCCGTCAAGCTCGTCCGAGGCGTCCGCGTCAAACACACCGTCCACAAAGACGATCTTCAACCGGTCAATCGCATGGAAAACCAGGCTTTCGCCCTCATAGTCGAACACCTCGGCCATGTCGGGCGTGGCCGAGATCAAGCTGTCAGGGCGAGTCCATTTCCAGTATTCGTCGCGCCGTGTAGGCAGACCCATATCTGCCAGCCGCGCGGCCGCATCAGCGCGAGCTTCCGCAGCCCAAGCGCCGGACACCGGGCGTGCATCGGCACTGATCAGTGCAGGTGCTTTTTTGGGGGCCGTGTTCATGCCTCGACCTCCATCTCGGCAAGGATGTCGGCGTAGCCGTTGTTTTCAACCTCAAGCGCCAGTTCGGGACCGCCAGATTTCACGATCCGGCCATCCGCCATGATGTGCACCACATCGGGTTTAATATGGTCCAGAAGGCGTTGATAATGCGTGATAACCAGGAACGAGCGTCCTGCATTGCGCAGCGCATTCACGCCTTCGGACACGAGCTTCATGGCGTCCACGTCCAGACCGGAATCAGTTTCGTCCAGAATGCACATCTTGGGTTCCAGCATCGCCATCTGCAGGATCTCGTTGCGCTTTTTCTCACCGCCCGAAAAGCCCACATTGACCGGACGTTTCAGCATGTCGGCGTCGATTTTCAGCTCTTTCGCCTTGGCACGGATGAATTTCAGGAAGTCGGCGGCCGACATTTCCTCTTCTCCGCGCGCCTTGCGCTGCGCATTCACGGCGGTGCGCAGGAAGGTCATGTTGCCAACACCGGGAATTTCCACCGGGTATTGAAACGCCAGAAACAGGCCAGCGGCGGCGCGTTCTTCGGGGTCCATGTCCAACAGGTCTTCGCCGTCCAGCGTGGCACCGCCTTCTGTCACCTCGTAGCCGTCACGGCCCGACAACACGTAAGACAGCGTTGACTTGCCCGAGCCATTGGGCCCCATGATTGCGTGCACTGACCCAGCGGGCACCTCAAGGTCGACCCCTTTCAGGATACGCTTGTCTTCTTCTTCAAGTTTGACGTGCAGGTTATTGATTTTCAGCATTTTTATATCCTTACGAAACAGTGACAGCCGTGCCCGAGGCCGACACCATCAGCATATTGTTGATCACTTCATAGTCGAGGTCCACGCCCACGACCGCGTTGGCGCCCAAGGACGCCGCGTGTTCTTCCATCTCGGCCAGCGCGGTACGCCGCGCCCGGCCCAGTTCTTCCTCATACGCGCCCGAGCGTCCGCCCACGATGTCGCGCACCTGTGCAAAGATATCGCGAAAAATGTTGGCGCCCAGAATGGCCTCGCCCGTGACGATGCCGTGATATTTCACAATGGGATGGCCTTCGACCGAGGGGGTTGTTGTGACAATCATTCGAAGTGCTCCAATTCAACCTGCCGCATCACCGCCACCGATCAAGAACAGCGAGCGCACCGCGCGCCGTGAGCCAGCCAAGGAAAATACCCCCGCCGACCCAATACATCGGGTTCAGTTGGTCCAATTTGTGCAGGTTTACATAGATGATCCCCGCTAAACCGCCGATCGCCGGAAACACGTATGGAATGACGGTCTCGAAACCCTCAAGGATCGCTCTCATCTTGCTTTGCTGTTCCATCGACTTTCCTCTGACTGACGCACCGACCGGGAGTTTCTATCCCACCGATCCTTCCAGCGAAATCGCCACAAGCTGTTGGGCTTCCATGGCAAATTCCATCGGCAGCGCCTGCAGAACTTCCTTGGCAAACCCATTAACGATCAGGGCCACGGCCTCTTCTTCGTCCATGCCCCGCTGGCGGCAATAGAACATCTGTTCTTCATCGACTTTTGAGGTGGTCGCCTCATGCTCGACCCGCGATGAGTTGTTCTTCACCTCGATGTAAGGCACGGTGTGCGCCCCGCATTTGTCGCCGATCAGCAGGCTGTCGCACTGGGTGTAATTGCGCGAGTTCTTGGCGTTCGGGTGCATCGACACGAGGCCGCGATAGGTGTTCTGCGCTACGCCTGCCGAAATCCCCTTGGACACGATCCGAGATTTTGTGTCGCGCCCCAGATGGATCATCTTGGTGCCGGTGTCGGCCTGCTGGTGGTTGTTGGTGATTGCGATGGAATAGAACTCGCCCTGGCTTTCGTTGCCGCGCAGGATGCAGGACGGGTATTTCCACGTCACGGCCGAGCCTGTTTCGACTTGCGTCCACATCACCTTTGACCGGTCGCCCCGGCAATCGGCGCGTTTGGTCACGAAGTTGTAAATGCCGCCCTTGCCGTTTTCATCACCGGGATACCAGTTCTGAACCGTCGAGTATTTCACCTCGGCGTCTTCTTCGATGATGATTTCGACCACGGCGGCGTGCAGTTGTGCAACGTCGCGCTTGGGGGCCGTGCAGCCCTCAAGATAGCTGACGTATGATCCTTTGTCGGCGATGATCAGCGTGCGCTCGAACTGGCCGGTATTTTCCGCGTTGATGCGGAAATAGGTCGACAGCTCCATCGGACAGCGCGTGTTGGGCGGGATGTAAACGAACGACCCGTCCGAGAAGACGGCCGAGTTCAGCGTCGCATAGTAGTTGTCCGACACAGGAACGACAGACCCGAGGTATTTTTTCACCAGTTCGGGATGATCACGGATTGCTTCCGAGATTGAACAGAAGATGACGCCTGCCTTCTTCAATTCCGCTTGGAAGGTCGTGCCGACAGAGACAGAGTCAAACACCGCATCTACGGCCACCTTGCGGCCTTCGGCCGGCACGTCTTCGGCGCCTTCAACGCCGGCAAGGATCATTTGCTCTTTCAGCGGAATGCCAAGTTTTTCGTATGTCGCCAACAGCTTAGGGTCAACGTCTTCAAGTGACTTCGGCTTCACTTCCATCGACTTCGGGCGGGCATAGTAATACTGGTCCTGAAAGTCGATTTCGGGATAATCCAAAAGCGCCCAGTCGGGTTCGACCAGCTTTTGCCACCGTGCAAACGCCTCAAGACGCCATTCGGTCATCCATGCTGGTTCTTCATTCTTCTCAGAAATCAGGCGCACAATATCGGTGGTCAGCCCTTTGGGGGCGTATTCCATCTCGATATCGGTTTCCCAGCCGTATTTATACTTTCCGGCCAGCGATTTCACCGCTTCGACGGTTTCCTCTTCAACGCCTTCTTTGACGTTCACCTCATCTACACCGGCCATGTCACCCTTTCACCGACCGCACACGCCTTAACGGCCCCGCGCCCGGAATTTTTCATATTCACGGCTCCAGGCATCTGCAAATGCCAAAGCCTCGTCTTCGCTCGTATCAGGGCCAAGCGAGACACGCAAAGCGCATCCCGCTTGTTCCCGGTCAAAGCCCATTGCAGCAAGTGCCGCGCTGGTTTTTACCTTCCCGGATGAACAGGCCGACCCTGCGGAAACCGCAAAACCGGCCAGGTCCATCACCATCACCTGTGTCTCGCCCTTCCAGCCCGGAGTAACGAAGCACGAGGTGTTGGGAAGCCTGTTCGCGTCTTTCCCGACAAAAATAGTCTCTTTTGCCGATTCCGCAATGGTGTTTTCTAGAATCTTTCTAAGTTTTTCGACGCGCCCCACGACACCCTGCTCC
The DNA here is from genome assembly GCF_947497285.1 of uncultured Aliiroseovarius sp. Classification (GTDB taxonomy): domain Bacteria; phylum Pseudomonadota; class Alphaproteobacteria; order Rhodobacterales; family Rhodobacteraceae; genus Aliiroseovarius. The sequence continues at coordinate 418,528 of NZ_CANMFT010000002.1, read as the reverse complement.
AGATCAGACTGAGCCGCACGAGCGGCGGCCGCAAATCCCGCAATGCCCACAACGTTTTCAGTCCCGGAGCGGCGGCCCATTTCTTGCCCGCCTCCCTTGATCTGCGCGGCGATCTCGGTGCCGCGTTTGACCACAAGCGCGCCAACCCCCTTTGGCCCACCCAGCTTGTGCGCCGAAACAACCGCCATCGTGGCACCGCACCAGTTAAAGGCGAACGGGATCTTGCCAATGGCTTGCGTGGCATCCGTCAGGAACAAGCCTTCGGGCAGGGTCTGGATTACCCCGGTTTCAGAGTTCGCCAGTTGAAGGGCCGACGTGGCGGGATCGTCGACCGTCACCGTCCCGTTTCCATCCACAGCCAAACGTTCGTCACACCAAGACCGCACCGCATCATGTTCGATCCCTGCGCAGGCGATCCCTTTGCCAGCCAGCGCCAGCGCCGCCGCTTCGGTCGCGGACGAGGTGAAGATCACGTCTGCCCCATCGGCCCCGAGCGCGGCAGCCACATCTTTACGTGCCTGCTCGATCAGCCCCTTCGCCGCACGTCCCTCTGCGTGGACGGAAGACGGATTTCCGACCAGATCCATCGCCGCAACCATTGCCGCCTTGGCTTCCGGTCGCAACGGGGTTGTCGCATTCCAATCTAGATAGGTCCGGCCCACCGGCATCACCTCGTGTTGTAAGACGAATTTCATAGCGCCCTTGGCTGGGGCGTTGGCGGTTAATCCTCGTCCACCACAGCGAACAAGGTTGGCACAGCAGGACATGGGGTCAGCTCGTTTTTCACGACGTCCGACAGGCGCGTCTGATGCAGGAACACATAAACATGGGCTGACAGCCCTTCCCACAACCGGTTGGTCATCGACTGCGCTTTCGACCCGGACATGCCGCCCGATGCGCCGGCGCCTTTGTGCATTGCCGACACCGTCTCATCGACCGCGGTCAGGATTTCGGACACCCGGATGTCTGACGCAGGGCGCGCCAGTTTATAGCCGCCACCGGGCCCGCGCACGCTGTCCACCAGCCCGGCGCGGCGCAGTTTTACGAACAATTGCTCTAAATAGGGCAGGGAAATGTCCTGACGTTTCGCAAGATCCGTCAGCGACAAAAGGACGTCTTCATCCTGCATCGCAAGGTCAGCCAATGCCACCATGGCATAGCGCCCTTTTGTTGACAGCTTCATCGCGTGCTCCCCCTCAAAAACATTGACCTTTCGGGCATTGACCACTAGGTCACTTAGGACTGGCAAACACGGGCCACTTGCCCGCATTACAGCCACCCCCGTATTATGGTGCGGGTCCGGACGCGTCAAGAAAGCTGGCAACGACAGCGCGACGCAGGATCCGACTGGAAAAAAGAGGCTCAGACTGCATGCCCGAAGTGATTTTTCCCGGCCCCGAAGGCCGACTTGAAGGCCGTTACCACGCCCAAAAGGAAAAAGACGCCCCGATCGCCATCATTCTTCATCCGCACCCGCAATTTGGTGGCACGATGAACAACAAGGTCGTCTATAACCTGCACTATGCGTTCCACAACATGGGCTTCAACGTGCTTCGGTTCAACTTCCGTGGCGTTGGCCGCAGCCAGGGCGAATACGATCAGGGCGTGGGCGAATTGTCCGATGCGGCCTCGGCGCTGGATTATCTGCAGTCCATGAACCAGAACGCCAAGCATTGCTGGGTCGCTGGCTTTTCCTTCGGCGCTTGGATCGGCATGCAACTTTTGATGCGACGCCCGGAAATCACCGGCTTTATCTCGGTCAGCCCCCCGGCCAACATGTATGATTTCAGCTTTCTGGCGCCCTGCCCCAGCTCTGGCCTGATCATCAATGGCACCGCCGACCGCGTCGCGCCGCCAGCAGACACGCATATCCTTGTGAACAAGCTTCATGAGCAGAAGGGCATCACGGTGACCCATACCGAAATCGACGGGTCCGGCCACTTCTTTGAAGATGATCACATGGATACGATGATCACGCATGTGGACGAATATGTCCGCCGCCGCCTGACCGAAACGAGCCGCTGAACGAGACGACCATGGATCTTCTGGAGCAAGTTGCCGACGCGTTGGCCAAGGATGTGCTGGAGGCCGAACGGCTGACCGGCAACGAAGAATTGGTGGTCGAGATCAAGAAGACGGTCGGATCGTCTTCGACGACGCTGGAAGAAGCCTTCATGACCGCCATCCGCATCCGCCGCGCAGAGGCTCGTGGTCGTGATCTTCTGAAGCAGCTGATCAAGTCAGAGATGAGCGTTTAGGGCGACTCATGGGTTCGTTTATTGCGAACAATGGAAACAAAAAGAACGAATCCGCCCCTATTGTTCTGTAAAGCAGCACAAAAATAACAACCTTAACGTGTTAACACGACAGTTTACAACAAGTGTTGCAAATAGTGCTCACCAAACTAAGTGATTGTAAATGCGCCACTTCCAAGCGGTTTTCCGCCCAAAGTGCACGCTCGGCATAGACTGTTTCGAAAAACCCATTCGCAATCATGTCTCAAATGTGTCAATAATTTAGCCAAATAAAGAGAGTTTGCTCTCTACTGCTTGCACATTTGTTTGGAAAAATTTGCCGGAGGGGTCAAAATGGTTTCCACAAGAAAAGCGCTGACAGCGCTCCTATCAACTTGCACATTTCTAACGATGGCCAGCGCACCCGCGCTTGCTGAATCACAGGTTCGATGCACTATCGCAACGGCCGAAGCGTCGCTGGAGACAGAAACGCTTTGCACCTGCGACGTGGTGACACCGGGCATGCTGAGCTACATCCAGCGACAGGATGAATTCCTGTCCGTTCTCTCGAAAACGACCGAGGAATGTCCGGGCTTTGCTGCCGTTCTAGGCAACATGCCGACGGCGTCGATTGCGCCAGAGGAAGGCGAAGGCCGTGATCGCGTAAGCAGCATTGTTGCGAAAGTCATTGCGCGTGTAACTGGCAGTGGCGGCAACGGCGGCGGCGGCGGTAACGGCGGCGGCGGTGGTAACGGCGGCGGCGGTGGTAACGGCGGCGGCGGCGGTAATGGCGGCGGCGGCGGTAATGGCGGCGGCGGCGGTAATGGCGGCGGCGGCGGTAATGGCGGCGGCGGCGAAGGCGGCGGCAACGATGACGGTGGAGATACTGGCGGCAACGGTGACGGCGGCGATACCGGCGGCAACGGCGACGGCGGCGAAGGTGGTGACACCGGCCCGCGTGACGGCGGCGACCGCGGTTGTTCCGTCGGTGGCGGCGATGGTGGCGGACAGCTTTTGGTGCGTGCCAGGGTCCGTTCAGGCTGCGATGGTGGCGGATCCTACCCGCAATAGCGCCGAGCCGGTCTTAGACTGGATCGCTACAAAGTAAAAAAGGCGCGCAATATTGCGCGCCTTTGTTCGTTAGACCTGAAAGTATTTCAATTCTGAGCGCGGCTCAGCCGCCCAGAAACACGTTTACCCAACGTGACGGGCTGTTGGGATCTTGCATCCGGAGAAACACATAGCGCGTTTCTTTCCAGCTTCGGATCTTGTTGGTCATGTTGTCCAAAATCATGTCGCCTTTATCGGTGCGGAACACCAAGACAGCGTGGGAATTTCTTTTGCGATCCAGAACCGTAGCAATCAAAAGACGCTGCGGATCGATCCCTTTGCTGACCAATGCGCGTTTCTTTGCAAGGGCGTAGTCCTCACAATCGCCACCGCGTTTGGACGGGATGGTCCAGCGTTCGGCCACGCCGTATTGCTGGCTGTCCTCTACAGAGCGGGTGGTCCGGTTGACTTGCAAGTTGATCGCGTGCGCCAGCTTGATCTGCGCCGAGGTTACGGCTTTTGACGCCCGCGACTTGGCGCAGGCCCAATTGTAAGACCGGCACAGATTCTGTGCACCCGGAGGTGCCGCCGTCCGCCCCTTCGAGGCCAGGAAGGGTGACGCCGAGGCGGTGGTGGGCACAGAAGCCAACAGCACAAAGGCACTGAGCAACGAGGCAGCGACACCCATCAGAGTGGTGCGGCCGGTCCTTTGGCGCGTTCGGACACGGGATATCATCGTCATTCAGGTTCACCTCATCTATGCCACACGATCGACTTGCAGGGGCAAGACGTAAGTGAAGCTGCGTTTCGACACGAGCTACGGGAGGGTAGCCAAGACACCGTATTTGGCGAAAGTGACCGAAAGCTGGCCTGCGTGGGACTTAACTGCATCATTTTCACGCCACAGCCTAACGCCTGAACCGTTAAGCGCGGATTACCGCCGAAATCACTTGTTCCGCACGTTTTCCATGCGCATTATTCTGCCGAAACCCGCCATGCGTGCATCATTTGTTCCGCTCAAACTGGGAAAGAATGTGGCAGCGGTTGTCACATTCGGGCGCGATTGCCTCAATCCGAGCGGTGGTCAGGGCAGGCTGATTCTTCCAGGCGGAAGACCCCGACGGCGCATGCCCGCGCCCTGCCCTACAGCCGGTAAATCTCTGAAAACTTGGCTTCGAGGTAGGACAGAAGCGGCTCCACCGACACCGGTGCTCCAGTCGCCAGTTCGACCGTTCGTTTCGGTGTATGAAGCGCGCCGTGCCGTTGCACCTTGTCTTTCAACCAGGCCGTGGCATATGTGGCGTCGCCTGCGGCAAGGTGCGCATCCACATCAGGCAGATCGGCACGCAGGGCGCTGTGAAGACAGCCCGCATACACATTGCCAAGACTATATGTCGGGAAATACCCAAACAGCCCTACTGCCCAATGCACATCCTGCAACACCCCGTTCGAGGCGCGATCGACCTGATAGCCGAAATCCGCTTCGAAGCGCGCGTTCCACGCGTCCTCCAGATCCGCTACATCCAGCTGCCCTGCGATCAGCCGACGTTCAAGGTCGAAGCGCAGCATCACATGCAGGTTATATTGCACCTCGTCGGCTTCGGTGCGGATAAACCCCTTCTCAAGTCGGTTTACCGTGCCATAGAAGGCATCCGCATCGCTGGCCGGGGCATAGCCGAAACGCTGTTCCATCTGCCCGTAGAGCCAGCCCGTGAAGGCCTGCGAGCGTCCGATCTGGTTTTCATACAGCCGTGATTGGCTTTCGTGCACCCCCATCGACGCACCGCGTCCAATCGGAGTCAGCAGATAGGCGCGGTCCACATTCTGCTCATAGCAGGCGTGCCCGACCTCGTGGATGGTCGAATAGATGCAGTTGAACGGGTCATGCTTGTTGGTGCGCGTGGTGATGCGCACATCCAACCCAGAGCCTGAGCTGAACGGATGGACGGCCGTATCAAGCCGCCCATGGGTCATGTCATAGCCGAAGGTCTTCGCCAGCTTGCGGGCCAGTTTGATCTGCTTTTTTGCCGGATAGGCTCCTATCACCTTCTGGGGTGGGTGAGCTGCCCCAAGGGCCGCGTCGCGCAGTCGGACCAGACGGGGGCGCATCGCGTCGAACATCCCCTGTATCTCTGATCCCGAGGCGCCGGGCTCATAGTCATCCAGCAGCGCATCATAAAGATCGCCGCCAGCGGCCAGCGCCGCAGCCTCTTCGCGGCGCAGCGATACGATCTCGGCCAACACAGGTTTGAACGCGGCGACATCATCGGCCGCGCGGGCCTCGGCCCAGCGGCGTTGCGCGGCCGAGGTTGCGCGCGCGATCGCGGTCGACAACGCGACGGGCACCTTGTCAGCACGGTCCCGGGCGCGTTTGATTTCGCGCAGTTGGGCTGCATCTGTGGGCGACAAGGTGCTTGCGTCGATGGCGGCCAGCCAGTCGCGCACCTTTGGGTCGATCCGACGGGCGTGCAACACATTCTCGATGGCGGCCATTTCGTCGGCGCGCTGCGCCCCTGCCCCGTCTGGCATCACCGTTTCCTGGTCCCAGCCAAGCCGCCCGGCAATCTCGCTCAGCGCCTGCGTGTCACGCTGGAAACGCATCAGGTCGTCGAATGCTGTCATGGTCATCGCCTAGCCTCGGATAGATTGTTCGGCGGGGTAGCCTGCCAGGAAACGCGCGTTCAGGATCAGGACCCAGGTCAGGATCGCGCCCACCTGATGGGTGATCGCAACATGCAAGGGCGAGGCTTGCAGAACCGTCGTGATCCCCAGCACCGCTTGCCCAAGCACCATCAGACCCGCCAGAGTGTAAGCCGTGCGCACCATTTGGTTGCCCGACCGGCGTGACACCCGCCACACGACGAAGGCAAAAATGACCAGCAGGTAGCCGACAATCCGGTGCATGAACTGCACAAGCCCTGCGTTTTCGAAAAAGTTTCGCCAGATCGGGCTTAGGTCGAACGCGTCGGGCGGAAAGATCTGTCCCGCCATCCAGGGCCAGTCCACGAACGAGCGCCCTGCGTCGATGCCCGCGACCAGCGCGCCCAACAGGATCTGCAGAAACGCAAGATGAAGAAGACCTGTGCCCATGCCAAACAGCTTGGTTTCGCGCAGGCGACGGGCGGTCATCAGGTCGGCTTCGCGCCGTCCAAGCAGCAAGATGAACCAGGCGATAAGCCCAAGGATGATGAACGCCAGACCCAGATGGATCGCCAGCCGGTAAGATGCCACATCCACCCGGTCGCCCGACAGGCCAGAGGATACCATCCACCAGCCGATAGCACCTTGAAGCCCCCCAAGCACGCCCAGCAACGCCAATCGTCCGGTCCAACCATTCGGGATTTTTCGGGCCGCCAGAAATCCGAAGAAACCGATCGCCCAGACCAAACCGATAAAGCGGCCAAGCTGACGATGTCCCCATTCCCACCAATAGATCGCCTTGAAGTCAGCCAGATCCATACTGCTGTTTTGCAACTGGAATTCGGGGATCTTCTGGTATTTTGCGAACTCGGCCGCCCATGCAGCGTCGGATGTGGGGGGCATGGCGCCGGTGAACGGCGCCCATTCGGTGATCGACAGCCCGGAATCAGTCAGCCGGGTCAACCCGCCGACCACGACCATCGCGGCGACCAGTGCAAACAGCACCAACAGCCATATCCGCACCGCACCGCGCGCCGCGCCGCCACCCGATCCGCGTTCGATCATCCCTGTGGCGACGGTCTTTCGGTCACCTTGCGTGTCCGTGCCGACCTCTTCAAAAATGCTGCGGGGCTTTGTCATCTGGCTCTCCCAATCGCTTCGGCGCGATATTCCTTTACTTGAGCCCGAATGCCAAGGGGGCAAGGGGCAGGAAAAAGTTGGAAATCCGAAGGTTATCGCCAAAGGTCCAGTCCTTTTGGTTGCCCCTGTCTCAACCCCGATGATATAGTCAGCACAACCATATATTGTGTGACCCACACCAAAACGGCGGACAACGTGACAGATACCCCTGAAGCACCTGAAAACGAAGGCGAAATGCCGCCTGAACGCCCCACCTATGATGGCCCGCAAATCTCGATCGAAGAGGAGATGAAAAGCTCCTATCTCGATTATGCGATGAGCGTGATCGTCAGCCGGGCGATTCCCGACCTGCGTGACGGTCTTAAACCGGTCCACAGGCGCATCCTGTATGCGATGTACGGCACCGGAAACACCCATGACAAACCGTATCGGAAATCGGCCCGACCGGTTGGCGACACGATGGGGAAATTCCACCCCCACGGTGACAGCGCGATCTATGACGCGCTGGTGCGCATGGCGCAGCCGTTCTCGATGTCGCTGCCGCTTCTGGATGGTCAGGGCAATTTCGGCTCAATGGACGGCGATAACGCCGCTGCCATGCGGTATACCGAAGTGCGGATGGACAAACCGGCCGCCTCCTTGTTGGCGGATATCGAGAAAGACACGGTCGATTTTCAGGACAACTACGACGGTAAAGACCTTGAACCGACCGTCCTGCCCGCGCGCTTTCCCAACATGCTTGTCAATGGTGCCGGCGGCATCGCGGTTGGCATGGCCACCAATATCCCGCCCCACAATTTGGGCGAAGTGGTCGACGCCACGCTGGCGCTGATCGAAAACCCGGATCTGAGCTCGGAAGGGTTGATGGAGTATGTCCCCGGCCCCGACTTCCCGACCGGCGGCATCATGCTTGGGCGCTCTGGTGCCCGCAAAGCCTATCTTGAGGGGCGCGGCAGCGTCATTATTCGCGCCAAGACCCGGATCGAGGAGATCCGCAAAGATCGCTATGCCATCGTGCTGGACGAGATCCCGTATCAGGTCAACAAGGCCTCGATGATCGAAAAGATCGCCGAATTGGTGCGCGAAAAGAAGCTGGAGGGAATTTCCAGCGTTCAGGATGAAAGCGACCGGATCGGCGTGCGCGTGGTTGTCGAACTGAAGCGCGATGCGACCGCCGAGGTCGTGTTGAACCAGTTGTTCCGCTATACGCAGATGCAGACCTCGTTCGGGTGCAATATGCTGGCGTTGAATGGCGGACGCCCAGAACAACTGACGCTTTACGATTTCCTGAGCTATTTCATAACGTTCCGCGAAGAAGTTGTCACGCGCCGCACGGCGTTTGACTTGCGCAAGGCACGCGAACGCAGCCATGTGCTGTGTGGTCTGGCCGTTGCCGTTTCGAACGTGGATGAGGTCGTCGCGACCATCCGCGCCTCGCATGATCCGGCCGATGCCCGCGCCAAGCTTATGGAACGCCGATGGCCGGCGCATGACATCGCCGAATATATTCAGTTGATCGATGATCCAAGCCACAAGATGAACGAGGATGGGACCTATAACCTGTCCGAAGCACAGGCCCGCGCCATCTTGGAATTGCGCCTGCAACGCCTGACGGCGATGGGGGTGAAGGAAGTCACCGACGAACTGCAAGATCTTGCCGCCAAGATACGCGACTACCTGGATATTCTGCGTTCGCGCGACCGGATCATGGCGATCATCTCGGATGAACTACGCGAGGTGAAAGACGCCTTCGCCGTGCCGCGCAGAACCCAGATCGTGGACTGGTCCGGCGACATGGACGACGAAGACCTGATCGAGCGCGAAGACATGGTCGTGACGGTGACCGAAACCGGCTATATCAAGCGCACGCCTCTGGCCGATTTCCGCGCGCAAAAGCGCGGCGGCAAGGGGCTGTCCGGGATGCAGACCAAGGAAGAGGATGTGGTGACCACTTTGTTCGTGGCCAACACCCATACGCAGCTTTTGTTCTTCACCACCGAAGGCATGGTCTACAAGCTGAAGACATGGCGTCTGCCGCAAGGGGGACGCACCGCCAAGGGCAAGGCCATCGTGAATATTCTGCCCATCCCGCCCGGTGTGTCCGTGGCGGCGATCATGCCTGTGGATGCGCCTGAAGAGGATTGGGACGATCTGCAAATCTTCTTTGCGACCACCGCCGGTGGCGTGCGCCGTAACGCGCTGTCAGACTTCACCAATGTGAAATCAAACGGCAAGATCGCCATGAAGCTTCCCGAGGGCGTCGAAATGGTCGATGCGCGGATCTGCACCGATGAAGACGACATCATGCTGGTGACCGCATCAGGGCGTGCCATCCGGTTCCCGACCACCGAAGTGCGTGTGTTCAAGGGCCGCGATTCGATCGGCGTGCGCGGCATCAGGCTTGTGAACGACGGCGACAAGGTCGTGTCGATGTCGGTGATCCGACATTTCGAAGCGACAGCCGACGAACGCGCCGCCTACCTCAAGATGCGTCGCGCCATGGCGGGGGCTGATGATGAAGGTGCCGACGAGCCCGAAGGCGACATAACGCCCGAGCGGTTTGAAGAAATGCAAGCCGCCGAGGACTTGATCCTGACCATCACCTCTGGCGGTGCGGGCAAGATCAGTTCGTCGCATGACTATCCGGTGCGTGGACGCGGCGGTCAGGGTGTGGCCGCGATGGACAAGGCGATGCGTGGCGGCACCCTTGTGGCGTCGTTCCCGGTCGCGCAGGAGGACCAGATCATGCTGGCCACGTCCAAGGGCCAGTCGATCCGGTGCCCCGTCGACGGCATCAGCTTCCGGTCACGCGGCGCAGGTGGCGTCAAAGTGTTCAACACCGGCAAAGGCGAAGAGGTCGTGTCGGTCGCGCGGATTGCCGAGCAGTCGGATGAGGATACCAGCGACGAGCTTGCCTCTGACACCGAGGTCGTGAGCGAAAGCGATGCAGGGACAGACACCTGACGTCGCAGCACCATTCAGGACACCATGGATCGCGTGACCATTGTCACCGGACCCATGGTGTCCTTTCTCCGCCGTCTTGGCTTGACGTTTTCTCAAGCGACACGCCTTGCACCACGGCGAAGTGAGGTCACACGTGAACAACAGACTTGGCCTGATTGCCTTCCTGACCGACGATTATGATCGCGCGATCTCTTGGTTTCAGGAGGCGTTGCAGTTCGTTTTGCTGGAAGACACCGACATGGGCCACGGCAAGCGTTGGGTGCGCATGGCGCCTCAGCACGACGCACAAACCGCGTTTCTGATCGCGCGCGCTACAGGTGATCAGCGGCGCGCCGTCGGAAATCAGGCCGGCGGGCGCGTCGGGCATTTTCTGTTCACAGATGATTTCGACGCGATGTATGCCCATATGACGAAGGCCGGCGTCACCTTCCGCGAAGAGGCCCGCCACGAACCCTATGGGACTGTCGCCGTGTTCGAAGATCTGCACGGCAACCTTTGGGATCTGCTGCAACCAAAACGCTAATGCGCCTCTTCCCTTTTCGCACGCGTTCGCCTATCTGCGGCACATGACTGAAAAGACCCTTCATATTGTCGGCGGCGGCATGGCCGGATCCGAAGCAGCGTGGCAAGCGGCGCACATGGGCGTCGATGTGGTGCTGCATGAAATGCGCCCGAACGTTGGCACCTTTGCCCACCAATCCGGCGATTTCGCTGAAATGGTGTGCTCCAATTCGTTCCGTTCTGACGACGACGAACAAAACGCTGTGGGCTTGCTGCATTGGGAAATGCGCAAGGCCAACGGGGTCATCATGGCAACGGCCGACGAAAACCGCCTGCCTGCCGGTGGTGCGCTTGCCGTCGACCGCGAGGCCTTTGCGCAAGCCGTCACCGCCAAGCTGCGCGCCCTGCCGAATGTCCGGGTCGATTACGGCGAGATCACTGACCTACCCGATGACGGCAGCTGGATTTTCGCCACCGGTCCGCTCACCTCACCCGCGCTTGGCGAAGCGATTGCACGCGAAACCGGCACGGACCGGTTGGCGTTTTTCGATGCCATCGCCCCCATCGTCTATGCCGACAGCATCGACATGGACGTGGTTTGGGCGCAGTCGCGTTATGACAAGGGCGACACGGAAGAAGAGCAGAAGGCCTACCTTAACTGCCCGATGACCAAGCCGCAGTATGAAGCGTTCATCGACGCGCTTCTGGCCGCTGACAAGACCGAATTTCACGACGGCGAAACCGCCACCTATTTCGACGGCTGCCTGCCGATCGAGGTGATGGCCGAGCGTGGCCGTGAAACGTTGCGTTTTGGACCGATGAAACCCATTGGTCTGACAAACGCCCATAAACCCGAAGACAAGCCCTATGCGGTGGTTCAACTTCGCCGTGATAACGCATTGGGCACGCTTTATAATATCGTTGGCTTTCAAACCAAGATGAAATACGGGGCGCAGACCGATGTATTCAAGACGATCCCAGGGTTGGAGAACGCTTCCTTCGCGCGTCTGGGTGGGATTCATCGCAACACCTTCATGAATTCGCCGACGCTGCTGGATGACCAGATGCGCTTGAAGTCGCGTCCCAACCTGCGCTTTGCGGGACAGGTGACCGGGGTCGAAGGATACGTGGAAAGTGCCGCAATGGGCTTGCTGGCAGGTCGCATGGCCGCGGCCGAGATCCTTGGCCGCCCCCTTCCGAAGCTGCCGCAAGACACCGCTATGGGTGCCCTGATCCATCACATCACCGGCGGCGCTGAGGCGAAAACCTTTCAGCCGATGAACGTCAACTTCGGGCTGTTTCGCCCCGTTGACGGGTTGAAAGGCGGGCGACGCGGTCGAAAAGACCGCTACAAAGCCTATACGGACCGCGCGAAAGCAGCGTGGACCGATTGGCTTTCGGCCTTTGACTGACATGAAGTGTGGAGCGTAAATGTCTGTATTCACGACACGTTTCGCGCCATCGCCCACAGGGCCGCTTCATCTGGGTCACGCTTACTCGGCGTTGCTAGCTTTCTCGATGGCCCGCACCGCGGGTGGTCGTTTTTTGTTGCGCATAGAAGACATCGACCGGGCGCGTTCCAAACCGCATTGGGAAACGCAAATTTTTGATGATCTGCAGTGGCTGGGTGTCCGCTGGGACGCCCCCCCGATCCGCCAACAAGATCGCCAGCCTGCCTATGATACGGCCCTGCAGACCCTTTGGGCCAAGGGCTTGCTTTATCCATGCCACTGCACGCGCCGCGACATCGCCGATGCCGCCAGTGCCCCTCAGGAAGGTGCGTCGCCGGCGATTGGTCCCGACGGGGTGATCTATCCCGGCACCTGCCGCCCGGCCACGCCCCCCACCGGTCCGTTGCCCCGTGATACTGCCTTGCGCCTCGACATGGCGCGGGCGACGGCGTCCAAGACCTATCGGTTTTTCGAAACCGGCGCAGGTCCTGACGCTGAGACCGGGTCCATCACCTTCAGCGGCGACGACGCAGTGCGCGACATAGGCGATATCGTGTTGGCACGCAAAGCGATGGGAACCTCCTATCACCTAGCCGTTGTGGTGGACGACGCGGCACAAGACATCACGCATGTGGTTCGCGGTCAGGACCTGTTCGCCGCCACCCGTATCCACGTGATCTTGCAAGAGCTTCTGGGCCTGCCCCAACCAATCTTCCATCACCACCGACTGATCCGTGACGAAACAGGCAAGCGCCTCGCAAAACGCGATGATGCGCGCGCGATTTCGATGTATCGCGCTGAAGGCAAATCGCCGGACGACATCCGAAAGATGGTTGGGCTTTAGGCCATAGGCTCCATCAACGTGACAGCTTCGCCATCCCTCACGGCCGTGTAGAAACAACTTCGCCGGTTTGTATGGCAGGCAGGGCCTGTCTGCCGCACCTGAACCAGCAGGCAATCACGATCGCAATCGAGGCGGAAATCGACCAGCTCTTGCACATGGCCCGAGCTTTCCCCTTTCACCCAAAAGCTCTGACGGGATCGCGACCAGTAGGTCACGCGCCCGGTCTCAAGCGTGCGCCGCACGGACTCTTCGTTCATCCACGCCATCATCAGAACCTCGCCACTGTCGACATCCTGTGCGATGGCCGGGATCAGACCCGTCGCATCATAGATCAATTCACGCGCGTCGAATTTCATGGCCCGTCCTTTCCAATCTTCCACCTGCCCCTTATGTAGTCCGATACAACAATAGGCGAAAGGCGGGATGACAATGAGCGACAGTGACCTGATCAAGCTCTATTCTAAGCAGATACTGGCTCTGGCCGCTGCCATTCCGCATCTTGGAAAGCTTGACGCACCAGACGCCGAGGCTAAGGCACGCTCCCCCCTGTGCGGGTCCATGGTGTCTGTCGGGCTCACTCTTAAGGACGATATCGTGACCGGGTTTGCCCAAAACGTAAAAGCCTGTGCGCTTGGGCAAGCCTCGGCGGCGGTTTTGGGCAAGGTTGTGATCGGGCTTGATGCGCAAACACTTGCGCGGGGCCGCGAAGAATTGCACGCGATGTTGGCAAAGAACGGCCCCGTGCCATCCGCACCCTTCGAGGGCTACGAGTCTTTGCTGCCCGCGCGCGAGTTCAAAAACCGCCATGCCTCGATCTTGCTACCGCTGGATGCCACGCTTGCAGCGATTGAAAAGGCGCGCAGCAGTTAAGCACCTGATAAGACCTCTGCTGTATCACCGAGCCACGTGAAACATGTGGCGGTCATGATCGAAAACCAAGCTTTCCCAATTCCGGACGCATCAAAGCAGGGCCTTGATGACATCGCCCGCGCGGCGGCGGAACTTGGCTTCAAGATCGTCGATGTTGCTGGATTTCTGGCAGATGTCGATATGATGGCCGGCCAGCAAAAACAGTCGATCGAGGCACTTACCCGGCAGTCCCAGCACGTTCTCGCATCGAACGCGACAGTTCTAACCACGCTGCATGACCTGATGAGCCGTGCGCAAACCAACGCGCAATCCGCCAAAGCCACAGCCGATCAGGTCGAAACAAACGCCCAGCAGGCACAAGGCATCGCGCAATGGGTCAACGCGCTGGCCGACCAGATGGCACAGATGACCGACACCTTGCGCAACATCCACAAAAGCAACGAACAAATCGCGTCGATTGCCGCGCAGGTCAACATCCTTGCGGTGAATGCCAAGATCGAAGCCGCTCGCGCAGGTGACGCGGGGCGTGGCTTCGCGGTTGTCGCCGCAGCAATCAACGAATTGTCCGCCAAGACAACCAAAACCGCCGAGAATATATTCTCGGATGTGGATGCGTTGACACGGACTGTAGGCACCCTGAACAGCCAATCCGCGGATGTTGCGACTGAGGCTGGGCGCGTCATAGAAAGCTCGGTCGCGATCACGACCGCAAGTCAAGATCTGGCCGAACGGGCTGCGAAAAACGCGCACGCGACCCGCCAAATAAAGACCGAGGCTGAAACCGTCGGCGCATTGGTTTCCGACTTTCTGCCCGCGTTCGAAAGTATCAGCGGGTGCGCGGCCAAAACCGCCACCGGTGTTCACCATGTCAGCCAGCAAACCAATGGTATGATCGACCTGTCTGAACGGATGGTCCAGCTTACGGTCGGGCTGGGTGTGGTGTCCGGGGACCGGCAATTCATCGAACGGGTCCAAAGCGACGCGCGCCAAATTGCGAAACGGTTTGAGCACGCTTTGGACACGCAGTTGATCACCGAAGCCGCGCTGTTTTCAGAAACCTACCACGTGATCCCAGGAAGCAATCCACAACAGGTGATGGCACCATTCACACGTCTGACCGACAGCATATTGCCCGAGATACTGGAAGCCGCATTGACCAGCGACGCGCGCGTTGTGTTTTGTGCTGCGGTCGATCAACGCGGCTACCTGCCCACACACAACAAGTGCTTTTCGCATCCCCAAAGTGACGATCCGGTCTGGAACATGGCGCATTGCCGGAACCGAAGGATTTTTGACGACCGTGTCGGCCTGAAAGCCGGGCAATCCACCGCCCCGTTTCTGCTGCAAGTCTATCGTCGTGACATGGGCGGCGGGCAATTCGCGTTAATGAAGGACCTGTCGGCGCCAATCGTGGTGAACGGCCGCCATTGGGGCGGCTTGCGCATGGCCTATTTGGCCGATGCATAAAAAAACCGCCGCACTCCTGGCAGGGAGGCGGCGGAAGGTAGCGGGACGGGTTTTCGGGGTCCGGTGTGGGAAAGAGGCAGTCACACCGGGTCTTGGGACAAGTGACGGGCAGTGAACCGTCATGATACATCGCATTTGGGACATGATGCAGTGTCCGGACCCTCCGCAGGCAGAAACTGGATTGGGGTTAGATCGCCCCGGGCAGATGAAGCGCTCCAAAAAGAACAACCAACAGGCACATGCCACCGACGGCATCCTGCCAAATTGTGGCGGATGATCGGGACAATACAGCTTTCATTTCGTTCAGCATGACAAACTCTCCTGCGCTCTGTTTCGGTGGGGTCTTCGTGAACCACATCACCTTTGTTGCTATTTTGTTCGCATATTTGCGCGCGGTTTGTAAAGAACTTTTTAAGAACATTTGTGAACTTATGAGAACAAATGGGCTAACCCACTGAAATCAAACGAATGGCTTCGTCCTGCCGCATCAGCCACAGTAGAACGCGTGCCGCATGCCCCCGTGCGGTCGTCAGATCGGGGTCTTGATGCAACAGAAGACGCGCGTCTTTCTGGGCCACGGCCATCAAAGCCGCCTGATGTTCAAGATCTCCAACCCAGAACCGTGGCAGACCGGACTGCGCGGTCCCCAACACGTCCCCGGCCCCGCGCATTTCCAAATCCGCCTCGGAAATCACGAACCCATCTTCGGTGTCGCGCATCACCGACAGGCGTTTCTCGCCGCTTTCGGTCAGGGGCGGGTGATACAGCAGCAAACAGGTCGACGCCGTCTGCCCCCGGCCCACCCGTCCGCGCAGCTGGTGCAGTTGGGCCAGCCCGAAGTGCTCGGCGCGTTCGATCACCATGATCGAGGCATTGGGCACGTCCACGCCAACTTCGATCACCGTCGTTGCTACCAACAGCCGGGTGTCGCCAGCGACGAAGGCGGCCATTGCGGCATCTTTTTCGGCGGGCGGCATTTGCCCATGCACCAGACCAACCACGCCCTCGCCCAGGTCTGCGCGCAGAAGCTTGAACCGTTCCTCGGCGGCCGTCATGTCCATCACTTCGCTTTCTTCGACCAAGGGACAAACCCAATAGGCCTGTGCGCCGTCGTCAATCGCGCGGCGCAACCGTTCGATCACTTCGTCAATGCGGCCGTCGGACACAAGCACGGTCTTGATCGGCTTTCGCCCCGGTGGCTTTTCATCCAGCACCGACACATCCATATCGCCATACTGGGCAAGCGCCAAACTGCGCGGAATCGGTGTGGCTGTCATCACAAGCACGTCCGAGGCCTGCCCTTTTGCCCCAAGCTCCATGCGTTGCGAGACACCAAACCGGTGCTGTTCATCCACGACGGCAAGTCGAAGGTCTTGGAAAACGACATCTTTCTGAAACACCGCATGGGTGCCGACAAGAATGTGAATGTCGCCCCGCGCCAAGGCTTCAAGCTTGGATCGCCTTTCGGCCCCCTTGTCACGCCCCGTCAGCAGTGCGACCACGACCCCCGCCGCTTCGGCCAACGGGCGGATCGCTTCAAGATGCTGAGCGGCCAAGATCTCGGTCGGGGCCATCATGACGCCCTGCCCGCCGGCCTCGACCGCGACCAGAAGCGACAGCAAAGCGACCAGCGTCTTGCCAGAGCCCACATCGCCCTGCAGCAACCGGTTCATCCTTTGACCCGACGCCATATCGGCTGCAATTTCTTCGACCGCACGACGTTGTGCTGCTGTGGGCGCATAGGGCAAGGCCGCCAATACCTTCTCCTGCAACTGCCCGGTGCCAACGCTGAGCCGTCCCTTGCCACGGCGCACCTTTGCGCGTGCAAGCGCAAGTGTCAGCTGATGGGCGAAGAACTCGTCATAGGCCAAGCGGCGGCGCGCGGGCGATTGGGGCGACAGGTCATCGGCGCCTTGTGGGGTATGGGCCTGTCGCAATGCCATGTGCCAGTCCGGCCAATGTTCGCGCGACTTCAACTCCGGGTCGATCCATTCCTTCAACACAGGCAAACGGGTCAGCACCTCGCCGACTCCCTTGGCGATGGTGCGTCCGGTAATGCCCGCAGTCAGCCGGTATACCGGTTCGTAATCGGGTATTTCATCAACATCATTTGGCGGCAGGATGTAGTCGGGATGCGCGATCTGCAAGGCACCATCAAAGGCCTCGACCTTGCCCGAGATCACACGGGTTTCGCCTTCAGGCAATTGCTTTGAAAGCCAGTTTGCATTTGCGTGGAAAAACACCAGATCGAAGGTGGTCAGGGCGTCTTTGACCTCGATCCGATAGGGGGCGGTTCGTGTGCGACCCGGGCGGTGCTTCAACACCTCGATTTCGACCGTGGCGATTTCGCCAAGCTGCACCTCGGTCACCGAGGCGCGAAATTTGCGGTCGATCCCTGCATGCGGCAACCAGAACAGCAAATCGCGCGGGAGCGTAATACCAAGCGTTCCCAGACCTTTGGCCGTCTTTTCGCCAATGCCGCCCAGCGTTTCAAGCTTGGCAAACAGGGGAAACAGAATTTCGGGTCGCGTCGCCATGATCTAACCGTCTCCGATCAAGGCCAACCAGCCGTCTTCGTCAAGCGTTTTGATCCCAAGCTCGGCGGCCTTCTTGGCTTTCGAACCAGCACCGGGTCCGGCCACCAACAGATCTGTCTTGGCCGAGACCGAGCCTGAGACCTTCGCGCCCAATGCTTCGGCGCGCGATTTGGCTTCGGCGCGTGTCATCTTTTCCAATGTGCCGGTGAACACCACGGTCTTGCCGGCGACGGGACTGCCATCAGTCTTGGGGGCCTGCACGGGTTGAACATCCAAAGCCGCGACCAGCCGGTCAATCGACGCCCGTTCAGCCTCTTGCGCAAAACTGGCCACCAACGACCCGGCCATCACGGCGCCAACACCGTCGATGGACACCAATTCATCCCATGCAGACGAGTCTGTCCCAGCGGCTGTCACCGCAGCCTCAAACGCGTCCCAGGTTGCGTAATGCCTTGCCAATAGATTTGATGCGCTTTCGCCAACATGCCGAAGACCAAGCGCAAAAATCAATCTATTCAAGGGGATTGTGCGGCGTTCTTCAATCGCTGCGAAGAGCTTCTCGGCGCTTTTTTCGCCCCAGCCATCACGGTTTTTCAACCGCGCGAGCTGCGCCTTGTCACGCGCGGCCAAGGTAAAGATATCCACTGGCTCGCGGATTGGCAGGTTTGGATCGTTGTAGAACGCCTCGACCTGCTTGGCCCCAAGGCCTTCGATGTCAAACGCGCCGCGTGATACAAAATGCTTCAGTTTCTCAACGGCTTGTGCGGGGCAGATAATGCCGCCTGTGCAGCGACGCACCGCGTCCCCTTCTTCGCGGATCGCGTCAGACCCGCATTCGGGGCAGTGTGTTGGAAACACATATGGCTTTGCATCCGCAGAACGTCGGTCCAGATCCACATCTGACACTTTGGGGATCACGTCACCGGCGCGATACAGTTCGACCCAGTCACCGATGCGGATGTCCTTGCCGCCGCGAATGGTGTCGCCCTTGCTGTCGCGTGCGGCGATATAGTCCTCGTTATGCAGTGTCGCGTTGGACACGACAACGCCGCCCACAGTCACGGGTGTCAGGCGCGCAACGGGGCTGAGCGCGCCGGTGCGCCCGACCTGAATGTCGATCGCTTCGAGACGGGTCCAGGCGCGTTCAGCCGGAAATTTATGCGCTATCGCCCAGCGGGGCGTGGTCGACCGAAACCCAAGTCGGGCCTGAAGGCCAAGGTCATCGACCTTATAAACGACCCCGTCGATGTCATAACCCAATGTGGCGCGCTGGGATTCTATTTCGTGGTAATGCGCCAATAGCGCTTTCAGGTCCGTGAACCGCCGGGTCAGCGTGTTGGTCTGGAACCCGAGCGTTTCCAGACGTTTCACAGCCTCCATCTGGGTGCTGGCAAGCTGGGCGGACAAGGCCCCCCAGGCGTAGGCGAAGAACCTCAGCGGTCGATCTGCGGTGATTGACGCATCCAGCTGCCTCAGTGATCCGGCCGCCGCATTGCGCGGATTGGCAAAGGTCTTGCCGCCACGTGCGGCCTGGCGTTCATTCAGCGCGGCGAAATCGGCATGCGACATATAAACTTCGCCGCGCACTTCCAACACCTCGGGCGCGTCGGTCAGGGTGTCGGGGATATCGGCGATGGTGCGCACGTTGTCTGTCACGTTCTCCCCAACAGCGCCATCGCCACGGGTTGCCGCGTGGACCAAACGCCCGTTTTCATACCGGATCGACAGGGACAGTCCGTCGATCTTGGGTTCTGCCGTGTAAGCAAGCGGCGCGGTGTCCGACAGGCCCAGAAAGGACCGCACCCGGCCGTCGAAATCAACCACGTCCTGATCGTCGAAGGCGTTACCAAGCGACAACATCCGCACCTCGTGGGTGATTTTGGAAAATCCCTCGGACGGGGCCGCCCCCACCTGTTCACTGGGACTGTCGGCACGTTTGAGGTCAGGAAACTTCGCCTCGATCGCGCTGTTGCGCCGTTTTGCCGCGTCATAGGCAGCATCCGAAATTTCGGGTGCATCTTCTTGATAATACGCTGCATTCGCGCGCGACAAGATTGCACCGAGCCGTGCCAGTTCGGCGCGTGCATCGTCTTTGGTCAGTTTGTCCAGGTCAATTTCGGCGGTCGCGCGCATGGCCCAAGCATACTCCTTTTCAATTGTGATAGGCCCGTGCCGCGCCTTCGTCCAGTCCCGTTGCAGCTCGATCGCCCGACATGACGACCGCAACCCTTTGAAAAAAGGCGCAATCACCCGTGTTTCAAGGCGTCGGCTATTGCCGAACCTGATGCGAGTCCCTAAGTTCCGTTGGGAAGCTCTGGGGAATGCGCATTCAATGACTGAAGACGACGATCACACACGGCGCAAATGGCGCCCGTTTGCTGGATTGCGCAACAACTTCCTTGCGGGTCTTGTCGTTGTCGTGCCGATCGCGGTGACCATGTGGATGATCTGGACCTTTGTAGGTTGGATCGACAGCTGGGTGCTGCCGTTTGTCCCAGCGCGCTATCACCCCGATGCGCTGATCAATCTTTTCTTTGGTGAAAGTGCCTGGTTCAAGATGATCTTTGGGGATGACGTTCGCGTCAACGTGCGCGGCGTTGGCGTCGTTGTCTTCCTGTTGTTTACCGTTTTTGTCGGCTGGATCGCCAAGGGCTTGATCGGGCGGTCCTTTCTGGCCTGGGGCGAAGGGCTGGTGGATCGGATGCCGGTTGTGCGGTCCCTGTATAACGGGATCAAACAGATCGCCGAGACGGTGTTCAGCCAATCCACCGAAACCAAGTTCGACAAAGCTTGCCTTGTGGAATATCCGCGCAAGGGAATCTGGGCGATTGCCTTCATTTCGACCAAGGCAAAGGGCGAGATCGACAAAAGCATTCCGGTAAACGAAGACATCGTCTCGGTGTTTTTGCCGACGACTCCGAACCCGACATCAGGGTTTTTGTTGTTCGTGCCGCGTCATTCGGTGATCGAGCTGAACATGAGCGTCGAAGATGCTGCCAAACTGGTCATCTCGGCGGGTTTGGTCTATCCGAACTCGAAAGACCCATCGCAACCCATTGAAACTGATGTAAAATGAACCTGGTGCTTGCACCCGCTCTAACCGGTTTTGCAACCGGGTTTTCCCTGATTCTGGCCATTGGCGCACAGAACGCTTTCGTGCTGCGTCAGGGGTTGATGCGCCAGCACGTGTTTTGGCTTTGCCTGTTTTGTGCCACCTCGGACGCGCTGTTGATCATGGCGGGCGTTGCCGGGTTCGGCGCCATGGTCGAAGCATGGCCCAGCTTGCCCTTGGTGATGGCACTGGCAGGTGCGGGGTTCTTGATCGTCTACGGAACAATGCGGTTTGCGGCCGCGGTGCGTGGCGACTACGCGATGGAGCTTTCCGGGCAGTCCCGCCCCCTGTTGGCCACGATTGCGATCGCGGCGGCGTTCACTTGGGCCAACCCGCATGTCTATCTGGACACTTTGGGGCTGATCGGGGCTATCTCGACCTCGTTCGGGGACTGGACGCAGCGGATCATCTTTGGGCTGGGCGCGGTAACGTCGAGCTTTGTTTTCTTCTTCTCGCTGGGCTATGGCGCGCGTTTTCTGGCCCCGGTCATGCAACGCCCCAAGGCGTGGCAGATGCTCGATGTAATCATCGGATTGACCATGTGGGCGATTGCGATCGGGCTGATCCGAGGCGTGGCAATCGGCACGATCGGCTAGCCGAACATCTCTTCCAGATCTACAGAGCCACGGGTGTTCAGATCATCCCTGTGCTGGTCAAGAAACTGCGAAGCGGCGTCTCGCCCTGCTGATTTCAACCGCTGCAACGTCACCGCCGAGGGCACCAGTTTGGTCGCCGTGCTAAGGTCGCGCATCAAAACATCATCCGAGATCATGTGAACGAGCACATCGCGCATTTGGCCGGGCGCCAGTTGTCCTGCGGAAATCAGTCGTTTGACGAAATTGATCGCCCGAAGCTCGCGCAGAAGCGACGAATTAAAGCTGATCTCGTTGATCCGGTTCTGGATATCCGCCCCAGAGGTTGGAACATCGGGACGGAAAAGCGGGTTGATATTGACCACCACAATGTCGGCCGGCAGCGCCGGGTCAAACAGGGGGAACAGGGCCGGATTGCCCGTATATCCACCGTCCCAAAAGGCTTCGCGATTCCCGGTGCTTGGGTCGTCGATCTCGACCGCCTGAAAGACGGTGGGCAGGCAGGCCGAGGCAAGGATTGCATCGGTCGAAATCTCGTGCCCATCGAAGACACGGATCTTGCCGGTGCGAACATTGGTGGCGGACACGCAAAAGCGCGGGCCGATATCGGCACAGACACGATCAAAGTCGAACTTCTCGACCACCGATTTAAGCGG
This sequence comes from uncultured Aliiroseovarius sp., assembly GCF_947497285.1. GTDB lineage: Bacteria > Pseudomonadota > Alphaproteobacteria > Rhodobacterales > Rhodobacteraceae > Aliiroseovarius. The sequence continues at coordinate 396,469 of NZ_CANMFT010000002.1, read as the reverse complement.
ATTGGCGTAGAACGGCCCATAGGAATAAGGGCTGATCACCCGGCTGGCCATATCGGCCCAGGCAAACGCCGGCGAGGCTGCGATGGCTTGGCTGATAAACTCGTTATGTGGGGCAAACTGGGCAAACCATGTTGTCAGGCGCAGATCATGGACGCCCGCCACGCTATGCCATAGCCCATCCAGTTGGGCGCGTGCGGCGTCGCGGTCCTGCCCCTTACCGTCCGCCACCAGCCCTGCTTTCAGCGCCGCACCGTTTAGGGCCCCGGCCGAGGTGCCCGAGATGCCGGCAATCTCGATCTGTTCGTCTTCCAGCAACCGGTCAAGCACGCCCCAAGTGAAGGCGCCATGTGCGCCCCCGCCCTGAAGTGCCAGATTGATGCGTTTGGGTTTGGGTCGGGTGCTCAAAGTGCAGTCCAGCCGCCATCAACAGACAAGGTTGTGCCGGTGATCTGTGCGGCTGCATCCGAACACAGAAAGACCGCCGATCCACCCATTTGCTCGACGGTCGCAAATTCCTTGGACGGCTGGCGTGCCAGCATGACTTCGCGAACCACCTCATCACGACCCATGCCATGAGTTTTCATCTGGTCCGGGATCTGCGCCTCGACCAGCGGTGTCAGCACATAACCGGGGCAGATCGCGTTGCAGGTGATGGGCTCTTCGGCCGTTTCAAGCGCAACCGTCTTGGTCAGCCCGACCACACCGTGTTTGGCCGCAATATAGGCCGATTTGAACGGTGACGCCGTCAACCCATGCGCCGAAGCGATGTTAACGATCCGGCCCCAGCCACCGGCGCGCATCTTGGGCAAAGCGGCAGCCGTCGTGTGAAACGCCGAGCTAAGGTTGATCGCGATGATCGCATTCCATTTGTCCACTGGAAATTCGTCCACCGGTGCCACGTGCTGAATGCCGGCGTTGTTGATCAGGATGTCGCACTGGCCCGCTTTCGCAATCAGGTCGCGACATTGATCGGCGTCCGACATGTCGGCTTGGATGTATCGCACCTCGACCCCGAATTCCTTGGCGATCTGCTTGGCCAGGGCGTGGTCTTCATCCGTATCCGTAAAGGAGTTCAGCACAACATCTGCGCCCGCGCGGGCAAGTTCGCGGGCAATGCCCAGACCGATACCGGAATTGGACCCGGTGACGACTGCGGTTTTTCCGTTCAACGATGTGGTGATGGCCATGGGGATCTCCTCTGCGTAATATGTTGCGCCGCAGCATAGCTGAATGCCGCCCGCACGCCAGCGGATATCCGAGCGGCGGCCTGATCACCCATGCGGACCGATGCAGAGCGGTCCGAGCCAACCGATTCTCTCGACCTTTGGTGTGACGTGCGCGGTATGAAGGCTGCCCGAGTGGTCCATAAAAAAAACGCCCGCACGAAGCGGGCGTTAAGTTATTGAGGCAGGTTTCATACAGGCAAGAAACCTATCGAGCAGTGAATTCTTTATAAGCGGTCTGGCGCCGCGTTCCAAGCTAAAAGTTTGAAAAGGCTCGGGGACAGGTCTAGGCTTTCCTCAAATCATATCAGGGACGTGAAGGATGCAGTCGCCAATGAGATCCGATATCTTCAACAATCTGCGCGCACTTGCTGGTGCCGTTTCGCTTTCGATCCTCACCGCCCAGTTTGCCTATGCTGAGCCCCAGCATGGCATAGCTATGTATGGCGACCCTGCCCTACCACCTGATTTTGTGTCCCTGCCCCATGTGAACCCAGACGCCCCCAAGGGTGGCAAGATCATTTTCGCCGAGGCGGGCGGCTTTGATTCGCTGCACCCGTTCATTCGCAAAGGGTCCGCCCCGTGGCAGCTTCGCTTTATGTTGGCAGAAAGCCTGATGGGGCGCAGTTATGACGAACCGTTCACCCTTTACGGTCTTTTGGCCGAATCGGTCGATACCGATCCTGATCGCACATGGGTCGAATACACCTTGCGACCAGAGGCCCGTTTTTCCGACGGCAGCCCCGTCACGGTCGAAGACGTGATGTGGTCCTATGAGACCCTCGGCACCCTCGGCCATCCGCGCTATCACGGCGCCTGGAGCAAAGTGGCCTCCATGGAGAAAACCGGCGAGCGGTCGGTGAAATTCACATTCAACACCGAGGATCGGGAATTGCCGCTGATCCTTGGCATGCGCCCGGTGCTGCAAAAAGCCCAGTGGGAGGGCAAGGACTTTGAAGCCTCTGGCATCGACGTCATCCCCATCGGGTCGGCGCCCTATGTGATCGCCGATTTCGAAGCCGGCCGTCATCTGACGTTAAAGCGCAATCCCGACTATTGGGGCAAGGACGTGCCCTTCATGCGTGGACAAGCCAATCTGGACGAGATCCGGTTCGACTATTACGGCGATGGCGATGTGATCTTCGAGGCCTTCAAGGCCGGCGAGGCAACGACACACCGCGAAACGAATGCGCAGAAATGGGCGACACAATTCACGTTTCCTGCTGTGACTTCGGGCGACATCGTGCTGTCGGACATCCCCCATCAGCGCCCCACCGGGATCATGGGGTATGTCATGAACACCCGCCGCCCCGCGTTTCAGGACATTCGCGTGCGTGACGCGATGATCCACGCCTTCAATTTCGAGTTTATCAACCAGACCATCAATGCCGGCGCCAAGAAGCGCATTCAGTCCTATTTCCACAACTCGGTGCTGGGAATGACACCGGGGGCGCCTGCGGAAGGTTTGGTGAAGGACATGCTGATGGCCTTTGACGACCTGCCGAAGGGCGCGCTTGAGGGCTATGCCCTGCCGGTGTCTGACGGCTCGGCGCGCAACCGCGACGGATTGCGCAACGCCATGGCGCTGATGGAAGACGCCGGCTGGACCGTGCAGGACGGCGCGATGAAAGACGCAAATGGGTCGCCTTTCACCTTCGAGATCCTGTTGAAAACCGGCGCCTCCGAGAACCGGCAAGAGATCGACATCTTTACCGCCGCCCTTGAGCGTATGGGGATCGCGCCCACCATCACCTCGGTCGACAGTGCGCAATACAAGGAACGCACCAACGCGTTTGATTTCGACATGGCCTATTACTGGCGCGGCCTGTCGCTCAGCCCCGGCAACGAACAAAAGCTGTATTGGGGCAGCGAAAGCGCAGACGAAGAAGGCACACGCAACTGGATGGGCGTGAAAAGCGCGGCAATTGACGGCCTGATCGACCGCATGCTGAACGCCAAGGGGCAGGACGAATTTCGCGCGGCCACCAAAGCGCTTGATCGTGTGCTGACCGCTGGCCGCTATGTCATTCCGCTGGGGTTCTCCGAAATGTCCCACATTGCTCATGTCAAAGAACTGAAATACCCCGCGCGCATTCCGATGTATGGCGATTATCTGGGCTTCCAGCCTGAGATTTGGTGGTATGAGGAATAGGATTGCCGCAGGCGAGGCACGTCGCCAAACGCTGGCGACGCTGGTTCTCGGCGTGTAGGCCCAATCATCCTTTGGGTCAGGTCAGCGACGTGACCCAAAGGATCATCGCGTCCTCATCGCTGATCGACACAACGTTATGGCCCATCGACGCATCGTAATAGGCGCTGTCGCCGCGCCGCATTTCGACGGGTTCGTAGAATTCCGTAATCAGCCGGATCGCGCCGGTCAGAACATACAGGAACTCCTCTCCGTCATGGCGCACCCAGCCGTCAAACTCGTCAAAGCTGCGGGCACGCACCCGGGCGCGATAGGGCAGCATCGCCTTTTTGGTCAACGCGCCTGCCAGCATTTCATGTTCATAGGTGGCGGTCGGATGGGACGCGCCATCCCCCGATTTGGTCACGGCCATGCGCCCGGACACCTGTGCCGCCTTCGGCGCGGTGAAAAGCTGAGGCACCGAGATCTGCAGACCCACTGCCAGCTTCTTCAGCGCCTCGTATGTGGGTGACATCTGGCCGTTTTCGATCTTCGACAGGGTGGATCGCGCCAGCCCGGCCTGAACGGCCGCTTGGGCAAGGGTCCAACCGCGCGATTTGCGCAGGTCACGCACCCGTTCGCCAAGGTTTACGGGGCTTGGATCAGGCGCATCCTCGCCGCTTTCGCGTGCCAGACGGATCAAGCTGGGTTGGTTGAGGCTCTTCATGGCCTCTGAATACACCGAAACCGGATCAATGCAACTGCTAGCCCTTGTAAGTGCCCGCAGAGCTTGGCACATCAAGGAAATGAGATCCGAAATGACACCCACGGCCCCCCTGCCTCCGCCGCCTTCGGACTTTAATATGGCGCGCTATGTGTTGACCCATGCCGATGATCTGGGCACGAAAACCGCTTTGTCGGTGGTGACGCCGAATGGTGCTGGGGAAACACATTGGACCTATGCGCAGTTGGCACGGGCCGTGTGCGGGCTTGCGGGTGGGCTGTCGGCGCAGGGCGTGCGCCCCGGTGACCGTGTGCTGCTCCGCCTCGGCAACACAGTCGATTTTCCGCTGGCTTTTCTGGGGGCCATTGCGGCAGGCGCGGTGCCGGTTCCCACCTCGTCCCAGCTGACCCGCGCCGAGATCTCCAAAATGGCCGCGATGGTCGACCCCAAGCTGATTTTCGCAGATGAGGGCATCGCGCTGCCAGATGGGACCGATGCGCCGGTTTTGAATGTGGACATGCTTCATCGTCTGGCCGACCACCCGCCCGCAAGCTTTCATATGGGCGATCCCGAGCGGCCCGCCTATATCGTGTTCACCTCTGGCACGTCGGGCAAGGCGCGTGCGGTGGTGCATGCCCATCGTGCCATCTGGGCGCGGCAAATGATGTGGACCGGCTGGTATGGTCTTACCCGCGACGACCGGCTGATGCATGCCGGTGCGTTCAACTGGACCTATACGCTTGGCACCGGGTTGATGGACCCCTGGACGGTTGGCGCAACCGCGCTGATCCCGGCGGCTGGAGCGGCGGCCGCGGATTTGGGCCACTTGCTGGCGCGCGAACAGGTGACCATCTTTGCCGCAGCCCCTGGTGTCTATCGCCAGATGTTGCGCGCGCCCCTGCCCGCCCTGCCCAACCTGCGCCACGGCCTGTCCGCGGGCGAGAAACTGCCGGCAACCACCCGCGCGCACTGGATCGACGCGACCGGCACCCCGATCCACGAAGCTTACGGGATGTCGGAATGTTCAACCTTCGTGTCCGGGTCCCCAGACCACCCCGCGCCCGAAGGCACGTTGGGGTTCCCTCAACCCGGTCGCCATATCGCCGTTGTCGATGACACAGGCCACCCGGTCGCCCGTAACGAGGCAGGCATCATGGCAGTTCATGCCTCCGATCCCGGCCTCATGCTGGGCTATCTTGGTGCCGAAAAAGACACAAAAGCCCGTTTTCGCAACGACTGGTTCCTGACAGGCGACACTGTCAGCATGAACCCAGACGGTGCCATCACCTTTGAGGGACGCTCAGACGATATCATGAACGCCGGTGGATTTCGTGTCTCTCCGATCGAGGTTGAGGCCGCAATGGCGTTGCACCCCGGCGTCCACGAAGCCGCCTGCGCCGAGGTCGCCATCAAAGCTGACGCCACCGTCATCGCCTGTTTTTATACCCTCGAAGGCGCGGCCCTGTCAGATCAAGACCTGTCAGCCCACGCCCATGCCACCCTCGCCCATTACAAATGCCCGCGCCTGTTCATTCCGGTCACCACCTTACCGCGTGGGGCGAACAACAAACTGCTCAGGTCAAGCCTGCGCACCGCCTTTGAACGTGGCGGGCTTTCTTCGGGCTGATCCCCGTGCCCTTTCCTATGACCCCAATCCCGGCTAAAGCCTAGCGCAAGGAGTTTGCCATGATCCGTCTTGATGTGTTTTCCGATCCGATCTGCCCATGGTGCTACATCGGCAAGGCCCGCCTTGACCGCGCCCTTGCCGCGCGGCCGGATCATCCGTTTCAGGTCCAATGGCACCCGTTCCAGCTGAACCCCGACATGCCTGCATCCGGCATGGATCGCCGCACCTATCTTGAGGCGAAGTTCGGAGGCCAAGCCGGTGCTGTTCAGGCCTATCTGCCGGTTGTGACCGAAGCCGAAGCCTCGGGTCTGAAGATCAATTTCGAGGGCATCACGCGCACGCCCAACACGTTGAACGCCCATCGGTTGATCCATTGGGCGGGGATCGAGATGAAGCAAAACGCCGCCGTTGATCGTCTGTTTCGGGCCTATTTCGTGGACGGTGTGGATATCGGGGATCCAGCGCAACTGGTTCAGATCGCGTCAGATATCGGTATGGATGGCGACGTGACCGCCCGGCTTTTGGAAACCGACGCGGACGCAGACGACATCCGGGCGCGTGACGCGGATGCGCGCCACAAGGGCGTGCAGTCCGTGCCGACATTCGTGGTTGCCAACCAGCACGTCATCGCCGGTGCCCAACCGACCGAGCTTTGGACGCAGGCCATCGACGAGATCACCGCCCAGCTTGGGCCGGACACGCCACAGTGATCGCCAGATCCTTTCCACCAGTCCAACCGCTTCGGCTGGGCGAATACGTTCTGCTTGTCGCCGCATTGTTTTCAATGGTCGCGTTCTCGATCGATTCAATCTTGCCGGCACTGCCCGAAATCGCCTCGACCTTGGTGCCCGAAAACGTGAACCGCGCGCAGCTTTTGATCAGCGCTTTCGTGATCGGCGCGGGTGCGGGCCAGTTGTTTTTCGGACCGCTGTCGGATGCGTTGGGGCGGCGATTTTCTCTGTCGATGGGGATGCTGCTTTATATGCTGGCAGCCTTCGCCGCCCTGTGGGCCCAAACGCTTGAAACGCTTCTGTTCTGGCGTTTCATCCAAGGGCTGGGCGCAGCAGGCCCGCGCGCCTGTGGCATGGCCATGACCCGAGACCTGTATCAAGGGCGCGAAATGGCACGGGTGAACTCGATGGCATTCGGGTTTTTCGTGTTCGTGCCAGCGGTCGCCCCGATGATTGGTCAGGGGATCGTGCTGGCCTTTGGCTGGCGCCAGATGTTCACCGCCTATATCCTGCTGGCGCTGGTCATTCTGATCTGGTTTTTGCTGCGCCAACCCGAGACCCTGCCACCCGAACGGCGGCGCGCCCTGTCACTGCGCCCCATCCTTGCGGCGTTCAAAGTGGTCTTGAGCACCCGTGTCACGCTGATCTACATGGGCGTCATCACGCTGGCCTTCGGTCAGCTCATGTCGTTCATCAGCTCGGCCCAACAGATTTATGTCGACGTGCTGGGCGTGGGCACCCGCTTTCCGCTCTACTTTGCACTGGTGACGGTGTTTTCCGCCGCCGCCGGTTTTCTGAACGCCAAACTTGTCATGCGCCTGGGCATGCGGCGCTTGGCGGTCACGGGGTTTGCGGTCCAGACCGTGCTGGCCGCGGTGACGCTGTTGGCGTGGTGGGTGTTTGCGCCTCAGGGTGCGTGGGCGCTGTGGCTGTTCTGTGGCTGGGCAACCACGCTGTTTTTCCTGAACGGCTTGAGCTTTGGCAACCTGAACGCGTTGGCCATTCAGCCTTTGGGCCACGTGGCTGGCACGGCCAGTGCTGTGATTGGCGCGGTGCCCACGATTGCAGCCATCGCCATTGCCGCCCCGGTCGGATTGGCGTTCAACGACACACCGTTTCCGCTTTTGATCGGCGTGACGATCTGTTCAGCGCTCGCGGTCGCGTTGATGCAGCTTGATCGTGGCAATACGGACTAATCCACCAGCTCAGTTGCGCGTTGCGGCTTTCGCCTTGTCCTTCGCCTCTTTCACCTTGATCGCCAGATCTTGAGCGATCGCAAAAGCCCCTTTGATCTTGTCGGCGGTCTTGCGCCAGTCGCGGCGCACAACGATCTTGTTGTCACGCACCTTGGCCAGCCCGTTCTGCGCGTGGATGAAATCGACCAACCCCTCGGGCGAGGCGAACTTGTCGTTGTAAAACTGGATCGTCGCGCCCTTCGGCCCACCATCCAGCTTGGCAATCCCGGCTCGTTTGCACATGCCCTTGATGCGCACGACCAACAGCAGCGTGTTGACCTCTTTCGGCAACGGGCCAAACCGGTCGATCAACTCGGCGGCGAAGCCCTCAAGCTCGACCTTTGACGTGAGCGAGGACAGACGGCGGTAAAGCCCCAGCCGCACATCCAGATCGGGCACATAAGTGTCGGGGATCAGAACCGGCACACCAAGGTTGATCTGCGGGGCCCATGTGCTGTCGGCCTCGCTCAAGCCTTCAAGTTCGCCCGCCTTGATCTTGGCAATCGCCTCTTCCAATAGCTGCTGATACAGCTCGTATCCCACTTCGCGCATCTGGCCGGATTGCTCTTCGCCAACCAGATTTCCCGCCCCCCGAATGTCGAGGTCCTGGCTGGCCAGCGTAAAGCCCGCCCCCAGCGCATCAAGGGATCCCAACACGCGCAACCGTTTCTGCGCCGTCGGTGTCAACGGCACGCGCGGCTTGGTCGTCAAATAGGCATAGGCACGCGTTTTCGACCGCCCGACCCGACCACGGATCTGATACAGCTGCCCCAGCCCGAACATATCGGCGCGGTGGATCACCATCGTGTTCGCGGTCGGAATGTCGATGCCGCTTTCCACGATGGTGGTGGCCAGCAGAACATCGAACTTGCCGTCATAGAAGGCATTCATCCGGCGATCCAGCTCGCCCGCTGCCATTTGCCCATGCGCCACGACATAGGTGACTTCGGGCACGTGATTGGCCAGGAACGCCTCGATTTCCGGCAAATCCTTGATGCGCGGCACAACAAAGAAGCTTTGCCCACCGCGGTAATGTTCGCGCAGCAAAGCCTCGCGGAGCGTGACGCTGTCAAACTCGGAGACATAGGTGCGGATCGACAGGCGATCCACAGGCGGGGTGCCGATGATCGACAGATCCCGCACGCCTGACAGCGACATTTGCAAAGTGCGTGGGATCGGCGTTGCGGTCAGCGTCAGCACATGAACGTCCGAGCGCATTTGCTTCAGCCGTTCCTTGTGGCCCACGCCGAAACGTTGTTCTTCATCCACGATGAGCAGCCCAAGATTTGCAAAGCGCACGTCCTTGGCCAACAATGCATGTGTGCCGACAACAATATCCATCGTGCCGCGCGACAGGCCTTCGCGGGTCAGTTTCGCCTCGCGATGACCCACGAAGCGGCTCAGCTGCCCGACCTGGATCGGAAAGCCGCGGAATCGTTCCGCGAAGCTTTTGAAATGCTGACGCGCCAACAAGGTGGTCGGTGCGATCACCGCCACCTGCTGGCCGGACATTGCCGCAACAAACGCCGCGCGCATCGCGACCTCGGTCTTGCCAAACCCAACATCACCGCAGATCAGACGGTCCATTGGACGGCCTGAGGCTAGGTCGGCCAGAACATCCTCGATCGCGCCCAGTTGGTCGTCGGTTTCCTGATAGGGGAACCGGGCCGAGAACTCCTCCCACGCGTGATGCGGGGCGTCCAGCACCGGTGCCTTGCGCAATTCGCGTTCCGCGGCCAACCGGATCAACTTGTCGGCAACCTCGCGGATCCGTTCCTTCAGCTTGGCCTTTTTGGCCTGCCACGCGCCGCCGCCCAGCTTGTCCAGCAGGCCGGTGTCGTGTCCGAACCGGGACAGAAGCTCGATGTTTTCGACCGGAAGGAACAAGCGATCCCCGCCGGCATATTCCAGCGCGAGGCATTCATGCGGCGCGCCCATCGCGGTGACGGTCTCCAGACCGTTAAACTTGCCCACGCCATGATCGACATGCACGACCAGATCGCCCACCGACAGGCTTTGCGCTTCGGTCAGGAAGTTTTCCGCGCGGCGCTTGCGTTTGGGCGCGCGGATCAACCGGTCGCCCAGCACGTCCTGTTCGGAAATGACGGTCCAGTCCGGCCCTTCGAACCCGTGTTCCAGCGGCCAGACCGCCAGATAAACGCCGCCTTTACCATCGGGCACGTCGCGGGCGGTTTGGATCAGGGTGGTGGTAATCAACCCTTCATCGGCCAACAACCCCTGCAAGCGTTCGCGCGCCCCATCAGAGTAGGAGGCAACGATAACAGCATGGTCCTCTTTCGCCTCAATATGGTCCTTCAGGGCGCTGAAAAGGTTTATGTTTTCCTGTTGTCGCTCTGGCGCGAAGTTGCGACCGATCCGTCCGCCACCATCCAAAACCCCCGCCCCGGTGGCCTGTGGTAGCGCCGCCAGTTGCACGACGCGGGTCTGGGCCAGCGCGGCCTCCCATGCGGTGTCGTCAAGATAAAGGAGCGCGGGGGGACAGGGCTTATACACCGTGTCCATCCGGTTCTTCGCCGTCATCGCGATCTTGCGGGTCTCATACTGGTCAACGATCGCGTCCCAGCGGGCAAGCCGCGCGGGCGTCAGCTGGTCATCAAGGATGACTGAGGCACCCGGCACATAGTCGAAGAGCGTTTCGAGCGTCTCATGAAAAAACGGCAACCAATGCTCGATCCCCTGATGCTTGCGCCCGGCCGAAACCGCTTCGTAAAGCGGATCATCAGACCCCGCGGCGCCAAACTCGATCCGGTAGTTTTGCCGAAACCGGGTGATTGATGCCTCGTCCATGATCACTTCTGACACCGGCGAAAGGTCGACCTTGTTCAACGTATCCGTGGTGCGTTGGGTCATCGGATCAAACCGCCGCGCGCCATCCAGAACATCGCCAAACAGGTCCAGACGCACCGGACCCTCGTCGCCGGGAGGGAAGATGTCGATGATGCCGCCACGAATGGCGAAATCACCGGGTTCGGTCACCGTGGGCGCTTGCGAGAACCCCATCCGCACAAGGAAGGATCTTAGCGCGTCAATGTCGATCTGATAGCCTACACGGGCGGTGAAGGCGGCTTCTTGCAACAAAGTGCGCGCCGGCAGGCGCTGGGTGGCGGCATTCAGCGTGGTCAGCAAAATGACCCGTCCCGCAACCTGCCCCGTCGCCAACCCGGCCAATGTGGCCATGCGCGCGGCCGACACGTCGGCATTTGGCGACACGCGGTCATAGGGCAGGCAATCCCAGCCGGGAAACCGAAGGGTCACCACGTCGGGGGCAAAGAACTGCAGCGCGGCCTCCATCGCGGCCAGACGTTTGTCGTCGCGCGCCACATGAACGACGGGTCCGCCGGACCGCTCCAGCTCTTTTACCAAAAGCGTGGCGTCATAGCCTTCGGGGGCACCAGAGAGAAGAAGCTTGTTCATGAGGGGGAGTTATCGGCCTGTGGTCTGGTGTCAAGGGTGCGCCTTAGCGCAGCACCCCCAGCGACAGGTTTTGATACATGCCCCAAAGCGAGGTCACAAAGATCGCGCCCATGCCCAGAAACTGCGTCTGCACCCGGTGACGGTGCAGGCGTTTGCGAAGCTCTTCGCCCGCCAACGCCTGATCCCGGATAATCGCGGCGGTGTTTAACGACATCAGACCTGCAAGCGACATGGGAAACAGCAGCAAGAACACGGCCTGCGCAAACTCCACCCAATACCAAAAGCCCAGAATGGCCAAAGAGGTCAGAAGCGCCGAGGCAAACCCCAGCAGCCAAAGCCCCGCCATTCCCGCGATATAGAGCAGTCGGTTGCAATTGATGCGCACCATGTCTTCAAGATCGCTTTGCGCCTCGCCGCCAAGGCGGGCGGCCTTCTGGATCATGTCAAAGGGCACCCCGATCACCCAATGGCTGACCGTGGACCATGACACGGCAAGCGCAATCCAATACCACAGGTTGGAAAAGGAACGCATGTCGATGATTTCGAAAACGGTGGAATACCAATCCACGTGCAATTCCTTTGATTTCAGGCTGCAAGGCACAAAACCTTTGAAAGCCCCTGCTCTGGCGACTTATTTATTCGGGCAGATTAACCGCGCGTTTCCGGCAATACCACCCGCTTTTGCGCTAAAGCGGGTCAGATTGCGCTCTTGTGAACATGGCGGACACATGGCAGGAAGTTTCAAGCCAGACGGGTGCGTGACCACGCGACCGATCCACAGCCAAAGGAGAGCCTGATGAGCCGCGCCCCGCATTCCCGCACCCTCGCCCCCTTTCCGATGACACGTCTGCGTCGCACGCGCGCGACCGCGGCGTTGCGCGATCTTGTGCGTGAAAATACGCTCAGCGTCAGTGACCTGATCTGGCCGGTCTTTGTTGTCGATGGTGAGGGGCGCGAAGATGACATCCCATCGATGCCCGGTGTTACCCGCAAATCCATCGACCGGCTGGTCGACGCGGCACACGAGGCGGCCGACCTTGGCATTCCGGCGATCTGCCTGTTTCCCTATACCGACCCCGCGTTGAAAACCGAGGCCTGCGAAGAAGCTTGGAACCCGGACAACCTGTCAAACCGCGCCATCCGCGCCATCAAAGCGGCTGTGCCGGACATCGCCGTCATGACCGATATCGCTCTGGACCCCTATAACGCCAACGGGCATGACGGCATCGTGCGCGACGGCGAGATCGTCAATGACGAAACCGTGGCCGCGCTGACCAAGATGGCCCTGGCACAGGCCGAGGCTGGGGCCGACATTCTTGGGCCCTCTGACATGATGGACGGACGCATCGGTGCCATGCGTCATGCGTTGGAGGCGGAAGGGCATACCAACGTCACGATCATGAGCTATACGGCCAAATATGCCTCGGCGTTTTATGGACCGTTTCGTGATGCGGTGGGGGCCTCGGGCGCGTTGAAAGGCGACAAGAAGACTTATCAGATGGATCCGGCCAACGCGGATGAAGCAATGCGCCTGGTCGAACGCGATCTGTCCGAAGGGGCCGACATGATCATGGTCAAGCCCGGCATGCCCTATCTGGACATCTGTCAGCGCGTCAAAGACACGTTTGGTGTGCCGACCTATGCCTATCAGGTGTCTGGCGAATACGCGATGTTGATGGCGGCCGCGCAAAATGGCTGGCTGGACGGTGACACGGTCATGGCCGAAAGCCTGATGGCGTTCAAGCGCGCTGGCTGTGACGGAATCCTGACCTATTTCGCGCCCCGCATGGCGCGCGCCCTTCAGGGGCGTTGAGCCAAGCGGCAGGTTTCCGCGACTGACGCTTGTAATAGGTGACAGGCCTGCCGCGGTCCGCTATATCTTGTGGTAATGCGGACAAAGAGCCGCAAGCGAGCAAACCACAGCGCCATCGGCGCGTTGAACGAGGCGAAAAGATGCAACAAAACAGGCTTTCCCGCAGAGGGTTCATGATCGGTATGGGGGGTGTCGGCGTTACGCTTGCAGCCTGCGACAACAGTGTTGGGTCGCAAAGCGGTGCGCGGATCGATGCGCGTGTGGAAAGCACGCTCAACTATCTTTACAACCGCTATCCCGGTGCACGCGAACTGGCGTCGAAATCGTCAGGTCAACTGGTGATGCCATTGGTCACCGAGGCTGGCTTTGGTCTGGGTGGCGCTTACGGGCGCGGAGCGCTGCGGATCAATGACACAACCGTGGATTATTACCTGCTGACCCAAGCCAGTGCGGGTCTTCAGATCGGCGCGCAGCAATACGCGCATGTTCTGTTTTTCATGACGGATCAGGCGTTGCAGGAATTCCGTCAGGCGGCCGGTTGGGTCGCCTCTGCCGATATCAAATACGCCTTCCAGACAGAAGGCGACCGGTTGACGGCCGACACGATCACCGCGTCATCACCGGTGGTGGCGGTGGTCTTTGGTCAGGCCGGACTGATTGCAGGTGCCTCGATTGAGGGTGCGAAATACACCCGGATCATTCCTTAACCGAAAACGGCGTAACGCTTGCGCGGGTTCAGCCGCGCAAGCGCTTTTCAGACCATCTGCGAAGAGGCGATGCGCCCCACGCGATCCTGCACCTTCGCCGCGCGACACATCAGTCAGAGCCGTCAAGCGCCCTGAGGCGTTTGATCAGGCTAGAGGTGTCCCAACGGCCCCCGCCCATATTCTGAACATCCTTGTAATACTGATCGATCAGGGCGGTTCCCGGCAACGAGGCGCCATTCTCTTCTGCGGTCGCCAGACAGATCCCCAGATCCTTGCGCATCCAGTCTACCGCGAACCCGTGATCGAATTGGTCGTCCAGCATGGTTTCATGTCGATTCACCATCTGCCAGCTGCCCGCCGCGCCGCCTTGAATGACCTCGATCACCGCGCGCCCGTCCAGCCCGGCTTTCTCGGCAAAATGCAGCGCCTCGGACAGGCCTTGCATCAGACCGGCGATGCAGATCTGGTTGACCATCTTGGTCAATTGCCCGGCACCGCTTTCCCCCAGCCGTTTCACCGTGCGCCCAAACGCCGACATCACTGGCAGGGCAGCGTCGAAAGCGGCCTGATCGCCGCCACACATGATCGACAACACGCCGTTTTCCGCCCCGGCCTGCCCGCCCGAAACCGGCGCGTCGACAAACGCAACCCCCTTGGACAGAGCCGCGGCATGAAGTTCGCGCGTGACTGCGGCGGACACTGTGGTGTGATCTATGAAAACCGCACCCGGCTTGATCCCGGCCAGCGCCCCGTCGTCGCCCAGAACGACGCTGCGCAGGTCGTCATCATTGCCGACACAGCTCATCACGAAATCGGCGTCTTTCACCGCCGCGCGCGGGGTCGCGGCCCAGTGACCCTCATGCGCCTTTGCCCAAGCCTCGGCTTTGGTGGAGGTGCGGTTGAACACGGTGACGTCGTGACCCTGTGCCGCAAGATGCCCCGCCATCGGATATCCCATCACGCCCAAGCCCAAAAATGCGCATTTCGCCATCACGCTTCCCTTCCGTTGAATTCCCTTGTGATGCACAGTAGTTACCGCAAGAGGCTGCGACGTCAACGGCGCCGGGCTGCAATGTGAGCAAACGGTGGAAGAAGACATATGGGCAAGGTCGTGCTTTGGATGGTTCGGATCGTCTCTGGCCTGATGGTCCTTGCGGCGCTGTGCCTTCTTCTGGTCTATTATCTTGCCGCACAATCCCTGCCCGACTACAGCGCAACGCGCCAGACCGCGGGCATTTCTGCGCCGGTCGAAATCGTGCGCAACAATGCCAATATCCCCCACATCTTCGCCCAGAATGACAACGACGTCTTTTTCGGTCTTGGCTACGCCCATGCACAGGACCGGCTGTGGCAAATGATGATGATGCGGCGCACGGTTCAGGGACGGTTGTCCGAGATTTTCGGTAGCCGCACCTTGCATGTCGACGAGCTTATGCGCCGGCTGGACCTTTACGCATTGGCCAAAGGCGCGGTCGAATTTCAGGATGTCGAGGCACTGGACGCGCTGAAGGCCTATAGCTCGGGCGTCAACGCCTATCTGAGCCGTGTGAACAACGAGGCGCTGGGCCGTGGAGCGCCAGAGTTCTTCTTATTCTCCAACGATATTTCGCCCTGGCAACCCGCCGACAGTATCGCCATCCTCAAACTGATGGGCGTGCAGCTTTCCGGCCATCTGGAAGAAGAGGTGATGCGCGCCCGTGTCTCTCTGGCCCTGCCCGAAGATCGCGTGCGTGACATCCTGCCCGACATTCCGGGCACCGGGGTGGCTGCCCTGCCCGATTATGCCGCGCTGTATCAAACCTCAGCCCAGAAATTCGCGGCCCAGACCACGGCCCCAAACGACCGGCCTTTCCTGTGGCCCGCACCCGATCGCGGACAGGCTGGGGCGTCGAACGCATGGGCAGCGGCTGCGAACCGGTCTGCTGCGGGGGGCACGTTGTTGGCCAACGATCCGCATCTGGGCTTCAGCGCCCCGTCGATCTGGTATCTGGCCCGGTTGGAGCTTTCGACAGGTGGTGTGATCGGCGGCACCATCCCCGGAATGCCCGCAATGATGCTGGGTCGTTCAGACGATTTTGGCTGGGGTATCACCGCATCCTATCTTGATGATCAGGACTTGCATGTCGAACAGCTGAACCCCGACAACCCCAACGAACTGAAAACCCCGGACGGGTTCAAGGCATTGGCCAGACGCGGGTCGATTGTGCAGATTAAGGATGAAGCCCCGGTCACGTTCGATCTGATGTGGTCCGAGAACGGCCCGGTCCTGCCCGGTCATCTATTCAACCTCGGTGGCATCACACCGCCGGGTCATGTCATGTCCCTGAGCTGGACCTTGTTGACAAAACGTGACCGCTCCATGAGTGCCGCCATCAAGCTGATGCGGGCCAAGACGGTGATGCAAGGCATCGCCGCCAGCGCCGACTATGTGGCGCCAAGCCTGACCCTGACCATGGCGGACCGCGACAATATCGCGATGAAGGTCATCGGCGCCATGCCAAAGCGCGACCCGCAGCACCAGACCCGCGGACGCATTCCCAGCCCCGGCTGGATCGCGACAAACCGCTGGAAAGGCATAAACAGTTTCGCGGCAAACCCGGAGTTCGTGCAGCCCTCGGGCGGGATTGTCGGCAACACCAACAACAAACTGGTGGACCGGCCCTTCCCCAACCATATGAGCTACAACTGGGGCGACAGCCAGCGCGTGCAACGCTGGACCCGCCTGATGCAAGCGCGCGAGGTCCACACCCGCGACAGTTTCATCGAAGCGCAGCTGGATACGGTGTCGGTCACTGCGCGCACGCTTTTGCCGCTGGTCGGGGCAGATCTGTGGTTCACAGGCGAGGCAGCGCCCGAGGGCACGCCAGAGCGTGAACGACAGCGCGCGCTTGAGCTTCTGGCCAATTGGAACGGAGAGATGAACGAGCACATGCCCGAGCCGCTGATCTATTCCGCATGGCTGCGCGCGCTTCAAAAACGGCTGATCCGCGACGAGCTTGGCCCCCTGGCCGAAAAGATCGCACATGTGGAGCCGATCTTCATCGAACGCGTCTTTCGCGACATCGAAGGTGCCGGTGTCTGGTGCGACGTCATCCAATCGGCGCCCAAGGAGACCTGCACCGATATTTCGCGCGCAGCCCTTGATGACGCGCTGTTGTGGTTGTCGGAACACGCGCGCGGCGCGCAGGAAAGCCTGCGTTGGGGCGACCACCACGAAGCCAATCACAAACACCCTGTTCTGGGCGATGTTCCGTTCCTGAAATGGTTCGTCAACATTCGCCAATCGACCTCTGGCGGGGACAACACGCTGCAGCGTGGGCGCACCGCTGGCACGGGATCGCAACCGTTTCGCAATGTCCACGGCGCGGGTTTTCGCGGCGTTTATGATTTCTCAGATCCCAACAGCTCCCTGTTCGTGATCGCAACCGGACAGTCCGGCCACCCACTGTCGCGGCACTATGACGATCTGGGCGAGCTATGGCGTCGTGGTGAATATACCCCGATGTCCTTGGACCCGGCACTGGCGCGTGCGGCGTCAGTCGGGGTTACGAACTTGCTGCCGCGCGCGCCCTGATCTGCGACGCAAGCCGGTTGGTTGATGGGGACGTCAGGCAGGGTTTTCCCCTTAACCGCGCGCGCCAAATACCGGATTTTCACAGCAAGCATACCGTTACGAGCAGTTCGTGAAAGGCGGGATCAAAACCCGACCTCACAGATCGTCGTCCATCGCGCCAGTGGAGTGCAAGCTCATTGGGGACGACGTAAGGCCGCTCACGGCCAGAAGGTCGCCTTTCGGGGCGGCCTTCGTTCTGTTCAAAGCGTGACGACAGGCAATCAAAGCGCGGCGAAGTCAGCCGCCTCGCGCTCTGTCCATGTGACCGTCAGAACCCAACCATCGTCTCCCGGCTCTTCCGCCTCGACGATCCCCTTGTCAAACAGCCATGCGCGCTTGCGGCCTTCGGAAAACGGTAAGGTCATCGTCTCGGTCTGGCGCGGGGCACCAAGAGCGGTGTCGATGGCGTTCACCAGATCATCGAACCCTTCGCCGGTCAAAGCCGAGATGGCCACGACAGAGTCATTGCGCGCAGCCTCATGGCGCCGCGCGTCCTGCGCGTCGGGGTCCAGCAGGTCGATCTTGTTCCAGACCTCAAGCTGCGGTGTGTCTTCGCTGACACCAAGTTCGGCCATGATCGTTTCGACATCACGTGCCTGTTCATCGGTGCTGTCATGGCTGATGTCGCGCACATGCAAGATCAGGTCGGCGGCCAGCACCTCTTCCAGCGTCGCGCGGAAGGCCGCGACCAACTGGGTCGGCAGGTTGGAAATGAACCCCACCGTGTCCGACAGGATCACCTTGCGCCCGCCACCCTGCGCAGGCGTCTTGCCAAGCGCGGGCAGTTCGATTTGCCGCATCGTGGGATCCAGCGTTGCAAACAGCATATCCTTGGCCAACACCTTGGCCCCGGTCATGCGATTGAACAGGGTGGATTTTCCCGCGTTGGTATAGCCGACCAACGCCACGATCGGGAACGGAACCTTGGCACGGGCAGCGCGGTGCAGCTCGCGAGTTTTGACGACCTTCGACAGCTGCTTGCGCAGCCGGTTCAGGTGATCGTCAATCGCACGGCGGTCAGCCTCGATCTGGGTTTCGCCGGGGCCACCCACGAAACCAAGCCCGCCGCGCTGGCGTTCCAGGTGGGTCCAGGCCCGCACAAGACGGGTGCGCTGATAGGACAGCGCGGCCATTTCGACCTGCAAAACCCCTTCGCGGGTGCGTGCCCGATCTGAGAAGATTTCCAGGATCAAGCCGGTTCGATCAAGGATCTTGACCTTCCATTCCTTCTCGAGGTTGCGTTGCTGAACGGGGCTGACGGGTCCGTCGATCAACACCAGGTCGATCTCGGCGGCGTGCAGCTTGTCACCAAGCTCTTTCAGTTTGCCCTTGCCAAACAGTTTGCCGGGATGAGGCGTGGGCAAGCGCACGATATCAGCGCCCACCACGTTAAGATGAGGAAGCGCCGCCGCCAGAGCCACGGCTTCTTCAAGCGCCGGACCCGGATCACGACGGTCCCTGTCTGATGTCAGTTCCGGGTGAAAAACCCAAGCCCGCGTGGGCTGTTCTTCACGTTCAAGAAGGTCGCTCAGCTGTCTTCGCCGTCATAAAGGTTGATGGGTTGGCCGGGCATGATCGTGGAAATCGCATGCTTGTAGACAAGCTGCGACTGGCCATCACGGCGCAGAAGGACACAAAAGTTGTCGAACCACGAAATCACACCCTGCAATTTCACACCATTGATCAGAAAGATCGTCACCGGAACTTTTGATTTACGAACATGGTTCAGGAACGCGTCCTGCAAGTTTTGCTTGTCGGCAGCCATCGCTTTTTTCCTTTGTTGTCTCGTGCTGCCGGCAGGTCCGGCATGATTCATAGCTTTGGTTACTATGGCGCGACAATTGCACCTTTTCCACCCCAAAATTTTGGGCTGCAAGTCACCGTGTTTGGTATGGCGGACCGATTGCGGCGGCCGTTGGGTGGAATGGCCTAGCGCCGCCAGATCTCGGGGCTGAACAAGGCGATGATGGCCAGTGTTTCCAATCGCCCAAGGATCATGGCACCGGCCAGAACCAGTTTTGCGGTATCGCTGAGCGCGCCGTAGGAAATCGGCTCGGCCATTGCACTGGTGGCAATCGGGCCTGTGGTCGTCAACGCCGCAATGGTCAGCGCCATCGCGTTTTCGAAGTCCTGCCCGGTCAGCGTCAGCAGGGCAGACACAAGCGCCACCGACATCGACATCAGCATGAAGAACAGCCACGCCATATAGGCGCCTCGACCGCGCATGTGGCGGGCGTCAGTCCCTGACCCACCGACAGAGGAAGGATGGACCAGCTTTTCCATCTCGCGAAGCCCGTGAAGGTAAAGCGCATAGACCCGCATCAGCTTGGCCCCACCCGCGGTGGTCGCCACCCCGCCGCCGACCAGGGCCAGTCCCATCAAAATCAGACCCGGCGTTTGCAACCCGGACCAATCGCGGCTGTCGCTCCAGGCTGAGCTTTCGAACCCGGTTGTGGTCAAGAACGAAAGCACCGTGAAAAAGCTGCCCCACAGAGATGCAATCCCCGCCAAAAGGTTTTGTTCCTCGTCCACTTCGAATGCACCGACCCAGTGGCGGAAAAACAAAAACAGCGGCAGCACTATCACGATCGCCAGCGCCATGCGAATTTCGGGATCCTTGTGCAAGCGCCGCAGCTCTCCGGCTTGCATGTCAGAGGCGAAGGTCAACCGCGACACCGCAAAGATAAAGAACGCCGCGATCACCATTTCGCCTGCGTAGCCCGCCCCTCCACCAGCAGGCCCGCCGACCGGAGAAATTCCACTGGTCGCCATGGTGGACATCGCGTGACACAAGGCGACGAACGCCCCGTCGCCCGCGATGATCAGGCATATCCAAAGGGCCAGCGTCAGCCCGGTATAGACGGGTAACAAGCGTATCGCATAGGCGCGGATGCGCTCTGAAATGTCTGCAACCCGGGTAATCTGGTTCAGCCCTGCCCCCAACCGATCGTCCCGAAATGTGGCGCCTGCCCGGCGGGCACCAAATCGAGCGCGCACCTCGAACCCGCCCAACGCCATCGGAGCCAGAATGGCAATTGCACCCACCCAGATGAACAACCCGCCAAGCCAACCCACCAATGCGCGCCATAGATGCACCGACCGCGCAAGGCGCGTCGGGTCATCAAACAGCGTCGCCCCCGTGGTGGTCAGGGCGGACACCATTTCAACATAGGAATTCAGAAAGGTCGTTGTGCGCACCGCCTGATGAAAGGGAACGGCCAGCATCAGCGGCAGCAGGACAAACAATCCCAACAGCGCGACAAGGTGTCGGCGTGGTCGCGTTGAACGCGGCCGGTCTGCCATGGCAATGGCCAGAAACGAGGTCAGAAAGCCAAACAGCAGCGCGCCGTAAAGGAACACTCGCGCCTCGAAAAACTCGCCAATCATCCAACCGAATCCCGCCGGCAACAGCATGGCCAGCGCACTGATCCCCATCAGAATCACAAGCAGTGGCAGTTTGGCGATTTGAGCGAGCATGAAGGCGACCTTGCGCTGGCGTCAGGATCAGAAGAAGTCGATTGTCACCTGAAGCAGGCGTTCGACTTCGGGGACATCGGCGGCCATGCAGAAAAGCGTGATCACATCCCCTTCGTCGACACGCGTCTTGCCGGTGGGTTTGATGACCTCGTCCCCCTTCAGGATGGCGCCGATCAACACCCCTTCGGGAAAATCAATGTTGCGCACGGCCTTACCCGCAATGGACGAGGTGGACATCACCTGAGCCTCGATCACCTCGGCCTCGGCGTCGCCCAGCGAATACACCTCGCGCACCTTTCCGTGTCGGATATGGCGCAGGATTGAGCTGACCGTCTGAGTGCGCGGGTTGATATAGGCGTCGATGTCCAGCGGCTCCATCAGATTGGCAAGCGATGGATCGTTGATCAGGCAGATGGACAGCGAACAGCCCACCGATTTGGCCCGCACCGAGGCCAGAAGGTTGACCTTGTCGTCATCTGTGACCGACAAAATGGCGTCAGCGCGGGGCACTCCGGCCTCTTTCATCAGGTCCATATTCATGCCGTCGCCGTGCAAGACGACCGTGCGTTCCAGCGCGTCAGCGGCTTGTTCAGCAACATCGCGGTTCAATTCGACCACCTTGGCTCGAATGCGGTCGGTGCGGTTTTCCAACTCGCGCGCGACCGCCAGACCAACATTGCCACCGCCCAGAATGACCACGCGCTCCTGTCGCTTGGTCACTTTGCCGAACACTTCAAGTGTGCGGTCCAGATCGGTGGCCTTGGTGAACACGTAAATCTGGTCGCCCGCAAACAGCTGGTCTTTCGGTTCAGGGGCAAACAACGACCCCTCCCGTCGGATGCCCACCACCATCGCGCTGAGCGTCGAGAACAAATCCGTCAACTGCCTGAGCGGCGTGTTCAGCACCGGGCATTCCGCATCAAGCTGAATACCCAGAAGCTGCACCCGGCCATCCATGAAATTCTCAATGTCGAAGGCCGAGGGCGCTTGCAGGCGTTTCAAAACCGCCTGCGCCACTTCACGTTCGGGGCTGATCACCACATCAATGGGCAGGTGGTCGCGGCGATAGAGATCGGCATAGATCGCATCAAAATAGCTTTGCGCCCTGAGGCGCGCGATTTTGCGTGGAATGGAGAAGACCGAATGGGCCACCTGACAGGTGACCATGTTCACCTCGTCGGAATGCGTTGCGGCGATGATCATATCCGCGTCACGCGCGCCTGCCCGGCCCAACACGTCCGGGTAAGAGGCATGTCCCGCAATCCCTTGCACGTCCAGTGTATCAGTGGCGCGCGCGACAAGCTCTGCGTTGTTGTCCACAACGGTCACGTCGTTCTTTTCGCTGGAAAGCTGTCGGGCAATCTGCCAACCAACCTGACCTGCACCGCAAATGATGACCTTCATCCGGTTCTCCCTGATGTCACGTCAAAATCCATGGCAGATGCCCATGTCAGGGTCAATGCCTGCCCATGGGAAGGACCGCAATCCAGTGTTGTGCAGCGTGCACGGTGGATCAGGCGTCGGCCTCTTCTTCTTCCTCATCGCCCGCGACATAGGCGACCCGTGCCCCGGCTTTGGACCCGGTCACGACCCCCAGCGATTTTAGCTTTCGGTGCAGGGCGGATCGTTCCATCCCAACGAAGTTCGCCGTGCGCGAAATGTTACCGCCAAAGCGGTTGATCTGGGTCAGCAGGTATTCGCGTTCAAACGCCTCGCGCGCTTCGCGCAGCGGCATCATGGCAAGGGCCCCGGACACGACAATACCTTGATCGTGGCTGTCTTCGCCCCCGTGATCGTTCCCCGGAAGCTCGGTCGCCAGAATGTCGCCCGTCCCTTCCCCAAGGATCAGAACCCGTTCAATCACGTTCTTCAACTGCCGCACATTGCCCGGCCACTGCATGGTTTGCAGCATCGCCTCGGCGTCCTGCGCCATATTGCGCAAAGGCAAGCCCTGATCGCGGTTGAAAACCTCCAGGAAATAGCGCGCAAGTTCGGGGATGTCTTCGCGGCGCTCGCCCAATGGCGGCACCGAGATCGGCACGACATTCAGCCGGTGATATAACTCCTCGCGGAAGTTTCCAGCCTCAATCTCGGCTTGCAGATCGCGATTGGTCGAGGTGATGACCCGCAGGTCAACCGACACCTTGTCGGCACCGCCCACCCGCTGGAACCTCTGATCAACCAGAACACGCAGGATCTTGGATTGCGTTCCAGACGGCATGTCGGCCACTTCATCAAAGTAGAGCACACCGCCGTTCGCCTCTTCCAGCAGTCCCGGTTCGATGCCCCGATCCGCGCTTTCACGGCCGAACAGAACCTCCTCCATCCGCTCCGCATCGATCGAGGCAGAGTTCACCACGACAAACGGCGACGATGCGCGATCGGAATTGGCGTGCACATAGCGCGCCGCCATTTCCTTGCCCGAGCCCGCCGGCCCCGTCAGCAACACCCGCCCGTTCGACTTCGTCACCTTATCCAACTGGCTTTTCAACGACTTGAACGCAGCACTGGTGCCGATCATCTCGGTTGGATGGGTGTCACGGCGTCTGAGTTCAGTGTTTTCGCGCCGCAGCCGACTTGTTTCCATCGCCCGACCGATCACCACCATCAACTGGTCTATGTTGAAGGGCTTTTCAATGAAGTCATATGCGCCCTGCTTGATCGCCGCGACGGCGATTTCAATATTGCCATGCCCCGAGATGATCACAACCGGAACTTCCGGGTGTTCGCGTTTTACCATCTTCAGGATGTCGATCCCGTCCATGGCGCTGTCTTTCAACCAGATGTCCAGGATCATCAGTGCAGGAAGCTCTGCCTTGACCTGCGCCACCGCCTCGTCCGACGTGCCCGCCAATCGAGTGGTGAACCCTTCATCTTCCAAGATATCCGAGATCAGTTCGCGGATGTCCCTTTCATCATCGACAATCAGAATATCGCTCATGTTTCCACCATTTCTACTTGCTCAGCCTGCCCGTCGTCACTGGGCAGAAATATGCGTGCCATGGCGCCGAAATGGGCGCCGCCCTCGTTAAAGACGGGCGCATCTTCAAGGGTCAGACGCCCGCCATGTTCTTCAATGATCTTCTTCACAATCGGAAGCCCGAGCCCGGTGCCCTTTTCACGGGTTGTCACATAGGGTTCGAACAGCCGCGCCCGGTCCTCGGGCAAGCCAATTCCGTTGTCGGCAATGGTGACTTCGATGCCACCCGCCACCCGCGCCAGAACGACGCGAATTTCTGGTGAGTGCCCTTCTGGCGCTCCCTTTTCCTCAAGGCTTTCAATAGCCTCTCCGGCGTTCTTAATCAAATTGGTCAAGGCCTGACCGATCATGGTTGCGTCGATTTCGACGTTGATCGGACCCTCCAGAAGCTCAGACGTGATCTGCACGCCTTCCTGACCGGCCTGCTGCAACAGAACGGCATCACGCACCAGCCTAACGATGTCCGTTGCGCGGCGTTCTGGCTCAGGCATCCGGGCAAATTTGGAGAACTCGTCGACGATGCGCCGCAGGTCGTTGGTCTGGCGCACGATCACGTCGGTATATTGCTCCAACGCTTCGACATCGACACCGTCAACGCGACTGAATTTGCGCTTGATGCGTTCGGCCGAAAGCTGGATCGGGGTCAGGGGGTTCTTGATTTCATGGGCAATGCGCCGCGCCACGTCGCCCCATGCCGCCATGCGCTGGGCCGAGACAAGATCCGTGACATCGTCGAATGCGATCACATAGCCTTCCAGCCCGCCTTCATCGTTGCGCCGGGTGGCAATGCGCACCAGCAGGTTTTCCTGCGACCCGCTCCGGGTCAGGCGAATCTCGCTTTGAGCAGTTTCGCGCCCGCCCTGCGTCACCTCATCCAGCAAGGGCTGAAATTCCGGCACGACAAGTGACAACTCGTGCTCCTGATCGTTTTCGTCCTGCACTTCAAGCAGCTGCTCGGCAGCGCGGTTCAGAAACGTCACCTGCCCGGCTGGGTTCAACCCAATGACCCCGCCGGTGACAGAGCTCAGCACACTATCAAACAGCCGCCGGCGGCGTTCGATCTGTTCGGTGTTCTCCAATAGCCGCGCGCGCTGACCTTTCAAGCGCGTGGTCATCTGGTTGAAATACCGGCCAAGCATCGCAATCTCGTCGTCACCCTCTTCTTCAATGACGCGCACATCCAGATCGCCCGCGCCCACACGCTGGGCTGCCCCTGCAAGCCGCCCCACGGGGCGCGCCAGCCGTTCGGCAAACCACATTCCCATCCAGATTGCCGCAAGGATCAAGATCACCGCAAAGCCCAGATAGATCAGACCGAACTGGAACAGCCGCTGGCCACGTTGGCTTTCCAACTGGTTATAGACGCGCGCCGCTTCCTGGGTTTCATCCACGAGGCTCAGGATCTCGCCATTCACATCTCGGGTCAGTTGGACAAGGTGATCGGCAAACCCGTCCAGCTTGATCAGGACACGAAACTCATTGTTGTCCCAATCCTCGATCACAACGGTTTCCCCGGCCAAGGCACGGCGCAACTGCGCCGCATCCGGCGCTTCATAGTCGAACAGGTAGGACCCCCCGCCCCGGACCAGAATTCCGCCTTGACTGTCAATCACATAAGCCTCGCGCAGACCGCGCTGAATGCGCGCTTGACCCTGGGTGAGAAGCTGGCCCAATTCGGCATCCGTCAGCAGGGCCTGTGTCTGGCGTTGCTGCTGCAAGAACCTGACCAGCGCGTCGGCATCCTGCACCAACCCGTCGCGGCTTTCCTGTTTATAGGCTTGCGCGGCCGACAGCGAATTGCCCACGACAGTGCGCACCCGGTCTGAAAACCAGCCTTCAAGCCCCATATTCAGCGTCAACATGGCGAAGATGGCGACAAGGATCGTCGGGCTGAGGGCGATCACGGCGAAGACTACCGTCAGCCTCAGGTGCAACCGCGAGCCCGCGCTTTCCTGACGCCGCGCCACGATCATCCGGCCGACACCCGCCAGCACGAACCCCGCGACCAAAATCACATAGATGATATCGGCCAGCAGGATGAACCGAAGCGCATTGCTTTGTGCACCTTGCGCAAACGGTCCAAGCGCCAGGAATGTCGTAATGGCAAGGATCGGGCCCAGAACAATCATGCTGAACGCGCCAAGCGATCTGAACCTACGCCAACGGCGCAAGGACAGGTATCGGTCCAACCTCGACTTCCGCACCGCGCGTCGCGCCACTGTGCTTGCCCCTATTCCTGATGGCCGCATCTCTGCGGCGACCGCCTGAGTGGCTGCGGGTCTTATGCCCATTTGCCACGCTCTGTTGCTTTATTACATCAACTTGCGGCGGCGTGTCACCTCGATTCCGAGTTCCGTGATCTTTTTACGCAAGGTATTGCGGTTGATGCCCAGCAAATCAGCACATTTAGCTTGATTTCCCCCGGTCGCATCCAATGCAATCTCGATCAGAGGCAGCTCGATTTCGCGTAAAATTCGCTGATAGACGCCCGCAGGCGGCAAGGCACCGCCGTGCAGATCAAAATAGCGCTGAAGGTGGCGGGCGACCGCGTCTGTCAGGCGCTCATCTGTGTGATCTAGCGGCTGGATCGCGTTTGCGCTCCGTGCACCTCCTCGCGCACCTCCTCGCGCGCCCAAGGCAACATCGACCTCGGCGGTGTTGATTTCGTCTTCGCCCCCCGTGACCACCAGCCGCGTCACGATGTTTTCAAGTTCACGCACGTTACCCGGCCAGGGATAAGCGCGCAGCCTTTCGGTCGCTTCGGCGGAAAAACGCCGCTCTGCAAGACCATCACGCGCGGCGCGGGCCAGAAAATGCTGGGCCAAGGCCGGGATGTCCTCAAGCCGCTCACGCAAGCTGGGGACAGGAATCATCACGCCGGCAAGACGGTAATAGAGGTCATCTCGAAACCGGCCCTGCGCCGAGGCTTTGGCCAAATCCCCTTGCGAGATCGCCAAAACGCGCGGTCCCCCTTGCCCAAGATGATCCAGAAGCCGCGACAGGCGGGCCTGCGCTTCGGCGTCGAGATCGCCAACACCATCAAACAGGATCGTGCCCGATCCGGCACGGCGGGCAACCTCGTTGACGCCATCGGACGGGATCAGGTCATCGGGCGTGGCCACGACAAACGGTGCCTCGCGCCGGTCCGAGAAATCGTGCAAGGCCTGCGCAATCAGCGATTTCCCCGTGCCGCTTTCCCCGGTGATCAACACCGGCAGATCGACGTTCAAAACCCGCGCGACGAGCCGATACAGATCCTGCATTGCAGGTGTGCGCCCTACCAAGGGCAGCTCGGTCGCGACATCCGCGCGCTTGGCTGTTTCGGTGTCGGGGCTGCGTGCCTTGACGCGCTTGCGGTCCAGCGCCTGTGCTGTGCGTTTCATCAGGTCAGGCAGATCGAAAGGTTTGGGCAGATAGTCGAACGCCTCGGCTTCGGCGGCCTGAATGGCGGTCATGATGGTGTTTTGCGCCGAGATGACAATCACCGGCAGGTTCGGGCGCAGCTTTGCGATCTGCGGTAAGGCCTCTAGCCCGTTCCCGTCCGGCATCACCACGTCCGAGATCACCGCATCCCCGCGCCCATCCTCAACCCAGCGCATCAGGGTCGCCATTGACCCCGTCGCATGCACCCGACACCCCGCGCGGGTCAGCGCCTGCGTCAAAACCGTGCGGATCGTGCGGTCATCATCTGCAACAAGGACAGTTCCATCCATGTTCAGTCTCCTTTGCGGTGAGGGGCCGGGGCGATCGGCAATGAAATGCGAAACGCGGTGCGCCCCGGCCGGCTGTCAACGGCGATCAGCGCGTCATGGTCCGACAGGATCTTGGACACCAGTGCCAAGCCCAGCCCGGTGCCGTTTTCACGCCCCGACACGAACGGGTCAAACACCTGATCGGCGATATCGGCAGGCAACCCCGGCCCGTTGTCGATGATCTCGACCTGAAGGGGCAAACTGGCCAAGCCGCCATCGGGAAGGTGCAGTTTCAACCCGGCCTCGTAGAACGTGTGAAGTTCAATTTTTCCTGCACCAGAGCAGGCTTGCGCGGCGTTCTTCAACAAGTTCAGGAACACCTGTTGCAACTGATCGCCATCCACCCAGACATCGGGCAAGGACGGATCATATCGTTCCAGAATGTCCATCCCCGGCGCAAACCCGACCTGAGCGGTGGCGCGTGCGCGGTCCAGAATGTCGTGGATATTCACGGCGGTGCGGGCTGGGGGGCGAAGGTCTCCGAATTGCTCGACCTGATCCAGCAACGCGACCACCCGGCGGCTTTCCGCGACGATCAAGTCTGTCATCTCTTGATCCTCTGCCGACAGGGTCATCGACAAAAGCTGCGCGGCACCGGTGATCCCGGCCAGCGGGTTCTTGATCTCGTGCGCCAGCATCTCGGCCATGCCGATGGCCTGACGGGCCGCCGCTTTCGACCCCTGCACAAGGCCAAGATGTTCGGCGCCATGGCGTGGTTGAAACAAGATCACCACGTGGTCGTCGCGCCCGTCCGTGGTGGCCAGAGGGGCTATTTGCAAGTTGACTTCGCGCACCATGCCAGAGGGAAGCGTCAACTTGGCCCCGTCCACATAATATGGCCCTTTCGAGTTGCGCACCCGGTCTTGCGCGCCCTCGATATCTATTGAAAGGGTCAGCTTCGTTGACAGCTTCGCCCCGCGAAAACTGCGCTCCGAGCTGTTCAAAAACGCCTCGCCCGCGCCGTTCAGGCGGACCACCAGCCCTGCCCCGTCCAACTCGATCGCCGGGACGGGCAGCGCGGCCCATAGTGATGCGTCGCTGATCATGCCGCCCGCCGCTCTGTCATGATGGCATCGGGCAACATGGCGCATACGTCTATGGGGTTTCGGTTGGACAGCACACGGCGGCGCAGCTCCGCGTCGGTGCCCGCCTGATCCATATACCAGCCCAGATGCTTTCGTATGACGCGCGCGCCAAGCTCAGGTCCGTAAAACTCAAGACTGGCGCGGTAGTGGTCTTCGACAAGCCGGGCCAGTGCCGCGCCTTGCGGGATCATGGGGGCGCCTGTGCCATAGATATCATGCGCGACCTGTGCCAGGAGCCACGGTTGCCCGCCTGCCCCACGCCCGATCATCACGCCATCTGCGCCGCTGTCTGCCAGCGCTTGCCGGGCGGTCTGCGCGTCTACGATGTCGCCATTGGCAATGACCGGGATCGAGACGGCGTCCTTGACCGGACGGATCGCCGCCCAATTGGCGCGGCCTTTGTAGAACTGACAACGGGTGCGGCCGTGGATGGTGATCATCTGAATGCCCGCCGCTTCGGCGCGCTTGGCAAGCTCGGCAGCGTTCAGGCTGTCATCGTCCCATCCCAGCCGGGTTTTCAGCGTGACCGGGAGCGACACTGCGGCCACGATTGCCTCGACCAGCTTCAGCGCATGATCCAGATCGCGCATCAGGGCTGATCCAGACATGCCGCCCACGACCTTACGGGCGGGGCAGCCCATGTTGATGTCGATGACCCTCGCGCCGTTCTGTTCGACCATCCGCGCAGCCTCGCCCGCCCAATAGACATCGCGCGCGGCCAGTTGCACGGCGGTGTTTGCGTGGCCAAAGCCAAGCTCGGCCCGTTCGCGCACACCCGGTTTGGCCTGCACCATTTCCTGGCTGGCAACCATTTCCGACACCACAAGCCCCGCGCCGAAGCTGCTGACAATGTTGCGAAAGGGAAGATCCGTGATCCCGGCCATTGGGGCCAGAATAACCGGAGGGTCGAGCGTTACATCTTTGACGCGGACTGACATGCCTAATCCTTGTGCAGTGGGTTCAACCTGCCCGATACCCCTGCGAAATATCAACTTTCAGCGCGATGTGCGAGCCGTCATTTCACAAACCGCCCATTTTTTGTGCAGTTTTTCGCACCCAAACCGCCCCATTGTCCTTCATTTCAGCACGGCCTAAACAAGAGCCATGGATATCGCAGCGATCATCGTTGCCGCAGGGCGCGGCACCCGTGCGGGCGGGCAGCGCCCCAAACAGTGGCAAACCGTGGCCGGGGCATCGGTCGCAGCCCACAGCGTGGCCGCATTCCGCGATCACCCGCGTGTCACGCGTTGCGTGTTGGTCATCCACCCAGAGGATCACGGTGACGCGCAGCAGATCGACGGCATCCAAACCGTGATCGGGGGCGCCACCCGCGACGCAAGTGTGCGGGCTGGACTGGAGGCGTTGCAAGCCAACCCGCCCGATCTTGTGTTGATCCACGATGTGGCCCGGCCCTTGGTCTCTGCCAAAGTGATCGACGCGGTGATTGACGCTTTGTCATCCGCGCAAGGGGCCGCGCCTGCGATCCCCGTAACCGACGCGTTGTGGCGCGGTGATGAAGGGGTGGTAACAGGCACGCAATCGCGCGACGGGCTTTATCGGGCGCAGACCCCGCAAGGTTTCCGCTATGCCCCTATCCTTGCCGCTCACCGTGCCCATAACGGCGGCGCGGCGGATGACGTTGAGGTTGCGCGTAAGGCCGGGCTGGACGTTGCCATCACGATGGGCGATGAGGCGAATATAAAGATCACCACGCCGGACGATTTCGCGCGTGCAGACAAGTTGATCCGCGACAGAGCAAAGGAACAGGCCATGGATATTCGTGTGGGCAACGGGTTTGACGTGCATGCGTTTGAAGATGGCGACCACGTCATCCTGTGCGGTGTGCGCATCCCGCATGGTCGCAAGCTGAAGGGTCATTCCGACGCCGATGTAGGGATGCATGCCCTGACCGATGCGATCTATGGCGCGCTGGCGGAAGGCGACATTGGCCAGCACTTCCCGCCCTCGGACCCGCAGTGGAAAGGGGCTGAGAGCGATATTTTCCTGCGCCATGCGGTCAATCTGGCCAAATCGCGCGGCTATCGGTTGTCGAACGTGGACGTGACGCTGATCTGCGAACACCCCAAGATCGGGCCTCATGCGGTCGCCATGCGCGAGGCCTTGGCGAGTATCATGGGCATGGATGTGGACCGGGTGTCGGTGAAAGCCACAACCTCCGAACGGTTGGGCTTCACCGGGCGGTCCGAAGGCATTGCCTCGCTGGCCTCGGCCACTTTGATCAAGGACTAAGCCATGCAGAAATCCACCGCCAAGCTGATCGCAACCTTCTTCTATGCGGGGCTTTTGAAGCCCGCCCCCGGCACATGGGGCACGCTGGCCGCCCTGCCCGTCGCGTGGCTGCTACACATGATTGGCGGGCCAATTGCCCTGACTGGTGCGACCATCGTCGCCTATTATGTCGGCCTGAAGGCGACCGAGGCGTATACGGCAGGTTCCGACAATCACGACCCCGGCGAGGTGGTAATTGACGAGGTCGTCGGCATGTGGATCACCCTGTTTCCCGTGTCCTTCGGGGCCAAGATGATGGGCGCGGAAATACTGGCGCTCTATCCCGGGTGGGTCATCGGCTTTCTGGCCTTCCGGTTCTTCGACATCACCAAGCTTGGTCCCATCGGCACAGCCGACCGGCGCGGCGATGCGACGGGGGTCATGATGGATGATGTCTATGCTGGCGTAGCAGCGGCGATCACGGTGATCGTTGCGGCCTACGGTGTTCATGCGTTTATGATGTGACCTATGCCCGACACGTTAGAAATCGCTGATCTTCTCGACCTGTGCCGCAGCAAGGGCCTCAAGATCGCTGCAGCGGAAAGCTGCACGGGCGGCATGGTGGGTGCTTGGCTGACGGACGTGGCGGGCAGCTCGGACGTCTTTGACCGGGGCTTCATCACCTATTCCAACGCCGCCAAACGCGACATGTTAGGGGTCAGCCCAGCCACGCTTGACGCGCACGGGGCTGTATCGGAACAGGTCGCGCGCGAAATGGCGCTGGGCGCGTTGTCCAGATCGCAGGCAGACCTTGCGGTGTCGATCACCGGCATCGCTGGCCCCGGCGGG
Organism: uncultured Aliiroseovarius sp.; assembly: GCF_947497285.1. Lineage (GTDB taxonomy): Bacteria > Pseudomonadota > Alphaproteobacteria > Rhodobacterales > Rhodobacteraceae > Aliiroseovarius. The sequence goes on along the minus strand of NZ_CANMFT010000002.1, from coordinate 364,861 downwards.
TCCGAGCACAAGCCCGAGGGGCGTGTGTGCTTCGGCTTGGCGAAGCGAGACGCCTGCCAGACCGAGACCGTCGAATTCGGCGCGCTGGGCCGTGCCAAGGTCCGCCACGCCGCTGCGAAACACGCGGTTAAACTTCTGGCGCAAGCTGCCCTGTCCTTAGGCAAAGCCTGAAACGCAGATCCGGTTTGCGCCCATATCTGCGCCATACACCCCAAAAAACCGCCTAATATTTAAGCGCGCGTCGTTTTGTGCCTGCCGCATGGGCGTAAATCCCCGTGCGCCTGTCCCCTCCTCCTGCGCATTGCGCCACAAAACGCAGCACCACCAACTCTTTGAAGGAGCATTCCATGAACGGGGCAGACACCGCCTGGATCATCGTCGCCACAGCCCTTGTGCTTTTCATGTCGCTGCCGGGGCTCGCGCTTTTTTATGGCGGGCTCGTGCGCGCCCGCAATGTGCTGAGCGTCTTTATGCATGTCTATGCCATTGCCTGTTTGATGAGCGTGCTGTGGCTCGCCTTGGGCTACACCATTGCCTTCGGGGATGTGACACACGGCTGGTTTGGCAGTCTGGACAAAGCCTTCCTGTCCGGCGTCACCGCTGACAGCCTGTCAGGCACCCTGCCCGAGGTCTTGTTCTTCGCCTTCCAGATGACCTTCGCGATTATTACGCCCGCGCTGATCGTTGGGGCCTATGTGGAACGGGTTGGCTTTGGCTTTGTCATGACCTTCTCGGGCCTGTGGATGCTGCTGTGCTATGCGCCGGTTGTGCACTGGATCTGGGGGGGCGGCGCATTGGCGGATGGCGGCATTTTCGGAGCCATCGGCACCCGCGACTTTGCCGGTGGTATCGTCGTGCATGAAACCGCAGCCATCGCGGCGCTGTTGATCGCCATCTTTCTTGGACCGCGCAAACACCGCACCACGCCGCCACATGCGCCTTGGATGGTGTTCATGGGCGCAGGCATGTTGTGGGTCGGCTGGTTTGGCTTCAACGGAGGGTCGCAATTGGCGGCTGACGGGGGCGCCGCGATGGCGATCACCGTCACCCATATCTCGGCCGCCACAGCGTCGCTGTCATGGGCTGTGTATGAACGGATCAAATACGGCAAAGCCAGCCTCGTGGGTATCGTGACCGGCACCATCGCGGGGTTGGCCTCGATCACACCTGCGTCTGGCTTTGTCGGTCCGGTCGAGGCGCTGATCATCGGGGCGATTGCAGGTGTTTTGTGTCAGGAAGCGGTCAACTTCATCCGCAACACACTGAAAATCGACGACACGCTGGACGTGTTCGCGGTGCACGGTGTTGGCGGCATCTTTGGCACAATTATGATCGCGGTCTTCGGTCAGGGCAGTTGGATTTCCCAATTAGGCGCCCTGATCATCGTCGGCGCATTCACAGCTGTCGCCACGGTCGCCTTGATCAAACTGGTTGGGCTTGTCTTCCCCCTGCGCGTCGATCTGGAGACAGAGGCCAACGGGCTGGACCTGTCAGCGCATGGCGAACGGGCCTATGACATCATGTCCTGACCTTCCATAGGACCAGAAGAGGAGAAGGCGGGGCTGGTCCTCGCCTTCTGTCTGCCTGTGAACCTGCCAGATCACGCCGCCCGCAACAAACCCGTCAGGACTGGCAAATCCGGTCCGGCCCGGATGGCGTTGAACACCTGATCGGACTGCGCCCCCAGCAAGGCGCGCGACTTTGCCACAATCTTGGCCTGACGCTGCGCAAGTGACATGGGCGCATTCAGGTTGTGGTCGCGCGTGAATAGCGCCCCGGTGGTCGAGGTCAGTTCGACCAATGCCGCCGTTTCAGGCAAATTGTCATCGGCTGATACATGCACCCGCGCGGCCAGACGGATCAGGTCAGGATCCTGCGCAATCGCGTCGCTGAAGCTGTCGAGCGCCGCCGTATTCACACCCGACAGGGCCATCGCCGCCAGATGGGCATAGGAAAATTTGACCTCAAGCCCTGTTGCAGGGTGGGGAATGTTACACACGCTCAGCCAGCGCGGATGGGTCCAAAGCTGAAGCTCGGCCACCTCGTCTGCGGGGCAATTTATCCCGGCCAGCGCCTCTAGCATCGCGTGGGTGCCGTGGCAGCAGGCATGAAACTTGTGGCTGATCGTCAGGATGTCCCATGTCACGCCCAGACCGTCAAAGGCCTGTCGGTTATCTTCGCCGGCATGGGTTGGACCAAAGCCCTGCGGCCCGTCAATGCTTTCTGGCGTCGAGGTAAACCCCGCCTTTGCGGCGCGCACGACCTCGACCCCGGTTTGGGCGGCAAGACCCGCGTGATAGGGTTTGCCCATCGTGCCGAACTGGCTTTTCAATCCGGTCGCGCGTGTGGCGCACAGTCCAAGCGCATGGCTCATCTGAGCGGCGGTCAGCCCTGCCAACCGCCCTGCGGCCACGCAAGCCCCAAAGGCGCCCGCTGTGGCGGTTTGATGAAAGCCGGTTTCGTAATGGGTCCGCCCCAGCCAGCGCCCGACCCTGATCGACGCCTCGACCCCGATCAGGGCGGCATCCAGCATGTGCGCGCCAGACGCCCCGGTGGTTTCGGCCATGGCAATCGCCGCGGGAAGCACGGCAACCGAAGGATGCCCGATATGGGCAAAATGCGTGTCGTCATAGTCCAGCGCATGCGACACCGTGCCATTCACCAGCGCCGCCGCCGCCGCGGGCAGTGTTTGGGGGCAACCGATCACGCTGGCCTGCGCCGCACCGCCGCTTTCCACCGCCAGATCACGCAGGATTTGCGACACCGGTTCCCGGCTGCCAGCCACCCCGACGCTGACCCAATCCAACAGCGACAACGCCATCATGCGCCGCGCTTCGCTGGCAGACGCCCTATCAATCGGCGCCAAACCGAACTGCACCAGATCGTTTGAAACGCCTCCCATGTTCCCCCTCTTACCAGCGCCCAATGGGCCCGTCGCTTGCGCGTCCCTTGAAAGCACGCTCATTGCCCCCCATAAGACTAAGCAGAATGCAAAAAGGCAAATGGGATCATCATGGATAGTGGCTTTTGGCTCAGTTGCGCGGCAATTACGGCTTTGCTTGTGCTGTCAGCCTTCTTCTCGGGGTCGGAAACCGCCCTGACGGCGGCATCGCGCGGCAAGATGAGGTCGCGCGCCGATCGCGGGGACCGGGGCGCCGAACGCGCGTTGGAAATCACCGAAGACAACGAGCGTCTGATCGGGTCCGTTCTGCTGGGCAACAACCTGGTGAACATTCTGGCGGCTTCACTGGCCACCGCCCTGTTTACCCGCCTGTTCGGAGACAGCGGCGTGGCGCTGGCGACGCTTGTGATGACCTTGTTGGTCCTGATCTTCGCCGAAGTGCTGCCCAAGACCTATGCCATCACCCGGCCCGAGGACGCGGCCGCAAAAGCCTCGGCGCCCATTCGGCTGGTCATCTTGGTCTTTGCGCCCGTCGTTTCTGCGGTGCGTGTCATCACCCGCGGGTTGCTGAGCCTTTTCGGTGTGAAAACCGACCCCGACAGCCACATTCTGGCCGTTCGCGAAGAAATCATCGGCGCCATCGCCCTGGGCCATTCCGAAGGAGCGGTCGAGAAAGAAGACCGCGACCGGTTGTTGGGCGCGCTGGATCTTGGCGACCGGGTGGTCGAGGAAATCATGCTTCACCGCAGCCAGATCGAAATGATCGACGCCTCGGCCCCGGCGCTTGAAATCCTCGAACAGATCCTTGCCTCGCGCCACACGCGCCTGCCTGTGTTTCGCGACGAGCCCGAAAACATCATCGGTGTGATCCACGCAAAGGACCTGAGCCGCGCGATGTATATGGCGCAGGCCGAGGGCAAACCGATCGAGGAATTCGACGTTCTGCAAGTGGCCATGAAGCCCTATTTCATCCCCGAAACCACGACGCTGGACGACCAGATGCGTCAGTTTTTGCGCCGCCACACGCATTTTGCGCTTGTGGTGGACGAATACGGTTCGCTTGAAGGTCTGATCACGCTGGAAGACATTCTGGAAGAGATCGTGGGCGAAATCACCGATGAATTCGACGTGCAGAGCGAGCTTGAGATCAAACGTGTTGCGGACGGCAATTATGTGGTCGATGGCGGCGTGACGATCCGCGATATCAACCGTGCCATTGACTGGAATCTGCCTGATGACGAGGCCAACACCATCGCAGGGCTGGTGATCCACGAAGCGCAGATGATCCCCTTCGAAGGACAGGTCTTTTCGTTCCACGGCTTCCGTTTCGAGGTCTTGAAACGCGAAGGAAACCGGGTTGCGCGACTGAAGATACGCCCGTTGTAGCGCGTCCATATGTCCTTCAGTTCTCGCTTGAACCGGCGGGGCTGATCGCGCCATGCTGCATTCAACCAATATCAATCGGAGCCACAGATGACCCGAAACACGATCTTTCCCCTCTGCCTCGCCTCCGCGTTCAGCGGCTTGCTGGCGCTCGCACCCCCCGTATCGGCGCAAAGCGACGCCGATAGCGCTTTGATTCAGGCGCTGTCAGGCAAATCTTTCGTAGGCAAGACCGGTATGGCCATCACGCTGGAAGCTGACGGGACGATCAGCGGCGGCAACGACGCGTTTCAATTTGGCGGCACCTGGACGGTCGAGGACGGACAATATTGCCGCACCCTGACCGAACCCACGCCCGAGCCGATGCGCTCTAGCGGGTGTCTGGACATTGTGATCGACGGTGAACAGGCGACCCTGACCAGCGCGGATGGCACCATACGCACCTATACGTTGCGCTAAATTTCAAGACACCACCGGTTGGCAAAGGGTCGCTAGCGACCCTTGAACAGCGATCCCAGGATGCCGCGCACGATGCGCTTTCCGGTGGTGCCCTTCAGCTCTTTCATGACCACATCTGCGACCGCGCCGCCAAACCCGCCGGATGATTTGCGCGACGACGAACGCCCCACTTTGGTGCCGGAATAGCGGCGTCCGGCGCGGTATTCGCGTTCGGCTACACTTTTGGCTTCTTCTTCCTTGCGCTCAGCCTCTTCCGCTTCGCGCGCTGCATCAGCCGCGCGTTTGGTCAACACCTCATAGGCGCTTTCACGGTCTTTCAGCGTCTCGTATTTTCCTGCGATGGGTGAGGCATCAATCAACGCCTTGCGTTCCGCCACATCAATCGGCCCAAGCTGAGAGCTGGGCGGGCGGATCAGCGTCCGTTCGACCACACCCGGCGCGCCCTTGCGTTCCAGAAACGAGGTAACGGCCTCGCCCACACCGACTTCGCGGATCGCATCCTCGGTCGAAAACCGCGGATTGTCGCGATAGGTTTCGGCGGCCTGCCTGAGCTCTTTTCTGTCCTTGGCGGTGAACGCCCGCAGGGCATGCTGGATGCGATTGCCAAGCTGACCAAGGATGTCCTCGGGCACATCAGCAGGGTTTTGGGTGATGAAATAGACGCCAACCCCTTTGGATCGGATCAGGCGGGCGACCTGTTCGACCTTATCGACCAGTGCCTTGGGGGCGTCATCGAACAACAGATGCGCCTCGTCAAAGAAGAACACAAGCTTGGGTTTGTCCGGGTCACCGACCTCGGGCAATTCTTCAAACAGCTCAGACAGCAACCACAAAAGGAAGGTCGCATATAGGCGCGGCGCACCCATAAGCTTGTCGGCCGCCAGGATCGAGATACGCCCCCGCCCGTCACGATCGGTGCGCATGATGTCGGACAGCTCCAACGCCGGTTCGCCAAACAGCTTTTCCCCGCCTTGGTTTTCCAACACCAACAGCGCGCGCTGGATGGCCCCGACGGACGAGGTGGACACGTTGCCATAGCGCAGCGACATCTCTTTGGCGTTTTCCCCGACCCAGACCAGAAGCGCCTGAAGATCCTTCAGATCCAACAGCGGCAAGCCTTGTTCGTCAGCAACGCGGAAGGCGATGTTCAGCACACCTTCCTGCGCATCAGTCAGCTCCAGCAATCTGGCCAGCAATAGCGGCCCCATTTCGGACACCGTGGTGCGGACCGGGTGGCCCTGATCGCCGTAGAGATCCCAGAAGGTGACGGGAAACGCGCCATAAGCGTAATCCGTGAACCCGATTTTGGTGGCCCGATCGGTGAAGGCTTTGTGCAGTTTGAACCCTTCCGTCCCGGCTTTTGCAAGGCCAGACAGATCGCCTTTGACATCCGACAGGAACACAGGCACGCCCGCAGATGCGAAGCTTTCGGCCATGATCTGCAGGGTCACGGTCTTGCCGGTGCCGGTTGCGCCGGCGACCAGCCCGTGGCGGTTGGCATATTTCATCAACAGCCCCTGCTTCACGCCATAGTCTTCGCCACCACCACCAATGAAAATCGCACCGTCCATCTGATTGCCTCCCAGGGCCTGAAAAATCTCTTGGTTGAAACAATACTTAATTAACCATTTTGCACCAGAGTGGAATCATTCCCGAATACCTGACGTTTTGGGAATGACTTCCTCCCTGTCAGACTGACCTCGCCTTCGGGCGGGGTCTTTTTTCTTAACACTGACAAGTATTTGCACCTTAAAGGCGATCTTGACCGCTGAATGTGCCGTTCTCGGCCGGTCCATCCAAATTTGCGCGAAAAAGGCTCTTGACCGGTTTTGGCAAGTGACATAGCGTCACACCCAATAAGCCGGTCAGTCCGGCAGGGAGAGAATATTGAAAAGGGTCCGCTGGTCGGGCCCTTTTCTCATTTACAGTCAAGCGACCATCCCCAGAGACCCAGGCAAGCTTACCAAGACCCGAATGGCGTCTGGTCGGCAAGGACTTGCCAAATCCCGGCGCGCGAACGGACTTCAAGCACAGAACACGGGTTTTTGCACCTGACACCTTCAAACAGCCATGGTATCCAACCCGGCAACGAGACCTGAAGACAAAGCAAGGATCCACTATGAAGGCTGAGCTGATGAAAACACTGCCGCTGGCAGTTCTTCTGGCATTGGGCACCCCTGCCCTTGCACAAGACACAACCGCAGATACGAACGCTGACGCACCTGTCGCCGAGGCGCCCGCCGCCGACCAGCCGGCACAGGCAGACGCGCCCCAGCAACCCGCAGTCGATATGGGTGAAGCGGTCGATGGCACACGCCAGCCCGGCCAGACCTATGTCGAAGATGTGGTCGGGGACTGGGAACGCAAATGTATCACCTTGCCAGAGGGCCAAGGCGATGATCCGTGCCAGATGTATCAGTTGCTGAAAGATGAAACCGGCAACCCGGTGGCCGAGATTTCGCTGGGCAAACTGCCCGCCGGGTCGCAGGCCGTGGCAGGTGCCACCGTCGTGGTGCCTCTTGAAACCCTGCTGACGCAGCAGTTGACCATCGCTGTTGATGGTGGTCAGGGCAAACGCTATCCCTTCCGCTTTTGTTCGCAGCCCGGCTGTGTTGCCAATATCGGCTTCACCGCAGACGAGATTGCAGGCTTCAAGAAAGGGGCCAAGGCGACGGTTTCGATCGTGCCCGCCGCTGCGCCGGATCAGAAAGTGAACCTGACGATGTCGTTGTCCGGGTTTACCGGTGCCTTTGACGCGCTGATCGTGCCCGCGGGTCCAAAGCCCGCGCAGTAGCACGCTGACCAAGCTGAAAACAAAACGCCGCCCCATCCCGGGCGGCGTTTTTCGTTTGTCCTTGGGTTGGATCAGGCGGCGCGCAATGCCAAAACCGCGTTCAGCCCACCAAAGGCAAAGGCGTTTGATAACACGGCATCGACCTTCGCCGAGCGGGCAACATTCGGCACAACATCCAACGCACATTCCGGGTCGGGTTCCTCGTACCCAATCGTCGGCGCAATCACACCGTCGCGCAGCGCCATGATACAGGCCAGCAGTTCCACCGCACCCGTCCCCCCAATCAAATGCCCATGCATCGACTTGGTTGACGAAATCATCAGGTCATCCGCATGGTGCCCGAACGCGTCCGCGACGGCGGCGCATTCCGTTTTGTCATTCGCCGCAGTGCCGGTGCCGTGGGCGTTGATATAACAAATGTCTTCGGGGTTGAGCCGCGCATCCTGCATCGCGCCCGAGATCGCACGGGACGCGCCTTGTTTTGACGGCATGACGATATCGGCCGCGTCCGAGGTCATGGCAAACCCCACCACTTCGGCCAGGATTTCAGCGCCGCGCGCGCGGGCGCGCTCGTATTCCTCGAAGACAAACACCGCAGCCCCTTCGCCCTGCACCATCCCGTTGCGGTTGGCTGAAAACGGGCGGCAGGCGTCTTTGGACATCACCCGCAGCCCCTCCCATGCCTTGATCCCGCCGAAACACAGCATGGCTTCGGATCCACCGGTGATCATCACATCAGCCATCCCGCTGCGGATCATCAGCATCGCCTGCCCCATCGCATGATTGGAGCTGGCACAGGCAGTCGCCACGGTGAAGCTGGGCCCTTTCAGGTTCCATTCCATCGACACGTGGCTGGCGGCTGCGTTGTTCATCAATTTGGGCACCACGAAGGGATGAACGCGGTTCTTTCCATCCTCGTAGACCGACCGATAGTTTTCATCCAGCGTGTTCATGCCCCCACCCGAGGTGCCCAGCACGACGCCCGCGCGCGCCGCCAGATCGCCAGAAAAGCTCAGCCCGGATTGCCCGATCGCTTCGCGGGCGGCCAAAAGGGTGAACTGGGTGAACCGGTCATAAAGCGAGATCTGTTGGCGGTTGAACCACGCCTCGGCCTCGTAATCCTTGATCTGTGCCCCGATGCGGATCGACAGGCGTTCGACGTCCTGAAACTCCAGATCGGTGATCGCGCAGCGGCCTTCGCGCATGGCCTCAAGCGTGTCGGCTACATTGCGGCCGAGCGCGTTGATGGTGCCCTGCCCGGTGATGACGACGCGTCGCATCTGACCTGTCACGCGCAGGCGGTCCGCTGATCGGCAACCAACCCTTCGACCGCGGCGATGATTGCCGCGACGGACGATATGTCGAAGTCACCAGAAGCGGGATCATTGGCATTGAACGGCACCGAGACATCGAAGGCCTCTTCTATGGCGAAGATGCTTTCGACCACCCCAAGACTGTCAATTCCCAGATCGTCGAGTGTCTGTTCAGGGTGCACATCGCCCGGTTCCAGAACCGCCTGTTCGGCGATGATGGCAATGACGCGATCCTTGATGCTGTCCGACATGGTGTTCCCTTTCGCGTTGCGAGGCGTTCTAGTCCTTGTCGACGAGTTTTGAAACAGTTTTCTGAAGCTCGCGCAATGTCTCGGCAAGGCGCGGAAGACGGCGCAATTCGCGCCGAATGGCCATCTCGGTTTCGATTTTCACGGCGGGGCTTCCCAGCACGGCACGGCCTGCAGGGACGTTGGTATAGATGTTGGTTCCACCACCTGCGATCACGTCATCGCCGATGAAGATATTGTCACTGACGCCAACCTTGCCGCCCAGCACCACCCGGTCGCCAATCCGCGCCGACCCCGACACGCCGACATTGCCGCACATCATCACGTCTTCGCCGACCTCGGCATTATGACCAACCTGCACCTGACAATCGATCTTGGTGCCACGCCCGATGCGGGTGTCACGGATTGTGCCCCGGTCGATGGTCGAGCTTGCGCCAAGTTCCACGTCGTCGCCAATCGTCACACCGCCCAAAGAATGCACGCGCGCCCAATGCGCACTGCCTTGCACCGACGCGCGCTGGTCACCTTCGGCCATGCCGCTGCGCAGGCTTTCCACAGCGCTTTCCTTGTCCAGTGTCACGAACGAAAACCCGTCGCCGCCCACCACAGCGTTGGATTGCGCCACGAACCGCGCACCAATGGTGCACAGATGCGCGATGCGCGCGCCCGGATGCAACACGACGTCGTCGCCGATCACCGTGCCGTAGCCAATCGACACATGTGCGCCAACCTGCGCGCGCGTGCCAAGCGTTACACCAGCGCCGATCACGGCCAATGGGCCAATTGCGACACCCTCCCCCAGCACGGCTGTTTCATCAACAACGGCTGAAGGGTGGATGCCCGGCGCAATCCCCAGACCGGGATCCAACGCACGGGTCAAAAGCGGCATCGCCGCTTTGCCTCGGTTCAGGCAAATCGCGCCCTCAAGACCAAGCGCGCGCCAGTCCGCGCCATCCCACAAAAGGGCCGCACGGGCCGCGCCTTTGATGATACCGTCGGCATATTTCGGGTTCATCGCCAGCGCCAACTGATCAGCCCGCGCGTCCGCAGGTTCCGCGGCACCCGACAGCACGATGTCTCCGTTTCCCAGCACGTCCGTGCCAAGCGATGTGGCGATTTCTGAAAGGGTGAACTGCATGATGCCTCCTTGCAGGGTGCCGGGGCCGCCCCGGCAACGCTGATCAGAGATTTAACCGCCAACGGCGCCAAGCGCCACCCCGGCTTTTTCCAATCCGGCCCAAACTTTGGCATCCCGCCCGTAAACGTCGCGACGATAATTCATGCGCCCTTTGGCCGGGGCAACCGCGGTGCGATAGACCAAGTGCACCGGCACAGGCGTTTGCAACGTGATCGGGGTTTCCACTCGGCTGTTCAGGGCCTTTTTGAAGGTGCCTTCGGGGTCGCTGGTCTGTTTGGCCAGAAGCGCATAGGCGAAATCGAACGGATCGCTCAGCCGGATGCAGCCATGGCTAAAGGCGCGCACTTCACGCGCAAACAGGCTTTTGGAAGGCGTATCGTGCAAATAGATGTTGTGCTTGTTGGGAAACATGAACTTCACCAGCCCCAGCGCGTTCCGGCTGGACGGCGGTTGCTTGATCGCAAACGGAAAGGACTTCGCCGAAAAGGCATTGAAGTTCACCGCTGACCGGTTCACCACGCGTCCCCGGCTGTCGATCAGCTTCAGGTGGCTGACCGCATTTGGATTGCGCTTCAGCATCGGCAGATACTCTTTCGTCGCGATCGAACGCGGCACGTTCCAGGTCGGGTTGACCACCATGAATTCCATCACGTCCGAAAACTCGGGGCTGCGGCGGTCAGGCTGGTTTTTCCCGACGACCGAGCGCGTGGCAAATGTGACCCGCCCATTGTCGATGATCTGCGCGCTGAAATCAGTCAGGTTAACCCAGATGTGACGCTCGCCGCGCGCGATGTTGGTCCAGCGCTCCCGCTCCATCGCCACGACGACCGATGCCAACCGGCGTTGCAGTGGCGTGTTGATCTCGACCATCGTGCCAGCACCGGCGACACCATCAGGGGTCAGACCGTGATCTTGTTGAAACAGCTGAACCGCCGTCTGGATCGAAGCATCATAGCTTTGGCTGGCCGACCGATTAAGATACCCCATACGGATCAATCGGTTGCGCAACTCCACCACAGCCGCACCGCTTTGCCCAGGTTTCAGCGACTTTGCCGACACGGGCGTGCCCCAGCCGCCTTTTGCCAAAAGCGCTTCAAGACGCAGCTTTTCTTTCATCAAACGGGCATATTCGGGCGATTTCGGCGGCATGGCCTTTAGAAAACCACTTGGGTTTGAGTTGGCAAACCCAGCAAGAAGGCTCGTGCCGCTTTTGCGTGGCACAGATCGAACGATGCCGCTGTCAATCCGGGCCGGGACCAGAACGCCGCTGTTGATGTCTTGCGCATACGCAACGAACAGCTTTGACATTTCGACTTCAATGCGGCCAAGCGCGCGCAGGCTTTTCACGTTTTTCAGTTGGGTTTTCAACACACTGACATCATAGGTTGGCAAGCCATGATCTTTTGCCGAGGCCAGCGCCTTCAGCAGTGCCGCGCGGCGCGATTTGTCCTGCGCCCCGGTGCCTGTCCACAGGGGTTGATACCCGTTGGAGCGATAGAACGCGGCAATTTCATCGTCACGCGCCGCGGCTTCGGCGACGGCCTGCGCAAAAGCAGACACTTTGCTTTGGGCATGCAGGGGGGACGACGCGAGAGAAGCCCCGACCACGACGATCAAAGCGACCAAGGTGGAAAAGCCAAAAGCACGACGGAAAGACAGCGCGTTCGTAATCATATTTCGTCCAATAGAGATGCAACAGATCTGTAGTCTAGAACATCTCATACTCCCTTAGGGCAAGTCCATTGAGAAAGAGGAAAAATCGAGGGCGATTGTATCCGTCCTGCGCAGCTGCCCGACCTCTGGCGCGTTTCGGCCACGGTTAACCAGAAATTCACTGGTTTCAGCAAAATTCTGCCGATTTTTCTTGAACGCGTTAACCGCCCGAAATCTTTGCTTGGCCCACGATTCGAGTTGTGTAATAACACTCACACGCCTGGGGAGAGGCATATAAACACTCTGAACGCGCGCGGGACGCAGAATCCTGCAGTGATCAGACATCAGGCAAGCGACGGGACACGCTGGAACAATGACTCACGACACCTCAGTCGGATCTAAATCGATTTTGACACGCCGCGGTTTGCTGGGGGCGTTTACCGCCACAGCCGTGACCGCAACGCCCTTCTATGCAAATGCAGCTGGTTTCCTTCGCGGTGGCGGAGACGTCCGGCGCATCGCAATGCATTCGGGTCGCACCGGCGAAACGATCAACATGATCTACTGGATCGAAGGCAAGTATATCAAAGACGCCTTGAAAGAGGTCAATCACTTCATGCGCGACTGGCGCACGGATCAAGCCATCAAGATCGACACCCGCACAATCGACATCATGGCCGCAGCCCACGGGCTGATGGACGTGCGCGAACCCTACCTGATGCTTTCGGGCTATCGGTCGCCAAAGACCAACGCCATGCTTCGCTCGCGCTCACGCGGGGTAGCAAAGAATTCGCTTCATATGAAGGGTCAGGCCGCTGATCTGCGGTTGAGCTCTCGTTCGGTCAACCAGATGTTCAAAGCGGCGGTCGCTTGCAACGGCGGTGGGGTCGGGAAATACTCCGGCTCCAACTTTGTGCATATGGATTGCGGTGTGATCCGTAGCTGGGGGCGCTAGACCGTAGCCCCACCGGTATAACACCAGAACATCCGTCAAGGCCCCCTGTCAGGTGGGCCTTTTCTTTTGGGACGCAGACATCGCACGGCCGTCCCGAAAGACCCGGCGGCTTGCGCAGACCACCCGCGCGCACGCCTGAGTGCGGCACCTGACAAGCAGCGATTTCCCTTCCAGGGCCAAATGCTCATGAAAAAAGGCGTGCGGTGTTGCCACGGCACGCCTTTAGACTGTCCATCAGCTGTCAGCCCTGCTTGGGCATCAAACGCTCAGGCTCGTTGGTTTCCAGATAGGCTTCCTGCTCGGCCGTCAGGTCGATGCATTCATAGCCGGTTACCATCGGGCGCACGTGTTCCTTGAACCCATGCCCGACCGTCAAAAGATAGACGTGGATCACAACGAAGGCCGCGATCACATAGGCGGCAAGCAAGTGCACGTTCGCAATGACAAACAGCGCAAATGTCGACCCTTCGTCCCCGGCCCAGAAATTATAGGTCAGATAAAGCAGCCCTGATCCCCAAATTGCGGGGAACACGACCACTTTCAGGCCGAAATACGTGAGCGCCTGAAGCGGGTTATGCTTGCGCCAGAAGACCTTGCGATACGGAGGTTCTTCGCCCCGGAACACGCCGTAGGCATAGAAGCGCGCCATCTTGAACAGCCCTTCGATCTGCGGCACGAACTGCTTCCAGGTTCCGGTTGTGAACAACCAGAACGTGGCGAAGATCCAGACCGCCAGCAGGACAAGCGCCGCGATTGTGTGAAGCATCACCGCCGGGCCGAAAGGCAGAACTGAATGCATCCCGTTCAGACCAAAGCCGGTAAACAGCAAGATCATGATCATGATCATTTGCGTCCAGTGCCAAAGGCGCTCGAAGCGGGGATAAACCTTGACGATACGTCTAGCCATGATCTGTGCCTCCTTTGCGACCACCGAAGATACGCAGGATGATGTGAAGCCCAACGCCCAGAAGGGTCAGCGCCACCAGCGCCATCCCCAACAGTCCGACAGGTGAACGCGGATTGGTGCCGGGCATGTAAACGCCCGCAAGCCCGTCCAGCCGACCGTCTTCAGCATGGCACGCCGCGCAGTCCAAGGCGTCCTTTGCTGGCGCGACCATGTGGGTGATTGGCCAATACATATGGGTGTCCACAAAATCGAACTGACCCGAATACTCCTGTCCGGCGGCTTTCATGCCAGCCTCAATCGCCTTGGGCCAGTCGTAGTTGGTCCAGAACGCGGTGTCAGTCGTGGGCCCCCACACCTGGGAATAGGCCAGCTTATTGGACACGGTGTCATAGGCTTGGCGTCCCTCCATCTGTTTGAAGGGCCAGATGCGACTGTCTTTGCTGCCCGGCGCGCCATTGATCCGATTGACCGCGACCGTATTTGTCGGGTCGATCGGTTCCCCGGTCGCGTATTCGACATGGCCGTTGAACCAAGCATAGTGTGGAACGACATCCTCGCCCCATTTGAAATCACCCTTGGTGGACAGGTAGGTGTGAAGCTCTTTTCCGTCCGACTGGACATAGTTCGCTTCGTGCATCGGCTTGCCGTCAGCACCCATCTTGCCTGCGGTCGACCAATCCCAGAAGGTTTTTGTCGCGACACCGCCACGGGCAAACTCCGGGATGTGACACGACTGACAGGCCACCTTGTCGACGTGATCGTTCAGCTTCACGCCTTTGATGTTGAGCGGGTGCGGATCGTTCGAGTGACAGCTTTCGCAGGTCGCCGCGGTGCGCACGGACCCCGGCTTGCCGGTGCCGACCATATCCTTGGCCACCGTATCATACCGCGACCCGGCCCAGTTGTGCTTGTCTTCCACGTGGCAATTCGAGCAGGTGAAGTTCAAACCGTCGGGCGACATGTGGACATCGACCTCTTTCGGGGGCGCATAAAGCGCCGAGCTGAGATCGCCGTGCTTCACGTTGTCACCGCCCCCGCCGTAGAAGTGGCAGTTGCCGCAATTGTCGCGCCCCGGCATCCCGACCGATTGAGCGGCCTTCGCCAGATCAACAGGCCACGCCAAGGCCCCTGTTATCGTCTTCGTGCCCGCCTTCACAGGCTCAAGAGGCGGATGACCCGCCCCAGTGGCCGTCTTGGTATACTGACCAGAGCGGTCGTGACACACCAGACAGTCTGCCGTCACCCCGGCCTGTTCAGGTGTCTTTGACATGTCGTCCCAGCCATAGCCAGCGTGACACGACGTGCAGCGCGGCTCGTTACCCGCGACGTTACCACAGAACGCGTTGATAACCTTGGATTTCCCCAAGGTTTGTCCGCTGTCGCTTTCATAGGTCCAGTCAAAATGGATCGAGTGCATGATCTGGTCATCAGCCTCGGTGTGGCAGCTGACGCAGGCCTGCGTGACCTCAGGTCCAGAGGCAAACGGCTTTTTCAGGATGTCGAATTTCGAGTGATCCGCCGTCGCTGCCGTCGGAATTGCCGGAGGCGCGGGCGGAGGCTTGGGGGCAGCCGCCTGCGTTTCGGCCCATGCTGATGTGCCAATTCCGGCCAGCATCACAAGTGTCAGGATCGTCGTCACGAGTCTGTTCATGGCTATGCCTTCCTCATCTCCGGTTCGCGCCGCGGAGGATTACATTCTGCTATTCTAATATGTAGCAAGCTTCCGGCGCTTCACCTAATGCCAAAATGCCGCAGTTGACCGGCAGAACGATTGACCCGACGCCCGTGCTTTGGCATCGTCGACCGACCTGATAAGAGGCGCATATGAAACCCTTTTTGATCTTGCAGCTGCGCCCCGAAACGGATGCGTCAGACGACGAATTCCGTGCTTTCTTGTCCAAAGGCGGGCTGGACCCGGATGACGTGCAGCGCATCAGGCTGGATCAAGAGGACATTCCCGCGGATCTGTCGCTTGACGCCTATTCAGGTGTGATCGTCGGCGGTGGGCCGGGCTGCGTCTCAGACGCACCGGACAAGAAATCTGCGCTGGAGGCACGGATCGAAGCCGCCTGCCTGTCCTTAATGCCCCAAATCACGGAGGGCGACGTTCCGTTTTTGGGATGCTGCTATGGGATCGGCATTCTGGGTCATCACCTTTCACCCGGCTCTGTGTCCAAGGAAAACTATGGCGAACCGGTCAGCGCAAGCGCCTGCCATCTGACTGCAGAAGGTGCGAAAGACCCGTTATTGAAAGGTATTCCTGCGGCATTTGAAGCTTTCGTTGGCCACAAGGAAGCCATGCAGGTTCTGCCAGAAGGTTGCACCCATCTGGTCGCCTCTGGCCCCTGCCCGTTTCAGATGATCCGCTTTGGGCAGCACGTCTATGCCACCCAGTTCCACCCAGAGGCCGACGCACATAGTTTTGAAACCCGCATCGGGATTTACAAACATCACGGGTATTTCCCGCCAGAGGAAGCCGAAGCTTTGGTCGACATGGTGCATGCGGCAAACGTGCATGCCCCTGCGCAGATTTTGCGGAACTTCGTTGATCGGTATCGGGCCTAGATCACGGGCTGTAAGCCATTAAGGGTAAAGAGGTGGCGCACCCGAGAGGATTCGAACCTCTGGCCTCTGCCTTCGGAGGGCAGCGCTCTATCCAGCTGAGCTACGGGTGCCAATGACACTTTGTCTGGGCCGGGATATAGGCCATCGCCCTGCGCCTCGCAACACGAAAAGCCACCAAAAGATTGACCCAAAAAGAAAAGGGCCACCCGAAGGCAGCCCTTTTCGAAAACATGTTCGCAGCGATTAACGCTTCGAGAACTGGAAGCTCTTACGGGCTTTGGCTTTACCGTATTTCTTCCGTTCCACCACGCGGCTGTCGCGGGTCAGGAAGCCAGCGGCTTTCAGGGCGCCACGCAAGGAGGGTTCGTAAAGCTGCAGGGCTTTCGAAATCCCGTGCTTGACGGCACCGGCCTGACCGGACAGACCGCCACCTTTGACGGTGGCAACCACGTCAAATTCGCCTTCGACACCGGCGATTTGCTCGGGCTGGCGCACGATCAGCTGCAGAACGGGACGTGCGAAGTAGACGCCCATTTCCTTGCCGTTCACGGTGACCTTGCCGGAACCCGGTTTGATCCATACGCGGGCGACTGCGTCTTTACGCTTGCCGGTCGCATAGGAGCGGCCCAGATCGTCGCGAACGGGCTCACGGGGGGCGGCAATCTCGACCACGGCTTCGGTGCCTTCGGCAACTTCGTTCAGGTCTTCGAGTGTTTTGATCTCTTCAGCCATGATCAGCCCTCACGCGTGTTTTTGGAGTTCATGGATTTGACATCCAGCACTTCGGGGCTTTGCGCCTCGTGGGGGTGCTCGGTGCCAGCATAGACGCGCAGATTGGTCATCTGCTGACGGCTCAGCGGACCGCCCGGCAGCATGCGCTGCACGGCTTTGGTCAGCAGACGCTCGGGGTGTTTACCCTCAAGGATCTGACCGGCGGTGCGCGACTTGATGCCGCCCGGATAACCGGTGTGCCAGTAGTGCACTTTGTCGGTGCGCTTCTTGCCGGTCATTTGAACTTTGTCCGCGTTGATCACGATGACGTTGTCACCCATGTCCATATGCGGTGTGAACGAGGCTTTGTGCTTGCCACGAAGACGCGTTGCGATAATCGACGCCAGACGGCCCAGAACAACGCCTTCGGCGTCGATCAGGATCCACTTTTTGTCGATATCTGCAGGCGTTGCAGAGAAGGTTTTCATTGATTCAGCCCTAACTGGGTTTCGGATGGGCTGTTTCTAGAGATTTCGTGCGCGCGGTCAAGCGCTGTCTTTGCCTCAAATTAACGTGTTTTCAAGGGCTTACAAATAAGGTATTATTTTACCCCACGCCAAATCGCCTGAAACAGCTCAATCGCCCCTATTCGGGCTGGCAAATCTCTCCACGCGCGATTGCCTGACCGGTGCGTAGGATCAATCCCGCAACCACAACGACCAGCACCACAAGGATTACCACCCCGGCGGTTTGGTGCCCGCGTGAGCCGTCCAACTGGGAAAACCGGAAAGATGCGATCGACAAGGCCGCCAGCGGAAAGCTCAGCGCCCACCAGCTCAGCGCAAAGGGAAGCTGGGCCAGTCGCGGCACCTGCACAACCACCAGTGCTGCGAAGATATAGCCGGCATTCAACAAGATACGCGCGAACCCGTCCACCTCGCCTGTCATACTGACATAGGCAAGAAACGCGACGGCAGGCGGCGCGATCAGGATCACCATGGTGGGAAACAGCCGCGCCACAATCGGGTCGTGAAAAATCAGCCGGTTCATCACCAGTGTCAGCAACACGATCCAGAAGATCATGCCGCCCGAAAAGAACAGCCACGAGGTTTCAATATAGCCAATCCGCGCGCCCAGAATGGGCACAATGACGTTGCCAACGGCCGGAATGAACCATGCGGGCGTCAAATGCCCAACCTGAAAGCTGCGGTGACTCATCCATCCAGTGATCACCGCAAGGGTCAGAACGCCCTGCCCGGCAACACCTGCCAGCCAGATCCATTCCGCCAGCGTCGCGCCATAGGGATACGTCGCGGTTGCCAGCAGCAAAAGCGAAACGGTGATCGTCGGGAAAAATGCGAGCTTCACCGGATGGTGCCACTCTTCGGCCACCATCCCCGGATAACGCAGCGCCTTGGCCAGATAGAAAAGCGAGATCACGATCATCACGGTCGCACCGATCAACAACATCAGCGACGAGGCATGTTCCAGCCAACGATAAGCCGGCGCACCGGCATGAAGCGCCAGCGTCAACCCCATCAGCCCCATGACGATGGCAAAGAAGGTGACGGGGAAATGCGCAAGCCGGCTGATTTCTTGCGGTGGGGTGATGGGATCTGGGGAATTGGTCATCTGGTCGGACATGGGGGCCTCGTTATGACATGGTGACGGCGTGTGCCAGCCTCACTCTTGGTGCGTCAATCACCCGAAGCGGTCAAGCCCGTTCAGGTGGAATTGAGTAGGTCAAACTGGCGCGGGCAACCGGGCTGTCATTGCCTTCGGAATGGATCAGCACGTCGCCCACGGCCAAAACGCGACCCAATTTGTGCAGCCGCGCATGGGCCACCAGATCGGTATTGGCGGCGGGCTTGCGCATGAAGTCGATCGAGCAATTGGTGGTCACTGCCAGCGCCTTCGGCCCGATCATCGCAAGGATCGCCAGATAGATCGACACATCTGCCAGCGCGAACATGGTCGGACCTGATACCGTGCCGCCGGGGCGCAGATGTTTGTCGCCAATCCGTGTGCGCACGGTGACCTGCAAAGGGGCCACGTCAGCGATCTCAAAATCAGGCGCGACTTGCGGAAACTCGGCCTCCATGAAGGATTGAAGCTCGTCGCGCGTCATTTTCAACTGCATGGTTTCCCCCCGTGATTTTCCCGCCTATCGTGTGCCAGAACACCAAGCGAGGACAAGATGGCAGACCCAATACTGATCCGAGAGGACGCAGCGTCAGTTGCGCGATTGACCCTGAACAACCCCGGCGCGCTGAATGCGCTGTCGGATGCGATGCTTGCGGCCCTGAAGGCCGAGTTCGAGGCGCTTGCGCAAGACAGCTCGATCCGCGCTGTCGTGATTGCGGGCGCGGGCAAGGTTTTCTGCGCCGGTCACGACCTGAAAGAAATGACCGCCGGGCGGCAGGCCGAGGATGGTGGGGCGGCCTATTTCAAAGACCTGTTTGATCGCTGCGCCGAGGTCATGTGCATGATCCCCCGCCTGCCCCAACCGGTGATCGCCGAGGCCCACGGGATCGCCACCGCCGCAGGCTGCCAGCTTCTGGCGACCTGTGACATGGCCGTCGCCGCCGAAGGCACGCGGTTTGGGGTGAATGGCGTCAATATCGGGCTGTTTTGCTCGACGCCGATGGTGGCGCTGACCCGAAACGTGCCGCGCAAGGTCGCGTTTGAAATGCTGACCACCGGCGAGTTCATCGACGCGCCCCGCGCGCGTGAAGTCGGGCTGGTCAACCGTGTCGTCCCGCATGATCAGTTGCGCGCGGCAACCGACGAACTGGCGCAGACCGTGGCCTCGAAGCTCGGGGCGGCGGTCAAGATCGGCAAGGCGAGCTTTTACGATCAGGCCGATATGTCGCTTGAGGCTGCCTATGCCTTCGCCGGTGCCGCCATGGTCGAGAACATGATGCTGCGCGACACCGAAGAAGGCATCAGCGCCTTCATAGAGAAACGCAAACCGGACTGGGATCAGTCCCAGTAATCCCTGGACCACGAGGTCGCCATGCCATACCTGATCCTGTTTTTCGCCGTGGTTGCCGAAACCATTGGCACGACCGCCTTGCAGGCCAGCCAGCAGTTCAGTCGGCTGTGGCCATCCGTGACGGTGGTCGTTGCCTACGGGATCAGCTTCGTGCTTCTGGGCTGGGCACTGAAATACATGGCCGTAGGCGTCGCCTACGCGATCTGGTCCGGGCTGGGCATCGTGCTGATCGCCTGCATTGGGTATGCGCTGTTTGGGCAACGGCTCGATCTGCCTGCGCTGATCGGCCTGGCTATGATCCTTGGCGGGATTCTGATCATCCATCTGTTTTCACAATCTGCCCAGCATTGATCCCCAGGCTGAAGCGGCGCGAAATTTAACAAGATTGGTTTTTAGGGTGGCTTTCGCATCCCAACCGGGCTATGCGCGCCCCTAACTTCTAACATATTTACACGTTTCCCCCACAAGGTGGCCCTATGGACCTGCGCAATATCGCGATCATCGCACACGTTGACCACGGCAAGACAACTCTGGTTGACGAGCTTTTGAAACAATCCGGCGCGTTCCGGGAAAATCAGGCCGTGGCCGAACGCGCCATGGACTCGAACGATCTGGAGCGTGAGCGCGGGATCACCATTTTCGCCAAACCTACCTCGGTCGAATACAAAGGCACGCGCATCAACATCGTCGACACCCCCGGCCACGCAGATTTCGGTGGCGAGGTGGAACGCATCCTGTCGATGGTGGACGGCGTTGTCCTGCTGGTCGATGCCGCCGAAGGCCCGATGCCGCAAACAAAATTCGTGACGTCGAAAGCGCTGGCGCTGGGTCTGCGCCCCATCGTTGTCTTGAACAAAGTCGACAAGCCCGACGCCGAACCCGACCGCGCGCTGGACGAATGTTTTGACCTGTTCGCCAACCTCGGTGCAGATGATGACCAGCTCGACTTCCCGCATATGTATGCCTCGGGCCGCAACGGCTGGGCGGATGCGGAGCTGGACGGGCCGCGCAAGGATTTGCACGCGCTGTTCAACCTGATCGTGAACCACGTCCCCGCTCCGCGCCAACTGGCGCATCAGGACGAAGATTTCTCGATGCTGGCCACAACGCTGGGTGCTGACCCATTTGTGGGTCGTCTGCTAACCGGACGGGTGGAAACCGGACGCCTCAAGGTCGGTGCAACCGTGCAAGCCCTGTCGCGCATCGGCCAAAAGATCGAGCAGTTCCGCGTCACCCGCATTCAGGCCTTCCGCGGTCTGGGGCAGCAAGACATCGACGAAGCCATCGCAGGCGACATCGTGTCCCTTGCGGGCATGTCAAAAGCCACAGTGGCCGACACGATTTGCGCGCTGGCAGTTGACACGCCGCTGCCCGCGCAGCCGATTGACCCGCCCACCATCACCGTGACCTTCGGCATCAATGACAGCCCGCTCGCCGGCCGTGACGGCAAGAAGGTGCAGTCGCGTGTCATCCGCGAACGCCTGATGAAAGAAGCCGAAAGCAACGTCGCCATCAAGATCGCGGACACCCCCGGCGGTGAAGCCTTCGAAGTGTCGGGCCGTGGCGAATTGCAGATGGGCGTGTTGATCGAAAACATGCGCCGCGAAGGGTTCGAACTGTCAATCTCGCGCCCGCAGGTGATCATGCGCGAGGTCGATGGTGAGACGGTCGAGCCGATCGAAGAAGTTACCATCGACGTGGATGACGAATATTCCGGTGCCGTGATTGAAAAAATCACCGGCACGCGCAAAGGCGAAATGACCGAGATGAAGCCCGCAGGCGCTGGCAAAACCCGGATCATCGCCCATGTGCCGTCGCGCGGCCTGATCGGTTATCACGGCGAGTTTCTGACAGACACCCGCGGCACCGGCGTTCTGAACCGCGTGTTCCACGGCTGGGCCCCCCACAAGGGCAATATTCCCGGCCGTCGCGCGGGCGTTCTGATCTCGATGGAAAACGGCACCTCGGTCGCCTATGCGCTGTGGAACCTCGAAGATCGCGGTCGTATGTTCATCGGTGCGCAGGAAGAGATCTATCAAGGCATGATCATCGGCGAGCACTCGCGCGAAAACGATCTTGAGGTGAACCCGCTGAAGGGCAAGAAGCTGACCAACGTGCGTGCCTCGGGCACTGACGAGGCCGTGCGCCTGACCACGCCGATCACCATGTCGCTGGAAGAGGCGATCGCCTATATCGACAATGACGAATTGGTCGAGGTCACGCCGAACAACATCCGCCTGCGCAAACGCTTCCTTGATCCGCATGAACGCAAGCGGCAAGCACGGTCATCGGATCAGTAAAGCGATCCATCTAAAACACGAAAGCCCCGGATTAACGCCGGGGCTTTCTTCGTTTAATATCAGCGGTTTATTCGTCGATCTCAACCACCAGCAATTCCCGCTCGGATGCATTGCGCGCATGGCTTAACGCCTCTTGATACTCGGGCGAATGATAGCATGTCTCAGCGGCCTGAACGCTTGGGAACTTCGCCACGACATTGCGCGGACGGTCCTTGCCTTCCAGCTGAACATAGCGTCCGCCGCGGGCGATGAAATGCCCGCCATGTTTTGCAATGGCAGGGCCGGCGAGCTTGGCATATTTGCCGTAAGCCTCTTCATCTGTGACGGTCACATGAGCAATCCAAAGGGCGGGCATATTGTTTCTCCTGCATGAAAAAGGCCGCGTATGTCAGGTGACGATACGCGGCCTTTCGAAATTTGCAATGGGGGTTGGTCAACCCACGATGACGGCCTCGGCCGCGGCCACGGCGACGTCAGCTTTGGTAATGTCCTGACCTCCGCCCTGCGCCAGTTCTGGGCGACCTCCGCCACCCTTACCACCGAGTTCGGGGACAGCGGCCTTAACCAGGTCAAGAGCCGACACACGGTCGGTCATATCGCTCGTCACACCAGCAGCAACAGCGACTTTTCCGTCATTCTCCGAGATGATCAGAACCGCGCCAGAGCCAAGCGCATCCTTCTGCTCATTCACCAGCGTTTGCAGGTCTTTGCCCGCAACACCCGATATGGTCATTGCAAGGAACTTCACGCCATTGATGTCCTTGGCTTCCGCCCCGGCTCCCGCGGCCTTTGCCAGTTCGCGTTTCAACGCCGAAATCTCGTTGTTCAGCGCCTTGCGTTCGTCCAGCATGGCCTTGACGCGGTCAACAACCTCGTCCGGTTTGGCTTTCAGCATGCCTTGCAATTCCGAGGCACGCGCGGCTTCATCTTCGATATAGGCGACGGCAGCCTTGCCCGTCAGCGCCTCGATCCGGCGAATGCCCGCCGCGCTGGCCCCTTCAGACAGGATCACGCAAACGCCAATGTCGCCGGTCTGCTTCACATGGGTGCCGCCGCACAGCTCGATCGAATAGGTCTGGCCGTCGGTGCCTTTACCGGTCGGTGAATGTCCCATCGACACCACGCGGACCTCGTCGCCGTATTTCTCGCCAAACAGCGCCTGCGCCCCGATCTCGCGCGCATCATCCGGCGTCATGATCCGGGTTTCAACCGGCGTGTTCTGGCGGATATAGGTGTTCACCTCACGCGAAATATTGCCCAATTCCTGCGCCGACACCGCGTTGTTATGGCTAAAATCAAACCGCAGCCTGTCGGGCGCGTTCAACGACCCGCGCTGCGCGACGTGATCGCCCAATTCATTGCGCAACGCTTCGTGCAGCAAGTGCGTGGCCGAATGGTTGGCGCGGATTGCCGTGCGGCGCAGGTGATCCACCGCCAATTCGGCGCCCTGCCCTTTGGCAATCTCGCCCTCATCAACCTTGGCGAAGTGAATGAACACATCCGCCACCTTCTTCGTATCGGTGATATGGGCCGACCCGGTGTCGGTACGGATCAGGCCGGTATCGCCCACTTGACCGCCCGCCTCGGCATAAAACGGCGTCTGGTTGACCACGATTTGAACCTCGTCGCCCGACTTGGCACTGTCCACGACCGCACCGTCTGAGACAATTGCCAGCACCTGACCTTCGGCATGTTCGGCGTCATAGCCCAAGAACTCCGTCACGCCGTGCTGTTCAGCCAGATCAAACCAGATGGTGGCATCCGCCGCCTCACCCGATCCCGACCACGCGGCACGGGCCCGCGACTTTTGTTCTTCCATCGCCGAGTCAAATCCGGGCTGGTCCACGCCAAGCCCTTTTTCGCGCAACGCGTCCTGCGTCAGGTCCAGCGGGAAACCGTAGGTGTCATATAGTTTGAACGCTGTCTCACCCGGCAGGTCCGCCCCTTCGGGAAGGCTCGACACTTCGTCGTCCAACAGTTTCAAGCCGCGATCGAGCGTCTTCTTGAACCGGGTTTCTTCGTTTAGCAATGTCTCTTCAATCATTGACTGGGCACGCCCCAACTCGGGGTAAGCCTGCCCCATCTGCGCCACCAGTTCGGGCACAAGACGATGCATGACAGGGTCTTGCGCCCCCAGAAGATGGGCGTGGCGCATTGCACGGCGCATGATCCGACGCAGCACATAGCCCCGCCCTTCGTTCGACGGCATCACCCCATCCGCCATCAGGAACGAGGTCGAGCGCAAATGATCCGCAATCACCCGGTGATGCACGTTTTGGTCGCCATAGGGGTCGACATTGGTCGCATGTGCCGAGGCTTCGATCAGCGCTTTGAACAGGTCGGTATCATAGTTGTCATGGCTGCCTTGCAACAGCGCGCCGATGCGCTCCAGCCCCATACCGGTATCGATCGACTGCATGTCCAACGCTTTCATCGAACCGTCTTCGAACTGCTCGTTCTGCATGAAAACGATGTTCCAGATCTCGATGAAACGGTCGCCGTCTTCCTCAGCAGATCCCGGAGGGCCACCCCAGATGTGATCACCGTGGTCATAGAAAATCTCGGTGCACGGACCACAGGGGCCGGTCGGGCCCATCTGCCAGAAATTGTCCGCCGTATCGATCCGAATGATCCGGCTTTCCGGCACACCGACCTTCTTCCAGATTTCAAACGCTTCATCATCGGTGTGATAAACTGTGGTCAGCAGACGTTCGGGATCGACGCCAAACTCTTTCGTGACAAGGTTCCACGCGAAGGCAATCGCGTCGTCTTTGAAATAGTCCCCAAAACTGAAATTTCCGAGCATCTCGAAAAATGTGTGATGGCGCGCGGTATAGCCGACATTGTCCAGGTCATTGTGTTTACCGCCCGCGCGGACGCATTTCTGAGCGGTGGTCGCCCGCGTGTAGTCGCGCGTTTCAATGCCGGTGAACAGGTTCTTGAACTGCACCATGCCGGAATTCACGAACATCAGTGTCGGATCATTGCGTGGTACGAGTGGGGAACTGTCCACCACCGCGTGCCCATTGCGTTCGAAATAGTCCAGAAAAGTTGAGCGGATATCGTTGAGGCTGGCCATTATGTCTTGTCCCAAAGGAGCGTCAAACATCGTTTACCTGCGCCAGTGGCGCCTGTCCACAGGGTGGGCCGCCAAAAACAAAGGGCCGGGGAAACCCCCGGCCCTTCCGAACTTGAAAGCGATAAATTCAGGCTTCGAGCAACCCGTCATCATCCTTATCTTTTTCCATTGGGGGCATGTCGAAATCCAACCCGTGAGCGGCGCGGATCTTGTCTTCGATCTCCAGTGCTGTGCGGGTGTTTTCGCGTAGATAGGTCTTGGCGTTTTCGCGCCCCTGACCGATCCGCTCATCGCCATAGCTGAACCAGGCACCGGACTTCTCGACGACACCCGCTTTGACACCAAGATCCAGAAGCTCGCCCATTTTTGAGATGCCTTCGCCATACATGATGTCGAATTCAACTTGTTTGAAGGGCGGCGCGACCTTGTTTTTCACCACCTTCACGCGGGTTGCGTTTCCGACCACCTCGTCACGGTCCTTGATTGCGCCGATGCGCCGGATATCCAACCGCACCGAACTGTAGAATTTCAGGGCGTTGCCACCCGTGGTCGTCTCAGGGCTGCCGAACATGACACCGATCTTCATGCGGATCTGGTTGATGAACACAACGGTACATTTCGATCGTGAAATCGACCCTGTCAGTTTGCGCATGGCCTGGCTCATCAAGCGTGCCTGCACGCCGACATTGCTGTCGCCCATATCACCTTCCAATTCGGAACGCGGTGTCAGGGCGGCAACCGAATCGACCACAACCATGCTCACCGCACCTGACCGAACAAGCGTATCGACGATTTCCAAAGCCTGTTCGCCCGTATCGGGCTGGCTGATCAGAAGCTCTTCCAGATCGACACCAAGCTTCTTGGCGTATTGCGGGTCAAGCGCGTGTTCGGCATCGACGAAGGCGCAAACGCCACCCAGTTTCTGTTCCTCCGCGACACAATGCAGTGTAAGCGTGGTCTTGCCCGAGCTTTCCGGGCCGTAGATCTCGACGATCCGCCCTTTGGGCAGGCCCCCGATTCCAAGCGCAATATCCAGGCCGAGCGATCCGGTTGGCGTCGCTTCAATTTCAGCGACCGGATTGTCCGCGCCGAGTTTCATGATCGATCCCTTGCCAAACTGCCGTTCGATCTGCGCCAGTGCGCTATCAAGCGCCTTTTGTTTGTCACCATCACGTTTCATGTTAAAAATGTCCGCCGTTGCCATTTGCTGCCTTCCCTTATTTCACACCAGAGAACGGGCGGCAATCATGCACGTGTTCTCTTTACGTTCCTCTTCTTACTTATGGGCACAAAATAGGAACATTTCAAGTAAACTTTTCAACAATGACTTTGCCACCAAATAGGTAACCAAAGGATTAACGGGAACAATGCTGGGTCATTTTTGATCCGACCCAGGGAAAAACCGCTTAATGCAGTTGTCGCTGAACCGTCGTTGTGAGGTCTGTCAGGGAAAACGGTTTGGGTAGGAAAACCGAATTCGGAATGCGCGCTTGATGCTCTGAGACCGAATCCTCCGCATAACCGGAAACGAAGACAACCTTCACACCCGGGCGGTCTTCCAAGGCTTTCGCGACCCATGTCGGACCGTCCATTCCCGGCATAATCACGTCGGTGACGAATACATCAACCGAAAGAGAGGTGTCTTCAAGCGTTCGAAGCGCTTCTTCAGCGTTCTCCGCTTCCAACACCGTGTAGCCACGCATCCGCAAAGCACGCGAAGCAAATGCGCGCACCGGGGCTTCATCCTCGACCAGCAAAACAATCCCGTCCTCCGATGCACCGGAAGCGCCATGCGTCGGTTTTGGCAAACCCGGCACCTGCTCGTCGCAAATCGTTTTCACCTTCAAGGACAAGTCACCCTCAGATGCGCTGGTCGAGGCAGACATATTGCTGTTTTGCCCCTCAGCAGGTTGGGGCCACGGGGCCTGCTCGGCATTTGGGGTTCGCTTTGATGCAAACATGCCGGAGGGCACGTCTTCAGGCTCAGCCTCTCCTCCTTCCGGAAGAGAGGTCTCAGTTTCAGCCGATCTCAGGCCCGGTTCTTTGTCTTGCCCACGATCTTCGGTGATCGGCTCGGGCAGTTCTTCGCCTGCCATCTCGGTCGACGACAGTGAAGGCTGCGAAGAGCTGTCTTCAAAAAGCTCGCGATCACTGCAAACCGGGAAGTAAAGAGTGAAGGTCGACCCTGTTCCCGGGATCGAATCAACAAAAATGAACCCCCCCATTTGCTTCACAATGCCATAGGCCATCGACAGGCCCAGTCCGGTGCCTTTACCCGCGCGCTTGGTCGTAAAGAAGGGTTCAAAGATCTTGCCAATCTTCTCGGAGGAGATGCCGGTTCCCTGATCTGTCACGCGGATGGTCACATAGTCCCCGGCGGGAACGGTCGCGCGATCACGAACGAGGGGGTGCTCTAGGATGACATTGCGGGTTTCGACCCGAACCAGCCCGCCTTCGTCCATGGCATCGCGGGCGTTTACCACCAGGTTCATCAAGACCTGGTCCAACTGGCGACGATCCGCACGGATCGGCAAAAGGTCCGTGTCATGGTCCAATTCCAGGGTGACTTTTTCGCCCACCAAACGGTTTAGGAGGTGGGTCAGATCAGACAGCGATTCCGTCAGCGCGAGCTTTTCGGGCCGCAATGTTTGTTTTCGCGAGAACGCGAGCAACTGGCGCACCAACGCGGCAGCCCGATTGCTGTTTTGGTTGATTTGCGACAGGTCTGAGAACTCGGGGTCGTTTTGATCACGCCCCAGCAGCAACAGATCGCAATGGCCGGAAATGGCCGTCAGAAGATTGTTGAAATCATGTGCGACCCCGCCCGCCAACTGACCGATGGCTTCCATTTTCTGGCTCTGAACAAACTGCGCTTCGAGTGTCTTAAGCTCAGTCGCATCTTGCAAAACAGCGACAAGCGCCGGTCCAGTGTCTTCCAATACCTGACCAAGCGAAATCTGCAAAAACACATCATCCGTTGGTTTGACCGCGCGCACAACTTCGACCCGCCCCAAATGGCGGCCGGCATGTGCTTCGCGCAACCATTCTGACACCGGACGCCCCAAGCCTTCGACCTGATCTGCCAGCCGCGACCCAATTGCCGCTTCGTCTGCCAAGAGCGCGCGCGCGCGTCGGTTCGCCATCGTGATAACGCCGGCTTCATCCAGCTTTACCAATGGCACCGGCAAGCGATCGATAAAGGCCCATTCTTCGGTGGTGATCGCGGGCCCGGCGGGGGGCGGCAGAAGATAGAGCTCTCGTCGACCGGCGGAGATCTCCAGATCGCAGACCAGAGCCGGGACCGGACCTTCTTTGCTGGACACCTGCATCACCGACCCTGCACGGACCGGCAGCTCGGTGAAGACCCGGTCCAAGGTCGTTTCGCGCCCGCCCAACAGGCGCCTTGCGGCTTCGTTCATGAACAGAATGGTGCCGGTTTTGGACACGGTCATCATCGGCAAGCTGATGTTTTCGCCTGTGCGCCCTGCCGGTCCCCGGTCGCCGATTTCTTCGAGCCTCCACAAAAAACCATCGTCGCCGACCTGATGCACCGACAAACGGATATGCCCGCGACGCAACACCACATCTTCACGAGCGGCCCCCTTGGCCTGTGCCTTGTTTTGCAAGCGAAGCAATACCGCAGCAGGCGAGGCAAACATGTCTTTCAGGGCCGCAGCCAGTGTGTCGCCTTGCCGCGGACCGAAATCTTCAATCGCCGAGGCGTTTTGATAGAGGATCATCCCGTCCGCATCCGTGGAAAACGAGGCGGCCGCGTCGTTGGCAAGAAAGCCTTCAACAGTCCTGAACAGTCCCCCCCGTTTTCGGGTGTGAAACAACGCCAAGACCCGCACCGTCAGCGCGAGGAACAAGAAGGTCAAACCGCAAACCAGCAAGACCAGTCCCAGGACCGGAACGCCGACAAACCAAGCCGCGCCCAGGAAAAAGACGGACAATGCCATCAAATACCCGATGCGCGGAGACAAGCGGATCGCGGCTTGCGTCAGTGGCGTTGGCGACAATACAGGATGCGACACGTTGGTCCCCTTTTCAGAATCGGTCCCCCTCTTTTCGCAAACAGAGGGTTAAACACCGATTAACAGCGCCAAGGTTAACAACCTGTAATTGTTTTTGCCAAGCTTTACTTTCGCCTAAGTCGGGCCACATAAAACCCGTCACCGCCATCAAGGGGCATAAACTGACGTTCCTCGACGCAGTCATAGGACGGGTGCTTCAGCACGAACTGCGCGACCTGCTCGTGGTTTTCCTCGACCAGAACCGAGCATGTGGCATAGGCAATCTCGGCAGTATTCCCGGCCTTTCGATGCGTCAATTCAGACAGTTTCGTCAGGATCTCAGACTGAATTTGGCAAAGGGACGACAGACGTTGGGCATCCAGCAGCCACTTGCCCTGTGGGGCGCGGCGCCACGATCCGCTGCCCGAACACGGTGCGTCGGCAAGAACAAGGTCGAAGTCTCCGAGCGTATTAAGCTTTGGCGTGGTGACCATCTTGATGTCGCACCCTGCGCGCTTGGCACGCGTGGGAAGGTCTATCATGCGAGCAGGCGCGATGTCGTGCGCGACCACATCAGCCCCAAGCGCGGCCAGCGCAAGCGCCTTGCCTCCGCCACCGGCGCAATAGTCCAGCACCCGCATTCCGGGCTGGACATTCAACGCTTCGATCACCGCCTGAGAGGCGGCATCCTGCAGCTCGACCAATCCCTCAAGAAAGGCACGTGACCCATTGATTTTACGTGGATTCTCGTTAACCAGCAATGCAGTTGATGCCAGATCATGTGGCGTGGTTGAAATCGCGTCCTGCGCCAGCAACGCCTGCACCTCTTCGCGGGTGGCGCGCGCTGTATTGACGCGTAAGAACACTGGTGCCCGGTGGCGCAACGCGTCAAGCACCGCATCGGACTGGTCCGCAAGGCTTTTGTCAAACCGCGCCAACAGCCAGTCCGGACAATCCAGCCGTTCGCCGCGTGTCAGGTCTGCCTGATCTTTCAGCGAGGCGTATTCTGCGGGCGAAAGGCGCGCCGGGGCATGACCTTCACCGGTGAACAGACTGTCCGGGTCAATTCCCTGTCCGCGCAGCAGCCCGATCATGGTGGCGCGCCCATCCTGCCCACCGCCTAGTGCTGCCGACGACCTGAGCCGCCTGAGCGCGTCGAACACATGGTCGCGAAGCGCTGCACGATCCTTGGAGCCTGCAAACCGGTGGCCACGGGTCCACCCGCTGAGCGCCTGTTCAGCAGGGGTGCCGGACAAGTAAGCGTCAAGCACCTCGATCGCGGCGGCAACGCGCGCGCCGGGCGTCACAATCCACCCCTGATGACATCAGCTTCGCATGATAAGGCCATGACTTTATGAGCCAATCCGGTAGTTTGGAGACTCCCGCGTGATCTGCACGTCATGCACATGGCTTTCCTTTAGCCCAGCCCCCGTGATCTTCACGAACGTGCAGTTCTGGCGCATCTCGGCGACCGATGCACAACCGGTATAGCCCATTGCGGCGCGCAAACCGCCAACCAATTGGTGGATCACCGCGCCAGCGCTGCCTTTATAGGGCACCTGCCCCTCGATCCCTTCGGGCACCAATTTGTCGGATGCGGCATCTTTCTGGAAATAGCGATCCGCCGAGCCGCGCGCCATGGCGCCCAGCGACCCCATACCCCGATAGGCCTTGAAGCTGCGGCCCTGATACAAGATCACCTCGCCCGGGCTTTCATCGGTGCCGGCAATCATCGAACCGACCATGGCACAGCTGGCTCCGGCCGCGATGGCCTTGGCGAAATCGCCAGAAAACTTGATGCCGCCGTCAGCGATCACCGGCACATCACCCGCGGCTGCCGCGCAATCCCCGATCGCCGTGAGCTGAGGCACGCCGACGCCCGCCACCATCCGCGTGGTGCAGATAGACCCCGGCCCGATCCCGACCTTCACGGCGTCGGCGCCTGCGTCGATCAAGGCGCGTGTGGCGTCACCGGTGGCGACATTGCCCGCGATGACCTGCACGGCGTTGGATTGCGCCTTGATCCGCTTGACCGCCGCGATCACGCCCTCGGAGTGGCCATGCGCCGTGTCCACCACCACGATGTCGACGCCGGCATCAATCAGCGCCTCGGAGCGGGCAAAGCCGCTGTCCCCGACAGAACTGGCAGCCGCAACGCGCAGTCGCCCAAGGTCATCCTTGCACGCCGTCGGGTTCAGCACCGCCTGTTCGGTGTCTTTCAAGGTCAAAAGCCCGGTCAGCTTGCCGTCCGCATCGGTGACCAGAAGCTTTTCGATCCGACGCGCTTTCATCAGGCTTTTCGCCTCTTCCAGCTCGGCAGGTTCTTGCAGCATGGCAAGGTTGTCCGAGGTCATCATCACCTTGACCGGTGTGCTGTCATCCGAGGCAAACCGCATATCGCGGTTGGTCACGATGCCGACCACCCGGCCCCCTTCGCCAACCACCGGAAACCCGGTGACGCGATAGCGTTCCTGCAGCGCCTTGGCGTCCGCCAAAGTCTGGTCCGGTGTCAGCGTTATCGGGTTATAGACAATGCCGCTTTCGAACCGCTTCACGCGGCGCACCTGTTGGGCTTGTTCTTCGATATCCAGGTTCTTGTGGATCACCCCCATGCCACCCGCCTGCGCCATGGCGATCGCCATGCGCGCTTCGGTCACGGTGTCCATCGCCGAGCTGAGCAGCGGGATGTTCAGGGCGATCGAGCGGGTCACGCGGGTGGTCGTATTCGCCGTGGACGGCAGAACATTGCTGGCGGCTGGGACCAGAAGGACGTCATCAAAGGTGAGCGCCTCGCGAATCTCCATGGGCTTTCTCCTCGGGAGTGTTCGTTTGGCACGTCGATATCTCATGGCGCGGGTGTTTTGGAAAGGGGCAATCGGGTTTTTCTGCAGCAGGCCGGTGATCGCCGACGCCCCACCCCACCCGACCCCCGCGCAAATGAGGCGTCAGGCGGCTGGAACCAAGCAACGGGTGATTTGACAAACAGGCAGCAAGGTGGCGTTGTCGGCACAAACACTTGGGCCAGAACAGCGAAGTCTCAAGAACAGCGAGGGCCAATGCATCTTTCCAAACGCATTCAAAGCATTCTGGGCGATGGCGACGATGGGTGGGGCGTGTTTTACAAAGCCCGCGCGATGTTGCGGGCCGGCATCGACATCACAGAGCTGACCATTGGCGAGCATGACATCGGCACCGACAGCTCGATCCTTGACGCGATGCACCGCGCGGCCACCCGTGGCCATACGGGCTATGCCGATATCGCAGGCGTGCCGGCGCTGCGCGATGCGGTTGCAACACGCCTTCAGGCCCGCACCGGCACCCCCACCAGCCGCGAGAACGTGTTGATCACACCGGGCGGGCAAGCCGCGCTTTTCGCCAGCCATATGGCAGTCTGCGACGAAGGCGATACGGCGCTGTTCATTGACCCGCATTATGCGACCTATCCCGGCACCATCCGATCTGTCGGGGCCAGACCCCTGGCCATCCCGACCCAGTCGTCGCGGCAGTTCCAGCCTGACCCGGATCGCCTGCGCGCATCCGCGAAGGGTGCCAAAAGCTTGCTGATCAACTCGCCAAACAATCCGACCGGCGTGGTCTATTCGCAAGACACGATGGAGGGGATCGCCGCGGTCTGCCGACACGAGGATCTTTGGCTGATCTCGGACGAAGTTTACGACGGTCAGGTCTGGCAAGGGGCTCATCTTAGCCCCCGCGCCCTGCCGGGCATGGCTGAACGCACGCTGGTGGTGGGGTCGATGTCCAAAAGCCATGCCATGACGGGCAGCCGGGTCGGCTGGGTCGTCGGGCCAGCGCCGGTCATCGAAGCTGCGGAAAACCTTGCGATCAATACAACCTATGGCGTGCCGGGTTTCATTCAGGATGCAGCGCTTTTTGCATTGCGGCAGGGCATTGCGTTTGAGCAAAAGATTGCCGCACCGTTTTGCCGTCGTCGCGCCGCCGCGGCCGCAGTGTTCAAGGATCAGGACACGGTCCGACTGATCCCCTCGGGCGGGGCGATGTATCTGATGCTGGATATCCGCGCCACGGGCTTGTCCGGAGAGGCGTTTGCGCTCAGACTGCTGGAAGAGCAACACATCGCGGTCATGCCGGGCGAAAGCTTTGGGCGGGCCGCAGCCGGGCACCTGCGCGTCGCGATGACGGTTGAAGATACGCGGTTTCTTGACGCGCTGGAGCGCCTGATCCGTTTCGCCCAGATGATCAGAAAGGATCCGATCAGATGACAGACCAGACCCGAGGCGAGGCGTTTCGCGCGCTGCACCAGAAAGGCAATCCCTTCATTCTGGCCAATGCCTGGGACATTGGCAGCGCCAAGATGCTGGCGGGGCTGGGCGCACAAGCCATCGGCACATCGTCGGCCGCGCATGCCTTCACCTTGGGTCGGCCCGACATGGGCCACGTCACCCGCGACGAGGCCTTGGCCCATGCCCAGGACCTTGTGGCGGCGGTGAATGTGCCGGTGTCAGGGGACTTTGAAAACGGCTTTGGTGATGATCCCGATACCTGCGCGCAAACTGTGCGCCTGTCCTATGAGGCCGGGCTGGCGGGGATATCAATCGAGGACACCGCCCTGCCCACCAACACGCCCTATGACCGAGCGCTTGCTGTCGAGCGGATCGAAGCCGCAGTGGCAGCGGCGCGCGCCCTGCCCGGAGATTTCGTTCTGGTGGCCCGCGCTGATGGCGTAATGAACGGGCAATATGACCTCGACGAAGCCATGACCCGGATTGCGGGGTTTGAGGCGGTGGGGGCCGATTGCCTCTATGTGCCAATGCCCGGCACCCTGGCCGATCAGGCGCGGATCTGTGACGCGACCTCGCTGCCGGTCAATGCCTTGGCGGCAGGACCGCTGGCGCAGGTCTCCCGCGCGCAGTTGGCGCAAGCCGGGGTGGCCAGAATTTCGCTTGGGTCTGCCTTGGCGCGTGTGACCCACAGGGTGATCCATGACGCATCACAGGCCATGTTCCAACAGGGAGACTTCTCGATGCTGGGCACTGGCTTGCCGGGCAGAACGGTCGACGCTTTGCTGGCTGACGCACCAAAGCGCTAAGGGCGCGTCACATCCGCGTTGTAAATCCAGCCGAAACGGCCAAACACCTTTTGCGGTGCAAGCCGACCCGCCAATCGCAGCGCCCCATGCCCCACCCGGCGCGCAAGCGGGTTGGCGTAGTGGTAGTTGCGGGCGTTCTTGTTTGCAGCCTCGACGATACGTTCGACCCGTGGGCGCCGCAGCGCTTGATACAGCGCCGGGCCTTGCTCTGGCCCTTCACTGTCAAGACAGTTTGCCAGAACATAGGCATCTTCGATCGCCATCACGGCGCCTTGCGCCATGAAAGGCAGCGTGGGATGGGCCGCGTCGCCCAGCAACGCCGTGTGTCCCCGGTGCCATTCCAAAGCGACAGGGTGACGAAACAGCCCCCAAAGATGCACGCGATCCACCCGCTCAAGAAGCGCCTGTGCATCATCACAAAAGGCTGAGAAGGCGCGGCGCAGGTTCTCGGGGTCGTCAGTGTGGTTCCAGCCCTCATCGGCCCAGGCGCTGCGTTCTTCCACAGCGACGATGTTGATCAGCGACCCATCACGTAAGGGATAGGTCACCATGTGGCGGCCCGGCCCCATGAAAATAGTTGCCTCAGCCTGTTCACGGCCTGTCGCGGGCACCACCGCACGCCACGCCACCTGACCGGTAAAGACGGGCTTGCGAACGCCGTTCAGGGCGGGGCGAAGGACAGAATGCAACCCGTCTGCTCCGACGACAAAGCCCATGGAACAGGGCGCGTCCCCCTCTATCTCGACCAGAGGATCAGCGCGCGTTGGTTTGACCGCACGCACCGTGACCCCACAGCGGATCTTGGCCCCGGCGCTTTGCGCGGCCTCGGCCAGCAGGTCAATCAAATCAGCCCGGTGAAACAGCAAGAACGTGGCATCCGGGGCGACGTTGTCAAACGCAAAGTCGATCACTTCGCGACCCGACACCCCGTCGCGCAACCAGACCCCACGCCCGCGCATGGCGCGGCGTCGCGCTGTATCACCCAGCCCCAAAGCGTCCAAAACCCGCACGCCATTGGGGCTGATCTGCAATCCGGCCCCGACTTCCGAGATCTCGGGCGCGCGCTCCAGCACCGTCACATCGGCGCCGCGCTGGGCCAGTGCAACAGCCGCCGTCAATCCGCCAATGCCAGCACCAAGCACCGTGATCTGTTGCCCTTTGATCATTCGATCCCTCCAGAATTGGTCCGACCCGCAGATACCGTTCAGAGACAAACACCCAAAAAGAAAAAAGGCGCCGGATGTCCCGCGCCTTTTTCTCATAGATCAGGTCGACACGCCATGTGACATGCGCGCACTTTGCCCGCAACAATTGCTGCCAGCGTGCGCAAAGTCACGTCGCATTCAGTCGTCGCGGTGAACCTTTTCACGGCGCTCGTGACGCTCCTGCGCCTCAAGGCTCAGGGTCGCGATCGGCCGGGCGTCAAGGCGTTTGAGCGAAATCGGCTCGCCGGTTTCCTCGCAATAGCCGTATTCGCCTTCGTCAATCCGGCGCAACGCCTGTTCGATCTTGCCAACCAGTTTGCGCGACCGGTCACGTGTGCGCAATTCCAAAGCCCGATCGGTTTCCTCCGATGCACGATCCGCGATGTCTGGAATGTTTCGTGTGTTGTCTTGCAAGCCTTCAAGCGTGTGACGGCTTTCATCAAGCAACTCTTCTTTCCAGGCCAGAAGCTTGCGACGGAAATACTCCGTCTGACGCTCGTTCATAAACGGCTCATCTTCGGCAGGACTGTAATCGTCGGGCAGGAAAGTCTCTGCTTTCATACCAACTCCCTCACTTACCGGGCTGTAACTACCTAACAACCTTGTTGCCCCTCAGGAGCCCGGCTTCTAATGGCGCTCGTTTACACCCGCATTTGGCTGTTGTCACTAGCCAATGACCAAGTTGCGGCAAGGTTTTCCCGCATTACGGGTAAACATATGAAATGAAACAAAAACACTCGGAATTGTGTGCAGGGTGGCAAGTTTGCTGCCCTCTGGCAATGCGGTCCGGTCCGGCGCGACAGGCCCGCCAACCCAACGGCACACTTGCCAAATCCAACCCGTCCCTTTACCTCGCCCGGTAATAAGCAGACGTGACCGTAAGGGGATGACAGGATGACAAAACGCTTTGAAGGCACCGAAAGCTATGTGGCGACAGACGACCTGAAGGTTGCTGTAAACGCTGCCGTCACCTTGCAACGCCCCCTGTTGGTCAAGGGTGAGCCCGGCACTGGCAAGACGGAACTGGCCATGCAGGTCGCAGGTGCCTTGGGCGCGCGGATGATCGAATGGAACATCAAGTCGACCACCAAGGCGCAGCAGGGTTTGTATGAATACGATGCCGTCAGCCGGTTGCGCGACAGCCAGTTGGGCGAAGAGCGCGTGCATGATGTGCGAAACTACATCAAGCGCGGCAAGTTGTGGGAGGCGTTTGACGCTGACGAGCGCGTCGTACTGTTGATTGATGAGATCGACAAGGCCGATATCGAGTTTCCGAACGACTTGCTGCAAGAGCTTGATAAGATGGAGTTTCACGTCTACGAAACCGGCGAAACCATTCGCGCGAAACACCGCCCGATCATCATCATCACCTCGAACAATGAAAAAGAGCTGCCGGACGCCTTTCTGCGCCGCTGTTTCTTTCATTATATCCGCTTCCCGGACGCTGATACGCTGGCCAAGATCGTCGAGGTGCACCATCCCGGCATCAAACCGCGCCTGCTGACCGAGGCACTGACACAATTCTATGAAATCCGCGAGCAGCCGGGACTGAAGAAAAAGCCCTCGACCTCTGAGGTCTTGGACTGGCTGAAGCTGCTTCTGGCCGAAGATATCGACCCTGAAGTGCTGAAACGCGATGGAGCGTCAGCGCTGCCGACCCTGCACGGCGCGCTTTTGAAAAACGAACAGGACGTGCATCTGTTTGAGCGTCTGGCCTTCATGGCCCGACGAGAGGGGCGTGGCGGGCGCCAATAAGCCCATCTGATCTTGACATTTGGACCATATGACCCTATCTTCTGCTCAACATGACAGGAGATGCACCATGCACGCCGCCCCACAACCCCTAACGCCGCCCCCGGCCCGGCCCACGACAGATCATGCTGCCGTGGCACTGAAAGCCTATGGCCGCATCGCGCAGGCATGGGGTTTGCGGCTGGAAGACGCCGCCGCGCTGGCGGATATGTCCACGTCCACGTGGAAACGTGCCCGCAACCCCGGCTTCAAGGGCGATCTGACCCGCGACCAGATGCTGCGGCTGTCCGCGCTGGTGGGGATCTACAAATCCTTGCACCTCTATTTCGACGAGGCGATTGCCGACCAATGGATCACCCTTGCCAACACCGGCCCGCTGTTTGATGGCGCCCGCCCGATTGCCACGATGATCGAGGATGGATTGCCCCAGTTCCTGCGCGTGCGCAATTACGTCGATGCACTGCGGGGCGGGATGTGACTGACGCTCTGCCGCTGCGATCTGTCAGCGACCGCGCACTGGTTCGCCTGATCCCCGCCACATATCACAAACCGCCGGTTCTGCGCGGGCTGGTGGATCATGACGGTGAAATGGCCCTGTTGGCGGAAGTCGAGGCCATGACCTCGGCCCGCCACATCGCTGAGCGCGGGCGCGATCTGGGAGTGAACCGGCTGGAACTGGCATGGGAACGCCGCGCCGCCGATCTTCGCATCTATGGCCTGACCCATGTGAACGCGGCCTTCACCTATCGGCGCGCAGGCGGCAACCGGTTCAACGACGAACATCGCGGCGCGTGGTATTGCAGTTGGAGCGCCATGACCTCGGTCGCTGAAGTCGGCTATCACTACACACGCGAGCTGTCTTACATCGGCGTTTTCGACACCAAAGCCTGCTATGTCGAGCTTCTGGCTGACTTCATCGGTGATTTCCCGGACCTGAGCCACCAGACCGACCATCCGTCGCTGCACGCTGACCCCGCTGTCGGGTATCCGCGTGGCCAAGCCTTGGCCAACAAGCTGCGGGCCGAGGGTCATCGCGGCCTCGTCTATCCATCCGTTCGCCATCCCGGCGGCACCTGTCTGGTCGCCTTCGACCCCGCTGCCGTGCAGAACGTGAGACCGGGTGCAAAATGGGAGATCACGTGGTCCGGCTCGCCCGATTATGACGTGATAGGGCTGTAGCAAACGATTCGCCAAGCCAACACGTTTTGACCAAACCAACCTAGTGTTGCGTGAGGTAGTCCACACAACATATTGTTTTCCCTCACGGCTTTCCGACCAATCCTTCGCGAAAACCACCGTTTTGCTTGGTGAAACCCGCCCCACACCCTAAGGTCGACCCCTTGCCTGGGGGGGCACAAAATAGGTGTGCGTGTATTGTTATGGGAAACAATGCTCACATTACCGTTCGACCACTGACGGCGTCTGATAGGGCTGCGTGGGATCGCCTGTGGGAAGGCTATCTGCGCTACTATGAGACCGAACTGGACGCGAAGGTCTATGAAACCACCTTCGCCCGACTTCTGTCAGAGGACCCGAACGAGTTCCACGGCCTGTTGGCATGCGTGGATGGGCAGCCTGTCGGGCTGGTTCATTACCTGTTCCATCGCCACGCATGGAAGGCTGAGAATGTGTGCTACCTGCAAGACCTTTACGCGGACCCTTCGGTTCGGGGCAAAGGTGTCGGGCGGGCCTTGATCGAAGCGGTGTATGATGCCGCTGATCGCAACGGCACGCCGTCGGTCTATTGGCTGACGCAGGATTTCAACCATACCGCACGCGCACTCTATGACCGGATTGGCGTCAAAACGCCCTTCATCCGGTATGGGAGGGCTTGACGATGCGACCGATCACAAAAACCGCGGCCTTCGCCCTGACCTGTCTGGCATTTGTCAGCTGCGCGGTGCCGGACGGATCACGCACGCGCGCCGATCAGACTGCCGGGGGAGACGAGGTCACCGCACGCCGCGTCGGTCTGCCGACCACCCTGCCCCCGATGAAAGCCTTCAGTGGCACACAGATCACCCGCCCCACGCGGGCCAACAGTGTGATTGCCGGGGATTTTCTGGACCTGTCCTTCCAATTGGAAAGCGGTCGTCCCCTGCCCGTTCTGACCCGGTTCGAAGGCCCTGTGACCCTGCGCGTCACTGGCAATGCGCCCACTTACATGATGGCCGACCTGACCCGCCTGTTGGCGCGACTGCGCATCGAGGCTGGGATCAACATCCGGCAAGTGTCCGGGTCTGAAACGGCGTCCATTACGCTTGAGGTCATCCCGAAACGCCAGCTTCAGCGCCTTGTGCCCCATGCGGCCTGTTTCGTGGCGCCCAATGTGTCCAGTTGGCAAGACTACAAGGCCGCGCGCGGCACAGCACGGCTGGATTGGGCAAAGATGCGCACCCGCACCAAGATGGCCGTGTTCCTGCCCGGCGATGTCAGCCCGCAAGAGCTGCGCGATTGCCTGCATGAAGAAGTCGCACAGGCGCTGGGGCCGGTGAATGATCTGTATCGCCTGCATGACAGCGTCTTCAACGACGATAACTTCCACACCGTTCTAACCGGCTTTGATATGCTGATCTTGCGGGCGTATTACGCGCCCGAACTGGCCTCGGGCATGAGCCGTGGCGATGTCGCTGCCCGTCTGCCGCAGGTGTTGGCGCGACTGAACCCGGCAGGCGGCACTGGTGCGCCGCGTATGGGCGGTGCGTCACCCGAAGCATGGAAGGTCGCGATAGAGGTCGCGCTGGGCGGCGGACAGTCCAAAACCCGCCGTCGTGAGGCGTCTGCGCAAGCCGTCACAATCGCGCGCAATATGGGCTGGCGAGACACGCGACTGGCGTTCAGCTTGTTTGCCTATGGTCGCCTGAACATGCGCCAGGACAGCAAAGGGGCGTTCGCCGCCTTCCGCGAGGCCGAAGCGATCTACCGCGCCAATCCCGAAACCGCGCTGCACGCGGCCCATATGGGCGTGCAACTGGCGGCCTATGCCCTGTCTGCCGGACAGGCGGAAGAGGCGATTGCCATCGTCAACTCCCACATCTCCCCCGTCATGCGCGCCGAAAACGCGGCGCTTCTGGCGACGCTGATGATGATCAAAGCCGAAGCTCTTGACCTTGCTGGCCGCGGCGCTGAGGCGCAGCTTGTCAGGCTCGACAGTCTGGGCTGGGCGCGGTATGGCTTCGGCTCGAACGAACAGGTCGGCGCGCGGCTCAGCGAAATCGCTGCCATCTCGCCGGGCTAAAGGGAACGGGGGCCGTCCAAGACCGCCCTTTTTGAAGGGTAGAGGCACATATGCTGGTCATCGCGGCGCTTATCTTCGGGGCATTGGTTGGCGTTATGCGCGCCCGCAAACGGGGCGGCAATCGGTTGGACATCGCGCAATATGCGGCCGTTCATGCCCTTGGGTTTGCCCTGATCGCCCTCTTCGCCTCGATCTTCATCAGCCGCTAGGTCCGACCGATGTTCCTGCCCTTCTTCGAAAACCTGCGCGCCAACAAGGTCCCTGTCTCGTTGCGCGAGTTTCTGGCCTTTCTCGAGGCAATGAAGGCCGGGCTGGTCACCTATGACATCGAGGGGTTTTATTATCTTGCCCGCGTTGCGATGGTGAAGGACGAACGCAACCTCGACAAATTCGACCGCGCGTTTTCGATGACATTTGAAGGGCTTGAAGCGATTTCCGCCGAGCAAATGCTGGAAGCCGTGGATATCCCGCAGGAATGGCTGGACAAGATGGCCGAGAAATTCCTGACCGATGAGGAAAAGGCCGAGATCGAGGCGCTTGGCGGGTTCGACAAGCTGATGGAAACCCTGAAAGAGCGTCTGAAGGAACAGGAAGGGCGTCATCAGGGCGGTAACAAATGGATCGGGACCGCCGGCACCTCGCCCTTCGGCGCTTACGGCTACAACCCCGAAGGCGTGCGGATCGGGCAGGACAAATCTCGCCATCAACGCGCGGTGAAGGTCTGGGACAAACGCGAGTTTCGCAATCTGGACGACTCGGTCGAGCTGGGCACGCGCAACATCAAGGTCGCCCTGAAACGCCTGCGCAACTGGGCGCGCGACGGGGCGCATGAAGAGCTTGATCTGGACGGCACCATTCGCGCCACCGCCGAACACGGCTATCTCGACGTGAAAACCCGGCCCGAGCGGCACAATGCGGTAAAAGTCCTGTTGTTTCTAGATGTTGGCGGATCAATGGACCCGCATATCAAGGTCGTCGAAGAGTTGTTTTCCGCCGCCCGCGCGGAGTTCAAGCATCTGGAATACTACTATTTTCACAACTGCCTTTACGAAGGTGTGTGGCGCGACAATGCGCGGCGCTGGACCGATCAGATCCCCACATGGGACGTGTTGCGCACCTATGGTTCCGATTACAAATGCATCTTCGTCGGTGATGCGTCGATGAGCCCCTATGAGGTCGCCTATCGCGGCGGCGCCAACGAACATTGGAATGATGAGCCCGGTCAGGTCTGGCTGGAGCGCGCGCGTGAGCAATGGCCCGACAACCTGTGGATCAACCCGCTGCCGGAGCATCACTGGCGCTATACCCAGTCAGTGCAAATGATCAGCCAGATTTTTGAGGGTCGCATGGTCCCAATGACGCTTGAGGGGATCGAGCGCGGGATGAAAGAATTGGGCCGCTAAGCGACGGAAGTTCTGCGCCCACGCGTTCAAGACCCAACCGGCAAGGAAACCGCGATGTTTTCATTTCTCAAACGCATCTGGGGCGCGGCCCCAATTGCGACGCTTATTCTGGCGGTCGCCCTGGCAATGAGCGTCTTTTTTGCCGTCCGAACAACCGCCAGCTGGATTTACTGGAACGACCCCGCCCATATCGACCAACCGATCGAGGGATGGATGACCGCCAGATACGTTGCCTATTCGTGGGATGTCCCGCGACAGGTGATGTTTGAGGCATTGCAACTGGGCCAACCGGGTGATGGTCCAAGCAGTCTGCGCCGACTTGCCGAGGCGCGCGGTATCCCGCTGGACGTTATGATCGCCGATCTGGAAGCCGCCATTGCCGCGCACCGCGCCTCTCAAGCTGACAGCGAAACCGGTGGGGGCCAATGATCACCACCGAAGCCGTCTTTGCCCTGCTCTTGGACTATGGCCCTATCGTGGTTTTCCTCTCGGCCTTTCTGTCGTGTCTCGCGCTTCCCATCCCCACCTCTCTGATGATGCTGGCCGGCGGCGCGTTTGCGGCGGCGGGGGATCTTTCGCTGGTAAATGTCATGCTTTCTGCCTTTGTGGGCGCGGTCATAGGGGATCAAACAGGCTATGCGATTGGGCGATATGGCGGGGCAAGCGCCCTGCAATGGCTGGCACGCACGCCCGCAAAACGAACCATATTGGAAAGGGCGCGCGCCTTCGTGGACAAATACGGCGGCACTGGCGTTTTTCTGTCGACATGGGCTGTTGCCCCCTTGGGGCCATGGGTCAATTTCGTGGCTGGCGCAACCGGGCTGGGTTGGGTGCGATTTGCGGTCTGGGATATTCTTGGGGAAACAATCTGGGTCAGCCTCTATGTTGGGCTGGGCTATGGGTTTGCATCCCGCATCGAAAGTCTGGCAGCCCTTCTTGGCAATATCGCGGGGCTTTTGGTCGCTGTGATCGTCGCGGTGGTGATGTTGGTCTGGATCCACGCTGTCCTGAAAGCGAAAGACGCGCAAGAGGCGCTGAAATCCGACGCCTTGTCGCGTTAATCCCTTTCCAGCGGATAAAATAGCACCCATATAACGCCTATGTTGAAGCTGATCCCCATTCTTCTGCCGATCGCGTATGGCCTTTTGCTCTACCATTTCTCGGTCTGGCGCACCCATCGCGAGTTGGACGCCCAATCGACGCGGTTGGCCGATCCGAAGCTGAAGGCGCTGACGGACCGGATGGCGGCGTCACTGGAGATCGCAGACATTCCGGTTCATATCTACGAGATTGACCCGGTGAACGGGCTGGCCGCGCCGGACGGCCGGATCTTCATCACCCGCGGGTTTTTCAACGAATATCGGCAAGGGCGCGTTACGGCCGAAGAACTGGCCAGCGTGATTGCGCACGAGCTTGGCCACGTGGCATTGGGACATGCGCGCAAGCGGATGATCGACTTTTCCGGTCAAAATGCCCTGCGCACGGTTCTGTCGATGATGATCTCGCGCTTTCTGCCCGGCGCGGGTGTCTATATCGCGCGGTTTCTGACACGGCTTGTTGCCGCAGGTCTGAGCCGCGGCGATGAATACGAGGCGGACGCCTATGCGACCGCATTGCTGATCAAATCGGGGATCGGGGCCGAGGCGCAAAAGTCACTGTTTGGCAAATTGGATACGCTGACGAAAAACCGGTCCGGCGTCATGCCCGCCTGGTTGATGAGCCACCCCAAAACAGCCGAGCGCATTGCCGCAATTGAAAAGAACGAAGCCAAGTGGGTGACCTGACCGCAACCGCAGGAAACGGTTAGAGGAGCGCGTCAAGCGCCTTGCCCAACCGTGGCAGGCGCGCCTTTTTCATCAGCCGGCGGATGGTCCAATCCTCGCCTGATAGTGTTCTTGCTTGGGTCAAAACGCGGGTTGCGATGCGCGTCATCGTCTCGGCGTCTTGATCCAGAAACTCGCGCAGGAACAGGTCAGGGCTTTCACGGCGCAGCCCTTCCTCGGCCAGCGTATGGCGGGGGAAATCGGCGTTGTTCATGGTCAACAGCACATCCGCCCCGCCTGCTATGGCGGCGGCCAGCACGTGAATGTCGTTCTCATCGGGCAGCCAGAGGCGACGCAAATCGCCGTCACGGGGCAAAACGCTGGCTTTGGGCCAGTGAGCCGTCAAGAGCGCGATCTCGGCACGCGCGACACTCTCCTGATCCCGGCCAAGCTTGGCGGCAGCGCGCGCCCATTCTTCCAGAATGCGGGGCGACCACAGGGGGGTGAAAAACCCCTCCTGCGCCGCGCCCAACACCATCTCGCGCATCACCGTCGGGTAAAGCACGCAGGCGTCGATCAGGACTTTCATGGCAGCAGCCGGAAGAACAGCGCCTTCAGGTAGCCACTTTCGGCCAGTTG
The DNA here is from genome assembly GCF_947497285.1 of uncultured Aliiroseovarius sp. Taxonomy (GTDB): domain Bacteria; phylum Pseudomonadota; class Alphaproteobacteria; order Rhodobacterales; family Rhodobacteraceae; genus Aliiroseovarius. The sequence continues at coordinate 320,378 of NZ_CANMFT010000002.1, read as the reverse complement.
CGGGTGCATCGGGTGATCTGCGCCCGCAAAGCCGGTGTAGATCAACTGGCTGGCCCGCCCGGCCCGGCCGATGCCCCGGATGGACGAGGCGCGAAACTTGTCGATTGTCGCGGCGTGCGAACACGAACACAGGGCGAGGTATCCACCGGGGGCCACCAGTGGTGCTGCCAATCGCGCAAGACGCTCATAGGCGCGCAATCCGGGTTCCAGCGCCTTCTTTGACGGCGCGAAAGCTGGCGGGTCGCAGATCACCACGTCGAACTGCGCGCCTTCTTCACCGAGGGCAGTCAGCACGTCAAACGCGTCGCCTTGTCGGATCGAGAAACGGTCACCTGCCGCCATTTGGCGTGCACCTTCCTCGGCCAAAGCCAAAGCAGGCGCTGATCCGTCGACCGCCAAAGCCGAGGTCGCACCACCTGCAAGCGCAGCAAGGCCAAACCCGCCCACGTGGGAAAATACATCCAGCACCCGCGCGCCTTTGGACAGGTTTGCGGCAAAGGCATGGTTGGGCCGTTGGTCAAAGAACAGCCCGGTTTTCTGTCCGCCTGTCAGGTCTGCCATATAGGTGGCGCCATTCATTGGCACCGCAATCGGTGCGTCGGGCGCTTGGCCCAGCAACACGCTGCTTTGCTCGTCCAGCCCTTCCAGCGCACGAGCGCGACCTGCCGCGTTTTTCAGGATCGTGGTCACGCCCGTGACATCCGCCAGCGCTGCCGCCAGATCGTTGATCAGCACATCGGCCCACGCCGCATTGGGTTGGATCACGGCAGTATCGCCGAACCGGTCGATGATCACACCGGGAAGCCCGTCGGCCTCGGCGTGGATCAGGCGGTAAAATGGCGCGTCAAACAGCGTTTCGCGGTGATCCAGCGCAGCCTTCAACCGCGCGCCCAGCCAGGCGCGATCAATCACCGCATCGGGATCACGGTCAAGCATCCGGGCGATGATCCGCGAGTTTGGGTTAAACGCGACCGTGCCCAGCGGGTCGCGTGCGCCATCCTCAAGCCGCGCAATCGCGCCTGCGGGGATGTTTTTGGTGCGGCGGTCGGTGACCACCTCGTTGTCAAACACCCACGGCGCGCCGTGCCGGATTGCGCGCGCATTGGCCTTGGGCTTTAGTCGGATCGTCGCGCGATCGGGTGTATGTGTCTGCGCCATGTGATATCATCCATGATTAGGTCGCGCCTTGCCTAGCCTGCGGTCACACGCAAGGAAACCCGTAAATCGACAGGCCCATCTCTGGGCGGAAGGTTGGGCCAGCGTGATGCCCATTCTGGCCCGCATGCAATTTGAAGGCTCGGGACCGCTTGAAATAGACGTTGTTAGCGCTATCACATTCTGATAGGAAAGCGGCGAACGGTAACGCGACGCAGCCACGACGCTCCTTTCTTGGCGCTCGCGCAAGACACAGGACAAGACACATGACCCTGAACGGCACCCTCGCAAAAGTGACAGATCGGATCGCAGAGCGATCCAAGGCCACCCGCCAACCCTATCTGGACAAGATCGCGCGCGCCGCCGAAGACGGGCCGCGCCGCGCGCATCTAAGCTGTTCGGGTCAGGCACATGCCTATGCAGGCGCCGGTCCCGATCAAGACCGGCTGGCCGAAGGGCGCGCGCCAAACCTGGGTATCGTGACGGCCTATAACGACATGCTGTCGGCCCATGCGCCCTTTGCCACGTTCCCCGACCTGATCAAGCGAATTGCCCGCGACGAAGGTGCAACCGCGCAGGTGGCAGGCGGTGTGCCTGCGATGTGCGACGGGGTCACGCAGGGCGAAACGGGGATGGAGCTGAGCCTGTTTTCACGCGACGTGATCGCGCTCGCTTCGGCCGTTGCACTCAGCCACAACACCTTTGACGCGGCGCTGTTTCTGGGCGTCTGTGACAAGATCGTGCCGGGCCTGGTGATCGCGGCGGCCAGCTTTGGGCATATTCCGGCAGTGTTCTTGCCAGCCGGGCCGATGACATCAGGCCTGTCAAACGACGAAAAAGCCAAGGTGCGCACGCAATTCGCCACCGGCGAAGTGGGCCGCAAAGAGCTGATGGCGGCCGAGATGGCGGCCTATCACGGCCCCGGCACCTGCACCTTCTATGGCACCGCAAACACCAACCAGATGCTGATGGAGTTCATGGGGCTGCACCTTCCCGGCGCGTCCTTTGTCACGCCACATACCGACATGCGCGAGGCCTTGACCGCAGAAGGGACGCGACGCGCGCTGGCGATCACAAAAGACGGCAGCGCTGGCTTCACGCCTGCCGGGCATGTGCTGGACGAAAAAGCTTTCGTAAACGGGCTGGTAGGGCTGATGGCCACTGGCGGCTCGACCAACCTTGTCCTGCACCTGCCTGCCATGGCGCGGGCGGCGGGGATCATTCTGACGCTGGAAGATTTCGCCGATATCTCGGCCATCGTGCCGTTGATGGCGCGGGTCTATCCGAACGGGCTGGCGGATGTGAACCATTTCCACGCCGCTGGCGGTCTTGGCTACATGATCGGCGAGCTGCTGGACGCGGGGCTTCTGCACCCCGATGCAAAGACCATCATGGGCGATCTGACCGCCTATACACAGGAGCCGAAACTGGACGGCGACCGGGTGCGTTGGGAACCCGGCCCGCGTGAAAGCCTGAACGACAAGATTCTGCGTCCTGCCTCTGACCCTTTCGCACAATCCGGCGGGTTGGTGCAATTGTCGGGCAACCTTGGCAGCGGTGTCATCAAGGTCTCGGCTGTCGATCCCAAACACCACCTGATCGAAGCCCCTGCCCGCGTGTTTCACGACCAAGACAGCGTCAAGGCCGCCTTCAAGGCAGGCGAGCTTGAGGGCGACTTGATCGTCGTCGTGCGCTTTCAGGGACCGCGGGCCAACGGGATGCCTGAGCTACACAGCCTGACACCAACGCTTTCGGTCTTGCAGCAACGCGGTCAGCGCGTCGCACTGGTGACGGACGGGCGGATGTCAGGGGCGTCGGGCAAGGTGCCCGCTGCGATCCATGTGGCCCCCGAAGCCGCCAGCGGCGGGCCTATCGCCCGTATCCGCGACGGTGACATGATCCGGCTGGACGCCGAGAATGGCACGCTTGAAGTTCTGACCGAAGGCGCCATGGACCGACCTGCCGTTCAGGTCGACCTGAGCGACAATACCGACGGCATGGGCCGTGAGCTTTTCGAAACCTTCCGTCGCGCAGCCAGCTCTGCGACCGAAGGCGCATCCTCGATTTCCTGAAGGAGACAATCATGACCCCGCAAGAGGCAAGCACCGCCGCTGAGAAAATCTGTCGATTGGCCCCGGTCATTCCGGTTCTGGTCGTGGATGACGTTGCCCACGCGGCGCCATTGGCTGCGGCCTTGGTGGCAGGCGGCTTGCCCGCGTTGGAGGTCACCCTGCGCACGCCCGTGGCGCTTGAGGTCATCGCCGAAATGGCGCGTGTTGACGGCGGCGCGGTTGGTGCTGGCACATTGCTGACCGCCAAGGACGTGGAAAACGCCAAGAAGGCGGGCGCAACCTTTGGTGTGTCACCCGGCGCAACCGATCGTTTGCTAGACGCGTGCGAGGCCAACGATCTGCCTCTGCTGCCCGGTGCAAGTTCCGCGTCCGAGGCTATGCGCCTTCTGGAACGCGGCTATACCGTGCAAAAGTTCTTTCCGGCAGAGGCCGCAGGTGGCGCGCCCTTCTTGAAATCTCTGTCCTCGCCCCTGCCCCAGATCCGCTTCTGCCCCACCGGCGGTGTCAGCCTGTCGAATGCAAATGACTACTTGTCCCTGCCCAACACGCTGTGCGTCGGGGGGTCATGGGTCGCACCCGGCGATCTGGTCCAAGCTGGCGACTGGGCCGCGATCACGGCACTTGCGAGAACGGCAGCAGCTTTGGGCAGTTGAAGTATTGGCACATCTGACACGCGACCCTCTCGGCTTGACACTGGGCAGGTTTCGCCAGAGCCTGACCATCTAAAAAGGGGGCCGTGCGCCATGTCAGTTGAGTTTCTTCTCACATCCCTGATCGTTGTGTTTTTGCCGGGAACGGGTGTGCTGTATACGATTGCCATCGGTCTGGGTCGCGGGTTTAAAGCCAGCATCGCAGCCGCGCTGGGGTGCACCTTCGGGATCTTACCCGCCGCCCTCGCAAGCATCATCGGACTGTCGGCTTTGTTGCACACCAGCGCCGTCGCGTTTCAGGTCATCAAATACCTTGGCGTCCTGTATCTGTTCTACATGGCGTGGTCGATCCTGAAAGACGAAAGCACGATGGATGCCTCTGATGACCGGTCGCGGAAATCCTTGCGCTCGATCGCGCTGACCGGAACGCTGATCAATGTCCTTAACCCCAAGCTATCGCTGTTTTTTCTGGCCTTTTTGCCGCAGTTCATATCCGTCAACGCGCCCAATGCCACGGTCGAGTTATCATTGCTTGCCGTGGTGTTCATGGTGATGACGTTTCTGGTGTTTGTCGGATATGGCGCTTTTGCCTCGGCGGCGCGCAGATATGTCATTGGCCGACCGACGGTGATGGTGTGGATCAAGCGGGTCTTTGCAGGGGCGTTCGGGGCGCTTGGGGCAAAGCTCGCGATGTCAGACTAGGCGATCGCGGCCCTGATCGAACACCGGCCTACCAGCCACCAAGAACGCTTTTCCACAACAGCGCACCACGGCGCGAGAACTCGGACTGTCCAAGCGCTCCGGCTGCGACCGCTTCAGGCGTGTTCCGGGCGTGGCGCAGAACGGGTGCAGCCCGCCAAGCGCTGCGCAATGCGGCGTTGCCTCGCCGATCAAGCGCACCGCGCGCGTGGGCCAGCGCCTCTAGCCCACCTTCGCACAGCGTGCGGATTGTGTCAGGGCTGGGCGCAATGTGCCCTCGCCCGGCGGCCAGAAGCGCCGGCTGTGCCATCAGCCAATTGGCGATCCCGACAGCTTCGCCCAATCCCTCCAGCGCTTGGTCCACGTCGTGATCACCAGAAAAATCGGCGATCCCCGAGGCCTGCCCCGCCGCCAGCATCAACGCGCCCGAGGTTTCACGCGCATAGGATTGGATCTGATCCACAGTCTCGCGCAGAGCACCCTGCGCGTCATCTTCGCGCGCGGCGATCATCCGCACCAAGGGGGCTGCACGGACATCGCCCCAGATCACCAGTTGCGACAGCGGCGTGGCCACGTCATGCTTCGGTGCCTCGCGCCCATCTACAGCCGCGTCAATCAGATCGCGCCAGAACTGCAGCCGGATCATCGCCACCATTGGTTCTTGCGACATATAGGGCGCGCGGGCGATTTCGAGGTTGAAGGCGTAGAGCGGAAACAGGCGCTTACGTTCCTCCACGTCGCCGGTCATGGTCGCCAGAAACCGGTCGGGGTCGCCCTTCTGCACCATCTCGGCGCAGGCGGCGATGGGGTCGTGCGGGGTGTCGGTCATGCGGGCTTGGCCCCGTCGCGCAAGAGCTTCCATGTGATCGCGTCCAGCAGCGCCTCGAAAGATGCATCGACGATGTTGGGGCTGACGCCCACGGTCGACCAGCGGTGGCCGTCGCCGTCTTCGCTGTCGATGATCACGCGGGTTTGCGCCTCGGTCCCGCCTTGGGTGATGCGCACTTTGAAGTCCACCAGTCGCAGATCGTTGATGATATCCTGATAGGGTCCAAGGTCTTTCGCCAAAGCCTTGGCCAGCGCGTTGACCGGGCCACGATCGGTACCGGACGCGTCCATGCTTTCCGACACGGACAGCTTTTTCTCGCTGCCGATTTTCACCACCACGATGGCTTCAGACAGGCTGACCGTCTGGTTGCGCTTGTTCTTGCGCCGCTCGATCGTGACCTTGTAGCGCTTTACCTCGAAAAATCGGGGCAACTGTCCCAGCACGTCGCGCGCAACCAACTCGAACGAGGCTTGCGCGCTGTCATAGGCATAGCCCTGATCTTCACGTTCCTTCACCCGGTCTAGGATTTGCCCCAGACGCGGATCGCCCGGTTCGACGTCGATCCCGGCATCCGCCAGCCGCGCGCGCAGGTTCGATTGGCCCGCTTGATTGGACATCGGCACGATGCGCGCGTTGCCCACCGTTTCGGGCGGGATGTGTTCATAGGTCGTTGGGTCTTTCAGGATCGCGCTGGCGTGCAACCCCGCCTTATGCGCAAAGGCCGACGAGCCCACGAAAGGCGAGGCTTTGTTGGGCACACGGTTCAGGATGTCATCCAATTTGCGAGATATGCGGGTCAGGCCCTGAAGGGCATCCCGTTTGACGCCCGTTTCAAACTGGCTGGCATAGGGCTCTTTCAACAACAGCACCGGGATCAGCGTGGTCAGGTTGGCGTTGCCGCACCGCTCGCCCAGCCCGTTCAACGTGCCCTGCACCTGCCGCGCGCCTGCGTCGATGGCGACCAGTGAACAGGCCACCGCGTTGCCTGTGTCGTCATGGGTGTGGATGCCCAAATGGTCGCCGGGAATGCCCGCTGCGATCACCGACTTGGTGATCTGGTGCACCTCGTGGGGCAACGTGCCGCCATTGGTGTCGCAGAGCACGATCCAGCGCGCGCCTGCCGCGTAAGCCGCCTTCAGGCACTCCAACGCGTAATCCGGATTGGCCTTGTAGCCGTCAAAGAAATGCTCGGCGTCATACAGCGCCTCGCGCCCCTGCGCGACCAGATGAGCGACTGAGGCGCGGATGTTCTCCACGTTCTCATCCAGCTCGATCCCAAGCGCGGTGGTGACGTGGAAATCATGGCTTTTGCCCACCAGACAGACCGCTGGCGTGCCCGCGTTCATCACGCCCGCCAGCACCTCGTCATTCTCGGCCGAGCGCCCTGCCCGTTTGGTCATCCCAAAGGCGGTGAAGGTCGCGCGGGTCTTGGGGGCGGCAGCGAAAAAGTCGCTGTCGGTCGGGTTCGCACCGGGCCAGCCGCCTTCGATATAGTCCACGCCGAGCGCGTCGAGCGCCTCGGCGATCTGTTGTTTTTCAGCAAGCGAGAACTGGACACCTTGGGTTTGCTGACCGTCGCGGAGCGTGGTGTCGTAGATATAGAGGCGGGCGGTCACGGGATTATCCTTTCTACAGCATCGACTGTGGGGTCACCATCAATACTAGCGATGCCCTGATTAATCCCGTTTGCTGATCTGGCTGCGCGCAACTGAATGCCAATCTCGCGTGCATCTTTCGACAAAGAGTCTGCCGCGCGCCAGTTTTCCTCTCGCCGCAGCTTCATCCAAGTCCGAACGAGTTTCATGGTCACATCGACAAACTCACTTGAGTGTTCGCCCCAGCCCACCATACTAGTAGTTGGCTGAAAATCCTTACCCTCCACCCAGTCAGTTCCATCTGGCGTTTCAAAACGGAAAGGGCTCGCCCAGTTCGCTTTGGAAATCTCGGCTAGATCAATACCCAACAATTTGGCACAGCCAATTAGTTCGGCATAATCTTCATCTCGATACTGTTGATCCAAGTAATCAATAGAGCCTGCGGTATTGAGGTCGTCAGCCAAGATATCCAGAAAATCTGGAGAGATCGTTGGAGGTTCAGCTTCACGCACAACACTCGCCCAGTCGCGAAGTTTTCTTAATGCCTCGGCCCGCTTCTTCTCCGTCCAATCCATCGGCTTGCGATAATGCGTGCCCAAGAAGACGAACCGTATCACTTCACCCGGCACGCCTTGCTCCAACAAATCATGCACCGTGAAGAAGTTGCCCAGCGATTTGGACATCTTCTTGCCCTCGACCTGCAACATCTCGTTGTGCAGCCAGTAATTAGCGAACCCCGCGTCGGGGTGGGCGCATTTCGACTGGGCGATCTCGTTTTCGTGGTGCGGGAACTGCAGGTCGTTGCCGCCACCGTGGATGTCGAACGACGCGCCCAGCAGGTCGTGGCTCATGGCAGAACACTCGATATGCCAACCCGGACGACCTCGACCCCACGGGCTGTCCCAACCCGGCAGATCATCGGTGGAGGGTTTCCACAGCACGAAGTCCATCGGGTTCTTTTTGTAAGGCGCGACTTCGACCCGCGCACCGGCGATCATGTCATCGACCGAGCGGCCCGACAGGCGGCCATAGTTCTTATAGCTTTCGACCGCGAACAGCACATGGCCCTCGGCCTCATAGGCGTGGCCCTTGGCGATCAGATCCTCGATCATCGCAACCATCGGCCCTATGAACTCGGTCGCCCGCGGCATCTGGTCCGGCTCCAACGCACCAAGCGCGCCCATATCGTGTAGATACCAGCCGATGGTCTCGTCCGAGCGTTCATGCACCAGCTCTTCCAATGTGCCTTCGGCCCCAGCCTCTTTGCGCTGCAGCGCGGTTGCGTTGATCTTGTCATCCACGTCGGTGAAGTTGCGCACATAGGTCACGTGATCCGCGCCATAAACATGGCGCAGCAGGCGATAGAGCACATCGAACACCACAACAGGGCGCGCATTGCCCAGATGGGCGCGGTCATAGACGGTCGGCCCGCAGACATACATGCGGACGTTTTTCGGGTCGATCGGGGTAAAGACCTGCTTTTCCCGCGCCATCGTGTTGTAAAGTTTGATGTCCGTCATAATGTCCTCGCAAGTCTGCGCACAGGTATTCCCACAGAATTATCCCGAGCGGGCTTACCAAGTTCCTGACATGTATGGAATAGAAGAACGGCCCGCCTGAGTGTCTCAGCAGGTAATGCAGCAGATAATGTTGATGCCCAAGGGCTTTACTGTCCGTTTCATGGGCTGCACGCTAGCACCCTTCCCAGCGCCTGCCAAGCGGGTTATCGTGATCTTATGACCCGTAAAGCTGTGAACAAGATATGCGAAGCCCTGCCCGGCGCGGAATGGTCCGAGCCGTTTGGGCCGGGCCATGACGTGTGGAAGGTGGGTGGCAAAATTTTCGCAGCGATTGGCGCCGAAACCCCCGGCGTATCGGTCAAGACACCCGATGTTGAAACGGCGACGATGCTGATCGAGGCAGGCGTGGGCCGCAAAGCCCCCTATTTCCATCGCTCATGGGTTCTGATCCCGTTTGACGCGGGCAAGGACGAGTTGACCCACCGCATCCAACGGTCTTATGCGCTGATCCGGGCCAGCCTGACGAAAAAGACGCAAGCCAGCCTCGCCCCTTTTACGATCGACGATTAGGCTTGTGCCGCGTTGGTTTTCACCGCCAACACACCCTTGGTCCACATCTGCATCACCTTATAGACAATCGGCGCGATGATCAGTGTCGCCGCCACAAGGGTGAGCCCCGCGAAGATGCGCAGCGGTTCGCTGCTCAAAAACCCTGCCGCGATCTGCATCAGTGTCGCAAAGGCGGCCAACGGGAAGGTGAAGGCGCTCCACAACGGGCTGAACCCGGCGGCGGTCATCCAGCGGGCGCGTAGGATAAGGGCGCTCAGGATCATGATGGCGAACACGCTTAGCACCATGGCAACCTGCGTCTGCCCCACCAAAAACGCCACCGTGCCAAGCACACTTGCGGGCGCTAGGTGGATGGCCAGAAGCGGGCGCAGCGGTGCGGGCACGCTGACGCGCATCATTTGCACAAGGCTCGCCCCCCAGATCGCGAGCGCCGCCGCAAGGCAGACCCAAAAGATAAAGGACGAGGCCGCCATCAACCCAAGCGGCACCGCCGCCAGAGGGCTCAGGATGAACCCGACGAAGGTCAGGTGCCAGATTGGTGTAACGGTTCTGGCTTCGACCGGACCCGTGATCAGCAAATGGGCGACACGCAACGCCACGAACAGATGCGCCAGAAAGGCCGCGATCAACACCGCCCCGGCGATCACCGTGGTATGGGCGACCAGAGTTGCAGCCAGCAAATAGCCCGACAGAACCATCGCCGCGATCCCGGCCCGCCCCGGCAACACCCGAAGATCTTCGACAAACGTGCCGGACCTTTGCATGAGCTTTGCGATGTAAGCCGCTAAGCTAAATAGATAAAGAAGCGTCGTCGCGCCCAGAATAAGGTCTCCGATCGCCTGCGGCGCGCCAAACCCTTCGACCGCTCGACGCCACGCCAGACCCAAGCCAAACGCCCCCATGATCGAGGTGAAGACTGCAGGCGGCATGCGCTGGAACATCCGCGTTTTTGGCGGGATGGGTGGCGGTGGCGGAAAATATGGGGCTTTGGCTTGCGTCATCGGGCGCTCCTTGAACGTCGTATCGCCCCTTTAGCCTGTGAAACCCGCCGGGGGAAGCCCTGACCACGGGTCCGATTGCCGCATCACAGCGCCTTGGTGACCTAAGGGGCGTCGTGCGTCACACCCTTACAGCTGCGCGAGCTGCGTCCAGATTGCGCTGAACCGCGCTGCGCAACAACGTCGCATCAGACCCCACACCCAGAAACGTGACGCCCATCTGCGCATAACCCGCAAAATCTGCGCTGTCGTAGTGCAAGATGCCGGCAGCCTTGCCCACAGAACGAATGCGCGCAATCGCGGTCGCAATCGCCTGCTTTACCTCGGGATGGGATGGGTTTCCCCTGTGCCCCATGTCGGCGGACAGGTCCGCAGGACCAATAAAGACCGCATCGACACCATCGGTCGCGGCGATCTCGTCAATGTTATTAAGGGCTTTGGTGGTTTCCGCCTGCACGATCAGGCACACCTCGTCATTGGCGTTGGCAAGATAGTCGGTGCACTGGCCAAAACGAGCCGCGCGGGCAACCGCCGCCCCCATGCCGCGCTTCCCGTCCGGCGCATAGCGGGTCGCGGCCACCATTTGCGCCGCGTGCTCGGAGGTATCGACCATCGGCACCAAAAGGCTTTGTGCGCCTAGGTCCATCACCTGCTTGATCACCCAGTCTTCCCCGATCGGCACCCGCACGATGGGCGACAGGGCAAATTGCCCCAAGACCCGCAGCTGAGCCTGGATCATCGTAGGATCATAGGGCGCGTGTTCGCCATCGATCAGCGCCCAGTCATATCCTGCCCCGCCCACGATTTCAGTGGCAGACGGACTGGCAAGATTAAGCCACAGACCGATTTGCATCTCGCCCGCCGCCAGCGCGCGTTTGAGTTTGTTTTCCGGTGCGCGCATGACGGCCTCCATTTGCTTAACATATCAAGGAACAGGCTAGGTTGCACATGGCCCTGTATCAAGCCCTAAGCCCCTTGGTGCTATTGCAGATAGTCGGACCGTTGCAATCCGTATTTCGCCATCTTCTCGTTCAAGGTCCGGCGCGGCAGGCACAGCTCGTCCATGACCCCCACGATCGAGCCCTTGTGGCGCCGCATCGTATTGTCGATCAACATCCGTTCGAACGCCTCGACATATTCCTTGAGCGGCTTGCCCTCGGTGGTCATCACCGGTTGCACATCGTCATGATCCGACATCAGCAGTGACGAGATCGTGCCTGTGCCACGACGCGACTGAAGCACCGCGCGTTCGGCGATATTGATCAACTGGCGGATGTTGCCCGGCCATGGCGCCTGCAACAACTGTGCGGCTTCCTGGGCGCTGACGGTGGGCGCCGCGCAGCCGTATTCTTCGGCGAACTGGTCGGCGAAACGGGTGAAAAGCATCAAGATGTCCTCGCCGCGCTGTCGCAGCGGGGGCAAGGTGATCTTCATCGCGGCAAGGCGGTAAAACAGGTCCGGACGCAGGCAGTCTTCGCAGGTCTTGCCCTGCTCTTGCAGGTTGCTGATCGCCACGACACGGGTTTCGGCAGGGCTGCCCTGGTCGTTCATCCAACTCAAAAGACGCGCCTGAAGCCCCATTGGCAGCGCCTCGATATCTTCCAGCACCAATGTGCCGCCGCGGGCCTCTTCGACAAGCGGCTGAGCGCCGCCATCATCCATTGGGCCAAACAGCCGGCGCGCGCATTCCTCTTCGTCCTGACCTGCGCATGAGGTCACGACAAACTTCTTACCCGCCTTCGCGCCGACCGCATGCAACGCATGTGCCACCAAGGTCTTGCCGGTGCCGGTTTCCCCGTCGATCAGCACATGGCCATCCGATTGGCCGATATCCAGAATATCCTCGCGCAGGCGCGACATGACCGGCGAGGCGCCGATCAGTTTCTTCATGATGGTCGAGCCATCGCCAAGCTCGCGGCGCAAGGCACGGGCATCCAGCGCAAGGCGACGCTTGTGGGTCGCAGATTTCGCCAGGGTGGTTAGCTGGTCGGGGTTGAAGGGCTTTTCCAGAAAGTCATAGGCCCCGACCCGCATCGCCTCGACCGCCATCGGCACATCGCCGTGGCCGGTGATCATGATGACGGGCAAGGTGCTGTCCAAGCTCATCAGCTTTTTCAAAAACCCCATGCCATCCATGCCCGGCATACGAATGTCCGAGATGATGACGCCGGGATAATCCGGGCCGATCACCTTCAACGCATCCTCTGCCGAGGCATAGGTTTCGGTCTCGAACCCTGACAGCGACAACCATTGTGAAATGGACTGCCTCATATCCTGTTCGTCATCTACGATCGCGATCTTCATTGCCTGTGCCATGGCGGTCTCCTGCGCTCTTCTTTTGTCTTGCCTATAGTCTTGGCTGCCTTACTCGGCGGCTTCGATCTCTGCCTCTTCCTGCTTCAAGATAGGAAGTTCAACTTCAAATACAGCGCCCCCGTCCTGGCCATTGCGCGCCGTCAGGCGGCCGCCAAGGTCGGTCACGATGCCCGAAGAAATGGCCAGTCCCAGCCCGACCCCATCTCCGGGTGCTTTTGTGGTGTAGAACGGTTCAAACAAGTTATCCAGATCGTCCACCCCGTCGCCATTGTCCCGCACGGTGATCAGAACATAGTCGCCACGGCTGACAATGATGTCCACCTGCGGCTGAGCCACAGCCTTTGTCGCATCCAATGCGTTGCGCAAGAGGTTGATCAACACCTGCTCCAGCCGCAACCGGTCGCCCATCACCATCACCGGGTCGCGCGGGATATTGCGGGTGATACGCACATCGCGGCTTTTCAGTTGAGGTTCCATCATCGACAGCGCGGTCGACACGCTTTGGCGCACATCCATCGCTTCAAACGCATCCCCGCCCTTGCGGGCATAGCTTTTCAACTGGCGGGTGATGGCGCCCATCCGTTCGATCAGATCGTCGATCCGCTGGAAGCTCGACAGGGCCTCGTCGGGGCGTTTGCGTTGCAACAGCAGCTTCGCGCCCGCCAGATAGGTCTTCATCGCCGCAAGCGGTTGGTTCAATTCATGACTGACCGCCGCCGACATTTCACCAAGTGCGGCCAGTTTCGAGCTTTGCGCCAGCGTCTGTTCGGCCACCTGAAGATGTTCTTCTGCCCGCTGGCGTTCCGCGATTTCGCGTTGAAGCGCATCATTCAGCTGCCTGAGTTCCGCCGATTCCTGTGCAAACAGCATTGATCGCCACTGGGCCCGGCGGCTGATCAGATAGAAGGTCAGCGACAAAAGCATGGCGAACGCCATGATTTCCAGCGACAAAACCGCATTCACCTTCTCGCGCACTGACGCGTAGGAGGTGAAAGACGCGATCCGCCAGCCCTGAAACGGCACGCGCGCCTCGTGGCGCATCACCGCTTCGCCCAGAAACAGCACTTCGGATGGCAAGCCGGACCAATCGCTGACATTGCTGACGCTACGGCGGATGGCATCTGTCGCCGAAACGGTCGCCAGCGCCTCACCTTCGGGTTTGCCCCGCCAGCGCGGCTCTGTGGCCAGAATCACGCTGCCTTCGCTGTTGGTGACCAGCACGGCATCCGAGATCCCCGACCAACTGTTCTCGAACTTGCGAAGGTCGACGCCGACGACAATGACCCCGATCACCCCGTCGCTGTCTTCGATCTTGCGCGAATAGGCAAACTCATAAGCGCCCGCCTCGGTGCGCACGGTGGTGAAAACGGTGTCTGAACTGCGCAGGGCGTCAACATAATAAGAGTTGGTGCGATGCTGAGAGCCAAGCGTTTCGCGGTTGGTCGCAGCCACGGCCCGCCCGTCCTTGTCCAGCAACAAAAGCGAGGCGGCTTCAATTTCGTCGCGGTAGGAAATCAACCGCGCGGTGCTTTGTGTATAATTTGCTGAGTTCAGGGCGTTGATCAACGCCGGGTCACGCGACAGCAACAGCGGCACGACAGAGTTTCGTTGCAATTCGCTAATCAGGTTGCCCGAATATAGCGCCACGCGAAGCTCTGCCCGGTTGCGCGTGGTTTCGGTATAGCGTTCGGTCAGCCACCGGTTCGAGAAGAAGACCACCAGCACCGCAAAGGAAATCAGCGCAACGAGCACGAGGCGCGCGCGCAAACTGACCCCGGTGCTTGGGGTCAAAACCGGCTTGGTCTTAGGGTCCGACATGTCTCAACGATAGGCCCGTAGGGCCTGCGCCACAATCACGCAGCAACGACGCTATCAACCAACGAGCGGAACATTGCCACCCCGTCCGTCCCGCCGTGGTTTACGTCAACCGCGCGTTCGGGGTGCGGCATCATGCCAAGAACGCGACGGTTCTTGGAAACCACGCCAGCGATATCGCCGGTCGAGCCATTGGGGTTGTCCACATAGGTGAACGCGACCCGACCTTCGTCGCGCAACTGCGTCAGTTTTTCGGCGGTGACGGTGTAATTGCCATCATGGTGGGCCACCGGCACGGTGATTTTCTGCCCAAGCTCATAGCCGGAGGTAAAAGCGCAATCTGCTTTTTCCACCTGTAACTCAATCGGTTTGCAGATGAACTTAAGGTTGGAATTGCGCATCAAAGCGCCCGGCAGGATGCCGGTTTCGGTCAGCACCTGAAACCCGTTGCAGATGCCAATCACATAACCGCCCCGTTCGGTGTGCCGGATCAGGGAGCGTGTAATCGGCGATTGTGCCGCAATCGCGCCGCACCGCAGATAGTCCCCGAAGGAAAAGCCGCCCGGAACCCCGACAATGTCCAGATCACCCGGCAGGTCGGTATCCTTGTGCCAGATCATCGACACCTGTGCGCCCGCGCGTTCAAACGCCACTGCCAGATCGCGGTCGCAGTTGGAGCCGGGAAAGACGATGACACCGGCCTTCATCACTGCACCTCGCCCGAAAGCACGTTGATCGTGTAGTTTTCGATCACCGTGTTGGCCAAAAGCTTTTCACACATCTTCTTGATGTCATCCTCGGAAGTGCCATCGGCCAGATCCAGTTCGATCACCTTGCCCTGACGCACGGCTTCAACACCGTCGAACCCAAGATTGCCAAGCGCGCGGCGCACAGCCTCGCCCTGCGGGTCCAGAACGCCAGTTTTCAACATCACATCAACACGTACTTTCATCGGGGCAAATCCTTAGTTGATCAGGGTCGGTTTGGTAGGGGCGTGGGTCACATTGGTCGGCAGAACGCCCAGACGGCGCGCCACTTCGGTATACGCGTCGGCCAGATCGCCCAAATCACGGCGAAACACGTCTTTGTCCAGCTTTTGGCCGCTTTCCATGTCCCACAGGCGGCAGCTGTCGGGGCTGATTTCATCCGCGACGATCAGGCGCTGGTAGTCGCCCTCGTAGACGCGGCCAACTTCGATCTTGAAGTCGACCAGTTTGATTCCAACGCCATACATCACGCCCGACAAATAATCGTTCACCCGCAGGGCCATCGACACGATCTCGTCCATTTCGGGCTGGCTGGCCCAGCCGAACGCGGCGATGTATTCCTCGGGCACCAGCGGGTCGCCAAGGCTGTCGTCCTTATAGGAAAATTCGACAATCGGACGGGGCAACGGCGTGCCCTCTTCCATGCCCAGTCGCTTGGCCATCGACCCGGCAGCGACATTGCGCACGATGATCTCTAGCGGCACAATCTCGACCGCGCGCACCAGTTGTTCGCGCATGTTCAGGCGTTTGATGAAATGGTTGGGAATACCCAGATGCGTCAGGCCCGTCATGAAAAACTCGCTCAGGCGGTTGTTCAACACGCCCTTGCCGTCGATCACATCTCTTTTTTCGGCGTTGAACGCGGTGGCGTCATCTTTGAAATACTGCACGATCGTGCCGGGTTCAGGACCTTCATAAAG
Organism: uncultured Aliiroseovarius sp.; assembly: GCF_947497285.1. GTDB lineage: Bacteria > Pseudomonadota > Alphaproteobacteria > Rhodobacterales > Rhodobacteraceae > Aliiroseovarius. The sequence continues at coordinate 304,472 of NZ_CANMFT010000002.1, read as the reverse complement.
AACCTTCGCCTTGCCTTCATAGAGTTTCTTGCGACGTGCCATGGGATCTCCGTAGCTCTGTGCGGGGGGCTGCCTCCGGGCGAGCCCCTGCCCGCGCGACTCCCGCCTTCGCCCGCCCTATACGTGAAACCCCCACCCTGAGCAAGAATATCGCCTAACTTGCGCGAATTCGCGACATTGAGAGCGCTAGCGGGGTTGCGATGGGTGCTGTGCGTTGGCATATCTGTATCCAACAGCGCCGTTCGGCCCGCCGAAGGCAACAGTCCATGAACAAGGGAATGCCATGACCACCTTTGATGATCGCGAAAACGCGTTTGAGGCCAAATTTGCCCATGATGAAGAAATGATCTTCAAGGCAGAAGCTCGCGCCAACAAGAAACTGGGCCTTTGGGCAGCCGAAAAAATGGGCAAAACCGGCGACGACGCCGACGCCTATGCCCGCGAAGTGATCAAGTCGGATTTCGAAGAGGCCGGACACGAGGATGTCGTGCGTAAGGTCACCGGCGATCTGAACACTGTCAGCGCCGATGAAGTGCGTGCCAAACGCGCCGAATTTCTGGCCGTTGCGAAAGGCGAGCTTGCTGGTCAGGCCTGACCGCTTACTGACCCTGCAGCGTGTCACGAACCAGACAGGGCGCGCCGCTGAGGTCGCGCCCTGTCTTGTTTCAGCATCGCGCGGCGGCGCCGATTGGGCAGAGATATGGCTCGTTAACACTCTTTTCGTGTCTATGAGGGAAGGTGTCCCAATGGGCCGATCAAGGGGTTAGATATGCGAAGCGACGGACACCAACGACAATCGAACGCCACGACGCGCGCACCTGCCCGCGTCGACGGTGATCCGTCGCGCCGCGTGCCCCACCCTTCGCAACCCCGAAATGTTACGCAAGCGTTGTCGCAGGGCAACGCAAACGGGATTGACTTGCGCAAGCTTGCCATGCGCCAGACGTTGCCAGTGGCGCTTGCCTTTGGCCTCGTCGTTCTGATGTGGGACAAAATCGCGCAGCTGGACATCGGCTATATCCATGCCTCGCTTAAAACTGTCGGAGCGCTTCAATGGGCAGGTGCTGCTGTGTTCTCGGCGCTCTCTTTCTGGGCATTGGGCCGGTATGACCGGGTCGTGCACCGGTTGATCGGATCTCCGATTGCGTCAGGCGATGCGCAGCGCGCAGGGGTGACCGCTATTGCACTCTCACAAACCGTGGGCATGGGGGTGATTTCGTCGGCATTTGTGCGCTGGCGCATGCTGCCTGAAATCTCTTTCCTACAAGCGATGCGGATATCGGTGATCGTGTCGATCTCGTTTCTTTCGGGCCTCGCGGTCGTTGCGTCATTGGTGGCCCTGACAGTTCCCATGACCTTGCCGTGGGCAGGATGGCTGGCTTGGATCGTGTTGGCGACAGCATGCGCTTTCGCAGTTCTCACCGTGTTTCGACCCCGTCCATTCAGCGGCATTCACCTGCCCCCCTTGCGAGCAATGGGCGCGTTTCTGGGCTTGGCGTTTCTTGACACAGCCGCAGCCGGCGCGGCCTTGTGGATGGTGCTGCCCGAAGGCTGCGACATCGGGATCGTGCCCTTGGTTGCAGCCTACTTGATTGCGCTGGGGGCGGGACTCGTTTCCGGCACGCCCGGTGGCATGGGCGCGTTCGAAATCACTTTGCTGGCGCTGTTGCCTGAGCTGGGACAAGAACCCCTTCTGGCGGCAGTATTGGCGTTTCGCGCCGTTTACTACGCGGTGCCAGCCATATTGGCTGCGCTCGTAACCATACGCGGACCGCGCCGGGCGCGCGCGCGCGCACCCGCTGAAGCCACCGCAAGCCTTCACCCGGTTGCACAAGCGCCCCATTTGCCCGCACAAGTCGCTGAGGTCTTGCGCGAAGCCCCACGTGCCGAAGCCGGATTGCTGCGTCAGGGCCGTCTGTCGCTGATCGAAACAGCCCAGGGCCAGCCCGCCGCCATTGGGGCTGCATCGGGGCAGAGCCTGATCATGCTGTCCGACCCCTTGATTGCCAGCGATTCCCACCTCGCCTTCTTCAAAGAACTGCACGGTTTGGCTCGGCGCTGCTATCTTTCGCCCTTCCTCTACAAGATCGGCGCGCGAACCGCGTCATCTGCGCGGGCGCTCGGCTGGAACGTCCTTCCGATCGCGAAAGAGGCGTGGCTCAATCCCCAAACCTTCACACTGGACGGCGCCGCAAAGCGCCAATTGCGCCGGAAGCTGCGCGCCGCCAGTAAAGCGGGCATCGCGATCACCGAAGCTGGCGCGGATTTGCCGCTGTCTGATATGGAACGGATCGCCCGGAACTGGTCGGAGGCACGCGGTGGTGAGCGCGGATTTTCCATGGGGGTGTGGCACCCAGAGAGCCTGCCTCATTCCCGGGTATTCCTGGCCCATCATCAGGGGCGACTGGTTGGCTTTATCACCCTACACTCCAATCAGAACGAACAGGTGCTGGATCTGATGCGCCCCGCACATCATGCGCCAGATGGAACGATGCATGCGCTTTTGACACAAGCGATCGAATGTGCAGCTCAGATGAACTGCCCACGCCTTTCACTTGCCGCGGTGCCACTAGGTCCACATCCTGAAGAGCCCTTGCTGTTTCGCCACGCGCGCCAGGCGCTTGACAGATCCTGTCGGGCCGACGGGCTGCGCCAGTTCAAATCCGCCTTTGCCCCGTCGTGGGAAACGCTGTATGCGGCGGCGCCCAGCAGGCTAAGCCTTGGGCTGGGGGCCGTGGATGTCGCCCGCGAGATCTGCCGCAAAATCGAACGCCCGACCTCCTTTCGGTGGCCTTGGCAGGGCAAGCGCGCGCCAACACCGCTTAATCGGCGGTCGTCACCGCAATAGGTTTGCGCCGGCGCTAGATCCATGGCAGTTAGCGTCAGAATTCCACACCGACCTGCGGAGAACCGAAAATGGCGGATGCGCTGACCAAACTCATGACCGAACGCGACTGGCTGATGGCTGATGGCGCAACGGGGACGACCCTGTTCAACATGGGCCTGACCTCTGGCGATGCGCCCGAGCTTTGGAATGTAGAGCAGCCAGACAACATCCGCGCGCTTTATCGCGGGGCCGTCGAGGCGGGGTCCGACATCTTTCTGACCAATACATTTGGCGGCAACGCCTCGCGCCTGAAGCTGCATGACGCGCAGAACCGGGTGCGTGAACTCAACAGCGCAGGTGCTGCATTGGGGCGCGAAATCGCTGATGCTTCGGGGCGCACGGTCGTCGTTGCCGGGTCGATCGGGCCGACCGGTGATATCATGGAACCGATGGGCAGTCTGACGTTTGACAGCGCTGTCGAGATGTTTCACGAGCAGGCCGAAGGGCTGAAGGAGGGCGGCGCCGACGTTCTATGGGTCGAAACGATCTCGGCGCCCGAAGAATACAAGGCGGCCGCCCGCGCGGCTGAACTTGCTGACATGCCGTGGTGCGGAACGATGAGCTTTGACACGGCCGGGCGAACGATGATGGGTTTGACCTCGGCCGATCTGGCGCAGATGGTCGAAACCCTGCCGAAGCCTCCGCTGGCCTTCGGTGCCAATTGCGGCGTCGGCGCATCGGATCTTCTGCGCACCGTTTTGGGGTTCGCAGCGCAAGGCAGCGAACGCCCGATCATCGCCAAGGGCAACGCGGGCATTCCCAAATATGTTGACGGTCACATCCACTATGATGGCACGCCTGAATTGATGGCTGAATACGCGGTTCTGGCGCGTGATTGTGGCGCTACGATCATTGGCGGCTGCTGCGGCACGACGCCGGATCATTTGCGCGCGATGCGCGCGGCGCTTGAAACACGGCCCCGCAGCGACACCCGCCCAACACTTGACCAGATCGCCGCCGCTCTGGGCGGGTTTTCTTCGGCGTCTGACGGGACAGGTGACGATGCAGCCACCCGACCTGCGCGCCGAACACGCCGTCGCAGCAGCACTTAAACCTGCACCACCGGTCACCGATTTTCCTGCAAGCTTTGCGACGCTGGCTGCAACGCTGGCTGCGACACTCAGGTGACGGGCGGCGGGGTCGGAAGCATTGCCTGAAATAATGCAGTGCGTCTTGCGGCACTGCGGTGCCCTGTTGCAACGGTTCAGAACAAGGACAGTTGATCACCCGGTGCAGGCGGCACCGCAAACAGATCACACCGCAGGGGCGGCAAAGCCCTGCCAACCCCCGCCCGTTTGCAGGCCAAGGCAAACCGGCGTTGCAACAGCATCGCAGACGCCCCCTGCCCGACCATTCGTGCACCAAAGGTCGGGTCATAGGCGCGACCGCCACGCATGTCACGCATCCGCGCCATCACACGCGCGGCCCGGTCTGGCAGGTGATCGTGCAACCAGTCTTCGAACAACCCGGCGACCTCACCCGGCAATCTGAGCAATATATAGCTGGCCGCGGTGGCGCCCTGCCTGCTTGCGGCGGCAATCACCGCCTCAACCTCATGATCAGTCAGGCCCGGCACGACCGGCGCCACCATGACCCGAACGGGTATGTCCGCCGCTGCCAGACGCCCGATCATCGCCAGCCTGCGTTGCGGCGAGGGAACGCGCGGCTCCATCTTGCGCGCCAGACCACCACAGAGCGTCGACAGTGACACCCCGACATGGACCAATCCGCGGCGTGCCATGGGCGCTAATAGGTCGATGTCGCGTTCGATCAAAACGCCCTTGGTCACGATTGTTACCGGATGGTTGAACCGCGACAGAACCTTGAGCACGCCGCGCATCACGCGATAGCGTTTCTCGATCGGTTGATAGGGGTCGGTGTTGGTGCCGATCGCCAAGGGTGACACACGGTAGCGCGGCGCGGACAGCTCGGCCGTCAAGCGTTTTGGCGTATCGGGGCGGGCGATCAGCTTGGTTTCGAAATCCAGCCCGGCTGAATATCCAAGATAGGCATGGGTCGGGCGGGCAAAGCAATAGATGCAGCCATGTTCGCACCCGCGATAGGGGTTCAGTGTGCGATCAAAAGACAGATCGGGGGATTGCAGACGATTGATCACCCGGCGCGGACGCTCGATCGCCACCTGAGTGCGCAGGGTTTGGGGCTGGTCTTGATGCCAGCCATCGTCAACGCCAACCCGCTGATAGGGCTCGAACCGGCCAGCGTCATTGGTCAAAGCCGCGCGCCCTTTGCGGGCAGACGTGCTGATTTTTTGGTCATGGTCCGTCATAGCGCGACAATAAGAACGTTTAGGGAACATATGAAGCAGTTTCACTATTTCACCGCGAATTATTCATTTGCCAATAGGTCGGTCAAAGGGCAATCAATGTCGCAATCGGTTCAGACCAGCGGCATTTTTTCGGCGCATCTGGAAAAAAGACACAAGACCTTCAGCAAGGGAACGGCAGCTATGTCCGACCAAGAAGACGATATCATCCTGAGCGAGCTTAACGACGAAGAGCTTGTGCAGCAGATGCATGATGACCTGTATGACGGGCTCGCGGAAGAAATCGCGGAAGGTGTGAACATCCTGCTTGAACGCGGGTGGGAGCCTTACAACATTCTGACCGAAGCCCTTGTTGCAGGCATGACCATTGTGGGTCACGACTTCCGTGACGGCATCCTGTTTGTGCCCGAGGTGCTGCTGGCCGCAAATGCGATGAAGACGGGCATGGCAATCTTGAAGCCGCTGCTGATCGAAACCGGAGCGCCGCGCATGGGCAAGATGGTGATCGGCACCGTAAAGGGCGACATTCACGACATTGGCAAGAACCTGGTGTCAATGATGATGGAGGGCGCGGGGTTCGATGTTATCGACCTGGGCATCAACAACTCTGTCGACAGTTATCTGGCGGCGTTGGAGGCGGAAAAGCCCGACATTCTTGGCATGTCCGCCCTGCTGACCACCACAATGCCCTATATGAAAGTGGTCATCGACACATTGATCGAAAAGGGCATTCGGGACGAGTATACCGTTTTGGTCGGCGGTGCGCCTCTGAACGAAGAGTTTGGCAAAGCCATCGGGGCAGACAGGTATTGCCGCGACGCCGCTGTGGCCGTCGAAACCGCCAAAGAGTTCATGGCGCGCAAGCACAACCAACTTGCCGCGGGCTAAACACTTCGCATTATCACAGACGGCCCTGCCCCGGTTCTTCCTGTGGCAGGGCCTTTTCTTTTCCACCCCGCATCCCCAAATTGAACCTATGAGCACCACGCGTTTCATTCTGTTGGTCACTTTGGTGATCTTATCTGGCGGGTTGACCGTGCTTGTGGCCGGCATGGCCTCCGCATCGGGCAAGCTGGACGGTCAGATCGCAATGGCGGTCTTGCCGCTGGTGATATTGGCCTCGATCGCATGGCGCGCGCTGAGCAGCAGGCCCCCCCAATGAGTTTGAGCGACACAGCCCTGACCCAGGACGGCCTGCCCCCGACCCAACCCGATGCGCGGGTTCTGATCCTTGCCTGCGGCGCGCTGGCCAATGAAATTCTGGCGCTGATCAAGCTGAATGGTTGGACCCATATCAGCCTGACCTGCCTGCCTGCGATCTTGCACAACACGCCAGATCGCATCCCGGACGCGGTTCGGGCTGCGGTCGAAAAACATCAGGCGGATTTCGACAGGATCTTTCTGGCCTATGCCGATTGCGGCACTGGCGGCGCGCTGACCGCCTTGTGCGATGAGATGGGGATCACCATGATCAAGGGGCCGCATTGCTACAGCTTTTTTGAGGGCAATGCGTCCTTTGCCATCCGTGCCGAGGACGAGATTGACACCTTCTATCTGACGGATTTTCTGGCACGCGGGTTTGAGAGCTTTGTCATCAAGCCCCTTGGCCTCGACCGTCACCCTGAACTGCGCGATATGTATTTCACCCACTACCGGCGTTTGATGTATCTGGCGCAGACCGACGACCCGGCGCTGGACACCATGGCACGCGCTGCCGCCGAGCGTTTGGGGCTGGCCTATGAACGGCGATTCACAGGTTTTGGCGATCTGGCAACCGCTTTGGAAGACGTCGCCCGGCCCGACCAAGCGACCTGACTGGCCCACGCCGCGCCCTGACTGCGCTGCAATCAGCCGGGCTTATCGGGTGTCGTCACGGGTCAGCAAGCGGCAGCAGCAAGCTTGCGAATGCGTTCGACCATGGCGCGCACCCCGTTGGAGCGTTGCGAAGACAGGTGTTCGTTCAACCCAAGACGCCCCAATTCAGCGCTCGCATCTACCGCGCCGACCTTGTCCACCGGCAAATCGTTATACAGCGCGCCCAGAACGGCAATCAGTCCCCGCACAATCATCGCATCGCTATCGCCCCGAAAGCGGAAGGTGTGACCTTCGATTTCGGGGTGCAGCCAGACCTGACTCGCGCAGCCTTCGACCTTCGTTGCGGGGACTTTCAGCGCCTCGTCCAAAGGCGCCATGGCCTTGCCCATGTCGATGACCATCCCGTATCGGTCTTCCCAATCATCCAGAAACTCGAAATCTTCGACGATCTCTTCAAATGCTGCGCTGGCCATGCGATGCGATCCTTCTGTGTCACTTCGTTTCAGTTAGGGTGATCCGCCCCAAAGGTCCAGACCCTGCCCGTGTGGCAGTGATCTCTTTTCAAAGCCGCGCACATGGGCTAACCCTTTGAACAGAAGATAAGGAGCGATCATGACCCTGCGCCGTTTAACCCTGCCTGCCCTGCTGACCAGTCTTGCGTTCGGGCTTAGCGCCTGTGGTGGAGCTTCGAACCTGAACCCGTTCAACTGGTTTCAGTCCGGCGGCACCGAACAGGTCGCCCTGATTCCCGAAGGTGGCTTTCTTGAAGATCAGGATTACCGCGGACTGGTGGCGCAAGTGGTCGAACTTCAGATTTTGCGCAGCACCGGCGGGGCGATCGTGCGTGCAAAGGGTCTGCCGCCGCGTTTGGGCTATTGGGACGCAGAACTTGTGCCTGAGAATTTTGAGCGGCCTGAAAACGGCGTTCTGACCTACATGTTCCGCATCACCGAACCGCCCTATCACACCCTACAGGGGCGTCCCAAACAGCGCGAAATCTTGGTGGGCCGGTTCGTGTCGGACACAAAGCTGGCGGGCGTGCGCACCATCCGCGTTGTCGGCGCCTCAAACAGCCGCAGCGCCAGCCGCTAGTGTGACGGCCCCGGCCTGACCGGGTCCGAATGCTGAGGGCGCGGCACGTGCGCGACTAGACCTCGAACACCTCGACCCGTTGGCCCTTGGCTGCCAAGGCAAGCTTACCTTCACACAAACGCAGCGCGTCATGGCCAAAAACCTCGGCCCGCCAGCCGGTCAGTGTCTGAACATCCCGCTTGCCGGCCGCCAACGCGTCCAGATCAGCCGCCGAGGCAATCAACTTCTGTGCGACTTTTTCCTGCTCGCAACGCGCTTTCAAAAGCACCCGCAGCAGGTCGGCCAAGGCCGGATTCACCTGCAGCTTTTCGCGAGAATTCTCTGACGCGCGCGGCAGATCTTCTTGCGCCATTTCAAGCCCGGCTGTGACAGCCTTCAAAATACCCTCGGCAATCTCACCTTTCCGGGCCTCGCGCAGCAACAACCGCGAGCGTCCAAGCTCTTGCATATTGCGCGGCTTGGTCGAGGCAAGCTCCATCAGCGCATCATCCTTCATCACACGGTTACGCGGGACATTGCGCGACTGTGCATAGGCTTCGCGAAACCGGGCGAGCTCTTTGGCAATTCCCAGAAAACGCGCGGAATTTGTCCGGGTTTTCAATCGTTTCCACGCATCCTCAGGATGGATGGTATAGGTCGCCGGGTCGGTCAGGATCGACAGTTCTTCTTCGACCCAACGACCACGCCCCGAGCTTTCCAGTTGGGCTGCAAGGTGCTCATAAATACCGCGCAGATGGGTCACATCCCCGATGGCATAGGTCTTTTGGGCGTCCGTCAAAGGGCGGCGCGACCAGTCGGTAAAGCGGCTGGACTTGTCCATTGGCGCCTTTGCGATCTTGCGAACCAGCGTCTCATATCCCGCCTGATCGCCGAACCCGCAGACCATCGCGGCCACCTGGGTGTCAAACAAGGGCTTCGGAAAGACGCCCGCTTCGACAAAGAAAATCTCAAGATCCTGCCGCGCGGCATGAAAGACTTTGACCACGCTTTCATCGCGAAACAGGTCATAGAGCGGGTCGAGCGACAGACCATCCACCAGCGGGTCGACCAGCACGGCATCTTCGTCTGCCTCACCCGGCACGGCCAACTGCACGAGGCAAAGCTTGGAATAATAAGTCCGCTCGCGCAGAAACTCAGTATCGACCGTCACATAAGGGTGCGAAGCAGCACGGGCGCAGAAATCGGCCAACGCCTCGGTCGTGGTAATCGTGATCATACAGGGTCTTTCTGCTCGTTTCCGGGTCCCGTTAGGGTGTTTTGACGGGTTTACGGCGAATAGGTGAAAAAGGGAAGCCTCGGGGTGTGGGGTCAGGGCAAGCGCACCGGCGTTCTGTCGCCGCTGGCAAATCGGCGCAGCACGGCGGGGTAGAGCAGATGTTCCTGCACCAATACCCGCGCGGCCAGCGTGTCGGCGCTGTCACCCGGCTGGATCGGCACGCGGGCTTGACCCAAAATGGGGCCGCCATCCAGTTCTGCCGTGACCTCGTGCACCGAACAGCCGCCTTCCGCGTCGCCCGCGTCAATGGCGCGTTGGTGCGTGTTCAGCCCTTTGTATTTTGGCAATAGCGACGGGTGGATGTTCAGGCAGCGCCCGGACCATTTCCCCGTGAAGCCTTCGGTCAGGATGCGCATGAAGCCTGCCAGACAGATGATGTCAGGGCGCGCCTGTTCCAGCACATCGTTCAACGCGGCCTCGAACCCCGCGCGGTCGCCTTTGAAGTTGCGATGATCCACCACGGCAGTCGGCACGCCCAGATCGCGGGCTTTCTGCAAGCCACCTGCATCCGGCACATTGGACAGAACCAGACAGGGCCGCGCCGGATGGTCGCCGGTCATCGACTTGACCAGCGTCACCATATTCGAGCCGCCGCCAGAAATCAGGATGGCGACCCGCTTATGCGCCCCGCCCGTGTCGTTCACAGAAGCGACCCCAGATAGCTGACGCCGTCGCCCGATTGGATGCGGCCCATTTGCGTGACACGCTCGCCCGCTTGGGTCAGCTGTTCGGTCAGGGCGGTGGCCTGTTTGGCATCGACGACCAGCACCATACCCTGCCCTGAATTGAAGGTTTTCAGCAACTCGGCCTCAGACATCTGACCGGTTTGCGCCAGCCATTTGAACACCGGCGGCAAGTCCCACCCGTCCAGATCAACCAGCGCGCCCAGCCCTTCGGGCAGCACGCGTGGCAGGTTTTCGGTCAGGCCGCCGCCTGTGATATGGGCCAGCGCATGCACGCCCCCTGCCCGCACGGCTTCCAACGCCTGGCGCACGTAAAGCCGTGTCGGGGCCAACAGTGCCTCGCCCAGCGTGATCTGCGCATCCCACGGACAGTCCGCGTCCCAGCCAAGGCCCGAGACCTCGACCAGCTTGCGCACCAGCGAATAGCCGTTTGAATGAACGCCGTCGGAGGCCAAACCCAACAGCACGTCGCCTTCTTTGACACCCTTCGGCAAATCCTCGCCGCGTTCCATCGCGCCGACCGAGAAGCCGGCCAGATCGAAATCGCCATCCTCATACATACCAGGCATTTCAGCCGTCTCGCCACCGATCAGCGCACAGCCGGACAGCTCGCAGCCCTTTGCGATACCTTCGATGATCCGCGCGGCCTTGTCGGTTTCCAGACGGCCTGTTGCGAAGTAATCAAGGAAGAACAGCGGCTCGGCGCCCTGACACACAAGGTCATTCACGCACATGGCGACCAGATCAATCCCGATCGTGTCCACGTTGCCGGTGTCAATCGCGATGCGCAGCTTGGTGCCCACGCCATCGGTGGCGGACACCAACACAGGGTCTTTGAAGCCCGCACCCTTCAGGTCAAACAGCGCGCCGAAGCCGCCCAACCCCGCCATCACGCCCGGACGGTTGGTGCGTTTGGCGGCGGGTTTGATCCGTTCAACCAATGCGTTGCCCGCGTCAATATCCACGCCTGCGTCGGCATAGGTGATGCCCTTGGATGCGTCGCTCATCTGGTCCCCCGATTGACCTGCATAAAAACTGCGCCTGCGATAGCTTAAGGGGGGCAAAGAGTCCACGCCTCGCTTGACGCCGCGCACCAGTTTGCTAGCAAGGGCGCACGATGAGAATACAGTGGGCCTGTAGCTCAACGGTTAGAGCAGAGCGCTCATAACGCTTTGGTTGCAGGTTCGAATCCTGCCAGGCCTACCAAATTTGCGCCGAAAGCCACCAAATGGTGCCAACACGTGCGGCGGTCATCGGCTAAAGCGGCAAGACAAATTCGACTTTCAGCCCGCCCATTTCCGCGCTGTCGCCCAGTCGCAGATGCCCGCCATGACTGCGTGCAATATCATTGGCAATCGCAAGCCCCAACCCAACGCCCGAGCCTTTGTCCTGGTTGCGGGCCTTGTCCAGACGCGCAAAGGGTTTCAGCGCCTCTTCGCGCGCGTCCGGCGGGATGCCCGGCCCATCATCTTCGACCACAAAACGTATGTCCCCGCGCCCCTTGGACACGGACAGGCGGGCATGAGAGCCATAGCGTGTGGCATTGCCCAACAGGTTTTCCAACGCCCGTTCGACCGCCGCACGACGCATCATCAACGGGTCGAGCTCTTCGATCACGTCCAGATCCACAGAGTGTCCGGCGCGCTCTGCATTGTCGACCAGATGGTGCGCCAGTTCGTCGGGCTTGACCGGTTCGGGCGCGTCTTCCAAAGCGTCGGCGCGCGCAAAGCTCAGAAAGGCGTCGACCAGTTGCTCCATATCCGCCACGTCGCGTTCAAGATCGGCGCGACTGTCGTCTTCGATCATCGACAAGCCAAGCCGCAACCGTGTCAGCGGTGTGCGCAGATCGTGACTGACGCCCGACAACATCAGCGTGCGTTGCTCGATCTGGCGGTCGATCCGGGCGCGCATGTCCAAAAATGCCTTCCCCGCAGACCGCACTTCGGTCGCCCCAGCCAACCGGTAGGGCACCACCTGCCCCTTGCCGAACGCCTCGGCGGCGCGGGCAAGCCGACGGATCGGGCGCAACTGGTTGCGCAAGAACAGATAGGCAATCAACGTCATCAATATCCCGGTGGCCAACATCAGAACCAACAACTGGTGCGGGTTCGACGCTGAAACCCGTTCTCGCGAAAACCCCATGCGCATCGGACCGTGCCGCGTGTCAAACCCCACGATAACCCCGAACCGGGACGAGGTCAGATCGACACCGGTCAAACTGGGCAAGCCGGCCTTCAGGGTCCGTTCAACCCGCGGACCGGTGAAATCGGTGCGTCCGATGCGCGTGTCCACAGGCGCACCGGGCAGTTCAACCCAGATCGCCAAGGGCGCGGCCACCGGGCGCACGGCCGCATTGGCGGCGTCTGGCGTTGGCGCGGCGTTCACCTCGGCGACCAGAAACGACAGCTCTGCGACGACCGCGCGGGTCATCTGCACTGTGATCCGGTTGAAATGGCGCTGAATAAAGACCACCGACACCACCAGTTGAAGCGTCACGATCGGCACAATCAGGATCAGCGCGGCACGCCCATACAGCCCGCGCGGCATGAAACGCTTGAGCCAGACGAAATCAAAGAACGAAGGTTTGGAGATATGAGCCATGCGCGAACCCTATGCCGCGTCAGCTTGCTTGCCAAGCCGCGAGCGCGCGGCCTTACTGTGCAAAGGATTCGCCAGCAAGAAGGCTGCAATGGCACACGATCACGTTTTGGAAGACCGCCCGCCCGCCGGGGTGATGTCACAGCTGGAACCGGGCATCCGCCGGATTATAGCTCCGAACCCCTCGCCCATGACCTATTGGGGCACCAATACGTTCGTTCTGGGCGAAGGCGACGTGGCCGTCATTGACCCCGGCCCCGCAGACAAGACCCACCTGCGCGCCCTTCTGGATGGGCTCGAGCGCGGCGAACGGATCACGCAAATTCTGGTGACGCATTCCCATCTGGACCACTCCCCGCTGGCCGGCCCGTTATCAGAGGTGACCGGTGCCAAAGTGCATGCCTTCGGGGACGCCGTCGCAGGGCGCAGTGCGGTGATGACAGAGCTTGTCGCACGCGGCCTTGCATCTGGTGGCGAAGGCGTCGATGCCGCGTTTCGGCCCGATATCTACCTGTCGGATGGGGAAATCTTTACCGCAGGCGGGTGTCAGGTTGAGGCCATCTGGACCCCCGGACACTTTTCCAACCACCTGAGCTTTACCGCACAAGACGCTGTTTTTACAGGAGATCACATCATGGGATGGGCCAGCTCATTGGTTTCACCGCCGGATGGAGACCTGACGGCTTTCATGTCATCGTGCCAAAAGCTCGCCCAACGACGCGACCGGATCTATTATCCGGCACATGGCGCCGCGATCGACACGCCCGCCGCCCGCATCGCGTGGCTGATTGGCCATCGAAAGTCACGCGAAGCCAACATTCTTGACCTTCTGTCCGACGGCCGCCCCGCGACCATCCCCACCCTGACCAAGGCAATCTATACCGAAACGCCGAAGGCCCTGATCCCCGCAGCCGAACGCAACGTCTTCGCCCATCTAATCGATCTGGCCACCCGCGAAATCGTCGCCGCGAGGCCACAGCTTGACGCTCGTGCAGAATTCCTGCGGATCGCGTGAAAAAAACATCAAGCCCTCTTGCGGCCCTGAATCACTCTTGCTATATCGCCCCTCATGTTCCGGCGTAGCTCAGCGGTAGAGCAGTTGACTGTTAATCAATTGGTCGTAGGTTCGATCCCTACCGCCGGAGCCAAATTTACCAGCTATAGCAAGCACTTAAGCGGCCCCTCTCGCGGGGCTGTTTTGCTATTGGCGGCTCGTACTAGCGCTATGCTAGCCGCCTAGCACGAGTCATAGCGCAGTCAGCAAAAGCGCCCCGCAACCCATGCTGCGAGGCGCTTGTCGGTTCGGGCAGCGAAGGAACACCGCCGCCGACTGGTCCCGATGGTTTTACGTCCGTCGGTTTCCTCAAGGACGTGCGGCTGGCAAGGCCGCGTCCTCGTGGGCCACTCCAATCACGCGGTTATTGGCTGCGTCTGTGCCCCTTCGGGGGCGCTTTGCACTCGTCGCACATCCTCACCCTGACCACATCGTCAGACCAGAATCGCGTCGAGCACTTCATGCACACGCGCCAGCCGACCATGCGGACGACGCGCGGCGGGTTGTGGTCAAGGTCGAGGACAGGTTCCCGTCGCTTGCATCCGTCGAAGCGCCAAGCCTCAAACCTCGGTTCCCTGAACCCCGAGGCCTCCCTACCAGCGCCGTTTGCAGCGCGGGCTTTGCGGGTGCCGCCCTTACCCCCTTGGCCCGGTGCGGCCTGCGGCTGTGGGGGCGGCTGTAGCGGCGGCTCGCCCCGGTGCCAGCGCACCAGCCACTCTGGCTCGTCCGTCATCGCCACAAGCGCCATACCTCATCGCGCGCCCACCGCTTGAGGCAGGCCAGCACCCCGCCCGTGCCGTTCTCCCCGAACATGTCGGTGCGGTCGAGGTTGTTCGCTTCAACCGAGTCCCGGAACTCCGCCTCGAACTCGGGTGTCCCGAACCGCGCGATAGGATGGTTGTCACGCGCATCCTTCAGCGTCTTGGCCTGACGGAGGAGGTGGCGGGCGCTTGGCATGTGGTCAACCCTCGCCCTTCAGCACGCGCAACGCTTCACCGAGGCGCAACGCGGCAGCGAGGTTCGCGTCACTGCGGGCTTGCCGATCTTGGGCCGCCTCCAACTGGTGCTGGCGAAGCACCTTCTGCTCGTCGGGCGTAATGGTGTTGTCTGGGTCGTGGCGCGAGGTCTCGCGGCGATAGGCCCGCCCGTTGGCATAGGTGATGGCGCCACCGTCACTGTGGTCATATTCGACAGGTCGTGCGTTTGAGAATGGAATGCTCGGTGCGGGTCGTCTCATTGCTTTCTCCGCTCCCTGATGGTCGGCCAATCCGCCAGCGACAGGAACAGCTCACGGGCATCCCGCCGCACCTCGGGGTCGTCGGATGCAAAGGTGAGGTTGTGGACCTCGGACATGAAGATCGCGTGTTCCAGCGCTTCCTCGCTCTCGTAGGGTAGCAGTTCGATTGGACCGGCCATGTAGTCTGCCATCGACAGCGCCCAGTTGACGGCGCGCTGGTAGTTGGCGAGCGGCTGGACGCAGAGCAGGCGGCGCGGCCCGGTGCTGCCGTGCAGGAATGTGGCCACAACCGTATCCGTCGCCAGCGGTCTGCCGACATGCACTTGGTTCCGTTTGGTCTCGATGTAGCTCATCGGCCCCCCTCGCGGTCTCGTTTCAGCGCTTCCAGCTCCTGCGCCAGTTCCTCGGTCAGGCGGGCTTCGTTCAACGTGCCGATGGCGGAAATGATCTGCTGCCCCACGTCCGGGGGCACCTGACCGGCAGCGACACCGGCCAGCACCGCCTCGATCTGCTTCGTCATCGGCGCTTCGGGGTCGAAGTCGAACTCGACCGTCTGCGACTTGCTGCGCAGGTTTGGCGCGATGCGGTTGAGGACATGACCACAGGCCGTCATATCGCCAGCCTTTGCCGCGTCCAGCACGACGCGCACAACGTCCAGACCTTCCTCGTTCAGAGCGCGGGCGATCTTGTCGCTCTTGCTGAGCGATCCCTTCGGGCGTCCGGCAGGGTTGCCGCTGACCCCCTTGGGCCAGCGACCGCCGGGCGGGGCAGGATCAGGCACGAAGCCTTCCATCCAGCTAGGTTTGATTACGTCTGCCATTGGCACCTGCATCAACAGTTTCGGTTCAGGGGTCAGGCGTGCTTCCGGTAGACTTTGGCGGAGGCGTTGCGTTTCCGCCGGTAGGCATCCGGTCCTTCGGTGCGGAAACCGACGGTCTTGCCGTCCGGGCCGGGGATGGGGACTTGGACACCGCCCACCGCGCGGATCGCCTCTTTCAGGACGCGAGGTCCGTTGATTTCGAGGTAGTCGCGGGCAGCGGTCATCGCGCGGACGCGCTTCGCCACGACTGGCTGCCGCACTTCGTGATACTCGCGCAGGAGGACGCTGTGGATTTCGGGCGTCAGGCCCGACAGCATCGCAGGCCCGCCAAGTGCAGCACATGCCACCTCGTCGTCGCCGTTCTTGATCGCCTGCCGCACGAGGTCGATACGGTTCGGGGCGACCTTCAGGTGCGCCCGGATTTCGGTGCTGACGACCGCTCCAGCCTTCTCCTTCACTGGGGCGACCAGTTGCGCCTCGTAGGCCTTGATGGTCTTGCCCATCGCGGCAAGTGTGCCGTCGAGCTTGCGCGTGACGGCCTCCAGCTTCGCCATTGCGTGGTCGTCGGTCTTGAGCAGCGCGGCAGGCTCGGTCAACGTCGGGTCGGAAAACGCGGCCTCCCGAACGTCATAGATCGAGCCTAGGTAGGTGTGGGCCGCCTCCAGCGCCTCTGCGGCGGGATTGACGAAGACGCGCGTATCGTCGTCCACGTCGCTCATAGATGTGATGTTGTCGGGGTGAAGGCTCAGCGGAACCCTCGTATCAACGTCTGCCATGTTGTCCTCTTGATGCCTGAGGGAAGCCTGTTGCGGCTCCCCATAGGCTAGGACGCTACCTGTTCTTCGCGAAGTTCAGCAACGAAATCATGCACTTGGATACGAAATGCCCCATATTCCAAGTAAGTGGGTCGAGCCTGTCGGCACTTTTCGCTTGCGCCCTCGGGGTGAAGTGTCGGGCTTGGGGTGTCTGTAACTTATGGGGGAAGCAGACATGAACGACATGACCACAGTGAAGCCGCGCAGCATCCGCCCGGCACGCCCGAAACCGCTGCCTCTCTACCTTCGCGCGGAATGGCGCACCGACATGCCAACACCAGCCCCGGCGGATGGTGCTGCGCTGCTGGCGCAGGCACGGGCCGGGCGCATACGCGCGCTGGCCGCGTGCAAGCCCGCCCGCAGGTTGGCGGCGCTCAAGCCGGTGGTGGAGGCGGTATGGGCAAGCCCGAGCTTCCGGGAGCGGATCGAGGCTATACAGGCTCGCCGGGAGGGAGGTGTGGCCATAGCTGCCGAGTAGCGCTCGCTAGCCGCCGGGCTACAGCGACAACAGCCACGGGCCGGGTGCTACCCCGGCCCGTTTGCATGAGCGCGGCTGTGCTGCCGCTGTGTGCGCTCCCGTCACTCCCTTTGGACTAGCCCGGTCGTCACCGTCGATGCTAAATGGAACAGGGGTTCGCGGGCGGCTCTTGCCAGTCGAATTGTTCACAGTGAGAATTGAAGCACGAAATTGATGAGGGAATTGCATGGACGTTAATGAGCTTGTTGGGCTGGCCAATTGGATGAACGAGCACGTGAACCCGGCTATGTCGGTCTATGAACAGTTGGCTAGTTCGATGGAGCAAAATGCGACCAACGGGAACAAGGTGCCACTACGTGAGCACCTGGACGCCGTGCAGCAAGCCCTGCTCGACATGCCCGTATCGCAATTGAGCTATCAACAGACTGACCTCTTGGACGACATGGAAGTCGGCGACCTGCTCGGCGAGAAGGGCTGGCGCTTCGTTGAACGCACCGTGAAGGAAGGCAACTACGATCCAGCCAGTGCCGCCGCTGACATTCGCAAGGCCAAGCAGCGCCTTGACAGCGCACTCCAACAATTCAAGCAGACGCGTCAGTCGCTATCCGCAGTCGGCATCACAGGCGAACCGGACTACGAGGCATCCGACAAGGTGACGGTTCGCGTCCGCTTCAAGGATGCTGTCGAGATCGAAAACGTGACCCAGCTCAAAAAGTGGTCCGCCGAATGGTATGATATCTCTCGTGGCTTGGCGATGGCGGCAGGTGAGCGGCCAGAGGATGTTGAAGTAAAGGGGGCGACCACAGGCTCACTGATTATCGTCCTTGGAACGACTCTCACTGTGGCGACCATCATCGCCCTAATTATGAAGCAAATTGCTTCCACGGTGAAATCGTCCATGGAGATTGCGCATACTCTCCAAGACTGGAAAATGCGTAAGGTGGCGGATGCTGAGGTCGAGCGAGTGCTCCTCGCGCGGCGCAAGAGTGTCGAGGATGGTGGCGTTCAAGACGCCCTCGAACTGGTCAAAGAGAAGATCGGCGCGCGCATTGCAGGCGACGTTGAGAACGCGCTCAAGAAGTCCATCGAAAAGATGTTTCGGTTCACGTCCAAAGGCGGTGAGGTGGATATGTTGCCCCCGCCCGAGCCCGCAGATGACGAGGAGTTGGACGATGCGGTAGCTGAAGCCATCAATACGATCACCGAGAACGTCGAAGAGATGCGCACGCTCAAGGCTGCCACACAGCTACTGATCGAGGACAAGGCAAACGACGCACCAGACGATGACGCGGACGAGGGTGAAGCGGGCGAATGACTGTTCGAGGCTAGCAACCGGCTAGGCGGCTCCCGATAACCACATGCCGACCTGACCCATTCCCGCCTGTTTACGCCCGTTTAGCAAATGCTGGCGGGCATATACGGAATATGCGGGTCGGCTGAACTGACCGAAATTACCAAATTAGCAGCATTACTGCATTACTCTTATACCCTTTACCGCTCGTAAGGCAGAGGCCACCCTATGTAATGGAGAGAACAGCATAACCAATGGTAATATAGTAATTTGAGTAATTTTATAGGTAAGTGTTTGTTTCCCTTCCCGATTCAAATTAGCCAGCCACGGTAATAATTACTGCGGCTGGCAGCAGAGCTAGTTCATGTGGTCATAGTCCGGGAGGCGAATAACGCGAAACGCTTTACCGTGAAAGCCGTAGGCATCAACTACCTTGTCCTTGGCAACTTCCATAAGGTAGCCGTTGCCAATCATAGAAGCGATGCACTCTTCCAGTGCGCGGGTTGCGCCCAGCTTGTGGTTATAGAAGGCAGCGGCCTTGGCCGTTCTCACTTGCAGGTAGTTCCGCGGGACAATGCTGTTCTGCCGCATGGAGTCAGGCACCTTGTAGCTCTCCGGCACCTCGTTGAGCAGGTATTCCGTGAGCATACCGACCAGCTTGCGCTCCCGTGCATCGTCACCGCTGCCAACATCGCCACCATCAAGCCGCTTGGTGAAGGCTGCCGTGTCGCGCAGCACAAGGTTGATGGCCCACCGCGCGTGCGCGAGGGTGATGAGCGGTGCGCGCGTGCCGTAGCTGTCAGCGACCGCCAGCAGCGCTGCAATACGCAGCACCTTGAGGCCCGCCCGGTTCCACATCTGGCGGCGTGACTCGTCGCTGCCGCACGCCTCAATGAGAGGGTCGCACACGTCGGCATCGAACAGTTCCAGCTCCACGGCCGCCGCTGGCGTTCGCTGCACGAGGTGGTAGAGGTCCCGCTGTTCCATCAGGGACGACATCGACATGAGGTTCAGCACTGACTGCACGAGCTGATGCGGCGGCTCCTTGGCAGGCGACAGGTTCTTGGGCGGTCGCTCGCCGCTATACTCGATGATCGTGAACCTCGACATGAACCCGTCTTCCATCATCCCCGTGGTGAGGGATTCGAGGAACGTCCCGGGCGTGGTTTCGCCAACAAGGCTGTAGCTGGCACCGAAGATGGATTCGACATTGTTGTCGGTAGCGCTGTAGCTGAGGCCCCCGGCCACCGAGGTCGGGGCGGACTTCGCATAGAGGTTGGTCCACTGGGTGCGGAGCGATTGCAGGGGGCCGTTGCGGCTGTCCTCGGCCAGTTGCTTGAACTTCCTGCCAAGCTCGCCGCTGACGTTGACGAAGCAAGGGTTGTTGACGAGCGCCTTAATCAGGGCAGGCCCAGACGCATACTCGGTGAAGTCAGCGCACTCCCGAATGTGCGGGTCCATCTTCCGGCACGTCGCAACGATCTTGCTGATGCCGCTGTGCATTGCTTCCTTACCAATGGCAGACCGAGCGACGAGGACCAGATACAGGTTGAGACCCGATTCAGGGATATGCCACTGACGACCGCAAATGCCAGCCAACAGACCGAGCGTCCCGACGACCGCCACTTCCTTCACCGGACGCAGCGCAGCGCCGTGCATGTAGCGGGCGATTTCACCGGCGAACCCCGGCGGCCAGTCCAGTGGCGCGGGCGTGGGCGGGCGCAGCGTGGTCACCTTGCGCCGCCGTGGTGCAGCGTGCGCCCCGTCGTCCCAGAAGATCCCGATGGACGCCCGTGCCTTCTTGCGTGCTTCCGCTTCCTGCTCCGGGGTCAGTTCGGGGGCTTCCGGTGCAGCAACCGCAATCGCCTGCCGCGCCTGCCGGGCGATGCCAAGCAAGTTCAGCCCCGTTCCCAAGTCCCAGGAGTTGCCGGGAGGCTGATACGTCGCCCAGTCGGTGTCGCCGGTCGTATCGAGGTGCAAGCCTTCGTTGCCGCTCTCAGCGGCCTGTCCCATACTGCTCATCAGCAGGTTCCTTTCATCTGCATTCTGCTACTTGTCCTGATGACTGAGGGGATCGGGTCGCGCCGGTCCCCTTTTTCGTGGGCACGGCTATGACCGTGCTGGTTTGCGGGCGTGCCCGAGGTGGGCGCACCCTTGCTGCGTTGCGCGTATTGGCGGTGATCCGACTTGTTCATGGTAAACGGGTCGGCTCAGACAGCGGTGTCGCTGGTGCTGCGCTTCTCGCCCGATGCCAACCACGCGAGCACGTCAGGCTCAGCATACCAGCACCGCCGGGTGCCCTTCGGGTTGAAGTAGCGCGGGCCGGTGCCCCGCAGACGCCATTGGTCCACTGTCACGGGGTGAACCCCGATCAGTTCGGACACCTCAGCGGCGGAGAGTGGGCGGTTGCGAGGGACGTATGCGAACTGGGCGCACAGCTCCTCGAAGGTCGGTTCTTTGTGGGCCATATAAGTGACTCCGGCGACAAGTGTTGGCTTGCGCTGTGGTCACCAGCACCAGATCATGCCGAATGCCGATCTGGCAGTGTCCGATGCCCTGGGGGACTGGCTACCCTTGCTTCACCGGCTCTCGGAGACAGTATTCTTCGCGTGCCCCGTCTCCGGCACGATGTATGGCAAAACTAGCTTAGCTGTCGCACAGTCGGCAAGCGCGAATTGCCATTCTCAGGCCACAATTTGCACATTGATATAGGTCACTTAGCACCCATCAATGAAAACGGCGAGGATTGTAGAGCGAATGGAACTAATCAGCAGAGAGGAAGCGCGGTCGAAAGGGCTGAAACGCTTCTATACGGGCGAACCCTGCAAACATGGTCACATAGATGAGCGCTACGTTTCGACTGGCTATTGCGCCGAGTGTCATCGTGTCAGCTATCGCGTCGGATATGTGAAGCGGCGCGATGGGAATCCGTCCGATAGCTTTGCTGAATGGGCAATCGCACACCCTGAGCAAGTCAAGCCTTTGGAAAAGGCAGCATCCCCGACATTTGGTGGCGTGGGTTCCGCCCGAAAGTGGCTGAAAAAGCACCGTTCCAAGTCGAGGTAACGTGTTGCCTCGCTAATTCTTGGCTACACCGCGATCCCGCGCCGGGAGCCACCCTACCCCCGGCCAAGCGTGACCTGCGGCTACAGCCGGCAAATTTCGGGGGCTACGCGCGAGCGGGGAGCGCCACTACGTTCTTCCCGGCGGCGACCAGCCCCTTTTCCTCGATCCACGCGCCGATCTGCTCGATCTCCGGGTGCAGCCAACGGAGGTCGGTCAGGTCAAGATACGCCCGGCTCGTCACGTCCTCCTGCGCGGGCTTGTGCCCAATCAGCAGGTCGGTGCGGAACTTCTCAATGCGGCATTCCCGCTGCGAAATGTTCGAGAGCGTCTTGCGAAGCCCGTGCGCCCCGACGATACGCCCCGCCACCTTGTCCACCTCGTCCAGCACCGCGCGGGGGTCGGTGATGTGACCGGCCTTACCACGGCTCGGGAACACATGGTCGTTCCCGTCCACCTTCTCGCAGGCCTCAAGCACCTTCGTCGTTGCGGTTGAGAGCGGCAGCATGATCGGCTTGCCCTGCTTTCGGTCGCCGAGGAACCAATACGACTTGGCGGGGTCGTCCTTGTCGATGTGAACGTCGCTCCACCGCAGACGCGCGGCCTCGGATCGGCGGCAACCTGTGGTCATCAGGAACAGCACGAAATTCACCCCGGCCAGCGCATCGCGGTTCCGCGCGGTCAGGCGGGCGTCGTGCAGCGCATTCCAGACCTCGCCCACCTTGTCGAATGGGACGTATCGGTCGGTCCGATCACCCGCCGGTGCCCAATGACGCTTCATCGCGGCGACCGGGTTGTGCGGGATCAGCGGCGTGCCATCAGGCAAGGTATGCTCGTCGGCGGCGTAGTTCATAATGATGCGAAGGACGACCATCGCACTGTTCGCGCTGCCCGGTGCCCCGCCCTTCCGCTTCTTCCCCTTGAGGCCGTTCTTGACCAGCTCAGCGTGGCGGGTCTTCACCATGTCGCGGGTGATGTTGACCACAGGCATGTCGGCCCAGTCCTTGAAGGTCTTCTCGATGAAGAACCGATACCAGTCCTTCGTGCTCTCCTTGAGCTTGCCGGGCCGAGCTAGATAGCTGTCGAAGCATTCCTTGAGCGTGACGCTTTCGGCCTCGGCCTGCTTCTTCACCGCCCTCGGGTCGATCCCCTCGCGCATCTGCTGAAGCAGGCTCTGCGCCTTCTCCCGCGCCTGCGCCTCGGTGTAGAGGCCATAACGACCGATGGTGATGATGACCGCTTTCCCGTTCACCCGTCCCTGGGCGACGAACGCGCGCACCCCGCTGGCGGTGACGCGGTGGCCGTATCCGCCCACCTTGTCGTCCCAATGAATCTCGTATCCCGAGGCGGGCTGTTGCACCTTGTCGATGTAGGTCTTCGTGAGCTTCGGCATGTGGTTCTCCTATGCACATGCTAGCACCATGCTAGCACTCTAGGATTGCCTAGGACATTCTGCCATTATCACGCAACGGCTTCAAGTCATTGTTTTTACACGACTTTGTATGCTGTCGCTAGCTTGCGCTATCTGCCGTTAGAACCCCCGTGGGATACTGTTAATCAATTGGTCGTAGGTTCGATCCCTACCGCCGGAGCCAAAGAATTCAAGGGCTTAGCGATTTTTCGCTAGGCCCTTTTTCTTTACCGGATCAGATTGATGCCTCTGAGTCAGCCGCGCTTCGCACGCCACCGACCGACTGCGTTGTGTTGGCTGGGTGAAGAGCCCCTCTTTCGGACGACTTGCGAATGTAAGAAAGGCGCTTATCCGCGCTTGGGGGTATCTGCGTCGAGATACGAAACAAGCGACTGGTATCGCTTCATGACAGTTCTGAACGCGCCTGCAAGCTGGGGTTCCAGGTTCTGCGGAGTGGGCGCCGTGGCACCTTTGCGTTGGCCAAAGGCTTCTCGTTTCCCGCCTGCCTCTTCGACAATTCGCCGCGGAATGGGGCGGTCATAGGGAACGTCAAGGAAGAAAGGTTTCATATCCGGCTGGCGCAACACACGGCGAATGGCCTGTACGAATTTCGCGCCGACCACGGGCAAGGGAACAAAAATTGTGCCATTGCGCAGGTGAAACTCGTTTTTGCTTTTGGCCGTGCGCAACCCCGTCGGAAGACCCGGTCCCGTGCGCAGCTTCTTTGCCCAGATGCCGTCGCCAAATGACCCTTCGAACACAACGCAATTCTGAATGTCGCGTTCGAATGAGGCATAGACGACATCGTCACCAAAGCCAGATGTGGCGAGGAATTCCGAGGCATAGGCAAGCGCCTCTTCATCAAGGTGAAGCGACAGGGAACGGTCGCTGGATTTCAGGATATGGCGGTGTGCCTTGACCTTGATGCCAAGCTGGGCGCCCACTTCTTCCCCGGAATCGGACCGCCCCCTGACGTCTCCGGTTATTGTATGAGCCAGTTTGCATCCCGCAGCCTTCGCAATCGCTGTGCAGGCTGTGGAATCGTAGCCGTTCGAGATCGTCGAAACGACGCCCAAGGGAAATTTGCGCCGCCTGGACTTGGCATTGCGTGATAGCCGCTTGGCCACACGTCGAAGGTTTCTGCGATACGTTGCGAAGGTCAGGTTTGGCTTTTGTTCAAGGTGAAACCGTCTGAGCGGCACACCATCGGCGGACAAAGAGAAATTGTGATACATCACCCGGTAAAAGGCCCACCCGTCGAGCTTGGTGGCAAATGTCTGGGCCAGATCTGCACCCAAGGCAGAACTGTCGTCACTGTGCTTTTTCAGAACGATCGCAAGATCACGCAGCGCCTCATCGTCGATGTCAGGCAGGGCCAACCGGATCGCCAGCGCCATGCTGTTGGTCACATAGCTGACCCCATCGCAGGTTGCCACATACAGTGCATCGAAACAGTGACGCGGCGGTGTGAAAAGAATGTTGCGCAGCAACGAACAGCCCGTGCCGAAGAAATTTGCACTTTCGCGGAACATCGCTTTATGGACCGGACCATCCCAAACGCCCTCGAAGAAGGTGTCGCCGAACTTTTCGACCTGAGATCCCAGCACGAATTGTGTTTTGTCGGGCGTGGATTTGCACAGCCAGGCCAGTGGCGGGATATCGTCATCGCGGTGCCACGAGACGTTGACAGGCTTGCGCAAGTCCTGGCCCGCGATTTCATTATGCGCCAGAACGCGAAGGCAGGCCTGATAGGCTTCGAAGTTCCGCGAACGGTAGACATTGATAAAATCATCAGAAGAAATCATGGGTGGTTCAAGCTTCCAGAGGCGCGTTGACGAACAAAGAAGGGCCGCAGCGATCGTTTAGACAAAATTCGGCAGAGCATGAAGTCATTTCTTGCTGGGATCAAGAACCAAAACGGGCCGATCCCTCAGCAAGGCCAGTCCGTTTTTCGGGGCGCCGCGGTGCCAAAACCGCAAGAAATCCCGGGTGATCAGGCCGGTTACATGTGGCCCGAACGCCACTATATTTCGTCACAAGCCCCCTTCACGAAACTTTTATTCGTCGATTTCCCTTAACTTTCTGTTAACATGTGAATGTCGAAAGACCTCTGGTGGGGAAAATGTGCGCCATATTCAGGCGTAACACTAAGTAACTGGAGCGGGGAATATGGTAGATAAAACAAAGAATAAGCAGATTAAAACGCCAAAACGTGTTGTGCGGTATCTTCGGCAGGAAACACCTCCGAAGTCTGACCGGACCAAGGCACCAGAACAGGAAACACCGGCTGTGGTGTATACTGACTGGGCCAGCATCTGACGGGTTTTAACCCTGACGCAACGCGACTAGGCTTGGATCATGACTGATCCTGTTTCGTCCATACGCAACCTTGGGCCCGCGTCGGACGCCGCTTTCGAGCGTGCCGGCATCCATACGGCCGAAGACTTGCGCGAACTGGGCGCGGATGAGGCCTATCGCCGTCTCTTGGCGTCGGGATCACGGCCGCACTTCATTGGATATTATGCCATGGTCATGGGGTTGCAGGGGCGCCCTTGGAATGACTGCAAGGGCAAGGAAAAAGACGCCCTGCGCGCCCGGTTTGATGCGTTGAAGGCCGAGGCCGCCGCGAACAAGCCCCCCGAAGATAAGATGGACGCCATTTTGGACCAGATAGGCATCCGCGCGCCCTGACACCCGACCCTGAATTGAAAAAGCCGCCCGGATTTCTCCGCGCGGCCCTTTTTTTTGCGTCCAACCAGCCTTAGCCGACCAGTTCGAGACCCGAGAAGAAGTAAGCGATTTCTTCTGCTGCGGTTTCCGGTGCGTCCGAGCCGTGGACCGAGTTTTCGCCAACCGATTGGGCAAACTCTTTACGGATCGTGCCTTCGTCAGCGTCGGCCGGGTTGGTGGCGCCCATCACGGTGCGGTAGGTTTTGATGGCGTCGTTGCCTTCCAGAACCTGAACGACAACCGGCTCGGAGATCATGAATTCAACCAGCTCACCGAAGAAGGGGCGCTCTTTGTGGACGCCATAGAAGGTT
This sequence comes from uncultured Aliiroseovarius sp., assembly GCF_947497285.1. Lineage (GTDB taxonomy): Bacteria > Pseudomonadota > Alphaproteobacteria > Rhodobacterales > Rhodobacteraceae > Aliiroseovarius. Next base: position 278,627 of record NZ_CANMFT010000002.1, on the reverse strand, counting down.
TCTGCCTGGGCTTGGGTCATGTGGATGCGCTTTTGCGCAATGATGCGCAGGCCAGCGGCTTCGATCTTGGCGTTGATCGCGCCGGTCAGGTTGCGTTTGGTGGCATCGGGTTTGATGATCGAGAAAGTGCGTTGAATGGCCATGTCGGTCCCTTTTGCGTTGGGCAGCGGGACCCCTGCCCCGGTGCGTGTGTGATTTGCGGCCCCCGGTAACATGGGATCGGCGTTTTGGAAAGCAGCGATTGAAGGCGATGATTGACGGGCCTTCCAAGCTCAGGCACATGGTGCCCATGCTTAGAATTTCAGACATCACATATTCCATCTCTGGTCGCACCTTGGTTGAAAACGCCTCGGTGACCATTCCGACAGGCCACAAGGTGGGCCTGGTGGGGCGCAACGGCTCTGGCAAAACGACGCTGTTTCGGATCATTCGCGGCGAGATGGGGTTGGACACGGGCGAGGTTTCGCTTCCCAAGGGTTGGAAAATTGGCGGGGTCAGCCAAGAAGTGCCCGGCAACGAAGTCTCATTGATCGACACGGTTTTGCGGGCAGATACGGAACGCGAAGCTCTGATGACAGAAGCCGAAACGGCCACTGATCCGACCCGCATCGCCGAGGTTCAGACCCGCCTGTCTGACATTGACGCATGGTCGGCCGAGGCGCGCGCGGCCTCGATCCTGAAAGGGCTTGGCTTTACCCATGACGAACAGCAAATGCCCTGCTCGGCGTTTTCCGGCGGGTGGCGCATGCGTGTGGCACTGGCGGCGGTGCTGTTTTCCGAGCCTGACCTTTTGCTGCTGGATGAACCGACCAACTATCTGGATTTGGAAGGCGCGCTGTGGCTTGAGGCTTATCTGGTCAAATACCCCCACACTGTGCTGATCGTCTCGCACGACCGTGAGCTGCTCAACCGATCAGTTGGCGGCATTCTGCATCTCGAAGACAAGGGGCTGATCTATTACACCGGAACGTATGACATGTTCGCCAAACAGCGCGCGCAGAAACGCGCCCTTTTGGCGTCCGCGGCGAAAAAACAGGACGCAAAACGCGAGCATTTACAAGCCTTTGTGGATCGTTTCAAAGCCAAGGCATCCAAGGCCAAACAAGCGCAGTCACGTATAAAGGCGCTGGAGAAGATGGAGACCATTCGCGCGCCGGAAGATGCCGCGCGCACCGTGTTCACCTTCCCCAAACCCGAAGAGCTTCCGCCCCCCATCATCGCCACCGAAAACGCGGCTGTGGGCTATGGTGACACCGTTGTTCTGCGCAATCTGAACCTGCGCATTGATCAAGACGACCGCATCGCGCTGCTTGGGCGCAACGGCGAAGGGAAATCCACGCTCTCCAAATTGTTGTCGGGTCGATTGGACCTGATGGAGGGCACCATGGTGTCCTCGAACAAACTACGCATCGGGTTCTTCGCCCAGCATCAGGTGGAGGAGCTGTATGTCGACGAAACGCCCCTACAACACCTGATGCGCGAACGCGCCGCCGAGGGGCAAGCAAAGCTGCGCGCCCGTCTGGCGGGGTTCGGTCTGGGACCGGATCAGGCCGACACCGAGGTCGGACGGCTGTCTGGCGGTCAAAAGGCGCGCCTGTCGCTGTTGTTGGCCACCCTGCCCGCCCCGCATTTGCTGATCCTTGATGAACCAACCAACCACCTCGACATTGAAAGCCGCGAAGCGCTGGTCGAAGCGCTGACCGCCTATAGCGGTGCGGTGATTTTGGTCAGCCACGACATGCATTTGCTGTCCATGGTGGCGGATCGCCTGTGGTTGGTGAAAAACGGACATGTTGCCCCCTACGAAGAAGACCTGCAGGCCTACCGTAAGATGCTTCTTGCCACGGATGAGGATAAGAAACCGCCCAAGGCAAAAACACCCAAGCCGAAACCGAAACGCGCCGACCGGGACACCATCCTTGCCCTGCGCGCCGATTTGCGCAAGGCAGAGGCACGGGTCGAAAAGCTGGAAGCAATGCGCGACAAGCTGGATGCCAAGCTGGGCGACCCCGCGCTTTATGAACCTGAACGCAAAGACGAAGTTGTGGTTTGGCAGAAAAAACACGCCGAAGTGCATGAAGGGCTGGAACGCGCCGAAGAGCTTTGGCTTCGCGCGCAGGAAAAACTGGAACGGGCCGAGGGGTGATCATGGATCTTGCGCTTTTTGTCCCGGCTTTCGTGACGCTGTTCGTCGTGATGGATCCGATCGGCATTTCACCTTTGTTCATGGCGCTGACACAGGGGATGACGACGGCGCAGCGCCGCGCCATCGCGCTGCGCGCCTGTGCGACCGCAGCCCTGATCCTGACGCTGTTCGCGTTTCTGGGCGAAGGGGTGCTGAACTTCCTTGGCATCTCGATGCCCGCATTCCGGATCTCCGGCGGCATTTTGTTGTTGTTGACCGCGCTGGACATGCTGTTTGAACGGCGCACGCAGCGGCGCAAAGACCAGTCCGAGGAAGGCGTGGCCAGCGACGATGACCCATCCGTGTTTCCGCTGGCGATGCCCCTGATCGCTGGCCCCGGTTCGATCGCCACGGTGATCTTGCTGTCGGGTCAGGGCGACGGGCTGGCGGGTGTCGGGCTGGCATTGGCGGTCATGGCGCTGGTGCTTCTGATCGCCTTCATCCTGTTTAACGCGGCATCGCTTCTGGAACGGCTGTTGCGCGACACCGGGATCAAAGTGGTGACACGGCTGTTGGGCATGCTTCTGTCCGCGTTGGCGGTTCAGTTCGTGCTGGAAGGGTTGCGCGACTTTGGCCTGATGGGATGACACGCGGCGCATTGCCCCGATGACATCACGCCTCCGGCTTCCTATATCTTGAAGATCACTGGCTGACGGATGACAGGATGATTGGCGAAGACTATGCCCGCATTGCCTACCTTGTGCTGCTTTTGGCGGCCGTTGGTGGCTATTTCGTCGCGGAAAACCGTCAGACCCTTGGCAAGAACCTTCGACAGCTTCTGATTTGGGGGCTGATCTTTCTGGGAGCCTTGGCGGCAGTGGGCCTGTGGCAAGACATCCGAAACGACCTGTCGCCGCGCCAAAACCTTGTTCAGGAAACCGGGCAAATCGTGCTGCCGCGCGCCTATGACGGGCATTTCTATGCAACGCTTCTAATGAACGGACAGCCCATCGACTTCGTGCTCGACACCGGGGCCAGCAACATCGTTCTGACCAAAGAGGATGCCTTGAGCGCCGGCGTCAAAATGGAAGCGCTTCGCTTCTTTGGCCGCGCCATGAGCGCCAATGGGCCCGTGCGCACAGCACCCGCCCGGATCGCCCGTGTCGAGCTTTTGGGCATACAGGATTATGGGGTCGAGGTCTGGGTCAATGACGGTGAGATGCCGGGATCATTGCTGGGCAACGACTATCTGCAACGGTTCGAAAAAATCGAAATTCAGCGCGACAAGATGATCCTGACGCGTTAGCAATATCCGTTAATTATCTAAAGGTTCCGTGCTGACCTTCATCTCCCAACGTCCGCTTTCCTGGCTCCAATATTTCGCAGTGCAACCGGCAGCGACGACCTCTTTCCATTGCGATCGTGCCTGCGCCACGGCATCCGGGTCATTGCCATCAAACAGAATGCTCACGCGAGTCATCCGGGTCATTTCGTCCGCCGAAACGGCCGCTCCATCAATCGTCAAAAGCGCATTGGCCGCGTTGGCAAACTCCGTGTCCGCGTCTGCTTCGGTTTCTGTAGTCAGCAACACCGGTTGGTCAGCATCATGCGGGCCGCCGGACGGGCCATGCGGTAAAAAGCTGTCGTCGGCAGATGTCCACAACAGCTCGTCCAGCCATTCAAGGCGGTTCGCATCACGGCCGCGGATGCAGACCTTCCAGCCTGCCTCCAGCGACCGTTGCAACAACACCGGCAATGTGGCCTCAAGCGGGGTGCGGGTCATGTGATAGAAAAAGACCTCGCCGCCACCTTGCGGTGACGCGTCCTGCCCGTCTGCTGCCCTCGCGCCCGGTTCTGTCAATGGATCACGCCTCAAACATGTCCAGAACCAGACGGTTCAGCGCCAAAACGCCCCAACCCGTCGCGCCTTTCGGGGCAAGTGGGCCGTCCTGAGCGACCTGAGCGGTGCCCGCGATGTCGAGGTGAATCCAGGGCTGGCCGTCTTTCACGAAGCGACCAAGGAATTGGGCGGCGGTGATGGACCCTGCGGTGCGCCCGCCAACGTTTTTCATGTCGGCTTTGTGCGACTTGATCAACTGGTCATAGCCCGGACCCATCGGCATGCGCCAAGCGCCTTCGCCTTCGGCGCTGGCCGCCTTCAGCAACCCGTTGCACAACGTATCGTCATTCGAGAAAACGCCTGTGTTTTCATGGCCCAAGCCGATAATGATGGCCCCCGTCAGGGTGGCAAGATCTATCATGCCCGCCGGTTTGTATTCTTCCTGCGCATACCACATCACATCGCACAGAACGAGCCGCCCCTCGGCGTCGGTGTTGATCACTTCGATCGTGTCGCCCTTCATCGAGGCCACGATGTCGCCGGGGCGTTGCGCCCGCCCGTCCGGCATGTTTTCGACCAGCCCGACCAAGCCCACCACATTGGCCTTGGCCTTGCGGGTGGCCAGCGTCTTCATGACACCCGCCACGGTGCCAGCGCCACCCATATCCATGGTCATATCTTCCATGCCCGCAGCCGGTTTGATGCTGATGCCGCCGGTGTCAAACACGACGCCCTTGCCAACAAGGGCCAGAGGTGCGGCACTTGCGTCGCCCCCCATCCATTCCATCACAACCACTTTCGACGGGGCCTCGGACCCTTGCCCGACGGCCAGAAGGGCGCGCATGCCAAGTTTCTCCAATGCGGGTTCGTCCAGCACTTTGACCTTTACGCCCAGCTTCTTGAGATCAATCAGACGATCGGCGAATTCAGTGGTCGTCAGCACGTTGGCCGGCTCATTCACCAGATCGCGCGTGAAGAACACCCCCTCCGTCTGCGCCGCAATTCTATCGCGCGCACCCTCGAACATCACCGGGCGCGACACCATCAAGCGCAAGCTGCCACCTTTTGGGGCATCGTCTTTTTTGCTTTTGTGATCGTCAAACGCGTATCCCCGCAAAGTCGCCCCCAGGGCCAGATCATCCGCGTGCTTCAACGGACCAGCCAAAACCAGAATGTCATTCCCGATCAAATGCTTGCCGATCAACCCACCGGCTTTTCGCACCACGTGCTGGTCGGCGCGCGGCTCAAGTCGCACCACCTGAACGGCGTCCGCTTTCAGGCCGGTCGGAAAGGCCAGCTCATGCGCCTCGCCCTCTTTCAGCTTTTCGAATGTCTTGCTTTCAGCAAAGCGCAACAGAGCGCCGCGCATCAGCTTGTTCACCCGCCGCGCGGCTGGATGCAGCTTGCCCGGTTCGGACAGAACCACGGTGATACGGCCTTCGTGTTCATCGATAAGATCAAGGTTCACGTCGCCAAATTCAGGCAGGATCGGGGTCGTCATGGTCCATTCCTTTCAAGCAATCTTTTGCCATTCCTAGCCAGCCGCGCTGCAATTGACCAGATAGCAGTTTTCCCCGGCCTTTGGATGGTTTAGAAAACAAGCCACTAGCTATCCGGGGTTTTCAGGGGGGACGCGTGGCCAGATTCGACCGTTATATGCTGTCGCAACTGATATTGCTGTTCGGCTTTTACGGGCTGGTGCTGGTCTTGCTGTTCTGGGTCAACCGCGCGGTGCGTTTGTTCGACCAGTTGATCGCCAACGGGCAGACCGCCTTGGTGTTTTTAGAGTTTTCGGCAATGATCCTGCCCGGTGTGATTGTGTTCATCATCCCGATCGCCTCGTTCGCGGCGGCGGTTTCGGTGACGAACCGGCTGAACTCCGAAAGCGAATTGGTGGTCGTACAATCGGCGGGGTTTGGCCCTTTCCGCCTGGCCCGCCCGGTTCTGGTCTTTGGCGCCTTCACCGCCCTGTTCATGCTGATCCTGACCCATATTCTGGTGCCGATGAGCCAATTGCGCTTTGCCGAGCGCCAAGCCGAGATCGCGGAAAACATCACCGCGCGTTTTCTGACCGAAGGCAGTTTTGTCCATCCCGCCGAAGGGATCACGCTGTATATCCGCAAAATCAGCGCCGAGGGTGAATTGCACGATATCTTCTTGTCGGACGAACACGATCCTGACCAGCATTATACCTATACGGCGCAGAAGGCGTTGATTCTGAACACAGATGTCGGGCCGCGGCTGATCATGTTCGAAGGGCTTGCGCAGGTTGTGTCCACCAAAAGCCAGCGCCTGTCGACGACCGGATTTGAGGATTTCACCTACGATATATCGGCACTGCTGTCCGGCCCGATCGGCGGGAACCGCACGATCACCCAGATCTACACGCCCGAGCTTCTGAACCCGACCGCTGCCACCCTGGCGGAGACCGGGGAAACGCGCGCGGCCCTGCGTGCCGAAGGGCATTTCCGAAACGCGCAGGCGCTTTATTCCATCATCACCGCGATGGCCGGGTTTTCGATGTTGATTGTCGCCGGGTTCAGCCGGTTTGGCCTGTGGCGTCAGGTCGTGATCGCGCTTGGGGCCGTGGCATTGCTGCAATCCTTTGACAATACCATGCTGGATCTGGCCCGAAGGTCCGATGCCGCGACCGGGCTGGTCTATCTGGCTACGGCCATTGGCGTCGCGTTCAATCTGGTCGTGTTGGTCATGGCCAGCCGCCCCTCGCCGCGTGACGTTCACCGCCGGCGCCGCGCCTTGCGCGCGCTGGGTCGCGAACCTGCCGGGGGCACCACATGACACTGCATCTGTATATCGCGCGCCGGTTCTTGTATGCGTTCTTGACCATGTTGGTGGTGCTGGCGATGATCTTTGTCCTTTTGGACATGGTCGAAAGCATGCGCCGTTTCGATGCGGCCGCGGTCGGGTTTGGCAATGTGCTGGGTTTGACACTTCTGAACGCACCGGTCTGGATGTATCGCATCCTGCCGCTGATCGTTATCTTGTCCACGCTATGGATGTTTTTGAGCTTGTCACGCAGCTCTGAAATGGTGGTGACACGCGCGGCCGGGCGTTCGGCGCTTGCGACACTGATTTCGCCCGCGCTGACCGTGTTCCTGTTCGGCATACTGGCCGTTGCGGTCGGCAATCCGATCGCCGCCGCGACCTCAAAGAAACACGCCCGCATCGCGGCCCAGTATGAAGGCAGCGGTGGATCTGTCCTGTCGATCTCGACCGAGGGCGTTTGGCTCAGGCAGGGCAACGAAACCGGACAGACCGTGATCCGCGCCGTGCAATCGGATCTGGAAGGCACCCGCCTGTCGGGCGTGACCTTCTTTTCCTTCGCGCCTGATGGCGTTCCGACAATGCGGATCGAAGCCGCGTCGGCCAAGCTGGAACCCGGGCATTGGGTGCTGAGCAGCGCCAAGGTCTGGGATCTTGCCGACACGCAGAACCCCGAAACCGAAGCGTTGGTGCGTCCGACCTTCTGGGTCGCATCGAACCTGACGCAGGACCAGATCCGCGACAGTTTCGGCAAGCCCAGCTCGATCTCGATCTGGGATCTGCCGGGATTTATCCGCCAGTTGGAAACTGCAGGCTTTTCCGCCCGCGCCCACCGGGTGTGGTTCCAGATGGAACTGGCAATGCCCGTCTTCATGGTTGCCATGGTGCTGATCGGTGCAGGCTTTACCATGCGCCACACGCGATTTGGCCGAACAGGGATCATGGTGTTGTTTGCCCTGATGATGGGGTTCGGTGCGTATTTCATCCGTAACTTCGCCCAGATCCTCGGTGAAAACGGTCAGATCCCGATCCTGATGGCGGCATGGGCGCCGCCGATCGCGGCGCTGTTGATGCCAATGGGCATCTTGCTGCATCTGGAGGATGGCTGATGGGTCTGTCGCGACTTGCGAAAGCCTTGACCACGGCTGTCTGGCTGGGCTTGTGCGCCCCGCTTGTCAGCGTGGCTCTCACCGTGACCCCTGCATTTGCGGGGCAGGCCAGTCTGATTGCCGACCATGTTCAGGTTGTGGGCAATGGTGCGCTGGTGGCGCGGGGCAATGTGGTTGTGCTTTATGAAGACGTGCGTCTGACGGCGTCGCGTGTGAGCTATGACAAGGCCACAGACAGCCTGACCATCGAGGGACCGATCACCATCACCCGCAGTGAGGGATCGGTGCTGATCGCAGATGCCGCGCGCCTGTCAGCGGATCTGAAAAACGGCATCCTGAAAAGCGCTCGGCTGGTGCTGGATCAACAATTGCAAATCGCCGCGGCCCAGATCAATCGGGTCGAGGATCGCTATACCCAGATGAGCCGCGTCGTGGCGTCTTCTTGCCAAGTTTGCCCAAGCAGCCCGGTGCCGCTGTGGCAGATCCGGGCGGATCGCGTGATACATGACGAAAAAGAACGCCAGCTTTATTTTCATGGCGCGCAACTTCGCATCGCCGACATACCGGTCTTCTATCTGCCCCGGTTGCGCCTGCCCGACCCGACGCTAAAGCGCGCCACCGGGTTTCTGCCGCCGAAGATCCGCACCACCTCGACCCTTGGCACCGGGCTGTTGACACCCTTCTTTTGGAAGCTTGGGGACCATGCCGACCTGACGCTGTCGCCGTTTCTGGCCGCCAAGACATCGACGCTTGAGCTGCGCTATCGACAGGCGTTTCGTGCCGGCGACATTACCTTTACCGGAGCGGTCAGCGACGATGCGATCTTGCCCGGCGAAACCCGCTTCTACCTGTTTGGTGAAGGTGAGTTTGCCCTGCCACGCGACTATACGCTCAGCTTTGAACTGCAAGAGGTATCGGACCCCGGTTATTTGCTGGACTACGGCTATTCCGATCAGGACCGGTTGCGCAATGCAGTGTCAGTGATGCGCGCGCGGCGCGACGAGTTCGTGTTCGCAGGTATCACCCGCTATGACACTCTGCGCGAGGCTGAGATCCCGATCTCGGATCAGCTCCCCTTTGCGCAGATCGACGCCTTTTATGAGCGCCGACTGTTTCCGACTTGGGTCGCGGGCGAGTTTCGCGCGCAATTATCCTGGCAAGCACACTTCCGCGAAAGCGACGCCGATATCCTTGGCCGCGATGTCGCCCGTCTGGGGGCTGGGCTCAGCTGGCACCGCGACTGGGTCAGTGCCTCCGGAATCGTTGTCGAAGCAGATGCCGGCGTGGATGCCAACATCTATTGGATCGAACAAGACAGCCGGTTTGCAACCGAACAAAGCTTTGCGACCCCGTCGGCGGGCATAACCCTGCGCTGGCCGATGTCGCGGGTCACGGGCACAGGAGCGGTGGACGTGATCGAACCGATCGCGCATCTGGCATGGTCAGAACAAGTCGGCGCCGAAATACCGAACGAAGACAGCGTGTTTGTCGAATTTGACGAATCCAACCTGTTCGATCTTAGCCGGTTTCCCGGCAAGGATCGGCGCGAAAACGGCGCGCGGGCGGCTGTCGGGCTGAGCTGGACGCGGCACGCCCCGTCGGGCTGGGCCTTCACGCTGGCGGCGGGGCGGGTCTTTCGCCGGGTCGATCTGGGCCAGTTTACCGACGCCTCGGGTCTGTCAGGCACCGCATCCGACTGGTTGCTGGGGGCACAGGTCAATCTGGGCGGACGGTTTGCCCTGCAGGGCCGCGCCCTGGTCAATGATGATCTCAACATCACCAAATCCGAAACGCGTGCGGCCTATCTGACGGATCGGCTGGAGATGGGCGCCGCCCATATCTGGGTGATCGAGGACACGGCCGAAGACCGACCCGACCCGACCCATGAGCTGCGACTGGACGGCGCGTATCAGATCAGCGATTTCTGGCGCGTGTCGGCAGATGGCATCTTTGACCTTGAGGCCAATCAGGCCACGCGGGCCGGTCTGGGGCTACAATACCGAAATGAATGCCTTTTGGTCGATCTTTCCCTCTCGCGTCGCTTCACATCCTCTATTAATGTGACGCCAACGACGGATTTCGGGTTGCAGGTCGAACTGACCGGATTTGGGGGCGGCCGCGGCGCACGCGCGCATAAATGCGGGGGCTGACCGGAGACGGTCAGCGGATGACAGCCGCGACAAGAGATTGAGATGACGAAGAGCAGATCGGACAAGAAAATGGTGAACCGCATGGCCAACACCCGCATCAACAGCGCACCCGGCAAACATCTGGGCCAACGGCTTTTGTCAGGGATGCTGGCGGGGCTCTTGATCCTCGTGATGACCGGCGCCGGGACGGCCGTGGCACAAGACCTATTTGCGCCGGTAAAGAAAATCAACGAACGCGTGATCACCGCCTACGAGCTGTCGCAGCGCATGGCGTTTCTGACGATCCTGAAGGCGCCCGGAGATATCCGCAAACTGGCGCTTGAGCAGTTGACCGACGAAGCACTGCAACGTCAGGCGGCGGACATCGCCGACATTGAACCTTCGGCCGAAGAGGTTCTGGCGGGGATGGAAGAGTTCACCGGGCGGTTCAATCTGGATGTCGAAACCTTCAACAAGATCATAGCCCAGGGCGGCATCGCGCCCGAAACCTTCCGCGATTTTGTATCCGGCGGCATCGCATGGCGCGCGGTTGTGCGCGCGCGTTGGGCCGGGCGCATCACCATCACCGAAGACGAGATCGACCGCCAACTGGCGCTGACCCGGCCCGGTGCTGGCGTGCGCGTGCTGTTGTCTGAGATCATTCTGCCTGCACAAACGCCACCGCAAATGCAGGCCGCAAACGCGCGTGCCTCGGAACTGGGCGCGATCACCACCCTGCCCGCCTTCGCATCAGCCGCCCGGCGCTTTTCGGTCGCGCCATCACGGGGCCGCTCTGGTCGGCTTGACTGGATGGACATCGCCAATCTGCCGCCCGCAGTCGCTGCGAAAATCCTGCCGCTGGCCCCCGGTCATGTCACCGAACCGATCCCGGTCAAGAACGGCGTCGCGGTGTTCCAGCTTCGGGCGCTTGAAGAAACCGACGTTCCAGCCCCCACGGATGTGACGGTGGATTATGCCACCTTCCTGATCCCCGGCGGTCGCAGCGAAAAGGCCCTGACGCAAGCTGCCAGCATCCGCGCCAAGGTGGACACCTGTGATGACCTCTATGCTGTCGCGCAAGATCTTCCCGAAGAGCAATTGCAACGCGAGGCCCTGCCCATCGGGCAGATCCCCACCAACTATGCGCTGGAGCTTGCCAAATTGGACGAAGGTGAAAGCTCGACAGCGCTGACATCGGCGTCGGGGCAGAACCTGGTCTTTCTGATGCTGTGTTCTCGCATACGCGATCTGCCTGAAGAGATCAGCCGCGATGACATTCGGCGGCAGTTGACCAATGGACGTCTGCAAAACCTGGCAACCGCTTATCTGGACGAGCTGAAGGCCGCAGCCCATATCGAAGACTACCTGACCCAATGACCGGCCATCCCTTGCCGACCGGCGCGCGACGGCCCGTGGCGTTGACCATTGGGGAACCAGCGGGGATCGGACCGGATATCGCGGGTCTTGCCTTCGATACGCTTGGCATTTCGGTGCCGTTCTTCCTGATCGGTGATCCGGCACATCTGCCTGATGATCGGCCGTTCACCCTCATCACGAAACCGTCGGACGCGTTGGACGCAGACAGCCTGCCTGTGCTTGCGCATGATTTCGGAACGCCGCGCACCCCCGGCGTCGCCCAACCGGATCACGCGGCACATGTCATCGCGGTGATCGAGAAGGCGGTCAGCCTGACCCAATCCGGCGAGGCACTGGCGGTCTGCACCAACCCGATCCACAAGAAAGCGCTGAAAGATGGCGCGGGGTTTGCCTTTCCCGGCCACACTGAATTTCTGTCCCATCTTGCCGGAGGCGCTGATGTGGTGATGATGCTGGCTTGCGAAGGGCTGCGCGTCGTTCCCGCCACCATCCACATCGCCCTGTCCGAGGTGCCCGCCGCGCTGACGCCCGCGCTTCTGAAACAAGTCATCCAGACCACCTATGCCGCCCTGATCAACGATTTCGGCCTGACCTCGCCGCGCATTGCGGTGGCTGGGCTGAACCCTCATGCGGGCGAAGGTGGCGCAATGGGGCGCGAAGAGATCGAGATGATCTCGCCCCTTCTTGACGACCTGCGCGCGGGTGGAATGAACCTGATCGGTCCGTCCTCGGCAGACACCATGTTCCATGCCGCCGCGCGCGCAGGCTATGACGCGGCGATCTGCATGTATCACGATCAAGCACTGATCCCGATCAAGACCATCGACTTTTCGGGCGGTGTCAACGTGACACTGGGCTTGCCCTTCGTGCGCACATCTCCCGACCACGGCACCGCGTTTGATATCGCTGGAACGGACAAGGGCGACCCAAGCTCGCTGATCGCGGCGTTGCGCATGGCGCACCAGATGGGCCGCGCCAGACAGGAGCGTCACGCATGAGCCAGATCGACGGCCTGCCCCCTCTGCGCGAGGTCATAGCGACCCACGGGTTGATCGCCAAGAAATCACTTGGGCAAAACTTCCTGCTCGACCTCAATCTGACCGCCAAAATCGCTCGGATGGCGGGTGATCTGGCGAACTCGGACGTGCTGGAAATCGGCCCCGGCCCCGGTGGGCTGACGCGCGGTCTGCTGGTCGAAGGCGCGCGCAAGGTGCTGGCGGTGGAAAAGGACAGCCGCGCCATGGCGCCGCTGGCCGAAATTCAAACCGTCTATCCGGACCGGCTGCAGATCATCAACGCTGACGCGCTGACCCTTGATCCGCTAGAGCATCTGACCCCGCCCATTCGCATCGTCGCCAACTTGCCTTACAATGTCGGGACCGAGCTTTTGGTGCGGTGGCTCACGCCGCCCAGTTGGCCGCCGGTCTGGGACAGCCTGACCTTGATGTTCCAGAAAGAAGTCGCCGAACGGATCGTCGCCCAGCCCGGATCAAAGAAATATGGCCGCTTGGCGGTGCTGGCCCAGTGGCGCACCACACCGCGCATCGTGATGGAACTGCCACCCGAGGCGTTCACCCCGCCGCCCAAGATCCATTCCGCCGTGGTGCATTTCGACGCCCTGCCCGCGCCCCGGTTTGAGGCCGACCCGGACAAGCTGCAAGCCCTTGTGGCCAAAGCCTTCGGGCAACGGCGCAAGATGCTGCGCGCGTCCCTGAAAGGGCTGCATCCCGAGATAGAGGACGTGCTGACATCGGTCGGGATCAAACCCACCTCGCGCGCCGAAGAGATCGGGATCGAAGCGTTCTGCGCCTTGAGCCGCGCGCTGAGCGCGTAGACGGGTAATCGCCCTAGCTGTGTTCTTCTGCCGCCGTATCCGCCAGTGCGCGGTTGAAGGCTTTCAACGCATCAACATGAAACACCGCACCCCAAAGTTCGGGTGGGTCGCCTGCCCCACCAAGCGTTACCACGGGAATGAACCGCGCGTTCGAGCTTTCAAACATCGGCATCAGCGCCTCCAGCGTGGCGTTTCCGTCGACATAGACGCCTTCTTCGATCAATTCCCAGCACTGCGCTTCACCGGCTGCGCGGGCGTCAACCTTGTCGCGCATGATTTGTGCGACACGCACCGTGCTCAACAGATAAGCCTGTGGCCCGGCAGCCAGATGGATATTGCGCCGCTCCAATTGGGTCAGGAAGAAACTGCGATCGACCCAACGGCTGGCCAAGGCTGTCGACAGCGATACCGCGGCCATGACGGCAATTCCGGTTTGCCAGTCTCCGGTCAGTTCGAACACGATCAACGTGGTTGAAATCGGCGCGCCCAGCACCGCCGCCGCAACGGCCCCCATTCCGGCAAGCGCATAGAGTGTCTCGGACCCTGACACGTCAGGGAAAACAGCCGTTGCAACGATGCCGAAGGCCAAGCCAGTCAGCGCCCCGACCATCAAGGCAGGGGAAAACACGCCCCCCCCCATACGCCCGGCCATGGTGATCGCCACAGCCGCCACCTTCACCACCACATAGGTGATCGCCAATTGCAGACCCAGCCCACCGGTCAGGGCGACCGATGTCGTTTCATACCCAACGCCGATGATATGAGGAAACCAGATGGCAATTGCGCCAAGGATCAACCCGGCGAGGGCGGGTCGCAGCACCTTCGGAAGTCGCAAGGTCGCCTGTAACGAATTGCCGACATCATCAGCCCAGAAAATCGCCCGCATAAGGATGACGGCGACCACGCCGCACACAACGCCAAGAAGCAAAAAGGCAGGCAATTCGACATAGAAGGCGAGCGACCCCTCGGCAGGCAAAACGAACTCTGTCACATCACCATATTCGATCCGGTTGATCACCGTGCCCGCGACTGACGCGATGGCGATGGGGGCGAAGGCATGCACCGCGAAGTGGCGCAACACGACCTCCAACGCGAACAGCGCGCCGGCAATGGGCGCGTTGAAGCTGGCAGAAACAGCCGCCGCCACGGCGCAGCCAAGCAAATCGCGGCCGGTCACGCCATTGGCGTTGATCCGCGCGGACACCCAGCTGGAAATCACCGCGGCCAAGTGCACAACCGGGCCTTCGCGGCCTGACGACCCGCCGGTCGACAGCGTAATCATGGACGCCAGCGCCGAACCCAGCCCCGCGCGTTTTTCGACCCGACCGTCCCACAGGGCGGCGCCTTCGATCACGTCAGCCACGGCGCGCACGCGTCCGTCATGGGTAAACCAGTTCAGGATGATCCCGACCACCAGCCCACCAAATGCAGGGATCAGCAGCACCCAATACCACGGCAACGTGCCGGCAAAACTGTGCAGATGCGCAAGGTCTTCGGTGCCATAAAGGGCCGCCTGCAGCTTCTCGATCCCTTTTCGAAATCCAAGGGCGGCAAATCCGGACGCAATTCCGATCACCAAAGCGATCAGCCAGAACTGTACTTGACTGGGGCCTTGCTTGGCCAAAATATGCCAACCGGTGGAGGTCCGATCCACCAAATCCCGCAAAGCGCGATCTAAGAACAATTTTAGCCGATTAGGCATGGTCCCCCGCCCGCGCGGCCCTTCCCAAGATCACGCATTTACCATAAGTTGTTCCGGCTTTGCTGGGGAGGATGGGATGACCATCGACACCGTGTTTACCGAGCTTTCGTCCATGCTAGGCGATCGGCTCAGCCGCTCCAAGTCCGATCTGGACCATCACGGTGGTTCTGAAAGCCATTTCGCCCTTTCCCCGCCCGATGCGGTGGCATGGCCCGAAACCACGGACGAGGTCAGCCGCATTCTGCTCCTGTGCCACAACGCGTCTGTCCCAGTCATTGCTTATGGCGCGGGCACGTCATTGGAAGGTCACACCAGCGCGCCCCATGGGGGGCTGTGTCTGGACATGAGCCGGATGAACGCCCTGATCACCACCGATCCCGGCGACATGATCGCGGTGGTGCAACCCGGCCTGACCCGCGAAGATCTGAACCATGAGCTGCGCATGTTGGGCGTTTTCTTTCCGGTGGACCCCGGCGCCAATGCCTCGATCGGGGGGATGGCGGCAACGCGCGCCTCTGGCACAACCACGGTGCGCTATGGGTCGATGCGCGACAATGTGCTGGGCCTGACCGTGGTGCTGGCAGATGGGCGGATCATCAAAACCGGATCGCGCGCGGCGAAGTCGGCATCGGGCTACGATCTGACGGCGCTGTTTTTAGGCTCGGAGGGCACGCTTGGCATCATCACCGAACTGACCCTGCGCTTGCACGGCACACCAGAAGTGATCAGCGCCGGCATTTGCGCCTTCCCCGATATGGAAGCCGCCGTTGGCACGGTGCAGCAAGTCATCCAGATGGGCATTCAGATGGCCCGCATCGAGTTCGTCGACGCCGACACCGCCCGCGCCTTCAACGGCTATGCCGGCACCGAGATGCCCGAATGCCCGCATCTATTGGTCGAGTTTCACGGAAGCCCTGCCGCGGTGGCAGAAGCCAGCCAAGGCTTTGGCGACATCGCAGACGAGTTTGGCGCGCGCGGATATGAGCACGCCACCCGCACCGAAGATCGCAATGCGCTGTGGAAGATCCGCCACCACGCATATTATGCGGTGTTGTCGCTGCGCCCCGGCGCGCGCGCGATTGTCACCGATATCTGCGTGCCCTTGTCCAAACTGGCGCAGGCGGTCGAAGAAACGCGGGCCGATATTGCCAGTTCAGGTCTGCTCGGCCCGATCCTTGGCCATGTGGGTGACGGAAACTTCCACGCGATCTTGCTGATCGACGACGGCAACGAAGCCGAGAAGGCCACCGCCAAGGCGCTTGCCAAGCGGATGAGCGACCGCGCCCTTGCGATGGGCGGCACCATCACCGGCGAGCACGGCATCGGCATGGGCAAGCTGGAATTGATGGAAGGTGAGCACGGAGACGCATGGGCGGTGATGGGCGACATCAAGGCCGCGCTCGACCCGAGCGGCATCCTGAACCCCGGCAAACTAGTGCCACAAGGGTAACGCGGTTTACCCGCCCAGCAGTTCCTTCGCCGCCGCCCGGCCTGCTTCGGTGATTGTGTCGCCCGAGATCATGCGCGCCACCTCGTCCACCCGCGCCGCATCGTCCAGCGCCAGAACCGTGGAGCGTGTCATGCCCTCCGCCACCGATTTTTGCACCTGCCAGTGGTGGTCGCCCAACGCGGCGACTTGTGGGCTGTGGGTCACCACCAACACCTGCCCGCCATCCGACAATGCTGACAGGCGACGCCCAACCGCATCGGCGGTCGCGCCGCCGACACCCCGGTCGATCTCGTCAAAGATCATCGTCAGCCCATCGGCCTCGCGGGTCAGGCAAACCTTCAGCGCCAGCAGAAACCGGCTCAGCTCTCCCCCGGATGCGATCTTGTTCAGCGGACCGGAAGGCGCGCCGGGATTGGTGGCAACGGTGAAGGTCACCTGATCGCGCCCCTCTGGCCCGCTTTCCGCAACGGCCAGCGCTGTGGTGAAGACAGCGCGTTCCATCTTGAGCGGCGCAAGTTCGCCCGACATCGCCTTGTCCAGATCCTTTGCCGCTGCCTTGCGGGCACGGGTCAAAGAGGTGGCGGCTTGGTCATAGCGCGTCTGCGCTTCTGCCACGTCCTTTTCCAGCCCAGCGATGGCCCCGGCACCTGCATCCAGTGCCACAAGGCGCGCGCGCAATTCTTCGGCAAAGCCACCAAGGTCATCCGGGGCCACCTGATGTTTGCGTGCCATGGCGCGAATCGCGAACAAGCGTTCTTCGGCCTGATCCAGTTCATGCGGGTCGAAGGACAATGTTTCCATTGCTGTTTCAACACCCTGCACCGCATCGCCCAGTTCGGCCAACGCCCGCCCAAGGGCCGAGATTGGCGGATCCAGCGCCTCGCCCGCCTGATCTGCCACGCCTTCCAGCCACCTGAGCGCATCGCCCATCCGGGCCTCGGCCCCTTCGCCAGCGCTCAGCGCTTGATGGGCCTTGGTGATGTCCTCGCCAATCCGTTCGGCGGCCTGCATCAACCGGCGGCGACTGTCGAGCTCTGCATCCTCGCCGGGTTCCGGGGCAAGCGCGCCCAACTCGCCCACCGCGTGGCGCAGAAACTCCTCTTCGGCCTGAGCGGCTTGCAGATCGGCGCGGGCCTGATCCAACGCTTTTTGCGCCTTGGCCAAGTCGCGCCATGCAGCGCGGGTGGCATCAAGTTGCGCGCCAAGCCCGCCAAATTCATCCAGCAATTGACGGTGCACACGCGGGTTCAAAAGACCGCGGTCGTCCTGTTGGCCGTGCAGTTCCACCAGCGTGTCAGACAGGGCGCGCAGCACCTCGCCCGAGGCACGGCGGTCGTTCACCCACGCCGTCTTGCGCCCATCGGCGCGGTTTATCCGGCGCAGCACCAGCTCGTCCTCGACGGGGATACCAGCGTCGTCCAGCACCGCGCGGGCCGGGTGGGTTTCAGGCAGATCGAAGATCGCGGTCACTTCGCCCTGTTCGGCGCCCGTGCGCACAAGATCCGCGCGCCCGCGCCAACCCAGAACGAAGCCAAGACTGTCCAGCAATATGGATTTGCCCGCACCGGTTTCCCCGGTCAGCACGTTCAGGCCCGGCTGAAACTCAAGCTCCAACCGGTCAATGATCAGAAGATCGCGGATATCAAGACCACGCAGCATTGAGCCCCCGGTCGCGCCTTGGCCCATCCCAGATAGGGATCAGAGCCATTCACCTTTGATAAGCTGACGATAGACCTTGTTCAGCCAGTTGTTGCCTTTGGCTTCAGGTTTCAGCCCGGCCTTGGTCAACAAACGATAGCTGCTTTCATACCAAGGGGTCGACTGGAAGTTGTGGCCCAGAATCGCGCCTGCGGTCTGCGCCTCGTTGGTCAGCCCAAGCGACAGATAGCCTTCGACAAGCCGGTGCAGCGCCTCGGCCACGTGGCTGGTGGTCTGGAACTGCTCCACCACCACGCGGAAGCGGTTGATTGCCGCGGCATAGTGCTTGCGCTTGAGGTAGTAGCGACCAATCTCCATTTCCTTCGCTGCCAAGTGGTCGAAGGCCAGGTCGAACTTGAGGATCGCTGATTTGGCGTATTCGGTATTCGGATAGCGTTCGATCACCACACGCAGCGCCTGAAGGGCCTGATAGGTCAAACCCTGATCGCGTCCGATCTCGTCGATCTGGTCGTAATAGCTGAGCGCCAGCAGATACTGCGCATAGGCCGCATCTTCGTCTGCCGGGAAAACATCGATATAGCGCTGCGCACTGGCGCGCGATTGTTCGTAGTCGCGGTCTTTGTGGTAGGAAAAGGCCTGCATGATCAACGCACGCTTGGCCCATTCGGAATAGGGATACAGGCGTTCAACTTCGCCAAACCACTTGGCCGCCTCGGACGGGTCGCCCCGCTCCAGATCGTATTCACCGCGCTTGAAGATTTCTTCGGCGCTCCACTGATCAATGGGTCGCTTTTCCACGGGGGATGCGAACAGACCACCCCCGCCGCCAGATCCGCCGCCGCCCAAACTGCCTGAACTGCCGCCGAGGCTGCCGAAACCCAGACTGCCAGATCCACCGCCGCAAGAGGTCAGAACCATCCCTGACATCAGCGCTGCGCCAATAGCCTTGCCAAAATTCCCGCCGATCATGATCGGTGCCACCCCAAAGATATTCTTGCCAGACCGAAAGATCCGACTTGTTCCTGCTTGTCCTAGCACAGAAATTTTCGAGGCAAAATGGTTTGCTATGCAAATTTCGCGCCTTGGGGTCACATGGTTTGTCGCAGGGCAACACTGTCTTTGCCGAAAAACGCAAAATGCCACGCCGAAACGACGTGGCATGTGGGTCTTAAACACCCGTAGCGCGATGCGTTGACGAAGGCTCAAGCCGACATAGGCAGGTCGGATTTGCGCACACCGACACCCGGCAAACGCCGCGATGCGTTGTCGTCACATTCCACAAGCCGCCAGGCGCCGGGCGTATCAAACAA
This sequence comes from uncultured Aliiroseovarius sp., assembly GCF_947497285.1. GTDB lineage: Bacteria > Pseudomonadota > Alphaproteobacteria > Rhodobacterales > Rhodobacteraceae > Aliiroseovarius. The sequence goes on along the minus strand of NZ_CANMFT010000002.1, from coordinate 259,308 downwards.
CACACGCAAAAGTTTGTTGGTCATCGCATGTCCGGCCCGGTGGCCCACATAACGCGCTTTCAGCGGCGCGCCGGCCAAGGCCAGATCACCCAGTGCATCCAGCATTTTGTGGCGCACGGCTTCGTTGGCGCGGCGCAACCCGCCGGGGGACAGGACCTGATCACCATCCACGACGACCGCGTTGTCATAAGTGCCGCCAAGGGCCAGTCCGGCATTGCGCATCGCTTCGACATCCGCCTGACGGCAGAAGGTGCGGCAATCGCTCAATTCACGCACGAAGTTGCCGTTCGACATATCAAGGCGCATTTGCTGTGTGCCGATCGCTGCGTCGGGGAACGAAATGTAAAAGTCGATCTCGAACCCGTCTGACGGCTCAAGCCGCGCCCAGGCGGCGTCGTCGCCATCACCTTCGCGATATTCGACGGCCTCAAGCACTTCGATCATCCGCGCCGGGGCTGCCAATTCACGCACCCCTGCCTTGACCAGCCCATCCACGAAACGCGCCGCGCTGCCGTCCATGATCGGCACTTCCGGCCCATCCAGTTCAATCAGCGCGTTGTGAATGCCACAGCCCGCAAGCGCGGCCATGATGTGTTCGATTGTCTTGACTTCGACCCCGGCGTCGTTGCGGATCAACGTGCACAGCGGCGACGGCACACCCGATGCCCAATGCGCAGGGATCAGATTATCGCACCCCGCGACATCGACACGTTTGAACCAGATCCCATATTCTGCCGAGGCGGGCTGGACACGCATACGGGCCGGACGCCCCGAATGGAGCCCGGTTCCGGTAAATGTGACAGTGCTTGCAACAGTCGTCTGCACTTGGCGCCTCTTAGATAGCCTCGGTCCGTCTGGCTTTGGCCCGCGCATGTCTGCGGCAACGGGCGGCCATTGTTCTGCCTCGCACCAGCGGCCGTGGTCGCAACGAACGCAGCGTGGAGTGTCACTGCCTCGATGCGCCCTTGGCCGGCCCGGAAACCGGGTGGTCATCTGGCCCCACACTTCAGCCCTTGAACAAGACTTCTGCAGGACGCCTCTGGCGCGAACCGGCCCATTTGACCGATGACCCAGAGGTAAGTCTTGCCCGGCGCAATCTCAATTCAAACCTCTGTAATGGTTTGTAACATCACCACACGCGTCGCGCCGGCGCTGGAAGCCATCTTAAGTAAGGACAATAAGTCTTTGTTTCTAAAGGTAAAGGGCCAGCCTTTCGGCTGACCCTTGTGTCTTGTCCTGGCTGTGTCCAACCGGCACCAAACCGCCGAATTGAACGACTTGCGCGGGATCAGCCCCCGCGCCGTGTCGATCAGTTGGCCTGACGGCGCAGGAACGCGGGGATCTCGACCTTGTCTTGGTCGGGATCGGGTGCCGCTGTTTGCGGCTGCGCAGGCTGCTCGGATTGCACCGGAGGCTGGTTGCGCACCTGATCTTCAGCACCTGCAGCTCCTGACCCGGTCATCCGGTTGATCAACGAATTGATCCCGAAACGTGGTTTATCCGAAGCGGAACCTGTCGGATGCGCGGGCTGTTGGACAGGGGTTTGACCCTGCTGCTGCGCCCGGGGTTGGTTGTGCACCGCAGCTTGCAGGCGGGCCATCGCCTCGGGCGACGGGGTTCCCGGTGTCGGCGCTTTGGGGGCGACGAACTGTGCAATGCCGGGTTCTTCACCATAGCTTGCTGCAGCGGGGGTGGCTTCAACTTCGTTTTCAGCCGGCTGATACGCGGGCGGGGGAATGTCGCCGCCAGCTTGCTCTGCCTGAAACACGTTTTCGCGGGCTTCATATGCTTGGGCGGGGTCCGCCGCAGAGGCAGCGGGCTCCATGTCGCCAAACAGCGTTGGTTCAGTGGTGGCTTCTGCGGCCACGGCTGCTTCAGGTGCCGGCGCGTTATCGATCGCGGCGGCCGCGGCCACAGCCTCAGGCGCTTCCAGCTCCATCTTCTGCTCCACATCATGGGGCGCTTGCAGCGGTGACGCCAAGCTGCGACGCGGCACCGGCATTTCGGTGTTCACGTCGACCGCGTCGATGCCAGTAGCGACCACGGACACGCGCATCGCGCCTTCCATGTCGGTGTCCAGCGTCGAGCCGACGATGATGTTGGCGTCCTGATCCACTTCTTCGCGGATGCGGTTGGCTGCTTCGTCCAGTTCGAACAGCGTCAGGTCGTAGCCGCCGGTGATGTTGATCAACACACCCTTCGCGCCACGCAGGCTGATTTCGTCCAGAAGCGGGTTGGCGATGGCTTTTTCGGCGGCCTGAATGGCACGATCTTCGCCATTGGCTTCGCCGGTGCCCATCATGGCTTTGCCCATCTCGTCCATCACGGCGCGGACATCCGCGAAGTCGAGGTTGATGAGACCGGGACGAACCATCAGGTCCGTTACACCCTTAACGCCTTGATAAAGCACGTCATCGGCCATCGAGAAGGCCTCGGTGAAGGTCGTTTTCTCATTGGCCAGACGGAACAGGTTCTGGTTGGGGATGATGATCAGCGTGTCGACCATCTTTTGCAGGGCTTCCACACCGTCTTCGGCCTGACGCATCCGTTTTGCGCCTTCGAATTGGAACGGTTTGGTGACAACGCCAACGGTCAGCACACCCAGTTCACGCGCGGCTTGCGCGATGATCGGGGCAGCGCCGGTTCCGGTGCCGCCGCCCATACCGGCGGTGATGAAACACATATGCGCGCCAGCAAGGTGGTCGACGATCTGTTCGATCGATTCCTCGGCTGCCGCTGCGCCGACCGATGCGCGCGCGCCTGCGCCCAATCCTTCTGTCACTTTCACACCCATCTGGATGCGGTCTTTCGATCGCGAATGCTGCAATGCCTGCGCGTCGGTGTTGGCCACTACGAATTCTACGCCCTCGAGTTCCTTCTCGATCATGTTGTTGACAGCGTTGCCACCGGCACCGCCCACGCCAAACACCGTGATCCGAGGTTTCAACTCTTCCTGACCGGGCATGGTAAGGTTCAAAGTCATGATTTGTCCGCCTGTCTATGTCCGCGCCGCACCGATGTTCCCCGATGGCGGCAAATATGGTCTTTTAATTCCGACTGAATCGCCGGTTACTGCCTCATTTGGGTCATGTTACCCCATGAAAGCGCCCTTCGTCACGCCCTAATGGCGCCCAAAGCCGCAAAATATTGGGGGAATCGAAAGGTTTTCAGCAGGATTTCGCCGAACGCACCGCATATTGGGGGTTCGTGGGTCAGATCACCAATTGTCCTTGAACCACTTCAAGGCCCGTCGCAGGCTTCGCGAAGGGTAGGTGTCGGCCGGAATGTCAAAATCCCACCATTCGTCCTGGGGATGCGCTGCAAACAGGCACAACCCCACCGCCGAGGCAAACCCCGCCCCCGTGGCTGCCTGTGGCAGCCCCTGCACCCGCAGCGGTCGCCCGATGCGCACCTGTTGACCCAGAATTTTCGGGGCAAGCCCATCCAGCCCGGGGATTTGGCTGCCGCCACCTGTCAGCACGATTTGCTGGCTTGGCAGATGCTCAAAACCCGAGGCGTCCAGGCAGCCGCGCACCTCTTCTAGAATTTCCTCGACGCGCGGGCGCATGATGCCGATCAGCTCGGCCCGGCTGACCGTGCGCCGGTCATGTTCCCAATCGCCGGTGTCGCCGCCGATCTCGATCATTTCGCGATCATCCATCCCGGTGGCCACGACGCCGCCATAGAAGGTCTTGATCCGTTCGGCCGTGGACAACGGCACCTGAAGACCTTTCGAGATGTCCGAGGTCACATGATCGCCACCCAACCGCACGCTGTCGGAATAAATCATGTGCTTTTTCATGAAGATGGACAGACCAGTTGATCCACCACCCAGATCAATACAGGCCGCACCCAGTTCTTGTTCATCTTCCACCAGCGCCGAAATGCCCGACACATAGGCCGAGCTGGCCAGCCCCGCCAGTTCAAGATCACACCGCTTGATGCAGTAAAGCAGGTTCTGGATCACCGCGCTGTCCACGGTCATCACATGCATATCAACCGCCAGCCGGTTGCCGATCTGCCCGCGCGGATCGCCAAGCCCCGAACGATGATCAAGCGCAAAATTCACCGGCTGCGCGTGCAGGACTTCCCGCCCTTCGCCGATATCGGGCATGTCACAAGACGCCAGCACACGAGCCACGTCATCTTCTGTCACGGCAGTATCGTTCAGGTCGACCGCACCGGCCAGACCGTAGGACCGGGGATTGGCGCCTGAGAAACAGGCGATCACATGATCGACCCGGATATTGGCCATCTTTTGCGCAGCCTGAACCGCGGTGCGGATGGCGCGTTCGGTTTCCTGCATCGCGTCGATTTCGCCAAAGCGCACCCCGCGCGATCGTGTGGTCGACGCCCCGATGACCCGAAACGCGCTTTGTCCTGCCATGGCGCCGATGCCGTCACTGTCGCGAAACTGGCCGGGGCCGTCGAAGCGCAGGATCAGGCATCCGATCTTCGAGCTGCCGACATCCAGAATGGCAATCACGCCCCGCTGCATGGCGGCTTCTCGCATCGAGCGCATGGCGCGCTGTTGGCTGTAAAGATCGGTCATTGCGAGGTCTCTCCGAATTCAAGTCCCTTGATCCGGCGCAGTTCCTCGACCGCAGGGTCGGCAAGGCGCAGCGTCGGGCGCAAGGGGTTTCTCATATCAACAACGGTCAGATCACGGGCCAACACGTCTTGCGCCTGATGCAGGGCAATAACCTGCTCCAGGGCTGCAACGGGGTCATCCGTGGGCAAAAGAATGCGCTGCTTGGTGCCCAGCACGATGTCCCAGCGGCGTTCACCAACGCGCACAAGGCCGCGCAAATCCGCCCCAAGCGGGCGTGCGGTCGCGATCAGCGCCAGCGCTTCATCCACCGCCTTGTCGGCCCCAGCCCCAGCGATCAGCGGAAGATCCGGGCGCCCATCGCGCGCCACCATGCTGGCCACCCGGTGACCGGTCTTGTCCAACAGATCCAGAATGCCTTCGTGGCGCCAGACGATGACGGGTTGGCGTTCTGTAATGGCCACCTCGAGCACGCCACCGGGGCGCACGCGCAATTCGGCTTTTTCAATGACATCAAGCTTTGAGATTTCCTGACGCATCACCTCAAGATCCAGATCAAAGCTGGAGATCGGAAATTCGATCGGCAGCATCTGACGCACGGCGTCGGCCACAACCGGGCTGGCACCTTCGACGGCCATCAGCTTGACCATGAATTCCGGGCGTTCCTGCACAGACCTCTGGATCTGGGCCAGCTTTTCCCCAATCGCATAGCGGTTGGTCGGGTTGGCAAAATACCAGCCCGTCGCCATGAGCACCGCAAAGACTGGCAATCCGACGCGCAGAAAGGCGCGAAACACCGGGGTCAGCCAAAGCCGGTGCACCTTGTAGGCCAGACGCGACGGCGCAGGATCGCGGCGAACGGCCCCCTGCCCCGTCTCAGCCGATGGTTTGGATCTTAGCGATCGCATGACGCGTCCTCCACCATCCAGGCACAAAACTGACTGAAGGAAATGCCCTTGTGCACCGCCTGTTCGGGCGAAAGCGAGGTTGGCGTCATGCCGGGCTGGGTGTTGGTTTCAAGGATGATCAACCCGTCCAGCCCGCGCGTTTCGTCCCAGCGGAAATCCGTGCGGCTGACACCCCGGCACCCCAGCACCTGATGGGCGCGCAGGGCGTAGTCCAGACAGGCGGCTTCGATGTCGGCGGGAATGTCGGCGGGGAAAACGTGGCGCGAACCACCCTCGGCGTACTTCGCGTCGTAGTCATACCAGCCATCGGTCAGAATATCCGTCACCCCAAGAGCTGTGTCGCCCATCACCGAGGTCGTCATTTCGCGCCCCGGCGCATAGGTTTCGACCATCACCGTCTTGGGCATCGTCGGCGCCAGCTTGGGCGGAGAGTTCGCACCGTCCTGCACAATATAGATGCCGACCGAGCTGCCTTCGTTATAGGGCTTCACCACATAGGGCGGCTCCATCACATGGCGCGACCGCACATCGTCCGCCGAGGCCAGCACACTGTCCACAACCGGCAGGCCAGCCATCCGAAACGCATCCTTCGCGCGCTCCTTGTCCATCGCCAGAGACGAGGCCAGAACGCCGGAATGGGTATAGGGGATTTGCAGCCACTCCAGCAGGCCTTGCACGCAGCCATCTTCGCCCCAGCGACCATGCAGTGCGTTGAACACCACATCAGGGGCTTCGGCGCGCAGCCGCTCGGCCAGATCGGGGCCCGCGTCTATCTCTACCACGTCATAGCCTGCAGTCCTCAGCGCCGCGCTGCACTCGCGACCCGAGCTCAAGGACACCTCCCGTTCGGCCGAAGGGCCGCCCAGAAGAACCACAACTTTCGAGACTGTCTTGCCCGACATGCCTGCTTTTGCCTCGTCCGTGATCACACAAAGCGACCAACTGCCCAGCCGTTTCCGGCGCCCATCCGCACATTACGCGCGGCATTTTTCTTTATCGGAGGCTGTACCGCCCCTTTGATAACAGGGCTTTATGCCCCTTGTTTTCAAGGGCGTTTTGCCCCTTTCGACCAGCTCTTGTCGGCTGTGTCCGAAGGGCCTGCCCGACCCCGGTATCTGCGCGCGTCTACCAGCTTATTTGTCTGCCGGTTCACCCACGCGCATAATTTCCCATTGTAGCTTTATGCCACTGTGTTCGTAAACCTTTTTTCTGACCTCTTCGCCCAAACCTTCAAGGTCTGCGGCGGTGGCATCGCCAGTGTTGGTCAGGAAGTTTGCGTGCATCGGGTTCATCTGCGCCCCACCCCGTGTGGCGCCGCGCATCCCCGCATCCTCGATCACCTTCCACGCCTTCAGCTCGTGGCTGTCATCAGCGCGCCCGGTTGAACTGAAACCCGCCGGGTTGCGAAAGGTGGACCCTGCGGTGCGATCCTTGGTCGGCTGGGTTTCGTCGCGCTTGGCCAGTTGGGCCTCCATGCGGGCGGCCAAGGCGGCAGGATCACCCTTGGGTGCCTCGAAAACAGCGTGCGTGATCACCCAGCCCTCCGGCAGATCTGACTGGCGATATTGAAAGTTCAGGTCATCGGCGGTCAACGTCACACGCTCGCCCGTTCGCGTGATCGCTTGTGCCTCAACAAACACGTCGGCCACATAGGCCCCATAGCACCCGGCATTCATCCGCACGGCCCCACCGATGGCTCCGGGAATGGTGCGCAGGAAAGTCAGGTCCACACCCGCATCTGCCGCTTTGCGCGCGACATGAGCGTCAAGTGCGGCGACACCTGCCGTGACGCGGTTGCCGTCGACCGTGATCCCGTTGAAGCCGCGTCCCAGCCGGATCACCACGCCACGAATGCCACCGTCGCGCACGATCAGGTTCGACCCGACCCCCATCGGAAAGACGGGCACATCCGGGTCGAGATCCGCCATAAACCGGGCCAGATCATCTTCGTCTGCGGGCATGAAAAACCATTCGGCAGGCCCGCCGACACGCAGCCATGTCAGGCCCGCCAGATCCTTGTCGCGCACCAGCGTTCCGCGCGTCTCTATTTGGTCAGGAAGGGCCATTTCAACCTCGCATTCTGCGCAGCCACCGGGTCAGGTAGATCACGGGCCAACGCAAGATGGACATCGCCCCTGCCAGCACCAAGACCCCGACCACCGGGCCATTTTCAAAAAACACGTAACCCAATAGCGGAATGCCCACGGCAATCAACCCGTAAGCAGCAGGCCAGTGATGGTGGCGCGACGGAAACAGAGCAATCATCTGCGCGACAACCGCCCAGAAACACGCAAGGATCAGCGAAAGGCTCATGTCCGCCCCAGAGATCTGCGCGCCAGATACCACAAGGGGCGGCGAAACATCGACACGAACCCGACGACGCCGATGCCAGCCCAAAGCCAGCCATGCAGCACGCCGATCCACCCGATCAGAGCCGGTGCGGCGACCAAAAGCACCAATCCCGGCGCGAACTGGCGACGCATTGGCAGAAACGCCACCGCCGTTGCGGCCAACACCCAAAGGGCGGCTGCGATGAGGGCCGGGCTCATGATACCACCGTTGGCAGAAACGACGCCGCCAGCGCCACGAGCGCTGCAAACAAACCCACCCACGGCACCCAGCGTGCAGTGCGGAAGGGGGCGTCGGGCGCTTTGCGCTTCAACGCGATCAGCGCGATATTCACGACGGCGAAGACCACCAGCAACACGCCCGAGGTGACCTCGGCCAGATCCGCGACGGGCAGCGCAAGGGCAGCCCCGATAACGGCCAGACCGACCAGAAACGTCGCCAGCACCGGCGTGCCGAACTTGGGATGCGCGCGGTAAAACAGGCCCAGCATAGGTTCGCGGCGACCCAGCCCGAACAACACACGTGCCGCCATGACGATCTGTGCCAGTACGCCGTTCAGCGCCGCCACGACGGCAATCGCGCCCAATACGACAGGGGTGGTTGTGAAGCCTGCCTCCCACACCAGAACCAGCGGCTGGTCCGAGGCCGCAAGGTCATCGACCGGCACGACACGGATCGCTGCCAGCGCCACCAGCGCATAAAGTGCGGTGGTCACCACCAGTGAAATCAGGATGGCGCGGGGCACGATACGGGTGGGGTCGCGGGTTTCTTCGGCCATGTTCACAATGTCTTCGAACCCGATAAAGGCAAAGAACGCCAGCGCCGCAGCCCCGGCCACACCCGGCCAGTAAGGCGGCGGCAAGGTCGCGATATCCGCCACCGTGGGTGCAGAAAACCCCGCCCAGATCACCGCGCCCAGTCCCAAAAGCTCTACCACCGTGAACAGGGCGGCCAGTGACAGGCTTTCCAGCACGCCAATCGCCGCCACGCCTGCCAAGGCAACGCCAAAACCGACAATCGCCCAAGCGGCCGGGACATCGACGATCGAGGTCAAATAGCCCACCCCGCCCCGCAGCACCGCCGCCGCCGACACCGAACCCGCGACGACGATCGCCAACCCAATCAGCACCGCCAGCAGATGGCTGTTCAGCCCCTTTTCGACGAACGCGGCCTCGCCCGAGGCTTCGGGGATGCGCGAGCTGAGTTCGGCATAAGACAAGGCCGAAGGGGCCGCGACCAGCCCCGCCATCAAAAACGCCAACGGCGCCCAGATCCCGGCTTCGGCCGCGACCGCACCGACCAGCACGTAAATGCCTGCGCCGACCATGACGCCGACGCCATACATGGTCAGCAGCCCAAGGCCTAGATTTCGCTTGAGCGGCGCTGCTTCTGGTCGTTTCATATGTCGGACTCGGTCAAGCAATCACCTGTTGATAGGGCCGGTTTCAACCGCCCGCGGACGCCGTTTGCAACCGCTCTGCAAGACGGTTCGCCCAGGCCGAGATCGTCCCGGCCCCAAGGCACACCACCATGTCGCCCGGCTTGGCGTATTCGCGCACTAGTGCGCTTAGCGCCTCTTCGTCAGGCACCGCCAGGGCATGGCGGTGTCCATGCGCCACCAGGCCCGCGACCAGATCGTCGCGGCTGGCGCCTTCGATCGGGTCTTCGCCTGCGGCATAGACATCGGCAATGCCCACCACGTCTGCCTCGTTGAAACAGCCACAGAAGTCTTCGAACAGGCCATGCAGGCGCGAATACCGGTGCGGTTGGTGGATGGCGATCACACGCCCGTTGGTCGCTTGGCGCGCGGCCTTGAGAACCGCTGCGATTTCCACCGGGTGATGGCCGTAATCGTCGATAATGGTCACGCCGTTCACCTCGCCCACGCGGGTAAAGCGGCGGTTCACACCCCCGAACGCCTTGAGGGCTGCGCGAATCTCGTCGCGTTTCATGCCCAGATGGCGTGACACGGCGACGGCCGCCAGCGCGTTCGAGACGTTGTGATCGCCCGGCATTGGCAAGGTGCAACCGTCGATCCGTGTGCCTTCGTTGTTCAGCTCGATGTCGAAATGGGCCACGCCCGCTTCATAGCGCAGGTTCACCGCGCGCACATCCGCTTGGGCATTGAACCCAAAGGTCACCACACGTCGGTCGGTGATCTTGCCAACCAGCGATTGCACCTCGGGGTGGTCGGTGCAGCACACAGCAAGCCCATAGAAGGGAATGTTCGACACGAAATCCAGAAAGCCCTGACGCAGCGTATCGAAGTCACCCCAGTGTTCCATATGTTCGGGGTCGATATTGGTGATGATGGCAATGGTGGCAGGCAGGCGGTTGAATGTGCCGTCGCTTTCATCAGCTTCGACCACCATCCATTCGCCCTGCCCCATACGCGCATTTGAGCCATAGGCGTGAATGATCCCCCCATTGATCACCGTGGGGTCGATACCGCCATGCACCAACAATTCGGCCACCATGGTCGTCGTCGTCGTCTTGCCATGCGTGCCTGCGACCGCGATGTTGGATTTCAGGCGCATCAGTTCGGCCAGCATCTCGGCCCGGCGCACAACCGGCAAGCCGCGCGCGCGCGCGGTGTCCAGCTCCGGGTTGCCCGGCTTGATCGCGGACGAGATCACCACGACCTCGGCCCCCTCAAGGTTTTCCGCGCGTTGGCCGATGAAGATCTCGGCCCCAAGCTCGGCCAGCCGATCGGTGATCTTGGAGCGTTTCAGATCCGATCCCTGCACCCGGTAGCCATGGTTCAGCAACACCTCGGCGATGCCCGACATCCCGATCCCGCCGATCCCGACAAAGTGGATCATTCCCATTTCAGTGGGAAGCTTGGTGGCTGCAGCATTCATAAATCGACCTTCCAAAAAACAGGCGGCTTGATAAGTGTTCGTGGTGCGGGGTTACGCCGAAGGGGCGTGCGCCGTCAATTCCTCAACCAGTGCGACAAGCGCGGTCGTGGCATCGGGACGCCCCTGCGCCAGCGCCGCACGGGCCATCTGTTCGGCGCCTTGAGGGTGCTCCAGCACCATCGCGATCTGTTCACACAGCATTGCCGGATCAAGCCGGCTTTCCGGGATCAAAATCGCCGCACCCGCATCGACCAGACCACGGGCATTCGCCGTCTGGTGGTCTTCGGTCGCATGGGGATAGGGCACCAGAATGGACGGGCGACCAATGACCGAGATATCGGCAACAGACGATGCCCCTGCCCGGCTGATCACCAGCTGCGCTTCGGACATGCGGCGCGGAATGTCGGTGAAAAACGGCTGCACGTCGGCCCGAATGCCATGCGCGTCATAGAAGGCTGTCACCCGCTCCAGATCCTCGTCGCGCGCCTGATGGCTGACCGAAACATGGCGGTGCAGATGTTCAGGCAGGGCCGCGATGGCGGCGGGAACAGCGTCCGACAAGGCACGCGCCCCTTGCGAGCCGCCGATCACCAGGATCGACATCGGATAATCGCCCGGCGCGATGTAGCCGGCGCCTTGACGGGCCATAACCTCGCCTCGGACCGGGTTTCCGGTGTGAATACCATGCGCGCCGTTGGGCAGCGCGGTCGGCCATGTGCCACAGGCCACTGCCGTCACGCGGGTGGCAAAAAGCTTGTTTACCCGCCCCAGAACACCGTTTTGTTCATGGATCATGCGCGGCAAGCGCAGCACGGATGCAGCCGCCAACGCCGGAATGGTCGGATAGCCGCCAAAGCCTATGACGGCTTCGGGCCGGTCGCGCCGCATTTGCCATATCGCGCCCAGAATGCCCGCCCCCACGCGAAACGGCACCAGCAGCTTGGCCAGAAGACCGCCCCGCGAAAAGGTGGCAGAGCTGACTTCCTCTATTTCGACAACATGGGGAAACCCACTGGTATAGCGCGCGCCGCGGGCATCCGTGGACAGCTTGACCCGCCACCCCTTGCGCAGCATCGCTTCGGCCAAAGCCTGAGCGGGGAACATGTGCCCCCCGGTGCCGCCGGCCGCAATGATGAGCAGCGGTGTCTTGCGAATGGTCTTGGCGCTCATCGCCCTGCCCTTTGGTTGAACACATCCTGTATGCGGCCTTGCGGGCGGGTGCGGGTAAACGCCAGCAACATACCAAGCGCGATGCCCCCGGCGATCAGGGACGATCCGCCATAGCTGACAAAGGGTAGCGTCATGCCCTTTGCGGGCAAAAGCCGCACAGCCACGCCCATATTGATCAGCGCCTGAATGCCAAACATCGCGGCGAGTCCAGACCCGGCAAGGCGTGTAAACGTGTCGCGTTCACGGATCAGGCGCATGAAACTGCGCACCACGATGGTGGCGTAAAGCGCGATGATGACAAGGACCAGGATCAGGCCATATTCCTCGGCGGCGACGGCGATAATGAAATCGGTATGCGCATCAGGCAGCGACCATTTTACCTGACCCTCGCCGACACCAACGCCAAAAAATCCGCCTTCGCGGATGGCATTGGTGGCATAGCCAAGCTGGGTTGTCGGGTCCACGTCCGGGTTCAGAAAACCGTCGATGCGGCGGGCAAAGTGCTCGGAGTTATTGTAGGCGAACATACCTGCCAGAACGACGATGCCAGCGGCCGCGGCCAAAAGCACAATCGGCGCACCGGCGAGAAAATACATCACGCCCCATCCAAACAGGATCAAGGCGGCTTGGCCAAAATCGGGCTGCATCGCCAGAAAACCCACGATCAACAACACAAGCCCCAGCGACATGCTACGCCCGGGCGGGCCATTGATTTCCTGACTGGCCGCCATCAGCCACGCGGCAACCACGACAAAGCCGGGCTTCAGGAACTCGGACGGCTGGATCGAGGCGAAGCCCAGCGAATACCAACGCGTCGCCCCCTTGCCGAAATCGGTGCCGAGCAGCGGCAACAGCATCACCGCAACCAAGGCCACGGCAAAGCCGACCACGCCAAGCCGGCGCACCAATTGTGGACTGAGCATGGTGGTGACAAACAGCGTGATCAGCGCGGCAAGACCAAAGACCAACTGCCGTTGCACATAGTGAAAATGGCCAAGCCCGTTGCGTTCCGCCAAGGGCGGCGACGCGGCCAGCCCCAGCAAGATGCCGATCCCGAACAGGATCAGAATGCACGACACCGACCACTTGTCGATCGTGCGCCACCACCGGGGAAGAATAGGGTCGCCGTCACGCGCGGGAACCGCGCCGTATACCATTTCTGTCATGCGAAAATGCCTGTCACTTGTCCGTACCGCTTGTCTTCACCAACGGACGGCCCCGTTTTCGGGTGCTGCTACCGCTGATCCTCATTCGCCCGTCTGATGCGGGTCATTGCGCAAAGGATAGCTAGGTTTTCACCGTTTTTCCAGACAATTCGCGCCGCATGCCCACCCTTACGCAATCAACTGCCGGGTGGGCTGACGGCGCGCGATTTCGACCGGTCGCGGCCAAGCTGCGCTTCTCGCCAGATGATCACCATCCCGGCGCTGACGACGATGCCTGCGCCCACCAACATTTGCAGGGTCGGCAGTTCGCCAAAAAAGACGTATCCGAAGGCCAGCGCGAAGATCATCGACGTGTAGTCGAACGGCGCAATGGTCGACGCATCGGCATGGGTATAGGCGGTCGTCAACATCAATTGGCCGACGCCTCCGGCAAGCCCCGCACCCAGCAAAAGCGCAAACTCCCACGCCGTCGGCCAGACCCAGCCGAAGGGCAGCGACAGAAGGGACATGCAGATCGCCGTCAGCGAGGCGTAGATCACGACGGTTGAGGGTGGATCAATGCCCACCAGCTTGCGCACAAGGATCTTGGCAACCGCCACGCAGCACGCGGCAATCAGCGCCAATACCGCCCCGAACGCCCTGAGCGCGTCAGCCTCGCCGCTGCCGCCAAAGCCTTCAAGCCGTGGCCATAGAATGACCAGCACACCGACCAGCCCCGCCAGCACCGCGCCGATGCGCACCATCCGCACCTGTTCACCCAAGAAGATCGCAGCAAGGATGACCGTGACAATCGGGGCGGCATAGAAGATCGCCGTAACCTCGGTCTGTGGCAGGTAGCCGAGCGCGGCAAAACTAAGCCCCATCGCCAACACACCAACCATGCCTCGACTGATATGACCCCACGGGTTTTGGGTGCGCAAAGCTGAATGCAGGCGCCCTTCATAGGCAAGCCAACCCAAGATCACCGGAAGCGCGAAGAACGACCGGAAGAACACCGCTTCGCCCACAGGAACATGGCCCGACACGGCTTTCACCATCGTCTGAAGCGAGATGAAGAAAGCCACCGAGCCGAGCTTTAGGGCGATGCCGCGAGAAGGGTTCATCCCCCTCGCTTAGCGCGTTTGCCTGACGGTTGGAAGCGAGAGGCCGTTGAAACGAAAAACGCCCCCGACATGCGGGGGCATTCCTTGATCGTTGCTTTCGTCTAGTTGATCATCGTCAACAAGGTGTCCAGCGACTGTTTCGCGTCACCATAGAACATGCGCGTGTTCTCTTTGAAGAACAGCGGGTTTTCGATGCCCGAATAGCCGGTGCCCTGACCACGTTTTGACACGAAGACCTGCTTGGCCTTCCAGCATTCCAGAACCGGCATGCCGGCGATGGGGCTGTTGGGGTCTTCTTGGGCGGCCGGGTTCACGATGTCGTTCGAGCCGATGACGATGGCGACATCCGTATCAGGGAAGTCGTCGTTGATCTCGTCCATCTCAAGCACGATGTCGTAGGGCACTTTGGCCTCGGCCAGCAGCACGTTCATGTGACCGGGCAGACGACCCGCAACCGGGTGGATTGCGAAGCGAACGTTCTTGCCCTTGGCACGCAGACGGCGGGTCAGCTCGGCCACGTTTTGCTGGGCTTGCGCCACAGCCATACCGTAACCGGGGATGATCACCACGCTGTCGGCGTCTTCCAAAGCAGCCGCCACACCATCGGCGTCGATGGCGATCTGTTCGCCTTCGATTTCCATGGCGGGACCAGAGGTGCCGCCGAAACCGCCTAGAATGACGCTGATGAACGACCGGTTCATCGCCTTACACATGATATAGGACAGGATCGCACCGGACGAGCCAACCAGCGCGCCCACAACGATCAGAAGGTCATTACCAAGGCTGAAACCAATCGCCGCCGCAGCCCAGCCTGAATAGCTGTTCAGCATCGACACAACGACGGGCATATCCGCGCCGCCAATACCCATGATCAGGTGATAGCCGATGAAGAAGGCGGCCAGCGTCATCACAAAGAGCGGGAAGAACCCACCCGTGTTGAAATACCAGATCAGGCAGATCAACGACAGGATCGCGGCACCGGCGTTCAGCATATGCCCACCGGGCAGCTTTTCTGCCGCCGATGTGACCTTGCCCGCCAGCTTGCCGTAGGCGATGACCGACCCGGTGAAGGTCACGGCACCGATGAACACGCCCAAGAACAGCTCGACCCGCAGGATGTTCTGCTCGACCGGCGTTTTATGCGCAAGAAGGGCTGCGAAGCCTTCAAGCCCGTGGCGGGCCTCTTCGTTCATCGACAACACGTTGCCCAGTTCGATATGGGCGTTGTAGCCCACGAATACAGCGGCCAGACCAACCAGTGAGTGCATCGCGGCGACAAGCTGCGGCATCTCGGTCATCTGGACCTTTTGCGCCACATAGGTGCCGATGATACCACCGCCGACGATCAGAAGGATCGACAACAGCCACAGGCCCGAGCCGGGGCCAACCAGCGTGGCGACAACCGCCAGCGCCATGCCGACAATGCCATACCACACCGCGCGTTTCGCGCTTTCCTGTCCTGACAAACCGCCAAGGGAGAGGATGAAAAGAACTGCCGCAACAACATATGCGGCCGTGGTGAAACCAAATTCCATGATCCCTACCCCCTTAAGATTTCTGGAACATGGCGAGCATACGCCGTGTCACGAGGAAGCCACCGAAGATGTTGATCCCGGCCATGAAGATGGACACCGCCGCCAACAAGATCACAAGGAACGACCCCGACCCGATCTGCATCAGCGCGCCCAAAATGATGATCGACGAAATGGCATTGGTGACCGCCATCAGCGGTGTGTGCAACGAATGGCTGACATTCCAGATCACCTGGAAGCCCACAAACACGGCCAGCACAAACACGATGAAGTGCTGCATGAAGCTGGCCGGCGCATAAAGCCCGAGCAGCAGCATCAGCACGCCGCCTACACCCAGCAAAGTGAATTGCTGCTTGGTCTGCGCCTTGAACGCGGCTGCCTCGGCGGCCAGCTTTTCTTCGCGCGTCAGTTCCGGCACCACCGCTTTCGGCTTGGCCGCAATCGCTTGGATTTTCGGAGGCGGCGGCGGGAACGTAATCTCGCCCTGATGGGTGACCGTCGCACCGCGGATCACGTCATCTTCCATGTCGTGATTGATCTTGCCGTCCTTTTCGGGCGTCAGGTCAGTCATCATGTGACGGATGTTGTTGGCATAAAGCGAAGACGCTTGCGAGGCCATGCGCGACGGGAAGTCGGTATAACCGATGATGGTCACGCCATTGTCGGTCACGATCTTTTCGTCCGGGACGGTCAGCTTGCAGTTGCCGCCTTTTTCGGCCGCAAGGTCCACGATGACGCTGCCCGGCTTCATGGCTTTCACCATGTCCTCGGTCCACAACTCGGGTGCTTCGCGGTTCGGGATCAGCGCGGTGGTGATCACGATGTCCACTTCTGGCGCCAATTCACGGAACTTTGCCAACTGGGCTTCGCGGAATTCGGGGCTGGAGACCGAGGCGTAACCACCGGTGGCCGCGCCGTCCTGCTGGTCTTCCTCAAAATCGAGGTAGACGAATTCGGCGCCCATCGATTCAACCTGCTCAGCCACTTCCGGGCGCACGTCGAACGCATAGGTGATCGCGCCCAGCGACGTCGAGGTGCCGATCGCAGCCAGACCCGCCACACCCGCACCGACAACCAGAACCTTGGCAGGGGGAACCTTACCAGCCGCTGTCACCTGCCCGGTGAAGAAGCGGCCGAAATTGTTGCCCGCTTCGATCACCGCGCGGTAGCCCGCGATATTGGCCATGGACGACAGCGCGTCCATCTTCTGCGCGCGGCTGATCCGCGGCACCATTTCCATGGCGATGACATTCGCGCCCGAGGCTTTGGCCTTTTCCATCCCGGTCTCGTTGCCGCCGGGATTGAAGAAACTGATCAGCGTCTTGTCAGCCGACAAACGCTTGAGCTCCGTGTCGTTGGGCGGGCGCACTTTGGCGATGATATCGGCCGCTTTCCACAGCGCGGCGGCGGTCTTGACGACCTCGACACCAGCCTCTTTGTAAGCTGCGTCCGAGAACCCCGCAGCGCTACCTGCCTTGGTTTCGATCACACAGTCATAGCCCAGCTTTTGCAGCATTTGGGCGCTTTCCGGGGTCATTGCGACCCGGTTCTCGCCCTCGAAAACTTCCTTGGGTACACCGATTTTCACAGTCTCTTCCTTCTCCCGTCGTGTGCCGATCGCGGGGCGTTCCCCGGTCCCGGCGGTTTGCTCTGCATCCTATACGCGGCCCGCGCGCAAGATGCTATCGTTACGGAGCGTATTGCGACAATAATGTTTCAATACGCGACTCGTCGTCTTTGGGCAATGCTGCTTTGCAGCACACCCTTCACACCCAGCGACGCACGCGCGCCGCCCATTGCGAATAGTCGTCCCCAAACCGGGCCAGCAGCCCAGCTTCTTCGCCCCGAATGAAGCGCTTGGTGATCAACCATACGAAAATTGGAACCACCACCAGCGCGGGCAAAACGTCCCACCTGAGCACTAGCCCCGCAAGGATCATCGCATCGCCCAGATAGATCGGGTTGCGTGTCAGGCGATAGATCCCGGTTTTCAGGAATGACGTCGGCACCTCTCGCGGTATGACCGAGGTGCGGGCGCGCCGAAACTCCCACATCGCCAACCCCATCAGTCCGAAGCCAAATACGATCAGCGCATTGCCCAGCCCATGCGTCCAGCCCAACCCAAACCCCAGACCGGGAACAGCCCGGTCCAGCGCAAACGCAGCGCCAGCCAGCACCGCAAGCCAGACCGGCGGCATATCAAGCCAGTGCTTAAGGTTGCGCATCGGGGTCTCCGGTTTCGGTTTTGTCGCTTGGCAAAAGTTGTAACGGTTCGGATGCGATGTGCAACGCGATTTGCGCCCAAATGGGCTTGTTCGGCCCCGTGAAATCCATACTCTACGCTTGAAGCGTGTCAGGAGGGCGAGATGACGGATTTCAACGCAACCAAGCGGCTTTTTTCCCTGCCCGATGGCGTGACCTATCTGGACGGCAATTCACTTGGCCCCTTGCCTGTCGCCGCACAGGACCGGGTGGCGGCCTGCCTGCGCGATGAATGGGGCGAGATGCTGATCACCGGGTGGAACAAGGCGGGCTGGATGGACCAGCCGCGCGCCTTGGGCGACCGGATCGGGCGGCTGATCGGGGCCGCGCCGGGCAGCACGGTCGTGGGCGACACCCTGTCGATCAAGGTCTATCAGGCGCTGGCCTCGGCATTGGAGCTGCGTCCCGACCGCCGGGTGATATTGTCGGACAAAGGCAACTTTCCGACCGACCTTTACATGGCTGAAGGTTTGGTGCGCTCGCTGGGTCAGGGGCGCCAGATTGAGACGCCCAGCCCCGAGGACGTTGCCGAGCGCATCACGGCGATCGGAAACGATCTTGCCGTTCTGATGCTGACAGAGGTCGATTACCGCACTGGGCGGCGCCACGACATGGCCGCGTTGATCCGGGCAGCTCACGCGGTCGGGGCCGTGGTGATCTGGGATCTGGCGCATTCGGCAGGCGCGTTCCCGGTTGATGTGACGGGCACGGATGCAGATTTCGCGATTGGCTGCACCTATAAATACCTCAATGGCGGCCCCGGCGCGCCCGCGTTCATCTATGTCGCGCCCCGCCACGCGGATCGCATTCACCCTGCCCTGTCAGGATGGCTGGGCCACGACGCACCCTTTGCCTTCGACCAGGACTATCGCCCCGGCCCCGGCATCGACCGGATGCGCGTCGGCACGCCGCCCGTTTTGCAGATGGCCGCGTTGGACGCCGCTTTGGACATCTGGGATCAGGTGGACATGGACGCCCTGCGCATCCAATCGGTCGCGCTGTGCGAGCGGTTCATTGAGGGGGTCGAGGCCGCCTGCCCTGACCTGACCCTTGCCAGCCCACGCGAGGCGTCCATGCGCGGCTCTCAGGTCAGCTTTCGGTTCGAACACGGCTATGCTGCGATGCAGGCCTTGATCGCGCGTGGCGTGATCGGCGATTTCCGCGCGCCCGACATCATGCGGTTTGGCTTCACGCCGCTCTACATCGACGAAGCGGATGTCGACAGGGCCGTTGAGATCTTGTCTGACATCATGGCGACCCGCCAATGGGACCGGCCCGAGTATCACACCCGGGCCGCCGTCACATAGGTTTAGTGTGCGGGCTGGATGAACGTGCCGTTGCGCAGATCGGCCATCGCCTGCCGCAACTCGTCTTTCGTGTTCATAACGATGGGTCCGTGCCACGCGACGGGTTCACGGATCGGGGCGCCTGCGACCAGCAGAAAGCGCACGCCTTCGGGACCAGCCTGCACGCGCACATCGTCACCTGCGCCAAAACGGACGACAGTGCGGTTGCCGGACAGGTCGCGGATGTTGACCTCCTGCCCCATCACCTCTTTTTCCAGCAGCACACCTTGCGGCGCGGCGGCATCGGTGAAGGCACCCGCGCCTTCGAACACATAGGCGAAGGCCTGACGGCGTGTGTCCACGGGGAACGTCTTGGTCACGCCAGCCGGCACGCTGATATCCAGATACAGCGGGTCCGCCGCGATCCCGTCAACGGGACCGGACTTGCCCCAGAAATCGCCGACAATGACGCGGACCTTGGTGCCGTCATCTTCCTCGATCACCGGAATTTCGACCGACGGCACGTCCTGATAATTCGGCGCGGTCATCTTCAGATCGCGCGGCAGGTTGGCCCAAAGTTGGAACCCGTGCATCTGCCCGCGTGCGTTCGCGTGGGGCATTTCCTGATGCATGATGCCAGAGCCCGCGGTCATCCACTGGATATCGCCCGCACCAAGACTGCCCGCATTGCCAAGGCTGTCCTCATGTTCAACCTCACCGGCCAGAACATAGGTGATGGTTTCAATGCCGCGGTGCGGGTGCCACGGAAATCCCTTCTCAGAGAGACGCGGATCGTCGTTGCGGAAGTCGTCGAACAGCAGGAACGGGTCATAGGCCTCGGGCTCGTGGAAGCCAAAGGCGCGGTGCAGATGAACCCCTGCGCCTTCCAGTGTGGGTTGGGCGTGCGAGGCGGACAGAACGGGACGAATGGACATGTGATCCCCTTTCAGAAGGTGATGTGGCGTTGAGCATCATCTAGGGATGCGCGGCATGCTCTACAATTGCGCGCAGCTTAACAGTCGCTGCGCATTATTGCACAATTCGCGTGTGGGGAAGCGCGCGCGCCGCTTTCGTGTTATACTTGCAGAATTCTTTTATGGATTGAGGCACCTATGGCCCAGCAATTTACCGACGCCGAATGGCAACAGATCGAAACGCATCTGGATCAAGCCCTGAGCCTGGACCCTCAGGCCTATGGCCTGCCGGAACAGCGCGACGGGTCGGTCATCCTGATGTCATGGAACATCCGCAAGTTTGGCGCGGTGGCTGATCGGGATGGCCTCAAGAAAAGCGCAGGCGCGACGCGGATGATCGAACGGATCGCGGCCCAGGCCGACCTGTTGTCGATCCAGGAGCAGCAAGACGACACCGGCGCGTTGGAGGCGCTGGTCGCCGCGCTGAGCCCCGATTATGGCGTCATTTACAGCGACGTGACGGGCCGCAGTCCCGGCTACAAGGGCATGTCGGAACGGTTTGCGTTCCTTTACCGCCATGACCGCGTGCGATTGGGTCACTTGGCCTCGGACCTGTCCTATGATCGCACCGCGATTGCCGCCAACATGAACGAGGCGCTGAAAGCGTCCTTCGATACCAGCGTGCCGGGGCAGGATGACCCCGGCTACCTAGCGCAATTGATGAATTGGGTGCAGAACACCACCCGCCTCATGGGGTCGCAGTTTTCCAAGTTCGTGCAGTTTATCCGCAGCCCCTATCTGGTGGAATTCCTGATTGACGGGCCTGACGGGCAGTATGAGGTCTATGCCGTCAACGCGCATCTTGTTTCGGGGAAAAAGAACGAACGGGAGCAGGAGTTTTTCGCCTTGTTGGAGTGGTTGCTACATGACAGTCGCAAAACCGTCAGCAAGCGCGGCAAGATCATCATGATCATGGGCGATCTGAACCTTGATTTTGACAGCTCGAATGCAGACCGGCGGGTGGGGATTGAGAACTACGTCACCGGGATCAACGCGAAACGGCGGTTGGATGCCAAGGTGAACTTCCCGTTCCTAGATGGCAATTTCAACACCAACGCGCGGCGCACCCAGACCTATGACCATATCGCGTGGCTGGCCGATGACACGCGCCTGCCGCGTGGGCGGCACAACGATCTGGCGGGCACGCTTGGCGCGGACCAGTTCGACTATGGCATGTTCGATTTTACCCAGCTGTTCATGGATGCAGGCCCCGGCCTGTTGCCGAGCGGCACACCGGATTACGACCGGTTCGCCCATGACCTGTCAGACCACATGCCGATCTGGGTCAGATTGCCACTGCCCGCAGACGGGCAGCACAGGTTCACGACGTAGGCACGGGGCAGTCGGCCGGCTCTTTCTTCCAGCACAGCGTTTCTGCCTCACGCGGGCTGGTGACGATAACGTCATAGAAATCACGAGGGTAGATGCCTGTCCACGCGCCCCAGAACGGTGGCACGTATTTCGCCACGGTTTCGACCACGATCAGGTTTTCACCCTGATACATCATTGGAATAACTGGCCCAAGTTGCAGGCGCATCTGGTCACGCGTCAACGGGGACACCCCGTCGCCAAGGCTGACCTTGGAATTGACCCGGCCCAGTTTGCGGGTCTCTTCGTTCGTGCAGTTGCGATTGCACTTTACGACCGTCACGCGCACCCAGCTGGCTTCGCTGGTTTGGGTCATGTATTGAAACATCTCGTCCAGACCTTCAAGCGTGGCCCGGTCGTAGCTTGGAAAGCGCGACAGAAAATCGGACACCGCGTAGTTCGCTTTCAAGGCCTGACTTTGACGGCGGTAGGCGTCGTAATAGGCAAAGGTTGCCTGAAGGCCAAACAGGATCACCGGAAGAATGATGACGCTTTCGACGGTCACCGTGCCCGTTTCTGCCCGCGCAAAGTCACGGACGCGTTGGCCGATCCGGCGGCCAAAGGCCGTCATGGCGGTCAGGGAAGAGGTCATAGGGTCAGACATCTGTTCACTTCCTCATGGCTCGTTCACATAGGACGACACGGCCGCAATGGCCACGCCACCGGACGGATCACGCGGCAGCCCCATCACGAAGGGGGTGGTGCTGAAGAACGGGTCTTTCACAACACAGACACGCACCAGCATAAGATCGCCACCACCACCGGTCGAATATTCGGTCAACGGCTTGATTTCCTCGGCGCGGTCCACACACGGGATGGCACCGGTCGGGAAGGTCCAGCCCGCCTGATCTATGCGGCGCAGATCGACCGAAATCTCGTCCATGCAATTGTAAAACAGCAGCGTTTCGTCACAGATGTTCTGCTTGAATTCTTCCAGCGTCGTCGGACGCCCGTTGCCTAGACGCAGACCGCGGATGTTCAGGTCCAGCGCGCGCTCTAACATTACCGACCGCATGCCGTAAAAGCTCAGCTCGAACGAGGTCAGAAAGATCGTCATGAACAACGGAAACCAGAGCACGAACTCGATTGTCGAACTGCCTTCCGAGGCACGCAACCAGCGCTGCAATCTCTTATATGCCTGTTTCATCGGTTTCATTCCAATTGCCTTCGCTGGGTCGGGTGGCTCAGCGTTCCCCCAAACGCCGCGTTTCACCAACTCAGCCCGGTTTGCCCAGACGGATCAGTTGACCAGTCTAAGCTTGTTGATGTCCTCTGCGATCTTCGAAAAGACCTGTGACAGGTTCACGCTGTTGTCACCCTGGGTGATCTTGTAGTGCAGGCGTTCGCCACCTTTGACAGACGCACATTTCTGCATCGCATCGGTTGCGGTGTCCGGGGTCTCCATCTCGATCGTATAGATCGTCATGCCGGAGTCCTTGGCCGCCTTGCACTGATCCAAGAGGCGTTGGTCGATGTCCTTGGTGCCGTCACCATCGCTGTCATCAGAGTTCGAGATCTTACGGCCCGGCGCGCCCAGCCAGTCGAACCGCTGCAAGAACCCCCAGGTGTATTTCTTCGCCCAGAATTCTTCGTAGGTCAGCTGCTCGGTAATGCTGTTTTCAGGCGTCCGATAGGGCGTGCATTTGTTGCCATTTCTTGACGGGAAGCAATCATTTGCGCCCTGAAAGCCGTAGGGCTTGGGCCGCCAGACAGTCTCACCGGTGCTCGGATAGAACCACTGATAGCTGTCAGAGCTTTCGCGGTAGACAGACATGATATCGCGGTCGTTATAGGTGTTCAGCCAGAACGGCGATAGACCGGTGCGGAACCCATCAAACAAGTGGTGATGGTTGGTGTTCTGACCATCTGTCATCAGCACCAGAAATTTCGACGAGGCGGTTGTGGCCGGGTTGAACGGGCGCCCGGCGAAGTCGCCATGCACGACTTGATCGGCAATCAGGCTTGTCACGACAGGTTGCGCCTTATGGTGCAAAAGCGCCGTGCCCCATTTCATGCCGATATCAATCGCGGTGTCGCCCGAAGCGTTAAGCGCGTTGATCTTCGTTTCCATATCGGTGGGCGAATCTTCGAACGCGACCACCTCGCGCCAGCTGTCGGTGTGGCACGACAGATAAGCGTCGCCGTTGTTGTTCTTGTAGTTGCCACCATAGCGCAGAAACTTGGCAGACTGGTCAATCGCCACATCGGGATCAACGGCCGTCTCTTTGAAGTCTGCATCTTCGAACGTCGCACAATAGGCGATGTTCTGGGCATCGTTGCGGGTAAATTTGCTCAGCACAGTCGACCCGACATTCACCTGCGTCGAATACGGCACGAGCGAGATCGAAGTCTTGCGCTTCGTCAACGTGCACTCGGTGGCTTTGGTTGGATCATTCGGGTTGCACAGCAGCAGGTTGGAAAACTCTTTCGCCGCTTTGCGAAGCTCGTAAATCTTGGTTTTACCAGTCGTCGCCAGTTTGTCCATTGACCCGGACACGTCCACTACCAGCGACACCTCGGTCAATTGGTTGATCTTTGCCGCACCGCCACTTGCAGGGGCTGTCAGGTAATGCACACCAACGGCTTTCAGGAACGGCGTGCTCACATTCATATGGGCTCTGCCGGTGACCCGTGTGCCGTCTGCACCAACCTCGACCGTTACGTCTTCGGCCTTGATGAAGTTCCCCAGACCGGATCGTGCGAAATAGTCCAGCACGACACCTTTACGGTCACTTTCCTGATCGGGATGGGCAGCAGCCAGAAGCGCGCGGTCCATCGTGGCTTGAATGCGCGTGCGATTCAGCTCGGTGCGCATCAGATCGATCGACAGGCCCGACACAATCAGCATGGCGACAAACAGCAGCAGGGCAAAGTTGAACATTGCCCCCTCTTCGTCACGCGTGAATGCGCCAACGCGCCCCGACCGGTCCGCCTGACCCAAATCGACACGCAATCCTTTCAACAGGCTTTTCAAATGAGCCATATCGAACTCCCTTCCCGCACATCAGTGCGGTACCAATTAACAGCCACCACCACTTTTAAGACTTCGTGAAATAACCTGAAGCCTATGGCGAAATTAAGGCATTCTTAAGTGAATTGCGAGCACGAGATGCACGATCACCTTCATTGTGCCGTCATGGGCAACAATAGCGGTGTATTTAGGCACTAAACCCTCAACCGTTTCCAAAACCAAGCAGAATTCTAGGGTGGTATGTTTATGAAATGGGCCTACGCTGGGGTTGGAAACGCCGCTGATTAACGATTCTGCGGCACTGCAGAAAAGAAAAAGTCGAGGTAAAAAATGGCCCAGACGAACGAACCAAGCTTCCGTGAATCCGTCGATTTGATGTTTAACAGGGCGGTCGCCCTGATGGACCTTCCACCTGGGCTTGAAGAAAAGATTCGCGTCTGTAACGCCACCTATACCGTGCGGTTCGGGGTGCGTCTGCGCGGCGAAATTCGCACCTTCACCGGCTATCGCTCGGTCCACTCGGAACATATGGAGCCGGTCAAGGGCGGCATTCGCTTTGCGATGGGCGTCAACCAGGATGAGGTCGAGGCGCTGGCCGCCCTGATGACCTATAAATGCGCCTTGGTCGAAACGCCGTTTGGCGGGTCAAAGGGTGGTCTCAGGATCGACCCGCGCCAGTATGAGGAACACGAGCTGGAACTGATCACCCGCCGGTTCGCCTATGAACTGGCCAAGCGCGACCTGATCAATCCGTCGCAGAACGTCCCTGCCCCCGATATGGGCACTGGCGAACGTGAAATGGCATGGATCGCCGACCAATACGCCCGGATGAACACCACCGACATCAACGCGCGCGCCTGTGTCACGGGCAAGCCGACACATGCAGGCGGCATCAATGGACGGGTCGAGGCGACGGGCCGCGGTGTGCAATATGGACTGCGTGAATTCTTCCGCCACCCCGAGGATGTCAAGAAGGCACGCTTGTCGGGCAAGCTTGAGGGCAAGCGCGTGATTGTCCAAGGTTTGGGCAATGTGGGCTATCACGCCGCCAAGTTCCTGTCCGAACAAGACGGGGCGAAGATCGTCGGAATCATCGAACGCGACGGGGCGCTGACCGACCCCAAGGGGCTTGATGTTGAAGCGGTTCATCACTGGATCTCCTTACACGGGGGCGTCAAGGGATTTGCTGATGCCACCTATGTCAAAGACGGGGCATCGGTTCTGGAAGAAGAATGCGATATCCTGATCCCTGCCGCCCTTGAGGGCGTGATCAATCTGACCAATGCTGACCGGATCAAGGCACCTTTGATTATCGAAGCGGCGAACGGACCCGTCACTTCAGGCGCAGATAAAGTCTTGCGCGAAAAGAAAACGGTCATCATTCCAGACCTTTACGCGAATGCGGGCGGTGTGACGGTCAGCTATTTCGAGTGGGTCAAGAACCTGAGCCACATCCGGTTCGGTCGCATGCAGCGCCGTCAGGAAGAGGCGCGCCACCAGCTGGTGGTGGACGAGCTTGAACGGTTGGACCGCTATCTGGGCGACGCCTGGTCGATGACACCGCAATTCAAAGAACAATATCTGCGCGGCGCGGACGAGCTGGAACTGGTGCGATCAGGCCTGGATGACACAATGCGCACCGCCTATCAGGACATGCGCGAGGTCTGGCACGAACGCGATGACGTGGATGACCTGCGTATGGCGGCCTATATCGTCGCCATCCGGCGCGTGGCTGCCAGCTATCGCGCGAAGGGTCTGTAAAGCTTGCGCCCACCTTGTTTCATCATGAGGTGGGCGCGCTAAGTCATTGGTAAAATGGACCTACTGGCGCAAACGCTCGGCCTTTGCCGCGTCTTGCAACGACCAGTATTGCAGCGCGTCCCGTATCCCTTCAGCCGCCTTTTGACGCCATGCCGCATCTTGCAAAAGCTTGCGGTCGCGCGGCGAGGACAGAAATCCAAGTTCAATCAGCGCCGACGGGATGTCGGGCGCTTTCAAAACCGAAAACCCCGCCTTAAGGCGCGGTGACTTGTAGCTGGACCCGGTGGCGGAGTAGATCCCTTCGACCAGGCTGTCCGCCAGCGCCTCGGATCGGGGTGTCGTTTCGTTGCGGGCCAGATCCATCAGAACCAACGCCACTTCGTCATCCTGTCGGGACAGATCAACCCCGGCCAACAGATCCTCGCGATCATGGCGTTCAGCCAAGGCTTGCGACGCGATATCCGAGGCCTCGTCTGACAAGGTATAAACCGTTGCCCCGGTGGCCCGCCCCTGCGCCAGCGCATCGGCATGCAGGGACAGAAACACATCCGCCCCGGCGCGCCGTGCGATCGTGACGCGTTCCTCCAAGGGCACAAACACGTCCCGTTCGCGGGTCAGAACCACTTTGAAGCCGCCCGCGCGCAACAGGGCCTCCTTCAGCTCCAGCGCGAAGGTCAGCATCAGATCCGCCTCGACCGCACCTTCGCGTTCTGCGCCCGGATCGATGCCGCCATGGCCCGGATCCAGCACCACGACCACATCCCCAAACCCTGTTTGACGCGTTTTGGGCGACGGCATCGGGCGCGGCGCGGCCTGTGTGAAAACGGCGCTGGCAGGGGCGCCTGCAGCGTCTGCGAACGCCGCTGCTGTCGACTGCGCCAACGCAAGGTGGATCGTTGCGTCGCTGTCCGGAGTTGCCTCCATCCATGCGCGCTCTACGATCATCGGGTGCGCCAAGGTCAGCACAAGGCGCGTCCAGCCGGGGCGATATAGCCCCGCGCGGATGTCCGAAAAATGATCCGACGCCGCCATCAGGGCCGCAATGTCCAACCCGTCCCAGGCCAGTTCCGAGACGTCCACGACCACCCGCTGTGGGTCGTCCAGCGTGAAGACCCGCCACGGCACCGTGCGCGTCATGGCGATGTCGATCCTGACGCCGCGCCACCGGTCTTGAACGGAGACGCCGTCGCCAGTCAACCGGGCAAGACCGCTAAGCCCTTGGGGTGGTGCGGGAACTTCCGCAGAAATGGCTGAAGACGACGGGCTAGCGGGCGGCGGCGTAGCACCCGGAGCGACCGTGTCGCCGGCGGCCTCAACCGCCGCATCCTCAGCGACAATGCGCGCAGGTTTGGGCGGCGGGATGGGCGAGGTTTCTGGGGCTGCATTGTCCTGCTGCGCAAAGGCGGGCGGCACACAAATGCCGCCCAAAGCCGCGACAAGCCCTATGGCCCGCAGGGCTGCGCCAGCTTTAAGCCTGATCATGGATGACATGCTGCTTTGACTCTGCCTGAATTCTTGACGTGCACGAACCTTAGCAAGCCCGTCCTTCAAGGTCAGCCACCAATCCGCATCCTTCACCCTTCGTTGCGCTTGGCTGCAATGATCGCTTCCATCTGCTCCAGCGGCATGTAGCCGCGCGCCATGTCGTCATGCATCACAAAGGCAGGTGTGCCAGTGATCTGAAGTCGTTGGCCCAAAGCGCGGTTTTCTGCCAGAACGGCCTCGACCTCGGGGGCGTCCATGCGTGCAGCGATGGCCGCGCCGTCCAGGTCCAACCCATCTGCAAGCTTGATCAACGATTGCGCGCTGATATTGCCGCGCACGGTGATCAGGGCCTCATGCAGCTTTTCATAGGCCTCTTCCCCGAACAGTTGTTGTCCGGCGATGGCGAAGCGCGACGACAGAACACTGGCTTCGGTCAGGATCGGGTATTCCTTCAAAATCAGACGGATGTTGGGATCTTTCTCTAGAAGCTCCTGCACCACGTCATAGGATTTGCGGCAATACCCACATTGGTAATCCACGAATTCGACAATCGTGATGTCACCATCGGGGTTGCCCGATACATGCGAAAAACCGTCGCTGAACAGGGCGTCTGCATTCACCCGAACCAGATCCTTGTCAAGCGCGCCCTGCGCGGCCGCCTGACGTTCCTCAAGAACGCCGATGGCCTCCATCAGAACTTCGGGATTGTCCATCAGATAGGCGCGCACCTCGTCCCGAAATGCGTTGCGGTTGTCGTCGGACAGGTTGGTCATATCATGCGCCATCGTCGGCAGCGCCGTGCAGAGGGTCAAGGCGGCTGTCAGGGCAAGGCCAGTGGTCTTCTTCATCACGTCTTTCCGTTCCTGTTCACATGCCCCGTGCAGGGCCACGTTGTTCATATCAGACCTCTGCGCGAGGTCAGCGCACATTTGCGCGATCACCAGAGCGTTTACGCCATTTGCAGGGCGCATCCAACTGCCAATTCGACGCGCCATCCGCCATTGACTTCATGCGCGCCCGGATGCACCTAGACCTCAACAGCCAGCGAGGGACCGATGAAAAAATCAAGCCGAGGTGTCGTTGATCCATTCATCGTGATGGATGTGATGGAAGCCGCGCGCGCCGCCGAGGCCGCCGGGCGCCACATCATCCACATGGAGGTCGGCCAACCCTCGACCCCCGCCCCGGCCAAGGCGCGCAATACACTGGCCCAAACGATGGACCGCGACGCGCTAGGCTACACCGTGGCCCTGGGCCTGCCCGCCCTTCGGGAAGGCATCGCAAACCTTTACAAAGATTGGTATAACCTCGATCTGGACCCGGCGCGCGTGGTGGTCACGCCGGGCAGTTCAGGCGCCTTTATTCTGGCCTTCACCGCGCTGTTTGATGCGGGCGACAAAGTCGGGTTGGGCGAGCCGGGATATCCATCTTACCGGCAGATCCTGAAAGCCCTGAACCTGACACCGGTCGGCATTCCGACCCGCCCGGAGCATCGACTGCAACCCGTGCCGTCCGAGATCCCCGGCGACCTGGCGGGCCTGATCACCGCCTCGCCCGCGAACCCCTCCGGCACCATGCTGGACCATGCCGCGCTTGAGGCGCTGATCGGCACCTGCCATGATCAGGGCACCAGCTTTATCGCAGACGAGATCTATCACGGTCTGCAATATGAGGACCGCGCCGTGTCCGCACTGGAGGTGTCGGATGACATCTATGTGATCAACAGCTTCTCAAAATACTTTTCGATGACCGGGTGGCGCGTGGGCTGGATGGTGGTTCCCGAAGACCACATCCGGCTGGTCGAACGTCTGGCCCAGAACATGTTTATCTGCCCACCTCATGCCAGCCAGATTGCCGCCCTTGCCGCGCTGGACGCCCGCGACGAGCTGGATGCAAATCTGGCCACCTATGCCGCCAATCGTCAGTTGATGATCGAGGGGTTGCCAAAGGCCGGGTTTGACAAATTCGCCCCGCCTGATGGCGCGTTCTATATCTACGCTGATGTCAGCGACCTGACCAATGACAGCCGTGCCCTTGCGGCCGAAATTCTGGACAAGGCCGGTGTCGCGGTCACGCCCGGCATGGATTTCGATCCTGTGCGCGGGCACCAGACGTTGCGGTTTTCCTATGCGCGGTCGACCGAAGACATCCAGGAAGGGCTTGCGCGACTGGCTGCGTTCCTGCAGACACACCCACGCAAAGCGCGCTGAACCTGCCGCGGCGAAACAAAACCCCGCTGTTACGCCAATATGGGGAATGCGTGCCGCTCCGCAGATCTCGGATTTTCTTTGATTGGTAGACAATCCTCCGGATTTCACTCGTTTGGCGCGCACCCTCCCCATAAATAGTGATGAGACTGCTTATAATTTGCTGAAATTTGGCAGATTCTGGCCCGTTGGGTCTTTTTTCGGTCATGGTTTCCTGCAATTAAACCAATGTTCAGGCACGCGCTCTATTTTGAGCCGCAGGACATAGACAGACACCGCCGTCCGAAGGTTCGGGCGTGTAACCAGTAAGAAGAGAGCAGAATTAGATGCCGACCCATACCCTTAAGTTTTACGACCTCGATCCTTCAGGCGTCATTCCAACCGGGACCGGGTCCACCTTCGTCTGGTCCGGGCCGACCACCGCCACTGGGACGGCAACAATCACTGACAACGAAAGCGGCATTCAAGGCCAAACGCTGGACGATGACAGCGATGGCGGTGAAAGCGCGTTCGGCAATGCGACGATTGGCGCGGACACATCCTCTGGCGTCAACATGGATGCGGAACTGGTCTGGACCGTGCGCGACACGGTCACCGGAGAGGAATTCGAAGTCGTCCAGCTGCAGGTCGAAGGCGGCGATGCCAGCGGCTATTACACCATGTCTGAAACGCCCTTCATCGCGGGGCGCAGCTATGAAATCGTCGACTATGACAGCAACCCGGATGTCACGGCAGGTGACCCCGCCTTCACCTACTCCGACCAGGTCGATGGCATTCTGACCGGCACAAGCGGTGATGACGTGATCGACGGCACATTCGTCGACGAAGACGGTGAAGTTGTCGATGGCAACGACAGCGTGAGCACTGGTGGCAATGACGATGTGATCTATGGCTACGGCGGCAACGACACAATCTCGTCCGGTGCAGCCAATGACACGATCGAAGGCGGCGCAGGCAATGACACGATTGATGGTGGCACTGGCGACGACGTCATCTATGGCGATGACAAACCCGCCACCGCGACCGAAGAGGTGCTGGACTGGAGCGCACAAGGCGGCGACGGCACCAACCTGAGCGCCGGCTTCACCCAGAACACCGGCGAGATGGACGTCTCGGTCAGTTTTTCCAGCGATGGCACGAACAGCCCGGAATACCGGGTCGAGACAAGCGACACAATTTATGTCGGGTCCGGTGAAGACTTCGACGACAATTCAAGCCTTTACCTTTTTGGCGATGGTGACAGCACGACTTCGACCACCACGATCGACTTTGCAGCCGCGACCGGCAGCACGTCGCTTGATGATGTGGAAAACGTGTCCTTCCGCATCAATGACGTGGACTGGGGTTCGGGCAACCACACCGATGTGGTGACCGTCAACGCGATCGACGCCAACGGAAACCCGGTCACCGTCACACTGACACCGGGCGGTGGCGACACCGTTTCGGGCAACACGGTCACAGCCAACAACGTATCGGAAAGCCAATCTGATCTGGGCGGATCGGTGCTGGTCGAAATCGCCGGCCCTGTCAGCGAGATCGAGATCATCTATGGCAACGCCCAATCCGGCACCCAGGCGGTCTGGGTTTCGGACGTGCATTTCGACACCATCCCCGACACCTCGATTGGTGGCAATGACACGATCGATGGTGGCGATGGCGACGACATTATCTATGGTCAGGGTGGCAACGATACGCTGACCGGTGGGTCCGGGTCCGACACGCTTGACGGTGGCGATGGCGATGACACGCTGAATGTCGGCGCGGGTGACACGGTGTCTGGTGGCACCGGCTCGGACACGATCAACCTTGATCCGACAGATGGGCTGGATGGATCTGGGTCGACGATCACCATCGACGGTGGCGAAGATGATGATGATGGCGACACGGATACGCTTTATCTGAACCACCTGGTCGATGACTGGGATGATGTGGTCTTTGATCCCGGCAATTCAGAGAACGGGACGGCCACGCTGTCCGACGGCACCACGCTGACCTTCACCAACATCGAAAACGTCATCATCTGCTTTACGACCGACACAATGATCATGACCGATCACGGCGAACGCCCGATCCAGGATCTGCGTCCCGGCGACATGGTCGTGACACGCGATCACGGGGTGCAACCGATCCGCTGGGTTGGCCAAAAAACCACGCAAGGTCAGGGTGATCTGGCCCCGGTGCGCATTGGCAAGGGGCTGTTCGGCAACGACCGGTCGTTGTTGGTGTCGCCGCAACACCGGATGGTTTACGAAGGCCACAACGCCACGTTGTTGTTCGCTGAGCGCGAAGTCATGATCCCTGCCAAGCACCTGATCAACGGCAGCGATGTGGTGATCGAACCGCAGGCCGAGATTACCTATTTCCACATGTTGTTCGATCAACACGAGGTTGTCTTTGCCAATGGCGCGGCAACGGAAAGCTTCCATCCGGGTCATGAGGGGCTGGGGGCGATCGACGCCGCCGCCCGTGAAGAGCTGTTTACACTCTTCCCCGAGCTTCGTTCCGATCCGCGCCACTATGGTGATACGGCCCGCATGGTTCTGCGTGCCTACGAAGCCCGCGCCTTGCCGCGCGTCGCCTGATTACGGCGACTGACCAAACGAAATGCGGGCGCCCTTGATGGCGCCCGTTTTCATTTTTACGGCTCGGTCAGGGATCACTCTATCCCATTTGCCCGTTGCACCGCGCGAATGAACGCAACGACATCCGCAACCTCAGCGCGGGAAATCCCTTCGACCGGTGCCATATCTCCAAACCGCCAGTGATGGGCACGGACCCCAAGCTCGGCCGCCCGGAAAAAGGCCGCGTCGCCGTGGTGCGAGGGTTCATAAATCTTGTGGATCAATGGCGGCCCTGCCCCGTCGATACCGCCAGCCGTTTCGCCGTGGCAGGATGCACATTTGGCAAGAAACACCGTCTGTCCGAGGCGTTGAGCGTCTTCAAGCGCGGGCATATTCACCGCAACCAGTTGAGCGCCCGAGGCAGCCGCAGGGGGCATTGCGCCATCCGCCGACCCCGCCGCGCCACTGTCATCACGCCCTGAAAGGCGCGACAGGCTTAGCCCGGCCATGGCAAGCGCCACCACGGCGACACCTGCAAACGCAGTCTTTCGGTTTGATCGAATCATGATGTCTCCCTTTTCAAGGAAGACCTTGGGCATTCCAGCTAGGGGAAGGTCAACACCCGTCGCCATCGCTTGGTCATTCTATGCAGGCACCGGCGCGCGATCGCGGGTGGCCCAATCGCGGGCGGCATCACCAAAGGCTGTGAACAACACCCGTGACACGGGGTCTTCGGCTGCCATGTATTCCGGGTGCCACTGCACGGACAGGGTAAAGCCCGGCGCATCCCGGATAAACAGCGCCTCGGGCGTTCCGTCATCGGCATGACCTTCGATCACAATGCGCGAACCGGCGGTCTTGATCCCCTGCCCGTGCAGCGTATTGGTGCGCACCCGGCGAGAGCCGAAAAGCTGGTGAAAGACGCCGCCTTCCTCAAAATGGACGTCGTGGCGGATGGCGAACTTTTCCTCAAGCGTGCCATCGGGTGGCATCCGGTGGTTCATCCGGCCCGGCAGGTCGCGGATCTCGGGATAAAGCGTGCCGCCCATGGCGACGTTGACCTCTTGAAACCCACGGCAAATGCCGAAAAAGGGCTGGCCGCGATCCACGCAGGCGCGGATCAGGGGCAAGGTGATGGCGTCGCGGCAGCGGTCAAATTCGCCATGCGCTTCGGTTTCGTCTTCGCCATATTCGGCCGGGTGCACATTGGGACGCCCCCCAGTGAACAGAAACCCGTCGCATGTTTCCAGCAATTCGTCGACCGAGACGAAGCGCGGATCGGACGGCACGATCAGCGGTAGGCACCCCGCCACCTGTGCGATTGCTTCGGAATTCATCGTCCCGCCGGCGTGGCTGGGATACTGGTCATTGATCAGGTAGGTATTGCCAATGATACCGATGATGGGGCGTCTCATGCCTGCTCCGCAATAGCGTTCGATTGCAAGAGGATAGAGGATGTCCGTCCGCGCGGCAATGCGGTGTGCGCACCCTACCCTTCAGGCACAAGCCCCACTGCGCGAATGCCAGCTTCGCCTGCCGCAAGGTCGTTTTCCGACGTGTCGCCAGAGACGCCAAGCCCCCCCACAACATCGCCCTTCTCATTGCGCACAAGGAACCCGCCAGGCACCGGCACGAGCTTGCCGCCATAGGCCACATTGGCGGCTGCGATGAAATAGGCCTGTGCTTCGGCGCGATCACGCTGCGCGGTCCCACCAATGCCCAGCATCACCGATCCATAAGCCTTGCCGCGTGCCAAATCGAACCGACCAGCGGGTGCTCCGTCAGAGCGCTCAAAGGCAATCAGGTGCCCGCCCGCATCAACGACCGCAACGGACAGGGGCTTCATTTTTGCCTTCGCAGCGTGGTTCAGCGTTTCGCGGATCATGACGCGCGCGGCGTCCAGTGAAATCTTTTCCATTTCTCTTCTCCTCCTCGGTTCGCTTAACCCGCACACTGCGCCTTTTTGGCCAGTCGATGCGCATGAAGCATGGGTTCAGTATAGCCGGACGGTTGTTCGCGACCATTGAACACCAGTTCACAGGCCGCTTTGTAGGCTTCGCCGTCAAACCCCGGCGCCATCGGTTCATAAGCCGGGTCGTCCGCGTTCTGAGCATCCACCTTCACGGCCATGGCGCGCATGGCGTCCATCACCTCGTCTTTGGACACGACGCCGTGGTGCAGCCAGTTGGCCAGCGCCTGGCTGGAAATCCGGCAGGTCGCGCGGTCCTCCATCAGCCCCACATCGTGGATGTCCGGCACTTTTGAACAGCCGACACCCGCATCGACCCAGCGGACCACGTAGCCAAGGATGCCTTGGGCGTTGTTTTCCACGTCGTCGCGGATCTCGGCGTCTGACCAGTTGGCGCCGTGCGCGACCGGAATGGTCAGAAGATCATCCAGCGAGCCCCGCGGCCCCTTGGCTGCAATCTCGTCCTGACGGGACAGCACATCGACGCGGTGGTAGTGGGTGGCGTGCAGGGTCGCGGCGGTCGGGCTTGGCACCCAAGCCGTGTTTGCGCCCGCTTCGGGATGGGCGATTTTTTCGGCCAGCATGTCTGCCATCCGGTCTGGAATTGCCCACATGCCCTTGCCGATCTGGGCGCGGCCACGCAGACCGCAGGCCAAACCGATATCGACGTTGCGATCCTCATAGGCGCTGATCCAGGCGGCGTCTTTCATATCGCCCTTGCGCACCATCGGCCCGGCTTCCATCGAGGTATGAATCTCGTCGCCCGTGCGATCAAGGAAGCCCGTGTTGATGAAGGCTACGCGGTGCTTGGCGGCGCGGATACATTCCTTGAGGTTCGCGCTGGTGCGCCGTTCCTCGTCCATGATGCCCAGCTTGACGGTGTATTGCGGCAGGCCCAGCATGGCTTCCACGCGGGTGAAAATCTCGTCGGCAAAAGCAACCTCTTCGGGCCCGTGCATCTTTGGTTTCACCACATAGATCGACCCTTTGACCGAGTTGCCATCCTCGCGCATCAGGTCGTGCATACCGATCAGGGTCGTGACCACGGCGTCCATGATGCCTTCGGGCACTTCGTGTCCGTCTTTGTCCAAAATAGCAGGGTTGGTCATCAGGTGGCCGACATTGCGCACCAGCATCAAGACGCGGCCCTTATGGGTCATCGGCGTGCCATCGGGCGCGGTATAGTGAATGTCACCCGACAGTTTGCGGGTGATGGTCTTGTCGCCCTTCGTGACCTCTTCGGTCAGCGAGCGGTCCATCAGGCCCAGCCAGTTGGAGTAGGCCAGCACCTTGTCCTCGGCGTCCACGGCGGCCACGCTGTCTTCGCAATCCATGATCGCGGACATGGCGCTTTCCAGACGGATATCCGAGATGCCCGCGCGGTCCTGTTTGCCCACGGGCGTCTGGGCATCAAAGCGAAGTTCGATCATCAAGCCGTTGTTTTTTAGATAAATTCGCCCTTCAGCAAAACCCGCAAATTGAGCCGGATCAGCCAGTTTGGGTGTCAAGGCGCCATCAGTAACCGATACGGTTTCGACATCCGCCCAGCTGCCGTCCGCCAGCGGCACCGCTTCATCCAGAAAGGCGCGTCCCCACGCGATCGCGCGCGCGCCGTGTTCCGGGTCATAGCCGCCGGGCTTGGGCGTGGCACCAAGCGCATCGGTGCCATACAGCGCATCATACAGGCTGCCCCACCGCGCATTGGCGGCGTTCAGAGCAAAACGAGCGTTCATGATCGGAACCACCAGTTGCGGCCCCGGAACGTCCGCAATCTCGGGGTCCACATTCGCGGTTTCGATCTGGAAATCGGGGCCTTCGGGGACCAGATAGCCAATGTCGTTCAGAAAGGCGCGATAGGCCACGGCGTCATGCGGCTGACCTGCCCGCGCCTTGTGCCAGTCATCAATCTTGCGTTGAAGGTCGTCACGTTTGGCCAAAAGCGCGCGGTTCTTGGGGCCGAGTTCGTGGACGATATCCGCAAACCCACGCCAGAAATCGTCGTATTTCAACGCGGTTCTGGCCAGGGCCCGCGTTTCCAGAAACCGTGCCAGTTCCCGGTGAACTGACAGGCCTTTGCGCTCGATATAGTCACTCATGGTAATCCCTTTGGCCGGCTCGACTTTTATTTGGCGCTAGAGTTTCCTATGCGAAACCAAACCGCAACCCCAATTTCGATGCAAAACCCTTTGGAAAAACCGAATAATCACATCTGATGTCCCAGTAACTTGATGCCAGGCGCGCGCGGGTCTAAGCAGGAGCCACCCGCCAGAGGGTGTGACCGTGAAAGGATCTGACATGACCGACACCAGCCCGCAGCCCATTTTCCTTGCCGATTACACGCCGCCCAACTGGTTGATCGAAGAGGTTTCGCTGACCTTCGTGCTGCATCCGACGGCAACGCGCGTGCGGTCCTCTATTCGGTTCACGCCGAACCCAGACGCCAAATCGAGTGATTTTTTCCTGCACGGAGAGCATCTTACGTTGATCCGTGCGGCGATCGACGGGTCAGACGTGTCGCCAGAACTGGTCGATGGCGGGCTGGAAGCAGACGTGCCCGATCACGCCTTCACATGGGAGGCAGAGGTCGAGATCAGCCCCGAAACCAACACCGCGTTGGAAGGGCTTTATATGTCCAATGGCATGTATTGCACTCAATGCGAGGCCGAAGGTTTTCGCCGGATCACCTTCTATCCCGACCGCCCCGACGTGATGGCCCCATTCAAGGTGCGCATCGAAGGGGACATGCCGGTGCTTCTGTCCAACGGCAACCCCACCGGGTCAGGCGACGGTTGGGCCGAATGGCATGACCCGTGGCCCAAGCCCGCCTATCTGTTCGCTTTGGTGGCCGGTGAGCTGATCGCCCGCGAAGACAGTTTCACCACCATGTCGGGCAAAGAGGTGGACCTGAAACTGTGGGTGCGCCCCGGCGACGAAGGAAAAACGGCGTTTGGGATGGAGGCGCTGAAGGCCTCGATGAAATGGGACGAAGAGGTTTACGGGCGTGAGTATGATCTGGACATTTTCCAGATCGTCGCGGTGTCCGATTTCAACATGGGGGCGATGGAAAACAAGGGGTTGAACATCTTCAACACGTCCGCCGTGCTGGCCAGCCCCGAAACATCCACGGACGCGAATTTTGAACGGATCGAGGCGATCATCGCGCATGAGTATTTCCACAACTGGACGGGCAACCGGATCACCTGCCGCGACTGGTTCCAACTGTCGCTGAAAGAGGGTTTGACCGTGTTCCGCGACCAGCAATTCTCGGGCGATATGCGGTCCAAAGCGGTGTGCCGGATCAACGATGTGTCTGCCCTGCGCGGTCGCCAGTTCCGCGAAGACAACGGCCCATTGGCGCACCAGGTGCAGCCTGACAGCTTCGTCGAGATCAACAATTTCTACACCGCGACCATCTATGAAAAAGGCGCCGAGCTGATCGGGATGATGAAAACGCTGGTCGGCGAAGAGGAATATTGTAAGGCGTTGGACCTCTATTTCACCCGCCATGATGGCGAGGCTGCGACCATCGAAGATTGGGTGCGCGTGTTCGAAGACAGCACAGGCCGCGATCTGACCCAGTTCCGCCGCTGGTACAAACAGGCCGGGACACCCCGAGTGAAGGTGGCGGATGACTTCAAGGATGGCACCTATACGCTTCATTTTGAACAAGAAACACCGCCCACACCGGGGCAGGACGAAAAGTTGCCGCAGCATATCCCAATCGCCGTTGGCTTGATTGGCCCCAACGGGGACGAGGTGGTCGGCACGCAAGTTCTGGAGATGACCGAGGCCAAGCAGAGTTTTTCGTTCGACGGTCTGGGTGCAAAACCTACGCCGTCGATCCTACGCCACTTCTCGGCGCCAGTGATCTTGCAGCGTGATAGCACGCCGCAGGAGCGTGCCTTCCTGCTGGCCCATGACACCGACCCGTTCAACAAGTGGGAAGCCGGGCGCACGCTGGCCAAAGAGGTGCTTGTGGCGCTGATTACCGGCGAAGACGGGCCATTGGACGCATATCTTGACGCGATTGCGGTGATGTTGCGCGACGACAGCCTTGACCCGGCCTTCCGCGCGCTGACGCTGGGGCTGCCAAGTCAGGATGATCTGGCGCAGACGTTGTTTGATGCCGGTGTCACACCTGACCCGCAGAAGATTTACAACGCGCAGCAAACGCTGTGGCAGGCCATGGCGGAGCATGTGCATAACCTCCTGCCCCGCATGATGGCCGAAATGGACGTGACCGAGCCGTATGCGCCGAACGCAGAACAAGCCGGCAAGCGTGCCCTTGGCCTTGGCCTGTTGAACCTGCTGAACCGTCTGGACGGCGGGGCCGCGGCGCAGGCGCTTTATGACCGGGCGGACAACATGAGCTTGCTGCTGGGGGCGTTGGGGTATCTGCTGCAAGTCCAGAAGGGCGAAGCGGCGCTTGCTGATTTCCGCAGCCGCTTTGAAAATGACGAACTGGTCATGGACAAATGGTTCGCGATGCAAGTCGCCCATGCGACGCCTGAGACAGCGGCGGATGTGACAGAGCGGCTGACCAAGGACCCCGCGTTCAACTGGAAGAACCCCAACCGCTTCCGCGCCTTGTTCGGCGCACTGGTCACGAACCACGCGGGGTTCCACCATGCGTCGGGGAAAGCCTATGCGCTGACGGCAGACTGGTTGATCAGGCTTGATCCGGTGAACCCGCAGACCACAGCACGGATGACAACCGCGTTTGAGACCTGGCGGCGCTATGATGCCGATCGTCAAGGCATAATGACCTCGGTACTAAAGCGCATTCTTGCGACCGAGGGGCTAAGCCGCGACAGTCAGGAAATGGTCGGGCGAATGCTGGGCGACTGATGATCGCACAAACAAAGGGCGGGTCCAGATGGCCCGCCCTTTTTCTGTCTGAATGTAACTGCTGATCAGCTGACCGCGCAGTAGCTCTGATCCTTGATCCATTCCCGCATCCCATTGCGTTTACGCTCGGAATGGAACGGGCCCCAATCGGCTGCAACGCCGCGCATGCCCTTCGATACGACATTGTCGCGCGGCACGGTGACCGCCATGATGCGCACGGCGCAGCTCAGGTTCAGTTCGCCCTTTTTCAGGGCCGCGCCGGATTGCGCCTCGCAGCCATAGCCGCGCGCAGTGGCTGGCAGGATTTGCACAAGCCCATACCACTTGCCACCCCCGCCCACGACGGTCGGGCGCCATGTGCTTTCATAATAGGACAGCGTGGACAAAAGCCCGGTCCAGAACGCGTTGCGCCCAACTTGGTCCTGGCTCTCATAGCCGGGGCACCATGTGTCGATGTCGGCAGGCACGGTTTGCGACAAGACAGCCCCGTGGGTTTCCAGCGCCTTCATGGTCGCGTCTGTCCAAGCCGAGGCTTGCGGCTTTTCATCCCACTTCATCGTCAACATCGGCGTGCGCACCCCGCGCGTGCCGAAAATGTCGTTTGCTTGTGCGGCTGGTGCCATTATCAGCGCGGCCAACAAGCCCAATATCATTCGTTTCATGGAGCCCCCACTCAGGTCCGTTCACGTCTCATTCGTCTCAGCGCAGGTGCATAACGGGGGGCACTTGCATTAAGCAACCGCCCCATTGCGGCAGCGCAGCAATTGGCAGATTTTCGCTGATATGCCATGTTTGCAAGGCGGGTATGCATCGCCGCTTTCTACTTTAGCCTGATTTTTCCGCCTCCCGCCGCACCGCAGCATAGCCATAGGTTGAATTCACCCTCCACCGCCATGCCGTCCTGAACATCGTGTGCGCTGCACGCTTGCGCCTCTTGCCCCTGTGCTTTCCCTGTCTTAGAACGCGACAGGATTGTGAAACACGGGAAACGCGCACATGCTGGATCACCTCGCCTATGAAACCCCCGCACCGAAAGTCATCGCCGGGGCCAAGGACGATTGGGAACTGGTTATCGGGATGGAAATCCACGCGCAGGTCAGCTCGAACGCCAAGCTGTTTTCGGGCGCATCGACCACGTTTGGGGCCGAACCCAATTCGAACGTCGCCTTCGTGGATGCCGCCATGCCCGGCATGTTGCCCGTCATCAACGAATACTGCGTCGAACAAGCCGTGCGCACCGGGTTGGGTTTGAAGGCCGAGATCAACTTGTTTTCCGCCTTTGACCGCAAGAACTATTTCTACCCGGACCTGCCGCAGGGCTATCAGATCAGCCAGCTT
The DNA here is from genome assembly GCF_947497285.1 of uncultured Aliiroseovarius sp. Classification (GTDB taxonomy): domain Bacteria; phylum Pseudomonadota; class Alphaproteobacteria; order Rhodobacterales; family Rhodobacteraceae; genus Aliiroseovarius. The sequence continues at coordinate 218,640 of NZ_CANMFT010000002.1, read as the reverse complement.
TATCACCCCATCGTGGGCGAAGGCGAAGTGATCGTGGATATGGGCCCCGGCGTGGCCCGCAAGGTTCGCATCGAACGCATCCACCTTGAACAGGATGCAGGGAAGTCGGTGCACGACATGGACCCCAACATGTCCTTCGTGGACCTGAACCGGACCGGTGTCGCGCTGATGGAGATCGTCAGCCGCCCCGACATTCGCGGCCCGGAAGAAGCCGCCGCCTTTGTCACCAAGCTGCGCCAGATCCTGCGCTATCTGGGCACTTGTGACGGCAACATGCAAAGCGGCAGCATGCGCGCGGACGTCAACGTCTCGGTCTGTCGTCCGGGTCAGTATGAAAAATACATGGAGACGCAGGATTTCGGCCATCTTGGCACGCGGTGCGAGATCAAGAACATGAACTCGATGCGCTTCATACAAGCCGCGATTGATTATGAGGCCCGCCGGCAGATCGCCATTTTGGAAGACGGGGGCGAGATCACGCAGGAAACGCGCCTGTATGACGCCGACAAGAACGAAACCCGGTCGATGCGGTCCAAGGAAGAAGCGCATGACTATCGCTATTTCCCCTGCCCCGACTTGCTGCCGTTGGAGATTGAACAGAGCTGGGTCGATGATATCGCCAAAACCCTGCCCGAACTGCCGGACGAGAAAAAGGCGCGTTTCGTGACCGAATTCGGCCTGTCCGAATATGACGCGGGCGTTCTGACCGCTGGCGTGCGCAACGCCGCGTTTTTCGAAGCCGTCGCCGAAGGCCGTGACGGCAAGCTGGCGGCGAACTGGGTCATTAACGAGCTGTTCGGACGCCTGAAGAAGGAAGATCACTCGATCTCGGAAAGCCCCGTTAGCCCGGCGCAACTAGGTGGGATCATCGAACTGATCAGCAAGGGCGACATTTCGGGTAAGATCGCGAAAGACCTGTTCGAAATTATCTATACCGAAGGCGGCGACCCGGCCAAGATCGTAGAAGATCGCGGCATGAAGCAGGTGACGGATACAGGCGCGATCGAGGCCGCGGTGGACGCGGTCATCGCCGCCAACCCCGCCCAGGTTGAAAAGGCCAAGGAAAACCCGAAACTGGTTGGGTTCTTCGTCGGGCAGGTCATGAAAGCCACCGGCGGCAAGGCCAATCCGAAAGCGGTGAACGAGATTGTGAGCGCAAAGCTGGGACTCTAGAAAACTGACCATCCGAGGGGAAACACGCCCCTCAGGCGGCCCTCAGGCGGATTTCCGCAAGCCAATCAATCTTCTTGGACAGGACGTGCGTCGATCGTTTAGGCTGCGCCAGTCGTTTTAAGGAAACAATCCATGACGCTATACGAATATGAGGTGGTCCCGGCCCCTCGCAAGGGGAAGAAAGCCAAGGGCATCAAGGGCTCAGATGGACGCTTTGCCCACGCAATGACCGAGCTTTTGAACGATATGGCCACCGAAGGCTGGGAATACCAACGCACCGACACCCTGCCCAGCGAAGAACGTTCAGGCTTTACCGGACGCACCACGGTCTATCAAAACCTGTTGGTGTTCCGCCGCCCTTTGGCGGATGTCGAAGACGTGGCAGCAGTCGCGTCGCCAAAAATCGACAGCATTCCGACCGTTGAAGAGCCTGCGCAAGAGCGCCAGAACGCCCCGCGACTGCCATCGGCCGAGGACGCAAACGCCGTCGGCGATCACGCGCCGGCGGTGGACCGTCAAAAAGCGTGACGCGGTCCAGTCGTCACGCCGCGATGTCCAATGCCAGCGCATGTATTTGCCCCACCAGCGCCGTCCCCAGTGCAGCATGCACGGCGCGGTGCCGTGCGACACGCGACATCTTGCCGAAGACAGGCGCCCGGATCACGACGCGGAAATGACTTTCTCCGCCGTCCTGATACCCGGCATGCCCCCTGTGGCTTTCACTTTCGTCAATCACTTCAAGGTGTTGCGGCGAAAAGGCCGCCTGAAGCTTTTCATGTATTTGCGCGGCTCGGGTCATTTCTTCGCCATTCCCTCTTCTATACCTAGGAAAATGCAGTAAACTCTCTGGTCCGAGTCGAAAAGGGTATTCCCATGTCCAGAAATGATCCATTTGGTTTTGATATTTCAGTCTCTGCGGCCAAAAAGAAGAACCCACGCGGCAAGCGCGGCATGTCCGGCGAGTTCGAGACCTCGACCCGTGTGTGCGAACATGGTGGCTGTCAGGAGGCTGGCAAATACCGCGCGCCGCGGTCGCCTGATCACTTGGATGAATTCAAGTGGTTTTGCAAAGATCACGTGCGCGAATATAACCTGAAGTGGAACTTCTTCGACGGATCAAGCGAGGACGAGATCCACGAACAGTTTGACAAGGACCGTGTGTGGGAACGCGAAACAAAACCGTTCGGGGCCAACAAGGATGAACAACGCGCCTGGGCGCGATTGGGCGTGGATGACCCCCATCAGGTGCTGGGCGAAAACGCCACACGCAACCCCGGCAAGTCAATCACCGGCACACGGAAACTGCCCCCGACCGAACGGCGCGCGATCGACATTCTGGAAGCCAAGGATCATTGGAACAAAGCCGAGATCCGCAAGGCCTATAAGAAGCTGATCAAGGTGCTGCACCCCGACATGAACGGCGGCGACCGGTCACAGGAAGAGCAGCTGCAAGAGGTTGTCTGGGCATGGGATCAAATCAAGGAAAGCCGCAGCTTTAGATAAGCTTGGGGTATTTTTCACGGAAATGGGCGGTCTTTGGGCCGCCTTTTTCAATGCGACTGCACACATGTCTTTGCGCGGGGGTCAGACAAACCTTGGGCGACCACTTGCGCCACCTTGTCCCAGCGTCACAAATCTCGTCCCCTTCCCCTTGCACCCCCTTCGCACATCAGGCATCAAAGTCGGGTTGCGACGCGCGAGGCAGAAGGAACTACGCAGATGGCTGACGGCACACAGGATATGAACGCAAAACCCACCGAAGAGATTTCGGTCCGCGAGGTTTTCGGCATCGACAGCGATATGCATGTCAAAGGCTTTGCCGACCGCATGGATCGTGTGCCCGAGATCGACCCGACCTACAAGTTTGATCCCGACACGACACTGGCGATCCTTGCAGGCTTTAGCCACAATCGCCGCGTGATGATCCAGGGCTATCACGGCACGGGCAAATCGACCCATATCGAACAGGTTGCCGCCCGTTTGAACTGGCCCGCCGTGCGAGTGAACCTTGACAGCCACATCAGCCGGATCGACCTGATCGGCAAGGATGCGATCAAGTTGAAAGACGGGATGCAGGTCACCGAATTTCAGGAAGGCATCCTGCCATGGGCGCTGCGCAACCCGACCGCGATTGTGTTCGACGAATACGACGCAGGCCGCGCCGACGTTATGTTCGTCATCCAGCGCGTGCTAGAGCATGACGGCAAGCTGACCCTGCTGGACCAGAACGAGGTGATCACCCCACACCCCTCCTTCCGCCTGTTTGCCACCGCAAACACCGTGGGTCTGGGCGACACGACCGGGTTGTATCACGGCGTGCAACAGATCAACCAAGCACAGATGGACCGTTGGTCACTGGTCGCCACGCTGAACTATCTGTCTCATGACGCCGAGACCAACATCGTGCTGGCGAAGAACCCGCTTTTGAACACCGAGAAAGGTCGCAAGACCGTAGCCCAGATGGTCACCGTCGCCGACCTGACCCGCACCGCGTTCATGAACGGCGATCTGTCCACCGTGATGAGCCCGCGCACCGTGATCAACTGGGCGCAAAACGCGCATATCTTCCGCTCGGTCGGTTATGCCTTCCGGCTGTCCTTCCTGAACAAATGCGACGAGCTGGAACGCCAGACGGTGGCCGAGTTCTATCAACGTTGTTTTGACGAGGAACTGCCGGAGAGCGCGGTGAGCATGAGCTTGGGGTGACACCAAGAAGCCCGATATCGCCATGCACCGCCCGGGCGCCAGACCGGGCAGCGCCGACCCGCCCCCATGGGGCGGCGCTTTCGCACCACCCCGCGGGTCTTTGCAGCCCTAAGCGCAACAAAGCAGCAACCAAATGAACAAACCCTCCGACAACCCTGCTGATCCGTTCAAGAAAGCGCTGGCTGAGGCGACGAAGACGCTTGCCGATGAGCCGGAACTGTCGGTCAGCTTCACGGTGGACCCGTCGGGGGTGACGAAGGACGCGATGCGTCTGCCACAGGTCACGCGACGCATGACGCGGGATGAGGTGTTGTTGGCGCGCGGCACGGCGGACGCCTATGCGATGAAGCTGCGCTACCACAACGAGGCAACCCACGCGAAATACGCCCCCGCCAGTGGCATGGCGCGCGAAATCTATGAAGCGATGGAAACCGCCCGTTGCGAGGTGGTCGGCGCGCGCGACATGCCGGGCACCGCTGGCAACATCGACGCCAAGATCGAAAGCGACGCGATGCGCGCGGGGTTTGACCAGATCACCACCGCCGCCGACGCCCCTTTGGCCACCGCCGCCGGCTATCTGATGCGCCATCTGGCGACGGGCCGCGACATGCCCCCCGCCGCCGCCAATGTGATGAACCTATGGCGTGATTTCATCGAAGGTCAGGCGGGCGACCATCTGGACAATCTGGGCGACAAGCTCGCTGACCAGCAGGAATTTGCCCGCTTCACGCGCCAGATCATCGAAGATTTGGGCTATGGCGACCAGTTGGGCGACGACCCGGACAATTCCGAGGATGACAGCGACGAAGACGCTGCCCCCGATGACGATCAATCCGATGATCAACAAGATGAACAAGCGGCCGACGATCAGGACGAAACCGAAGCCGACCCCGAACGCGCGCAAGACGAACAGATGGACCCGTCTGAGGCTCAGGTGACGCTTGACGACATGGCTGACGACGAGATGAGCGACGAGGCAGAGATGCCCGACGCAGACGCTCCGCTTGATCCACCTGCGCCGCCCCCCGCGTCCGATGCCGATCCGAATTACCTTGTCTATAACAGCGACCATGACGAAGAGATCATGGCCGAGGACTTGGCCGAACCGGCCGAATTGGAACGCCTGCGCGCCTATCTGGACCAACAGCTTGAGCCCTTGAAGGGCGCCGTCAGTCGTCTGGCGAACAAGTTGCAGCGCCGCCTGCAAGCACAGCAAAACCGCTCGTGGCTGTTTGATCTGGAAGAGGGCATTCTGGATGCGGGACGTCTGGCCCGCGTGGTCGCCAACCCGACGACCCCCCTGTCGTTCAAGCAGGAAAAAGACACCGAGTTCCGCGACACCGTGGTCACGCTGCTTCTGGACAATTCCGGGTCCATGCGTGGTCGCCCGATTTCCATCGCCGCGATCTGTGCCGACGTTCTGGCCCGCACGCTGGAACGCTGTCAGGTCAAGGTCGAGGTGCTGGGTTTCACCACCCGCGCCTGGAAAGGCGGGCTTGCGCGCGAAAAATGGCTGGCAGAAGGCCGCCCGCAACAGCCCGGCCGTCTGAACGACCTGCGCCACATCATCTATAAGAAGGCCGATGCCCCCATGCGGCGCACGCGCGACAATCTGGGCCTGATGATGAAAGAAGGGCTGTTGAAAGAAAACATCGACGGCGAGGCGCTGGAATGGGCGCATCGTCGGATCGTGGCCCGGCCCGAACAGCGCAAAATCCTGATGGTGATTTCCGACGGGGCGCCGGTTGACGATTCAACTTTGTCCGTTAACCCTGCGAATTATCTGGAAAAACACCTGCGCGACGTGATCGAAATGGTCGAGAAACGCAAGCAGGTTGAACTTCTGGCGATTGGTATCGGCCATGATGTGACCCGCTATTACGACCGTGCGGTCACCATCACGGATGTGGAACAACTGGCGGGTGCAATGACCGAACAGTTGGCGTCACTGTTTGATTCCGACCCTCGCGCGCGGGCGCGTCTGTTGGGGATCAAGAAGGTCAGCTGACCCCCCTTTTCACGGCTGGCGTTTCACGGCATGGTGCGCGCGATTGCACCTGCGCGCCCGGCAAACCGTCCCCATCCTGACAAATCGGAGACCCTCCATGTTCCAGACCTTTGACAGCACCGCCGACCCATCGCGTGGCCCGGTCCGGTTGGACCGTTTGCGCCGCGCTCTGTCGATGAAGGGTCTGGACGGGTTCATCGTGCCCCGCGCCGACGCCCATCAAGGCGAATATGTCGCCGACTGCGATGCGCGTTTGGCGTGGCTGACAGGCTTCACCGGGTCGGCCGGGTTCTGTATCGCCTTGAAGGATCACGCGGGCATCTTCGTCGATGGACGTTATCGCACACAAGTGCGCGTGCAGGCTGACATGGATGCGTTCACCCCGGTTCACTGGCCCGAAACCCTGCCCGGACCTTGGTTGAAGGAAACGCTGGACGGGCAGTCGGCGAAGATCGGGTTTGACCCGTGGCTGCACACCAAAGGCGAGATTGAGACGCTTGAGAAGGCGCTTGAGGGCACCAAGCTCACGCTTATCGCGACCGACAATCTGGTGGATCAGATCTGGGAAGATCGCCCCCCTGCCCCCAATGGTAAGATCATCGAGCAACCCGTTGAATTTGCAGGGCAATCCAGCGCAGCGAAGCGGTCGGAACTGGCGGACGGCTTGATGGCCGACGGCCAAAAATCCTGCATCATCACGCTGTCTGACAGCATCGCATGGATGCTGAACATTCGCGGCGACGACCTACCGCGTATTCCTGTCGTGCAAGGCTTCGCGATCCTGTCTGACGATGGCTCGGTCGCGTTCTTCACCACCGAAGGTCGCACGGTCGAGGCCCAGCTTGACAAGGACGTGACGCTGCACCCGATCAAGGATTTCGCAAGCCACCTGAAAACGCTCGACGGACCGGTTCGGGTCGACAAGGCGACCGCGCCGCTTGCCGTTTCACAGGTTCTCGACAAGGCCAGTATCCAGATCGACTGGGCCGATGACCCCGCGATCCTGCCCAAGGCGCAGAAAAACCCGACCGAATTGAAGGGCGCGCGCGAGGCGCATCTGCGCGACGCCGCCGCCATGGTCGAGTTTTTGACCTGGTATGACGCTGCCGATAAAGCCGCCCTGAGCGAGATTGATCTGGTCACCCGGCTGGAGGAAACCCGCCGGGCGTCAAATGCTCTGTTGGATATCTCGTTTGAGACCATCGCAGGTGCTGGCCCCAACGGCGCGATCATGCATTACCGCGTGACCAATGACACAAACCGCACGCTTGCCCCCGGCAATCTGGTCGTGCTGGACAGCGGCGGGCAGTATCGCGACGGGACCACGGACATCACGCGCACCTTGCGGGTCGGTGATGTTGGAGACGAAGAAAAGCGCTGTTATACCCGTGTCTTGCAAGGCATGATTGCGTTGTCGCGCGTCTATTTCCCCAAGGGGCGGACAGGGCGCGATCTGGACCCGATCGCGCGCTATCCGCTGTTTGCCGCGCATCAGGATTTCAACCACGGCACCGGGCACGGCGTCGGTGCGTATCTGTCAGTGCATGAGGGACCGCAGCGGTTCAACGCGATCTCGGATGTCGAACTTCTGCCCGGCATGATCCTGTCGAACGAGCCGGGCTATTACCGCGAAGGCGCGTTCGGCATTCGGCTTGAAAACCTTGTTGTCGTAGAAGAGGCCACCTGCCCGATCGGTGGTGATGCGGACCGCAACATGCTGTCGTTCGAGACTCTGACCTACGTGCCGGTCGACACCAGTCTGGTGATTGCGGACATGTTGTCGGGCGAAGAACGTGCTTGGCTGAATGACTACCACGCGACCTGCGTGGAAAAGCTGGCGCCGCGCCTCAGTGACGCTGCGTCGCACTGGCTGGCCACGGCATGTGCGCCAATTTAGCGCGCGCATTTTCTGATGGGTCTGATATGGTCCCGCAAGTTTTCACCGACAGACTGAGGCTACATCATGAGCGATCAAATCAAGATCCGCCCCGCCGAGGGCAAATGGACCATTCGCGCCGGCGGTGCCGTTCTGGGCGAAAGCCTGAACGCCTTGTCGGTGGTCGAAGGCGACAACCCCGCCGTGATCTATTTTCCCAAAGACGATGTGGCGATGGCCTTTCTTGACAAGAGCGAGACGGTGACGACCTGCCCTTACCGCGGCGAAGCGCGCCATTACTCGATCCAGACGAAATCGACCGTGATCGAAGATGCGGGCTGGATTTTCGATGCCCCGGTCGAAGATCTGTCGGCCTTGAAAGACCACATCGCATTCTATGCCGATAAGGCAACGGTTGAATGCACCTGAACGCTTAGTCGTGCGCGCCTGTCGAAATCACACCGCCCCCGACAGCCGCGGCGACACCTGTTGTCGTCGGTGACGAGGTTGGCAGGCCGCGCGCAACACGCACCGCCAGATAGCCAAAAGCCTGCGCCTCTAGCATATCGCCATTCAGTCCCGTGTCGTCGATATCCTCAACGGGCACCGACAGACGGTTGCGAAGCTCGGCCATGATCGCGCCGTTGTGGCGCCCGCCCCCGGTGACCAGAACACGCGACGGTGGGGTCGGGCAATGCTCTAACCCGCGCGCGACTGCCGCGGCGGCACATGCGGCCAAGGTGCGCGCGGCGTCAGCGTTGGACAGCTGTGCCACACGGCGCGCCAGCTCTGCAAACTGATCGCGGTCCAGCGATTTCGGCGGCATCCGGTGGAAATAGGCATGGTCCAGAAACGCCTCGACCTGGGGTTCGTCTGCGGCACCTGACAGCGCAAGCGCGCCCCTTTCGTCCTGCGCGCAGCCCAGCCGCGCCTGCATCAGGTCATTGATCGGCGCGTTTGCAGGACCGGTGTCAAAGGCAAGGCAGGCGTTGGCGGCCTCGGGTGCGTCCACGCGCGGGTCGACCCATGTCAGGTTCCCCACACCGCCCAGATTGAGGAACGCCAAGGGCGCGTCGGCCTTGATGAACCGCGCGCAGGCGTGGTGAAAGAAAGGCGCAAGCGGAGCGCCTTCGCCGCCCAGTTCAACATCCGAGCTGCGGAAATCCCAAACCACGGGAAGGCCCAGCACCTCGGCCAGCACCTGCCCGTCTCCTGCCTGATGGGTTCGGCCGCCGCGTGGGTCATGTGCGAACGTCTGCCCGTGAAACCCCAACAACGCTGGAGCGGGGTCGCCGCGCATGAGCCGGGCTGCAAGGGTTGCGTGGGTCGTCTCGACAATCTCGGCGGCGGGTTCGACTTCGGGGTCGCCGGGCCAATGGCCCAAGGCGCGCGACAGGACCTGCCGTTGCACGTCGGAATAGGGAATGAACCCGTGCGGCCCAAAGGCGTGGATCGCATGACCATCGGTTTGCACCAACGCGCCATCAACCCCGTCCAGTGACGTGCCCGACATCATGCCAAGCGCCCAAATTGGCGCGCGGCCCAACTGTTCCTTCAACGCAACGTTCGACATGGTCCGCAACACGCCCTTTTCCTTTGTCCGCCCCCCGTCTATACGGAAAGCCACAATTCACAGGATGGACCGAAAAACGATGACCTACCACCCGAAATCCGACTTCATGCGTGTGATGATCGAGCGCGGCTTTCTGGCCGACTGCACGGATTATCAGGCGTTGGATGACGCGTTGGTTGCGGGGGTAGTGCCCGCTTATATCGGGTATGACGCGACGGCTCAGTCGCTGCATGTGGGGCATCTGATGAACATCATGGTGCTGCGTTGGCTGCAAAACTGCGGCCACAAGCCGATCACCCTGATGGGCGGTGGCACCACCAAGGTGGGTGATCCGTCTTTCCGATCAGACGAACGCCCCCTTTTGGGGCCGGAACAGATCGACGCCAATATCGCGGCGATGCAGCAGGTGTTCGAAAAATTCCTGCGCTACGGCGACGGCGAGACCGATGCGATCATGCTTAATAATGCCGAGTGGCTGGACGAGCTGAATTACCTCGATTTCCTGCGAGATATCGGGCGGCATTTCTCGGTCAACCGGATGCTCAGTTTTGAAAGCGTGAAGTCGCGGCTGGACCGGGAACAGAGCCTGAGCTTTCTCGAATTCAACTACATGATCCTGCAAGCCTATGATTTTCTTGAGCTGAACCGCCGTTATGGCTGTCTTCTGCAGATGGGCGGCTCGGACCAGTGGGGCAACATCGTGAACGGGATCGACCTTACGCGCCGGGTGCTGGATCAAGAGATCTACGGCATGACGACGCCACTGTTGACCACGTCGGACGGGCGCAAGATGGGCAAATCGCAAGGCGGCGCGGTCTGGCTGAATGGCGACATGCTCAGCCCCTATGAGTTCTGGCAATTCTGGCGCAACACGACCGACGCAGACACCGGGAAGTTTCTGAAAATCTTCACCGAGCTACCGGTCGAGGAATGCGACCGACTGGGCGCGCTGGAAGGGTCCGAGATCAACGCCGCAAAGATCATTCTGGCCAATGAAGTGACGACCCTGCTGCATGGGGCCGCCGCTGCCAAAGCCGCCGAAGACACCGCCCGCGAGGTGTTTGAGAAGGGGGGCATGGGCGATGACCTGCCCACCGTCGCGTTGACCGCAACCGAGCTTGGCGACGGAATATCGATCATTCAGTTGTTCGTGAAAACCGGCTTGGCCAAATCTGGGAAAGACGCAAAGCGATTGATTGCCGAGAATGGCGCCAAGGTGAACGACACCGCGCTGGCAGATGCCGGGCGCATGGTGTCAGCCGATGATCTGGGGCAACCGATGAAACTGTCCGCGGGAAAGAAGCGCCATGCGCTGGTGGTTTTGCAGGGCTGACCCCGTCAGACATGGTTCAGGAAAAGGCGCCCGCTCGTGGCGCCTTCTTCATTCCCGGCACAGATTGCGACCGGTGACGCCGATTGCTACCCTTTTCATATCCAACCTATGAGGCCGCCATGTTCCCGCTCAACCCCAACCTTCACGCCACGGTCCCGCCACCGGTGATGGAGGCACGGCGCTGGATCGCAGGGAAAAGCTTTTCCCCAGAGCGGCCCCTGATCAACGTCAGCCAAGCCGCGCCGGTCGATCCCCCGCCCGACGCGATGCGCCACGCCATGGCCGAGGCGGTGCTGCGCCAGCCGGAAACGCATCTTTATGGCCCCGTGTTGGGTCTGCCTGCCCTGCGCTCGGAACTGGCGTCCAACATCACCCGGCGCTACGCCGGGGTGGTCACAGCAGACAACATCGCCATCACATCGGGCTGCAATCAGGCCTTTTGCGCCGCAATCGCCACTTTGGCGGCACCGGGGGATGAGGTCATCCTTCCAACGCCATGGTATTTCAACCATAAAATGTGGCTTGATATGTGCGGCGTCAACGCGGTCGCGCTGCCGACGGGGGTCGATCTATTGCCCGACCCGGAGGCTGCCAAAGCACTGATCACACCGCGCACGCGAGCAATTACATTGGTCACTCCGAACAATCCCGCAGGCGTCGAATACCCGCCCGATCTGATCGCGGCCTTCCGTGATCTGGCACGCGCCCATAAGATCGCGCTGATCATCGACGAGACCTATCGCGATTTCCATTCAAGCGCCGCGCCACCTCATTCACTGTCTGACGATCCGGACTGGGACGACACGGTGATCCATCTTTACAGCTTCTCCAAGTCTTACCGCCTGACCGGGCACCGGGTCGGCGCACTTGTCACGTCGCCCGCGCGTCTGGCGCAGGTCGAGAAGTTTTTGGACACGGTCACGATTTGCCCCGCCCAACTGGGCCAACACGCCGCCCTATGGGGTTTGCGCAATCTGGACCAATGGCTGGCAGGGGAACGTGTCGAGGTTCTGACCCGCGCGGCGGCCCTGCGCGCGGGTTTTGTCCCCTTGGCGGCCAATGGCTGGCATCTGCGCGGCTGCGGGGCCTATTTCGCCTATCTCGAACACCCGTTCGACATGCCATCGGACAGGCTTGCGCAAACCCTGGTCGACCAATGCGCCATCCTTGCCCTGCCCGGCACGATGTTCACGCCCTCAGGGGACGCGACCGGCGCACGCCAGTTGCGCGTTGCCTTCGCCAATATCGACACCGACACAATTGCGACCGTGTTGGGCCGCCTGACGACCTTCACCCCCTAACAGCCGCTCGCCTTTTAATGGACGATGCGAAGACATATTGGCATTCCGGCCGGGCTCACCTAAAACCCTTTGGAACAGGTGGAAAAAAGGAAGACGCGCATGGCAACCGGCAAGACCTCTCGCACATTGGGGTGGATTTTGATGGGTCTGGTGATGGTCGGGCTGGTGGGCTTCGGCTCGACCAATTTCGGCGGCTCTGTCGGGTCCATTGCAACCGTCGGGGATACCGAGGTTGACGCAAGCCGCTATGCGCGCGAATTGCAATCTGAAATGAATGCGTTTCAGGCCGAAACCGGCACGCGTGTGACGATGGAAATGGCGCGCAATTTTGGCTTGGATCAACAGGTGCTGTCGCGCGTGATCGCGACTGCCGCTCTGGAAGACGAGAGCCGTCGGCTGGGCATTTCGGTTGGCGACAAGAACCTGCGCGACCGGATCGTCGACATCCCTGCGTTTCAAGGTGTCGATGGAAAGTTTGACCGCGAAGGCTACACTTTCGCGCTGGAACAATCTGGCCTGACCGCCTCGGAGTTCGAGAAAAGCCTGCGTGACGAGGTGAGCCGCCAAATCCTGCAGGCTGCCGTGGCCAATGGCATTGCGACCCAACCGGTCTTTGTGGACACGCTTTATGCCTATGCCCGCGAAGCCCGCGATTTCACATGGGCGGCGATGGGAACAGATCGCCTGAGCACCCCGGTCCCTGCGCCTTCAGAGGCGGACCTGACGGGGTATTACGAGGCGCATCCTGCCGACTTCACTCTGCCCGAAACAAAAGTGATCACCTATGCGTGGCTCAACCCCGAAGACGTGATCCCGTCGATCAATGTCGACGACGCCCAGATCCGTGCGCTGTATGACGAACGCGCCTCGGAATATCAGGTGCCAGAGCGGCGTATGGTGGAACGTCTTGTATTTGCAAGTGAAACCGAGGCCCAAGCCGCTGCGGACGCCATTGCGGCTGGCGAAAAGAGCTTTGAAGACCTGGTTGCGGCGCGCGACCTGCAACTGTCTGACATCGACCTTGGCGATTTGTCCCAATCCGAACTGGGAGCCGCGGGCGCGCCCGTGTTTGCGCTGACCGAACCCGGTGTCACCGGCCCGCATGACAGCGACATTGGCCCTGCCCTTTACCGGATGAATGCCATTCTCGCGGCTCGCGAAACCAGTTTTGAAGATGTCCGCGACGACCTGCATGGTGAACTGGCCGCAGATGCCGCCCGCCGCCAAATCAGCGACATGGTGGCCGAGCTTGATGACCAGATGGCCGGCGGCGCAACCTTGGAAGAGATCGCCCAAAGTCACAATATGCGGCTGGATACGATCAACTGGACAGCAGGCGACAGCGACGGCATCGCCGCCTATGACGCCTTTCGCGACGCCGCACAGGCCGTCACCGTCGACGATTTCCCAGAAATCACTCTGATGACCGACGGCGGTGTCTTTGCGCTGCGGCTGGACGAGCTTCAGGAACCGCGCCTGCAAGACCAGACTGAAGTGTCTGACGCAGTGACCGCCGGGTGGACCGCAGAAAAGCGCATGAGCCTTCTGGCAGATCAGGCCCGCGCCCTGATACCCAAGCTGGAAGGGGGCGAAAGCCTATCTTCGCTGGGCTTGACCGAGGTCGTGGAGCAGGATCAGGAACGCGAGGCCTTCATCGAAGGCACCCCGCCGACCTTCATGACCGAGGTCTTCAGCATGGACGTCGGTGAATGGCGCGTTATCGAAAGCGCTGACACTGTGATCTTGGTGCGCTTGGATGCCATACAGCCTGCCGATCAGGACAGCGAGGAAGCGACCTCCGTCAAGGCCAATTTCGCCGCCGGCACCGCGCAGGAAATCGCGCTGGATGTCGAAGCCGCCTTCTCACGTGCCATTCAGACCCGCGCGGGGATCGAACTGAACCGCGCCGTTATCAACGCTGTGAACGCGCAGTTCCAGTAACCCGCAGCCACGCGACCGACCGGAAAGGACACCCAATGGCTCTGACACCCTCGTTCGAGGATTTCGAAGCCGGTTGGAATGCCGGAAAGAACCAGGTGGTCTATACCCGTCTGGCGGCCGATCTGGACACGCCGGTCAGCCTGATGCTGAAGCTGACCGAAGCACGGCGCGACAGCTTCATGCTGGAAAGCGTCACGGGCGGTGAAGTGCGCGGGCGCTATTCGATCGTCGGCATGAAACCTGACCTGATCTGGGATTGCCGGGGCAATCACGCGCGGATCAACCGACAGGCACGATTTGATGCCGACGCGTTTGAAGACATGCCCGGCCATCCGCTTGATGCATTGCGCGCAGTGCTGGCGGAAAGCCGCATCGACCTGCCCGCTGACCTGCCTGCCGCGTCTTCCGGATTGTTCGGCTATCTGGGCTATGACATGATCCGGCTGGTCGAACACCTTCCCGATGTGAACCCTGACCCTCTGGGTCTGCCCGATGCAATGATGATGCGCCCCTCAGTGGTGGCCGTGCTGGACGGGGTAAAAGGCGATGTCACACTGGTGTCGCCGGCCTTTGTGGACAGCGGTCTGTCGGCCAAGGCGGCCTATGCGCAGGCTGCCGAACGGGTGATGGATGCCTTGCGTGACCTGGACCGGGCCGCCCCCGGCGAGACCCGCGATCTGGGCGAAGCGTGCGAACTTGGCCCGTTGGTTTCAAATTTCAAGAAACCTGACTATCTGGCGGCGGTCGAAAAGGCCAAGGACTACATCCGCGCCGGGGATATTTTTCAGGTGGTGCCCAGCCAGCGCTGGACGCAGAACTTTCCCCTGCCCCCGTTTGCGCTTTATCGCAGTCTGCGCCGCACAAACCCATCGCCGTTCATGTTCTATTTCAACTTCGGCGGCTTTCAGGTCGTGGGTGCCTCGCCCGAGATCCTAGTGCGCGTCTTTGACCGCGAAGTGACGATCCGCCCGATCGCCGGCACCCGCCCGCGCGGGGCTACGCCCGAAGAAGACAAGGCCTATGAGGCCGATTTGATGGCTGACCAGAAAGAGCTGGCAGAACACCTGATGCTTTTGGATCTGGGACGCAACGACGTGGGACGGGTGGCCAAGATCGGCACCGTGCGCCCGACCGAGGAATTCATCGTCGAGCGCTACAGCCATGTGATGCACATCGTCTCGAACGTTGTGGGGGAATTAAGCGATGATCAGGACGCCCTCTCTGCCTTTTTTGCGGGGATGCCAGCGGGCACGGTTTCGGGTGCGCCGAAAGTTCGCGCGATGGAGATCATCGACGAACTGGAGCCGGAAAAACGCGGC
The DNA here is from genome assembly GCF_947497285.1 of uncultured Aliiroseovarius sp. GTDB lineage: Bacteria > Pseudomonadota > Alphaproteobacteria > Rhodobacterales > Rhodobacteraceae > Aliiroseovarius. The sequence continues at coordinate 203,410 of NZ_CANMFT010000002.1, read as the reverse complement.
GTATATGGCGGCGGCGTGGGGTATTTCAGTGCAGGCGGCGATATGGACATGTGTATCGCCCTGCGCACGGCCGTCGTGAAAGATGAAAAGCTGTATATTCAGGCAGGTGGCGGCGTTGTCTATGACAGCGACCCGCAGGCGGAATATGAAGAAACGGTGAACAAATCCAAGGCGATCCGGCGCGCGGCAGAGGATGCCGCGATGTTTACGCGCCGGGGCAACTAGCGGCTTTTCCACCCGGCCAGCGACCTTTTCTTCCGGTTACCTCTGCCGCGCGCCCATGGGCGTAGCAACCTAGCTGCCCAGCATCCAAGTGCCGTCTGGCCAAAAGGCATGAAACGCGAAGGCAAACAGCACATCATGCGCCACGTTTTGCCCGTTTGCGTCATGCACCCGGATCGTGCCCACGTCACGCCCCTTCGAGATGCGCGTCGTGTCCAAAGCCGAAGCCTGTCCCGCGGTCCAACTGATTACCACCCCGGCTTCGCTGATCTTGCCCTCTTTCGACAGGCGCGCGACGGGCCACGCCCGGTCGCCTACACGCACCACGCGCGCCAGTGCAGGAACGCCATGCGGCGGGTTTTCTCCTGTGAAGAACGGGTATGGTCGGTCACGACTGTCATACCCAGCATAGGGGTTTTGACCGTAGGGCCGGCCTGTGCCGGGTTGCTCCATGACCTGCCCATCTGGGTTACGGCGGGCGAATTCGGCCCAGCTTTCCATCCAGGCGGGCAGCTGATCGAGCTGGGTGCCACTGTAGGTGCCAACGATCCCTTCACCGATTGCTTGTTGCCACCAGCTTTCCGTTTCGCGGTCATACATGACCATATCGGAGTTTCTGAGCTTGCCCGTCACGCCGAAGGAAAGCGTTTTCCCCGCGACCCTGCGGTCAAACACCATGCCTGAATTGCATAGCGGACAGAAGGTCACGGCCACCGGTGTGTCACCGACCTGATCATTGACGATCTCGTGCCATGTCAGATACCGCAGGGGATAGGCGCGCGGCACTTCGCCCGACATCTCAAGCGTGATGACCGGTTCGCGCGGTGCCAGCCTTGCTTCGTCCTTCACCGGAAGGAACGCGGGGTCTGACAATGCGGGGATGCCATCGCGGCCGGGACCACCGGACAGGATTTCGGCCCAGTTCTCAACCGTGGTTTGGGCGAAGTCGGTCTTTGGAAACTCGTTTTGCCAAAAGCGCGGCTCGGCGCGCAAATCCTGCGCCCATAGCCCTGTTGCGATGGCCAGCAAGGTCAGGATGATACGCATGGGGCCTCTCCTTTCAGCCGTGTCAGAGATATTCTGACAGAGAAAGAAGAGGCCCCATAGCCCCCCTCACGGGGGTTTGAGCAAACGTGCGCGCGCTTTAGTCCAGAACGCGCACCGATGTCATCACGTCCGGCGTGCCGATCACGGCGCCATTGGGTCCTTCGCCACGTTTGATCGCCTGAACCACATCGAAGCCGTCTGTCACATGCCCGACAACGGTGTATTGACCGTTCAGGTTGGGACTGGGGGCGAACATGATGAAGAACTGGCTGTTGGCCGAGTTTGGATTTTGCGAGCGCGCCATACCGACAACGCCTGCAACAAACGGTTCCTGCGAGAACTCGGCTGGCAGGTCCGGATAGCTCGATCCACCCATGCCCGCGCGGCCACCATTGCCGTCAGCCTTGCCAAATTCCACGTCGCCCGTTTGCGCCATGAAGCCTTCGATCACGCGGTGAAACACCACGTTGTCATACGCGCCATCCTTGGCAAGCTGCACAATACGCTCCGCATGTTGCGGGGCCAGATCAGGGCGCAACGTGATGACGATGCGGCCTTCCGCCTCGCCTGCGACGCTGATTTCGATCTTCGGTGCGTCACCAAGCGCCACTGTGTCCACCTCGGGCGGTGTCGAGGGCAAGAACGTATAGATCGCATACCCGACGACAATTGCCACACCGGCCAGAAAGGCGGCCAGAAAGGTCCTCTTTTCACGGCGTGTGCGTTCAGTCATCAGCAGCCACCTTGACCGAGATCATCACATCAGGCTCCGCTGGCGGCTCGCCACGGGTGATGGCGTCGACATGCTCCATCCCCGACGTCACACGCCCATAAACGGTGTATTGGCCGTTGAGGAAATGGTTGTCCTTGAAGTTGATGAAAAACTGGCTGTTGGCCGAATTTGGATCCGCCGAACGTGCCGCCCCCAAAGTGCCACGGTCATGCGGCAGCTTTGAAAATTCGGCCGGAAGGTTCGGCAGCGACGACCCACCCGTGCCCGCGTGGCGCAGGGTCATCGGGTCTTTGCCGTTGGCCACGTCGCCGGTCTGCGCCATGAAACCATCAATCACGCGGTGAAAGACAACGCCATCATAGTCGCCCGCGCGCGCCAGTTCTTTCATCCGCTCGCTGTGTTTGGGGGCCACATCGGGCAGCAGTTCGATCACCACTGTGCCGCCTTTAAGCTCCATCAGGATGGTGTTTTCGGGATCTTTGTAATCGGCCATTTGGGCCTCCTGTTTGTCTATCGGTGACTTGGGTCAATCGCCCGCCAACTTATGCGCGCTTTGGGCAAGATGAAAGAGGTCACAGGCGCATTTTCGCCCCCAAACCCGTTGACCCCGGCCCCCTTTTAATGTGCAACTGCCCCGTAGCAGATGGAGAGACAGATGGCCTGGAAAACACTTGATGATTTGGATCTAGACGGCATGGTTGTGCTGACGCGCGTGGATATCAACGTGCCGGTCGAAAATGGCCAAGTGACGGATGACACCCGCATTCAGCGCATTCTGCCCACCATCCGCGACATTTTGGACGCCGGCGGAAAGCCGGTTCTGCTTGCGCATTTTGGCCGCCCCAAAGGGCAGCGTGTGCCGGACATGTCGCTGTCCGTCGTGCGCCCGGCACTGGAAGCCGCGTTGGGATGCCCGGTAAAATTCGCCGAGGATTGCATCGGCGGACCCGCCAAGAAAGCGGTTGCCGGATTGGAAAAAGGCGATGTGCTGCTGCTGGAAAACACCCGGTTTCACGAAGGTGAAACGAAGAACGATGGCGGGTTCGCGGCCTCGTTGGCGGCGTTAGGCAATGTTTACTGTAATGACGCGTTTTCGGCCGCCCACCGTGCCCATGCGTCCACGGCTGGGCTGGCGCATTTGTTGCCCGCCTGTGCAGGTCGTTTGATGCAAGCCGAACTGTCTGCTCTGGAAGCCGCCCTTGGCGACCCTGAACGCCCGGTTGTGGCGGTTGTTGGCGGGGCAAAGGTCTCGACCAAGCTCGACCTGTTGGGCAATCTGGTCAAACGGGTTGATCATTTGGTGATCGGCGGCGGTATGGCCAACACGTTTCTTGCCGCCCGGGGCATCGAAATCGGCACGTCGCTGGCAGAACACGATATGGCCGATACAGCCCGCGAAATTCTTGAAAAAGCCGACGCGGCAGGGTGCGAAATCATCCTGCCCAGCGATGTGGTCGTGGCGCGCGAATTCGCGGCGGGCGCTGCGCATGAAACCGTTGCGGTCGATGCCTGCCCTGCAGACGCCATGATCCTTGATGCTGGTCCCGAAACCGTGGCGCGCATCACCGCGGTTTTCGAGACCGCCCGGACGCTGATCTGGAACGGTCCCTTGGGCGCATTCGAGATTGAACCCTTCGACGCAGCCACAAACGCCGCCGCGAAGGCTGCGGCAGAGCTGTCTGCCGCGGGCAGGCTGACATCGGTTGCCGGTGGTGGTGACACGGTGGCCGCCCTGAACAAAGCAGATGCCGCGAAAGACTTCACATATATTTCGACGGCGGGCGGGGCTTTCCTTGAATGGATGGAAGGGAAGGAATTGCCGGGGGTTGCGGCCCTGGGCGACTGACCGACCACTCATCGAACCAATGGAACCCGTGCCCTGAAAAGGCGCGGGTTTTTTTTGGGCAGTATCGGGTTGACAGTTACCTGAGTGTTTTAGTAGGAAATAAACGTCAGCCAGTCGCAATCGCGATCAGCCGGAGACCTCAGGGCAACCGCCCTTCCGTGCAGGAGCGCGACAATGACCGATCCGACCAAGGGTCCTTTTCTGGCCCGAACCGATTTGACACTCTCCCTCCCCATCCTGTCTGGCCTGCGATCACTGGCCACATGGATCGAGGCGTGCCTTGAAGGAGACCACACATGACCGCCCCTCTGACCAGCTCGGCCTTTGACGGTGCCAGCCAGACCACCCCGCCACAGCACGACGCGCTGGCGTTGACCGGATCGGGGCGCAAAGCCCAAATTGTGCTCAATGACATGGTCTACACACTGACCATCACGCGGGCCGGCAAGCTGATCTTGACGAAATAGCAAGACGGCGCAGCGCGTTTCAGCCCACGGTCCAACCATCCGTTGCGCGCCCACCAAAGCACCGGAAGCAAGACCCGGAGCAATCGACCCCGCGGCCCCCAATTTCGCCCGCGGGTGTGATCGGGGGCACATTTCAATCTGCGGCGTTAGCGCCAGCAGAATTGCAAGGGTTGGCACACTCCCTTAGAACAGTGGAAATTCACCCAGATCAAAACGGGACCGACATGCCAAACCAAGCACAAATGGAACAAATCAAAGCCGGCCAAGGCTTCATTGCAGCCCTTGACCAGTCGGGCGGTTCGACCCCGAAGGCCCTGCGCCTGTATGGCATCGAAGAAGATACCTATTCGGGCGACGCGGAAATGTATGACCTGATCCACGCCATGCGGTCACGCATCGCGCAGGCCCCTGCATTTACGGGCGAGAAAGTCATCGGCGCCATCTTGTTTGAAATGACCATGGACCGGACAATCGCTGGCAAACCGACGGCGACCTTCATGTGGGAAGATCGCGGTGTGGTGCCTTTCTTGAAGGTCGACAAGGGGCTGGAAGCAGAAGTGAATGGTGCCCAGCTGATGAAACCGATGCCCGATCTGGATGCGCTCTGTGACCGCGCCGTGAAGGCCGGCATTTTTGGCACCAAGATGCGATCCGTCATCAACGCGGCCAATGCCGATGGCATCAAAGCCAACGTGGCGCAACAGTTTGAAGTCGCAAAACAGATCATCGCCCATGGCTTGGTGCCGATCATCGAGCCTGAGATCAACATCTCGATCCCTGACAAGGCGGCCGCGGAAGACTTGCTTCTGGCCGAGTTGAAAGCGCATCTGGACGCGCTTGCGGAGGATCAGACGGTGATGCTGAAGCTGACGCTGCCCGAGACACCGAACCACTATAAGGCGCTGGTGGATCACCCACGCGTCGCCTCTGTCGTGGCATTGTCGGGTGGCTATTCCCGCGCTGAAGCAAACGCGCGTCTGGCGAAAAACGCCGGTGTCATCGCAAGCTTCTCGCGCGCTTTGACAGAAGGCTTGTCCGCGCAGCAATCGGACGACGAATTCAACGCCACCATCGCCGACACGATCGACAGCATCTATCAAGCCTCAATCGCGGGCTAATCTGGCAAACACCTAAAAAGCGCCCGTAGCCTTCGCTGCGGGCGCTTTTGTTTTGCCTGCCCTGTTCAGCTGATCGCATCGCGGCGTCACCGCCCTGTGCAGGTGCCTCGCGTCGGTTGAATTTTACCTTTCCCGTAAAACCCTGCATAATCATGAGACGTCGAGTACCAGTTCGCAACTCAATGAAAGGCCGATTGTATGGCCAGCACACTTCTGGGCGGCATCTCGATCAACGAAGTTCTTGTTGATCCCAATGGCGCCAACAATTTCGACACGGATGGCAGCGGTCGCGCCCGTGGCGGAGACGAATTCATTGAGCTGATCAACACCTCCAATGCCGCAATTGATATATCCGGATTGGAACTGTGGGATCAGGGCCGGGACAATTGGTTTACCTTCCCGCCCGGCACAGTCTTGCAACCTGGCGCTGTCGCGGTGGTCGTTCGCAACGTCCAGAACGGTGGCAGCCTGCCCAGTGTGTCCGGCGACAACCTTGCCTTCGACGCAGACTACGGCAGCGGGGTCTTCAACAATAACGGCGACAACATTGTCGTCTACGACCCCAACAATGATGAATACATTCAGGCGACCTATAACGGTGACACGGCAGACGACCCCGTCAACGGGTCTGGCTATTCAGGGTTCTCCAGCACCGCCACCCAATCGGGCGTTACCGAGGATTTCGGCAACGATCAGGACGGGTTTTCAATCCAGCGCACATCGGCGGGGTTCAACAATGGGCTAACGCCAACCCCCGGCACGGACATCGTTTGCTTCGCCTCGGGCACGGTGTTGCAAACCCCGCAGGGCTTCACCCCTATCGAACACTTGCGCACAGGCGATCTTGTGAACACGCTGGATCACGGGTGGCAGCCTATTCGCTGGATATTTGCCCGGCGTGTCACGCTGGCAGACTTGCGCGCCGACGAACGGCTTCACCCGATTGCCATCAGCACCCGGTTTCTGGGCTTGGCCGACCCGACCCCGCCGCTGCGCGTGTCTCGTCAGCACCGGATCATGATCTGCGGGGCCATTGCACAACGCATGTTCGGCGTGCCACAAATTTTGTCCGCCGCCAAAGATCTGCTTGGATCGGACGGCATTGAGGTCGAAGTCCCCAAGGCAGAGTTTTACTATTTCCACATCCTGCTGGACGACCATCAAATCCTGAATGCAAACGGCATCGCCGCCGAAAGCCTGTATCTTGGACCCGAGGCACTGACGGCGATGACACCAGGCGCGCGCGAGGAGTTGCGCATCCTTTGGCCCAGCACGGCAATCGCGCCTGTGGCCGTGCCCCAAACGCCATCCCGCCAACTGCACCACGGCGCGCGCGTCAGAACATTGGTCAAACGGCACATCAAGAACAACAGAGTTATCCCATCCGCCTTCGCCGGCAAGCAGGCGCACCCCCTTCAGCGCAGTCCTTGACCAAAGCGGCGACGGGTCGCGACGATCCTGCGGCATTCCCGCGTCATACGACCCAGATCGCGAACACCCGGCGAAGCTTCGCCTTTTTCTGGCAATCGATTCGTTTTGGGGATTCACAAGGCGAATCGCCTATGACATAGTGTCCTTGCACCGTTCACCAAGAAACGGGCAAGAGGCAGTACAGTACAGACAGGAAGCCTATGGGCGCACCTCGTGCACAAACTGGTTTTGGTGGAATAATCTACTTCGTCGTGATCGTTGGTCTCGGCCTGTATTTCACGTTTGCCAGTGTGCAGGGCGACTATGGTCTGTTCCGTCGTGTGCAGATCGAGGCTGAGACGCAAGCGCTCTTGAAAGAACGTGATGCGCTCTCGGCCGAGATTGCGGCGATGTCAAACCTGACCCATCGTCTGTCTGATGACTATCTGGATCTTGACCTGCTCGACACGCAGGCCCGAGAGGTTCTGGGCATGGCCCGCGCCGACGAAGTCATCCTGCGCTGATCCCCCTTCGCAACTGATCCTGGCAAGCCACGGGGCTTGCGCAATTTGCAATGCAGCTTTCGCTTGGGCGCATCAAGTTTTCATCGACCTGAAACGACAAAAACTGTATAAGCTAGTTTAACACTAAACTACCCCCGGAACACCAGCTGACGCCAAGAGGAGGACGCCATATGGCCACCCGGAAAAGCAACAAGAAATCAAACACATCCAAAGAAGAATTGCTCGAATTCTACAAAGAGATGTTGCTTATTCGACGATTCGAAGAGAAGTCCGGCCAGCTCTATGGCATGGGGCTGATCGGTGGCTTCTGCCACCTCTACATCGGACAGGAAGCTGTCGTGGTTGGACTGGAAGCCGCCGCGCAGGACGGTGACAAGCGAATAACGTCTTATCGCGATCACGGTCACATGCTGGCCTGCGGGATGGACCCGAAGGGCGTCATGGCCGAATTGACGGGCCGTGAAGGTGGGTATTCCAAAGGCAAAGGCGGCTCGATGCACATGTTCTCGAAAGAGAAGCATTTTTACGGCGGCCACGGCATTGTTGGCGCGCAGGTGCCAATTGGCACCGGATTGGCCTTCGCCGACAAATACCGCGAAAACAGCAACGTGACCTTCACCTATTTCGGGGATGGCGCAGCCAACCAAGGTCAAGTCTACGAAAGCTTCAACATGGCCTCACTGTGGCAGTTGCCCGTGATTTATGTGGTTGAGAACAACCAATATGCCATGGGCACTTCGATGCAGCGATCAAGCTCGACACCCGATATCTACAAACGCGGCGAGGCATTTGGCATCCCCGGCGAAGCGGTAGACGGCATGGACGTGCTGGCGGTGAAGGAAGCCGGTTTGCGCGCCACCGAACACTGCCGGGCCGGAAAGGGACCGTATATCCTTGAGATGAAGACCTATCGCTATCGCGGCCATTCGATGTCGGACCCGGCAAAGTATCGGACCCGCGAAGAGGTCCAGAAGGTGCGCGAAGAACGCGACGCGATCGAGCATGTCCGCGAACTGCTTTTGCAAGGCAAACACAGCTCCGAAGATGACCTGAAGGCCATCGACAAAGAGATCAAGGCAATCGTGAACGACGCCGCCGAATTCTCAAAAACCAGCCCCGAGCCCGCGCTTGAAGAGCTGTGGACCGATATCTACGCCTGATCCCGGACAGAGGAGACCACAAAATGGCTACTGAAGTATTGATGCCCGCCCTGTCCCCCACAATGGAAGAAGGGACTTTGGCGAAATGGCTTGTGAAAGAAGGCGACCAGGTTGCATCCGGCGACATCCTGGCTGAGATCGAAACCGACAAGGCAACGATGGAGTTCGAGGCCGTCGACGAAGGCACCATCGGCAAGATCCTTGTGGCAGAAGGCACGGAAGGCGTGAAAGTGAACACGCCCATCGCGATAATGATCGAAGAGGGCGAAAGCGCCGATGACATCGAAACGTCAGCCCCGGCATCTGACGCCCCTGCCCCTGCGCAAGCAGAGGCACCCGCCCGCGCCGCAGCACACCCCGTCACGCCCGTGATCCCAGCCGAAGCGGACATACCCGCCGGCACGGAAATGCGCTCAACGACCGTGCGCGAGGCCCTGCGCGACGCGATGGCCGAAGAAATGCGCCAAGACGACACGGTGTTCCTGATCGGCGAAGAGGTCGCAGAATATCAGGGCGCCTATAAGGTCAGTCAGGGCATGCTGGATGAATTTGGCGCCAAGCGGGTGATCGACACACCGATCACCGAACACGGCTTCACCGGTCTTGCCGCCGGGGCGGCCATGGCTGGCCTGAAGCCGATTGTCGAGTTCATGACTTTTAACTTCGCCATGCAGGCGATTGACCACATCATCAACACAGCCGCCAAGACGCGCTATATGTCGGGCGGCCAGATGTCCTGTCCCATCGTCTTTCGTGGCGCGAACGGTGCCGCCGCCCGTGTCGCCGCGCAACACAGCCAGGACTATGCGGCGTGGTATGCACAGATCCCGGGCCTGCATGTGGCAATGCCCTATTCGGCATCAGATGCAAAAGGGTTGCTGAAATCGGCTATTCGCGACCAGAACCCTGTCGTTTTCCTTGAGAACGAGCTTCTCTACGGGCAGGCCTTCGATGTGCCCGTGCTTGACGACTATACCGTCCCCTTCGGCAAGGCACGCATCTGGCGCGAGGGGGATGATGTGACCATCGTCAGCTTCGGCATCGGTATGAAATATGCGCTTGAGGCCGCGGACGCGCTGGCAAAGGACGGCATTTCGGCCGAGGTCATCGACCTGCGCAGCTTGCGCCCGCTTGACAGCCAGACCGTGATCCAATCGGTCATGAAGACCAACCGCTGCATCACGGTCGAAGAAGGTTGGCCCGTCGCGTCAATCGGCAACCATATCTCGGCGGTTTTGATGCAAGAAGCCTTTGATTATCTGGACGCACCGGTGATCAACCTGACGGGCAAAGACGTCCCCATGCCCTATGCCGCCAACCTTGAAAAGCTTGCGCTCGTGACAACGAAAGAGGTCATCGACGCCGCCAAAGCTGTGACCTATCGGTAAGGAGACACTGACATGGCAACCGAAATACTGATGCCCGCCCTGTCCCCGACGATGGAGGAAGGCACGCTGGCCAAATGGCTGGTCAAGGAAGGCGACGAGGTCGCGTCGGGCGATCTTCTGGCCGAAATCGAAACCGACAAGGCCACAATGGAGTTCGAAGCGGTCGATGAAGGGATCATCGGCAAGATCCTTGTGGCTGAAGGCACCGAGGGTGTGAAAGTGAACACCGCCATCGCGATCATCGTCGAGGACGGCGAAGAGGTCGGCGACGTGGCCGCCAGCGCACCCGCAGCGCCTGCTGCTGCCGAAGCCGAGGCCGCTCCCAAAGCGGTTGAGGCAGCGGCACCTGCCAGCGCCGCCCCTGCCCCGCAAGCCGCTGACGGCACACGTATTTTCGCCTCGCCTCTGGCGCGCCGGATCGCGGCGGATAAAGGTTTGGACCTTGCGCAGATCAAAGGCTCTGGCCCCAAGGGTCGGATTGTCAAAGCCGATGTGGAAGGCGCGACGGCAACCGCACCTAAAGCAGCACCTGCCGCCGCCGGTGCACCTGTTGTGGCGGCGCCTGGGCCTTCGGTCTCGTCCGACGCCATTGCTGCGATGTATGCGGGTCGCGCGTATGAAGAGGTCAAGCTGGACGGGATGCGCAAAATCATCGCCGCCCGTCTGACAGAGGCCAAACAGACCATCCCGCATTTCTATCTGCGCCGCGACATCCAACTGGATGCGCTGCTGGCCTTCCGGGGCCAGTTGAACAAGCAGCTTGAGGCACGCGGCGTGAAGCTGTCGGTGAATGATTTCATCATCAAGGCCTGCGCGATTGCGCTGCAACAGGTGCCCGACGCAAACGCCGTTTGGGCCGGTGATCGGGTTTTGAAGATGAAAGCCTCGGACGTGGCGGTTGCCGTCGCGATCGAAGGTGGTTTGTTCACACCGGTTCTGCAAGACGCAGAAATGCGGTCCTTGTCCAGCCTGTCGGCCCAAATGAAAGACCTGGCCACCCGCGCGCGTGACCGCAAGCTTGCGCCGCACGAGTATCAGGGCGGCAGCTTCGCCATTTCAAACCTTGGGATGTTCGGCATCGACAATTTCGACGCCGTGATCAACCCGCCGCATGGTGCGATCCTCGCGGTTGGCGCCGGTGTGAAAAAGCCCGTGGTCAACGCAGAGGGCGCGTTGGGTGTGGCAACGGTCATGTCGGTTACCCTGAGTGTTGATCACCGGGTCATTGACGGTGCACTGGGCGCAGAGCTTCTGACCGCGATCAAGGACAACCTTGAAAACCCGATGTCGATGCTGGCGTAACGTCACATTCGAAATGTGCAATCTATTGACATGGCTCAAGGCGGGCATTTCTGTCTTGAGCCATTTGCTTTTCCAACAACATAACTTTCGGAGAACACAATGGATTTCAAAGCCCTACTTGACGACACAAGCGCCAACACCGACAGCTTTCGCGCTGTTCAGCCCGAAGCTGCCAAAGGGTTCGTGACGATGCATCGCGCGGCGATGGGTGATGGAGTCCTGTCGACCAAGCAAAAAGAGCTTCAGTGCATCGCCATTGGCATCGCCAAACAGTGCAATGACTGCATCGGGTTTCACGTGCGGGCGGCGATCAAAGCAGGTGCCACACGCGAGGAAGTTGCGGAAACCGTGTCGGTGGCGATCATGATGGGTGGCGGCCCCGGCTATATGTATGGGTCGCGTGCGCTTCAGGCTTTCGACCAACTGTCCCAATAAACAGTCCACCAGACAAAACAAAAGGGCGGCGCAATCGCGTCGCCCTTCGTCATCTTGCGGGTGTATCACCCGGCTTTGGCGTGTCGGTTACCCGGCAACGGCGACAAGGAAAAGGGCTGAAAAGCCAACAACCGTCGCAAGCCAAATCTGTTTCATCTCGGATCTCCAATATTGGTTCCACGGCTCCGTATAGATGAAGTCGCCGAATTAAAACATTGATCTGAAGCAAGTTTGCGGTTTTCCGCCGACCCGAGGATTATTGTAGAAGCGTCTGGTCCATTTCAAGCGATGGACAATCGCACCCCGCTTCGCCAACAATGCGCGCAGGCACTCCCGCGACGGTCTTGTTGCACGGCACATCCTCCAACACGACAGACCCCGCGGCAATTCGTGAACAGGTGCCAATCTTGATATTTCCCAGCACCTTAGCGCCTGCACCGATCAGCACACCATCACCAATCTTGGGGTGGCGGTCTTCGTCTTCTTTGCCGGTCCCGCCAAGCGTCACGGAATGCAGCATCGACACGTTGTCGCCGACCACCGCCGTTTCGCCGATCACGATCGAATGGGCATGGTCAATCATGATGCCCTTGCCAATACGCGCACCGGGGTGGATGTCGATTCCATAGACCTCGGAGCAGCGCATCTGGATGAAATAGGACAGATCCTTTCGCCCTTTCTTCCACAAGTAATGGCCAAGCCGGTAGGCCTGCATCGCTTGGAAACCTTTGAAGAACAGGATCGGTTGCAACATGCGATGACAGGCCGGGTCACGTTCCAACACGGCCCGGATATCCGCACGCGCTGCATCAGCCAGCGCGGTGTTTTCAGCATAGGCTTCGTCCGCGATTTCGCGCAGCAACACCATGCTCATCTCGTTCGAGCTCAGCTTGGCTGCAAAACGATAAGACAGCGCCTTTTCCAGTGACCGGTGATGCAGCACACAGGCATGTATCAGACCGCCCAAAAGCGGTTCATCTGCCACGGCTTTGTGGGCTTCGTGTGAAATCCGATCCCAGACCGGGTCTATCTCGGTCACGATCGCGCGCGTTTCGGCCATACCTGTTCCTTTCGTTGAACGCTCTGCATACACCAGATAGGGTCGAAGTTCAAAATGCAAAGCCGTGATCGCCGAGATATCCAAAATGAATGACCCAACCAAAGAAGTCTTCCGTCTCAGGCTGTTGAAGGCTTTGGAAAAACTGGGCAAAGAGGACGCGCTTGGCGCGGAGGGTCAGCAGATCGTTCAATTGGATCAACAGGCTGTTGGCCGGCTCAGCCGGATGGACGCCCTGCAGAACCAAGCGATGGCCAAAGCAACGGCCGCGCGCCGCGCGACCCAGCGCCGGCGCCTTCACGCAGCCCTTGCGCGTCTAGAAGATGGCGAGTTCGGCTATTGCGACGATTGCGGTGACCCGATCCCGGCAGCCAGGCTTGACCTTGATCCCTGTGCCTGCAAATGCGTCAGTTGCGCGACCGGCTAAGCCGCGTTTTCCGATCGTGACGGGCCTTCAGTGCGGCAAAAACCGTTAGCATGCAGTCGACATAGTCGGGGTCGCTTTGCATTGGCTCGGCCCGGCGCGCCAGCGACATTGCCACGGCAGCAAGGCTCCCGTTGCCCCAGTTTGGGTGAGCATAACCCAGCGTCTTGCGATACCTGTCTGCCGCCTCGGCGCGATGCAGCATTTCAAGCATCGCGCCGGGTCGTTTTGCGACAGGCATCGCCAGCAGGGCACAGGCGGCCGCGGCAATGTCTCCGGGCAAGAGCGGCCGCACGGCTATAGCGCCACTGCCAGACGGGTGTATGGGCCCGGTCCGAACCGGTCAGACACCTGCGCCACCTCGATGGCATAGGACCCGCCAACAAGGTCCGCACTGCGCAACGAGGCGCCGTAGGTCCAGTGTGGACTTGCAACATCAAGTTGCCGTTTGATGGTCGGCCCATCCAGCACTCGCAACCGATAGGTTTCAGAGGTCTCTCCCAATGGCACATCACCGTCTTGCCAGCTGTCGCCATCCAACCGGGTGCGGCGGATCCAACTGATCGTGTGATCTCCGGCCACATCACGCACGGACAGGTGCACAGGCGCATAGGGCCTGAGGCCAATGCCTGCAAAAGCATGCACCTTGTGCAGGAAAGAAGGGTCTGACAACGGCCTGCGGGCCGGGCCGATCCGATAGTGGCGGTTCAACCCACGCGCGGATGAGGCAAGCTTGACCTGATCTTGATGCCCGCCCAGCAGCACAAAGATACTGCCGGCAGGCCACACTGATGGCGCAACGCCGTCGGAGCCTGCCTGTCCTCGAAGCCGAAGGGTCAGATCGTATGTGCGCTCATCGACCAAATCTGCGCCAGCGAACTGGAACACCTCCCAATTGTCGGGGCTTCCGTCACCAATCACGGCCACGTTCGCACCGTTCAGCATATCTTCGATCGAGGTGGCAAACAGCGTGCCATCGGTCAGCTTGACGCGCAACGCAGGGCCACGATCAATCAACCCTGAGGAGGCCTGCGTCATGTCGTTCAGCGTCACGCCAATAACCGACCTTTCCGTGATCGTGCGATTGATCGCATACCCGTTGTCCGTGACCGAGCTGTAAAGCGCCACCCGTCCCGGCCACGGGCGCGCCGTCACCGCAATGCGCGGCTGATGCGGCACCTCGTCCCCGGTCAGAAGCGGCAGATCCATAAACACCGGAAACACCGGAGCCGGAGGGATGTAGGGCTTGACCGCAGGCGCGGGTTCGACGCTATCAGAGGGCTGGAACAGCCCAGGTTCGACCCGCACGGCCCGGATGGACCGCACCCCCGCATCTTCGACATGATCCAGCCGAAACTGTTCCGTGCCCGCATCGGTCGTGATTTCGATGACATCCCCTGCCCCCTTGGCCAATTCTGACGGCGGCAGAGCGAAACTGGCGCGGTCCCGTGCAACACGAGCTTCTGACAACCAGCGTTCGGCGATGGATCTTGCTTCGACCCGTGTCAGGATCAGGGGAAACTCGGATACCGTCACCGTGCGATTGGCGGCGTCCGGAAACACTGCCTCGACCGAACGTATGTCATAGTCGCCTTCGCTTTCCACATAGTTCAGGCGCACGCGCCCTGCCAGTTCAGCCTCGGGATCGCGCACACGTTCAAGCGTGGTCTCACGATCCGGCGACAAGGCCATCTTGTCGGGGTCAATCACGAATTCAGACCGCCCGGTGCGGGACTTGAAAACCAACGTGCCTTCGCGTTCAGACGCCTCGAACCCGTAGGCCAGCATCAAGGGTTGAAGGGCTGCGCGGCCGCCACCTATCTGGTCTACCACATAGCCACGCACCAACCCGTAAAGACGACTTACATCGTAATTGCTGACACCAGAGCGATCACAGATCTCGGACACCACAGAGGCAAGCGACCGAGCCGACACCCGACCGTTCAACCAATGCCCACGACGATAGTTGGCACCATCGCTCCACAATCCCTTGCGGTTCGGGAATTGAGGGAAAGGACGCGTATCCCATGCCCAAACATGCGCGCGACCCATGTCGAGCATTTTCACTCCGCTTGCGTCATGCGTCGGGTTGTTTCCTGCATCGCCCCAATAATCGTACATCGCGCGCAGATATTGCGCTTGCATCAAGTCATCACGCCGCCCGTTCGAATACCGAGGCAGAGAACTTTCCGAGCTTTTGGGGTCAAGAAACTTGTTGGGCTGGTTGGTGCCCTTGTCGATCGCAGCACACCCCAGTTCAGTAAACCAGAACGGCTTGGAGCCTGGAAGCCAGTCGGTGGGCACAACGGCGCGCACCCCGCCCACACGGTTGTGGTGCGCCTGGAGCCACCAGTTGCGCAAATCTTTGTAGCGAAACACCCAAGGCTCGCCATGGGCGCCATCGGTGATCGGCGTGCGGATCTGCAGATCACGGGCTTGCGGCGTCTTGTAATACCAGTCGTAGCCTTCACCGCCCTCGATATTCGATTGCAGATAGGCAAGGTCATAGATCGCGCCGTGGTGGGCGTCCGCATGATTGAACCCGTCGCGCCAATCAGACAGCGGCATGTAATTGTCGATGCCGATGAAATCGATCTGCGGGTCTGCCCAGAGCGGATCGAGGTGGAAGAACACGTCGCCCGATCCATCCTGTGGGTGGTAGCCGAAATACTCGGACCAATCCGCCGCATAGGAGATCTTGGTCCCAGACCCAAGGATCGACCGCACATCTGCCGCCAGCGTGACAAGCTGGTCCACAACCGGAAAGCTGTTGTTTGGCCCACGGATCTGCGTCAGGCCGCGCAGTTCTGATCCAATCAGAAACGCATCCACGCCGCCTGCCGCGGCACACAGATGGGCGTAGTGCAGGATGAACCGACGATACGAAAACTCGGCTGGGCCGATGTAGTCAACACCATCAGCCGTGACCGCAAAGTCATTTGGCGCAGCATCTCCAAAGAAATCCGCAACCTGCTGGATCGCCGCAGCGGATCCGTCTGGCGAATTTGCGTGATGTGGTGCAAGCGATGTCGTGATCCGACCACGCCACGGCAATTCAGCTTGCCCGGCGCCACCTGACCATGGATCAGGCAGGGTATTCCCTTTCATCTGCTCCATCAGGATGAACGGATAGAACGTCGCCTTGCGACCATTCCTCGAGGCATGCGTAATCGCCTCTTTCACCGCTTGGTCAGAGGGCGTTCCGCCATAGATCGGGCGGTCATCGCTGTCCTTCGGCACCACCCCGGCCTGTGACCGGCCAAGCCCGGTCACGGTCCATGGCATGGACTTGCCATCCAACGCTTTTTGCTCGACCCGCGGGCGGATCTGACAGGCGCCACACCGCAGATCATCGCCAAACCACGACACAACGAGGGCCGTGTTCTTACAGTTGGGCATCTCTTGTCGCATCATCCGGTAGGACGTCTTGAAATCCGTCAGACCTGAGGGGCTGTTCATATTTGACCCCTCAGTCACACCCGGACCGTCACCATAATGCACCGGCGAGGTCGCCAAGGCATATTCACCTGTCCCCGGGATCAGGGCCACAGCGCGCGTGCCGCGCGCGACCTCATTGGGTTGATAGCGCTGTTCGGGGCGGAACACTTCGAAGCTGAACTGAGGCACGCGGTTGCCAAACTGGCCAAGCGGCAAGTCCTCGATCACCACGTAAGCGATGCCGCGATACGCAGGCGCTTTGCCTGTCCCCTTGACGGCTTCGATCTTCGGGTCTGGCCCCTGCGTCTCGGTTCCCCGGTAAACGCGCAAGGTCAGGTCTTCTGCTGCGACTTCGTTTCCATCCGCCCAAATGCGGCCCAGCCGCGTGATTTCGCCCTCGCACAGTGCAATCGCGAGGCTGATGGAATAGCTATAGGTCGTGACTTCCGGCTCGGGCGGCGACATGCCTTTCCCACCGCCACCCGTGGTCGCGGTGGTTTCCTTGAAGCGCGTGGACCAAATCACCTGTCCGCCCAGCCGGGCCCGCCCATAGACCATCGGGACGGTTGCCCCTTCTGAGGCACCGGTCAGTCGCAAACGATCGACCCTTCCGGTCTCGACCGGCTCTGACCCGGCACCGAGAATGCGGTTGTCAATCGCTTGACCAAGGGTCGCGCCGATTGCCTTGCCAATGACCACCGATGACAGGCCCAACACCCCGCCACCTATAGAGGCACCGGCCGCCGCGCCAACTGCAGAAAGTACGATCGTCGCCATCAGCTTGTCCTTTCAGGAAATGCGAAACATGCCACGACCCGGCGCGCCCAAGGGGTGGAAAGCGTGCTTTCAACGACCCCATGACCGCTATAGGCATGGATGAAGGAAGAAGAGGGATCCACTTGCGTCAGGATCCCAAGGTGTTTGGCAACAGCCCCACCGCGCATCCGAAAAAGGACAACATCGCCGGGATTTGCCTGTGACATGGGCTTTTCGATCAAGTGCGCACGCGCGTTGTCCCACAAGCTCTCCAGACCAGACGCTTCAGACCAGTCCTGCGTATAGGGTGGCACCTTTATTGGCTCTTCACCCAAGACGGCGCGCCAGACACCACGCACCAGTCCAAGGCAATCACTGCCTGCCCCCTTGCACGAGGCTTGATGCACATAGGGCGTGCCAAGCCACGCGCGCGCCTCGGCCACGATTGCAACTGCCAGATCGCTCATGTCACAACCCGCCCAAGGGGTTGAACGGGTTTTCATCGTCGCCGTTCAGCAGCGCATCCAAAACATCTGACGCTTCACGTTCGTCGCCACCGTCATTCTGTCTATGTCCAACCGGGTAAGACATCAGCCAGTCTTCGCCTGGAACATCAGGAAACCCGCGGAAATTCAGAAAGTTGTTGAACTTGACGCGACACGTTCGCGGAAGCCTGTCGCACCCCGCTTCAAGTCGCACCATGTCACCGGGCTCCATTTTGGCACGCAGCGCTTCCCAAAGCTCGATCGTGCGCAGGCCGTCTGTGCCTTTTCGGTCATTCTTGATGAGCCCGGTCAGATCCTTCGCCTCGCCACTCAACACGATGAAACGGCCACGTTCAAACCAGCGGTTCGGATAGAGTTCCAAACCCGCGCATTGGAACGTGGTTTCAGCGACGTTTTCGCCCACTGCCAGTTCCACGGAATAGCCTGTCTGGGACAGGTTGAAGCGACACATCCCATCGCCAAGAACGGCGGCACAAGGCAATTGATAAGCCCGCCCTTGGGGCTGGTTCAGCGCTTCGGTCAGGCCGTTCAGCTCGGCACGGAAACCACCTGCTTCACGAGCCAGTTCACCCACTGTGCCGCGAAACCTAAGGTGGCGCTGGTTGGTCTCGGACCAATTCACAAGCCAGGCTTCGACCTCGGCCCCATCATAGCGCCCGGCGCGAATATCCTTTTCGGAAATCGATGCGTCATTGAGCACCCCCAACGCCTCGGTATTGTCGGTGGACAAGCCGGTGGTCTGGCTGAGCGCGCGTGCGGTCATGCCTGTGTCAGCCCGAAAGACAACGCCATCGAAGTCGATGTCCTGATCATGGTCGGTAAACCCAAGCACAATCCCATCGCGGCGTGTCACTTTCCAGCAGCGCGCGACTGTGGTCACGCCTTCGCCCAGGTGAGCCTCGAATTCAGGGGAAATCGACATCAGACCCGCACCTCCACCACCGGCACATTGGGCGCATCGCCTGCCTGAAAAGAGGCAACTGACGTGTGCACGCGATCCGTATCGAACCGAACCGGCACGTCGAACTCGTAGCCAGCCGTTACCTCTGCCCCAGTTTCAGGGGCTGTCACGAACGTGACAAGGCCTGTGTCATGATCGACTGTAAAGTCGGTGCCTTCAGTCAGGGGATCCCCCTTCAGACCGACCATTACCGTTCCAGCCACGGGCTTGCGAATAGGCCGGGCATAACTGTTGGCCCCCGAGCGATAGGTTTTGGTCAGCTGAAACTCAGTCGTATTCCCATCACCCCAGGCGATGATCTGGTCGGTATAGGCTGGCGGTTGCGAGGGCAGCCCGCTTTTGTAATCCGACCAGTCCTTCCAGCGAAACCCATGCAACTGCCCGCGCCGCGCCTCGAAGAATGAGATCAGCGTCTCGACATCGTCCAGGCTGCGCATGCCAATCCCGGCATCATAGCGGCGTCGCGAATGCTCCCACGGCGAGTTGCGTTCTTCGAACCCGTTGGCAAGCGTCACCACTTCGGTGCGCCGTTCGGGTCCACCCACGGACCCAAAGCTCAGATTGGCCGGAAACCGGACTTCGTGAAATGACATGGGTGAACCCTCCTTGGCTCGTCAGATTGGATGCTTAGCGATGACGCTGCCCACGCGAGAGCGCGCGCGACATCTGGGCTGCGATCTGGCTATGAGATCGCCGGAACCCTTCGACATCCGGGGTCGAGATATTCATGGTTATGTTGACGGGCCGCCCGGCACCGCCCCCCGCCTGCACACCAAGCCGACCATCAGCCCCGCGCGACAGTGGCATGATCGCCTCTGGACCCGCTTCGCCCATCAGCCCGGTCGCTCCGCGCATGGGGAAAGTTGTCGGGCTGGACACCACGCCGCCTTTGGCAAATGGCAGCACCCGGCCTTGTGCAAACGCACCGCCGTTCTCGAATGGCAAAACCGCATTGGTCATCGCGCCAACCGCCTGTCCCAAAAGGCCGCCGAAATGGTCGGTGACGGGCCGGATTGCCGCGCCATAGGCCGCGTCGCTCATTGACTTCGCGACCACACTCAGCGCATCCGACAGCTTCATGCCATCAAACACCAACCCGTCGAACGCCTTGCGTAATCCCGACGAAATGCCTGATGACAACGTGTTCACATCACTGCTCAAGTCCGAGATGGTCGAATGCATCCCCTTGAGTTCGAAAACAAACCCAGCCGTCATCGCCTGTGCACCGCCAAGGGCGGTCTCCAAGGCGTCGACCTGTTCGTCAAAGCTGTCGATACTGTCCAGTCCAGCCATCACGTTTCTCCTGTTTGCACGTCACGCCCTTCGTCGGGAAAAGCCTGTGCGAGTTCTTCCAATCGCGTGCGTAAACAAGCGGTTGGTTTGCCATCTAACCCGGCCATCACAGCCAGCTCGATCGGGGTCAGCGCCCAAAGCTCAGTTGGACGAAGCCCCAGCTTTCCAAGGCCAAGCCGCATCAGACCGGGCCAATCGATCGCGACGGGGGTGCTCACCCCGTGGTCTCATCTGTTGTTCCATCGCCACCAGACAGCGCGAATGCACGGGTCAGAAGCTGACCCGCCGCTTGCGCTGCGGCCACGGGGCCACCCTGGATTTCGGCGGATAGCAGATCGCTGGCGCGCCCCTGCCATCCACCACCGCGCAACCCGGCCACAATCAAAGCCAGCACATCACGGCTGGAAAACGCACCGCGTTCGAACCGTTCGACAAGACTTAGGATCGTGTCCTCGCCCAGTTGATCCTCAAGTTCTGCCAATGCGCCCAAGGTCAGCTTCATCACACGGGGTGTGCCGTCGATTACAAGGCGCACCTCGCCGGTCCAAGGGTTTGCCATGATCAAAGTGCCGTAAAGCTGAGTTCACCTGCCGAGGCCATCGACAGCTCATACGTCGCCTCGCCATTATGCGATCCCGCATACTCGATCGAGGTGATCATGAACGGGCCTTCGACCACACCAAAATCAGGCACGATCACCTGAAAATTTGGCACTTCATTGTCGAAGAAGATCTGTCGCGCCCGCTCGTCGGTTGTGGCGTCCTTGAACACCCCCGACCCCGAGATTGAGGCCGACTTCACGCCGGCGCCACCCAGAAGCTCGCGCCATCCGCCGGTGCTTTCCAAGCTGGTGACATCTACGCTTTCCGCGTTGAAGTTCAGGCGCGTGGCCCGAAGGCCCGCAATGGTTTCGAACACGCCTGTGTCGGTCATGTCGAGCTTGATCAAAAGGTCCTTGCCGTTTTGGGCAGCCATGGGAACTCTCCGTGTTGTGAAAAAGGAATTAGCTGTCTTGCACGCGGGCGCGGAAGAACAAGTCGATCCGGCGCACATCTGCCGCTTCGACCCGTCGCGCGCGGGCGCGGTGAAAGTTCAAGTAGACAAGGTGACCACGCGCCAGAACCAAGGTCGCATCGACCAAGGCGTCGCTTACCGCCGCGGCTACCTCTTTGGCGCTTTGAAACCCTGCAGCATCTGTGACCACGCTGACCGTGATTTCGTGCATGGCACCATGCCCGGTCATGTCAGACCGTTCGCGCACGTCCTCAGGACCAAGGCTCACATAGGTGCCGGTGATGATCCCCGCTGGCACGGCATCGTAGATCGCGCCACTGACCAGTGTGGAAAGAGCGCTGTCTGCGGTCAGACGTTGATAGACCGCCTGTTGCAGAGCAGCTGATACGCCATAGCTCATGCCGAGATCTCCTCTTGTGCGAAACACGTCAGGTAATGCGCGCCGGCATCCGCTTCGGTTACGGCAAGAATTCTGAAAACCCGCGCACCGGCGCGAAACCTCTGATCGGGTTTCGGGCGCGACGGCGCACCATCTGGTGCGGCGCGCACGGTGATGCGAAACCGGATCGACGACACCGTGGCGAACCCCGCCGCGCGTTCGCGACCTGTGCCCGGTTTGATCTCTGCCCAATGGTCCCCCAAGGGTTGCCAAACCTGGCTGAACCCACCTGCCCCATCGGGCAATCTAACAGGGTCTTCCAACGTCAGTCTGCGGTTCAGGATCGGAGCTTTCATCGCGCACCCCCACCACCAAACAGACGCACAATGCGGTATTTCTGGATCAACGCGTTGACCGCCGAAGGCAAATTGGCCTGCCCTACAGCAGCTGAAGCACTGTCCGAACGCTGTTCGTAGTAAGTCGCGGCCAGCATCATGACCGCTTGTGCAAGGTCAGCCGGGATATCGGTCCAAGCGGGGCCAAACCCTGCCTCGAACTCGATCACAACCTGTCCACCGACCGGAATGGCAGGCAGGCAGATACCGGTGGAAACCAATCGCGGGCGGTGCATGTCAGCTTCCAACGCATAGCGGCTGGTCGCGATCACCTCGGTTCCGCCCAGACGATCCTTGATCGACAGGCTGGCGATCTGAGAGACCGGGGCGACAGGCAGCGCCTGCGTGGCCAGGTCGCGCCACGCGGTCAGCGACCACGTGAAGCTGCGGGTAAGAAGGATCTTGCCAGTGCGCGCTTCAATGGCCGCCATGGCAGCCCTCAGGAAGCTTTCAAGCACCTGATCCTGCACGCCGTCATCGGCAAACCCGGTGCCAAGCCGCAGGTGGTCCTTGAATTGGGCAACCGGAAGGACCGCGCCCGGCACAGTGGTCTGCTCGACTAACATCATGGATCATCTCCGAAATTCGGGCCCCTCACGTCACGAGGATTAGGGTGGGCGCGCACCTTCCGCATTGCTCGGACGGAGGGGGAGCAGCTAGACAACACGGGGTGAGGTCGGCGCGCGCCCGGTCCCGCACCCGCCAAAAAGGCGCAGAGCGGGTCTCGGGTTCAGGCTCTTACGAGACCGAGAACTTCAGAAGCTTGATCGCAGCAAAATCGCTGATATCACCGCCAACGCGCTTGGTCGCATAGAACAGCACATGCGGCTTGGCCGAGAACGGGTCACGCAGGATACGCGTGTCAGGACGTTCCGCGATGGTGTAACCCGAGCCGAAGTCGCCAAAGGCGATTGGCGTGGCGTCGGTGCCGATATCCGGCATATCCTCGGCGATCAGCACCGGATAACCCAACAGACGCGCCGGTTCACCGGCAGCCAGACCGTCCGACCACAGGAAACGGCCATCCATGTCCTTCATCTTGCGCACCGAACCCGCAGTTTTCGAGTTCATCACGAAGCTCGCGCCCGCGCGGTATTCAGCGTCCAGCGCATAGACCAGATCAATGATCGCATCAGCCGGGTTCGAAGCGTCGAAGTCGCCCGAAGTGCCGGTCGCGATGTAACCCAGATTGCCCCAGGTCCAGCTGTCGTTGTCCACCGTGGTGTGGGTCAGGATGCCGGTCGGTTTGTCGATACCGTCGCCCGAGATGAACGACGCAGCTTCTGCACGGGCAAACTTGTCCGCAATCCGCGCTGCCAACCAGGTCTCGATCTCGAACGCGCTGTCGTCCAGCAGGCGCTGCGATGCTTTGGGGAGCGCCGACAGCTCGTGCAGGGGAATGGTGATGCGCTCAATCGACGGGGTGCCGGTCTCGACGGTCGATCCGGTTTCCGTGGCCCAACCCGAGCCCACATCCGAATGATCAACCAGCACGTCATATGATGTGGCTTCGACGTTGACCACGTTGGAGACAGCGCGCAGCGATGCGGTCGATTTCAGCACGCTTTGGATGGTCGCAGCCGTCTGCGGGTCGACCAGGTAGCCCCCATCGCCAGCAACGGCGGTCGACATGGCTTTGCCTTCCAGTTCCAGACCACGCAACGCGTCATCATCGCCAGAGCGCAGATAGGCCTCGAACGCTTTTTGATGCGGTGCTTCCAGATCGGCAGCAGCGGCAAGATGCGGACGAGCCGCGGTGATTTGAGATTTGCGATCCAGCATGGTCAGTCGCTCTTCCTGTTGTTGAAGTTTGGTTGAAATATCGTCGTGAAACGTGTTGATATCACTCATGAAACCAGCCAGCGCGGTCTTAACCTCGGCAGCCGGGGTCAAGCCCGCAACCGGGCCAGAATCCGGGCCTGTGGGCGCGGCCGACTGGCCCTGAGCTTTCGTCTCGTTCTTGCTCATCTATGGGTCCTTCTCAGGGGGTCAGATCGCTGGCTCAGGATTTTCGGGCCAGCATGTGGCGGGCTTCGGTGATCGAAGCCGCCAGTTCACGCAAAGTGGCATCAGCAGCAGGCGTATCGCCCTTTGCCCCCACTCGCGCCGTCGGAAGCATCGGGAAGGTGACAAGCGACACCTCCCAAAGCTCCAACTCGGTCAAAAGCCGTTGGCCCTTGTCGTTCTTGGTTGCCCGCTTGGTGCGATAACCGATCGACAGACCGTCAATCGCGCCGGCTTCAATCAGTGCGGCGGCTTCGCGCCCCTTGGCGACATCCGTCAGAATGCGCCCTTTGACGTAAAGCCCGCGCGCGTCCTCGCGCACTTCGTCCCACACGCCAATCGGCTGTGCCGGGTCGTGTTGCCACAGCATCTTCACGCCACGATCCGCCCCTTTCAGCGCGCGCAGGGATTTGCCGTAAGCACCGGGGGCCACGATGTCGCCTCCCGTGTCACATTGGTCAAAGAAGCTGGCATAGCCTTCGATCAGAATGCCCTCGTCCACTTCGGACGTGTCGCCCAGCTTGACGAATTTATGCTCAAGCCCCAGATCGGGCTGAAATTCACTCATGGCTTTTCCTCAATTGTTAAACGTCGTCAGAGGCGACAGGCGGCAGACCCAGAAGGCTGCGTTTTTCGGCATCGGACAGGAAACTGGCCTCGGCCACGCGGCGCCATTGCTGGTCACGCTCAGCGGACAGTGCGGGCACTTGGTCAAGGTCGGGCTTCAGCACCACGCTTTCACCGGTGAACCCCGCCAGCCAGTGGCCGACACTGGCCGCGACGCGCGACACCAAGGGCACCACGGTCAGGCGATAAAACGCCCGGCTGGCTTCCTGATAGTTCGCATAGGTCGCATCACCTGGAATGCCGATCAGCATCGGCGGTACCCCAAAGGCCTGCGCAATCTCGCGCGCGGCGGCTTCCTTGGTTTTCTGGAATTCCATATCCGAGGGGCTGAACCCCATCGGCTTCCAATCCAGACCGCCTTCCAACAACATCGGGCGTCCGGCATTGCGCGCGCCCACGTGGTGGCTTTCCATCTCGGACAGCAGCCGGTCATACTGGTCTGCGCTCAACTGCGCCTGCCCGTCCGCGCCCTTGTAGACGATAGCGCCCGACGGCCTTGCGGCGTTGTCCAGCAGTGCTTTCGACCACCGGCTCGCCGCATTGTGCACATCAATCGCCGTGGCGGCGGCTTGCAAAGGGGACAGCCCGTAATGATCATCCTGCGGGTGGAAGGCTTTGACGTGGCAGATCGGCGATGACCCCTCGCCTACATGAAAGCGGTGTTTGCGCGCACCAACCGTGTAGTCATATGCCACCGGCCAGCCATCCGCCCCCGGCACCAGGTTCATCCGGTCCGAACGCAGCACATGAAGTTCTGACACCGACCCGTCTTCGCTGGCCACCGCTTCGAAATAACCGTTCCCGGTCAACAGCAACTGCCCGAAGAAGGCTTCAAACAGTTCAGCACGGCCCTGTGCCGCATTCGGGCGGGCCAACAGGTCTAGAAGCGGATGAACCTCGAACCGCTGCGCATCGTCCTGAAGCACTAAGGGCAGCGCGGCGGCGGCCTCTGCGATCAGCTTGACCGACCGAAACCCGACCGGATTGGCCGCAAAGCCAGTCTTGGTCAGGCTGACCACATCGCGCGGGCTCCAGGCCACACGACCCGCACCGCCATAGGCGATGACCGGCCCGGTCGCGGACGCTTTGGTTTCGGTCGGCTGCGTGGCCATATGCGCTGCATCGCCACGCTTGAGAAAGTCGAATACCATCGGCTGGTGCTCCTCGCGTTCTGTCCAAGTCGGGGATGACCCCCGGCAAACCTCTCCCGCCCGGCGAAACGCGTGTCGCGCTACCGTTCGGTGAAAATTCTGTCTCGTTGATGTCAGGCGGGACCCGTGGGCTGGTTGGGCTCAGGACCCCGCCTTTCGATGTTTTGCACTCTGCCACCCGAGGTTAAAAAACTCTTTAACCCAGCGTGCGCACCTGCGGCCTGCGCCATTTGGCAACGGGCTCAATGATCAATTCATGCAGCGCCCAGACCAACGCATCAACACGGTCCGGGCTACCCTTGCCCTCGAAGCCCTGAATGGTCATGCGGCACATCTGGTCTTCCAGCGCAGACATCCCGCCCACATGGGCCACCCGCCCCTGTTCATAAAGCGCAGCGACAGGCTCGGCCCGCGCCGACTTGCCCCGCGTGGCGCGCACGGCGCGAAACGAAACGGTCGGGTCAATCTGTCGGATCACCGATTCCACCAGATCACCGCCTTGATTGACCTCGGCCACCAAACGGTCCGCCTTGTGGCGGCGCATGGCTTCCAGTGCTGCCTCCGCCCACTGAGATGGACTAGCGGCCGATACGCTCGCATCATCCAGCACAACGGCGCGCCAATCCCCCGGCGCGCCCTGCGCCACGACGCCTGCGACGATGATCCCACATTCATCCGACCCCTTGTGTCCCGTGACCGGCGGGTCAACCGCCACCACCACGCGATCAAAGGCTGGCAGGTCACCCGTGACGCGTGCCTTGTCCAGCCCGGCCATGGTCCACAACGCGCCCTCGGTGTCTTCTAACAGCACACCGTCCAACTCTTGCCGGCCCAGTCGCGTGTCCGCATATCGGCTGCGCACCTCCTCAAGGAAACTTTTCGCCAGATAGGCCCGGTTGGCTTCCGTCGGCGCTTGTGTCGTGACTGTCGAGGGGTTTTTCAGGATCGTCTTTAACACCCCAACATTGCGCGGTGTGGTGGTGACGCATTGCCGAGGATGGCTGCCAAGACGCAGCCCGAATTGGAGCATGTCCCACGTTTCTTCCGCTTTCTTCCACTTGGCGAGCTCATCGACCCATGCCGCATCAAACTGCGGACCCCGCAGGCTTTCAGGCTCATAGGCCGAAAACACCTGCGCCACCGCCCCATTGGGCCAGGCCAGCCGTCTCCGACCTGCCTGCCATTCCGGGCGGCGATCCGGCGGCGAACACGCCAGAATGCCGCTTTCGCCGAAGATCATCACCTCGCGCACTTGGTCAATGGTTTCGCCTACCAGCGCGACCCGGCGCGAACGGCCGGGATCAAGGGGGCCAGCCCCCTCAACCTCGGCGCGCACCCATTCGGACCCGGCGCGGGTTTTCCCCGCGCCACGCCCCCCCATGATGACCCATGTGCGCCAGTCGCCTTCCGGGGGCAATTGGTGATCCAGCGCCCAGAACTCGAACAGGTAAGGCAATGCCACCAAGGCACCATCACTCAGGCTGTTCAGAAACGCCGCCCGCTCCTCTTGCGTCGCGCAGGCAAGCCAATCGGCGCCCGATTTCATCCCGGGCCTGAGCAAGGTCGAGTGCGACCGCTCCGGCCCCGCCAAAGGCGTTGCTTCCACTTTGTTCAAGACGTTTCCTTTCCTCGAATACCGTTTGCATGGCACGGCGCACCTCGGCCACGGCTTTCGCCAAACCCGGTGTGGTTTCACAATTGGCCAGTTCCGCCGCGCTCAACTGACGGTCCAGCTCTTTCAAAACACGCAGAAAAAACGTGTCCGCGATCTTCAGATACTCGTCCGAAGCCGCGTCCTTCCCCAAGGGCGTGATCATTGTCATTTTTTTATTTGCCTCTCATGCTCGTCTCCGAACGAGCGACATGAAAAAACGGCCCCGGGCGGGTGCCCAAGGCCGTTACATTCACGTCTTCTAGCGTATCCCAGAACCTACGGGCGACCGTGCGTTCTGTCAAACTGACCCGCGGCAACAGCGTGCGGCAAGGTCATGTTTTATTTACCAAATCACTGGTTCGCACGCTCCGCTTCGATCTCGCGCCACTTGGCGACATTGCGGTTGTGTTCATCCAACGTTTCCGCAAATGCATGACCGCCCGTGCCATCGGCCACGAAGAAGATGTAGTCCGTCGAGTCTGGGTTCATCGCCGCCTCGATGGCCGCCTTGCCGGGATTGGCAATCGGTGTCGGCGGCAGGCCCTCAATCACATAGGTATTGTAAGGCGTCTCGCGACGAAGCTCGCTCTGGCGCAACCCTCGCCCCAACGCCCCTTGACCATTGGTCACGCCATAGATCACGGTCGGGTCGGTTTGCAGCCGCATCCCTTGGTTCAGACGGTTCACGAACACGCTTGCCACCTGCCGCCGTTCTTCGGCCACGCCGGTTTCCTTTTCGACGATAGACGCCATGATCAACGCTTCTTCCGGGCTGGCATAGGGCAGATCAGGCGCGCGCGCCTCCCAGGCAGCGGCAAGAATGCTGCTCTGGGCCGCCTGCATATTGGCCAGTAGCGTCGCGCGTTCGGCCCCCGGCTTAACCTCATAGCTGTCTGGCGCAAGGCTGCCTTCGGCTGGAATTTCGGTGACATCTCCGGCAAGAAAATCAGCTTTGTTCAGGCTGTCCACAATCTGCCAGCTGGTCACACCTTCCGCCAACGCGATGCGATAGCGCGTGTCGCTCTCGCCGCGCACCTCTGTATAGGTTTCGGGTGCAGCACCTTCCAGTTCAGCCGGCTTAAACTCAGCTGTGATTTCATATTCCTGTGTTGCCGGATCCAGTTCACGCACCTGCATGACCGCCGTCAGAACGCCGATCCGATACAGCACTTCAGTGCCACAGGTCGAGGCCCCACCGCGCGTAACAACATCCACGATATCCTGCATCGACGCGGCTTCGGGCACCAGGAAAGACCCGGCCTTCAACGCCGAGGTCTTGTCGGAATACTCAACCCCCAACCTGAAGATCGTGGCGCTGGATATCGCGCCCTGATCCGTCAGCTTATCTGCGACGCGAGAGAAGTTAGAGCCCTTCTCGACGCGCAGGCAAATGGCTTCTGCCAAAGGACCGGGACCGGTATACTGTTTCTTGCCCCATGCGATCACCCCGACCGCAACGATCATGATGACAACGAACAGGCTTAGCGCGTTCGAGGCGATATTACGCCACATCAGTCAGCGACCTTGCCCATGATCAGGCTGGCATTGGTGCCGCCAAAACCAAAGCTGTTGGACAGAACCGTGTTGATCACCCGCTTCTCAGCCTTGTTGGCGGCCAAACTCAGGCGCGGCTCAACGGCGGGGTTGTCCAGATTGATGGTCGGCGGTGCGATTTGGTCGCGAAGGGCGAGGATGCAGAAAATCGCCTCCACCGCGCCCGCAGCCCCCAACAGGTGACCGATTGAGCTTTTGGTCGAGCTCATCGTGGCCTTGTCCGCCGCGTCGCCCAACAGGCGTTCGACGGCGCTCAGTTCGATCGTGTCGGCCATGGTCGAGGTGCCATGCGCGTTGATATAGTCAATCGCCGACGGCTCAAGCCCCGCCTTGGCAAGGGCAGCCTGCATCGCACGGAACCCACCATCACCGTCCTCGGACGGGGCTGTGATGTGATAGGCGTCGCCTGACAGGCCATAACCCAGCACCTCGGCATAGATCTTGGCGCCGCGCGCCTTGGCATGTTCGTATTCTTCAAGCACGACAATACCAGCACCTTCGCCCATCACGAACCCGTCGCGGTCTTCGTCATAGGGGCGGCTTGCGGCTTGCGGATCGTCGGCGCGCTTGGTCGACAGCGCCTTGCAGGCGTTGAACCCGGCGATGCCAAGCTCACAAATCGCAGCCTCGGCTCCGCCTGCGATCATCACGTCCGCGTCGCCCGTCTGGATCAAACGCGAGGCGTCACCGATGGCATGGGCGCCCGTCGAACAGGCGGTAACAACTGCATGGTTCGGCCCCTTGAAGCCAAACTTGATCGACACCTGACCTGAAATCAGATTGATCAGCGATCCGGGTATGAAAAAGGGCGAAACCCGTCGGGGGCCGCGCTCGTTCAGAATAATCGAGGTCTCGGCAATGGTCGCCAGACCGCCAATGCCGGACCCGATCATCACGCCCGTGCGCAACCGGCTTTCTTCGTCTTCCGGCATCCAGCCAGCGTCTTTCACCGCCATCTCGGAAGCGGCCAGACCGTAAAGGATGAAGTCATCTACTTTACGGCGTTCTTTCGGCTCCATCCAATCATCGGGATTGAACGTGCCATCCGTTCCGTCCCCAAGCGGCACTTCGCACGCATATTTTGTTGTCACACGCGAGGCATCAAACTTGGTGATCGGACCAGCGCCCGATTGACCATCTAGAATACGCTTCCAAGTTTCTTCGACCCCACACGCAAGGGGAGAAACCATTCCAAGACCCGTAACGACCACTCGACGCATTTGTGCTGCCCTTTCTCAGGAAGTCTGAAATCCCACGCTTGATAGCGCGGTGAAGGGTTCAGGGGCAAGAGGCTTCACCCAAGACCTCTCAGGATCGGCGGCAAACGCCATCCGGCGGCAGCAGAAACTTGTCCACGTGCTGCAAATCCCTGAACGCAAAAGAAAACGGCGCCCCGAAGGACGCCGCGTTCCGACTTTTTCAACCGAGCGCTCAGACGGCTTCGGTGATGAATTTCACGGCGTCGCCGAAGGTCTGAATGGTTTCAGCAGCGTCGTCCGGGATCTCGATGCCGAACTCTTCTTCGAAAGCCATAACCAGCTCGACAGTATCCAGGCTGTCAGCGCCAAGGTCGTCGATGAACGAGGCCGATTCCGTAACCTTGTCCTCTTCAACACCCAGGTGCTCAACAACGATTTTCTTCACGCGATCTGCG
Source organism: uncultured Aliiroseovarius sp. (assembly GCF_947497285.1). GTDB lineage: Bacteria > Pseudomonadota > Alphaproteobacteria > Rhodobacterales > Rhodobacteraceae > Aliiroseovarius. The sequence goes on along the minus strand of NZ_CANMFT010000002.1, from coordinate 172,891 downwards.
ACGTCGCTCATGATAAATCCTCACGTTTATTCAGGCACTTGGCCCTTCTTCGATAGACCCGGCTTGGGCCACTCAGTTTCCAGCGCGTTACGCCGAGCTCCCCGACCCGAAAGGGCTCTTTGGGGAAAAACATGCGCCGCCTATAGCACATCACATTCGATAGGCAAACGCTTTCGGAGGACAATAGATCATCAAGTCGATCATTGCCAATCCGGCCGTTCGGGTTAAAGCATCGCCATACCGCCGTTGACGTGGATCGTCGCGCCGGTCGTATATCCAGCTTGCGGCGATGCAAGATACAAAACGGCCGCCGCGATCTCTTCGGGGGTGCCCATGCGGGCGGCGGGAATTTGGGCGTTGATCTTGTCCTTTTGGTCATCCGTCAACTTGTCGGTCATCGCGGTGGCGATAAAACCGGGGGCAACGCAGTTGGCCGTGATCCCGCGGCTTGCAACCTCATAGGCGATGGATTTGGTCAATCCGACCATCCCAGCCTTGGAGGCCGCATAATTCACCTGCCCTGGATTGCCTGTCGCGCCCACGATCGAGCTGATGTTGATAATGCGGCCCCAGCGCGACTTCATCATGGGGCGCATCACGCCACGGCACAGGCGCATGGTCGAGGTCAGGTTTACGTTGATCACGCTGTCCCATTCCTCATCCGACATCCGCATGAAAATCTGGTCGCGCGTGATACCAGCGTTGTTCACCAGAATATCGACGGACCCCATCGCCTCAATGGCTTGTTTGGGCAGTGCATCGACGGCATCTGCGTCCGACAGGTTGCAGGGCAGAACATGCGCCCGCTCTCCCAACTCGGCCGCCAGGGCGTCCAGTGGGGCAACGCGAGTGCCCGACAGACCAACAGTGGCGCCTGCTTCATGCAGAGCCTTCGCGATCTCACCGCCAATACCCCCGGATGCACCTGTCACAAGTGCCGTTTTTCCTGTCAGATCAAACATCTGCTCTTCCTTCTTCTTGTAAACTCTGGCGTCAGCCGTTCAGGGACAGCGCTGCGGCTTTGACATCTTCAGGGCTGCCGACGGCAAGGGTTCCAACCTCTTTCGAGATGCGCCGAATCATGCCGGACAACGCCTTACCCGCGCCGATTTCCCAAATCTCGGTGACACCGTGCTCGGCCATCCACATCACGCTTTCACGCCAGCGCACCGACCCGGTGATCTGCTCGACCAACAGCGACCGGATCACAGTCGGGTCGGAAATCTCGGCGGCACGGACGTTGGCCACCAACGGCACCTTCGGGGTCTTCAGTTCGACCTGCGACAGCGCTTCGGCCATGGCTTCTGCGGCGGGCTGCATCAAGGCGCAGTGAAAAGGCGCACTGACTGGCAACAAGACCGCTCTGCGCGCACCTTTGGCCTTGGCAATCTCGACCGCGCGCTCGACCGCTTCTTTGTGGCCTGAAACGACCACTTGTGACGGGTCATTGTCATTGGCCGCCTGGCAGACCTGATCATGCGCCGCCTCAAGCGCTACAGCGGTCGCCGTTTCGAAGTCCAGCCCCAACAAGGCCGCCATCGCGCCGACGCCGACCGGCACGGCGTCCTGCATGGCTTTGCCACGCGCGCGCAACAGGCGCGCTGTGTCCGCTATTGAAAACGTGCCCGCCGCTGCCAGTGCCGAATACTCGCCCAAGGAATGGCCCGCGACATAGGATGCAGCGTCGATCGTCACCCCTTCTGCCTCCAACGCACGCATCGCAGCAAGCGAGGTTGCCATCAACGCAGGTTGGGCATTCTGTGTCAGTGTCAGGTCTTCCTGCGCACCTTCCCAGATTAGAGCCGACAGTTTTTCGCCAAGCGCGTCATCGACTTCGTCAAAAACGGCTTTTGCGGCTGGGTATGCATCTGCAAGGGCCTTGCCCATACCAATCGCTTGGGCGCCCTGCCCGGGGAATACGAATGCGCGGCTCATGGGCTCTCCTCTTGCCAAGAACGTTCCCCTTGGGAATAGCGCGCGGGGGGCTCTGGCGCAATCAGCTTTGGTGAGAACACAAAAGGCACGCAGCCGGATACCGGTGCGTGCCTGAATGCAGATTAATTCGTGTGTGCAGGCGTCGCCGTGTCAGGACGCCGAGACACGTGCCAGCGAAACTGAGCCTTCGCCGGACAACGACGGCCAGGCGGATTTGTTGCGCACGGTGCGGCGGGCCGTTGTCAGGTCTTGAACCAACCGGTTCTGGATCGGCTCCAGCACGTCTTCTTGGCCCGAGATAATCTCGAATGCGTCCATACCGCTGCCGATACGCGCATACAGCCCTGCTTTGCCTGTCGTGTCTGCGTCACGCAAGATCAGGACAGAACCGACTTCGCTGAAGGTCACTCGCGTGTCCAGGTTGAAGCGGCCCAACCGGTCAGACCGCCCGATCCGAATTTCACGATGGTTCAGGTCGATCTGCGCTTCAGGGCGGCTGGTGTCGCGACCAAACCAGAACAAAAGCCAGCCGAACACAAACAGAAGCCCCGTCATGCCAAGCTTCATCGACATCATAAGCGGATCAGCAAAGGTATTAGCGGAATAAGACCAGATGCCGGCAATCACCAACAACAGCACAAGCCCGACAAACCGTCCGATGGCCCGACCGAAGCGCGGCAGCCCTTCGTCAAAATCTGCGGTATGAAGCCGATAGCCCCAATGGGTGTGCACAAGCTCTGGCCCGGCGACGGGTTCGTCTTGGCGTGTTTGAAATTGACTGAACGTGTTGGAAAGCGACATCGGGCACCCTCGTCCTTGAGTATTGGCAACGTTTGATGGCGAAGTCTTTCCCACCACCAATATGGTTTATTGCTCGCACCGAACTGTGACGGGATTGCGGCAAGCGACTGGTCATTCAAGGGCATTGCGCGGATCAGCAACGTTTCATCGCCCCCCCCTTGCCTTCGCACAGCACCCGTTCGCCATTTGGCCATAACAGCCTTGCGCCACAAGGTCAGGCGTGTATAAGGCACCGTCCTTTCCGTAAGTAATGAACCGCGTGGCCTCTCGTGGGTGGGTAGCGGGAAGGCATAAGCACCCATCCTTTGAAGCGCGCTTACAATAGAACTGGAGTTCACATGCCGCACTACGAGCATGTCTTCATCTCGCGTCAGGATCTTTCCAACACGCAAGCTGAGAACCTCATCGAACATTTTGGCACCGTGCTGGGTGACAACGGCGGTAAAGTCGTTGACAGCGAGTATTGGGGCGTCAAAACGATGGCCTACAAGATCAACAAGAACCGCAAAGGCCACTATGCGTTCCTGCGCACCGATGCACCTGCACCGGCCGTTCAGGAAATGGAACGCCTGATGCGCCTGCATGACGATGTCATGCGTGTTCTGACCATCAAGGTTGACGACCACGCCGAAGGTCCGTCGGTCCAGATGCAAAAGCGTGACGAGCGGGCCGATCGCCGCCCTCGTGACCGCTAAGTTCGAAAGGATCTAAACCATGGCAGCTAAACCATTTTTCCGCCGTCGCAAAGTATGCCCGTTCTCGGGCGACAACGCGCCGAAGATCGATTATAAAGACACGCGCCTTCTGCAGCGTTACATCTCTGAGCGTGGCAAGATTGTCCCCTCACGGATCACTGCAGTGTCGGCCAAGAAGCAACGTGAACTGTCGCGCGCCATCAAACGCGCCCGCTTTCTCGCCCTGCTTCCCTACGCCGTGAAGTAAGGAGATCTGAACATGCAAGTTATCCTTCTGGAACGTGTGGCCAAGTTGGGGCAGATGGGCGACGTCGTCGACGTCAAGTCCGGCTTTGCTCGTAACTTCCTTCTGCCGCAAGGCAAGGCGCTTAGCGCGTCGCAAGCCAACATCGACAATTTCGAGGCTCAGAAAGCGCAACTTGAAGCGCGCAACCTGGAGACCAAGAAAGAAGCCGAAGCACTGGCCGCAAAACTCGACGGACAGCAGTTTGTCGTGATTCGCTCCGCCTCGGACGCTGGCGCGCTTTACGGTTCGGTCACCCCGCGTGACGCCGCTGACGTCACCACCGAAGCCGGTTTCACCGTCGACAAGAAGCAAGTCGCACTGAAAGCCCCGATCAAGGATCTGGGCCTGCACAGTGTGCACGTGGTTCTGCACCCCGAAGTCGAAGTCGAAATCGAATTGAACGTCGCACGTTCGATCGAAGAGGCCGAACTGCAAGCCTCGGGCAAGTCCATTCAGGAATTGGCTGCTGAAGCCGAAGCCGAAGCTGAATTCGAGATCGGTGAACTGTTCGACGACATCGGCGCCGCTGCGTCCGAAGACGACGATCTGGCTGAAGCTGTCGAAGAAGAAGCCGCGCCCGCAGAGGCTGAGAAAGAGGACTAATCCTCTTTTCATGCTAACACCGAAGGCCGCCCTGATTGGGGCGGCCTTTTGGTTTTCTAAGCGCCGCTCGTGTGTCGCGTCTTGACTGTCCTGCGTCTCAATCGAACAAATATCTTCGCAAGTCCACGAAGGCTTTTGCAATAGGGGTTGGTTCGGCAATAAGCTAGTTCTATGGACAGCAAATCTATCAAGCCCATCGCCGCATTTGCATTTGAAGGCAACTCACTACGGCCAATCGAAGATGATTGGCCCAGCATCGACGCTGTGCAGGGCTACCGTTGGTTGCACTTCGCTTTGGATGATCCGGCAACGGCGATATGGGTCAACGAACACCTGCCCGATATCGCCGCACGGGCATTGTTGCAAAGCGAAACCCGGCCCAGATGCGAACGCCTGCAGGGCGGCTTGATCCTGAACTTAAGAGGCGTCAACCTCAACCCACAATCCGATCCTGAAGATATGGTATCGCTTCGCATGTGGGTGACAGAAAGCGCAATCGTGTCGGCGCGGCTGCGCAAGGTCTGGGCCGTCGATGCCATTCGCGAAGCCGCCGAAGATGGTATCGCACCGGCAACGGTTGGGCAGTTTCTGGCAGAACTCACCAATGGGCTTACCAACCGGATCGAAGCTGTTTCTCTTGCGCTGGAAGACGAAACCGATGAGATGGAAGAGACCACCTCAGAAGGAAGCACGCTTGCCCCGGATCAGCTCGCCAAGCTGCGCCGCGCGGTGATAAAAATGCGCCGTTTCATCAACCCGCAACGCGACGCCATCGCGAATCTGGCTGCAATCGAAGGGTGGATCTTTGCGCCGGACGAACTGGCACAGTTGCGCGAAACCAGCAACAGAACACGGCGCATCGTAGAGGAACTTGACGCCACACGGGACCGCCTGACGACGATTCACGATCACGTCGACGCAAACCGGGCCCACGCCCTCAGCCGCAATAGCTATGTTTTGTCGGTCGTCGCGGCGATCTTTTTGCCGTTGGGGTTCCTAACGGGCCTGTTCGGCGTGAATGTCGCCGGAATGCCGGGAACCAGCGCACCGATGGCGTTCTGGCTTCTGGCCGGTGTTTCAGCGCTCTTGGGGATCGCTTTGTTCCTGATCTTCAAATTCGCCAAGTGGTTATAGCGGGCCGCCAAGGAAAGACAGGGATACGCCGCTGTTACCCTAACGCCAACCAGCACCCTTTCGCCCATTTCGAAACAGCCCCTACCCACGCGTTTCTGTCCGTCTTACAGTCGTCGCATGAAACATCACACGCGCCGTGCGCTCCTTTTTGCCGTCCCCGCCTTGGCGCTTTCTGCCTGCATGGGCCGTGACAGGTCTGAACGTGCCTCCAGCACCAATGCGGGTAAACGATTCAACCCACCCCTTTACCCCAACGAAACGCCTGAACTTCGCGCGCTTATTAACAAATGGGCGGACCACTATCAGATCCCGCGCGAGTTGGTGCACCGGCAAGCCGTGCGCGAAAGCACGCACCGTCCGTCAGCGCGCAATGGGCCATATTGGGGGCTGTTGCAGATCCTTCCACAGACGGCACGAACAATGGGGCATCGCGGCCCGGCCAAAGAGTTATTGAACCCGGACGTGAACCTGAAATACGCCGGCAAATACCTGCGCGGCGCCTATATCGTGTCAGGTGGCAATATCGACGGAGCGATGAAATGGTATGCGAGGGGCTACTACTACGAAGCCAAGCGTAAGGGGTTGTTGGTCGAAACGGGCTTGAGACCCGGCTAGATCTTTGCCCAGACCATCGATGCCCCAAAACAAAAAAAGGCCGCCCAATCAGGCGGCCTTTTCTTTGATCGGCGTGGCCGGTCTTATTCTTCTTCCAAAGCCTCAACAGCCTTTTGAAGATCGTCCTTGGACACTTCTTTTTCCGACACTTTGGCCAGTTCAAAAACATAGTCGATGACTTTGTCTTCAAACAGCGGCGCCTGGATTTGCTGACGCATCTGCGGGTTTTGCTGAACGAATTCAAAGAACTGACGTTCCTGACCGGGGTATTGGCGCGCTTGGTTCATGACCGCTTGGGTCATCTCGGCGTCGGACACTTCGATCTCGGCTTTTTGGCCCAGCTCGGCCAGCAAAAGGCCAAGGCGGACACGGCGACCAGCCAGTTTGACATGTTCCTCGGTCGGCTCGACTTCCGGGTGGTCATGACCTTGAACGTCCGGGTTTTCTTCATGCCACAATTGGTGGGCAATCTGTTTGGCTTCTGCATCGAGCAGCGACGGCGGCAGGTCGAAATCAACCAGCTTGTCCAACTCGTCCAGCAGGCCGCGCTTCATCACGGCACGCGCCGCACCCGAAAACTCGGCTTCCAGACGCTCGCCGATCTGACCCTTCAGGGCCGCCAGATCGTCCGCGCCAAACTTCTTGGCCAGCTCGTCGTTAAGCTCTGCGGCAACAGGCTCCTTGACCTCTTTCACTTTGCATTCAAAGACAGCGTCTTTGCCCGCAAGGTTCTCCGCACCGTATTCGGCCGGGAAGGCCACTTTCACGTCAAGCGCGTCGCCAGCTTTCACGCCAACCAGCTGCTCTTCAAAGCCCGGAATGAACGACCCTGAGCCCAGCACCAGCGGGTAATCTTCCGCCGCACCGCCGTCGAACGCTTCGCCGTCAACTTTACCAAGGAAGTCGATCACAACCTGATCGCCATCTTTGGCTTTCGAGCCCTTCTTGCGGTCTTTGAAATCCTGCGCGGTTTCAGCAAGGCTGCCCAACGCTTCTTCGATGTCCGCGTCACCAGCTTTGACGACCAACTTCTCAAGCTTGATCTTCTTCAGGTCGACCTCGGGAATATCGGGCAGAGCTTCATAGCTCATCTCGACCTCAACGTCGTCGCCTTCTTTCCAATCTTCGTTGGTCATCTTCACGTCGGGCTGCATCGCAGGGCGGTCGCCGCTGTCCTCGAAATGCTTGCTCATCGCGCCGTCAACGGCTTCTTGCATGGCTTCGCCCATCAGGCGTTGACCAAACTGCTTTTTCAGCAGAGCCATCGGCACTTTGCCTTTACGGAAGCCCTTCATTTCGACTTCGGGCTGCGCCTCGATCAGCTTTTCGTTGACTTTTGCGTCCAGATCAGAGGCCGGAACCACAATCTTATAGCCGCGTTTCAGACCTTCGTTCAGGGTCTCGGTGACCTGCATCATCTTGTCCTTTTCCATTTCTGGTGCGGGTGAAGGGACTCGAACCCCCACGCCTCGCGGCGCCAGAACCTAAATCTGGTGCGTCTACCAATTCCGCCACACCCGCAAAAAACCGTGGGCAGCCCGCGCCAAATCGGAGGGGCCGCCCAAATTCGCGCCCTTCTAGCACCGGTATGGACGGGATGCGAGAGGAAAAACGCCCGCTTTGGCCATTGATCAGCGGCAATTCGCGACGAAATGGCCACAGTGATTGCAGCGATCTGCCCCAAGACCCCGTTGCCCACCAGAAAACAGGTGATTTCGCCCACCAGCTTGCTAGCCTGCCGGTAATGAGCAGAGCCCAACAACCGGGCCACAGACGAAGGCAGGACGACCTATGACACCCATCTCCTTTTCAGGGGGCGCGGTGGCTGGATATGTGCGCAGCACATGTCCAACCGCTGGTATTGGCCCCGGCGCATTGGTGCGCACCTTGCACGGCAATCGCGCGATCGAAACACTCTCCCCCGGCGACCGCATCCTCACCTCTGATGGCACCCGCGCGCGTCTTGCCTCTGTCAGTCGCCATGTCGCCCCTGCCCGCAAGCTGTGTCGCATCTCGCCCAATGCGTTGGCCGCGGGGCGCGCGCGCACCGACCCCAACCCTGTTGTCCTATCAGATCAGCAGCATGTGATGGTGGACGGCTGGATGGCGCGGGCTATGTTTGGACACGACCGGGCGCTTGTGCCCGTCTCCGCCATCACAGACGGAGAACTGATCCGCCACATGGATCTGGACGCCGAACTGCCCCTGTTCCAGCTGCATTTTGATACACCGCAGTTGGTCCGCGTCGGAGGGCTGAACGTTCTTTCCTCACCCGCCCACCAGCCAGAGACCGAGACGCCTAAACACCCAGCTTTCTAAACACCTCTGGCAGGGCCTCTGGCAAATCCTCGGCAATCAACCCCGGCCCGAAGGTCAGCGCGCATTCCACATGCAGCCAAGCGGCGCTCTCAGCCGCTTGTATCGGGTTGAAACCACGGGCGAGCAGCCCGGTGATGAACCCCGCCAGCACGTCGCCAGATCCGGCTGTCGCCAACCAAGGCGCGGACCGCTCATAGGCGGCTGAGTTGATCGAACACCGCCCATCCGGCGCTGCAATCACCGTATCCGGCCCCTTGAACAGCACGACGCACCCTGCCCGTGCAGCGGCCTCGCGCGTCGCGTCGACCTTGGAATAGGCAGGTCCTTTGGTCTCGGGGGCGTTGAGCTTGTCAGATATATCCGGGAACAACCGCGCGAACTCGCCCGCATGGGGTGTCAGCACGCAGTTTTCATGCAGCATGCTGAAAAGCTCGGCTGGGCTGTCCGCATAAGCCGTCAACGCATCCGCATCCAGCACCGTCGCCCGCTTGGCCGCCAGCGCCACCGGCACCAACTTCCGCGCCCGCTCTTGCCCCAATCCGGGGCCAAGACAAAGTGTATTGAGCCGCTCGTCCGCCAAAACGGCCTCAAGCGTCGGGGCATCCCCAACAGGCGACAACATAATGGCATCCAACCGCGCTGCGTTTTCCTGAAGCGCGCCAGGTGTCGGCGCGACGGTCACAAGCCCTGCCCCGATACGCAACGAACCACGTGCCGCAAGACGCGCCGCGCCGCCTTTGCCAGAAGAGCCCGCAAGGATGAGGGCGTGGCCGTGGGAGTATTTGTGGGTGTTGCTCTGTTTGCCCAACGAATTAGGCCGCTCGACCAATTTGACGATCTCGCCCGGTGGAACCGCCGGGCAATCCCCGACCGCCCCCCCGGGCGGGGATTGCATCCCCCCCCGCGGCCGGGGACTGCCCTCAAGTCCGATCGATTTGACTACAACCTTGCCACAAGCAGCAGGTCCAAAAACGCGAACGTGCCCTACCTTCTTACTATGGAAAGAAACTGTGAGGTTTGCGATTATACAATCCTCAATCGGATCACTGTGAGTATACCCCGGGTAATATCCAGTATCTGATGAAAGACCGCTGGGAATATCGATGGCGACAACACGTCCAACACCAGCTTTCTTACGAAACTGCTTTGCTACAATGTTCAAATCGTCCTGCACGACCGGCAGATCGCCAAAATGACGCATCAGACCGGTTCCTAAAAGGGCATCTACATACAGAGCGACATCTTCCCGAGTCTCGTTTTGATCATTGAATACGCTTGTATCGGCGCTAGTACCCGACACGGAACCAATGGAGAGCCACCGTTCATAGTTCACCCGCGCATCCGGCGGTAACTTCTCGGCGTCCCCATACAGGAACACCCCCACCTCCCAGCCCCACTCTTTCAGAAGCCGCGCCACAACGAACCCGTCGCCACCGTTGTTCCCCGGCCCGCACAGCACCACCGCCTTGTGAGAGGTCTTCGCCAGCTCAGGCCATTCCTCGAAAATGGCTTCAACCACGCCCCTACCCGCGCGCTCCATCAGTTCCAGCCCGGTGACCTCGCCTGAGTCGATTGCAGCTTGCTCGATGGCCCTCATCTGGGCCGCTGTCAGCAATTCACTCATGGATCACCTTTCGTCACATGCTCAAATCTTGAACCAACTGCCTAAATTTTGTGCAGTTGCCCGGAAATCGGTCAGATGGGACCGCCCTGCGTCAGCCTATCCAATTGTCCCGCCCTTGGGAAAGTGGTCTTTGAGTCGCGACACGCATGAGCCAAATGGGGGATGCAATGAAAAAGATCGAAGCCATCATCAAGCCGTTCAAGCTGGATGAAGTGAAAGAAGCGCTTCAGGACATCGGGGTGCAAGGCCTTTCGGTGATCGAAGTGAAGGGGTTTGGCCGTCAGAAAGGCCACACAGAGCTTTATCGCGGCGCGGAATACGTCGTCGACTTCCTGCCCAAAGTGAAGATCGAAGTCGTTCTGCCCGCCGATCAGGTGGACGAAGCCATCGAGGCGATCGTCGAGGCTGCCAAGACAGATAAAATCGGTGACGGAAAAATCTTCGTCACCCCCGTAGAACAAGCGATCCGCATCCGCACCGGCGAAACCGGTTTGGACGCGGTTTGACACAGTCCCAGTTAAGATAAGAACCAGAGGATAAGAGACATGAGCGTTAAAGACGTACTCAAACAGATCAAGGAAGACGACATTGCCTATGTCGACATCCGTTTCACCGATGTGCGCGGCAAGCTGCAGCACGTGACCGTGGATTGCGACCTTGTCGACGAAGACTTCCTTGAAGAAGGCTTCATGTTCGACGGCTCGTCCATCGCGGGTTGGAAGTCGATCGAAAACTCAGACATGAAGCTGATGCCCGATCTGACCTGCACATACATCGACCCGTTCTATGCGGAAAAGACCCTGTGCATTCACTGCTCGATCGTCGAGCCGGACACCGGTGAAGCCTACGGTCGTGACCCGCGTGGCACCGCCCAGAAAGCCGAGGCTTACCTGAAAGCCTCTGGCATCGGCGACGTCGCCTATATGGGTCCGGAGGCCGAGTTCTTCCTGTTTGACGATGTCCGCTTCTCGAACACCATCAACAAGGTCTCGTTCGAAGTCGATGCGATTGATGCGTCGTGGAATTCGGACACCGAATATGAAATGGGCAACACTGGCCACCGCCCGGGCCTGAAAGGCGGCTATTTCCCGGTGAACCCGATTGACGACGCGCAAGACCTGCGGTCGGAAATGCTGACCACGATGAAACAGCTTGGCATGAAGACCGACAAGCACCACCACGAGGTCGCGTCGTGCCAGCACGAGCTTGGCTTGATCTTCGACACCCTGACCAAACAGGCCGATGAACTTCAGAAGTATAAGTATGTGATCCACAACGTGGCGCACGCCTACGGCAAAACGGCGACGTTCATGCCCAAACCGATTGCGGGCGACAACGGCACCGGGATGCACGTGAACATGTCGATCTGGAAAGACGGCAAGCCGCTATTCGCGGGCGACAAATATGCCGACCTCAGCCAGGAAGCGATCTGGTTCATCGGCGGCATCCTGAAGCACGCCAAGACGCTGAACGCTTTCACCAACCCGTCGACCAACAGCTACAAGCGCCTGATCCCCGGTTTTGAAGCCCCCGTCCTGCGCGCCTATTCGGCCCGTAACCGGTCGGGTTGCGTCCGCATCCCGTGGACGGAAAGCCCGAAAGCCAAGCGCGTGGAAGCCCGCTTCCCCGATCCGGCCGCAAACCCCTATCTGTGCTTTGCAGCGCTGCTGATGGCGGGCCTTGACGGCATCAAGAACAAGATCGACCCGGGCCCCGCACAGGACAAAAACCTCTATGACCTGCCGGCAGAAGAGCTGGAAGGCATCGACACAGTCTGTGCATCCCTGCGCGAAGCGCTGGACAGTCTTGCGGCGGATCACGACTTCCTTCTGGCCGGTGACGTGTTCACCAAGGATCAGATCCAAGGCTATATGGACCTGAAATGGGAAGAGGTTTACGTCTACGAACACACACCCCACCCAGTGGAATACCAGCTTTATTACAGCTGCTGATCCACGCGCGGCACTTCAATTGAAAGGGCGCCCATGCGGCGCCCTTTTTGCGTGCGCACCCCGGCACCCCACCACCCTGAATTGTGGCGACCACCGCCAAATCTTCTGCGAAAATGCCACAATCTTTCCCAACAAATCTCATGCTCTGTGTGCAGCTTGCGAGGTGTCAGGATTACTACGGGAAAGAAATGAACATGGGCTTGATGACATCACAAAGCGACTACCGCAGTTCTGCGAAAGAAACTCGCCAGGCCGAGCTTCGCTTGAACGATGCCTTCCGTCAGGTCGGGTCTAAAGACGCACCAAACAAGGGCGCTGCACAGACCGGACTTCGGCGGTGGATGCAAAGCATTTTGAAAACCAATCAGGCTCCGGCAAAATAAGCGGCTCTCACCGCGTTCGCCATACGATGCGCGAACCGCTCAAGACCCGCAGGTCAACTGCCACCGCGCGATTGGCTGCGCCAAAGCTGTGAAGGCTTGAACCACAAGACAACAAAAAACGGGCCAGTTCGCGACTGGCCCGTTTTTGGCATTCTAGAACAGTGTGTCGCCTAGCCTTTGCTGGCTTTGTAGGCATCCACCTGACGCTGACCTTCTTCGACGCAATAGGCGTTCGCTTCTTCGGTGGTCATTCCATCAGGCGCCGCAATCGCGCGATCCCACATCACGCGCTTGGGGGTGTAAAGCTGACAGGTCACAACACCTTCCGGCGTCTCAAGCTTGACGGGGATGGTTTCATAGCCGGCCCGATCAAAGCAACCTGACAAGATAGTTGCGGATGCAACCGCGAGAACGGAGATTTTGAGCTTCATCATCTACCCTACTTTCATTCAACAATAAAATGCACCTCGTTGCGAGGTGTCCGATCAGACCAACCCGTGCAAAACCACGCGCGTGACCGGATTTCGGGCGGATCATATTGCTGCTGTCAAAATCTACCATGAACAAAGCGGTCATCTCGACCCGAAGTTTAAAACCGATGCGAACAGGCAACGCACCGCTCTCATGAGGCGAATTTCGCCTACCTGCAGGAGAATATCAGCGCGCCAAAACCCATCGTTTGGCGAAAGCGCCTAGTTGTGCAGCCCCGGCACCTGGATGTTCAACTGCCTAAGTCGCGCATCTGACAGCACATATGTATGGATCGAGAACACGACTGCATCCGTCACCGGCAACCGCCGCATTCCTTGACGCTCAACACGCAGCCATTTTGGCCCCTCGCCCGACCCGTCGCGACGGTCCTCTTCGGTTCTGGGTTGATGAAGCTCCGGGTCGTCATAGAGCAGATGATTGGCGCGCCACATCGGGCGCTGGGTCCGTATGCCATCAAACAACCGCTGAACCCGTCGGGCGATGTCGTCCGTATACGCAGCGACCGGTTTGTGAATGCGCAGCATTGGTCGCATATATTTCTGCGCCAGCGACCAACTAGCCGGAAAACACAGGATGGCACCGGTCAGCACATGCTCGTCGCCTTGCTTTTGCATGATGACAAAGTCTTCCTGCACCAATGCCCCACAGGTCAGAAGGGGCGCGCGCTCGTCTATCTTGACCACCCGCCCGTCGGGACAGCGCACCTCGGTCCTTGAGACCTGAAACCCGTCCGTATTCGCGAGCTCGTCCAACACCGTTTCAAGAAGCTCGCGCGCCGCGGCCCGCGCATCAGATGACAGACGATGCACAGCGTCTTGATGGTCGCGCATAAGTGTAACCCGATAGGCCATCTGCGCCGCATAGGCATCGTCTTGGATCAACCATTCGCCCGGCGCGGTCGGGTTCAGACCCGGCAACCGGTTCAGGCGGGTGTCCTCCCACGGGCGTATGGGAAGGTCGTTCTGACAGATTTCCACCATCTGCGGCCTCGTTCTCATGCGCCCTGCAGCATCTGCGCGACAACACGCAAAGGCAAGCTCGACGCGCGCGCTTAGTTGAAAGGAAGCGCGAAGCGTGCAAACAGGCCATAGTGATCAGATCCGAGACGCGGCAACCGCTGGACGATCCCCTCTCCTTCGCTGACAAAAATATGATCAATCGGCACACGCATCCAGCCCTTCAGCTTGGTCAAAGTCACGTGGGGCGGCCCGATCCGCATCGTGTTGCTTGCCATGGCGACATTGCGCAGCGCGTCGCTCCAAGGCACCATGTTGAAATCACCACCAATCACCATCGGTCCCGACATTTTCGCAAGCCGGGGCAAAAGACGCGCCAGATGGGCGGGTTGGCTGTAGGGCCATGGCCAGTGCAGATGGATCGACACCACCCAGACCGGGCCTTTCGGGGTGGTGACCTGCATAGCGGCAAGCCCGTCAGCTTCGGCACAGAACCCAGACCCTTCGACAATCGGCCAACGCGACGCGACACCGACCCCGCCAACCGTGGCAAAGGGACAGAATTGACGCGCGCCATAGGTTGCCCCCAACGTGTCAAACAGCGCCATATTCGCCCCGCTCACCTCTTGCAGGGTCAGAAAATCCGGACGCCGCTTCATAACGTCGTCCCCCAGCAGCTTGGGATCTTCCACACGGAACCGCATGTTCTTTTGATACACGCTCAGGTCCATCTCGCTTGCGGCATTCAGAACACCGTTCATGCGCAAGATTGGACCCAGAGCAAGGGTTGCGACCGCAATTGCGAACACGGCCAGCTTGCGCGCCGAAACCAGCCAGAGCAGGACACCCAGCGCCAACAGACCAGCGGCCAGTTGCGGGCGAAACACCGCGAAACTGTCCCCTGCCGGGTGGTGGTGGCCAAGATAGCCCACACCGACCGCGAACAGCAGCACCACCAGCAAGATTTTCAGACCGCGCTCTATCATGCGCTCTTGATACGCCTTCCTTCGAAAAAGGGAACATTCCATCACCTGTGCGTGAGCAACGCTCCGCCGACCTTGTGAGGCTGCGCCAAGACACCCAATGTGCAACTCACATCGTCTGGAGGCCCAATGACCACTGAAAAATTCACCTTCACCGGCCATGGCGGCCATTCGTTGGCTGCGCGACTGGATCTGCCGGATGGCCCACATCTGGCCACCGCGCTGTTCGCGCATTGCTTCACATGCGGCAAGGACATCATTGCAGCCCGCCGGATCGCGGCCCGTCTGGCCGGGCTTGGCATCGCCGTTCTACGCTTTGATTTCACCGGTCTGGGCCATTCGGGCGGCGAATTTGAGAACACCCATTTCACCTCAAACGTCCGCGATATCGAACACGCGGCCAAGGCGCTGTCCGATCGCGGCATGTCGCCCAGCCTGTTGATCGGGCATTCGCTGGGTGGGGCTGCCGTCATCATGGCTGCGGCCAACCTGCCCAAGACCAAAGCGGTGGTCACGATCGGCGCCCCTGCAGACCCGGCCCATGTGGTGAAGACCTTCGAAGACGCCGTGCCCCGCATCCGGTCAGAGGGCGTGACCCAAGTCTCTGTGGGTGGGCGGCCCTTTCAGGTCGGGGTTGATTTTCTCGACGACGTGACCACAAGCAAGCTGGAGGAAACGCTCTCCTCGTTTCGGCCGGCGCTGCTGGTGCTTCATGCACCCCGCGACGCCATCGTGTCGATCGACAATGCCGCGCGCATCTTCACCGCAGCGAAGCATCCAAAAAGCTTTGTGACTCTGGATGACGCAGATCACCTGATCACGCGTCCGCAAGACGCGGAATACGTGGCCGAAGTGATCGCGGCATGGGCGGCAAGATATGTGCGCCTTGCAGCCCCTGCCCCCCCGCCGGGCGCGCCCGAAGGGGTCGTGCGCGCGACCGAGGCCGACCCCCGCGGGTTTTTGCAAGACATTCAGTCCGGCCCCAGCCATCACACACTGGCAGACGAACCCTTGGCCTATGGCGGAACCAACAAGGGCATGTCGCCCTATGGTTTCTTGGCAGCCGGCCTTGCCGCTTGCACCTCGATGACCATTCGTATGTATGCACGGCGCAAGGGCTGGGCGCTGGATCATGTCTGGGTCGATGTCAGCCACGAAAAAGTGCATGCACAGGACGCAGAAACAGGCACGCGCGACCGGATCGACAGGTTTCACCGCGCCATTCACCTTGATGGCACATTGGATGAAAAACAGCGGACCCGCTTGTTGGAGATCGCAGACCGCTGCCCGGTTCACCGCACATTGGAAGGGTCAAGCAAGGTCCAAACGACATTGGTGGACTGACTGCCAACGCGCGACCTCAACGACACGCGACGGGGAAATCCGCGTGGCACTGCTTGCGACAGGCTTTTTGCCTTGACCTGAGCCACACGCACGTCAAAAACCCCCTCATGAGTACGGGTAGACTAACGATTGATCTTGACGCCGTGGCCGCCAATTGGCGGGCGCTCGATGCAAAAAGCGACCAAGGTGTGCAAACAGCCGCCGTGGTCAAAGCCGATGCCTATGGGCTGGGCGTCGGAAAAGTTGCACGTGCCCTTGCTGCAGCCGGTGCGCGACGGTTCTTTGTTGCGGTGGCCGAAGAAGGCGCCGCGGTGCGCGAAGCGCTTGGCCCAGGGCCAGAGATCAGCGTTTTTGCCGGGCATATGTCTGGCGACACCGACATGATCCACGATCTGGGTCTCGTGCCGATGCTGAATTCCGTCGATCAGCTGACGCGCCATTTTGAAGCCCTGCCGGGCCATCCGTTCGGTGTGCAGCTTGATACCGGAATGAACCGCCTTGGCCTGGAACCGGCAGAATGGGCCGCCTTGCGGGAACTGGTTCTGGCACAGGGTCCGCGTCTTGTCATGAGCCACCTGGCTTGCGCGGATGAACCCACGCACCTGATGAACCGCCAACAGCTTGATGCGTTCCATGAAATGACCGACGACGTGGACGCGCCCCGCAGCCTCGCGGCGACCGGCGGCATTCTGATGGGGCCTGACTACCATTTCGACCTGACCCGACCCGGTATCGGTCTTTACGGTGGTTTGCCCTTCGACAAGGCCCAGCCCGTCGTCTCGCTCGACTTGCCTGTGGTGCAAATTCGCGACGTGGCTGCGGGCGAAAGTGTTGGGTATTCTAACACCTGGATCGCCGAACACCCGACCCGCGTGGCCACGGTCAGCGGCGGTTACGCAGACGGCCTCGCCCGGCACGTATCAAACAAGGCGGTCATGTTTCATCAAGACACGCCCTGCCCAATCCTTGGCCGCGTGTCCATGGACCTGATCTGCGTCGATGTCACCCACCTGAGCGAGACACCCAAGGCTCTGACCATACTGGGCGACCACCAAAGCGTTGATGATCTGGCTGACGTGGCGGGCACAATCGGTTATGAAGTCCTGACACAACTTGGCGCGCGTTATGCCCGCTATTACGCGCGAGGTCGCGGATGAAGCCGATCACATACCCTCTGGCGGCTCTTGGCCGTGCCACGCTGGGCTTTTTGGCCATGGTGGGGCGCGTCGCGATTTTCGCGGGCCAGTCGCTTAGCCATATCGTGCGCCCTCCCTATTATCCGCGCGAGTTTCTGAACGCGCTTTTGAATATTGGCTATTTCAGCCTGCCCGTGGTGGGCCTCACCGCGATCTTCACCGGCGCGGCGCTTGCCTTGCAAATCTACTCGGGCGGCCAGCGGTTCTCGGCCGAGGCCGTGGTGCCGCAGATCGTTGCCATCGGCATGGTGCGTGAACTTGGCCCAGTGCTGGTGGGCCTGATGATTGCCGCGCGTGTCACCTCCTCCATTGCGGCCGAGATTGCGACGATGAAAGTGACCGAGCAGATCGACGCCCTTGTCACCCTGTCCACGCACCCGATGAAATACCTGACTGCGCCCCGTGTGCTGGCCGCAATCCTTGTCGTGCCGGCCCTTGTGGGCATCGGCGATATCATCGGCATCATGGGCGGCTATATCGTGGGCACCAAGCAGTTGGGCTTCGCGCCCGGCGCTTATCTGACCAACACGTGGAACTTCCTTGAAACCGCTGACATCGTGTCGTCCCTTGTGAAAGGCGCGGTTTTCGGGTTCATTGCCGCTGTGATGGGCTGCTATCACGGAATGAATTCCGGACGCGGCGCACAGGGTGTGGGCCGGGCCACCAAAACCTCGGTCGAGGCCGCTGCCATCCTGATCCTTGCCGCCAACTTCCTTCTCACCAGCTTCTTCTTTACCTCATGATTGAATTATCAAACGTCCATAAGGGGTTCGGCCCCAAGCAAGTTCTGGCAGGTGTCAACCTGACCATTCCGCGTGGCGAAAGCATGGTGGTGATCGGCGGCTCAGGCACCGGGAAATCGGTGCTTCTGAAATGTATTCTTGGCTTGATGACACAAGACAGCGGCACCATCACGCTGGATGGCGAAGACACACTGAAAGCCGAACGCGACGCGTTTCTGGCCCGCTTCGGGATGCTGTTTCAGGGTGGCGCGCTGTTTGACAGCCTGCCCGTCTGGCAAAACGTCGCCTTCCGCCTGCTGCGCGGATCATTGGCCCGCCCGTGGCCCGAGGCACGCGAGATCGCGGTCGAAAAGCTGCGCCGTGTCGGCCTGACCCCGGATGTGGCCGACCTGTTCCCCGCTGAGCTTTCGGGCGGGATGCAAAAACGCGTCGGCCTTGCCCGCGCCATCGCCGCCGAGCCTGAGATTATCTTCTTTGACGAACCCACCACCGGCCTTGACCCCATCATGTCCGGCGTCATCAACGACCTGATCCGCGAGATCGTCGTCGAAATGGGCGCCACCGCCATGACCATCACCCACGACATGTCATCCGTGCGCGTGATCGCCGACAAGGTCGCGATGATACACGGGGGAAAGGTGCAGTGGACGGGACCGGTTGCGGATATGGACGCCTCGGGCGATCCCTACCTGACGCAGTTCATTTCGGGCAGTGCCGAGGGGCCGATTGAAGCGGTGCGGTAGGGAAAGACGCCCGGCAGGCCTGCCGGGCCGCGCCGACCCGCCCCCATGGGGCGGCGCGATTGCGCCACCCCGCGTGTCTTTGCACCCCTCTGTCGCTCTTTGAAACTCACCAACGCGGACGGCACTTCCCCATGCTCAAATACCTCAACCTTGCCCTCCTCATCGCCTTCCCCATCGCATGGTTCGCCCCGCTCATGCGCGCGGGTCTGAACCTGCCGCTCTTTGGCCTCACGGAAGTCAGCGTGATCTCGGGCCTGCAAGCCCTATGGGACACAGACGTGATCCTTGCGCTGCTCGTCACCTTCTTCGCGGTTTTTGCGCCCATCATGAAGGTGCTTGGCCTCGCGCTGATCCAGTTCGGCATGATGCGCCGCAAGATGCTGCCGATCTTCAACGTCTTGGGCAAATTGGCGATGGCAGACATCTTCCTGATCGCGCTTTACATCGTGATCGTGAAGGGTGTCGGCATGGCGAAGATTGAAACCGGCTGGGGCCTTTATCTGTTCACCACCTGCGTTCTGGCCTCCATCGCGATCAGCTTCACGGCGGCCAAACGTCAGCGGGCCTGACACCTCTTGCACACCCCTGCGCCGTCAGGCAAAAAGCCCCATGGCAAAAGCTCAAAAAACCTTCACTTGCAACGCCTGCGGCGCGTCCTCGTCCAAATGGTCGGGGCGGTGCGAGGCGTGTGGGGAATGGAATTCCATCGTTGAAGAGGTGCCGCTAAGTGCCGGACCTGCCTCAAAATCCTTGGGTAGCAAGCGCGGATCTCCAATCACTCTGACAAACCTGTCCACCGAAGAAGCCCCGCCCCCACGCACCGAATGCGGTATGGCAGAGCTTGACCGGGTGCTGGGCGGCGGTCTAGTGCCCGGATCGGCCATTCTGGTCGGCGGCGACCCCGGTATTGGCAAGTCCACCTTGCTTCTGCAAGCCGCCGCAAAGTTTGCGCACGCTGGCCTGCCCACGATCTATGTCTCGGGCGAGGAAGCGTCAGCGCAAGTGCGGATGCGCGCACAGCGTCTGGGTCTGACCGATGCCCCGGTCCGCCTGGCCGCCGAGACCAATCTGCGCGACATCATGACGACGCTGGACACCGAACGCCCGGCGCTGGCGATCATCGATTCCATTCAAACCATGTGGGCCGACCACGTGGACAGTGCACCGGGATCGGTCAGCCAGGTGCGCACCGCTGCGCATGAGCTGACAACCTTCGCCAAAAAACGCGGCATTTCGGTCGTTCTGGTCGGACACGTCACCAAAGACGGCCAAATCGCTGGCCCCCGCGTGGTCGAACATATGGTGGACACGGTGCTGTATTTCGAAGGCGAGCGCGGCCACCAGTTCCGCATCCTGCGCGCCGTCAAGAACCGCTTTGGCCCGGCTGATGAGATCGGCGTGTTCGAGATGACAGGCAAAGGCTTGGCCGAAGTTCTGAACCCCTCGGCCCTGTTCTTGTCCGACCGCGAAGACCCCGCCCCCGGCTCGGTTGTTTTTGCCGGTATCGAAGGCACGCGCCCTGTGCTGGTCGAATTTCAGGCCCTTGTCGCGCCCTCCTCCCTCAGCCAGCCGCGCCGGTCGGTTCTGGGCTGGGACAGCGGGCGCCTGGCGATGATCTTGGCCGTGCTGGAAGCGCGTTGCGGCATCCCGTTTGCCGGGCTTGACGTCTATCTTAACGTCGCAGGCGGCATGAAGATTTCCGAACCGGCTGCCGACCTTGCTGTGGCGGCGGCGCTACTTTCCGCGCGCGAGGACGCCGCAATCCCGAAAGAGACTGTGGTTTTTGGCGAAATCAGTCTATCAGGGGCGTTGCGCCCCGTGGGACAGACCGAAAATCGGTTGAAAGAAGCGCAAAAACTTGGTTTTACCGCCGCAATCGCGCCCACGCGCAGCAAGATCGGCTCGGGCTCCGGGTTGAAGATACAAAAGATGGCGGACCTGACCGGGTTCGTTGGTGAGATTTTCGGGGCCGGTTAGCCCCTCGATAAAGGACGGTTACGGACTATTTCCCGGACCGAAGTGAGACGACATGGAAGGCTTTACCTTGATTGACGGGATCGTTGCGGCGGTCATCCTGATTTCGGCCATTCTGGCCTATTCGCGTGGGTTCGTGCGCGAAGGCATGTCCATCCTCGGGTGGATCGCGGCGGCCGTTCTGGCCTATATCTTTGCGCCGCGCGCCCTGCCTCTGGTCAAGGAAATCCCGGTCCTGAAGGACTTCATCGCCGACAGTTGCGAATTGTCGATGATCGCAGCCTTCGCAGGTGTGTTTGCACTGGCGCTGGTGATCGTGTCGATCTTCACACCGCTCTTTTCCTCTGCCGTGCAACGATCGGCACTTGGCGGTTTGGATCAAAGCCTTGGTTTCGTTTTCGGCGTTCTGCGCGGGCTTTTGTTGGTCGCCATTGCGTTGGTCGTTTATGATCGGATCGTCACCACGGACACCATTCCGATGGTTGATGACAGCCGCACCGCCAAGATCTTTGCGCGCGCGCAAGATAAGATCAACGAACAGATCCCCGAGGATGCGCCGGGCTGGATCGTCGGTAAATACGAAGAGCTGGTTGGCGCCTGCGCAGGACCTGCACAGTAACCAACGCAGGCTTGCCGCGACGGAACGAAAAACGCGCCTGACCCGGCGCGTTTTTTTGCGTTTGGCCGCATAACCAGCCACGCAGCGTTGCCGAAAACCATCACAGTTGCCAGATAGTTTCGTGACAGATCGTGGACTGTCGATTAAGACGGGGCCAACGCCACGGAATCGGAGTTCGCTGCCATGTCCGACACCTCGCCCAACGACACGCCTTCCATGCCGCCTGCGCATCCTTTTGACGATGATAAGTTGAAAGAAGAATGCGGCGTATTTGGCGTCGTTGGCATGGTGGATGCCGCAAATTTTGTGGCTCTTGGCCTGCACGCGCTGCAACACCGTGGACAGGAGGCGGGCGGTATCGTCTGCCATGACGCCGAACAAGGCTTCAATTCTGCGCGGCGATTTGGCTATGTGCGCGACAACTTCACCAAAGCCAGCTTGATGGAGACCCTGCCCGGACCGATCGCCATCGGTCACGTGCGCTATTCCACCGCTGGGTCCAAAGGGGCCGTCATCCGCGATGTGCAGCCCTTCTTTGGCGAGTTTTCCATGGGTGGCGCGGCGATTGCACATAACGGCAATATCACCAATGCCAATGCCCTGCGCCGCGAGCTGATTGAGCGCGGCTCGATCTTTCAAAGCTCGTCGGATAGCGAATGCATCATCCACCTTATGGCGCGATCACTTCAGCGCAGCATCCCCGAACGGATGGAAGATGCCCTGCGACGCGTCGAAGGTGCGTTCTCGGTGGTCGCCATGACCCGCACCAAGCTGATTGGTGTGCGCGATCCGCACGGCGTGCGCCCACTGGTGCTGGGCCGACTGGGCGATGGCTGGGTTTTGTCGTCTGAGACTTGCGCGCTTGATATCATCGGGGCCGAGTTTATCCGTGAAATTGCACCGGGCGAAATGGTCGTGATCAGCGCGAGCGGCGTTGAAAGCAGTTTCCCCTTCCGTCCGAAACCCTCGAAGTTTTGCATCTTCGAACATGTTTATTTCTCGCGTCCCGATAGCAGCTATGACGGTCGGTCCGTCTATGAAACCCGCCGCCAGATCGGTGTCGAACTTGCCCGCGAAAATCCGGTGGAGGCCGACATCGTCTGCCCCGTCCCCGACAGCGGCACGCCAGCGGCCATCGGCTACAGTCAGGAAAGCGGCATCCCCTATGCGATGGGGATCATTCGCAATCAGTATATGGGCCGCACCTTTATCGAGCCGACCGAGCAGATCCGCAACATGGGTGTGCGCCTGAAGCTCAACGTGAACCGCGCGCTGATCAAGGGAAAGCGGGTGGTGTTGGTCGACGACAGCGTGGTGCGTGGCACGACGACGCGCAAGATCAAGGACATGATGCTGGATGCCGGTGCCGCCGAGGTTCATTTCCGCATCGCCAGCCCCCCCACCGCTTGGCCCTGCTTTTACGGGGTGGATACGCCCGAGCGTGAAAAGCTGCTGGCAGCCACGATGACCGAAGACGAGATGCGACAGCACCTCAATGTCAACAGCCTGAAATTCATTTCGCTGGACGGCCTGTATCGCGCAGTTGGCGAGGCGAAGGGCCGCGACAAGGCTTGCCCGCAATACTGCGATGCCTGTTTTTCCGGTGAATATCCGGTTACGCCTTCTGACAAGGTCGAAAGTGGGTTCAAGCTTCAAGCGGCAGAGTGACGCCTTAACCCGCGACCAGCTTTGCCCTGCCCTACAAACACATGGATGAAATGACGCCGTCATGACAGACACACAGAAAATTGCATTGGTCACTGGTGCCTCGCGCGGTCTTGGTGCGGCATTGGCGCTGGAACTGTCCAAGACCCACCACGTCGTGGCGGTGGCCCGGACCACCGGCGCGCTCGAGGAACTGGACGACAAGATCAAAGCCGCAGGCGGCGCGGCCACGCTGGCCCCGATGGACATCACCAACAAGGATGCGATGGCGCATCTGTGCCGCTCGATCCATGATCGTTGGGGCCCGATTGATGTCTGGGCGCATACGGCGATCTATGGACCCGCGCTGATGCCCACGCCGGATCTGGACGACAAGGGTTGGACACAGGCGCTGAACACCAATGTCGAAGCGACGCGCAACCTGATTTTCATGGTCAACGCCCTGATGACCGATGACAGCACCGCCCTGTTCTTTGCCGACGACCACGCTGGGCAGAAATTCTTTGCCGGGTACGGGGCCACGAAGGCTGCTCAGATGGCCCTGGTGCGCAGTTGGGCGGCTGAGAACACCAAGCTTGGTCCACGCATTGTCATTGCCGAACCCGAACCGCTTGCCACAACCATGCGCACGCGGTTTTTTCCCGGTGAAGACCGCAGCAAACTGGCCGCGGCCGAGGACGAGGCACGCCGCATTTTGTCCGATGCCGAGCTGACCTAGGCGATCTTGCCCGACAAGCCTTTCGCCAAACGGCGCGCTGTGCTTGCCGCGCGCGCCAAGCTGTCTTATTGAGAAAACAAGACCGCAACTCGCCAAGGGCGGAAGGGCCAGACCATGCGCATTCTCATCACCAATGACGACGGGATCAACGCGCCAGGCCTGAAGGTGGCCGAAGCCATCGCGCAAGAGGTCGCGTTGGAGCTTGCAGGCGAAAAGGCTGAAATATGGACCGTCGCACCTGCGTTCGAACAATCAGGTGTCGGTCACTGCATTTCCTACACCCATCCGTTCATGATTGCCGAACACGCCCCGCGCCGCTTTGCCGCCGAAGGCAGCCCCGCCGATTGCGTCATCGCCGCGATTTATGACGTGATGCCAGACCGTCCCGATCTGGTGATTTCCGGCGTGAACCGAGGCAACAACTCGGCTGAAAACGCGCTCTACTCTGGCACCCTCGGGGCCGCGATGGAAGCCGCCCTACAGGGCCTTCCGGCCATTGCCCTGTCGCAATACATGGGCAAGGGCACGATGGGGTTGGATAACATTTTTGACGCTGCCGCTGCATGCGGTGGCGACATCGTGCGCCGCTTGCTCGCCGACGCGCCGTGGGAACACGGGGCAGATTACCGACTGTTTTATAACGTAAACTTCCCCCCCGTCGGGGCAGATCAGGTGAAAGGCGTCAAGGCTGCCCCGCAAGGCTGGCGCAATGATGCCTTCTTCAAAATCGAAGCCCAGAACAGCCCGTCAGGCCGCAAATTTCTCTGGATCAAGGGGGGCCCACAGGCCAACCGGTCCGCGCCGGGCATGGATGTGACGCACAACCTTGATGGCTATGTCTCCGTGACGCCGATGCGCGCCGATCTGACCGCGCATGATCAACTGGAAGCACTGGGGTCGCTGTTCACATGAACGAAACAAGCGCGAACGACGCGGAACGCAAGATGCAGTTTCTGTTCGCCCTTCGCTCGAAGGGGGTGACGAACCCGCGCGTGCTGTCTGCGATGGAAGAAATCGACCGAGGCCCCTTCGTGCGCGGCCTGTTTGCCGAACGCGCCTATGAAGATATGCCGCTGCCGATCGCCTGCGGGCAGACCATTTCGCAGCCCTCGGTTGTCGGTCTGATGACCCAGGCCGCCAAAATCACCCCGCGTGACAAGGTGCTCGAAGTGGGCACCGGGTCTGGCTACCAGGCGGCCATCCTGTCGCGTCTGGCGCGGCGCGTCTATACCATCGACCGACACCAAAGACTGGTGCGCGAAGCCCGCGACCTTTTCGAAGCGATGGATCTGCACAACATCACCGCGATCACCGGCGATGGATCACGCGGCTTGCCGGATCAAGCGCCCTTTGACCGCATTATCGTGACCGCCGCTGCCGAGGACCCTCCCGGTCCCCTCTTGGCGCAGCTTGCTATTGGCGGTATCATGATCGTGCCGGTGGGCCAGTCCGACACCGTGCAAAGCCTGATAAAGGTCACGCGCGACGAAGATGGTTTTCAGTATGAGGAACTTCTGCCGGTGCGGTTCGTGCCCCTTTTAGAAGGGCTGGGGCAGGAATAGCGGACCCGAACCAAGATACGTGCCGGATGAACCGGACCTGCGGGGACCAAACCCCGCACCCTAGTGACAAGGCCCGCAAAGGGTCGCAACCAGAGCCTGAAAACAGGCCAATGGATTGAGGAAGACGAGCAATGCCACTCCACTGCACGACCGAATTGCGTGCGCCCCGCGCCAAGCGGGGGCGCCATCTGCGCTCTGCCGCCCTGATCGGGCTTTTGGCCGGGCTGACGGCCTGCGACAATAATTTCGACATGGATCTGCGACGGTTTGCCGATGGCGGGTTTTCGACCACGCAAGCCGCGCAAAGTGTTCAGACGGCAAGCCGGCCCAAGGCCGACGCGCGCGGTGTGATTTCTTATCCCGGCTATCAGGTCGCCGTGGCGCGGCGTGGCGATACCGTGGCGCAGGTTGCAGGCCGCATCGGGATGGCGCCCGCTGAACTTGGCCGTTACAACGGACTGCCAATCGACGCCTCCTTGCGCGACGGAGAGGTGCTGGCCCTGCCACGCCGTGTCGCTGAACCTGCAACTGGTGTGATCCAGCCCTCAGATAGCATCGACATCACAACTTTGGCGGGCGACGCCATTGATCGCGCAGATACCAAACCTGCTGCTGCAGCTTCCGGCAAAGTGGCATCTGGCGAAGAACCCACACGCCACCGTGTGAAACGCGGTGAAACCGCTTATTCCATTGCCCGCCTATACGGCGTGTCGGTCCGCGCGCTTGCGGATTGGAACGGCCTGGGGTCAAGCCTGGACGTGCGCGAAGGGCAGCATCTGCTGATCCCGGTCAAGGTGGACACGCCTGCGGCGCAGACCCGCATCAGCCAGCCGGGCTCTGGGTCATCGACCCCGACACCGCCATCTGCGACAAAACCGCTGCCAAAAGTCGACGCGACGCCGGCAAAGGTTGAAACACCGGCCTCGCCCAAGCTGTCGGACACCAGAACGCAAGCCAGCACATCGCGCATGTCACTGCCCGTCGCTGGCAAGGTGACCAGCCTGTTTGACGCTGAAAAGGCGGGCTATATCCTTGTCTCGGCCAAACCGGGTGACCCGGTGAAAGCCGCCGCCAACGGCACGGTCCGGCTTGTCTCGAAAGATGTCGAAGGGGAAGAGATCGTGGTCATCGACCATGGCAACGGCACCCAAAGCGCCTATAGCTTCATCGAAGGCATCAAGGTGAAGAAGGGTCAAAAGATCAAACGCGGTCAACAGATCGCGGTTGCATCGAAGAACCAGTATAACGCCGTGCAATTTCTGGTCTTCAAAGGCACGGAACCCGTCGACCCTATGCCCTACCTGAATTAACCGGCATTCATGGTGTTTGCTGAAAACAAAAGGGCCACCCGCGAAGGTGGCCCTTTTGGTGTGATATGACACATGATCACAGCGAAATGCGGAACAGTGCAAACCCAGTGTCTGACATTCCGGCCTCTTCGATGGTTACGCCATCAACGTTGCTGGCATGGGGCGATGCAGCAGGGCCCGTTTCAAACAACACGCTGGTGTCGGGCAGTGGTGCAAAGGTCCAGTTGGCATCGGCACGCGGGTTGATGGTGCCCTTTTCAACGATGTAGCGCACGATCACATCGCGGTTGGTGTCCGGGCCCTCGAACACCGTCGTATCGCCACCCGCACCTGGGAAATGGCCTCCGCCACCGGCCCGGTAGTTGTTGGTGGCGACAATGAACTCCTGTTCATCTTCAATGGGTTGACCATCGAAGCTAAGGTTCACGATGCGGTGTGCGTCGGGTGCGATCACCTCGCCGTCCTTGTTATAGCGCGGTGGCTGGGACAGATCGATCTGGTATGTCACACCGTCGATCACGTCGAAATTATAGGACGGCATTTCGGGGTTCAGCAAAATTGCGTCCTGTGATCCCGGCGCAATCTGGTTGAACATCACCGCCGAACGCTCCAGCCATTCGCGCACTGTTGCCCCGTTGATCCGAACCGCCCGCACCGTGTTGGGATACAGGTAAAGATCGGACACATTCTTGATCGCCACATCCCCGACGGCCACGTCGGTGTAGTAGTCAGGCCCCCCGCGTCCGCCAGCCTTGAAGGGCGCAGCCGCAGACAGGATCGGAAGACCTTCGTGTTCGGTCCCCTTCATCATCTGTTCGATATACCACCGCTGGGCATTCGACACGATTTGCACGGACGGGTCATCGGCGACCAGCGCAAAATAGGAATGTAGTGGTGCATCGGTCTTGCCGACCGCACGGCGGACATATTCCAAAGTCTCGTCATGTTCCTTTTGAACCGATGCCAGCACAGCAGCACTGCTTTCCACCAAGGGCGTGATCGAGCGGTCTTCGTTGCGCTTGTAGATCGGTCGTGCCTCGCTGGAATGCGACACCACCCGCCATGCGCCGCCGTCATGTTCCAGCATCAGGTCGATCAACCCCATATGCGACCCCCAAAAGCCGCCCATCGTGCCGGGGATGCCCATGATCGTTCCGGCCTCGACATCCACCCCCTCATGATCGGCATAGGTCGAAGACGGGAACACAAGGTGCGAGTGGCCGGTCAGGATCGCGTCGATGCCTTCGACCGCGGCCAGCGGGACGGAGGCGTTTTCCATCCCATCTGTGTGCTCGGCCGCGCCGATGCCCGAATGGGACAAGGCGATGATCAGATCCGCACCCTCTTCGCGCATTTGCGGCACATAGGCGCGCGCAGCCTCGATGATATCGCGCGCCATAACATTGCCTTCCAGATGGCGCCGGTCCCAATTCATGACCTGCGGCGGCACAAAACCGATGAAACCGATGCGAATAGGTTGCACTGTTCCACCCCCATTGGTGATTTCGCGGTCCACGATCACATACGGGGGAAGCAGAGTTTCATCTTCGCGCGGGGTCGCGCCCATTTTCTTCGCAATATTTGCACACACCACCGGGAACCCAGCGCCGGCAAGGGACTTTGACAAAAACTCCAACCCATAGTTAAATTCGTGATTGCCCAGGGTCGAGGCATCAAACCCCAGCGTGTTCATGGCGTTGATCACCGGATGGGTGTCGCCCTCCTTCATGCCCCGCTCATAGGCGATATAGTCGCCCATCGGGTTGCCCTGCAGGAAATCTCCATTGTCCAATAGCAACGAATTCGTCGCCTCGGCACGGATATCACCGATTAGCGACGCGGTGCGCGCCAACCCGACCGTGTCGGTTTCACGGTCCGCGTAATAGTCGTAGGGGAAGACATGCACGTGCAGGTCCGTGGTTTCCATGATCCGCAGATGCGCCTGATTGGGTGACGCGCGCAAGGAATAAGGGTGCAGGGCGATGAACCCAGCCGTGCCGGCAAGAAAGCCGCGACGTGATAGGGTAAGAGACATGGAAACCTCCGGGTCAAGATGTGAACGGAAACGGGCTAGGCGTTCATCATGACAGTGAAAGGCTTGGTTTGGCAAATTTAACCGAGCTGCAAAGCAACGCCCTGCCGATCAGTCAGACCAGCAGAGCGCGTTTCGAGCTTCATTCGATGGCCGGTTGCGCCACATTCTAGTCGTCTGCGCGACCCTTTCCGAGGTGCTTGCGCAACCGCGATGGCGTCGATTTTTTGCGGTCCTTATAGGGGTTCTTGTCCCCCTGCCCGCGCATCGTCAGCCGAATCGGCGTGCCCGGCATGTCGAAGTCTTCCCGCAGTCCATTCACCAGATAGCGGCTGTAGCTTTCCGGCAGCTTGTCAGGATGCGAACACATCACAACAAACCCCGGCGGGCGCGTTTTGACCTGTGTCATATAGCGCAACTTGATACGGCGGCCACCCGGAGCAGGCGGCGGATGCGCCGAAACCATTTCGGCCAGCCAGCCGTTCAATTGCGCTGTTTTCACGCGGCGGTTCCAAACGGTATGGGCGCGCATCACGGCCTCTTGCAGCCGCTCCATGCCCCTGCCCGTCTTGGCCGAGATCGTGATCAGGGGGGCGCCCCGAAGCTGTGGCAGCAGTCGGTTGAACGCTTCCTTCAACTCTTTCAGCTTCGCCTGTTTCTCAGGTTCCGCATCCCACTTGTTCACCGCGACGACCACAGCGCGGCCTTCGCGTTCGGCCAGGTCAGCGATGCGCAGATCCTGTTGCTCGAAGGGAATGGCCGCGTCCAGCAAGACCACGACCACCTCGGCGAACTTCACCGCCCGCAATCCATCCGAGACGGACAGTTTCTCTAGCTTTTCCTGAACCTTGGCGCGTTTGCGCATCCCGGCCGTGTCAAATATCCGCGTGGGCACGCCGCCCCAGTCAAACCGCAGCGAAATCGCATCGCGGGTGATGCCGGCCTCTGGCCCGGTCAGCAGTCGTTCCTCGCCGATCAGCTTGTTGATCAGCGTCGATTTGCCTGCATTGGGGCGACCGATCACAGCCACCTGAAGGGGCTTGTCGATGGTCGGGACACGCGGGCCTTCGTCTGCGTCCTCATCGAAATCCACATCTGTTTCAGGGGCCAGCTCAGCCGCTCGCGCTTCGAATTTCTCCGAAAGTGGGCGCAGAACATCCATCAGCTCGCCCATGCCTTCGCCATGTTCACCCGACAGGCGGATTGGCTCGCCCAGCCCAAGCGAGAACGCCTCGAGATAACCGGCTTCGCCCGCTTTGCCTTCGGATTTGTTGGCCGCCAGGATGACATGTGCATTCTTGCGGCGCAGAATGTCTGCAAACACCTCGTCCGATGGCAAAACACCTACCCGCGCATCAATGAGAAACAGACAGGCATCTGCCATTTCCACGGCGCGTTCGGTCAGCCGACGCATACGGCCCTGAAGGCTTTCGTCAGTGGCTTCTTCAAGCCCGGCGCTGTCGATCACGGTGAAATTCAGATCCCCCAGCCGCGCCTCGCCTTCGCGCAGGTCGCGGGTCACACCGGGCTGATCATCGACCAACGCAAGGCGCTTGCCGACCAGTCGGTTGAACAGGGTGGATTTGCCCACATTCGGGCGCCCCACAATGGCAAGGGTGAAGCTCATTTCGCTCTCCGGGTCACGTCAAGCGCCCCGCTTACACGGTTTTTTCGGTTAGCGCAAAGCCAGAAGTTTACCGTCACGCGAGACCAGGTATGCGGTGCCGTTCACAACCACCGGACGCGTTGCCGCTCCGCCGGGAATGGCGACCTGACTGACCATGGCCCCGTCCACCGGGTTAAACCCGCGCATGACCCCATCCGAGGACGCGACCCACAGCTTTCCGCCCGCCAGAACCGGGCCGAAATTGGCATAGATCGCTTTGCGGCGACGTGTTTTGGATTTGGTGTAATAGGGCAGCGGAACGCCCCAGATGCGTTCGCCTGTGGCGGCATCCAACCGAACCAGTTGCGCTTCGTCCGAAACAAGGAACACAGATCCACCGGCCACCCAAACGGGGCCGGTCGCGCCTTCCTTGGCGGTCCAAAGGCGTTCGCCTGACATGTTGAGGGCAAGTGTGCGTCCAACCGGGTTGCCGGTGTAGATCACGCCGTTTTTAACGACGGGCTCGCCGGTGATGTCGGTGACGATCGAATAGCCCCGACCCGCACGTTCACCGGAGACGAAATTCGACCACGTGCGCAGCCCGCCTTGCTTGAGGGCGGCGACCACCTCGCCAGAGGCGAAGGGCAGAAGCACGATGCGGTCGGTCACGGCGGGCGACGAGACACCTACCACACCTTCAAGGCTGGGGGTGCCGGAAAGCCGCCACTTGACCCGGCCCGTGCCCGTTTCAATCGCCCAGGCGGTGTTGTCACGGCTGACCACATAGACAAGCCCGCCTGACACGGCAGGCGCGCCCGAGCCAGACGCATCCATCTTCTGTTGCCACCTGATCTTGCCCGTTGCGGCGTCTAGCGCGCTGACAAGGCCAAAGCCCGAGGTTACATAGACGGTGCCGTCCGCATAGGCCAAGCCACCACCGGATGCGTCGTCTGACCGGTCAGAGGCAGGGGTCAGGTCGCGCGCCCAGACCGACGCGCCTGAAGTCGAGGTCGCGACGACTTGCGCGCGGCTATCAAGCGTGAAGATGCGCCCACCGGCCACGACAGGTTCGGCGGTGATCCGATGTTTTCGGTTATTGCCCTGCCCGATCGGGGCGGCAAACCGCAACTGCGGTGCGGACGACAGGGCCGGGTGCTGCACCTGATGCGTCACGCTGCCGCCCAAATGGGTCCAGCTGGCGTGGTTGACCTGCGCGGGCAGCGCGATGGGGCGGGGTCCGTCCTGACGGTCATCCGCCTTGGCCGCCGCAGCTGCTGCGGCATCGGCGCCCAACGTCTGCGGGTTTGGACTGCGCAACTCTTCGCGGTCCCCCGGCAGAATGTATTCCCGCTGGGAACAGGCCACCAAAAGACCAAGCGAGACCAAGATTGCGGCGCTCTGTGTCAATTTCACGATGTGTCCCCCGAGATACCCGATAATTCTTTCTTGGCGCAGCCGGGGTGTTGAGCCCCAGCGGTGCAGGTCAGGATGCCTCCAACGACCCACCCAGCGCCACAATCAACTGAGACGCACGTCGACGCAAGGCCCCAGACGCTTCGTCATCGACCAAAAGCGCCCGAAGGCGCGCAAGGGCTGCTTCCACGTCGCCCGCTTCGACCTCGACCAATGCCAACTGTTCTTCGGCCAACACACGGAACGGCGCGCCTGCCATGGCCAGCGGTTCAAGCCGTGTGCGGCGATCGTCTGGCGACAGGCCGCTTTCGGTCATGGACACCAGCTTGAGCTGGGCCAGATCGCGATACAGCGGATCAATATCGCCATTGTCGGCGACGTCGCGAAGGGTCTGCGCGCCCTCCGCCCCGTCCACGGACGCCAACAGGGCAATGACCGCAGCCGCATCACCGCTGGCGTCAATGGCGGCCAGCCCTTCGGCCCGCGCCACTGCGTCATCTTGTTCTTCCGCGGCTAGTATGGCGTCGCCCAAGGCTTGCGCCGCAGCGCGTTCGCTGGCTTTGCGCCATTCGTTATAGGCCGCGCCCCCCACCAGCAAAACAACCAAGGAGACGGCGATCCAGCCATAACGGCGCATCATCGCAAACAACTTGTCGCGGCGGACCTCTTCGGTCACTTCATCAATAAAAGTGTCGGTCTCGCTCACGACTTTGCCTCCGGCGTGTTGTTGTTGGTTCCTTTTGCCTCAAAGGTGCCCGGTTGCCAAGAGGGCAAGGCGGCGGGGCGTAAAGCTATGGGTTTTTGGGTCAGGAAAGGCGGGGGCAGATTTACTTGATCCGTTAAGAAAAGCGCACCAGCGCGCTTGTGACGCTGGTAAACTAACCTTATCTTCCACAGCAAAGCTTTATTGAACAGGACTTGTTATGCGCCTTTTGCCGATTCTAACTGCTTTGCTCGTAATCGCAGGCCTGTTCATGCTGGTATTTCAGCGGGACAGTTTGAAAACTGCAGCGGGGGTCAGCGAAAGCGCCGCAACAGTCGAAACGGATCAAGCAACATCTGCCACAGCTGAAACCGAAGCCGCACAAGGCGGGGTGTCGGTGGTTGTCTTGAAAAGCGCAGCGCGCACCATTGATATGCCAGTGCTTCTGCGTGGCAAGACCGAGGCAAACCGGCGCGTTGAACTGCGGGCCGAAACCTCGGGCAAGGTGATTTCGACCAAGCTTGGCAAGGGTGCCGAGGTCGCAACGGACGATGTGCTTTGCCGCCTTGACCCCGGCACGCGCGAAGCCAGCCTTGCCGAAGCGCGCGCCCGGCTGGCGGAAGCGCGCGCCCGCGCACCAGAGGCCGACGCCCGCGTGATCGAAGCGCAGGCCCGGTTGGACGAAGCGTTGATCAATCTGAATGCGGCTGAAAAACTGTCGGCAGGCGGGTTCGCCTCGGACACGCGTGTGGCCAGCGAAAGGGCCTCGGTTGAAGGTGCGCGCGCCGGTTTTATCGCCGCACAATCCGGCGCCGCCAGCTCGTCCGCCCAGATCCAATCCGCCGAAGCGGCCGTCGCCGCCGCCGAACGCGAGATTGCGCGGCTTGAGATACGAGCGCCCTTCCCCGGCATTTTGGAAACCGACAGTGCTGAATTGGGCACTTTGCTGCAACCGGGCGCAACCTGCGCCACGGTCGTTCAATATGATCCCGTCCGCGTCGTGGGCTATGTCTCGGAATTGCAGGTGGACAAACTGACGCCCGGTCTTGAAGCGACGGTGCGTCTGGCCTCGGGTCGCGACCTGACCGGCGCGGTATCCTTTGTTGCAGACACTGCGGACCCTGTCACACGGACCTTCCGTGTCGATGTCGAGGTCGCCCAGCTGCCTGACGCCGCCCTTGTGCGCGCGGGTCAGACGGCCGAAGTCGTCATCACCGGCAATGGGCTGGAGGCTCATTTGCTGCCACAAAGCGCTCTGACACTGGACGATGACGGGCAACTAGGGGTTCGGATCGTCAACCCCGATGGCACCGCGGGCTTCGCGATTGTGACGATGATCCGAGACAGCGTCGAAGGGGTCTGGGTGTCTGGTCTGGACGCCAACGCCGAAGTGATCGTCATTGGCCAGCACTATGTCATTGATGGTGTCGCGCTCAACATCACCTATCAGGAGCCCGGCACATGATAGGGATCGTTGACTGGGCCGCCAATCGGGCCCGGATGGTCATAGCTTTCGTGATCCTGTCGGTGCTTGCCGGCACGATCGCCTATGTCAGCCTGCCCAAGGAAGGAGAGCCGGATATCGAAATCCCGGCTCTTTTCGTCTCGGTCCCCTTCCCCGGCATTTCCGCCGCCGATGCAGAACAGCTTCTGGTCCGGCCGATGGAAACCGAATTGGCCGATATCGACGGGCTGAAAACCATGTCCGCGACAGCCGCCGAAGGGTATGCCGGTGTCGCGCTGGAATTCGAGTTCGGCTGGGACAAGACCATCGTCATGGCCGACGTGCGCGACGCGATGAATTCTGCTGAAGGCAAGTTTCCCTCGGGGTTCGACAGCTATTCCGTAAACGAAATCAACTTTTCCGAATTCCCGATCATCATCGTCAACCTGACCGGCAATGTGCCCGAACGCACGCTGGTGCGGCTTGCGCGTGATCTGCAGGATACGCTGGAAGGGCTGGATGCGGTGTTGGAGGCGTCGCTCTCTGGATATCGCGACGAGATGCTTGAGGTCGAAATCGACCCGCTGAAGCTTGAGGCCTACAACGTAACGGCCAACGAGCTGATCAATGTTGTGCAAAGCAACAATCAGCTGATTGCTGCGGGCGATATCAAGACCCCAACCGGATCAACCGCCGTCAAAATCCCATCCTCCTTCGACGAGGTGCAGGATGTGTATAACTTGCCCGTCAAGGTGAACGACGACAGTGTCATCACGCTTGGTGATCTGGCAACGATCCGTCTGACCTTTGAGGATCGAGAGGGCACCGCGCGGTTCAATGGCGACACAACCGTGGCGCTTCAGGTGGTCAAGCGCAAAGGCTACAACCTGATCGACACCGCCGCCGAGGTGCGCAAAATTGTTGCGGAAACGCGCGATTCCTGGCCAGAAGATCTGCGTCAGGCGGTCTGGATCGGCACCTCCAACGACCAGAGCTTTGTTGTCGACAGTATGGTGCGCCAGCTCGAAGGCTCGGTCATCACGGCGATTGCACTGGTTATGATCGTGGTGCTTGGGGCGCTTGGCACGCGCCCTGCGCTGTTGGTCGGTTTCGCTATCCCCACCTCGTTTTTGTTGACCTTCGCGCTGTTTGGCGCCCTTGGGGTTACCATCTCGAATATCGTGATGTTCGGGCTCATTCTTGCCGTCGGGATGCTGGTCGATGGCGCCATTGTGGTTGTCGAATATGCCGACAAGAAAATTCGCGACGGGGTTGGGCCTATGGCGGCCTATACGGCGGCAGCCAAACGGATGTTCTGGCCCATCGTCAGTTCAACGGCCACCACCCTGTGTGCGTTCCTTCCCATGCTGTTCTGGCCCGGCATTCCGGGCGAGTTCATGGGCTGGTTGCCCAAGACGTTGATCTATGTGCTGTCCGCCTCGCTTCTGGTCGCGCTTGTTTATCTTCCGGTGGTGGGCGGCGTTTCGGGCCGGATCAGTCGCATGTTTGCGACCCTATCAACTGCGCTGCGCGGCTTTCCGATCTGGGTGCGGCTCGCGCTGGTGGTGCCTTCGGCCTACGTGCTGTACCTGTCGGCCTTCCAGCTCTTGAACCCCGGTTACCTGTTTGGCGGCACAGCGCCCTTTGACGGGGCGATGGCGATCCTGCCCGGCGCACTGATGTTTCTTGTTGGCACCTCGGCCACCTCGATCACGCTTGGCTCGATCTCGCGCCAGCGGGCGGCCAAGAAGATCAAGGGCGGGTATCGGCGCACATGGTTCGGCCACCTCATACACTTCATTTCAGGCAACCCGGTCATGCCGCTGGTCACCATCGCGCTGGTGGTTGGCTTTGTGGCAACGACCTTCATGTTCTATGGCCGCAACAATCTGGGCGTCGAGTTCTTTGCCGATAGCGAGCCGGAACAGGCGATCGTTTATGTCCGTGCGCGTGGCAATCTGAGCCTTCAGGAAAAAGACGCCATGGTGCGTCAGGCAGAAGAAATCGCCCTGTCCACCAAGGGCATCGAAAGCGTCTTTGCCTTCGCGGGGGCCGGCGGGCTGAACCAGAACACCGGCGGGGCGCAAGGTCCGCGCGACACGGTCGGCCAGCTTCAGATCGAGCTTGTGGCTTGGGATGATCGGCCCTCGATCGAGAAGCAAATCAAGCTTTTGGGCCTGATCCCCTTCACCACGACCGAGATTGACCCGGATTTTGACGGCGACGCGGTGATGGCCCGGTTGGAGGAACGGCTTGCAACCATTCCGGGGGTGCGGTCCGAGGTGCTGAACCTCAATCGTGGTCCGGCCTCGGCCAAGCCCGTTCACATGCGCCTGAAAGGTCAGGATTGGAAGACACTTGAGGCCGCCGCCAACGCTGTGATCGCCAAGTTCAACGACACGCCCGGTCTGGTGGCTGTCGAAGACACCTTGCCCCTGCCTGGCGTTGACTGGCAGCTTCAGGTCGATGTCGAAGAGGCTGGCCGCTATGGCACCAACGTGGCGACCGTGGGTGGCATGGTGCAGCTGATCACCAACGGGATCTTGCTGGATACGATGCGGGTCGACAGCTCGGACGAGGAAATCGAAATCCGTGTTCGTCTGCCCGAACAGGACCGGGTGCTGTCCACGCTAGACGCGCTGAAACTGCGCACTGCTACCGGCCTTGTGCCGCTGTCCAACTTCGTCACGCGCAAACCGGTGCCCAGCCTTGCCCAGATCGACCGTGTCGATCAAAGCCGCTATTACGATGTGAAAGCGGGCGTGGTTCCCGACCTCGTGCGCCTGACAGATGACGCGGGTGCGGACCGATATGTCACCCTTGCCCAGGCCGACCAGATCATGGCTGATGATGCCGGCAAGGATCTGACCCGCACGCCCGTGACGCCAAATGATCGCATTGCCGCGCTGACCGAATGGGTCGAAGCCGCAGGGTTGCCCGCAGGCGTCAGCTATGAATGGACTGGCGATCAGGAAGACCAGTCCGAAAGTCAGGCCTTTCTGGGCCAGGCCTTCCTCGGCGCGCTTGGCCTGATGTTCATCATCCTTCTGGCGCAGTTCAACAGCGTCTACAACTCGGTGTTGGTGTTGCTTGCGGTTGTGCTGTCGACCACCGGTGTTCTGGTGGGGATGATGGTGATGCAACAGCCGTTTTCGATCATCATGACAGGGACAGGCATTGTGGCGCTGGCGGGGATCGTGGTGAACAACAACATCGTGCTGATCGACACTTATCAGGACTATTCGCGCTACATGCCGAAGCTCGAAGCCATCACCCGCACCGCCGAGGCGCGCATCCGCCCCGTCCTTTTGACCACGATCACGACCATGGCGGGGCTTGCACCGATGATGTTCGGCCTGTCGCTGGACTTCTTCAACGGGGGCTATTCCATCGACGCGCCCACGGCGTTGTGGTGGAAACAACTGGCAACGGCAGTCGTGTTCGGGCTTGGCATCGCAACGGTGTTGACGCTGGTCTTCACCCCTTCGATGTTGGCGCTGCGGGTCTGGGTGTCAGCGGGCGCCTATCGGTCCACCAATGCGTTGCGCGCACTGGCCCGCCGATCGGGACAAACTGCGCGCGATGTCGCGCTTGAAAAGGCTGCCAAAAAGCAGCCTGTGAGAGAGGTCGTCTGGGTCGCCACAAGCGAGCTTGACGATGCCGAACACGACGACACCGATGACACACCCGTCAGTCTTGAAGACCTGCAGCGGGTCCTGAACACCGCGCAGGCAACGCTGGATGACCTGAACGTGAAACACGCGAAGCGCGAGGGTGACGCGGACATCGATGATGCAGCGCCAGAAGACGGCGACGAAAGCTCGATGAAAGCGGCCGAGTAACCGGTCACGCGATCAGCACGTGAAAAAAAGGGGCGCCCGGCTGTCAAAGCGGGCGTTCCTTTATCATTCTCCGGGTCCACTGGCGCCTGTTGTGCGTGGCACTTGTTCAGGCGGCAGCGATATCGCTCTTTTCTTCTTCGCTGGCCTGACGCGCCCACATCGCGGCATAGCGGCCGCCGTGATCCAAAAGCGCGTCGTGGCTGCCACGCTCGACCACCTCGCCGGCTTCCAGCACGATGATTTCATTGGCATCAACAATGGTGGACAGGCGGTGTGCAATGGTGATCACCGTGCGCCCCTCGCCCATTTCGCGCAGGCTTTCCTGAATATCCCGTTCGGTCTGGGTGTCCAGCGCCGATGTGGCTTCGTCCAACAGCAGGATCGGCGGGTTCTTCAACAGCGTGCGTGCGATGCCCACCCGCTGTTTTTCACCGCCCGACAACTTCAACCCGCGTTCGCCGACCTGTGTTTCATAGCCGTCAGGCAAGCTCATGATGAAATCGTGTATTTTGGCCGCCTTCGCAGCCCCTTCGACCTCGTCGCGCGAGGCTTCTGGCCGACCATAGGCAATGTTGTAATAGACGCTGTCGTTAAACAGCACCGTGTCCTGCGGCACGACCCCAATGACACCGTGAAGACTGTCTTGGGTCACGTCGCGCACGTCCTGCCCGTCAATCTTCAGGCTGCCGCCGCTGACGTCATAAAACCGGAACAACAACCGACCGATGGTAGATTTGCCAGACCCTGAGGGGCCGACAATGGCAACCGTCTTGCCCGCCGGCACGTCGATCGAGACACCTTTCAGGATCGGCCGCTTGGCGTCGTAGCCAAATTTCAGATCTTCAAATTGCAAGGCACCACCCGTGACCTTGATATCGGGTGCATCCGGTTTGTCCGTCACTTCGGCTGGTTGCTCAAGCAAGTCGAACATCTCGCCCATATCGACCAGCGATTGGCGGATCTCGCGGTAGACCGTGCCAAGAAAGTTCAAGGGCATGGTGATCTGGATCATATAGGCATTGACCATGACGAAATCGCCCACGGTCAGGTCGCCCGCCTGCACACCAATGGCGGCCAGAACCATGACACCGACAAGCCCCAGCGTGATCAAGAAGGCCTGCCCGAAATTCAGGAACGCCAGCGAATACGAGGTCTTGAGCGCGGCAACCTCATACCCAGCCATTGCCACATCATAGCGCGCGGCTTCGCGTTTTTCGGCCCCGAAATACTTCACGGTCTCGAAGTTCAGCAGGCTGTCGATGGCCTTTTGGTTGGCGTCGGTGTCCTGGTCGTTCATCTCCTTGCGAATGCGCACACGCCATTCGGTCACTTTGAAGGTGAACCAGACATACGCACCGATCGTGCCCACAACGACCGCCAGATACCACACATCAAAGACAAAAAAGAGGATGGCCGAGATCAGCGCAAGTTCCAGCACCAGTGGCCCCATGGAAAAGAGCATGAAGCGCAACAGGAACTCGACGCCCTTCACCCCGCGTTCGATGATCCGCGACAACCCGCCCGTCTTGCGCGTGATGTGATAGCGCATCGACAGGCGGTGAATGTGGGTGAAGGTTTCCAGCGCCAGTTGACGTAATGCGCGCTGGCCCACACGGGCAAACACCGCATCGCGCAGCTGTTGGAACCCGTTGGTCATCATCCGCGCCATACCATAGGCCAGCGTCAGCCCAATCGCGCCCGCCCCAAGCATCCACGCTTCGTTGGTCGCCTCGCCGCTCAGCGCATCGACCGCGCCTTTGTAAAGAAACGGTGTCAGCACCGAAATCACCTTGGATGCCAGCAGCATCACAAGCGCAATGACCACGCGCCGTTTTACCCAGGGCTGATCTTCGGGCCAAAGATACGGCGCGACGCGCTTGATCGTGCGCCAGCCATCTTTTGGCGTTTCTGTCGATGTGATACGGGAGGGAGCCATTCGAAACCTTATTCTCGCAGGCCCACTTAAGGAACGCGCGCAAGGGGTTCTCTGGGGCTTGTGTTATTTCAATATTTCACCGATATTTGAAATATGGAGCAGAGTCGAGTCCTCAAATCCCTGTCCGCGATGGCACATGACACACGGTTGGAGATCGTGCGTCTTCTTGTGCCGCGGGGTGAGGAAGGACTGCCCGCAGGGTCGATCGCGGATGCGCTTGGTGTCTCGGCCTCAGGGCTTTCCTTTCACCTGTCGCAGCTGGAGGCCGCGGGGTTGGTGACATCGCGCAGGGTCTCACGCCAGGTGATTTACGCCACCGACCGCGCCGCCCTTGGTGGTGTCATTGCCTATCTGCTGAACGATTGCTGCGCCCGCGACCCGGATATTTGCGCCTGCACGGACCGCGTCACGCCATAGCGACCGGATCGCAGCGCATTAGATGCGTGTTGCGGTGGCGAGGCGCTAGTTGGCGTCCGGAATTTTAAAGACCTGTCCGGGATAGATCAGGTCGGGATTGCGGATCTGGTCGCGGTTGGCTTCGAACACCCGCACATATAGCGGACCATCACCCAAATGGTCGCGCGCAATGGCCCAAAGGGTAAACCCCGGTTGCACCGTGACCGCCTGAACGCGGGCCGCCGCGTCCGCCACCTGTGCGGTGGCCTCCGCCAACTGTTCAGGCTCTTCGCGTTTGAATGGTGTCTCTGTGCGCGACAGAACCGTGCCATCGTCTGACAACTCATCGACCCTGAGTGTATAGACGCCGCCCTCGACCTCGGGCAGCGGCAAACGCCATTGGCCATCTTCGGCGATCTTGGCCGTTTGAACGGGGGTGTTATCCAGGTAGACGCGCACATTGCCGCCGCCCTGCCCGCGCCCGGACAGCGCGACCTCTCCGGCTTCGTCATAGGAAATGGCGTCGATGACCACGTTGTCCACCGCAGGTCGCCCGGTGCCATCCTGCAAGACGGCAATGCCCTGATCGTCGGCCAATAGAACGCGTGGGGCAGCGGCTTGTTCGCCTGTTTCCACTGTCGGGGCAGTGGCGTCGCCTGTTTCGGGCGCAGGCCCCGCGTCGGCAACTTGGTCGTCTGCCGTCGCAGAGGCAGCAGGTTCAATCAACACCGTCTGCGCCATCGCCCCGCCTTCGATAACGGCACCGGTTTCATCCAAAGCGTCAAGCCCCAGCGTGCCCGGCGTGTCCGCGGGCATGTCCAGCAAGGTCACGAAGTTTCCATCAGCATCGACAATCACCGTTTCAAGCGGCGCACCGTTGATCGTCAACTGAAGTGTGCTGCCCGGAGTGCCATGCCCTGCCACGACGGCGCGACCCTCGGGGTCCACGCGCACCACATCAAAGCCCGCCAATCCAGCGGGTGGCGTCGCGTCTGCCGCGTCGGGCGTGGTGGCGTCCTGCGTGATCGCGACCTGCCCACCGGGCGTTGTGTCAGTGGTTTGATCAGCGGTCGTGTCAGCCATCGGCGCCGGGTCTGGACGCATCACATATCCCAAGACCGCAAGGCCAAGCACGATTGCCACCCCGCCTGCAATCAAAAGCCCTTTCGAGGGGCCGGTGCCGCCTGTTTCTGCTGTCATATGCTTCCTCTGCTGGCGATCTTTGCGTCGCACTGCCTTGTTGAAGTCTATCAATCCCGCTAACACCGGTCAAAAGCTCATTCTCACCACTGCACCAAAGGGATGCTCCATGCCCATTCTACCTGCTTCTGTCTGCGTCTACTGTGGCTCACGATTTGGCGCTGATCCGGCTTTCACCGAGGCTGCGCGCGACCTCGGGTCCGCACTTGCCGAAAACAAATGGCGGCTGGTCTATGGTGCGGGCGATGTCGGGCTGATGGGCACGGTCGCAGCGGCAGCCAAGGCGCAGGGCGCGACAACCTTCGGGGTGATCCCCCAGCACCTGCTACAGCGCGAAGTGGGCAAGCGCGACCTGACCACCTTCATCGTGACCGAGAACATGCACGAGCGAAAGAAGGTTATGTTCATGAATTCAGACGCCGTCGTGGTCTTGCCCGGCGGCGCCGGATCACTGGATGAATTCTTTGAAGTGCTGACTTGGCGCCAGCTTGGGCTGCATGACAAGCCGATCCTGCTGCTGAACGTCAACGGGTTCTGGGACCCGCTGATCGGATTGGTGGACCACGTGATCGACCAAGGCTACGCCGAGGCCAGCTTGCGTGATTTCATCACCGTTGCAGACACAGTGGATCAGGCCGTCGCGGCCTTGCGCGATGCTCTGTCGCGACGGATGGCATCTGCAGAATAGATCGCAAGCGCCAACCAGATCATTGGGAAGGCAATCATATGCCACGGGGTTATCACCTCGCCCAGAACAACCACGGCACAGGTGAATTGCAAGCTCGGGTTCAGATATTGCACCAGCCCCACCGTCGACAAGGCCAACCGGCGCGAGGCATAGCTGAACATCACCAACGGCCCTGCCGTGATCAGACCGGATGTGACAAGCAACACGCTGTCCCATAGATGCTGGCCGAAAACGGCGCCGTTGCGGCCCACGATCCCCTCCCAGCCGGCCAAATGCGTGCCCAGCAGCCAGATGATGGCCAAGGGGGCCAGCAACAAAACCTCGGCGGTTACAGACACGATCGGACCCGAGGCGACGACCTTTTTGACCGCGCCATAGACGGCAAATGTCCCCCCCAAAAGCAGCGAGAGCC
This sequence comes from uncultured Aliiroseovarius sp., assembly GCF_947497285.1. Taxonomy (GTDB): domain Bacteria; phylum Pseudomonadota; class Alphaproteobacteria; order Rhodobacterales; family Rhodobacteraceae; genus Aliiroseovarius. The sequence goes on along the minus strand of NZ_CANMFT010000002.1, from coordinate 130,567 downwards.
ATGGCGTGACACCCAAACCGAACGTCAGCGTCAACACCGCCAAAACCCCGAGCCCCAAGGCCATCGCCTTGGCGCGGGTGATGGTTTCCCCAAACAGCAGGCGCCCCAAAGCGACCATCACCAGGGGGAAAATGAAATACCCAAGGCTGCTTTGCACCACCATGCCGATCTGCACCGACAAGATGAAGCCGCCCCAATTGACCGAGATGACGAAAGCCGAAACCGCGATCAGCAGCAGCGATCGGCCATGCAACAGCTTTGGGACTTCGCCCAACCGGCCCTGCACGCCCAAGAGCAACCCGAACAGTGCCAGCGACCACAAGGTTCGGTGGCTGAGAAGCTCAAGCGGCGGCACGTGTTCCAGCATCTTGTAGAACAACGGAGACGTGCCCCAGACGACGCAGGCGGCTATTATTGCCGCAATCCCTTTTGTGGTGTCGCTCATGGCGCGCTCCTGCTGCGTATCGGACTGTCATGGCACAGAAAAAGCGGCCACCCAAGGGGTGACCGCCATGACATTCTGTGATGCGTCGTGCAACCGGATCTTCGGTTGCGTGCCGCAATGCCTTACAGGCGCGAGGCCACGTTTTCCCAGTTCACAAGATTGTTCAGGAAGTTGTCCAGATACGCCGGACGCTTGTTGCGGAAGTCGATATAGTAGGAATGCTCCCACACGTCGCAGCCCAACAGAGCGGTCTGGCCGAAGCAGAGCGGGTTCACACCGTTTTCGGTCTTGGTGACCTTCAGCCCGCCATCGGTGTCTTTCACCAACCACGCCCAGCCCGAGCCGAACTGGCCTGCACCGGCTGCGGCGAACTGCGACTTGAATTCGTCGACCGAGCCAAAGCTGTCTTTGATCGCTTTTTCAAGCTCACCCGGCATCGCGGTCTTGCCCGGACCCATCATTTCCCAGAACTGGTTGTGGTTCCAAAGCTGGCTGATGTTGTTGAAAATACCGTTCTGAGCAACAGCCGACTTGTCGTAAGTGCCGGTGATGATGTCTTCCAGCGACTTGTTTTCCCACTCGGTCCCGGCAATCAGTTTGTTGCCATTGTCGACATAGGCTTTGTGGTGCAGGTCATGGTGGAATTCCATCGTTTCCGCCGACATGCCGAATTCGGCCAGTGCGTCATGTGCGTAAGGAAGATCGGGAAGTTCAAAAGCCATTTTGGCCTCCTGTTCGTGCGTGTTTCCGTTACGTCTTAGATGGGGCAGCGGGCGGGGGAAGGTCAAGGGGCAACCCAGAGAACCGGCTATATTCGTATCGACCGGCGTCGTGCGAATGAACCCGTGCTGCCAATTTCGCGTTCACTTCGTTCGGCAAATGCCCTGCCCCAAATAGGCGTTCGAATACCCGCGAGGTTTCGACCGAATTACCAGTTTCAGGGACGGCTTCAGGATCGTCGCCCGAAAACTGAGCGCTGGCGTATATTGCCGGTCACCTCTTTGGGTGTTTGTCAGGCGCGTTATGTCCCACGTCATGGTAACCCGTTTGGAATTCTCTACAACAACACGGGCCTGCATTGGCGCCCCTACAAAATACTTGATCAGGGGGTCCCAAACGTCCGCTGAAGGCGCTCCAACTTCATGTTCAACCAGCAGCCGCGTCGGCAGCCAGTCCCCCGTTCCGCTGGGCGTGATGTCACAATTGTAGATTGTGGCCGTCGCGGTGGCCGGCGTTAGAAGTATGAGGAAGAGGGCGAGAATACGCATTCCCGCACTCTAGCATCTCAACCATTGGTTGCAAATTGCTTTCGAGCCGGCGCAGTTCTTAAACGCCGACTTCTCCGCCAGACATCGCTGCATCCTTCAAGATATCAAACGCGTATTGTGCCACCGACCTGAAACAAATCAGTTCCGCCGTTTTCTCGTCGGTCAGGTAGAACGCAGCCGGGATTTGCGCGATCCGGGTGCGCCGAATTTGGCCGGGCACCATGGCGGCTGTGTCGGCAGGGCTGAGCTTGGCCAGCACCTCGCGCACAGCGTCTCCGGTCACGCGGTAGACCGCACGCGCGTCAGACACGTTCACAACCAGCGCGTGCTCTTTCGCCAGCGATTTGCTGGCGGCCGCGACAAAGTCTGCCGCCTTGGCGTGATCCACGATCAGCAACAACTCATCAGGAGACATCCAGCCCGCGCGCCCTTTTGCACCTTCGGTAATCTCGCCCTGCCCCGGCATGGCAGCCCCCGTTGCGGCCTTGACCGCCTTGGCAACGCCCGCAGACGACAGATCGCCGCGCAGGGTGATCATGCCGACCAATCCGGCCTCTTCGACCTTGCAATAGCCATCAAACGACGCGCCTTGCAGTGCGGATACAGCATTAGACATTCTGCTTCTCCCCGTCCTTGTCATAGAAGACCGGATCACAAATCCGCGCCTTAATCACCGTGCTAGACCCATCGACCGTCGGGAAATCCAAGACTTCGCCCATGCGGTCGGGACCGTGTTTCACAAGCCCCATCGCGATGCCCTTTTTCAACGTCGGCGAATAATAGGTAGAGGTCACGCGCCCAATCATGTTGCGCTGGCCGTATTCGTTGTTGCCTTCCGCGACCGCGTAAGCCCCATCCGGCAGGACCGAACCGTCCAGCGTTTCCAAGCCGACCAGCTTCCAGCGATCCGGGTCTGTCATATGGCTACGAAGCTGAGCGCGCTTGCCAAGAAAGTCCTCTTTCTTCTTCGAGATCGCCCAGTTCAGCCCAAGATCCTGCGGAATCACGGTACCGTCGGTTTCGTCGCCAATCATGATAAAGCCCTTCTCGGCCCGCATGATGTGCAGACATTCAGTGCCGTAAGGCATGACGCCGAATTCCTCACCGGCTTCCAGCAGCTTGTCCCAGAAGGCGCGGCCCTGGCTGGCGGGTACGGCGATCTCGTATGACAGCTCGCCCGAGAACGAGATGCGATAGACGCGGGCGTCGAAGTCGCCGATCTTACCGTCTTTCCACTGCATGAAGGGCAGCGTTTCCTTGGACACATCCATCCCGCCCAGCTTTTCCAACAGCTTGCGCGCGTTGGGGCCGACCACGGCGACCTGCGCCAGTTGCTCGGTGATGTTCGCGACGTAGACTTTCCAGTCCCACCATTCGGTTTGCAGCCATTCCTCCATCCACGCATAGATGCGGTCGGCCCCGCCCGAGGTCGTGTGGCAGAGCCACGTATCCTCGTCGATCCGGGCGACAACACCATCGTCCGACAGGAACCCGTTTTCCGAGCACATCAGACCATAGCGGCATTTGCCCACGGCAAGGTTCGACATCATGTTGGTATACATCATGTCCAGAAACTTGCCCGCGTCCGGACCTTTGACGATCAGCTTGCCCAGCGTCGAGGCATCGAGCAGGCCCAGCTTTTCGCGGGTGTTCAGAACTTCGCGATGCACGGCCTGTTCGTTGGTCTCGCCCGGTTTGGCATAGCAATATGGGCGACGCCAATGGCCGACAGGTTCCATGTAGGCGCCCGCGTCTTCGTGCCACTGATGCATCGGCGTGCGACGGATCGGCTGGAAGATCTCGTGACGCGCTTCACCTGCAATCGCGCCGAAGCTGATCGGCGTGTAAGGCGGGCGGAAAGTGGTGGTGCCGGTCGCCGGAATGGGTTGACCCAATGCATCAGAAAGAACCGCCAAGCCATTGATATTAGATAGTTTCCCTTGATCCGTCGCCATGCCCAACGTGGTGTAACGCTTAGTGTGCTCGACGCTTTCATATCCCTCACGGGCAGCAAGCTGCACATCCGACACCTTCACGTCGTTCTGGTAATCCAGCCACATTTTCATGCGTTTCTGATGGCCCGCACCCTGCGGCATGATCCAGACAGGAGCCATTGGCTGTGTCGCCTCGGGGTCTGCCTTGGGGCCAGCCTTGCGCACGGCCTTGCCGCCTGCGGCTTTCGCCGCTTGCTTGCCCGCTTCATAGGCGTCCGACAGCACATCCGCCAATCCCATAGCACCCGACGCGGCACCAGCGGTGACCACGAAAGGCTGACCGTCATGGCCCGTGGGCGCGCGGTCAGGATCGGGACGGAAATGCGACTGCGCCTCGTCCCAGATCAGTTTGCCGCCGCAATGCGACCACAGGTGCACGACAGGCGACCAGCCGCCCGACATGGCGACCGCGTCGCAAGCGATATCTTCGACCGCCGAACCCTCGCCTGACTGCGAACAGATCGACACGCCCGTGACGCGCTTGCCGCCGTTCACCTTGGCAATTGCTTTGCCGACCTCGACACGAATGCCAGCGGCGCGGGCAGCCTCTGCCAGCGGACCGGTGGCTTGGTCGCGTGCGTCCAGAATGACCGGCACGTCCAGCCCGGCCTCTTTCAACACAAGTGCCGTGCGGTAGGCGTCGTCATTGTTGGTCACAACCACGGTGCGGTCGCCCACCGACACGCCCCAATTCACGGCGTAATCACGCACGGCAGCGGCCAGCATGACACCCGGGATGTCGTTGCCCGCAAAGGACAACGGGCGTTCGATCGACCCCGTCGCGGTGACGATCTGCTGTGCACGGATGCGCCACAGGCGATGGCGCGGGCGGTCATCGCCCGGCGTGTGATCCGCCACACGTTCATAGCCAAGCGCATAGCCGTGATCATAAACGCCCGAGCCCATCATGCGGGTGCGCAGGGTGACGCTGTCCATCCCTTCCAGCTCGGCCAGAGTGGCATTGATCCAATCTTCAGGCGATAGCCCGTCAATCTCGCCGCCATCAACCGGCGCACGGCCGCCCCAATGGTGCGTCTGCTCCATCACCAGCACTTTCGCGCCCGACCGACCTGCAGCCAGAGCGGCGGCCAGACCGGCGACACCGCCGCCGACCACCAGCACATCAGTGTGGTGATAGAAATGCTCGTAACGATCCAGGTCAGCCTCGGTCGGGACTTTGCCCAGACCAGCGGATTTGCGGATGATCGGTTCGAACACGTGTTTCCATGCGGGCGCGGGCGCCATGAAGGTTTTGTAATAGAACCCCGCCGGCAGGAAACGCGCGGCATAGTTGTTGATCACGCCCACATCGAACTCAAGGCTCGGCCAGTGGTTTTGCGAGGTGCAGGTCAGGCCGTCAAACAGCTCGGTCGTGGTGACGCGCTGGTTGGGTTCAAAGCGCCCGCCCTGCCCCATGTTGACCAGCGCATTGGGCTCTTCCGCGCCGCTGGCGACAATGCCGCGCGGGCGGTGGTATTTGAACGACCGGCCCACCAGCATCTGGTCTTCGCCCAGAAGGGCCGCGGCCAGCGTGTCGCCCTCATACCCCTTCATGCGTTTACCGTTGAAGGTGAAATTCTTCGGTTTGGTGCGGTCGATCAGACGGCCGCCCTTTGCCAGACGGGTGCTCATTTATAGCCCTCCCATTCGGGATGTTTCTTTATAACCGCGTTGATGATCGCTTTGGGCGGCTCATAGGTCTGGGCGGAATAGGTGCCGTAAACCTCGAGCGTCATGGTATTGCGCGCCGCGTGGAACCACTTGCCGCAACCCGACACGTGCCGCCAGCGTTCAAAGTGAACGCCTTTGGGGTTCGCGCGGTGGAACAGATAGGTCTGAAAATCTTCATCGGACGAGCCGGGACCGAAACGCTTCAGATGCGCCTCGCCGCCGCCATGCAGGTCCGTTTCATCGGCCACCACGCCGCAATAGGGGCATTCAAGGATCAGCATGGCTGCATTCCTTTCAAGATAAACAGAGGATCGCGCCCGGCCCGAGGGTGGGCGTATTCACGCCCGCCCTGTGGGGCGGGTCGGGCGTGATCCGTCGCGGCAAGCGCGACGGTGGTATTCTTTTGATACAGATCAGAGGCCATCAGTGCGCCACCCCCGCAGCCACGCTTTCATCGATGAAGCGTCCTTCGGTGAAGCGGTTCAGGCCGAATGCTCCGGCAAGCGCACCGGGTTCGCCCTTGGCGACGGTCTCGGCCATGGCCCAGCCCGATCCGGGGATCGATTTGAAGCCACCGGTGCCCCAACCACAGTTGATGAAGCAGTTGCCCAGTGGCGTCTTGCCGATGATGGGCGAGCGGTCGCCGGTCACGTCTACGATGCCGCCCCATTGGCGCAGCATTTTCAGGCGCGAGATGATCGGGAAGGTCTCGACCAGTGCGCGCACGGTTTCTTCCACGTGGTGGAACGATCCGCGCTGGGTGTAGTTGTTGAACCCGTCGGTGCCGCCGCCAATCACAAGCTCGCCTTTGTCGGACTGAGACATGTAGCCGTGAACGGTGTTGGCCATCACGACCACGTCGATGCAGGGTTTGATCGGCTCGGACACCAGCGCTTGCAGCGCGACGCTTTCCATCGGCAAACGGAAGCCCGCCATATCGGCCAGATGGCTTGCGTTGCCCGCCACAAGCATGGCCAGCTTGTCGCAATCAATCTGACCATGCGTGGTGTCGACACCTGTGACAACGCCATTTGCCTGACGCACGCCGGTCACTTCGCATTTCTGGATGATGTCCATGCCCATGTCGGAACACGCACGTGCATAGCCCCACGCCACCGCATCGTGACGGGCGGTGCCTGCGCGGGCCTGCCACAACGCGCCCAGAACGGGATAGCGCGGGCCGTCGATGTTCATGATCGGCACCAGTTCCTTCACGCGCTGGGGCGAGATGAACTCGGTCGTGACACCTTGCAGCGCGTTGGCATGCGCCGTGCGCTCGTATCCGCGCACTTCGCTTTCGGTCTGGGCCAGCATCATGACGCCACGGGGCGAGAACATGACGTTATAGTTCAGGTCCTGGCTCATCGTCTCGTAAAGCGAACGCGCCTTTTCATAGATCGCGGCCGAGGGATCTTGCAGATAGTTCGACCGGATGATCGTGGTGTTACGACCCGTATTGCCGCCGCCCAGCCAGCCCTTTTCGATGATCGCCACATTGGTGATCCCAAAATTCTTGCCCAGATAAAACGCCGTGGCCAACCCGTGGCCGCCCGCGCCCACGATGACCACATCGTATTTCTTCTTCGGCTTGGGCGACGCCCACGCGCGCTCCCATCCCTGGTGATAGCGCGCAGCCTCGCGCGCAATGGCAAATGCAGAATAACGTCGCATGCGATTCCCCTGTTGGGTTCCCGGTTCCTGTTAATTTTTACGCCCAAGCGCCGGTAAAAGAAGTCGAACCAGCGTCATTTGGAAAGAAAAAGACGACATGGCATGAAAAAGCGCGCCACACGCGCGAACGTGATTGTCGCACTTGACCATTGGGGGTTTTGCACCGGTGCTTTGCCCTTTACATGGGGGGAAACGCAATTCGCGGAGGGAACATGGTTTTCTGGCTGATCGTAGGGGCGATGACGCTCGTCACAATTCTTGTCTTGGCGCAAAAGATGCTCCGGCAGGGGCATACGTCGTCTGGTGCTGAACCGACGGGCGATCGCAAACAGAGTTCCGATATGAAGGTCTATCGCGACCAGTTGAAGGAACTGGAGCGCGACGTGGCGCGCGGCACCCTGTCCTCACAAGAGGCCGACCGCGCGCGCGTCGAGATTTCGCGCCGCTTGCTTGAGGCTGACCGCATCGCACAAGCGAAAGAGGCTCCGGTAAATGCGCCGGCGACGACCAACCGCGTGATGATGGGGGTGGTCGCCGTCATCATTGCCGCCAGTGCCTTTGGGCTTTACTGGCAACTGGGCACACCGGGGTATCAGGACCTTGGCCGCGCCAAACGGATCGCCCTTAGCCAGGAGATGCGTGAAAGTCGCCCCAGTCAGGCAGAGGTCGAAGCCGACATGCCCGCGTGGCCCGGACCACCGCCCGAAGCGCCCGCCGATTACCTTGAATTGATCGAAGGGCTGCGCCAATCCGTGGCACAGCGCCCCGATGATCCGCGTGGTCTGGACCTTTTGGCACAGCACGAAGCGGCGCTTGGCAACATGATCGCCGCCCGCAAAGCCATGGGGCAACTGATTGAGGTAAAAGGTGAAACCGCAACCGCGGACGACTTTGTCCGGCAAGCGGACCTGATGGTGAACGCAACCGGCGGCTTCATCTCGCCCGAAGCCGAGGCGATGTTGAAAGCGGCATTGGAACGCGAGCCCCGTCATCAGTTGGCCCGCTATTACACAGGTCTTTTGTTCGCCCAGAACGGACGACCTGACATGGCCTTTCGCCTGTGGCGCGGATTGCTGGAAGAAGGGCCTGAAACGGCGATCTGGTGGACCTCGGTCCGGTCGCAGATTGGCAGCCTGGCCGCCCATGCCGGCGAAGATTACAGCCCGCCTGAGGCACCCACGCGCCCGAGCGCCCCGACCGCCCCGAGCGCCATGCCCGGCTTGTCTGGTCCAACTGCCGAAGATATCGAAGCGGCAAAGGACATGGACGCAGAAGATCGCACGGCGATGATCCAAAGCATGATCGAACAATTGTCCGAGCGCCTCGCCACCGAAGGCGGCAGCCCCGAAGAATGGGCGCGTCTGATCAGCGTTCTTGGCGTTGTCGGCAACACCGAACGGGCCACAGCGATCTGGGGCGAAGCGCAAAGCCTCTTTGCGGATTATCCCGACGCCTTGGCAACCGTGCGCGCGGCAGCTGAACAGGCTGGGGTCGCCAAGTGATCTTTGACACGATCGAGGCGTTCGCACCCACCTTGCCCCCGATGGCGGCTTTGGGTGGGCTGGACCTTGGCACCAAAACGATTGGCGTCGCGGTCTCTGACAGTTTCCGGCAGGTGGCGACGCCGCTGGAAACGATCAAACGGACGAAGTTCTCGGTCGATGCGGCGCACCTGCTGAAGATCATCACCGACCGCCAGCTTGGAGGCTTGGTTCTCGGCCTGCCGCGCAATATGGACGGAAGCGAAGGTCCGCGCTGCCAGTCCACCCGAGCTTTCGCGCGCAATCTGGAAAAGCTGACGGATATTCCGATCACCTTTTGGGATGAACGCCTGTCGACCGTCGCCGCCGAGCGCGCCCTGCTGGAGGCGGATACGTCCCGAAAGCGTCGCGCCGAGGTGATCGACCACGTTGCCGCCGGGTATATCCTGCAAGGTGTGTTGGACCGAATGAGGCACCTGTGATGGCAAATGAACTGTGGAAGCGGGACGAAGTCGAAAGCCCTTGCGTCAAGATCTGCGTCGTCCACCCCACGGCCCGGATCTGCACCGGATGCCTGCGGTCGATCGAGGAAATCGGCATTTGGTCGCGCTTGTCACCGGCAGCGCGGCGCGCGGTCATGGCTGACCTGCCAGCGCGCAAAGAGCTGTTGACCAAACGCCGTGGGGGTCGCAAGGCTCGCCTCGCGAAAGAGTGACCGTGCTCACCTCTTCGTGACGTGACCCGGTCGCGCCGACCGCGCAGGCTGGGGTAAAAGGACTGCCGATGACCCGTCCCTTCGCCACCACCGCGCGCTTCTTGGCCTCTTTCATGCTTGCTAGCCCGGCCCTCGCCACAGACTGGCAGACCCGAACGGATGATGTTTTGCTCAGCCCTGCCGAGCTTTCCCAACACCTGACGGGCAACACATTGATCTATTACGATCAGGGTCGTTCGGCCTTCTATCCTGATGGGCGCTATGTCTATACCTATGGCGGCGGTGGCACGTGGCTGGGCCAATATGTGCTTGGCAACGACAGCACTGCTTGCGTTACATTTGTTACTGGCGTGTCACGTTGCGATCTATATGTGATGAACGACAACGCGCTGGTGGTCATCACCGAAGACGGCTTGCGGTTCCCGATCCAATCCGTGGCGCGCAACTAAGCCGGTCTGTGATTGGCAGGGCGGTAAAGGGGCAAGCCCCTTACGCACTGACCTCACTGCTTTCCGTTTCGATTTCCGCCGCGCGCTTTTCGACCAGCGCCACGATGTGATCCACCATTTTCTCGTTGTCCAGCTTGTGGTCCTGCTTGCCCGCCACATAGACCATGCCCGACCCCGCACCACCTCCGGTAAAGCCGACATCGGTCATCAAGGCTTCGCCCGGACCGTTCACAACGCAGCCGATGATCGACAGGCTCATAGGGGTGTGAATATGAGCAAGGCGTTCTTCCAACGTGGCCACTGTCTTGATCACGTCAAACCCCTGACGGGCGCAGCTGGGGCACGAGATAATGTTGACGCCCCGGTGGCGCAGACCAAGGGACTTCAGAATCTCGAAGCCGACTTTGACCTCTTCCACCGGATCTGCCGACAGGCTGACGCGGATCGTGTCACCGATGCCCGCCCACAAGAGCGTGCCAAGCCCGACGGCGCTTTTGATGGTGCCCGACACAAAGCCTCCGGCCTCGGTGATGCCTAGGTGGATCGGGGCATCTGTGGCCTCTGCGATGCCGTGATAGGCGGCGGCGGACAGGAACACGTCAGACGCCTTCACGCTGATTTTGTAGTCGCGAAAGTCGTTGTCTTCGAGGATGCGGATATGCTCCAGACCACTTTCCACCATCGCCTCTGGGCAAGGTTCGCCATATTTTTCAAGCAGATGCCGTTCCAACGACCCGGCGTTCACGCCGATCCGGATCGAACAGCCATGGTCTTTCGCGGCCTTGATCACCTCGCGCACACGGCCTTCATCACCGATATTGCCGGGGTTGATGCGCAGACACGCAGCGCCGGCTTCGGCGGCCTCGATGGCGCGCTTATAGTGGAAATGAATGTCTGCAACGATCGGAACCGGGCTTTCAGCCGTGATCTCCTTCAGCGCCTTTGTCGACCCGACATCGGGGCAGGAAATACGGACGATGTCCGCGCCTGCTTCTGCGGCCGCGATGACCTGACCAAGCGTCGCCTTTACATCAGAGCTATCAGTGTTGGTCATGGTCTGCACCGCGATCGGCGCGTCGCCGCCAACAGGGACATTGCCCACCATCACCTGACGTGATTTGCGGCGTTCGATATCCCGCCAAGGACGGATTGGATTGTGGGACATGGGGACCACCCTTCAGCCTGTTGTCTTGGCGCTAGGAATAACGTGCACGCGCAGCGTCCACAAGCACCCCTGCGTCGTGGCGATATCGAAGTTTCGTTCGTAGGTTAGCTGGTGAGACTACTGGCTGGGCTGAAGCTCGGCCACATAGGTCGCGAGGTCCGAATCCTGAGCCAGATCAGCCAGTGCAAAGGCATCTGTCAGCGCCTCTTGTGACAAGGCGACATTCTTGACGACGGATGGCCCGTCACCCGATGGCCCGTAGGCCGTTCCGTTCACGGCAAAATAGACCGATCCCGCGTTACCGGTGCGCATGACAGGCGCCTGCTCGGTCTTGGGCAGAACATAGTGCTCACCGGCATCAAGGATCTTCTCGAAAATCACGGTGCCGTCGGCAGACTGGATGCGCACCCATGACGGACGCACCGCGAAGACCGCCACTTCGGCCGCATCGTCGCCCAGCACCTTCACCGCACGCGGTGTGGAGGCAGCGTTGCCATCAGCCTCCAACGCGGCGACCGCAATATCGTCAAGCCCCATGTTCCCTGGCAATGACGACGCAATGCCAGATCCGATGCCTTGCCCGATGCCCGGCTGCTCTGGCGCTGAACCAAATGTCGGTGTCGCCACGCTGGCCAACACGCCAACACTGGACGGATCAAGCGTCGAGATCGGCGCATCACGATGGGTCAGCACCGGCACATCCAGCGCCTGAGGGCGATAGAGCCGGTCCAATGCCTCGGCAGACGGCGGAGAAGTCAGACCAACACCTGCATCCGCCAACCGTTCAGTGCCGTCGCTTTCACCAAGCACAGAGGGGCCAGACCCCACATCAGGCAGCTCGGACAGCACGCCGGGCGTTTGTTCGATCGGGGCGAAATCGACCCGTTGAATTTCTTGCAGGACCGACCAGCCCCCAAAGCCCAAGACGCCGACCAAGGCCGCCAACACAGCGACCGATCCGACGGCACCCGGTTCAATCCCGGCAAATACGCTTTCGGTTTGAGGCACCCATTTGGCATTAGGATTGGCCAGGGGGTCGCCCTTGTGGTCGGCCCGTTTGGCCGCTTTCGCCGCCTTGTCAGTTTGGCTTGAAGCACTTGGGGCAAGTCCGTGCGCGGTGGTGAAACCGCTTTCGGCGCAAAAGGTCTTATAGGCCCATTCCGGATCCATCCCCAAATAACGCGCATAAGACCGGACATAGCCGGCAATGAAACCCTGCGTCTCGAACGCCGAGGTATCCGCGTTTTCGATGGCGGCGATGTAGGTGGCTTTGATCTTCAGTTCGCGCTGCACATCAAGCAGCGATTTGCCGAGCGTCGCACGCTCGCCACGCATGACGTCGCCCAAGCGAAGGTCAAAGGAATCGAAGCCTGTCGGCTTCTCTTCTTCCTCGACCCGAGACGTGGTCCAACGCCCGATCATCCAGCTGCTCCTACTGCCTCTCTTGTCCCGAAAAAAGGCAACGATTCGAATCCATCGCCTTCCCTAGTGGTAACCTAACACAACTCCACAATATGTGCAGTCGACGATTGAGGTTACGCGGACAGTTCGGCGCGATTTAGCTCACAATGCGACCAAAGTTGGTCAAGTGCATTGATAAGCGCATCCATTTCCTTCGGACCATGCACCGGCGACGGCGTAAACCGAAGCCGTTCAGTGCCGCGCGGCACGGTGGGGAAATTGATCGGCTGGACGTAAATTCCGAAGTTTTCCAACAACATATCTGACAGTTGCTTGGTGTGGACCGGATCGCCAACGATCAGCGGCACGATGTGCGAACCGTGGTCGATAATCGGCAAGCCAAGCGCCTTCAGGCGGGTTTTCAAAATCTTTGCTTGCGTCTGGTGCGCGTCGCGCAACGCCTGATCCGTCTTCAGATGCTTGACTGACGCCGCCGCTCCTGCTGCAACCGCAGGCGGAACCGATGTCGTGAAGATGAAGCCCGGCGCGTAAGAGCGCACGGCGTCACACATTTTCGCCGACGCCGCGATATAGCCACCCATCACGCCATAAGCCTTGGCCAGCGTGCCGTTGATAATGTCAATCCGGTGGGCAAGGTTGTCGCGTTCCGTCACGCCAGCACCGCGCGGGCCATACATACCGACCGCGTGCACTTCATCGATATAGGTCAGCGCGCCGAACTCGTCGGCCAAATCACACAGCGCCTCAATCGGGCCGAAATCACCATCCATCGAATAGACGCTTTCAAACGCAATCAGCTTGGGCGCGGCGGGATCGTCGGCCTCCAGAAGCTCGCGAAGGTGCGCCAGGTCGTTGTGGCGGAAAATACGTTTTGCCCCACCATTGCGGCGCACACCTTCGATCATCGAGGCATGGTTCAATGCATCAGAGTAGATGATCAGGCCGGGAAACAGTTTCGGCAATGTCGACAGGGTTGCGTCATTGGCGATGTAGGCCGAGGTGAAGATCAGTGCGTCTTCCTTCTGGTGAAGGTCCGCGATCTCGGCCTCTAGCCGTTTGTGATAGACGGTCGTGCCAGAAATGTTGCGTGTGCCGCCCGAACCGGCGCCGGTGGCTTCAATCGCTTCGTGCATGGCATCGCGCACAGCGGGGTGCTGGCCCATACCCAGATAGTCGTTGCCGCACCAAACGGTGACGGGCGCTTCGGTGCCATCGGGCTTGTTCCAAGTGGCGTGGGGGAATTGGCCTTGGCAACGCTCAATCTCGATGAATGTGCGATAGCGGCCTTCGTCGTGCAGGCGCTGCAGCGCTGCGTCGAGCTCGTGATTATAGTCCAAGGTTCCCTCCTGGCCGGTCTGATCCTGTTCGTTCGCTCAACATACAGGGTATCACCTCACAAACATATTCAAAAATTAGATATGTTTTTCCCTGATCGTCGCTGCTTGCCGTGTTAACGGTTTGCACGCGGGTTTTACATTGATCCAGCGCAAACGGAACCCTTTTTGGGATTTCCGCGACACTACGCCTCCGTTGTCACACCGGCTGGACAGCGGCGACCGGGCTGGTAGGCTCGACGCCAACAACCACCAAATTGGAGCCTTTCCCATGTCGCTCGACCCTGTTCTGGACCGTATTGATGCGGACCTTCCTGACGCCATCGACCGCCTTCTGGCGCTGTTGCGCATCCCGTCCATTTCGACGGACCCAGCATATGCCGTGGAATGCCAGAAGGCTGCCGATTGGTTGGTGGGCGACCTGAAAACCATTGGATTTCAAGTAGATAAACGCCAAACGCCGGGCCACCCGATGGTCGTGGCGCATGCAGATGGCCCTGCAGATGCGCCGCATCTGATGTTCTATGGGCATTATGACGTGCAGCCCGTTGACCCGCTGGAGCTGTGGGACTCGCCGCCGTTTGAGCCCGCCCTTGAAGACACGCCAGCGGGCAAGGTGATCCGAGGTCGCGGATCGTCTGATGACAAGGGCCAATTGATGACCTTTGTCGAAGCCTGTCGGGCGTGGATCGCCGTCCACGGCAGCCTGCCCGCGCGCATTTCGCTGTTTTTCGAAGGCGAAGAAGAATCAGGTTCGCCCTCGCTGATCCCCTTCATGGAGGACAACAAAGACGAGCTGACCACCGATATCGCGCTGATCTGCGACACCGGTCTGTTCGAATCAAAGACCCCCGCGATCATCACCCAATTGCGCGGCATGACCTGCGAAGATTTCACCATCACCGGCCCCGACCGCGACCTGCATTCGGGCATGTATGGCGGTGTGGCGATGAACCCGATCCGTATTCTGACCCGTGCTCTGGCCGATCTGCATGACGACACAGGTCGCATCACCCTGCCCGGCTTTTATGACGGGGTTGAGGAGCTGTCAGACGAGATGCGCGCCCAATGGCAGGGGCTGGGCTTTGATCACGCGGCCTTCCTTGGCGATGTTGGTTTGAAACACCCGGCGGGCGAACAAGACCGTATGCCGATCGAGATGCTGTGGTCGCGCCCCACCTGCGATGTGAACGGCATCTGGGGAGGCTATACCGGTGACGGGTTCAAGACCGTGCTGCCCAGCAAAGCCTCGGCCAAGGTCAGTTTCCGACTGGTGGGCAAGCAAGACCCCGACGCAATCCGCAAGACCTTCCGCGCCTATCTGGAAGACCGCTTGCCCGAGGGCTTCACGGTTGAATATCGCACCGAAAAAGGATCGCCCGCCGCGCAGGTCTCAACGGAAAATCCGATGTTCGAACAAGCCCGCAAGGCGCTGAGTGACGAATGGGGCATCCCTGCTGCCTTTGCGGGTTGCGGTGGGTCGATCCCGATTGCGGGCTATTTCAAGGACATCCTTGGTGTGGACGCGATGCTGATCGGGTTTGCAAAGGATGACGACAACATCCACAGCCCGAACGAGAAATACGATCTGGAAAGCTTCCACAAAGGCATCCGTAGCTGGGCGCGCATTCTGGCGGAGCTGTCCTAAGCCACCCAGTTAAGGTGCCCGCAACAGCCGCGAAAACCGCTACGGTCAGCCCTCTTCCCCGGGCTGATCGCCACCGCGCATCCTGACAAGCTTCACTACCAGCACCACCCACGGCGTGCCGTGCATCAAAAGATCAAACATGTCTATGGGTCGCACCAACGTGCCGCTGAACAGCATCACAAGCTTTTCCCAGACATGCGGGGGGGTGAATGGGGCAAGTCCGATGGTCGCACAAAAGATAAGCACCGTCAGAAGTGGGATGTCATCAATGACAGACATGCGCGGACCTCACCTTTCTCTTGGCCATGAACGGCTGCCACATCAAACTAACTGCACTGCAAACAGCCGAAAATGTGGTGAAGTGGCGCGGTTGACGGGGCTCGAACCCGCGACCCCCGGCGTGACAGGCCGGTACTCTAACCAGCTGAGCTACAACCGCGCGTGGCGGCTTGGATACAGCGCGCATGGGCAGGCGTCAATGGGGAAATCACGTGGTCCGACCCGCGCAATTGCACCTTCAACGGCAGGTTCAAAACGAAAAAACCCCGCCTGAGGCGGGGTGTCTTTCGGGCAGCGGTGGCGCGGTTGACGGGGCTCGAACCCGCGACCCCCGGCGTGACAGGCCGGTACTCTAACCATCTGAGCTACAACCGCTCACTGCCAGCCTTTCGGCTTGTTCGGGCGTTCTAGGCCGCAGGCCGGGGGGCGTCAAGCGGCCAATAGAGATTTTACAAATTATTTTTCGATCAGCTGATGGCCGTGATCGGGGCACAGGTGAAAGATGACCCCCTGCCCGCCCGGAAGGGCCAGCATGCCCTCGTCTGTCAGCCCCAACCAGCGCGCCCGCAGCACGCGCGAAAAGATGCCATGCGTAAACACGATGGCTGGTCCGGTAAGGTCACCCAAGAAGCTGTCAGCGCGCGACTGCAAGTCCGTCAAGCTCTCTCCGCCGGGCGACTTGAAGTTCCATTCCAGCGGGTTGTCTTCGCCAAAAGTCGCCTGTTGCGGCCAGTTTTGGCGTATTTCATCCAAGGTCAGCCCCTCCCATGCGCCAAAAGAGGTTTCGCACAGCCGGTCATCAACCGTCACCGGCCACCCCAGCGGCGCCATGGCGATCTGAGCGGTCGAATGCGCCCGACCCTGCGGCGATGTAACGGCCGTCATATCGCGACGATCTTTCACCCGCTTTAGCAGCATGGTCCCCATGCGCCGCGCCTGTTCCGTGCCCGTGGCCGTCAGACGAGAATCCAGCCGCCCCTGATGGCGCCCTTCCACGTTCCATAGGGTCTGACCGTGGCGGATGACGAAGAGTTCGGGATAGGTCGTCGACATAAGCAGGCGCCTCGCAAGGTCTGCGACACATGCCATCCAGCATGCTCTTTTCGCAACCGTATTCATACAGACAGGAAAGTGGTGGGTGATGAGAGACTCGAACTCCCGACATCTTCGGTGTAAACGAAGCGCTCTACCAACTGAGCTAATCACCCTTCCAAGGCCTGCTAATAGCGTCCTCATAATGCTGAATGCAAGAGGCGGATTGCGGAAATCCCGAAAAAAGTTCATGCAGCGCCGCTGCGGCGATCACACTGGCCAGGCGTGGGCTGAACCCAACTGAAATCCTTCCCGCTCACAAGCGCATGAGCACGCGGTTTGGATGTTGTCAGTTGAACATTGGCCGATGTGTCATATGGTGTCACACACCCAAACTGCAAGGAAGTGAGCATGACCGGCCCCGTCATTCCCAAAGGTATCGCGCGTGTCGAAATCGACGCGCCGGAAACGCCGGAAACCATCGTGTTCGTTTTGCTTCACAACCTTTCGATGCTGGCCTTCACCTCGGCCATAGAAGCGTTGCGCATTGCCAACCAGTTGACCGGAAAGACCTTGTATCGCTGGACCACCATGTCTGAAGACGGCAAAAGCGTGCGCTGTTCGAACGGGATCGAGATCGGCATCGACTGCGCGTTGGGGGATACGCCCAGCAACAGCCGGATTTTCATTTGCTCAGGGGTCCAGCCAGACTTGTCGACCAGCGCCAAAGTGGCGGATTGGACGCGCAAACAATGGCGCCTTGGGCGAACTGTCGGCGCGCTGTGCACGGGTGCCTACACACTGGCGCGCGCGGGCATTCTGGCAGGGCATAAATTCACCCTGCATTGGGAAAACATCGCACCCTTTCGCGAACATTTCCCCGATCTGACCCCGGTCGAGCAACTGTATACGATCGACAACAGGGTGATGACCTGCGGAGGCGGGGCGGCGGCCACCGATCTGTTTTTAAAGCTGATCTATGAAACGCATGGCCCGGTTTTGTCGCAAGCGGTTCTGAACATGTGCCTGCACAGCGTGCAACGGTCTGAAACCGACCGGCAACAAAGCTCGACCTCGGCCTCGATCGGGGTGCGCAACGAAAAGCTGGTGCGTATCATCGCCCATTTCGAAGAGCATCTGGAAGACCACGTCAATCTGGACATCGCGACCGAAGAGCTGGGCGTCTCGCGGCGGCAAATGGAGCGTCTGTTTCGCCATCACCTGAACACCACCCCAAAGAAATACCTGCAGGACCTGCGACTGCAACGGGGGCGGATTTTGCTGGCGGAAACGGATATGCCTGTGGTCGATGTGGCTGCGGCCTGCGGCTATGACAGCGCAGCCTACTTTTCGAAACGCTTTCGCGAAGCCTTCGGCATGTCGCCGCACAAATTCTCGGCGGGTGGCGGCTGAACACGCGTGCTTCCGACAAATCGCGGCGCCTGAAAAACCTGTTCTCAGACGATCAGGGAAACGCTGTCTTTGCTGACCTCAAAAAGAAAATGGTGGGTGATAAGAGATTTGAACTCCTGACATCTTCGATGTGAACGAAGCGCTCTACCACTGAGCTAATCACCCAAGCCATCGGGGTTTTAGCTTCACTCCGAAGTGGGTGCAAGGGGGTCTGTGGCCACCGCAGAGGGCTTTTTGCGCCGCAACTTGCAAATGACGATATTTGCATTCGGCAGCTCTTTTTGGCGGTTCACCTTTAGCGTTCCCAAAGGTGGAAGCTTCAATGTGTCTCCATTCAGCAAGGCATCACCAAGCTCTTCCAGCACAGCCTCATAGACCTCTCGCGCTTTATTGGGTTGCACGTTGGCCCGTGCGGCGACGCGCGCGAGCATCGCCTTTTTGTTGACGACCGAAACCACCGCATCGCTGGTTTGGAAGCCCGCGGCGGGCTTGGCGGATGCCGCGGTTTTGGGTGACGTGGACGTTTTGCGGGGCACAGGCGTACTGGCCGTCTTTCGGACGGACCCTGCAGCGGCAGGCGCCTTGGCAGTCGTCTTGCGGGTCGCGGTCGCGGGGGATTTCGGCTTGCTCGCCATGTCTGGAACCTCATTATATGCGTTTGAACACATCATAGGCTGGCGGGCTGCAGACTTCCACCTTTGCAACGCGGCAAAGCAAAAGGCGCGGCAATCGGCTGCCGCGCCTTTCGGTCTTTCATACGTCCCGTTTGGGGTCAGTGTGCCATGGGCGCCGCACCTGCCGCGTCCTTGGCCAAGGCCTTGGCGGCGGCTTCTTCGGCGGCTTCGTCCCATTCGACGGGATCGGGCTGGCGCACAAGCGCATGCTTCAGAACCTCCGACACGTGACTGACCGGGATAATCTCCAGCCCCTCTTTCACATTGTCGGGGATCTCACGCAGGTCTTTTTCGTTCTCTTGCGGGATCAGCACGGTTTTCACACCACCACGCAACGCCGCCAGCAGCTTTTCCTTTAGCCCGCCAATGGCCAACGCGTTGCCGCGAAGGGTCACTTCGCCGGTCATGGCGATGTCCTTCTTCACCGGGATACCCGTCAGAACCGACACGATCGAGGTCACCATCGCCAAACCCGCCGACGGCCCATCCTTGGGCGTCGCGCCTTCGGGCACGTGCACGTGGATGTCCCACTTTTCGAACTTCGGAGGCTCCACGCCGATTTCAGGCGCAATCGAACGAACATAAGAGCTGGCCGCGTCGATTGATTCCTTCATCACATCGCCTAGCTTGCCCGTGGTCTTCATCCGACCCTTGCCCGGCAGACGCAGGGCTTCGATCGACAGAAGGTCACCGCCGACACTGGTCCAGGCAAGCCCCGTGACGACACCCACCTGATCTTCTTGTTCTGCCAGCCCGAAGCGGTGCTTGCGCACGCCAAGATAGTCGTCCAGCAGATCGGGCGTTACCTCGACCGAGGTGACTTCCTTTTTCACAAGTTTGGTCACGGCTTTACGCGCCAGCTTGGCCAGTTCGCGCTTCAGGTTCCGCACACCCGCTTCGCGTGTGTAATACCGGATCATGTCCGTCAGCGCGCTTTCCTTGACGGCGAATTCGTCTTTTTTCAGCCCATGATCCTTGATCACTTCCGGCAACAGGTGACGGGTCGCGATCTCTCGCTTCTCATCCTCGGTATAGCCCGCCAGCGTGATGATCTCCATCCGGTCCAGAAGCGGGCCGGGCATGTTGTAGGAGTTCGCGGTGGTCAGGAACATCACGTTCGACAGGTCATATTCGACCTCAAGATAGTGGTCGACGAAGGTCGAGTTCTGTTCCGGGTCCAACACCTCAAGCATCGCCGACGCCGGGTCGCCACGGAAATCCTGCCCCATCTTGTCAATCTCATCGAGCAAGATCAGCGGGTTCGTGGTTTTCGCCTTTTTCAGCGCCTGAATGATCTTGCCGGGCATCGAGCCGATATAGGTCCGGCGGTGGCCGCGAATCTCGCTTTCATCGCGCACCCCACCCAACGAGATGCGAATGAACTCGCGCCCCGTGGCCTTGGCGACCGACTTGCCCAAGCTGGTCTTACCCACACCCGGAGGGCCGACAAGGCACATGATCGGCCCCTTCAGCTTTTTCGAGCGCTGCTGAACCGCCAGATATTCGACGATCCGTTCCTTGACCTTCTCAAGCCCGTAGTGATCTGCGTCGAGCACTTTTTGCGCGTTGTTCAGATCGCGCTTGACGCGGCTTTTCGTGCCCCATGGCAGGCCCAGCATCCAGTCAAGATAGTTGCGCACAACGGTCGCTTCCGCTGACATGGGCGACATGTTCTTGAGCTTTTTCAGCTCGGCATCCGCTTTTTCGCGCGCCTCGGCCGACAGTTTGGTGGCTTCGATCTTTTCTTCAAGTTCGTTCAGTTCGTTCTGGCCTTCTTCGCCGTCACCAAGCTCTTTCTGAATGGCCTTCATTTGCTCATTCAGATAATATTCGCGCTGAGTGCGCTCCATCTGGCTTTTGACGCGGGTCTTGATCTTTTTCTCGACCTTCAGCACGGACATTTCGCCCTGCATCAGCCCATAGACTTTTTCCAGCCGCTCGCTGACCACGAAGGTCTCCAGCAGCTCTTGTTTTTGATCAACTTCGACGCCCAGATGGCCGGCCACAAGGTCGGCCAGCTTGTCAGGCGCGCGCGTCTCGGACACGGCGGCAAGGGCTTCTTCCGGGATGTTTTTCTTGACCTTGGCGTAGCGTTCAAACTCGTCCCCGACTGACCGTAGCAACGCTTCGACGTCGTTGGGATCGCCGGGTCGTTCCTCGATCACCTCAGCGAAGGCCTCGAAATAATCTGCATTGTCGACATAGTCGCTGATGCGCACACGCGATTGCCCTTCGACCAGCACTTTCACAGTGCCGTCGGGCAGCTTCAAAAGCTGCAAGACATTCGCCAGAACGCCAACGGAATAGATGCCATCCACGTCTGGTTCATCCACCGACGGGTCGATCTGGCTGGACAAAAGGATCTGCTTGTCATCCGCCATCACTTCTTCCAGCGCACGCACGGATTTTTCACGTCCGACAAAAAGCGGCACGATCATGTGGGGAAAGACCACAATGTCACGCAGCGGCAGGACCGGGAAGGATTGGCTCAGTTGCTCACTCATAGGATTTCCTTGTTATTGGCAAAGCGCCCTGCCCCTGTGTTTCGGCAGCGCGGGCACCTCCTGTTCGGGTATTCAGATGGGGATCGTGCCGTCCAACGTCAACCCGGTTTGCCCCAACACTCTGCCCCTGCCGCGCGCTGACGACAAGGGGAAAGCTGGCGCAAAATTGGCATGGTCCGGGTTTCGGAACCCTTAAAGCGGTTCAATATCGCCTTGCGCGCGGTTCGCGTGGAAATCTGCTTCCCATTCAACAAAGCTGTGCGTTGAAATTGCGTCGCGCATACCCTGCATGATGTCTTGGAAATAGTGCAGATTGTGCCATGTCAGCAGCATCCCCGAGATCATCTCTTGCGCGCGGAAAACATGGTGCAGATAGGCGCGCGAATAGTTGCGGCAGGCGGGGCATCCGCAGTTTTCATCCAGCGGGCGCGGGTCGTCCTGGTGGCGGGCATTCTTGATGTTCAAAACGCCGTGACGGGTGAACACCTGCCCTGTGCGCCCCGAGCGTGACGGCAACACACAGTCCATCATGTCGATGCCGCGTTTGACCGCGCCGACGATGTCATCAGGCTTGCCAACGCCCATCAGATAGCGCGGCTTGTCGTCGGGCAGGAAATCCGGCGCAAAATCAAGGCAATCGAACATTGCCGCCTGCCCTTCGCCCACGGCCAGACCGCCCACCGCATAGCCGTCGAACCCGATCTTTTTCAGGGCCTCGGCGCTTTCTTCGCGGAAGTCGCGTTCCAGCCCACCTTGCATGATCCCGAACAGGGCGTGGCCGGGGCGATCCCCGAACGCATCGCGCGACCGTGCGGCCCAGCGCATCGACAGGTGCATGCTTTCGGCAATCCGGTCGCGATCAGCGGGCAGCGCAGGACATTCGTCGAAACACATCACGATGTCCGATCCCAGCAGCTTCTGGATCTCCATCGAGCGTTCCGGCGTCAGTTCATGCTTCGAGCCGTCGATATGCGATTTGAAGGTCACGCCCGCTTCGGTCAGCTTGCGCAAGCCCGCAAGGCTCATCACCTGAAAACCGCCGCTGTCGGTCAGGATCGGCTTGTCCCAGTTCATAAACTTGTGCAGCCCGCCAAGACGGTCAATCCGCTCTGCCGTCGGGCGCAGCATCAGGTGATAGGTGTTGCCCAACAAAATGTCGGCCCCGGTCGCCGCCACGCTTTCCGGCATCATCGCCTTCACCGTGGCCGCCGTTCCGACAGGCATGAAGGCGGGTGTGCGGATCTGGCCGCGCGGCGTGTCGATCACACCGGTGCGGGCCTTGCCGTCCGTGGTCTTAAGGGAAAACGTTATGCGGGGTGGGTTTTGATCTTGCATGCGGCTGATGTGGCGCATGCCGGCAAGATTGCCAAGAGTTTTCTGTTCGCAGGTGATGTAACGGGTGTTGGGCGCGACATGTCAGGTCGTTTCGTCCTGTTCTAACGGGACGCGTCCATAGCTGCTGGTCGAAAACCGTTCAGACAGCCGCTCAAGCTTGCGACAGGCCAGCATGAGCTCCGTCAGGGTCGTGCTGTCGACACGGTTGGCCAGCGTATAGGCCACGTCCTGCACCATGCGTGCAGCCTCATCCAACTGCTCTTTACATGTAGGTGAACGGTTTTCGCCACTACCTGTCGGTTTCACTTCTTTGTGCTCCCCTAACAACACGGATTCTGCATGGACGCAAATGATTGACCCATCGTCAACGTCAGCGCGGATATCGTCCATTTTAAGGCAAATTCTTGTCGATTGCGCATCAATCCTCTGGCAATTGGGCGACAGTTCTCGCTTTTGACGCTTATTGGCGTCGGAAAAGAAACGAAAGGCAGCCGCGCAATGTGGCCCAAGCGGCCACCGCGCCGGTTGTCTGTTCCGCTGTGCGCAAAGGTCGCGCTGCAAACGCATCATTGAACGCGACGCCGCCACTGGACCTCTGCCGCTCCAATCCTTATATGTTCAGTCAGGATTAAGACGGACACAGCATGACCATGAACACTCCGGACCAACTTGAAGGCGAACCCCTGATCAAGCCGTCAACAGTGGATCACCCCCTGTATGACAGTGTTGTCGAGGCATGCCGAACGGTCTATGACCCCGAAATTCCAGTCAATATTTATGATTTGGGCCTTGTTTACACGATCGAGATCAACGACCAGAATGAAGTTGACCTGACCATGACGCTGACCGCGCCCGGTTGTCCGGTTGCCGGTGAAATGCCGGGTTGGCTGGTCGAAGCGATCGAGCCGGTGGCGGGCATCAAGCACGTGAACGTGGAAATGACGTGGGATCCCCCCTGGGGCATGGAAATGATGTCCGACGAAGCCCGACTTGAACTGGGCTTCATGTAAGCCCGGACGCCAGCCACTTGAGTGACACCCTTCGAGACCTTACCTTGAAGGCGAAGGAGACATCCATGTTTGGTATTCCCGGCAAATCGCCGATCACCATGACCGCCACCGCAGAAGCGCAGATCGCCAAGCTTATGGCGTCTGGGGGCCACAAAGGCTTGCGCATCGGCGTCAAGAAAGGTGGCTGTGCGGGTATGGAATACACCATGGACTATGTCGATGAGGTCGACCCCCATGACGAGGTTGTCGAACAAGGCAATGCGCGTGTGATCATCGCCCCGATGGCGCAGATGTTCTTGTTCGGGACCGAAATCGACTATGAGGTGTCGCTTCTTGAAGCTGGCTTCAAGTTCCGCAACCCCAATGTCAGCGAAGCCTGCGGCTGCGGAGAATCGATCAAGTTCGACGACAACCTGACCACGCAGACCTCAACCAGCTGATGGCGGTTTCAGACGCCGATATCGCCTTCGTCAAAGAGCTGTTCAGCGGACTTGGCCCGTTGACACATCGCAAAATGATGGGCGGCGCGACCTTTTATGCCGACGGGCAAGTCTTTGCGATCCTGTCCAGCGACGGCCAGGTTTTTCTGAAGGCCAAGGGCGATTTTGCCGACGCTTTGCAGGCTGACGGCAGCCGCATCTTCGGCATGAATGGAAAGACGATGGGCTACTGGACCCTGCCCGAGGCCGCTTTGGATGACCCAGAGCTTGCCTGCGATTGGGCGCAGCGGGCGCTTGCGGCCTTGTCTTAATCCCGCGCGGCCTTTTTCAGGTGTAGATAGGTTTCGTCAAACCTCTTCTTCATATGATCCCCCGCCAGTATGACCCGCCCCGCGCCTGGCGGCGCGACGTTGGTGTCGTGATTGGGGTTGAAAAACAGAGGGACCGAAATGCGCTCCTCGGCCGTGCCAATGACGCGGTGCAACGTCGCTTTGACGCGCCCTGCCGTCCACATCTCAAGCATTTCGCCGAAATTGATGACGAAGTCTCCGATCGGGGCGTTCACCTTGGACCAGCTGCCATCGGCGCTCAGAACCTCCAGCCCTGCCACGCCGTCTGAGGCCAAAAGTGTCAGGCAGCCATAATCGGTATGGGCTGCGATGCCGAAGTCTTTTTCAGCCGCCCAATCGGGCCGCGGCGGATAGTAATTTCCGCGCAACAGCGCCATCGGTCGGGTGAAGGCTGCGTCGAAATGGTCCTCGTCCTCACCAATCGCGGCGGCGATTGCGCGCAACAGCCCCATCGCCACCGTAAGGGCCTTTGCATAATAGCCTTCGATCACGTCGCGAAAGCCCGGCACGTCAGGCCAAAGGTTGTCGCCGTAGACCGACAGGTTTTGGGCGCGCAAGGGATCGTCGGCCTTCAACGCAAAGCCGCTATCAAAGACTTGCTTGTAGTCGGGGTTGGCCGCCGGGTCGACTTGCTCGGCTCCCTGAGCGCCCCAGCCCCGGTTGGCCCCGGTCTGGGCCATATCTACGGCGCGTTTTTCAGCGTCGGGCAAATGAAAAAAGGCGCGATAGGCTTCGATGACGCGCGCAATGTCGGCGCGCAAAATCGCTGTGTTGTGCACTGTCAAAAAGCCGACCTTTTCGACGGCGTGTCGAAGGGCATCCATTGTCGCAGGATCGCGCGCGTCAATCAGTGCAGCGTCCAGTCTGGGGACCATGGCGACATTCCTTCTGGCAGTCCATTGTGCCGTATGGTTGTAGCGATCCCACCTGCCCGCGCAAGGCCTGCGGATTGCGCCGGGGCTTGACGCCCCCCGCCCTGCATCGGACAACGGTCCCATCAGACAGAGGAAGGATAAAAAAGATGCGGCGCAAACTGGCAGCGGGCAATTGGAAGATGAACGGAACCAACGCAAGCCTGACCGAGTTGACGGCACTGGCATCTGCCCACCCCACGCCGGGATGCGACATCCTGATCTGTCCCCCGGCAACGCTTCTGTCGCGGGCCGCTGACATAGTGCCTGAACAAATTGCCATCGGCGGGCAGGACTGCCACGCGCAGGAAAGCGGGGCACATACGGGCGATATCTCGGCCGGGATGGTGGCGGATGCGGGGGCGCAGTTTGTGATCCTTGGCCATTCAGAACGGCGCGAAGACCACAAGGAAAGCGACGCAAATATCCGCCAGAAGGTGTATGCCGCCATCGCCGCAGGCTTGAAAACCGTGGTTTGTGTCGGCGAAACGCTTGACGAACGCGACGCTCATAACACGCTGGAAATCATCGGAGGTCAAATGGCAGGGTCCATCCCGGACCATATGACGGGCGAAAACCTTGTCGTCGCCTATGAACCGGTCTGGGCCATCGGCACGGGCAAGGTTCCGACATTGGACCAGATCGGCGAGGTTCATGATTTCATCCGCGCCCGTCTGGAACGCCGCTTTGGCGAAGGGGTCGGCCGCTCGACGCGTATCCTGTATGGCGGGTCGGTCAAAGCCTCCAATGCGGCCCAGATCTTTGCCGTGTCCAACGTGGATGGCGCGCTGGTGGGCGGGGCAAGCCTGTCGGCCGCGGATTTTTCGCCGATCATCACGGCACTTGAAAACGCTTGAGCCGATCCGATCGTCTGGTGTTGACGCTATGGATAACTTGACGCTGCCACTCACTCGGTTAACAAGTTAACAATATACCTGTTGGAGCGAGCAATGGACTATTCAGAACTGGCAGACTGGCAAAAACGCGCAGCCGACTGGGCGCGTGACTACCACGCCGGGCTGCGCGACCGCCCGGTGCGCCCCGACATCGCGCCAGGCGACTTTCTGGCCAGGATCGAGGCCCCCGTCCCCGAAGCGCCCGAACCGATCGAGGCGATCTTCGACGATTTCACCCGGCTGGTGCCCGACGCGATGACCCATTGGCAGCACCCGCGCTTCTTTGCCTATTTCCCAGCCAATGCGGCCCCGGCCTCGATGCTGGCCGAACAGCTTGCCAACGCAATGTCGGCGCAGGCGATGCTGTGGCAAACGGCGCCGGCGGCCAACGAGATGGAAGACCTTGTCATCCGCTGGCTGCGCGACGCCTTGGGGCTGCCTGCCGATTTCACCGGCACCATTCATGACAGCGCGACCACCGCGACATTTTCAGCCGTGACCACGATGCGAGAGCTTGCGTTGAGCCATCAAGGGATCACCAAGGGCCTGTCTGGTGCGCCCCGCCTGCGCATCTATGCCAGCGCGCAAACCCATTCCAGCGTGGACAAGGCGGTGCGCCTGTCCGGGATCGGGCAAGACAACCTTGTGAAAGTGCCGACCATCCCCGACCACCCCACCTGGTCGATGGACGCTGACGCGCTGGAGGCAATGATCCGCGCGGATATTCAGGCGGGGATGAAACCCGCAGGCGTCGTTCTGTGCGTCGGTGGCACATCGATCGGGGCGTGTGATGATATCGGCGCCTGTATCAAAGTGGCGCATAGCCACGGGTTGACCGTTCATGTCGACGCGGCTTGGGCAGGCTCGGCAATGATCTGCGAAGAGTTTCGGGCGCTCTGGGCTGGGATCGAGGCCGCCGACAGCATCGTCTTCAACCCGCACAAATGGCTTGGTGCGCAGTTCGACTGTGCGGTGCAGTTTCTGCGCGACCCCGCCCCCCAGATCGGGGCCATGGGACTGCGGCCCGAATATCTGAAGACACAAGGTGGCGACGAGGTCGTTAACTACAACGAATGGACCTTGCCGCTGGGGCGCCGCTTTCGGGCGTTGAAGCTTTGGTTCTTGTTGCGGTCCGAGGGACTGTCCGGCCTGCGCACCCGCATCCGCAACCATGTTGCATGGGCCAATGATGCCGCGCGTGCCATCGCGGCCCTGCCCGGCTTTGCCATCACGACACCCCCGATCCTGTCGCTGTTCACCTTCCGCTTCAAGGATGATGAGGCAACGGCCACCCTTCTGGATCGTGTGAACCGGGACGGGCGGATCTATCTGACGCAGACCAGCCACCAGGGCCAGTTCGTCATTCGCGTCACGGTCGGCCAGTTCGCTTGCACACGCGACGATGTCATGATGATCCCAACCATCCTGTCGGAAATGTCGCAGGGCCTCTAAGGTCATTATTTCTTTACATTTCTCTGCCAGCTTTTAGACTGAAAGTGCGTCGTGTCACGTGCGGTTGACATTTTATTTCCCGCATATCGACATGCCGATGCCCGTATTGGCTCTTATCTATTAGATAAGCGAAAGGGTGGTTCGATGGAGTTCGGGAAGGACTTTACATACCGCGAATATATCGCAGATGGCGTTGTCCATGGGTTTGGTGTTTTTGCCGCCCTGATCGGCGCAGCGGCTCTGATCTATTGGGCGCTGGGGGATGCGCCCATGGGATATTTGCCTCCCATGCTGGCCTATGGTGCCGGATTGATCGCCAGTTTCACGCTTTCGGCAGCCTATAACATGACGCTGCACAAATCAGCGCGCAGGGTCTTGCGTCGCTTCGACCATGCAGCCATTTACCTCATGATTGCAGGAACTTACACGCCGATTGCGTTGATCGGCATTGGCGGGACCAATGGCATCGCACTGGCGGCCGGGGCATGGACGCTGGCGTTAATCGGCGTCACGCTGAAGCTGTTCTTTTTTCGCCGTTTCGAACGGCTCAGCTTTATGCTGACCCTGATGCAGGGCTGGATGGCTGTGCTGATGATCGGCCCGTTGATCGCTGTGTTCAGCCCCGTCGTGCTTGTGTTGCTGGTCGGTGGCGGCGTTCTGTTCACCCTAGGTATCGTATTTCATCTGGGCGATCATCTTCCGTTCAATCGGGCGATCTGGCATGCCCATGTGCTGCTGGGGGCTGCGGCCCATTATGCGGCTGTGGTGATGGTTGCCGGCTTCTGACCCTGCCTGAGCGACGCGGGATGCCGCAAACGCGATAGACCTGTCGCAAATTGTCTTCCAGGCTGCTCGGCAGGAGGGGGCGGAATGGACCAACTGGACTGGCTCGTGACCATCATCACGCGCACCATCGGTGCAGAGCGTGGGCGCGCCGCGCGCGGGCGGCCCTGAAGGCGCAATTTTGTCGCCATTCCTTGCCCTTATCCTCAGGTTTCTCACATGACCAATTCCTCTGCCCGCCGCTCTGGTGGTCGCCTCGCCCGGCAAGCCCTTCGTTCAGCGCCTTTGTCCCGTGACCTTCGCCCAGTGCGCCCGGGGATGGAAGGCGGAACATACACGCCGCTTTCGCCGGATGGCATCGCGCGCATCCATGCCGCAGCGTTGGACGCGCTCGAACAGATCGGACTGGCGGATGCCCCGCGATCAGGCATCGACCATATGACCCGCGCCGGGGCCATTCTGGGAGATGACGGGCGCCTTCGCTTCCCACGCGCATTGGTCGAAGACATGCTGGCCAAGGCGGCCAAGGACATCACCCTGTGCGGTCGCGATCCACAGCACGACCTGACCCTCAGCGGCAAGCGCGTGCATTACGGCACCGCAGGCGCGGCAGTTCACATGGTCGACCCACATGGACGGGAATACCGAGAAAGCACGGTTCAGGACCTGCATGATGCTGCACGCATCGTCGATCAGCTGGACAACATCCATTTCCTTCAGCGGCCCATGGTCTGCCGGGATATTCCCGACAACCGCGAGATGGACCTGAACTCAATCTACGCCTGCACATCAGGGACAAAAAAGCATGTCGGCGTCTCATTTTCAGAGCCCGACTTTGTAGAAGACGGGATCGAGCTTCTGCACATGATCGCGGGCGGCGAGGACGCGTGGCGCACGCGCCCCTTCGTGTCGAACACCAACTGTTTTGTCGTGCCGCCGATGAAATTCGCCACCGAAAGCTGTCAGGTGATGGAGAAGGTCATCGCGGCTGGCATGCCCGTGTTGCTGTTGTCAGCCGGCATGGCCACAGCCACTGCGCCCCCCACGCTGGCCGGCGCGATCGTTCAGGCCGTGGCGGAATGTCTGGCGGGCGTTGTCTATGTCAATTCAATCGCACCGGGGCACCCCGCGATCTTCGGCACGTGGCCCTTCCTGGTCGATCTGCGGTCCGGGGCGATGTCGGGCGGATCGGGCGAACAGGCTTTGATGACGGCAGGCTGCGCGCAGATGCACCAGTTCTATGGCCTGCCCGGTGGGGCCGCCGCCGGGTTCTCGGATTCGAAACTGCCGGATATGCAGGCCGGTTGGGAACAGATGTGTTCCAATGTGCTGGCCGGTCTGTCGGGTCTGAACATGGTCTACGAGGCCGCAGGCATGCACGCTTCGCTTCTGGGCTTCTGTCATGAAAGCCTGATCCTTGGCGACGACATCGTCGGGCAGGCGTTGCGCTGCGTGCGCGGGATCGAGATCACTGAGGATTCGGTCAGCATCGAAATGATGAGATCGGTCTGTCTTGGGGGGCCGGGTCATTACCTAGGGGAAGATCAGACGCTGAGCCGGATGCAGACAGATTTTGTCTATCCGACCCTTGGCGATCGGACGTCTCCGAAAGAATGGGCCGAGGTTGGCAAACCCGATCTGATCGCTGCCGCCACCGCGCGGAAAGAGGATATTCTGGCGCAGCGGGGCAGTGCGCGCTTTGACCCGCAAGTTGACGCGGCGATCCGGGCGCGGTTCAACATTCACCTTCCCGTATAAAAGATAAGATGCGGGGCCTGCGGCCCCGCCTCACCCGCGCGCGGCCTCTGCCTTTTCTTCGAGCGCCAGCCATTCCTCTTCGGCGTCGGCCAAGGCATGTTGCCGCTGGGCCAAACCTTCAGATGCTTTCTTGAACTTCACCGGTTCTTTGGTGAACAGATCGGGGTCCATCAGAAACTCTTCCAGCTTGGCGATCTCGGCAGACAGACGGTCCATTTCGGCAGGCAGCGCGTCAAGACGGTGCTGTTCGGTGAAAGAAAGGCCTGCCTGTTCGTGGCGCGGATTTTGCTTGACCTTCACCTCGTTAGGCTTTGATTTTGTGGCTTTTTGCTCTGGCTCACTCGCGCGCGCCTTGCGCTGTGACTGATAATCCGACCAGCCACCGGGATAAATCGTGGCGCGGCCGTCCCCTTCCATCGCGATGGTGCGTTCGGCGACGCGGTCCAGAAAATCACGGTCGTGGCTGACCACCAGAACCGTGCCGTCATAGGCTGAAATAAGCTCTTGCAGCAGGTCCAGCGTTTCAACGTCCAGATCGTTGGTGGGTTCGTCCATCACCAGAAGGTTCGATTGCCGCGCCATGATCTTGGCCAAGATCAGGCGTGCCTTTTCGCCACCCGACAGCGACCGGACCGGTGCGCGGGCCTGCGCGTCAGAGAACAGGAATTCCTTCAGGTAGCCGACAACGTGTTTCGGGGTGCCGCGCACCATCACCTGATCGGCCTTCCCCGACACCCGCATTTCGGGATCACCCACCAGATTTTCCCACAGGCTGTCATCTTCGACCAACCCGGTGCGATTTTGATCGAACACTGCGATTTCCAACCCGGTGCCATGACTGACACTTCCCGTGTCGGGTGCCTCGTGCCCAATCAGAATTTTCAACAGCGTGGTCTTGCCCGCCCCATTCGGCCCCACAAGCGCAAGGGTTTCGCCGCGCATGACACGCAGGTCGAAGTCGCGCAGGATCACACGGTCACCGTAGGATTTAGAGATGCCTTTCGCCTCGATCACCTTGCGGCCCGATTTCGGGCCCGCGTCAAGCATCATTCCAGCAGCACCTTGCCGGGAAATCTGTGCCGAACGTTCCGCCCTCAGATCGCCAAGGGCGCGCAATCGTCCCTGATTTCGCTTGCGCCGTGCGCTGATGCCTTCGACCGCCCAGCGCGCTTCGGCTTTGATCTTGCGGTTCAGTTTGTGGCGGCTGGTGTCTTCTTCGTCCCAGACTTTGTCACGCCATGTTTCGAAATTCTCAAAGCCCTTTTCCTGTCGGCGCACCTGCCCACGATCCACCCAAAGCGTGGCACGTGTCAGCGCCCGCAGAAAGGCGCGGTCGTGGCTGATCAGAACAAAACCCGCGCGCGTTTGCGTCAGCTCGGCTTCTAACCACTCGATGGCTTCGATATCCAAATGGTTCGTGGGTTCGTCCAGCAACATCAGGTCAGGCGCCTCGGCCAGCAACTTGGCCAGCGCCGCGCGCCGCCGTTCACCGCCCGACGCCGTGCCGACCGGGGCGTCCAGCCGCATCTTCAAGCCCTCGGCCACCCGTTCAACCAGATAGTCCTGCCCCGGCTCAAGCCCCGATACCGCGAAATCGCCCAAAGTGGCGTATTGGGACAAATCCGGGTGTTGTTCCATATACCCCACCGACACGCCGGGCGACAAAACCCGTGCGCCACGATCGGGTTCGACCAGCCCCGCCATGACCTTCATCAGGGTGGACTTGCCCGACCCGTTCCGGCCAACCAGCGCAACCCGGTCGCCGGGTTGGATGACCAAATCCAGACCATCAAAAACCGGATCGCCGCCAAAGGTCAGCGAGATATCGGTCAATTGTAGAAGAGGTATACGAGCCATGGCGCCGGGTTAGGCAATTGACGCCATGACGTCAACCAGCCTGCGCGCCTGCAAGCGCGCGCAACAGGCGTGCCCGCGCCGGCGGCACCGCGTTCACCTCGACGCCGGTGAACACATGCAGCGTGTCCAGATCGCGATCAACCACAGCATGGTCCGACACGCCGCCCCCCATCACCAGATACGACCGCAGAAGCGGCGGCATTGTTTGCGCGGCGCGTTTCAGATCCGGCACATGGTCTGTATCTTGCGAGAATCGGATAACGTGCGGGGCCTTGATGCGAGGCCGCCAGCGCTTGGGCGCCATATGCCGGTCGTGCAAGACCGCGAAGGCGTCGCGGTATTGGATCGGGTCGGTGCCATGAAACGTGGAACAACCGAACAGCATTGCAATCCCCTGCTCGTCCACATACCGCGCTATTGATCCCCACGCGACGCGCAGCGCCTCGACCCCATCCTTGGCCTCTGGGTCGATGCAGAACCGGCCGACCTCGACCATCGGGGCCTTGAGCTGGCCAAGTGCCGTCAGGTCATAGAACTGCGCAGAGTAGCTGTCATGGATCTGGTGCCCTTCCGCCAATGGGAACAACCGGAAACAGGCGGCAAGCTGCCCTGACGTGGCATCATCGACCAACACATGTCGGCACAGGTCATCGAAACGGTCGCTGTCGACCCCGTTGCCTTTGCGAAAGCAACGGTGGCGCAAGGCTTGCGCGGCACGCAGATCACGGGCGTCATCGGCAAACCTTGCCCTGTATCGGGCTTTACACATACTCGGCATCAAGGCTCTCCGCCCTTGGCGCAACGCGCTTTCGTTCCTAAATATGTCTGCGGCACACGACCGCCGCAAGGTGCAACTGGATGATGTTGTTCCTGACCGGATAGAAAAGGAGGCCTTATGGCGAAGATCAAGAAAACCGAAGCGGAATGGCGCGACGCACTTGGCGACGAGCTTACTTTTCAAGTGACCCGTAATGCGGCGACCGAACGCGCCTTTTCGCATCCCGGATTTCCCGAAGGCGACGGCGTCTTTCGCTGCACATGCTGTGGTGAACCCCTGTTCGACAAGGCCGAGAAGTTTGAAAGCGGCTGCGGCTGGCCCGCTTTTTCTGCCCCGCGCGACACCGCCCCAGTGGCGGAAAAGGTCGATACCAGCCACGGCATGCGCCGCACCGAGGTGCTGTGCGCCAATTGCGACGCCCATTTGGGGCATGTTTTTCCCGACGGCCCCGGCCCGACCGGCTTGCGGTATTGCATCAACGGGGTTGCGCTGGATTTCGAACCGGATCAGGCCACCGACGACACGGACGCCTGACGCCCTCTTGAAGGTTGGCAAACGAAAAAGGCGCGGCGGCCGTGACAGCCCCGCGCTTTATCTATTCGTTTCTATTCGTTGGCAATTCTGGCCGGGCGTCTAGCGCCCGGTCAACTGCTCTGCCACGTCGATGCGTCCGATCGACCCGAACAGCTGGCGCAGGAACCCAACGCCTTTGATGTTGCTGTCTGTCACGCGACGCTCAAGCACTACGACCCGCCCGTCTTCCAGGCCAAACCGCTCGATGTTTTCAACGACGCCCTTTTCGGTGAACGAGACCGCAAGCACTTCGCGGTCAATTTCTTGCGGTGCGTTATAGAGGTAGTGCTTGAACCGCGAGCGCACATAGTAATAGCCACTGTCAGCCAACAGCCCCGCCGTGCCCGGTTTGCCGATGGCGGCCGCAACCGTCTCGCGGGTGTCCTTGCCGACCACGATCAGATCGACATCCTCGTTCGGTGGCATGTAGCCATGGTTGCGAAAGGTTGCAGAACAGCCGCTTACGACTGCAACCAGCAGCAATGCAGTGACTGCCTTGCTGATGTTTTTGCCTATCTGGTGCAGATTAGACATGCCGCCCCCCTTGCCTTAGCTACTCGCTCTTGGGTATCGGCTTAGCCTAGGATCGCCGCTGGTTCAAGAAACGATCACCCGGCACGTGACACCCTCTTGGATGTCCCGACCCCGGTCGGAATATCCACCACAGGACGCGGAGACGCAAGATGACTGAGACACCCAATGGCGCGGACCCCCTTTCGGACGCCCTGCCCTATACCCATCCGGTGCGGCCTGCTGCGCTTTCCACCAGTGCGCCGACATCTTTCGAACTGGTGCCGTCCGCACAGGACTGCGACGCAATCGCTGCCTATCTGGGTCTGACCGGGCTGCGCAAACTGCGCTTCACGGGCGCGTTGCGTCCTTTGGGCAAGCGTGACTGGCAGATGCAGGCGCAGCTTGGCGCCACCGTCGTTCAGGACTGTGTCGTCACGTTGGCACCTGTCACCACGCGGCTGGAAGACACTGTCGATCTGCGCTGGCTGCAGAACATGCCCGAAACGGACACCACCTTATCCGAGGTCGAGATGGCTGGGGATGTCAGCACCGAACCGCTGACCGAGGTGATCGATCTGGGACAGGTGATGATCGAGGCGCTTGCGCTTGCGCTGCCGCAATACCCCCGCGCCGAGGGTGCACAGACGGGAGAGCTGATCTTTACCGAACCTGACGCCAAACCGATGACCGACGAAGATGCCAAACCGTTTGCCGGGCTGGCCGCCTTGCGCGACAAATTCGGTGACAACAGCGACAGCGATGATGGCGAAGGTGGTGAAGGTGGGGCTGCATAGGGTGCCAAAGCGCCTAATTGTGACGCAGATCCGGGGTATTCACCGATAAGCGTGCAAAAACGACGGAAATCTGCCGAATTCGGTGCAATTACCCCCTTGCGCCGCGAGCGAATCCCAGTATTTTCCCGCCTTCTTCCACAAGATGGGTTGGACAGCGCACCGCAAAGAGCGTATGAGGCGCCGAGACTCAGGAATGACTTGAGAACACCGGGCGATCCCGCCCCAGAAATACACCGGGCTCTATGCCCCCGAATTCCAAAGGTTGAGACGATGGCTGTCCAACAGAACAAAGTATCAAAGTCGCGTCGCAACAACCGTCGTGCACATGACGCTCTGGTTGCTGCAAACCCGAACGAATGTTCGAACTGCGGCGAGCTGAAGCGCCCTCACCACGTGTGCCCTTCGTGCGGCCATTATGACGACCGTGAAGTGGTCGCAATTGCCGACGAAGTCGAGTTTGACGACGAAGACGCGGCGTAAGGCTCTTGCCCGACGCGGGTGGTCGTGTCAGAAAATCCCCGAGCATGGGATGAAGAATGACAATGGACGCCCCCAAACGCACAATCGTATCGGTCGACGCCATGGGCGGAGATCTTGGACCGGCAGCCGTTGTTGCCGGTCTTGCGCTGTCTGCGGACAAGAACCCGGATATCGGGTTCATCCTGCACGGCAACAAGTCAGAACTTGACCAACTGATCGCCCGCACCAAGGGCCTGTCCGAGGTGTGCGAAGTGCGTCACGCCGACGAAGTCGTCACGATGGATGACAAACCCAGCCATGTGATGCGCAACGGTCAGAAGACCTCTATGTGGTCGGCAATCGAGGCGGTGCGCGACGGCGACGCCGATGTGGCGGTCAGCTGCGGCAACACCGGTGCGCTGATGCTGTTGTCGATGGTGCGCCTGCGCAAGCTGCCCGGCATCAACCGCCCCGCCATCGCCTGCCTCTGGCCGTCGCACAACCCGTCCGGGTTCAACGTGATGCTGGATGTGGGTGCCGATGTGCGCGCCGATGAAAACGACCTGCTGCAATATGCCATGATGGGCGCGTCCTATGCGCGCAACGGGCTGGGCATCAACCGCCCCCGCGTCGGGTTGTTGAATGTCGGGACCGAAGAACACAAAGGCCGCAGCGAATTGAAGGCGGCGCATGAGCTGATCTCGAATGCCGCAGATGGCGCGCAAATCGACTTTGTCGGCTTCATTGAAGGGGTTGATCTTCCGTCGGATCGCGTCGATGTGATCGTCACCGACGGGTTCACCGGAAATGTCGCCCTGAAAACCGGCGAAGGCACAGCCAAACTGATTTCCGGTCTGTTGCGCGAGGCGTTCGGCGCCACGATCTTCTCCAAGATCGCCGCCGTTCTGGCAATGGGACCGCTGAAGCGTATGGGCCAGCGCGTGGACCCCAGCCGCAACAATGGCGGTGTGTTCCTAGGCCTGAACGGGACGGTTGTGAAAAGCCACGGATCAGCAGATGCCACAGGTATTTCCGCAGCGGTCCGGCTGGCCTTTCAACTGGGCAAAAGCGGTTTCAACCAGAAGCTCGCAGCTCGGGTTGCATCCGGGGACGCATCACGCCAAGATGTCGCTACGGAAAGCCGGCAAGGTGAGCAGCAAGAATGATAAGACGCGCCGTGGTCAAAGGCGTCGGGCACTATCTGCCTGAACGCGTTGTCCCGAATTCTTTTTTCGAAGACATCGTGGACACCACGGACGAATGGATTCGCACCCGCTCTGGCATCGAACGGCGCCACTTTGCCGCCGAGGGGGAAACCACCTCGCAAATGGCAGCCCATGCCGCCCGCGCCGCACTGTCCAATGCGGGGTTGGTGGTGGACGATATCGACGCGATCATTCTGGCGACCTCGACCCCTGACCTGACCTTTCCATCTGTTGCGACCATGGTTCAAAACGAACTGGGCATGACACGTGGCTTCGGTTTTGATGTGCAAGCCGTCTGTGCAGGCTTCGTTTTTGCGCTGACCAATGCGAACGCGCTGATTATGGCGGGACAGGCTGATCGTGTGCTCGTGATCGGCGCCGAGACGTTCTCGCGGATCCTCGACATGACCGACCGCGCCACCTGCGTGCTGTTCGGTGATGGCGCCGGCGCACTGGTGCTTGAGGCGCAAGACGGCAAAGGCGACACCACGGACCGTGGCATCTTGTCGGCGGACCTCAATTCAGATGGGCGGATGCGCGACATGCTCTATGTCGATGGCGGTGTGTCGACCACGCAGACATCGGGCCATTTGCGCATGCAAGGCAACCCCCTATTCCGCCAAGCCGTTGGAAAGCTTACCGAAACCGCTGAAACTGCGCTGACCAAGGTCGGCCTGACCGATGAAGATGTTGACTGGATCGTGCCCCATCAGGCCAATATCCGCATCATTCAGGGCACCGCCAAGAAAATGGGTGTGCCGATGGATCGGGTGGTCGTCACGCTTCAAGATCATGGCAACACCTCGGCCGCGTCGATCCCGCTGGCCTTGTCGGTCGCACAGGCCGAGGGCAAGATTAAGCAGGGCGACATTCTGGTCACCGAGGCAATCGGGGGTGGTTTGGCGTGGGGGGCTGTGGTCCTTCGCTGGTAGGCCGTGGCCTTGGCCTGAACGACCGGGGCAGACCAACAGAACAAGTCATTGATATTGACTCGGAAATTCAAACCTCCCATGCTTCCGGAAATCATTTCAGGGGGACAGCATGAGTGAAAAGACTTTGACCAGGATGGATCTGAGCGAGGCGGTGTTCCGCGAAGTGGGCTTATCGCGCAACGAAAGCGCGCAGCTTGTCGAAACCGTTCTGGGCCACATCTCCGATTCTCTTGTCGACGGCGAAAGCGTCAAAATCTCGTCCTTCGGCACCTTTTCCGTCCGAGACAAAGCCGCGCGCGTCGGGCGCAACCCAAAAACCGGCGAAGAAGTGCCGATCTTGCCGCGTCGTGTGCTGACCTTCCGCCCGTCGCACCTTATGAAAGACCGGGTCGCAGACGGCAACAAACGCTGATCCTGCGCGTGGGGCTGTGTGCGGGTCACGCCATTTGATAACCAGTAGAACGGACAGGTCTGAGCATGGAAAAGAAGTCTCCTGACGCCTTTCGCACCATCAGCGAGGTGGCCGAATGGTTGGGCGTGCCGACCCATGTTCTGCGGTTCTGGGAAAGTCGGTTCAGTCAGGTCAAACCGGTTAAACGGGCGGGTGGCCGTCGCTACTATCGTCCGTCGGACATGGAGCTCTTGGGCGGCATTCGCAAACTTCTGCACGAAGATGGCATGACCATACGCGGTGTGCAGAAGCTTTTGCGCGAAGAAGGCGCCAAACACGTGGCCGCCATGTCGCCATCACTGGACAGCGACGATATGCGCGATGTGACGCCCTCAAATGTGGTGCCGCTTGACGTGCAATCCACCGACACAACGTCCGAGGTGCCCAAAGAGCCGCGCGAACGCGCTGAGGCCGATTTGGTCGAGGATGCCGAGATCGTCGAGACCGACGTCGAGCCTGACATGCCCATGCAGGACACGACAAAAGCCGAACATGTTGACGCATCGAAAGCCGCAGAGCACGTGGACACGTCTGACACCAAGCCTGACACAGCACCTGACGCCCCGTCAGAGGTCGCCGCTGAGGCTGCGACGACCGCCGGTGACCAGCACGACATCAGCCAGCGAATTGACGCAGAAACGGCAGCGTCTGCACCAGATGATGTGACCTCTGACCCTGTTCCCGCAGTCGAAACGCCAGAAGGCCCCACCGCTTCTGACGTTGCAGTCGACCCAACAGCTTCAGCCGAATCGCCCCCCTCGGCTGATGCGGCACCCAGCGGCCCTGCCCTGCCCGACATCACGCATATCCCTGATGATCCGTCGGATGAGGATGCCATCGCAGACGCCCCGATCCTTGCCGTGTCCCTGCGTAAAGCGCGGACCAATGGCACCGACGCGCATATTGCAGCGGTGCAGGCACTTGCTGATCGCCTTGAGACGCTGGCCGCACAGATGCGTCAGGCGCGTGGGCGCCAGCCATAGGCAGCGCTTGCGGCCCCCGCTTTGTCGCGCCCCGAAAAAGGACAGGCGAAACATGACTTTCCTGCCGTTTCCCGCTTGCCCTGCCTGCGAAAATCACTATGTAAGGTCTCCAGTCGGGCTATGGCGCAGCCTGGTAGCGCGTCCGTCTGGGGGACGGAAGGTCGCAGGTTCGAGTCCTGCTAGCCCGACCAAATTCAAAACCGCCCGCCCGACTTTCGGGCGGGTGTTTTTGTATCCGCGATCAGGATCAAGGGGAGGATGGGCATGAAAACCGGCGTTTTGGCAGACCACCAGATCAAGCAGATGGTCGTGGGCGGCGCAATCGCGGCCTCGTCCCCGATCCTGAACGAACAGATTCAACCCGCATCGCTTGATCTGCGTCTGGGTGACATCGCCTATCGTGTGCGCGCCTCGTTCTTGCCCGGCAAGGGGTCCACCGTGACCCAGCGCCTGGACCAGTTAACCATGCACGAGGTCACGCTAACCGGTGGTGCCGTTCTGGAGAAAGGCTGCGTCTATGTCGTCCCGTTGATGGAGCGCCTGCAGCTGCCCCAGGGCATGACCGCCGCCGCCAGCGCCAAAAGCTCGATTGGCAGGGTGGACCTGATGACCCGCGTGATCACCGATCAGGGGATCGAGTTTGACCGTGTGCCCGAAGGCTATGACGGTCCCTTATATGCCGAGCTTTGCCCCCAAAGCTTCTCCGTCGTCGTGCAGCCGGGGCAATTGCTGAACCAAATCATCTTTCGGCAGGGCAAAACGATCTTGACGGATGACGAACTGCTCGCGGTTCATGCCCGCACACCGATCGTGTCGGGCGATCCGGTAATTTCCGACGGGTTGGGGTTTTCGGTCGATCTGAAACCGCGCTCGGGCGATCTGGTCGGTTACCGCGCCAAACGGCACACCGGCGTGGTTGATCTGTCAAAGCTCGCCCATTACGACCCGGCAGACTATTGGGAAGAGGTGCACACCACCGAGGGACGCATCATCCTGGACCCCGGTGCGTTTTATATTCTGGTCAGCCGTGAAGCCATCGCAATCCCACCCGATTGCGCCGCCGAAATGGCCCCTTACCTTGCCATGGTCGGCGAGTTTCGCGTCCATTATGCAGGCTTCTTCGATCCGGGCTTTGGCTATGACGCCGCGGGTGGCTCAGGGTCGCGCGGCGTGCTTGAAGTGCGCTGTCACGAAGCGCCATTTGTGCTGGAACACGGACAGGTTGTTGGACGGCTGGTCTATGAGAAGATGTCGGACCGGCCGAGCGCCCTTTATGGGGAAGATATCAAATCGAACTATCAGGGGCAGGGATTGAAATTATCTAAGCATTTCAAATCCGTATGACGTTTTGTCTGGCCATACCGCGGTATCAGAACAGCTTGCGTGACACTTTCTGCGCCTTCCGGGCACGGTTGGCCAAGTCCTTGCTCTGACGCGCGCGCGCCTTGTCTTCTGGCGACATCTCGTCGTCGGACTTGCCGCGCCGCGCCGCCATATCAATCCCGGCATCAACGCCTTTGTTAACCAACTGACGGGTCACCCGACGGATGATCATATTGATGATCTGGTTCACATTCATATCCGTGTTTCCTTTGCCTGCTCAGGCGCAGTCTATCCCAATATTTGGGTATTTTCATGTCCCTTCACAAGACATGCCGCAGATCGCGCGCGGGCTCGCTTAGTCCTCGAACAGCTCTGACTGGCCTTCAGGGCTTTCATCTTCGTCATCCGTGTCCGGGCCGGGTAGGGTTCCGGGCGGCGGGCGGCTTTCCAGAAGGCCAGCCGAGCGCAGTTCTTTCAGCCCCGGCAGGTCGCGCGCGCTTTCCAGTCCGAAATGGTCCATGAAAATCTGGGTCACGACAAACGTCACCGGACGGCCCGGTGTCATACGGCGGCGGCCAAAACGGATCCACTCCATTTCGATCAACTGATCCACAGTGCCGCGACTGACCGAGACACCACGGATTTCTTCGATCTCGGCGCGGGTGACAGGTTGGTGATAGGCGATGATCGCCAGCGTTTCGATGGCGGCGCGCGACAGTTTGCGCGTCTCAACCGTTTCTTTCTGCATCAGATAGCCAAGGTCCGGCGCGGTGCGAATGGCCCACGCGTCGCCGACCTTCACCACCGACACGCCCCGCCCTTCATAGCGTTTGCGCAGATAGACCAGCGCTTCAGCGGCGTCTGACCCATGCGGCATGCGCGCCTCAAGTTCCTTGACCGTCACAGGCTCGGCAGAGGCAAACAGGATGGCTTCGACCATGCGTTCCTGTTCGCCCATCGGCGGGGCCTCAAACAGGCTGTCATTGGGCGCGGCTGCCCCCTTGTCGGCGGTTACATCGTCACGCGTTACATCATCCGTCATGTGTCTTCCTGCGGATCTGAATGGGGGAAAAGACCTCCCCCTGTCTAAGTTCTACGGCACCACGTTTGGCAAGTTCCAGCGTGGCTGCAAAATTTGCGGCGGTGGCCGAGCGGCGGCGCGCGGGGTCGGTTTGCCAGCCTTCCGGCAGATACGAGGTCAGGTCGGTCCAGTCGCCCGCATAACCGATCAGCCCCCGCATCCGGTCCAGCGCCTGTTCCATCGTCATCACCGCGTCACGGTCCATGACGAAGGGGCGGAATTCATCCTTGGTGCGGATGCGTGCGTAACCCTGCATCAGGTCCAGAAGGGTCGCGGTATAGGTCACGCGGCGCACGCGCGTCACGTCTTCGGGAATACCGCGGGCAAAGAAATCGCGCCCCAACTGGTCGCGCGCCATCAGCTTGGCCGCCGCATCACGCATCCCCTGAAGGCGTTCAAGCTGGAACGCGAGGTGGGCTGCCAGTTCTTCGCCTGACGGGCCGTCTTCAGACGGATCAGGTGGCAACAACAGGCGGGATTTCAGAAACGCCAGCCACGCC
Organism: uncultured Aliiroseovarius sp.; assembly: GCF_947497285.1. Taxonomy (GTDB): domain Bacteria; phylum Pseudomonadota; class Alphaproteobacteria; order Rhodobacterales; family Rhodobacteraceae; genus Aliiroseovarius. The sequence continues at coordinate 89,018 of NZ_CANMFT010000002.1, read as the reverse complement.
GCCATCACCAGATAGTCCGCCGCCAGTTCGATGCGCAGGTGGCGCGCCTTTTCCACAAACCCCAGATATTGTTCGGCCAGTTCCAGAACCGAGACCTTGCGCAGGTCAACCTTCTGGGTGCGGCTCAACGTCAACAGCAGGTCAAGCGGGCCTTCATACCCCTCGACATCAACGATCAAAGCCTCGGCCGCCAAGCGTTCCGAGACCGACATCGCGTCGCTTTCAAATTCGTCAGTCTCGTTCATCCGCCGCCCGTTCAGACCCCTGACCTGTCATCAGGTTCTGAAACTCGGTGTCAAGCGCGGGAATGTCAATGGGATCGGGGGACCTGCGCCATGTCAGCGCGTCATCAGCGCGTGCCTGGGCGGGGCCGCCCAGCGGCCCGGTGGCGTCAGCAACCTCTTCCATTTGCTCCAACACACCGTTGCAATGCAGGACCATGTCGCACCCGGCCTGCAACGACCGGCGCGCGCGCAGAGACAGCGGGCCCGACAACGCCTGCATCGACAGATCATCGGTCATCAACAGGCCGCCAAACCCGATCCGGTCGCGGATCAGCTTAATCACCGCGGGGCTTTGCGTGGCAGGGTTTTCAGCGTCGATATCTTCGTAGACGATATGCGCGGTCATGCCGATGGGCAGTCCGGCCAAGGGTTCAAACGCCATGAAATCTGTGCGCGCCAATTCCTTGGCCTTGGTTTTCACGTGCGGCAACACTTTGTGGCTGTCCAAATTGGCGCGCCCGTGGCCGGGGATGTGCTTGACCACTGGCAAGACGCCGCCTTCCAGAAGCGCTTGCGCCACCGTGCCTGCGCGTTCAGCCACGCGCACAACATCTTCGCCGTAACAGCGGTTGCGCAGGATAGGATGGGTGTCGGCGTTGGCAATGTCAGCGATTGGCGCACAGTTTCCGTCGATGCCGACGGCCAACAATTCATCGGCGATCAGGCGATACCGGATAAAGAGCGTGCGCAGGGCGTCGCGTTTGTTCAGCGTCACCTGATCCAGCGCAGGCAACCATTCGCGCCAATGCGGCCCGGTCATCCGCGCCACGCGCCCACCTTCTTGGTCGATAAAGATCGGGGCATCACGACCAACCGCGCCGCGCAGCTCGGCGGTCAGCGCGCGGAGCTGATCGGGGGTTTCGACATTACGGCCGAACAGAATGAAGCCCCAAGGCTGGGCGCGTTCAAAAAAACTTCGTTCGTCCGGGGTAAGCTGTAGCCCCTTGCAACCGAAGATATAGGCGCCCTGCCCTGTCATGATTTTACCGGTTTACGACCGGTATGCACGCAGCTTTCGAGGCCATCAGCACCGAACAGAACCGACGCGCATCGGCCAGATCTTCGAACCCCATCGCGCGCAGGCGATAGAAGGTTTTGCCACCTGATTGTGCCTGTTGGATGACCCGCGATTTACCGTCCAAATAGTCTTCGAAGCGCACAGCAAGCTTGTCCCATTCGGCACGCGCCACGTCGGCGCTGTCAAACGCGCCCAATTGAACCAGACGGGTGCCAGCGGCGATCTGGTCAGGGGCGACATCGGTGACGGCGGCCACACCGTTGGCGGCTCCGGCTGCGGGGGCGGCTGCGACACGAGTGTCCAAATCCATCGGTCGGCCTTCGGGGCGCGGCGATTGGCGCACGCCGGGAACCGAGGCCGGGATGATCTTCGGCCCGTCGGCAGCCTCGGCAGCAGGCGCAGTTTCTGGAGCTGCGGCGACAGCGGCCACCACAGCATCGCTGCTTAGCGGTTCGGCGCTGGCGGCCACGCGTTCGGCAATCGCCAACGCAGCAGCGACCGGGTCCACCGGCAGCGGTTCGGGCACAGGTATGACAGCGGATGCCTCTTGCAGGGGCAAGAGTTCCGATGGCGATGTATCGCTGCGCGCAGATACCTGGGTGGCGATATCCTCGTCGGCAAGTTCATCAGGTGCGGGGGCCAAGACAAGCCGGTCAGCCGGGGCAGAGGCTTGGCCTTCGGACTGAACGCTGTTCACAGCCAAACCCTGATGGGCCGCCGAAAGGCCGCCGGGATTGTCAGGTTGCACACGCATTGGGCCTTCCAGCGCACGCACGACCGGAATACCCGTCACGTCGCGCACCGCCAGCTTGTAGCCCCAGACACCCAGCCCGACGATCAACGCCAACGACAGGGCGGCTCCGACGTAATTGAAGACTGTTCCAAGCCCACCAGGTGCGGCAGGCCCGCCCATGGCACCGGGGTCGGTCTGTGTCGGGTCTTCGGTCAGGTCTGCCATCGGCGCGTCATGCCCATAGGGCACCGCGCTCAGATGCGGGTGATGATGTGACGGGTGTTGTTGCGGATGCGGCGCGGGCCCACCGTGGGCGGGATGAACATGCCGCGACGCTGCCATGGTATGTCTCGGATCAACGACCGGAGGCTCCGGTCGATATGCTGGGGCGTGGCCCTGATCATATTGGTTCTGATACGTCGCCTGCGGAGTGCGGTGACTCCAATTCGTTTCTGCCATCTTGCCTCACATCCGGCGATGGACACCCTGGCCGTTTTCGGCTCTGTCGGCGTCCTGTTCCGGTTACTGCATCAACCTCTCCCCAAGACCGAACAGCACTTGTGATCAGCGCATTTCCTCAGCCGGGGTGACGCCCAAAATACCCAAGCCGGCCGAAATAACAACGGCTACTGCGCGCGGTAGGGCGATTTTCGCCGCTGATGATGCGTTATTGCCATCCTGAAGGAAGCGCAGTTCAGCTTTGTCATTGCCGCGGTTCCACAGGCTGTGGAAATCCGAGGCAAGCTCATAGAGGTAAAACGCGATCCTGTGGGGCTCATGGGTGCGCGCGGCAATCTCGACGAGGCGCGGCCATTCGGCCAGCTTTTTGGCCACCGCAACTTCGGCCTCGTCCTCGATCTTGGGCGTGTCGGTCAGGGCGATCCCCTGATCTTCTGCCTTGCGCAACACCGACCGCACCCGTGCGTGGGCGTATTGAACGTAGAACACGGGGTTGTCGCGGCTTTGCTCCAACACCTTGTCGAAATCGAAATCCAGCGGCGCGTCGTTTTTCCGCGTCAGCATCACGAAACGGGTCACATCGGAACCAACCTGTTCCACCACGTCGCGCAGGGTCACGAACGTGCCCGCCCGTTTGGACATCTTGAACGGTTCACCATTCTTGTAAAGCTTCACAAGCTGCGTCAGCTTCACATCCAGAGGCACACGGCCATCCGACAGCGCCGATACCGCGGCTTTCATGCGTTTTACATAGCCACCATGATCTGCCCCGAACACATCAATCAAGGCGTCATAGCCGCGTTCGATCTTGTCGAAATGATAGGCAATGTCGGGGGCGAAATAGGTCCAGCTGCCATCAGATTTCTTGACCGGCCGATCGACATCATCGCCGTGATCGGTGGACCTGAACAATGTCTGCTTGCGCGGCTCCCAATCTTCAGGCGTTTTGCCCTTCGGCGGCTCCAACACACCTTCGTAGATCAAGCCCTTGCTTTCCAAGGCTTCAAGGGCCGCTTCGATGCGCCCCGTGCCATACAGCGATTTTTCCGAGAAGAAGACATCCATCTTCACCCCCAGCATCGCCAGATCCTCGCGGATCAGGCCCAGCATGGCTTCGGTGGCAAACTCACGGATTTCGGCCAACCAGAACTGTTCGCCCTTACCGACATAGGCGTCACCAACCCTGTCTTTCAGCGCGTGGCCCAGCGGAACCAGATAATCGCCGGGATAGGTGCCATCTTCGAACGCGACGGCCTGACCGTGCGCTTCGAGATACCGCAGGTAAACGGACCGCGCCAACACATCGACCTGCGCGCCGCCATCGTTGATATAATACTCGCGCGTCACATCATGACCGGCGTATTCCAGCAAACTGGCAAGCGCGTCACCAAATACCGCACCCCGCGTGTGACCCACATGAAGCGGGCCGGTCGGGTTGGCCGACACATATTCCACATTCACCTTTTGCCCCGCCCCCATCGACGATTGGCCATAGTGATCAGACGCCAGAACCTGTTCTACCAGCTTGGTCCAGATCACCGCATCCAAACGCAGGTTCAGAAAGCCGGGTCCGGCCACATCGACAGTGTCGATCCGTGCGTCTTCAACCAACTTGGCCGCCAGAGCCTCGGCGATGTCGCGAGGCTTCATCTTGGCAGGCTTCGCCAGCACCATCGCAGCGTTGGTCGCCATGTCGCCATGGGCCGCATCGCGTGGCGGTTCGACAGTCACGTTGTCAAAGCTCAGGCCTTCGGGCAATGCTGCCTCGGCAACCATCGCGTTCAGGGCGTCGATCACAAGGCTGCGGATATCGGCAAACAGGTTCATAGCTTGGGTCCTTTTCTCGTGGCGCACTCCTACCAGTCCCGCCCCAAAGGTCAAGCGGGCAACGTGCAACCCCGAAACCCAAACGCAGCCACGCCCTAGCTGCCCAGCCCCAGACGTTTGTGTTCCTGAAGCGCGAAGCGGTCGGTCATGCCCGCGATATAGTCGGCCACCAGCCGCGCCAGTTGGATGTCGCTTCGGGCGGCTGCGATTTCGTCGCGCCATTCTTCCGGCAAGTCGCTTGGCGTGGCTTGAAAATGGGCAAACAGCTCTTCAACCACACAGGTGACGCGCTTGCGCATCGCGACCACCGACGGGGCGCGATACATGCGGGTGAACAAGAAGTCGCGGATCGCCTTCAGGTCACCCCACAAATCCGCAGAGAACCCGATCACAGCATGATCCAGCGCGCGAATGTCCTCGACTGATTGCGGCGCGGCGCGGGCCAGATGGGTTTGCGAGGTGGCAAGCACATCTTCGACCATCACCCCGAAGACGCGCCGCAATGCTTCGTGTTGGCGACGGCCGGGATCAAGGTTGGGATAGGTGGCATCGACCTCGGCGATGGCCGGGCCGACGATGGGCAGCGCGGCAATCTCGTTCATGGTAAACAGTCCCGCCCGCAAACCGTCGTGCAGATCATGGTTGTTATAGGCAATGTCATCGGCAAGTGCCGCCACCTGCGCTTCTGCGCCTGCATGGGTGTTGAGCTCCAGATCGTGCAGCGCATTATATTCGGCCAGCGCATAGGGCAGATCACCCACCACAGGGCCGTTATGTTTGGCAATTCCTTCAAGGGTTTCCCAGGTCAGGTTCAACCCGTCCCATTCCGCATAATGGCGTTCCAACGATGTCACGATCTTTAATGCCTGTGCATTGTGATCAAAGCCGCCAAAGGGCGCCATCAACGCGTTCAACGCGTCTTCGCCGGTGTGACCGAAGGGCGTGTGGCCCAGATCATGGGCCAGCGCGACAGCTTCGGTCAGGTGGCTGTTCAACCCCAGCGCACCTGCGATCGTGCGCGCGACCTGCGCCACCTCGATCGAGTGGGTCAGTCGGGTTCGGAAATAATCGCCCTCATGCTCGACGAAAACTTGCGTCTTGTGCTTGAGGCGCCGAAAAGCCGAGCTGTGGATGATCCGGTCGCGATCGCGCTGATACGGTTCGCGAAACGCGCTTTCGGGTTCATCGTGAAGCCGACCGCGGGAATTGCCCGGTTGGGTTGCATAAATGGCGAGCATGCTCTGCCCCCTTTTTGCCTGTCACTGCTGGTGCGTGCGGTTGTCCCGACCGAAACGCGCCGTCCGGGCGTCTTGTCGCGCCCGCATGCCCCCCCTATATTCTGTTTAGCGTGAACATGAAATGGATTTCCTATGGATCTGACCCTTCCCCCGACCGTCACCGAACGCGCCTTCGCGCGACTGGCCGAAATCGGCGCGGGCGCACAGGGGAAAGCCCTACGCGTTGCCGTCGAGGGCGGCGGCTGTTCGGGGTTTCAATATGACATTTCTCTGGATGAGCCGGCCGAAGGCGATTTGGTGCTGGAAGGGGCTGGCGAACAGGTGGTGGTGGACGAGGTATCGCTGCCATTTCTTGGCAACGCGGTCATCGACTTTTCCGAAGAGCTGATCGGCGCACGGTTCGTCATCGAAAACCCCAATGCTTCGGCATCATGTGGTTGTGGCACGTCGTTTTCGATGTAGCGGCACCTAAGCTGCCATCAACACAGCGCCCGCTTCTATGTCGCGCAAGGCTTCCATCTTCGCAATCCGCCACGCATAGGCAAAATCGCTTTGCCAGGATTGTTTGAGCTGTCGTTTCAGCGAACCGATCAGCGTGTTGACCAGAATGTCGGCGTGATCACGATACATGCCGCGCATTGCCATTCGAAAGCCGAGCACTTGCAGCTTCGTTGCCAAGGCCTGCTCATCCCCGACAAACGCTATAATCATCTGATAAAGCGTGTGAGTTTGCACCATCGGGTCGTCAATACCCTTGGGAAACATCGCCTTCAATTCGGGCGCCCGTTCAAACAGGAGTGGAAAAAAGGCGTCGGCAATTTCCCGTTCCTGCCCGACCAGAAGATCCAGACTGTGTTGGCATTGTGCGCGTGTGAGTTGATCCATGGTCGCGATCCTTTTGCGATGATGCAGATTTGCGTCGAATTTGACGGATCTGCGTTAACAAAAGCTAACCAAGTGCAGAAAATCTGCCCCAACGTCGCATTTTTCTTCCCCCTAAAATTCGAACGCGCTAGGTGCAGCCCATGAAGACCGACTGGGATACGATCATCATTGGCGCAGGCGCCGCCGGCCTGTTCTGTGCGCCCTTCGCGGCATCGGGGGGCAAGAGCACGTTGCTGATCGACCACGCCGCCAAACCCGGCGAGAAGATCCGGATCTCGGGCGGAGGACGCTGCAATTTCACCAACATGAATTGCGAGCCCCCCAATTTCACCGGTCAGAATCCGCATTTCCACAAGTCAGCTTTGGCCCGCTTCACGCAGTGGGATTTCATCGAGCTGATCGACCGCGCGGGCATCGCGTGGCACGAAAAGACATTGGGGCAGTTGTTTTGCGACGGCAAAGCCACGCAGATCATCGACTTGTTGCTGGAACAGATGAACGAAGCGGGCGCTGAGATCCGGCTGTCCACAACGGTTGAACGCATTGACCGTCAAGACGGGACGTTCGCCCTTAAAACCTCGGTCGGTGATCTGACCTGCCGCAATCTTGTCCTTGCGACGGGCGGCAAGTCGATCCCCAAAATGGGCGCGACGGGCTTTGCCTATGACATTGCGCGCCAGTTCGGCCACGAGGTAATCGAGCCGCGCCCCGCCCTTGTCCCGCTTACCTTCCCCGAAGGCCGTTTTGCAGCCCTCGCCGGTGTGTCCCTGCCCGTTCGCGTCTGGACCGACGCTGCCCGCTTTGACGAGGCGATGCTGTTCACCCATCGCGGCTTGTCCGGCCCTGCGATCCTGCAAATCTCATCGTTTTGGCGCGAGGGCGAACCGATCCATGTGGACCTGACCAGCGGACGCGACGTGTTCACAGCTTTGCGCGACCAGCGCCAAACTGAGGGACGTCGCCAGATCTCGACCGAGCTTGCGCGCCATCTGCCCGCGCGGTTGGTGGAGTTTCTGACCACTGAATGGGCCGACCAGTTCGACCTGACCGCGCGTCTGGCAGACCAGTCGGATACGGCGCTACGCACGTTGACCGATCACTTGTCGGATTGGGTGCTGACGCCCTCTGGCTCGGAAGGCTACCGCACAGCCGAGGTAACGTTGGGCGGCATATCGACCGATGGGATCGACAGCAAGTCGATGATGTCCAAGACGGTCCCGGGGTTATACTTTGTCGGCGAATGTGTGGACGTAACCGGATGGCTTGGCGGGTTCAACTTTCAATGGGCTTGGTCCAGCGCGCATGCCGCCGGGCGGCATATCGCCGAAACCTAAGACGCATCGCTTGCACACCCGCCCGTTTGCGCCCACATTGTCCGCCACGAACAGGAGGGGCTTCATGAAAATCGCCAGTTTCAACATCAATGGTATCAAAGCACGTTTGCCTGCATTGATGGACTGGCTGGACGAGGCGCAACCCGACGTCGCAATCTTGCAGGAGATCAAGTCAATCGACGAGAACTTCCCGCGAGAAGTCTTTGAGGACAAAGGATATAACGTCGAAACCCACGGGCAGAAAAGCTTCAATGGGGTTGCGCTTCTGTCCAAGCTGCCGCTGGAAGATGTGACGCGCGGCCTGCCCGGTGACGACGCCGACGAACAGGCTCGTTATATCGAGGCGACGGTGGTCGGCGATCACGCCGTGCGCATCTGTGGGCTATACCTGCCCAATGGCAACCCTGTGCCGGGGCCGAAATACGACTACAAGCTTGCGTGGATGAAGCGCCTGCAAGCGCGTGCAGAAGAATTGCTCGCCGCCGAGGAGCCCTTTTTGATGGCGGGGGACTACAACATCATCCCGCAGCCTGAAGACGCCGCCCGCCCGCAAGATTGGGTTGAGGACGCTCTGTTCCGCCCCGAAAGCCGTGAGGCATGGCGCAAGATCGTGAACCTTGGCCTGACCGAGGCGTTCCGTGCCCGCAATCAAGCGCCAGAGCAATATTCGTTCTGGGACTTCCAGCGCGGCGCGTGGCAGCGCAATGACGGCATACGAATCGACCATTTCCTTTTGTCACCAGAATGCGCCGACCTTCTGACCGACTGCCAGATCGACAAAGAGGTGCGCGGGCGTGAAAAGCCCTCCGACCACGTTCCGGTTTGGATTGAGTTGGCGGCATAAGGACCTGACATGGTAAGAAAAATTATCATTGACACTGACCCCGGTCAGGACGACGCCGTGGCCATCCTTCTGGCCTTGGCCAGCCCCGAGGATATCGAGGTTCTGGGCATCACCGCCGTCGCTGGTAACGTGCCGCTGGAGCTGACGGCCAAGAACGCCCGGATCGTTTGCGAACTGGCCGAAAAGCCCGACACCAAGGTATTCGCGGGTTGTGACCGCCCGCTGCGCCGCGATCTGGTCACAGCGGAATATGTGCATGGCAAGACGGGGTTGAACGGCCCGGTTCTGCCGGACCCGACCATGCCCCTTCAAGACCAGCACGCGGTGGATTTCATCATCGACACCCTGCGCGCCCATGATGCCGGCACCGTGACCCTGTGTCCGCTTGGTCCCTTGACCAATATCGCCACCGCCTTTGAACGCGCACCCGACATCGTCGACCGCGTACAGGAAATCGTCCTGATGGGCGGGGCTTATTTCGAGGTGGGAAATGTCACCCCCGCCGCTGAATTCAACATTTACGTTGACCCGCAAGCCGCTGATATCGTGTTCGGATCTGGCGTGCCGCTGGTAGTGATGCCGCTAGATGTCACCCACAAGGCGCTGGTGACGAAAGCGCGCAACGACGCCTTTCGCGCCCTGCCTGGTGACGTGGGTCATGCGGTGGCCGAGATGACGGATTTTTTTGAGCGGTTCGACAAGGAGAAATACGGCTCGGACGGTGCGCCTTTGCATGATCCGACCGTCATTGCCTACCTGATCCGGCCCGACATATTTCGTGGCCGCCACGTGAATGTGCAGATCGAAACCCAGTCCGAACTGACCATGGGCATGACCGTTGCCGATTGGTGGGGCGTGACCGATCATGCGCCCAACGCGCTGTTTGTCGGAGATCTGGACAGCGACGCCTTTTTCACCCTTCTGACCGAAAGGATCGCCCGGTTATGAGCAGCCTGCGCCTTGCCACCCCGGAAGATCTTGACCGGTTGATGCCGCTTGTGGCCGGCTTTCACGCCCAAAACGGTATCGAACAAGATGAAGAGACACGGCGCGGCGCGCTGCAACCTCTGCTGGAGGGCTCGCCGCATGGGGCAATCTGGCTGATCGGTCCACGCGTCGCCCCGGTCGGCTATATCGCTGTCAGCTTCGGCTGGTCGATCGAGTTTGGCGGCTTGGATGCTTTTCTGGACGAAATCTATGTGCGCGAACGCGTCCGTGGCCGCGGCATGGGCAGCGAAGCATTGTCTGCTCTGGTGCGGGCACTGTCCGAACAGGGCATCAATGCCATGCATCTTGAGGTCGACACCGACAATGACCGCGCGCGTCTTTTGTATGAACGGGTCGGGTTCCAGTCCCGCAACCGCTATCACCTGATGACGCGGGTGATGTAGCGGGTAGTGAATTTTGATAGGGTGCTGGCAATGCGCGACGACTTTGACAATTCCTACGCCCGTCTGCCCGACAGGTTTTACACCAAGCTGCCGCCTGTCCCGGTCGCAAATCCGCAGGTCTTGCGCGTCAATGACGCCCTTGCACGGGAGCTTGGGATAGATCCCTCTGACCTGACCGCCGAGGTTCTGACCGGCAACACGCTTTTGCCCGGCACCGATCCGTTGGCGCAGGTCTATGCGGGCCACCAGTTTGGCGGTTGGGTGCCACGTCTGGGCGACGGGCGCGCGATTTTGCTGGGTGAGGTCGCCGGCGATTTCGGGCGGCGCGACATTCAGCTTAAGGGCTCCGGCATCACGCCTTACAGCCGCAACGGCGACGGGCGGGCGTGGGTTGGTCCGGTGATGCGCGAATATATCGTCTCCGAGGCGATGAACGCGCTTGGCATCCCTACCACCCGCGCGCTGGGTGCCGCTTTGACCGGCGAAGGCGTGCAACGCGAGCGGCGCTATCCCGGCGCTGTCCTGATGCGCGTCGCCGCCAGCCATATCCGCGTCGGCACCTTCCAGTATTTCGCCGCACGTGGCGACCGCCCCGCCCTGCGCCTGCTTTTGGACCACTGCATCGCGCGCCATTACCCCCAAGCGGACGACCCACTATCCTTCCTTGCCGAAGTGGTGGCCGCACAAGCGCGGCTGGTCGCGAAATGGATGAGCGTGGGGTTTATCCACGGCGTGATGAACACCGACAACATGGCCGTGTCGGGCGAAACCATCGACTATGGCCCATGCGCGTTCATGGATGCCTATCACCCGCGCATGGTGTTTTCCTCGATCGACCAGCAGGGGCGCTATGCGTTTCAGGAACAGCCCAACGTGGCCGTCTGGAATCTGGCGCAACTGGCGACCTCGCTGTTGCCGCTGATGGATGGCGACCCCGAACATGCCGCAGGCGAAGCGACACGCGTGCTGGAAGGGTTTGCCACCCATTTCAGCCCGGAATGGTTGCGACTGTTTCGTGCCAAGATCGGCCTGACCACGCAGGAAGACGGGGACGAGGCGCTGATCACCGGGCTTTTGTCCCGCATGGCCAGCTCGCAGGCGGACTTCACCGTCACCTTCACGGCGCTGACCGAAGGTGATGCGCGCGACCACACCACCGATGAGGGCGCATGGGACAGTTGGGCACCCGATTGGGAGGCCCGGCTGTCACGCGAACCCGGTGATCCCAAAGCCACGATGCGCGCCGCCAACCCCGTTCTGATCCCCCGCAATCACCGCGTCGAAGAAGCCATTCAGGCCGGAATTGACGGGGATTACGCGCCTTTCCACCGCCTTGTCGATGCCCTCGCCCGTCCCTTTGATCCGCTGCCCGAGCATCTGGACCTCGCCACCCCGCCGCGCGCAGATGAACGCGTGTTGCGCACGTTCTGCGGCACCTAAACTGGCCGACTTCTGGAAATGCCCTGCTGCGGTTGTTAAGTTGTGAGTATGAAATCCCATGCCAAGGACCTGAAACTGGTCACATACAACATGCGCAAGGCCGTGGGCCTTGACCGGCGCCGCGACCCGCACCGCATTCTGGACGTGATCAACCGGCTCGAGGCGGACGTGGTCGTGCTGCAAGAAGCCGACCGCCGGCTTGGCCCCCGACCAACGGCCCTTCCCTATCACCTGTTGTCGGACGAGACCGATTTCGTGGCTGTGCCCTTTGCCAGCAATGGCGTGTCGCTTGGCAGCCACGGAAACGCGATCCTTGTGCGCAAGGGGCTGACCTTTCACGCGGCCGAACAGCTGGAGCTGCCAGGGCTTGAACCACGCGGCGCCGTCTCGGTCGAGATCGACGGGCGGTTGAAACTTGTGGGCACCCATCTGGGCCTGCTGCGTCCCTATCGCCACCAGCAGATGCGGCAACTGGCCAAGAAGCTGGCCATCACGCCGCTGCCCACGGTCATCATGGGCGATTTCAACGAATGGTCCCCGAAACGCGGGTTCGAGCCATTGGAACATCGCTTCGACGTGGTGTCGCCCGGCCGGTCCTTTCATGCGTCCCGCCCGGTTGCTGCGTTGGACAGGCTGGCGCTAAGCCGTGGTGTCGAACTGCGCGACGCAGGTGTGGACCAGTCTCCGCTGGCCAAGGTGGCATCCGATCACCTGCCGGTCTGGGCGTCTGTGCGCCTGAAGGACTAAGCGCGCAATTGTCGTGTTGGGTCAGTCTTGGCGATTTGTCATGGCGACCCCGCATGATAAGAGGGGGCTGAACCTCTCAGGACCGCGCATGAACATCCTACAAATCACCTCACTTCTGATCGTGCTGGCTGGCGCTTTTGGGTCGATCAACTATCTGTTCCTCAAGCTTCCCTCGCCTATCGGGATCTTGCTGGTGTCTCTGATGGCGTCGCTGGCGCTGATGGGGCTGGACTTTCTCATACCCGCGATGGGCGTTGCCGATCAGGTGCGCACCACGGTGGAGAACCTCGATTTCTCCGACACATTGCTTGAGGGGATGTTGGGGCTGCTGCTGTTTGCCGGCGCATTGCACGTGAAAATCCGCGATTTGCGGGCGCAATGGGGCGTTGTTTTTTTGATGGCGACGATGGGCGTCGCGCTGTCCACCGTGGTGGTCGGCGTCGGGTTCAGTTGGCTGACTGGCGCACCGTTGCTGATCGCGCTGGTGTTTGGCTCTCTGATTTCACCCACCGACCCGGTGGCCGTATTGGGCGTGTTGCGCGAAGCCAATCTGCAAAAGTCGCTTGAGACGAAGATTGCGGGCGAAAGCCTGTTCAATGACGGCGTCGGCTATGTGGTTTTCTTGGTGCTGGTGGGGCTGGCCTTTCCGTCCGGCCACGGTGACCATGCCAGCGACCCGAGTATTGAAGCCGCCTTCACCCTGTTCTTTCAAGAAGCCGTCGGCGGCGCGGTGCTGGGCGTTGTGCTGGGGTGGCTGACCTTCCGCGTGATGCGCCACATCGACGACTATTCGCTTGAGGTGCTGCTGACGCTTGGGCTGGCCTTTGGCGGCTACGAGCTGGCCGTGGCGCTGCATGTGTCCGGCCCGATCATGGCGGTCTGTGCGGGGCTATTGATCGGCGATGTTGGCACCAAACACGGCATGACCGAAGAAACCCGCCGCTATGTCGAAGCGTTCTGGAAGCTGATTGACGAGATCCTGAACGCGGTCCTGTTCCTGATGATCGGGTTCGAGGTCTTCGCCGTCGCCTTCACCACCGACGCCGTGACCGCCGGCGTCCTGTCGATCGTTCTGGCCCTGTTTGCCCGCCTGACTGCCGTCGCCGTGCCGGTGTATTTGCTCAAACCCTTCCGCAGTTTTTCCAAGGGCGTGGTGCCGATCATGACATGGGGCGGCTTGAAGGGCGGGATTTCGGTCGCCTTGGCGCTGAGCTTGCCTGACAATGAATGGAAACCGCTGATCCTGACGGCGACCTATATCATCGTGGTGTTTTCGATCATCGTTCAGGGCTTGACCGTAGCCCCCCTTGCGTCCCGCTTGGGTCGCGAACCTGAACTGATGTAGCGCCGTCAGTCCACCCCAAGAATGTGGCGGACGGACGGTGGAAAGGCGCGGTCGAATTGGTGCACAGCAAAGCTGTCGCGCAAATCGGCGGGCAGTGTCGCGGGGTCGCGACCGGATGGCAAATCAAGCTGCGCCGCCCCCAGCAAAGCCTGAAACAACACCAAAGACAGCGCCTCGGCGCGGGCGGGTGGCACCTCCAACAGGGTCGCCAGCTTGTTTGAAAACCGGTTGCTGGTCGCAAGAATCCGGCGCTTGGCGGCAAACAATGGCTCGTCCGCGACATTGGCCTCGATCACCGCTGCGAGCCGCGCATAAAGCGGCAGAAACAACGGTGTGTCCGACACCAGGCGGGTCAGCTGCTCGGGCAATTGATCGGCACATGCCTCGGCTTCGAAGCGGGTCACGACATCTTCCATCGCCTCCACGAACAGCAAAAGAAACAGCTCTTCCTTGCTTCGCACGTAGAGATAAAGGGTGCCTTTGGCGACTTGGGCACGTTTGGCCAAGGCGCTCATCGTGACGCCGTCAAACCCAAGATCGCTGATCAGTCCACGTGCCGCCGACAGGATCGCTTTCTGCCGCTCGGCTTTCTGGTCGACTGATCGCGCGCGTTTCGCTGTCCCGTCCAATTCTGTTCCCCGATCGTTTGCAGTCGCGCCCTGAAATGGTCACCAGTTGATCATACCGCCCTACTATCCGCGCCGGGTGACTGCAATTGCAAGGGAAAGCATACATCACTGACCAATCAACCTGCCGCTTCCGTCAGGTTCCGTCAGGTTGACCATTTCCCCCGGTGCGATTTCACGTCATAACGGACACCACTTGATTGAGCCGACCGGAGGTTACATGGCAGCTGCGTCTGTTTTGAAACGTTGTGAAGAGCTTGGGCTGCGCATGACCGAGCAGCGCCGCGTCATCGCGCGCATTCTTGAACAAGCCCACCGTGACCACCCCGATGTAGAAGAGCTGCACGCGCGGGCGGCCCGTCTGGACAGCCGTATCTCTCTGGCAACCGTTTATCGCACTGTGAAACTGTTCGAAGAAGCAGGCATCCTTGTCAAAAACGAGTTTGGCGATGGGCGCGCGCGCTATGAAAGCGCGGATCGCGACCATCACGACCATCTGATCGACCTGACAACCGGGCAGGTGATCGAGTTTCTGGACCCAGAGATCGAAGCCTTGCAGGAAAAGATCGCCGCCAAGCTGGGATATCAGCTCAAAGGGCATCGGCTGGAGCTGTATGGCGTGCGCCGGAAAGACCCGAAATAGGCGCGACCGATCACGCCGCGTGATCTGCCCCATCACCCGGAACAACTTGCCCTGTCATGAAAAAACGGGTTTGGTCGCGTGACTGTCTGTCCCCGAACCGCGCAAAGCTCCGACGCCCCATGCAAAACATCCGTGGCATCATCCTTGTTATCGTGTCCATGGCCGCTTTCGCGGTCGAGGATACGTTCATCAAGTCCATGTCGCGCGGCCTGCCCGTGTCGCAGGTCTTGGTCATGCTGGGGCTTGGCGGGTCGGTGGCGTTTGCCATCCTGACCTATGTCCAACGCGGCACATTGGCCCCGCTGGTGCATCGCGACATGCGCGCACCCATCATGCTGTGGCGCAACGCGTCCGAGGCGATATCGGCGATGTTCTTCATCACCGCGCTATCACTTGTCCCGATCTCGACCGTGGCGGCCGTCTTTCAAGCCACGCCGCTGGCCATCACCGCGGGGGCTGCGCTTTTTCTGGGCGAACAGGTCGGTTGGCGCCGCTGGACCGCCATCGCGATCGGGTTTATCGGCGTGTTGATCATCATTCGACCGGGCGCTGAGGGCTTTCAAATCGCCGCTCTACTTCCACTGGCGGCCGTTTTCGGCATCGCACTGCGCGATCTGCTGACGCGCCAGCTCGACCCTACCATCCCCTCCGTCAGCGTGGCTTTCTATGGGTTCGCCGCAGTGATCCCGGCAGGGCTTGCCATGTCGATTTTCACCGCCCCGTTCGTCATGCCCATCGGGGTCGAATGGGCGTTTATCCTGGGCGCAATCTGCTTTGGCGTGTCCGGGTATTACGCGATCGTTCTGGCGATGCGGATCGCCGAAACCTCGATCATCATGCCGTTTCGCTATGCCCGGCTGATCTTTTCGATGATCCTTGGCATGATCGTGTTTGGCGAGAACCCGGACAGGTGGACCTATCTTGGGGCCAGCATCGTGATCGGCATGGGCATTTACACCTTCCTGCGCGAACGCCGCGCCACCCGCGACGAGGCGCCCGAACAAGCTGCATGACAGTTGTCGAAAGGCGCAGGACGCGCTAAAGAGCCTCAACTGAAGTTTTCTTCTTATTGGGAGCGCTAACATGAGCACCATCGTCGATATTTTCGCCCGCGAGATTCTGGACAGCCGCGGCAACCCCACCGTCGAGGTGGATGTCATTCTGGACGACGGCACGCTGGGCCGCGCGGCTGTGCCATCGGGTGCCTCCACCGGCGCGCATGAAGCGGTTGAGAAACGCGATGGCGACAAATCGCGCTATATGGGCAAGGGCGTTCTGGAAGCGGTCGAGGCGGTGAACGGCGAGATTGCAGATGCACTGGTCGGCTTTGACGCGACAGAACAGGAAGCCATCGACGCGACCATGTGCGAATTGGACGGAACGCCCAACAAAGCCCGCCTTGGCGCCAACGCCATTCTGGGTGTGTCGCTGGCTGTCGCGAAAGCCGCTGCCGACGCGTCCGCCCTGCCCCTTTATCGCTATGTCGGCGGAGCGTCCGCGCGCGTGTTGCCGGTGCCGATGATGAACATCATCAATGGCGGCGAACATGCCGACAACCCGATCGACATTCAGGAATTCATGATCATGCCGGTCGCAGCGGAAAACATCCGCGAAGCTGTGCGCATGGGGTCGGAAGTGTTCCACACTCTGAAAAAGGAACTCTCCGCCGCTGGTTTGTCCACCGGCATCGGGGATGAGGGCGGCTTTGCGCCCAATATCGGATCAACCCGTGAAGCGCTCGATTTTATCATGAACGCGATCAAGAAAGCGGGCTACACGCCGGGCCAAGACATCTATCTGGCGCTCGATTGCGCCGCGACCGAGTATTACAAGGGTGGCAAATATGTCTTTTCAGGTGAAGGCAAATCGCTGACCAGCGACGAGAATGCCCAATACCTGAAAGCGCTCTGCGATGACTACCCGATCATCTCAATCGAAGACGGCATGTCGGAAGATGACTGGGACGGCTGGGTCGCGCTGACCGAATTGTTGGGCGACAAGATCCAACTGGTCGGCGACGACTTGTTCGTGACCAACCCCGAACGTCTGGCCGAGGGGATCGCCAAGGGCGCGGCCAACTCGATGCTAGTGAAAGTGAACCAGATCGGCACCTTGTCCGAGACGCTGAAAGCCGTCGACATGGCGCACCGTGCGCGCATGACCAACGTCATGTCCCACCGTTCCGGCGAGACCGAGGATGCCACCATCGCAGACCTTGCCGTCGCCACCAATTGCGGCCAGATCAAAACCGGCTCGCTTGCGCGCTCTGACCGGCTGGCGAAGTATAACCAGTTGATCCGGATCGAGGAACTGCTGGGCGAGACGGCGGAATATGCCGGGCGGTCGATCTTGAAGTAAGCGACCCGCCGACTATCAATAGCAAAGGCCGGGGCAATGCTCCGGCCTTTTTTCTTTGCTTGGCGATCAAGACGCCTAGCTTGCCACGGCCTGATATGACTTCTGGCCTTCCTGCGCTTTTTTCATCGCTGACATGGCCTCTTTACTGGTCATGAGCTTGGTCGTTGATCCACCCGCCATGGTCCCCGAGGCGCCAACCACCAAGGCACATGCCGCCATGACTTCGTCGCTTGGCGCTTCGATCAGCGCCATCACGTCATCTTCGCCGAAGCAAAAGAACATGTGGTGTAACTTCCCACCCATCGCCGCGATCATCTTCCCCGCGGCAGCTTCGCGATCTTGCGGTTTCTCCACGAGGGAGCGCAATGAATCCGTGCTGTATTGACCTTTGAACATATAAAACGACATCTGATCTTCCTTTTTTGTTTGGAAGGTTTCATGCCGATGGCGCCTGCCCCATTGTGCAGTCTGGTGGCCGGACCCTATCATGGATGCGCGCTTTTGTCATTTCTTGGCCCGCGCGCCACGGGGCCGGACCGGAGATCGAAATGAACATGACGGCTGAGCAGATCATTCGCCACCTCAACCTCGCCCCGCATCCGGAAGGCGGGCATTATCGTCAGACTTGGGTGGACGCCGACAGCGATGGTCGCCCGACGGGCACCTGCATCTATTTCTTACTGAGAAAGGGCCAGCGCAGCCATTGGCACAAGGTCGATGCGACAGAAATCTGGTTGTATCACGCGGGGGCGCCATTGGTTCTGTCTACGGCGGCGACTGACGCGGGGCCTGCGAAGGGCCGCGTGCTTGGCCCTGAACTTTCCGCCGATCAGGCCCCCCAACTGATCGTGCCGAAGGGTCATTGGCAGTCTGCGGTCTCGACCGGTGAATACACGCTGGTCAGCTGCACGGTGTCGCCGGGGTTCCGGTTCGAAGGTTTCACCCTAGCGCCCCCAGGTTTCGATATTCCTCGAAGCTAAGATCGTTGCGGGTGCGTGATCAATTCCCCAACAAAATCGCGGACACAGGCGCCATGGCCACCGACTTGACCCGATTTCCAAGGCTCCATTCGATCAAGGCTTGAACCGTTTCAACGTTGGCGCGACCAAACATGATCACGCCACCTTCTTGCCCAGCCTTGAAGGCCGCATTGTCCATGAAACGCCGGATGACCTTGCCGTCCTGCCCCTCGCTGTCCAAATCCCGAAACACCAAGCCCGAAGCAACCCCCGTTTTGAGCGCCGTTTTATGGCCGGTGTTCAGGCCTTGTGGCTGGGTCACCAAACCATGGCCAGAGGCCGCCAGGATCGCGGCAATCTGGGCGGCAAGTTGGCTGTCGCTCTGAAAGCCGCTGTCGTGGTCCATGTAAATCGCGACCGCCTGGTCCAACAGCGGGGCCTGCACTTGCAGGTTTACTTCGGCATCGGTTGGCGTCGCGTTGGGCGGCAGAACAGGTTCGACGATCACCTCGGCACCAGCAGCCCGGTAAAACGCAATCGCCTGACTTGCATCGCTTGCACTGGCGTCCACGATGAAACTGACCGGAAATGGCAGGTTATTGAGGTCACCCATCGCCCGCCGCTTTTCGCCTTGGTCCAGCAAAACGACAGACATCAATGGCCGCCCCTCGGGGTCCGCGAAGCTTTCTGCGTTTCGCATGATGGCAAGCGACAACGTGTCGGTCAGAAGCTGCGCCTCGGCGGCATCTGGTGCATCGGTGCCTTCCTCTTCGGTTGGGGCAGCTTCGATCGTCGGCAACCGGTTCGTTGTCACGCCGTCGGCCTGATCTTTGATCGGCGCCACAGGTTCGCTTCTGATTTGAGGCGTGTTGGCAAGCTCGGGGATTGACTGGGCCGGGGCGTCGGCGTCCGGTGGCGTGGTCTCTTCGACCGGCGCATCTGGCGCAGTCGCTGGTGTGTCTGCGGCCGATGCAGACGGTGTTTCTGCCGGGATCGGGGCCGCTGCCGGACCTTCCGTTTCGACCGGCGCCGCGTCGATCGAGGCACTTGCACCCGGCAAGGCCCCCGGTGCCGCACTTGGTTCGACACCTGTATCTGGTGCCGGTTCGACCGCTGCATCATCAAGAGCGCTTTCGGGTGCGGCGATGTCAGCTGGGGCGGTTTCTGTTGCCTCGGGCGCATCGGCATCGGAAGCTGTGTCTGTGTCCGGTTCTGGCAGAGTTTCCGCCACCGGCACCGTCGATGGTTTCATTGAAACCGGATCCAACTGAAGCGATACCACGCCCAGTCCAAGGACCGAAACAACCGATCCCCACAATACGCCTGACAGGAAGCCCTTTGGCATGGCTTTCTCTCCCCGAAACCTCAATCCAAACGCGCGCCGCTCTTGACCCTCGGCGCCTGCGTGGATCATGTATAGCCCGACAGACGCGGGACGTAACCCCCGCTGCGAAAAACTAGGCGAAAGGCCGCAAAATGATCTTGCTGATCGATAATTATGACAGCTTCACCTACAATCTCGTCCATTATTTCGGCGAGTTGGGGGCAGATGTTGTGGTCAAACGCAACGACGCGCTGGATGTGCAAGAGGCGATGGGCATGGGCGCGGATGGAATCGTTTTGTCCCCCGGCCCCTGTGACCCCGCACAAGCCGGGATTTGTCTGGCCCTGACAGCTGCCGCTGCCGAAGCCAAAGTGCCGCTGCTTGGCGTCTGCTTGGGCCATCAGGCGATTGGCGAGGCGTTCGGCGGCAAGGTCGTGCGCGCGCCCGAGATCGTGCATGGCAAAATGGGCGAGATCATCCATCAGGGCAAAGGTGTGTTCGAAGGCCTGCCCTCGCCGCTTTTGGCCACGCGCTATCATTCGCTGGTGGTGGATCGCGACACCCTGCCCGACTGCCTTGAGATCACCGCCGAGCTGGACAATGGTCTGATCATGGGTCTGCGTCACAAGACGCTTGAGGTTGAAGGCGTGCAGTTCCACCCGGAAAGCATCAGGTCCGAGCATGGGCACAAGATGCTGGAAAACTTCCTGAACAGAACGAAGGTGTCAGCATGAGTGACGCGATGAAACCCCTGATCTATGCCGCGACCGAAGGCCCCCTGTCCCGCGCGCAGGCCGAGCTTGCCTTTGAAGAGCTGTTCGAAGGGCGCGCAACCCCTGCCCAAATCGGTGCGCTTCTGGCCGCGATGCGGGCGCGTGGGGAAAGCGTCGCGGAATACGCCGCCGCTGCCGCTGTCATGCGCGCCAAGTGCGCCAAGGTCAGCGCCCCGGACGGTGCGATGGACATTGTCGGCACGGGCGGCGACGGGATGGGCACGCTGAACATCTCGACCGCGACGGCCTTTGTCGTGGCGGGCGCGGGTGTGACGGTCGCCAAGCACGGCAACCGCAACCTGTCGTCCAAATCCGGCGCGGCGGATGCGCTGACCGAGATGGGCGTGAACGTCATGGTCGGTGCTGATGTGGCCGAACGCGCGATCAACGAAGTCGGCATCGGCTTCATGATGGCGCCCATGCACCACCCGGCGATGAAACATGTGATGCCCGTGCGGCAGGAAATGGGGTGCAAGACGATCTTCAACATCCTTGGCCCCCTGACCAACCCGGCCGGTGTCAAACGCCAACTGACCGGCGCCTTTGCCGCCGATCTGATCTTTCCGATGGCGGAAACACTGCAATCTTTGGGAGCAGAGAAAGCATGGCTGGTGCACGGGGCGGACGGGATGGACGAGATCTCGATCACCGGGGTGACGTCGGTGGCAGCTCTTGAGGATGGCAAGATCCATGCGCGCGAAATTCACCCCGAAGATGCGGGGCTTCCGGTGCACCGGCTTGCGTCGATCCTTGGGGGTGAGCCTGCCGAGAATGCCGTCGCCTTCCGCGCATTGCTGGCGGGCGAGGCATCCGCCTTTCGCGACGCAGTGCTGCTGAATTCCGCCGCTGCTTTGGTGGTGGCTGACAAGGCGGGCGACCTGAAATCCGGTGTTGAAATGGCCGCTGACAGTATCGACAGCGGGGCCGCGAAAGCAAAGATCGAAGCACTGGCAAAGCTGACCTCGGCCGCGTGACATTCCACGCCTTGCCCCCCAGCGCACGAAGGCATAAACCAAGCCCATGAGCACCGTTTTAGACAAGATCAAAGCCTACAAGCTGGACCATGTGGCCGCGTGCAAAGCAGCCCGCCCCCTGTCCGAGGTTGAGGCCGCCGCCCGTGACGCTTCCCCCACGCGGGGCTTTGCCGCCTCCCTGATGAAGGCTGCTGAAACAGGCTATGGCCTGATTGCCGAAGTCAAGAAGGCCAGCCCGTCCAAAGGCTTGATCCGCGCCGATTTCGACCCGCCCGCATTGGCCCGCGCCTATGAGGCTGGCGGCGCGACTTGCCTGTCGGTTCTGACGGACACACCGTCCTTTCAAGGCGCGGACGAGTTCCTTGTCGCAGCCCGTGCGGCGGTCAGCCTTCCTGCCCTGCGCAAAGACTTCATGTATGACACCTATCAGGTCGCTGAAGCGCGCGCTTTGGGCGCAGACTGCATCCTGATCATCATGGCATCCGTGGACGACGCGCAAGCGCAAGAGCTTGAGGACGCCGCCTTTTCATGGGGCATGGACGTTCTGATCGAAGTGCATGACGAGGACGAACTCGACCGTGCCCTTGCATTGAAATCCCCGCTTCTGGGCGTCAACAACCGAAACCTGAAGACGTTCGAGACGTCGCTCAACACCACCCGCCGCCTGTCGAAATTAGCCCCCGCCGACCGTCACCTTGTGTGCGAAAGCGGGCTGTCGACACCGCAGGATCTGGCGGATATGGCCGAATACGGCGCGCGGTCCTTCCTCATCGGCGAAAGCCTGATGCGGCAGGACGATGTTGAGGCTGCGACCCGAAACCTGCTTGCCAACCCGGTGCCCGCATGAGCGACAAATCCCCCCTCACCCATTTCGACTCCGACGGGCAGGCCCATATGGTCGACGTGTCCGACAAGGCTGTGACCGACCGGGTTGCGCTGGCGGAAGGCTTCGTGAAAATGACGCCCGAAACGCTGGCACTGGTTACGTCGGGCAGCGCCAAGAAAGGCGACGTGCTGGGCGTCGCGCGGCTGGCCGGGATCATGGGGGCGAAACGCACCTCGGACCTGATCCCGCTGTGCCACCCACTGCCCATCACCAAGGTCGCGCTAGACCTGACCACTGCCCCCGACCTGCCTGGCGTGCGGATCACCGCGACCGTCAAGACTGGCGGGCAAACGGGCGTCGAGATGGAAGCGCTGACTGCCGTATCCGTCGCCTGCCTGACCGTCTATGACATGCTGAAGGCCGCGGAAAAGGGGATGGAAATCACCGGCATCCGCCTGCTGCGCAAGGAAGGCGGAAAATCAGGCATCTATGAGGCCGACGGATGATCTCCGTGACCCAGGCGCTGGACGCCATCTTCGATCTTGTCACGCCACTGGACAGCGAAGAGGTGACGCTGGCCGACGCCGCTGGCCGCGTGCTTGCAGCACCCGTCACCGCGACCCGGCTGCAACCACCTTTTGCCGCCTCCGCCATGGATGGCTATGCGCTGAACGGGGTCGAGGCCGACCCCGAAGCGATGTTCCGCGTCATCGGCGAAAGCGCGGCGGGGCATGGATTTGCCGGCAAAGTCGGCCCCGGCGAATGCGTGCGCATTTTCACTGGCGCGCCGATGCCCACTGGCGCGGATCGCGTGATTATTCAAGAGGATGTGGAGCGCAAGGGCAACCTGATCACACTGGCGCGCAAGCTGGACAAAGGCCCGCATGTGCGCCCTGCCGGTGCTGACTTTGCGCCCGGTAACACGATCCCGGCCCCCCGTGTTCTGACCGCCGCCGATCTCGCGCTGGCCGCGGCAATGAATGTGCCGACGCTGACCGTGACCCGCAAACCTGTCGTGGCGCTTTTGGCGACGGGCGATGAGCTTGTCATGCCGGGCGAGGAACCGGGACCGGACCAGATCATCGCCTCCAACAGCTTTGGCCTGAAAGCCCTGATCGAGGCCAATGGCGGCCACGCCCGCATGTTGCCCATCGCGCGTGACAATTTCGACAGCTTGCGCACGGCTTTTGAACTGGCGGCGGGTGCGGACCTGATCGTTACCATTGGTGGCGCCTCGGTCGGTGATCATGATCTGGTCGGTGTTGTGGCGGCCGAAATGGGTATGGACCAAAGCTTTTACAAAGTGCTGATGCGCCCCGGCAAACCCCTGATGGCCGGACGCATGGGCGACGCTGCCATGATCGGACTGCCGGGCAATCCTGTGTCCTCGATGGTATGCGGACATGTGTTTCTGGTCCCTGCCCTGCGCGCCATGCTGGGCTTGGGTGCGACCCCAGCCCCGCGCCAAACAGCGGTGCTGGCAGCCCCAGTCAAAGCCAACGGGCCGCGCGAACATTATATGCGCGCGCGCGTCGAAGGTGGCAAGATCACGGTCTTTGACAGCCAGGACAGCGCCCTTCTGAGTGTCCTGGCCCAAGCCAACGCGCTTTTGGTCCGCCCGGTCAACGCCCCCGCCGGCGATGCGGGCAGCCAGGCAGAGTATCTGCCGATCTGATCGGACACACCTCCCACACCCTCCAGTTGCACCATGTTGACACAAAAAGGGAACATGGATAGAACATACCTTGAACGCCCCCATTCACGGGGCCGGGATTGGCATATCTTTACGCGTTGATCCCCGATCAGACAAAAATGGAGGCGCGCGATCATGTTGACCCGCAAACAGTTGGAACTTCTTGAATTCATCCATGGGCGAATTCAGAAGGATGGTGTTCCCCCCTCATTCGACGAAATGAAAGAAGCGTTGGACCTGCGCTCCAAATCCGGCATTCACCGCTTGATCACAGCACTCGAAGAACGCGGCTTCATTCGCCGCCTTGCCCACCGCGCCCGCGCGATCGAGATCGTGAAACTGCCCGAACCAATGGAAAACGCTGGACGTGCGGGTTTCGAACCAAGGGTGATTGAAGGCAATCGACCCTCCAGCACGCCCCCCAGCGCGATTGCTTTGGAAGGCATGGGCGTCAGCGACTTGCCTCTTTTGGGTCGGATCGCCGCTGGCGAACCGATCGAAGCGATCACCGACGGCGCTCAACATGTCTCGGTTCCCGAAAACATGCTGGGCACCGGCGGGCGCCACTATGCGCTGGAGGTCAAAGGCGATTCGATGATCGAAGCCGGGATCAACAATGGCGATGTCGTCGTCATTCGCGAAACCAGCCATGCCCAGAACGGCGATATCGTTGTGGCTCAGGTCGACGGCTATGAGGCCACCCTGAAACGGTTTCGCAAAAACGGTGACATGATCGCGCTTGAGGCTGCAAACCCTGCCTATGAAACCCGGCTTTTGCCGGAAGGTCAGGTCAAGGTGCAGGGCAAATTGGTCGGGTTGATCCGCACCTATTGAGCGTCGCCCCTCTCGGGCTATCTGTCGCAACGCCACAAAAAAAGACGCGCCTCGGGCGCGTCTCTTTTTTCGTCAACTTGGATCAGTCGCTCTTTCCCGCGCGGCTTGCCTGTCAGCCGAGGCCGGACAGTTTTTTCTGCAGCTCAGCAAGTTGCTTTTTTATCGCATCCAGATCGTCATTGCCGGCTTTGTCGTCCGTGGACGCTGCCTCTTCATCCTCTTCCGGCGGTGAAGACGCCCCGGGAAATCCGCTCATCATTGCTTTCATGAACGCTTCTTGCTGCGCTTGCATCACCTCGAACCCTGGCATCTGGGCCAAAGGGTTTCCCATCGGTCCAAGGTTGCCCAGCATCTTGGATTGCCCATCGCGCAGCATCTCGAAGCTGGCGGCCAGAAACTGCGGCACAATGCTTTGCGCCTGCGTGGTATAGGATCGGACCAGATCCGTCAGAACATCCACCGGCAGAACGCTTTCGCCCCGGCTTTCGTGTTCAGCGACGATCTGCAAAAGATATTGCCGCGTCAGATCATCCCCGGATTTCAGGTCAATGATCTGCACTTCACGCCCATCGCGGATGAACCCGGCGATGTCGTCAAGCGTCACATAATCCGAGGTTTCGGTATTATAGAGCCGCCGACTTGCGTAGCGCTTGATCAGCAGCGTGTCCTGTTTCTGTGCCATTGTACCTCCCCGCAGCAATTTTGTGCTGCACTGCAAAATCCTAACAGCGACAAGTTCAAAGGCAAGCCTTTTGCGCACCTGATGCAGCATCGGCCGAACAGTCGCGACAAAGAAAAAGGGCGAGCATGATGCTCGCCCTTAGGAAAAATGCCGGTTGGGAGGTAAGTCCGGCGATTGTTCCGATTACTTAGCAGTCGCTTTTTTGGCGGCCTTCTGAACTTCGTCAGTGGCTTTTTTAACAGCGGCTTGAGCGTCGTCACCGATCTCTTTGCCAGCAGCCATCATCAGTTCAACTGTTTCAGCTTGAACTTTTTTAGCAACTTCAGCGAAAGCAGCCAGGTTCTCAGCGGCCAGCTCGGCTTGAGCCGAAGCGAAGTCGGTTACGGCTTTGCCATAATCAGCTGCTTCTTCTTTTGCAGTGGTAACGTCGCCCATTTTGGTCAGCGTTTCTTTGGTCCACTTGGTCGAAATCTCAGCCGATTTGTCTGCAGCTTGCAGAGCAACTTTCGACATCTTTTCGGCCAGAGCGGCTTGGTTTTTGAAAGCGTCTTGAGCGACCGACATGTCAACAGGGAAGTTACCCATCATGTCTTGGAACATCTTGGTGAAGTCTTGTGTCTTAGTCATTTCTATTCTCCGTGGTGCGACGCCGATGTGAGGAGGTGGCGTCTGAATTTCTCAACTGAAGACAATATGCATGCTGCAGCGCAGCAAATCAAGTCTTTTTCTGCACTGCAGCATAACTTCTTCAGAAGACGTTGAAATTCAGATATTTGGCTTCGCGACGACATATGTTCCGGGAGCGGGCGCCAGCGGTTTATGATCCGAATCGCCTATCTCGCGGGCGTCGATCATCTTGCCAGACTGCGCACCAAGCCACTCGGCCCACCTGCCCCACCACGATCCTTCGTGGAACGTGGCCCCGTCCAGCCAATCCGACGACGCTGCTGGCCAGTCCTCATTGGTGTAGTGTCCGTATTTCTTTTTCGAAGGCGGGTTCACAATGCCCGCGATATGGCCACTTTCCGACAAGATGAACGTCTTGTTCTTCGACCCCATCTGCCGGAAACCGTCGTAAGACGATTTCCACGCGGCGATGTGGTCCGTTTCACATGCGATCGCGCACAGCGGGACATTCACATCTTCGATCGACAGATGCTCGCCCAACAAGGGGAAGTCCCCTTTGGCGAACTGGTCACCCTGACACAGCCCGCGCAGGTATTCGACCGTCATCTTGGCCGGAAGGTTTGTGCTATCGCCGTTCCAATACAGCAAATCAAAGGCGGGTGGCGTCTTGCCCAGCATATAGCTGTTGATGGCCGGCCCATAGATCAGATCATTGGGACGCAGATAGGAAAACGTCCGCGACATGAAGAAACTGTCTAGATAGCCCGCCTCTTTCACCTCTTCCTCGATCCCGTTCACGAAATCATTGTCGAGGAAGACCCCGACCTCTCCCTGATCCGAGAAATCCGTCAGGGTCGTGAAGAAGGTTGCCGACTTCACCGAGGTATCGCCGCGCTTCTTCATCAGCGACAGTGTCAGCGACAGCGTTGTGCCGGCGATGCAATAGCCAACCACGTTCACCTTCTTCTGCCCCGTGATCGCCTTCACTTCACGCATCGCGGCCAGATAGCCGTCTTCGATGTAATCCCCCATACCAACATCGGCGTAAGAGGCATCCGGGTTTACCCAACTGACCACGAACAGCGTAAAGCCCTGTTCGACGATCCACTTGATCAGGCTGTTTTGTTCTTTCAGGTCCAGAATGTAGAACTTGTTGATCCAGGGCGGGAAGATGATCAACGGCGTGGTGTGGACCTTTTCGGTCGTCGGGGCATACTGAATCAGCTCCATCATCCGGTTGCGATAGACGACCTGCCCCGGCGTTGTTGCGATGTTCTTGCCCACTTCGAAGGCGGTATCGTCGACAAGCTTGACCAGCAATTCGCCGTCATGCGCTTCCAGATCCGCAACCAGATTTTCCAATCCGGCGACCAAGGATTGCCCTTTGGTTTCGACAGCGCGCTCAATCGCTTCGGGATTGGTGGCCAGGAAGTTGGTCGGGCTCATCATGTCGATGATCTGGTGGGTGAAGAACTCCAGACGCTTGCGTTCGCTGTCTTCCACGCCCTCGACATCGCCAAGAGCCTCTTTCATGGCTTGCGAGGTCGTGAGGTATTGTTTCTTGAGGTAGCTGTAATACGGATGCGAATCCCAAAGCGGATTGGAAAAGCGCCGATCCTTGGGCGTTTCATCATCGGCGGAATTGAAGTCGCCTCTGGCGATCGCCGCCTGAGCTTCGATAGCGTGTTCAAGCGTTTTGCCCCAATAGCTCGCCTGATGTTCAATCATTTTGGCTGGGTTGGCCAAGATCTCGGCCCACACCTTGCCGGCTGTCTCCAAAAAGAATTCCTGACCGGGGGCCTGCAAACTGGACCTGACGGGCTTGCGATGCGCAATGATATTTGCAAGTCGCGTGGACAATGCCTCGATACGGGCAAGATTGTCGTTTAATTCACTCAACTCCTGGCCCTGATTATTTTGGTCAGTTGTCATGAAGCAATTTCCCCCGTATGATTTCGCACGTGCAGCATCGAGATATCCGCATGTGTTTTCGACTATGCGAATGCAGCGAGCAAAAATCAAAGGGTAATTCACATGCGATATATGGCGACCTACGACCTGATGGAAACCATCCGCAACACGAATCAGTGGCTCGGTGCGACCGCCGCCGCGATGGGTTCCTATCCGGCAACGGCGCTTATGCCGACCCCGTTCTTTCAAATGATGGCCGCTTGGGGCGAAGTCACAGAACGCAGCTTTCACCGCATGGTGATGAAGCCGGATTGGGGCATCACCAGCGTCGTCGCCGAAGATGGGCGTGATCACATCGTGCAGATCGATAAGTTGGTCGAACGCCCGTTCGGAGACTTGATCCAATTCAAAGTTCTAGGTCGGCCTGAGAAAGAGCGCCGCATATTGCTGGTTGCGCCGATGTCGGGCCACTATGCCACGCTTCTACATTCGACCGTCGCCAGCCTGTTGCCTGACGCCGAGGTCTATATCACCGACTGGCACAACGCCCGCGATATCCCGGTCAGCGAAGGCAAGTTCGATATCGAGGATTATACGCTCTACCTTGTTGAATTCATGCGCCATCTTGGGCCGGACATCAATGTGGTAGCGGTCTGCCAACCGGCCCCCCTGACCCTTGCCGCGACGGCCTATCTGGCCGAAGTTGACCCCGAGGCCCAACCGCAAACGCTGACCCTGATTGGCGGGCCGATCAACCCCGACGCCGCCGCCACCGACGTGACGGACTTTGGGCGTCGCGTGACGATGGGACAATTGGAAGAGCTCGCCATCCAGCGCGTTGGGTTCAAATACAAGGGCGCAGGCCGGATGGTTTATCCCGGACTGTTGCAACTGGCCGGCTTCATGTCGATGAATTCCGAAACCCACTCCAAGGCGTTCAGAAATCAGGTCATGCGCGTGGCCAAAGGCGAAGCGACCGAGAATGACAAACATAATCGGTTCTATGACGAATACCTTGCCGTGATGGATATGACTGCAGAATTCTATCTGTCCACCGTTGAACGCGTGTTCAAAAAGGGCGAGATCGCCAAGAAC
Organism: uncultured Aliiroseovarius sp.; assembly: GCF_947497285.1. GTDB lineage: Bacteria > Pseudomonadota > Alphaproteobacteria > Rhodobacterales > Rhodobacteraceae > Aliiroseovarius. The sequence goes on along the minus strand of NZ_CANMFT010000002.1, from coordinate 60,148 downwards.
GAATTCGTCGTCGACGGCCACACGGTCAATATCGGTGCGATCACCGATGTCGCGGTGAAAACTGTCGAAGGCACCAAAGATGATATCACGGCACCGGGCCAGTGTATCGCGGCACTTGAGATGCTGACCGGCCTGCCCGACAGCAAGAAGGCCAGCCATGTGGAAGAAGGCGCCGGACATTACGGCATCTTCGCGGGCAAAAGCTGGCGCAACAACATCCGTCCCTTGGTGCTGGACTTCATTGACCAGAACAAAGGGCGCCACGCCGCGCAAGCCGCGAAGAAACGGGCGACCAAAGCACGCAAGTCTGCTGTTTTGAAAGCCGTCTGAGCAGCCAAGCATCCGGCGGAAAAAACAAAAGAAGGCGCGCCTGAACGGTGCGCCTTTCTTTTATTGTTTTCTACAACTTACCTACCGAAGTTCAAGCGGCATTTCCAACCAGGCGCGCAGCCCGATCGTGACTTGAAGCGGCACCTCAAGCGTGGGCAGATGGCCTGCATCCTGCAATGTGACAAGCTCTGCCCCCGGGATAAGCGCCGCCATGGTTTCATGCCTTTTCGGAGGTGTCAGCCCGTCATGCGCCCCACACATGACCATCGCCGGGACACGCAATTTCTGAAGCGCACGCTGTGCATCCGGGCGGCGCTGTAGCGCGCGCGATTGGCGCACGAACATCTCGGCACCAAGCCCGTGCGCCATGTCGTGCACAAGCTCCAGGATCGGAGCTCGACCGGCGCCAGGGGCCAGATTGTCCGGCGACATTGCTTCGTTCAGCGCCTCATCCAGCCGCCCTGCGCTTGCGCGCACAATCTGCGGTTCACGCCACGCGGCTTGCGCTGGGGTGTCGGGCAATGGCGTGGTTGAAATCAATGCCAGCCGGTTGACCCGCTCGGGTGCGCGGCGCGCCATCTCCATCGCGACAATGCCGCCCATGCTCAGCCCGGCCAAGGCAAAGCGCGCCGGCGCTTGATCCAAAATATGCGCTGCCATTTCACGAATGGTGTCGCCCACCACGGGGGCGGCCACGTGAACGGCGTGATCACGCGAAAGATCGTTGATCTGCGGCCCGAAAACGCGCGCATCACACATCATTCCCGGAATTAGCACCAAGGGGTCTGGCATCATTCGCTCGCTTGTCTGTCTTGCCTCGGTCGGGACTTTGAAGCGCAGCGCCGAATTGCGCAAGCGCTATCGCGGAAGCCGCAGAAAGATGCGGCAATCATCCGCGCGACAGCACGACTTTCACCATCTTCTGAATGGTGCGCAGGCATTCTTCGTCTGAAAACCGGTGATCGGCGCCTTTCACCAACGTCAGCCGGATGTCGGCGCCTTCGACATGCTCAAGCAGTTTCACCGCCTGCGCGGTCGGCACGGCGGTGTCCTCGGTCCCTTGCAGAAAACGCACAGGCACATCAAGCTTCAGCAGGCTGCGCAGAACCAGATGATCGCGCCCATCTTCGATCAGGCGCTTGGTGATAATGTAATCCTCGTCATAGTCCGAGGGGAGCGTCACGAAGCCCTTACGCTCCAGTTCCGCCTTCTGATCATCGCTGAACCCGGCCCAATAGCCATCTTCGGTGAAGTCAGGGGCAGCCGCGATGGTGACAAGACCCACCACCCGGCCCGGTCGTGCGCGCGCCAGCAACAGCGACTGCCAGCCGCCCATTGAACTGCCGACCACCAGAACGGGGCCGTCAATCAACTGGTCGACAACTGCCAGTGTGTCCTCATGCCAATCTCCGATGCAGCCTTCGGTAAACTCGCCCGAGCTTTTGCCGTGCCCGGAATAGTCAAACCGAAGGAACGCCCGCCCCTCGGCCTTGGCCCAAGCCTCAAGCGCGACCGCCTTGGTGCCCTCCATGTCCGACTTCAGGCCGGACAGAAACAGGATCGTCGGCCCCTGCCCGTCTGTTTTCACGTAAGCGATGCGGCGGCCATTGGCGGTGTCGAGATACTGAATGTCGGTCATGGTCTTTCCCGTCTGATGTGTCGCGCAAACCATACCGGGCGCGAAATGCTCTGCAATCCCCAACTTGCCCTTCAAGCCGTTGACAGCCGCGCACGCAAGGTTCAAAAGTCGCCCACACATAACCCGCAACCGGGCGTTCCGTGGGCGCCAAAACGACGAGGAGAAGGCCAATGAGCCAGATTTCCCTTACATTTCCTGACGGCAATTCGCGCGACTATGACGCGGGCGTGACCCCTGCCGAGGTCGCCGCGAGCATCTCAAATTCGTTGGCGAAGAAAGCCATTTCCGCGACGGTCGGTGGTGCCCATTGGGACATGCAATGGCCGATCAACGACGATGCGTCGATCTCGCTTCACACGATGAAGGACGACACGCAGGCGCTGGAGTTGATCCGCCACGACTTCGCCCACGTGATGGCGCGCGCGGTGCAGGAGATCTGGCCCGACGTGAAAGTTACCATCGGCCCGGTGATCGATAACGGCTGGTATTACGATTTTGACCGCGAAGAGCCGTTCACGCCCGAAGACCTCGGCCAGATCGAGGCCAAGATGAAAGAGATCATCAACAAGCGCGAACCCGTCACCACCGAGATTTGGGAACGCGACCGCGCGGTGAAATTCTATGAGGCCAATAACGAACCCTACAAGGTCGAGCTGATCGAAGCCATTCCGGGTGACGAGCCGCTGCGCATGTATTGGCACGGCCATTGGCAGGATTTGTGCCGCGGTCCGCACCTGCAACACACAGGCCAACTGCCCGCCGACGCGTTCAAACTGATGAGCGTGGCGGGTGCCTATTGGCGTGGCGATTCAGATCGCGCGATGTTGCAACGGATCTATGGCGTCGGCTTCCAGAACAAGGAGCAACTGAAAAAGCACCTGCACATGCTGGAAGAAGCCGCCAAACGTGACCACCGCAAGCTGGGCCGCGAGATGGACCTGTTTCACATGCAGGAAGAAGCCCCCGGCCAAATCTTCTGGCACCCCAACGGCTGGACGATCTACACAGAGCTTCAGGACTATATGCGCCGTCAGCAAAAGCGCGGCGGCTATGTCGAGGTGAACACGCCGCAGGTCGTGGATCGCAAACTGTGGGAAGCCTCGGGCCACTGGGAAAAATATCAGGAGCATATGTTCATCGTCGAAGTGGACGAAGAACACGCGCGCGAGAAATCCGTCAACGCGCTGAAACCGATGAACTGCCCGTGCCACGTTCAGATTTATAATCAGGGTCTGAAATCCTATCGCGACCTGCCCCTGCGCATGGCCGAGTTTGGCTCGTGCAACCGGTATGAGCCGTCGGGCGCTCTGCACGGGATCATGCGGGTGCGCGGGTTCACACAGGATGACGCGCATATTTTCTGCACCGAGGCGCAGATCGAGGACGAGACGAAAATCTTCATCGAGTTTCTGTCCGCGATCTACGAAGACCTTGGGTTCGAAAACTTCGCGATCAAGTTCTCGGACCGTCCTGAAAAGCGGTCGGGATCGGACGAGGTCTGGGACAAAGCCGAGACCGCGCTTTTGGGGGCCACCAAAGCGGCGGGCTATGACTGCGAACTGAACCCCGGCGAAGGGGCATTCTATGGTCCCAAGCTGGAGTTTGTATTGACCGACGCCATCGGGCGCGACTGGCAATGTGGCACATTGCAGGTGGATTTCGTCCTGCCGGAACGTCTGGATGCGAATTATATCGGCGAGGACGGGGCCAAGCATCGCCCGGTCATGCTGCACCGCGCCACGCTGGGGTCTTTTGAACGCTTCATTGGCATCCTGATCGAAAGCCACGCGGGCAAGCTGCCTTTCTGGGTCGCACCACGTCAGGTGGTTGTCGCCTCGATCGTGTCGGACGCTGATGACTACGTGCAATACGTCGTCGCCGCGCTGAAAGCAAAAGGCATCCGCGCAGAGGCTGACATTCGAAATGAAAAGATCAACTACAAGGTCCGTGAACACTCGGTCGGCAAGGTGCCGGTCATTCTGGCCTGCGGCATGAAAGAAGTCGAAGACGGCACGGTATCGATGCGCCGCTTGGGCGACAAGCATTCGAAGGTGCTGCCGTTGGAAGACGTGGCCGGGATGCTGGCGCACGAAGCGACCCCGCCCGATCTGGCCGAATAGCAGGGCTAAGACCTTAAACCCCCGCCAAGCGCGGGGGTTTTTTTCTATCCCAATACGTCGCACCCCCTCACATTGCCCGTGACAAACGGAAAGTATCACCAAAAAGCCTGTAACAAACGCCAAGAAGACGGCGCTTTTCTTGAAACTTTCGAAATCGCAATTGGCTCGGGTCACGCAAAGTTTGCGAAGTCGATTTTCCGATCGCCCAGATTTTCCCATTGATATGAGGGCTTAACGGGCTCAAGCCACGCGCCACCACGCCAACGAACGCGCCTTTGCAGCGATCACTCCCGCTAACGGAGCCGTGAATTACGCGTTCGTGAATGGAGCCGCCTGCCCCCCACGCTTTACCTTTCCCTTACCGCCCATGAGCGGTGAGAATAAAACCCGAAAGGAAAACTTGATGTCCAACAACATGAAAACCGTCGCCGTTCTTGGTGCAGTCTCTGCCGCAGTTGCCGCCAGCGCCGTGCCCGCCTTCGCTGATGGCGAGCAGGAAAAATGCTTTGGTGTGTCGCTTGCAGGTCAAAACGATTGCGCCGCTGGCCCCGGCACCACCTGCGCAGGCACTTCCACCGTCGACTACCAAGGCAACGCCTGGAAACTGGTTCCGGCCGGCACGTGCGAGACCATGGAGGTCACCGACGCTGAAGGCATGATGATGAAGGGCTCGTTGGAGGCTCTGGATACCAACCTGCCTGCCAGCTAAATCTGGTTGCAAATCGCTCTGGCCGGTTGTCCGGCCGGAGCCACCATCGCGCCTGACCAGCCTGCACCCTTTGCCAAGTCAACCGCCTGACCCGAGCTTTCGATGGAGCTTTCCATGCTTGATATTGCCCATGACAACACGTTGCCCAACGGGGCGGGCGTCGGATACAAACCGCAGCATTTTGCGGCCCTCATCGACAACCCCGGCACGGTCAGTTGGCTTGAGATTCACGCGGAAAACTACATGGGCGACGGCGGACGCCCAATGGCGCAACTGCGCCACTTGGCCGAGCATTTCCCGATTTCGGTGCACGGTGTCGGCCTATCCATCGGTGGTGAAACCCGTTTGGACCCCGAACATCTTGCCCGCCTGAAGCGCTTGGTCGATTGGCTGAACCCCGCGATGTTTTCCGAACATCTGGCGTGGTCGACCCATGACGGCGCGTTCCTGAACGATCTTTTACCGCTGCCCTACACAACCAACACACTCACCCGCATCACCGCGCATATCAACGAGGTGCAGGATCACCTTGGGCGCAAGATGCTGCTGGAAAACCCGTCATCTTATCTGGCCTTCGCTGAAAGCACGTGGTCCGAACCGGATTTCCTGCGCGAAGTTGCCCGGCGCACCGGGTGCGGGCTGCTGCTGGATGTGAACAACGTCTTTGTCTCTGCGACCAATCTGGACTTTGATCCACGCGCCTATATCGACGCCTACCCGCTTGACTTGGTTGAAGAATTTCACCTTGCTGGCCATGACGAAGATGCCGACGAGATGGGTCGCAAGCTGTTGATTGACAGCCACGGCACGCCGGTGGACGAACCCGTCTGGACCCTGTTTGACCACGTGATCGCCCGTGCAGGCGCGCGCCCTGCCCTTGTGGAATGGGACAATGACGTGCCGGATTGGGACATTCTGGAAGCCGAAGCCGCCCGCGCGACGCGCCACATGGAACCAGCATTGGCCGCGCAGGTCTCGGCATGACGCGCGCTGAAACCCTTCCCCGCACAGGTGATGTAACCGTGACGCAAACGGCGTTTCGCAAAGCGCTGCTTGATCCACAACAGGCGGTGCCGGACGGGCTGACCAACCCCGACGGTCAACAAGCCTCCAAGCGGTTCTCGGTCTACCGCAACAACGTTGTGCATGGCTTGTCCGAGGCGATGCTGACGGGGTTCCCGGTGCTTGCCAAATTGGTCGGCGACGAATTTTTTCGCGAAATGGCAAAGGTTTACCTACGCATTCACCCGCCAACCTCGCCCCTTATGATGCATTACGGGGCCGCCCTTCCGGGGTTTCTGGAAAGCTTCCCCGGCACGCTTCATCTGAAATACCTGCCCGATGTGGCGCGGTTGGAACTGGCCCTGCGGCGTGCCTATCACGCGGGCGACGCGGCACCTGTTAACCCTGATGACCTGACCAAGCTGGACCATCGCGCATTGATGGCGACGCGGCTTCAGATGTCGCCTGCCAGCGAGGTTTTGGTCACCAAATGGCCGGCAAAGGCGATCTGGGATTTCAACATGAAGGGTGGGCCACAGCCCAAAGGCGGAGGTGAGACCATCCTGATCAGCCGCATCGGCTTTGATCCCGTGGCCGAGCTGCTGCCCGATGGCGGCGCGCGTTTCGTCAATTCCCTGATCAAGGGTTGCAGCTTTGGCACCGCGCTGGGGCTTGCCACGGCAGACACACCTGATTTCGATCTGACAGCCACTCTTGGCGTTCTGATCGCAACCCACTCTATCATCGGCATCGACAAACCAGACTGAACACTCGGAAGGATACCGCCATGCGCGCCTTGGCAAATCTCTATAACCTGCTTGCCGATTTGGCCGAGCGGTTGGCCCCGGCCACCCTGCCCACGCTGGCCCGCTTCACTTTCGCTGCGACTTTGCTTGGGTATTTCTGGGCCTCGGCGCTGACTAAAACGGGCGACGGCCTGCTTGGCGTTTTCCAACCCAGCCTTGGCGCCTATGCGCAGATTTTCCCCAAAGCGATGGAGGCCGCATCGTATGACATCGGGCAGCTTGGCATGTTCCACTGGGCCGTGGTCGTCGCGGGCACCTTGGCCGAATTCGCCTTGCCGCTATTGATCACCATCGGATTGCTGACCCGCCTAACCGCCCTTGGGATGATCGGCTTTGTCGTCGTGCAAAGCCTGACCGACCTTTTTGGCCACGGCGGGATTGAGCAGCCCGAAACGCTGGGCGCATGGTTTGACCGCATTCCCGACAGCGTGATTTTGGATCAACGCCTGTTCTGGATGGTTGTGCTGGTGACCTTGGTGCTGAAAGGCGCAGGCCCGCTGTCTGTCGACCGACTGCTGAACATCCGCTGACGCGGACCCTAGTGCGGGTCGGGCTTCACCGCGACCAGAGCGAGCAGCCCACCCAGACCTGCCAGCGCGATTGGGAACATGGTGAACACGCCATAGCCAAAAGCGAAATACATGCCGGCCGCGGACAAAAGCAGCAAGATGCCCCCAACCTGTGCGGCAGAGCGCGCCATCGCACCACCCGCCAGCGCAAGAACCGGCGCGATAAGGGCAAAGGCGCGGACCCGGCCCGGATTATCCACCTGTTCGGCCAGATCGGGCAACTCGCCCATCCGCGCGATCACTTCGGTATAGCCATAGCCGAAAAATCCAACGATCATGCCCCAAATCCCGGCGATGATCCCCAAAACCAATGCAGCGTTGCGCATGCAAATACCTCCTACTTTCCGAACAGATAGGCGCTCAGGCGGCGCCCTCCAACCAGCTGTCACGCGTTTTTGCGTCCCAACCTAACGTCAACTTGTCCCTGTCCTCGATCACCGGGCGCTTCATCAATGTCGGATTTTGTGTCAACAATTCAATAGGATCACCCGCGCGCTCACTGTCAGACAAGCCGCGCCACGTGGTAGAGCGTTTATTGACAAACGCCTCGCCAAACGCCGCATGGAACCGCGCCAGATCGGCAGGGTCAACGCCGTCAGCACGCACATCTACGTAATCGACAGAGAGGCCCGCTGCCTCCAACGCCTTCACCGCCTTGCGGCATGTGTCACAGTTTTTCAGACCCCAAACGCGCATATTGCCTCCTAGATTGGCATCAATTTGGCTAGGCACGAATGCCGCCCAACGCCTGTTATGGCGTGGTCTGGGGCGAAACGGAAGGGGGACTGCTATGGCCTAGGAACTGATCGAGTGATTGGGGACGCGCTTCGTTTTCAAAGGGCAGCGCCCGACCCTGGGATGGTGCGAAGCGCCCTCCCGTGGGGAGGGTCGGGCGCTGCCCGTGCGCGGCACGGGTTACTTAAGCATTATCTAATCCGCCTGCCCTCGCAGCTCATCAAGCCTCTTAATCTTTGCGTCAATCTCGATTGGCACCTGATAAAAATAAGAAATTACGTTGCCGACCAATCCGATCATAATTTCTGCAGATTCTCGATCAACCTCAACGTTAGGATCAAAGTGAGCACCTTCGTTTCTGCGTTTTTTCACAGCAAGGGCAAGATCCTTCATCGGTTGACTGAAATCGTATTCTTCGACAGCTTTTTCAATGAGTTGATACAAAGAAAGATCCGTCGAATCTATGCCAATCACGTCCTTCAGCACTCCTTCTAACGTGCGCCCAGCAGCCGCCGCCGCGCTATTGCTAGCGCCAGATGCTAGAGAACTGACCGCTTCTGAAAGCGCGTCCACAATCTTTTGCGGAACCAGTTCAGAATAGTTGGAGGCTATTGCCGAAAATTCACTCGCGTTGGAGGCGTATATCCTTGTCAGTTTCTTACTTCCCCCATTTTCGGGACGAAGGATGAACGTCATTCGTGCATTGCAGCCTGAGCAGTTGGAAAATGCCGTCCCTAGACCAGAGTGCACATTGTAATGTAAGCCTCGTAATTCAAATGTGCTCAGGTGATAGCAATGTGGGCAACGAATGCTAACATGTTTTGGCGACTGTAAGTCACGCACATTTGGGACAACCCCCCAATTTCGGAGGTTCCTTTCTTCCACCTGAACAAAATCATCCATTCATCACCCCTTCAACTCCGCCTCAAACTCCCGCCATTCGCCCTTCGACATGCCGGAGTTCTCCTGCGTGACCTCTTCGCCTTTCAGCATGCGGCGCACGCAGTCCATAGCGCGGCCGGACAGGTTGGCGCCGCCCAGACGGTAATCCTCGAACGCGCCGTATGCGGCGGGGACCCAGTCGGCGACGATGTTGCAGATCGCGTCGGCATAGACGCGGATTTCGTATTGGGCGTGGTGGTCGGCGCGCAGGCGCAGGAAGTGGAACAGGTTGTGCAGGTCCACCTTCCAATACCATTGCGTATAGATATTGGCGGGCAGATTCATCCGCGCGAGTTCCCGCGCCAGCCCCTGTTGGCCGTCATCCGAGATCATCTGTTCATAGTGATCATAGGCGCGGTTGCTGTCGGCCTTCAGGATTTCCAGCACGCGCGCGGCTTCCTCGCCTTCCAGCGCGGCGCCGCGACCCTGATTGTTCACAACCGACTGCGCGGCGACGTGTTCGGGTGCGGGGATATAGAACTCGCGGTCGAGGATCGAATAACGCGCCGAGTATTCGTTCACATTCGCGGTCCGGTGGCGGATCCACTGGCGGGCCACGAAGACAGGCAGTTTGACGTGCAGCTTGATCTCGCACATTTCAAACGGGGTCGAATGCCAGTGGCGCATCAGGTAGCGGATCAGGCCCGCGTCGTTCTGCACGCTTTTGGTGCCCTTGCCGTAGCTGACCCGCGCGGCCTGACAGATCGCAGCGTCGTCGCCCATATAGTCGATGACGCGGACAAAGCCGTGGTCCAGCACTTCATGCGCGGTATAGAGGTGCTTTTCCATGCCGGGGCTGACCGCCCGCAAGGTCGGCTGTGGGGTGCTGCGTTGTTCTTCGATTTCGCGGATCTGTTCGGGGCTCAGGGGCATGTCGAATCTCTCGTCTCATGATTGCCCGGCCACTATATATAGTCGAGGCGGATCGCAAAACAGCAAGATGCCGTAGATGCGGCGTTTGCGCTTTTCTTGGGCGCTTGACCTGTTAGGCTGTTGGCGAACCCGCCTTGATCACCGGAGGATACAGATGAAAATTCGTTACCTGCACACAATGGTTCGCGTGAAGAACCTTGAAGACAGCATTCGGTTCTTTGAACTTCTGGGGCTTGAGAAAATCCGCCAGATGGACAGCGAGCAAGGGCGGTTTTCGCTGATTTTCATGGCCCCGCCGGGACAGCCGGACTGCCCTGTGGAGCTGACCTATAACTGGGATGGCGACGAAGGCCTGCCATCGGACAGTCGCCATTTCGGGCATCTGGCCTATGAGGTCGAGGATATTTACAAGATGTGCCAGCATCTTATGGACAACGGTGTGACCATCAACCGGCCGCCGCGAGACGGCCACATGGCCTTCGTTCGCTCGCCCGACAATATCTCGATCGAGCTGTTGCAAGCGGGCGACCGTCTGACCCCGGCAGAGCCATGGGCCAGCATGGAAAACACCGGTCACTGGTGATGAAACACGCGCGCGGGGTTGTCACACGGTGTGTTGCGGTTTGTGGCTTCCTGTTCGCAGCCGGGCTGTTCTGGATCACACCTCCGGCGGCTGCCAGCGCCCAAACTGGTGCGGACTGCCGGCAGGCCCTTGCGCTTGGTTTGGATGTTTCCGGGTCGGTCGATGCAGGCGAATATCGGCTGCAAATGAATGGCTTGGCTGCGGCCCTTGAACACGAAGACGTGCTGCGCGCGATCCTGTCTTTCCCTAAGACACCGGTTCAGATCTCGGTTTTCGAATGGAGCGGTCCACGCCATCAGCGGTTGTTGCAGGACTGGGTGTCGTTGACCGACCGTGCAGCGGTGCTTGGTGTCGCCAATCGCTTGCGCGCGACCCTACGTATTCAGGCCGACCCTTCTACGGGATTGGGTGCGGCCATGATTTTCGGCCAGAGGCTGTTGTCGCAGCAAAACTGTTGGGTGCGAACATTGGATATCTCGGGTGATGGGCCAGCGAATACTGGTCCCCGCCCGCAAGATGTCAGGCATCTGGCGGGGTTTGATGGTATCACGATCAATGGTCTGGTGATTGGGGCGGGCGATGCAAAGTCCGACCTTGTTGCGTATTACAAAGAGCTTGTGATCCACGGCAGGGGACGGTTTGTCGAACAGGCCTTCGGCTTTCAAGACTATGAAGAGGCGATGGTGCGCAAACTTCTACGCGAACTTCAGGGCATGATCGTTAGCCAAGTCGAGCCCGACGGTTCGGGCGACACCACCACTGTGATCCGTCAATAGATATAGCGGATTTGGTCTGTCCAATACCGTTCGACCCGCTTGAGTGACGCATTGATGTCTTCGATCCCCGAGGCGCTCAGCACATCACGCGACTGCAGACCGTCTGCGTGCCGCTCAAAAAGTGTCGCGACAGTTTCGCGGATGAACCGACCTTTTTCCGTCAACCGCACCCGCACCGACCGGCGGTCAATTTCACACCGTTGATGGTGCATATACCCCATATCGACCAGCTTCTTGAGGTTGTAGGAGACGTTTGACCCTTGGTAATAGCCGCGCGACTTCAACTCGCCCGCCGTCACCTCGTTGTCACCGATGTTGAACAGCAACAACGCCTGAACGGCGTTCACCTCCAACACGCCGACACGCTCGAATTCATCCTTGATCACATCCAGAAGAAGCCGGTGTAACCGTTCCACCAACGCAAGCGCTTCAAGATACTGATACACAAAAGTCTGGCTGCCTGTCTGCCCAATGGGGGTTTGCATGCTCATCCGTCTCTCCGACCTAATTAACAGGAGCGACCTTCGCGGCAAAAAAAGAACATTCAGTTAAATGCAGAAAGGAGTTGCAGAAAAATTTCGCAAAATCCGAACCGGTGGCGCCGCTTAGCGCGCGCCGGTGTGTCGCGCGATATGTTCGATCAGCTCGGACAGATGCGCCGGCGCGGACTGCTGGCCAGAAACCCATTGATACAGGTCTTGATCGTTTTCGCCCAGCAGCGCCTCGTATAGGTCAAGCTCGGCGCCGTTCATATCAGCAAGCTGATCGTCGGCATACTTGCTGAGGATGATATCCATCTCTTTTATACCGCGCCGCATGGACCGCATTGCCAGCCGCTTCACGCGGTGATCATGCGTTTCACCCGGCCGCGCGCCGGGCGTTTCTTTCAGTTGATCGAGTGATAGGCTGCTCATGCCACAGTTCCTTCCAGACGTTTGCGCAGACGCTTTTCCAGTCGGGCAAGTTGTTCGGAAGATCGGGCCATCTGGGATTTGATATCGCGCATTTCCAGCAGCAAATCCCGGATGTCGGGCGCATCGTCGGGCGCCTCGGTCGGGGCTTCGACACCGGTGCCTTCGCCGGTCAACATCCAGCGCAATGACACGTTCAAAATGCCCGACAGCATCTGAAGCTTGTTGGCGCGCGGTTCGTTCAGGTCCTCTTCCCACCCGCGCAGGGTCTTGAGCTTTACACCGACGCGGCGCGCCAATTCAGCCTGGGTCAACCTCTCGGCTTCGCGTGCACCCGCAAGGCGATCACCGAAGGTTGCAGCCTCTTCCGAAAACCAGCCCTCATCGTCGAGAATTTCGCTCATCGTCATACCCTTTTCCATCGCGTCGCTTGCGCCGATCCAAGGTTGGCGCTTGATCGGTTTCGCGCCTGACCCTAGAAGAATTGAGACCAACTTACAAACCGAGGGCCCCATGTCTTTCCTATCAGCGACACTTGATCGCGTAAAACCATCGCCCACGATCGCTGTTTCGACATTGGCCGCGGAATTGAAGGCCGCAGGGCGCGATGTCATTGGCCTTGGCGCGGGCGAGCCAGACTTTGACACACCCGACAACATCAAGCAGGCGGGCAAAGACGCAATCGACGCGGGCAAGACAAAATACACAGCCCCGGACGGGATGCCGGAACTGAAAGCGGCGATTTGCGACAAGTTCAGGCGGGAAAACGGGTTGGACTATGCGCCAGGTCAGATCTCGGTTGGCACGGGTGGTAAGCAGATCCTGTACAACGCCCTGATGGCGACCCTGAATCCCGGTGACGAGGTGATCATCCCTGCCCCCTATTGGGTCAGCTACCCGGATATGGTCTTGCTGGCCGGTGGCGAACCTGTCGTGGTCGAATGCCCGATTGAAACGGGCTTTCGCATGACGCCCGAACAGCTGGAGGCCGCGATCACGCCCAAGACCAAGTGGCTGATCTTCAACTCGCCCTCCAACCCGACCGGTGCGGGATATTCACGCGATCAACTGAAAGCGCTGACGGATGTGTTGATGCGTCACCCCCATGTCTGGGTGATGACAGACGATATGTATGAGCATCTCGCCTATGATGGGTTCGAGTTTTGCACCCCGGCCGAGGTAGAGCCGGGCCTGTATGACCGCACGCTGACCTGCAACGGGGTGTCCAAAGCTTACGCAATGACGGGCTGGCGCATCGGCTATGCCGGCGGTCCGGTCGAGCTGATTTCAGCCATGCGCAAGATCCAGTCGCAATCGACCTCGAACCCCTGTTCGATCAGCCAATGGGCGGCGGTCGAGGCGCTGAATGGCCCGCAGGACTTCATCGCCGAAAACAACAAAGCCTTCGTGCGCCGTCGAAATCTGGTGGTTGAGATGCTGAACGCCGCCGAAGGGCTAGACTGCCCGGTGCCGGACGGGGCGTTCTATGTCTATCCCTCGATCAAGGGCTGCATCGGGAAGACAACGCCTGCAGGCGTGAAAATCACCGATGACGAGGTGTTCGCCAAAGCTTTGCTGGAAGAAACCGGCGTGGCCGTGGTTTTTGGCGCGGCTTTCGGGCTGTCCCCCAATTTCCGCGTCAGCTATGCAACCTCGGACGCGGCTTTGAAAGAAGCCTGCACACGCATTCAAGGCTTCTGTGCCGCACTGGCCTGAAACCAGCATCTCAAGACGCCGCCAAGGCAAGGAGCACCCATGCCCGCAGACCTGCCGGACTATTACTTCCGCATCCGTGAAAACGGAGCTTTCGTGTTCCGTGTTGACACTGAAAACCGTCATCGTCGGATCGAGATGGATCAGATCGCTGCGATCAACATCAAGAATGGCGAGGTGAAGGCCAGTGGCGGGCGCGAGCTGACCCAGGAAGATCAGGACGCGATCTCCAACTGGATCAGGGACCGGCGCGACACGCTTGCCAAGCGGGATATTGACGACATTCTACGCGCCGTTGACCACCTGAATCTGACCGCCCATTGGGCGCAGACGCGCGCCTCGGACGAGGCATTGGAGCAGGTGACGGATGCCCTTTTGTTGGCGATGCATGATCTGCGGACGGTTTTGGTGCGAAAGAAAGCTGACCGGCTGATGAAAGAGGAATAAGACGGCCCTTAGACCTCGGCCGCCTGCCCAATGCGCGACGATCGCGCCCAGAACCGCCACGACATCAAGACACCCGCGACCAGCAGCCCGATCACCAACCCCATCCACACACCTTCGCCGCCAAAGCCCCATGTGATCCCCATCACATAGGACATCGGCACCCCAATGATCCAATAGCTGACTGTCGCAATGATCATCGGCACCTTGGTGTCATGCACCCCACGCAATAGGCCAAGGGTGATCGCCTGCCCCCCATCAGCAAACTGAAACAGCGCCGCGACGATCAAAAGCGAACGTCCGATGCTCAAGATCTCGTCCTTCAGGGGTTCATCGGGATCAAGGAACGCAAGGATCATGGGGTCGGGAGCACCGACCAGCAACATCACCGTGACGATGCCGAACAGTGCCGACATCAGCAAAACCGCCAGTGCGCCGCGGCGCAGACTGTCTTCGTCCCGCCGCCCAAGGGCGCGGCCCGCCCGCACCGTGGCGGCATTTGAAAACCCAAGGTGCACCATGAAAAACGCCGATACGATCTGCAGGGCGATGCCGTGGGCGGCCAGCTCCAACGTGCCGATCCACCCCATAACAACTGTGGAAGCCGAGAACATCCCGACCTCGGCCAGCCCGGTCAACCCGATCGGAACACCCATCCGCACAAGTTCGCCCAAGGCCTCCCAGTCAGGTCGCCAGATCCGCTGAAACAGCGCGTGTTGCGGCAAGGCGCGGGTGGCATACACTGCCATCACCAACCCGGCTGCAACCTGGATCACGACCGAAGCGATCGCCGCCCCGCGCACCCCAAGTTCCGGCGCGCCCCAATTGCCGAAGATCAGCGCGTAATTGATCACTCCATTCATGGCCGCACTTAGAATGGTGGCCCACAAGACCACGCGGGTGCGCTCTAGCGCGGCAAGATAGCTTTTCAGGGTCATCACGAACAGGGCCGGGATCAACCCCCAGCCTGCGATGCGCAGATAATCCTGCGCAATTTCGCTAAGCGCTGCGTCCTGACCGATCGCGCGCAACAGCGGCGCGGCGAACCACAGGATCGGCAGGACCAGCAGGGCAATCCCGAACGACACCCAAAGCGCCATGCGCGTCAGCCGCCGAACCCGCGTGTCATCGCCTGCCTCGGACGCCGAGGCAATCAGCGGCATCAACGCCCAAGCCGGCCCCGAGCCGACGATCAGGAAAAGCAGAAAGACCGTGCCTGCCAGCACCACGGCGGCCAGTTCCTCGACCCCATACCACCCCAACATCACCGTATCGATGATCTGCACGGCGAACTGCGCCAGATGCGACGCCACAAGTGGCAGGCCCAGGACAAGGACCGCTCGCATGTGAAGGGGGAAGGACAGGCTTTGGTTCATCACCCAGACCTATGCCGGAAGGTAAGGCGGGGCAAGCTTGGTTTCGTGCCATCCCCGCCTGGTCTGCGAGGTGCGCATGGGTCAGCGCAGCATGGACAACAACGCCCGCGAGGGACGGCCCGTCACCGGCAAACCGCGGGCGCGCTGGAATGCCTCGATCGCTGCAAAAGTCTTTTTGCCGATCACGCCATCTGCTTCACCCACATCATGGCCCGCGCGCGTCAATCCCACCTGCAACGCCTTGCGATCCTCCAAGGTCAGCCCATATTCGTCCGGCCCGAACGTCGCCCGCAATGGGCCACGCCCTGCCAAGCGGTCAGACAGGTGTCCCACGCCGATAATGTATTTCTGCGCGTTGTTGTAACGCCCCAGAACGCGGTAGTTATGGTAGACCTCGAAGACCGGGCCATTTTCGCCCGCCGGCTTCACCACACTGCCCTGCCCGGTCGGTGCGCGGCCGGTAATCTCGTCCCCCCACCGCTGTCCGCGCTTCCAGCCAGAGCGGCTAAGATAGGCCGCCGTCGAGGCCAGCGCATCCGTCGGGTCATCTGACCAGATGTCGCGCCGCCCGTCCCCGTTGAAGTCTACCGCATAGGCCAAATACGAGGTCGGGATGAACTGTGTGTGCCCCATCGCCCCTGCCCAACTGCCCGTCATTCGTGCAGGCGTGGTGTCGCCGCGTTCCAATATCTTGAGCGCCGCGATCAGCTGGCTTTCAAAAAACCGACCGCGCCGCCCGTCATACGCCAAGGTCGACAAGGCCGAGATGACCGGCACATCGCCGCGCCGTTCACCATAGCGGCTTTCGACGCCCCAAACGGCGACGAGAACCTCTTTCTCGACCCCATATTTTGCTTCGAGCGCGGCCAGCAAACTGGCATGACTGCGCAACATCACACGCCCTTTCGCAATGCGATCGTCAGAGGCTGCGATGGCCAGATAGTCTTCGAACGAGCGGACGAATTCGGTCTGGTTGCGGTCCCGCTCCACCACACCGGGAAGAAAGCCAACCCCGCGAAAGGCCTGCCGGACGGTCGCAGGATTGATACCACCGGCGATGGCGCGCGCTTTGGCGCCTTCGACCCACGCGTCAAAGCCCGCGTTGGGGACCGACCGCATGGCAGCACCAGTTGCAGGGCGTGCGGCGGGCGCGGTGGCGCCTCCTGACTGACACGCTGTCAAAAACACCCCGGCAAGGCCGAACGTAAAGAACCGTCTTGATTGTAACATCCTGCTCACCTTTGCCCATTTTCAACCGACCTTAGCTGGACGTTGGGCGAAGGCAAGGGGTGGTCGCACGCCCGGCGGCAATCAGCGGGCAACGACACAGAAAAAGGGGGCCGTGAAGCCCCCTTTCCTGTCGTATTGATTGCTGCGGCCCCGGCCGCGCGATCAGTTGCGGCGCTGTTCGGGGTGCAAGCTTGCGCCCAGAATGTGATCCGCATTGTGGATCACCTGACTGGCATGGCCCACGATCAGAGGATCAGGCTGACCAACCAATTCGTGGTCTTTGTCCGGGTAGTCAATCGTGGACAAGAAATGCCGCATGCAAGCAATCCTTGCGCGTTTCTTGTCGTTTGACTTGATGATTGTCCAAGGTGCGTCGGCCGTGTCGGTATAGAAGAACATTGCTTCCTTGGCTTCGGTGTAATCGTCCCATTTTGACAGCGACGCCACATCCACCGGGCTCAGTTTCCAACGCTTCAACGGGTCACCCTTACGGCTGTCAAAACGGCGCTTTTGCTCTTCGCGTGTGACCGAGAACCAGTATTTGTAAAGCTGAATACCCGAGCGGCTAAGGTGGCGTTCAAACTCGGGTGTTTGGCGCATGAACTCCAAGTATTCGTTGGGCGAACAGAACCCCATGACGCGCTCGACCCCGGCGCGATTATACCACGAGCGGTCATAGAAGACCATTTCACCCGCGGTTGGCAGATGCTGGATATAGCGCTGATAAAACCACTGGCCGCGTTCGACATCGGTGGGTTTATTCAACGCAACCACACGCGCTTCGCGTGGGTTGAGGTGCTCCATAAAGCGCTTGATCGTGCCGCCCTTGCCCGCTGCATCGCGACCTTCAAACAGCAAAACAAATTTCTGCCCGGTCTCACCGACCCAGCGCTGAACTTTCAAAAGCTCGGCTTGAAGCTTCGCCTTCTGCGCCTCGTAATCCTTACGCCCGAGCTTGTGCGCATAAGGATACTTGCCGTTCTCGAAGGTTTGGCGGATCTTGTCTTCGCTGACGGTGGGAAAGCCACCTTTGTCCGACGATACCGTATCGGGCACCACGTTGTCCGGTTTGGTTTCCGCTTTCTTGGCTTGTGCCGTGGCTTTTTGGGTGGCTGCTGCGGGTTGCTTCGCTGTCATGCGCATCTCTCCTTTTGTGCTGTCAGATTGCTGATAGCACTGGCGTCGGTTGGCTGCATTGATCCGGGTCAATGGATTTGCAGAATTCCCAACGAAATCAGGCCCGCCATACGGCGGGCCTTGGTCGCATATGAAAGGGAAACAGCGCGGCGACCGGTCAGACCGGCCGATCCACGCGCATTGTTACATGTGCCGTTCCACGCACCGCTTTTGACCACGTCAACGCCACCTTTTTGTAGCTCGGCCCTTGATTGACCAACACATGCGGATTGTCCCAAACTTGGTTGTTGCCAGCATCGCGCAGATCCCCTTCGATGGTGACGCTTTGCACCGTTCGCGCGTTGCCGCCAAACGGAAGATAATCCGAGCCGTCGAGTACCCAGGTGGCGGCTTCAGTGTTCTGGTTGAATTCCAGCGTCACCGGCGAAATCGTCTTCTGGCTGATCCCGACGAATGCATTGTTTTCAAAGGTGACATCTTTCATGCTCCAGTAATCCAGATCGGCATGGGTGGTGGACACGCCCTCGACCCGATTGATGGCACCCGCGATGGTCCGGAAGGTGTTGTTGGTCACGTGAAGCCCCGACAGGTAGTGGCCGGTGCCGAAGGGTTTGACATAAATCCACTTGAACCAGGATGCGACATCATTGGCCGTGAAGATGTTGCCGGTGATCGTCATGCCGCCAAAGGAGTATTCGGACCCAAAATCTGGGAAGGCATCGTGTTCGTTGTTCCATTCGACGAAACAATTGTCGATGTAGTTGCCATTCAGAACGGTCTTGTTGTTTTCATAGGTGAAAACAAGGCCCGCAACCCGTGGGCCATCTGTCACCTCGTCACCTTGAAACAAGTGGTTGCCTTGGATGATGTGACCCGATCCGTGCAGCACCATCGAGGTGCCCATCCGCTGGAACCGGTTATCGCGGATCTTGGCGTCATTTGCGTTCACGTTGAATGCCACCGACACCCGGTCAGTCGCCGCAATGCCCTGTTCGTTCGAGATGAATTGGCAGCGATCCAAATGCAGATCCTGACACCCGCGCCCGACCGAGCTGATCCCCCTGTTTTTGGGTTTGATGAAAAAGCAGTCCTGAAACACGAAGTTTTCGCCATCACGCGGCAGCATCACGCCCGAGGCATGCCCGTTGCACTGAAGCTCGACCTCTATCAGGTTCAGTCGGTTCACCTCTGCAAACCCGCCGAAATCGAGCACGTATTTGTGCCGCGTAAAGGTATATGTCTGATTTGCGGCCGCACCCCAAAGCGGTTGGCTCAGTTCGACCTCGGAGTTGGCGACATCCACCGTCTTTACATAGATTTCGCGCCCGACACCGAAACCGCTGACAACCGACCCCGGCATAACTGCGGAAATATTGGCCACATTGGTCAACCGATAGGGGTTGGCGGCGTTATATTGCGCCGTGGCGGTGGTCACCTCGTCATCCCAAGCGGACCCACCGACGACATAAAACTGCCCATTCTTGATGACCCGTCGGATCAGGAAGCTGTCGCCTGAATTGTAAGCATCCTGCATGTCAATTGGTGACGTGACATCAATCCGGCGGCCACACATGTCCAGAATTTCGTGATCGGCATAGTGCAACAGGGCCTGAAACGCTTTGCGAAAGCCAAGCAGCTCGGTCCCGAAAGCGTCGATATAGGTTGGCAGATCAAAATTGCGGGTCAGTGACAGATAGGCGTTGTCCGGCATGGTCAGCGTGCCCTCAAACCGGACATCGGCGTGCAGGGTCAGGTTCGACGCAATGCGATAGGTGCCTTCGGGCACCAAAACAGTGCGCCCATTGGCGGCAGCGTCTGCGGCTTGAAACGCCGCCTTGTCGTCGGTGACGCCATCGCCTGCCGCGCCAAAGTCGCGCACATCGACCCAGTCCATCATGTCCCGCAAATAGGCGCCCGTCACATCTTCGACGACAATATCGTCGATGCGAACGACGGCGCCGTTCGTTCCCGTCAGGTCGATCCCGACATGGGCATAGGCGACATCCGCCCCCCAGATCATGTCGACGCCATTGCGGCTGCCTGACCCGATAATGGCGGACACCTCGACCACCTCACCATAGGCCGTCAGTGCGGTTGCCGGACCGTTTTCTACGTATCCGCCGGCATGCGCTCCGCTCGCCTGCGCGGCCCATGTGGCCACACGCGCCTCGGGCAACGGACCCGAAATCGCTTTCACCCGCGCCGAGACACGAAGATAACACCCCTGTTCAAACGGCGTCTGGCCCATGTAGCGCAATTTTTGCGTGTTCTGATCTTTGAACAGCTCAAGACAGCCATCAAAATCCTGATCCGCCGGGACCAATGCCGCATTGCCTGCGCCAACATAAGTCAAAGAGCCCGGCGTGCCATCCTCACTGGACCAGACGCCAAGCCCGTTTTCGAACGCGGGTGGCATGAACACCACCCCGTCGGTAATCGCCTTGTTCATAGAGTTCCCTTTCAGGTCTAGACATGCATGCCCCGGACCCTCTGCGCCTGTCAGGCTGCTGGGGCCACCCGCGCAGACACGCGCGCGCGAACGGGGCAAGAAACGCCAAAAGGGCTATCAACAAGGGTTTAACGAGCGTTAACGGGGGCGCGCGTTGCACAGCCACACCGCAACGCAAAACGGCGCGCCAAATAGGGCGCGCCGTTCTTCTTCTGTCAGTTGAAAAAGCTCTAGCTGGTCAAGTCGCCCGCTAGCCCCCGATCAATCAACTCGGCGGTTTCGCTCACTCCATAAAGGGCTGCGAAACTTCCAAAGCGCGGGCCTTGGCTTGCCCCCAGAAGCACTTCGTAAAGGGCTTTGAACCAATCGCGCAAATTGTCGAACCCGTGCAGCTTGCCAACTGCAAAAACAATCGACTGCAAGAACTCGTCCGAGGTGAAATCCACCTCGGGCAGCGGGTCGTCATTGCCCATCTGCGCGTTTTTGCGCGCGATCACGTCCAGTGCGGTATCGCCATCGCGGAACGCGGTCGCAAGCTCCTCCATCGCAGCGCGTTCCTGATCGGTCGGCAGCCGGAACGTGCGCGCAGGTGCCACGAAGTCCTGATAATACTTGACGGCATACCCCGCCGCCGCATCCAGATCCGGATGGGTCTGGGCCGAGGCGTCAGGCGCATAACGTTGGATGAAGCCCCAAAGCTGTTCCTTGTCATCCGCCGATGCGACTGAGGCAAGGTTCAAAAGCATGCTGAACGACACCACCATCTTCGATTGCGGCACGTCTCCGCCATGGATGTGCCAAACCGGGTTGTTCAACCGCGCTTTCAGATCTTGCGTTTCATAAGCCCGCAATTGCTGGTGATATTCATCCATTGCCTTCGGGATCACATCGAAATGCATCCGTTTGGCCGTTTTCGGCTTGAGATACATGAAATAGGCAAGGCTTTCCGTCGAAGCGTAGGTCAACCACTCGTCAATCGACACGCCATTCCCAGACGTTTTCGAGATCTTCTGTCCGTTCTCATCCAAAAACAGCTCATACGAAAAGTGTTCCGGCGGACGCCAGCCCAGAATCCGGCAAATCCCGTCATAAATCGGCGTATTGGTGGAATGGTCTTTGCCATACATCTCGAAATCGACTTCAAGCGCGGCCCAGCGCGCGCCGAAATCTGGTTTCCATTGCAGTTTCACATTGCCGCCGGTGACCGGAAGGGTCCATTCGCGTCCGTCCTCGTCATCAAACGTGATCGTGTGATTTTCCGCATCGACATTTTTCATCGGCACATAAAGCACACGCCCAGTTTCAGGATGCAGCGGCAGGAAGATCGAATAGGTCTGGCGACGCTCCTCACGCAGTGACTTCAGCATCACCTCCATGATCTCGTCGTATTTCTCGACGGCGCGTTTCAACACCTCGTCGAACTGACCCGAGCGATAGAAATCAGTGGCCGAGTAGAAATCATATTCAAAGCCGAACGTGTCCAGAAACCGGCGCAGCATGGCGTTGTTGTGATGGCCAAAGCTTTCATGGGTGCCGAACGGATCGGGCACCGAAGTCAGGGGCTTTTGCAGATGTTCATGCAAACCCTCGGAATTGGGCACGTTGCCCGGCACCTTGCGCATGCCGTCCAGATCGTCCGAAAAACAGATCAGCCGCGTCGGGATGTCTGAAATGACTTCGAACGCGCGCTGGATCATCGTCGTGCGGGCCACTTCCCCAAACGTGCCGATATGGGGAAGGCCAGATGGTCCATAGCCCGTTTCAAACAGCACATAGCCCTTTTCCGGCGCGCCTTTTTGATAGCGTTTGAGAACCCGGCGTGCCTCTTCAAAGGGCCAGGCTTTCGAACTCATCGCAGCGTCTCGCATTTCGGACATTTGCATTTCCTTTCATGGCACGGACACCACGCCCGCACACCAATATCGTGCTCATTGCTCTCCCTATTGCGATGAACGCGTCGGGTCAATATTCTGCACTGCAACGAATAGGAGCATCCAACGTGCAAAGCATCCCACATTCCCTGACTGCCGAAGATTGTCTGATCGCTGTCATGATCGCGGTTTCGGCGTCAGACGAACAGATCAACTCGGCCGAACTGGTCAAGATCGAGGTCATCGTCAACCACCTTCCCGTCTTTGCGACATACGACGCAGATCGGGTCAAGACAGTGTCACAAACAGTGTTTGACCTGTTCAGTGTAGAAGATGGGCTTGATGCGCTTTTCGGACTCGTGCGCGACAACCTTCCCGAAGCCTTGTGGGAAACCGCCTATGCGCTGGCCTGCGACGTGGCAGCAGCCGATGGTGCCTTGCGCGAGACCGAGCTGCGTCTGCTGGAAGAGATCCGCTATGAGTTGAACATCGACCGCCTGCATGCCGCTGCCATCGAACGCGGCGCCCGTGCGCGCCACGCAACCCTATAAGCGGATCCCTGTCGCCTTAAGCGCGCTCAATCCCGCTTTCTTGCAATCATCTCACGGCGCTCGCCCCTGAAAGGACGTTCATGCTTGAACAATTTGCGATCACCAAACGCTGGCCCGCCAAAGATCCCAGCGTGATCCAGCTTTATTCGCTTCCCACGCCCAACGGCATCAAGGCATCTGCCATGCTGGAAGAAACCGGGCTCCCTTACGAGGCGCATCTGGTCAACTTTTCGACCGACGACCAGTTCACACCTGAATTCCTGTCGCTGAATCCCAACAACAAGATCCCGGCGATCATCGACCCCAATGGACCAGACGGAAAGCCCCTGCCGCTTTGGGAAAGTGGGGCCATCCTGATCTACCTGGCCGAAAAGTCAGGACAGTTTCTGCCCACGGACCCGGCAAAGCGCGCCGAAGTCCTTCAGTGGTTGATGTGGCAGATGGGCGGGTTTGGCCCGATGTTGGGACAGTTCGGTTTCTTCTATGCCTATGGCGGGAAAGAGATTGAAGACCCACGTCCGTTGGATCGCTACAAGGCCGAAGCCAAGCGTCTGCTATCTGTTTTGGATCAAAGGCTTGAAGGGCGTTCCGTGGTAGCAGGCGACGACTATTCCATCGCTGACATTGCCATCTGGCCTTGGGTGCGTGCGCTTTTTACAGGCTACAAAGCGGCCGATGTCCTACAGCTTGAAAGCTACGCCAATGTCTTGCGCTGGCACACCGAATGCGCCGATCGCCCGGCCTCGCAAATCGCGGTCAACATACCGCCACGGCCCTAAACAAAGGCGGTGAAGGGTCGCCCTTAGCCTCTGTTGGCAGCACCACAACGCGCCTAGGTGCCATGCATGATGGCCCAGCGCGCCAGCAATTGGTGCTGAAGCCAGCGGGATTGACGGCTCCAACCCTTTGCGCCTGCGGGTCGCTCTCGGTCTTGGCGGCTAATCGCGGCGCGACGGTCCAAATCTGCCGAGAAAAACGCAAACGCCAAGCGCCGCTCATCCGGTGCCGTCACATAGCCAGCAAGGGAGCTGACAAAGTTCAACGTCCCTGTTTTGGCCTGAATGCCATAAGGGGCTGCGTTTCTCGGCCGACCCTTGACGTCAAGCGGCGTGACATCTTTCATCAGCCCCTGCAGCGCGCCGGCGGGACCAGCGCTGACCAACACCTTGACCATGTCCAGCGCCGATAGGCGTGATCCATCACCCAACCCGCTATGGTCCTGAAATTGCGGCCTGTTTGCCCCCAGCTCGGCCTTGGCCCAGGTGGCCATCATGGCACCGGACCCCGACAGGCTGGTTGGTGCTGCGCCAAGCTCGGTGCTGGCAGACAGGCCAATGACTTCGGCTGTCAGGTTGGTTGAGTATTTCAACATACCCCGCGCGATTTCTGTCAGCGCGCGTGACCTGTGCTGCGCCAACACCACGCCTTGCGGCGCATCGCCAGAGGCGACAGGTGGCGGCAGCCGCACGCCTTGTGCACGCGCCAAGACCTGAAACACTTCGCCCGCATACAGGTCCGGACGGCGGACTGGCAGCCAACGTGATCCGCCATTGCCCAACGCCCCGCGCGCCACCGTCCAGTTGTCCACCCCCATCGCATCTTCATAGGTATAGACCGGCACCTTGCGATCAACGATCTGCATCTTGGCCATATTGACGGATGGACGGAACCGGTCCGACCTTGCATCCATCGCAACGTCAAAGCTTTGCCCTGCGCGTTTCCATTCGAAATGAACGCGATTGTAGTTAAGGTTCAATCCCGAAACGGCCGGATTATAGCCAAGGTGATCAGGTTGTCCGGGATCTATCACACGCTGATAGGGAAGCCGTCCACCGTGCACCAGGAACTTTCCCTTCAGCGCCAGCACGCCCTTGGCTTTCAACGCCGCAGCCATTGCTGCAAGTGCGTTCGTGTCCAGCGTCGGGTCGCCCCCTCCCACCAAGACAAGATCACCCTGAACGACACCCGCCTCGATCGGGCCTGTGGCGATCACCTCGGTCGGAAAGCTGTGCTCGGCGCCCAGAACCGACATGCCATAGACTGCGGTGATGGCCTTCGTGACGCTGGCTGGCGGCAGTGGCAACAGGGGGCTTCGCACTTCCAGCACCTCGCCCGTGTTTGCGTCGGCGACGACAAACCCCAGCTTACCGCCAAGATTTGCCTGTGCGACCAAGGCATCGGCGCTGGGAAGTGTAAGCTTGTCAAACCCCGGCGCTTTGGGCGCAGGTCGGATCGACCGGGTCGGTGCATTTGCATAAGCCACGCTTGCAAGGCCTGATCCAAGCCCCCCAAGAACCGCACGCCGTGAAATAACTCCCGTCATACGGGCAAGTAAACCTTGCCGACCCGATGAGAGCAAGCCGATAAAGAACCGCCCACGACTGAACGTCGCGCTTGGAGGGGGCCGCGGGCCTGCAAGAGTGCCCCTACCAGTCGCCCTGCGCGCGGATCTGGGACGACGAGACATCGACCATGGGCACATTCACAAGGCACCAAGCGGGTGATGGCGCGCGTGCCAGCAAATGCGAGGCGCGCCCCGATATTTTCGCCTGTCGAAACCGATTGGCCGCCGGGGACATCCGTGCCGCCACCCGGTTGTCCGGGCGTGCGATCACACCGACCGGGAAATTGGCCATAATCCAATCCCACCTGCCCCAGCGGTGAAAGTCGGCCAGATTGTCCGCGCCCATTAACCAGACAAACCGAACACCGGGATACATGGCTTGAAGCGCTTTCAGCGTTTGCGCGGTGTAGCGCGTTCCAGTGTGGCGCTCGATGTCTGTGACGTCGACGCGCGGGTGCTGCATCACCACACGCGCGCGCGCAAGCCGCACCTCGATCGCTGCGGGTCCGTTTTCTTTCAACGGGTTGCCCGGTGAAACGAGCCACCAGACACGATCAAGCCCGAACCGTTTCAGCGCCTCTCGCGTGATATGTGCGTGACCTTGGTGGGCCGGATCGAAGGACCCTCCCAACAGACCGACCACCTGTCCGGGCCGTGCATATGGCAGTTCGTAGCGCATCTGGATCTCTTTGCCCGGCCTGTTTCGCGTGTCGCCTGCCCTAGTCCGTCTCGGACGAGGCGGCCCACAGGTTTGCAGTCTCTTCGCTGATACAGGCGTCAATTTCGGCCAGCTCGTCTTTGGTGAACGCCAGATTGTGAACGGCGCCCGCACAATCAAGAACCTGTTCAGGCCGCGACGCACCGATCAGGGCCGTCGTAATCCCGCCATCACGCAAGACCCATGCGATCGCCATTTGCGCCAGCGTCTGCCCGCGACGCTCTGCAATACCCGCCAGCGCACGAAGGCTTTTCACCACATTGTCGGACACCAGCGATGGGGCCAAAGATTTGCCCTGACTGGCGCGGCTGTCCTTGGGAATGCCCTTCAGGTATTTGCCCGTCAGCAAGCCCTGCGCCAGCGGTGTGAACGCGATGGACCCGACGCCCAATTCGGCCAGTGTATCCTTCAACCCATCCCGCTCGACCCAGCGGTTCAGCATATTGTAGCTGGGTTGGTGGATCAGGCAGGGCGTGCCCAGATCATTCAGGATCGCCACCGCCTCGCGCGTGCGCTGACTGTTATAGCTGGAAATCCCGACATACAGCGCCCGCCCTGACCGCACGATGTGATCCAACGCGCCCATGGTTTCCTCAAGCGGTGTGTCAGGGTCAAACCGGTGGCTGTAGAAGATATCGACGTAATCAACGCCCATCCGCTTCAGGCTTTGATCGCACGAGGCAATCAGATATTTGCGGCTGCCCCATTCACCATAGGGCCCCGGCCACATGTCGTAGCCGGCTTTGGAGCTGATGATCAACTCGTCACGGAAGCCCACAAAATCCGTCCGCAAAATCTCGCCAAATGCTTCCTCCGCACTGCCAGCGGGCGGGCCATAATTGTTGGCCAAATCGAAATGCGTGATCCCGTTGTCGAACGCCGCGCGGCAAATCGCTTGCTTGTTTGAATGTGGAAAGTCATGCCCGAAATTGTGCCACAGCCCCAAGCTGACCGCAGGCAGTTTCAGACCCGACGCCCCGCAACGCCGATATTCCATCTTTTCATAGCGATCTTCAGCCGGATGGTAGGTCATGAAAGCTCCTTCGGGTTGCCCTGCCCCCTTTGTCTGGCTAAGACAACCGGAAGTCAAACGCGAGGACACATCCCATGGCCGCTTATCAATACGTTTACCACATGGACGGGGTTTCCAAGACCTATCCCGGTGGCAAGAAATGCTTCGAGAACATCCGTCTGAGCTTCCTGCCCGGCGTGAAAATCGGTGTGGTCGGCGTGAACGGCACCGGTAAATCGACGCTGATGCGGATCATGGCGGGGATCGACAAGGATTTCCAGGGCGAAGCGTGGGCCGCCGAGGGCGCCAAGGTTGGCTACCTACCACAGGAACCGGAACTGGACGCATCGCTGGACGTGCGCGGCAACGTCATGAAAGGCGTGGCTGATAAGAAGGCGATCCTCGAACGCTATAACGAACTGGCCATGAACTACTCGGACGAAACCGCCGAGGAAATGGCCAAGCTGCAGGATGAAATCGACGCCCAGAACCTCTGGGATCTGGACGCGCAAATCGACGTGTCGATGGAGGCCCTGCGCTGCCCCCCCGATGACGCCGACGTCACCAAGCTGTCAGGCGGTGAAAAGCGCCGTGTGGCCCTGTGCAAGCTGCTGCTTGAAGCTCCCGACATGCTGCTGCTCGACGAGCCGACCAACCACCTGGACGCCGAAACCATCGCGTGGCTGCAACAACACCTGATCGACTACAAAGGCACCATCCTGATCGTCACTCACGACCGTTACTTCCTGGATGACATCACCAGCTGGATTTTGGAACTCGATCGCGGCAGTGGCATCCCCTACGAAGGCAACTATTCCGCTTGGCTGGAACAGAAGGCCAAGCGGCTGTCGCAGGAAGCGCGCGAAGACAAATCCAAGCAAAAAACGCTGGAGCGAGAGCTGGAATGGATGCGTCAGGGCGCGAAGGCCCGGCAGGCGAAATCCAAAGCCCGGATCAACGCCTATAACGAAATGGCAGGCCAGTCTGAACGTGACCGCGTGGGCCGCGCACAGATCGTCATTCCGAACGGGCCGCGTTTGGGGTCCAAGGTGATCGAGGTCGACGGCCTGAAAAAACACATGGGCGATAAACTGTTGATCGAGGATCTGTCCTTCAGCGTCCCCCCCGGCGGCATCGTCGGCGTGATCGGCCCCAACGGCGCCGGTAAATCGACCCTGTTCAAGATGATCACCGGGGAAGAGACACCCGACGACGGCACCATCGAAATCGGCGACACCGTGAAACTGTCCTATGTCGACCAGTCCCGCGATGATCTGAACGCGAACGAAACCGTGTGGGAAGCGATCTCTGGCGGGGCCGAGCTGATCGAACTGGGTGATGCGCAAGTCAATTCAAGGGCTTACTGCTCGTCCTTCAACTTCAAGGGCGGCGATCAGCAGAAAAAGCTCAACCTGCTGTCGGGCGGTGAACGCAACCGCGTGCACATGGCGCGCCTGTTGAAAGAGGGCGGCAACGTGCTGCTGCTCGATGAGCCCACCAACGACCTCGACGTGGAAACCCTGCGTGCCCTCGAAGACGCGCTGGTGGACTTCGCCGGCTGCGCCGTCGTCATCTCGCACGACCGCTTCTTCCTTGACCGTATCTGCACCCACATCCTCGCTTTTGAGGGCGACGCCCATGTGGAGTGGTTCGAAGGCAACTTCGAAGATTACGAAGAGGATAAGAAACGGCGGCTTGGACCAGACGCGCTGGAGCCCAAGCGGTTGAAGCATAAGAAGTTTACAAGGTAAGAGAGCGGCCCCTTTGGGGGCCGTTTTCATTAAACCCACTTAGATTTTCTTGCTTACAACAATTATTTCTCCTAGCTTTTCCTCAATCTATTGGAGATATGCATGAAATTTTCACTGAAACTGGTTTTACCAATTGGTGTTTTGTTTATTGGACTGGCATTTGTAGGATACAGATCAACCTTCCCGAACGGCCCTACGTCAGTTGAGACTTTTTTTGCTACCGTCCTGCTAACAGCTGCGTCTTGGTTTATATCAGCTGCAATGTCAGAGCAAAGCGCCATGGAAGCGGCTGAAAGCAGCGCAAACGAAAAAATCGATGATATCGCTTGGCTGTCCAGCAAAAAGCTCGCCGATCAGTCTACAAACTTCTTTGAGCTCGAACGCTACATCGAGCAAACTCTTGTTGAGAAAAATGAGATTGAAAAGCTCTCTGAAACCGACTTAACAGCTATTATTCGGGACCTTCGACAGTTGCGCCGAGCAAACACGGGCTTGATGCAGGATTGGAACCGCGTCGCCAGTCAACACGTTACTGATGAGGTGACACATTGGATTGAAGAGCAACTCACGCTATTTGGCGAACTTGATTTCTCGTACAGACCAACAGACAACCAAGAAACAGCGGATGAAATGCATGCACCGACTTTGCCGCTATCAGCCCGACCTACTCGGACAGTCCCGGTGGTCGGCGACGTGTCACAAGAAATCGAAGGTGCTTCTTCAAATCACAACTTAGGTGAAATTACGGTTGAAATACAAAGGCCTATATATAGCTTTACCGCGACGGGCAAAATTGAACCCAACTTCTCTTCACCACCACATAACGTTGATGTAAAGTTAATTGGTTATCCATCGGGAACTCCTAATGACATTAAAGTGCATGGTGGCGCTGGCACGCCTTTCGATTTTTCAGTTCACTTGAAGTCAAGAATATTTGGAGTAATGCTACCTGCAGGAACCTACATATTCGCTTACGAACTTTCGGGTAAGGATGACGAAATTCCCGCTTCATGACACATTTGATTGGGTTACGTCACAGTTGGACTATCAACGGCAACCGGCTGCCCACCCTCATCCAACGCCACAAACACAAACACCCCTTCGGTTACCTTCTGGCGCTCGCCAAGGCGGTCGCGGTTGACCCAGGCTTCAAGCTCGATTGCCATCGACGTGGTGCCGACCCGGCCAACCCGACCATAGACGCACAGCACGTCGCCCACTTTCACCGGTTGGATGAACTTCATTGCATTCACCGCAACCGTGGCCACGCGGCCTTGTGCGCGTTCGCCGGCGATGATGCCGCCTGCGATGTCCATTTGGCTCAGCACCCAGCCGCCGAAAATATCCCCGGACACGTTGGTATCCTTGGGCATCGCCAAAGTGCGCAGGATGATGTCACCTTCGGGTGCGGTGTGTTGGTCGCTCATGGGAACCTCGTTCTAATCTAACCTTTCCCATGGGTAAGCCGCGCACTGTCACGACGCAAGCGCATTGCAGCGTCAGGAGGCTTCGGCCACCGCGTAAAGCTCGTTCAGCAGGTCCAGCAGCGTTTCCATCTTCTCGTGCCCGAACCGGTTTTCAAGATCCTCATAGATCTTCGCGGCCTTGCCCGACATTTGCGTGTATTTCGCACAACCCGCAGGCGCGATCTGCACCTTTCGACGGCGGCCGTCGCTGTCGTTCACCCGCTCAATCAGCCCACGTTCCGTCAGGTTTTTCAGGATGCGGCTCAGGCTTGGCGGCATCAGCACGCAGCGTTCCGCCAATTCGGTCGCACAGCAGGCTTTGCCCTCGGCCAGCACCCGGATCACGCGCCATTGCTGCACGGTCAGGTCGATCTGGTCCAGCTCGTGGCGGAAGGGCTTCAGGGTTGCTTCACGCGCGTGAAGCAGCGCGATGGGAAGGGCGCGTTCTAGTTTTCTCATTCCGGTTCCTTTTCGCGGAGGGCCGCGTGGATCGTGCTCCAGCTTTTGCGGCTGAAGCGGGTTTCAATGTCCTGAACCTCAAGGCTAAGAATGAAGGGCGTATCGCCCATCTGTGGGCGCAGAGCAGCCTCAACTGCCGCGTATAGCTGGTCGGCGATGGCGTCGCGCGTCGCCTCGTCCCGACCCTGCCCAAGCCTGAGGATCATATCAAGGAAGTGATACCCGCCTGCCCCGTCGCCGATGGCGTCAACGTCCGCTTCGAACCCACGCACGCGGATGCCGCCGATGGGGCACTGCCCCGTGGCTGCCAGTGCGGCGCGCATGGTCTCGGCCAGCGCTGGCAAATCTGCCTGTTGGCCCAGCCCGTGGCTGCATTCGAAAGACAGGTGCGGCATGGTCACTCCTTAACACTGGCAGTAAACACCGCGCGCTTGGGAAACGCAATTCATTGTAGGTGCAACAAGTTGCCTCATGCCTTGACGATGCCTGCCGCGACCCATCCATCGAATTCGGTCAACACGCGGTCTGAAAACGCCGGGTCATTGATATGGGCGTCCAATTCCAGAAGGGTCACGTTGTCAGGGCATTGTGTGCGAATTTCATCGATGAACGCCGCCAGACCTTCGGCATCATGCAGCGGTCCACCTTCACGGTCCCATTCGTTGCCACCCTTCAAAGGCAGGAGCAGCGTCACAGGCCCCTTCGCGTCGGAAAGCTGGGCACACATGGCCCGCGCCATTTCACGGCGCTGATCCGGCGACATCACCACCGACGAGAGGAGCCGGTTATGAGCGTGCACCTCCTGCCCCGCCAGCTTTTGCGGCACGTCCTGCCAGCCGATGAAATCCACCAGATCATAGCACCCGATCGACACCATCTGCGGTGTTTCAGACCCACCTGCGCCTGTCATCCGATCTGGCCCGGCGGAAATCGTTGACCCCATGATATGATTGCCCAGTTCCTGCGGGGCAAAGTCCAGAACGGCGGCAAACGCTCCCTCTGCTGCAAGGCTCTCAAACGCCCGGCCGCCCATGCCGGTGGCGTGAAAGACGGCCACCTCGAACCCGCGTGCTTCCAGTGCCGGTTTCAGGCTCACCATATAGCGCAGCACCGTCTTGCCAAAGCTGGTCATCCCGATCAGCGGCTTTTTGAATTCCGGCGTCTCAACAGCCCGCGCCGCGCCCAACACAGCCCCCGCAGCTTGCGACAGGGACGCCTTGCAGATCGAGTTCAGCCCATAAAGCCCACCCGCCCACAGGATCATCTGCACATCAGCCGGCAGGCGTTCTGGCGGGATTAGAGGCGAGAAGCTGACGGTCGAGACCACGTATTTCGGCACGCCAATCGGCAGTGCCTGACACAAGTCCAGCGCCGCATCGGTGCCCATCGTGCCGCCGAGCACGATCAACCCATCAAACACGCCATCGCGGTAGAGCCTCAATGCCAGCGCCGCCGATCCTTGCGCCATGATCTGCATCGCGGTGTTCTCATCCCCGCTGTCGATGGCGGCCTGTATCGTCGACCCACCAGCCTCGGCCACCTCATGCTTTGAATAGTCGCACGGCGCGTTGGGGTCGCCCAGGACCGAGATGTCCATCGTCCTGACCGCACCGCCCTGCCCACGGATCACGTCCGCGATGTAATTCAGCTCGTCATCCTTGGTGTCATAGGTCCCGACGACCAGAATTGTCTTATCGCTCATAGCTGCATCCAGGCTGTCTTAAGGTCGAAATACTTGTCGAACGCGTGCATTGATTTGTCATGCCCATTGCCGGATTGCTTGACGCCACCCAACGGCACCGTGCCGTCCGCACCGCCATAGGTGTTCACATGCACCACGCCCGCCTGAATGTCGCGCACCATTCTGTGCGCACGGCTTAGGTTCGACGTCCAAACCCCTGCGGCCAAACCGAAATTTGTAGAATTAGCTATTTGCACGGCCTCTTCATCGGTCTTGAAGGGGGTCACGGCAAGGACCGGGCCAAATACCTCGTTCTGGGCCACATGATGCTGTGGCTGAACGCCAGTCAGCACGGTCGGTTCCATATAATATCCGCCGGTGTCCTCAAGCACACGCGACCCGCCCAGCGCGACATGCGCGCCTTCTTCCTGCGCACGGGTGACAAAACCCAGATTGCCCTCAAGCTGGGTCAGGTTGTTCACCGCGCCGATATTGGTGGTCAGGTCCAGCGGGTCACCAACCTTCATGGCTGCGGCGTGGCGTGACAACGCTTCAACGAATTCGTCATGCACGCTGTCCTCGACCAACAGCCGAGACCCCGCGACGCAGACCTGACCGGCATTGCGGAAGATGCCCGCCGCCGAGACCTTCGCGGCCTCCTCCAGATCCGGCGCATCGGCGAAGACCACGTTGGGCGATTTGCCCCCAAGTTCCAGATAGCAGCGTTTCAGGTTCGACCGCGCCGAATATTCCAGCAGTCTGCGCCCAACCCCGCCGGAACCAGTGAACACCAACACGTCCACATCCATCGACATGGCCAGCGCCTCGCCGGTGACCGACCCTTTGCCGGTCACGACGTTCAAAACGCCATCCGGCAAGCCTGCCTCTGCGGCCAGTTCCGCAAGCTTGAGCAAACTCAGCGATGCGGTTTCAGCAGGTTTCAGAACCACCGAGTTCCCCGCCGCCAGTGCAGGGGCCAGCTTCCATGCCCCGATCATCAACGGGAAGTTCCACGGCACGATGGCGCCGACAACGCCCACAGGCTCCTTGTGCACAAGCCCCAACACGTTGCCCGCCGTCGGAGCAATCTCGCCGTAAACCTTATCCAGAGCTTCGGCGTAATACCGAAACGTGCCAGCGGCTGATCCGGGTTCCGCCTTCAACGCCATTCCAACCTCGGTCCCGTTGTCACGGACACCAAGAACCGCCAGTTCCAGCGCGTTCGCTTCGATTAGATCGGCCAGCTTGTGCAGCACCTTCTTTCGATGCGCAGGCGCAGCCCTGCTCCACAGCCCGTCGTCAAACGCGCGCCGTGCAGCGGCCACCGCCCGATCTACATCCAGTGCGGACGCACGGATGATCGTCGTCAGCGTCGATCCGTCAATCGGCGAGAGAACGTCTTGCGTTTCCCCCGAACCTTCTTCCCACGCTCCGTCAATATAAAGGTTCTGCGGCGCGACAGGATGGCGGCGAAGCTCGTTGATGCGTGACTGGTCTGCCATTCGTCCGTCTTTCTTTCTGTGTGATCCAGCCAGACCCGGCGGAAATGCAGGATCAGAACCAGAATGATCATTGTGAACAGGATCGCCGCAATCGGGCGATCAATAAAGTCGAGCGGGGTTTTCACCCGCGCCATGGCACTGCGCAGCTTCACCTCCATGATGCCGCCAAGCACCATGCCAAGCACGATGGGCACGACGGGCAATTGCATCCGTTTCATGATGAACCCGAAAATGCCAAAACCCGCCGCCAGAATGCAGTCGGTGAACGAGTTGCGCAGGCTATAAACCCCCACAAAGCTGAGGATCAGGATACAGACGCCTAGAAACCGATTGGGGATCTTCACCACCTTGATCAGCTGGTTGGTCGCCACCAGCAAGAAGATCACCACCAGCACGTTCAGGATCAGCAGCGCGAGGTAGAGCGCGACGACGAAGTCCATCTCGTTTTGGAACAGTTGCGGTCCGGGGATCACGTTGTGCACGTAAAAGACCGACAGCATCATCGCCGTCAGCGCCTCGCCGGGGATGCCCAACGCGAGCAGCGGCACCATGGCGGCCGCAGGCACGGCGTTGTTGGCGGTTTCGGCCGCGATCAGCCCCTCGCTTGATCCATGGCCGAAATCTTCGGGACGTTTCGAGGATTTCTGCGCATAGGTGTAGGACATGAACTGCGCGGTAAATTCGCCCACGCCGGGGATCATCCCCATGATCACGCCAAAGCCTCCGGACACACCGGCGATGCGCGGGTGGCGGGCAAGCTCTCGGAACCCCTGAAAAAAACTGCCCTTCAGCTTGGTCAGGCGCACTTTTTCGTCGTCACCATGCAGCAGCGTGAAGGCTTGGCTCAGGGCAAATAGCCCCAGCACGACGACAATCAGGTTCACGCCGCCCGACAGCCAGCTTTGGTCAAACGTATAGCGCTTGGAGTAGCTGGCTGAATGCAGCCCGATCGTGTTCAGCCAAATGCCAAAACACGCCATGGCGGCAGCTATCAACGTGTGTTTGCGGTGCGCTGTCACCACAAGAATGATGCCCAGAAGAGCCGCCAAAAAGATTTCCCGGCTGCCAAACATCGGGGCGACTTTCGCCAATACCGGCGCGAAAAAGATCAGGCACATCACCGAGAAAACGCCACCGAAAAACGACGAACTGTAGGCCAGCGACAACGCGCGCCGCGCCTCGCCTCGAGTGGTCATCGGAAAGCCGTCATAGGTGGTCAGCGCATTGACCGCCGTGCCTGGGGTGTTGATCAAGATCGCTGGGATCGACCCGCCATACATCGAGCTTCCATAGATGCCCAACAGCACCGTCAATCCGACAATCGGGTCCATCGAGAAGGTCGCGGGCAGCAAGATCGCAATGGCAACCGCTGGCCCCACGCCGGGGATCGCGCCGATGATCACGCCGCCAACCGACCCGACCAAAAGCGCCAGCACCACGTCCCAGCGCGCCAGATAGTTTGAACTGGCCTGAACCTGTGCAAGGAAGTCGAAAATCAGGTCCATCGGCCCCTCAGAAATTCAGGATGAAGAAAGAGCGCAACGCGCCGGGCAAATACTCATACAGCGCGCTGCCGGGGATTTTCACTTGCAGGAAGCTTTTGAAAACCAGCACGACGGCGATGGCGAACAGAACCGCGCTTATCATCATGATGCGGTCGCGGTAGCCCACCCGCCATGTCAAGAGCAACGTGAAGGCGACAGTCACCGGCAGATACCCGATGATCGGCACCAAAAGGACATAGGCCAGAAACCAACCCGCCCATTCAACCACGGACGCCCAGACCTTCGCCTCGCGCCGGTCGGTCCAGTGTTGGTACAGCCATGTCACGCGGATGGTCGCCACAAGAAACACATAGGGCGCGGCCTTGATCGGCCCCAGCCACAGCGACAAGGCAAGCGCCAGTGCGCCCCAGAACAGGCTTTCCGCCCATTGTAGCCAGTCCGCTTCGCGCATCCAGCGCGGCAGACGTCGCGGTTTGCGAGGTAGATGCCAGAAATGCAGGGCAGTGAATAACACCATGCCACCCACGCCAATGGCGGGCCAGAACCGGGGCTGGGCAAAGAAATCTTTGCCATCCAGCCACTTGGTCTGGCTGCCCAAGGCCGCGATCAACATCGTCGCGCAGATCAGGAACAAGGCTGCGAACAGCACTTGGCCGCGCTGCGGCCGGTCCGGATGTTCGGAAATGTCGTCACTCATGCCTGCCCCTCATCGGAAAACAGGGCCAGACGATGCCGGCCCTGCTCAGGGAGTATTATTCGAGGATCTTGCCAATCCGCGCACCGGTTTCTTGGTCGGTTGCGATGCGGGCCGCAGAGGCCTCTGCATCCATCCAATAGACCAGCGCGCCGGTTTCCTTGGCGACAGCCTGCGCCCGTTCGCTCATCACGGTTTTCGAGGCAACGGCTGCGATCTTTTCACGCACGTCTGCTGGGGTGTCTTTGGTGACAAACAGACCGTTCCATAGTGCGATGTTCAGGCTTTCATCCAATTCGCCGATGGTCGGCACGTCGGGGATAAGGCTGATACGCTCGTCGGTCACAGCCATCAGCACCTTCACACTGTCAAGGCAGGGCAGGATCAACTGCAACGTCGTGTTGATGACGTCCGCATCGCCGGACGCCAGCGTATTGCAATCCAGCGCGTCGAAGGCCGCATCCGATCCCCAGCTGAATTCAGCATTGATCGCGTAGGCTTTCGTCACCTGCGTGGGCGTCAGAACGTCGCCGAAATGGCCAAGCGCCACGTCGTTTTCCTTGGCATAGGCCGCAAGCTCTTCCATCGAGCTATAGGGCGCGTCCATGCTGGTCGCGATCACAAACGGGTAAGTCAGGAAAATGCCAATCGGGTCGAACTTAGCCGGGGTCAGTTCGTCGATGCCGATCTCGTGGCCGATCACCGGCACGGCGGGGACGAAACTGCCGATGGTGTAACCATCCGCCGGGGCGGTTGCCACGTCGATCGCGCCGGGGAACGGACCACCGCCGCCGCCGGGTTTGTTCACCACAGCCGCCGACACGCCGTATTCGGCCTGAAAGTCCTCGGCGATCATCCGGGTCAGCACGTCTTCCAAGTCGCCCGGAGGCCACGGCACGATGAAACTGACAGGCTTTTCCGGGTATTCGGCCAGCGCCGGGCCAGCAAGTGCAGCAGCGGTTAGCGCGACGGCCCCTGCCAGAATGGATTTGGTGTTCATGACGATCTCCCTATTGCGTCGTGGTCTCATATGTCGGTTCATTATTTGAACCATTGGTTTTAATTTAGATTGACAGAGCCGGGTCAATCCTGTCAACAAAACAATGAACATGAGAAGTAATTTTGCGGGCAGCGCCGTCGCTTGTGCCCCGCAATAATTTGGGATCACCGATGGGAACGACCTCCAAAGCCCTGTCTCTGCTGAATTTTTTCAGCCGCGCCACCCCGCAGATCGGGTTGAGCGAGTTGGCGCGCCTGTCGGGGTTGAACAAGGCCACGGTGTATCGGTTGCTGGGTGAGCTCGCCGCGCACGGATTCGTCGAACAGGTCGGAACCGGGCGTGAATACCGCCTTGGCCCCGCCTTTCTGCGTCTTGCAGCACTGCGCGAAAAGCATGTGCCCATGCGCGATGTTGCGCTGAAGCAATTGACAGACCTCAGCGATGCAACGGGCGAAACCGCGCATATGTCGCTGCTGAATGGCGAGGTGCTGTCAAACCTCGCCTATGCCTATTCCAACCGCCACGGCACGATGGTGATGATGGACGACGCCGAAGTGTTGGAGCTTCATTCCACGGGTTCGGGACTGGCCGTGCTGGCCTATTCGCCAAAATCCTTGGTCGATGAGATGCTGTCGCGCCCGCTGAAAGCCCGCACATCCCAAACGATCACCGATCCAAACCAGATTCGCGCGCTGCTGCCGTCGATCCGCACCGAAGGCATCGCAGCCTCGGTCGGTGGATTTGAGGAAGATGTATTCTCGCATGCCGCGCCGATCTTTGATGCCCGGTCAATCTGTATTGGCGCGATGGCCGTGGCCGCGCCGGTGTCGCGGATGACGGACCCGCTGCGCATGATGATCCGAGACAATCTGTTGGCCCATGCCCGCCAGACAACCCGCATTCTGGGTGGCTTTCCACCTGATACTTTTCCGACACGCGAACCGCAGATGATGCTGCAGAAAGAGGCCTGACATGAAAGATTCCAACTTTCTGAAAGAAAAAAACGCCCGATCACTTTGGCATCCCATGACGCACCCGGCGGACAGCTTGGCCAATCCGCCCACCATCGTCACCGGGGCGCAAGGTGTTCGGATTACAGATGTCGACGGGCATGAAGTGGTCGACGGTGTCGGCGGCCTGTGGAATGTGAACCTTGGTTTTTCTTGCCAACCAATCAAGGACGCTATCACCGCCCAGTTGGACCAACTGCCCTATTATTCGACCTTCCGGGGCACCACGAATGACAAGGTGATCGAGCTGTCCGAGATGCTGCGCGATTTCTTTGCGCCCGACGGGCTGACGCGCGCTTTCTATACCTCGGGCGGGTCGGACAGCATAGAAACCGCGCTGCGGCTTTCGCGCCAGTTTCATAAAATCAGGGGCGAACAGGGGCGCACCAAGTTCCTGAGCCTGAAGAAAGGCTATCACGGCACCCATATGGGCGGCGCCTCGGTGAACGGAAACGCCAATTTCCGCACCCAGTATGAGCCGCTGCTGCCGGGCTGCTTTCACATCCCCGCGCCCTATACCTATCGCAACCCGTTTAATGAGACCGACCCGGCAAAACTGGCGCAGCTTTGCCTGCAAGCGCTTGAGGACGAGATCGCCTTTCAAGGCGCAGGCACCATCGCAGCGTTCATCATGGAGCCGATCCTTGGCGCAGGCGGTGTCATCCCGCCCCATGAAAGCTTCATGCCGGGCGTGCGCGAGATTTGCACCAAACACGGCATACTGCTGATTGCAGACGAGGTTATCACCGCCTTTGGCCGCACCGGCGGGTGGAGCGGCAGCCGCTATTGGGGTGTCCAACCCGATTTCATGTGCACCGCCAAGGCCATCACCAACGGCTATTTCCCCTTCGGCGCGGTGATGATCGCCGACCACGTGGTGGAGACGTTTGAGAAAGACACGACAGGCAAGGCCGCCATTGGCCACGGCTATACCTATTCTGGTCATCCGGTCGGGGCCGCCGCTGCCATCGCGTGCCTGCAGGAAACCCTGCGTTTGAAGGTCAACGAAAACGCCGCTGCACGCGGGGCCGAGTTGTTTGCCGGACTGCAAAAGATTGGCTCGGCCAATGATATCGTGGGCGACGTGCGCGGCGGGCACGGGTTGATGTGCGCGCTAGAGCTGGTGTCGGACGCCGCCACCAAAGCCCCCATCGACAAGCAGACGGTCAACACCATTCAAGAGGTCACGTATCAGAACGGCGCCATGATCCGCGTGTCCGGCCCGAACATCATTCTATCGCCACCACTGGTGCTGACGGCTGATGATGTGCAAACGATCCTGACCGCATTGGAAGCGGGGTTCGCGGCGGTCTGACCCACGTCGCGCAAATGCAAAAGCCGCCCCGATTTGGGCGGCTTTTCTCATTATCGGTGCTGATCAATCAAAACCGGCACACCGTCGGGGTCGATCACAACAAAACTGGCTGGGCCGTCATCTCCGCCTTGCTCCTGCGTCACTTCCAGCCCCGCTGCTTTCAAGCGCGCTTTGATGTCCCGAACATCTTCAAACGGGTCCACGTTGCCCGCCGATTGATCCCATCCGGGGTTGAAGGTCAACATCGCGCCTTCGAACATGCCGTGAAACAGCCCGATCAGCGTGTCTCCGTTCTTCATAATCAGGTAATTATGCTCTTCGGTTCCGGCATAGGCGGTGAACCCAAGCGCCTCATAAAAGGCGCGGGATTTCGCCAAATCCTTGACGGCAAGACTGACTGAAAATGCCCCAAGCTGCATGATGTGATCCTCCGTTTTGTGCGCCCAGTGTAGCACAAATCGGACGGGCCCCCAGGTCACCTCAATTGAGATTAAACAAAATGCACATAAAAATCCCTAAGCCCGTCGCCTTCCAGATCACGGGTTTTAATGACTTCCTTGCGCTTCATGAAAATGTGGTTGTCGACCAGAAGCCGCCCCACCGCGTCACCCAGCACCTGGTCAGCCTCCAGATCATTCATCGCGCGTTTCAGGTCGACGGCCGTGCCGTCACGCGCGTCGGTGCGATCAAACCCATCGCCCGTTTCTATTGGGCCAAGGTCATAACCCTGCTCCACCCCCAGCAGCGATGCCTGAAGCACAGCCGCGACCGCCGTGTAAGGGTTGGCCGTCGCGTCCGCCATCCGGTGTTCCAGCCGCGTTTTGGCCCCGCCCTCGCCCGAAATGCGCGTGGTGACGTTGCGATGATCCCCGCCCCAGTTGCGCCAATAGCCGGACAGCGAGCCGGGTTGCAGCCGTTGATAGGAATTCGAAGTGGGTGCCACCAAGCCCGACAGCCCCTTGTGGTGATGCATCAGACCCGAAATACAGCCGCGCGCCAGTTCGTTCATGTTATCGGGTCCGCCAACCGGGCCATTGTCCAGCGCATTGCGCCCGTCCTGATCCTGAAAGCTGAAGTTGATATGCATGCCGGACCCACCAGCCTCGGCAATTGGTTTCGGCATGAAGGTCAGGACCAATCCGTGTTCCAACGCGACCTCACGCGCCATCTGGCGGAACAACACGATATCGTCCATCTGCTTCAAGGCTTCATCGAAGGTCAGCGTAAATTCGAACTGCGGGCTGTCATATTCTGCGGTGATCATGTCGACATTGAAGCCCAGATTGTCCGCGCGTTCCCAGATGTCATCGGTGAAGCGGAGAGGGTCCGAAAACGGCCCTGTCCCGTAAACCACCCCGCCCGGCGCGTCATAAGGCACAAGGCGGCCGATTTCGTTGGCCATCAGTGCGTAGCATTCCAGTTCGATCCCGATCATGGGTTTCAGCCCGTGCGCTTCCCACGCGGCAATCGCGCGCTTTAACGCTTGTCGCCCGCACAGCTCAAGCGGTGCACCGTCCTGATCATAAAGATCGCCAATCACGATCTGGGTTGAACTTTCCCAACTGTCGCGGATATCCGCCTCGCGCCAGCGAAGCTCCATATCCGGCAGGCCTTCCTTCATCATCGCGCCGGGGGCGTCCAGCAGGTCTTTGTCGTAATGCACGCCGAAGGTGGACCGGCAGAAGCGCGTATTCCCATCTTCGATCTTGTGGTTGGGCAGGTATTTGCCGCGCAGAATGCTCAGGTGATCGCACCACAGGGCGCGCAATCGGTCTTTCATCTAACCTCCCTGCCCGATCACTTCCGGGCCAACCCCGATTGCCGGGGTTATTTGGCCTGCATCGTGACAGGCAATTCCTTGATCCCACCGACAAAGTTAGACCGCAGGAACTTGTGATCCCCTGCCGGTTCCACCAGTTTGACGCGTTTTGCGAGTTCTTCAAACAAAACCCGCACCTCAAGACGCGCCAAATGCATTCCAAGACAGACATGCGGGCCACCTTGGCCGAATGACATGTGCCGGTTGGGGCTGCGGTGCAGGTCAACGCGGTTCGGGTCGTCGAACACCTCTTCATCGCGGTTTGCCGAAATCCACCAATAGAGCACCTTGTCCCCTTCGTGGATCGTCTTGCCGTGGATTTCATGGTCGCATGTCGCCGTGCGCCGGAAATAAAGCGCGGGCGTGGCCCAGCGGATGATCTCGTCCGGGGCGGTGGCCCAGACATCGCCGCCTTCTTGCATCTGGCCCAGCAGTTCCGGCTGGTGACACATCGCCTGAATACCCGCTGCGATCGAATAACGCGTGGTGTCATTGCCCGCCGCCACCAAAAGGCAGAAGAAATTGCGAAACTCCTGTTCCGGCATGACGTTGCCGTCTTTGTCGGGTTGCAAGATCATCTGAAGCACACCGTCCGTGTCGCCCGCGCGCTCCTTTTTCGCCAAAAGATCGCGGGCATAGTCGAACAATTCGGCGCCCGCCGGGCTGTTAAACGGCATCATCCGGTATTCGTCGGTTTCCATCTTATCAAGCACATGATCGGTGAAATCCGGGTCCGTATTGGCAATCAGCGCATCGCCTTTTTCAACCAGCCAGGGCAGGTCTTCGTCGGGCGTGCCGAGAATTCTGCCCAACATCATCATAGGCAGCAGGCGTGAAATCTCCTTGGTCGCATCAAACGTGCCCATCGCAAGCGCTTTGTCCAAAATTGGCTGGCACAAATCACGGATCTGCTGTTCAAACTCCGACACCACGGGGCGCGAAAATGCCTTGCCCACCTTCATGCGCGTTTTCAAATGCTCGGGCGGGTCGGTTTCCTGAAAGGTACGTCGCGCCAGATATTCTTCGTAAGACTGGTCCTCCATGCGAATGCCGCGAGCCGAGGACATGACCTGGTAGTTGCGGTTCAGCTCGGTGATGTCCGCGTGGCGCACGATGTTCCAGAAGCCTTTTCCGCCCTCCCAATCTGACCAACTGACCGGATCATCACGGCGCAGGCGGGCAAACGTATTGTGTGGCGGACCATTCACGAAAGTGTCGTGGCTGGACAGATCGGCAAATCCGTCGTCATTGGGGGTCCAGACCGTCATGCGCGCCTCCTTGGCCGTTATGCAGTTGTATGTTGCGCGTCTGAAAATATGTTAGAGAACATGTTAAATATGTAAAGCGGGGAAATCATGCGGATCGCGATCTTGATGACCAACACCGATGAAAGCGCATTTGCACAACGCCATCCAAAAGATGGGCAAAAGTGGCAGACCTTGATTGGGGCAAAGCGCCCTGACTGGAAATTCACGGTGTTCAGCGTGAAGGATGACGAATTTCCGCAATCGCCTTCGGAGTTCGATGGCTGGATCGTAACGGGAAGCCCTGCCTCGGTGCATGACAACGCCGGTTGGATCGTAAAGCTGCTGGACCTGATCCAACGCTTGGAGGACGCACGTGTGCCAATGTTCGGTGCCTGCTTTGGTCATCAGGCTATCGCCATGGCCCTTGGGGGACAGGTTGACCAAAACCCCGATGGGTGGGTGTTCGGCTCGACAGAAGTAGAGGTTTGCAGCCACATGCCATGGCTCGAGGTCAAACGCTTCTGGCAATATGGTGCACATATCGAACAGGTTACCGCCCTGCCTGACGGTGCGCAGGTGGTGTTTCGCCATGCGGGCTGCCCCATCGGTGGGTTCGTGGTCGGCGACCACATCTTCACCACCCAAAACCATCCTGAGATGTCACATGATTTCATCGCCGCGTTGATCGAGGAACTGGCTGATGACAAACCCGCCGCCGTCATAGACGCGGCGCGAAAGTCTCTTCCCAAGTCAGCTGATAACGGCATGTTCGCCGACTGGATTGTCCGCTTTTTCGAACATGATCGCAGCGCGTGAGCGATGTCTCAGCCAAGCGTTGCAAACAGATCCATGACCGCTTTGCAGTCAAGCTGTGCCTGCCGCACCTTTCGCACCCCAGCCTGATTGCCGCGACGACTCCCCAGCTGCAGCGACCCAGGAACCAGGGTGGCAATCACGAGGACAATGCCAAACCACGCTCAATCTGGACATAAAGATAGAAACCACTGGCCCTATTTCTTGCGGCCCCAAATGAGGTCATTCTTTTGATCAAGGAATCTCTGTTCTCATGACTGCCGGTCGCAGCGGGAACACCCAGTGACGGAGGATACCATGGACGGCGCGATCAAGGACAACGACATCTCGAAGGTGGTCGAGGCTGACAAGGCTCATGTGTGGCACCACCTGACACAGCATAAACCGTTTGAAACGGTTGACCCCCGGATCATCGTCGAAGGCAAGGGCATGCGCGTTTGGGACCAGAACGGCAAGGAATACCTTGACGCGGTCTCTGGCGGTGTCTGGACTGTCAACGTTGGCTATGGCCGCGAAAGCATCGCCGATGTGGTGCGCGACCAACTGGTTAAGCTGAACTATTTCTCGGGGTCTGCCGGGTCGATCCCCGGGGCCATGTTCTCGGAAAAGCTGATCTCCAAAATGCCAGGCATGACGCGGGTCTATTATACCAACTCGGGCTCTGAAGCGAACGAGAAGGCCTTCAAGATGGTTCGCCAGATCGCGCACAAGCGCTATGGTGGCAAGAAGACCAAAATCCTGTATCGGGACCGCGACTATCACGGTTCGACCCTCGCCGCGATGAGCTGTGGCGGGCAAGACGAGCGCAACGCCCAGTATGGCCCCTTCGCGCCTGATTTCGTGCGGGTGCCGCACTGTATGGAGTACCGCGCGCACGAACAGGGTCTGGCCCATCTTTCCAGCGAGGAATATGGCCAACACGCAGCCGATGCGATCGAACAGGTCATTCTGGCCGAAGGCGCCGACACCGTGGGTGCGCTGTGCTTGGAGCCGGTTACCGCAGGTGGTGGTGTAATCCCCCCTCCGCCCGGGTATTGGGAACGCGTGCAAGAGATTTGCACGAAATACAATGTGCTCCTGCATATCGACGAGGTGGTCTGCGGCGTCGGGCGCACCGGAACGTGGTTTGGGTATCAGCACTACGGCATCAAGCCCGATTTCGTCACCATGGCAAAGGGCGTGGCGTCAGGCTATGCGGCAATTGCCTGTTGTGTGACGACCGAACATGTCTTCGAGATGTTCAAGGACAACAGCGACGATCCGATGAACTATTTCCGCGACATCTCGACCTTTGGCGGCTGCACGGCTGGTCCGGCTGCAGCCCTTGAAAACATGCGCATCATCGAAGACGAGGGACTGCTTGATAACACCATCCAGATGGGCGACAGGATGCTGGACAACCTGCG
Source organism: uncultured Aliiroseovarius sp. (assembly GCF_947497285.1). Taxonomy (GTDB): domain Bacteria; phylum Pseudomonadota; class Alphaproteobacteria; order Rhodobacterales; family Rhodobacteraceae; genus Aliiroseovarius. The sequence goes on along the minus strand of NZ_CANMFT010000002.1, from coordinate 15,640 downwards.
CGCCCTGATGGAAAAGCACCGCGTCATTGGCGACGTGCGGGGCAAAGGGCTGTTTCTTGGGGCCGAGCTGGTCACGGACCGGACCACCAAAGACCCCGTTTCCGAGAAAGAGATCGCCGCAGTCGTCGCGGATTGCGGCGCGCAGGGCGTGATCATCGGGGCGATCAACAGGTCTGTTCCGGGGCGCAATAATGCGCTGTGTTTCAGCCCCGCGCTGATCGCGTCGGCGGATGACATCGACCGCATCACCGACACCGTGGACAAGGCGTTGACCAAGGTCTTTGGGTAATCCCACCCAATACCCACCTAGGAAAAGCGGCGTTGGCAAGACGCCGCTTTTTCGCACTCAAATTCATTTCGAAAGGTCCACCAAATGTGGCCTGAGCCTGTTTCCCTCGCGGGCGAACATGTCCGCCTTGAGCCGCTTGATCCGGCCCATGCACCGGACCTGAAAACTGCCAGCGCAGACGGTGCATTGCATCGCCTTTGGTATACGTGGGTGCCCGCGCCCGACGATATGGAGGCCGATATCCAGCGGCGCCTGTCGCTTCAAGCCGCGGGCACGATGCTGCCTTTTACGGTCATGACACCCGATGGCACACCGGTCGGCATGACAACCTATATGAACATCGACGCCGCCAACCGACGGCTCGAAATCGGGTCGACCTGGTATCGCAAGGCTGTGCAGCGCGGCCCCTTGAACACCGAAGCCAAACTTTTGCTTCTGTCACATGCCTTCGACACGCTGGACTGCATCGCGGTTGAGTTTCGAACGCATTTCATGAACCAGCAAAGCCGTGCCGCGATCGAACGGCTTGGCGCAAAGCTGGATGGCGTTCTGCGCAGTCACATGCAGGGACCGAACGGCGCCTTGCGCGACACGGCCGTGTATTCGGTCATCGCCGCCGAGTGGCCGACCGTGCGCACCAACCTGACCCACAAGCTGACTGCCCCCCGAGACTAAGCCTGCGAGCACCGTATCACGTGAAGGTGTAAAACCAATTCGCTGGACTTTTCGGTCATTTTGTTCTACTTTTGTTCTATGGCGTTGCGCCAAGGACAGGAGGAACAGTTATGCTACACGCTCATACACTTCCGCCAACCCCCAAACAGGTGGATTTCGCCCGCCACATCGCCGCACGGCTGGGCGCAACTATCCCAAGCGACAAGATCAATGATCGCGCCTCCTTGTCCTCTTGGATCTCGGAGCATCAGTCGCAGCTGAAAACGCGCACCCGTGGTGGCCATGCCACCTCGCGGCAGGTCGAGTTTGCCGAGCGGATCGCGCGTGCCAAACGGCGCGCCATCCCCGATGAATGTTTCCGCGACGCGGGCATGATGTCGGCATGGATTTCGTCCAACCGCTGAGCACTGCGATATATCCAGATTGCATGGCGACTAAGGCCACGCTAGGCTAGTGACATGGCCGCACCCGTCGAAACATTCTTTCTGGATCAAGATGCCCAAGGCACGCTTCAGGCGCAGATTCAGCAAATGATTGCCGAGGCTATTCTGTCCGGTCGCCTGCCGCGCGGCGAAAAGCTTCCATCGACACGAAGATTGTCGGCCCATCTGGGGGTCAGTCGCATCACTGTGACCTTGGCCTATACCGAACTGCAGGCAAATGATTACCTCTCGTCAAAGGGCAGAAGCGGCTTTTATGTCTCTGAAAACGCGCCAGAACCTCCGTCTTTCAAGTTGCGCGCACGCAGCGAAGACACGGTCGACTGGCAGCGCGCCATAGGCACCAGCTTCACCGGGGGCAGTACGCCCCAAAAACCCCTCGATTGGCGCACGAACAAATACCAATTCATCTATGGGCAGGCCGATTCAAATTTGTTTGACCACAATGCGTGGCGGCTTTGTGCTCTGCGCGCACTGGGTCAAAAAGATCATAAGGCAATGATGGGTGACTACTATGATCAAGACGACCCGCAGCTGATCGAATTCATCACCCGTCACATCCTGCCCAGACGAGGCATTCTGGCCCGACCTGAAGAAATCCTGATCACGCTGGGGGCGCAAAACGCGCTTTGGCTATCAGCGCAGGTTCTTCTGACACAACGTCGCACGGCAGCGATCGAAGACCCGTGCTATTATTCGCTCCGTGACATCCTGATGCAAAGCCGCTGTCATGTCTGCCCGATCCCCGTGGACCGCGACGGCCTACCACCTGACGGTTTGCCCGAAGGCACCGACGTCATCTTTACGACGCCAAGCCATCAAAGCCCGACCACAGCCACTATGCCCATCGAGCGGCGAAAGAACCTGCTAGAACGGGCAAGGGAACTGGACGCAATCGTGGTTGAAGATGACTATGATTTCGAGATGTCGTTCCTCAAGCCCCCTTCCCCCGCCTTGAAATCCCTGGATCGGGAAGGGCGGGTCGTTTATGTCGGCAGCTTTTCAAAATCGCTGTTTCCCGGACTGCGCCTCGGCTTTCTCGTTGGCTCTGAACCCTTCGTTCGCGAGGCGCGCGCGCTTCGATCCGCAGTGCTGCGCCATCCGCCTGGATTGATCCAGCGCACGGTGGCCTATTTCCTTTCCCTTGGTCACTACGACGCCATGGTCAGGCGCATTGGGGCCGCGTATCAAGAGCGACGCGAAGTTATGAACACCGCTATTTCAGAGCAGGGCTTGACCATTGCCGGTCGCGGCGTGTTCGGCGGCTCTGCTTTTTGGATGCAGGCTCCTTTGGGGGTCGACACATCCCTTCTGGCCCAACAGCTTCACACCCAAAGCGTGCTGATCGAACCGGGAGCGCCCTTCTTTGGCACGCCAGACCGACCCGATCATCATTACCGCATCGCCTACAGTTCGATCCCCTCATCGCTGATCCCACAGGGCATAGCGCTGATCGGCGATGCGATCCGCCAAGCGGCGCTCACTGGTGCTAAATAGCCGAAAAAACTGGCCCTATCGGGCACCCGGTCTGCTGCCTAAGAATAAAGTCAACGCCACAGCGCGCCGGTCACGCGCGACCTCGGTCGCTTGAACCGTTTCCAAGGGAGAGCCAAGATGAAGATGACGACGGAAGAAGCATTTGTGAAAGTGTTGCAGATGCATGGGATTGAGCATGCATTTGGGATTATCGGGTCGGCCATGATGCCGATCTCGGACATTTTTCCCGCAGCCGGCATTACGTTCTGGGACTGTGCCCATGAATGCTCGGCCGGAATGATGGCCGATGGCTTTACCCGAACAACCGGCAAGATGTCGATGATGATCGCCCAGAACGGCCCGGGGATTACCAATTTCGTGACGCCCGTCAAAACGGCCTATTGGAACCATACGCCGCTTCTTCTTGTTACCCCGCAGGCTGCGAACAAGACCATTGGTCAAGGCGGCTTTCAGGAAGTCGAACAGATGAAATTGTTCGAGGACATGGTCGCTTATCAAGAAGAAGTCCGCGACCCGACCCGCGTGGCCGAGGTTTTGAACCGTGTGATCATGAATGCGCGGCGCGCAAGCGCACCTGCGCAGATCAACATCCCGCGTGACATGTGGACCCAGGTTGTCGACATCGACCTGCCGGCAATCGTCGCATTCGAGCGCCCCGCTGGCGGTGAATTGGCCGTGGCGCAGGCGGCTGACCTGTTGTCGAACGCCAAGAACCCGGTGATCCTGAACGGCGCTGGAACGGTGCTTTCGAAGGGGGGGATTGCGGCCTCTATGGATCTGGCTGAGCGTCTGGATGCCCCTGTCTGTGTTGGCTACCAGCACAATGATGCTTTTCCCGGCTCGCACCCGCTTTTCGCAGGTCCTCTTGGTTACAATGGCTCCAAGGCAGCGATGCAGTTGATCTCAGAAGCCGATGTCGTTTTGTGCCTTGGAACGCGGCTCAACCCGTTTTCGACCTTGCCGGGGTATGGGATCGACTATTGGCCCGCCGAGGCAAAGATCATTCAGGTCGATATCAATCCTGACCGGATCGGTCTGACCAAAACGGTCAGCGTCGGCATCGTGGGTGACGCCGCCAAAGTCGCCAAAAGCCTGCTTGCCCAGCTGTCCGAAACCGCTGGTGATGCGGGCCGTGAAGACCGCAAGACACGGATTGCACAGAAGAAATCCGCGTGGGCGCAGCAGCTTAGCTCGATGGACCATGAAGACGACGATCCGGGCACCACATGGAACGAACGCGCCCGCGACGCCAAACCCGATTGGATGAGCCCGCGCATGGCATGGCGCGCCATTCAATCCGCCTTGCCGAAAGAGGCGATCATCTCGTCCGATATTGGCAACAACTGCGCGATCGGAAACGCCTATCCGTCCTTTGAAGAGGGCCGAAAATACTTGGCGCCCGGCCTGTTCGGGCCGTGTGGCTATGGGCTGCCGTCGATTGTCGGCGCCAAGATCGGCCACCCCGATACGCCGGTGGTCGGGTTCGCGGGCGATGGCGCCTTTGGGATCTCGGTCAATGAGCTGACGGCGATCGGGCGCGAGGAATGGCCCGCGATCACTCAGGTCGTCTTTCGCAACTACCAATGGGGGGCAGAGAAGCGCAACACCACCCTGTGGTATGAGGACAATTTCGTCGGAACCGAACTGGACACCGAAGTCAGCTATGCCGGGATTGCGAACGCCTGTGGCTTGCACGGTGTCGTCGCGCGCACGATGGATGAACTGACAGCGGCGCTGGATCAGGCCATCAAGGACCAGAAGGCGGGCAAGACGACGCTGATCGAAGCCATGATCAACCAGGAACTCGGCGAACCCTTCCGCCGCGACGCGATGAAGAAACCCGTTGTGGTCGCCGGCATCAGCAAAGCCGACATGAAGCCACAGAAAGTCTGATAAGATCAGAGTGGGCGCTATTCCGGCGCCCGCTCACCCTGCCCGGCCCACTGCGCCGAAGGCGCCTCGCTCACGTCGCGTGACCCGGTCAGCCCGTTTTGGCAGCCCGACAAACTGCCCGAGATGCAGGAAACGAGGCCCTATGAAACCGCTGGAAACGTTATTGCGAAACGCAGCACGGTCGCAACACCGGATTATCCTGTCTGAAGGCAGCGATCCCCGTGTTGTGCAAGCCGCACATGATGCGACCACGCAAGGTATTGCGAAGATCAGTTTGGTTGGCGAGCGCACCCAGATCGAAGCGCAATTCGCTGCGTTGGGATTGCCGCTGGGCCGCGATATTGAAACCCTCGACCCCGCCGACGCGCCGTGCTCTGGCGAACTGGCGGCGCTCTACTACAAGCTGCGCAAGCATAAAGGTGTCAGGGAAGAGGACGCGGCCAAGGCTGCTCTGAACCCGCATGTCTTCGCCGCTTTGTTGGTGAAAGCCGGTCACGCAGACGGCACGGTCGGTGGTGCCGTTGCAACCACCGCCGAGATCGTGCGCACGGCGATACAAGTCATCGGCACCAGACCGGACACGCCGTTGGTATCAAGCTTTTTCCTGATGCTTTTTTGCGAAAAGCATCACGCTCGCAAGGGGGCGATGATCTTTGCAGACAGTGGGCTTGTCGTAGACCCGACCGCCGAGGAAATGGCACAAATCGCCTTGTCGTCGGCTGTCTCGTTCAAAATCCTGACCGGCGAGGCGCCGCGGGTTGCCATGCTGTCCTTTTCAACGCTCGGAAGCGCCGAGCATAACGCCGTGTCAAAGGTGGTGACCGCCACGGCCATCGCAAAAGCCCGCGCGCCCGATCTTGTGATCGACGGCGAATTGCAGTTCGATGCCGCCTTCGTCCCCGATGTCGCCGCCAAGAAAGCCATAGGTTCGCCCTTGGAAGGCACTGCCAACGTATTCATCTTTCCCAATTTGGAAAGCGGCAACATTGCCTACAAGATCGCCCAACGGATCGGTGGTGCAACCGCCATTGGCCCGGTCCTTCAGGGCCTGTCGAAACCAGCCAATGACCTGTCGCGCGGGTGCACTTCCGAAGACATTCTGCACATGATCGCCGTCACGGCCGCACAAGCCAGCGACGTCAGCTAGGCCATGCGGTCGCCTGCGATGGCCAACACCGTGCTGACGACGATGTCGTCAACCGTTGCGCCGCGCGACAAGTCGCATACCGGTCGCTGAAAGCCCTGCAGGATCGGCCCATAGGCGCGCGCGCCGGCCAGTTCGACCATCAGCTTATAGGCGATATTGCCTGCATCAAGGTTGGGGAAGATCAGGACATTGGCGTGCCCGCCCGCGCCCGCGCCCTTCTGGCGCGCGACCGCTTCGTTCAGGGCTGCATCTCCCTGTAAGGGTCCCAGAAAGCCGGTCGCCTTCGCCGCTTCTTTCACCTTTTCAACGGATGCCCCCACCCCGGATGCACCGGTGGAATACGACAAGAACGCCACGTCGCTCTGCCCCAAAAGCGCTTGAGCTGACCCTTTCGAGGCGCGCGCGATATCTGCAAGCTGTGTGGCATCCGGGTCCACATTGACGGCGCAATCGGCGAAGATAAGATTGCGCCCATCGGGCAGCACCATCAGAAAGAAACTTGACGGTGTTTTGATCCCCTCGGCCAATCCGATCACGATCGACGCAGCTTCGATGACCCGTTTGGTTGGCGCCACTGCCCCGGCCACCATCAGCTCTGCATCCCCGCTCGCAACCATGGCCGCCGCGCGCATGAGAGGGCGCTGCAGCAGGCGGATGGCGACCGTTTCGCGCATAGGACGTTGCGCCAGCAGAGTTTCCAGATAGCGTCCGGATGCTGGCGCCAAGGGCACAGGTTGGGCCAGCCCCTCTTGCGCCAGCCGTCGCCCAGCGGCCGCAATGCGCGGGTCGTCGCCTTCGGGCAACACAACACGGGCTTTTGTGCTGCGTGCGATATCAAAAGCGCGGTCAAGGACGGACATGGATGCTCCTTGCAGGGGCTGGGCGGGCCTGGCGACCCTGACTGTCAGACCAGTAAACCTTTGCGCGGGCCCAGATCAAGCCTGCGCTAGTCATCGCGAAAATGGGCTGGTGACGGGCCGCGATACTTGACCGTCAACGCCTCGTCGACCTCTGAGCCGTCATAGAGGAATGGCAGGATACCGCGTCGCATCGACCGCCCGCGCGCGCCAATGATATCACTGTCCGACTTCGTGACGCGCTGGGACATTCGGCGCCCCCATTGGGCAAGATACCCATACAGCCGGTCAATATGTTCACGATGATTGGTGGTCTTGCCCAGATCATGAAATTCATCCGGGTCAGCTTGCAGATCAAACAACATGGGGCGAAATCCGCCCTCGGCATGGATCAGCTTGAACCGGCCGTCATAGACCATGAACAGCCGCGCGTCGCGAGGGGTCAGCCCCAAGGCGACACATTGCGGGGTCGAAGAATAGTCGTATTCGCTAATCACGAACGTGCGCCAGTTCGGCTTTTCCCCCTGCAACCAAGGCATTAAAGAGCGTCCTTCAATGATGTGATCTGGCACCGTTCCTCCCGCAGCCTCGACAAAGGTGGCCGCAACGTCGATGCTTTCCACCAACGCGTCGCAGGTCGAACCACGTGTCGCATCGGCCGTGCTGCGCGGGTCATAGATGATCAGGGGGATCTTGACCGAGGGTTCGTGAAACATATCCTTCTCACCCAGCCAATGGTCACCCAGATAGTCCCCGTGATCCGAGGTCAAAACGATCATCGTGTTGTCCATCCGGCCGGTGGCCTCAAGGTGGTCCAGCAAGACTCCCAACTGATCGTCGCATTGCTTGATCAATCCCATATAGGCCGGGATCACCTTGTGGCGAACCTCGTCGCGCTGGAAGGCTTGCGCGACCTTGTTGTTCATGTAGGCCCCGAAAACAGGGTGTGGGTCATCTCGTTCGCTATCGTGGCGGGTGGCGGCTGGCACCTGGTTGGGGCCATACATGTCGTGATAGGGCGCAGGCACGATATAGGGCCAGTGCGGCTTGATATAGCTTACATGCGCGCACCACGGCCCGTCGGCCTGATCGATGAACTCGATCGTTTTTCGGGTAAGCCAAGGGGTTTCGCTGTCCTGCTCGTGGATGTTGGCAGGCTGGTCGGCATTGCGGAACATCCATCCTGACGCGATGTCCCCATCTGCGGTGCGGCCTGCATTTGCGAAATCCGCCCACGGATTCTGGGATGAGTAGCCCTTTAACTTCAAGTATTCGTTATAAGGCGATCTTTTTTCGTCATAAAACCCATCCGGCCCTTCGGCCCACAATCCGTCATCACGGATCCAGCTGTCAAAACCGCATTCGGCCTGTCGCGCGCCAATGACGGTATCTGGAGACAGCCCCAGCCGCGCCATGCCGTCCGCGTCGGCCTTCATATGTGTCTTGCCGATCAGCCAACACGCCATACCTGCGCGGCGCAAATGATCACCCATGGTCTGTTCGCCCACGCGCAGGGGAAAGCCGTTCCATTGCGCACCATGCGACGAGGTATATCGCCCGGTATAGAAGCTCATCCGGGAGGCACCACAAATCGGGGACTGCACGTAGGCATTGGTGAACCGCACGCCCATCGCCGCGACGCGATCGAAATTCGGTGTCTCAAGGTGCGGATGGCCGGCACAGGACAGATAGTCAAATCGCAACTGATCATACATGACAAACAAGATGTTCATCTTCTGCGCAGCCTTCGCCTCTTGTCCTTCAGACACATCCAATTCCTTCTTTGGTCGCAATGGGTTGCCAGAGTCTGGCACGCCCCTTTCGTAAACCTAGCATCTGGGCGCGGTCAGGTTCACCCCATTTTCATAATCGGTCCCGTTTCATGCTGGCCGCGCCGAACGCAGCGCCATCATGATTGCATAAATCAGCGTGGCGGCAACGATGATCGAAGGCCCCGCAGGCGTGTCAAACCGCAACGACCCCCACAGCCCAGACAGCGTCGCGCCCCACCCGATCAGCACCGCAACAACAGCCATCACGGCGGGGCGATGCGCACGCTGGCGTGCGGCTGCGGCAGGAATGATCAGCATGGCCGACACCAAAAGCGCGCCGACGACCTTCAAGGACACCGCAACGACCAACGCAAGGGAAAGCGTCAAAACGAGGCTCTCTCGGCTTGGGTTGATGCCAGAGGCAGCCGCCAAATCCGAACTGAGCGTTGAGAGGAGCAACCGCGACCACCGCCAGACGATCACTCCGGCCACGGCGACAGAGCCGCCCCAGACCACCAACAGGTCAGATCGCGTGACGGCCAGAATATCGCCAAACAGAAACGCAGAAAGGTCGACCCGCACCCCCGGCGCAAAAGAGATAGCGACCAGTCCCGCCGACAATGCCCCGTAGGACAAGACCCCTAGCCCGGTATCGGCAGACTGACCCCGCAGCGTCATCCAGCTGACGGTCAGGGCCATGGCCAGCGCCACGATCAAAGTGCCCAGCAAAATGGGGAACGACAATAAGAGCGCAAGCGCGACCCCCAAAATGGCGGCATGCGCGGTTGCATCACCAAAATACGCCATGCGCCGCCATACCACAAACGCGCCCAGCGGACCGGTGGCAATTGACAGCCCGATCCCCGCAGCGGCGGCCCGGATCAAGAAATCATCAGGCATCTTGCACCTCGTCTGGCGCCGTATGGCTATGATCGCAGGCGGCATGGTCATGATCATGGTCGTGCTGATAGAGCGCCAACGCGCCATGCGTCCCATGCCCGAACAGCGCGCGATACTCTGGCGCTTCGCGCACCACATGGGGTGTGCCTTCACAACAGACATGTCCGTTCAAACAGATGACCCGGTCCGAGGCGCTCATCACCACGTGAAGGTCATGCGACACCATCAGCACGGCCACACCGGTTTGCCGCCGCACGGACTCGATCAATTGATAAAAGGCCGCTTCGCCCATTTGGTCCAGTCCTTGCGTTGGTTCATCCAACACCAGAATGTCGGGATCAGACAGCAATGCGCGCGCCAAAAGCACGCGTTGCAACTGCCCGCCCGACAAATCGGCGATCTGCTGCCCTTCCACGCCGGAAATCCCCACTTTGCGCAGCACCTCGGCCTGCGCGGCGGGCGAATGTGCTTTTGGCAAGTTCAGAAAGCTTGACACTGGCATCGGCAAACTGCGGTCCAGCGATAGCTTTTGTGGCACATAGCCGACCACCAACCCCGGTTTTCGCTGAACGCTTCCAGACCCCGGCAAGATCCCCAGCAACGCACGCAGCAATGTAGATTTGCCCGACCCATTGGGACCGACAATGGTCACGATCTCACCCTTTGAGATTGTGAAATCCACATGCTCAAGCACCCGCTTGCGCCCGTGTGACACCGTCAGGTCTTTCGCTGTGATCAAGCTCACTGACCCTGCCCCGCGTGGCAAGTCGGGCACAGGCCCATGGCTTCGATATTGGTGCGCTCGACAGCAAAACCCAGTGTGCGGCCAAGGTCGTCAATTGCTGCGCGCACGGATTGCTCCGGCGCTTCGGCCACCGCGTTGCAGGTCTTGCAAATGAAGAATACCGGCGCGTGGTGTTGCCCGGGATCGGTGCAGGCGGCAAAGGCGTTCAACCGGCGAATACGATGCACCAACCCTTGTTCGGCCAAGAAATCCAGCGCCCGATAGGCGACGGGCGGCTGGCTTCCGAACCCTTCGGCGGCCAGTCGCTCCAGCACATCATAGGCGCCCATCGCGCGATGTTCTTCCAGCAAGATTTCCAGCACCCGCCGCCGCACAGGCGTCAGTCGGGCGCCGCCTTCTTTGCAGAGGGTTTCCGCGCGGGTCAGCACATCTTGGGTGCAGGCGGCATGGTCATGGCTGTGAAACGCACAGGAAGGGTCGGGGTTTGGCATAGGGTTTGACACCATCATTGAGTTATACTATCACTTTTTGAGATAGTATTACATCACACATCACCCGACAAGGACCAACATGTATAGAGCTCTGTTTCTTGCCGTCTTGCTGGGTGCCACAGCGGCCCGCGCCGAAGCACCGCGCGTTGTCGCCGACATTGCCCCCGTCCATTCTTTGGCCGCGCAGGTGATGGACGGGGTGGCGACCCCGACCCTTTTGCTGCCACAAGGCGCGGACCCGCACAGCTTTCAGATGCGCCCGTCGCAAGTTCGACATTTGTCTGGCGCAGATCTGGTCATTTGGGTCGGGCGTGACATGACACCTTGGCTGGAACGTGCGCTGACAGGGACTGGGGATGCGGCCTCGCTGTCGCTGTTGACGGTCAAGGGGACACACCTGCGCAAGGGTGACCAAAGTCACGACCACGATCATGGCGACGATCACAATGACGATCATGACAGCACGCCGCAGGACGGCGCACGGGTCGATCCGCACGCTTGGCTGTCGCCGGAAAATGCCGCAATCTGGCTTCTTGCGATTGCCGATGAATTGGCGGCGCTGGACCCGGAAAACGCCCAAACCTATCAGAAGAATGCAGCCCAAGCGCGCGCAAACCTGATCCAGATGGACCATGAAATACAGCAAATTCTGGCCCCCCTGCGCACCGTCGGGTTCGTGCTTTATCACGACGCATACGGGTATTTCACCGAGCACTATCAGCTAAACGCCCTTGGAACAGTCCGCGAAAGCGACGCCGCCCCGCCCTCGGCGGCACGGCTTCGACAGATCACCGATCTGATTGCCGCGGGCAAGGTTGCGTGTGCGTTTGCCGAAGTATTTCAGGACGAACAGGTCATGGCGACACTGGTTGAAGGCACGCCTGCAAAGCTTGGCCTACTGGACCCAAGTGGGGCGACCCTCCCGCCAGGGGTAGACCATTACGACGCCCTTTTGCGCGGCCAGTCAAAAGCCTTCCTTGACTGCTTGTCACCGTAAGGGAACGTCCGCGCGTTAGGGCGCGTCGCTCTCACGCTCGCCCCCAACCGCCTCCGCCGGGTGTGCGCATCTCGAACAGATCGCCAGCGTCAAGCGTGATCTCGCCATTGCCCGGCATCTCGATACGCGTGCCGTCCGCTTTCTCTGCGGTGTTAATCCCGACAGCGCCCGGGTCTCCGCCCTGTCCGCCGAACGGTGGCACCACGCGGTGCGAGCTGAGCGTTGTGACCGTCACCGGCGCCAGAAACCTAAGCCGCCTTTCGACGCCATTTCCACCGCGCCACTTGCCGGCGCCGCCAGACCCGTGGCGGATCGAAAAGGATTCCAATCGGACCGGAAAGCGTTTTTCCAGGATTTCCGGGTCCGTCATCCGCGTGTTGGTCATGTGGCTTTGCACTGCATCGCAGCCGCAAAACCCCGGCCCCGCCCCCGTGCCGCCCGCGATGGTTTCATAGTTCTGGAACGCATCATTGCCCCATATGAAATTGTTCATGGTGCCCTGACTGCCTGCAATCACGCCCAACGCGCCATAAAGCGCATTACAGGCGGCTTGACTGACCTCGGTATTGCCCGCGATCACCGCCGCAGGATAGACGGGGTTCAGCATGCAGCCTTCGGGCACGATGATCTGAAGCGGGGCAAGGCAACCTTGGTTCAGCGGGATGTCCGCACCGACCAGCGTTCGGAACACGTAAAGAACCACCGCTTTGCTGATCGAAAGGGGGGCATTGTAGTTGCCCTCTTGCTGGGGTGATGTGCCGCTAAAATCGACGCAGGCGGACCGGTCGGCATGGTTGACACTGACCCGCACTTTGATTTCAGACCCGCCGTCCATCGGATAGGTGAATTGGCCGTCCTGCAGCCGGTCGATGACCCGCCGCACACTTTCTTCTGCGTTGTCCTGCACGTGGCGCATATAGGCCTGAACCACGTCGATGCCGTATTGTGCCACGACGCCCAGCAAGGCCTGCCGCCCGGTTTCGTTCGCGGCAACCTGCGCCTTCAGGTCAGCCATATTCTGATCGATGTTGCGGCAGGGGTATCGCCCAGAGGCCAAAATCGCGCGCATTTCAGCGTCGCGCAACCGCCCTTCGGCAACCAGGCGCGTGTTCTCGATCAAGACACCCTCTTCTTCGATATGGCGACTGTCGGGTGGACCAGATCCCGGCGTGCGCCCACCAATATCGGCATGGTGACCGCGCGCGCCCAGCCAGAAGGCGATGTCATCACCGACGAAGACCGGCGTGACCACCGTCACGTCTGGCAAATGCGTGCCGCCGTTGAAAGGGCTGTTTAACACAAAGGCATCGCCTGCGCGCACCGTGCCTTCGTTGTCGCGCATCACCGTGCGGATGCTGTCGGACATCGAGCCAAGATGAACCGGCACATGCGGCGCATTGGCCACCAGATCTCCCTGCCGATCAAATATCGCACAGGAAAAGTCGAGCCTTTCCTTAATGTTCACCGACCAAGACGTGTTCGCAAGCGTCGCGCCCATCTGGTCTGCGACCGACATGAACAGGTTGTTGAACACCTCTAACAGAACCGGATTAGCATCGGTTCCAGCGGCGTGGGTGCTTTCTTTCTGCGATGTCCGTTCCATCAGCAGGTTGCCAACACTGTCTTGGCGCACTGTCCAGCCCGGCTCGACGATGTTGGTTCCGGTGGGCTCGCAAATGATGGCCGGGCCGGTGATCTGCGCATCTGCCTCTAGTTGCCCGCGATCAAAGAGCGACACATCGCTCCAGCCTGCTTCAGTTGCCATAGGCACCAGATCAATCGGATCAGGTCGGCCTTGGGTCGCGTGACCGCGCGGTGCCTCGGCTGAGGCTCCAATCGCTTCAACGGCCAGCATCTCGAACAAAATCGCGCGTTCTGGTGAATGAAAGCCAAACCGCGTGTCGTGCAGCGCCTCAAAGGTGCGACGCATCTCCTCTGCCGTGCCGAACGGCACTTCCAACGCCTGATGCGATCCCTCATAGCGAAGATGAGCGGCCTGTGCGACGCGCGCCTGCGCCACGCCCTGCGCCGAAACTTCATCTTGGGCGGCCTTGGCAAGGATATCCAGCCGAGCCTGCGCGACATCGAGCGCAGCCAGAGGTGCATCAAACTGCTCTTGCCGCAGCGCCCGGACTTCTGCCAGCCCCATCCCATAGGCGGACAAAACGCCCGCATATGGATGAAGGAAGACCCGCGTTATGCCAAGCGCATCAGCGACCAGACAGGCATGTTGCCCGCCTGCCCCGCCGAAGCATTGCAGCACATAATCGGTCACATCATGCCCGCGTTCGATGCTGATCTTCTTGATCGCATTGGCCATGTTGTCCACTGCGATGCGCAGAAAGCCATGCGCCACCTCTTCGGCGGGCGGGGCGGGTTGGCCGGTTTCGGCTGCAATGCGTGCGGCAAGTGCCTCGAACTGCGACCTTACAATGTCACGATCCAACGGCTCTGTTGCTGTCGGACCAAAGACATGTGGGAAATGATCGGGGTTGAGCCGCCCCAGCATCACGTTGCAATCTGTGACGGTCAACGGACCGCCGCGGCGATAGCAGGCCGGTCCGGGATTTGCTCCAGCACTTTCCGGTCCGACCTGAAAACGGCCGTCGCGAAACTGACAAATTGATCCACCGCCGGCGGCGACGGTATGAATATCCATCATGGGCGCGCGCATGCGCACCCCTGCAACCTCGGTTTCGAAGCTCCGCTCCAAACTGCCCGCGAAGTGACTGACATCGGTCGAGGTTCCCCCCATATCGAAACCGATCAATCGTTCAAATCCAGCAGCTTGCGCTGTTTTCACCATTCCGACGATGCCACCGGCGGGGCCCGAAAGAATGGCGTCTCTGCCCTGGAAGAATGAAGCATCGGTCAACCCGCCATTGGATTGCATGAACAAGAGCCGATCACAGGCCGCGCCGATATCCAGCGCGTCGGTGACCTGATCCACATAGCGTCGCAGGATTGGCGAAAGATAGGCATCAACGACGGTCGTATCGCCACGGCCCACAAGTTTCGCAAGTCGTGAAACCTCGTGACTGACTGAAATCTGTGTAAACCCGACCTCTTTTGCCAACTCAGCCGCACGGCGTTCATGGACGGGATTGATGTATCCGTGCAGGAACGCAATCGCCACACCGCGCAGGCCGCTTTGGAACGCACGGTTCAGGGTCGCCCGCATAGCGGCCTCATCCATCGGCGTGACAACTGTTCCGTCTGCCGCAAGCCGCTCTGCAACTTCCTCCACTTGCGAATAGAGCAGATCCGGACGTTTGATTTCAAGATCGAACAATTTGGGCCGTGTTTGATACCCGATCCGCAACAAGTCGCCAAAGCCCTGCGTGATCAGCAGCAAGGTGTCGTCGCCCTTGCGTTCCAACAACGCGTTGGTGGCAACCGTGGTGCCCATCTTAACAGAGGCGATACTGCCAGCAGGCAGGGTCTCGGTCGGCTCTAAAGACATCAGATCGCGAATACCTTGGATCGCGGCATCCCGGTAGTGTTCGGGGTTTTCACTCAGAAGCTTGTGGCTGACCAGTCGACCGTCAGGTTTGCGCGCCACAACATCAGTAAACGTGCCCCCACGATCAATCCAAAACTCCCACTGCCCGTCCGCCATGTTGCTCCCTTTCGTTGACACAAGGGGTCGAACATGGCTTCGGAAATGTCAATCGGTCTCAAAACTCTTCCCACGCCTCGAGGTTTTGCTGTTCCGGGTCGGTTTGGGTGTCGGGCGGCGTGGTGGCCGGGGCTATGGCGAGGGCGGCGCCGGAATGCGCCACGGGTGGTGGGTTGGGCGCGGTGGCGCGGTCTGGCGCAGGGTCTTGCGCCGATCCGCCGAAGGGCGCGCCGGTCAGAATCCGCGCCGGGTCGGCACGCGCAACGCCGGTTTCAAACCGCGCCATGGTCGAGGTCAGCGCCTCGGCCTCGCGGGTCA
>NZ_CANMFT010000001.1 GCF_947497285.1 uncultured Aliiroseovarius sp. | reverse complement strand
TTGTCCGCCGCCGAATTGAAATCCTCGCGCAATTCGTCGTAATCGGCCGAAAACGCACGGTCGATCCGCGTCGTCAGGTCACCGTCCGAAAGCTGCCCAAGCCCCACGCGCAAGGCCTCAACGACCTCGCTCTGTGCGGCTTCCATCGCTGCGCGACGCGCCTCCGCCTCGGCCAGCGCGCGCTGCGCTGACGTCACGTCCTTGCCAAGAAACACAATCCGCAAAAGAACGCCCTTGCTGTCCAGAACAGGCGCAAAACTGCCTTCAACATCGATCTCTTTTTTCGACCCGAGCGACAATGTGAAAACACCGACGGTCGCGATGCCCTGCCCTGCCGCAGCGACAGCTTCCTTCACCCTTTCGTCGGAGGAAAGGTCCGAGAGCGCGACGGCCTCCAAGGCGCGCGCATCGCAATCAAGCGCTTCTCGCAACAGGCCATTGGCGCCAATCACGGTCCCCGACAGATCAATGTCCAACCGGATCTGGTGTGCTTCGATCGTGTCTTGCAAAGCCCGGTTCAGGAAGTCATTGGTGATGTCTTTAATTTCTACGACATATCCGATCAGGTTTTCGTCAGCATCCCATACCCTGTTGATATCTATTGTATTTCTAATCTCTCCCACAGCGTCTTCCATCTGAATTGGGAACTGGTCTGCGCCGGCCAACGCGTCGCGCAATCTTGGCTTCAATCCATCTGCCAGAAGGTTATCGAACGACGTGCCAACGACATTGCCTGCCGAAAACTCAGGACTGACAGATTGATAGGCAGCCTCGTTCTGGGCAAACATTTGCAATGCCGCAGTGTTTGCATGCGTGACGACCCCTGCCGGATCAAGCATCAGCATGGAGGAAGATGAGTTGCTGAACGCCGCCCCGCGAAAGCTGCTTTCCTCGTGGGTGTGCTTGGCCTCTGCCAGACTTGTTCGAAAATTTGCCAGTGTTCTGGCGATTGCGCCGATTTCGTCTTGGCGGTCTGTGCCTGCAATCTGCGTTGAAAATGCACCGCCCGCGACCGCGCTCATATCTGCGCCAACCTGCACCAGCGGCCGCGCCACCCCGCGTGCGATCATGACCGCAACGACCGAAACGGCCAACAGAACGGGCAACGCCTTCATGATGAGCAGCGACAAGACCCTGTTTGCAGACTGAAACACCTCTGCCTGGTGTTTCTGGGCGACGATGGCCCAACCCGTGCCATAGGCCGTGAGCGGCGCATAGGCGGTCACGATCGGCACACCCTTTGCGGACACCTCCTTCATGACCCCGCTTGACCCGCCAAGCGCAAGTCGGCTTGCTTCAGACGTTATTTCATGGCGCCCGACCCAGTTTTCTTCAGCAAATCGCGAGGTCGACCGGGCCAGTCCGTCAGGGCCGACAAGGATCACCTCTCCGCTTTCACCCAATTCTGCGGCCTGATTGGTGATGGCGTTGATCGGTTGGGACGCAAGCTGATACGCCAGCACACCTTCTCGTTCATTGCGGCGATTGAACACCGGCATCGCGATGAACGCCGCAGGGGCCGCGTTGCTGGGTGCATAGGCCTCATAGTCCGCGAACGCGATTTCACCATCTTCAAGCGTCATCGCTGCGCGATAGGCACGACCCAACCCACTGTCCTTGTAGGGGCCAGTGTTCAGATTTGTTGCAAAATCTCGTTCCTTGGACACCGAATAGATCAGGTTCCCGTCCAGATCCAAAAGAAACACATCATAATAGCCATAGGCCGTTTGCATCGACCGAAATTCCGGGTGAATTTGCGCATGAACCGTCGAATAGGTGCTGTCATCGCCGGCCCAGGCCAATTCATGCCGCAGCCCCTCTGCATGCGGGTTTTCGTCGATATATAGCCGCTGGAGCGCTTTTTCCCGATTGCCATCCAGAACTTTCCAGGCACGGGTCAGGCTTTTCAGCGCGCGCGCCGTCGCGCTGCGTTTTGCGGACACAACAAGGTCGGCGCGGTTTCGCTCCATCGCGCGTTCCACTTGCACACGGCGGCTTTCGACAAGCGCCTGCATCATCTGTTCAGTCCCCGCCAGCAGCGAAGCCCGGCTTTCGCGATAGGACACGAAAACCGCGCCACACACGGATATTCCGACCAGTAGGATCATCACCACCGGCAACAGGTGGGCGATCCGATAGCGTGCAAGATGGTGCATTGAAGCCTCCGTTCCCAACAAGTCGGCCTGCCGTCCGCACTAAGAGCGTCACAAACCGCTTCGATCAGTCCTGCGGTTCGCATTCAGGCCATAGAGCAGGCATAGAAGTCGGGCGGTGAACATTGGCTTAAACCAAATGCAAAAAAGGCGCCCGAAGGCGCCCTTTTTATCTAAATTTGCTCGTATTCAGAAGAAAGCTTGCAGCCCCGTTTGCGCACGGCCAAGGATCAGCGCGTGCACGTCATGGGTGCCTTCATAGGTGTTCACCGTCTCAAGGTTGACCATGTGGCGGATCACGTGGAAATCCTGACTGATGCCGTTGCCACCATGCATGTCACGGGCGTGGCGCGCGATCTCCAGCGCCTTGCCGCAATTGTTGCGTTTGATGATCGACACCATTTCGGGCGCGGCCTTGGCAACGTCCATCAAGCGCCCGACCCGCAGGGCAGCTTGCAGGCCAAGGCTGATCTCGGTCTGCATGTTGGCAAGTTTCAACTGAAACAGCTGTGTTTGCGCCAAGGGCTTACCGAATTGCTTCCGATCCAACCCATATTGACGCGCGGCGTGCCAACAGGCTTCTGCCGCCCCCATTGCCCCCCATGCGATGCCATAGCGCGCGCGGTTCAGACATCCGAACGGACCCTTCAGGCCTTCCACATCAGGCAGTAGAGCGTCCTCGGACACTTCGACATTTGCCATGACAATCTCTCCGGTGATCGAGGCACGCAGGGACAGCTTGCCCTCAATTTTTGGAGCGCTCAGACCTTTCATGCCCTTCTCAAGCACGAAGCCTTTGATCTTGCCGCCATGGGCGTCTGATTTGGCCCAGACCACGAAGACATCCGCGATCGGCGCGTTCGAAATCCACATTTTGGACCCGTTCAGCACATAGCCGCCATCGACTTTCTTCGCCGTCGTTTTCAACGACCCGGGATCGGAGCCCGCATCCGGTTCGGTCAGACCAAAACAGCCGATCCATTCACCCGAGGCCAGTTTGGGCAGGTATTTCTTGCGCTGATCTTCCGTGCCGTAGGCATAGATCGGATACATCACCAGCGACGATTGCACCGACATCATCGACCGATAGCCGCTGTCCACACGCTCTACCTCGCGCGCCACAAGGCCATAGGTGACATAGCCGCCACCAAGCCCGCCATATTCTTCAGGGATGGTGGTGCCCAACAGGCCCATTTCACCCATCTCGGCGAAAATAGCCGGGTCGGTTTCTTCCTTGGCGAAGGCATCGGTGACACGCGGCATCAGTTTTTCCTGCGCATAGGCGAAGGCGCTGTCGCGGATCATGCGTTCGTCTTCTTCCAACTGGTCTTCCAGCAGAAACGGGTCTTCCCAGTTGAAACTTCCAAGTCCGGGCTGGGATTGCGGGGCGAGGGTCTTGGCCATGTGTCAGGCTCCTTTCGCGGTCATGGCGGCCTCGATCGAGGCCTCCAGAATATCGAGTGCTTCGTCAAGTTGGCCCATGGGCACCGTTAAAGGCGGCAACAGGCGCACGGCGTTGCCACGGGTGCCACAGGGCAGAATGATCAGCCCCCGCGCCTCGGCCTCGGCGACGATGGCTTGGGTCAGCGCCACATCGGGCGCGTTCGTTTCGCGGTCGGTGACCAGTTCGAACGCCACCATCGCGCCCAGCCCGCGCACGTCACCGATCGCTTCCATGCCTTGACGCGATGCGATGTCAGTCAGGCGGGCCTGGATCTTGTCCCCAATTTCAACCGCGCGGTCGCAAAGCTGTTCTTCCTCGATCACGTCCAGCACGGCATGGGCCGCGGCGACCGCCAGCGGATTGCCGGCATAGGTGCCCCCGACGCCGCCCACCGGCGCTGCGTCCACGATCTCTTTCCGGCCCGTGACGGCGGACAGCGGGAAGCCCCCTGCCAGACCTTTGGCCATAGTCACAAGGTCCGCAGCGACGCCCGAATGTTCAAAGCCAAACATCTTGCCGGTCCGCGCCATGCCTGCCTGCACCTCGTCAGCAATCAGGACGATGCCATGTTCATCGCAGATTTTCCGCAACGCGCGCAGGAATTCTGGCGGGGCAATGTTGAACCCGCCTTCCCCTTGCACAGGCTCAATGATCATCGCAGCGACCCGTTCGGGGTCGATCGAGCTTTTGAACATGTTGTCGAGCACCGACAGCGACACCTCGACCGAGGTGCCGTGGAAGGCATTCGGGAAGGGAACATGCACGACTTCGGGTGGCATTGCGCCGAAGGCTTTCTTGTAAGGCGTCACCTTGCCACACAGCGCCATCCCCATCAAGGTGCGCCCGTGAAAGGCGCCGGTGAACGCGATCACACCCGACCGGCCGGTATGCGCGCGTGCCATTTTCACCGCGTTCTCGACCGCTTCTGCACCGGTGGTGACCAGCATGGTTTTCTTGGCAAAGTCGCCCGGCGTGACCGCGTTCAAGCGCTCGGCCAGCTTGACGTAACCTTCGTAGGGGGCAACGTGGAAACAGGTGTGGGTGAAGGCCTCGGCCTGCTGGGCCACGGCGGCCATCACCTTAGGGTGACGGTGGCCGGTGTTGTTCACCGCGATGCCCACGGCAAAGTCGATGAACCGCTTGCCGTCCACGTCCCAAAGCTCTGCATTTTCAGCGCGCGCGGCATAGATGCCACGTGTGGCGACCCCATTGGCAACCGCGTCATTGCGCCGGGCCTTCAGTTGTTCGGTGTTCGACATGCGATCCCCCATTTCGAAATTTGATTCCGCACCATATTGCGCAAAATCCTGCGCAATGCTATCAAAATTTTGCGCAGGATTTACAAAGGCGGTCAGTCGCGCAAGATCCGGCAAGATCGCAGCGGGAAGGAAAAGTGATGCAGGACGAGTTCGATGTCGGCACACGACTGAAATCGCTCAGACAGCAATTTGGCTTGTCTCAGAGGCAGTTGGCTGAAGCAGCAAATGTGCCGCATGGTCAGATCTCGATGATCGAGCGGAATCACTCCTCGCCCTCCGTCGCCTCTCTGCGCAAGATATTGGGCGGATTGAACATGTCCATGTCCGAGTTTTTTGAGCCCGAAGCGCCCGCGACTCATCAGGTGTTCTTCACGCCGTCCGAGCTACGCGACCTGACATCGGCGCTGTATCAGGACAACGAAGCCGCGCGGCGGATGATCACCATCAAGCAGGTCGGTGACGCCAAGGCGCACGGGCTTCAGGTGCTGCAAGAGCTTTACGAACCCGGCGCAGATACCGGCGAGACGATGATCGAACACGAAGCCAATGAAGGCGGCATCGTCATTGAAGGCGAGTTGGAAATCACCGTCGGCGACGACACCCGCGTGCTGAAAGCGGGTGACGCCTATCTGTTCAACTCGCGCGAACCGCACCGCTTTCGCAACATCTCGGACCGCCCTGCCCGCATCGTGTCCGCCTGCACCCCGCCATACCTCTAGGAGCCGCCATGCACCCGCTTGAAGGACTGAAAGTCGTAGAACTCGCCCGCATTCTGGCCGGACCGTGGATCGGTCAATCGCTGGCTGATCTGGGGGCTGACGTGGTGAAGGTGGAAAGCCCCGAGGGGGACGACACCCGCAAATGGGGGCCACCGTTCATTGAGCGTGAAGGCGACAAAACCGCCGCCTATTATTACTGCGCGAACCGGGGCAAAGAGTGCGTGACCGCCGATTTCCGCACCCAGGAAGGCCAGCAGATCGTGCGCGATCTGGTCAAGGACGCAGACATCCTGATCGAGAATTTCAAAGTCGGCGGGCTGGCCAAATACGGGCTGGATTACGACAGCCTCGCCAAGCTGAACCCGAGGCTGATCTACTGCTCGGTCACGGGGTTCGGGCAGGATGGGCCGTGGGCGAACCGCGCGGGTTATGACTTTCTGCTGCAAGGGCTGTCTGGGCTGATGTCGGTGACGGGCGACCCGGCAGGCCAGCCGCAAAAGGTGGGCGTCGCGATCACCGATATCGTCACCGGGCTTTACGGCACCATCGGTATTCTGGCCGCTGTCGAACAACGCCACCGCACCGGGCGGGGGCAACAAATTGACATGAGCCTTTTGGATTGCGCCACAGCCATCATGGCCAATCAGGCGATGAACTATCTGGCGACCGGCACCAGCCCAATGCGCATGGGCAATGAACACCCCAACATTGCGCCGTATCAGGTCTGTCCGGTGCAGGATGGACACATCATCCTGGCCGTGGGCAATGACGGACAGTTCCAGCGTTTTTGCCAGGTGATCGGGCGCGATGATCTGGCAGGCGACCCGCGCTTTGCCACCAATCAAGACCGCGTGGCCAATCGAGCCGCCCTGACACCGGAAATCGACGTTGGCCTTTCCAACTGGTTGATGGCGGACCTACTGGCGGCGTTGGAGGCAGCGACCGTTCCCGCAGGTCCGATCAACACGATGGCGCAAACCTTTGCCAACCCGCAGTTGGATCATCGCGGGATGCAAATTACCCCCGACGGTGTGCCGGGCGTGCGAGGACCGTGGGTCTTTTCAGACGCCGAGCTGAAGCTGAATAAAACCGCGCCACGCCTGCCAAAGGTGACCTGAGCAGGACGCGGGCGCAACTGGCAGTCAGCGCGACAAAAGGCTGATCACTTCTTTTTTCGCCCCGGCACGACCACGATCGGCGCGTCACCTCCGCCGATGATCCCCCGCGTGAACATCACCACCTGAAGCGCTTCAACAAGCTCGTTCGCCGCCTTTGCAGGCGCGTCCACGTCAAAGCCAAACACGTTGACTGTTGTCGCAGAACGCTTCAGCGCGCCAGACAAGGTGCGCAGATCCCGGCCCACTTCCGGCGTGACCTTGATCAAGATGACATGCGTGTTGTCTGGGAAGGTCAGTCCGGGGGCGTCAATCCTTGCCCCGCCGGGGCCCGTGTCGCGCACATCACCGCCCGACAGCACCACAATCACATTTGCTGGTGCCTTCACATCCAGCCCGCGCACGGCCACGGCCATCGCACGCAGCAAGGGGTCTTCGGGGTGCGATGCATCGTTGCGGAAGCTTAATAGCTTGTCCTTGACGTCATCCGCCGACACGCGGCTCAGCCGTTCCACCTTGGGGTCCATCCCGTTTGCAAATGCGACGGCCTGAAGGTCGATCTTCGCCCAATGATCCCCAAGGTTGCGCCGCAATGTTCTGGCAAAACGCTGTGCGGCCTGCGCCGTAAAGCCACGCGCATCCGCGCTGACATCGGCGACAATGGTCACCCCAACTTCCCCGTCTGCACGCGCCTGCTGGCCCGCCACGAGCAGCACTGCACAAGACAGAACCACCACCGCAACGCCGTGTTTTAAGTGTTTCAATCCGATCATTTCAGCCACTCCCTGATCTCCGGGCGGTCGCAGTCACGCGCCATCTTGCGAAAAGCGGCGGTGAACCCCAGCGCCGAAAACTCGAAACTATGTTTGGATTTGCCGTTCAAGCCAGTGCCGCGGATCTGAACGGTCTTACCGGCGCGGATGGCGCGCACGATTCTGGCCGACACAAAGCCATCGCCAATATCGACCGGTCGCACCCGCCCCTCGTCCAGCTTCAGCTTGATTTTGCGTCCATCCACGATAGCCGTGATCGGATAATCCTTGTGAAACCGATTGGGAGTCACGAAATCGAAATAGAGCGCGTTTCCCCGCTCGTTGGGATCGGTGTGAATTTCCATCCGTGGCGTCGAGAAGAAACGCACACCGTTGACTTCCTTGGCTTCGGTCACGATGGCACAGGTGCCAAGCTTGGTGTCGCGAAAACTGACCCAATCATCAAAACGCTTGAAGCGCGGATAGTCGGAAAAATCCTTGCGGTAGGGCCTGAATTTTTCGGCCAGCAGCGCATTGGCGACAGGACGGGTCAAATAGCGCGAAGGCTTGAAGCCGTTTTCCGTCGTATAGCGTTCAATCAGGTCGCGCTCTGCTGGCGACAGTGCCGCACGGTCGGCGGTCGTGGCGTTGGTATAGGTGCGCAGCAAAAACCAGCGTATGTGCAGCACATCGCGCGTCTTAAGATCCAAGGCCTGTTCGCGTGCCAAGGCCTTGGGGTCTTCGCGCGACGCGTTCAAAATGCCGCGAGGCAGCCCGCAATTCTTGGTCAGTGCAGCGCCAATGCCCTTTGCCGTCAGACCAAGAAACCGACCCGAATGGTAGACCCCTGAGCTGGCGCGCACGGTCACGTCAAGTGGCGCCGCGTCATTGGCCCTGTTGGCCAGCATCGTCCAGAACTTCGTCTTGGGCACGGCGCGCGCACGCGTGTCTTCAAAGGACGGAAAAGGCGCGCGGGTGTTGTCACGCACAAGCTCGACCGCTTCCCATCGTCTGGCATGTTCCACCCCGACCGAGATCAAATTCGACTTGCGGGATTTGCGAAAGCTCACGACAAGCCCCGGTGCTTTTTCGCTGGTCTTTCTGTCGGGCGCAAAGATCAGGCTGCAGGTATCGTCCTGTCCACGCTTCACGACATAGTCCGGCATCGCCGCAGCCTGCCCCGCACCTATCGCGCAGAACAGAACTGAGCTGACCAGTTGCAATCCAAACCTCAAACCACGCATCCGCACCTCCCAAGCACTGGCTGAACACTGGCGGCCGGACAGGTCTGGTCGCGCGCCAACCAAGGGCTTCCCCCCGTCAATGCGACCCGACCCCGAAGGCCAGCCTTGCCAAAACACTATCGCAGCATAGACGGCTATTTACCGGAAGGACAAAGGAAATATTATCTTGACCAGCGCAGGATCACCCCACCAAACCGACGGCCTGGAAGGGTCGCAAAGAGACCACCCACGCACGTGACCCTAGGGCAAGACCTTGCGCTTCACGTTGCCCAAAACCCGGCGGATCTTGCGCGGCAAGGGTGCCTTTTCCCATTCAGAGCGCATGTCGGTGTCCACCTGGGGCGCCTCTTGGGAATAAAGTTGCTCTAGCGTGTGTTCCATGACTTTTCGGTTTGCGTCGACGAATTCCGAGGGTTTCGTGTCATTCACGCAGAAGGTTTGCGGACGGGTCCATTCGCTGTCAAGAATGCTTGGAAAGATGCTTTCAAACAGCGGATTGGCCAGATCGAAATAGCGATAGCGTATCCGCCCCAGAACCGATTTTCCCAACGATGCGGAGTAGTTCATATACAGGTGTCCGGCGATCGAATGATCGTCGACCGATCGGATCCGGTTGGGCAGCGTGCTCTGCCAGGCTTCGGGCAGATCGCGTTCCATCTGCTCCATGACAAGCCGGTCGACACAAACGGGGGTGTGTTTGTATTTGCGAAACGCGAAGGTGCCAAACAATTTCTCCAGCAGGCGCTGGTTATTGCGCGCCGCAGCATCGACGGCGTTCTCGGGCGTGAACAAGGGCTTGTGCGGAACGGCGGTTCGTTGCGACGGGAACTGATAGGCGCGGCCCAGTTCGTCAAAGAAGGTCGCGACAGAAACGGGCGCTCCCAACAGCACGTCGTCGTTGAAATAGAGATAGCGTTGCGACAGCCCTGGAATACGGTGAAGATTGGCCCCGATGGCGTGCGAATTGAAACAAGGCAGGTGATCATGCGACGGGAAGATTTCCCGGTGGTCGATGATCGAAACCTCGTCCAACAGATCCCCCAGAAAGTCAGGGGTTTGGTCATCGGTCACGATGTAGATCTTTCCCAGATCGACAAAATACCGCTGCAGCGAGCGGATCGAATACAGCAGCTCTTGCCCGGACAGAAACCGCGTCGGCGCGTTCGCGTTCAGGGTGCCCTGATTGAGCGGCGTGCCGTTCTTTTTGCTTTGCCATTTCGGGTCAGCCCCGTCGACCCAAGTGTAAACGACATCCACTTTTTCGTTGTATGGCGCTCGTTCGGAAAGCACTTTCGTATTGCCAAGAACCGGAAGTGTCTGGCCCAGATATTCAACCACCTCAAGATTTTGCAGATAGTCCTCTGAGGCTTCGATCTCGGCCACACCGCTGCCGGCGCGCCACACGTTCTGCTCCGGGACTTTTCGGCAAAACTCGATCTCGATCCCACTGTCAGCGCCGAAAAGCTCTACTTGATCAATAACATACCGTTTATAGGCAATGGTTGAAATTGCGTCGGTGATGGCGGGATCAATCTCGATCAACTGGCGTCCCATTTGGTGCGAGATATGAATGCACTGGGCCTTGAACCGAGCGGTAATTTCGGTCCGTTCCGCGGGCGTGCAACACAGCCAAAGCTTGGGCCGCGGCGACATCGTGATGTCTGCAAGGATCGGTCGCTGCCCCAGATCGCGGCAGGTTTTAACGATTTCATCTAGCAAAACACGCTGAACATCGCGCACGGTCGCGCGGCCGGATACTGAAACTTTGTTTGACATGATGACCTCGAAAACGATGGCGCTGAGTAGGACAGAACAAGAGCCGTGTCAACGAACCCGCGGGCTTTGTTCATGCCTGCAAGCGCCCTTCTTCTATGCGAGTGTCTCTAGCAAATCCAGCAGGGCCTCGTAGCGGTCTTTGCCAAGTTTTTGCACGTAGCCATCGGCGATGCGCGCCGCGTGTTCAAGATTGTCGTCGATGATCTGTTGACCCACTGGGGTGATGGCAAGGGTCTGGCGCCGACGGTCTGATGCGTCGGGTGTGCGCGTCACCAGCCCTTTTGCAACCATAGTCTGAATAATCCGCGTCAAGCTGGGCAATAACAGACAGGTGCGTTCGCTCAGATGTGTCGCGTCTTGCGCGCCATGCTCTGACAGAACCCTTAGAATGCGCCACTGCTGTTCGGTGATACCAGTGTCGGCCAGCATCTCGCGCACCGGGCCCATCACGTTTTCACGCGCGCGCATCAGGGCAATCGGTAGCGACCGCCGGGTGGTCGGCAATCGGACCGGGGCTGTTTTGCCTTTGGTCGGGGACATGGAAGCTCCTGCAACAGGTTGATCATCACATAAGAAGATCCACGGGTCTTGGATACAACCAAAAAAATCGCCCCGCCCCACGCGCCCATTTTTTTGAAACAGGGCGTTTGGGACAGGGCGAGGTTGCGGGCCGAGGGGGATCATGCCCGCAGGGCCTGGGGGCGGCTTTGCGCCCCCTGGCCAGAAACGTTGACCTGCCTTACTTCGGCATGATCACGGCGTCGATCACGTGGATGACGCCATTTGACGCTTCGATATCGGCTTGAACGACGTTCGCGCCGTCAATCATCACACCAGACGTCGCATCGACCATTGCCATTGCGCCGTTGACGGTCGGCACTTCCATGCTTTTGCCTGCAATGTCACCTGACATCACTTTGCCTGACACCACGTGATAAGTCAGGATCGCGGTCAGTTGGTCCTTGTTTTCAGGCATCAGAAGCGTTTCGACCGTGCCTTCGGGCAAAGCGGCAAAGGCTTCGTCTGTCGGTGCGAAGACGGTGAAGGGACCGTCACCTTTAAGGGTCTCAACGAGACCTGCGGCCTGAACAGCAGCAACAAGTGTTGAGAAGCTACCAGCTTCGACGGCTGTATCGACGATATCTTTGGAGTGGTTGTCCGCGAAGGCTGGGGTCGCCAGCAAAGCCACGGCCGAAAGCGAGAGAAAAGTTCTGCGAAACATTGTATTTCCTTTTCTTGGACAAGTTGTGATCTGTGAAAGGAATACGGTCCGCCATTGGATGCGGATCAAAAAAAGTAAACAGGGGGGCGCAGAACAGCCAAAAAACCCCGCGTTAGAAAGCTCGCCTCTCAAGCCCTGCTGGACGGTTCTGCAACAGACAAATCTAAGTCCCCTTCAGAAATGTCGCTGGTTGCGCAAAGCACAAGTGTCCCCAAGAGGACTGACAGTCGCAAGGCTTGGCCCGCTCAGTCGTTCAGCACCGCCATGTTGTCCGCGTCCCAGCCGATCCACACCGGGTCGTTGCCGACGGACTGGCCGGTTTCGGCATCCACATAGGCCTTGAGCAGCGCATCGCCCCCGTTGCCCACCGCAATCTCCATCGCCATACGCGAGCCAAGGAAAGTCTTGCCCACCACACGCCCTTGCACCGCGTTGCCGGTCTGCGGACGTTCGGCGTGGAAGCCGAGCTTTTCCAGGCGCACCGAAGCGGTGATCTGTTGGCCTTCGCCGGGCAGTTTATCGGGTGCTTTGCCCATCAGCGTAGCGCCGTGCCAATCCATCACCACCTTGTCGCCCTCGGTGCCGCGCATCTGGCCCGACAACAGGTTGGTTTCGCCGATGAACTCGGCCACGAAACGACTGGCGGGGCGGAAATACAGCTCTTCTGGCGTGCCGTCTTGTTCCACCCGGCCCTGGTTCATCACCACGATCCGGTCGGACATGGTCAGCGCCTCTTCCTGATCGTGGGTGACGAAGAAGAAGGTCTTGTGGGTGCGGCGCTGGATCGACTTCAGTTCCTGCTGGACCTGCCCGCGCAACTTGGCATCCAACGCGCCCAGCGGTTCGTCCAGCAGCAACAGCGCCGGATCGGGCGCCAGCGCACGGGCCAGTGCGACGCGCTGCCGCTGGCCACCAGACAATTGAACCGGATAGCGGTCGCCAAAGGCGTCCAGCTCCAGAAAGGACATGATTTCGTCCGAGCGGCGTTTGATTTCCGCCTTGCTCATGCCCTTCAGCTCCAACCCGAACGAGATGTTCTGTGCCACGGTCATATGTGGAAACAGCGCGTAATCCTGAAACACCATGTTCACATGGCGCTTCTCAGGCGGTTGATTGGTCACGTCTTCACCGTCAAGGATCACGCGGCCGGTGGTCGGACGTTCGAACCCGCCAAGAATGCGCAGCGTCGTCGACTTGCCGCAGCCCGACGGGCCAAGGAAGGTCACGAACTCGCCCTGTGCGATGTCCAGCGTCAGGTTGTCCAGCGCGACGGTCGGGCCGAAATGTTTCGACAGCCCTTCGATGCGGACGAGTGGTGTCTGGTCGGTCATGGCTCAACTTTCCTTGTTCATGCGGCGGGTGAAACGCTCGGCCCAGATGCCGATGGCGGCGGTCAGGATCAGCGCAACGGTTGCGATGGCGTTGATCTCCGGGCTCATGCCAGACCGAAGTTTTGCAAAGATCAGCACCGGCAAGGTCGGCTCGTATCCACCCAGGAAGAACGAGCGGACGAAGTCGTCAAACGAGAGCAGCAGGCAGAAGATCGACGCGCCCAGAATGGCGGGCACCAGATAGGGCAAGGTGATGCGGATGAAGGTGACCAGCGGGTCGGCGCCAAGGTCACGCGCCGCCTCGATCTGGCTTTTGGGCAGGGTCGACAGCCGCGCCATCACCACCAGCACCACAAAGGGCACGTTGTGGACGGCGTGCGCCCAGACAATTGCGCCCATGCCCGGCTCGATCCCCAGATAGCGGGCATAGATGCGAAACGCGATCGCCGAGATGATCCCCGGCACCAGCGCAGGCAAGACCGTCATGCCGAACATGACCGAACGTCCAATGAACTTGCGCCCCTCCAGCAACACCGCGATCCACGTGCCAACCATCACTGAAATCAGCGTCGACAGAACCGCGATGGCGATCGAATACCCGAAGGTCGACAGAACCTCAGCATCGGCGAACACACCTGTGTACCAGTCCAAAGTCCAAGACCGGATCGGGAAACCGATGAACTTTGAATCCTTGAAGCCCATGATGATCATCAGGATCAGCGGCACGAAGACATAAAGGACAAAGGCCCAATAGATGCAGCTCAGGAAAATGCGGTTGCCGCGGAAGAGTTCTGGGCGATCGTTCATTTCTGCTCTCCTTTGCGCAGCGCGTTCATTGCTTTCTGGAACGTCGCCGTGATGATAAGGGCGGCCATGAACATGATGGTGGCAAAGGCGGCCCCCGTGGGCCATTCATCGCCCGCCACATGGAAGAAACCCGCGATGGTTTCGGCAAACACCGTGGTCGACGGCCCGCCCAGCAGAACCGGCGTCGCGTAAAACCCGGTCGAGATCAGGAAAACCAGCGTGCAACCCGACGAGATGCCTTCGATGGTCAAGGGCAGCGACACCCGGCGAAACCGCGTCCACGCGCCTGCCCCAAGATCGGCCGCGGCTTCGTTCATACTTTGCGGCAGTTTTTCCAGCGCGGAATACAGCGGCAGCAGCATGTAAAGCGCGGTCAGATAGACGATGCCGACCCCCATCGAAAAGCTTGTATACATAAAGGGAATGGGCCGGTCGATCAGACCCAGCCATTTCAGGACAAGGTTCACTGCCCCCGTGTTGCCCAGCAGGATCATGATCGCATAGGTGCGCACGATCTCGCCCACCCAGAACGGGATCAGCAGAAGCAGCAGGAACAGCATCTGGTTCTTGCGGCTGACATGGCGGGCCAGAAAATAGGCGACCGGATAGGTGATGATCAGGGTGCAGAAGGTAAACACCCCGGCAAAGGCCAGCGTGCGGAAAAACGGCATCCAGAAGATACTATCCCCAAAGAAACGCGCATAGCTGTCCAGTGTGAAATGCTGTTCCACACCGGGTGCGACCGGATAGGCATCGGTCAGCGACACCCGAACCATCTGCAACATCGGCCCAAGGTGCTGGGTCAGCACCCAGAGAACCGGAAAGGCGGCAAGGATCAGGAACTGGCGGCGCGGCGAGGCCGTCGCCAGCCGCATCAGCGTGTGATACGGCCCCCATTCAACCAAGCGGCCCCAAAATGTGCGGCCCGAAGTGTCGTGCGTCTCAGCGCGCTTGCCCCGCTGCGAGGATGCGTCATAGGTCATTCGATGGTCTTTCGGAAGGTCAGGGCCCCTGCCCCGCACCGGGCGGGACAGGAACGGGTTTCCTGAAGCGGTATCAGGCGGCCTTGATCGCCTCGACCGCCGGGTCAACAAGCCCGTATTTCAACTCGTTCGCTTCGGCGCGGAAAAACTGCAGGTTGGCCAGTTGCTCTTCCGGGAACGAGGTCGACTTCTTCTCGAGGTCGCTGAGGTATTGTGATGCGTCCTTGTAGGTCGAGATGAAGCCCGACGCCTTGGTCATTGCCGCGCCAATCTCGGGCGAAGCAAGAATGGCATCAAGGAAGGTATAGGCGTTGTCCGCATTCGGCGCGTTGTTCGCGATGTTGTAGGTATAGACAAAGCCATACGACCCTTCGCGCGGGATGGTCATGGCCAACGGGAAGCCATCATTGATCAAGGCTGCTGCCGGACCGTTCCACGAATGGCCCAACGCGATGTCCTGATTGACCATCATCTGCTGGAATTCTGCCCCGCCATCATAATACTTGCGCACCAGAGGCTTCTTCTCGATCAGGAACTGCTTGGCTTCTTCGACGATCTGCGCTGCCTTCTCGGGGTCATCCATATATTCGACCATATTGCCGTCATACCCCTTCATCAGCATCACAATCGACATCATGTCCTGAATGATATAGGCGGTCTGACCGCTGTATTTCTCGCTAAACAGCGTGTCCCAGGTCAGCGCCTCTTCTTCGCTTACCAGTTCGGTGTTGTAGGACAGAACTTCCATCCCCGACAGGATCGGCGCGCCCCATTTGTTGCCATTGATCGTCGACCAATCGCTTTCCGAGAAAGTCGGGTTGATTTTGCCCCAGTTTGTCAGCCGGTCTGTGTCGAGCGGCGCCAGAAGGTCGTTGTCGATGAACTGCAGGAACCGGTGGCCGGCGACGGTCATGATATCGACGGTCGGGTTCGGCTGTTCGGCGGCCAGCAGGTTGAACTGCTTGCCCTGGTCATCGACCAGACGGACATTGACCTTGATGCCGGTCTCGGCCTCGAACTGTTCCTTGAACGCTTCGGGCACGAAGTCGTTGTAGGTCCAGATGTTCACCTCACCGCCCGATTGGGCTGCAGCACGACGCAGATAGAACGGTGACGCCAGCGCTGCACCAGTGGTGGCGGCAGTGCCAAGAAAACGGCGGCGGCTGTAAAGCAGTTTTGACATATCAGGTCTCCTTGTTGGTTTAGTGGTCTTCTTCTTGGTTATTGTCTTGTCGTCGTTCAGGCGCTGGCAGGTTGGCGCAGCACACCCGTTTTTGCTGCCCTTCTCAGATCATCAAGGTCATAGCGGCCAAGGTCCAGCGCTTTCAGGATTTCATTTTCTGCTTCGAAGTCCCGGCCATACATGGCGGAAAAAATCTGAATGCCTGCCTCGTGCAGCTTCGCCGGGTGACCGGTCAGACGCCCAAGTGCTGCGGTCAGCACAAGCCCGTAAGGCACATCCTCGGTCACATAACGGCTGTCGGTGGTGGCCGGACCAACGCCCCCATTGCCCTGCGCGTGCATCTGTTGGTTCATCTCGGAAATCGAGGCGACGGGCACGTGAAACGACAGGTGGAAATGCTCAAAGATCGTTTTGACCTCCAGCCCCAGCGCCTGTGCGATCTCTAACCGTTCGCGGTCCAGTTCTTCCAGCAAACGACCCACTTTGGGGGTGACGTTCTGGCCCTGCGACCATGTCTCGCCCTGCTCCATCCGGGTGATGTTGCCCAAGGCAATCCCCATATGGTTCTGCGGATTGAGGTTGGACAACGAAATGGCCAAAAGCCCGTCGCGCGGCTGGAACCGATCGCCGAACAGCGCCTGACACAGGCTCAAGGCCTCCTCGGACCGGTCTTCCGGCACGGTGCACAGATCCACACGGCTGCGCACGGTGTTCACCCGCACCTCGGTGCCCGATTGCCGCCGTCCGGTGCAGATCGTGGTGCCCCAGGCGGTGATCGGGACCGTCACGCCACGCGCCGCCAGCAGTTGCATCAGATAGACCGCCCCAAGCGAGGCATGGGACGAGATGATCACCTGATGGCGCGGCTCGATATGCGGGGCCAGCGCGTCCAGCACGGCCTTATGGCCATAGCCGGGCAGTGCGATGATCAAAACGTCATTGTCGCGCGCCAGCATCGCGGCACTGTCAGCGATGCGAGGTGCCAGCGTAGTCTCGACCGCACCAATGGCGGTCAGGGGTGCACCGTCGGCAAGCTCCGACGTGCCCTCGCCCGACGGCGACCACAACATCGGATCGTGACCTGCCTTATGCAACAGCGCCGCCGTTCCAAACGCGATCGAGCCTGCGCCCGCCAATCCTACCGTTTTGCCCACCTGTTCTCCCATCGTTTTGCCTTGTAGCTCTCTTTCAAATTCGGGCGCCACCTTACGCCGCGTCTGTCGACACCCGCACCGGATCGCCCAGCACATGCATCAAGCGGTTGGCCCAGCCAAACAACGACGCCGACAGGATCAGGTCCAGCACCTCGGCCGCGTCCAGCCCGGCGGCTTTCAGCGCGTCCATATGCGCCAGTCCGGCCCGTGACGGCGCTTCAGACAGCGCCACGGCGAAGTCGAAGATCGCCCGGTCGCGTTCGGTCAGATCCGCCTTCGCACCGTCGCGGAACAGCTTGTCCGTCACCTCGGTCGATGTCTCTAGCTGCGCGTGGCGCGCGGCATGAACGGCGGCGCAATAGATGCAATGGTTGACCATCGAGGCCCCCAGTGCGCCCAGCTCCCGCTCGGCCCGGCTCATCCCGCCCGTGTCATACATAATGGCATTAAACAGCGGCGACCGCACCTTCAGGCTTTCCACGTCATGCGCAAGGGTCAGCACGTATTCCGACACCTTGGTGTTCGACGGCGTGACCTGCAGCGCATCCAGTTGCGCCTCGGTGGCGGCTTTCAGGTCCACCGGGGTCACGCGCGGCTGCCAATGCGGGACGTTGCGGGTGAATTTCGTGATCACCTTGGTCATGCAAACGCCCCCTTCATCAAACGCAGCCCGGCAATCACCCGGATCTGATAGGCCAGAAACGCGTTCAATTCCGCCAGCCGCACGATATCGGCATCCGCCACCCCGGCCGCTTGCAGGCCCGAAACATCAGCCGCCGCAACATTGCGCGTGTCAGCTGCGACCTTGTCCATGAATGCCACAACCTCGGCCAAACCCTGCGCTGCCCCGTCATTTTCCGGGTCAGCCAGATCGGCAAACGCACCTGCCCCGTCGGCATATTGCGCGGCAAGGTCCGCTTCATCGTTCAACGTCGCGATCCGCGCTGCCAACGCTGCCCGCAGGTCATGCGACCACGGGCCTTCATCTTTCGGGCGCAATACGGCGTCTTCGGCGGCCTGCGTCATCTCGAAGATCGCTGCACGCCCTTCGACGGCCGCCGCTAAACCACCTTCGGTCGTTATCCCTGCCTGACGCAGCGCAGTCGTGACCAAAGCCATCAGGCCACCTCCCCCTTCTCACTTTCCGTGATCAGGTCGGTGGGCACCCATTCGCTGCCATCCAGTTCCGGCTTGTCGTAGTCCAGCATGGCTTGCCAGTGCTTGGTGAGGTCCTCGGTGTAAAGCTTCGCCGCAATCTCGCGGGTCATCCAGTTTGCGCCCTCTGATATCCCCGGAATATCGCCCGAGACCTTGCCCAAACTCGCCGACGCACCGTAGTTGAAGCAGTAAACATTGGACAGCCACTGCGCGGTGCCCGGCACTTTTTCGCGGAACGTGAAATCGTGGTTCAAGTAGGGGAAGCGCCCCAGATCGCGCGACGGTTCATCCGCCGGCGGCGTGTAAACATCCTGCCACAGCAGGATATTGGTCGCCGCGTCGCCGAACTCGGTCCGCGACAGCGGGTCGATGGTGAAGCCGGTGCCAAGGATCACGAAATCCGCCTCATACGCCGTGCCATCGGCGAACCCCACTTCGACCGCGCCGTTCTTTTCGACCGTCGTTTGCACCGCTTTACCGAAGTGAAAATACGCGTTCGGATGACGACTGACCCGGTTGGTCGAGCCATGCGGCGGCGGCGTTTGCGTGGAGAAGGAATATTGCATGAAGCGCCAACGCCATTCATCCGGCAGGCTGGCATAGCCTGCGGTGAACCCGAACGACCCGATCCCCATCATCTTGTTGATGGTCGGCATTTCTTTGCGGCGGATCAGGTGGCGCACTTCAGCCGCGCCATGCTCCAACGCCTCAGCGGCATTGTCCACGGCGGACGCGCCCACGCCCACCACCGCCACGCGCTTGCCTTTCAGGTTGGCAAAGTCGATCTCGTCGGCACTATGCGCCCAGAACCTGCGGTCCAGACCCTGCACAAAGCCGGGAATGTTCGGCTGCCCGGTGCCATCGCGCCCGGTGGCAAAGACCAATTTACGGCACAGGATCGACTTCTCCTTCGCGCCGGACAGGTGCAGCCGCAACAAATCCCCCTCAGGCTCAACCAGATCGACGGCCACGTTGTTCTCGGTCGGGATGTCCAAAACCTGCCGATACCATTGCAGGTACTCCATCCACATCGGGCGCGGGATCTTGTCCAGCGCGTCCCATTCCTTTGTGCCGAACTGCGCGCGATACCACGCCTGAAAGCTCAACGCACCATGCCCAAAGGCCGGACCCGTCAGCTCTTTGGGCGAGCGCAACGTCTCCATCCGTGCATAGGTCAGCCACGGCCCTTCCAGCCCCTCGGGGCTGCGATCCAGCACCCGCATGTTGTGAATGCCACCGGTTTTCAGCGCCAGCCACGCCACCATGCCGCACATGCCACCACCGATGATCACCACATCATTGACCCCGTCACGCGCAGGCACCCAGTCCTTGCCGGGCCAGCAGAGGAACGTCAGATCCTCACGCAGCCGCGCCTCCAGTGCAGGCAAGCCTTGGCCATCTATCGGCGTTGCGGTGTCATGTGTCATGTCGTCTTTCCTTTAGGTATCAGATCCGGTCCCGAAGCGGTCAGGCAGACTGGCTGTCAGACCATTCCGGGTGGAGAACATCGATATGGAAGGGATGGGCATGCCGGTGCCGGGCCCCGTGCGCCGGAGTGTCGCGCAAATGTGGGTGATCGCTGGGCAAGTCGGGATGAACGTGTGAGCGCGTCAGCGGATCGGCGGCGGGCCAGACCCGTATTGCCAATAGGGCCACACCTGCGGTGAGCGCCGACAAAACCAGCAGCGATGGCGTCAACCCGGCAAGGGCCGCAAGTTGTCCAGCCAGCGGATACGCCACCAGCCATCCGACATGAGACAACGAGAATTGCGCCGCAAAGACCGACGCGCGGTCCACCGCACGGGCCGACCGTGCGATCACCAAGCCGCCCGGCGTCAGCACCAGTGATGCCGCCAAACCAAACGCCAGCCAAAGCGCCAAGTGGCCCGCATAGCCCAACGGCAAAGCAATCCCGAACCCAAGCGCTGCATGCGTCAGCGCACCCACCGCCATCACGCGACGTTCATCCAGTCTTTCAATCAGGCGCGGCACCAGCACAGCACCGATCGCAGCCCCCAGCCCGTAGAGGGTCATCAGGATTGGGAAATGCCGCTCTGCATCGCCCAGCGTTGTGCCCGCCAGCACTACCGAGTTGACCAAAACCCAGGCCATGCTCAGCGACAGTGCAAAATTGAACAAGAACAGTCCCCGCAGCCGCGGCGTCTTGCGATAGATATGCAGTCCGTTCAGTGCACGGGTCAGGAACGGCCCCTTGCGCTGCGCGCCCGTGTCCGCTGGGAAACGCGTGATCAGCAGCCCCAGGATGGACCCCACGAAGGCCAGCGCAGCGACCCAGAACAGGAACTCTGCCGCGATCAGTTGCAGCACGATGGCGGCGATCACCGGTGACAGCACCGATTCCAGCGTGTAGGCGATGCGCGACCAGACCAATGCCCGGCTATAGGCGTGCTCGTCCGGCAGCACGTCCGGGATCACCGACTGAAACAGCGGCGTAAACCCGGACGAGACCGCGAAAAACACCAGCGCCAGTGCTGCGATCTGCCACGTCTCGGTGGCGAAGGCCATGGGCAGCAGCAGCAGCATCCGCGCCGCGTTCAGCCCCACCATGACCCGCTTGCGCGGGGCGCCTGCCAACAAGGCTTCGGCCAGTGGCGCAATGCCCACATAGGCAACCATCTTCACCGCCAACAGAAAGCCAAGGATCTGCCCCGCCGCCGCAGCGCCACCGATACGGTAAGCCGCCAGCGACATTGCCACCGTCATCAGCCCGATCGCCAACAACGAACACACCTGCGCGGCGAAAAGCCGCCGGAAGGTCGGATTGGCAAGGGGGCTGATACGGGCTGCGGTCATGAGGCGAGCGTATCCTTGGGCAAGGCTTGGGCTTTGAACCGGGCGGTACTGGTATCGACGCAATACTGATCGGCCCAATCTTGGGCGATCCGCGACAGATCGTCCACAGCCTTGATGATAAAATCTGCCTTCTCGTCGGTCATCAAGGCAGATAGGTTCAGCCGCACCCAGCCGGGCTTCGCCGTCTCCTCGCCCTGTTCCAAAGCCGCGATGGTCGCATCGGAATCGGCCTTGCCCAGACCCAGCAAACGGTGGCCATACGGCCCGGCACAGGCACAGCCGCCACGTGCCTGCACGCCGGTCAGATCGCTGAGCAGTCGGGTGAAGAACTGGTGATGCACCTGCCCCCCTTCCCCGTCCTGCACGCGGAAGGAAAAGATCGGCAAAGCGTCGGCGTCGGGCAGGCCCAAAACCTCAAGCCGGTCGTTGCCAGCCCAGATTTTCAGGGCCCGCGCCCTAAGTGCCGCTTGCCGCTTGTCGAGCCAATCCTGCCCCAGCGCCTCTTTCACCAGCATCGCCAGTGCCGCGCGAATATCGCCGGTCACGTTGGGCGTGCCGCCTTCTTCGCGCGCCGCGAGGTTTTCAGAATAGACATGCCCCCACGGCGACACGAAACTGACCGTGCCACCTCCGGGCAGTGTCGGCGTGGCACGGCAGGCGATCGCGTCACGGATCACCGCAACACCGCTGGACCCCGGACCGCCGGGAAACTTGTGCACGGAAAAGACGATGGCATCCTTCTGGGCATCACTGCCCGGCTTCATATCCATCGCGCAATAGGGTCCGGCACAGCCGTAGTCCCAAATCGCCAGCGCGCCATGGGCGCGCAGCATCCGGGTCACCGCGTCCACATCGGTCAGAATACCAGTGACATTGGACGCCGCCGAGAACGTGCCGACGATCCGCGCGGCCCCCTGCGCCGCCTGCAATGCACGCGCGAGGTCATCCAGATCGACGCCACCGCCCGGGGCTTCGGTCACCTCGATCACCTCGGCCCCGGTTTCGCGCCATGGCAGGATGTTGGAATGATGCTCATACGGGCCGGTCAAGACCACCACGCGCTGCCCGTCCCTGACCATTTTGGCCAGGTCCAGCAAGCCCACGATCCGGTTGATCCCGGCGGTCGAACCTGCGCCGGTGAACACCACGCTCATCCCCGGCCCCGCACCGGTCAGACGCGCAATCTCGGCCCGCGCAGCCTCGCGCAGCTTGGTCATATATTCGCCGCAAAACGACGCCTGCGTGTGGGTATTGGCGTAATAGGGCAGCACACGATCACGAATGAAATCCTCGACCTGCGCCAGCGCCCGGCCAGAGGCGACGTAGTCGGCATAGATCAGCGGTTTCGGCCCAAACGGCCCGTCGATCTGCACATTTTCACCGATCAGCCCCTTGCGGATCTGATCATGAACCTCAGCGCCCTTCAGCGCAGCCTTGAAATCGTCGAGAGCGGTCATGTTATCCCCTGAATTGATCCAACCATGATGACGCAAAATTTTGAAAAAACTTCACAGCTTTTCACCATTGCAAATCAAATTTTGGGTCATATGATCGCTTTATGGCGCATATATTAGATCAGTTTGATTATCACATCCTAGAGGAACTCCAACGCGACGCGGCACAGTCCCAAAGGGTTCTTGCCGACAAGATCGGCTTGTCGCAAAACGCCTGTTGGCGCAGGCTCAAGGCGCTGGAAGCCATGGGGGCAATCCGCAACCGCACCGTGGTGATCGACCGCGAAAGTCTAGGCGGCAGCTTCGTGGTATTCTCGTTGATCAAGACAAGGCACCATTCTGCCGACTGGCTGCGACAGTTCCGCAACCACGTCTCGGCGATCCCCGAGGTGATCGACTTCTTCCGCATCGGCGGCGAATACGACTATCTGTTGAAGATCGTTGTCAGCAACATGGCAGGCTATGATGATGTCTATAAGCGCCTGATCGGGAATATCGAGCTTGAGACCGTCACCTCCTATTTCGCGATGGAGGCGATCGAGGAACAGCGGCCCATTCCGCTCAGGTAAGGCACAACCGATCTTCTCGCATTGGCGAACAACGGAAGGGCGGACTCTGACCGCGGGTGGGGGTGAAGCCCCCGCCCATGGGGGCGGTCGGGGGCTGCCCGGCATGGCCGGACGGGGACCTTCACGGACCTAGCGCCAGTTCAGCACCACCTTGCCCGACAGACCGGATTTCATCGCGGCGAAGCCTTCCTTGAACTCGTCCACATGCATCTGGTGGGTGATCACGCGGCTCACATCCAGCCCGTTTTGCAACATCGCGATCATCTTGTACCAGGTCTCGAACATCTCGCGGCCATAGACGCCCTTGATGGTGATTGCCTTGAACACGATGCGCGACCAATCGACGGGGGACTTGCCGGGCGGAATGCCCAGAAGCGCGATCTTGCCGCCCATGATCAGGCTTTCCACCATTTGGTCCAGCGCCTGCTGACTGCCTGACATTTCAAGCCCGACATCAAAGCCCTGCTTCATTTTCAGTTCGCTGATCACATCGCGCAAATCTTCTTTCGTCACATCCACCGTGCGGATGTTTCGACAAACATGTTCGGCCAGCTTCAGGCGATCCGGGTTGATATCGGTGATCACAACATGCCGCGCCCCAGCATGACGCGCGACCGCCGCGGCCATGATGCCAATCGGCCCGGCACCGGTGATCAACACATCCTCGCCCAGCAGATCGAAACTCAGCGCCGTGTGCACCGCGTTGCCAAGCGGGTCGAGGATCGCGCCAATCTCGTCCGGGATATCATCGGGCAGCGGTACCACGTTGAACGCAGGCAGGCGCAAATACTCCGCAAACGCCCCTTGCACATTCACACCAATCCCCCGCGTGCCCGGGTCCAGATGGAACTTTCCCGACCGGCTTTGGCGGCTTTCCGTGCCGACCACATGCCCCTCGCCCGAGCATCGTTGCCCGATCTCAAGCCCGGTGACATTGCGGCCAAGTTCGACGATCTCGCCGGCAAACTCGTGGCCCGTGATCATCGGCACCGGCACTGTGGCAGCGGCCCAGTCATCCCAGTTCCAGATGTGAATGTCGGTGCCGCAAATCCCGGTGGCGTTGATGCGGATCAGCACCTCATCGGGGCCGATCTCCGGCACCGGCGCCTGCACCATCCACAGCCCTTCCTCGGGCTTGGATTTTTCCAGGGCTTTCATGGTGTTGGGTAGGCTCATTTGATCACTCCCAAATCACGACCCACTTTGCCGAACGCAGCCAGCGCGCGGTCAAGCTGTTCGGTGGTCAAAGCGGCGCTCATCTGTGTGCGGATGCGCGCCTGTCCATGCGGCACGACCGGGAAAAAGAAACCCGAGACATAGACGCCTTCGTCAAACAACCCGGCCGCCATTTTCTGTGCCAAGGGGGCATCACCCAGCATCACCGGAATGATCGGATGCTCGCCGTCCAGCAGCTTGAAGCCCAGCTTGCTCAGCCCGTCCCGCCAGTTTCGCGCGTTTTCAAACAGCTTCGTGCGAAGCCCCGCGCCTTCTTCCACCAACCGGATCGCCTCAAGCCCCGCCGCAACAATCGACGGCGGC
The DNA here is from genome assembly GCF_947497285.1 of uncultured Aliiroseovarius sp. GTDB lineage: Bacteria > Pseudomonadota > Alphaproteobacteria > Rhodobacterales > Rhodobacteraceae > Aliiroseovarius. The sequence goes on along the minus strand of NZ_CANMFT010000001.1, from coordinate 694,874 downwards.
AAGGCGTTTGAGAACAGATAGGGCCGCGCGCGCTGGCGAAGCAGGTCGATTACGGGCTGCGGCCCGGCGATATAGCCGCCAAGCGCGCCACCAAGTGCCTTGCCCAACGTGCCGGTCAGAATATCCACATCGACCCCGAAATGATCCGGCGTCCCTGCCCCACGCGGCCCCATAAAGCCGGTCGCGTGGCAATCGTCCACCATCATCACGGCATCATATTGCTGCGCCAGCCGGGAAATTTCCGGCAGGTTGGCCAGATAGCCATCCATCGAAAAGACGCCATCCGTCGCGATCATCACATGCCGCGCGCCACCGTCGCGCGCCTCTTTCAGCTTCGCCTCAAGATCGCCCATGTCGTTGTTGGCATACCGAAAGCGCCGCGCCTTGCACAGCCGGATCCCGTCAATGATCGACGCATGGTTCAGCGCATCCGAGACGATCGCATCCTCCGGCCCCAGCAGCGGTTCAAACAACCCGCCATTCGCATCGAAACAGGCGGCGAACAGGATTGAATCGTCCTTGCCCAGAAACGCCGCCAGTTTCTTTTCCAAGTCGCGGTGCAAATCCTGCGTGCCGCAGATGAACCGGACCGAAGCCATGCCGAACCCCTTGTCCTTCATCACGTCGCACGCAGCGCGGATCAGGTCGGGGTGATCGGCCAGCCCCAGATAGTTGTTGGCGCACAGGTTGATCACCTCGTGGCCGCCCACGCTGATTTCCGCCCCCTGCGGCGAGGTGATCAGCCGCTCGCGCTTCATCAGCCCGTCGGCCTCGATCCCGGCAAGCGTGGATTGCAGATCGGAAATGAAACGGTCGGACATGGGAGGCTCCTGTGTTTTGATACCGAAACGCTACTATAGCGGACAAATGTCCACAATATGGGATTTCACCTTGGCAAACAACTGTCCGCCAGATCGTTACCCGCCTTTGACGACAAGGAAGGCGCGCGCACGCCCTTCGGCCTGCAACCGGTGTGGCACGTCCGCCGCATAACGCGCGGTTTCACCTGTGTTCAGCCGGTCAGACAAATCACCGCTGGTCACGGTCAGCACACCTTCGATCACGGTCAGGTTCTCTTGCGTGCCGTGGGCGTGGGGCGCTGACTCCAAAACGCCATCCTTGGCAAAGCGCAGCTCGTAGACCTCGTGTTGCCCTGCATCCTCGGGCGGCGACAGAATGCGGATCGTGCAGCCTGCGCCGTGGTTCTCGATGGTCGGCACTTCCTGCGCGCGCAAAACGTCGATCTGGTTGCCTGCCTGATCCTCCAGTAGCCCCGCGAAATCGACCTGCAATGCGCGCGTCAGGTTCCACAGCGTCGACACCGTGGGCGAGGATACGCCCCGCTCGATCTGGCTGACCATGCTGCGCGACACACCTGATAGCCTGGCCACCGCTTCAAGCGACAGCCCTTGCGTCCGCCGCGCCTGTTTCAGGCGGGCCGGAAGACGCGAGAGGATCGAGTCAGGTTTGTCCATCATAATTGGACGGTAAGGCCGGCTTGGTTGGCTTTCCAGTGGAAAATGGTGAACGGCGCGCAGGTTCGGATGGCTTTATGCCTTGGGTCAACCAGTTCGCATACGCTTTCGGCGAGGGCGCATTCCCTTAGCTGCTGCCTTTGCTGACCTTGGCTATCCGACCAACGGATCGCCTGAATTCACGCGCTCTGGCAAACATGCGCTCCTAGAATTGGCGGATGCACGACCTGCCGCGACCAAGCCGCCAACGCGCCACCGGCGGAGGTCATAAGCGCAGTGGTCGGAACATCGGTCCAAGCAGTATCGGTCGGGTAAGGTGGCGGTGGGGAGGGGACCGGGGTCGAACCTTCTCCACCACAAAAGAATCTGCAATCATTGATCTTCTTTGAAGCCGGCGAGATTGCTGAGCTTGAGCGAAGCTGCAGGAAGAGTGGGAGGATCGCAGCGGCGAATAGCCTCGATTTGCAATAGCAAAGAAGCGCCAGCTCGGTTAAGTTACAAGCAAAACATACTCTGGGAGAGACCCATGCCAAATAGGTATTTCTTGTATTTGGCGACCTTCGCTACACTCTCGGCTTCCTCCGCATTTGGTTGCGCGTTGCCGGTAACGGCGCCGCTTGCTTTCGAGCGCAGCAACTGGCGCGATGTCGAGGCGCTTAGGATCGACCACCCCTCAAATGGCGACATCGCGCGTCGGCAGGATTTGGAGCGTAACGGACATGGCGCGCTCAACATCGATTTCTACACACTCACAATCGATGCCAATGGGCAGTCCGCGTCATCCCTGCTGAGAGAACTGCGCCTCAACTTGGACCGCGTCATCTTTGCAGGTACTGTCTGACGTCAGCACCAATGGGACAGTTTAGGGTGATTTGATAAGAGAGGGTTTCTGGCTCATCGTAACCACCAAGGAGTGGAGATGAGATAGAAACCCGGAACCCGCAAGAGCCACGGCGAGAAGGTCGTCAAAGACATTCGCCGAGCCACCCGCAAGCAGTATTCAGCGGAAGAGAAGATCAGGATCGTGCTGGACGGCCTGAAGGGCGAAGACAGCATTGCCGAACTGTGTCGGCGTGAGGGTATCGCACAGAGCCTCTACTACAGTTGGTCCAAGGAGTTCCTTGAAGCTGGGAAGAAACGTCTGGCGGGCGACACGGCGCGTGCCGCGACATCGACCGAGGTCAAGGATCTGCGCCGTGAGGCACGCGATCTGAAGGAAGTGGTTGCCGAACAGGCCCTGGAACTGCGGTTGCTCAAAAAAAGCATGATCGCGGATGGGGACGACGACGAATGAGGTATCCCGCATCCGAGAAACTCGAAATCATCCGCTTGGTCGAAGGTTCGCATCTGCCGACCAGGCGCACGCTGGACAAGCTCGGCATCCCCAGAACGACCTTCTATCGCTGGTATGACCGATATCTGTCAGGTGGTCCCGAGGCGCTTGAGGATCGCAGCCCCCGGCCGTCACGGGTCTGGAACCGCATTCCCGAGCCGGTTCGAGAGAAGATCAAAGACCTGGCTTTGAAAGAAAGCGATCTGTCGCCGCGCGAGCTGGCCGTTCAGTTCACTGACACGGAAAAGTACTTTGTGTCAGAGGCTTCGGTCTATCGCATCCTCAAGTCCTACGATCTGATCACCAGCCCGGCCTATGTGGTTTTGTCCGCCGCGGACGAGTTCCATGACAAGACCACGCAACCGAACCAGCTTTGGCAGACCGACTTCACCTATCTGAAGGTCATCGGCTGGGGCTGGTTCTATCTGTCGACGATCCTCGACGATTACAGCCGTTACATCATCGCATGGAAGCTCTGCACGACGATGAAGTCGAGTGATGTGACCGACACCCTGGATCTCGCGTTGCAGACCTCGGGCTGCGATCAAGCTACGGTCCTGCACAAGCCACGGCTGCTATCGGACAATGGTGCCAGTTACATCTCGGGTGAGCTGGCCGAATGGCTCGAAGAACAGCAGATGGACCATGTCCGCGGTGCCCCGTATCACCCGCAAACTCAGGGGAAGATCGAGCGATGGCACCAGACCTTGAAGAACCGCATCTTACTGGAAAACTACTACCTGCCCGGTGACCTCAGACAACAGATCGATGCCTTTGTCGGTCACTACAACCACCGGCGCTATCACGAGAGCCTGCAAAACCTCACCCCGGCCGATGTCTACTTCGGGCGCGGCCAGACCATTCTGAAACAACGAGAAAGGATCAAACGGAAGACCATCGAAACGCGACGCTTGCTTCACCGCAAATCCGCCGCATAATCACAACAACAAAATGAGCCAGACCCTCTCTTAGCTCAGGCCGCCAACTGGCCCAAAACCTCTGACGACGGACAGACGAAAGTCAGGTCCACAAGAGTAGATGTTCACCACCTGTTCGCTTTCTCATCAGCACTTGGCGAGAGCGCATGTCCCGCCCGAGCCTTCGCGGTGGCTTTTGACTGGTATTGACACCAGCAAGCACGGCCGCCCAAGACATGAAACGCCCCAATCCTCTGCCACCAGACCAGATGACGCCCGCAGAACGCCGCGCCGAGCTATGCGGCCTTCTGGCTCTAGGACTGGTTCGTTTGCGGATACGTGATCGGGCGGAAGTATCTGACGATACTGGAGAAAGTGGACTACACTATCCGGCCGACGAATGGCGTCATGCAACTCCAACTCACCGGAGAAATGCATGACCAAACAAGATCCCATTCCCGCCCGCCTGGCCGCGCTCAAGACCGTTTCGACGCCGGATCTGAAGGCTCAGTGGCGCGACCTGTTCGACAGCGAACCGCCGCCGTTCAACCGCCGCTACCTTGAGAGCCGACTGGCCTACCGCATCCAGGAGCTGGCTTATGGCGGCCTGAAGCCGGAAACGGTAAAGCGGCTAGAAGCCCTTGGCGAGCAGCTCGATGGGGGTGACCGCAAGAAGAGCCGCATCCGCGCTGACTTGACGCCCATTGTCGGTACGAGGCTGATCCGTGAATGGAAGGGCGTTGAGCATGTTGTCACCGTCACCGCCGACGGCTTTGACTGGCAGGGCCGCCCCTACAAATCGCTCTCCGCGATTGCTCGCGCCATCACTGGCACCCGCTGGAACGGCTGGTTCTTCTTTGGCCTGAAAAACCACCGGAGGGGCGCATGACCAAGCCGATTATCCGGAAACTGCGCTGCGCGATCTACACGCGCAAATCCTCCGAGGAAGGGCTCGAGCAGGAATTCAACAGCCTGCATGCGCAACGGGAGGCCTGCGAGGCCTATATCGCAAGCCAGCGCTCCGAGGGCTGGGTGCTCGTCCGCGATCAGTATGACGATGGTGGCATTTCTGGCGGCACGCTAGACCGCCCGGGCTTACAGCAATTGATGGCGGATATTGAGGACGGCCTCGTCGACGTGGTGGTCGTTTACAAAATCGACCGCCTTAGCCGCTCGCTGGCCGACTTTGCCAAGCTGGTCGAGGTATTCGACCGCAATGACGTGACCTTTGTTTCGGTCACGCAGTCGTTCAATACCACCACATCAATGGGGCGGCTGACGCTGAACATCCTGCTCTCCTTCGCCCACTTCGAGCGCGAGGTCACGGCCGAGCGCATTCGCGACAAGGTCGCGGCGAGCCGCAAAAAGGGCATGTGGATGGGCGGGGTTCCGCCCTACGGTTATCGCGTTGAAAGTCGCAAACTGATCATCGACGAGGAGCGCGCAGCCCATGTCCGTTGGGCATTCGAGCGGTTTATCAAAATCGGATCTGGCACCGAACTGGCCCGCGAAACCGCAGCCAAGGGCATACTGACCCCCAAGGGCAACCCGATGGACAAGAAGTTTATCTACCGCATGCTTAACAACCGCGCCTATATTGGCGAGGCGGTCCACAAGGGCGAAAGCTACCCCGGCGAGCACGACGCCATCATCGATCGCGAGACGTGGGACCGCGTCCATGCCATCCTGCAGGAGAGCCCACGCAAACGCGCGGCCCGGACCAGGGCCAAAACACCAGCCATACTCAAAGGCTTGCTCTATGGACCGGACGGCGCGGCGTTTTCGCCGACGCACACCCGCAAGCGCGACCGGCTGTATCGCTACTATGTCAGCCAGACCGTGCTGAAGCACGGCGCCGGATCGTGTCCCGTGGGCCGTGTCTCGGCTGGTGAGATCGAAACCGCCGTTATTGATCAGCTTCGCGCAGTGTTCCGCCAACCCGAGATCGTGGCCGGGACATGGAAGGCGGCACGCGCCAATGCTGACGATATCACCGAGGCCGATGCCCGCGCGGCTCTGCAGCAGCTCGACCCGCTGTGGGATGAACTCTTCCCCGCAGAGCAGGCGCGCATCGTGGCGTTGCTGGTCGAGCGCGTCGACATCGGCACGGACGGGCTCAATGTCCGGCTGCGCGTCGACGGCCTCAGTGGCCTTGCGCGCGAGATGCTTGCAGGCGGTATCGAGGCGGCAGCATGACCAGCAGGACACCGATCCAGGACACCGTGACGCTGCACGTGCCATTCCGCGTCGTGAAGCGCGGTGGGCGAAAGGAAATGCAGCTGCCGGACTGCATCAAGCAACCGCGCCGGACCGACAGCACACTGGTCAAGGCGCTGGCTCGTGCGTACCGCTGGAAGCGGATGCTGGAGTCGGGTGAGTTCGCCACCATCGCCGAACTGGCCGAGCGAGAGGGCATCGCGCCGTCTTACATGACCCGCGTCCTGCGTCTCAGCCTGTTGGCACCCGATATCGTCGAGGCGATCTTGGACGGTAGGCGGGGATTAGATGTGACGCTGTCGCAAGGACTAGAGCCGTTTCCCCTTGCGTGGAAGCGGCAGGCGTCGTATTTTTCTCTGTAGGGCAGAAACTGCATTTTGAATGATTGACTCGCTGGGCAGACCTCCCTATATCTCTGTAACGCAACTTACAGAGGATTTTCCCAATGCGGCTCTCGGAGCTTTCCGACATTCACTCCGGATACACGGCGCGCGGAAAACTTGATCCGGTGCCGGAAGGTGGCGTGCCGGCGCTGCAACTGCGTGATGTCGGAACGACCGGCGACATGCCGGGCCCTGACTTCCAAAGGTACCATCTGAACAAGCTGTCCGACCGGTACTTTGTCCGCGGCGGTGAGGTGGTCTTCCGCTCACGCGGCGAGCCGAATGCCGCCGCAGCCATTCCCGATCCGCTGCCCGAGCCTGTCGTTGTCATCGTCCCATTGGTGATCGTTCGCCCAGACAGGGGCCGCATTCTCCCGGAATACCTGGCTTGGGCCATCAACCAGCCTGATGCGCAGCGCCAACTTGGCGCGGAGGCACAGGGCACAAGTCTAAGGATGATCCCGAAGACGGTTCTCGAAAACCTCCAGATCGCCGTCCCCGACCTGCCCACACAAAAAAGCATCGTCGAACTCTATGCCCTTGCCCGGCAGGAGGGACAACTGCTCCGCCAGCTCGCTGCTCGCCGGGAGAACCTCTTGAGCGCCATTCTCGGCGAGGCCGCGAAGGCCGCCGACCAGAAGGAAAATGCCTGATGACCGACCAGATCACCCAACAGCAAATCAATCAGACCGCCTGGGCAGCTTGCGACACGTTCCGAGGCGCCGTCGATGCCGGTCAGTACAAGGACTACATCCTCGTGATGTTGTTCCTGAAGTACATCTCGGATCTCTGGAACGACCACCTCGAGACCTACCGCAAACAGTATGGTGACGACGAGGCCCGCATTCGCAGGCGCCTCGAGCGCGAGCGATTTATCCTGCCCGAGGGCGCCAGCTTCTACGATCTCCACACCCAGCGGAACGAGCCCAACATCGGCGAGCTGATCAACATTGCGCTCGAGAAGATCGAGGACGCGAACCGCGCCAAGCTTGAAGGCGTCTTCCGCAATATCGACTTCAACTCCGAGGCCAATCTTGGCCGCCCGAAGGACCGTAACCGCCGCCTCAAGAACCTCCTCGAGGACTTCGCCAAGCCCGCACTCGACCTGCGCCCGTCGCGCGTGACCGAGGACATCATCGGCGAGTGCTACATCTACCTGATTTCTCGCTTTGCCTCGGATGCCGGAAAAAAGGCAGGCGAGTTCTTCACACCCGCACCGGTTTCGCGGCTACTGGCCAAGCTTGCGGCCCCCAAACCGGGGAACACGATCTGCGACCCTGCTTGCGGCTCAGGCTCGCTGCTGATCCAGGCATCGCAGGAGGTGGGATCCGAAAACTTCGCCCTTTATGGGCAAGAGGTGAATGGGGCGACCTGGGCGCTGGCCCGGATGAACATGTTCTTGCATGCAACCGACGCGGCCCGCATCGAATGGTGCGACACGCTCAACAGCCCGGCGCTTGTTGAAGCCGACCATCTCCAACGCTTCGACGTGGTGCTCGCCAATCCGCCGTTCTCGCTCGACAAGTGGGGCGCGGAGGACGCAGCCGGCGACCAGTATAACCGCTTCTGGCGTGGTGTGCCGCCCAAGTCCAAGGGCGACTACGCCTTCATCACCCACATGATCGAAATCGCCAAGCGCCAGTCCGGTCGCGTCGCGGTGATCGTTCCTCATGGCGTGCTGTTCCGGGCCGGGGCCGAGGGGCGCATCCGCCAGCAGTTGATCGAGGAGAACCTGCTCGACGCTGTCGTCGGCTTGCCCGCCAACCTCTTCACCACGACGGGGATCCCGGTTGCCATCCTGATCTTCGACCGCTCGCGCGAGGAAGGTGGCGCGAACGCGGACCGGCGCGACGTGCTGTTCATAGACGCCAGTAAGGAGTTCACGCCGGGCAAGACCCAGAACGTGATGGACGAGGCGCATGTGGCGAAGGTGCTGGAGACCTACGCCACCCGCGCCGAGGTCGAGCGGTATTCGCATCGGGCCAGCCCTGACGAGATCGCGGAGAATGGTTTCAACCTGAACATCCCGCGCTACGTCGACACCTTCGAGCCGGAGGAAGAAATCGACGTCGCCGCCGTGCAGAAGGACATCCAGCGGATCGAGGCGGAACTTGCCGAGGTGCGGGCGAAAATGGCCGGGTACCTGAAGGAGCTCGGCGTCGATGCGTGACCAATCGAAGCTTCCGAAGGGATGGCGGATTGAGAAACTGCCAAAGATATTGCAATTCCTGCCGGGAAAAGCACACGAGCGCTTTATTGAAGAAAGTGGCCGCTTTGTTGTGGCCAACTCCAAGTTCGTTTCAACAAGCGGAAAAGTGCGGAAGTTTTCCTCCAAAAATGTCTCGCCTGCCCAAGCGGGTGACGTTCTGATTGTAATGAGTGATCTTCCTAACGGCCGTGCACTAGGTAAAGCTTATCTGGTCTCGCAAGGAGAAGAAATTGCGGTAAACCAGCGTGTTTGTGCCCTTCGCGCAAAGCATGGAGAACCAGCGTTCTACTTCTACTTTCTTGACCGGAACCGCTACTTTTTGGATTTCGATGACGGCATCAACCAAACACACCTCCTGAATCCTGTATTTGAAGAGTGCCCGATTGTTGTGCCCCCGCTCCCCGAACAGCGCAAGATCGCCGAGATCCTGCGGACCTGGGACGAAGCGCTCGATAAGCTCACTGCCCTCTGCGCGGCGAAGGAAAAGCGCTTGGGTGCTCTTCGCTATGCGATGCTCTTCGGCGAATTGCGGCTCGACGACACCCGCCGCAATTGGGCGCCGACGCGTCTTGCGGCAGTCACCCATGAGCTGACCTCGCGAAACGGGGCGAATGGGCTGGGCCGCGACTTCGTGATGGGCGTCACAAAAGCCCAAGGCGTTGTACCCATGCGCGAGCAGACCATCGCCGGTGACATCAGACGCTACAAGCGCCTTCCGCCGCGGGCCTTCGCCTACAACCCGATGCGTATCAACGTCGGCTCCATTGCGATGAATGAGCGCGATGAAGAGGTGCTGGTGAGCCCCGACTATGTCGTCTTCACCTGCAACGCCAATGACCTCGACCCCGATTACCTCGACCACCTGCGCAAGACGTCCTGGTGGGCCCATTACATCAACAGCGGCGGCTCCGGCAGTGTCCGCCAGCGGACCTACTACGACGACCTCGCCGCGCTGAAATTGCCATTGCCGGAATTGGGCGAACAGAAAGCCATCGCCGCCGTCCTCAACACGGCGCGCGATGACCTCGCCGCAACCGAGCGCGAAATCGAAGCCGTCACCCTGCAAAAACGCGGCCTCATGCAGAAGCTGCTGACGGGCGAATGGCGGGTGAATTCAGAAAAGGAATTGGCATGAAGGTTCTTGGATTTCGCGGCGACCCGAAGGCCCCCCGCTACGCAGTCGTGTCAGAGGTTGGCGGTGCCTATGTGTTGGAAAACGCCACCAGCGACAACAAGCTGTCCGTCCCCGCGTCGATCACCGAAGACGCGGATGCCGAGCGGCTGGACTGGATGTACCGCGAGCTTCTGGCGGTCTTCGATGCGCACCCGGGCATCGACAAAGTGATGATCAAGCAGAACGAATTCACCCGTCAGGACACAAAGGCAAAGCGCCGCTCTGCTTACAACGACGCGGCCGTTGTTCTCGCCTGCGCCCATCGCGACATCCCGGTCGAAATCAAGATCTACGGCTCGATGGGGACGACCAGCAAGGACACCAAGCGGCACGCAGAGAGCCGTGTCGGCAAGACCGACAAGTATTGGGACACCAAGATGGCAGACGCCGTGAACGCGGCATGGTGGGGGTTGCGTCACCCATGAACCAGCTTGTCCCCGTCACCCTCACCCCCGGCATGAACCTCTACAAGTACCATCTGGTCAGTAAGATCGGGGCGGGCAGCTTCGGCGAGGTCTGGCTCGCGCATGACGTAGCAGTGCAGCGTGAGTATGCCGTGAAAGTCCTCCAGCCGGGGGTGTCGGTCGACGAGCGGTTGCGCGAAGCCCAGATCGGAAATCGGCTGGAACACAACAACCTCGTGTACGTCCACCAGGCAGATGTCGTTCCCGTGGCCGGGGATCATGCTGTTATCCTCGCCATGGACTACCAACCTAACGGTTCGGTCGAGACGTTGGCGAACCCGGCAGGCTATTTGCCTCTCCCTGCCGTCCTGCGGATCGCGCGGGATATTCTGCAGGGACTGGAGTATCTCCACGCCCGCAGTTTCTATCACAACGACATCAAGCCGGGGAACATCCTGCTGGGGCCCCAGCAACAGGCCATGCTGTCCGACTACGGGATCACTGGCGTTTCGTCCAACGGCGCACCGGTCGCGGCCCCGAACGCCTATGTCCTGCACCGTGCACCAGAAGTCGTGGCCACGGGAAATATCGGCGTCAGCTCGGACATTTTCCAAGTCGGGATGACCCTGGCAAGGCTGCTGATACATCTGGACCACCTGCGAGCAGTCCGCGCCAGCATCGGCTCGGCGCAGTACGAACAGGACATCGCATCGGGGAAGCTGCTTCAGGCGAAGGACTTCGGGTGCCACATCCCGGCAGCCGTTCGTCGCGTCATCCTGAAGGCTGTCCATTCTGATCCAGCCAAACGGTACACCAGCGCTCTTGAGATGCGACGCGCGCTCGAAAAGCTGGACTACCCCGGGCACTGGACCGTCGATGGGGCCGGCAACGAGGTCGGCAAGTGCGGGACCTACGAGTACGCGCACTCGGTCTCGCCAGTGGCAGGCGGGAAGTTCGATGTGACCTGCAGCAAGCGCAATGTGGTCTCAGGAAATACTCAGCGCGTCACTCAGTTCTGCAAACGGGGTCTTACCCAGAAGCAGGCGGAAAAGCTCGTCGCGGGCTTCAAGCAATTCGTGGTGACTGGAAAATGACCTTCAACGCCGCCGAAAAACACCAATCCCAAGTTCCAGCGCTTCAGTTGCTCGTTGCGCTCGGGTTCACCCCGCTCTCACAAGAGGAGGCGTTTCGCCTGCGCGGCGGGCGCCTGCGGAACGTGGTGCTGGATGACGTGCTTGCCGACCAGCTGATGCGAATTAACCGCTTCACGCATCGGGGAAGAGAATACAGCTTTGACCTTGAGGACGCGCACGAGGCGATGCGGCGGCTCAAACCCACGCCGGACCGTCTGAAGGGGCTCCGTGGGACGAACCAGGACATCTACGACACGCTCGTCCTCGGGACGACGATCACAAAGTCCATCGACGGCGACTCAAAGAGCTACTCGTTCCGCTACATCGATTGGGACCAGCCTGAGAACAACGTCTTCCATGTGACTGCCGAGTTTTCGGTGGAGAGGACCGCGTCAAGCCAGACCAAGCGTTGCGACATCGTTGCCTTCGTGAATGGTATTCCAATCCTGGTGATCGAAAACAAGCGGCCGACCGAAAGCCTGAAGAAGGCGGACAGCCAGCTGATTGGCTACCAGAACGAAGACAACATCCCGCAGCTCTTCCACTTCGCCCAGCTGCTGGTCTCTATGAACCGCAACAGCGCGCGCTATGCGACGGTCGGGACCAAGTCTAAATTCTGGGCCGAATGGCGCGACGAGGAAGACACCGACGAGGCCATCGAGCCCTTCGCCAACCGCGTCCTTGCGGCGGCGGAAAAAGACTCGATCTTTTCTGGCGACTTCGTCGGCGCGCGCGTCTACTTCGACTCAATGGAGACAGAAGGAGACCGCGCGGTCACGGTTCAAGACCGGACGGTGTACGCGCTGTGCCGACCCGCGCGGCTGCTCGATCTCATCCGCCGCTTCACCGTATTCGATGGCGGCATTCGCAAGGTCGCGCGCCACCAGCAGTTCTTCGGAATCTGCCGCGCGGTCGAGACGGTCAAGCAGCACGATATCAGTGGCGCGCGCAAGGGCGGCGTGATCTGGCACACCCAAGGTTCAGGCAAGTCGCTGACAATGGTCATGCTGGGTAGATCGCTCGCCCTCGAACGCAGCATCGAGAACCCGCGCATCATCATCGTCACGGACCGCGACGATCTCGACAAGCAGATCAAGGACACCTTCAAGTCCTGCGATCTGGAGCCAGTCCGTGCGACGAGCGGGTCTCACCTACTGGAGCTTGTCCAGAACAAGGCTCCGCTGGTCACCACGATCATCAACAAGTTCGACACTGCGCTGAAGCATAGCAAACTGGCGGACGACGATCCGAACATCTTCGTGCTGGTCGACGAGAGCCACAGGACGCAGACAGGGCGCTACGGCGGCCACAGCCAGTTCGCCGCCAAGATGCAACGCCTCCTGCCAAAGGCCTGCTATCTCGGATTCACCGGAACGCCTCTCCTCAAGAAGGAGAAGAACACGCTCTCTACCTTTGGGCGGCTGATCCACCGATACGCCATCGACGAGGCTGTGGCTGACGGCGCAGTCGTGCCGTTGCTTTACGAGGGGCGGCTTGTCGAACAGCAGGTTTCGGGAGCCGTGATCGACCGCTGGTTCGACAAGATTAGCGAGGGGCTGACCGAAAATCAGAAGCGCGATCTGAAGCGTAAGTTCTCTCGGATGGACGCTCTGGCCAAGACCGACCAGGCCATTCGGGCAAAGGCCTTCGACATCTCCGAGCACTATCGCCAGCACTGGCAGGGAACCGGGTTCAAGGCTCAACTCGTTGCGCCATCGAAGGCGGCGGCGGTTCGCTTCAAGGAGGTCCTCGACGAGATCGGCCACGTCTCGAGTGCCATTGTTATCTCCCCGCCGGACGAAAACGAGGGCAACGAGGAGGTCGATCAGGAATCGAAGGATCTCGTGCGGAAATTTTGGTCGAAAATGATGGCGCAGTACAAAACCGAGGACGAGTACAACCGCCAGATTATCGATGCCTTCAAGGGCTCCGGCGATCCGGAGATCCTGATCGTCGTCTCAAAGCTCCTCACCGGGTTCGATGCACCTCGGAACACGGTGCTTTACGTCTGCAAGTCTTTGAAGGAGCACAACCTCCTGCAAGCAATTGCGCGCGTGAACAGGCTGTATGAGGACGGCGGCACAGAGAAGCAGTTCGGCTTCATCGTCGACTATGAGGGGCTGCTGGGCGAGCTGGACAGTGCGCTGACGACATACAGCGCCTTCGAAGGCTACGAGGCGGCCGACCTCGCCGGAACGGTTCATGACGTCCGCGAGGAGATCCGCAAGCTGCCCCAGCTGCACGACCAGCTCTGGGACCTTTTCAAGCCTGTCCGGAACAAGAAGGACATGGAGCAGTTCGAGCAGCACCTCGCCGATGAGGCGCTGCGGCACGAGTTCTACGCGCGCCTCAAAGCCTTCAGCCGGTGTCTGCATATTTCGCTCTCGTCGGACAAGCTGTTCGATGTCTTCGATGAGGCCAGGATCGATGCACTCAAGCGGGACTGGAAGCAGTTCTCTGAACTGAAGCGGTCTGTCCAGCTTCGATACCAGGAGACGGTGGACGTCCGCGAATTCGAACCGAAAATCCAGAAACTGCTGGATGACCATGTCGTTGCGATGCCGGCGGAAACCATCATCGAGGTGGTGAACATCAACGATCCCGACGCTCTGAAGGCAGTCGTCGAAGAGACCGGGGTCTCCGAGGCTTCAAAGGCCGATCGCATCGCCAGCGCGACCCGCCGGGCTATCACCGAGAAGATGGATGAGGACCCGACGTTCTACAAACAGTTCTCCGAGCTGCTCGAAGAAACCATCCGGGCCTACCGCGAAAAGCGGCTCTCGGAGCGCGAATACCTGAACAGTGTCGTAGATCTCGCGAGCAAGGTGGCCCGCAAGGATCGGGGGCGGGATGTTCCGGAGAGCATTAGGGGCGATGAGGATGCTCAGGCCTTCTTCGGCGTCCTGGATGGTCAGCTCAAGACCAAGGGCGATGAGCCCGTGACCGGCGTCGAGGTCGCAGCGATCGCACAACAGATCATCGACATCATCAAATCGCACCTGATCGTGGACATCTGGTCGAACGAGGTGGCCCAGAACAATCTGCGCAACGCCATTGATGACTACTTCTTCGATGTCCTGCGCGACGAGAAGGACATCGACCTTCCCGTAGAAGTGCTCGACGATCTCGAACTCAAGATTATGGATCTTGCCCGGGCCCGGTTCGCAGCATGACACGGGAGTTGCACTGCCTGCGGTACGGCGAGCAGGAGATCCAATACGAGATTGTCCGGCGCCCGAGGAAGACACTGGAGATCGCCGTCGAGCCGGATGCGTCGGTGGTGATCGCGGCCCCGGAGGACGCGACACTAGACGCCATCGAAGCCAAGCTGCGGAAGCGCGCGGCATGGGTGACAAGGCAGCAGCGGTACTTCTACCAGTTCCTGCCGCGCACGCCGGAGCGCAGGTTCGTCGCCGGGGAGACTCATCTCTACCTTGGGCGCCAATACCGGCTGAAGGTCGTCCCGCATGTTCAGGAAAGCGTGAAGCTGATCCGCGGCTTCATCGTCGTACAGACTCACCGGCCGACCAGGCCGGAGGTGACACGCGAGCTGGTCGAGGCATGGTACCGGGAGCGGGCCCACATCAAGTTTCCGGAACGGATCGAACTCTGTCTCGGTCTGTTCCCGGATCCCGAGGCATTCAGGCCGATGGGTCTCATCGTACGCCAGACCCGGCAGCGATGGGGGTCCATGTCACCGGCCGGACGTTTGCTACTCAATCGTCGTCTGGTTCAGGCCCCTGTCGACGCCATTGACTACGTGATCACCCATGAACTCTGCCATGTGGCCGAGCCTCATCACGGGGCGGCGTTCTTTGACCTTCTCGACAAGGTGATGCCCGATTGGGAGCGTCGGAAGCAAAGGCTCGAACGGGCCATGGCCTGAGAAATTCCGAAACCGGTCGCAACAAACGCAAACGCGACTTCAATCCAAGCAATTTTCGACGCTGGATTTTCTTTATATCTTACATGGACTTATAAGAAATTCACCAAATCGGCGTAGTCATGAGGTCCGGAGAATATCAGCCCGTAGAGAACGCTTTGGGCCCTCTTCGCACCGGGGCCGGTGAACAGCCCCTCGTGCATAACCCTCGAAAACAACGGAAAAATCCGGCCGCAGCCGGATCGGGAGAACGCTTTCTCAAGGGCAAGTGGCGGAGCGGAAGGGATTCGAACCCTCGAGACGGTTCCCCGCCTACACACTTTCCAGGCGTGCGCCTTCGACCACTCGGCCACCGCTCCGCCGCCGTTGCTACAGCAAAAGCCCAAGCGGGTTCAAGCGGTCATTGCAAATTTTGTGGTCGGCATTCTGAGGGGCTTTAGCGGTGTGCGAAAAGCGAGAACGACAGGGGCAACCAGCGCTTGTCGGGCCAGCCATACATCCCGTCGCCGGTGGGTGTCAGGCAGCTGAAAAGTGGCCATGGCACGCTGTCATGTTCGTTGAAGCATTCCAACGTAAGCCCAGCCCCGATGATCGCGTTCAGGATGTCCGAAAGCGTGTGATCAAACCAGTATTCGTGGCCCGCCTGAAGCGTGGGGAAATCGCCGGTATAGTCGCGCGGGGCGTCATCTTTCCATGTTTTGCGGTCGAAATATGGGGCCAGGTAGCCGGGGCGCCCGTCAGGTAACGCCATGGTTTCGTCGTCAAACACCATTGCCGCCGGGTGCCCTTCGGCCAGATAGAGCCGCCCACCGGGCTTCAGAAGCCCCGCGACAATCCCGGCCCAACGCGGCAGATCGGGCAGCCACCCAACAGCCCCCCACGTGATGAACACCAGGTCGAACTGGCCAAACCGGGCCAGCGCGTCTGGGGCGTCATACAGGTCAGCCTCTACGAATTGGGCGCGGGGTGACAGATCCAGCTCCTCTGCCAATGCCTTGGCCAGCTCTACGGCCTTGGGCGAGAAGTCCAACCCCACGACGTCGGCACCCTGTTGCGCCAAGGTTAAACTGTCACGCCCGAAATGGCATTGAAGGTGGGCGATCTTCAGACCCGCGACGTCGCCGATATCGGCACGTTCGATCGGGTGCAGGGTTGCACGACCTTCGCGCAGCGGCGTCAGGTCATAGGCGTCCGCCTTCAAATGAATCGCGACGCGCTCATCCCACGTGGCCTTGTTGGCGGTTGCCCAGTCGTCGGGGACGTTTCTACGATCTGCCATTGTTATCCCCTTGCGTCTGAGTTCCGTTTCAATCGTCAAGATGGATGCTGAACCGCCGGTTCAACCGGCTTTTCTTTTCCACCTTGCCAAAGCGAATGCGGCCAATCTCGGCGCTGCGGGCCACATGGGTGCCGCCACAGGGTTGCAGATCGACCTGTTCATCATCGGTGCCAATACGCACCAGTCGCACGCGCCCAGCCCCCTTGGGCGGCTGCACGGACATGGTTTTGACCAGGCCCGGATTGGCCGCAAGCTCGGCATCTGTGATCCATGTTTCGGATACCGTCAAATCGCGCGCAATCAAGGCGTTCAACGCGTCTTCCAGCGCCTGTTTGTCCTCGGGTGGTTCCTCCATCGCGAAATCAAGGCGCGACTTCTCCGCCCCGATCTGTCCCCCCGTGACCGGCAAGGGGATGACAACGGACAACAGGTGCAAGGCCGTGTGCATACGCATGTGGCGCAGGCGCAGATCCCAATCCAGCGCTTGCGTGACTGTGGCACCGACGGGCGGCAATTCGGCGCCGTCCTCCGGAACCAAGGCAATCGCGTCTCCGTCACCCTTCAAGGTGTTTACCACTGTGGTCGTGGTGCCTTCCCAGCTGATCTGCCCACGGTCGCCCGGCTGACCACCCCCGTTGGGATAGAACAGGCTGCGATCAACAACGATGCCGCGGTCCGTGTGGGCCAGCACCCTGCCCTGCGCCTCGCGCAGATAGGCGTCATCGCGAAAGAGCGGCTCAGTCATCGCCATCTCCGTCGTCGCTTTCGTGCATGTCTTCGACAGTCAATGCCGAAACCGCAGGGGGTTCATTGGTCGTGGCCGGAGGTGCGGCGGGCGCTGTTGGTGCGGCCAGAGGTGCGGCCGCGGCGGCTGTCAGAACCTCTGGGTTACGCAACCAGATGTCACGCTGCGCATAGGGAATTTCGATCCCCTCTTCCACAAAGCGGCGCGCGATTTCGTGGTTAATCTCACTTTTCACCGTCAGCATGTAGTTCACGTCGCTCAGGATCGCGCGGATCTCGAAATCAAGGCTGTCCGCCCCGAAACCCTGAAACACGACATTGGGTGGCGGGTTGACGGTGACCATCGGATGGTTCTCAGCAATCTCGCGCAGGATCTCTTCGATCCGGCGGGTGTCAGAGCCATAGGCAACCCCCACCGGCACGATCACCCGGCCGATGGAATTGCCGCGGGTGTAGTTGGTGACAACACCTGACACCAGATCGCTGTTGGGCAGGATCACATCGGTGCGGTCGAAGGTTTCGATCCGGGTCGCGCGCACGGAAATGTCACGCACATAGCCCATCTGTCCGCCCACTTCGATCCAGTCGCCTTCGGAAATGGGCCGTTCGATCAGAAGGATGATACCGGACACGAAGTTCGACACGATGGTTTGCAGACCGAAGCCGATCCCGACCGACAGCGCGCCGGCGATAATGGCAATCGAGCTCAGGTCAATCCCGGCCGATGTGATCGCGATCACTGCCGCCAGAAAAATGCCGACATAGCCGACACCGACGGAAATGGCGTTCTGCCCGCCCTTGTCCAGCTTGGTCTTAGGCAAAATCGAAGCCTTAAGCGCCGATTGTGTGGCCCGCGTCGCGGCATAGCCGACGCCGAATATCAACGCGAACACCACGAAGGTGCGCGGCGTGACACGCGCCTCGCCCAGCTGGAACCCTTGCAGGAACGTGGTCCACAGCTCGGTCAGGTCCGTAGGACGCGCGCCCCACACAAGCGCAAGAAGCGGGAGTGACAACAACACCAAAACGGTGGTCATCAAGACCGGCAGAAGCGCCTGACCCGCCTCTTCTTCACTAAGCTTGCGCACCACACCATAGAGGTTGGTCAAGAAGACGTGCAACAGTGCCAGCACCGCAATGATACCCATCGTTGTCACTGTGGGGAACATGGTCGATACGGCCAGACTGGTATACCCAATCGCCGCCAAAACAGGCGAGGCGATGCCCACCAGTTCGCAGCTGCGTCCGATCAGCACGACGATACGTTCGCGGAAGGTCTTTCCTTCAGTGCCGGTCTGTTCGTCGGCATGGCGGCGCAAAAGGCGGCCGATCCGCACGAGCAGATAGCCAGAGCCGACCAGGATCGGGAAAACCAAAACGGCGAGCGTCCCGTCAGAGTAGTTTTCGTTCTTGGCCAGCCGGGACAGCACCACCCAGACGCCAAGCAAAAGCCCTAGAAGCGCGACATTTACCCGGGCCTCGGCACGTTGTGCGACGCGCGGCAGTTCAATCAACGACCCGCCGCTTGTTTCGGCTGAGAACAACCGGGTTCCAATCCACAACCCGCCAAACAGCAGGAAGCCGAACCAAGGCAGCGCATCCACGATGACCTGCCCGCGAAGCCCAAGCACACCGGCAAGGTTCAATGCCTTGATCAGTGCGAAGATACCAATCAGTGGCGCGACCACCTGCCCCAGCGACATGGCAAACCCCACAACGCCGCGCGACGGCCCGCTGCGCTGGTTCCTGACGCGGCTGCCAAGGCGGATGATCCAGACACGGCTGAAGAAAATCAACACGAAGGCGATGATCAGCAGCAAAAGGGTCAGCGGCAAATCCGCGTTGAGGTCGGCGCGCTGCGCGTCACTGCCCCATGCTTTTCGCACTTCGTTGACCGCCAGGTCCAAAGAGGTCTTCAGATCCAAAAAAGCTTGTGGCCATATCGCCGGATTGACCGGGCTTGGACCCAGCTTCAGGATCTGATCCGCCTGACGCGCGCGCACCAGACTGTCTATTTCACGGATCAATACATCGGCGCGGGAAAACGCCTCTTCTGCCTCTTGCACCGGCAGTTGCGCAGAATTCAGCTTGTTGGTCAGTTCGCTGCGGCGCTGTGTCAGGACGGCAGGTTCCGACCCTGCGGTCTCGGGTTCTGGGCCAAGCGTCGAAAGCTGGGTCTTCAACGTATTGATACGGATAGAGTTTTCGGCCTGAGCATCCGCAAAAAGGTCACGCCAGTCGGACAGTTCCTGACGCAGATCCGCCAAGACCTGATCCGAAGCGCGCCCGACCTCGACCGCGCCTTCCACCCGCTCGGCCACGCGGTCCCATGCCGCATAGTCCGGCGCACCGCTGGTCGTCACCACATAAGACGGCGTGCGCTCCTCTTTCTCAAGGCGCGCGTCCTGCGCGAAGGCGAACGACGAAAGGGCCAGCCAGAAGGCGGCCAGAAAAAACGTAAGGCTGCGGGTCATTCGACCTCCTCGAACGCTTCCGGCAAAAAGGCGGGACCGCGATCAAGCCATTCAGGCACCGGCAGCTCTTTTTCACGCAGAAACTCGGGGTTGAACAGTTTTGACTGATAGCGCGTGCCATAATCGCACAAGACCGTCACAATGGTGTGGCCCGGTCCCATTTCCTGCGCCATGCGAAGGGCGCCTGCAACGTTGATGCCGGACGATCCGCCCAGACACAGACCTTCGTTTGCAAGCAGATCGAAGATGATCGGCAGGGCCTCTTCATCGGGCACCTGCCACGCCATGTCGGGGGTGAACCCTTCAAGGTTCTTGGTGATCCGCACTTGTCCGATGCCCTCGGCGATCGACCCGCCTTCCATCGCGATTTCGCCGGTGGTGTAGTAGCTGTAAAGGCCCGCCCCCATCGGATCGGCGATGCCGATCTTCACCCCCTTGGGCTGAAGCGCCATGCCGACACCCGCCAGCGTGCCGCCTGATCCGACCGCGCAGACGAACCCGTCCACCTTGCCGCCGGTCTGGTCCCAGATTTCGGGGCCGGTGGTTTCGACATGGGCCTGACGGTTGGCAACATTGTCAAACTGGTTGGCCCAGATCACGCCGTTGGGTTCAGTTTTCGCCAGCTTTTCGGCCAGACGGCGCGAATAGTGGATGAAATTGTTCGGGTTGCGATAGGGCGCGGCCGGAACCTGCACCAGTTCTGCCCCGGCCAGGCGCAACATGTCTTTCTTTTCCTCGGACTGGGTTTCCGGGATCACGATCACCGTTTTGAACCCCATCGAGGCACCAACCAGCGCCAGACCAATGCCCGTATTGCCCGCCGTGCCTTCCACAATCGTGCCGCCGGGTTTCAGGTCACCGCGTGCGACGGCATCTTTGATGATATACAGCGCCGCCCGGTCTTTGACGGACTGGCCGGGGTTCATAAATTCGGCCTTGCCAAGAATTTCGCACCCGGTCGCCTCCGAGGCGGCTTTCAGGCGGATCAGGGGCGTATTGCCCACTGTAGCCTCGAGGTCTTTCTTGATGTCCATTTTCTGCCCCTTGTTCGCGCGTTGTCCCTACAATCTGTAGGGGCTGACACCTAGGGGTTCAAGGGGGGGCAAGGGGCCGTTGACGGCGGAACCGTCAGCATCCGGCCCGAAGTCGATCACGGTTATGCGAGAGCCAAAGCGCGCTTAGAACCAATGGCCCGCAACCCGCCTCGCCGCTCTGCACCAGACCCATCAGCTTGTCGAACGCGATGACATGGGTTCGGATGTCTTCGGCTTCGTCCACGACACCGCCAAAACCGGCCACATCGTCGGGCAGGTCGCACAGGGCGACATAGGTGTAAAAGAATTCGGTGCTGGCACCGGGGCTGGGATAGTGGTGCGGCAAGGGCAGCAAGCGGTCTAGCGTCAGGCCGGCTTCCTCTTGCGCTTCACGGTGGGCGCAGGCCTCAGGCGTTTCGCCGGGGTCGATCCGACCTGCGATGGGTTCCAGCAGCCAAGGGGACGGATCGCCCCGCATATGCGGCCCCATGCGGAACTGTTCAATCACCATCACCCGATCGCGCACCGGGTCATAGGGCAAAACGATCACCGCATCCCCGCCGACAAAGGCGGATCGGGTCACTGTCTCGCTCATCTCGCCTGAATAGCGGCGAAAGGACAGGGTTTGCTCTTTCATGGCGAAAAAGCCGGTATAGGGCTGGGCTTCTGCAGTAACGCGCACATCCTGAGCGCCGTATGCCGCCCTGAGCGTGGTGGGCGAGGCATTGTTGCGCGCGCGCAACCGGCTGGCGGCACGCACACGGATCATCGCAAACCGCTCGGCGATCTGTTTGGGGGTCAGCGTGCCGAAGGTGCCCATGACCTCGCGCGCGGCCTCAAGCGTGAGATCACCCCACGCCGCAACCCAATCGTCCAACGACCATGGGTCACCGGCTGTCCAGAGGCCGGGATCGGGGAAATAGACCTGCGCCGATACGGGGGCTGCCTGCCCGTCAGGATGGACGGCAAGCGCCTGCAGCGTGTAGTCGAAACCACCTTCGTAGAAATCAAGCCGCGCTTTGGCTGTGTCCGACAGTTCTTCGACCAACAGCCCCTGCGCCACGGCGTCTGGATCGTTCGGACAAGCCTGGATCATCGGAAACGGCTGATCTTTGACCCAGCTGACCTTGTGCGCGGGCAAACAGGCCGGTTTCGCCTGATAGGACCGGCCTTGCAACACCAGCTCCAACAAGGGGCGGTAACACAAGGTTCCATAGAAAAACATGGCGCTCACGGGGTCAGCCCCACGCGCGCGCCGCCCGGAACGCACACCAAGCGCCGATCGCGCCGCCCAGAACGGCCGTGGCAATGACCTCGCCAGTGAAATATTCCAAAAACAGTTCGGTCCCGATGACAAAGATGTCCTGCACCGCTTCGACCGGCCCATCATAGGCTTTTCGCATGCTTTCCCCGATCATGTGGGCAAAGGCAAACACGAACAGCGTCACGCCGACCTGCACCAACGTCGTCGTCACCGCATTCGCGCCAACGCTGCCAAGGCGTCGATCTGCACGCGGGCCAAGGAACTTCCAGCCCACCGCCAACCCGATCGCGGCACAGATCGGCGAAAACTTGGACAGGTCGCGCCCCTCTTCCATCAGGGGTTTGATCATTTCGGCACAAAACCAGCCAGTGACGGCCAGGATAATCGCGGCAACAAGTTTCGCGGCTGTGGGCATGGGTCTCTCCTGCGCATGCGACGCTTTTTCAGGCACTTTTCTCAGGGGGGTATGGCCATTTTATGGCGCATTTGGCGCGAAGTTGCGCAATGTTGTCCTGACGCCACGCTTCCATGAGCCGTCTGACCGGCGTTCCCGTCAGGCCGGGTTCTTGAGCGTCACCTGCACCACATCGCAATTGCCCGAATGAAACGCCGCCGCGCAGGAGGTCAGATAAAAGTTCCACATGCGGCGGAAACGGTCGTCAAACCCCAGCGTGGCGACGCGCGCCCATTGGGCGTTGAAGACATCGTGCCACCGCCTGAGCGTCATCGAATAGCTTTCCCCGAACGTGATCTGATCACGGAAAGCCAACCCGGCCTTCTCGACCTCGGCGCGCAACGCGGTCTTTGACGGAAGCATCCCGCCAGGGAAGATGTATTTCTGTATGAAATCAACGCCTTTGCGGTAGGTCTCGAACCGCTTTTCCGTGATCGTGATGATCTGCAGGACCGCTTGGGCGCCGGGGCGCAGGCACTTTCGCAGGGTGCCAAAATAGACCGGCCAGTATTTCTCGCCCACCGCCTCGAACATCTCGATCGAGGCGATCCCGTCATAGCGTCCCGTCTCGTCGCGATAGTCCTGCATCTTGATGTCGACCAGATCCGACAGGCCGGCCTTGCGGATGCGTTCGACCGCGAAGTCATGTTGCTCCTGGCTTATTGTCAGACCCGTGACGCGGATGCCACGGCGCGCGGCATGTTCTGCAAATCCGCCCCAACCACAGCCGATTTCCAGCACATGATCGCCCGGACCCACGCCCATCTGGTCGATCATCGAGGCATATTTCTGCGCTTGCGCCGCCTCAAGACTGTCCTGTCCGCTTTTGAACAGGGCCGAGGAATAGGTCATCGTGTCATCCAGCCAAAGCGCATAAAAATCATTGCCCAGATCATAGTGGTAACTGATGTTTTTCTTGGCCCGCTTCTTGCTGTTGGAATTCATCAGATGGCGCATGCGTTCATAGGCGCGCAGGAATATCTGGCCGGGAAAGCCGTCATACAGCATGTCATTGTCATCTTGCAGCAGATCCAGAAACGCCTGCAAATCCGGTGTGGACCAGCCACCGTCGATATAGGCGTCGCAAAAGCCAAGATCGCCTTCGCGGATCAAGCGCGCAAAGACGTCGGGATCATGCACGCACAGTTCAGCCACATAGCCCGGATGCGCCCCGTCCGCACGAAAGCGGCGCCCGTCGGGCAAAACGAAATCAAGACGGCCGCGGTTCATCCGACACGCGGCGTCAAAAACGCTTGGGAAATAACGAGGCAGTCCATCCTGCCCCGATGTGCTTTTCAGGATCATCGCGCCCCCCATGGTCTGGCCCTGACAGGGAAAGGCTAGGCCCTCGTTGGCCGGGCTGGCAAGATGGTTGCCATGCAGATGCAGCGCATATGTGCTGCGGATGCGAAGGCGGCGGGCACACGCGCAACCGCGTTTCGCACCGTCTCAAGGCAAGCGATGTTGGCCTTTTCAAGCGCGCTATTCGCCCGCGCAGGGCCAGCGGGGCAACAGGCAATAGGGTGCAAAACGGTCCCTGCGCGTGCAGAAGATTGCCAGCATCTGGCGCAATAAATTGCCAGTCGCACCTGTTTCGGGGCGCCTAAAAAGTAGATCAAAAAGCGCCGCCAACTTCATGTTTTTAAGCCATTAACTTAAAGCACCTGATCCAGCGCAGTGATCAGTTTCGTCACTTCCGCCTCTGTCGTGTAATGCGTGAAGCTTACCCGCAGCACGCCGTTTGCAGGATCGACCCCTTGCGCGCGCAACGCGCGTTCAGCATAGAAATCTCCGCCGCCGGCCATGATGCCATGGGCCGCGAGTTTCTGTGCCAGCACAAGGCCCGGCACCTGCGCTGCCATTGCAACCGTCGGCGCGCGGTTTTCCGCCTGTGACGGCCCCAACACGCGCACCGAGTTTTTCGAAGACAGATAGTCCAGAAGGGGCTGCAACAGTCTCACCTCGTGCGCGCGTTGCAGATCATGGACCCCGGCGGTTCGCCCGGCCGTGTCCCCGCTTAGCCCGTGATGGTCGGCCAGAGCGTCGACATAATCTGCCATGCCGGCCGAGGCCGCGATTTGCGCATGGTCAGGTCCGGCAGGGGTGAACCGCTTGTAAAGCGCGCCCGCATTGAAGAAATGCCCCTGATTGGGCAGCACCTCCCCCAAGGCGCGGCGGATGACCATCAGCCCCTGATGCGGCCCATAGGTCTTGTAGGCTGAGAACAGATAGATATCCGCGCCCAGCGTGTCCACGTTAACAAACCCATGTGGGACATAACTGACGCCGTCGACGCAGCTATAGGCCCCTGCGGCCTTTGCCATGGCGCAGATGGTGGCGACGTCATTGATCTCTCCGACCACGTTGGAACAATGGGGAAAGCAGACCAGCTTGACCTTGGCGTCGCTCAGCAGGTCGGCAAGATCGGCAAGGGACAACTGGCCTGTTTCGGCGTCAAGCTGCCATTCGCGCACCTCGACCCCTTCGTCGGCCAGTCGCCGCCATGGGCCTGTGTTGGCCTCGTGGTCCTGATTGGTGACAATGATGGCATCGCCGGGCGCGAGGTGCTGCTGGAAGGCCTGTGCCAGAACATAGGTGTTCTGGGTGGTCGAGGGGCCAAAGCTCAACTCATCCGTGGCCACGCCCAACATGGCGGCCAGCTTGCTGCGGGCCTCGTCCATTTCCTCGCCTGCCAGCCGCGACGCTTCATACGGCCCATAGGGCTGCACCTTGCGTTGATGGTAAAAGCGGGTCAGCCGGTCAATTACGGGCTTGCATGTATATGACCCGCCCGCGTTTTCAAAGAACGCCTGCCCCTGCAGGCTTGGCTCGGCAAAGGCGGGAAACTGCGCCCGCACCCAGTTGATATCAAGTTCGGCCACGCCAAAGCTCCTTGCAATTTGAAACGCCCGCCCCTCGCAAGGGCGCGGCGACGGTTGACGTAACCCGCGCGCGGACCACATCGAAAAGCAGCCCCATCGCTAGGGGTCACCTTTGCCCTGGTCAAGAAAAAAGCCCCACCAGAGCGATCCGGCGGGGCTTTCGTTTGATCTTAGGTGGTTAGCGTTTCTCGGCCATCAGCCCGCGCAGGATTGACCAGCACATCAGCAACAGCACGAGTGTGAAGGGCAAACCCGTCGAAATCACCATCGCCTGCAAGGATCCAAGCCCCCCACCGATCAGCAATGCAATCGCCACAGCACCTTCGAAGATGCACCAGAAGACACGCTGCGGGACCGGGGCGTCAACTTTGCCGCCGGCTGTGATCGTATCAATCACCAGCGATCCGGAATCCGACGAGGTCACGAAGAACACGACGACAAGCACGATGCCGATGAAGCTGGTGATCTGTGCAAAGGGAAGCTCTTTGAGCATGGCAAACAGCTTCAGTTCCAGCGGGGCTTCGTTGACAGCCTGATACCCGTCCTGAACGAATTGGGTGATCGCGGTGCCACCAAAGACGGCCATCCACAGAACACAGACAAAAGTCGGGATCAGAAGCACGCAGATGATGAATTCACGCACCGTGCGGCCACGCGAAACGCGGGCGATAAACATGCCGACGAAGGGTGACCAGGAAATCCACCACGCCCAATAGAACGCGGTCCAGCCTTGCGAATAATTCGCGTCCTCGCGTCCGAAGGGTTGGGACAACGGAACGATGTTCGCGAAATAGCTGACGATTGAATCCCAAAACAGGGTCAGGATCGCGACGGTCGGTCCAACCAGAAGAACGAAGAACAGAAGCAAAAAGGCCAGCCCCATATTCAGTTCTGACAGCACCTTGACCCCGCCATCCAAGCCGCGGACGACCGACACAAGGGCTACCGCGGTGATCAACGTGATCAAGATGACTTGCGTTGTGGTGCCGATGGGCACGCCGAACAGCTCGTTCAAACCAGCATTCGCCTGTGTCGCGCCATAGCCAAGCGATGTGGCCAGACCGAACAACGTGGCAAACACGGCAAGCGTGTCGATGACATGGCCGGTCCAGCCCCAGACCCGCTCCCCGAAGATCGGGTAGAACGCCGAGCGAATGGTAAGCGGCAGCCCTTTGTTATAGGAAAACAGCGCCAGAGCGAGCGCGACAACAGCATACATCGCCCAAGGGTGTAGCCCCCAGTGATAGATCGTTGCGGCCATGCCCAGCTTGATTGCGGCCTCTTGATCGCCCGCAGCCGCCCCCAAGGGCGCCCAGTCGGTGCGCGCACCGCCTTCACTTGCCGTCCCGCCAAGTGAGGAAGAGAAATGGCTCATCGGTTCGGAAACGCCATAGAACATCAGCCCGATGCCCATGCCTGCGGCAAACAGCATGGCAAACCAGCCAGCATAGCCATAGTCGGGTGTCGCGTCCTCTCCGCCCAATCGCACGCCGCCCCACGGGCTTACGATCAGAAACAGGCAGAAAAGCACAAAGAAGTTGCCGGCACTGAAGAAGAACCAATCGAAATTCGACGTGAGCCACGGTCGCATCGCGCCAAAGATCGCTTCTGCCTGTTCCGGCAAGGCAAGCGCATAGAAAACGAATGCGACGATTGACAGACCCGAGATCAGAAAGACCGGGTTGTGAATATCAAGCCCGAACGGGCCCATTTGCGTTTGGATATTGTCCTGACCAATTTCGTAATCGGTATCGATGATGTCATACGCCCCTTCGGGCTCGGGTATGCCTTGTGGTTCGCTGGATTCAGCCATCACGGCCTCCTATATTCATTTCTGACATGTTTCTGATCGCATCGCGTTCAGCGGACCAGAAACACCGATGCCTTGGTGTGTGCGGCAAGCTTGGTGCCGTTGGATGGCCAAATGACATCCAACAAGCCCGGTGCATGGGTCGCCATGACCACAAGATCCGCGCCCGTTTCTTTGACCGCCTCGATCAAGGCATCATCGACATCTGTCACGACATCGTGGCTCAGCATGGATTTATGCACTGCGGCGTGGCCGCGTTTTGCGCTTTGCTCTGCAGCGAATGCCGCAAGTTTTTCATCGTATTCTTTGGGATTGTGCCCAAGAGGCGAAGGCGTTTCGGCGGTTACGCCGACGTAACACACTTCGATCCCATATTGCGCGGCAAGCTTCGCCGCACAGGTCAAGGATTTTTCAAGCTTGTCCGCATGGGCAAGATCGACGGGAACCATGATCCGATTAAACACATGTCCCTCCCTTTTTTCTTTGGTTGGGGTGTGCCCCAATCCATGGGCGTCAGTTCCCCCCCGGCCAAGGGCAACGAACTTTGATGACCCCGAAGTCGGGGCCACAACGAGGTTTTCACGAACCGGTTCGCAGGGCCACGCTACACCGAAAAGCTTCGAACTCGCAAACAGCCCCCTTCCGGACATCTCTGACACCGACCCAAAACCTTCGGGACTCTGGCCGGACAGGTGGCTTTTCGGATTTCCCAGCGCAGGGTTGCGGCGCGTCGCGCCTGCGACCTTGTCAGATCGCTTGGGCGACACCAGACCTGCAGCCGGAGCGCGTAGGTCTGACGCAGATCAAGGCGATTTCAGGCGAATTGATATACAATAATTGCATTGTCTGAAGATTAACCTGAAAGGAGGAAACAATGTCACAACGTGAATGGCTTCCGAAGATGTGGGGCGACTGGGGCGAAGACGAGGACAGCCCGTTTCATGCCTTACGCAAGCAGGTGGATACGCTGTTTGAGGATTTCGACAAGGGGTTCCCAGCCCGCGTGTCCGGGTTCTCTTTGCGCACAAATGTCAGCGAAACCGACAAGGAAATCTGCATCACTGCAGAGTTACCGGGCGTCGAAATGAAAGATGTCGATGTCGAGATCACGGGCGACAAGATTTCGATCAGGGGCGAGAAAAAGTCCGAGAAAGATGAGACGACCGAGAAAGACGGTCGGACATTTCATCGGATCGAACGAAGTTCTGGTGCATTCCAGCGGATGACTCGCCTGCCTTTCGAGATTGATCCTGAAACGGTGCAGGCAGGCGTCGCAAACGGCGTTTTGACCGTGACCATTCCGAAGCCCGCCAAAGAGCAGCAAAAAACCAAGAAGGTTGAAGTCAAGCAAGGTTGACGGGGCACTGGCCACTCCAAGAGGGCCAGCGCGCAACCAAAGGCGCCCGCGGAAGATCCCGCGGGCGCTGTTTCTTTGTTGTGCCCGATAAGCTTGACCTTTTGGCCTGTCTTACCCCGCCAGACACGCGGTCAAGGCGACGGGCGTTCTGGGTCTAGAAGCTCATCCGCGCGTCAGCGTCCAGCATCGCGGCAGCCATGGCGTCGGGCGCAGCGACGGTGACACCGTCAAGCAGCACCTCGGGCCCAGCGCCTTTGTTGGGCAGATAGATCGCGCAAACCTCAACCTTGGCGCCGGGCAGGCCCATGATCTTTTGCATCAATTGCTGGGGGCCAACGCCAAGCGGCTTTTGCGGGGCGGTCGCGCTTTCGGGTGCGTCTTTCAGCGCCAGATCAGCAGCGGGACCGCACAACATCACATGAGGCATGGCCCCTTGTTCGGCAGATTTCATGGTCAGCACCATGGCCATCATCTGGGTCTGGGCTTCGGGCGCGGTCAGGATCGTGACAAGCGTGTCCGCTTCATCGGCATGGGCCGTGCCAGCAAACGCTGCCAGCCCAAGGGCGGCGGCGGTCAGGGTGGTTTTGATCGAGAATTTGGTCATGTGATCTATCCTTGAAAACGGGTGAACCCGGCCCGGCGTCGAACAGACACGGAGCGGGCGAGGCTGTGCACCTCGCCTCATGACCTAGGCCTTACATTCCAAGAAAAGAATGCGTCATTTCGCACCGCGACCAACCGCCTCATGCAGAGGCACATGGCGGGTGGTCACAACAGCCGTCAGCCGTTCACATCGACAACCACGCGCCCCTTGACCTGACCTTTCAGGATATCCGCGCCAAGGCCCGGCAGGTCCGCCAGCGTTGCGGGTTGGACCATCGCTTCAAGCTTGTCCATCGGCAGATCACTCGCAATCCGTGTCCAGGCGCGCAAGCGGTTCTCGTAAGGCTGCATCACACTGTCGATGCCTAGCAGGTTCACACCACGCAACAGGAACGGGATGACGGTGGCAGGCAGCCCAGCGCCACCGGCCAGACCAACCGCCGACACGCTCGCCCCGTATTTCATCTGACCCAAGACGCGCGCCAGCATGTCGCCGCCCACGGCATCCACGCAACCAGCCCAAGTCTCGGCCTCAAGCGGGCGCTTGACGGTCTCGTTCAGCTCTTCGCGCGGCACGATAGTGGTGGCACCAAGGCCTTTCAGATAGTCCGCCTGATCGGGGCGCCCGGTGACGGCGGCGACCTCGTAACCCAGATTGGCCAGAATGGCGGTTGCAACCGAGCCGACGCCACCAGCAGCCCCGGTGACCAGCACCGGTCCCTGCCCCGGTTTCAACCCGTGATCTTCCAGCGCCATCACGGCCAGCATCGCCGTGAACCCCGCCGTGCCCACGGCCATCGCTTGGCGCGTGTCCAGCCCCTTGGGCAACGGCACCAGCTTGTCTGCCGCGATCCGGGCCTTCTGAGCATACCCGCCCCACGACACCTCGCCCACACGCCAGCCGGTTAGGACAACTTTGTCGCCGGGCTTGTAGCGGTCGTCATCTGAGGTCTCGACGGTGCCCGCATAGTCGATCCCCGGCACATGGGGATAATTGCGCACCAGCCCGCCGCCCTTGGGCGACATGCACAGCCCATCCTTATAGTTCACGGTCGAGTATTCGACGGCGACGGTCACGTTGCCTTCGGGCAGTTGATCCTCGCTGAGTTCCTTGATCTCTGCCGAGGCCAGCCCGTCGTCATTCTGCTCCATCACAAGTGCTTTAAACATCGTTGTTTCCCTATATCCAGAAAGTGTCATAGACGGTCGCGGCACGCGGCCCGTCAGGCGTCATCACATCCAGTTCGGTGCCCGTATCCCAATGGGTCATACGCACCATACCTATGGCGACACCGGTGTTGAAATCAGGCGAGTTCGCGGCCGAAGTCACCTGCCCCACCTGCTTATCCCCATCCATCAGGGGCCACGCCCGATCACAGGGGGGCACGCCACCCAAAATCTCGATCGCGCGTATTTGTTGCACCGGGCCTTCCTTGGCCACGCGCAAAAGTGCATCGCGCCCAACACAACCCAGCGCGCTTTGGGTCGAACAAAAGCGCCCAAGCCCGGCCTCGTGCGGGGTATTTTCGCGGGTCATGTCGTTACCATAGCTTAAAAGCCCGCCCTCGACCCGTTCGATCCCATTAGGGCAGCCGGCATGCACATCCATGCTTTTGCCCGCCTCCATCAGCGCGTTCCACAGCGGCATGGCGATGTCAGCGCCTTCGACGTAGATCTCGAACCCGCCCTGCTTGGAATAGCCCGAGCGCGCCACCACAAGGCTGCGACCTTGGAACGCCAGCCGCTTGTAGCGGAAGAACCGGATATCACGCACCGCGTCGCCAAAGACAGCCGCCGCCAGATCGTCGGACTTCGGCCCCTGAATAGCCAAAGGCGAGACGTCGGGTTCATCCACCAGCACATCCAGCCGAAACCCATAGGCCAGCCCCTTGACCCAAAACAGCAGATCACTGTCGGCAATCGAGATCCAGAACCGGTTGTCATCCAGCTTCACCGCCACAGGGTCATTCAGCAAGCCCCCGGTTTCATCCACCATAGGCACATAGAAACACTGCCCGTCCTGCATCTTTGACAGGTCGCGCGGGGTCAGCATCTGGATCAGGCGGGCGGCATCCGGGCCGCGCAGCTCGACCTGCCGTTCGCAGGCCACATCCCAGACCTGCACGGCGTCTTTTAGGTGGCGATAATCCTCTTCCACCGACCGAAAAACGGTCGGCAGCAGCATGTGATTGTAAACCGTATAGCCTTTCACCCCGGCAGCTTCGACACCGGGGCTGAAGGGCGTGCGCCGCAAACGGCGTGAGGGTGAGATCAGGGCCATGGGTCGCGCTTCCGTGCCAGAACTCCGGCCGCCTTAGCGACCGGGGCCTTTCCAGTCGATCTGGCAAATCTCGGCCGAGCGGCCATCGAAGTCCCACACCCGCCCATGCGCGCGCAGCTTGCCTTTGGTGGCTGTGGCGACGGTGATGTCCGGCCCCATCCAGTATTGGGTGTTACGGATGACTATATCCTCGTCGGGGTCCGCCCCGCCAACCGGATGCACCACACCGTCGATCTTGCGCCCCACCGTGATGTGGCGGGTCTTGCCCTCGGTCTCATACGTGACCGGTTGGCGTTCTGCGCCAAGGAATTCGCCCACCAGCATCTGGAACAGCCCTGTCGTGCCTTTGGCGGCACCCGAGAAGATCGTGACCAGCGCCTCATAGGCATCGTCACTGGCGCGCTCATCAACGAACAGCGCGACCTTCCAGTTGCCGCGCCCCATATTGCCGGGGATTTCGATCATCAGACCGAGGTTCAAGCCTGACAGGTCAATATCGCCGTATTGCCCGCTATCAATCCGCACCCCGCCCCAGGTCTGGCAATGCCCTTCGGTGGGCGGGTGTTTGCCAAGGCTCACCACGCAGGGGCAAAAGACCGTGCAATTGCAGTTGAGGATCAATTCCCCTTTGATGGTCCATTCGACCTGACCGACTTGTGTTCCGTCCATGTTATCCTCCTTGGACAAGCACCAAGACCCCGCCCGCAATCAGCGCCCAGCCCAAGGGGCGGGTCAGATAGCGGCCAAGATCGGGCAGTTTTTCAAAAATCATGATGAGCGTGGCCAGCCCCATAAAGGCAAGGTTCATCACCCCGCCGACAAAGCCCAAAAGCATCAGCGCCCAGCAGCAACCAAGGCAGAGCGCGCCAAGGCGCAAGCCCAGCACGGCGTCGTTCCACCGCGTCTCGCGCCAGTATTGCATGAAGAAACTCATCGGCTGGCGGCATTTCGACAGGCAGGCGTCTTTGAGGGTCGAGAACTGATAGGCCCCTGCCCCGATCAACAGCGCACCCGTGAGCCAAGGCGAGATGCTTTGCCCCAGAGGCGACAGAAGTCCAGCGTGGAAGAGCACCAATTGCCCGGCGGCCGCAAGCGCAGCGAACCCAAGCCAAATGACCAGATAGCCCGAGACCAACTCGGCAAATCCCCGGCGCGATCCTGCGCCCGAGGCGATCATGTCGTCATATGTGGCAAAGGTCGGCAATGCGGTCGGGGCCATCATCGCCGCCGACATCACCGCCCACATGGCGAAGAGCCCAAGGAACCCGGCCTTGTCAGGTTCAACCAGACAAAGCGACCGCCAGAAGTCCACCCCATAGATGCGCGACAATTCCAGCGCGCCCGGCGGAAGCGCCATCGCATAAAGCAGCCCCCACCCCACAAGGATCAACCCAAACAGCGCCAGCCAATGCGGCGCGCTCATGGTTCTTATCCTTGACGAAACGGACATGCTTCCCCCATCTTGCGAGTCGGAATGATAATGTCTGACAATTGCCGTTCGGGCAAATGAATTGTCAGACAATTAAGAGGCGACGTAGCGTGAAAACCGATCTGGACGACAATCAGGACCTCTCAAAGCAGATCGCCGAGGCCATTCGCGACGCAATTATCAACGGCAGCCTGCTGGTCGATCAGCGCCTGCCTTCTGAGGCAGAGCTGTGCGAGAAATTCAGCGTTGGAAGGTCCACAGTTCGCGAAGCGCTGAAACGTCTGGCCGCGCAGAACCTGATCCGCACCCAGCGCGGCGCCGCCGGCGGGGCCTTCGTCAACCGCATGTCGTTTGAAGAGGCGTATGGCCAGCAGATCACCACCTCGACCTTGCTTCTGTCGATGAACGAGGTCGATTTTGAGACCGCCTGCGAGGCCCGCTATGCGCTGGAACGTTCCTGCGCACCCCTGTCGGCCCAGCGGCGCACCCCCGACCACCTCGCGACCATGCGCGCTGAAATCCACCGCCAGTCACAGCCCGGCCTCACCGACGAGGCCTTCTGCGCCTCGGACGTGGCCTTTCACCGGGCCTTGGTCGATGGCGCGGGCAACCCGGTGCTGTCCTATCAACTGGCCGGTGCGGTTGAAGCCATGCAGCCCCTGATGAACATGATCACCTATACTCAAAGGGATCGGGAGCGGATCGTAGGGCTGCACACAAGGTTGGCGGATGCGATCGAGGCGCAGGTTGGCGATCAGGCCGCCACCATTCTGGGCGATCTGGCGGCGTATACTGCCGAATTGGGGCGCAGCCGCGCCTTGCAATCAAAGCGCGCGGATTAACGATCTGGCTGTGGCGCGCCGCCAATGCGGCGATAGATCTCGGTCAGCAGGGCGGCACCGATCAGGGTTTGTAGGACGACAGACACGGCCTCGATCAAGGCCGTCCACAGATCAAAGCGCGCAACACTGATCTTGTCGGCGTCATATGCCTGCATCAAAACCTCGCCCAGCCAGACTTGCACGCCAAACACCGCCGCCATCCCCGCCATCACGATCAGCGACGTCACCGCAAGCGGACCGGCCAGTGGGGCCGTTCGGCGATACCCGTCGCGCAAGGACATCGTTTCGCGCCGCAGGGCACCATGGGGCAGCACGTAACTGATCCGGTGCACCAGATAAGTTGCCACAAAGCCCAGCAATACGGCCAACGCGCCGACCAGAAGCGGCGCAAGCTGACCGTCGCGCAATGCCCCAAACGACAGGCCAAGCCAGGCGCCATCCAGAAAGGCCGCAAACCAGCCATCCACCCCCGGCATCATCGACATCGCCAACCCGAGCACGACAAGGCCCATGACGGCAATCAGCCCGACCAGAAAGGAAACGAGGAGCCATTTGAACGTATAGCGCCCGAGATCGCCAAAGGTCAGCCGCAGGTCAGGCGTGATCATCATCTCGGGCAGGACATGCCGATGCCACAACACAGCGATGACTGGGACCATAACGATATCCAGCAGTGGGATCAGCGGCGAACCAAAGGCTTCGGCGCGGTAGAGCCAAAAGCTGACGGCAGCCGAGATCACGACCCATGGCAGGCAAATCAGAACGGCGAACCGCGCGTGCTGCACAATGGCGCGCACCGCCCCGGTGAAAATCAAAACGCCGTCCGCAACCACATCCAACCCCTTACAAAAGCTCGCCACCCGCCCCTTTTCAAATACCGGCAGACCTCCTATATATGCAATGTCCTTTCGGGGACTATGGACATAAACGCGCTCGCAATAAGCGGATCGGACCCGGGGGCGGTACCCGGCGTCTCCACCAAACATCCTTCATTTGGGGATCATGGGGACGAAATAGGATCGACGGACGTCTAAAGGGGTTTGCTTTGTCTCGGTGAGTTACCACCGTTATCGGTACATTTAAGCTAGTTGCAAATGACAACAAAGCTCCGGCTATGGCTCTGGCTGCGTAAGCAGTTCGAGTTGCCGATTTAAGCCCTTGCGCCTAGCAGCGTAAGGCGGGGTTCGCAGGCACCTGGCAACAGAAGCCTGCACTTTCCAAACTGTCTTGCACCACCTGTCTGTCCCGTGATGGCGTCAGAAGAACAGAAGTTTTTCTCTCCTGCTCACACATCGTTAAGGGGTCGCACCCTAAACTGTGGCGATCGCAAAGAGCCCTTCAGGGCAACCGGAAGGCGACCTGCCTAAGGTGCCCACAACATCG
This sequence comes from uncultured Aliiroseovarius sp., assembly GCF_947497285.1. Taxonomy (GTDB): domain Bacteria; phylum Pseudomonadota; class Alphaproteobacteria; order Rhodobacterales; family Rhodobacteraceae; genus Aliiroseovarius. The sequence continues at coordinate 659,910 of NZ_CANMFT010000001.1, read as the reverse complement.
CAAACGGACAGAGCATGACCCAGACATCCCTTGAGCTTTTGAATGAATGGTATGACCGCATCTGGGTGCGTCAGGATCTGGAAGCCATCAACCTGCTGTTCACCCCTGACACCGAAGCCATGGGGATGATGGATTTCGCCGTCGGGCCCGAGGATTTTCGCGTTCTGGCCGAAGCAATACTGGCCCAGATCGACGTAACCGGCGTGCAGTTTGAACGCGCCATTGAAATGGGCGACTGGGCTTGGGCGACTTTCACAGCGCAAGCGGTGGCCTTGCGCGACCGTAGCCCAATTGCGGTGTCCGGTCAGATCATGGCACGCGTCACCGATGGGCGGATCGTCGAAGCCTACAATCAGGTCGACTTTCTGTCGTTGTTCGAACAGTTGGGATATCTTCCGAAAGACAGCCTGGCGTTATGTCTTTCGGGTGAAGGGCTGGGGCTCTAACACCAAAAGACCCTTGCTTTCGGGTGTTCCACGCGGCCCTATCCGGCCATGAGACCGACAATTGCTGACCTTACCCGTGTTTTCGCCCGCATCGGACTGATGTCTTTTGGCGGTCCAGCCGCGCAAATCGCCGTCATGCACCGCGAACTGGTCGATAATCGACCATGGCTGAACGAGCGGCAGTTACTGAACGCCCTGTCGTTTTGCATGCTGTTGCCGGGGCCAGAAGCGATGCAGTTGTGCACTTATGCCGGATGGCGGTTGCGCGGTGTGCTTGGCGGGGTGATCGCGGGTCTTTTGTTTGTGCTGCCGGGGGCGGCGCTGATGCTGGCGCTTGCCTATGCCTATGCGACCTGGGGCCAGACCCCGATTGTCGAGGCAGTGTTCAACGGGATCAAAGCCGCGGTCATCATCGTGGTGATCCAGGCGCTTTACCGACTGGCACGCAAAACGCTGAAACATGCCGGCGACTGGTCCGTCGCCATCCTGTGCTTTGCCGCGCTCTTTCTCTTTGACATGCCCTTCCCCTTGGTGATCCTTGGGGCCGCCAGCTATGGCCTTGTGCGCAATCGAGGTGCTCGCTCCAAGCTGGCTGCAGACACGGTCGAGGCTCAGACGCAGCCCGCCTCCTTGCCGCGCAGCCTGATGCAGGTTGCGATCTGGCTTGCTCTGTGGTGGCTTCCCATTGCCGCGGCGGCTGCGTTCGGAGCGGACACGCTGGCCGAAATCGGGCTGTTCTTTTCAAAGCTCGCCGTGGTCAGTTTCGGCGGGGCCTACGCCGTTCTGGCCTATATGGCGCAAGAGGCCGTGACCACGCAGGGTTGGATCAGCCCCGCGCAGATGATGGATGGGCTTGGTCTTGCGGAAACCACCCCTGGCCCTCTGATCTTGGTGACCGAGTTCGTGGGCTACATGGCTGGTCACAGGGTCGGTGGCGTGGGGCTTGCCCTGGCGGCCGCATTCATGACGCTTTGGGCGACCTTCGTGCCGTGCTTTCTGTGGATCTTTGCCGCAGCCCCCCATGTCGAATGGTTGACCACGCGACCGCGCCTGACCTCGGCGCTGTCTGCGATCACCGCAGCTGTGGTCGGGGTGATCGCCAATTTGTCCTTGTGGTTTGCCCTGCATGTGTTTTTCAACCAAACGACCCCCGCTCCTGCGCCGTTCGCGACCTCGCTTCCGGTTCTGCACAGCGTGGATCTGGCGGCGCTGGCGTTGTCAGGGCTCGCGGCTGTGTTGCTTCTGTGGCGCGGTTTGGCTTTGCCGGTTACGCTTTTGATCATGGCCGCAGCGGGGGCTGGGTTGGGCGTCGTCTCGGGCTAAGTGCTTCTTGGCTTTTCTTCACGCCCGAATCCCCTATTCTGGACAAAACCGGCGGGAGATATTTTTGATGTCCGACAAGATCGACTATGGCAACCTGATGCATGACGCGATGCGCGACCTGATCCGCAAGGTGCTTGAGGACGTGTCAGAACACGGGCTGCCCGGACAACACCATTTCTTCATCAATTTTGACACCCGCCACGACGGCGTTGAACTTGCCGACTGGATGCAGGACCGCTTTCCCGAAGATATGACAATCGTGTTGCAGCACTGGTTTGAAAACCTGGCGGTTGATGCGAATGGCTTTGGCGTGACGCTGAATTTCGGCGATGCGCCAGAGACGCTTTATGTTCCGTATGATGCGATCAACACCTTTGTCGATCCCTCGGTCGAGTTTGGCCTGCGCTTTGAAATGCAAGACCCCCATCATCCGGACCTGCACATTGCAGGCGAAGAGGATCAGGCAGACCCAAGCGACATCGCAGAAGAAGCAGCCCCCGTTGAAGACCCCGAACGCGACGCTGGCGGGACTGCAGCTGAGGCGACCGCCAATGATGATGGCGAAGATGACAGCGAAGATCACCACGACGCCGAGATTGTGAGCCTGGACAGTTTCCGCAAGTAACCGCGCAAGCGGCGTCGGTTCGGGCGCTACCAGCATTGATCTTGGTGTACAATAGGGTACAACGGCGTCGGTTTATGCAGAAAAGGCGCCAAGATATGACCCAGACCCGCACCGAATCCGACAGCTTTGGCCCTCTTGAGGTTCCCGCAGACAAATATTGGGGCGCGCAGACGCAGCGCTCACTGATGAATTTCCCTATCGGCTGGGAGCGTCAGCCCGTCGCCATCGTGCGCGCCCTTGGCGTGATCAAACAGGCCTGTGCCGAAGCGAACAAGAAATCCGGTGCGATGGACGGCGCAATTGCCGACGCGGTTATTCAGGCGGCCTCGGAAGTGGTCGCCGGCAAGTTTGACGACAACTTCCCGTTGGTCGTCTGGCAGACCGGGTCCGGCACCCAGTCCAACATGAACGCCAACGAGGTTATCGCCAACCGTGCCATTGAAATCATGGGCGGCGTGATCGGGTCGAAAGACCCCGTCCACCCCAATGATCACTGCAATATGGGCCAGTCGTCAAACGACACCTTCCCCACCGCCATGCACATCGCCACCGCGATGTCTGTGCGCGACGTGCTGTTGCCCGGTCTGGAAAAACTGCTGGCGGGGCTTGAGGCCAAAGAGGCTGAGTTCAAAGACATCATCAAGATCGGGCGCACCCATACGCAGGACGCAACCCCCCTGACCTTGGGGCAGGAATTTTCGGGCTATGCCCACATGATCCGTCAAGGGATCGCGCGGGTGAAGCTTGCCCTGCCCGGCATCTATGAGCTTGCCCAAGGCGGCACCGCCGTCGGCACCGGGCTGAACACCAAGGTTGGTTGGGGCGAAGAGGTTGCCGCCAACATGGCGCGCATCACCGACCTGCCCTTCGTCACCGCCCCCAACAAGTTCGAGGCACTGGCCGCCCATGACGCGATGGTCTTCATGTCGGGCGCTTTGGCGACCGTGGCAGGCAGCTGCTATAAGATCGCCAACGACATCCGTTTCCTTGGCTCCGGCCCGCGCTCGGGTCTGGGCGAGCTGATCTTGCCGGAAAACGAACCCGGCTCGTCGATCATGCCGGGCAAAGTGAACCCCACACAGGCCGAGGCGCTGACCCAAGTCGCCGCGCATGTCATGGGCAACAACGCCGCAATGACTTTTGCCGGCTCGCAGGGGCATTTTGAGCTGAACGTCTATAATCCGATGATGAGCTATAATTTGCTTCAGTCGATCCAGCTTCTGGGCGACGCGACGGACAGCTTCACCGAACGGATGTTGAACGGCATTCAAGCCAACGAACCCCGCATCGACAAGCTGATGAAGGAAAGCCTGATGCTGGTCACGGCCCTGGCCCCGACGATCGGTTACGACAACGCAACGAAAGTGGCCAAGACCGCGCATAAGAACGGCACCACCCTGAAGGAAGAGGCCATCGCTCTGGGCTTCGTGGACGCGGAAACCTTCGACAAGGTCGTGCGCCCCGAGCAGATGATCGGCCCCAAGGCCTGATGGGGAAACCGGTCAGCCTGTCCAAACACCGCAAGGCGCAGGCGCGCTTGAAGAAGCGCGCCCAAGCCAATGAAAATGCAGTAAAGTTTGGGCGCACGCTGGCCGAGAAAAAGCTAAACCAAGCGCGGGCTGAGAAGTCGGCCCGCGACCTTGATGGCCACCAGAGCGACGGTGACACGCAGCCGGACAAGACATGAGCGCACGGCCGGAAAAACACTCCCTCACCCTGCACGGGCACCGCACATCGGTGTCTCTGGAGCCGGAGTTCTGGGACGCCTTCCGTCGCATCGCAAAGGCGCGCGGGATGCCGTTGAATGCACTGGCTGCAGAGGTGGACGAAGCCCGCGGGGTAGATGCTGGTCTTGCTTCGGCAATCCGGGTGTATGTTTTGACGCATTTTCAGGCCCAGCTGCGCTCGGATTAACCCCACGTTAATCTACGGCTGGCAGAGTGGCGGTATGACCGATATGACCCCCTTTCCGCGCCCCGAAACCTGGCTGATGCAGCTGTTCACCTCGCCAGCCGCGATGAAAGGCGGGATCGTGCGCCGCCAAACCTGTGATGTGGACAGCATCATCGGTCGCAAGCGCCTGTTGCAAGAAGTCGCGCGGCGTGGATTTCATGTGATCGAAAACGCAGGTCAGTATATCATTTTCTGCAATACTGATCCGGTGCGCGTATTGGCCTGACAGGCCCCCACGATCAGGCGCGCGGCGTCAGCCGCAGCCAGATACCGTCCTTGCCGCGCACCGTCAAATGCGCAACTGGAACGGCTGGACGATCATCGACCAGATCGAAATGGAAGGCGCGCACCAACATCGACAGGATCAGCGGCCCTTCGACCATCGCAAACCCGGCACCCGGGCAGACACGCTGCCCGGCGGAAAACGGCAGAAAGGCGTTGCGCAAACAGGCCTTGCCATTTTGGGTTTGAAACCGAGCAGGATCGAAAGCATCAGGGCGATCCCAAAGCCGTTCGTGACGGTGCAAATGCCAAGGACTTAGGACGATCTGGCTGGATTTTGGCACATCGCGCCCGCGAAACTGCTCAGGACATGCAGCTTGGCGCACCATCATTGGCACCGGTGGATACAGACGCAGGGCTTCGCGAAACACGTCGCGCGACAGGCGCAACTTGGACATGGTCGAGAAATAGATCTTTTCGGGATCAATCGCACCTTGCGCCTCTGCTGCGATGCGGTCCTGCCAATCAGGGTAAAGCGCCAACAGATACAACGCCCACGCCAGCGCCGAGGCACTGGTTTCGTGCCCCGCCAGGAAAAAGATCGCCACCTGGTCGACCATTTCTTCCATATCGAAACGATCGCCGGTTTCGGGATCTGTCGTGGTCATGATCTTGGTGGCCAGGTCGTCCGGCGCCCGACCGGCATTGATATCCGCCGTCCGTTCAGCCGTCAGTTGCGTGATCAACCCGCGGATCTGGCGCGCTGTGCGTTTGGTTTGCCGTTTGTGAAACCGCGGAAACCAGTGCGGCAGCGGCAAAACAGCCCCTAGGTTAAGAACCGGCTGCGCGCGCTGGTGGTCGCGGAACTTGTCAAAGACCTGTCCGGCCACCTCGTGTTCGATCGGGATCGAGAAAAGCGTGCGAAAGATGACGTCCGCCGCCGCATGGCTGGTCTGCGCTTCGATCTCGGTTGGCGAGCCATCTGCCAACGGGCGCAAACGCTCGACCGCAGCGGTCGCGGCATCCCACATGGCAGGGAAAACCTCTTTCAAGCGCCCCCCTTCAAAGGCTGGGTCAATGATGCGGCGTTGGCGTTTCCAGATCGCGCCATTGGTCACAAAAACCGAGTTGCCCAAAAGCGGTGCCAGCCCTTCGCGGATGCGATCGGATTTGGGAAAATCGTCAGGTCGTTCCTTCAGGACCAGATCAACCAGTGTCGGGTCGTTGCACAGATAGCTGCGGAAAAACGGCGTGCGAAACTCGGCCATCCATGCGCGGTAGAGCCGAGCGGGCTGCGCCGACAGGATATCGCGACGAAAAAGCCGCGCATATCGCCACAGCGACACGCGCCCCTCGCGGGCTTTTGGTTTGGGGGGCAGGAGGTCGGTCATGGGGCTGTGCTCGTGTATTTTGACATCGGCACCTCGATCCGGCTGTTCGAGGGGCGACGGTTTTGGTAGCGCTGGCCCAATGTCATCGGCCCGGCCGTGATGCGGAAATAGTCGTAGTCGCCGGGTTGGTCGAACGCACAAAGATATTGAAAATGAAGGCGAAAAAAGCGCCAGCGCAGCGTCTTCCAGCGTTCCGGGCTCAGCGTTTTTGTGAAAGCGGCCGACACCACCAGCGGCCAGCGCTTGCCCGTGACTGGCGCGACACCTGTCACCGAAACCGGATCGCACAACGCAAACGCACAGCCATCGCCAGGGGCGGTGATATCCACCCATGTAATTCCCGCCTGATCACTCAGATAGTGCAGATCGCGGCGCAGCCGATGCGCGTCCGGCAGAAAACTGACCATCGGCACCACCTGCCCAAGGGTCAGAAAGCCCAACGTTGGCCCCGAAGGCGCCACCTGCCCCTCGCGCAGCAAGTCCGCCAAAACCGACACACCGATATGAGCGCCTGAACTGTGTCCGACGACCAACACTTCGTCCACGTCAGATCGCAAGGCCTCGGCGATTTGATCGACAAACAGCGCCATGCGCGCCTCGAGCGCTGCTGAGTTTGCCCCCTTGGAGCGCGCCGAATAGGCATAGTCATGCATCAGATAGTAAACATAGAGCTTGTTATCGACCTTGCGAAACCAGCGCAGCACCACAACCAGCGTCGTCAGGAAGACAGCCCAATAGCTTAGCGCTGCCACCATCTGGCGGACCGCGAACCCGGTGCTTTCGCCTGACAGCGCCAGACGCCCGACCGCAAAGCTGATGACCCCACCCAGCACATGACCAAGCAGCAGCGCCAACACCAACTGCAAGATCAGCATGCCAACCGGGTAAAGCGCGGCGATCACTGGGCCTTTTCGAAGCTGCATGAGCCGCCAAAGCGTGCCAGACGCAATATAGGTCCACGCCGTGCGCATCATCAGAAGGTAGGTCTGCACGATGTTCAACTGCATGCTGTCGCGCACGATGTCAGACCAGACCAGAACGTCAAACTCGGCTTCGGTCTCGGTCCCGTCCATGCGACCTGTTACCTGCCAGCCATAGCTTCCCGGTCCCTGACGCCCAATCAGGCTGACCTCATAGCCTGACACGGCCGCCTGTGCAGCACCTTCCTTGCGGTAAAGTTCGCGGTATCTGCGGGGATGAATGGGGTCGTAGCCTGGAATGTAGAAAACCCGGCGGCGGCGCACCTGTTGGGTGGCAGAGGACTGAGGGGCGGCTTCATCTTCCATTGGCCCGACCTAGCTGTTTCGGACCAGACACTAGCCGGGTAACTCGGCAAAAATAAGTCCTTTTCTGAAAGATCAGCCCAAAGCCGCCAGCGCTGGGAAAGTTTCCAGCAGCCAATAGGAAAAGCGCGAAAACCCGCCCGTCAGCATCATCAGACCAATGGTCCACAACAGCAGCCCCATGATCCGCTCGATCCGCTCCATATGGCGCTTCATGAACGCCATGAGGCCCGTCATGCGCGGGAAAAAGGCGGCCACCAGCAAGAAGGGGATGCCCAGTCCGGCGGCATAGACCGCCAGAAGCGTCGTGCCGCGCGTCACCGATCCCTCAGAGGCAGCCAGTGACAGGATGGCGCCAAGCTGTGGGCCGATGCAGGGGGTCCAACCGAAGGCGAAGGCAAGGCCAAGCAGATAGGCACCGAACGCGCTACCGCCTTGGTCGCCCGCGTCGATCCGGGCCTCGCGGTTCAGAAACGGGATAGAGATCACGCCCAGAAAATGCGCGCCGAACACCATCACCAAAACGCCCGCAAAACTCGCGAATAAAGTTTGGTTTTGTAAAAAGAACGCCCCAAAGGCCGAGGCTGCGAACCCAAGAAACAAGAACACCGTGGACAGACCCATGACGAAGAACAAGGCGGCCACGGTCGCCTTGCGCGCAGCCCCTTTCCCTTCGCTCATTTCGCCCATGCTGACGCCAGACATATACGCCAGATAGGGGGGAACGATGGGAAGGACGCAGGGGCTGAGAAAACTCAGAATCCCCGCCGCAAAGGCGATAAACAGCGCAGGCAGAAGGCTTGCATCAATGAGATCAAATCCAAACATGCCTTCACATAGCGCGGGAATTGTCCGCCGTCACGTGCCGGTTTGTCACAACTGCGCGACAAATTAGTGCCTCGGGCCGGATAGACAGCGCCAAGCGAAAACCTTATGGGAAGATATGGAGTTCGACGACGACCTTGACGCAGTGGGGCTGCTTTGCCCCCTGCCCGTTCTGAAGGCGCGCAAGCGACTGAAATCGCTGGCTTCTGGTCAGGTTTTGCGTCTTCAAGCGACAGATCCGGCCGCCGTGATTGACGTGCCGCATTTCTGCGCGGAACAAGGCCACATTCTGGTCGGTCAGGAAGAGCACGAAGCAGTTACGCTGTATTTCATCCGCAAAGGCTAACAGGTAAGCCGCGTCGATATTGAACAAAAAAGGCCGGGCGCGATGCCCGGCCTCTTTGTTTCCGCTTCAGGGCACTACTTCCCCAAAGACCACCACCCCTTGCGCTTGGGCTTGGCCGGAGTGTCGGCCTTCGGCTCAGGCTGGGCCGTGGGCGCCGGGGCGCTGGCCATTGCTGGTTCTGGCGCCGGCGCGGGCTTCGCTTTGGCTTTCCCCTCGGCTGGCGCGCTGTCGGCAATGGCATCGGTGGTGTCGGCTGTGCCGTCCTCGGCCTTCTTCTTTCGGCTGGTCGGTGCCCGCTTGCGGGTGACCTTCTTGGGCTTCTCCACAGCGTCTTTGCTGTCCGGGGTTGCCTCCTCAGCCACTGCATCCGCCGCCTTGGCCGGTTTTGCCCGAGACTTGCGCGCAGGCTTCTTCTCTGCGTTTTCGGTCGTCGCATCGGCCGGCGCGCTTTCGTCAGCTTTGACTTTCGGTGTGCGCTTGCGCGGGGCCCGTTTGGGCTTGGCGGGCGCGTCCCCGTCTGCGTCGGGCGCTACGTCGGCAGTGACATCAGACTTTGCCGCATCCGCGGATGCTTCATCATCTTTCTTCTTCGATGTCCGCGTGCGCGACCGCTTGGGTTTCGGCGCATCTTCGCCCGCGTCCGCTGCATCCTTGCCACCACTGTCTTGCTTAACGTCGCCCGCTTCTGCAGGCTCTCCACCGGCATCATCATCCGAGCGGCTGTCGTCATCCTGACCGTTTTGACGATCGTCACCATTGCGCGATGAAGACCGGCGCCGACGCCGACGCCGACGGCGTTTTTTCGGCTTGTTTTCGTCGTCTGCATTCTCGTCGGAGACAACTTCGGCTTCGACGACCTCTTCGGCCTCGTCGATCTCATCCATCAGTGACGCATTCACCGACACGACCGGGGCTGTTGCCTCGGGCACCGAACGCGTCGCGGTCTTGAACTTCTCGATCGAATAGTCGGGCGAGATCAGGAACGGATCGGCTTCGATCCGAACCGCCATGCCATAGCGCGCTTCGATCTGCGCGATATGTTCGCGCTTGTTGTTCATCAGGAAGTTGACGATGCCAACCGGGGCCTTGACCAGAACCTCGCGTGACCGGCGGCGAACACCTTCTTCTTCCAGCTGGCGCAGGATATTCAGCGCAAGGTTGTCGTCCGAACGGATCAAGCCGGTGCCGTGACAGTGGTTGCACGGTTGGGTGGTGGCCTCGATCATGCCGGGGCGCAGGCGCTGGCGTGACATCTCGGCCAAGCCGAAGCCCGAGATACGACCCACTTGGATGCGCGCTCGGTCCGTTTTCAGCTTGTCTTTCAGACGCTTTTCAACCGCGTTGTTGTTGCGGCGTTCTTCCATGTCGATGAAGTCGATCACGATCAGACCGGCAAGGTCGCGCAGACGCAGTTGGCGGGCGACTTCTTCGGCGGCTTCAAGGTTGGTCTTCAGCGCCGTTTCTTCGATCGAGCCTTCTTTGGTGGCCCGACCGGAGTTCACGTCGATGGCAACCAGTGCCTCGGTGACGCCAATCACGATATAGCCGCCCGAACGCAGTTGAACCGTCGGGTTGAACATGGCCGACAGGTAGCTTTCGACCTGATAGCGGGCGAAAAGCGGCATCGGTTCGTTGTAAAGCTTCACGTTCTTGGCGTGGGACGGCATGATCATTTTCATGAAGTCCTTGGCGATGCGGTATCCGGCCTCGCCTTCCACGAAAACTTCGTCAATCTCGCGCGAATACAGATCGCGGATCGAGCGTTTGATCAGGTTGCCTTCTTCATAAATCTTGGCGGGCGCGGTGGAGTTCAACGTGAATTCCCGGATCTGCTCCCACAGGCGCTGCAAGTATTCATAGTCGCGCTTGATCTCTGACTTGGTGCGTTTGGCACCTGCGGTGCGCACGATCAACCCGGCCCCTTTGGGCACGTCGATCTCGGTGGCGATTTCCTTCAGTTTCTTGCGGTCAGCGGCATTGGTGATTTTGCGGCTGATCCCGCCGCCCCGTGCTGTGTTCGGCATCAGGACGCAATACCGGCCTGCCAGTGACAGATAGGTGGTCAGGGCCGCGCCCTTGTTGCCACGTTCTTCCTTAACGACCTGCACCAGAAGGATCTGGCGCACTTTGACGACTTCTTGGATCTTGTAGCGTTTGGCGCGTGGCTTGCGGCGCGGGCGAATTTCTTCGGCCACATCATCATCGGCGACGCTTTCGATCTGGTCGTCCTTTTCAGACGCGTCCAGCGGTTCGTCGTCGTCATCGTCGTCATCGTCGCCGTTGTCGTCGGTCTGGCTGTCCGCGTCACTGCCTTGGGCCACGGACTGCTTGTCCGCTTTGCCCTGCGCGTCTGTCGTGTCATCGTCCGACGGTTCTTCGACCGGCGTTTCATGGACCAGCTCCATCGGGGATTGCCCTTCAAGCGGGTCGCTCGCACCTTCATCAAGGTCGATCACGTCCAAAGCCGAGCTTGTGGCTTCGACGTCCTTGGTTGCAACCGCATCGTCCGTGCTTGCTTCTTCCGCCTTGGAGCGCGACCGGGGACGTGACCGGCGACGGCGCGATTTGGGCTTTTCATCCTCAGCGGCCATCGCTTCGGCATAGGCGCGTTCTTCTTCTAACAGCGCCTCGCGATCTGCGACGGGGATCTGATAATAGTCCGGGTGAATTTCCGAAAAGGCCAGGAAACCATGCCGGTTTCCGCCATAATCCACAAAGGCCGCTTGCAACGAGGGTTCAACCCGCGTGACCTTTGCCAGATAAATGTTACCAGCTAGCTGGCGTTTGTTTTCTGATTCAAAGTCAAATTCCTCGACCTTGTTTCCATCCACCACCACAACGCGCGTTTCTTCCGCGTGGGTGGCGTCGATTAGCATCTTCTTTGCCATTATGTCTTTCTGCACCCAAATCCGGCGCCCTTCCTGGTGGAAGCGCGCGGTTCATCGGGTGACTTGTCAGGGCGAAGCGATGCAGGGGAAGCGGCAACGCGGCAAGGGGCATGCGCCCCACCGTTCTAGATTGCTCGATCCTCACACGCATCATCGCGTTTCTTCTCCGGTCAAGTGGCGGGTTCCGAGTGATCGGAAGCCAGTGCTTGACCCATTCATTACCCTATCCCAGTCCGGGCATCGGGCGCATTATCCGACAAAGCTGGCTGGCGTTTCGGCCCGGTCCATCCTTGGTCTTCAATTTCCGGCTCCGGCAGCCAGCCCATCTTTTGGGTGCGTTCCGGGGCGCTCTCGGTCTGATTCATCCCGACCTGCGACTCTTTGGCCTGCAGTCGGTCGATAAAGCAGCGTAACTTTTCGGTGGCCGGGCGCGTCGGCGCGGATCACCTTCCTTGAACATAAGTGGTCCGGCCCCACAAATACAATGGGCAAAATGCGGTTGGCCGCACAAGAATAGTTAACAAAGCGCCGATCCCCCTGCCCGGCAGGGGTTTCGCGTGTCAACAATCTGGCGTTTTGGTGCGCCTTAATACAATCCGCCAGACGACAGCGAACCAAAATCGGCCTTACCGGGCACAACCACACTTTTGCCGGTCGATGTCGTAACCTCGCTGGCCCCGTCGTCCCCTTCGCCACGATTGAACATCGGCAAGTTCACCCCCATGGCAAACCCACCGTCAAACATCACCCCGAACAGAGGCTCTTCGCCGTCACGGAAATATTCAGCAACCACATGATCGCCCGAGGCGTTGTCCGGCAGGCGGGCGCCTGAGAAGCGGTCGATCTTAATGAAATGCCCCCCCGGCGGCACTTTGAATTCCCCGCCGCCATATTCTTTGACAGCTTCCGTCATGAAGCGTTGGAACACAGGCCCGCACATCCCCCCACCCGAGGCGCCGGGCATGGTGCGCGGACGATCATAGCCGATATAACAGCCTGCTACGATGTTCGACGTGAAGCCAATGAACCAGGCATCGCGTTCATCGTTGGTGGTGCCGGTCTTGCCCGCTGTTGGCACAGGCAGATTGACCGCCCGACGCGCGGTGCCGCGTTCCACGACCCCCCGCATCATCGAGGTCAGTTGATAGGCGGTGATCGCGTCCATCACCCGTTCGCGGTTGGACACGATGGTGGGCGCTTCGCCGGCCCCCAGCATCGGGTCGTCGCAATCCGCGCAATCGCGCCGGTCGTGGCGATACACGGTCTCGCCCCAGCGGTCCTGCACCCGGTCGACCAAGGTGGGTTCGACCCGCTCGCCCCCATTGGCAAACATTGCATAGGCGGCAACCATGCGAAACAGCGTCGTTTCCTCGGCCCCCAGAGAGTTCGCAAGGAACGGGTTCATGCGGTCGTAAACTCCGAACCGTTCGGCATAGCCTGCGACCGTATCCATCCCGATTTCCTGTGCCAGCCGCACCGTCATCAGGTTGCGCGATTGCTCGATCCCGGTGCGCAAAGGTGTCGGGCCATAAAACTTGTTCGAATAGTTCTTGGGGCGCCAGATCTTGCCTCCGGCCATAACCTCGATCGGCGCGTCGATGACGATGGTGGCGGGGGAAAACCCGCTGTCCAGAGCAGCCGCATAGACGAAGGGCTTGAAGCTTGATCCCGGCTGGCGCGTGGCCTGCGTGGCGCGGTTGAACACCGAATGCTGATAGCTAAACCCGCCCTGCATCGCCAGAACACGGCCGGTGTTCACATCCATCGCCATGAAACCGCCCTGCACTTCCGGCACCTGCCGCAGGGTCCAGCGAATGAAGCTGCCGTCCTCGTCGCTGGTCATTTGGCGCACGTGGACGACCTCGCCCACCTTCAGAAGATCGCCGGCGACCTGTGCGCGGCGGCCAAGGCTGCCGTCTTCATTGCGACGTCGCGCCCAGGTCACGTCCTTGGCGGGGATCCAGTGGCCGTCGTCATCTTCGTCGACGCCCTCGATGCCCACGCGCGCGTCATTGCCGCCGACCTCTAACACCACAGCCGGGTGCCAGCCAAGGATGTCGCGCGGAAACTTCGTGTCGCCCAAAGCGGCGCGCCATGCGGCCTCGTCGCCCAAAACGTCTTGCGGCAAGGTCACACCAGAGGGGCGATAGACGCCGCGCCCGCGGTCATATTGCTCCAACCCAATGCGAAGGCTTTGGGCTGCAACCTCTTGCAGGTCCGGATCCACAGTGGCGCGAACGGTCAGACCACCGGTGAAAAACTCCTCTTCCCCGAAATCGCGGCTCAACTGACGGCGAATTTCGTCCGAGAAGTAGTCGCGCGGCGGCAGCGCGTCGCGGAACGCCGGGAAATCGCCGTTCTGGACGGACCGCAACGGCAGTTCGATCTCGGCCTCATAGGTCGCCTTGTCGATATAGCCGTTCTGAAACATCTCGCGCAGAACATAGTTGCGGCGTTGGAACACCACGTCCTTGGCGCGCACCGGGTGATATTTGCCCGGCGCCTGCGGCATCGCCGCCAGTGTTGCGGCTTCGTGCGGCTGCAGGTCATCAAGCGTTTTGTTGAAATAGGTCTGTGCGGCAGCGGTCACGCCATATGAGTTCTGGCCCAGAAAGATCTCGTTCAGATACAGCGCAAGGATATCTTCTTTGGACAAGGTGCTTTCCAGCCGCACTGACAAGATCAGCTCTTTGATCTTGCGTTCCGCCGACCGTTCCGAGCTGAGCAGGAAGTTTTTCACCACCTGCTGCGGAATGGTCGAGGCGCCCCGCAACTTTCCCCCGCGCGCCGCTTCAAGGGCGGCGGCGGCAATGCCGCGCGGATCAAACCCGGCATGGGTGTAGAAGTTTTTATCCTCGGCCGAGATGAAGGCGTGCTTCACGAGGTCGGGAATCTCTGCCGCTGGGGTGAACAGTCGACGTTCGCGGGCGAACTCATCCATCATCTGGCCTTCACCGGAATAGACCCGGCTGATGGTCGCAGGCGTATAGGTGGCCAATTGCTCGTGGCTTGGCAAGTCCCTGGAATACATCCAGAAAATGCCACCAATCGCCAGCGCGCCCATAAAGACGGCCAAGGTGATGCCCGTAAAGACGGCACCGAATATGCCAAGGATAAATCTGATCACGCGCGCGCCCTCGTGGAAACTGTTGCCTACCTATAAAGGGCGCGCAAGGCCGGGTCAAAACCCCCAAGGGGGGAAAATCGGCTATTTTACGCCCGTGACATCATGCCCAAACATCTGGGCTGCGCCATGGCCGCGCAATGATTGCAACTGCCCTGCCCCCGTCCTATGTCTTGAGCCAGACAACAACCCGGAGGCCCGATGCTTACCACCCTTCCCTTCCCCGTCCGCGATGCCAATGCACAAACCGGTGATATCCCGCTTGAAGGGCTGCCCGAATGGGATCTGAGCGACCTTTATACCTCGCAGGATGCACCAGAACTGGATCGTGATCTGGCGTGGCTGGAAAAAGCCTGTGCGGACTTTGCGGCCACCTATGAAGGCAAACTGGCCGATCTGGACGCGGCGGGCATGTTGGGCTGTGTCGAGGCGTATGAAAAGATCGACCTGATCGGTGGGCGTATCATGTCCTTCGCAGGGCTGCGCTATTACCAGCAGACCACCGATGCCGACCGCGCGCAGTTTTTCCAGAACTGTCAGGAAAAGATCACCGTGTTCACCGCGCCGCTGGTGTTTTTCTCGCTTGAAGTGAACCGGATCGACGACACGGTGCTGGACGGTTGGTTTGCCGCAGACGCGGCCCTTGCGCGTTACAAACCCATCTTCGACCGCCTGCGCGCCATGCGCCCCTATCAACTCTCGGACGAGCTGGAGCGGTTCTTGCACGACAAGTCCTCGGTCGGGGCGTCGGCCTGGAACACGCTGTTTGACGAAACCGTCGCGGGTCTGATGTTTACCGTGAATGGCGAGGAACGCGGGCTGGAAGCCACGGCGAACCTTCTGACCGATCAGGACCGCGAAACCCGTGAAGCCGCATTGCGCGAAATCGCGCGTGTCTTGGGCGAGAACATCAAGGTTTTCGCACGCGTTCACAACACCTTGGTCAAGGAAAAGGATATCGAGGATACGTGGCGCAAGATGCCCAGCCCGCAGACCGGGCGGCACTTGTCCAACCACGTGGAACCCGAAGTGGTCGAGGCCCTGCGCAACGCCGTGGTCGCCGCCTATCCGCGCCTGAGCCACCGCTATTACGAGCTAAAGCGCAAATGGCTGGGGCTGGACGTAATGCAGGTCTGGGATCGCAACGCGCCCCTGCCAATGGAAGATGACAAGCTAGTCGACTGGCCTGCGGCCGAGAAAATCGTCATGGACGCCTATGCCGATTTTGATCCGCGCATGGCCGAGATTGCCGCGCCCTTCTTCTCAAAAGGTTGGATTGATGCAGGCGTTAAGCCCGGCAAGGCACCCGGCGCGTTCGCCCACCCCACCGTCACCAACGTGCACCCTTACGTCATGCTGAACTATCTGGGCAAACCGCGCGATGTGATGACGCTGGCCCATGAGCTGGGCCACGGCGTTCACCAGGTTCTGGCCGCGGATCAGGGCGAGATGCTGTCATCCACCCCGCTGACGCTGGCTGAAACCGCCTCTGTCTTCGGTGAAATGCTGACCTTCCGCAAGCTATTGAGCGAAGCCAAGACCAAGGCGGAAAAGAAGGTCATGCTGGCGGGCAAGGTCGAGGACATGATCAACACCGTCGTGCGCCAGATCGCCTTTTATGACTTCGAATGCAAACTGCACGAAGCCCGCGCGGGCGGCGAGTTGACCCCCGACCAGATCAACGCAATCTGGATGAGCGTTCAGGGCGAAAGCCTTGGCCCGGCATTCGAATTCATGGACGGGTATGAAACCTTCTGGTCCTACATCCCGCATTTCGTCCATTCGCCCTTCTATGTCTATGCCTATGCCTTCGGTGACGGGCTCGTGAACGCGCTTTATGCGGTCTACGAAGAAGGCGACGCGGATTTTCAGGACAAGTATTTCGAGATGCTGAAAGCGGGCGGTTCAAAACATCACAAAGAGCTACTGGCCCCGTTCGGCCTTGACGCCTCGGACCCGAAATTCTGGGACAAGGGGCTGGCGATGATCGAAGGCTTCATTGATGAGCTGGAAGCGATGGAGGATTGATGCTTAAGCAACAACGCAGCCTAATATTTTGGAATGACCGCTTAGCGGGACGGAGCTGCCGTTCGCATCTTTCGCGCCAATGGCTGGTCTAGGGCTCCGCGATCGATAACGACCACTTTGCTCTTGAGCTTATTCGCTGACCTTGCGCCAACTTTGATCGGCCTTTAGTTTTTTTGCTTCTTGGACGGAATTGGATGTGTAAGTGGACCGACCTTTGTCAATTTCCGTAAGCGCCACTAAGAGATCAATTGTTGCCAAAAAAGTTCTTTCAAGCATCTGCACACGGGCGTCGAATCTGTCCGCTCCTGAGATATCCAAACGGTCAAACACGCGGACCAATCTTGACATCCACCTTTGCGTCTCTTCTTCGTCGGAATGCAAGAGCGCCTCAAACTCCCTAAAACCGAGCACTTCGAACCTTCTGGATGCTCCGCTGATTTCGCGGATCATCATATCTCCGATCCCTGATTGAAAGTCTCTATAAAGCCATGCCTCGCGGATCGACAACGAGCTAACAGCTCGAGCGCGTGTTTCCGAAATGACTTCCGATGGTAGGTGATCAATGTTTGCCTCGTCACAGAGGTAATTTGCAATGCTCTGACATAGAGCGACCTGGGCCGCCTCGTCCAAGTTTATTAGCAGGTCTTGATCACCGCTGCTCGTTGAGCCGACCGACTTAATGATTTGCTCAACCTTCACAGCGATCCGAGATAAGTCCTTGTTCTCTTCAGGGAGCGGTATGTCCCAAAGCTGCGAAGCACTTTTTACCCGCTGAGTTTCCACGTGTGCTCCGTCCGCCAAAGCTCCTTCTAAAAGTGATAGCGCTGCCGTTAGCTGGCTGAGTTCTTCATCTCCACTCAGCGAGAGAAAAGTCAATTCGCGCCTATATGCGCGGACCCAGCCCACTAGCGCCGCCAATCTATATATCGTACTCTCAAACTTATACTTGTCGAATTGGCTCTCAAAACCGCTTGTCTTCAAATATGCGCCACGACCCGTATCGGTCAGTGTCTCGCGCAGTCGCCAAAATAGACTGACAGCTGCAGAAAGCATTGGGTCTGAGTAGCTTCTGTATACTGCCTTCGCTGTCTTCTTATCTGAATGAGCTTCCTTCCAGAAGTGAAGGGCCACGTCCTTTATCAAGATCGTGACTAGCGCAGACGCTACACCAATTAGCGCGACCTGAGTTTTTACATCCATGCAAGCACCTCGACCATCAAGATATTGGTTGATCACGAAAATTGTAAAGCAGACCTTCGTCGCGCTACGCAAACCTAGTAGGATTGGGCTCAAACCAGCCGTTGCCAGCAAGTCTCCCTCACTTCAACTGGCTGTCTTTCGAGCCGCGCCTGTTGAACCCCGGACGCGACTTGAAGGCTTCATCCCTGTCCTGCATGCAATCGATGCACAGCTTCACGCCGGGCAAGGCCATGCGCCGGGCCTCGGGGATTTCTTCCTCGCATTCTGCGCAGTGGGTGCGGCTTTCGCCCACAGGCGACTTTCGCGCGCGTATCCGCGCAAGCTCATCCTGAACCGACGCGTCAATTTGTTCCTGAACCGCGCCGTCGCGCGCCCAACCTCCTGCCATAGTGCCCTCCGTCTGTAGATAGACCCAGCGTTCAGTATAAATTGGTGCAAACAGGGTCTCGTTTCAATGGGACGGCTATGATCTTGGCGGTCTGGGCCAGCTTGCGCCTGTTCGCGACTTGCCCCTATCCAACCAGATGACATGAGAAAACCGACCCGGCGGACCGGGTCGGTCATGTTGTAATCTGCGAGGCGCGCGTGGGGTCAGGCGTCCTCGAACAGACCTTTTTCCGACGCGAGTTCCTGCATCCGCTTTTGCAGTTTTTCAAAAGCGCGCACTTCGATCTGGCGAATACGTTCGCGGCTGACATCGTAGACGCCCGACAGATCCTCAAGCGTGACAGGTTTGTCTTTCAGCCGACGCTGGGTCAGGATGTCTTTTTCGCGATCGTTCAAAACATCCATGGCTTGCGCCAAAAGCTCGCGGCGCACCGTAAGCTCGTCATGTTCGGCATAGTCGCCCGCCTGATCAGCGCTTTCATCTTCAAGCCAGTCCTGCCACTGCATCGCCCCTTCGCCATCGGCCGAGACGGTTGCATTCAAAGACGCGTCCCCGCCCGACAGGCGCCGGTTCATCGAGATCACCTCGTCTTCGGTGACATTCAGGTCATTTGCGATCCGGGCCACGTTCTCCGGGCGCAGATCGCCGTCTTCCAACGCACCAATGCGCGATTTCGCTTTGCGCAGGTTGAAAAACAGCTTCTTTTGCGCCGACGTCGTGCCCAGCTTGACCAGGGACCACGACCGCAGGATGTATTCCTGAATGGCCGCGCGAATCCACCACATGGCATAGGTCGCCAAACGGAAACCTTTTTCAGGGTCAAAGCGCTTTACGGCCTGCATCAGGCCGACATTCGCTTCGGAAATCACTTCGGCCTGTGGCAAGCCATAGCCGCGATATCCCATCGCAATTTTCGCCGCCAGACGAAGGTGCGAATTCACCATCTGGTGGGCCGCATCGCGGTCTTGGTGATCCACCCAGCGCTTGGCCAGCATGTATTCCTGCTCCGGTTCCAGCATCGGGAATTTCCGAATCTCCTGAAGATAGCGGTTCAATCCACCTTCTGGCGTCGGGGCCGGCAAGTTCTTATAGTTGCTCATCTTCGCATAACTCTCCCACTTGTCCCGTCAATGTTGCGGGGCTTAACATTGAAATAAGACCCCGCTCAAAGATTTCAAGTGCTGTGTCCGTCATTTTCATGAACAATACATGAACTTGTTTGTTGCGTTTTGGAAGGGTTTGACATGAATTCTCACGCGGTCGTGCAGAAAGTTGCAGCCCCTACAGAAGCGGCGCAAGCATCCCGATCGAGTTGATCAGAATCCGGCGCGGAACGGACCAGGCGATGACGTTTTCGCGCTGCACGCTGATCGACATCGACAAGAAGGCCTCTTGCTGCTGCCGGATCTCACCAACGACATCCGTGTCGACCAGCATGACACTGTTTTCATAGTTCAAATCGAAACTGCGCCGATCCAGATTGGCCGACCCGACCAAGGCGGCCCGCCCATCGACGCTGATGACTTTGGCATGCAGCAAGCCCGGCTGAAACTCGTGAATTTCCACCCCGGCGTTCAGCATTGCGCGGTAGAAACTACGCGAGGCAAAGGCAACCACGTGGCTGTCATTGTTGGCCGGTAGGTTGATCTGCACCCGCACACCGCGCAGGGCGGTGGCGCAGATCTGCTGATGCAACGCTTCCGAGGGCACATAGTAGGGCGTGGTGATCACCACCTCGTCCTGCGCTGAGGCCAAAAGCATCTGGATCATGTCGGGCACGGCCTGAATGCTTTCTGTCGGGCCGGACCCTGCCATCACGGCCGGGAACCCGCCCTCGTTCGTCAAGCTATCCCGATCCAGGATGGCCGAGATGTCGTCACCGCCATGCACCATCCAGTCCGACACGAAAAGCCGCTGCGCCTGCCACGCCACCGGGCCTTTGATGCGCATCATTAGATCGACCCAAGGGGCGAATTTTGCTTTCACCCGAAACGCCGCATCTGCGCAGTTCTGGCTGCCGACATATGTGATGTCGTGGTCGATCACCACAATCTTGCGGTGATTGCGGATGTCGAGCCTACGGAAGAACGCCGACACCAGCGGAAACCGAAAGGCGAAGGCCACGACCGTGTCCACGCCACCTTCTTTCAGGCGCGTCCAAAGCGGATCAGACAACAGGCGCCGTGACCCCAAGCCATCGACGATCACGCGCGCCTTGACGCCACGGGCGGCGGCACGGATCAGTGCCTCGGCCACGCGGGTGCCGTTGTTGTCGGCCAGCCAGATATAGAACAGCACATGCGCGTGATCCGTCGCCGCGTCGATGTCAGCGACCAGCCAATCGATGCTTTCGTCGCTGTTGCTGGTGACGGTCGCCCGGTTGCCGGGCACCGGCTTAAACCCGTTGACGGACGCCGCGCGCGCAAACGCCTGCCGATACAAAAGTGGCAATTGCGCGACCTGCGGCTCTCCTTTCGGAAGCTTAGGGAGTTCGTGATGGAGGTCTTTGAGTTTCTTGTCTGATCGTCGGTCTGCGCTGGTATCACCCAGAAAGAAATAGGCAATGACGCCAACCAGCGGCAAGGTCAGGATCACCACGCTCCACGCCAGTCTGGACGCCGCCGAGCGGTGTTCGCGTGTCACGGCGCGGGCAATGGTCGCAAGGTCCAGAAAGAACAGGACCACGGCCCAGATCGCGCCCCACGACCCCCAAGAAAGCTCTGTCATACCTGCCTTTGCCCCACCGATGCCGGTGCGCGATCAACCGTCGCGCAGGATTTCGATCAACTCTACCATATCTGCGGGGATGGGCGCTTCAAAGCTTAACTTCTCGGCGGTGATTGGATGTTCGAACCCCAACGTCGCGGCATGGAGCGCCTGACGTGGAAAGGTGCGTGCGGCCTCGATCGCGGCGGGTCCGATCGCCTTGGCGTTCAGTTTGCGGCGTCCGCCATAGGTTGGATCACCGATCAGGCCATGACCCGCATGGGCCATGTGGACACGAATTTGGTGGGTGCGTCCGGTTTCAAGCCAGCATTCGATCAGCGCAGCCTGCGCAGGCGCGCCGTAAGTTTGAAGAATGCGTGCACGGGTCACCGCATGACGCCCACCGGAAAACAGGACCGCCTGTTTTTGCCGGTCGGTCTTGTGGCGCGCCAACTGCGTGGTGATCTTCAGGATGTTGCCCTTCTCAAAGCTTGCCCCCTTGATCCCGCCCAAACGCGGGTCGGCCTGATCAGGGGCACCGTGCACGACCGCCAGATAGTGACGTTCGGCGGTGTGGGCCTCGAACTGTTTGGCCAACCCGTGATGGGCTGCGTCCGACTTGGCCACCACCAGAAGGCCTGATGTGTCCTTGTCGATCCGGTGCACGATACCGGGGCGTTTTTCGCCACCCACACCGGACAGTTCACCACCAAAATGGTGCAATAGCGCGTTGACCAGCGTGCCCGTGGGCGTGCCGGGCGCAGGGTGCACCACCATGCCAGCGGGTTTGTTGACCACAATCAGGTCGGCATCTTCATAGACAATGTTCAGCGGGATATCTTCGGGGCCGATATGGCTTTCTTCGGCCTCGGGCACGTGAATTTCAAACAGGTCACCTTCGGCCACCTTGGCGCGGGGGTCGTCGATGACGACGCCGTCGCGCATGACCGCCCCGTCTGCGATCAACCGTGCCAGCCGCGACCGCGACAGGCTTGCTGCCTCTGGCACATCGCGGGCAATCGCCTTATCAAGGCGCTTGGGTGGGTTTTCCGCGATGGTAACCCCGACGATACGGTGCGATGACGACATGAACGACACTCCTGAACAGGATCTGGACGCGGCGCTTGAGGCATCTGTGGGCCACGGCACCGTGCGGTATCTGAAAACTCTGGTGACGGCCATGACCCTCACCACGATTGTGGGCCTTGTAGTGCTGGTGGGCGTGGTTGTCATGCGTTTCTCGCAAACCACACCCGATCAGACAACGGCCCCCGCCCTGCCCGACCATATCACCCTGCCAGATGGGGTCACGGCGAACGCGGTCACGTTTGGCCCGGACTGGTATGCAATTGTGTCAGGCGACGAAATACTGGTTTTTGACCAAGGCTCAGGTGATCTGATCAAGCGCATACAGGTCCGCTGATCCTTTGCGATCTGACCAATATTTCCGGCTTTGGAAGATGGTACCGACACCCCGGCTCGAACGGGGGACCTCTTGATCCACAATCAAGCGCTCTAACCTACTGAGCTATGTCGGCACGCAGGACGCATTTACCCGCCACGCGCAGGCATTGCAAGAGGTCGCCGCTTGAAAAATGCATGAAAGGCCTCTAACCCCAAAGGGATAGTTTCAGGAGGCCAGACATGGGCATCAACGACGAAAGCGAAATCGACGCGAACCTTCAGATCGGACCAACTTCGCTTGGGATGGTGCGGCTTTACGTCGAAGGCGGCGGCGTCGAGCTGCCGATGGATTTTGAGCCGGAAGAGGCCGAAGAGATCGCCGAAGAACTGCGCGTGGCCGCCGCACAGGCGCGCGCGATGGCTGAGGGTGGAAAAGGCAAAAAGGGTAAGTAGGGGTCATAACCCCTTTCAGACATTGACCAATCCCGCCACGCCCGGATCGCGAAACCCCTGCAGGCGCCGCGCCGCGTGGGCCGCAAATTTCTGCACCATCACATTGCGGCGCGCCGGCGCCAGCTTGTCCTCAGGCCCCATGCGAATAATCTCGGCGTCATAGCTGTCGGCAATGATCAACCCGGTGCCGTCGGGCAGAAGCTCGGTCGGGAAATCGGCGTCCACCGCCCAGAAATACCTATCACACCAATCCAGATAGCCCTGCCATTTCTGATCCGATGTGAAGTCAACCCGCGAGGATTTGCATTCGATCACCCAGACCTCACCCTTCGGGCCAAGCGCCATTACATCGACGCGCAGCCCACGCGTCGGCACCAGCTCTTCGACTGTGACAAAGCCGTGGCCAAGCATGTGGCGACACACACCGCGCGCGAGCAACTGGCCAGGCATCAGGGATT
The DNA here is from genome assembly GCF_947497285.1 of uncultured Aliiroseovarius sp. Lineage (GTDB taxonomy): Bacteria > Pseudomonadota > Alphaproteobacteria > Rhodobacterales > Rhodobacteraceae > Aliiroseovarius. Next base: position 636,847 of record NZ_CANMFT010000001.1, on the reverse strand, counting down.
GGTTTGGCATCTCCATGAGTCTAACATGAACAATTGGTGAACAAAATGTCAATGGGGCGCGCTGGCGTGCCAAATCTCTCCCCTTGTAACAGCCCGCTTTGCAGCCTATCTAGGCTGTGGCGGCTTCTGCCCTTCTCGTCCCATGCGGGTACAATTCCAGTGGCCTTAAGCAATTCCGAGGGAGCTGGCTCTGTCCGGACCCTGGTTCGGTTACCCGGCGCCCACCTGTATATACAGGTCCTCGGGAATTCAGACCCCGACGGATGCGTGCGGTTCCGCCACCTTCTATCTCTCTTTCGTGGGTCCCGGTTTGTGGGCCACCGCACTGCGTGACAGGACCCAACCGGCGCATCACTCCGCTTACAGAAGCAACACCGCCGTGCGCAGCTTAGCTTTGCGCGGCACAGGTATAGACGAACCTGTCACCCTTGTTGGTGAACCACGTGGCTTGCCCCGTGCGCCTGTCCAACGTGAACTTCCATTCGTAACTTAGGTTGCTGCCAATCCCCACACCGTGCTGTGCGTTGAAGCGAACGGCCTTGGGGCCGGCAATCGCTGTCACTTTGCTTGAAGCATGGGTGTGTGCGGTCTTCCAGTCGCTGGTAATCTCCACCAGCGTGGGTGGTGCGTCGCTGCCGTTCAGCCCCCATCCACCATTTGGAGCGCAGGCGACGGCATCCCCGAGATAGCTTGCCTGAATGCAATGCAGGGGTTCGTCAAATTGCGAAGGAGCCCAAAGCTCCAAGGTCACTGTGTCGCCCGCCTCTCCACTGCAAATGATCCGCTCTACTGCGGTTTGCGCCTGTGCGGCACATGGCAAAAACGCTGAAGCCAAACAATAGCCAGCCAATATGAACTGTCTCATGGGGTCGTGTCCTCGCAATTTAGTCTGCGTAGTCGCAATAAGCTTAGGCCCCGTCAGAACGCGCTACAATGAGGCAAATCATGGCACCAATTCGTGCGAGGCGCATAATGGGAGTGTTCACCTGAAAGGACTTAGATCTCGGTGACATCCTACGTTCCCAAATCGGTTCTTTCACATCAACCGCGCTTTGCGACGCCTCGCAAGCGCAGAGAAGGAGGAGCGTACCAATGTTTGTTTTTACACATTTCACCAAAGCAGCGAGCGCTATCGCAATGGTCAGTGGGCTTACCCTATTGGTGGGACTGGCCCCTGCAATCGCCGACGGACACGAGGTAGGTGCAAAAGAATACAGTATTTCCTGTCAATCGTGCCACGGAGCCAAAGGCCTTGGCGACGGGGAAATGGCGATGCACCTGAACGTCCGACCATCAAATCTGACGCTGATCTCAAAAGAGAACGATGGCGTCTTTCCGTTGCTCGAAGTGTTTCAGATCATCGACGGCCGCCAAGAGGTCAGGGGCCATGGTGCGGAAGCGATGCCAGTCTGGGGCGCGCGCTATTCCGAGGATATCGGCGACACCTACGGGCCATATGGTGGCGAACAGGTGATACGCGCCCGCGTTCTGGAGTTGGTGTTCTATCTCCAGTCGATCCAGAAAATGTGAACTTTGGGGCTTTCTTTAACCGGAAAGCCCTTCACCACGGCCGGGGTATTTACCGCGATCTGGCGTGCCCGTTCGCATCATCACACGGATAGCGCGCACCATCTGACAGCACGCATAGATCGTTCAGGAAGCTTTGTGGCAACGACTTGTAGCTCGGCAACAGGTGTGTTTCGTCTTGGCGATCCAGAAAATCGCTGCAACTGGCGACATAGTATGAACGCCAACGCAGATCCAGATCATACCATTGTGCGAATGCCTTCGTCACCGCGACCGTCGTGTTGCCTGTCGCTTTCATCTCCTGTGCAAATCGATCAGCAATATCGCTTTGCATGGACCAGGACGAAAGCGCCTCCCATGTCAGCGGGTGGCCCATAGCAGACAGCTCCCACGCGGCCAGCAAACTGATCGCACTGGCATCGGCCTCCATCGCCGCGACGGCCCGCGCGTTGGCTTCCATTGAGATGTCGTTTGATGGGCAAAATCCGCGCCGGAACTGGTCTGCGTGGCGCAGTTCATGAAGCAATATTCCTTGTTTTAGCGCGTTGGGCATATCACGCTGCAAAACAATGGTGTGTTCTGCACCAACATATTCCCCCAATGACGTATGAGCAAAATCGGTAAGGCAGATTTTCGGCATCTTGTCAGGCGACGCATCCAGACCGCGAAAAACCGTGTCGAGCACGGGTGCGATCGCCGCATGGAGCTGGGATATCTGTTCTTGATCAGCTGAAGTCGCAGGCTCGGTCGCCGGGACAAGACACGATGTCGTTGGCGGCACGGATGTTTGCCCGCTGCAAAGCGTTGGCAGGGCCGCCAGAAGTGGCGCGACAAGAAACCTCATTCTGCGCAGACTGCTAATCTTTCAAAGCGCATCCGCCTGAAAGACGATGGCCTTGTCGCAACACGGGGCTGACGAAAAGCGATATCACTGACGAGGCGCGTGCACTTCCACGCGCACGGGAATAGTCGTGGCAACGGGTTGGCGTTTGCCCCCTTTCGGGGTGTCGTCACGTTCCATTCGCATGATCACGATGGCAAACTGAACGCCGGCAAACACAATGCCGTTGAACATGAACAACATGGTCACGGCGATCCAGCCAATGTCGGACGTGGTCACAAGGTGCCAGAGATTGCCAACATTGGTATAAAGCAGAAGGCCCACGAAGCTCGCGGACAAGCCAAATCCGATGAGCACCTGCTTGATATATAGGCTGACGAGTTTTGGCATGACGCTCCCTTTCTTGGCTCACTCTTTCAACTTAGCGCAATCACGCAGGACTTAAAGAGGCAAGCCGTCGCAGGCGCGCGCTCGGCGGGCGGATGCTCAGAACGCTTCGGGCTTCGCCTCAAAGCGATAAACTGGTCGGACGTCGCCCGCTGCGTTAAAACGCTTCGGGCTTCGCCTCCCGGGCCATGTGATCCATCACAGCATTGGCGAACTTGCCCTCGTCGCTTTCCGGGAAGAAGGCTTTGGCAATGTCCACGAACTCGGTGATCACCACTTTGGGAGGCGCTTCGCCTTGGATTAACTCGGCGCCAGCCGCACGGAACAAGGCGCGCAGGGTCGGGTCGATACGCCCCAGCGGCCATTTCGCCACCAGTGCCCGGTCGGTCATCTGGTCGATTTTCGCCTGATGGGTCAGTGCATCTTCGACCAGTTTTCGAAACAGGCGGCTGTCGCCTTCGACCATCGCATAGTCGTCGAATTCCTCGCCGAAGCGGTGGTTTTCGAACTCAACCATCACCCGGTCGGCCGTTTGCCCGGAGGCTTCCATCTGGAACAGCGCCTGCACCGCGAAAAAGCGGGCGGCGGATTTCATCTGGCGTTTCTGGTTGCCGGAAAGCGTCATGCGGTCGGGGTATCCTTCGTGTCACCTGCAAGCTTGATCGAATCCGAGATCGACTTGAACCCGACACCTTTGCTTGCGCCGGCCCATTTGCGCGAAAGTGCGACCAGATGCAAGGCCGCAGCCGCCGCCCCACCGCCTTTATTTTGATCTTTGGTGTCCGCGCGCACCTCGGCCTGCTTTCGGTTCTCGACGGTCAGGATGCCATTGCCGATGCACAGCCCTTGCAGCCCCATCATCTGGATCGCGCGCGAGCTGTCATTGCAGACGGTCTCGTAATGGGTGGTTTCGCCCCGGATCACGCAACCCAGCGCCACGTAGCCATCGAAATTCGACAGGCGATCGGCCATCGCAATCGCTGTGGGCACTTCCAGTGCACCGGGCACCTCGACCAGATCCCAAGTGCAACCGGCGGCCTCGATCTCGGCCTTGGCGCCGGCCACCAGATCGTCGGCGATGTCCTTGTAGTAAGGCGCGACGACAATCAGGAGTTTCACCGGCTTGTCGAAGCTCGGACGGTCGAGCACGTAATGCTGTTCAGCTTTTGCCATGGGTCAATCCTTCTGAATAGGGCGAGTGCCCGTAATGGTCAGACCATAGGCATCCAACCCCACGTATCGGGTATCAGGGCTGTCGGTCAAAAGCACCATATCATGCAGGCCAAGTGCAGACAGGATCTGCGAGCCAAGCCCGATTTGGCGCACCGTGCGCGGGCCGTCATCATCGTCATTGGCATGCAGCGTCTTGCGGGGTTCACGGAACAGGCAGACCACGCCCCTGCCCTCGTCCGCGATGATCTGCATCGCGCGGGGCAACTCATCCGCAGGGCGCGGGCCAAGGCCCAGCACATCCTGCGCTTCCTGCAGCGCATGGGTCCGCACCAGAACCGGGTCCGGCGTGGTGATGTCGCCCTTGATCAGCACAACATGTTCGATGTCGTGGGTCAGGTCGGTGAAAATCCGCATCTCCCACTCGCCACCATATTGCGAGGTGACGTTCTCGCGCGAGGTCTCGCGCACCAGATTGTCGTGACGGCGGCGATAGGAGATCAGGTCCGAAATGGTGCCGATCTTCAAGCCGTGTTTGCGCGCAATCTCGACCAGTTCCGGCAGCCGCGCCATAGTGCCGTCTTCGTTCATGATTTCGCAGATCACGCCCGCAGGGGTGCGCCCGGCCAGGCGCGAGATATCCACCGCGGCCTCGGTATGGCCTGCCCGCACCAACACGCCACCATTGCGGGCGCGCAGGGGAAAGACGTGACCGGGGGTCGCGATCTCGGCAGGTCCGTTTTCGGGGTTGATGGCAACCGACACGGTCAACGCGCGGTCAGCGGCGGAAATGCCCGTGGTGACGCCTTCGCGGGCCTCGATCGAGGTGGTGAACGCGGTTTCATGGCGCGAGGAGTTGTGCATCGACATCATCGGCAGGCCCAGCGCTTCGATCCGCGCGGCCTCCATCGGCAGGCAGATCAGCCCGCGTCCGTAAGTGGCCATGAAATTGATGGCGTCGGCGGTGCAGGCATCGGCGGGAATGACGAAATCGCCCTCGTTCTCGCGATCTTCGTGATCGACAAGAATATACATCCGACCCGCCCGCGCGTCTTCGATGATCTCTTCTGCGGACGAGATGGCATCCGCCAAGCTGGCCTCGACCGGGCCGGGCGTTTCATATGTGCTACGATCAGACATGGCGCATTCCCCTCAGGTTCGCGCCCGTGACTAGCGCAGGCGGGATGCGTTTGCCAGTGGAAAGGCGGCGTCACGCGGTGCTAACGCGCCGTAATACGAGTCTGCTGCGCTTCACCGGTGATCTTGTATCTATCCAAACGGGCTTCGAAATACTTGCGCCAGTTTTTCTCGTCCAGATCAGTTAGCGTAATGCTCAGAGCCGTGCGGATGGTCGGACTAACGCGATTTATTAACAAACCGTCTTCCTGCTTTTTCATCTCCGCAAGAATGCGAGCATCCAGATCTTCGGGGGTCGTATTCAGCATCGTCCAGCTAGAGCACGATTTGCGGTAGTTGGCGGGCGCTTTTGCCTCGCCTATTCCCGACACTGCGTGCCCTCGTTCTCGCAAGAACGTTGCAAGATGCGAAAAATCACCATCGGAACTGACCAGCGCAAAGGTCTTGATCTTCTGGCCGAAGCTCAACTCAGCCGCACCCAACGCGAGCGCGATATCGGCCGCATTCTTACCAGTGCCTGTATGAACCAGTTTAATGCCGGGCGCTTCGTCCCATCCTTTGATCCGGGCAGCGTTCCCATAAACACGTCTCACAAGCAATTCGCCCAGCTTGCCGGACTCGACAATGATCTTGCCCGCCAAGGCGCTTGAAATATTTTCACCATCAATCAGCTACGCGACCTTTGGCAGGTCGGTTTTCGGCGCTAAACCATTCTCGAACATCAACAACTCTCCACTCAATCAAAGGGAGAGTTATGTGTGACGAGAGAAAAATCAAGCCGGAAGTTAAAACTGCCAAAGCGCCGGAACGAACTGGAACGCCTCGCCCACGCGGCGCACATGACCCACGCCAGGGAACGGGAAGTGATAGCCCAGCACGGCAATCCGGTCAGACGCCGCCATGTCGAGGATCTTGCGGCGGCTCGTCACCGTCATTTCGCCGTCCGTGTCGGTCTCGTTATACCAGTCGGGATGGGCGAAATTGGTATAGGCGTTGGTCAGCGCGTCGCCGGTGGCGATCAATTGCTGCCCGCCGCTGTCGATCATGACCGACAGATGGCCCGGCGTGTGGCCGGGGCTGTCAAGCAGTCGCACGCCCGGCACGACCTCGGTCCCGTCACCTGCCAAAGTCCATTCCACACCTTCCGCGTTGATCGAGTTGACCGCGCCCACCACGAATTGCTGGCGTTCGGCGCTGACCTGATCCACCAGACCGTCCTGCAGCCAATAGGCGCGTTCGGCCTCGCCGATGATGTATTCGGCGTCGGGGATAATTGGTTCGTCGAAGTCGTCGCGAATGCCCCAGATATGGTCCGGGTGCGCGTGCGTGATCACCACATGGGTGATCCCCATTGGGTCGATCCCTGCGGCTTCCAAGTTGCCCATCAACCGCCCGGTCGTGTCAAACCAACGGGTGCCAGAGCCGACATCGATCAGCACCCGCGCATCGCCTATTTCGATATAAAGGTGGTTGGTGTGGGAATAGCCACGTTCGGGGTCGAGGAAATGATCTTTCAGGAAGGCGATCTTTTCATCCTCGGGCGCGTTGATCGCAAGCCCGCTGCCGGGCAGCGAGAAATAGCCATCCGACACCACGGTCAGTCGCGCGTCGCCCAGCGTGAAGCTGAAATGTGCCGGGTTGCCAGCGGTCGGCGCCCCCAACATGGCGCGCGCGGTGGCGGGCATGGCGAAGGCGGGTGCGATGGCGGCTAAGCGCAGAAGGTCACGGCGGGTCGGGCGGATCAAGGTCATGGATGGCTCCGTCTTGGGTCAGGCGTTCAGCCGATCATATGCCCGCTTCCGAATATGTCAAAGAGAACCGCGTCCGGTTACCCGTAGTCCGCAAGCCGCGCCACGTAGCGCGCCAGCGTGTCGATCTCCAGGTTCACCCGGTCGCCGACCTTCGCCTGCCCCCAATTTGTCACCTCTTTCGTATGCGAAATTAGGTTCACGCCAAATTCGTCGCCTTCAACCTCGTTCACCGTCAGCGATGTGCCGTTCAGCGCGACCGAGCCCTTGGGCGCAATGAACCGCGCCAGATCGGACGGCGCGCGGAACCGCACACGGGTGCTGTCGCCTTCGTCAGTCATCGCAACGATCTCGGCCACGCCATCCACATGGCCCGACACGATATGCCCGCCAAGCTCGTCGCCCACCTTCAGCGCACGCTCAAGGTTTACCTTGTGCCCGACGGCCCAATCACCCAGGTTGGTTTTCGACACGGTTTCTGCCGATATTTCAACATCATACCAACCCTCGCCCAACGCCACGACCGTCAGGCACACCCCGTCCGAGGCAATGGACGCACCAATGTCGATGCCGCTTGTGTCATAGGCAGTTTCGATGCGCGCGCGCATGTCGCCCGCTTGTTCCAACGCGGCGATGCGCCCGATATCGGTGATGATCCCTGTGAACATGGCCTCTCCTTCCCGGTCGATTGCTGCGTCAGACCTAGCCCGGCTGTGCGGACTTGCCAAGCGCTTCACACCGCTACATTTGCCAGTCTGCCAGCCCCAACCTGTCATCCGTGTCATATTTTTGCCAATTGCCGAGGTTAACACCACGGAAATCTTCCCCTTCCATATTGGGGACAAAAAGGACAGAAACGGGAAAACGCTTGACCCGGGCTTGGCGCGGGCGCTCTTCCCGAGGACACCGAAAAGGACGCTCATGGCGACGATCACCGGGCAAAAAAAACGCTTCTTGTTGCTGCAAGGACCGCATGGACCGTTTTTTGCGCAGCTGGGCAGAATGCTGGGCGCAGCCGGGGCTGAGGTCTGGCGCGTCGGCTTCAATATGGGCGATCAGGTGTTCTGGCACGACAGACGCAGCTTCATCCCCTTTACCGACCCACAGGACCAGTGGCCCACACATCTTCAAACCCTGCTCGACACGCACGACATCACCGATATCGTCCTTTACGGCGACACGCGCCCGGTCCACGCCCAAGCGGTCGAGATCTCTAAAGCGCGCGGGCTCGGTGTTCATGTCTTCGAAGAAGGCTATCTTCGCCCCTATTGGGTCACCTATGAACGTGACGGGTCGAACGGTAATTCGCGCCTGATGACAACAGATATCGCCCAAATGCAAGCCGCGCTGGAAAACGTCGAACTGGACCTGCCTGAAGCGCCTTCACATTGGGGGGACATGCGCCACCACGTGTTTTACGGCGCGTTTTACCATTGGTTTGTGATGTTCTGGAACCAGCGATATTCCCATTTTCGCCCACATCGCGCCTTCGCCGTCAGCAAAGAGTTTCGGCTCTATTTCAAGCGCCTCATCTTGATGCCGTTTCTGGCTGCAAACCGGATTGCTGCGACGCTCAGGATCAAGTTTGGCGGCTACCCCTATCACTTGGTGCTGTTGCAACTGGAACATGATGCAAGCTTCCAGATGCACAGCCCCTTCACGACCATGAACGAGTTTCTGGACCTTGTGATCGATGGCTTTCGCAAAGGGGCGCCCCGCCATCATCATCTGGTGTTCAAAGCGCACCCGCTCGAAAATGGGCGCATCCCATTTCGGAATGAAATCAAACGAATAGCGCAAGAACATGATGTTGCGGACCGGGTTCATTACGTGCCGGGCGGCAAGCTGGCGCAGCTTCTGGACCATGCGCGGTCGGCGGTCACCGTGAACTCGACCGCGGCGCAACAGGTGTTGTGGCGCGGGTTGCCGCTCAAGGTTTTTGGCCGCGCGGTGTTTGACAAGCCCGCCTTTGTTTCAACCCAGAGCCTGCCGGAGTTTTTCGACCTGCCGACCCGCCCAGACAACCGCGCCTATCGCGACTACCGCCACTATCTGCTGGAAACCAGTCAGGTCACGGGCGGGTTCTATTCATCGCGCGGACGGCAGCGGCTGTTGCGACAGGTCGTTGACATGATGCTGGCCGCCGACGACCCCTATGCCGCGCTGGCGCGAGGGACCGCGGCACCACGGCAACAGGTGCGTGCCGTGAAGTAGCCAATCGCCAATGAAACACTGGATTTACGCCCCTCCTGCGCGTAGTCTTCAAGGAAATAAATTCGAGGCATCACTCCAAGAAGGAGCCCGAGCAGTGAACATCGTTGGCAAGGTCTGGGTCCGCAAAGCGGCCCTTTTTGCGTTGGTTGCATCAATCAGCGCCTGTGGGTTGCCGCGTGTCGGCCCCACCAAAAACGAAATCTTTGCAGGCTCGGTCCAGCGCAACGGTGACGCGTTCGTCGTCGCGGTCAATGATCGGGTCACGCGTGCCACTGCCGTCGTCCCCGCACTTGGCTTCAGTCCTGATTTCCAGAATGCGGGCCTTGTCGGGTCCGACACGATCCAACCGGGCGACACGCTTGGCATTTCGATCTGGGAAAACGTCGAAGCCGGTATACTGACAACCGCTGGCGCACCCGCGTCGCTGGAAGAGGTTCAGGTCGACGGGGCGGGCTTCATCTTCATCCCCTATGCTGGGCGCATCAAGGCGTCGGGCAATTCACCCGAAGCGATCCGCCGTGTGATCACCGGCAAGCTGGCCGAGCAAACCCCCGACCCGCAAGTCGTGGTGCGGCGTTTGGCCGGTGACGGGTCAACCGTGACCATAACCGGTAGCGTGGGCGCGCAGGGTGTCTATCCGATTGAACGCCCAACCCGCACGTTGAACGCGATGCTTGCCCGCGCGGGCGGCGTCGCAATCGCGCCCGAGATCGCCAAGATCAAGGTCAATCGCGGCAACCAAACTGGCGAGGTCTGGTTCCAGGATCTGTTCAACCAACCCGAAACGAACATCGCCTTGCGTGGGGGTGATCGCATTCTGGTCGAAGAGGACACCCGATCCTTCACCGCCCTTGGCGCCACCGGGTCGCAAAGCCGCGTTCGGTTTGAAACGCAGACCTTGTCGGCGCTGGAAGCCATCGCGCAAGTGGGCGGGCTGTCGGCTGCCTCGGCTGACCCGACGGGCGTCTTTGTTTTACGCAACGAAAGCGCGGAAGTGTCCAACAGCGTGCTTGGCCGCGCGGACCTTCAAGGCGACCAGCGGATGGTTTATGTGCTGAACCTGACCGAACCCAATGGCATGTTCATGGCGCGTGACTTCGTGATCCGGGACGGTGACACCGTTTACGTGACCGAAGCCCCCTACGTTCAGTGGAGCAAAGTTCTGTCCGTCGTGACCGGATCCCTTGCCACGGCCGGGTCGATTTCGGCCCTGAACGACGCACTTGGCAACACCACGAATTGATCCGGGGCATCATGGCCCCCCGCTTGAAAACCTCAAACGCCGCCGATCAGGGCCACCCTGCCCGGCGGCTGTTTGTTTACAATGGCGGCTTTCTGACCCAGCACCGCATCAAGCGCATACTGGCCCTGTCGGGCTGGGAGGTGCGCCTTGGCTTGCCCAGAGATGGCGACTGGGTCGGCACATGGGGCAAAAGCCCCACCTCGGCGCGCGGAGAAGCGGTTGCAGGGCAGCGTAACGCGCCTGTCCTGCGCATCGAAGACGCGTTTCTGCGGTCGGTTTTGCCGGGACGGTCGGGCGAGCCACCGCTTGGCTTGCTGATCGACGACATGGGCGTGCATTTTGACAGCGCGCAGCCGTCGCGGCTGGAACATATCCTGACCCATGACCCGCTGGACAACACCGACACCCTGCGCCGCGCGCGCGATGCCATGGACCGGATGCGTCGGGCGCATTTGTCCAAATACAACGCCTTCGACCCGGCCCTGCCGGTGCCCGATGCGCCTTATGTGTTGGTGATCGACCAGACACGTGGCGATGCCTCGATCCGGCACGCCGGCGCGTCTGAAACCACGTTCCGCGAAATGCTGGTCAGCGCCCGGCTGGACCACCCTGCGGCGCGCATCCTGATCAAGACCCATCCCGAAACCACTCAGGGCCATCGCGCAGGGCATTTTGGCCCCGAGGACGAAAACGAACAGGTCCGCCTGATCACCGACCCGGTCAGCCCATGGGCCCTGCTGGAAGGCGCGCAGGCCGTCTATACCGTCAGCTCCGGGTTAGGGTTCGAGGCGATCCTGGCCGGTCACAAACCCCGCGTCTTCGGCCAGCCCTTTTATGCAGGCTGGGGGCTGACCGTTGATGATCAACCCGTCGACCGCCGCCAGCGCAATCTGACGCGCGCGCAGCTTTTTGCCGGTGCGATGATCCTATATCCAACCTATTACGACCCCTACCGCGATCAATTGTGCGAGATCGAGCAGGTGCTGGATACGCTTGAAGCCCGTGCGCGCGCCTGGCGCGAGGATCGTCACGGCTATGTCGCCAGCGGCATGCGGCTTTGGAAACGCCGACCCTTGGCTGATTTCTTCAGCGACGGTCCCGCAATGGTGTTCGACGACACCCCCGCCCGCGCGGCACAGGGGGCTGCCACGCTGGGGCGCCCGCTGATGGTCTGGGCGGGCAAGGAACACCCCGATCACCACGGACCGGCCCCGCTTTTTCGGATCGAGGACGGCGTGCTTCGGTCACGTGGGCTGGGCGCAGAGCTAGTGGCCCCCCTGTCGCTGGTGCGCGATGATCTGGGCATCTACTACGACCCGACACGCGAAAGCCGGTTGGAACGGCTGATTGCCGCATCACCCACCCTGCCGGATCACGCCCGCGCACGCGCCGACGCGTTGGTCGCTGCGATCCTTGCGGCCGGGCTGGCCAAATACAATCTTTCGCGTCCACAGCCCACGGGATTGGCCACCCTTCCCAAGGGGCGGCGCATTCTTGTGCCGGGTCAGGTGGAAGACGATGCCTCGATCCGGTTGGGGACCAATGAGGTTTCGACCAACCTTGCCTTGTTGCAGCGCACACGGGCTGAAAACCCGGACGCGATCATCATTTACAAGCCCCACCCGGATGTAGAGGCAGGCCTGCGCAAGGGTGCGATCCCCGCCGAAATCGCCCGAGGTCTGGCCGATCTGGTGGCGGAAGATGCCGACCCCATCGCTTTGATCGACGCGGTTGATGAGGTGTGGACGATGACCTCGACCCTTGGGTTTGAAGCCCTGCTGCGCCGCCGCACCGTCACCTGCCTTGGCACGCCGTTCTATGCCGGTTGGGGGCTGACCCGCGATCTGGGAGAGGTGCCTGACAGGCGCACCGCCCATCCGGATCTGACCGCGCTGGCCCATGCCGTGTTGATCGACTATCCGCGGTATTTCGACCCGGAAACCGGCTCTGCCTGCCCGGTCGAAATCATTGTCGAACGTTTGGCGACCGGCACGGCGCCCAAGACAAGGCTTGGCACGCGGCTGTTGTCAAAGCTGCAAGGCGTCTTCGCAAGCTACGCCTATCTTTGGCGCTAGGCGTTGACCCAGGCGGTCAGTCGCACGCGCGCCAGCGGTGCAGGACATCGCCGCCAATCGCACGGGTTTCGACCAGATCGAACCGCGGCGCTTCCGCCAGTCGGCTTAACCCCAAAGCCGCAAGCGATGGCCGGCCCTCGGCGCCAAGCGCCACCCCGGCAGTGTATCCAACAAGCTCGTCCACAACACGCGCCGCCAACAAAGATGCCGCCAACGCCCCCCCACCTTCGCAATAGACACGGGTGAGGCCACGCGCACCAAGCGCATTCAGAACTGCCACGGGATCAAGCGCGCCGGCGGCTTCGGGCGCCTCGATCATCTCGGCGCCAAGACCCGCCCAAGCCGACACAAGCTCCGGCGTGGCGCGCGGCCCATGGCAGATCCAGACCGGATGGTCGCGGGCCGTTTGGGCAAGTTGGCTGTTCAAAGGCAGGTCCAGATGACGCGACAGCACCACACGGATGGGCTGATGCGCCATGCCAAGCCCGCGCACGGTCAGCGAAGGGTCGTCTGCGCGCACGGTGCCTGCGCCGACCATCACTGCGTCATGACCGGCGCGCATTGCATGCACATGGCGCCGCGCCGCAGGGCCGGTAATCCATTGGCTTTCGCCCGAGGCCGTCGCAATGCGCCCATCAAATGAGCTGGCAAGCTTTAGCGTGACCAGCGGGCGACCCGTTGTCACGCGCGACAAAAATCCCTGCAGATCAGCGCGCGCCTCTGCCGCGCAAAGCCCGGTTTCAACAGGAACGCCCGCGTCACGCAGCATCTTCAACCCGCCGCCATTGACGCGCGGGTCAGGATCGCCAAGCGCAACAACCACCCGCGCAATGCCCGCGTCGATCAGCGCGCCAGCGCAAGGGGGCGTTTGGCCGTGATGGGCGCAAGGTTCAAGGGTGACATACGCGGTCGCGCCACGTGCGGCCTTGCCAGCCTGCGCCAAGGCAATGGTTTCTGCGTGCGGCCGCCCGCCCGGCTGGGTCCAGCCACGCCCCACGATCCGGCCGTCATTCACAATCACGCAGCCCACTGCAGGGTTCGGTGCACAGCGCCCAAGTCCCCGCCGCCCAAGCGACAGGGCCAACTGCATGAAACGCGTGTCGGTTCGGGTCACTCGTCTTCTGGCGGGACGTCGGGACGAAGCTCGCTTACGAACTTGTCGAAATCATCAGCCGCCTGAAAGTTTTTGTAAACGCTGGCAAATCGCACATAGGCCACGGTGTCGATCCGGGCCAGACTCTCCATCACAATCTCACCGATTGTCTTGGAGGGGATGTCCGTTTCACCCAAGCTTTCCAGCCGTCGCACGATGCCGGAAATCATCTGGTCAATCCGCTCGGGCTCGACGGGCCGTTTTTGCATCGAGATACGGATCGAGCGCTCCAGCTTTTCGCGGTCGAAATCTTCGCGGCGGCCATTTGATTTCACCACCACAAGGTCACGCAATTGCACGCGCTCATACGTGGTGAACCGTCCGCCACAAGCTGGGCAGAACCGGCGCCGCCGGATCGCGACGTGGTCTTCGGCTGGACGGCTGTCCTTTACTTGGGTGTCGATATTTCCGCAAAACGGGCAGCGCATCAGCGTTCTCTTTCTCTGTTCTGGCCTCGGTCCATGGGTCTTTCGCCCAGTTATCCACAGGCACTATAGGCCAGCCGCTAAGTCTTGTGTAGAGGGAAATACACGCCCCAAGATGAAGCCCACAAAGCGTCAAGGGAGAAAGTAATCCTCCCCGCCCCATGACGGATGCCAGCAGCCATGACATAGTGAAGCTTCATCCCAACCAAAGGAGCCAATCCATGTCCATCGCACGTGTGACCGAAATTTCCGCCACCTCGCCGAAAAGCTTCGACGACGCCGTCGCAAAAGGCGTTGAGCGCGCCTCTGACACTCTGCGCAATGTCGTCAGCGCTTGGGTGAAAGAGCAATCCGTGAAAGTCGAAAACGGCAAGGTTGCCCATTACCAAGTGAACCTGATGGTGACTTTCCTGCTGGAAGACTGATCGGACCAGAAAAGACAAATGGAAGCGCCCCGTTGCACAATGGACGGGGCGCTTTTCGTTTTCCGAGCGCCCCGTCCACTCACTGCTGAATCGACTGAAGGGGCGTTCTTGAAACAACTGCGCGCTGTCACTGTCCCCTAACCCGACGGTGCGGTGGCAAGTGGCACTGCTTCGCTCGAAAGAGCGGCTAACTTCAGTTTACGATCGTATTCAGGTTGGCACGTCGCGGAGGATCAATCGTCGCTTGCGACATGGGCAGCGACGTGTCGCGTGTGCGGCGCATGGCGGTGCTCAAACAAATAAATGCCCTGCCACGTTCCCAAAACCAAGCGCCCTTCAGACACCGGAATGGACAAGCTGACCGGCAACAAAGCGGCCTTGATATGCGCAGGCATGTCATCCGGGCCCTCATAGGTATGGGTCAGATAGGACATGCTTGGATCAGTGGTTGGCGGCACGAGCCGATGGAAAAAGTTATGCAGATCCGTCTGCACCTCTGGGTCGGCGTTCTCCTGAATAAGAAGCGAACACGAGGTATGACGCACGAACAACGTCAGCACGCCCTCACGGACCCCACGCTGCGCGACCCATGCGGTCACATGTGCGGTGAAATCATACAGACCTGCACCATTGGTGTTCAGTGTAAAGAGATGCGCCATTACGGCGTTATGGCGGTGTTTCCGCGCGCCGTCAAAAAGCGTATGGCGAAGGCCTGTTGCAGACAGCACCTTGTTCGCGACGGTGTTCAAGCCTTACCAACGCCCGCAACCGACCGATCCGGGCGGCGATCAAGCTGCCGCGCTGCACGGGTTTCGTTTCGCGTTTCGTTTCGGGTTTCACAACCATTGCTTCAGGTTTCAGAATACACGGTGACGTAGCTATCGCTTTTTGCATTTTTTTACCCAGTCTTTCCGGCCAGCCTAATTTCTGGCCCCCACAAGCCCACGCCCTGATTTTGCCACATTTCGGCCCAAAACCAAAACGTCGCCGACCATTTCGGCGCAATGTGCGGTGGAAACAAATTGTTTCCACACTCAGATCAGCTTGCGGCGGTCTAAATCAGCGGCCAATACGCCTATAAATAGAGAAATCAAGGGCCTAGGCCGACCGAATCACCAGAGCTTTGTCGGATTGCGCGTGCTGCTGGGGTCAGGATTGAATGAGGTCTAATTGTGGCAAGAAAGCGGCGGGGGCGCCGTCACAGCCGCCCTCGCCCGTCCTTTTCAAAACCCAGCGCTGTTCAGAAGGTCGTGACGGAAGCGGTCGGCAAATGCCACGTTCTGCGACGTCGCCTGCTTTTTCAGGCGCGTTTTTACAGGCGCTGTCCAACTGTCGCAGGGCTGGTCGACAAAACGCGCAACGGCACGGATCACCTGGGTTGGGTCGCGTGACAGGTTTTCATAACTGGTGTGAAACACGTCGATATCAAAGGCCGATACAAGCAGATCCATCAGGGCGTTTTGCTGATCCGTCATCTTGATGAAGCGCGCGATCTCGCGGGGGCGGTATTCGGGATCAGGTGGCGGGCTGTCAGGTCCATGGCGCTGATCTGAGGACCATTGCTGCGTCTGAGAGGCGATGGAAAACGAAACACCTTGAGCGATCCGGTCGGCCCGGCTGATCGCAATCAGCTTGACGCCCCCGGCAAACATCGCGGGAATATTCCAACGATAAAGCATCCGCACCTGATCAGCGCTGGCCTTGAACCCCACCCGGCGGTCGGGTTGGTCACGCGCATCGAACCTGCTTTTGAATCGGGTCCACATTCCTTCGACATAAGCGGGGAATGTATCAAAACCCAAACGATTGGCATGTTTGGCAACCGTGAAGTGATTGTATTCTTCGCCCAGCGCGCCAACCGCGCCCGCGCGTTTGAGGTATTCTGTCAATAGGGTCGAGCCTGAGCGGTTGGTAAACCCCACGATCACCAAAGGGGCGTCGATCACCGGCTGCTCGCCTGAAAAGCGGACGCGCCCTTCGAACAGCTTTTCAATCTCGACCTCGTGGCGGGCTTTGGTGGCCAGCGACGCGACCAGTTGCGACCGTCCGGTCACGGCAGTGGTCGCTGCTTTCAGCCGCCCCACCCCACCAAAGACCAGCGCCTGCGGGGCGCGTGGGTCTGGTGTGTCGGCGTCGGACATGGAGGGCCTTTCCGCGCGGCGTTACTGGTCCAGGAAGCTGCGCAATTTGCGTGACCGGCTGGGGTGCTTGAGCTTGCGAAGCGCCTTTGCTTCGATCTGCCGGATCCGTTCGCGGGTGACCGAGAACTGTTGGCCCACCTCTTCCAGCGTGTGGTCGGTGTTCATACCGATGCCAAACCGCATCCGCAGCACACGTTCTTCACGCGGGGTGAGCGAGGCCAGAACCCGCGTCGTCGTTTCCTTCAGGTTTTCCTGAATGGCGCTGTCCAGAGGCAGCACGGCGTTCTTATCCTCGATGAAATCACCAAGCTGGCTGTCTTCCTCATCGCCAATCGGTGTTTCAAGGCTGATCGGTTCCTTGGCGATCTTCATCACCTTGCGGACCTTCTCAAGCGGCATTTGCAGCTTCTCGGCCAGCTCTTCCGGCGTCGGTTCGCGACCGATCTCGTGCAGCATCTGGCGACCAGTCCGGACCAGCTTGTTGATCGTTTCGATCATGTGCACCGGAATACGGATCGTGCGGGCCTGATCCGCGATCGAACGGGTGATCGCCTGACGGATCCACCACGTCGCATAAGTCGAGAACTTATAGCCGCGGCGGTATTCGAACTTGTCGACCGCTTTCATCAGGCCGATGTTACCTTCCTGAATAAGATCAAGGAATTGCAGGCCGCGGTTGGTGTATTTCTTGGCAATCGAGATGACCAGCCGAAGGTTGGCTTCGACCATTTCCTTCTTGGCCTGACGCGCCTCTTTTTCGCCCTTCTGAACCTGCTGAACGATGCGGCGAAATTCCGGGATGTCGACGCCGACATATTGGCCAACCTGCGCCATGTCACCGCGCAACTGTTCGACCTTATCGGTGGACCGTTCAATAAAGCTTTGCCACGCACGGCCAGAGTTTTCGGTCATTTCCTCAAGCCAGGTCGGGTCAAGTTCGCGACCGCGATAGGCGTCTACGAATTCACGGCGGTTGATACGGGCCTGATCGGCCAGTTTCACCATCGCCGAGTCAATCGACATGATGCGGCGGTTGATGCCGTAAAGCTGGTCGACCAGCGCTTCGATCCGGTTGTTGTGCAGGTGAAGCTCGTTCACCAGCTCGACAATTTCTGACCGCAGCTTCTGATATGCGCCCTCTTCTTTTTTCGAGAAACTGTCATCCTCGTTTAGGGTCGCGGACATCCGCAAATCCTGCATTTCCGACAGTTTGTTATAGTCGCGCGCGATCAACTCCAACGTTTCAAGCACACGCGGCTTCAGCGCGGCCTCCATCGCGGCAAGCGACATGTTCGCGGCTTCATCTTCGTCATCATCATCGTCATCAGTGACAATCGGGTTACCGTCTGCATCGAGTTCAGGCTGATCCTTCTTGGTCTCGCCCGAAGCTGGGGTTTCCGTGGTGGTCCCGCCAACGACGTTTTCTTCTTCCTCGTCCTCTTCCAGCGTGTTGCCGAAAGTCGCATCAAGGTCGATGACGTCGCGCAAAAGAATGTCTTCGCTCAGAAGTTCGTCACGCCAGATCGTGATGGCCTGAAAGGTCAGCGGGCTTTCGCACAGCCCTGCAATCATCGTGTTGCGACCGGCTTCGATCCGTTTGGCAATCGCGATCTCGCCCTCGCGGCTCAACAGTTCGACCGAGCCCATTTCGCGCAGATACATGCGGACGGGGTCGTCGGTGCGGTCCAGTTTTTCGGTTTCAGCGGTGGCGACGGTGACTTCGCGCGCGCCTGCCTGTGTCACCAGATCGGTCGAGCCCTTCTCTTCCTCTTCCGCCTCTTCATCTTCGATGATGTTGATGCCCATCTCGGACAACATCGACATCACGTCTTCGATTTGTTCAGAACTGACCTGATCGGGCGGCAACACCTGGTTGAGCTGATCGTAGGTGATGTAGCCCTTTTCGCGCGCCTCGGCGATCATCTTTTTGACCGCTGTTTGGCTTACGTCACCAATGGCGTCGTCGTCCTGGTCGTCCTTGCGGTCGTTGGCGGTGTCCTTGGCGGCCATGGGCCCTCCTTGCACTTGGCTTGGCGGATATGGGGCATCGGGCGTCGCCCTTTTGATGTCCCACCACGTCGGTGATTCGGGTTGGCCGAATCATCACTCCGAATCGGTGATTCGCCAACCCATGTATCGCGTATTCTTTGCCGGGTCTTTAGCAAAAGGCCAGACCCCCTAGCGGAGTTGTTATTTCCTTTTCCCCTTTGTGGGGTCGATTTGCGCCAACAACTTGTCCAGCGCATCACGTTCATCGCGGTTCAAAAGAGACCCGTTATCGGCAACCTCATAGGTGGCTTTGTCCTCGGTCTGGCTGCGCTGCGCGTTGCGTTGCGCCTCGGCCGCCTGCCCCAGGCGCCATGTGACGCCCTCGTCCGGCAGCGTATCCATATCTTGGGCCGCATCGGCCACCTCGCGTTGCAAGCCGCGTAGCGCCTCGAGCTTCGTCAACTCCTGAATAAGACAAGCCCCAACGGTCTCATCATCATCGGGATGACGCAACGCAGGGGTGATCCGCACATGGTTGAGCGCGTATAGTTTTTCAAGGGCAGACGCCCCCATTCGTTCGGTGATCGTGCGTTCGAGCACCTCTGCCCCTTCATGGGCGTGACGAAGCAAGATGCGCTGCAATGCGCCGTGGCCCGGGCCGATCATATCCAACCGCTCCATCCGGCTTTCCACCAGTTCAAGCTTGTCGGGTCGGCGGATCAGCACGGCCAGAATAACCGCCTCGCGCAGCACCTCTTGCGCTTGATCATCCGCCATCGCCAGCAACGAGCTTTTGGTGGATTGCAGCACCGGCGGTGTTTGCGACCAGCCGCGCCCTTTGCCGGGTGTCCATGAACCACGCGCTGCGCCCTGCCCTTTGGGCCGCGCCCGGAACAACTCCCACCGTTTGTCTTTGATCGCCTGACCATAATGCGACCGGATCGAGGGGTCTTGAATGCGCGCAATTGCCGTGCGCAGATCCTTGTCCAGCGCGGCCTTGCGTTCGGGGCTGTCAAAGTTCTTGCCTTCGGTTTCACGCCGCCACAGCAGATCAACCATGGGGATTGCCGCGTCGATCAGGGTTTGCATCGCCGCCGGCCCGCTTTCCTTCAGCAAATCGTCAGGGTCTTTGCCTTCGGGCAGAATAGCAAAGCGCAGACTCTGCCCGGCTTCCAGCAGGGGCAGCGCGTTGTCGATCACCCGCATGGCGGCTTGCAAACCGGCATTGTCCCCATCCAGCGCGATGATCGGTTCGGGCGCGATGCGCCACAAAAGCCGCAACTGGTCTTCGGTGATCGCGGTGCCAAGGGGCGCGACGGTTGCCTCGAACCCGGCCTCGGACAGGGCGATCACGTCCATATAGCCTTCGGCCACGATCAGAGGCTGGCCTTTGCCTGCCGCCTCTCGGGCGGGTCCGTGGTTGAACAGGCTGCGGCCCTTATCAAACAGATCAGTTTGCGGAGAGTTCAGGTATTTCGCGCTTTCCTCGGGGTCCATCGCACGACCCCCGAACGCGATTGCGCGGCCACGGGCATCGCGGATCGGAAACAGGATGCGCCCCCGGAACGTGTCATAGGGTTTGCCGCCCTTCGAACTGGGTTTGGCCAGCCCGGCCCCAAGGATCAGGTCATCCGCGACACCCTTACCTTTCAGGTGGTCCCAAAGCCCCTGCCACGCGTCCGGCGCAAAGCCGATTTCCCACCGTTCCAGAGCGGCCTCATTCAAGCCGCGGCGGGTCAAATACTCGCGTGCGGCCGTGCCAGCGCCGGTTTTCAGCATCAGGCGGAAATGGTTCACGGCCATCTCCATCACCTCGACCAATTGGGTGCGATGGTCTGCCTTTTCCTGTGCTTTCGGGTCGCGGGCGGGCATTTGCATCCCGGCCTCACCTGCCAGAATTTCGACCGCTTCCATGAAGCCGACATTCTCGGTTTCACGCACAAAGGAAATCGCGTCGCCCTTTTGGTGGCAGCCAAAACAATAGTAATAGCCTTTACGATCATCCACGTGAAAGGACGGTGTTGCTTCCTGATGGAACGGGCAAGGTGCCCACATATCGCCCTTGGCCTGATTGGATTTTCGCTTGTCCCATATGACCTTGCGCCCGACGACCTGTGACAGGCTCAGACGATTGCGCAATTCATCTAGGAAACCGGGTGGAAGCGACATGTTCTATATATCGGCGCGAAGGCTGTCAGAGTCCAGTGGGTCAGGTGCCTGATTAAGCGCCAACCGCGCCGCGCACCATGTCCCAATAAATATCGGCCACAGCGTCGCGCGACAGCCGTCCACCGTCACGATACCAGGTGTTCACCCCCGTCAGCATGGCAATGAGCGCCATGGTGGTCAGGCGGATATCGGGCGCGGACAAGACCCCTTCGGCCTGCCCGGCTTGCAGTATCGCTTCCAGCTCGCCCTCGTAGCGGCGGCGCAACGCCTCGATCGCTGCGAAATTTTCGTCCGACAGGTTGCGCAGCTCCATATAGGCGATGAATACGGCATCGGGGCGTTCCAGATGGAACTGGATGTGAAACCGCGCAAAGGCCTCCAGCCGGGACACTGCGTCATCGGCCTTAGGCTGCGCGGCCCATGCGGACAAAAGTTCATCCATATGCGCCTGCATCAGATCGTAAAGCAGGCTTTGCTTGTCCTTGGTGTAGAGATACAGCGCACCTGCCTGCACGCCCACCTCGGCCGCGATCTGGCGCATGGACACGGCGGCAAAGCCGTGACGCGCAAAAAGCTTGAGCGCCGCAGCGCGAACGCGCGGCCCTGTGATTTCGCTGTGAGATCCGGTTTTACGTGCCATTGAGCCTTGATAACTAAACGGTCGTTCAAATCATAGCCCGGATTGCACCCCCTTTGCGGCGTCCGGGTGGCGGCTTGCGGCCCCCTTCGCCCACGGCTAAAGTCAATCCAGCCCGATGGGCCGAAACGGAGATCACACGCAATGACCCGCCCCCTACTGCCCTGTGTTGTCGCGGCGCTGCTGGCGCTTGTCGGCTGCGCGCCCGGCCCGGATTTCGCGGCGGGCGACGCGGCATTGGCCCCTTTTCCGACCATCCAACCCATCGGTGATCTGTTGGCGCAAATCCCGCCAGATCAGGGCGATTACGGAACCGCCGATCTGGCAGCACGAGCGGCCAGTTTGCGCGCGCGCGCGGACGCTTTGCGCGGCACAGATGTGATTGACCCCGCGACCGAGGCCCAGATGGACGATGCGCTGGCGCAACGCTAGACGCTGCCCAACACGGCGGAATATTTCCCCATTCGTCGCCCGCGCGGATTGCACCCTTCGCAGCCATTGGCTACACGTCGCCTGATGACGATCACAGCCGACGGAGAAGCAACATGAGTGACACAAGCCCCCTGCGCACCCCCTTGCGCCTTGGGATTGCAGGTCTTGGCACCGTCGGCATCGGCGTGATCAAGATCATTCGCCGTCAAGCCGCCCTGCTTGAAGATCGCGCGGGACGCGCCGTGGTGGTCACCGCCGTTTCGGCCCGATCGCGCGACAAGGATCGTGGCGTCGATCTGTCAGACTACGCTTGGGAAGACGACCCCGTCGCGCTGGCAAAACGCGATGATGTGGACGTATTCGTCGAATTGATGGGTGGTCACGAAGGCCCCGCCAAAGACGCTTGTGAAGCGGCGATAGCAGCAGGCAAAGACATCGTCACCGCCAACAAAGCACTTCTGGCTCATCACGGGCAGGAACTGGCGCTGGCTGCCGAAGCTGCGGACGTTCGCCTGCGGTTTGAGGCCGCCGTGGCAGGCGGCATCCCGATCATCAAAGCCTTGACCGAAGGGTTGGCAGGTAATGAAATCACCCGCGTCATGGGCGTGATGAACGGCACTTGCAATTACATCCTGACCCAGATGCAGGCCACCGGACGCGGCTATAACGCCTTGTTCGAAGAATGTGCCGAGCTGGGCTATCTGGAAGCCGACCCCAACCTTGACGTGGGCGGCATCGACGCGGGCCACAAGCTGGCGATCCTGTCCTCCATCGCCTTTGGCACGCAGGTCAATTTCGACGCGGTCGAGCTTGAGGGCATCCAGCGCATCCAGTTGGAAGACATCGAACACGCCGCCGAAATGGGCTATCGGATCAAGCTTTTGGGTGTGGCACAGATGACGGGGCGCGGGCTGGAACAACGCATGACACCCTGCCTCGTGCCTGACAGCTCTCCGCTTGGGCAGTTGGAAGGCGGCACCAACATGGTCGTCGTCGAAGGCGACGCCATAGAGCAGGTTGTGCTGCGCGGCCCCGGTGCGGGCGAAGGCCCGACCGCCAGCGCTGTCATGGGCGACGTGATGGACATTGCGCGCGGCTTGCGTATCCCGACCTTTGGACAACCAGCAGACACCCTGCGCCCGGTCACGGGTGTGAAGGCGATGAAACCTGCGCCGTTCTATCTGCGCATGGTGTTGCTCGATAAACCCGGCGCACTGGCGAAGGTGGCGGCAGTTCTGGGCGATGCCGGCATCTCGATCGACCGGATGCGCCAGATCAGCCACGACCAGAAGTTGGCGCCCGTGCTGATCGTGACCCATAAATGCACACGCGACGCGCTGGACACTGCTCTGGCTGGTTTGGCCAAAACCAAGGTGGTCGACGGCGAACCTGTGGCCATTCGCATCGAAAAGGTCTGACCCCTCGATGGACTGGTTCGCCGCCGTCGACATCTACTGTGAACGCACCGGGGCCGACTTCTGGTCCGAGCCGCTGAACGCCTTGTCCAACTTGTCGTTCGTCGTCGCCGCACTCTGGGGCTGGCGCGAGGCCCGCCGGCGCGACCGCACCGACGTGATGACCGTCGTGCTGATTGCGCTGGCCGCCGCGATCGGGGTTGGCAGCTTTCTGTTTCACACCTTCGCCAATGCGTGGTCCAGCCTTGCCGATGTGGTGCCGATCTGGACCTTCGTGGCGCTGTTCGTGCTGGTCGCCATCCACCGGATCGGCGGCGTGCGTCCCGGTCGTATCGGGTTTGGGTTGGCCATCGCAGTTGGTGTCACGGCTGTGCTGTTCGCCTTTGGTGGAGATGGCAGCGGCAGCCAGACCAGCGCGGCCCCTCCCACCGCCACCACCACCGCCCCTACCCCGACCACGCAAGCGCATGACCACACCGCTTCGGCCAACTCTCTCCTGAACGGGTCCGAGCAATACCTGCCCGCCGTTCTGGCGCTCCTGGCCTTTGCTGCCCTCAGCCGCCGCAACGGACACCCGATCGCCCCGTGGATCGCGGCCGCCACCGCGACCTTCATGGTGTCCCTGACGCTGCGCACTTTGGACATGCACCTGTGCGCGATCTGGCCTGCTGGCACTCATTTCATCTGGCACATTCTGAACGGATTGATGATCGCGCTGTTGTTTCAGGGGCTGATCCGAAGCCCCGCCGCCCGCACGGCTTAGTCTGTCAAAAACCCGGCAAATCCCTTGCCCCTGCCCCCTGCGGGCTCTAAACCGAGATCAACTTTTACAGTAAGGATTGCCCTCATGGCCGATAAAGTCGTTTTTCTGGACCGAATGCTTTCGCTGGGTCTGGCTCGTGTATCTGAAGCCGCCGCCATGGCCAGCGCAAACCTTGTTGGGCGCGGGGATGAAAAAGCCGCGGATCAGGCCGCCGTCAACGCCATGCGCGATCAGCTGAACCTGCTGGAAATACACGGCACCGTGGTGATCGGCGAAGGCGAACGGGACGAAGCCCCGATGCTCTATATCGGGGAAGAGGTCGGCACCGGCGAAGGCCCCGCTGTGGACATCGCGCTTGACCCGCTGGAAGGCACCACGCTGACGGCGAAAGACATGCCCAACGCGCTGACCGTCATCGCCATGGCCCCGCGCGGCACGCTGTTGCACGCCCCGGACGTCTATATGGAGAAGCTGGCCATCGGGCCGGGCTATCCGAAAGACGTTGTCAGCCTGGAGATGTCGCCCGCAGACCGCGTCAAGGCGCTGGCGAAAGCGCGCGGATGCGACATGTCGGACATCACCGTTTGCGTGTTGGAACGCCCCCGCCACGAGGAAATGATCGAAGGCATCCGGTCAACCGGCGCGGCGATCCGCCTAATCACCGATGGTGACGTGGCTGGCGTCATCCACTGTGCCGAAGCCGACATAACCGGCATCGACATGTATATGGGCAGCGGCGGTGCACCCGAAGGCGTTCTGGCGGCCTCGGCCCTAAAATGCATGGGCGGGCAGATGTGGGGTCAGTTGACCTTCCGCAACGACGACGAACGCGGCCGCGCGGCCAAGGCCGGGATCACCGACCTGAACCGCATCTATACCCGCGACGAAATGGTCACCGCCGATGTGATCTTTGCCGCCACCGGCGTCACCGACGGCTCGATTGTGTCCGGCATCAAACGCGAGCCGGGCTTTCTGACGACGGAAACCATTCTGATGCGGTCGAAAACCGGATCGGTGCGGCGCATGATCTATCGCAATCCTGTCTCGGCCAGCTGATGACAGACTCGCGGGCGCTGATCTTGATTGATATCCAGAAGGGGTTTGATGATCCCTTCTGGGGCGCTCGTAACAACCCGGAAGCCGAAGCGAATGCCGCCCGGCTGCTTACCCATTGGCGGGCCAAAAGCTGGCCCGTTTTCCACATTCAGCACCTGTCCACCACGCCTGGCAGCCCGTTGAACCCGGATGGTGGTGCCGTTGACTTCAAACCCGAAGTGACGCCGCTGCCGAACGAGCCTGTGCTCACCAAACACGTAAACGCGGCTTTCATTGGCACGGATCTCGAAGCCCGGCTTCGCGCGGCCTCGGTCACCTCGGTGGTGATCTGTGGTTTGACCACGCCGCATTGCGTCTCGACCACCAGCCGTATGGCCGCAAACCTTGGATTTGACGTGACGCTGCCCCATGACGCCTGCGCGGCCTTCACAGGAAATGCAGACGCGGGCTGGCGCAACGTCACCACCCCGACGCGCCCCCCGACAGCCCACGACATCCACGTCGCCGCCCTTGATCACCTGAACGGCGAATTCGCCTGTGTGTGCACAACGGATGAGGTGATGGGGTGAGCAGTTTTCTGGGTGTCGACAGCTCGGTCACCGGGCGGCGCTGGGTTGGCCCCTCGTCTGAAATCGACCGCCAATCCGAAGCGTTGGAGCAGAAAACCGGACTGCCCGCACCCCTTTGCAAAGTGCTGGCCCGGCGCGGTGTGCCCGCCGAAGAAGCCCCGGGATATCTTGACCCAACCATGCGCGACCTGCTGCCCGATCCACGCAAGATGAAGGACATGCAAGCCGCGGCCACCCGCGTTCTGCAAGCGCTTGACCAGAAAGAAGCGGTCGCCATCTTTGCCGACTATGACGTTGACGGCGCGACCTCGGCGGCGCTGCTGATCGACTGGTTTCGACAGTTCCAGCGCGATGTTACGCTATATATCCCTGACAGGATCGACGAAGGTTATGGCCCCAACACCCCAGCGATGGAGGCACTGGCGGCCGATCACAGCCTGATCATCTGCGTTGATTGTGGCACGCTGAGCTTCGAGCCGATTGCCGCGGCGCGCGCGAAAGGCGCCGATGTTGTCGTGCTGGATCACCACCTTGGTGGCGAAACGCTTCCCGACGCCAACGCCGTGGTGAACCCCAACCGGCAGGATGAACTGGACGCGCCGGGATACTTGTGTGCCGCTGGTGTCGTCTTCTTGCTGCTGGTCGAACTGGGGCGCGTGTTGCGCGAAGCGGGGCGCACTGGCCCCGACCTGATTTCAATGCTTGATCTGGTCGCCCTTGGCACCGTCGCCGATGTGGCCCCGCTGACCGATGCCAACCGTGCCTTTGTGCGGCAGGGATTGAAGATCATGGCTCGGCGCACACGCCCCGGCATGGTTGCGCTGGCCGACGTGGCGGGCCTGAACGAGGCCCCACGCGCCTATCATCTTGGCTACCTGATGGGGCCACGGGTGAACGCGGGCGGGCGGATCGGCAAGGCCGATCTTGGCGCGCGGCTGTTGTCCACCACCGATCTGAACGAAGCTCGTTCCATCGCTGAAAAGCTGAATGAACTCAACGCAGAACGGCGCGAAATTGAAGCCCGTGTCCAGGACGCCGCGATGGATCAGGCCACCCAACGCGGGTTGGACGCCCCGCTGGTCTGGGCCGCCGCAGATGGCTGGCATCCCGGCGTGGTCGGCATCGTCGCCAGCCGCTTGAAGGAAGCCACCAATCGCCCCGCCATCGTGATCGGCTTTGACGGGGATGACGGTAAAGGATCGGGCCGATCCGTCAGGGGCATCGACCTGGGCGCGGCGATCCATCGGCTGGCTGCGGACGGGTTGATCAGCAAAGGAGGTGGTCACAAGATGGCGGCCGGACTCAGCTTGTCACGCGATCAGTTGTCCCCCGCAATGGCACGCCTGTCCGAAATGCTGGCCGCACAGGGTGCAGGAGATTTGGGAGCGGCAGATCTTGTGATTGACGGGGTTCTTATGCCTGCCGCCGCAACCGTCGATTTGATTGAAACGTTGGAACAAGCCGGCCCATTTGGTGCCGCGGCCCCCGCCCCGCGGTTCGCCTTTCCCGATGTACAGATCCTCTTTGCAAAGCGCGTCGGGCAAACGCATCTTAAAGTCAGCTTTGGGGATGGGCTGGGAACCCGCATTGACGCCATTGCGTTTGGGGCATTCGATGGTCCGATGGGGCCAATGCTAGAACAACATGGCGGCGCGCGGTTCCACTTGGCAGGGCGACTTGAAATCAACCAGTGGCAAGGTCGCTGCAGCCCGCAACTGCGGCTTGAAGACGCTGCCAAAGCCTGATTTTGACGGGCCCGTTAGTTTTTTCAAAAAAGCGCCGAAACCCTCTTGCGCGCTTTGAACCTTTCTCATAGAACCCCCCTCACCAACAGAGTGGCCCGTTCGTCTATCGGTTAGGACGCCAGGTTTTCAACCTGGAAAGAGGGGTTCGATTCCCCTACGGGCTGCCACTTTTCCCAAAAACATCTCAGACAAAGCCACTTCCAATGCGCGGCTGTCGTTTCGACACCTTCGACCTGTAGGTGCGACGGTTCTGTGCAACCACCTGCAAATGCGTGCAAATATTGCGGTCAATCCATCAAGTGGAATTGCGTTCGGTAGCCATCGCCCACGAAGATCACCCCAACAATTCGGCCCGCCGCATCGCGGTCAGCGCGCACCTGCACACAAGACTGGGCAAGGGCAATCCCGCGCGTGAACTCGCGACAGTATTGGTCGCCGTCCAGATACCATTTTCCCGAAAACGCGATACCGTTATAGCGCCCCTCGAGTGACCCGTCGGCATGGATGATCGAATGCGACGCCTCGGACCCGACAAGCGTGCGCCCAATGATGGACTGAACGACCTCGCCTGTGTCGGCCGCAAGCGGTTGCGACAGACACAACAGAGCGACAGCGCGGGCCAATGTCGGGCAAAGAAAGGTCAATGCGCAGTCCTGCACCAAAGGTTCATCAATAGGATCGCCCCCCTGCTAGGGCTCCGGTAAGGTCGTGTCAATGGCCGCTTTGTCTGTCCCCAATCCCTGTTTCATCGTGCCTTGTTTCACCTCTTCTGCGTCGCAGTCGGACGGATGATCTGGCGTGAACATCGTATAGCAGGCGCGCCCTCGTTTTTTTGACATATAGAGTGCCCGATCAGCGTCTTCGGCCAGCTGGTCCGCGTCAATCGTGTCATAAAGTGAGCTGCGCACGATCCCGATGCTTGCAGAAATGCGGCACAGGTCTGTTTTGTAGGGGATTGGCTGTTCGAGTTTTGAAATGATCCTTCGGGCGATACTCTGCAAACGGTCTGCATCCGTCAGACCACCAAAAAGTATGACGAATTCATCTCCCCCGACGCGGGCAACCGAATCGGTATCGCGCGTTTCCTCGGACAGAATGGTTGCGACCTTGCGCAAAACCGCGTCACCTGCCGCGTGGCCATAGGTGTCGTTCACGGCCTTGAAGAAGTCGAGGTCGATATGCATCAGCGAAAAGGAAAGACCCCGCGAAATCTGCCGATCCAATGTGTCATCCAATGCCCGCCGATTGCACACCCCGGTCAGCCCGTCGGTCATGGCGACCTCTTGCGCTTCGGCCTTTTCCCCGTGCAGGCGATGCGCCAACTGGCTTGTTGCTTCCATCGCGGCGGTCTTTGCTTCCACCAGATACAACATCTCGACCGTCAGGTCTGTTGGCGCAAAATCCGAACCGGCAAGATCATAGCGCGCCACCGCATCGACAATGGCGTAGCCAAAGGAAAGGTTGATCAGAACATGATTTGCCTCCGGAAGCACCGCGACCGTTCCCACCATCGGGGTGCCGAAGCCATCTTTCAGGCGCAAATAGACCTTGGCATCACCCAAGGCGCGCACATCCTGCATCGAGTTCACGAAACGTGGCCGACGTAATTCGAAGAGCGAAAAGACGACCCGGCCCACCAGGTCGGATGACAGCACCTTGGTGATGGTTGGTCCCGCATGCAATACGCGCGCGGTTTCGTCGACGATAAGATGCATCGGCATCAACTGATCAAGCGTGTGAGCGGCAAGCCGGAAGGGCGTTTCGGCGTTCATGTGCCGCCCCCCATAGCCAGTTGAAAGGCGCGCCCTTCCCCGTGCTGCATCGCCAGCAAGTGAACGGACAACGTTTCGGTTTGGTCCTCACGGCCCAGATGTTCCAGAAAGGCCAATGTACCATAGTCGTCGGCAAGGGCGCGCAACACGCCCAGCAGCACATGGCCCAGATCCTTTGGCACGTCCCGGCAGGTTACCACATACTCATCTGCTCGGATTTCATCCAGTTCGATCACGGGCAGATCAAGGTCGGGAACAGCCAGTTGCGCCCGGCCGCTTAGATCTTCAAGCGAGTGTAGGAAATCAACAAAGCTGGTGCCGCCAAAGCGCAGCAGGCGCCGCACCCTGCCGGCGCGATCATCTGTCACCAGAAACGTGCCGAAATCCTCCAACACCATATCGCGGGGCTTTTCAAGCTGCGCTGCGGTCGCGTCGACGACAGCGGTGGCCATACTGGCCTCGTAGCGGAACATCGGGACAAAACTATCATAAGACAGGTCGAGGTCGCGCATTATGTCGCGCCACCGCCCGTGCCCATAGGTCAGGCACATAAACCGTTCAAAAGACCACAAGATCAGCCCGTGCATCATCATCACATATTGTTAGGTGAGGTGACGCTAACAGTCGTTTGTTAACAAACAGGAAATCTCAGACCGAAGATAATTCAGAGCAGCCGTTCAGCTTTGCTGGTCGTCCAGCCAAGGAGAGATATGTCCGATATGGTCCAAGACTATGTCGGCGTGGGGCGACAGCTCATCTCGCGTTGCAAGCCCGGTTAATACGCCAATCGTTCTCATGCCAGCGGCCCGTCCGGCGTGCAGGTCATGCAAGCTGTCACCCACCATGGCGATGCGGTCGGGGGCGATCCCGCAAGCTTGGGCAAAGGCATTGCAGGGCCCCGGAGCGGGTTTGGACCCATAGCCGCTGTCATAACCCGCGATGAAGTCAAAATGGGCAACAACCCCAGCCGCTGTCAAATGCGCGCGCGCCGGGCGCTCTGCATCATTGGTGGCGACCCCAAGCTTCAACCCGCGCCCGCGCAGGTTTTCAAGAAATTGCGTCAACGGAACGGCTTCGACTTGTGGCGCGACGGCGGCTTCGTCGTTAAGAAGTCTTTCCAGCGCGCTTGCCTCAATGTCGATATGGGCCTGCAATGCAGCGACAACCTGTGACGGGGTGCCGGCGATGACGACGCTGTCACGCTCGAACCGTTGCGCCGGCAAGTCGAAACCGATGGCGCGGCCCAAGACCTCGGCCCGGCTCAGATCACCATCCGACAGACGCAACAGCACCGCGCGCGCCCAGCTTTCCCAAGTTGCCTCAAACAGGAACAGCGTTCCGTCCTTGTCGAAAAGTAAGGCGTCTATGGACATAAAACTTCTTTCTATCTTGTTGAGATTGAACGCTTTCCGGGATCAGGTCCAATGAACTTGCGCACCACCGGGAAGCAGTTGCCGGGCCCGGCCCAACGTTTCATAAGGTAGCTTCAGCGCGTCGCAAGCCTGGATCACCCAAGCATCATCCATCAGTACGAAGTCCAGAACCGAACCCATGAAGTCCGGGGCCCCTGCCTGTTGGCGGAGCGCCTCTTGATCAATCCCTGTCGCCCCCATGAAAACGGGCAGCAATTCGTCATTGGTGACCAGCCAGCCCAGCACATTCAGGGCGGTGGTTTCTGCATTTTCGGGCGTCATACGGAAACTCCTTAAGACTTGGAAAGGATTTCTTAACCAATCTGACGACACAATGAACAGAACTACTGGGCTGATGCAATCACAAGGGCAACGTGACGATATGAGTGGGAGAATCCTGATCGCGGATGACCTTGCGACCAATCGCATCGTCCTGAAGGTCAAACTGACCGTCGCGTGTTATGAGGTCATTCAGGCTGATCGCTGTGTGGATGTGGACGCATTGGCGCGCCGCACGCAACCTGATCTGATTTTGTTGGGGCGCGGACGGTCAGATGTCTGCATCGACACCTGCCGACGCGTGAAAGCCGATCCGGTGCTCAAACGCATTCCGATCATCGTGATTTCGGATCAGGAAGACCGCGATGGTCGGCTTGAGATCCTGAAATCCGGCGCGGATGATGTGTTTTCTCGGCCGCAAGATGATGCAACACTGCTGGCGATGGTGCGCAGCCTGATCCGCACACGCGGCACGGATGACGAGGTTTTGCGGCGGCGCGACATCTCGCGCGAATTTGGCTGTGCCGAAGCCCCCCTGACTTTTGATCACGCGGCGAAAATCGCGCTGATTGCGCCGGGCGCCGAAACTGGCATCCTCTGGCGTATGCATCTGGCTGCTGAAACGCGCAACAAAATCAGCATTATGACCCAAACGCAGGCCTTGGAAGACCTTGGCGCGCTGTCTGCTGTGCCGGACGCTTTTGTCATTGGGTCGACACTTGGAACCACTTCGGACGGATTGCGGCTGGTCAGCGAACTCCGGTCGCGTCAGACGACCCGCCATTCGGTCATCATCGTTCAGGATTGCGGCGAAACGCCGTCACCCAGCTCGATGGCGCTGGATTTGGGGGCAAATGCGGTCCTGCGCCCGGAATTCGATGCCCGCGAACTGGCCGAACGCTTGCGCAAGCTGCTGGCGCGAAAGCTTGAAGGCGATGCATTGCGCAAAAGCTTTGACACCAATCTGGCCTTGGCCGCGCAAGACCCCCTGACCGGGCTTCACAACAGGCGCTATGCGCAAAGCTATCTTGAACGGCTGGAGCGCGAAGCGCATGCAAGCGGCCAACCCTTCGCCCTTATGGTGCTGGATCTGGATCGCTTCAAATCCATCAACGACCGCTTTGGCCACCCCGTTGGCGACGAGGTTCTGATCGAGGTGGCACAGCGCCTGAAATCCAACTTGCGTGAACATGATCTGCTGGCGCGATATGGCGGAGAAGAGTTTCTGATCGCGTTGCCCGGCATTTCCCGCAAGCAGGCGCAACACATGGCTGAACGGCTGCGCCGTGCCGTCGGGGACACCCCAGTCGCGTCCTCTTCGTCGCGCCAAGACGTGCCGGTCACCCTTTCGATCGGTGTCGCTGTGTCACCGGAGGGCCGGGGCAATTTGCGTAGCGCGCACGAGCTTTTGCAAGCTGCGGACCGGGCGCTTTATGTCTCAAAATCCGACGGGCGCAATCTGGTCACCTTCGTTCACAACGCGGCCTGACCTGCGCCACCCTACCCGGCCAAAAACCGTGCAAAGCTGGGGCGGTCATGGCGCAGAGTTCCGTCACTTTGTGTGTCGGCGGACCGAGCGTTCAAGCCGGTCGGCAAAGGCGCGCCGTTCCTCGGTGCTCATCGCGCCTAACCGTTCGACAACAAGTTCGCGCAGGGTGCTGCCACGGTCGCGCAATCGGTCGGATTGGGCCACCATCAGACCTGCCAGCGCCTCCGGGGCAAAGGCGTCGGCGCGCAGAATGTCGAGCATTGACTGAAAATCACGTTCCAGCGTCTTTCGGTTGTCCTCAAACGACCCCGAGCGGTCGCGTAAGGCACGCCCGATTTTGCGACGATCCTCGCGGTCAAGCGCCCCGGCCAGCGGCCCGAACCCCAGATCGCGGATCGCGCCCCGGTCAGGTCCGCGCGTGTCAAACCCGTGGTCACGATGGTCGCCAAGTTTGGCACCAACCACAAGCCCCAGCACCAGCAGGTTGAAGGTCAGCGACACGGCCAGCAAAATCCGCGGCCATTTGCGCGGTTTGGTCGGCGGGGTCACATTGGGGGTGTGGGTTTGATCGGCACTCATCCGTCATCCTCCATCAAAAACGCGGTTCCGAAATAGCTGGGGGCCATGTCCTCCAGGGCGTAAACCTCTTCATTGGCCGCGTATTCGCCAGACAACACCAAGCCGCCCGACAAAGTTTCAAGTTGCGTGGGTGCTGCAAACCCGATCCAGACGCCCGCAAGCGTTGCTGTGGCCATCCCGGCCAGCGCGGGCCAGCCACCGATGGCTGATGTGATGCGGGACCAGACATTGGGTTGCTGGCGGGTGTCGCGCCCGTCCGATACACCACGGCCTGCTGCGCCGGGCTGATGCGCTGCGGCATCCGCCAAGATCGCCGACACAAGCCCGGCCGAAAGCTCTGTCACCTCGGATCGTGCCGCGTCAAAAAATGCGTCAAGCATTTGATCGTCCAGCATATCTTTGTCAGTCTTTGCCATATCCCAACTCCTCGCGTCGGCCTGCCAATGCGACAGCCAGCGCCTTCTTGCCACGGGCCGTCAAGCTTTCGACGGCCTCGGTGCTTATCTCCATGATCTCGGCGATCTCGGGGTTTGTCGCCCCTTCGATATGCCGAAGCGTCACGGCCATTCTTTGCCGCTCGGGCAGCGCGTTCAGCGCCTGTTGCAAGGCGGCCGCCCGGTCGGACTGGATCATCCGATCAACTGCGCCCGGTGCGTCGTCTTGCGGTTCTTCGATCGCGTCGATGTCAACCGTGCGTCGTTTGCGCAGCCGATCTGTGCACAGGTTCGACACCACCCGAAACAGCCATGTTGACACTTTCGCCTCGCCGGTGCGCCAGTCGGGCGCGATCTTCCAAAGGCGCAACATCGCTTCTTGCGCGACATCTTCGGCTTCGGCCCGGTCGCCGCCCAATAGGCGCGTGGCATAGCCCAATACCCGCGGCACAAGCCGGCGGGTCAGAAGCTCTGCGGCCATCGGATCCCCGTTCCCGTAAAGCACAAGAAGCGTGTCGTCCGAGGCCCCTGCATACGCGTCCAAGGCCATTTCCATCCAATCTGCCTAGCCGGTCCCCGGTTGCCTGACAACCGGCGAAGCGGCCCCCGCGCCACCCGCGGGAGCCAATCTGTTTTAGCCGCCGTTGCGCTTGCCTTGGCCGCCCTTACCGTGCCCGCCTTTGCCATGCCCGCCTTTGCGGCTGCGCAGGAACGCTTCCTTCTGCGCCTCGTCAAACTCAGCTTGCGAGATCGCGTTGTCATCATCGGTGTCGAACCGGTCAATCATGCGATCCATCCGGGCGGTGTCAGGGGTCATTTCCTCAAGGCTTAGGCTGCCATTGCCATTGGTGTCGCGCTTGGAAATCATGCGCTCCATCATCCAACCCTTTTGCTTTTGCGTCATAGACCCTTTGCCATCAGGCCCCTTTGCGGTCTTCCCGCCACCTTGCTGGCCACTGCCTTGCTGGCCTGCACCCTGACGGGCGGCCATCTTGGCGTCGCGATGGGCTTGCATCTCTTCAAGGGACAGCTCGCCGTTTCCATCCGTATCGACAGCCGCAAATTCTGCGCTGAAATGGGCTTGCAGGTCTTCGGCCGTGATCAGGCCGCTTTTGTCCATGTCCAGATCCGCAAACTCCATCTGCATGAACCCACCTTTCGGACCCTGCATGCCGCGATCTTTTCCGCCGAACGCGACCGCAGAGGTCGCCGTCAGCGTCAGCGCCGCCCCAAGGGCCAGTGCAATCGCGGTGGTCGTGGTTTTTTTGCTAAGTGTCATAACGTCATCCTTCTGTCTTGCCTGTTTGCGCCGCGCCACGTATTGCCCGACGTTCTGTATCTTGAACGGGTCAGACCCGGCATTCCGTCGCTGGACGCGCGAAAAAAACGCGACATCCCGACGCAATGGCAAAAGGTGACATGATTTTCGGCCTCGCTTTCCTTAGGATGGCTTGATACGCGACGAAGGACACGACAGATGAGTGATGCCATGGCATTTACCGAAAACGACCTGCAAGATGACGGCCAGGAACGCGAGCTGAAGCCCGCGATCTGGAAAGGCTGGCGCAAGCGCTGTCCCAGTTGCGGGACCGGCAAGATGTTTCAAGGCTATCTGAAGGTCCATGACAGTTGCACCGTGTGCGGCGAAGAGCTGATGCACCAGCGCGCCGATGACGGCCCAGCCTATTTGACGATCATCGTCGTCGGGCACGTGATGGCCCCCATGCTGCATATCGTCTATGTGAATTTTGTGCAGGACCCAATGATGCTGGCGTCGATCTTCACGGTTGGCACGGTTGCGGCCTCGCTTTATCTGTTGCCCAGGTTCAAGGGGTTCATGGTTGGCTTTCAATGGGCCAAACGCATGCATGGGTTTGCACTCAAACGCTCGCAATAGGGATTGGTAATGGACAAGACGCTGGACAAGTCGAAAATCATTCGAGACGCGGCGACGGTGATCCTGATCCGTGACAAGACCACGCGCCCGCAGGTGTTGATGGGTCAGCGCGGCGCCAAGGCGGCCTTCATGCCCAACAAGTTTGTCTTTCCCGGCGGGGCACTTGATGCAGAGGATGCGAAGGTGCCGTTGGCCGAGGCGGGCGCCGAGCCTTGTCTGACCCGCTTGGGCGAACACGCCGACCCCTCGATCGCATCAGCCTTGCTGGTGACTGCGATACGCGAGCTTTGGGAAGAAACCGGCCAGATACTGGGCGCGCCCGGCGAATGGCCCGGCGCGGTTCCCGATGATTGGGCATCGTTTGCCGATGCAGGCTTTATCCCATCCGCCCTTGGCATGGCGTTCGTGTTCCGCGCGATCACACCGAAAGGCCGCCCGCGTCGGTTTGATGCGCGCTTCTTCGCGATAGACGCCGACATGCTGCGCACAGATATCGACGATTTCTCGCGCGCATCGGACGAGCTGAGCCATCTACAGTGGATCCCGTTGGACGACGTGCGCCGGTTTGACCTGCCTTTCATCACCGAAGTCGTGTTGGCGGAAATCGTCGGCAACCTGCCCGATCTGGGTGCACCTGCCGAAGTGCCGTTTTTCAACAATTCGGACGAGGAAAGCTTGTTTGAACGTCTGGGCGGCGTTGGCCCGTTAACGGCGGCTGGCTGACGGCTATTTCAGAAACAGCACCAGAACCAGCACAGACAGCAGGATCAACGCGGTCCCGGCATATTCGCGCCCGGTGACCTTTTCGCGGAACACAAACAGCGTCGCGGCATAAGAAAACAACAGCTCCACCTGCCCCAACGCTTTCACCAGTGCCGCGTTTTGCAGCGCGAATGCGGTGAACCAGCAAAAGCTGCCGATCATTGAGCTGAGGCCCACCAGAACGCCGACCCGCCATGCGGTGAAAACGCGCGTGATCTCGCCCTTTTCGCGCAGGGACATCCAGATCATCATCACAACGGACTGAAACGCCGTGACGACGGCCAAGGTGAACCCGGCACGCGCAATCACGTCTTGCGCTGGCAAGGACAAGGCCGCGCCGCGATACCCGATGGCTGAGATTGAAAACAGGAACCCTGCCCCCAGCCCCAACGCAGCCGCCCTGTTAAAGAAACGTTTCCACCCGGTCTTGCCGCCTGCGGGCGGGTCCGACAACAAGATCAGACCCAGAAAGCCCACCGCGATGGCCAATCCACCTGCCAGCCCAACGCCTTCGCCCAACACTGCCAGTCCGACCAGCGCGGTCAGAACGACCTCGGTCTTCTTGAAGGTGATGCCGACGGCGAAATTGCGTTCGGCAAACAAGGCGACAACGCAGATCGTGGCAAGGATTTGCGCAATGCCGCCGGTGAAGGCGAACAGGAAGAAACGCCCCCCCGGCACCGGCGCGCTTTGGTCTGTTGCACCCAGATAGACCACAAGGATCAGCGCCACCAACGGCGCGGAATAGACAAACCGCGCAAGTGTCGCGCCGGTCGACGACAAGCGCGTATCCTTCAGCCGCTTTTGCAGCATGAAGCGCAGGTTTTGCGAAAACGCCGCAGCGATCGTTATGGGGATCCAAGCTTGCATCTACGCCATTTGACATGGCGGGGGCGAAAACGCCAGCGTGCTTAGCTGATCTTCAGCCGCGACAGGTCATAGCCGTTGAACCCCAACACATCGCGCGCGGCCTTGATCCGGTCTTCACCGCCAGATTTCGCGCGGTCGATGATCCAGCCAAAACTGCCCGAGGGCGTGCCGATCGCAGCCGTGCGGTAATCGGCATCGACCCAAAGCACCCAGTATTGAGTGTCAAATGGGGCCATCCCGACAGAAATGCGGCCCGCTGCGGGTTGTTTCGCTGGGTAACGCTCCAACAGCCCGCCGGGACCATAGACATCCAATGCGGTGATCTTGCCGCCGCTTTGTGCGAAGTTCACCGCCCCGAAGGACGGCGTTTCGCCGGGATAGACAAATTCGCCCCGGATCACCCAACGACCGGCAAAACGAGCCGCATCAAACCGCGTGGTCGAGCTGAGGGTCCGTTTCTTGCTGCGGTGAAATTCGACACCGGTGCCGCCACCAACGCAGGCGGTCATGCCCGCGCCAACAGTCAGCGCCACTGCCGCTTTCAATACCTGCCGCCGTTTCATGGCCTGCTCCTTCCGGTTCGGGATGTCACATATGTCTGGTGGGTAAGGCTACGGTGTAAGCCCACCGTGACGCAAGCGCGCGGGGCGCATCGGGTCAGAACGGCATTGGATGGGCGCGGTGCGCGGTATCGATGTCTTTCATCACCTCGTCCGACAAGGTCAGGTTCCTGCCGTCCAACACGCGGGCCAGTTGCTCCATCGACGAGGCGCCAAAAATGGTCGACCCCATAAAGGGCCGCGAAACGACGAATGCCAGCGCCATATGGACCGGGTCCAGCCCGTGTTTCTTTGCCACCTCAAGATAGGCGTCCACGGCTTCAAACGCGCGCGCAGTGGCCCGCCCGCCCAACCCCGGCGACAGGTCCATCCGCGACCCTTTGGGCACGGCGTTGCCTTGGTATTTTCCGGTCAACAGTCCCGTCGCCAAAGGCGAAAAGGATAACACACCCACGTCTTCGTTCACGCAAAGCTCGGCCAGGTCGGTGTCTGCCAGACGGTGCATCAGGCTGTATTCATTCTGGATTGAGATGACTTCGGGCGCGCCCATTTCGCGTGCGATGCGCAACCATTGTGCCGTGCCCCACGCGCTCTCATTGGACAGACCGAAATGACGCACCTTGCCGGCGGCCACGACCTCAGCCATCGCGCCCAGAACGTCGCGCATATGCGCCTCGATCTCAGCCTTGTTCTGGGCTGATGGATCAAACGTCCAGTTTTGCCGAAACGCATAGCTGCCGCGAATGGGCCAGTGGGTCTGGTAGATGTCGATATAGTCGGTGTTCAGTTTGGTCAGGCTGTCGTCGACCGCCTCGCGAATGATCGCGCCGTCATAGCCCTTGCCGTCCCGCTTCCAGCCCGGATTGTCGCCTGACACTTTGGTGGCGATGACCACATCATCGCGCCGCCCGCTTTTGGCGATCCAGCTTCCGATTATCTGCTCAGACCGACCGCATCTTTCCGCCTTGATCGGGTTGACCGGATACATCTCGGCGCTGTCGATGAAGTTGATACCGTGATCCAGCGACATATCAATCTGGGCGTGGCCGTCGGCCTCGGTGTTGGTGGATCCCCACAGCATCGAGCCCAGGCACAGCGCACTCACTTCGAGCTGTCCACCTGCCAGTTTGTTCATCCTCATCGCGCATCTCCGTGTCGTTTTGCCTTTGCGGGCGTTGGCAGTTTCCCTGTCGTGGCAAGGTTGCCGATCGCGCGGGCAAGGGCAAGACCCCATTCCAGCGCAAGACCGGACTTGAGAACGCGCTTGAGAACATTGAGCGAACATCGTAATCTGCCCCCATGCAACACGTGACCCTTGATCGCCGCCCACATCGCCCGGCACGCGGGCTTGCCTTTCTGGGCGACCTGACGCTGACACCGGCGCGGGTGCACGAGTTTTGCGGCCCTGCACGCCAGACGCTGGCAATGATGGTGGCCGGTGCCAACGAAGGGCCGGTTTTCTGGATCGCGCCCGGATGGGGGACATCCCGACTGCATGGGCCGGGCATGGTGCCCTTTGCCGACCCCGCGCGGTTCATCTTCGTGCAGGTGGACCGGGCCGAGGACGTGCTGTGGGCGTTGCAGGAAACATTGCGCGCAGGTGTCGTGCCGCTGGTGGTCGGTGAAATGGACAAGCCCCCCGCCCTGACCCCGATCCGCCGATTGCACTTGGCCGCCGAAACCGGAACACAACTGTCCGGCCGCGCTCCGACGGCGCTGCTGCTGACCCCGGATGGTGGGGCGCAGGGGGTGGAAAGCCGCTGGCACATGGCACCGGATCACTGGCCCGACCCGGACCGTTGGGCGCTGAGCCGACAGCGGGCGCGGTCGGACCCGCCGCGCCACTGGTCCGTGCGCCCACAGGGCAACGGCTTTGCCTTGACCCCACCGCGCTCCGAACGGCCATAGCTCCGGTCTGTCAAAAGCAGATCAGAAGGTGGCGTTCACCGCGCCGCCATCCAGGAGCACGTTCTGCCCCACCATGAAACCAGCATGTTGGGAACACAGAAAGGCACAGGTCGCGCCAAACTCCTCCGCCGTGCCATAGCGACCGGCCGGGATCGTGGCCGCACGCGCCGCGCGGGCTTCGTCAACCGATCCGCCATGCGCCTCGACCACGCCCTTGTCCAGCGCGGCGGCACGGTCGGTGTCATGGATCCCCGGCAAAAGGTTGTTGATGATCACACCCTGCCCGGCGACCTGAC
This sequence comes from uncultured Aliiroseovarius sp., assembly GCF_947497285.1. Classification (GTDB taxonomy): domain Bacteria; phylum Pseudomonadota; class Alphaproteobacteria; order Rhodobacterales; family Rhodobacteraceae; genus Aliiroseovarius. The sequence goes on along the minus strand of NZ_CANMFT010000001.1, from coordinate 597,328 downwards.
GCGCGGTGCCAGCCACAAAGCCCGTCAGGCCCGTGCGCGCGGTGTTGGACAGGCCAAGCACAGGGATTGGTGCCTTGACCGAGAAGCTGGTGATATTCACCACCCGGCCCCATCCCTGATCCGCCATGCCGGGAACAAGCGCCTGCATCAGTGCAATCGGCGCCAGCAAATTGGCGTCAAACGCCGCGATGAAATCGTCGCGATCCCAATCCGACCACATGCCGGGGGGTGGGCCACCTGCGTTGGTTACTAGAATTTCGACGTCGCCTGCAGTGTCCAGCACCCGTTTGCGCCCATCCTCTGTCGTCACGTCCGCGGCAACCGTCACCACGTCCACGCCTGTTTCTGCACGGATCGCCTTGGCCGCGTCCAACAATGGCCCTTCGGTGCGCGCATTCATCACCAGCGACACGCCTTCCCGCGCCAAAGCCCGCGCGCATCCAAGCCCCAACCCTTTAGAGGACGCACATACCAGCGCCCGCTTGCCTGAAATTCCCAGATCCATCGGTCTCTCCCATCTTCCGGCATCACGTGCCCAGTTCATCCCAGACCTAGCAGGGCCACCCACACGAGGAAAGCACCCATGCTTGTTGCGCGCACCCGCGCCCGTCGCTATATGCGATCCCATGTTAGACACAGCATCAAACCGCCCCAACTTGCCGCCCGAGATTGCGCGCCGTCGAACCTTTGCGATCATCAGCCACCCGGACGCCGGCAAGACGACCCTGACCGAGAAATTCCTTCTGTATGGTGGCGCCATTCAGATGGCCGGACAGGTGCGCGCCAAGGGTGAATCGCGCCGCACCCGGTCGGACTTCATGAAGATGGAGCAGGATCGCGGCATTTCCGTCTCGGCCTCGGCCATGTCGTTTGATTTCGGCAAGTATCGCTTCAATCTGGTCGACACGCCCGGCCACTCGGATTTTTCGGAAGATACCTACCGCACGCTGACCGCCGTGGACGCCGCCGTCATGGTGATCGACGGGGCGAAAGGTGTGGAAAGCCAGACGCAGAAACTGTTCGAGGTCTGCCGCCTGCGCGATCTGCCGATCTTGACGTTTTGTAACAAGATGGATCGCGAAAGCCGCGATACGTTTGATATCATTGATGAAATTCAAGAAAATCTCGCGATTGACGTGACGCCCGCAAGCTGGCCGATCGGCATGGGCCGCGATTTTCTGGGCTGCTACGACCTGCTGAACGACCGGCTGGAACTGATGGACCGCGCCGACCGCAATGTGGTTGCCGAAACCATCGAGATCAACGGGCTGGACGACCCCAAACTGGCCGAGCACGTCCCCGCGCACATGCTTGAGAAGTTTCTGGAAGAGGTTGAGATGGCGCGCGAATTGCTGCCCACCCTTGACCCCAAATCTGTGCTGGAAGGCCACATGACCCCGATCTGGTTCGGCTCGGCGATCAATTCGTTCGGGGTGCAGGAACTGATGCAAGGCATCGCCCAATACGGTCCCGAACCGCAGCCCCAACAGGCCAGCCCCCGCGCCATTGCGCCCGAGGAAGGCAAAGTCGCGGGCTTTGTGTTCAAAGTTCAGGCGAATATGGACCCCAAACACCGCGACCGCGTGGCCTTCGTGCGGCTGGCGTCAGGCCATTTCAAACGCGGGATGAAGCTGACCCATGTGCGCACGAAAAAGCCGATGGCGGTGTCAAACCCTGTGTTGTTCCTCGCCTCTGACCGCGAATTGGCGGAAGAGGCTTGGGCCGGCGACATCATCGGCATCCCCAACCACGGCCAGCTGCGCATCGGTGACACGCTGACCGAAGGCGAGATGATCCGCGCCACCGGCATCCCCTCCTTCGCGCCCGAGCTTTTGCAAGGTGTGCGCGCAGGCGATCCGATGAAGGCCAAGCACCTTGAAAAGGCGCTAATGCAATTCGCCGAAGAAGGTGCGGCCAAGGTGTTCAAACCCAATATCGGGTCCGGCTTCATCGTCGGCGTCGTCGGCGCGCTTCAGTTTGAAGTGCTCGCCAGCCGGATCGAACTGGAATACGGCCTGCCGGTGCGGTTCGAGGCGTCCCAGTTCACCTCGGCCCGCTGGATTGTTGGCGACAAGGACGAGGTTGAAAAACTGGTCGAAGCCAACAAGCAGCACATCGCGCACGACAATGACGGCGACCCGGTTTTTCTGACGCGTCTTCAATGGGATATCGACCGTGTTGAACGTGATTATCCGGCACTGAAATTGTCTGCGACGAAGGAAATGATGGTCTGACTCCATGCCCACGCATCGCCCCTCGCCCTTGCAAAACCGCGTGTTGCCAACGGGTGAGATTGTGGCGGACCACGCGCGCGGGATGTTCACCGGCAACCGGGGTATTCTGCCCTTCACCCATGGCCGCCTTGGCACGTCACGCTGGAAACACCACCACTGGATCATTTGCACGCTGACCCATCCCAAGGGGCGCTATCATGGCCCCATGCCTGCACGCGGCTGGACGCCGCTGTTCTTTCTGGACGAGGCGGTAGGCTTGGCCGCGGGCCACCGCCCCTGCGCCTATTGCCGTCCAGAAGCTTACCGCGCGTTCAAGGCCGCTTGGGCAACCGCCACAGGTCGAAACGAGGGTCACAAAGCGATTGATAAATGTCTGCATCATGACCGGGTCGATCGAACGCGCACGCAAATCCGTCACAAGGCCGCACTGGATACCCTGCCGAACAGCAGCTTTGTGCTGCACGATGGCGCACCACATCTTGTCGTCGATGACCACCTTCTTCCTTTTCGATCAATGACCTATGGCCCGCAGATTCGCAGACCATCTGGCGTGGCAATCGTGCTGACCCCGGCGCCGCTGGTGCAGGTTCTGCGCGCGGGTTACACGCCGGTCTTGCACGAATCCGCTCAAACCCGGCAACAATCACACCGCTTTGCTTGAATTGTTCGCAAACGCACCCATGTTGTTGACCATAGCCCGGTTTTTCTTTACCCACATGGCATATTGAAGGGGCGCAAGCTTTGTGCACCGGCCATACGGGCCTTCCCTTCCCATCCGCACGGGCGAAGATGTCCGTGAAACAGGACATACATGATAAAATTTTCTGACCTAAAGCTCAGCCCTAAAGTGCTGAAAGCCATTGATGAAGCGGGCTATACCAGCCCTACCCCGATCCAAGAAGGTGCCATCCCGCCCGCGCTTGAAGGGCGCGATGTTTTGGGGATTGCCCAGACCGGCACGGGAAAAACCGCCAGCTTCACGCTGCCAATGATCACGGCCCTTGCCCGTGGCCGTGCCCGTGCGCGCATGCCACGCTCGTTGGTTTTGTGCCCGACACGCGAGTTGGCCGCGCAGGTGGCTGAAAACTTCGACACCTATGCCAAACACGTGAAACTGACCAAGGCCCTTTTGATCGGCGGCGTCAGCTTCAAGGAACAAGACCAACTGATCGACCGCGGCGTTGACGTTCTGATCGCCACCCCCGGCCGCCTGCTGGACCATTTCGAACGCGGCAAGCTTTTGCTGACCGGCGTGCAAATCATGGTGGTGGATGAAGCTGACCGGATGCTCGACATGGGCTTCATCCCGGATATCGAAAAGATCTTCTCGCTGACGCCGTTCACCCGGCAAACGCTTTTCTTCTCGGCCACGATGGCGCCCGAGATTGAGCGGATCACCAACACGTTCCTGTCGAACCCCGCCCGGATCGAAGTAGCACGCCAAGCCACCGCGTCAGAGACGATCACCCAAGAGCTTTGCATGTTCAAGGCGTCACGCCGTGATCGCGCTGCGACGGAAAAACGCAAAATCCTGCGCGCCCTGATCGACCGCGAAGGTGACGCCTGCACCAACGCTATCATCTTCTGCAATCGCAAGACCGATGTGGATACCACCGCCAAAAGTCTGAAGAAATACGGCTATGACGCGGCCCCGATCCACGGTGATCTGGAACAATCCAAGCGAACCGAAGTGTTGAACGGATTTCGCGCAGGCACGCTGCGCTTTTTGTGCGCGTCTGACGTTGCGGCGCGCGGGCTCGACATTCCCAATGTCAGCCACGTGTTCAACTTCGACGTGCCCGGACACGCAGAAGACTATGTCCACCGCATCGGCCGCACGGGCCGCGCCGGGCGTGACGGCAAGGCCATCATGATTTGCGAGCCGCGCGACGAAAAGAACCTTGATGCAGTAGAGCGCCTGATTGAGACGAAAATTCCGCGCGTCGACAACCCGCTTGCGACCCATCAGCCAGCGGCTGACAAAAAGGACGCAGGCGAGGTCGAGGAGAAACCGAAGCGGTCGCGTGGTCGCCGGTCAGATGACACAGCCAAGCCTGCACCCAAGGATCAGCCCGCCAAAGAGGCGCGCCAAACACCCGACACCGAGGCGCAACAGCAAGCGCCTAAGGCAAAGCGCGACGACGCCAAGCCGCAACGGGGCGGGCGTGGACGTGGCGGCTCTGACCGTCGTGACGGCGGCAACAAGACTGTCGGCATGGGCGATCATCTGCCTGATTTTATTGCAAAAAGCTTTGACGAACGCCGCACAAGCTAAGGCACGCGTCCTTCAGCACAAATACGAAAGGCCCGCAGGATAACCTGCGGGCCTTTGTGTTTTCCAAGTGCCTTCGCGCGTTTTGTGACACGACAAACTCTGCCACAGCTTGCCCCGCAACACGCAGCAACACCCACGTTTATTCCAGGCGGCTGACCACCAAAGTCACTTCCGGCTTGTGGCCGGTTTCATCATTGGTCGTCTTGCGCGCGATACGCTTGAGCTCTTCGCCCAGCTTGTCGTCGTCCCGCAGGGTCTTTTTGCCCGCGCGCATCAGGAATTGACCAAGGTCTTCTTCAAGCACGTCGACCAGAGCCGCTTTGGACTTTCCAATCTCGGGCAGCCCCATCAGTTCGACCCACGGCTCACCCAAAGGCTCGTTGCCTTCGACAATCACGTTCACGATGACATGACCGTTCAGCGCCAGACGAATGCGGTCGCGCACGACCCCGTCCAGTGCGCCGATCAAAATGTCGCCATCCAGATAGATGCGCTCTGCCTCAACATGTTCGACCACGTGTGGGGTGCCACTTGTCAGGTCACACATCGCTCCATTCACCACGACCAGCGATTTGCGGCCACTCTCTTGCGCCAGCATGGCGTGTTGGCGCAGATGACGGTGTTCGCCGTGCATCGGGATCACGATCTCGGGGTCCACAATCTCGTGCACGCGTTGCAGGTCCGGGCCATTGGCATGGCCAGACACATGATAGCGATCGCTTTCAGCAACGACATCGACACCCATCTCGGAATAGGCATTCAGGATGCGGATAACCCCGCGTTCATTGCCGGGGATGGTCTTGGACGAAAACAGGAACATGTCGCCTTCAGCAAGGCTGAGCCCCATATACTTTCCACGCGCCAATTGGGCGCTGGCGGCGCGCCGTTCGCCCTGACTGCCGGTCACGATCAGCATCAGACTTTCACGCGGAATATCGCGCGCGTCTTCAGGGGTGACGGTTGCGGGGAAGTCCTGCAACACACCGGTTTCGATGCCCGCCTGGATCATACGACGCATCGCGCGCCCCAACAGACAAACAGAGCGTCCCGCCGCTTTGCCCGCTTCGGCCAGTTGTTTCACGCGGGCGACGTTCGAGGCAAAGGTGGTCGCCACCACCATATGCGGTGCCGCCTCGATCAGCGTCACCAGTTCGGGGCCAACTTCGGCTTCCGAGCGGCCGGGATGGGTTGAAAACACGTTGGTGGAATCGCACACCAGCGCCTTCACGCCCGGTTTCGCAATTTCGCGCCACAGCGCTTCGTCAAACGGGTCACCCAGCACCGGGGTTTCGTCCAGTTTGAAGTCACCCGTATGCACCACCCGGCCAGCAGGCGTGTCAATCACCAGCCCTGCGCTTTCCGGGATCGAGTGGCTGATCGGCAGAAAGCTGACTTTGAACGGCCCCGCCTCGATCACTTGTGGATAGACATCGGCCGCGATCACGGCCTCGGCCACCTGTCCGTTTTCTTCCATCTTGCGCTGCGCGTGATAGCGGGTGAAGGGGCGCGCGTGGATCGGCGCTTTCAGCCGCGGATACAGCCGCCCAATTGCCCCCACGTGATCTTCATGCGCGTGGGTGATGAAGATCGCTTCCAGCCGGTCGGCATTGTCAGCAAGCCATGTGATGTCCGGCATGATCAGGTTCACCCCCGGCGTGGTGTCCATATCTGGGAAGGTCACGCCCAGATCCACAAGGATCAGACGTTCTTTCCCCGGTTTGCCATAGCCATAGACATAGGCATTCATGCCGATCTCGCCGGCGCCCCCCAGTGGGAGGTAAATCAGACGGTCAGCACTCATAAGTTGCCCTGTTCCTTATTGTAATCGTAGATCCGAACCAGACCGTGCATGGTCAGGTCGTGATCAATTACGTCATATAGATTGTCGCCCTGCTCGAACAGCGGGGCAAGGCCACCGGTTCCGATGACTTTCATTGGCAGGCCGTATTCGTCTTTCACCCGTTGCACAAGCCCTTGCACAAGCCCGACATAGCCCCAGAAGATGCCCGACTGAATGCAGCCAACCGTATTGGTGCCAATCACCTTATCTGGCTGGGTCACGTCGACATGCGGCAGGGCTGCGGCGCCTTGGTGCAGCGCTTCAAGCGACAGGTTCACACCCGGTGCAATCACGCCCCCGATATAGGCCCCGTCATGCGCCACCACGTCGATATTTGTGGCGGTGCCGAAATCGACGACCATGCAATCGCCACCGTGGCGATCAAAGGCCGCAACCGCGTTTGCCAAGCGGTCGGGGCCGGGCACAGCGCCCACGTCCACACGTGGCGGAACGGGCAAAAGGCAATCGGGCTTTCCGACCACCAAAGGGCGGCAGTCAAAAAACCGATCCGCAAACACGCGCAGGTTCCACACGACGCGCGGCACGGTCGAGCTGACGACCACATCCGTGATCTCTGGCTTGATCCCATAGTGGTTGATCAGGGTCGAGAACCACGTGAAATAGGCATCCGCCGTGCGTGAATGGTGGGTCGAGGTTCGCATCGTGCACAGAAATTTCTCGCCATCCCAGATCGAGAATGCTGTGTTCGTGTTTCCGCAGTCGATCGCCAAAAGCATGCGTTGCCCCTTAGAAGAAAATCTCGGCCGCGGGGATGACCTCGCGGGATGTGGCTGTTGATAGAACAAGGTTGCCGTCCGCGTCCACCGTGTCAAACCGTCCGGTATATTCGGCGCGCGTGGTGCGCGCGGTGATGACCTCGCCCAGACGGGCGGCGCGGGCCAGCCACGCCTCGCGAATGGGCGCGAAACCATAGGTGGTGAAGCTCGCCTCGTGTTGCGCATAGGCGGGGGCCAGCAGGTCAAGAAACGCCTCTGGGGTCAGGCTGACCCCAGTTTCCCCGGCCAGACTGACAGGCGCAACGGCGCGTCCTTCGATGGCCGCTCCTTCGGGCGCGTCGATCAGGTTCACGCCGATGCCGATGGCAAAATGCCCAACCTGCGCGCCCAACCCGGCGCTTTCCAGCAAGATGCCAGCCACTTTGCCGCCGTTCAGCAGCACATCATTGGGCCACTTCAACGAAAACGCCTCCGGCCGACCGGTGGCCATGACGAGTGCATCAAAAAGCGCCAGCGAGGCCACGAAGCTTCGCAGCGCCACCTGTGCAGGTGGTTCGGTCGGGCGCATCACAAGCGTGGCTGAGAAATGTCCCTTGGGGTCTGCCCAAGCGCGGCCCCGGCGACCGCGGCCTGCGGTTTGCCGGTGGGCTAATATCCATGTTGGACCCAAAAGACCCGGCGCGATGCGCCGGGCCTCTTCATTGGTGCTGTCGACCTGGTCCAGAACGCGTTTTCCAACGCCCTCTGGCCAAGCCGTGACGGGTTTATTTGACAAGGGCTTCGGCCGCTGCAGCGGCGGCTGTTTCGATGCCGAAGAAATTGACGACGCCCAGAACAACAATCGCAGCCGATCCGACCAACGCCACCCAAGCGGCGGGCGACATTTTCATCTCGACCCCGGCGCCTTCTTCCCCGAAATACATGAAGTAGACAATGCGCAGGTAATAGAACGCACCGATCACCGATGCGATCACACCGGCCACAGCCAGCCATGCCAGACCGGATTGCACGGCAGCGATCAGCACACCGTATTTGGCAAAGAAGCCCAGCATCGGCGGCACACCGGCCAGCGAGAACAGCAAGATCAGCATGGCCAGCCCGCGCAGCTTGTCATTCACCGCAAACTGGTTCAGCGCCGAGATGTCAGCGACCGGGCGCCCGTCACGTTCCATCGACATGATGAAGGCGAAGGTGCCGATGTTCATGGTCAGGTAAACCGCCATATAGAGCAGCATCGCCTGCACACCGTATTCCGTGCCAGCGGCCAGACCCATCAAGGCGAAACCCATATGGGCGATCGACGAATAAGCCATCAGGCGTTTGATGTTGGTTTGACCAATGGCGGCAATGGCACCAAGGAACATCGACAACACGGCCAGAAGCGCGATGATCTGCTGCCAGTCTCCGATGGCTCCGCCGAACGCATCGAACAATACGCGGCCGAAAAGGCCCATTGCTGCCAGCTTTGGTGCGGTGGCGAAGAACGCCGTGACCGGGGTCGGCGCACCTTCGTATACGTCCGGCGTCCACATGTGGAACGGCACGGCCGAGACCTTGAAGGCCAAACCGGCAGTCACGAAGACCAGACCGATCAACAGGCCAAGGCCCACATGCCCGTCATTGGCAGCTTGAATGATGCCCGAGAACAACGTTGTGCCCGCATAGCCGTAGGTCAGCGACGCGCCGTAAAGCAGCAAGCCCGAGGACAACGCGCCCAGCACGAAATACTTAAGACCCGCCTCGGTCGATTTCACGCTGTCGCGGTTCAGGGACGCGACGACATAGAGCGACAGCGATTGCAGCTCCAGTCCCATGTAAAGCGACATCAGATCGCCTGCCGACACCATCATCATCATGCCGACGGTGCCAAGCGCCACGAGGATCGGGTATTCGAAGCGCAGAAGCCCGCGGCGCGACATCGTCGCCTCGCCCATCACCAGAACGGCAGCAGCGGCCAGCAGGATTGCCACCTTCGCAAAGCGCGCATAGGCGTCGTCCAGGAACATGCCACCGAAGCTCGCATGTGCGCCGTCACCACCTGCCACCATCAACGCGATGGCAACCATCACCGCACCGGTGATCCATGTGATCGGCTTCGCCAGCGCATCCTTGCCGGTATAAACCGCGCCCAAAAGGGCAACCATCGCATAGATGGCCAAAGCGAGTTCAGGCAGAACCGTTTGAATATCGACAGAGCTCATCTGTGCTCTCCTTAATGCGATGCAGTCTGGGCCATCTCTGCAACATCTGCAGGAACGGCGGCGTGGAAGTTGGTCAGAAGGGCCTCAACCGAGGGACCGATCATGTCGGTCACAAGGCTGGGATAGATGCCCAGAAGCAGGGTCATGAACACCAGCGGGGCGAAGATCATCTTCTCGCGCCCGTCCATGTCGGTGATCGACTTCAGGCTTTCCTTGATCAGATCGCCAAAGACGACGCGGCGATAAAGGTAAAGCGCATAGGCCGCCGAAAGGATCACACCCGAGGTGGCAACCAGCGCCACCCAAGTGTTGGCTTGGAACATACCGACCAGCGTCAGGAATTCACCGACAAAGCCAGAGGTGCCCGGCAGGCCGACATTGGCCATGGTGAAGAACATGAAGATCAGCGCATAGGCCGGCATCCGGTTCACAAGGCCTCCGTAAGCGTCAATCTCGCGGGTGTGCATGCGGTCATAGATGACGCCAACACACAAGAACAACGCGCCCGAGATAAAGCCGTGGCTGAGCATCTGGAAGATCGCGCCGTCCACACCTTGTTGGTTGAGCGAGAAGATACCCGCTGTCACATAACCCATATGTGCCACGGAGGAATACGCGATCAGCTTTTTCATGTCCTCCTGCACCAGCGCCACGAGCGAGGTGTAGACAATCGCGATGACCGACAGCCAAAGCACGAAAGTCGCCATCACATCCGTCCCAATCGGGAACATCGGCAAGCTGAAGCGCAGGAAGCCGTAGCCGCCCATCTTCAAAAGGATCGCGGCCAGCACGACCGAACCCGCTGTTGGCGCCTGAACGTGTGCATCCGGCAACCAGGTGTGCACCGGCCACATCGGCATTTTCACCGCGAACGAGGCGAAGAAGGCCAGGAACAAGAGCGTCTGCGCCCCGCCAACGATCTGGATGCCCAACAGGCTGAAACTGTCCGACCCGAACTTATGCGCCATCAGCGTCGGAATGTCGGTCGAGCCCGCATCCACATACATATAGACCATGGCAACCAGCATCAGGACCGAGCCGAGGAAGGTGTAAAGAAAGAACTTGAAGGCGGCATAGATCCGCTCTTTCCCGCCCCAGATCCCGATGATCAGGAACATGGGGATCAGGCCTGCTTCGAAGAACAGGTAGAACAGCACCAGATCCAGCGCCATGAAAACACCCAGCATAAGGGTTTCAAGCAGCAGGAAGGCGATCATGTATTCCTTCACGCGGGATTTTACGCCCCAGCTGGCCCAGATCGTCAGCGGCATCATGAAGGTGGTGAGCATCACGAACAGGACCGAAATCCCGTCGACGCCCATCTTGTATTTCAGGCCCATGATCCATTCACCTTCTTCCACGAACTGGAAGTCGGTGTTGGCAGAGTCAAACCCGGTCAGCAGAAGAAGCGAGAACAGGAACGTGGCCACAGTTGCCGCAAGTGCAAGCCACTTGGCGTTGCGAACGGCCGCTTCGTCATCCCCGCGCAGGAAAAGCGCAAGGATCACCGCCGCGACCAGCGGCAGGAAGGTGATGATGGAAAGCAGATTGTTCATTAGTGCGCTCCACCGCTGAAGAGGATCATGATTGTCACCAGAGCGACGATGCCGAGGACCATCGCGAAGGCATATGTAAAGACGTAGCCAGTTTGTGCCCGACCTGCCTGTTTGGTGAACCATGGGACAACGCCCATGGCGACCCCGTTCAGGAAGCCGTCGATGACGTTGCCGTCACCGCGCTTCCAGAAGAACCGCCCTATGGCGAAAGCAGGCTTGACGAAGAGCACGTCATAGATCTCGTCGAAATACCATTTGTTCAGCAGGAACTGGTAGACATGCGGGAACGTCTCGGCCAGCTTTTTGGGCAGGCTCGTGTTCACCATGTAGAACCAATAGGCCGTCACAAGCCCGATCAGCATCGCGATGAAGGGCGACACCTTGACCCAAGCGGGCGCATGGTGGGCATCGTCGATCACGGTGTTGTCCGCGCCCATGAAGATCGCACCTTTTGGTGCCTCCCCATGATGGACGGCGGCGACGGGGGCGTGGGCCGGATCTGCCATATTTGCGGCGTGATCCTCGTCCTCGGTATGGGTGGCGTCGGCGGTTGCGGTGTCCGTCGCCGGGGCTTCGGCGTGCGTGTCCGCAGCTTCGCCGTGGCTTGCGTCAGCCTCGGCATGCGTTTCAATCCCGAAGAAATGGTTGACCTTGTGATGGTCGCCAAAGAACGAGCCATACCAGATCATACCCGAGAAGATCGCACCCAGCGCCAGAACGCCAAGCGGCACCAGCATGACCATCGGGCTTTCATGCGCGTGTTCATGCGTGTGCTTGTCACCGCGCGCCTTGCCGTAGAACGTCATGAACATCAGCCGCCAGCTGTAGAAGCTGGTGAACAGCGCCGCGATGACCAGCATCCAGAAGGCATAGCCGCCTTGCGTGCCAGCATAGGCGCTTTCGATGATTGCGTCTTTCGACAGGAAGCCTGCAAAGCCGATGGTTGTCAGCGGAATGCCGACACCGGTGATGGCCAGCGTGCCGATCATCATTGCCCAGAAGGTCATCGGTAGCTTTTTGCGCAGGTTGCCATAGTTCCGCATGTCTTGTTCGTGGTGCATGCCGTGGATCACGGAGCCTGCCCCAAGGAACAACATCGCCTTGAAGAAGGCATGGGTGAACAGGTGGAACATGGCGACCGAATAAACGCCGACGCCGGCGGCCACGAACATGTAGCCCAGCTGCGAACAGGTCGAATAGGCGATCACGCGTTTGATGTCGTTTTGCACCAGCCCCACGGTGGCCGCGAAGAACGCGGTCGTGGCCCCGATGAAGACGATGACGCCAGTTGCCTCGGGCGCGTATTCCATCAAGGGCGACATGCGGCAGACAAGGAAGACACCCGCAGTCACCATGGTCGCAGCGTGGATCAGCGCCGACACGGGCGTCGGGCCTTCCATCGCGTCGGGCAGCCAGGTGTGCAAGAACAGCTGCGCCGATTTGCCCATCGCGCCGACAAACAGCAGGAACGCCAGCAGGTTGGCCGCATTCCAGTCGCGCCACAGGAAGTGAAGCTCGGTCTCGGCCAGCGCAGGGGCGGCGGCGAACACGTCGTCCAGCACAATCGAGTCCGTCAGGTAGAACAGACCGAAGATCCCCAGCGCGAAGCCGAAGTCACCCACACGGTTCACCACGAAGGCTTTGATCGCCGCCGCGTTGGCCGAGGGTTTCTTGTAGTAAAAGCCGATCAGCAGATAAGACGCGACGCCCACACCTTCCCAGCCAAAGAACATCTGAAGCAGGTTGTCGGCGGTGACCAGCATCAACATCGTGAAGGTGAAGAAGCTGAGATAGGCAAAGAAGCGGGGGCGATAGCTTTCGCCCTCAAATTGCGGATCGTGGGCCATGTAGCCCATGGAATAAAGGTGAACCAGCGACGACACCGTGGTCACGACGATCAGCATGATCGCGGTCAGCCGGTCTAGTCGGATCGACCAGTCAACCGACAGAGTGCCTGACTGCACCCAATCCAGAAGGTGGATGTGCTGGGTCTCGGACCCAAGGCTCAGGAACGTCGCCCAAGACAGCAGCGCAGACAGGAACAGAAGTGCCGTGGTCAGCACTTGCGCGCCCTTGTCGCCGATGACCCGATGGCCAAAGCCCGCGATCAGCGCACCGATCAGGGGGGCAAAGAGGATGATTTGTACCATTTGCCGTTAGCCTTTCATCACGTTGACATCTTCAACCGCGATGGTGCCGCGGTTTCGGAAGAAGCTGACAAGGATCGCCAGACCAATGGCCGCCTCGGCGGCCGCAACGGTCAGCACGAACAAGGTGAACACCTGCCCGACCAAATCGCCTAGGAAGCTTGAGAAGGCCACGAGGTTGATGTTCACCGCCAGAAGCATCAATTCAATCGACATCAACAAGATGATGATGTTCTTGCGGTTCAGGAACAGCCCGAAAATGCCGATGACGAACAGCGCCGCCGCCACCGCGAGATAGTGTTCAAGTCCAACCATGTGCTTGCGTCCCTTCGTTCCGGGCTTGGCTGCCGGTGCAGCCTGCCCAAGTCTTGTTATTCGTGTTCATCAAAGCCCCTGCCCCGGTTTCACGTCGATGATCTTCATCGCCTCGGCCGGGTCGCGGTGCATCTGGGCAATCACGTTCTGGCGTTTGATATTGGTGCGGTGGCGCAGGGTCAGGACGATCGCGCCGATCATGGCGACCAACAGGATCAAACCGGCCAGCTGAAACAGCAAGATGTAGTCTGTGTAAAGGATCATCCCCAGCGCCTGCGTGTTATGCGCGACATCAAGCGCGGGCGTTACAGCAGCACGCGCCGCCTCGGCCCCGTCCGAGAACTGCCAGACGCCAAAAATGGTGCCCAGTTCCATCAAGAGGATCACGCCGATCAGAAGTGCCAGCGGCAGCGATTTGGCCATTTCAGCCTTCAACGCCGCGAAATCCACATCCAGCATCATCACGACGAACAGGAACAGAACCGCGACCGCGCCCACATAGACGATCATCAGAAGCATCGCGACGAACTCGGCGCCCAGCAGGACAAACAGCCCGGTGGCCCCCACAAAAGCGGTGATCAGCCACAGGACCGAGTGGACCGGGTTTCTTGCCATCACGGTGAAGAACCCGCCCACCACAGTGGTCAGGGCAAAGAGGTAAAATGCGAAATCGGCAACGCTCATGCGTCCCCCTCCTCGTTGTCGGCAAACACGGCTTGCGCCAGTTCCAATGCACGGGTCATGGCCGGAAGGCCGCCCAGCATCGACATTTGATAGATCACCTCGGCGATCTCTTTCTCGGTCGCGCCCGCTTCCAAAGCGTGGCGCACGGTCATCTTGATCTGCGCGTCGGCTTGCGCGCCAAGAACGGTCAGACCCGCCAGCGTGATCAGCATCCGCGTCTTGGCATCCAGCCCGTCCTTGTTGAAGGCGTTGCCAAACATCATGTCCATCATGTCTTTCGGCATGGTCGGCATCATCTTGTCAAAACCCTGCGGCTTGAACGTCTCCAAGGCAGGATTGAAGTTGCGGAGCATTTCCTGCCCCTGCTCCATCATCTGTGCGTATAGTTTGGAGAAATCGTTCATGGCTTTTCCTTCGCGGTCACTTAGCGATACGGCGCGTCAAGTTCGATATTGCGGGCAATCTCGGCTTCCCAGCGTTCGCCGTTCTCAAGCAGTTTGGCCTTGTCGTAAAACAGTTCCTCGCGCGTTTCGGTCGCAAACTCGAAGTTCGGGCCTTCGACGATCGCATCCACCGGGCAGGCTTCCTGACAGAAGCCGCAATAGATGCACTTGGTCATATCAATGTCATAGCGCGTCGTGCGGCGCGATCCGTCGTCGCGGGGTTCGGCGTCAATCGTGATCGCCTGCGCGGGGCAGATCGCCTCGCACAGCTTACAGGCGATGCAACGCTCTTCCCCGTTGGGATAGCGGCGCAGCGCATGCTCCCCCCGGAAACGCGGGGACAACGCACCTTTTTCATGCGGGTAGTTCAACGTCACCTTGGGCGCGAAGAAGTATTTCAGCCCCAGTCCGAACCCCTTGATGAAGTCCGTCAGCAGGAAGTATTTCGTTGCGCGTGCGTAGTCGAATGCCATCCGATCAGCCCCCTACAGTCCAGCGGGCGTAAGTGCCCCAGAATGCCCCGTATTGGGCGAAGAATGCGACCAGAACAACCCATGCCAGCGACAAAGGCAGGAAGACTTTCCAACCGATGCGCATCAACTGGTCATAGCGGTAGCGCGGCGTGATGGCTTTCACCATCGAGAACACGAAGAAGAAGAAGAAGATCTTCGCAAACAGCCACAGGATACCATCCGGCAGCGCCTCGACCGGCGACAGCCAGCCGCCGAAGAACAGGATCGAAATCAGCGTGCACATCAGAACGATGGCCACGTATTCACCGATCATGAACAGAAGGAACGGGGTCGACGAGTATTCCACTTGATAGCCTGCGACCAGTTCCGATTCAGCCTCGGGCAGGTCGAACGGCGGGCGGTTGGTTTCAGCCAAAGCCGAGATCAGGAACAGGAACACCATCGGGAAGTGCGGCAGCCAATACCAGCTCAAGAGCCCCTTGCCGTCTTGCGCCATGACAATGTCGCCGAAGTTCATCGAGCCGGTCGTCAGGATCACACCGATGATGATCAGGCCGATCGACACCTCGTAAGAAATCATCTGTGCGGCGGACCGCAGCGAGCCAAGGAACGGGTATTTCGAGTTCGACGCCCAGCCGCCCATGATCACGCCGTAGACCTCAAGCGAGGACACCGCGAACACAAACAGGATCGCCACGTTCACATCGGCCAGAACCCAGCCATCGTTGAATGGGATCACGGCCCAGGCGAGCATCGCCAAGACGAAGCTCATCAGAGGTGCCAGGAAAAATACGAAGCGGTCCGCGCCTGCGGGCACCACAATCTCTTTCAGCACATATTTGATGAAGTCCGCGAAGGACTGCAAAACGCCAAACGCGCCAACCACGTTGGGGCCTTTGCGCATCTGCACCGCTGCCCAGACCTTGCGGTCGAAATAAAGCAGGAAGGCCAGCGCGACCAGAAGCGGGACCACGATCAGCAGACACTGACCAAGGATCAAAAGGGCGATGCCCAGATTTGTTGTCGTGAAGAATTCAATCATTTCTCTTCATGCCCTTAGACCGTCGGTATTCCGTTTTCAAAACAGCTCTGAGCGGTGACCGCCGCGTCAATTGTCACCAGCCCACGCGGAAGCGTCTCTGACACCCAATAGACCGACCTTCCAGTCCAGATACTGTTGTCTCGTGTCACACTTGTCAGAACGTGACGGGTGAACCCATAGCCCCGACTAAGTGTATATTGCGCTGCTACACATTCAGCATACTCAGCGACATCTTCATTCTTTACTTCGCCATTCAGACGCACGGTGATCTGCACCAATTCGTCATCCAAACGTTTTGTTTGAACGCCGAGATACGAAATCTTCCATTTGTCTTCCAGCGCGTCGAAGCTGTTCTCCAACGGGTTGGTTTCCAGCATCGTGGCTTCTTGACCCGCATTGTGTGCGTCCGCACTGATCAAGGCGATATCCTCGCCTGCCGCTGCATCGGTGCTCGCTTCAGTCGACACATTCGACGCAACCTGAGTTGTCCGGTTGGACGCAGCCCACCAACATTCGCCACGCGCTCTGCCCACAGGTCGCCCCGGCGTGTGAAGGATCACATGCTCGCCATTTTCCGAGCCACTCACGGTCTGGACAGCCAAGCCGCCATCCTTAGGCTCGCCAGTTTGGCAATCACTCAGTCCAATGGCCTGCTTCATGACGCCTCCGACATGATCAAGAAACGCACAGGACGACAGGGCGGAGGTGATCACCACCACGCCCAGCAATCGTTTGCCCCATCTTCCTATGATCACGGGAAATCCCATAAACTTTTCAGACCCTTAGTTACTCTGCCGCCAGCTTCGACGACGCCCGTGCGCGCGCCTGTGCTGACAGCTCTGCCATCACCTCTGACGCCCGTGCGATCGGGTTGGTCAGATAAAAATCACCGATTGTGTAACGGAAGCTCGCCGCCCCCATCTTGTCGACCGGCAACGGTTGCCATTCATTCTCTGCCACCTGATCGACACCACCCAAAACCGGTGCGGCCTCGACCATCGCCCGGCGCAGGCCCGCCAGGCTGTCCCAGGGCAAGGTCGCGTCCAGTTCAGCAGACAGAGCGCGCAGGATGGCCCAGTTTTCCTTGGCCTCGCCCGGTGCGAAATTCGCCCGCAGCGCCAGTTGGGGGCGGCCTTCGGTGTTGACGAACAGCCCGCCTTCTTCGGTATAGGCTGCGCCCGGCAGGATCACGTCGGCACGCATCGCACCACGGTCGCCGTGGCTGCCCTGATAGATCACGAAGGGGCCAGCATCGATGTCAATCTCATCGGCACCCATGTTGTAAATCACGTCCGCGCCCATCGTGGCCGCTTCCATGCCACCCTCGGTCACGGCGCCAACATCCATCGCGCCAACGCGGCCAGCGGCGGTGTGCAGGATCATCAGCTTCGATCCGGTGTCCTCGGCCAGCTTCATCGCGTTGGACAGAACCGCCAGACCATCGGCTTCGCGCACAGCGCCCATGCCCACGATCACCACCGACGGGGCATCTTTCACCGCGCCGTAGTCTTTGCCCACGATGCTTTCCAGCGCCGCGCGGTCATTGCCGACATGCGCATAATCATAAGTCAGATCAACGGCTTCGCCGACCAGACCGACCTGAGCGCCCTTGAGCCACGCCTTGCGAATGCGCGCATTCAGAACCGGCGATTCAACGCGCGGGTTGGTGCCGATCAGTTGGATGAATTTCGCGTTGTCGATATCTTCAATCGACGCCGTGCCGACATAGCCCGAACGATTGCCGATGGGCAAACGCGCGTTGTCGGTGCGGCACTCGACATTGCCGCCAAGCCCTTCGACCAGGGTTTTCAGGCTGAACGCTGCTTCGGTCGGGGCCAGATCACCGACCAGACCCGCAACTTTCTTGGCGCCCTTCATGGCGTCGGCCGCCTTGGTCAGCGCCTCGGCCCAGGTGGCTTTGCGCAGTTTGCCGTCATCGCGAATGTAGGGCACGTCCAGACGCTGGCGGCGCAAACCGTCCCAGATGAAGCGGGTCTTGTCGGAAATCCACTCCTCGTTCACGCCATCATGGTTGCGCGGCAGAACGCGCATGACTTCGCGACCTTTGGTATCGACCCGGATGTTTGACCCAAGCGCATCCATCACGTCGATGGTTTCGGTCTTGGTCAGCTCCCACGGGCGGGCGGTGAACGCGTAGGGTTTCGAGGTCAGCGCGCCAACCGGACACAGGTCAATGATGTTGCCCTGAAGGTTGCTGTCCAGCGTTTGGTTCAGATAGCTAACAATCTCGGCATCTTCGCCGCGACCGGTCTGGCCCATCTGGGCGATACCGGCGACTTCCGTGGTGAAGCGCACGCAGCGGGTGCAGCTGATGCAGCGCGTCATCGCGGTGCCAACCAGCGGACCCAGATCAATATCGTCCACGGCGCGTTTTTGTTCCTTGAAGCGCGACCCGGACAGACCGTAAGCCATCGCCTGATCCTGCAAATCGCACTCGCCGCCCTGATCGCAAATCGGGCAGTCCAGCGGGTGGTTGATCAGCATGAACTCCATCACGCCTTCACGGGCCTTCTTGACCATGGGCGAGTTGGTTTTAACCACAGGCGGCTGGCCTTCGGGACCGGGGCGCAAATCGCGCACCTGCATGGCGCAGGAGGCCGCGGGCTTGGGCGGACCGCCCACGACTTCGACCAAACACATGCGGCAGTTGCCAGCAATCGACAGGCGTTCGTGATAGCAGAAACGGGGCACCTCGATCCCGGCCACTTCGCAGGCCTGGATCAGCGTCATCGCGCCATCAACTTCAACTTCCATGTCGTCAATGACGATCTTTTTCAAGTCGCTCATCACGGTCCCTTTTTCAATTCGCAAGCCGAGGTGTTCCCCGTGCCCGCACGTGTCTGCCCCTAGCGTTCGTAAAGCAACGAACCAGCGAAGGAGCCCTTTTCAATCTCGGCGCGGCCAACCGCGCAATAGCTTTCCTCGTCGCCCGCATTCACACCACGCTTGGCCAAGATCGGCTCGGCAATCGCGCGGAACCGGTCCTGCTCGGATTTGCTGTCGACATAGGCCATCACCTCTTTCGATGTGAAACCCAGTGCCATCGCATGTTTGCGCAATGAAAACGCCTTGTTCAAAAGGCGCAGCTTGCGCAGGTGCAAGGACGAGCAGTTTTCGTCAATCAGATAGGCAATCGACGCGCCCAGCAATTCGCTGTGCATGCGGTCGTCGTCACGCAGCGGCGCATAGTCCTGGGCCGAGGCCATGCTCGTCGTGGCGGTGGCGGCCATAACCGAGGCAAAGGCGAAAATACGTAGTTTCTTCATGACAGTTCTCCTTTTGTCATGAAGCACGTGGGGACGCAGGGGGCTGACATGCAATAACAACGCACCGAAACGGGCGCTTTCGCACCTGTTTTCAATATGTTGTGTTGCATTACCATTTTCATGTCTTCCCTTGCCCAAGCCGACGGATCACTCCGCCGCGATGCTGGCCTTGCCTTGTTTGTTCACTTGAATGCGGTCTTCGATTTCGTCGCGGAAGTTGCGGATCAGGCCCTGAATGGGCCATGCCGCCGCGTCACCCAAGGCACAGATCGTGTGGCCTTCCACCTGCTTGGTCACGTCCCAAAGCATGTCGATTTCCTCGACCTCAGCCTCGCCGCGCATCAGGCGATCCATCACGCGCATCATCCAGCCGGTGCCTTCCCGGCACGGCGTGCACTGGCCGCAGCTTTCGTGTTTGTAGAACTTCGCCAGACGCCAGATCGCCTTGATAATGTCGGTCTGCTTATCCATTACGATCACCGCCGCGGTGCCAAGGCCCGAGCCGAGCTCTCCGCGCAGGTAGTCGAAATCCATGATCGCGTCGCGCATGTTTTCACCACGCACGCATGGCACGGACGAGCCACCGGGGATTACGGCTTTCAAATTGTCCCAACCACCGCGAATGCCGCCGCAATGCTTTTCGATCAACTCCTCGAAGGAAATCGACATGGCCTCTTCGACGACGCAGGGGTTGTTCACGTGACCCGAGATGCCAAACAGCTTGGTGCCGGAGTTGTTGGGGCGACCAAAGCCCGCGAACCATTCGGGCCCACGGCGAAGGATGGTCGGCACAACGGCGATGCTTTCCACGTTGTTCACCGTGGTCGGGCAACCATAGAGGCCCGCGCCCGCCGGGAACGGCGGCTTCATGCGCGGCATGCCCTTCTTGCCTTCAAGGCTTTCGAGCAGAGCGGTTTCTTCACCACAGATATAGGCGCCTGCACCGTGGTGCAGGAACAGGTCGAAATCCCAGCCGGAATTTGCCGCGTTCTTGCCCAGAAGACCGGCGTCATAACATTCGTCGATCGCAGCCTGCAGGGCTTCGCGCTCGCGGATATATTCGCCGCGAATGTAGATGTAAGATGTATTGGCGTTCATCGCGAAAGACGCGATCAGCGCGCCTTCGATCAGCGTGTGCGGATCGTGGCGCATAATCTCGCGGTCTTTACAGGTGCCCGGCTCGGATTCGTCGGCGTTAATCACCAGATAGGCCGGACGACCGTCGCTTTCCTTCGGCATGAAGGACCATTTCAGGCCGGTCGGAAACCCTGCCCCACCACGACCCCGCAGGCCCGAGGCTTTCATCTGCTCGATGATCCAGTCCCGGCCCTTCTTGATGATCCCGGCGGTGCCGTCCCAGTGGCCGCGTTGCTTTGCGCCCGCAAGAGTGCGTTCGTGCATGCCGTAAAGGTTGGTAAAGATCCGGTCTTTATCCTGCAGCATTCGTTCTTATCCTTCATCCGCCCGGCGCTTGCGCCAGATCCGATACGTTACCACCAGGCCAAACAAGAACCCGGCAAGGGCCAGAAGATCCACCAACGCCATGGTCCTGTTGGACCAGTCGAGGCTTTTCCCAACCCATGTGCCACCGACCCACAGCGCACCGGTGAAGGCGATGACAAGACCTGCCAGGCGCCCTTCCCGCTGTATGCTGTTTTTTGGATCGGTGTGCATGATCTGTGTCATCCTTTAATAAACATCGCCCTTTTTGACCTTTTTCGAGAACGCGGTTTCCCCGCCCTCGGCCAAGGTCTTGGCTTGTTCCACCCAGCCGTCACGTTCGATCCGGCCTTTGAAGCTTAGGTTGTCATCAACCCACGAAATCTCGTCCGCGGTCCATTTGGCGACCTGGTCGAAATGCCAAAACCCCAGACCATTCAGCGTCTGTTCCAACTTCGGACCCACGCCCTTCAGTTGTTTCAGATCGTCGGCGCCAGATTTACGCGGCGCTTTCAGGGTGCGTGGCTTTTTCGGCTGGCCAGTCTGCGCGGGTGCTGCCGCTGCTTTCGCTGCGGGCTTGCTGGCGGGCTTGGCGGCTTTCGCTGCGGGCTTCTTGGCCGCCTTCGCAGCCGGTTTCTTTGCGGTCGATGCCTTTGCTGCTGTTTTCTTCGCAGCAGGTTTCTTGTCCGCAGGTTTCTTTTTCGCAGGGGGCGTTGCAGCCTCTGCGGGCACAGGTGCGCCGTCCATCGCGGCCGCCGGAATGCTGGCTGCCGATGCTGCTACGTCCTCAGATGCCGAGGCATCCGCTGCACGGGTGCTGGCGGTTGCGTTGCCACTCAGACTCGCGGCCGTCATCTCGCCCTTGGCGGGACGGGTATCGACCACTTCGCCACAAAGGAATTTCTGCAGAAGTATAGCCGCGGCGACGGCCACGATGATGCCAACGATCAGGCCGATGAAGCCAGAAATCATCAGGAAAACTGCGAAACCCAGCAGCGCGCCGATCATCCAGCACATGTTCTTGCAGTTAAAAAATCCAGTATTGTTACTCATTGTCCCTATCCCTGTTGTTGATTGTGGACACATTTGTCGGGCGCACAGATGCGTTGGCATTTTTCTGCCTTTTCTTACGCTTATGTTCCAAACGACCCGTCAACATACCTGGTTCCTGTCAGACCTTGCCCTTCTTGCCCTTGCGTGAGAACGCGGTGTCACCGCCTTCTGCAAGGATCTTGGCTTGCTCTACCCATCCGTCACGCTCAATCCGACCTTTGAAGGACAATTGATCGTCAACCCAGGCAATTTCTTCCGCACCCCATTTGGCAACCTGATCAAAATGCCAGAAGCCAAGGCCATTCAGGACACCTTCCAGCTTGGGGCCAACGCCCTTCAGCAGTTTCAGGTCATCCGCACCCGACTTGCGGGGGGTCTTCATGACGCGCGGTTTCTTGGTTTCTGTTCCCGCAACCGGCGCAACGGCAGGCTTCACCGGAGGTTTGGCAATTTTCTTGCTGTCGTCCTCGGGCACTTTGCGCACTGGTTTTTGCTTGTTTGCAGGCTTCGCGCTTGCCGCCGGTTTCGGTGGCTGCGTCTTGCCGCTGGTCGCGTTCTTGCCCAGCCACGGCGTCAACAAAGGCACTTCGGTGCCGTCGATCCGTTTGACCGTGTCGCCAAGATCGGTGGCCAGTTGCGCGCTCGCGTTATACTGCGTCTTGCCGCTGTCATATTCTTTCAGGCTGGTCAGACCCGACAGAGGTTCGGACGCATAACGCCCGTTCTGCGGGCCCGGCACGGGCACTTTGCCAGCGGCCAGATCATCCAGCAGCTTGGCGAAGGTTTCGGCGGTCAGATCTTCGTAATAATCCTTACCGATCTGGGCCATCGGCGCGTTGGTGCAGGCACCCAAGCATTCGACCTCTTCCCAGCTGAACTTGCCATCGGCAGACACGACATGCGGCTTGTCGGCGATCTTTTCACGGCACACCGCGATCAGATCTTCCGCACCACAGATCATGCAGGACGTTGTGCCACAAATCTGGATATTTGCCACAGAACCAACAGGTTGTAGCTGGAACATGAAGTAGAACGAGGCCACTTCCAGCACCCGGATATCGGCCATGTCCAGCATATCAGCGATATGTTCAATCGCAGGCTTGGTCAGCCAGCCTTCCTGTTCCTGCGCGCGCCACAAAAGCGGGATCACAGCCGAGGCCTGACGTCCTTCGGGGTATTTCGAAATCTGCCCTTCGGCCCACGCAAGGTTGGCGGGCGTGAAAGCGAAGCTTTCGGGTTGTTCATGATGCAAACGGCGGAGCATTAGCGGTCGATCTCCCCAAACACGATGTCCATGGTGCCGATAATGGCGGCGACGTCGGCCAGTTGGTGGCCTGTGGCCACATGGTTCATTGACTGCAGGTGAAGGTATCCGGGCGCGCGGATCTTGGCGCGGTAGGGTTTGTTTGACCCGTCCGACACAAGATAGACGCCAAACTCGCCCTTGGGCGCTTCGACGGCGGCATAAACCTCGCCTGCTGGGACCTTGAAGCCTTCGGTGTAAAGCTTGAAATGGTGGATCAGGCTTTCCATTGATCGCTTCATATCGCCACGCGACGGCGGTGTCAGTTTACCACGCGCCAGCACGTCGCCCTGCCCTTCGGGCGCGCGCAGCTTGGCAATGGCTTGGTGAATGATCGACAGCGACTGGCGCATCTCTTCCAAGCGGACCAGATAACGGTCATAACAATCGCCCTTGGTGCCGACGGGAACCTGGAACTCAAACTCGTCGTAGCATTCGTAAGGCTGAGCGCGACGCAGGTCCCACGCCAACCCCGATCCGCGCGCCATAATTCCGGAATAGCCGTAATTCTGGATGTCTTCTTCGGTCACAACGCCAATATCGACGTTTCGCTGTTTGAAGATGCGGTTCTCGGTCAGCAGACCGCCGATGTCGTCCAGCACTTGCGGGAAGCCATTGGCCCATGCCTCGATATCGTCGATCAGGTCAGGCGGAAGATCCTGATGCACCCCACCGGGGCGGAAATAGGCCGCGTGCATGCGTGCACCACAAGCCCGTTCGTAAAAGATCATCAGGTTTTCACGCGCCTCAAGCCCCCACAGCGGCGGCGTCAGAGCGCCAACGTCCATCGCCTGCGTGGTCACGTTGAACACGTGGTTCATGATGCGGCCGATTTCCGAAAACAGAACCCGGATCAGAGAGCCGCGACGCGGCACTTCCACGCCCGTCAGCTTTTCAATCGCCAGACACCAGGCGTGTTCCTGGTTCATCGGCGCCACATAGTCGAGCCGGTCGAAATAGGGCAGGTTTTGCAGATAGGTGCGGCTTTCCATCAGCTTTTCGGTGCCACGGTGCAGCAGGCCGATATGCGGGTCAGCACGTTCGACAATCTCGCCGTCCAGTTCCAACACCATGCGAAGCACGCCGTGGGCGGCCGGGTGTTGCGGGCCGAAATTGATGTTGAAGTTGCGGATCTTCTGTTCGCCGGTCAGGGCGTCGTCGAAGTCCTTGGATCCGTCCATCATGCGCTCACCATCTTCTGGGTCCATTCCGACGGAAGCTCACCCATGAACTTCTCGACGAAATTGTATTGCGGTTTCAGTGCTGCTTGCAGTTGGGCGCGTTGGCCCATCGGCAGCGCGGCTTTCACGCTTTGGTGCACCATGCGGTCAAACGGTGCGGGCTGGGGGACAATCCCCAGAAACGCGCACAAGCGTTCGATGGCGGCAGGTGTGAAAAGCCGTTCATAAAATTCGATATGCAGCGCCTCGCGCGGGATCGCGCGGGTCAGCCGGTTCAGCGTCCGGCGATAATTCGAACGGTCAAGGATATTGTCGGCGGTGCCGTTCAACACACCGTCAACCTTCGCATCCAGCGCCGTCTGGCCCCCGGCCCCCGCGACCATGCGGATATTCGACCAGATCCGGTCCACCGGATCGCGCATCAGGTAAACAAAGCGCACTTTGTCTGTCAGTGCGGCCATCGTCGCCAGCGTCTTTTCTTTGAGCAATCCGTAAGCGGGGGTGAAATCGCCGATCACACGGGCCTTTTCCCCACCTTCCTGCACATAGTTCAGATAGGCGGCGTCATCGCGGGTCTTGCCGTCAAAAGTCGCAAGCCAGCGTTCCAGATCAGCGACAAGGCGGTGTTGCCACGCGGTCGGCTTCTCGGCACGGGCGCGATCAAGCCGCGCTTGGGCTTCTTTGCGGTGCCACGCGCCATTGCCCTGCTCCAAAGCGTCGAAATAGTGCAATTCCTTCACCGCCGGGAAATGACACTCCCGGTGACCATAGAGGTAGTCGAACAGCCAGCTTGTGCCAGCTTTCGTTGCCCCAAGGCAGAATATGAAGGTTTGCCCGCTCATCTGCTTCAGCCCTTGGCCTCGTCAGATTTTTCATCACCGGGCAGGATGTAGTTGGCCCCTTCCCACGGCGACATGAAGTCGAACTGGCGATATTCCTGGGTCAGCGACACGGGTTCGTAAACCACGCGCTTTTCAACTTCGTCATAGCGCACTTCGGTGTAACCCGTGGTGGGGAAATCCTTGCGCAGCGGGTGACCCTTAAACCCATAATCGGTCAGGATGCGACGCAGGTCGGGGTGGCCCGAAAACAGGATGCCGAACATGTCGAACACTTCGCGTTCAAACCAGCCGGCCGAGGGGTGAACGTCAGTGATCGACGGCACCATATCATCTTCGCGCACAGCAACCTTCACGCGGATGCGCTGGTTCGTGTACATCGACAGGAAGTGGTAAACCAAGTCGAAACGTTGTTCGCGCGATGGGTAATCCACCGCAGTGATATCCACCAGCGTCGAGAACATGCACGCCCTGTCAGCTTTCAGAAACTCGATGAAGGCCGGAATGGCCGACAGCGGCACATTGACGGTCAACTCGCCAAAGGCGATGTCCCAGCTCAGCACACAGTCGGGGCGTTTTGCTTCCAGCAGACCGCCTAGTTCGTTCAGGGCGTCGCTCATTGCTTACCTCACAATCGTGCCGGTGCGGCGAATTTTGCGTTGCAGTTGCAGGATACCGTAGACCAGTGCTTCGGCGGTCGGCGGGCAGCCGGGGACATAGATGTCCACGGGAACGATCCGGTCACAACCGCGCACGACGGAATAGGAATAGTGGTAATAGCCACCGCCATTCGCGCACGATCCCATCGAGATCACGTAACGCGGATCGGGCATCTGGTCGTAGACCTTGCGCAGTGCCGGAGCCATCTTGTTGGTCAACGTGCCAGCCACGATCATCACGTCCGACTGGCGTGGCGAAGCGCGCGGCGCAATGCCATAACGCTCTAGATCATAGCGCGGCATCGAGGCGTGCATCATTTCAACAGCACAGCAGGCCAGACCAAAGGTCATCCAGTGCAGCGACCCGGTGCGCGCCCAGTTGATGATGTCGTCGGTGGTGGTCAGCAAAAAGCCCTTGTCGGCCAATTGCTCGTTCATCAGGCGCGTGCCGTGTTCGCGGTCGCCTTGTGCCGTGTTGGCTCCAGTCATCACTCCCATTCGAGCGCCCCTTTTTTCCACTCATAGGCAAAGCCGATTGTCAGAACAGCCAGGAACACCATCATCGACCAGAACCCGACCATGCCAACATCCTTGAAGGCCACGGCCCAGGGGAACAGGAATGCGATCTCGAGGTCAAAAATGATGAACAGGATCGCCACCAGATAAAACCGGACATCGAACTTCATCCGCGCGTCGTCAAAGGCGTTGAACCCGCATTCGTAAGCGCTGAGTTTTTCGGGATCAGGATTGCGCACTGCCAGCACAACGGCTGCAAGGATCAGAACAAGTCCGATAACAATGGCTAATCCAAGGAAAATGATAATGGGGAGATATTCTCTGAGAAGGTCTTCCACGTGTGGCTCCTTTGAACGGTTTACCCGCCTGTCGCTAGCTATCAGCGGTTTACCTTTGCGGGTTCGCAGGGTCAACCGAGTGCATATCGCATTCGAGTTTGTGAATGCGAGCGCAAAACCAAGGGCTGACCTCTCAGTATACCGTTGTTTGCAAGGGTTTTAGCCACAGGTTAAGCATTTTGCGTGTGCAGAAATTCGTCACCTGTTAACCAAAAAACCATCATGTTTTGCCGTCGCGCAGCAAATGGCCGGCAAAACCGGCTTGGGAAAAGAGACTCACCTGCTTGAAATCCCGCAGGGCTAACCCCAGGCAAGTCGCAGCCCGCACAGGACCAGAAGAACGGTCACCGGCCCCCAGATCCGCCGCTCGGGTCGCGACGGGGTGGCAAGGTTTGCGACACATGTCATGACAGTCACCCCCAGCGCCGCCCAGAAGGTCCAAACAGGAAGCGTGCCAACAATTCCTGCCCGCGCTGCCATCGCCCAGCCCATCAAGCCAAGTATTGCTCCCTGCCCCACCGCCGCGAACCGCATCGGCACTGGCAACTGTCCCGGCCACCTGCCGCCATTCGCCAAGTGGCCCCATGGTGCACCTGCCGCCATGCACGCCTGAAACAGCATAACGATGGCGATCAACGCGACATAGATGTATCCGGCCCAGATCATTAGCTCTCAGTCAGGTCAAGCATCACGCCCAGCTTGGCTTGCGCTTGTCAAAGAACGCGGCAATGCCTTCTTGCGCTTCGGCGCTTTCCCAACGTGCAACCAGACCCGCGATGGTTTCGTCAATGATCGCCTCGGTGATGGGGGGGCCAAGTCTGCGTGTCAGCGCTTTGGCTTCGGCAACTGCACCGGGGGCAACGGACAGGTAGGGTTTCACCTCTGCCTCGACCGCCGCGTCCAGCTCCTCGGGCGCGACGGCTTTCGCCAGAAGGCCCAGCGTGACCGCTTCCTCGGCATTAAAAATACGCGCCGACATGAACACGCGGCGCGCCATCGCCTCGCCCAGACGGGCCAGCACATAGGGACCGATGGTGGCCGGGATTAGGCCCAGCCGCGTTTCGGTCAGACCGAATTTTGCGCCGGTCACACCGATGGAGACATCGGACACCGACGCCATGCCAACCCCACCACCAAACGCCTGCCCCTGCACCTTGGCAATCAGAGGTTTTGGCATTTCATTAAGCGCGTTCAGCATCATAGCGAGCTTCTTGGCCTCGATCCCCCGTGTTTCCGGGTCGGCTGCCATCTGGTCTTGCATCCAGCGCAGATCCCCGCCCGCGCAAAAACTTTTGCCCGCGCCGGTCAGGATCACCACGCGCACCGCGTCATCAGCGCCCAGCGCGTGGGCGGCGTCAGTCAGTTCCTCGATCATCTTGGCGCTGAGCGCATTGTGCTTGTCCGCACGGTCCAGAAGCAATGTCGCCACGCCACGCTCGTCAGCGCTTATGGAAATCGTTTCGTAAGCCATGATCAGTCCCCTGCCCGCATTTGCCGCGCCATCTGGGCAGCCTTTTCAAGAATGTCCCGGTCCAACCCGGTCGAATAGCCCAGCGCCGTGACGCGGTCATGCACCGCCTCGGTCGCCACGTTACCTTGAGCTCCCGGGGCATAGGGGCAACCGCCAAGGCCACCCACCGCAGCGTCAAACACGCGCAGACCCTTTTTCAACGACGCCTCGATATTGTCGCAAGCCCGGCCCGCCGTGTCGTGGTAATGGCCCGCGAACATATCTGGACCCGCCACGCTCAGCACCGCATCCAGCATCGCGTCGATGCTTGCGGGTGTCGCCTGCCCGATCGTGTCGCCCAGCGAGATTTCATAACACCCCATGGCGATCAGCTGATCGGCCACCCACGCCACCTTGTCGGGCGGGGTCGGCCCGTCGAACGGGCAGTCGGTCACGCACGAGATATAGCCCCGCATCATGATCCCCGCCGCGCGCGCCGCATCCGCCACGGGCTGAAAGCGTTCAAGGCTTTCGGCGATAGTGCAGTTGATATTGGCCTTGGAGAACCCCTCAGACGCCGAGCCGAATATCGCGATCTCGTCCGCCTTGGCCGCCAGCGCGCCTTCGAACCCGCGCAGGTTCGGGGTCAGCGCCGCATAGGACACATCCTTGGCCCGCGTGATCCCTGCCAGCACTTCGGCACTGTCCGCCATTTGCGGCACCCATTTGGGGCTGACGAAGCTCGCGACCTCGATCCGTTTGAAACCCGCACCGGACAGAAGATCAACCAGCGCGATCTTGTCCTCGGTCGGGATCTGGCGTTTCTCGTTTTGCAGCCCGTCGCGCGGGCCGACCTCGAATATTTCGACATAATCCATCGGGGTTACTCCTCTGGAACCGGATAGAAATCCTGGTGATAGAACCGCTGCTCGCCTTCGCGCTCGATCACCCGCTGATAGGACGGCATCGCCTCGACCCGCGCCTTGTAGGCCAGAATGTTCGGGAATTCGTCCAGTTTCACATAGTAAGGCACGGCGAACAGGTTGAAGGCCAACATGATGTCCGCGCCCGAGAACCCCTTGTCCAGCAGCCAGTCGCGACCTTCCAGCCGCGCTTCAAGCCCCACCAACGTGTGCCGCAACCGCGCCACGTTCAGCTTGATCACGATGGGGCTGGGTTTGGCAGGCGGGCGCAGGAATACCATTTGCAGGTTCAACTGCTCGACCAAGCTGGCCATGGTCTCGGAGTAGTGAATCCATTGCAGGTAATCCGTCCGTTCTGCCCCGCCGGGATCGACACCCAGTTCGGGGGCAAACTCCTCGATCAAATACTGAACGATGGCGCCGCTTTCGCTGATCCGTTTATTACCAATCTCCAAGGCAGGCACCCGCGACGCGGTCGAGACTTTGGGCAATTCGCCCTCATACATCTGTTTCGAGCCGATCTGATACTCCACCACCTCAAGCGTGCGGCCCAGCTTATCCTCCAGTCCGATCTCTTCGATCAGCCACAGCACCCGGATCGAGCGGGCATATTGCACGTGATGCAGGCGGAAGGTCATCAACTTTCCTCTTCTTCCTCAAGACGCACAAGCGGCGCGCCCGCTTCGACCTGATCGCCATCGGCAACCAGCACCTCGGCCACGACACCATCGCGCGCGGCGGTCAGGCTGTGTTCCATTTTCATGGCTTCCAGAATGGCCAACCGGTCGCCTTGCTTGACCACCTGCCCTGCTTTGGCAAAGACGGCTTTCACAAGACCCGGCATCGGTGCTTCGACCACACCGGCCCCTGCACCCGCGCCCGCGTCTTGGTCCAACGGATCAACGATGTGGAATTCCAGCCCGGATTGCGCAAAGACGGTCACGACATTGCCCGCCATTGCGACGCGCGGCCCGCGGTCGCCGCCCATCTTCCATTGGCCATTGAGGCACGTGGCCTCGATGCTGTCTTCCCCAACGGTGATCACATGACGGTCAGCACCATAAGAGGTCACAACAACCTCATATGTATCTTCGGCATGGGTCAGTGTCACAAAGTGGTTCAATCCACCCCAGAGCGTAAAGCCCGACCCTTCGCGCTTTAGCAAATCCAGTGCACACAGCGCGGCTGCCCCCACATCAGCCATGCTTGGGCCGGGGTCGGCGGTCAGCGCCTCTAGATCGCGTTCGATCAGTCCGGTATCCACATCGCCTGCCGCAAAGCCCTCGTGTCGGGTCAACGCCCCGAGAAAGGCGAGGTTCGTGACGGAACCCGCCACCTCGGTATGGGTCAGCGCCGACGACAATTGCCGCAGAGCCGCCGCACGTGATCCTGCATGCACGGTGATCTTGGCGATCATCGGGTCATAGAACGGGCTGATCGTGTCGCCCGCCCGCACGCCAGTATCGGCCCGCGCGCCTTCGGGGAATTTCAGATGGGTCAGCGTGCCGGTGGCGGGCAGGAAACCCTTCGGCACGTCCTCGGCATAGAGCCGCGCTTCGAAAGAATGGCCGTTGATGCTCAGTTCGTCCTGCTGCTTGGGCAGCCCCTCGCCTGAGGCCACGCGCAATTGCCATTCGACCAGATCGACGCCGGTGATGGCTTCGGTCACGGGATGTTCCACTTGCAGGCGTGTGTTCATTTCCATGAACCAGAACCCGTCGGTGCGCAGACCGTTTGCGCCGTCGACAATGAATTCCACCGTGCCTGCGCCCTTGTAGCCGATGGCTTCGGCTGCGCGCACGCCCGCCTGCCCCATCGCCTCGCGGACCTCTTCGGTCATGCCCGGCGCTGGCGCTTCTTCGATCACCTTCTGGTGGCGACGTTGCAGCGAGCAGTCGCGTTCGAACAGGTGCACCGCGTGGGTGCCGTCGCCGAAGACCTGAACCTCGATGTGGCGCGGAGACAGGATGTATTTTTCGACCAGCACGTCAGCGTTGCCAAAAGCGGTCTGGGCTTCGCCCTGCGCAGATTTCAGCGCGTCGGCAAAATCCTTGGGATCATCAACCCGGCGCATCCCCTTGCCACCACCGCCTGCCACGGCCTTGATCAACACGGGATAGCCCATCTTGTCAGCCTCTGACGCCAGCAGCGCGGGGTCTTGGTCTGCACCGTGATAGCCGGGCACGACGGGCACACCAGCCTCAACCATCAGTTTCTTGGCGGCATCTTTCAGCCCCATCTTGCGGATCGCGTCTGACGACGGACCGATGAAGACCAACCCGGCTTTTTCAACCGCATCTACAAATTCAGGGTTTTCCGACAGAAACCCATAACCCGGATGGATCGCCTGCGCGCCGGTATCAAGTGCTGCCTGAATGATGACATCACCCTTCAGGTAAGACTGCGCGGGTTGCGACGGGCCGATATGCACGGCTTCGTCCGCCATTTTCACATGGCGCGCGGCCGCGTCGGCGTCGGAATAAACCGCCACCGTGGTCACACCCAGCTTGCGGGCGGTGTCGATCACGCGGCAGGCAATTTCGCCCCGGTTGGCAATCAGGATTTTCGTGAACATCAAGGTTCCTCCTTCGGGTGGGGCCGCATTGCGCCCCGAAATTTCAACGCACCCCCGGTCTGGCGGAGGTGTAAAATCAAGTCAGCCGCCCAAGCGATCACACCAATTGATCCGCGCGCCAGCATTATAGGCAACCGCCAATCCTTCACGGACCAGCGTCTTACCAACATCTTGTCCGTCCGCTGACAACCGCACCAACTCGCGCCCATACTTGTCGTGCCCGTCATGGCGCAACGTAAGGTCTGCACCTTCAACGATCACACGCAAACGGCGCGTGGCCTTGTCGCCCAGTGCCTTCTCAGCAGCGCATCCGGCGTCCTTCGTCTCGGGCGTGTCAAACCCCACCAGCCGGGCAGTGCGCGTGCGGTCGGAGCATTTCAGCTCTACCGTATCCCCGTCATAGACAAAGCCGACCACACAGCCCGCAATCCCACTTTTGCGCGGCACGGGCGCAATCTGCTCGGCCAGCGAATAGAGGATCAACAGCGTCAGTCCGCAGTATATGACGAGGTTCGTGTCCAAGGCTTACATCCGGAACACGCCGAATTTCGTCGGCTCGATCGGGGCATTCAGCGCCGCCAGCAGCGACAGATACAGCACCTCGCGCGATTTACGCGGGTCGATCACGCCGTCATCCCACATCCGCGCCGAGGCATAGAGGGGATGGGACTGTTCCTCGAACATATCGATGGTGGGTTGTTTGAAGGCGGCTTCTTCTTCCGCCGACCATTCACCGCCCTGACGCTCAATGGCGTCGCGCTTTACGGTGGCCAACACGCCCGCCGCCTGCTCGCCCCCCATCACGGAAATCCGCGAGTTCGGCCAGGACCACATGAAACGCGGCTGGTATGCGCGTCCAGCCATGCCGTAGTTGCCAGCCCCGTAAGAGCCGCCCACAACCATCGTCACCTTCGGCACGTTCGTCGTTGCCACAGCCGTCACCATCTTGGCGCCGTGGCGCGCGATACCTTCATTCTCATATTTACGACCCACCATGAACCCGGTGATATTTTGCAGGAAAACCAAGGGTATATTGCGCTGGCTGCACAGTTCCACGAAATGCGCCCCCTTCTGGGCGGCTTCCGAGAAGATCACACCATTGTTGGCGATGATCCCGATGGGGCAGCCCTTCAGATGCGCAAATCCTGTGACCAGAGTGTCGCCAAAGCGCGGCTTGAATTCATCGAAGCGCGAGCCATCGACGATGCGCATGATCACTTCGCGAATGTCGTAAGGCGTCTTGAGGTCGGCAGGCACAACGCCCAGCAACTCCTCCGGATCATAGGCCGGTTCTTCCGATACCTGCCATTTCACCGTCATCGGCTTGATGCGGTTCAGGCTTTCCACCGCGCGCCGCGCCAAGGCCAGCGCGTGGGCGTCATCCTCGGCCAGATAATCTGCTACACCGGACAAGCGCGTGTGCACGTCGCCGCCGCCCAGATCTTCGGCCGTAACGACCTCGCCCGTCGCGGCCTTCACCAAGGGCGGACCGGCAAGGAAGATTGTCCCCTGCTCTTTCACGATGATCGTCACGTCCGACATGGCAGGCACATAAGCGCCCCCGGCGGTGCACGACCCCATCACAACCGCGATCTGCGGGATGCCCTTGGCCGACATCCGCGCCTGGTTATAGAAAATGCGGCCAAAGTGATCGCGATCGGGGAACACCTCGTCCTGATTGGGCAGGTTGGCGCCACCACTATCGACCAGATAGACGCACGGCAGATTGCATTCCTCGGCAATCTCTTGCGCGCGCAGGTGCTTCTTCACCGTCATCGGATAATAGGTGCCGCCTTTGACGGTGGCGTCGTTGCAGACCACCATCACCTCTTGCCCGTGCACCTGACCAATGCCCGCGATGACACCGGCACAAGGCGCAGCCCCGTCATACATGCCATGCGCCGCCGTCGCCCCGACCTCTAGGAACGGCGATCCGGGATCGAGCAGGTTCGACACCCGGTCACGCGGCAACATCTTGCCACGGCTCAGGTGACGATCACGCGATTTCTGCCCGCCACCCATCACGGCGGCCTCGGCGGCGTCCGCCACAACTTGCAGCGCCTCAAGATGGCCTTCGCGGTTGGCTTTATACGCCTCGGAACCGGGCGTGGCTTGGGAATTCAGTTTCATCTCAGCATCCTTCGTGGTTGCAGATTGTGTCGCCGTAGCCGGTTAAGTCAGCCTCCAGCACAAGCGCCTGGCGGGCGGTCAGTTGGAGCATGCAGGCAATGGACGCAGGGCCACCGCCCGTGCCACCACCCCATTTCGACCGCTCATAATCGCACGACGCGTCGCGGAAGGTGATCCACGCGCGTTGCATGTCCAGAAGCGCGGGGGCTTGTTTGGGGGCTGCTGACCCAAGCGTTGCCATTTCTTCATCTTCAGCCTTCAACCGGGTCATCAAAAGCCCATAGGCGCGGTTCAGGCGGCGATCCCAGTCCTCGTATTCCAACCCAAGACAGGACGACATGCCGACCGTGCTTGACCCGCCTTCGGTCGCTTCCATGCAATAATTTGCCGCCGATCCAACGCAGCGCATCGGGTCGCCATCGTCCCCCATGGCGGACAGGCAGTCCGTTGTGGGGTGAAAACTATAGGTCATGTCTTGGGCTGTGGCCGGAGAGGCCAAAGCCACGAGCGCAGCAAAGATAAACCCCCGGATGCCCATCACATCTTGCCCATCAATTCGCGCCCGATCAGCATCCGGCGGATTTCCGAGGTGCCGGCGCCGATCTCCATCAACTTGGCGTCACGGAACATGCGGCTGACGGGGGTTTCGTTCATATAGCCCGAGCCACCCATCGCCTGCACCGCTTGGTGGGCCTGCTTCATCGCCTCCTCAGACGCATAAAGCACACAGGCCGCGGCGTCCTGACGGGTCACCTGACCACGGTCACACGCCTTGGCGACCTCATACACATAAGCGCGGGCCGAGTTCATCGCGGTATACATATCCGCGATCTTGGCCTGCATCAGCTGGAAGTCCCCGATGGGGCGACCAAACTGCTTGCGCTCTTTCATGTAAGGCATGATTTCATCCATGCAGGCGGCCATGATGCCGGTGCCGATGCCCGACAGAACGACGCGTTCATAGTCGAGCCCGGACATCAGAACGTTCACGCCTTTTCCTTCTTCGCCCAGCACATTTTCGAACGGCACTTCGACATCTTCAAAGATCAACTCGGCGGTGTTCGACCCGCGCATCCCCAGCTTGTCGAAATGGGGGCTTGTGCTGAAGCCCTTCATATCCTTCTCGATGATGAAGGTGGTGATGCCCTTGGGACCAGCGTCCGGGTCGGTTTTCGCATAGACGACCAAAGTGTCTGCGTCCGGCCCGTTGGTGATCCAGAACTTGGTGCCGTTCAGCACGTAGTAGCCGTTGCGCTTCTCGGCGCGCAGTTTCATCGAAACGACGTCCGACCCCGCACCCGCCTCGGACATGGCCAAGGCGCCCACATGCTCGCCGGAAATCAGCTTGGGCAGGTATTTCTGTTTCTGTTCTTCGGTCGCATTGCGGCGGATCTGGTTCACACACAGGTTCGAATGCGCCCCGTAGGACAGCGAGACCGAGGCCGAGGCCCGCGCGATCTCTTCCACGATCACAACATGCGCCAGATAGGTCATGCCGGCACCGCCGTATTCTTCGGGCGTGGTCACACCCAAAAGGCCCAGCTCGCCAAACTCTTTCCACAGCTCGTTGGGAAACTCGTTCTTCTGGTCCACTTCACCGGCGATCGGTTTGATCCGGTCTTGTGCAAAGCGGTGCACCATCTCGCGCATTGCATTGACGTCTTCGCCCAGGTCGAAATTCATGGAGTGATTGAACATGTGCTGCCCCTCTTGGTGGTCAGGTTTATTGAACGCTTGTTCAGTTATGCGCGCAAGCGACGATTCGGGTCAATACGCAAGCAATTGCACGCAGCGTCACAAAGGGTCGCAGTCGCCGATGTCAGGCCCCGGATTGGAAGCGCGTCGACACCTCATCACGGATAATCCGGCCAATCATGGCACAGTCTTCAAGGCTGAACGTCAGCGGCAGGCGCAGATCCAACACGGCTTTCAGAACGCGGTCGGTCTGCGGCAATTTTGGCGACTGGGCATAGCGCCAACTGTCATAACGGCTGGTGAAGCCGGTCGGCTCGGCCCCGCCGAACCATTTCAGTTCGACCCCACGGTTTGCGCATTTTTGCACGACCTGCTGCACATCAGCCTCGGCCCAATCCAACAGCAGGAATTGAAACGAGGACATGACATAGGCTTCCGCCTCAGGGCGATTGATCAGTGTCAGGCCGGGCGTGTTTCGCAGCCCCTCCTCGACGACACGATAGCGCGCGTTCCACGCCCCACACTGCTCATCCAACTTCGCCAGTTGCGGGCGCAAGATCGCCGCGCGCAAATTGTCCATCCTACCCGAGATGTTGGGCGTCAGGTATTTTATTCGCTCGAAAGCTTCGGGTGGTGGCCCTGCCAGGTGCCGTTCATACAGCATATAGCTGCCTGACAGCACAATCGCCCGCGCCATCAGGTCGGGATCGTCCGAGATCAGAAGCCCACCTTCACCCGAATTCGCGTGCTTATAGGTTTGGGTCGAATAGGCCGCCATCGCTCCATGACGCCCTGACAGGGTGCCATTCCAGCGCGCGCCCATCGTGTGGGCGCAATCTTCGATCACCGTCACACCAGCCGCATCCGTAATTTCCATCAGCCGGTCCATATCACAGATATGTCCGCGCATATGGCTGAGCAGCAAAACCTTCGGCGCGTCCGGCCCGGCGACTTTTGCGGCCAGATCGTCCAGATCTATTGTCAAAGCCTCGGTGACCTCGACAAATACCGGCGCGCCGCCGACGGAGGCAATGGCACCGGGCACAGGGGCCAGCGTAAAGGCATTGGTCAGCACCTGATCGCCCGGCCCTACCCCAATCGCGCGCAGGGCGGTCGCAATGGCATACCCGCCTGACGCCACCGCCAGCGCGTATTTCGACCCCATCAGGGCGGCGAATTCCTGCTCCAACAAGGCTGTGTGGGACGTCTCGCCCTCGGCCACATTGTAGCGGTGCAAGCGCCCGTGGCGCAGCACCTCCATTGCCGCGGCAATCCCGTCCTCTGGAATCGGTTCTTGCTGGGTGAAGCTGCCAGTGAATCGCTCTGTCATGTGGTGAGCCTGCGCAGGAAGCCGCTCGGCGTCAATGGATCAACCGATCAGACGCGCAACCACTGCATCCAGATCATCGAAATGACCCAGCATCGCCTCGGGTGCCAGCCGCGCGACACCCGGCCCTTCGGGGCCAAAGCCCACAAGGATGCACGGCACACCTGCGGCCCGTGCGGTCAGGCGGTCCGTTTCGGTGTCACCGACCAAGAGCGCGCGGGCCGGATCGCCACCCGCCCCATGCGCCGCCGCAACAAAGGGGGCTGGGTCAGGCTTGCGGGTCGGCAGTGTATCCGCCCCGATCAGCGAGGTGAAACGATCCAGAATCCCCAGACGGGTCAACAACAGCCGCGCCAACCCCTCGGGCTTATTGGTGCAAATCCCCACCGCATAGTCGTTGCCGTGCAGTCGCGCGACCGCCTCCATCGCGCCGGGATACAGGCGTGTGTGGCGGTCGATATCGTCCTCGTAGGCGATCAAAAGATTGGGGAACTCGCGATCCACATCGGCCTCGTCCACGTCGCCACCATTCAGCCGCGAAAAGCCAAGACGCAGCATCGCCCGCCCGCCGTGGAAGGCCGTCAGCTGATCCGCTTGGGGGTCCAGAACCTCGCCATGCCCCAGCGAGATGAAACACGCATTGGCCGCCGCGATCAAATCGCCAGACGTATCTGCCAATGTTCCATCCAGATCGAAGATCACCGTGCGGCGCCCTTGGGTTTGTGGGTTCGTCATGTTGACCTCTGTCTTTGGTGCCTCTGGCAATTCCCCGCCAAGCCTGTAACCTCGCGTAAGGTTAATTGAACAGCTTTCGCTTGCGAGCCGCGCCCCAAGGGGTAAAACGGGCGAAAAGAAATTGGAAGAGCAGATAGATATGGCGACCGCCCTGATTGTCCTTGCCGCTGGCAAGGGAACACGGATGAATTCCGACCTGCCCAAAGTGATGCACGAGATTGCAGGCGCTCCGCTGTTTGCCCATGCGTTGGCATCGGGGGCTGCTTTGTTGCCGGATCGCGCGGTGCTGGTTGTGGGTCACGGCGCCCAGATGGTCGAAGCTGCGGCCAAGGACATCGACCCCGAGATATCCATCACCGTGCAGGAAGAACAGTTGGGCACCGGTCACGCGGTTCAACAGGCGCGGGCCGCGCTGGACGGGTTCACCGGCGACGCGATCGTGCTTTACGGCGACACGCCCTTCATCCGCACCGAGACGCTTGAGGCGATGGCAGCGGCGCGCACGAAGGGCGCAGACGTGGTTGTGCTGGGCTTTGAGGCCGCAGACCCCGGCCGTTATGGGCGCTTGATCGTCAAGGATGGCGGGCTGGATCGCATCGTTGAATTCAAAGATGCATCAGATGAAGAACGCGCCGTAACACTTTGTAACAGCGGCGTTGTTGCAGCAGACGCTAAGCTTCTGTTCGACCTGCTGGACGGGGTTGGAAACGACAACGCAGCGGGCGAATATTACTTGCCCGATATCGTGTCGGTCGCCCGCGCGCGCGGTCTGACCGCCTCGGTGGTAACCTGCGACGAAGCGGAAACCCTCGGCATCAATTCCCGTGCCGAACTGGCCGCCGCCGAACAGGTATTCCAGACCCGCGCCCGCGACGCCGCGCTGGAAGATGGTGTCACGCTGATTGCTCGCGACACGGTCTTTTTTGCCCATGACACCGTCATCGGGCGCGATACGGTGGTGGAACCCAACGTGGTGTTCGGCCCCGGCGTGACCGTTGAAAGCGGCGCATTGATCCGCGCGTTTTCACACCTCGAAGGCTGCCACGTCTCGCGCGGCGCGGTGGTCGGCCCCTATGCCCGCCTGCGCCCCGGTGCCGAACTGGCCAATGACGCCAAGGTGGGCAATTTCGTCGAGATCAAGAACGCCCAGATCGAAGAAGGCGCGAAGGTCAACCACCTGTCCTATGTGGGCGACGCGCGTGTCGGCGAGCACGCCAATATTGGCGCAGGCACCATCACCTGCAACTATGACGGTGTCTCCAAACACCGCACGGACATCGGCGCGCGGACGTTCATCGGGTCAAACACCTGCCTTGTGGCCCCCGTATCCATCGGGGACGAGGCGATGACGGCAACCGGCACCGTGGTCACCAAAGATGTGCCCGCCGGTGCCATGGCGGTCGCCCGCGCCAAGATGGAGGTCAAACCCGGCCTTGCCGTCAAACTGTTTGCAAAGCTAAAGGCCGCCAAGGCCAAGCGCATGAAAGGATCCTGAAATGTGTGGAATTGTAGGGGTCCTGGGCAATCACGAGGCCGCACCCATCTTGGTTGAGGCGCTGAAGCGGCTGGAATATCGCGGTTATGACAGCGCCGGGATTGCGACGATCAACGAGGCGGGGTCTTTGGAACGCCGCCGCGCCGTCGGCAAATTGGTGAACCTGTCGGACATGCTGGTGCATGACCCGTTGGCAGGGAAATCCGGCATCGGTCACACCCGCTGGGCCACCCATGGCGCGCCGACCACCGACAACGCCCACCCGCACCAGGCAGGATCGGTCGCGGTGGTGCATAACGGGATCATCGAAAACTTCCGCGAGCTGCGCGCGCAACTTGCGGCAGAAGGGTTGGAGTTCTCGACCGAGACCGACACCGAAACCGTTGCCCTGCTGGCCCAAAGCCACGTCGCACGCGGCAAAACGCCGAAAGAGGCCGTGGCCGCCACGCTGTCCGAGTTGGAAGGCGCGTTTGCGCTGTGCTTCCTGTTTGACGGTGAACACGACCTGATGATCGCCGCGCGCAAAGGCAGCCCACTGGCCATTGGACATGGTGAGGGCGAGATGTTCGTGGGCTCTGACGCCATCGCGCTGGCCCCGATGACCGACAAGATCACATATCTGGAAGAAGGCGACTGGGCCGTCGTCACCCGCGACGGGGCGGAGATATTCGACGCCGAAGGGCGCCTTGCCAACCGCCCGATGAAACAGGTGCGCCTTGACGCAGCCCGGATCGAAAAAGGCGGCTACAAACACTTCATGGCGAAGGAAATCGCCCAGCAACCGACCGTGGTTGGCGAAGTGCTGAATGCCTATGTGCAAGGCGACCAGATCACCATGGACATGGGCGGTATCAATTTTGCCGATGTCGACCGCCTGTCCATCGTCGCCTGCGGCACGGCCTACTATGCCGGGTTGGTGGCGAAATACTGGTTTGAACACTACGCCCGCCTGCCCATCGACATCGACGTGGCAAGCGAATTTCGCTA
Organism: uncultured Aliiroseovarius sp.; assembly: GCF_947497285.1. GTDB lineage: Bacteria > Pseudomonadota > Alphaproteobacteria > Rhodobacterales > Rhodobacteraceae > Aliiroseovarius. The sequence goes on along the minus strand of NZ_CANMFT010000001.1, from coordinate 557,448 downwards.
TCGCGAAGCGCCATTTGCACCCCGCAGCTTGGGCCTGTTCGTCAGCCAGTCGGGCGAAACCGCCGATACGCTGGCCGCGTTGCGCTACTCGGCAGGTAAGGTGGACAAGATCGTCAGCCTGATCAATGTGCCCGAAAGCTCTATCGCGCGCGAAAGCGACGTGGCGGTGGAAATCCATGCAGGGCCGGAAGTGTCGGTCGCCTCAACCAAGGCATTCACTTGCCAGTTGACCTGCTTTGCAATCATGGCACTGAAAGCGGCGCATGATCGCGGTCATCTGGACGACGCCGGCCTGCGGCAGCACCTGTTTGAACTGCGCCAATTGCCCGGCCTGATGAGCCACGCCCTGACCATTGACGCGGCGACCAAAAAGATCGCGGCGCAATTGGCCGAAGCACGCGATGTGCTGTTTTTGGGGCGCGGGCAGATGTTTCCTTTGGCGCTCGAAGGCGCGCTAAAATTAAAAGAAATCAGCTATATACACGCCGAAGGTTATGCGTCAGGTGAACTGAAACACGGACCCATTGCGCTGGTCGACAAGGCCACCCCAACCGTGGTGATGGCGCCCCATGACAAGCTGTTCGACAAGACGGTGTCCAACATGCAAGAGGTCATGGCACGCGGCGGCCGTGTGGTTCTGGTGTCAGACGCACGCGCTGCGAAAGAGGCGGGCGACGGGGTTTGGCAAACACTTGCCCTGCCAGAAGCGCCCGAACTTGTTCAGCCAATCCTTTACGCGATCCCGGCCCAGCTTTTGGCCTATCACACCGCGATTGCCAAAGGCACCGATGTGGACCAGCCCCGCAACCTTGCCAAGTCGGTCACGGTCGAATGACGCTGGATGATGCCCTCGCCGCGCTGAAATCGCATGTGGAAGAAGGTCGCGCCGAAGGCATGGCCGCCTATCACAAGCAGACGCGCGAAGTGCTGGGCATACCAAACCCGGCGCTGAACGACCTGACCAAAAGCTGGCGGCAAACCCTGCCTGTCGAACAGCGTGTAGGGCTGGCCGACCAGCTCTGGCAAAGCGACATCTTTGAAGCGCGCATCGCGGCGGCCAAGCTGCTGACCCAAGCGCGTTTGCGCCCGGACGACGCGGCTTGGGCGTTGATCCAAAGCTGGGTGCCTGACTTCGACAGTTGGGCAATTGCCGATCATGTCTGCATGGCCGGTCAAAAGCGGCTGGTCGCCGACCCCGCGCGCATCGACACCGTTGAGGGTTGGACCAGATCGGACCACATGTGGAGCCGCCGCGCCGCCCTAGTGATCACGCTGCCCTGGACCAAGCAGAACTTCCCGAAACCTGACGAACTTGCGATCCGCGACCGCGTGTTGGGATGGGCCGAGGGGTATGTCGAGGACCACGACTGGTTCATTCAGAAAGCCGTGGCATGGTGGCTGCGCGATCTGTCAAAGCACGACCCCGACCGCACCCGCGCCTTTCTTGTCGCCCATGGAGACAAGATGAAGGCATTTGCCCGCAAAGAGGCCGGTAAGTATCTGCCCTGACCCCACCTGACACCGCTCAGGCTTTGTCCGAGAACGGATCTTTTGCCGTGTGCAGCCTGAGGTGGCGCATGAACGCACGCGCAATGCCGGGTGTGGGGCGGTGGTCGCTGGTCACAAAATAGCTCCGATAGTCGATTTGCGACGCAAAGGGGCGAAACACCACGTCGTCAGAGCGGTATTGCACAATCGGAAACGGGTTCACGATGGTCAGGCCCAAGCCCTCTTTCGCCAGATCGACCGCGGCGAACGAGGTCGAGACCTCGGCAACGATACGCGGTGTGCTTCGGCTGGCGTGCAAGACCTTCTCGAGTTGGGCGCGGCGGGCGTGGCGGTGTGTCAACGCGACCAAGGCCTGTCCGTGCAGGTCTTCGGGGTGGATGATATCACGCCCCGCCAGCGGGTGGTCGTTGGGCATGACGCAAACCGCGCTTGAGTTGCGATAAGGGGTCAGCTTCACGCCACTGCGCGACAGTTCGACCCCGGTGACGCCCAGGTCAAAGCGCCGCTCCAAAACGCCGCGAATGACATCTTCGGACGGCGACACCTCAAGACTGATGAAAAAATGCGGGTTGGTCTTCAGGAAATTAGCGATGTGCTGGACCAGGAACCGGTGGGCATAGGTGGGCGGGGCAATGATGCGCAGGGTTTCCTGTGCTCGCTCGGGTGGGCCATCGATCCGGTCCAGCGCCTCGAAAAGCGGGTCGAGACGGCGGTTCATCTGCACCGCCTCGTTGGTTGGCCGCAGCCGCCCGCCTTCGCGTTCGAACAAGATACGGCCGGTGCGCGCCTCCAAATGTGCGATGGAGCGGCTGACGGCAGATTGCGACCGCCCAAGCCGGATCGCCGCCTTCGAGGTGGTGCCGCTTTCCATCAGGGCGCGCAGGGCTTGGTATTCAGGCAAGCTGTGCCAAGTCTTCGTGGGCATGGGACTCTCTGCGTATTGGTAATGGGGCTATGATCTTTTATCATGCACTTTACACTGGTCCATGAGAAATACTGCAATAAGCTGTTCAGGTGTTTCTTGGGGGAAATCACACGTGACCGATCCAACTGCTCCAGTTGTCTTTGATGGGCATAACGACGTCCTGCTAAAGCTGTATCGCGCCGGCGGCCTTGCTGTGGCGGACAGCTTCCTGACCGGGCGGGTTGGCGCCATCGACGCTGCGCGTGCCAAGGCCGGCGGTTTCGGCGGCGGGTTTTTCGCGGTCTACATCCCCTCGCCCACCGATCTTGATTTCAAGACCGAGCAAATGACCAAGCCAAGCTATGACTTGCCACTGCCCGATCCCATTGATTGGGAAGACGCCTTCCCCGTGGTGATGGCGCAGGCCGCCATTCTGTTTGATCTGGAAAAGCGCGGCGCGCTGACGGTGTGCCGCAGTGCCGCCCAGATCCGCGATGTGCTGAAGGCCGGTCAGATGGCCGCGATCTTCCACATCGAAGGCGCCGAGGCCATCGACGCCGAGTTGAACACGCTGGAGGTCTTGTATCAGGCCGGATTGCGATCGCTTGGCCCGGTTTGGAGCAGATCGACGATCTTTGGCCATGGCGTGCCCTTTCGGTATCCCAGCACCGGCGATATCGGCGACGGGCTGACCGATCACGGGCTAAGGCTGATCAGACGCTGCAACGAGCTTGGCATCATGGTCGATCTGTCGCATTTGAACGAAGCCGGGTTCTGGGACGTGGCGCGCCATTCGACCAAGCCCTTGGTGGCCACGCATTCCAACGCCCACGCCATTTGCTCGCACAGTCGCAACCTGACTGACAAACAACTTGCCGCAATCCGTGAAAGTGATGGTATGGTGGGGCTGAACTTCGCCGTTGCCTTCCTGCGCGACGATGGCCGCATGGTGGCAGATGTCCCGTTGGAACAGATGTTGCGTCATCTTGATCACCTGATCGACCATTTGGGCGAAGACCGTGTGGGGCTTGGATCAGACTATGACGGGGCGATCGTGCCCGAAGACCTGACGTCCTGCGCCGGCTTGCCAAAGCTGAGGCACGCCATGGCGCAGCATGGGTATGGCGAGGCGTTGATCGCCAAGCTTTGCCAAGAAAACTGGTTGCGAGTGTTGGAGAAAACCTGGGGGCAATAACCCCGCCGCGCGCGCAGCCCGAAATGAAACTGAACAGGAGAGGTTCAAAACATGAATGCTATCAATAGATTACTGACAAGTGCTGCGATTGGCGTGGCGATGGGGGTATCCTCCTTTGCGGCTTACGCGGAAACGCCCGCCAACATGCTGGTCATCGCCAACCGTATCGACGATGTGACCACGCTGGACCCGGCGGAAAGCTTTGAGTTCGCGGGCTCGGACATCAGCCGCAACGTCTATAGCCGTCTGGTCTACCTGGACCCGCTTGACCTTGCCGCAGGCTACCAACCCGGCCTTGCCGAAAGCTGGGAGGTCAGCGAGGACGGCAAGACCATCACCTTCACCATGCGTGAAGGCGTCACGTTCCATTCCGGCAACCCGGTTCGCGCCGAAGATGCGGCGTATTCGCTGCAACGCGCGGTGATCCTGAACAAGACGCCTGCGTTCATCCTGACCCAGTTCGGGTTCACCCCTGAAAACGCGACCGAGACCATCAAGGCCGACGGCAACAAGCTGATGATCACGACGGACAAGCAATACGCGACCTCGTTCGTGTTGAACTGTCTGACGGCCACCATTGGCGGGATTGTCGACAAAGAAACCGTCATGGCCAACGAGGTTGACGGCGACATGGGCAACACATGGCTGAAAACCAACTCGGCTGGCTCCGGTCCCTATACGATGGCAGGCTGGAAGCCCAATGAAAGCGTGACGCTTGAAGCTTATCCGGACTATTACGGCGGCGCGCCGACGATGGAGCGGGTGATCGTGCGGCACGTGCTGGAAAGCGCGTCGCAACGTTTGCTGCTGGAGCGTGGTGACATCGACATCGCCCGCAACCTGAACCCGGAAGATATTGCCGGTGTGATGGAAGCTGGTGGCATCAAGGTCGAGGACGAGCTGAAAGGCCGTCTGATGTATCTGTCCCTGAACCAGAAGCACCCTGAACTGTCCAAGCCTGAGGTTCGTCAGGCGATCAAATATCTGATCGACTATGAGGGCATGAAAAACAGCTTCCTGAAGGGGCAGTATACGATCCACCAGAACTTCCTGCCCGCCACCTATCTTGGCGCGTCCGAGGAAAATCCCTTCTCGCTGAACATCGAAAAGGCCAAGGAACTTTTGGCGGCTGCCGGTGTCGAAGGGCTTGAGATCGAAACAGGCGTGCGCGAGGCGCAGGAACGCATGGAGATCGCTCAATCGCTGCAAAACACCTTCGCGCAGGCTGGAATCACGCTGAACATCACCGTGGGTACGGCGAAACAGATCCTTGCTCGCTATCGTGCGCGCGAGTTGGATATGTATCTGGGGGCATGGGGGCCGGACTATCCTGACCCGCAAACCAATGCGGGCACCTTTGCCTATAACCCCGACAACAGCGACGAGGCGAACGCCACCGGCCTTCTGGCCTGGCGGAATGCCTGGGATACAGGCGGGCTGACACCGAAGGTCGAGGCCGCCGTAACCGAGGGCGATCGCGACAAGCGGGTGCAGATGTATCAGGACATTCAGGCCGAGTTCCGCGAGATCTCACCCTTCGCGATCATGTTCCAGCAGATCGAACAATCTGCGCTGCGTGACAACGTGATGAACTGGTCGACCGGACAAGCCGTGACCTCTGCTGCCTATTGGCAGGTCACCAAATAAATGGCCCTGACCGAAGACAATAACGAGAGGCGCCCAACACGGGCGCCTCTTTCAGACACGCTTTGGCCGGCGCTGAAAACGGCTGTCAGAACGCTTAGCTCGATCGCGGTGACGTTGTTGGGCCTGCTGTTTATCACCTTCATTATCGGGCGGGTCATGCCGATTGATCCGGTGCTGTCCATCGTTGGTGAACGCGCCTCGCAATCGACTTATGACGCCGTGTATGAGCAGCTTGGGTTGGACAAGCCCTTGATCGTTCAGTTTCTGTATTACCTCTGGGACGTGCTGCATCTGGATTTCGGCACCTCGCTTCTGAACGCGCGCCCGGTGTCCGAGGATATCGCGCGGGTGTTCCCCGCCACGCTAGAGCTGGCCACGCTGGGCATTCTGTTCGGCGTCATTCTGGGTGTGCCACTTGGCGTGCTGGCCGCAGTGCGTAAGGGATCATGGATCGACCAGGTCGCACGGGTGTTGGCCCTTGTGGGGTATTCCATGCCCATTTTCTGGCTCGGCCTGATGGGGCTTTTGATCTTCTATGGCATTCTTGGATGGGTTGGCGGTCCGGGCCGGGTTGGCATTTTCTATGTCGATGTCGTCCCCAGTGTGACCGGCATGATCCTGATCGACGCGGCATTGGACGGCAATTGGGACGTGTTCAAGGACGCGTTTTCCCACATCATCCTGCCAGCCTCGCTGCTTGGCTATTATTCACTCGCCTATATCAGCCGCATGACGCGGTCGTTCATGCTGGAACAGCTCAGCGCCGAGTATATCACCACAGCCCGCGTGAAGGGCATGTCGGAGTGGGACGTGATCTGGAAACACGCCTTCAAGAACATCCGCGTGCAACTGATCACCGTGATCGCACTCAGCTATGCGGGGCTTTTGGAAGGATCCGTGCTGACCGAGATCATCTTCTCGTGGCCCGGTATCGGCAGCTATATCACCACAGCGCTTCTGTCCGCGGACATGAACGCTGTGCTTGGCGGCACTGTTGTGGTGGGTTTGGTCTTCATCCTGCTCAATATTTTCTCTGACCTGCTCTACAAGGTCTTTGATCCACGCGCGAAATAGGGCGGGACAGTATCAATGACAGAACAAACACTGAAACAGTGGCTTTTGACGGACACGCCGACGTCGCGCCGCCATGCCAAGATATCCGCCTTCTATCAGGGCTGGCTGTCGTTTCGCAGCAATACGATGGCGATGATCGGTTTGGGCATTCTGGTAGCCTTGGTGTTCATAGCGGCCGCCGCGCCGTGGCTGTCGCCGCATAATCCCTTTGTGCAGGATCTGGGCAACCGGCTGGCACCGCTAGGAACCGAGGGTCACATCTTCGGCACCGACAGCCTTGGCCGCGATATCCTGTCGCGGCTGATCTATGGCGCGCGGATCACGCTGTATATCGTGGCGCTGGTGGCGCTGATCGCGCCGGTGGCGGGGCTGCTGGTTGGCACGATCTCGGGCTATGTAGGCGGCTGGACCGATACGATCCTGATGCGGATTACCGATATTTTCCTGGCCTTCCCCCGTCTGGTTCTGGCGCTGGCTTTCGTGGCCGCTCTGGGCGCCGGGATTGAAAACGCGGTTCTGGCGATCTCGCTGACCGCATGGCCACCTTACGCGCGGATTGCGCGGGCCGAGACGCTGACCATCCGCTCCTCGGACTATATCAGCGCGATCAAGCTGCAGGGGGCCGGGCCGCTGCGCATCATTACCAAGCATATCTGGCCCTTGTGCATTTCGTCCCTGATCGTGCGGGTGACGCTGGACATGGCGGGGATCATTCTGGCCGCTGCCGGGCTCGGTTTTCTTGGCCTTGGCGCGCAACCACCCAGCCCGGAATGGGGCGCGATGATTTCCGAAGGGCGCCGGTTCATTCTGGATCACTGGTGGGTCGCCACCATGCCCGGTCTGGCCATCTTCACGGTCTCTTTGGCGTTCAACCTTCTGGGCGACGGTCTGCGTGATGTCCTTGATCCGAAGGCAGGTGAATGATGAGTGTGCTACTTGATGTCGAAAACCTTTGGGTGAAATTCCCGACCCGCCAAGGCGTGTTTGACGCGGTGCGCGGTGTGTCGTTTACACTGGGGCGCGAGCGGTTGGGGATCGTGGGCGAAAGCGGCTCGGGCAAGTCGATGACCGGCCGCGCCATCCTGCGGCTGATCCGGCCGCCGGGGATCGTCGAGGCCGATCATATCAACCTTGAAGGCGTCAACCTGCTGGACAAAACCGAGAAGGAAATGCGCGACGTGCGCGGCCAGCGGATCAGCATGGTGATGCAGGACCCGAAATTCTCTCTCAACCCGGTAATGACCATCGGCGATCAGATCATCGAGGCATACCGGCTGCACAATTCCGTGTCCAAGTCGGCGGCCTATAACAAGTCGCTTGAGATGTTGGAGGCCGTGTCGATCCGTGATTCCGAACGGGTCATGCGCGCTTATCCGCACGAAATGTCGGGCGGGATGGGCCAGCGGATCATGATCGCCATGATGCTGATTCCGAACCCCGAGATCCTGATCGCGGACGAGCCGACCTCGGCGCTGGATGTGTCCGTGCAGCGGCAGGTGCTGGATATCATGGACAAGCTGGTGAAAGAACGCGGCATGGGGCTGATCTTCATCAGTCACGACCTGAACCTTGTGGCCGATTTCTGTGACCGCGTGTTGATCATGTATGCGGGCCGGATCGTCGAGGTTTGCGACGCCGACAAGCTGCATGACGCCAAGCACCCTTATACCCGCGGGCTGCTGAATTCTCTGCCCCGGCTGGACGCGCCGCGTGATCGGCTGGAAGTGTTGCAGCGTGACCCCGCCTGGTCAGACGCCCCAAGTGTGAGTGGACGCGTATGAAGATGTTGGAAGTTCAAAACCTGAACGTCTGGTTCGGCACCCATCGCGACCGGGTGGATGCGGTCAAAGACGCCACATTCGACGTAATGGAAGGCGAAAGCTTTGGGCTGGTGGGCGAAAGCGGATCGGGTAAGTCGACCATTCTGCGCGCGATTACCGGCCTTGCGCCGGACTGGTCTGGCACGATCACGGTCGAAGGCGAACAGATCACCCACAAGCGCCCCAAGGCGTTCTTCAAGACGGTGCAGATGGTGTTCCAAGACCCCTATGCCTCGCTTCACCCGCGCCATTCGGTGGATCAGGTGCTGGGCGAGACGCTGCAACTGCATGGGTTCAAGGATATTGATACCCGCGTGGTGAAGCTGTTGGGTGACGTTGGGTTGGGCCAGAGTTTCCGGTTCCGCTATCCGCACCAACTGTCCGGCGGGCAGCGTCAGCGGGTCGCCATCGCCCGTGCACTGGCGCCCGAACCGGACCTGCTTCTGCTTGATGAACCCACCTCGGCGCTGGATGTGTCGGTGCAGGCGGAAATCCTGAATCTGCTGGCCGACCTGCGCGCCGAACATAAGCTGACCTACCTCATGGTGTCGCATGATCTGTCGGTTGTGAGCCATATGTGCGACCGGCTGGCCGTGATGAAGGATGGCGAGATTGTCGAGATTCTGGACGTCGAGGCGCTCAGGCAGATGAAAGCGACCCATCCCTATTCGCAAGACCTGCTGGAAGCGTCCCAGTAGCCACGGCCACGACACAGCGCGCTGCCGAGACCTTGAGCGGTCCGGCCCTTTACCCGTCGCGCAGCGCGCGTCGCATGATCTTGCCTGTGGCCGTCATCGGCAGATCTGCCACAAATTCCACCTGACGCGGCGCCACATGAGGGCTGACGCGGTCACGCACTAGTTGGATCAGATGGTCGCCAAGATCTGTCAGATCGGCCCCTGTGCGGGGGACGACAATTGCTTTCACCGCTTCGGTGCGTAACGGGTCCGGCACGCCGATCACAGCGGCCATGACCACATCGGGGTGTGTCATCAGGCAGTTTTCGATCTCGGACGGCCCAATGCGGTAGCCTGCCGAAGTGATCACGTCGTCATCGCGACTGGCAAAGGTGAAATAGCCGTCGCCATCGCGCACAGCCAGATCGCCAGTGCGCATCCAGTCGCTCTGAAACTTCTCGGCCGTCTTTTCGGGCAGGTTCCAATAGCGCAAGAACATCACCGGGTCACCGGTTCTGACCGCAATCTCGCCCATTTCACCGGGCGCACATTCGCGACCCTGATCATCAATCACGGCAACCTCATGGCCCGGAATGGCCTGCCCCATACTGCCCGGCTTCACGTCCATCGCCCCCGCGACAGAGGACAGGACAAGATTGCATTCGGTCTGGCCATAGAACTCGTTCACATCGACGCCCAGCACGTCGCGTGCCCACCTCAGAAGGCCGGCGCCAAGGCTTTCGCCCCCCGACCCAATTGACCGAATGTCGACACCCAAGGTTGGGCTTTCGGACTGGCGCAGAAGTTTCAATGCCGTCGGTGGCATGAACAGATTGCGGACTTTATGGGTGGCGATCAGACGATATGCCGTTGGCGCGTCAAACTTGCGCATTCGATGGCTGACGATCGGCACACCGAAATACAGGAACGGAATGGCAAGGTCCATCAACCCACCGATCCACGCCCAATCCGCCGGGGTCCAACCCTTGTCACCCAGCTGCGGAAAATCCTCGTTATAGGTTTCGACGCAGGGCAGATGGCCCAGCAAAAAGCGATGTGCGTGCAGCACACCTTTGGGTGGCCCCGTAGTGCCCGAGGTATAGATCATCACCGCAGGGTCTTCGGCCAGAGTGGAATGGTCAGTGGAATAGGGCGTTGCAGCGTCGATTTCGGCCCAGAAGTCACGCCCGCCGGCTGTGGCGGTGGTTGTGAAGACCTCGGTCAGGTCAGGCAGGCTGACGCGAATTTCATCAATCTTGCCAAGGCTTTCTGCATCCGTCACCACCATGCGCGCGCCGCTGTCGGACAAGCGGTAAGCCAACGCATCGGCGCCGAACAAAGTAAACAACGGCAACACCACGGCGCCCAGTTTGTAGGCGGCGAAATGGGTGATCAGAACCTCTGGCCCCTGCCCGAGCAACACTGCAATCCGGTCGCCCTTGCGCAAGCCGCGCGCCTGCAAGACGGATGCAAGCCTGTCCGAGGCCTCTTTCAGCGTGCCAAATGTCCAGTCCTGCGCGCTGCCATCCTGTGACACATGGGTCAGGGCCACGCGGTCGGGGTCAAGTGCTGCCCAGCTGTCACAGCACCGTTCGGCGATGTTGAAATGCTTGGGAATATCCCAGCGAAACGCGGCGCGCATCTTGCCCCAAGACGCCCATGGGGCGACAAGCTTGCGCGCGCGCCCATGTTCCAGCCACGCCGCGTCCGACAGGCGTGGGCTCACGATCCGTAGACCACCAATTCATGCAGCCCGGACAGATCAAGATCCAGAAGTTGCAGTGCAGACAGAGAGATACGGCTGCCACCGCTGGAAATGGGGCGCAGGGTGACTTTGACCGTGCGACCAGTCACTTTCGATTTCACCCGGCCTTGCGTGTCTGAAGAAACCAAGGGCGTCTCCATCCAAAACCCGGGTGCCGCAGGGTCGCCAAGGCTGGCCACGGTTGTGCCGATGGACCCGGTGTCGACGGGTGCAGTCGCCGCCGCCGCCATCTTGTCTTCATCAGACGCGGTGTCGAAATCGTCGATCGTCGTCGCGTTCATCGGCGGCGCGGGCGGCGTGTTAGGTGTCATCGTCGCACGCGGTTGGTTTTGAAGATGCGGCGGGCGCGGCAGGAGGTTGTCCATATCAAGACCGGAACACCCGGCAAGCCCAACGCAAAAAAGCGGAATAAGAATTGTGTGTTTCATAACTGTAGCGTGGCGCAATTTCGCGTCGCTTTCAACGGCGGATTTGACGCCTGCGTCTCTTGCGCGCCAGACCGCCCGCAACTAGTGTTACAGCATGGAAACGCCGACGCTCATCGACCCGTTCATGCGGGCGGTTACCTACTTGCGCCTGTCTGTCACGGACCGGTGTGATTTTCGCTGCACCTATTGCATGTCCGAGGATATGACCTTTCTGCCAAAGAAGGATCTTCTGACGCTTGAGGAGCTGGACCGCATCTGCACAGCTTTCATCGGGCTTGGGGTGCGCAAGTTGCGTATCACCGGGGGCGAGCCGCTTGTGCGCAAGGGAATCATGGGATTTTTCGGGGCCATGGGCCGCCATCTGGAAAGCGGTGCGCTGGACGAATTGACACTGACGACCAATGGCTCGCAACTGCACCGGTTTGCCGACGACCTATATGCCGCTGGCGTGCGTCGGGTAAATATCTCTCTTGATACGCTGGACGAGTCGAAATTCGCCCGGATTACCCGCTGGGGTCGCCTGCCCCAGGTTCTGCGCGGCGTGGATGCCGCACTTGAGGCCGGTTTGAAGGTCAAGATCAACGCGGTCGCGCTGAAGGGGTTCAACGAAGATGAGTTGTTCTCGTTGGTCGATTGGTGCGCGGCAAAAGGCATGGATCTGACCTTTATCGAGGTCATGCCAATGGGCGATATGGGGGCCGAGGACCGGATTGGGCAGTATTGGGCGCTTTCAGACCTACGCGCCCAATTGGCGGACCGCCTGACGCTGACTGATCTGGATGAAACCACCGGCGGACCAGCCCGGTATATGCGCGTGCAGGAAACCGGCCAGAAAATCGGCCTGATCACCCCGCTCAGCCACAATTTCTGCGAAAGCTGCAACCGCGTGCGGATGAGTTGCACCGGCCAGCTCTACACCTGTCTGGGCCATGACGGCATGTCTGACCTGCGTGCGCCCCTGCGTGCGTCGGAAAATGATGCGGTCTTGATCGACGCCATTCACGCGGCCATCGGGCGAAAGCCCAAAGGGCACGATTTCGATTACTCCCGTCAGGGTGTGCAAGGTCAGACAATCCGCCATATGAACCACACAGGTGGCTGACCGGCAGGTGCGGACTGCGGCGGTGGTGTTTAACGCGCCGGCATCCGCTGCTCGACGATTTCAGCCCACCACGAACAGCCTTGCGGAATCACCTCGTCGTTGAAGTTGTATTCTGGGTGGTGGACCATCGCCGTATCGCCATTGCCCACAAGGATATAGGCGCCGGGCCGCTCTTCCAGCATATAGGCAAAATCCTCGCCGCCCATGACCAAGGGGGCGTCGTCGCATGCCCCGGCCACGGATGTAGCGACTTTGGCGGCAAATTCGGTTTGTTCGTCATGGTTGACCATCACGGGGTAATTGCGATCGTAGCGCACGGTCGCGGTCCCGCCGAACGTGTCGGCAATACCGTTACAGATCGCATGCACCCGTGCCTCGGCCAGATCTCGAACCTCCTGCGAAAGCGTTCGCACCGTTCCCAGAAGATGAACACTCTGCGGTATCACATTGAAAGTCTTGGAACTTGTTTCAACTGACGTGATGGACAAAACCACCTGTTCGGTTGGATCGGCATTGCGTGACGCGATGGTCTGCAAGGCTTGAACCGCCTGAGACGCCATCACCACCGGATCAATCGTGTCATGCGGTTTGGCGGCATGTCCGCCACGCCCTTCGAAACGGATGTCCAAAAGGTCGGTTGCGGCAAAAAACGGGCCGGGGCGGATCGCAAACGTCCCCTGTTCATGGCCCGGCCAGTTGTGCATCCCGTAAACTTCCTGAATACCGAACCGGTCCATCAACCCATCTTCACACATGACACGCGCCCCGCCTCCGCCCTCTTCGGCTGGCTGGAAGATGACGACGCAGGTACCGTCGAAATTGCGCGTTTCAGACAGGTATTTCGCAGCCCCCAACAGCATCGCCGTATGTCCGTCATGCCCGCAGGCGTGCATCTTGCCGGGCTGGGTCGAGGCATAGTCCAGCCCTGTTTCCTCTTCGATCGGCAGCGCGTCCATATCTGCGCGCAGCGCCACCACTTTGCCCGACCCATTGGCCTTGCCACGAATGACCCCGACCACGCCGGTGCGCCCAAGGCCTTCGACCACGTCGTCACAGCCAAACGCGCGTAGCTTTTCGGCAACGATGCCTGCCGTGCGGTGTGTGTCGAACATCAGTTCGGGATGAGCGTGGAAATCACGCCGCCATGCCGTGATTTCGGCTTGCAGCTCGGCAAATCGGTTCTTGATCGGCACGGGTGAACGCTCCTTGTTGCGGCATGTGTGGGTGTGTCTGATTGTGATGTGGGCCTGACCAAACTCTGCGCCGAATTGATCAAGCGTTCAACCATCTTGCGACCGGTGTGCATTGGATCAGCCACGCGGTCTTGGGACGCAAGCTAAAAAAGGACGCAAGGACACAGGTGATGCGATCGGGGTTGGCCCGCGTTCGGTGCAGGCTGGCTTTGGCAAGACGACATTCACCCCGAGAAGCATCGCGCAGGAAAATGTTCTGCTGACACCGCGATGCCACGCCACATAGACCCTTGTAAGGCAGAAACAATCCCGCCAGATGGAACACATTCCCAAAAGCGGAGACGTGAAGATGTTTGAGACCTTTGGCTTTGAGACCCTGACCCCACGCACAGCCTCGATCCTTTTTGGATTGGGACTTGGTGTGGCCTTTGGTGTGCTGGCGGAAATCACACGTTTCTGCCTGCGCCGCGGCCTGATTGGTGGCGGCGGTGACAACCGATCCGCCTTGGCGAATTGGCTGACCGCACTGGCCGTCGCTGTGCTGGGCACACAAGGCATCGTTCAGGCCGGGTGGGTCGAATTCTCTGCCCACCGCTTCCAAGCCGCAAACCTGCCCTTTCTGTCGATCATCATCGGCGGCCTGATCTTCGGTGTTGGCATGGTCATGACGCGCGGCTGCCTGTCACGCCTTGCCGTGCTGGGAGCTTCGGGCAACCTGCGCGCGCTGGTCGTGCTGGGTGTCGCCGCACTGGCCGCGCTTGCCACGTTGAAAGGATTGCTGGCCCCCGCCCGCGTCGCGTTGGAGGCTGTGGTCACCCCTGCCCCAACCCTGCCCATCTGGACAGCTGCGGTGCCGCTGGTGCTTGCAGGCTATCTTGTGATCCAATCGCGCCCACGTGCTGGAATGTTGGTTCTTGCGGCCCTTTTGGGTGCCCTGATCCCGTTGGGGTGGCTGGGCACCGGGCTTGTGCTGCAGGACGAGTTCGATCCGATCACCTTCGAAAGCCTCTCGTTCACCGCGCCGTTGGCCGACACGCTGTTCTGGACGGCTGCATCATCGGCCGTTGGCGGCAATTTCGGCACCGGCCTGATCGGCGGCGTGATCCTTGGCGCGCTGGCATCAGCCCTGATCGCCGGGCGCTTCCAATGGCAGGGCTTTGATGGCCCGGCCCAGATGGGGCGTTACCTCAGCGGCGGCGCTTTGATGGGCTTTGGTGGCGTGCTGGCTGGCGGTTGCACCGTGGGTGCCGGTATTTCCGGCGTAGCCACTTTGTCGGTCGCGGCAGTGTTGGCGCTGCTGGCCATATCGGCGGGCGCATGGGTTGCGGGGCGCGTTGATGCGCGCGTCACTTCTCGATCGAATGACGGATCCGTCGCACGGCCAGCCACACAAGCCCAACCACAGGCAGCGTAAGCACCGCGGTCAGCATCCCTTTCGAGATGCCAAGCACGTCCGTCAGCGGATAGGCCAGATAGCCCGCCAGCGACACGGCGTAGTAGCTGATCGCGACGACGGACAAGCCTTCGACCGTTTCCTGCAACCGCAACTGCATATCGGCGCGTCGGTTCATGCTTTCCAGCAGGGCTTGGTTCTGCTCTGACCGCTGCACATCGACGCGCGTGCGCAACAGATCGCCCGCGCGCATCGACCGCCGCGCCATCGCCGTCAGCTGCTTTTCGGCGCTTTTGACCGTGCGCATGGCCGGGTCATAGCGGCGCATCATGAATTCGCTCAGGGTCTGGCGATCCATGAACCGGGCTTCACGCAGCGAACTGATCCGTTGGTGCACAATCGCCTCATAGGCTTTCGTGGCGCTTAACCGAAACGAGGTCGCCGCCGTCAAATCCTCAAGCTCGGACGAGATTTGAAGCAATTCGTCCAACGTCGCTTCGGCGGGTTCGTCATCGCGTGACATGGCGCTGACCAGATGGGTCAACTCTCCGTCCAGATGACCCAGCTTGGCCTGTAGGTTACGCGCCAACGGCAGGCCCAGCATGGACATGGACTTATAGGTCTCGATCTCGCACAGGCGCTGAACGATCCGCCCGATGCGACTGTCGCCGGCATCCTTGCCGATAAAGGCGGCGAAGCGCATGTGGCCCGCCGGGTCAATGCGGAAATCCCCAGCGATCATCGCTGCGCGTTCCAGAACCCAGGTCGAGGCGACACTTTCCGACACGAACCACTTGCTGATCGCCTCATTCATCTCGTCTTCGGTGTCGGGCATCGTGTCGATACGGATATGGGCCGATGTCACGCGCTTGCCCGGGGCAGTTTGCAGCCAATTATCGGGAAACACGTCGAAGGCGGCGGGATCAAAGGCACGCGAGGCAACGCCATCACCGAATACCGTATAGGTGACGAATTCGGTATGCTGTTCCCATTTCAGATGATAGCGGCCGATTGCCCCGAAATAGTGGTTCGCACCGGGGCTGGGATGGGGGGCGCCGAACCGATCCAGCAGGTCGATCAAATGCGCCCTGTCTGCATCGCGATCCCGACTGGCCGCATTCTCTGGTCGCTTCACCGCCAGATACACCGCCGTCCCCGGCGCTTTCAACGCGGGCGACGGGCGGGCATGTAACTCGTTTGCCAGCTCGTAACGCTGTGGGTGATCGTCCAGTGAAAACATCGCGCGCCCTTCCTTTTGCGACAGAGGTAGCAGAGCAAGGACGCCTTGCAAACCCTTTATAACAAGGGGTTTTCGCGGTGCTTCGTATGCTGCGGGATACCGCCGAGGCTATGGATTGGCGATCAGGGCTGCAACCTGCCCGGAGAAATCCTCGCCGCGCTTTTCGAAATCCGGATATTGGTCGAAACTGGCAGCCGCTGGGGCCAGCAAAACGGTGTCCCCGGGTTGGGCATCAGCCGCCGCCTGCGCCACGGCCTGCGCCATGGTTTCGCAAATCTCGTGCGGCACGTCGCCCAGTTGCAGCGCGAAGTCACGCGCTGAATGGCCGATCAGGTAAGCTTTCGTGACGCCAGACAGATCATCGGCGGACAGGCTTTCGATCCCGCCATCCTTGCCCAGACCACCCGCGATCCAGCGGATATTCCGAAACGCTGACAAGGCCGCCCGCGCGCTGTCCACATTGGTGGCCTTGCTGTCATTGATGAACGCCACGCCGTTGCGTTCCCCCACCAATTGCGAGCGGTGCGGCAGGCCTTTGAACGCGTGAAACGCGGCCTCGATCTGTTTCGGCGCCAGCCCCAGCGTGCGACAGACCGCGTAAGCTGCGCAGGCGTTCTGGTGGTTGTGGGTGCCGGGCAGCCCCTTGATCGCGCGAAGATCAATCGAGCCGACCTGCCGCCCCTTGCGATACTCCGACAGAAAGCCCTTGCGCGCAAAGACCTGCCAGCCGGGACCGGTCAGCTTGCGGTCCACAGACATGCGGATCACCCGGTCATCGGTCGGCCCTTCGGACAGTTGACCCGCCAAAAAGACACCTTCGGGTTCATCTACGCCGATCACCGCACGATCCGGGCCACCTTCTGCAAACAGGCGGCGCTTGGCCGCGAAATAGCCGCCCATGCCGCCGTGGCGGTCCAGATGGTCGGGCGACAGGTTGGTGAACACGGCCACGTCCGGGGTCAGGGCGCGTGCAAGGTCGGTCTGATAGCTCGACAGTTCCAACACCACGACCTCGCCGTCATGGGCGGGGTCAATGTCCAGCACACCGCGCCCGATATTGCCCGCCAACTGCGTGGGGCGTCCTGCCTCTTGCAAAATGTGATGGACCAGCGCCGAGGTGGTGGATTTGCCGTTCGATCCGGTGATCGCCACCACCTTCGGAGACACTTCGAAACTGTCCCAATCGTAGGTGGCAAAGCTGCGAAAGAACAGGCCGATATCGTTGTCGACGGGCACGCCTGCCTCCATCGCGGCGGCGATGATCTTGTTGGGTTCGGGATAAAGATGCGGGATGCCGGGGCTGACGATCAACGCGGCCACATCCTTCCAGGCCTCTGGTTTGGACAGATCATGCAGGATCAGGGCCTGGCCTTCGGCGCGGTCACGGGCTTCAGCGCTGTCGTCCCAGCACAGGGCTTCCGCCCCGCCTTCTTCCAGTGCGTGCGCCGTTGCGAGGCCAGAGCGCCCAAGCCCCAAAACCGCTACCTTTTGGCCGTCATAACCTTTGACCGGGATCATCCGCGCCTCCTGCATTCGTTGCTTCATCGCTACCGGAGTTGACGAAAAAACAAAAGCCCCGCCTGTTAAGAGGCAGGGCTTGAAATCTTGGCGGTGCGGCGTGGTTACCGCACCTTCAGCGTCGCCAGCCCGATCAGCGCGAGGATCAGTGAGATGATCCAGAAGCGGATGACGATCTGCGGCTCTTTCCAGCCCAGATGTTCGAAATGGTGGTGAATCGGAGCCATCAGGAACACGCGGCGCCCGGTGCGTTTGTAATAGAGCACCTGAATGATGACCGACAGCGCCTCGACCACGAAGAGGCCGCCGACGATGGCCAGAACGATCTCGTGCTTGGTGGCGACAGCGATGGCCCCCAAGGCGCCGCCCAAGGCCAGCGACCCGGTGTCGCCCATGAACACCGCCGCAGGGGGGGCGTTATACCAAAGAAAGCCCAACCCGCCGCCAATGAGTGCCGAGGTGAAAATAAACAACTCCCCCGTGCCGGGCACATAATGCACGTCCAGATATTCGGTGAAGTCGACGCGGCCAACGGCGTAAGCAATCACACCCAACGTGCCTGCCGCGATCATCACCGGCATAATCGCCAGCCCGTCCAGACCGTCGGTCAGGTTCACCGCATTGGCAGCCCCGACGATGACGATCATCACGAAGGGGATAAAGAATATCCCCATATTCAACAGCGTGTCCTTGAAGAACGGCAGCGCCAGCTGGAACTGAAGCCCCTCGGGGTGGCTGATCGACGCCAGATAGCCCGCAATCGCGGCAATCGCCAAGCCGAGGCCC
This sequence comes from uncultured Aliiroseovarius sp., assembly GCF_947497285.1. Classification (GTDB taxonomy): domain Bacteria; phylum Pseudomonadota; class Alphaproteobacteria; order Rhodobacterales; family Rhodobacteraceae; genus Aliiroseovarius. Next base: position 539,197 of record NZ_CANMFT010000001.1, on the reverse strand, counting down.
ATGCGCAGCTTGCCCGAAACGCCCGCCGTGGTGGCCTTGGACACCTTGGCGTAGTCATCGGCAAACCCAATCAAACCAAAGCCATAGGTCACGAACAGCGTGATCCAGATATAGGGATTGTCCAGCCGCGCCCACATCAGGGTCGATACAAGAAGGGCGGACAGGATCAACAGCCCGCCCATCGTCGGCGTGCCCTGCTTTTCTTTATGGCTCTCAGGCCCATCCTCGCGGATGGGCTGCCCTTTGCCCTGCCTGCGACGCAAGATATTGATCAGCGGCTTGCCAAAAATGAACCCGAAGATGAGGGCTGTGAAGAACGCCCCGCCCGATCGAAAGGTGATATAGCGAAACAGGTTGAAAACATCGCCACCGTCCGAAAACTCGGTCAACCAATACAACATATTGTGGGTCCCTTTTTGGAATTATCGAAGCGATTGACCCATTTTGCGGATCGCGTCAACTGTTTGAGACACCAAAGAGCCTTTCGACCCCTTCACCAGCACCACGTCACCTGCGTCGATGAACTTGCGCACCTGCGCGGACATGTCGGCGGCCGTTTCAACCCACAGGCCTTGCTGGTCGCCGTCCAAACGCGCCCAAAGCGCGTGCATGAGGGGACCGACGCAATGCACCTGATCAATGGCTGCGATGAAGGGCAGATCGGCAATCTCTGCATGTAGAGCGACCTCGTCTGGGCCAAGTTCCAGCATGTCGCCAAGGATCGCGATCCGGCGGCCTTTCTGGATGCGCCCAACGCCGTCCACGGGCTCCATCGCGCCCAGCACCTCAAGTGCCGCCGCCATCGAGGTGGGGTTGGCATTGAACGCGTCGTCGATCAAGGTCACGGTCAACCCTTCGGGGGCGTCCAGCGTAATCTCTTCGCGCGTGCCACGCCCGGTGGGGGGCTGCCACGACGTCATGGAACGAGCGGCCAGCGTGGCATCCGCGCCCAAGGCCCGCGCCGCCACCAGTGCTGCCAGAGCATTCATCGCGAAATGCCGCCCCGGTGACGCGATTTTGAACACCTGTTCCTCGCCCGCAATCACCGCTTTGCAGATCGTGGCGTCCGGGGTCAGGGAGACATGGGTCAATCGGTGAACATTTTTTGCGCCTTCGCCGAAACTTTCAGCCTGAAACCCCGTGGCGGCCTCTGCCAGAACGTGCGTGGTGTCGAGGTCGCCGTTGATCACGGCAATCCCGCCCGGCGCTAACCCCTCAAAAATCGCGCCCTTTTCGCGCGCGATGCCGGATAGGTCGTCGAAGGCTTCAAGATGTGCGGCCGCAACGGTCGTGACCAGCGCCACATGGGGCCGCGCCATGCGGGCCAGCGGGCCTATTTCGCCGGGATGGTTCATCCCGATCTCGATCACGGCAAATTCGGCATCCTGAGGCATCCGCGCCAGCGTCAGCGGTACGCCCCAATGGTTGTTATAGCTTGCCTCGGCCGCGTGAGTGCGGCCCTGCGCGGACAGAACCGCGCGCAGCATTTCCTTGGTCGAGGTCTTGCCGACAGACCCCGTCACCGCAACGACCCGCGCATTCGTTCGCGCACGCCCGGCCCGGCCAAGGGCTTCCAACGCAGCCAGCACGTCATCGACGATCAACAGGGGCGCATCAGGGTCGATATCATCAGGGATACGACTAACCATCGCAGCGCCCGCGCCTTTTTCCAACGCCTGCGCCACGAAATCATGCCCGTCGCGCACATCTTTCAGGGCAACGAACAGATCGCCCGGCTGGATCGTGCGCGTGTCGATCGATACGCCATCGACCGCCCAATTACCCTGCGCCTGCCCGCCCGTCGCTTTCGCGGCATCTTCTGCGCGCCACAGGCTCATGCCAAATGTCCGTCAAGTGCGGCAACCGCGACCGAGGCCTGTTCGGCATCATCAAACGGCAGCACATCATCGCCCACTGTCTGGCCAGTTTCGTGCCCCTTGCCTGCAATCAAAAGCGCATCACCGGGACCAAGCGCATCGACGCCGCGCAAGATCGCCTCGGCCCGGTCGCCGACATTGACCGCCTCGGGGCAGCCTGCCATCACCATGGCGCGGATCGCGGCGGGGTCTTCGCTGCGCGGGTTGTCGTCGGTCACGAACACCACGTCCGCGTTTTCTGCCGCCGCCTGCCCCATCAACGCGCGTTTCGAGGTGTCTCGGTCGCCGCCTGCGCCAAACACCACCACAAGGCGGCCCAGCACATGCGGGCGCATCGCGCGCAGCGCAGTTTTCAAAGCGTCTGGCGTGTGGGCATAGTCGACAAACACCGCTGCCTTGTTGTCACGCGTCGCGGCCAGTTGCATGCGGCCGCGAACGGTTTCCAAGTCCTTGAAGGTGTCAAACACATGCTGCGGTTCAGCCCCGCAGCCAATCGCCAAGCCAGCGGCTGCCAAGACGTTTTCGGCTTGAAACCCACCGATTAGGTCCAGCCGTGCGGTATGTGCCGCGCCGTGCCATGCGAACATCAGCTCTTGCCCGGTGGCGTCGAACCGACGGGCTTTGATGCGCAACTCGTTGTCATCACCCTGCCCGACGCGGATCAGGTTTTGACCGCGCGCTTCGGCAATGGTGGCAATCTCGGCGCCTTTCGGGTCATCCATGTTGATGACAGCCGTGCCGCCTTCTGGCAACACGCGGGCGAACAACCCGGCCTTGGCGGCGAAGTATTCTTCGAAGGTTTCGTGGTAGTCCAGATGATCCTGCGTGAAATTCGTGAACGCCGCAGCGGTCAGACGCACGCCATCCAAGCGGCGTTGTGCCAAGCCGTGGCTCGAGGCCTCCATCGCCGCATGAGTGACACCCGCGCCGGCCATTTCGGCCAGCACCTTGTGCAAGGTGATCGGCTCGGGCGTGGTGTGAGCCAGCGGCGCGGTAAAGGCCCCTTCGACCCCGGTGGTGCCCAGATTGGCCGCCTTGATCCCCAGCAAAGTCCAGATTTGTCGGGTGAAATTGGCCACCGATGTCTTGCCGTTGGTGCCGGTTGCTGCAACCATATGTTCGGGCTGTGCGCCAAACCACAGGGCAGCGGCATAGGCCAAAGCCATACGTGGATCTTCGGTGACGACCAAAGCCGCGTCCGAGGCGTCCAGTTCCGCCTTGGCGATCTTTGCCCCTTCCGGGTCGGTCAGGATCGCACCCGCCTTCATGCGCAGGGCAAATTGAATGAATTCGCCGCCATGCACCTTTGATCCCGGCAGGGCCGCAAACAAATGGCCGGGTTTGACACACCGGCTGTCCACCGACAGGCCGGTGACCTGCACCGCTTTGCCACCCCGGGCGCTCAGCCCCAGCTCGGCCAGGGATTTCGTTGTCGTCTCAGCGCCCATGATGTTCGTGCCTGTCCTGATCAGTTCGAGGTGAGTGTTACCCCAGTTGACGCAAAGGATTCAACGACGGGTTCCGCTTCGGGCTTCATTCCCAAAAGAGGCGCCGCGCGGCGAATGATCTCGGCCGCGACGGGCACGGCGGTCCAGCCGGCCGTGCGGCGCGGCTTCGGGCCCGTCGTTTCGACTGGTTCGTCCAAGGTGACCACCAGCACATATTTCGGATTGTCCGCGGGGAACATACTGGCGAAAGTGTTGATCACCTTGTCGTCATAATACCCGCCCTGCGGCCTTGGCTTGTCCGCCGTGCCGGTCTTGCCCGCCACCTTGTAGCCCGCCACCTCGCCAAAGGACGCGGTGCCTTCGGTCACGACCTTGCGCAGCATCGCGCGCGCCGCCGCCGCCGAGGTCGCCGAAATGACACGCGGGCCACGCGCGATCCGGTCCTGTTTCAAAACCGTGGGCTTGACCATGAACCCACCATTGGCGATCGCCGCATATCCGGCCGCAAGGTGCATCGGCGTCGAGGACAGCCCGTGACCATAGGAAATGGTCACCGAGCTAAGCTTGCCCCACTGCTTGGGCAGCAACGGGGTCGAGCCACGCGCTTCGACGATTTCAAACGGGGTGCGATCGAACATGCCGATGGCGCGCAGAAATTCCTGCTGGCGCTCGGGGCCGATCTCCAATGCCATGCGTCCGGTGCCGCGGTTCGAGGATTTCACGATGATGTCCGCGACGCTAAGCTTACCGTAATTCTTGTTCTTAAACTCACCAATCCGGTAGCCTGCGATCCGCATCGGGACATCGGTATCAATCACGGTGTTCGGGTTCACCAACCCAAGATCCATCGCCTGAATGGCGGTGAAAATCTTGAAGGTCGATCCCAATTCATACACGCCCTGAACGGCCCGGTTGAACAATGGGCTGTCAGACTGATCCCCTTTGGTCAGCGCGCGCGGGCGTTTGTTGGGGTCGAAATCGGGCAAAGACACAACCGAGATAACCTCGCCGCTGTGCACATCCATCAAGATCGCTGCTGCCCCCTTGGCGTTCATCAGCTTCATACCGCCATACAGCACCCGCTCGATCGCGGTCTGGATGGTCAGGTCGATGGACAGCTCAAGCGGTTTGCCGCCATTTGCCGGGTTGCGCAGATAGTCGTCGAACTGCTTTTCGACGCCCGCCACACCGATCACCTCGGCCGCACTGACACCTTCGCGACCGAAACTGGCCCCGCCCAGAACATGCGCTGCCAGCTTTCCGTTGGGATAGAGGCGCATCTCGCGCGGGCCGAACAGAAGACCGGGTTCGCCGATATCGAACACGGCCTGCTTCTGCTCAGGGCTGAGTTTCTTCTTGATCCACAAGAACTTGCGCGTGCCTGTGAAGTCCTTGATCAGCCGCTCGCGCTTGAGGTCGGGGAAGATCTTGACCAGCTCGTCCGCGGCGCGTTGCGGGTCCACCATCTGGGGCGGCTGGGCGTAAAGGGCGTGGGTAACAAGGTTGGTGGCCAGAAGGCGTCCCTGCCGATCAACGATGTCGGCGCGCGCGGTCGCGATGGCCGCACCGGGCGCTTGGGCGCGCGGCTCTTTGGGGTCCGTCGCGGACAGGGTGGCCATACGTCCGCCGACCACCAGAAACGCACAAAAGAACATGCCTGCCAGCACCAGCAACCGACCCTCGGACTGAAGTCGGGCACGGTCGCGGATTTCTTCATGGCGGTGACGCAGGTTTTCACGTTCGATCGCGTCGGGGTTTTCACCCTTGGCGCGGGCGTCCAGAATGCGGGCCAGTGGGCGCAGAGGAATACGGGTCATCGATCAAGATCTCCGCTGACATCAAAGGTTTCCGTGATCTCGGGGCCGTCCTCGGACGGATAGGCAATTTGATCGACGCGGCCGAACTGCTCTGGTGCCAGCGGCAACAGGCCAAGGCGCCCGTAGTTCATCTCGGCCAGATCACGCAGGCGGTCGGGGCGGTTCAGATAGGCCCATTCAGCGCGCAGGACGGAAAGCTGCTCTTGCATCTGGCCAATCTCGCTCTGCAATTCTTCGACTCGATCCAGCGAGGCTTGGGTTTTGTAGTTCTCGGAATAGGCCCAATAGGCCAATGCCATGACGACCAAAGCGGATGTGATGTAAAGCAAGCTACGCATTATGATTTGTCCTTGAAAACAAGGGGTGGAAGGCCAAGTTTGCGCCGGTCGGACGGACCAGCGGGGGCATCTGTGCGGGTAGCGACGCGCAGGCGGGACGACCGGGCGCGGGGGTTATGGGCAAGCTCATCGGCATCTGGCGCGATGGCCTTTTTTGGGGTGAGCTTGAACCGCGGCGTTTCCTGCGCTTGCTCGGGCGCATAGCGCGAGCCGCCCCCGCCTTCGGACGCGCGGGCCTGCAAGAACCGCTTCACCACGCGATCTTCCATCGAATGAAAGGTCACGACGGCCAGTTTGCCGCCGGGCTTCAAGGCGCGCTCGGCGGCCTCCAGCCCGTCGATCAGTTGGCCGAATTCGTCATTCACCGCGATGCGGATCGCCTGAAACGACCGTGTGGCCGGGTGGCTCTGACCGGGTTTCGAGCGGGGCAGGCATTTTTCCACGACGCTGGCCAATTGCAGCGTCGTTTCAAACGGCGCCTCAGCACGCGCCCTGACAATGGCCCGCGCAATCCGGCGCGAGGCACGTTCTTCGCCGTAATGATAAAGGATATCGGCCAGCGTTTCTTCGTCGGCATGATTGACGATATCGGCGGCGGTCGGGCCGGATTGGCTCATCCGCATGTCCAGCGGCCCGTCGCGCATGAAGGAAAACCCGCGATCTGCCAGATCCAGTTGCATCGAGCTGACGCCAAGGTCCAACACCACACCATCCAACGGGCGACCTGCCAACTCGTCCAAGTCCGAGAATGTGCCTTCACGCAAGGCCAGCCGGTCGCCATACTCAGCGACCCAGTCGGCGGCCATGTCGAACACCATCGGGTCACGGTCAATGCCGCAAACCCAGTCCGCGCCTGCGTCCAGCAATCCGCGTGTATACCCACCTGCCCCGAACGTGCCATCCGCCCAATCGCCAGAAACAGGCGCGACCGCTTGCAAAAGCGGTCGTAATAGAACTGGGATATGGGGACGTTTTTCGGTGGCAGCCGGGTCGGTCATGTCAGCCATCCCCTCCGGAAACGGACCCGCCACTTAGAAGCGTCAGCGGATCGAAGTCTTCGGGTTGATCATCCAACCAAGCCTCGGCCTTGGCCATTTCGACATTTTCGTAGGTCTCGGGCTTCCAAATCTGGAACGTATCACCGGTGGCGATGAAGAACGCCTCGTTCTCAAGCCCGATTTTGGCGCGCAACTTTGCGGGCAGCACCAGCCGCCCGGTCTCATCCACCGTGGTGGGCAGCGACTGACCGTTGAACAGCCGTTCCAGCATGCGCCGTTCGATCGAACCGCGCGGCAGGTTCGCGATCTTCGTATCGACCTCGTCGATGGCCTCGATCGTATAGCATTCAAGGAAATTGCGGCGGTGGTCGCCGTATACAATGACAATGTTAGGGTTCAGACCATCGGTCCAGTCGGGGTCGCCAGCTTCCAGAACACGGCGAAACAGGGCTGGGATCGAAACCCTGCCCTTCGCGTCCACCTTATGGTGGCTTTCGCCTCTGAACCTACGTGCCACTTTCGCGGCTCCTTCACTGTCCCAACTTCACTGCGCCCCGAATATTTAGGGCTGAAATAGAAACGGCGGATTGAGCTGCTGCCACTGCCCAATCCGCCGCCTGTCCCGTTTCCGGGTGTCCAGCTGCGCGCGCCACCTGGGGGGATGTCTGCTCGCGTTCGCGCCGGATCTCTTTCTTAGGATGAAGCGGGTGCCTGTATGAAACCTGACTTGGGAGTGTCGCGAGGTCTTGTTGCCTCTTATGTCCCGTCCTCATCTTGCATTTAGGGATAGCTTGGGAAATCGTGGGACGCAATAGTTTTTTATGGGAAAAATGGCCCACATCTTGTTTGCACCCCCCGCAAGAATCCACATCTAGTGGCAAAATCCGCAAGGATGGCGCGACACCTAGGGTGACAAAGACAAATTTGCACAACATATGGTGCTGCAAGCGCAGCGAAATTTATTCCCACATTTTCCCGGTTTTTTCTGAATTCCGGCAAATTTTTTGAATTTGGCAGGGGTCACCGCCCAAATCTCGAACGGAGACTCCACCCAAATTGCGTCAATTACAGGTGAATCACCCCATTTCCCACCTTCACAGGAGCAAGCGGGGGCAGACCGCCCCGCACGCGTCCCACGATTTCCCATCGCTCAGCTGGCGTTCACTGTCATTGCAAACGGAAAACTGCCCGGCACCGTCTTGGGACAGCCGGGCAGTGGGGCGCGATCTGGTCGGGTGTGATGCGGTCAGGCGATCCCGCGCGCAATGAGATCCTGCGCCAACTTGGTGTAAGCATCGGCCACTGACCCCTCGCCCGCGGCGGCAGGTGTGCCGCTGTCGCCCGCCAGGCGCACATCCAGCGACAAGGGGATTTCGCCAAGGAAGGGTGCGCCCAGCTCGGTGGCCTCGTCGCGAACACCGCCGTGACCGAACAAATGCGCCTCGTGACCGCATTTGGGGCAGACATAGGTGGACATGTTTTCAACCAACCCCAGGATCGGCACGTTCAGCTTATCGAACATGTCGATCGCTTTGCGCGCGTCCAGCAAGGCCACGTCCTGTGGGGTCGAAACCACAATCGCTCCGGTGATTTGCGATTTCTGCGCCAGTGTCAGTTGCACATCACCCGTGCCCGGCGGCAAGTCGATGATCAGAATATCGAGCGGCGCCCATTCGACCTGAAACAGCATCTGTTGCAGCGCGCCCATCAACATCGGGCCGCGCCACACGACGGCTTCGCGGTCGGATTTCAACATCAGCCCGATCGACATCATCTTGACGCCATGCGCTTCGACGGGGATCAACTGTTCCCCATCTGGTGACGACGGGCGTTGACTGGTGCCCATCATGCGGGGCTGCGAAGGTCCAAGGATATCGGCGTCCAGAAGCCCAACTTTGCGCCCCTGACGGGCCAGTGCGACGGCGAGGTTGGAGCTGAGCGTGGATTTCCCCACGCCCCCCTTGCCCGAGGCAATGGCGATCACATGGGTGACACCGGGCACCGGCAACGGTCCGGCCTGCGGTTTGGGATGGCCACCTACCTTCAGGTTCGGGGCTTTGGGCGCGGATGCTGCTGGGCCGTGCGCGGTCAGGATTACGGACACGCGCTCGACCCCGTCCAGCGCGGCAATTGCCGCTTCAGCGGCGCGGCGCTGTGCTTCCATACCTGCTGCCTTTTCCGGGGTCTCGGCTTCGATCACGAAACTGACCGCCCCGTTTTCGACAGTCAGCGCGCGCACCATATCGCGTGACGCTAGATCCCCACCATCAGGCAAGGCAATGGAGGACAATGTGCCCATAATCTTTTCGCGCATATCCGACATCCAAAACTCCTTTGACTTCGCCCATTACTTGGCAGCTTTGAGCGCAGGCGCAAGGGGGCATCTGTTCATTGGGGCGCGTGACGCCAGCGCAGATTGGCACGGCTGACGGAGGCAGATCGCGGCCCCACCCGCCACAGAGCGCTTTTCTTTACGGTCGATTTTTGGGCACAGCGCCGAAGCACGAGGCGGTGCGCAAATTGACCTAAAGTCACCTTCTCTCAGATCGTTTCTGCATTGCAGAAAATACAGGCAAATTGCTCCGATTGAGGCATTAACCAGTTAAAATCATGGCATTTTTACGTATGCAATTTTTGCATATCGGGATTGCTTGATCGGGGTATTGTGCATCTGCAGCATTCCCCCCATCTTCTGTCTCAAGGCGACAGTGTGAGCGCCAACACGTTTTCAAAGCGGCATCGGCCGCGAGACCCGCAGGCCGCTGTGCCTGACATGTAAGTGAGTAAGTAAGATGACACACGCGACCGAAATCCTTCTGGCCCCCGTCGGCATTGCCGACCGTCTGGCCGCCCGCTTTGCCGAATGGAAAGAGCAGGTGGAAACCCGCGCGCTGTTCCGCAAAACCGTGCGCGAATTGAATGCGCTGAGCAACCGCGAACTGGAAGATCTGGGCATTGCCCGCGCTTCGGTCCGCTTGGTGGCGCGCATGGCCGTTTACGGCAACTAAGTTTTCTGGCCACCACCTCCCTCCTCCCGGGTGGTGGCTTTGATTGGCGGCGGGGTCGACCTCCTCCCCGGCCTCGCCGCTCAATCACCAAAGTTTCGGGCCTTCTTCCTCCTCCCTTAGAAGGTCCGCGGGTCGCGGTGGCGCCGTCCTCCTCCCTGGCGCCACTGCACCCCCAAAGATCCGGTTCGCCCCACCTCCTCCCGGGGTTGAACCGATACGGTGACGGGTCTACCTCCTCCCAGGCCCCAAACCTTCTGACGTCGGGTTCCTACCTCCTCCCAGGGATCCGCATCACATAGAAACGGTGGCGCTCACCTCCTCCCGGGCGTCGCCGTTTTTTTTGTATGTCCGAACGGGATGGAAGCCGGACGCTTGGACGGTGAACTCATCCAATAACGCTGGCTTATTTTCTGCTTAGCGTGCAGGCTTGGGACATGCTGAAAAAAGAAACGCTTCCCATCGCCTCCATCCGTGTGCCGGTCAAGCGCCTGAAGACGTTGGAGGACGACAAAGCCAATGCCTTGGCCGAGGATATTCTGGAGAACGGACAGTTAACGCCCATCCGCGTGCGCGAAGACGCCAAAGGCTATGTGCTGATTGAAGGCTTGCACCGGCTGGAAGCCCTGAAAAAGCTGGGTGAAGGAACGGTTGAAGGCTACAAGGTGCGCGCGCGGTTGCACTGATCCGGGACCCGCTGTTCGCCCACGACTCTGCCGACCCTTGGTGGTCCGGAAAAACGCGTGGTCCGGGATAACGGCATCGCTTTCAAGGCAGGTGCATGGCGGCGCAGATCGGCGCTGATGGCCCGACGCTCTCTTAGAACGGCACGTCGCCCGCCTGCGCTGCAGGGACGATGAACTTGGAAACGACTTTCTTCGCTCCCGCCTTGTCAAACTCGATATCCAGCTTGTCGCCTTCGATGCCCATCACCGTGCCATAGCCGAACTTGGTGTGAAACACGCGGTCGCCTTGGGTGAAGGACGATACTGCCGTTGCGTCGATCACCAACCCGCGCGCCTCGTTCGGGCTGGATTTCGCGCGTATATTCCCCTGCGCCTGCATCCGCTTCCACCCCGGCGAGTTATAGGCATCCGCCCGGCTGGCTTTGTCCTCAAGCGGTGACGCACCGAAATCGCCTGCCGCACCACCATAGCCACCACCGTAAAGGCCCGGCGCGGTCAGCACCTCGACATGGTCTGTGGGCAGTTCATCGACGAAGCGCGAGGGGAGTTGTGACTGCCACTGGCCGTAAACGCGGCGATTGGCGGCAAACGAGATCGTGCAAATCTCCTCGGCCCGTGTGATACCCACATAGGCCAGACGGCGCTCTTCTTCGAGGCCCTTCAGCCCGCTTTCATCCATCGAGCGTTGGGATGGGAACAGCCCATCCTCCCACCCCGGCAGGAAGACCGCAGGAAACTCCAACCCCTTCGCGCCGTGTAGCGTCATGATGGTCACTTTTTCCTCGGCGTCGTCGCTGTCATTGTCCATGATCAGGCTGATATGCTCCAAGAACCCTTGCAGGTTTTCAAAACTTTCCAATGCCTTGACCAGTTCCTTGAGGTTTTCAAGCCGCCCCGGTGCCTCGGGCGTTTTGTCGTTCAGCCACATGTCCGTATAGCCGGATTCTTCCAAGATCACCTCGGCCATTTCGACATGGGTGTCAGCCTCGGCGCGCAACTGGTTGAACCAGCGGTCCAGCCCCAAGACCAGCTCGGCCAGCCCCTTGCCGCCCTTGCCTTTGATGGCACCGCTTTCGACCGCAATCCGCGCGCCTTCGACCAGCGACACGCCGTTTTGGCGCGCAAGCCCCTGAATGGTCTGCACCGCCTTGTCACCCAGCCCGCGGCGCGGCGTGTTGACGATGCGTTCAAACGCCAGATCGTCGTCTTGGCTCACTGCCAGCCGGAAATAGGCCATCGCATCGCGGATTTCCAAACGCTCGTAAAAACGTGGGCCGCCGATCACGCGGTAGGGCAGACCGATGGTCAGGAAACGATCCTCAAACGCGCGCATCTGGTGGGAGGCGCGCACGAGGATAGCCATATCGTCCAAAGACATCGGCGCGCGGCCACGGGTGCCCGATTGCTTCGCCTCGATTTCTTCACCGACCCAACGGGCTTCTTCGTCGCCGTCCCAATGGCCGATCAGGCGGACCTTTTCGCCGCCCTCGGCGTCCGTCCAAAGCTCTTTGCCCAGCCGGTCTTCGTTGCCCGCAATTACGCCGGAGGCGGCCGCCAGAATATGCGCGGTCGACCGGTAGTTTTGTTCCAGCCGGACGACTTTGGCGCCCGGAAAATCCTTTTCAAACCGTAAGATATTTCCCACTTCCGCCCCGCGCCAGCCATAGATCGACTGGTCGTCATCGCCCACACAGCAGATATTCTTGTGACCCGCCGCCAGCAGGCGCAGCCACAGGTATTGGGCCACGTTGGTATCTTGGTATTCGTCGACGAGGATGTAGCGAAACCAGCCTTGGTATTGCTTCAGGATGTCGTCGTGTTTCTGAAAAATTGTGACCATGTGCAAAAGCAGGTCGCCGAAGTCGCAGGCGTTCAGCGTCTTCAGCCGCGCCTGATACTGCGCATAAAGCTCGGGGCCGCGTCCATTGAACGCGTTGGCCTCACCCGCCGGCAGCACCTCGGGCGTCCAAGCCCTGTTCTTCCAGTTGTCGATCACGCCAGCGAGCAGCCGCGCGGGCCAGCGCTTTTCGTCGATATTGTTGGCGGCAATCAGCTGCTTCATCAGCCTGATCTGGTCGTCCGTGTCCAGAATAGTGAAGTTCGTTTTCAGCCCCACAAGCTCGGCATGACGGCGCAGAAGCTTCACACAGATTGAGTGGAACGTGCCCATCCAGGGCATCCCCTCAACCGTTTGCCCCAGCAGGCTGGCGACACGCTCTTTCATCTCGCGCGCGGCCTTGTTGGTGAAGGTTACGGCAAGGATCTCGTTCGTCCGCGCCTGCCCGGTGTTCAAAAGATGCGCAATCCGCGTCGTCAGAGCCTTGGTCTTCCCCGTCCCCGCACCCGCCAGCATCAGGACGGGGCCGTTCAACACCTCGACCGCCTCGCGTTGCGCGGGGTTCAGCCCATCAAGGTAAGGCATCGGGCGCGCGGCCATCGCCTGTTGCGACAGGCTGGGGCGGGCGGCGGCCTCGAATGCGTCGTTTTCGTCGAATTCGCTCATGGGTGTTCTTTATCAACGGGGGATGCGGGTGGGAAGAGTGTTCCACGAATGTTCTTTGCGCGCAAACCGATTGTCGCCTGCGGGCTGAAATTCTCCGCCCCCTAAAGGGGGCGTGGCGCACCCTGCCCCTATATATAATGACACGCCATTGACAACCTGCCCCTTCCCGACCCATCTAACGCCCCGTGATGAGGGGCCAGTATTGCGTGGCCTGACTGAGTCGAGAGGAAGTTCATGCCAGTTGTCGTCGTTGAAAGCCCGGCCAAAGCCAAGACCATCAACAAGTATCTTGGGTCGGACTACACCGTTCTTGCCTCTTACGGTCACGTGCGTGATTTGCCGCCCAAGGATGGATCGGTCGACACAGACGCCGATTTCGCCATGACATGGGAAATTGGTCGCGACAGCGCCAAGCACGTGCGCGCCATTGCGGATGCGTTGAAAGACGACAACAACCTGATCCTCGCAACCGACCCCGATCGTGAAGGCGAAGCGATTTCGTGGCACCTTGAGGAAGCCCTGCGCAAGCGGCGGGCGATCAAGAAGGACACACCGGTCAGCCGTGTTGTGTTCAACGCGATCACCAAATCCGCAGTGACCGAGGCGATGGAGCATCCCCGCGACGTCGACACCGATCTGGTCGAGGCCTATCTGGCCCGTCGCGCACTGGATTATCTGGTGGGCTTCAACCTCAGCCCCGTTCTGTGGCGCAAACTGCCCGGCGCGCGCTCTGCGGGCCGTGTGCAGTCGGTCTGCCTGCGCCTGATCGTTGAGCGTGAGGAAGAGATCGAGGCGTTCAAGGCCCGCGAATACTGGTCTGTGAAAGCCCTGCTCTCCACCCCGCGCGGGCAGGAGTTTGAGGCGCGTTTGACGGTTCTTGGCGGCCAGAAACTTGACCGTTACGACCTTGAGAATGAGACCGCGGCCGAAATGGCCGTGCAGGCGATTTCCTCGCGCGATCTGACCGTGCAATCGGTGGAAGCCAAGCCTGCCACCCGCAACCCCTCGCCGCCCTTCATGACGTCGACCCTGCAACAGGACGCCAGCCGTAAGTTCGGCTTTGGCGCGCGCCAGACCATGTCGACGGCCCAGCGCCTGTATGAAGCTGGTTACATCACCTACATGCGGACCGACGGGATCGACATGGCGCCGGAAGCCGTGGCCGCCGCGCGTGACGCGATTTCGGATCGCTATGGCAAGGAGTTCATCCCGGCCAAGCCCCGGATTTACAAGAACAAGGCCAAGAACGCCCAAGAGGCACACGAATGTATCCGCCCGACCGATATGACCGTATCCGCGAGCGATCTGGCGCGGTTGGAACCCGATCAGCGCAAGCTTTACGACCTGATCTGGAAGCGCACGCTGGCCAGCCAGATGGAAAGCGCGAAGTTCGAACGCACCACGGTTGATGTGGGCTCATCCGACGGTCAGGTCGTGCTGCGCGCCACCGGACAGGTTGTCGTGTTCGAGGGCTTTCTGAAGGTCTATGAAGAAGGTCGCGACGATCAGGTGGTGGATGACGACGACAAGCGCCTGCCCCAGATCATGGAAGGCGAAAAGGCCGAGAAAAAGGGTGTCACGCCCGAACAGCATTTCACCCAGCCCCCGCCCCGTTACACCGAAGCCACGTTGGTCAAGCGGATGGAAGAACTGGGCATCGGTCGCCCCTCGACCTACGCATCCGTTATCACCACGATCCAGGACCGCGAGTATGTTCGCAAGGACAAGAACCGTCTGTTCCCCGAGGATAAGGGACGGATCGTCACGATCTTTCTGATGAACTTCTTCCGCAAGTATGTGGGATACGAGTTCACCGCGAATTTGGAAGAAGAGCTGGACGAAATCTCGGCCGGCGATATGGATTACAAAGAGGTGCTTGCGCGCTTCTGGCGTGATTTCTCGGCGGCAATTGCCGAGACATCAGAATTGCGCATTTCGGAAGTGCTCGACAAGCTCGACGCCGCCCTTGCGCCGCAACTGTATCCGCCCCGCGAAGATGGATCAGACCCGCGCATCTGCCCGAAATGCGGCAACGGTCAGCTGCACCTGAAAACCTCGCGCACTGGTGGGTTTGTCGGTTGTGGCAACTATCCTGAATGCACCTATACCCGCCCCATCGCGGGCGAAGGCGCCGAGGGGGATGAACGTCTGCTGGGCGAAGATCAGGGCGACGAGATCTGGTTGAAATCTGGTCGTTTCGGCCCCTACGTGCAGCGCGGTGAACCGACGCCTGAAAACAAAAAACCACCACGTGCCAGCCTGCCCAAAGGGTGGGACAAGGACGCGATGGACCTAGAGAAGGCTCTGGTGCTGCTGTCCTTGCCCCGCGAAATTGGCGAACACCCCGAAGGCGGCATGATCAGCGCGAATTTCGGGCGCTTTGGCCCTTATGTCATGCACAAACTGCCCGACGACGCCAAACCGACCTATGCCAATCTGAAAGACCCCGATGACGTGTTCGAGATCGGCATGAACCGCGCGGTCGAGATGCTGGCGGAAAAACGCGCCAACCCCGGTGGGCGCGGACGCGCAGCGGCCAAGCCGTTGAAAGAACTGGGCGAACATCCCGAAAACGGCGGGCCGGTCAATGTCATGGACGGGCGCTATGGGCCTTATGTGAAATGGGAAAAGGTCAACGCGACCATTCCCAAGGATGTCGAAGCCGCTGACGTGACCATGGAGATGGCGGTCGCCCTGATCACGGAAAAAGCCGGGAAGAAGAAACCTGCGAAAAAGAAAGCAGCACCGAAGAAGAAAGCGGCAGCAAAGAAACCCGCCGCAAAGAAAAAGCCCGCCGCCAGCAAGGGCTGACGGCGGCTTTGACACCTTGATCCGGGCCAGAAATGCGACACTGCGGGTGCCACATTCAAACTCGCGCATTCGTGAGTTGAAACCTGCGCGCGCGTTGGATTGATTGCGGCCAAACGCAATCGAACAGTGAGCCTCACCATGTCACGTATTCTTTCGCGCCGCGCGGTCATCGCGGGCGCAACAGCCTCTTTCGTGCTGCCCGCTGCCGGGCTTGCCACACCCATCATCGAAACCGCTAAGCGCAACGTGTCGAGCTTTGCCAGTCAGGACTGGCGTGATCATTTCGACAAGCTGGACCGGGTCACGATCGTCTGTGACACGGTTTCGCGCGCCTTGCATTACTGGAGCGCGGATGGCCGCGATTATCGCATTTATCCTTCCTCGGTTCCGATGACGGATGAACTGACCAAGACCGGATACACAAAGATTGTGCGCAAGAAGGTCGGACCAGACTGGACGCCGACCCCCAGTATGATGGAACGTAATCCAGACCTGAAATACACCCCGCCCGGCCCGGACAATCCGCTGGGCACGCACGCCATGTATCTGGATTGGCCCGCTTATCTGATCCACGGCACCCATGACACGCGCAAGATCGGGCGGCGCAGTTCGGATGGCTGTATCGGGCTATACAACAGCGCCATCGCCGAGCTGTTCTCGATCACGCCAATTGGCGCACAAGTGCGGGTCATCTAAGGGGGGCAGCAAGAAGGGCGCGGCCTAAGCGGCATCCTTTCTTTTCTGGTCGTCCGGCCCTTCAAGCAGGTCCGCAACAACCGCGCCGACTACTTGCGTGCGGTCCTTTACCCCAGCCTTGCGGTAGATCGCGTTGCTTTGCGATTTGACCGTGCCTCGACTGGTGTTGCGTGCCTCGGCGATCTCGGCCACGGTCATGCCATTGACGGTCAACAGCGCGATGTCCTGCTTGGCTTCGGTCAACGACCATTGCGCGAACATGGCTTGCAACATTGCGGTGAAAAAGCCAGCGGCTGCGCAACATAGTCCTGGCCGAGGTGAGGGTTTGGTTGCGCTGGCTTTAACTTCATTCATGGTGCGATTGCGTAGCGGTCTTAAATTTGCCTAATTCGTCGGGCAAACCGTTGGGGCAAAAAAACAGATTTGAGCAATCGCATGAATGATAACAGGGATTATATCACCGAGGCAAAAGCCAAAGCGCACGATGAGAAACGCGACGTTGATCGCGCGATCCAAACCGACAGAACGCACAGCTTTTTCCGCAAACGCACTGTGTCAATTGCCGGCGTGTTTGAAGGCATGTTTCTGACCGCGCTCATGGCTCTTGTGCCTTTTCTGGTTTTTGCGGGGTTGGCCATGTGGTCGTTCAACGCCACCGAAGATGGCGTCACGATGTCTTGGGTCTTTGTCCTGCTTGCCGTGGCCATTCCGCTTTTCGTGCTGTATCGCGCCCTGACCTCCAAAACAGACGAACCCGCCGAAATGCTCACCGATTTGATTGGCGGCTTTTGGGTTGGCGTTTTTCCGTATCTATTGGTTGGCGGCCTGGTTGTGCTTGCCATCGCAACTTGGCTCGGGGTTTCTGTGCTGTTGGTGCTGGGCATATTGTGTGTTGGCGGCGTAATTCTGGCGGGACTCACAAATCAGTAGGCATTTAGCCCCGTCTCAGACACCTGTGCGTTAGCATGCGCATCGGTGCATTATCCTTAGGTGTCGCGAGCACATGAACTCGGACCTAAGTAGAAATACCTGCGCGCGCCTCAAACGCTCACGTTTCGTTGACTCCCTCCCCCCCACGCGTCAGAACAGGTGCGAAACTGACGAGAGGTAACTTTCATGAAAAAGGTATATGGCAGCGCCGGCGAAGCCCTTGATGGGCTGCTGAGCGACGGCATGCTGATTGCCGCCGGGGGCTTTGGTCTGTGCGGCATTCCCGAGCTTCTGATCGACGCGCTGGTCGAAAGCGGCGTCAAAGACATCACGATCGCATCAAACAACTGCGGTGTTGATGGCTTCGGGCTTGGCAAATTGCTGGACACCAAGCAGATCAAGAAAATGATGTCGTCCTATGTGGGCGAAAACGCCGAGTTCATGCGCCAATACCTGTCGGGCGAGTTGGAGCTTGAGTTCAACCCGCAAGGCACATTGGCCGAGCGCATGCGCGCTGCCGGTCACGGCATCCCCGGTTTTTATACCAAAACTGGCGTGGGCACCGTCATCGCTGAAGGCAAAGAAGTGAAGGTCTTCAATGGCGAGGAATATATCCTTGAGGAAGGCATCTTCGCCGACCTGTCCATCGTGAAAGCGTGGAAAGCCGATGAAACCGGCAACCTTGTGTTCCGCAAGACCGCCCGCAACTTCAACCCGCCCGCCGCCATGTGTGGCAAGGTTTGCGTGGCCGAAGTCGAGGAGATTGTGCCGACAGGGTCGCTTGACCCCGATGCGATCCACCTGCCGGGCATCTATGTGCATCGCATCATTCAGGGCGATCACGAAAAGCGTATCGAACAACGCACCATTCGGGAGGGCTGAGATCATGGCATGGGACCGCAATCAAATGGCCGCCCGCGCGGCACAGGAACTGCAAGACGGTTGGTATGTGAACCTTGGCATCGGCATCCCGACGCTGGTATCGAACTTCATCCCCGACGGGGTCGAGGTCACACTGCAATCGGAAAACGGCATGCTGGGCATGGGCCCCTTCCCGACCGAGGCCGAGATCGACGCCGACCTGATCAACGCCGGCAAGCAGACCATCACCGAACTGCCCCAGACCTCGTATTTCGACAGCTCGATGAGCTTTGGGATGATCCGGGGCGGCAAGATCGCCATGGCGATCCTTGGCGCGATGGAAGTGGCCGAAAACGGCGACCTGGCGAACTGGATGATCCCCGGCAAGCTGGTCAAAGGCATGGGCGGCGCGATGGACCTTGTGGCCGGTGTTGGCCGCGTGGTGGTCGTGATGGATCACACCAACAAGCATGGCGACAGCAAAGTGCTGAAGGAATGCACCCTGCCGCTGACCGGCAAGGCTGTGGTCGACCGTATCATCACCAACCTTGGGGTTCTGGATGTGGTCGAGGGGGGCTTGAAAATCGTCGAGACCGCCGATGGCGTGACCGAGGACGAATTGCGCGCCGCGACCGAGGCGACGATCGTCAACTAGAACCAGCGCGAACACGATATCAAGGGGCTCCCGTTCGGGGGCCCTTTGTTGTTTCACGTGGGGCTGATGCGTGCGGGTGAAGGCTTCTCGCCGTATTTCCCCTCGCAATTGCGCGGAAGCTTTCATAATCTCGCCTCAATCCCCCGCCATAAGCCGGGCAATGACAATGAGCAGCACAAACCCCATATCATCCACTGCAGAGAAACAATCTGCACCGGACGCCGCCCCCCGGCGGCTGCGTGATACGCTTGTGCTGTTTGGGTTGTTCGGGCTGGTTCTGGTCGGGCTGATCGGGCTGGCGGCTGCAACCGGGTGGGACGAAACCCGCGCCCAGCTTGCCAAGCTGACGGGCTTGCAATTTGTTGCCCTGCTTGCACTCAGCCTTGTGAATTACCTGTTTCGTGGGCTGCGCTGGCATATCTTTGCGCGCAAACTGGGACTGCCCACGGGTCTTGTCCAAGACCTGCGCCACTTCCTTGGCGGCTTTGCTATGTCGGTCACACCCGGCCGCGTGGGCGAGCTGGTGCGGATGCGCTGGCTGAAGCGCGAAACCGGTTGGGCGTTTGAACGCACGGCCCCCCTTGTGTTGGTTGATCGCGCATCGGACCTGTCAGCCATGGCCCTGATCCTTGGGCTTGCGCTGGCCTTTTCGGCCACCGGGATCGCGGGCGGGCTGCCCGTCACCATCCTTGCCCTGATCGCCGCCTTCGCCGCGACCCGACCGCGCCTGCTGGGCTGGTTTGCCACGATGGGGCACAGGATCACCGGGCGGTTTGCGCGGCTTTGGGCCAAGATCCGCCGTGCCTCCCTTTCGCTGTCGGCGTTCACTTCGCCCACATTGATGGCGCTTGCCGCTCTGATCGGGGTCATTGGCTGGATTGCCGAAGGCTATGCCTTTCACCTTCTTCTGATGTGGATGGGGGCCGATATCGGCTTTGCCAAGGCGGTCGCCATCTTCGTCTTCTCAACCCTTGCCGGTGGCCTGACCGGTGCACCCGGCGGCGTCGGCGGGGCTGAAGCCGCCATGATCGCCCTGCTTGCGATGGAAGGCGTGCCGCTTGAGGTCAGCGTCCCCGCCACCGCCATCATCCGCGTAACAACCCTTTGGTTCGCCATCGGGATCGGCCTTCTGGTCTTTCCCGTCGCCGAACGCAACTCTTTGAGACATACACATGGTTTGGAAAAATAACGAGTATTCCGGCTGGGGCCGCGTTCTGAAAGCCTCTGCCGAACTGGCGCGTCCCGAACGCGCCCGGAGCCTGAAGGCCGCGGTGGCGCAGCATCCCTGCCCGGCCATCGGCAATTGCCGATCCTATGGTGATGCGCCGCTAAACGACGGTGGTCGCGCCATCGACATGACGCGGATGAATCGCATCATCGACTTTGACGCAGACACCGGCGTTGTCACGGTCGAGGCCGGCATCACCATCGGTGATCTGGCCCACGTCTTCGCCCCGCGCGGATGGCTGCCCGCCGTCATGCCCGGCACCGGCTTTGCCACCGTGGGCGGCTGCATCGCACAAGACGTGCACGGCAAGAACCACCATAACGAAGGCAGTTTTGGCCAGCATGTGCTCTCTGTCACCCTGTTCAATGGCGACAAACGCACCGTTGCCACACCCACCCGCAACGCAAACCTGTTCCGCGCCACCATGGGCGGGATCGGCCAGACCGGCGTGATTGCTGAGGCGAAATTGCAACTCAAACCTTGCCCCGGCGACGTGATGATGGTCACAGAACGCCGGGCCGAGGATTGGGACGACCACCTTGCCCTGCTCGATGGCAGTCAGGCGACCTATACGGTCGGCTGGATCGACACGACCGCCAAGGGTGCAGCCCTTGGGCGCGGTGTCATTGAAGAGGCCGAGTTGGCCGCAGGGCTTCTGCCCAAGGCAAAGCCGTCCAAGAAGATCCCGCTGGACGCGCCGAATTTCGCACTGGCGGGTCCGGTCGTCCGGGCCTTCAACAACGCTTACTACCGACGGGTGCCAAGCTCGGGGCGCTCGTCCGTCAAACGGATCGACGACTTCTTCTTCCCGCTCGACAAAATCCACGACTGGAACCGCCTTTACGGAAAACGCGGCTTTTACCAGTTTCAAAACGTGGTGCCGCTGGACCAGGCAGGTGCCTTGAAAGCGATGCTGGAGCTGATCGCGGGCGCAGGCCTTTCGTCGCCTCTGGCCGTGCTCAAACGCATGGGACCGGGACGTGCCGGGCATATGAGCTTCCCGATGGAAGGCTACACGCTCGCCGTCGATTTCCCCGCCCGTGACGCGGCTGTCGACCTGATCGCGATGCTTGAGGACATGACCATGGACGCTGGCGGGCGGCTTTATCTTGCCAAGGACGCATTGGCCACTGGACCCGCAATCAAGGCGATGTATCCCGAACATGGCGACTGGGTGAAACAGGTCAACAAGGCCGACCCGGATCACGCGCTGGAAACCGATATGGTGCGCCGTCTGAACCTGCGCGAGGCGGAGTAAGAACATGACAAAGACCAAACAAAACCAGTGCTGGATCATCCTAGGTGCAACCTCATCCATGGCGCGCGCCTTTGCGCAGGCCGTGGCCGATCAAGGCGCAAGTGTCATTCTGGCCGGGCGCGATATGGACGACCTGAAACGATCCGCAACAGACCTGTCCGCGCGCGGTGTGACCGCTGAGGCGGTGAAGTTCGACGCCCGCGACATCGCAACCTTCCAGCCGATCATCGACCGCGCCGGGCGCGAGGAGGGCGTGATCAACGCCGCAGTCTTTGTTGGCTCGATGCCCGCTCAAGAAGACATCGACGCCAACCCCGCCCTGATCGAAGGCGTGGTGAAAGACAGCCACACCGGCCCTGCGGCATTCCTGACCATGCTCGCCCCAATCATCGAAGACCGGGGTGCGGGCACAATTGTCGGCGTTTGTTCGGTTGCAGGCGATCGGGGTCGAATCGGCAACTATGTCTATGGCTCGGCCAAGGCAGGATTTGCCACCTATCTGTCGGGCCTGCGCAACCGCCTGACCCGCGCGGGCGGCCATGTGGTAACGGTAAAGCCCGGCTTCGTGGACACCGCGATGACATGGGGGATCGAAGGGATGTTCCTTGTCGCCTCACCCCAGAAGGTGGCGGCTGACATCCTGAAAGCGGTCGAGAAGCAGCGCAACGTAATCTACACACCGTTCTTCTGGCGCTATATCATGCTGATCATCCGACACATCCCGGAGTTTGTCTTTAAGAAAATGTCGATCTGAGGACCGGTTTGACTAGGCGGCGCGTTAGCCGACCCCGAACCATTCCTGCCACAAGCCTGCGGCATAGAACATGATCGACATGGCCATCAACATCAGGCCAATGCCGCGCTTGTCCTTCATCGCAAAGACGATCGGGTCGTAATCCTGCTTGCCGTGCCAGCCCAGACGCACCATGCGGATCATCCACCACGCCAGCGGGATCTCGGCCACCCAGATCAGCCATTGCGTCTTGTAAAGCGAGATGGCTTGATCGGTGAAGGAATAGAGGAAAAACGCGACCAGCGCGGCCACCACACCCAGCGACGCCACGTTCAACAGGTCAGGCCGGTCAGGGCGGCCATAGCCGCGCCCCGGCAGACGGGCATCGGATGTGGCCAACGTAAGCTCGGTCAGCCGCTTCACGCAGCCCAGTGCCAGAAACACCGGGAAGATGAAGACAAGCAGGTAGCCCGACACATAGATGCCTGTCGCCGCCGCGCCCGCAACCACCCTGAGTGTGTAGAGCGAGGCCAGCACCGCGATATCGACCCAGCGCATCCGCTTGAGCTTAAGGGAATAGGCCAGCGACAACAGCATATAGAAGCTGACGACACCGACAAAAGCCCAGCCAAGGGCCGCGGCAACGCCCAACGCGATCGCTGCCAACACCAGAAACGACACCATCCCCACCTGTATCGGCACCGCGCCCGAGGCAAAGGGACGTTTGCATTTCTTCACATGCAGCCGATCGGCCTCAAGGTCCAGAAGATCATTGACCAGATAGATGGACGACGCCGCTGCCGAAAAGCTGATCACCCCAAGGATCGCCATCATAAGGGTGTTCAGGTCAAACGCGTGCCCCGCAATCAACGGCACAAACAAAAGCACGTTCTTGACCCATTGATGGGGGCGGAAGCTTCTCAGCACATCTTTCATGCGCCAGCCCGCATTGATGCGGGTTACGGGTTTGCCGCGTGCCTCCATCACCTTGGCCGAGCGTTCGTCCCCCACCACCAATGCGCCATCTGCATGGTCCCAGATCGCGCGATCCACTGCGGCGTTGCCACCATAATCGAACCCTTCTTCACCATAGGCGGCGATCAAGGCGTCGGCCTTGCGTTCGCCCTTGAGGTTGGTCACCCCGTCAGAGGCGAAGACGCGCTCTGACAGGCCGTGATCAGCTGCCAAACGTGTCACCAGCGACTGGTCCGACGCCGAGGCCAAAATGACCTCGTAGTCTTGGCTTTGCGCGGTGCGTGCCATCGCCAGAACCTCGGGTTCGACGGGCAGAAGGTCGGTGCGCAGCTGGGCAATCTGAGCCAGTTCAGCCTTCAGGCGTGCCGGGTTTTTGAAATGCGCAAAGCTGGTCTTCAGCGTGGCAAACGGGTTCTTTCCCAAGCCCGCCCAAAAGCATTCGAACAACATGTCGGTGCGCAGAAATGTGCCATCGACATCCAGCACCAAAGGCTTGCGGGCGGGTTTGTTGGCAGAATTGTCAGCCATTGGTCTACACTCCGTTCACGGCAAAAACACAGCCGTCAGACAAAAGCTCTGGCGGGGTCAGGCACAGGCCACGCGCCACTTGCCATGCCGCCAGAACCTTGGGCACATAAGCACGCGTCTCCGCATAAGGAGGCACACCGCCATTGTCGGTCACTGCGTTTTCGCCCGCATTATATCCGGCAAGGGCCAAAATGGGGTCGCCCTGAAAATGGGTCAGCAGCCACTGCAAATAGGCCACGCCACCTTTGATGTTCTGCGTGGGGTCACCGCTATCTGCCACACCAAAGCGTTCAGCCGTCGCCGGAATCAATTGCATGAGCCCCTGCGCCCCTGCCCCGCTTTCAGCGTCAACGCGCCCTGCACTTTCGACCGAGATCAGCGCAAGCACCAGTGCCGGAGATACAGGCGTGCCGATCGTCGCGCTCAGGATATCCTTGCCATACGCCTGCGCGATGCCCTGCAGATGTTGCAGGCGCGGCTGCGGCATACCTTCTTGCGTTGCGACAAGATCCAGCGCCGCGCGCACATTGGCGGGGCCTGCCTTGTCTAGGCGCGGCGAAACGGCGGTCCAGAACCAGTCCCATTCAGGCGAGATCGGCGCGACGCTTGCCACGACCGCGTCCCCGTCACCCGGTTCGGCGCTGTCGGTCTGGTCTGGCGATGTGCGGGGTTTTACGGCAAGAGCTGCGGCTTGAGCAGCCGGGTCGATCTGGATGGTGATCCGTTTGGCCCCAGCATCCGGCACGCCGACTCGCTTGAAGGTAAAGTCAGCAAAGGGCGCCGGCGCGTCATCCGCCTGCACCTGAGACCCCATTACAAGGGTCAGAAATATGCTTATGTTTACGAAGCGCCGCATTTGCGGTTCACTGCTCTGCCTCGGATTGTTTTGCCTTTTGTCGCAGATTTGTGTCTACAGAGCCAGAATTACCTTGAATCGTTTCCAAAACTGATGTCAGAAAGCCCACAAAATTAAGGACTATAAGATTATTTCAATTTTTTTCTCTATGTTTTTCAAAGCATTAAATAGTAAATACATTAAAAAATCGTTAAGCCATAAAAGGTACGAAACCCGCCCAACTCTCGCCCCAATCAAGGGGTTAATTAGCTACATGCCAAGCAGCGCTGCGGACGGCAAACAGTTCAGGCGCCAAGGTGAAAGAAACGAAACAACACCTTTTCGGAGTGACACAAAATGAAACTTTATAACCTGATCAAGACCTTCAAAGCCGACGAAGACGGCGCCGTAACCGTAGACTGGGTCGTTCTGACCGCAGCTATCGTGGGCCTGGGTATCGCAGTTCTGACTTCGGTTTCGGGCGGCACCAAATCGCTGGCCAACAAGATCTCGTCGAACCTGTCGACAATGACCATCATGACGCACTAAGCGTCGCATTAACCAGTAACCAAGGAGTATTACTATGAAACTTTTCAACCTGATCAAGACTTTCAAGGCCGACGAAGACGGCGCCGTGACCGTAGACTGGGTCGTTCTGACCGCAGCTATCGTGGGCCTGGGCATCGCAGTTCTGACATCGGTTTCGGGCGGCACCAAATCGCTGGCCAACAAGATCTCGTCGAACCTGTCGACCATGACCATCATGACGCACTAAGCCCAAAGCTTGTGCAAGAAAGGCCGCGCCCCTCCGGCGCGGCCTTTTTCGTTGTGCATTCTGGTTTTGGTCGATATGCAACAACAACACATCAAATCGGCGAGCTCTAGTATTGTTGCCGCATTTGATGAAATTCACCCTTAATTCATGCTTTGTGCTTCAAATTGCCTCAATTCACGAAGACATATATATCAATTAGTTCGTTTTGGGGATGCTCTCCATTCGGTTGAGGGAAAGGATTCAAGATGCGTTTGGTTTTTGGACTGGTCCTGGTCGTAGGCGTCGGCCTTGCAGGCTTCGCAGTCTATATGGCGCAGGGATTTATCGGCGACTATCAAGCCCAGCTTGAAGCAGAACGCGCCGCGCGCGCAAATGCAGTGCCGACGGTCGAAGTTTTTGTCGTAAATCGCGGTCTGCGATATGGCGAGCAACTGACCGAGGAAGACATTCGCCCGGTGAACTGGCCAGAGAATGCGATCCCCGAAGGCACGTTCCGCGCGATTGACGAGATTTTCCCGGACGGCGAAAAGAAATTCCGCACCGTTTTGCGGGCGATGGAAAAAGACGAAGCCCTGATGACCATTAAGGTCACCAAGCCGGGCGCCGATGCCGGTGTGGCGTCGCGCCTGTCTGCGGGTATGCGGGCATTTGCGATCAATGTTGATGTCAGCTCTGGCGTGTCGGGCTTTTTGCGCCCCGGAGACCGGGTCGATGTCTACTGGACCGGTCGCGGCGTGGATGACCTGGGCAACAACCAGGCGGTGACAAAGCTGATCCTTGCCGGTGTGACCCTGATCGCGGTCGACCAAATCGCGGACAGTGACCGCGCTGCGCCCTCAATTGCGCGCACCGTCACGGTCGAAGTCACGCCCCGTCAGGTGGCCGCGCTTGCGCAGGCCCAATCAAGCGGTCGCCTTTCTCTGTCGCTTGTCGGCGCAAAAGACGAAACCGTTTCGACGGCTGTCGAAGTCGGTCAAGACGAGTTGATTGGTGAGGTTGTCGGTCCGAAAAAAGAGATCTGCACGATCAAAACGCGCCGTGGCGCGGACATCATCGAGACCCCGATCGACTGTCCTGAATGACAATTTCCCTTTGCGGGCCGGCCCCCGGCCCGCAGACTGTTGCGACTTATCCACATGAATAGGAGGCAACAAGGCATTGATTCTTGCATTTTTTCAATTTCTAACGCAGTCTGCGTTTTAATTGGGCAAAAACCCATCACCGGACGTGAAGATCCGGAGCAGTCAAAAGGGGTCGCCCCCTTCTATCGAGACGTGATCAGAGAGGCAGGATCACATGAAATATGATCGTTTTATCAAGGCGGCCCTTTTGGGCCTGACGCTGGGCTTAGGCGCTCCCATGGGGGCATCCGCTGAAACCTTACGCGTCATGAGTGGCGCCCCATCGGGCGCACTAAAGGTTCCCATGAACCGTGCAGTGGTCGTCGAAAGTGACGCACCATTCGCCGAGCTTTCCATCGCAAACCCGGGCATTGCCGACATTTCGACGCTGTCGGACCGCACCATTTACGTGCTGGGCAAGACACCGGGACGCACGACGCTGACGCTGCTGGGTGCTGATGGCAAGCTGCTTACCAATGTCGAGGTGCACGTCGCCCCCGACATCGCAGAATTCAAAGAACGCCTGCGGCAAATCCTGCCCGGCGAACAGATCGAAGTGCGCACCGCTAATGACGGGATCGTCCTGTCGGGTATGGTCAGTTCGATCCAGCGCATGGACCGCGCGCTTGATCTGGCGCAGCGCTATGCGCCTGAACGTGTCTCGAACCTTATGTCCGTCGGCGGCACCCAGCAGGTCATGCTGAAGGTGCGCTTTGCTGAAATGGGCCGCTCGGTGCGTAAAGCGCTGTCCAGCTCTGTCGGGTTCAGTGGTGGGATCAACCAGACCATCGCTGCTGAAACCGGCACATGGCTGCAGAACGGCAACAACGCCGGCAGCTTCCCCGTCATTGTCGATGGCGATCAGGAAGGTGTCTTTGGCCTGAGCTTTGGCGCCGGCAGCCTGCAAGTGGGGATCCTTCTGGAAGCCCTTGAAAGCAAAGGCGTCGTTCGCACACTGGCCGAACCCAACCTGACCGCGTTGTCAGGTCAGGAAGCCTCGTTCCTGGCAGGTGGCGAATATCCGATCCCGGTCAGTTCCGGCGAAGATCGCATCACAGTCAGCTACAAACCTTTCGGGGTCGAGCTGACCTTTACACCAACGGTGCTTGCCGATGATGTGATCAATCTTCAACTGAACGCCGCCGTTTCAGGCATCGACAGCTCGATCAGCTATAACAACGGTGGTCTGACGCTGAATTCGTTCCGCCGCCGCGAAACCTCGACCACGGTCGAAATGCGGGATGGCGAAAGCTTTGCCATCGCGGGCTTGATCGAAGACGACTTTCAGGACGTGATCGGATCGGTGCCTTGGTTGGGTGACCTTCCGGTGCTGGGCGCGCTGTTCAGATCCACGGAATACGAACGCAAGCAATCCGAGCTTGTCATCATCGTGACCGCGCATCTTGTCAGCCCGACGCGCGGCGAAGTTCTGGCAGTTCCGACTGACCGCATTCGCCCGCCTTCCGAAAAAGACCTGTTCCTGTTTGGCAAGACCTCTGCCCCGAACAAACCGCGCACGGGCGCGGCGGGCGAAGTCGCGCAACAGGATTTCTCGGGTTCCTATGGCTATGTAATGGAGGACTGAGATGTCTCTCGCACGGATCAAACCCCTTCTCGCGGCGACGTCAATCATGGCCTTGCTGGCTGGTTGCGCCGACAACAAAACCGCCTTGGCGTTCTGGCACGGCGAAGCTGGTGCCCAAATCGACGAAGGCAATTTCGGCGTGCCCACCGCCTATAACCAAGGGGTGCAAACGGGCAAGATCGACGCTGTCGTCAGCATGGCGCATCGATTCAACCAGGAAACCGCAGACACGGTGAATTTTGAATTCAACCGCGCCAATCTTGATGATCAGGCCCGCAACATCCTGCGCAAGCAGGCCCATTGGATCAACCAATTCCCTGAATTGCGGTTCCGCGTTTATGGGCACACCGACCTTGTCGGGTCGAACGCCTATAACAAGCGTCTTGGTATGCGCCGCGCCCGCGCGGTTGTGAATTACCTTGTTGCCCAAGGCATCAGCCGTTCGCGTCTGGAAGCCGTGGTCAGCTATGGCGAAACACAGCCTCTGATCCCGACGCAACAGCCCGAGCTTCGCAACCGTCGCACGGTGACCGAAGTGACCGGCTTTGTTGGCCGTCACCCTACGGTTCTGGACGGCAAATACGCCGAAGTTATCTATCGCGAATATATCAGAAGCGCAGTTCCGGTGCCGATCATCTCGGCTGGCACGGCTGGCACGGTCGAAGGTGGTGGTGGCTGACGCCGCTAAGCCCTCGGACAAGTTTCAAAAAGGCGCGACACGGTCGCGCCTTTTTGCGTCTTGGTGCCGGTTTGCCGCTCAAATCCGCCCGCGGACCACATTTTTGCCACATTCAAGGGAAGTTGGCGTAATCTTTCCCCCTGTAGGACATCGTGATTTGCCTTATTAATATAGCCAACACACCATATATTGGTCGTCGGTTCCCGTTTAACACGAATGACTTTGCCGTTCCTCAGGTCGAAACAGATGCCATGCCCAGCACAAGATCGTCCCAAAAGAACGAATAATTTGGCCGTTTCAGCCGCAATCTTGCCCAGATTGGCTGGCACTTCTTGGGCCTGCCGGGAGCAGTCCGTGCGCAAATCCGACTCGCGCACCTTCTCCTGGAAAGAGGCCCCGACGGCAGAATGCTTGAATGCGGGCTCGAACTGGAAGGAATGAGTCAATGAGTGGCAGTGTTGCGCTACAGACAGACCCCGAACCGATCGTCGCGTGCACGATCTCTAGGGATGTTCAGAATTTCGATCTTCTGATCGAAGACATGGAGGCCGAACTGGGCGAAGCCTGGGGCGACCTGACGATGGAAGATGCCATCACTTTCTTTGCGCAACCCGATGCGGATGCCTTGGAATTTGTGGCCATCGCGCTGGACGAACAGGACGAAGCTGATCTGTCAAAGGTCGCAGGGGTCATCAAGGCCGCCGTCGAAAAAGATATCAAGGTCATCGTGATTGCCGAAGAGGTAAGCCCGATCGCCTTGCACCAGCTTTTGAAGCTGGGGGCCGAGGAATTCGTCCCCTACCCGCTTCCCGAAGGGGCGTTGCACGATGCGATCACGCGTTTGCGCGCCGCCGCATCCACCCAGCAAACCGATGTGGACGCAGGCGATCATGCCACGACGCTCAAGCCCAAGGGGGACCGCGAAGCTGTTATTTTGGCAGTGCACCCGATGGCTGGCGGCACCGGTGCGACGACACTTGCGGTTAACTTGGCGTGGGAGCTGACCCAAACCAATAAGAAAGACCCACCGCGCGTGTGCCTTTTGGATTTCGGTCTGCAATTCGGGTCCGCCGCCACCTATCTGGACCTGCCCCGTCGCGATGCGGTTTATGAACTGCTGTCCGACACCGAGATGATGGATCAGGACATCTTCATGCAAGCGTTGCTGACATATGGCGACCAGTTGCAGGTTCTGACCGCGCCATCTGACATGCTGCCTTTGGATCTGGTGACAAGTGAAGATATCCAGCGGGTTGTCGAAATGGCGCGTTGCAATTTCGATTATGTCATAATCGACATGCCCAATACGCTGGTTCAGTGGACGGAAACGGTCCTGCACGCGTCCCATGTCTATTTTGCTACGCTTGAGCTTGATTTGCGCTCGGCGCAGAACACGTTGCGGATGATCAAGGCCCTGAAAGCCGAAGAGCTGCCCGTCGACAAGCTTCGCTATGTGCTTAATCGCGCACCGAAGTTCACAGATCTGGCTGGCAAATCGCGGGTCAAGCGTCTGGCGGAAAGTCTGGATATCTCGATCGAGGTTCAGCTGCCCGATGGTGGCAAGCCCGTGACCCAGGCAGGCGACCATGGTGCACCCCTTGCATCGGCGGCGGCGAAAAATCCGTTGCGCAAGGAAATCCAGAAACTGGCCAAGTCTGTTTACGATGTTAATCAGGCCGAAGCGACAGCCAACTGACCCCCGGAGGCACGATGTTTTCCCGCTACAAAAAACCCGCCAAGACACCCGCCAAAGGCACCCCGCAACTGAAAGCGGTGGACGGTGGACGTTCGGCAGAGGCGACGCCTGAAAAGGCGAAGTCGCCCAGCGCGGCGGATTCCGCGGCAAAGCATTCCGTCACGCGCCGTCAACTACCGGCACAAGACGCCAAACCGGTCGCCGGCGACAAGGAACGCAAACGCAAAGAGCGGTTGGGCGACATCAAGACCGAGCTTCACAAAGAGCTTCTGGACAACCTGAACCTTGGTGCGCTGGAATCCGCTTCGGAAAAAGACCTGCGTTCGGAAATCACTGATATCACGTCAGAATTCCTGACCACACGCGACGTTGTTTTGACCCGCGACGAACGTTTGATGCTCAATCAGGAGCTCTACGACGAAGTGAAGGGCCTTGGCCCCCTTGAGCCGCTTTTGCAAGACGACACCGTCAACGATATTCTGGTGAACGGACCGCAGCAGGTCTTTGTCGAACGCGATGGTCGGCTTCAACTGACCGACGTGACCTTCAAGGATGAACGCCACCTTCTGCGCATCATCGACAAGATCGTATCGGCGGTTGGTCGTCGCGTGGATGAAAGCAACCCGCATGTCGACGCCCGTCTTGCGGATGGTTCGCGCTTCAACGCGATGGTGCCGCCGATTGCGGTGGACGGATCGCTTGTTTCAATTCGTAAATTCAAGAAAGACAAGCTGGGCATCGACGAACTGGTGAATTTCGGCGCGTTCTCGGAAGAGATGGCCGCCTATCTTCAGGCCGCCGTCGCCACCCGGCTGAATATCATCGTATCGGGCGGGACCGGTTCTGGTAAAACGACGACGCTGAACGCGCTCTCGTCTTTCATCGACAATTCGGAACGCATTCTGACGATCGAAGACACGGCCGAACTTCAACTCCAGCAGACCCATGTCGGCCGGATGGAAAGCCGCCCCTCGAACGTCGAGGGCAAGGGCGCGGTCAGCCAACGCGACTGTCTGAAAAACGCCCTGCGGATGCGTCCTGACCGGATCATCGTGGGGGAAACCCGCGGCGAAGAAGTCATCGACATGCTACAGGCCATGAACACCGGCCACGATGGGTCAATGACGACGATCCACGCCAACTCGGCCCGTGATGCGGTGTCGCGTCTGGAAAACATGGTCGCCATGGCCGGGATCGAGATGCCGCTGAAAGCGGTGCGCAGCCAGATCGCTTCGGCTGTGAACCTGATCGTTCAGGCCAGCCGCTTGCAAGATGGCTCGCGCCGTATGGTGTCGATCACCGAGATCACCGGCATGGAAGGCGAAGTCATCTCGATGCAGGAGGTGTTCCGCTATGAACGTCTGGGCCTTGCGCCCGACGGCAAGATCATCGGACGCTTCAACGCGACCGGCGTGCGGTCGCATTATTCTGATCGCTTCCGTCAGTGGGGCTATGATCTGCCCGCATCCATTTACGAACCCTGGAGCGAATGATCCATGTCCATTTCCATTGAGCCGATCCTTTATGGTCTGATCTTCCTGGCAGTGCTGCTGTTGGTCGAAGGCATCTATTTGACCGTGTTCGGCAAGTCGATCAGCCTGAACAACCGCGTGAACCGGCGCCTCGATATGCTCGAAAAAGGCGCGGCGCGCGAAGAGGTTCTGGAAAAGCTGCGCAAGGAAATGGGCCAGCACGTTCGCGCGCAGGGTATTCCGTTTTATTCCTTGCTTGCCACCAAAGCCCAGAAAGCCGCAATTGCGTTCACACCGGGTCAGTTGGTGATGATCATGGGGCTGTTGACGGTCTTTGCCTATGTCGGGCTCAGCGTCGCCACTGCGGCGTCGCCACCCGTGCGCATCGGTGTGTCGATCGTGATGGGCATCGGTGGTGTCTACATGTGGATCAACAACAAGGCCAAGAAGCGCACATCGATGATTGAAGAACAGCTGCCCGACGCCGTCGAACTGATGGTGCGCAGCTTGCGCGTCGGACACCCGTTTTCGTCGGCCGTGCAGATCGTCGCAAAAGAGGTTCCCGACCCGCTTGGCACCGAAATGGGCCTGATCGCTGACGAAAGCGCCTATGGCCGTGACGTGGGCGAAGCCCTGTCTTCGATGGCGGAACGCCTTGATAATCAGGACATGCGATTTCTGGCCGTTGCGGTGACCATTCAACAGACCTCGGGCGGCAATCTTGCCGAAATTCTGGACGGTCTGGCCAAGGTGATCCGGTCGCGCTTCAAGCTGTTTCGCCGGGTCCGCGCCATCACCGCCGAGGCGAAATGGTCCGGCAACTTCCTGTCGGGCTTCCCGGTTCTGGCGTTGGTGATGATCAACCTGATCCAGCCCAACTATTACGACAAGGTGCGTGACACGCCTTATTTCATCCCGGCCTGTCTGGTTGTTGCCGGCTTTCTTGTGGCGAACATCTTCGTCATGCGCATGCTTGTAAACATCAAGGTCTGAGGGGGTCAGACGGACATGGAACAGATCAACACTATTCTGACAGACCTGATGGGCCCGATGGGTCCGATGATCGCCGTCGGTGGGGTGGGGCTGTTGTTTATCGTCTTCGCTCTGCCCTTCTTGTTGAAGCGCACCGTTGATCCGCTGGACAAGCTGCGCCAAACCCGTGAACGCGGTGCGAAGGCCGGGCAAAAAGCCGACCTGCGTGTCGCATCCGGCTCCAATAAGCTTGAGAAATACTCGGCCTTTTTGGAACCGCAGGACGCGGAAGAATATTCAGCCATACAGTTGAAACTGCTTCAGGCGGGTTATCCCGGCAAGAACGCCGTGCGGACGTTCCACTTTTCCCAGTTTGCACTTGGCATCGGGTTGCTGATCTTTGGCGTCTTTCTGACCATCCTGAAAACCGCCAACGAACAGGAAATGTCGACACAAGCCCGGATGTTGTGGATCCTCGTGCCAGGTGTCTGTGGCTATCTGTTGCCGAAATACTGGGTCACGCGCCGGGTCGAAGAGCGCAAGGAAGAGATCACCAACGGTTTCCCCGACGCGCTGGACATGATGCTAACCTGTGTTGAGGCCGGCCAATCGCTGGACCAGTCGATCTTGCGCGTCTCCAAGGAAATTCGCGCCTCCTATCCGGCGCTGGCGGATGAATTCACCATCGTCTCGAACGAAATGAAGGCTGGTAAAGACCGCATTCAGGTGCTCCGTGACATGTCTGAACGCTCGGGCGTGCCAGATGTGGCCAGCTTTGTGACCGTGATGATCCAGTCTGCGACCTTTGGCACCTCGATCGCGGATGCGTTGCGGGTCTATGCCGCGGAAATGCGCGACAAACGGGTTATGCGGGCGGAAGAGAAGGCAAATACCTTGCCCACCAAGATGACACTTGCCACAATGATGCTGACAGTTCCGCCGCTTCTGATCATCCTGATCGGTCCGTCGATCTATGACATCTATCTGACCCTCAAGCAGGTCCGGTTCTGACGCCGGCATCGGGCCGCGCGAAGGAGAGCACTTTGACCACGCGCCGCCCTGCCCCACCGGCTTTCATTCGACCGGCCCTTTTCCTGGCATCAACCACAGACCGGCTGCGCGTGCGTGGCGGTCTTGGTGTTTTGATTGTGCTCGCGCTGGCAAGCTGCCAGACGCCCAACGGGTTTCCGGCAAAAGACGGCAATCCCTATGCCCCGACGGCCCTGAAGCGCGGCGAAGAATCCATTGACGGCTTGACCGTTGGCCACCGCCTGACGGCTGCGGGCGAACATGAACTGGCCCTGAAGGCCTATCTGCGTGCCGCCAGCGAACAGGGCATCACCGTCGATGTGCTGTCTGCCATCGGGTCAGCCAACCTCCAGCTGGGCCGTTTGGGACAGGCGGAACGGCTTCTCAGAAAGGCCACGCAAACGGACAGCACCTTCGTTCCCGCATGGAACAATTTGGGCGTTGTGCTGATGGAAACCGGCCAAACGGGCGAAGCGGCCCGTGTCTTTCGGATCGCGTTTGGGCTGGATCGTGGCCAATCTGCCCAAATTCGCGAGAATTTACGCTTGGCGCTCGCAAAAATGGAAAATCCCGACTATGATGAAGCGCATAATGATACATTCGCGCTGGTTCGGCGAGGAACGGGAGATTACCTGCTTCTGTCCGAAATCTAAGCGAAGACACGAGCAGTAAAAGGACGCAAACATGCGCCATCCCATCTTTTTGTCGCTCTGCCTCGGCAGCGCGGTCGCACTTTCGGCCTGTGATAAGTCGAAATCCGGCGGCGAAGACGTCGAACGCGCTATGGCTGATGTCAACGTGATCGACGAAAGCAACCTCAATGACATCATGTTGACCGTGGGCGACCCGAACGAGGCCGCCGCCTATTTCCAACGTGCCGTAAAGGGTGCGCCGGATCGGATCGACCTGAAACGCGGTTTGGCCCAATCGCTGGTGCGCGCCAAGCGCCCGGCAGAAGCGATTCCGGTCTGGAAAGCGATCGTAGCGAGCGCCGAGGGCACGCAAACCGACAGTGTCAGTCTGGCAGATGCCTATATCCGGGCTGGCGACTGGGATCAGGCCGAAGCGGTTCTGGACAAGGTGCCGCCCACCCACGAAACCTATCGCCGTTACCGGCTTGAGGCGATGATCGCCGACAGCAATGAAGAATGGAAGAAGTCTGACAGCTACTATGAAACGGCGGTTGGGCTGACAACGCAGCCCGGTTCGGTTCTGAACAACTGGGGTTATTCCAAACTGACTCGCGCCGATTTCAGCGGGGCGGAAAAGCTGTTCGCGCAGGCGCTGGACTATGACAACAAGATGTTCACAGCCAAGAACAACCTTGTTCTGGCGCGCGGTGCGCAGCGCAAATACGACCTGCCGGTCATTCCCATGACCCAGATCGAACGCGCGCAGCTTTTGCACACCTTGGCGCTGTCGGCTATTAAGCAAGGCGATGTAGCGACCGGAAAAGGGCTGCTGCAAGAAGCCATCGACACGCACCCACAGCATTTCGAAGCCGCGACGCGCGCGCTGGAAGCGCTGGAAAACAACGTCTCGAACGGGTGAGCGGCACATGACGACCGCGTTGACAAGTTGGGCAGCGACCTTGTTTCTGCCCTTCGCCGTTCCGATTTCCTTGTGGGTTGCCTGGTCTGATCTGTCGCGAATGAAGATCCCCAACAAGGCCGTCATGGCACTGACGGTGGTGTTTGCGATCGTCGGGCTGATTGCCTTCGACCTGAACGAATATCTGTGGCGCTGGCTGCACCTCGTGGTGATCCTGGTGATCGGTTTCGTGATGAATATGGGGCGGATGCTGGGCGCAGGCGATGCCAAATTCGCCGCCGCCATGGCGCCGTTCGTCGCACTTTCAGATGCGTATTTCGTGCTGATGTTGTTTGCGGTGATGATTGTGGTGGGCTTCGTGCTGCACCGCATGGCCAAGAAAATCACGCCATTGCGCAACGCGACGCCAAACTGGGAAAGCTGGACGCGGCGAGATTACCCGATGGGGCTAAGCCTTGGCGCGACGCTGATTTTTTATCTTGTGATTGCAGCCTTCGCCGGCGCCTGAGCGCGCCACGATCGAACAAAGCCAAAGCCCCCGCAAGCATCGCTTGGCGGGGGCTTTTTCGTGGGGCCACGCTCAGTCTTGTGCAGAGGTTTCTTCATCCGGTTCTTTCGGTGGCGCGACCTTGATCGGGCGTTCACCGGGCAGGCTATAGAGCGTGTATAGCTCGGTGCGCCGCACCTCTTTCACTGCATCGAACCAAGGCTGGCCGGTGACCTCATCAAGGATTTTCTTGCTGGTGTCAGGTGACAGCGGGCAATGCGGCAACAACAGGTAATCGGCATTCTCGATCCCGGTCAGGTCCCCGTAATACCACGGCGCGCCACCTTCAAGCGGCTTCAGGTCGCCATACATCCAATAGCTGGACAACAGGTCCGCCGTGAACAGCGACTTGTCGCGCCCCTGATCCCATTCAGCGATGTCATCGGCAAGGGTCTTGAACCACGCGACCATGCCAAGCTCCAGTGAACAGAACTCTAACGTGCGGCCCTTGAACGTGACGGTCGTATCTTCGCGCGCCTTTTCATCGTAGTAGGCGGCAAAAGGTGTGTCCGGACCATCCAATGCGCGGCGCACATCGACGCGATAGGCGCGTGGCGCGAAGGTTTGCAGATCCTCGTGCACCCCCGTGCCAGGCATCAAGGCAGCGTAGTCCTCGACGTCCGTGGCAAGGTGGCGGAACGGGCTTGCCGCCATGTTCAAGAAACTTGGCGTGCCAAAACACAACGCCGCCAGCGCCACCGCGGAAATCGCTTTTTGCATATCCCAGCCAAAGCCGCTGAAGACAGGGCCGTTCGGCCGCATGGAAAACAGCAAAATGCCCAGAAGCCAAAGCCATTGCGGATCATTTCCGAAGTTTTGATACGTGACATAGAAGAATGCGGGCACAAGCAGCAAAAGCGTCAGCCCCTCGGCCTTGCGCCCGGCTTGGCGCAGAAAAATCACGGCAAGGACGGCCACCAGCGATCCGCCCAGATAGGCAGGCGCGCTGACCACATCACCGAAGGCGCGACCCGGTTGCGGGCGCACGTCCGACGCCGCCACGTTCAGCAGATCGCGCAGATAGGCCAGCCAGAACAGCGGCGTGCCCGCCCAAAGCGTGACGACAACAGCCGCCACAGCGCCGGTCAGAGCCGCCCACAACACCGTGCGCCACGCCCCCCGCGCCAAAAGCCCAACAAGGATCGGTATGAAAAAGGCTGCGAAATAGGTCACCTTAATCAATGCCATCGCGGCCATCGCCAATCCGACCACCACCCCATCGATGCGCGGATTGTCGCCTTCGCGCCCCGGCAGTATCGTGGTTGTGATCGCCAAAAACGCCGCCGCCCAGGCCCAACGGTTGTAATGCATCGAGATCGAGACGGAATCATGCGCCTCGCCATGCACCAACGCCACCGCGTAAACAAGGATCGTGGCTGCGAAAAGCAGCGCCCATCCCCCCTCGAACCGCGACTTTGCAACCCACCAGGCTACTGGAAAAAACACAATGGCAACAAGGAATTGGCCTGCCAGAATGGCCTGACCGACGCCATAACCTGCCTCAAGAAACACGGTGATCGGCGCAAAGGCCAGAACCCCGATCGGGGTGACAAAATCGAGGTGCGGCCAGTCGCCATCCCCCATCCGCAACAACATCTGAAGCAGATGCAGCGTGTCGCCTTCATGCTTGCCGATGAAGAAACCGCCCTTCGAAAAGGTCACAATGGCAAAGAGCCCCAACAGCCCTGCCATAAAGGCTGCCAAAATCTTTCCTTTATTTGCGCTCATACCTGCCCTCATTCTTTTGTAGCCAAATTAGCGCCAATATGGTGATACGCAACGCTTTGTAATTGTTCGGCCAAGTTAATGGTTGGGCGATTCAAAACCGCAACATAAGATCGAGCATGCCTATGAATGTGCAGAACACGGACATCATCGCCCCCCCGCCCGCCATGAGCTTGGCCGAGACGGGACTGACCAACGTGATGATGCGGGATATCCTGCTGAAAACCATGTTCCGAACCAATCTGGAACAGATCTCTGACCTTGAACGCGTTCTGTGCCTGCCGGCACGCGTCGTGCAGGAACTGATCGACATGAGCCGGGATGGCGGTCTGGTCGAAGCAATGGGCACGCTTCATGCAGGATCGAAATCTTCTGAAATGGGCTATCGGCTGTCTGACTCGGGTAAGGCGCGCGCGCTTGATGCGCTGTCGCAGTCCGAATATTTCGGCGCCATGCCGGTGCCAATGTCGGTCTATGCCAAACAGGTCAAGCGTCAGTCGATCCGCAACATCCACATGTCGCGTGATCAGTTGACCGGTGCGATGGGACATCTGATCTTGCCGCCTGACCTGCTGGACCAGTTGGGCCCGGCGGTCGGATCGGGTCGGTCGATCCTGATGTATGGCCCTCCGGGTAACGGGAAGTCCTCGATCTCGAACGGGATCCGTGACGCACTTGGCGACCGGATCTATGTCCCGCGCGCGATTGAGTATTCTGGTCAGGTGATCACGGTCTATGACCCGATTGTGCATACCGCGGCCGAGGAAACCGCCGATGATCCCGCCGCGCTGCGCCGGACCTCGAAAAAGCACGACCGTCGCTATGTGCTGTGCGACCGTCCCACCGTGATCACCGGGGGTGAATTGACGCTGGACATGCTGGATCTGGTCTATAACCCGACCGCGCGGACCTATACGGCGTCTTTGCAGCTGAAATCTTCGGGCGGCGTCTTCATCGTCGACGACCTTGGCCGCCAAGCTGATCCGCCCCAGGCGCTGATCAACCGCTGGATTGTGCCATTGGAAGAAAACAAAGATATTCTGGCCCTGCAATCGGGTGAGAAATTCGAGGTGCCGTTCGACACGCTGGTCATCTTCTCGACCAACTTCCACCCGAACAAGATCTTCGACAAAGCGGCATTGCGCCGGATCTTTTACAAGATCAAGATCGACGGCCCGGATCAGGAAGGCTTTCTGAAAATCTTTGCGATGGTGGCAAAGAAGAAGGGCTTGCCGCTTAATCAAGATGCGTTGATCCACCTTTTGAAGAACAAGTATCCGACGATTGACAATATCTATGCAAACTACCAGCCGGTCTTCCTGATCGACCAGATCTTGTCAATTTGCAGCTTCGAAAAAATTCCGCCGCAAATGACGCCTGAACTGATCGACCGGGCATGGGAAAACATGTTCGTGAAAGAAGAAGAAATCGTGCACTAGCACGCTGTTCCAGCACGCATTCAGGGGCGACTTGCGGATGGCCGCACGTCGCCCTTTTTTGTGCCCAACCCATTTGCGGCATGTTCACGGCGCAGCGCTTTGCTTATCCTGCCCACATGACCACCCTGCCCCCTCATGTCGACCGCTGGTTCACCCAGCGCGGTTGGACCCCGCATCCGCATCAACGCGGGATGCTGGAACAAGCGAACGACCCGGCCTTGATGCTGATCGCGCCCACAGGGGGCGGCAAAACGCTTGCTGGGTTTCTGCCGACGCTGGTCGAACTGGGCGAGGCCCCCGGTCCGGGATTGCACACGCTCTATATCTCGCCTCTAAAGGCGCTGGCCGCCGACATGCGGCGCAACCTGATGACGCCCATCGAGGATATGGAGCTGGCGATCCGGGTCGAGGATCGCTCAGGTGACACCACCCAAACCCGCAAGAAGGCCCAACGCGCCGACCCGCCGCACATCCTGCTGACCACGCCCGAGAGCCTCGCGCTGTTGCTGAGCTACGAGGATGCGCCGCACATTTTTGCGGGCCTGAGGCGCGTGGTGGTGGACGAGCTGCACGCCTTGGCGGAAAGCAAACGCGGCGATCAACTGATGTTGTGTCTGTCGCGGTTGCAGGCGCTCTGCCCCGACCTCAAACGCG
The DNA here is from genome assembly GCF_947497285.1 of uncultured Aliiroseovarius sp. Lineage (GTDB taxonomy): Bacteria > Pseudomonadota > Alphaproteobacteria > Rhodobacterales > Rhodobacteraceae > Aliiroseovarius. The sequence goes on along the minus strand of NZ_CANMFT010000001.1, from coordinate 499,770 downwards.
TCGGGCTGTCGGCCACGGTCGAAGACCCGCCTGCGCTGGCTCAATTCCTTGCCCCGCACCCAACCCGGTGCGAAATTATCGAAGCCGACCCCGGCCCCGATCCCGACATCGCAATGCTAACCACCGACACCCCGCCCCCGTGGTCGGGCGGCGGCGGGCGCTATGCGATCCGCGAAGTATTGGACGAGGTCGCAAAACACAAGACCACCCTGATCTTCCACAACACCCGTGCGCAGGCCGAGATTTTCTTTCACGAACTCTGGATGGCCAATGACGCCGCCCTGCCCGTCGGCATCCACCACGGCTCGCTGGCGCTGGAACAACGCAAGAAGGTCGAGGCCGCGATGGTTGCGGGCCAATTGCGCGCCGTGGTCTGCACGGGGTCGCTGGATCTTGGGCTTGATTGGGGCGATGTCGATCTGGTCATTCAAGTGGGCGCGCCTAAGAACGTCAAACGGCTGGTGCAGAGGATCGGGCGGGCCAATCACCGATACAATGCGCCGTCAAAAGCGCTGATCCTGCCCGCTAACCGGTGGGAAGTCATCGAATGTCACGCCGCGATCGAGGCTGTGCTGGCCCACGACCTTGACGGCGATCCGCGCGGCCCCGGCCCGCGTGATGTGCTGTGCCAGCATATCCTGATCACCGCCTGCGCCGCGCCTTTCGATGCCGACGCCCTTTTCGCCGAGGTGACGACCGCCGGCCCCTATGCGGATCTCACCCGTGCCGATTTCGATGCCTGCCTCGATTTCGTGGCAACCGGAGGTTACGCTCTGCGCGCCTATGACCGCTGGCAGCGGCTGATGCAACGCGCCGATGGGCAATGGCAGTTGCGCGACCCGCGGCTGGCCCAACAGGTGCGGATGAATGTCGGCACGATCATCGACACCGATACGCTGAAGGTGCGGTTGAAGGGGCGGTCGCGCGCCTCGGTCGGCAAGCCTTTGGGCGAGGTCGAAGAAAGCTTCGCTGCCTCGCTGGTGCCCGGCGACACGTTCCTGATGGGCGGCCAGATCGTCCGCTTTGAAACCCTGCGCGAGATGGAGGTGCAAGTCAGCCGCGACCGGGGCCGCAAGCCAAAGCTCGCGGTGTTCTCCGGCACCAAGTTTTCGACCTCGACGCAGCTGTCGGAGCGCATCCTTGACCTGCTGCAGCGCACCCCCCTGCCCGACCTGCCCCGCCACACGCTGGACTGGATCGAACTGCAGCGCGAGGTCAGCCAGCTGCCCCGCTCAGGCCGCATCCTTGTCGAAAGCTTCGACCACGAAGACCGGCCCCATACCTGCATCTATGGCTTTGCGGGCAAGAACGCGCAGCAGACGCTGGGCCTGATGGTCACCCGCCGGATGGAGGATATGGGACTTGGCCCGCTGGGCTTTGTCGCCACCGACTATGCCACGCTGATTTGGTCCGTGTCGCATCTGGACAACCCGGCGCAGGCGCTGGACGCCACAGGCCTGCGTGACGGGTTGGACGGATGGCTTGCGGAAAACGCCCTGATGAAACGCAGCTTCAAGGGTGCGGCCACCATCGCCGGGCTGATCACCCGCAACCTGCCGGGCAAGCGATCTTCGGGGCGGCAGGCCACGTTCTCGGCCGACATCCTTTACGACACGCTCCGGAAATACGACCCGGACCACCTGTTGCTGTCGATCACGCGCGACGAGGCGATGCGCGGGCTGATCGGCTTTGGCCGGATTGACGAAATGCTGGCACGCACCGGCGGGCTGATCGACCATGTTCATCCGGGTCGCGTGACGCCCTTCGCCGCCCCTCTGTTCCTTGAGGTCGGCAAGGTGCCGGTGGACGGCGCCGGGGCAGACGCCCTAATGCGCGCCGAAGCAGATCGCCTTATGATGGAAGCCGGGCTGGTATAGCGCACCACGCGTCGTAATAGCTTGCAATAACGCGGGAAATCGACTTTCTAGACTATATGAAGGGGTACGACTTTAATTTGGCTGGGGTGAAGCTGACCTTGCTGCCATCCGGTGCGTTGTGGTGGCCGGACGAGTGGCTTTTGTGCGTGTCCGACCTGCATCTTGGCAAATCGGAACGCATGGCGCGCAAGGGCGACGCGATCCTTCCCCCTTACGAAACGCGCGACACGTTGCACCGTCTTCAAACCGATATCGAGGCATCTGGCGCACGCACCGTGGTCTGTCTGGGCGACAGTTTCGATGACCTTGAGGCGTCCGACAACCTTCCCGAGGTTGAAGCGCAGTGGTTGAACCGCCTCATGGCCGGGCGCCGCTGGGTTTGGATCGAAGGCAACCATGATCCCGGCCCGATTGAGTTCGCGGGCACCCATCTGGCCGAGCTGTTGCACCCTCCGCTGCACTTTCGCCATATCGCACGGGTGGGCGCGGCGGGCGAGATCACCGGGCATTTCCACCCCAAGGCGCGACTGCACATCAAGGGGCGCACGGTCAGCAGGCCTTGTATGTTGTTCGACGGCGACCGGGTGATCATGCCGTCCTATGGCACCTATACGGGTGGGTTGCGGTCCGACCACTCTGTCCTGTCGCGCCTGATGCGGCCAGAGGCCATCGCGGTCCTTCTGGGTGACCCGCCGCAGCCAATCCCGATGCCGCGTTAACCGGGTTTGACGCCGCGTTCCGGGTTCACAATGCGCGGGTTATGTTAGTCTTGGCTGACGCAAAGGATTGCTCATGACCGACATACCCCAAGACACCGTAACAAAAATCCGCGACAGCTTTGCGGCACAGAACCTGATGACGTTGATCGGCGCTGACATAACCGATCTGCGGTATGGCTTTTGTCAGATCACCGCACCGATCCCGGACACGATGCGCCAACAGCACGGGTTTGGTCACGCGGCCCTGACCTTTGCGTTGGGCGACACAGCGGCGGGCTATGCGGCGCTGTCCGTCATGCCCGACGGTCACGAGGTTCTGACCTCGGAAATCAAGATCAACCTGCTTGCGCCCGCCAAGGGTGACAGGCTGGTCGCCGAAGGGTGCGTGTTGCGCATTGGCCGCCGTCTGATCCCGGTCGAAGCCGATGTCTGGGCCGAACAGGACGGCCAGCGCACGCTGATCGCCAAACTTCTGGGCACGATGGTTCCCGTGTCCACACCACCTGCCGCAACGTGACAGTTGGCCCGGCTGCCGACAAACGGCACACTCGCGCCTAAGCCCAATCAGGAGATCCCCATGTCCGACCGCGTCCGCATCACTGAAGACAACCAAGTGGCCACCGTCACCCTGACCCGCGCCGACAAGCGCAACGCGCTGGACCTTGAAATGATCCGCGCCATCGTGGCCGCAGGCGAAACCCTTGCTGCGCGCAAAGACATTCGCGCCGTGGTTCTGGCGGGCGACGGGCCTGCGTTTTCAGCCGGGTTGGATCTGGCCGCGATGCCAGAAATCGCGCAGTTCGCCATGCAGGGCGGCGTGTTTCTGGAGCGCACGCATGGCAATTCGAACCTGTTCCAAGCTGCCGCGATGGTTTGGGCAGAGATGCCACAACCCGTGATCGCAGCCGTGCATGGCTATGCGTTCGGCGGCGCGTTCCAGATCATGCTGGGTGCGGACATGCGTATCGCCGCGCCGGATACGCGCTTTTCGATCATGGAAGGCCGCTGGGGCATCATCCCCGACATGGGGGGCATGGTCCTGATGCGGCGCTTGGCGCGCGGGGATGTGATCCGCAAGCTGACCTATTCGGCTGAACAGTTCGAGGCACAACAGGCGCTGGACTGGGGGTTTGTGACGGAACTCTCCGACACCCCGCAGGCGCGCGCGCAAGCGATAGCCGCCGAGATTGCGCAGAAATCCCCCGACGCCATCCGCGCAGCCAAGGCGCTGATCCGCGACACCGAGTTGATGGGCTGGAAAGACACGTTGCTTGCCGAAAGCCGCGCGCAGGAAGCCTTGATGGGCAAGCCCAACCAGATGGAAGCGGTGATGGCTGGCATGCAAAAACGCGCGCCGAAGTTCAAAGATTAAGGTCGAGCAGCAGCAAAGCTGCCCCTTGTCAGGGATGCGCCACCAACGGCTTTCCATTGTCGACATGGCGCCTGACCAGCGTGTCGATCTGTTTGGCCTTGGTCGGACTGCGGCGCGCCATGGCGGGGGCGTGGGCATCTGTGGCAAGCTCAGGGAACAAGGTCATAATCTCCTCATAGGCTGCACGACCCACGCTTTTGAGCGCCTCCTGCCCGGCAAACAGGCTTTCCGCCGGCGCGCCTTCAGCAAACACCACCTCGTGACTGTCAAAGAGCATGTGGAAATAGGTGACCGGTTCCGCGACGGTGTCAACGGCGATACCCGGCATGCCAACCAGCTTCTTGGCCGCGATCAGCACCTCGTCACCACCAAACATTCTTGCCGCAATCGGCGAACGCACCAACATGCGGTGCTGCGGGGACACCAAAAGGTCACGCTTGGGCAACCCGTCGCCCAAAGCCCCGGCGCAGATCCTGATCGGGTGCAGCTTCGGCGCCAAGGCCAAAGCCCGCAGATCCAACGCGCTGGCACCAATCCAACGTATCGGCTGCGCCCCATTGTCAGCAGTCAACACCATATCACCGACCTGCAACTGCTCGACCTTGCACGCGCCTTCGGGCGTGTCGATCAGCGTGCCAGAAGCAAAGCAGATCACGACGCTGTCTGCTGGGATTGAGGGGCCGTTATTGGTCACCGAGCTAACGGTCAGCGTGGTGTTCAACGGCGGTATGTCACCGATGAAGGCTATGAAATATCCTTGCTCGGGACCGGGCCATTGCATTGTGCCGTTTCCGTTAAGGTCATAGTCCATCACACCAACCTCATAGGTGTTGGTGCCGTCCGTGACCTCGATCGTATAGTCCCAAGTGATCGCACTGCCGCCCAAGGTCTGGGTTGGATCATTGGGGGTTTCGTTGGTGCTGCTGTCACCTGAGATGATCGTGGGATCGGCGCCATCAGTGATGGTGATCTTGCTGTAGGAGCTGATCTGAAACGTCGATCCTATGGTCGCATAGGTCGCCGTGTTGTTTGACATCGTGGTGTCAGTGCGAAAAGCACCATAGATCGAAATAGACATTGCATTCCCGTTGCGGTCTGGCGACAGCGCAACACGTGGCCCTCACAAAAACAGCAGGTCCACGCACGGTGTCACAGGGTCAAGGCCCGAACAGGCCAAGCTTTCAAACCAAGTATACCACAAAGACCAAGGCGCGCGCCGATCAAATCTCTGACATCCGGGGACCGAGTTGTCTGCGCGCAACACTGCGGTCAGGTGTTAAGCCGTCAGGCCTTCGGGTTCGACCAGCCCGTTTGCACGGCAGCACGCCGTCAGGGTGTTGGCCAGCAGGCAGGCGATCGTCATCGGGCCAACGCCACCCGGCACGGGGGTAATCGCACCGGCAACTTTGGCCGCACTTTCGAAATGCACGTCGCCCACAAGGCGGGTCTTGCCCTCGCCCTTTTCGGGCGCGTCGATGCGGTTGATGCCAACATCAATCACGGTCGCACCGGGTTTGATCCAGTCACCCGGCACCATCTCGGCGCGACCGACGGCGGCCACGACGATATCGGCGCGGCCCACAACGTCGGGTAAGTCCTTGGTCCGGCTGTGCGCGATGGTGACGGTGCAGCTATCGCCCAGCAGCAATTGCGCCATCGGTTTGCCGACGATGTTGGACCGGCCAATCACCACCGCATCCAGACCCGTCAGCGACCCGTGATGGTCGCGCAGCATCATCAGGCAGCCCAGCGGCGTGCAGGGCACCATGGACTTCTGACCCGTGCCCAACAGGCCGACATTCGAGATGTGGAACCCGTCCACGTCTTTTGCCGGGTCGATAGAGTTGATGACGAGATCTTCGTTCAGATGGCCGGGCAATGGCAATTGCACAAGAATACCGTGCACAGCCGGGTCATTGTTCAGCTTGTCGATCAGCGCCAGAAGGTCGGCTTCGGACGTGTCCGCCTCCAACTTGTGCTCATAGCTGTTCATGCCAACTTCGACGGTCTGTTTCCCTTTCGAGCGGACATAGACCTGGCTGGCAGGGTCTTCACCCACCAGCACGACGGCCAGACCGGGTGTGATCCCGCTTTCGTCTTTCACCCGTGCCACATGGGCGGCGACCTTTTCGCGCACCGTGGCCGCGAAGGCTTTGCCATCAATGATCTGAGCTGTCATCGCCCACTCTCCTTGTATCGTGTAAATGGGTCTTTGGGCTGACCGGTATCAGAACAGGCCGGGGCGCGGCAACAGGTAAGCCCCGCGCCGCGCCCCATCCTTGTTCAGAACAGACCTTCAATCTCGCCCTCGGCATTCAAACCGATGGACAGCGCCGCGGGATTGCGCGGCAGGCCCGGCATGGTCATGATCTCGCCGCAGACAACGACGATGAAACCCGCGCCCGCCGACAGCCGCACTTCGCGCACCGGGACCGAATGGCCGGTGGGCGCGCCACGCAGGGTCGGGTCGGTCGAGAAGCTGTATTGCGTCTTCGCCATACAGACCGGCAGGTTGCCATATCCGGCGTCTTCCCAGTCACGCAACTGGTTGCGCACTTTGTTGTCGGCCAAAACTTCGTCCGCGCGATAGATGCGCTTGGCGATGGTTTCGATTTTCTCCATCAGTGGCATCTCGTCGGGATAGATCGGCGCGAAGCTGGCGACATCTGCGTCGGCCACCTCGGCCACGCGACGCGCCAGCGCCTCCGACCCTTCCGAGCCAAGTTCCCAATGGCGCGACAGGATCGCCTCGGACCCGTGGCTATCCACATAATCCTTCACCGCCTGCACCTCGGCATCGGTGTCCGTGACAAAGTGGTTGATCGCCACCACAACCGGCACGCCAAAGGATTTGAGGTTCTCGATGTGACGACCAAGGTTCGGGCAGCCAGCCTGAACAGCCGCGACGTTTTCCGCGCCCAGATCGGCCTTGGCCACGCCGCCATTCATCTTCATCGCGCGCACTGTGGCAACCAGCACCACGACAGACGGCGCAATGCCAGCCTTGCGACACTTGATGTTCATGAACTTCTCGGCACCCAGATCGGCCCCGAAACCGGCTTCGGTCACGACATAGTCGGTCAGTTTCATCGCGGTTTTCGTCGCAATGACCGAGTTACAGCCATGCGCGATGTTGGCAAACGGGCCACCATGCACAAAGGCCGGGTTGTTTTCCAGCGTCTGCACAAGGTTGGGCTGCATCGCGTCCTTCAACAGCACCGTCATTGCGCCGTCTGCGCCAATGTCGCGGCAATAGATCGGGGTGCGTTCGCGGGTATAGGCCACGATGATGTCGCCCAGACGCTTTTGCAGGTCTTCCAGATTGTTGGACAAACACAGGATCGCCATCACTTCCGAGGCGACGGTGATGTCATATCCGGTCTGGCGCGGGAACCCGTTCGATACGCCACCAAGTGACACCACGATGTCGCGCAGCGCACGGTCGTTCATGTCGACCACGCGACGCCACGCCACGCGGCGTTCGTCGATCGCAAGCTCATTGCCCCAATAGATGTGGTTGTCGATCATCGCCGACAGAAGCGAATGCGCCGAGGTGATGGCATGAAAGTCGCCGGTGAAATGAAGGTTCATATCCTCCATCGGCACGACCTGCGCGTAACCGCCGCCAGCCGCACCACCCTTCATCCCGAAGTTCGGCCCAAGTGACGCTTCGCGAATGCACACCATCGCTTTTTTGCCAATCCGGTTCAACCCATCGCCCAGACCCACGGTCGTCGTCGTCTTGCCTTCGCCCGCTGGCGTCGGGTTGATCGCGGTCACAAGGATCAGCTTGCCATCTTCGCGGTCCTGCACCGAGTTGATGAAATCCTGACTGACCTTTGCCTTGTCATGTCCGAAAGGCAGCAGATGTTCGGTCGGAATACCCAGTTTGTCGCCAATTTCTTGGATCGGGCGTTTCTTGGCTTCGCGGGCAATTTCGATGTCGGATTTATAGCTCATAGCAGATCCTTCAGATTCGTGCGCTTTTGTTCAGGTCAGGTCGCAGCCCTGTTGATACCGCGATCCTTTTCTTCTCGATACATATCTGCACTGACGGCCCCCCATAGGGTGGAATCCGACATGTTTGCCGCAGAATTCGTCGGAAAGCCCGGCGGCCCTTCTGCGCCAAGGTTGGTTGGGTCAACGGCGAAGCGCCGGTGCTACCCCTTGGGCTGCCACGCCCTTTGGCCGGGAATATACAGACGCAACTGATCCCCCAGCTTCAGCGTGCCCGGATGCTCGACCCAGACCGTGACACCGCGTCTGCCCTTGGCGGCAGGCTTGAAACCAAGGCCGTGGCCTGGCCGCACACGTTCCAATTCGCGGCTGACGTAATTGCAGGGGCGGTTTTCCATATCCACCACCAATGCCGCGCCGTTATCCGCCTGAAGTCGCGCCGAGGGCGGCAAGTGCGTGAAGTCAGGCAGCCCCTTGACCACCATCGACGCGCCCAACCATGCTGGGTCGATCTGGTCTAAATCCAGCGCGCTTGCGATTTCGGCTAGCTCTTCTGCGGACAGAACCGAGATCTGTCGGACATTGCGAATTTCGGTATCAAGCGGATACTGGTTGGTCACGCGCGGGCACGAGGATCGGGTGATGCCAGACCGTGCCTCGCCAATGATGCCCTCGTAATTCAGCTCGACCGCATCGCAGGCGACCGAGGTCAGCGTCGCGTCGCGGTCAGCGGTCTTGCCAAGCCACGTGATCGTGGCCCTGTGGTCGGTGGGGATAAGGGCGGGCATGGAGGCTCCTTGTCTTGTGTTGCGCCTATCCTGACGGGAAGAACATGCTGGCGCAAACCAAAAGCAGTGACGCTACCTTGCGTCGGCTCACCAACGACCGTGCAGCACGGCCAGCAGGCGACCGTCCGTCACTGCAAACCCAATGGCAATGACACCAAAGCCCAGATAGGCGCTGGCTTGCAGACTTTCCCCAAGAAACATCACGCCAAGCGCGATGGCAAAGGGCGGGATCAGCAGCGTGACCAACATCAGGTTGGCCGCGCCCGCCCGCGCAAGGATGGCGAAATACAGCACATATGCCAGCGAGGTGGAAAGGGCCGCGATGCCAAACACCGCCCCCCAGACCGGCAGCGACAGATGCACATTTGGCATCCCATCGACCAGAAGGACAACCGGCACCATCAGAACAACGCTGCCCACCACCATACCCAACGCATTCATCAACGGGGGCTGTCGTGCAAGCTGCGTCTTTCCCCAGACACTGGCGAAGGCATAGGACAGGGCGGCTGCCAGCACCGCAAGCTGCGCCAGATTTGTCAGGTTGAAATCGGACATTGCATCGCGCCCCATGATGATGCCAACCCCGGCGACACCCAACGTGGCCCCTGTGAGTTTGGGCAAGGTGAGCGGCTCGTCTTTCAACAAAAGCCCGGCCACAACCGCACCGAACACTGCCGTCGTGGCGTTCAGAATGGACGCCATACCGCTTTCAATTTCGCGCTGCCCCCAGAATATCAGCGTGAACGGGATCGCGTTGTTCAACGCGCCCATCACCAGATAGCTGCCCCAGATCCGCGGAGATCTTGGTAGCGTGATGCCTTTGGCGCGCACAACATACCACAAGATCGGCGTGGCCCAGAACACCCGATGAAGGGTGATCGTCAGGGGCGACAGCTCGCGCAGAGCGATTTCTGCGAAGAAGAATGACCCACCCCAAATGGCGGCCAGCAAAAAAAGCAGCGCAAAACTAAGGACGTCCAAAGACGGTGCGGTCGCTCGTGTCAAATGTCATTTCCCCCGGTCCAATTCTTGACCTTGCTGCCAGACGTATCTGGCGACAGCGACCCGGTTCTTGCGCGAAAAGCCCGTCACAAAAGAAAACCCCCGGCGCCATTGCTGGGCCGGGGGTTTTTGGCATGCGTTTCTTAGGTTGTCGGCTCGGGTTCCAGCCCGGAGTCACCCGAAGGCTTCGCGCGCGGCTTGGTTTTGGGAATGGCCGCCAGCGACGGGGCGTCACCCTCGTCCGAGGTATCATCCTCGTCATCGCCCTTGGTCGGTGGGTCGCCCTTCATGACGCGCTCGATCTCGGGCCCGGTCAGGGTCTCAAACTCCAGCAAGCCTTGGGCAAGGTTTTCCCATTCTTCCTTCTTCTCAGACAAGATCTTGAAGGCCGTGTCATAGCCGTTCTGAATGAAGCGCTTCACTTCTTCCTCGATCAGCTCTTTGGTGTGCGCCGAAACCGAGAAACCCGCCGTGTTGCCCGAATATCCTTCGGCCGCCTCGGCATAGTCGATATTGCCGACCTTCTCGGACATGCCCCAGCGCATCACCATGGCGCGCGCCAGACCCGAGGCCTGCTGGATGTCACCCGCAGGTCCATTGGACACATTTCCTTCGCCATACTTGATGATCTCGGCTGCCTTGCCCGCCATGGTCATGGCCAGCTTTTCTTCGCATTCCGACTTGTGCCAGTTCAGGCGGTCGATCTCGGGCAGGGATACAACCATACCCAGCGCGCCTCCGCGCGGGATGATCGTCGCCTTGTAGACCGGATCGCACTGCGGCAGCGACATGCCAACCACCGCGTGGCCGGCCTCGTGATAGGCGGTTTTTTCCTTCTGATCGTCCGTCAGAACCATCGAGCGGCGTTCAGCCCCCATCATCACCTTGTCTTTCGCGTTCTCGAAATCTTCCATGGTGACGAATCGGCGACCAATGCGCGCGGCCATCAGAGCGGCTTCGTTCACAAGGTTCGCCAGATCAGCACCCGAGAACCCCGGCGTGCCGCGCGCGATGATGCGCATATCGGCGTCGGGACCCAGCGGCACCTTGCGGGCGTGCACGCCCAGGATCTTCTCGCGACCTTTGATGTCGGGGTTTGGCACGGTGACCTGGCGGTCAAAGCGGCCCGGACGCAGAAGTGCTGGGTCCAGAACGTCACGACGGTTGGTGGCGGCCAGGATGATCACACCCTCGTTCGCTTCAAAGCCGTCCATTTCGACCAGAAGCTGGTTCAGCGTCTGTTCGCGTTCGTCGTTGCCACCGCCATAGCCTGCGCCACGCGACCGGCCCACCGCGTCGATCTCGTCAATAAAGACGATGCAGGGCGCGTTTTTCTTGGCCTGTTCGAACATATCGCGGACACGGCTTGCGCCGACACCCACGAACATCTCGACGAAATCAGAGCCGGAGATGGTGAAGAACGGCACGCCGGCCTCGCCAGCAATGGCACGGGCCAGCAGCGTTTTACCGGTGCCGGGAGGGCCAACAAGAAGCGCCCCTTTGGGGATCTGCCCGCCCAAGCGGCTGAATTTCTGCGGGTTGCGCAGGAATTCCACGATCTCTTCCAGCTCTTCCTTGGCTTCATCAATGCCCGCCACGTCGTCAAAGGTCACACGACCTTCGCGTTCGGTCAGCATCTTGGCCTTGGATTTGCCAAAGCCCATGGCACCGCCGCCCCCGCGGCCCTGCATCCGGTTCATCATGAAGAACCAGAAACCGATCAGCAGAATCACCGGCAGCAGCAAGGACATGAGGCTCATGAACCCTGATTGCTGTTGTGCTTCGGCTTTGACCTCGACACCTTTGGAGATCAACTGGTCGGTCACCTTGGCATCACGCGGCACGATGGTTTGATACATCTTGCCATCTGAACCCTGATAAACGACTTGCTCACCATCAATGGTGGCGGTCTTGACCTGGTCACCATCTACAGCGGCCACGAACTCGGAATAGCTGACCTGCGATGCAGCCAGCCCGGCCTGCCCGTTCGAAAACAGGTTGAACAAGGCCAGGATCAGCAGAAAGAGCACGATCCAGAAGGCGAAATTTCTCGCGTTGCCCAAGGGGGATCTCCTTTGAATGCCATGACGACGAGGCGCAAGCCGGACGGCACAGCGCTGTCTCTAAAATAGGGATGATCTTGGTATGTTCAATGCGATAAAATGGACAGAAGGAAATCTTCCTTCTCGGGTGCCGTCGAAAGGCTCCATCCGTTGGCGTATTCTGCCAAAGGTGCCGCGATCAAACCGGCCTTGGTCCAGACCGCAGGTGAGGCCAAAACCGTCTGGCGCGACAGCCCTGACGCCCGCCAGTTCGGGCAGTCCGAAATCCCCTGCCCCAATGCCGCAATCCACGCATTTTCAATAGGTTGCGCACTTTCTAGCCGCCAGCGACCGTCCCAAAGCGCGTCAGATTCAGCCCTTTGATTATGCACCGCCTCGTATTCGCGCACGACCTCGATCACATCTTTATGCAACGTCACCAGGCAGCCCTGAAGGGTGCGCGCAGTGCCAGACAGAACGTCGGTCTCTAATGCGCAAAGGGCGTCAAAGCGCGGCCGATAAACCGTTGAAGACACGAACATAAGGGCGTGCGCCAGCAACCGATGGCGGGTTTCAGCCGGCAATTGCCGAAACGCGACAGCGTCAAAAAGCACCGCACCCCCTTCGACACGCGCAATGCGCACGGCAGTTTCGTGGGCGAAATATGACAGCGCGCTGCGCGCCTCGCGCATGTGGCGCGCCGTTTCGACCAGACGGGAGCGATCAAGGCCCAGTTTCGCAAGATCCTGCATGGCTTGGCGGACGCGAACCCGGTCAAAGCGCGGATCGTCGTTCGAGGGGTCATCGACCCAGCCATGCCCGCGGTCCTGCAGCCAACCTCGCAGCGCATCGCGTTCAGCCGAAAGAATAGGGCGAAGCCAACGCACCCCCCTGTCCACCCAATCGTCGCGCATTTGCGAAAGCCCATCCACACCCGATCCGCGCGCAAGCCGCATCAAGAACGTCTCGGCCTGATCGTCGGCTGTGTGCCCAAGTGCGACGGCGTCCAGCGCCTGCGCCTTGGACCAACCCGCCAGCAGGTCATAGCGTGCATGGCGGGCCGCGTGTTGCAGATTGCCCGTGACATCCGGCGACCAGCGCAGGATGTCGTGCGGCACGCCAAGCCGGTCGCAGGTATCGGCAACCCGGCGGGCTTCCGCCTCGGCTTCGGGGCGCAAGCCGTGATCGACGGTGGCCGCGCCAAGCGCCACGCCCTGCGCCGCACTCCACCCGTGCGCCATGTTCAACAGCGCCATGCTGTCGCTTCCGCCAGACACCGCCACCCCCAAACGCAGAACGGGCCCGCGCGCGCGGGCCCGGTTCAGGGCATCAGCCAGTGTCTTTTCAAGCGTCATTGGCACCCAAGGCTGGTCCGTGCGGCCTGCGCATCTTCAACGGCGGGTGTGCCGGGGAAACGTTTGCCGACTTCGGTCAGCGTCGCGCAGGCTTCTGAAATCTGGCCAAGCGCACCAAGGGCATTGCCCAACCGGAACAGCGCGTCTGGGGCACGGTCGCTGTTGGGCGCCCCTGAGAAAGCGTTCAGATAGGCGCGGGCGGCGGATTTGACATCGCCCTGACCGGTCAACGCTTCGCCGCGTTGAAAATGCGCCTCGGCGGTGAGCGGCCCACCGGGATAGGCATCAATGAACGCCTCATACATGGTCGCGGCCTGTTCAAAGTCGCCCGCTTCCAACGCCGCACCGGCGGCATCGAAATCCTCTTTCTCCGACACGGCGAGTTCGGTCGTCAGGGGTTGGGCGGGCTCTGGGGCCGCGATGGGGGCGGTTGGCGCGGCGCCCCCGCCCAGCGTCGTGGTTTCGCTCAGCTTGCTGACATCGCCGCCTTCAAGTTCGACCAGACGAAATTCCAGATCACCGATCCGGTTGGTGCCATCCTGCACGATCGAATTGATGCGGAACTCCAGCTGTTCCGTCTTGCCGGTCAGCCGCGACAGCTCGCCTTCCAGCGTTGCCATGCGTTCGTTGAGACCGCCCGCACCCGCCTGCACCGATGCAGCCCCCGTGGTGGACAGTTCGGTCTTGAGCTTCTGAATCTCGACATAAAGCATCGTCAGCTCTTGCCGGATGTCCGCCAACGATTGCGCCCGATCTTGGGCGAATGATGGAGTGACAAGCGTGATGGAAAGACTAAGTGCGACGGCACCTAACCGGGGAAAACGCGGCATCGGGAACCTCCTTGTCCGGTGGGGGATCAGCTGACCAAACCGCCTGCGGCCAGAACGGTCACAGCGCGGCGGTTCTTGGCATAGCAGCTTTCTTCCGAACAGATCTCAAGCGGCCGTTCCTTGCCATAGCTCACAGTTTGCAGCCGGTTCGGGGCGACGCCGCGTTCGATCAGGAAGTTTTGCACAGCCGAGGCGCGGCGGGCGCCCAGTGCAAGGTTGTATTCGCGCGTGCCTTGTTCGTCGGCGTGGCCTTCGATCACGGCGGTGTAGGCGGTGTTTTCCATCAGCCAAGCCGCTTGTTTGGTCAACAGCTCGATGCCCTCGGCGCTCAGCGAAGACTGGTCCACGGCAAACAGCACGCGATCCCCAATCGTCTGTTGGAAATAGGCTGGTGATTTCGGGTCGGACGGGCTGCCCGCCACGAAATCCCCACCCAGCGCACCTGCGCCATATTCATTGTCCAACCGGTTTTTTGAACAGGCCGAAAGTGTCAAAGCGCCCACAACCAGCGCAGCGATTGCAAAAGTTCTCATTGGTCGTTCCTGTGTCCATTCTGAGCCTGCATTATCAGGTGACAGGCTGTTTTGTTGCTCGTTGGCGCAAGTTTAACAGTTTGCGCACCATTTGGAAACGGATCGGAAAACAGCGCCAAAGCTGCCCCGATCCGTGGGCGTGAAAGCGCCTATTTCAAAAGCGGTGACCAAGCTGGGTCAGACGCGGCCCCCTCTGTCACCACACGACGCAGATTGCGCCCCGAAATGTCAACGGAATAAAGCGCAGGCGCCCCGGCTGCCCCTTGGCTTTCGCGCGCGAACATGATCACCCGCCCATTTGGCGACCAGGTCGGACCTTCATCCAGGAACGAGGCCGTCAGAAGCCGTTCTTCCGACCCGTCCGTGCGCATGACGCCGATATGGAACCGGCCGGCATTTTGCTTGGTAAACGCGATCAGGTCGCCACGCGGGGACCAGACGGGCGTGCCATAGCGGCCCTGCCCGAAGCTGATGCGGGTGGCCTCTCCTCCGCCTGCGGGCATGACATAAAGCTGCTGACTGCCGCTTCTGTCACTTTCAAAGACGATCTGGCTGCCATCAGGGGAAAAGCTGGGCGCGGTTTCGATGGATGGGGTCGAGGTCAACCGGCGCGGATTGCTGCCGTTGATGTCCATCGCATAGATGTCCGTATTGCCCCCGGCCGACAGCGAATAGACAACCGTGCGCCCATCGGGCGAAAAGCGCGGCGCGAAGGTCATCGTGCCTTGCTGTTGCGACAACACCTGCCGCCCCACTGTGGCAACATCCAGCACATAGACCTGCGGGAAGCCTGTCTCGTAGCTGGTATAGAGCACCTTGTCGCCGGTGGGCGAAAAGCGCGGCGCCAGCACCAGCGCCGAACTGTCGGTCAAATACTGCACATTCGCGCCGTCGTAATCCATGATTGCCAGCCGCTTGCGCTTGGCATTCTTGGGACCGCTTTCAGACACGAACACCACACGGCTGTCGAAATAGCCGCCCTCGCCGGTGATCCGGCTATAGACAATGTCGGCCACCTTGTGCGCCATGCGCCGCCACGAGGCGGCGGTGCCTGCAAACTGCAAACCCTCGCCCAGTGGCTGATCGGAAAACACGTCAAACACCCGGAACTTGACGTTGATCGTATCGCCCGAGGTCGACACCGCCCCGGTGATCAGCGCCTGCGCATTAATTGCCTTCCAGTCAGCGTAGGCGACCGGGCTCGCAAAGCTTGTCACGTTGGACACGAACGCATCGGCCGGGATTTCACGAAACAGCCCCGTTCCGGCAAGATCAGCCGCGACGACGCGCGCGATCAGACCGGCGTAATCACTGGCCCCGCCATCTTCGGCCTGAAAATCAGGGATCGCGAAGGGCAAGGGTTCGATCACACCGTCGGTGATTTCGATCCTTAAAGGGCCTTCTGCAAGGCTGGTGTTTGGGGCACCAAGAAGCGAAAGCCCCGTGGCAAAAGCGATGGTCAATGTCCTGATAAGGGTCATTTTATCCTCATCTTTTCCGGGTTGAAGGTCATTTCAATTTCCTGCCATTGGCCATATTTTTCGGCCGGCAGATCGAAGCCGCTTGCGCCGCAGCGAATGATCGCGCGCCGCGCGGCTTGAAACGCAGTGTCGGCGGCGCCTTTGGATGGGCCATCCCATGATGCCATCTTGATCCCCTCGGGTTTGCCGTCTCGGCTCATTGTCACCAATACCACAACCGTGGTGGTCATGGCATCGGTCGACGAAGACCCAAGGTTCCAGCAGCGGCTGACAGCCACACGCAGCCCGTCTTTTTCACCCCGGGTCAGGGGCGGGCCTTCGGGCACGTCTTGCGCAGGCGTATCGGTTTCACCACCGGCAACTTGGTCGGCCACGGCTGCGGCGACGGCCGCTGCAGTATTGGCAGGCGCCGGAGTCTCGGCCGGGGTTTCAGCAGGCGTTTCCGGTTCAGCGGTTTCCACAGGTGCAGGGCGGTTGGGACGCGTTTTTGGACGCGACGAGGTCGCAGGGGCAAGCGACGGATCTTCCACCGGCTCTTCGGCTTCGGTCACAATCTCGGTCGAGGTCTCAGGCGGCGCGGTTGGCGTCACCTCTTCGGGCAGAGGCTCGGGCGTCGGCTCTGGCGAGGGTTCTGGCGCTTCAACCACCTCGGGTGCTTCCTCTACAGGTGTTTCCGGCTCTGGCGCGGGGGTCGGGGCCACGCGCGGCGCGGGCGCGGGAGGGGCTGTTTCGGGTTCCGGTTCAGGCGTCGGTTCGGGTTCCGGTTCAGGCGTCGGTTCGGGTTCCGGTTCAGGCGTCGGTTCGGGTTCCGGCTCCGGTTCCGGCGCTGGTGCGGGTTCAGGCTCCGGCGCTGGCGCAGGTGCCGGCTCTGGCGCGGGCTCGGGCGTCGGGCGCGGGGCGGGGGGCGTGTCGCCCTCGGTCGCGGCCTCGCCTTTTGGCGCGCTCAACGCGGCAAATTCAGCTTCCGAGATGATCGAGACATCGGACACCTGCACAAGCTCTTCGTCGCGCGACCAGTTGAAGGCCCCGCCGAAAAGCACCCACAGGATCAAGATCCCGTGGACAGATGCCGAGATGTAAAGACCTCTGCGCATACGCCCTGCCCTAGTTGTCCGTGCCGGTCAGACTTGGCCCGCCACCTTCGGTCACAAACCCGATCGAAGTGAAGCCCGCCGCGTTCAACGCACCCATCACCTTGGCAATCGCGTCCCATTCGACCTGCCCATCGGCGCGCAAAAAGACCTTGTTGTCCGTGCGCTCAGCCGCAATGGCGCGCAGCTTGGTGATCAACTCGCTCTGAGCAATCTCGGTGGTTTGCAGGAAAATCTGCCCCTCTTCGGTGATGGTGATCGCCAAAGGCTCTTCCTCAGGGGCGTCCAGCGATTTGGCGGCGGTTTTGGACAGCTCCACCGGCACACCGACAACCATCAGGGGTGCGGCGACCATGAAGATGATCAGCAGCACCAGCATCACGTCCACGAAGGGGGTGATGTTGATCTCAGCCATCACGCGGCGATGTTTGCCGCGACGACGTCCGCGCCGGGCGCGTCGATCCGCACCCCCGCTTTGTTGCACACCAGCAGCCATATCAGCTGTCCAGCTGACGGCTGAGGATGGTGGCGAACTCGTCTGCGAAGGCTTCGTAGCCCGCAAGGATATTGTCGCTATCCACGCTTAGCTTGTTGTAAAACACGGCCGCCGGGATCGCGGCCAGAAGGCCCAGACCGGTGGCCAAAAGCGCCTCGGCGATGCCGGGGGCGACGACGGCCAGGTTGGTGTTTTGTTGCTGCGCAATCTCGACAAAGGCGTGCATGATGCCCCAAACGGTGCCGAACAACCCCACAAACGGCGCGGTTGACGCGACAGTCGCCAGAAAGCTCAGCCCCTTGTTCAGCTCTTCGCCTTGCTTGGCGATGGCCACATCCATTGACCGGTCAATGCGCGACTGCGCGTTCGCGATCAAACCGCCATCAGCCCGGTGAGAGCGGCGCCATTCCAGCATCCCGGAGGAAAAGACCTTTTCCGCCGACCCGTCAGGCGTCGGTCCGATCTGGTCAAACAGCTCGTCCAGCGGCTCACCCGACCAGAACTTGCGGTCGAACGCCTCGGCGTCCGAACGGGCGCGCCGGAAGGCCATGTGTTTTGTGATAATAATCGCCCACGACCAGATGGACGCCGCAATCAAAAGCAGCATCACCAGTTTGACCGTGAAAGTTGCGCGAATAAATAGGGCGAAGAAGGAGAAATCAATCTCCGCCGCCGCCTGAAGCGTTTCCGTTTCCATATGTCTGCCTCTGTACCGCCGCCTCTTTGTGCAGCTTTTCTGCACGAAGATTAGCCCAATGCCACGGGGAATGCCATCAAAACCGCGTCATCGGCGACAAAGCCCTGTGGTTCAGTGAACCAGACGGCGGATATTTGCCGGAAGCCGGGCGGGTTGGCCGGTATCTGAGACGCAAACAATGGTGACGATGGCTTCAAACAAGCGTTCTTCACCACGTTTCACGACTTGCTCCATCACCAACCGCGCGCCGGTAACCTGCTGAACAGATGTTTCAACCTGCAACTTTTCGTCAAAACGCGCCGAGGACAGGTAGTCCGCTTCGACCCGGCGCACCGCGAACACCTGCCCGTCTTCGCGCATCGCGTTCTGGTCGATCCCAATCTCGCGCACCCAATCAGACCGCGCGCGTTCGATATAGCGCAGATAGTTGGCGTAATAGACGATCCCGGCCATGTCGGTGTCTTCATAATAAACGCGGATGGGAAAACGGTGCATCGGGGCCTCGTGGTTCTGCTCGTCCCGACCCTAGCCGCGAAGGGGATAGTCTGCCAACCGCTCATATCGCGCGCCGTCCGGGCGCAGGTCAGACCGATAAAGCGACAGGGTGTCGAGCGTTACGGTCGGATATCGGATCGCGCCGTGGGTTTCCAGCGCACGGCCCAACGCGGACATGTCATTGGCCGTGGGCGTGCGCGGCAGGCGGGCCAGCGTCACGTGGCCGCGAAACCGCCGATGGGGCAATGTGATCCCGGCGCGACGCACCACCTGTCGGACCTGTTTGTGCAACCCGTCCACGCCCGCAGCGTTGATCGTCAGCACAGAGGGCACGGCCCCGCCCATGGTCGTCAGCCCCGCCAGATCAACGGTCGCGGGCGGAGCGTGCAAGACCTCTAACTCCGCGTTCAGGTCTTCGAGCGCGTCGAGTGGTTGTTCATCCAGAAACACCAGCGTCAGGTGGATGTTTTCCTCAGGTAGCGGTCGCCCGACCTTGAGCCGGCTCGCAAACCCGGCGAGTTGCGCGGCCAGATCGTCCGGCACGGGAAGGGCCAGAAAGCAGCGCATTTAGTGCAATGTGGTGGCAGCGGGACCACCCACCTGCATCCGCGCAAAGATTCTGAGCGCATGTGACGCATCATCTGCCGCCACGGGCAGCATCGGATCATAGGCTGCCGCAATCAGCGCGGCGATTTCTGGGCGCAGGATGGTCTGGCCATCAGGCAGCAGTGCAAGCGGGCTTTTGGTCGAAAACGCCCCTTCACCCCACAGCAGGATCGCTTGCACAGCTTGGGACAGCGCCAACGTCTCGGCCGGTTGGTCCACCATCACGCCTTGCATGCAGACAAAGGTGAAACAGGCTTGAATGGCGTTCTGGTCATCAAAGCGGAAGGCGCGGTATTGCGTGGCCCCGGCCTCTTTCAGCCGGGCCACCAGCGGCTCCAATCCGGGGATCATCTCGCCCAGTTTTGGCACCTCCAGCAACTCGTCCCAGTCGCGGAAAAAGAACACCATCAGGTTCGCGCCCAGTTCCGGGTCAGTCTCGGCCATCTTGTGACCGGCCAGCGTCACCACCGCCTCGATCGCGCCTTTGACAACCTCAAGCGTGGCGTCTTCGACACCGAACACAACCGGCACGATGGGGCGGCCCCAGCGGGCGAAGGTGAAGTCACCATTTGCGCGGGTGAAATGCGCGGTCACGTCTTCGGGGGTCATAAGGGGGGCGGTCATCTGGCGTCTCCTGATCTGCGGGGTGATGTCCCGCAAATGGACGCGCGTTTCAAGGGCTAACCTTCGAAAAGCTGTCCTTGTCCCGCACCGCGCGGTTGAGAAACGGGGGCAGTCAGTCCGAGGTGTCGCCATGCAATCTGGCCCAGCATGCGCCCGCGAGGGGTGCGTTGGATCAAGCCTTGTTGCAAAAGGAACGGCTCGATCACTTCTTCCAGCGCATCGCGGCTTTCGGACAGAGCGGCGGACAGGGTTTCTATGCCCACCGGGCCACCGCCGTAGTGCTCTGCCATCAAGCCAAGATAGCGCCGATCCGCTCCGTCCAACCCCAGATGATCGACACCCAACCGCGTCAGCGCGTTGTCGGCGAGGTCGCGGGTGATCCGCCCGTCGCCTTCGACCACCGCGAAATCAACGACGCGGCGCAACAGCCGCCCGGCGATGCGCGGTGTGCCACGGGCGCGTTTGGCAATCTCGCGCGCGCCATCTTCGTCGGCAGGTGCGCCCAGTTTGACGGCGTTGCGGGTCACGATCTCGTGCAACTCATCGACCGAATAAAATTGCAGCCGCACAGGAATACCGAAGCGATCGCGCAGCGGCGTGGTCAGAAGGCCCAACCGCGTCGTTGCCCCGACCAGCGTGAAGGGTTGTAATTCGATCCGCACGGTGCGGGCCGCAGGCCCTTCGCCGATCACCAGATCCAGTTCGAAATCTTCCAGCGCGGGATAGAGCACTTCTTCGACCACCGGATTGAGCCTGTGAATTTCGTCAATGAACAAGACGTCATTGGCTTCCAGATTGGTCAGGATCGCGGCCAGATCACCGGCCTTGGCCAGCACGGGGCCAGAGGTCATGCGGAAGTTCACGCCCAACTCGCGCGCCATGATTTGCGCCAGTGTCGTCTTACCCAAACCGGGCGGGCCGTGGAACAGCACGTGGTCCATCGCCTCGTTGCGCTTGCGTGCGCTTTCGATGAAGATACGAAGATTGGAACGCGCCTCGGCCTGCCCGATGAAATCACCCAGCGTTTGCGGGCGCAGGGCGCGATTCACATCCTCGGTGTCTTCAGGTCGCGGCGCAGGGCGCAGCGTCGGGTCAGGTGTGTTCAGAGGATCAGAGGCGGTCATAATATCCTTCTAGCCCCCTACCCTTTGGGCGCAAGAAGTTTCAGCGCGGCGCGGATCAGGCCGGAGGTGTCCAGCGACGGATCCTCGCCCAGCGCCTGTGCGACGGCGGACGCTGCTTCACCGGGCGCGTAGCCGAGGTTGGTCAGGGCCGACAGCGCCTCGGATTGAGCAGCGGCATTGCCCGCCGGCGCGGGCGGAGTGATGGGCGTGGCCGGAATGTTCGGCTCGATCACCGCATCATCCGTCGCAGGTGCACCTGTGGCCACCGATGCCTGACCCGACAGCGCCATGACAGATGCCGCCTTGTCTTTCAGCTCCAACACCACGCGCTGCGCGGTTTTCGGGCCAAGCCCCTTGGCGGCTTTCACAGCGTTCCAGTCGCCCAATGCGATCGCGCGGCTGACCCCGTCCGGCCCCAACGTGCCAAGGATCGCCATCGAGGCTTTCGCACCGATACCCTGCACGCTCATCAACAGCCTGTGCCATTCTTTTTCGACAAGGGTGGTGAAGCCGAACAGTTGCAGATTATCCTCGCGCACCAAAAGCTCGGTATAGAGCGCGACAGCTTCGCCCGGTCCGGGCAGGCTGGCCATGGTGCGGTCCGAGACATAGACAAGATAGCCCACGCCGCGCACGTCGATCAGAACATGATCATCGGCACGGTAATCCAGACGTCCTGCGATTTTACCAATCATGCTGTGGCTTTCTTTAACGCGGCTTCCAGACGGCCCGCAGTCTGGGCGTGAAAGGCATGGCAGATCGCGATGGCCAGCGCGTCGGCGGCATCGGCCCCTTTGATCTGAACGCCGGGCAATTGCATTTTCACCATATGCTCGACCTGTTTCTTATCGGCATGGCCCACACCCACTACGGCCTTCTTCACCGCATTGGGCGCGTATTCCCCGATGGGAAGCCCCGCCTTGGCAGGCACCAGCAAAGCGATGCCGCGTGCTTGCCCCAGCTTCAGGGTGGCGACGGCGTCCTTGTTCACGAAAGTCTGTTCGACTGCCGCAGTTTCGGGGGCGAATTGCGCCAGCACGTCGGTCAGTTGGTCGTAAAGAGACAACAGTCGCGCAGCCAGTTCACCGGTGCGCGAATGACAGATCCCGTTGGCCACATGGGACATGCGGGTGCCGTCGGTGTCGATCACGCCCCAACCAAGGTTCCTTAGCCCCGGGTCAATGCCAATAACACGCATGTTGCACCCTGCCCTGTCTGCTCTGCCCGGCCGCTGGCGCATGATGCGCGGCGACCTTGTTGAAAACCGGACTAGCACGAAACAAGAACACGCGCCAGAAAGATTTGCAACACAAGGTGATCACGTGACATCAGACCGAGGCCATCTGATGTGATGCTTTTGCGACACAGTGCATCCCCCGGGCTGCAAAAGAATGACACGTTTCATAGTCGTTTCAGCCTGTTTTCGACCTCGAACAAACCGAAAGCGACCCGTTGCAGAAAACGCATATGAGTCATGCAATTTGGGGCCTTGTTGAACCCGCTATTCGGTTCTACATGCCGGCCAACGCAATGATGCAAACCGCAGTATTCTTTACCGAGAAGGACATGAAAATGGCTGCTTTCGAAACGACATACATCCCCGCAAATGGTGCGTCCTTCGGGGGTCGCCTTTCCACTGTTATTCGGGGCGCAGTCGCCTCGTTCGCGGCATGGAAAGATGCGCGTTCAACACGCAACGCACTGCTGCAACTGTCAGATCGCGATCTTGACGACATCGGCCTGTGCCGCGCGGATATCGAAAAACTCTGAACCGCTCATAAAAAAAACCGCGCCAAACGGCGCGGTCATTCTCCCCCGCCCGGTCAACCGAGCGGGGGTTTTTTTGTTTTTTGCGGATCAGTCCAGCGACAAGGCCACGAAACGAGGGTTGTCGTCGCGCCGCACCAAAAGCAGAACCGACTTGCGTCCACCGTCCTTGGCAGCCTCAAGTTGCGCCTTCAGGTCTTCGATCGACCCGACGGGTTGCTGCCCGGCTTCGGCCACCACATCGCCCGCACGCATCCCTTTTTCAAAGGCTTCCGTGTCCTCATCGATGTCCAGCACGACCAGACCGGTGGCGCCGGGTTTCAGGCCAAGTTCTTCACGGCGTGTGTCGTCAAGTTCGCCCAGCGTCATGCCGAGGATCTTGTCTTCCGCGGGGGCCTCGGGCGTTTCGTTTTCCGACCCCGGGGTCGAACCCGCGACCGCATCTTCGCGTCGTCCAAGCGTGATTTTCAGGGTCTCGGTCTTGCCACCCCGCAACACCACCACGCGCACGGCCTTGCCCACAGGCGCATTGCCAACGATGCGCACCAATTCGCGCGTGTCGGTGACATCGACGCCGTCGAAGGACAGAATGATGTCGTTGGGCAGAATGCCAGCCTCTTTCGCCGGGCCTTCGGGAACATCGGTGATCAATGCGCCATTGGTGCCGTCCAGCGCCATGGCTTCAGCAATATCGTCGGTGATGTCCTGAATGCGCACACCCAGCCAGCCGCGACGGGTTTCGCCGAATTCCTTCAACTGATCCACAACACGTTTGACCACGGCCGAGGACATCGCAAAGCCGATACCGATCGAGCCGCCATTCGGGCTAAGAATCGCAGTGTTCACGCCGATCACCTCGGCGTTCATGTTGAACAGCGGACCGCCCGAGTTGCCCCGATTGATCGCCGCGTCGGTCTGGATGTAGTCGTCATAGGCGCCTGACAGCTCGCGGTTCCTTTGCGACACGATCCCGGCTGAGACCGAAAACCCCTGCCCCAACGGATTACCAACAGCCATCACCCAATCGCCGACACGCATGATATCGCTGTCGCCGAAGCTGACAAACGGCAGCGGGCCGTCGCTTTCAACCTTCAACAGCGCGATGTCCGTGTTGGGATCGGTGCCGATCACCTTGGCGGCCAACTGGTCGCCACCGCCGAAGAACTCGATCATGATTTCATCCGCGCCCTCGATGACGTGGTTGTTGGTCACGATGAACCCATCCTCCGAGATCACAAACCCCGAGCCAAGTGCCTGACTGCGCCGCTGACGCTGAGGTTCGCCGTTGCCGTTCGGCCCACCGGGCTGATTGCGATCAAGGAAATCGCGGAAGAAATCCTCGAACGGGCTGCCTTCGGGCACCATGGGCTGGTTGCCTGTTCGCTGGGCCACAAGGGTTGATGTCGTGATGTTGACAACAGCCGGGCTGACCTGCTCGGCCAGATCGGCAAAGCTTTCGGGCACACCGCGCGCTTCGGCTTTTAGCCCTGATGCCAGGGTCACGGCCACGGCCATGACAAGCCCGACGAAGGCGCGCATGCCCCACATCTGATTATTTTGGGGGGAAATCGCCTGCACTTTCACACCTCTCTCCTTTCAAGAAACCGGTTCGGGTCGAAACCCGATCATGAATACTGTCTAGATAGGGCGGCAAAAGCGCAACGCAAAGTTCGTAACACCCATTCACTGCCATGTGATCTGCCGTCACCGGCGCCACCGTGCTGACAGAGGCGGGAAAATGCCGTCGGCACCCCCCGCTGTCGGGTCAGCCGTAAAGCGCGTTGGCTTGGGAAAAGGACAACAGGCGGTGGCTTTTTTCGTCCCACAGGTGAAGCCGGGCGCACACGAGGCTTTCGCGGATCGTCATGCGGTTCGCCTGTGCCAGATCGGCATGGTCGCGCAGCACTTCCGTCAGCCGATAGAAGGGAATGCGGCTGTAGAGGTGGTGAACATGGTGGATGCCAATATTGGCGCTGAACCACTGCAACACCCGCGGCATGACGTAGTGCGAGCTGCCATGCAGCGCGGCATCATGAAGCTGCCAGTCTTCCTCGCCGCTCCAATGGGTGTTTTCAAACTGATGCTGCACATAGAAAAGCCACATGCCAGCCGTGGCCGCCAACAGGGTCGAGGGCAAGAAGATCAGCAACAGCGCCGGAAGGCCGCCGAAATACCAGATCACCGTCAGCGCCGCGACGATAACCAGATTGGTGCCCATTGCGCTGATCCAATAGCGCAGACCCTTCATCAGGCCGAACGGCAGTCGGTTTTGCAGGAAAAACAAGTAGCTGGGCGCGAAGCCAAACAACACCACAGGGTTGCGATACAGGCGGTATTTGAACTGCTCGAACCGTGACAGGTCGTTGTATTCAGCCACCGTCAGGGTCAGGATATCCCCGATCCCACGCTTGCCCAGATTGCCAGCCGCACTGTGGTGGATCGAATGCGTGCGGCGCCAGACCGCATAGGGGGTCAGGGTCAGCACCCCGATCACCCGCCCGACCCAATCGCTGACCGCGCGGTGTTTGAAAAACGAGCCGTGGCCGCAATCATGTTGGATGGTGAACAAGCGCAGCAGGAACAGGGCGTTCAGGATGGACAGGCCAAGCGTCAGCCACAGACTGACCGACATCGACATCCACGCCAGCACCCAAAGCGCCAAGAACGGACCGATGCTGACGGCAAGCTCGAAAAAACTGCGCCCCAGATCGGGCTCGCGGTAGGTGGCTAGTGTTTTGACCCAGTCTTTCGCAGATCGTGTCGATTCGGATGATTTCGGAAAGTCTGGTGAGTGTTTCATATGCCTGCTTTTTACGATGCCCCATGCATCGATAAACGACCAGCCTGACATATCAAGCAAAATATGGGGTTTGACGCAGATGTCGCACTGGGTCAGCAAGGACGACACAGCCTTTACAGGCGCGACAGCCACACCAGCAAAACGCCCAATGCGATGGCGACCAGCCCCATCATTCGCCGCTGATCACGGCTGAGGGCGGCCATCATGGCCACCAGATCGTCCAAACGCGAAGGGGCCAGTGCGAACACCAGCCCCTCGATCACGAGCACAAGCCCGAACCCTAACAGGATCAGGGACATCAGCGACCCGTATCCGATTTCAGATAGTCGAAGAACTCGCTGTCGGGCGAAATCACCATCGAAGAAGTGCCCCCGACCAACGAATTCTCATAGGCTTCAAGCGACCGCATGAACGCATAGAATTCAGGGTCGCGACCCAACGCATTTGCCAAGATGCCATTGCGGCGGGCGTCTGCCTCACCACGAATGATCTGCGCCTGTTTGCGTGCCTCGGACACGGTTTCAACCACGGTCCGGTCAGCGGTGGCCCGCAAACGCTGGGCCGCTTCGTTACCGCGGGCGATTTCATCTGCGGCCAGACGTTGGCGTTCGGCGCGCATCCGTTCAAACGTAGCTTCAAGGTTCTGCTTGGGCAGATCGGCACGTTTGATACGCACGTCGATGATTTCGACGCCAAGCGACGCCGCTTGGGCACGGGCTTGATCGCGGATCTGGTTCATCAGCAGAACACGGTCAGCGGACAGAACCGCATTCGAGTTCACTTTACCCAAAACCTCACGCAGCTCTGCGTTCAGGATCCGCTCAAGACGCGGTTGCGCACCGGCAATCGAGCTTGCGCCGACTGCGCGGCGGAACTGCTTGGCATCGGAAATGCGCCAGCGAGCAAACGCGTCAACTTCAAGCCGCCGGCTGTCTGCTGGCGTCACTTCAAGCTTGCTGGTTTCCAAAGGCAGGATCCGAGCGTCATATTTGACGATCTCGTGAAACACGGGAATTTTGAAATACAGGCCGGGATCGGTGATCTCGGCTTGCACTTCACCAAACCACAGCCGCAGGGCTGTTTGGCGTTCATCGACAATATAGACAGCCTGCAACGCGCCAAACAGCAGCGCCACAACGGCGATCAGGATGATTTGAGTGCGTTTCATCAGTTCGCCCCCCCGTCCGTTGTTTGCGCCGGTTTGCGCGTCAGTTCATTCAGCGGCAGGTAAGGAACAACCCCCCCTTCTCCGCCGATGCCCTGATCAAGAATTACCTTGTCCACGCTCTTCATCACTTTTTCGATCGTTTCCAGATAGAGTCTCTTGCGCGTGATGTCCGGCGCCTTGGCGTATTCGTCATAAACCGCGATGAAGCGTGCGGCTTCACCTTCGGCTTCGTTCACGACGCGGGCGCGATACCCTTCGGCTTGCTCCATCAACTGAGCGGCTTCACCACGTGCTTCGGCAACGACGCGGTTCGCATAAGCGTCCGCTTGTTTTTGCAACGTGTCGCGGGTCTGTTCGGCCGCTTGCACTTCGCGGAAGCTGTCGATCACGTCCTCGGGCGGGTCGGCCTTGTCAAAGTTCACACGAACGATGTTGACGCCCGACTGATACCCATCCAGCGTCGACTGGATCAGATCTTGCAGATCCTGTTGGATGATACCACGATCCGAGGTCAGGATCGGAGACAGGCGAGAGCGTGCGATAATCTCGCGCATGGCTGATTCCGACACGGCCTGAATGGTGTTTTCTGGGGCTGCCAGATTGAACACGAACTTCTCAAGGTCCGAGATGTTCCAAACAACCTGAAAATCGATATCAACGATGTTTTCGTCACCTGTCAGCATCAGGCCTTCGCTGACCCCGTCGCCGATGTTGATCACGTTCTCACGCGTCACCGGATAGATCTCCCTGGTCACAACCGGCCAAGGCGCAAAGTTCAGACCCTCTTGGCCAACGCCGTAACGTTCACCGAACAAAAGCTCGACCGATTGCTCCGAGGTGTCGACGCGATAAAAACTGGCATATACCCAAACCGCGACCGCGACCAGCGCGATCAACAGGATCGAGCCACGCCCTAAGTTGGGGCCGTTGCCTTCGCCGCCCTGACCAGCGCCGCGACCTTTGTCGCCGCGTCCGCCCATGAGCACGCGCAACTGCTCTTGCCCCTTCTTCATCAACTCATCAATCTCGGGCATTTGCGGGGGCTCTTTGCCGCCGCGATTGCCACCACCATTCGAGGGGGGGCGCCCACCAGAGCCGCCACGGTTTCCACCGCCGCCCCAGGGACCGCCATTATCGCTGGCCATCTGGTCAAATTCCTTCCAAGTCAAACAAGGTATTGCGTTCATACCTGACCCTTTGCAGGGCGGATTTCAAGGTAAAGGCGGCGCAAGATGCCGCCTTTTCGGTTGTTTTTCGACGCGGGCGGCGTAGAGACCCGGATCAAAGCTCAGTCGCTGCGGGTGGGCGACTTCATCAGCACGATTTCTTCGGACATGGTCGGGTGCACGGCCACGGTCCGGTCAAAATCCTGTTTGGTTGCCCCCATTTTTACGGCGACGGCAGCCAATTGGATCATTTCGCCCGCCCCGTCCCCAACAATATGGCAACCCAGAACCTTCTGGCTTTTCTGGCTGACGATGAGTTTGAACAAGACCCTTTCCGTCGAACCGATGAAGCTTTTCTGCATCGGGCGGAAGGCGGCGCAGTAGACATCGATCTTCTCTTGTGCGCGGGCGGCTTCCTCGCTCAGACCGACGGTGCCGTATTCGGGTTGTGTGAACACTGCCGAGGCGACGTTTTCGTGGTCCGGTTTGGTCGGGGTGCCGTTGAACACGGTTTCGACAAAGGCCATGCCTTCGCGGATCGCCACCGGGGTCAGGTTGATCCGGTTTGTGACATCCCCTACGGCATAAATCGACGGCACGGCGGTCTGGCTGTAGTCATCCACGATTACCTCGCCGGAGCGGCCAAGGGTGACACCGACCTCTTCCAGCCCCATGCCATCGGTGTTGGCGACACGGCCCGTGGCAAAAAGCACCTGGTCAAAGACCTCTTCACGCCCGTCCGTCCCCTTTACCCAGATCGCATCACCATTTTCCGTGTTGCGCCGCTCCATCCGTTCGACCTCCAGCCCCACATGCAGGTCCACACCGCGCGCGCTGATGTGTTCGGCCAGGAACCCGCGCACTTCGTCATCGAACCCGCGCAAGATCTGCGCGCCGCGATACCATTGCGCGACATGCGCGCCCAGACCATTGAAAATGCAGGCAAATTCACAAGCGATGTAACCGCCGCCGACAATCAGGATACGCTTTGGGAACGTCTCAAGGTTGAACACCTCATTCGATGTAATGCCAAATTCGGCCGCGCCGGGCGTGTCGGGCAGGAAGGGCCGCCCACCGGTTGCCACAAGAATATGTTTGGCGGTGAAAGTTTCGCCAGTGGACAAGGCGACCGTGTGGGCATCCTTCACCACCGCGCGGGCATTGAAGATATCCGCCCCGGAGTTGCCCAGATTGCGGGTATAGATCGCCTCAAGTCGGTCTAGTTCGGCGTGCAACATCGGCTGGAAACGATCCCAATGGAACTGTCCGCCCTCGTAGTCCCACCCATAGCTGCGCGCATCGTCCGCAGCGGGGCCGTAATTCGAGGCAAAGACCATCAGCTTTTTGGGCACACAGCCGCGGATCACACAGGTGCCACCCATGCGAAATTCCTCGGCAAGTGCCACCGTGGCGCCGCCTTCCGCCGCCACGCGACCGGCGCGCACGCCGCCCGACCCGCCGCCGATCACGAAAAGGTCGTAGTCAAAACCACTCATGTCACTTTGCCTTTCTTCGCCTCACAGGGGGCAATTGGTTCCATTTCCGGGGCAAGCTATGTTCTTCGCCCCCGGCATTCCAGAGCCGAGACGGTAACAAGTGTCACAATGTCGCGTGTGGAGCGCGCGGACCGACCCACCGTGGCCTCATCTTGGCCGCTGCGCCGTCATAGGTCCGCAAAGATGTTGTCGGTCTCGGTGAATTCAATCCGGCCCTCTTCGCGCGTGCCTGCGTTGATGTCGATCACCTCGACCCGGCCGTCACCATGGCCGACCACGACAGTATCACAGATGTCGATGAACAGCCCGTTTTCGACCACGCCGGGGATCTGGTTCAGCACCATCGACAGTTTGCGCGGGTCGCCAATGCGTTTCACGTGCAGATCAAGGATGTGGTTGCCTTCGTCCGAGATAAAGGCCGCATCGCCATTCATCCGCAGGCTCGTTTCCGTGCCCAGAACGTCGACAGCGCCCAGCATTTCTTCGACCAGCGACTTGGTGGTCTGCCAGCCGAATCGAATGACCTCGATCGGCAAGGGGAACGCCCCCAGATGTTCGACCGATTTCGAGGGGTCGGCGATCACGATCATCCGGTCCGATGCGGTTGCCACGATCTTTTCCTGAAGATGCGCCCCACCGCCACCTTTGATCAGGCACAGGTCAGCGTCATATTCATCTGTGCCATCAATGGTCAGATCCAGCCACTTGGCATCGTCCAGGGTTGTCACCTCGATCCCCACTTGCCGCGCCAGGTCTGCGGTGCGCGTGCTGGTCGGCACGCCAATGATCTTCAAGCCGTCCTGGCGCACCATTTCGCCCAAGCAACGCACCATCCAGGCGGCGGTCGAACCGGTGCCAAGCCCCACGCGCATGCCGTCTTCGACAAATTGGACCGCGCGTTTGGCAGCAACGAATTTAGCGGTGTCAATTGGCGACAGTTCCCCAGCCATGGCAGCGATTCCCCTTTGTGGCACATATATGAAGTTCGTGGCGTTATACGGCCAAGGGCGTTGCGTGGCGAGGCCCGATCACACCAGCGCGCGAAAAACTGCACGCTGCTGCCTGCCGCCGTCGCCCCCCCACAGCGCCGACGCGACGTTTTGGCCGGGTGGACAAACTTTGCCGCTTGGCCCAAAGCTTGCGGGCGCAAACCGGGTCGGGTGCAATATGGGCAGGTATTTCTACATCGCGTTAGGCTGGGGCGCCGTGGCCCTTGGGCTTATCGGTGTGGTGCTGCCAGTGCTGCCCACGACACCCTTCCTGCTGGTCGCTGCTTTCGCCTTCGGCAAGGGAAGCCCCAAGGCACGGGCCTGGCTGATCGAACACGCGCATTTCGGTCCCGCCATACAGGATTGGGAAGACCGCGGCGCCATTTCACGACGCGCAAAGACTTTGGCCGTGACCATGATGACGCTGGTCTTTGTCGTCTCCCTTATCCTTGGCGCGCCAGTTTGGGTGCTATTGGCGCAGGGCGTTTTGATGGGCGCTGGGGCTGCATTTGTGCTGACGCGGCCGGACTGACCCGCAAAGTGTCGTTTTCGCGCTGACAAAACTTTTCCGATCGCCCAAGCTGTCCTGAATTCTTGCCGCGCGAGGTCATCATGTTTTTGTCCGTATTCGACATGTTCAAAGTCGGGGTCGGCCCCAGTTCGTCGCACACGATGGGACCGATGGTCGCCGGTGGGCGGTTTCTTGATCACCTGCGCGCTCAACCGTTCAAGGTGGCCGGGCTGCGCGCCTCATTGCACGGCTCACTCGCCTTCACGGGGGTCGGGCACGCAACCGACCGCGCCACGATCCTTGGTTTGGCCGGGGTTCTGCCGGACAGCTATGATCACGCCAAGGCCGAAGCCATATTGGCCGACATCGCGCGCACCGGAACGGTCAGCCCGAAGGGCCTTGGCCGCCTCGCCTTCGTTCCGAAAGACGATCTGATCTTTGACTACGAGACTGCCCTGCCCGGCCACGCCAATGGCATGCAGCTTATGGCGACCGACGCCCAAGGCGACGTGGTCGCGCGCGAGGTCTATTACTCCATCGGTGGCGGGTTCGTCGTCACCGAAGCAGAACAAGCGCGCGAGGCGGCGCTGGATGCGCGCGACGCAAAGGCACATCCCTATCCGTTCGAAACCGCGGTCCAGATGCTCGACATGGCCAAGGCCTCAGGCAACACCATCGCCCAGATGAAGCGCGAAAACGAACTTGTCCACCTTGACCCAGACGCCCTTGCCGCAGGGCTGGACCGCATATGGGGGGTCATGAATGACTGTATCGACCGGGGGATGGCCAATGACGGTATCCTTCCCGGCGGGCTGTTGGTGCGACGGCGCGCCAAAGCCATTCACGACAGCCTGATGGCCGAACAGGGGCTGAACCTGTCGGCCCCGCATACGATCAACGATTGGATGAGCGTCTACGCGATGGCCGTGAATGAAGAAAACGCAGCCGGCGGTCAGGTGGTCACCAGCCCGACCAATGGCGCCGCCGGTGTCTTGCCAGCGGTGGTGCGATACTGGCTGCATCATGTGCCCGGTGCCGCGCCCTCGCGCATTCACGACTTTCTGCTGACTGCGTCTGCGATCGGTGGGATCATCAAGCACAACGCCTCGATCTCTGGCGCCGAAGCCGGGTGCCAGGCCGAGGTCGGGTCGGCCAGCGCAATGGCCGCAGCCGGGCTGTGCGCCGTGATGGGCGGCACGCCGATGCAGATCGAGAACGCCGCCGAGATCGCGTTGGAACACCATCTGGGTTTGACCTGTGACCCGGTGCGCGGGCTGGTGCAAGTGCCCTGTATCGAACGCAACGGGCTGGGGGCGATCAAGGCCGTGTCGGCCGCGTCGCTGGCGTTGCGCGGCGATGGCACTCATCTTGTCCCGCTGGACGCCTGCATCAAGACGATGTTCGAAACCGGGCAGGATATGAGCGTAAAGTATAAAGAGACTTCGTTGGGTGGGCTTGCCGTGAATGTGCCCAATTGCTGACCGTCAGTGCCGACTGAGAGCGGCAATCGCCTGACGCAGCACTCCGCGCGGCAGAATCACCAACAGACCAGCCCGATCCGCCGCAAGCGTGACGCGCGGTGAGCCTGTTTCGTTCGAGGTTCCGATCGTTCCCCATGGTGCCATCGCCAAATCTTCGACCGGCCAGACCAGCCCTGTGCCCTGCGCGATTACCTGCGCCATTGGAAACAGTGACAGACGGGTGCCGACCGGCAGATCAAGCAAGATTTCACGCGACAGGTGAAAGCAGATATCCACCTCTCCGACCAGAATGGCGGGCTTTTCGTGTTGGCGCACAAGCGCATTATAGCAAGCCAATTCATGGTCCAAGCGACCGCCCATAAAGCCGACACCCAGTATAATGGGGGCCTTTACCAGCTCAAGCGCCTTGTCGAAATCGGTCCGATTCTGGTCTGGTGTTTCGTGAAACCGCGCCGCGCCGATTGTTTCGCGTGCTGAAACAGAAACCGAATCCATATCGCCCACAACCGCTGCCGGAACATGCCCCAATGCCAGCGCCTGATCCGCCGCGCCGTCCGCCGCCACCAGATTCGGTGCCAGCGTCAAACATTCGGAAAGATTCTTTGGGTTAACGTTTCCACCGCCCAGAAGGGTTACATTGTGTTCAAAATGTGGAAAATGATGCATTCTGCCTCAGTATTGTCTAAATTTCAGAAACTAAACACATTCCTGCCCGGAAAAAATACCGTGAATTTCGCGGTTTTGTTGAATTTCCCGAGACACCGCATGGTAAACATACTGTTGCTGGATCGGGGGAGAAAGCGAGTTACCTATGGTGAGCAATAGCAAGATTCTCACTGTATCCTACGGCACGTTTTCGTGCACGCTTGAAGGATTCGATGAACCCTTCGGCACGATGAAGTCGATTGCGGAGTATTTCCGCGATCTGGCAGCTGACGATCGCTACTTTGGTGCAGAGCCTCCGACTCCGGATGCTGAAATGCTACACCGTATCGCTGAACGCGAAGTGCAAAAGCGCGTCGAAGCCCGTGTCGGAGACGACGGTATTGTGTTGCGTCAGGAAGGCTCTGCCCTGCCCGCCGTGACCAAGACCGGTGCCACGCTTGTGGCAGGCGAAGCCCTGTTGGATACAGATCAGACCGACGCCGACGCACCCGTTGCGCCGGATGAAACGCCAAGCGCAGAAGCGCCGGTGGCCAAGGCGCCCGTTGCTGAAACGGCTGAGCGTGCTGAACCGCAGGCCGCCGCGCCTCAACCGGAGCCGGTCCCTGCACCTTCTGTGCCCACGGCCGAGGCCATGCCTGACTTGGACGCCGACGCCGCGGCCGACAGCGCAGCCGCCAAGCTTCTTCGCATTCGCGCCGTTGTGAACGCTGAAGAAACCCTGGACGACTACGCCGAAGATGAGGACATCACGTCCTTCTTCCAGGACGAAGACGACACGGATGTGGATCAGATCGAAGACTCGCCGATCCCCGCAGCCGCTCTGGTGTCCGACACCAACGAAGACCTGGTCGAGCAGACCCCTGAGGCTGCTGTTGCAGCTGAAAACACCGTCACGGAGCAAGAAGCTGAAGCTGATGTTCAGGACAGTGTTCAGGCTTTGGCGCAAGACGACGACACCGAAGCCGGTCAGGACGACGTGTCCGATGACGCAGAGCGTGAGGTCGCAGATGATGCGTCCGAACCGCTTGTCCTGTCGGATGACGACAAGGTGAAACTGGACGATACCGATGACGATGTCGACGCTATCCTGTCCCAGATGGACACTTATGACGCGTCCGACGATGACAGCGACGAGGACTATGAAGACGAAGACGACACGCTGACATCTGATGACGAGATCGCCAATGTGCTGGAGCACGCGTTCGACGAAGACACAAGCGACGAAGATGACCCGGCGCCGCTGCGTCCGGTCGGTCGTATCGTCCATGTCAAACGCCTGCGCCGCGATGATGGCAAAGAAGCGATTGCGCTGGACACTGACAGTTCCGACCCGTCGTTGACAGACGAAGATGAAGAGGACTTGTTGGCTGATCTGGCCAAGGCCCAAGAAGACAGCGCAGCGGACGACACCGCATCAGGCGAAGACGCCGGTGAAGATGTGGACGCCGAGGCACTTTTGACGCTGATCGACCGCGAAGTGAAAACCGGAGAGCGCCGTGACCGCCGCGAACAGGTTTTTGACAACGGCGCTGCTGATCAAAGCGATGAAACGCTGAACCGTATTCTTGCCGAAACCAACGACAAGATGGGCAGCCAGGAAGTGTCGCGTCGTCGCAACTCGATCGAGCATTTGAAGGCCGCTGTTCAAGCCAAACGTGCCGACGAAGATGCAGGCGAAGATGACAGCGAAGGACTGGACGAAGACCAGTATCGCGAAGATCTGGCGCGCGCCGTGCGCCCGCGTCGTCCGGGCCGGGCAGATGCCGAACACGCCACGCGCCGTATGGCTCCGTTGGTGTTGGTGTCTGAACAGCGTATCGACGAGGCGCCGACAGAAGTGGCCGCGTCGCCCAGTTCTGACGAGCCAGTCAAACCCGCCCGTGTGGTGCGCCCGCGCCGGATCAATCGTGACCAGTTGGGCGCCACCGAAGCATCGGACGGCACCAGCGCAAAGGACGATGATGCTGCCGATGAGGTGGTTGGCGCGGACCACAGCGACGATCTGGCCCATGACGACTTGCGCAAAGCCATGGTGGAGGACGACAACGTCGCCGCCGCTCGCTCGGCCAAGAATGACGCCAATGTCGAAGCTTTTGCCGCCTATGTGAATGGCGCAGATGCCTCTGACATGACCGGTCTTCTGCATGCCGCCGCCACCTTCCTGTCTGAAGAGCAGGGCGTGACAGAATTCAGCCGTCCCAAGGTTTTACACCTTGTGATGGGACTGAACGTCAATGGCGGTATTTCACGCGAAGAAGGCTTGCGTGCTTTCGGGCGCTTGCTGCGCGAAGGACGGATCGTGAAGCTTGGTCGCGGCCGTTTCTCGCTGGCCGACAGTGCCAAAAAAGAAGGCGGTCGCCAGACGGCCTGATCGCAAACCACACTGAAAAACAAAAGGGGCTCCGTTTCGGGGCCCCTTTTTTGGTTGGGGGCATGCGCGAGGTTCGCGTCTTCGCCCTGTCGTCTCGCTCTGGCCGGCTAGTCCTTGTCGTCGCCCGCCCCCGGATCAACCGGGTCATGCGGATAGCTGTCAGGGTCTGCGTCCGGATCAGCCTTGCCCACCCCCAGAAACACCTTGCGCAGCGGGATCATCCACAAAAACCCCAGCACAATGTAGACCAGCAGTTCCAACAGGATCGGCGGGCGGTCAAACATGCCCACCACCGACACTGCGGCGAGAATATAGAGCGGCAGTCCCACCAGCAAAACCAGCAAAGACAAACGCTTACGTGCTTTGTATCCCAATGCCATTTACCCGCGCCCGATCAATCGGCAAACGGGTCGGTGACAAGAATCGTATCGTCACGTTCGGGGCTGGTGGACAAAAGAGCGACCGGGCAGTCGATAAGTTCCTCCACCCGTTTCACGTATTTGATCGCGTTGGCAGGCAGATCATTCCAACTGCGCGCGCCTTCGGTCGTTTCCGACCAGCCGGGCATTTCTTCATAGATCGGCGTGCAGCGCGCCTGTTGATCCGACGCGGTGGGCAGATAGTCCATCCGCTTGCCGTCCAGCTCATATCCCACACAGATTTTCAGCGTCTCAAACCCGTCCAGAACGTCGAGCTTGGTCAGCGAAATCCCGGACACACCCGAGGTGGCGCAGGTCTGGCGCACGAGGGCGGCATCGAACCAACCACAGCGGCGCTTGCGCCCGGTCGTGGTGCCAAATTCATGGCCGCGTTCGCCAAGGCGTTGGCCGTCCGCGTCGTCAAGCTCGGTCGGGAACGGGCCTTCACCCACGCGGGTCGTATAGGCCTTCACGATACCCAACACGTAGTCGATCGAGCCAGGGCCAAGGCCCACGCCCGTCGCCGCCTGCCCGGCGATCACGTTGGACGAGGTCACAAAGGGATAGGTGCCGAAGTCAATGTCCAGAAGCGCGCCTTGCGCCCCTTCAAACAGAATCCGCTTGCCCGCCTTGCGTTTCTCATTCAGCACTTTCCAGACCGGCGCGGCAAAGCGCAGGATCTTCGGCGCGACCTCCTTCAACTGCGCAATCAGGGCGTCGCGGTCGATCGCTTCGATCCCCAGACCTTTGCGCAGCGGGTCGTGGTGTTGCAGCGCACGGTCAACACGCGCTTCCAGCGTTGTATCATCGGCCAGATCGGCCACGCGGATCGCTCGGCGGCCAACCTTGTCTTCATAACAAGGGCCGATCCCGCGCCCGGTGGTGCCGATCTTGGTGCCCTTGCTGGCGGCCTCTTCGCGCGCGCGGTCCAGTTCGCCGTGGAACGGCAAGATCAGCGGCGTGTTTTCGGCGATCATCAGGGTCTCGGGCGAAATGTCGACGCCTTGCTTGGTGATCGTCTCAATCTCGTTCAGCAGGTGCCAGGGGTCCAGCACGACGCCGTTGCCGATCACCGACAGCTTGCCACCACGCACAACGCCGGATGGCAAAGCGTGCAGCTTGTAGACCTCGCCTTCAACGACCAGCGTGTGGCCCGCATTGTGACCGCCCTGAAAGCGCGCGATCACATCGGCACGTTCGCTGAGCCAGTCAACGATCTTGCCTTTTCCTTCATCGCCCCACTGGGCGCCTACAACAACGACATTCGCCATGGTCTTTTTCCTATCAAAAAGAAAACCCGCACTGGTCATAGCGGGACTAGCCCCTGCGGGAAAGCCGAAAACCGTGAATGGCGTGACAAAGGGCATAAAGGGCAGAATCCAGACGCGCGCCTTCTTGCGCCCCCCCCGCTTTTCCCCTACATAGCCCCGCAGATCAAACGAACCCCAGCCACGGAAGCGTCGCTTATGGAAAACGTCATCCTCGTCATTCACCTGATCCTGGCGCTCAGCCTGATCGGGATCGTGCTTTTGCAGCGCTCCGAGGGCGGTGGCCTGGGCATCGGCGGCGGTGGCGGCGGTGGCGGCATCATGTCGTCGCGCGGGGCTGCCACGGCCTTGGGCAAGTTGACCTGGCTGTTTGCCATTGCGTTTCTGGGCACCTCGATCACATTGACGGTCATTGCAGCCAAGAATTCGGCCGACAGTTCGGTTATTGATACGCTTGGGCTTGAAGCACCGGTCGCTCCGGATACGGACGCGCCTGTTACGCCTGACGTCACGGACCTGCTGCCCCCGACGGGCGGTGCCGACGATAGCCTGACCCCGCCACGCGCAGACTAAAGCGTTTCGAGACCAAGTTGTGTCACAACTTAATCTCAAAACGCGCTAATACCCACAATACCTTGAGGAGGGGCGGATTTCCTGCCCCATCATCTTGCGATCCGGTTGCGCGGGGCATCGGAATCGGTTATCTCTTTAACCCCGTGGAAAGCGGATTCGCTGGGGCCTTTTTTGTGGCCGTTTCGCGAGTTCGAGAGCCAATAATCTAAGGCGCCTTTGCGCCGGTTTCACGGGGGCAGCCTGACGCATGGCACGTTACATTTTCATCACCGGTGGTGTTGTTTCTTCATTGGGCAAGGGGCTGACCGCGGCGGCCCTTGGCGCGCTGTTACAGGCGCGTGGGTATTCGGTGCGGATGCGCAAGCTTGACCCTTACCTGAACGTCGACCCCGGCACGATGAGCCCGTTTGAGCACGGCGAGGTGTTCGTCACCGATGACGGCGCGGAAACCGATCTGGACCTTGGTCACTATGAACGGTTCACCGGCGTCGCGGCGCGCAACACGGACTCGGTCAGTTCCGGGCGCATTTACACAACCGTTTTGGAGAAAGAGCGGCGCGGCGATTATCTGGGCAAAACCATTCAGGTGATCCCGCACGTCACCAACGAAATCAAAGACTTCATCGAAATTGGTGATGACGAGGTTGATTTCATGCTGTGTGAAATCGGCGGCACGGTCGGTGACATCGAAGCCCTGCCCTTTTTTGAAGCGATCCGCCAGTTCAGTCAAGAACGCCCGCGTGGCCAGTGCATCTTCATGCACCTGACCTTGTTGCCGTTCCTTGCGGCCTCGGGCGAATTGAAGACCAAACCCACCCAGCACTCGGTGAAGGAACTGCGCTCAATCGGCATCGCGCCCGACGTGTTGGTTTGCCGCGCCGAACACACCATCCCGGAAAAAGAGCGCGCCAAGATCGCGCTGTTTTGTAACGTCCGCCTTGACGCTGTGATTCCGGCCTATGACCTGAAGTCGATCTATGAAGCCCCGATGGCGTTTCACCATGTCGGTCTGGATCAGGCCGTGCTGGATGCGTTCCAGATCGCCCCCGCCCCCAAACCCGACCTGCGTCGCTGGGAAGATGTCGAAGACCGCATTCACAACGCCGAAGGCGAAGTGCGCGTGGCCGTTGTGGGCAAGTATACCCAGCTAGAAGACGCCTATAAGTCAATCAAAGAAGCCCTGATGCATGGTGGCATGGCCAACCGTGTCAGGGTGCGTCTTGAATGGGTCGATGCAGAGTTGTTTGGTCAGGAAGACCCCGCGCCTTATCTGGAAGGGTTCCACGCCATCCTTGTGCCCGGCGGCTTTGGCGAACGCGGCACCGAAGGCAAGATCAGGGCCGCGCAATTCGCCCGTGAACGCAAGATCCCCTATCTGGGCATATGTCTGGGAATGCAGATGGCGGTGGTCGAAGCGGCCCGGAATGTGGCAGGCATCACCGATGCCGGGTCAGAAGAATTTGACCACGAGGCCGGTGAAACCCGCTTTACGCCAGTTGTCTATCACCTCAAGGAATGGGTGCAGGGCAACTACAAGGTCAAGCGCGCGGTGTCCGACGACAAGGGCGGCACGATGCGACTTGGCGCCTACACGGCAACCCTAAGCGAAGGGTCGAAAGTGGCGCAGATCTATGGCGATACGACAATCGAAGAACGCCACCGTCACCGCTATGAGGTGGACACGAAGTATCGTGAGCAGTTGGAAAGCTGCGGTTTGAAGTTTTCCGGCATGTCGCCTGATGGGCGCCTGCCCGAGATCGTCGAGTGGGAAGACCACCCATGGTTCATCGGCGTGCAGTTCCACCCGGAACTGAAATCCAAACCGTTCGACCCTGCCCCCCTGTTCGCCGATTTCGTGCGCGCAGCGAAAGAGGTCGAGCGCTTGGTATGATCCGGGCGCTTCTGGCAGGAGCGATCCTTGCCGCGCCCCCCGCGCTGGCAGGCAGCGTGACCCCGGTTGAATACGACGATATGGCCGCGCAGTTGTCCGGCCATGTTGATTTTGAGAGCTACCCAACCCTGCCCGAACCTGGGCTGGCGCTGACGGGTCCATTGGTCTTTCCCGGCCTGTCCATTGGCGCAAGGCTGCGTGGCCAGTCCATTGAGTCGACCGACGGGTTCGAACTGCTGACCGGCCAGCCCACCCTGCCGCTTATCGCGGATATCGGCGGCAAGGCTGCGGTTCTGGCCGTGGCCTTCCACGCAGGTTTCGGATCAACAGCGGGTTTTCCCCTTGGACCGGACGGGTTTGCACAGCGGTCCGGGCGGGGCGAAGGGGCGTTGGCCTTTGTCTTTGACGGCACGATCACGGGCTTTGCGCTGAAACTGCATGCGGATTATGCCGACCCGCTGGGCGCGCGCCCACAACCGGGGCCTGTCATGCTGACCTTCTTTGCCCCGTCAGGCCATGAAATCGCGCGCCATACCGTCACCCCTGCACATGGTGTGACGAAGATCGCGGTGCAGGTCACACCGCCTGCTGCGGCGATCACCCTGACGCACCGCGATCCGGGCGGGATTGCCATTGACGACATCCGCTATTCTTTAGACAGTCCGGGCAGTTGACACGTTGCACCGGCCCATTGCACGGCCCGCTGACGCAAAGGTGACTGGCCCCGGTGCCACAACAGTCTGGTTTTTTTCGACGTATCGCATAGGTTTCCCCCATGATCCGATCCCTTCTTGCCAAACTCACCCAGCCCGCGCCTGACCCGTTTGACGATGCAGATGCCCGGTTGGCAATCGCCGCCCTTCTGGTGCGCCTTGCCCGGTCCGATCACCAATATGAAACGGCTGAAACCGACGCGATCACCCATATCCTGTCGCAACGTTATGGCTTGTCGCAGGATGACGCGATCGAGCTTCGGCGCGAGGCGGAGCTTCTTGAGGAAGCCGCCCCCGACACGGTGCGCTTCACCAACACCGTGAAAGAAGCCGTACCGCTTGAGGACCGCCTGTCGGTGGTCGAAGCCGCGTGGTCCGTCGTGTTGGCAGATGGCACGCGTTCGGTCGAGGAAGATGCCCTGATGCGCATGATCCCTCGCTTTCTGGGCATCACCGACCTTGAAAACAATCACGCCCGCTTGCGGGCAGCCGAATTGATTGAGGCCGATCGGGCCTAGGCGCGCGCCAAAGCTGCCAACTGCTCTGGCCCAGCACACCAGATTTCGCCGCAGTCCTTCGCGGCTGAACGCGATGCGCCAGATGCAGACATGCAGCCCGGCGCATTCAACTCATGCGCGCAGGACAGGCGCAAATTGTCGGTTGCACCGTCCATTCGCCCTGATTTACGTGACTTCCCCGCCTTTTCGCCGTTGCAATTCATGTCAAATTGCGCCCTACTCCGATGTCACATCACTTGTTTACCGTCAGGTTCCTACGTGCCACTAGACACAGCTGCCCAAAAATCCTCAGACACGTCCCCCGTGATCGAAATCCATGATCTTCACAAGAGCTATGGGGCGCTTGAGGTCCTCAAGGGCGTCGATCTGGTGGCGGAGCGGGGGCACGTGGTGTCCCTGATCGGGTCGTCCGGCTCTGGCAAATCGACGTTGCTGCGCTGTGCCAATCTGCTTGAAGACAGCCAGCAGGGCGACATCCTGTTCGAAGGCGAGCCGATCAAGTGGCGCGGCCATGCCATGCACCGCCATCCCGCTGACCGGGCTCAGGTGACACGCATTCGCACAAACCTGTCGATGGTGTTTCAGCAGTTCAACCTCTGGTCCCATATGACCATTTTGCAAAACGTGATGGAGGCCCCCGTTACCGTGTTGGGGCGCGACAAGGCCGAGGTTGAAGAAAAAGCACGCGCCTATCTGGCGAAAGTGGGCATTGGCGACAAATGCGATGTCTGGCCTGCTCAATTGTCGGGCGGGCAACAACAACGTGCCGCGATTGCGCGCGCGCTGTGCATGGAGCCAAAGGCGCTGTTGTTTGACGAACCCACCTCGGCGCTTGATCCCGAACTTGAACAAGAGGTCGTCAAGGTCATCCGGGATCTGGCGTTCGAAGGCCGCACAATGGTGATCGTGACCCACGACATGCGACTGGCCGCGGATGTATCGGACCATGTTATCTTTCTGCATCAAGGCCTGATCGAAGAAGAAGGCCCACCCGAAACCCTGTTCGGGTCGCCCAAAAGCGAGCGGCTCCAACAGTTTTTGTCAGCCACCCAATCGAGCTGACCTGTTCAACAACAAAGAAACCAAACAACACCACTAAGGGAGTAAACCAATGAAAAAGCTGATCCTTTCAACCGCAGCACTGGCGCTTACCGCCGGCTTCGCTATGGCGGACAACCACGGCAAGACCGTGCGTTTGGGCACGGAAGGTGCCTATGCGCCGTGGAACTTCGTGAACGATGCCGGCGAGATCGACGGCTTCGAACGCGAGCTGGGCGACGAGCTGTGCAAGCGCGCCGAATTGACCTGTGAATGGGTCAAGAACGAATGGGACACGATCATCCCCAACCTCGTTTCCGGCAACTATGATGCGATCATCGCGGGCATGTCGATCACCGACGAACGCGACGAAGTGA
Organism: uncultured Aliiroseovarius sp.; assembly: GCF_947497285.1. Classification (GTDB taxonomy): domain Bacteria; phylum Pseudomonadota; class Alphaproteobacteria; order Rhodobacterales; family Rhodobacteraceae; genus Aliiroseovarius. The sequence goes on along the minus strand of NZ_CANMFT010000001.1, from coordinate 457,469 downwards.
TTGACTTCACCCAACCCTACACCCCGCCAGATCCCTCGGCTTATGGTGCGATGTCGGCTGATGTCGACCCGGCAACTGGCGTTGTTGCAGCGCAAGCGACCACCATTCAGGCGGCGTTCGTGGCGGAACAGGGCTGGACCCTTGTCGAGTTTCCGACACCCGAAGAAACTGTCGCGGCCGTAAAAGGTGGCGAGGCCGATGCGGTTCTAGCCGACAAGAGCTTCCTTGACACCATGGTCGGTTCGGACGGGTTGGTGATGCTGGAGCGGATGGAAATGATCGGCGGCGGCGTCGGTATGGGTTTCCGCGAAAGCGACACCGAACTGCGCGACATCTTCGATGCGGCGATCCAGTCCATGAAGGACGACGGCACGCTGAACACGTTGATTGCCAAGTGGGAAGTCGCTTCGCAGTTCTAATATGACCCGTTGGCTCGCGCACATCTGTTGCGCGGGCCATCCCTGCCACCCGGTCCGAGACGGACCGTTCAAGGTGGCACGATCCCCAACCGGTATCTGCAATGTTTTCCTACTGCTCTGATCCGTCGACGCTTGAGGGCCTGAGCTGGCTCAGCTGCTACCTCACCACAGGCAAGCATTTGGGGTTCTATGGCTCGTTCGTCACGGTCATCGTGCTTTTGCTGATCACCGCACCGGTCGCGCTTTTGTTCGGCTTTGCAGGGGCCGCCGCCGCACGGTCGCGGTTCCTACCGCTCAGCCTTTTGGGCAAGACCTACACGGCGATCGTGCGTGGCGTGCCGGACATCGCGTTTTTCATGTTCTTCGTTATCGCGCTGGATCAGGCGTTCGAATACCTGCGCCACAAGGTCAAGTGCCCCGATTGGTCGGAACCAATTCGTCAGGGCAGTGATTTCGTGGTCTGCACGCAGGCCAAGTTACCCTTGTCCACCAGCCCACAATGGGTGCACGAAACCTATGGGTTCTCGCTTGCGGTGCTGACCTTTTCCATCGTGTTCGGCGCGTTTGCCGCCAACGTCCTTTTCGGTGCCATGCGGGCCGTTCCGCGCGCCCAGCTGGAAACCGCAGAAGCCTATGGCATGACCCAGCGCCAGACCTTTTGGCGCATCCTCGTGCCGCAGATGTGGGTCTATGCGTTGCCCGGCCTGTCCAACCTTTGGATGATCCTCGTCAAGGCGACACCGCTTCTGTTCCTGCTGGGGGTTGAGGATATCGTCTATTGGGCACGCGAACTTGGCGGCACCAAGACGGCGCGCTTTTCTGATTATCCGCATGGCAATTGGCATGCGATCTATTTCTTCGGTCTGCTTGTGTTCTATCTGATGCTGACCTCGGTCAGTGAACGGGTGTTCAAACGGATCTCGGCCCGCTTGTCGCATGGACAGGCCACCGCCGCCGGTGAAGCCCAAAGAAAGGCCGCCCAATGAGCTGCCTTCAAACCATTCAGGACTATGCGCTGCGATCAGTTGGCATTGGTGAGCGGCTTCTGCCTCGGGAAGATTTCACCCTGTGCGAGCAGATCACCCTGATCGGATCAGGCATGATCTGGAACATCTATTTCGGGCTGATCGCGATTGCGTTTGGCTTTTTTGCCGCAACCGCCGTGGCGCTGGCCAAGAACAGCCAGCTCTATTGGCTGCGTAAACCGGCCGAATTCTTCGTCTACGTGTTTCGCGGGTCGCCCTTGTTCATCCAGATGTTCTTTGCCTATGCGCTTTTCGTGGTGCTGAAACAGAGCCTTCCATTCCTCGCGCCGTTTACCTCGGCGTGGCTGGGCGCAGCACTTGTGTTGTTTCTGAACACCACCGCCTATACCGCCGAGATCTTCCACGGTGCGCTGCAATCAATCCCAAAAGGTGATCTGGAAGCTGCTGACGCCTATGGCATCACGGGGTGGACACGGTTCAAACGGATCGTATGGCCGTCAATGCTGCGGCTGGCTTGGCCGGCCTATACGAACGAGGCGATCTTTCTGTTCCACGCGACCGCACTGGTCTATTTCTCAGGCTTTCCGGTCTGGCAGCAGCGCGGTGACGCTCTTTATTATGCAAGCTACTTCGCCGACAAGACGTTCAACCCGTTCATCCCCTACCCCATTCTGGCCGGGTTTTTCATCCTGCTGACCTTGGTGGTGATCACGGTTTTCGGAACAATCGGAAAACGGTTGAATCGGCACTTGCCGCAAGCGGTTATTCGTCGTCCCGGGTTCATGCGCACGTTGATGCGGTAGCGGTCCGCCATCGCACATGGCCCCTTCGCAAGCACCGAGATCCAGTCCCACCAAGGGCATGAATGCGACCTTTGATTTTCCCCTCTTGCCCCGATCGAGTGGCTCGGATAATGTCCAAATCATAATTTGATCAAATTTGGTGACTCATGAGGATCGGTATCCTTCAAACCGGCCATTCTCCCGATGAAGTGCGCGACGAACTTGGCGACTATGGCCAGATGTTCACCCGCCTGCTGGACGGATATGGCTATGACTTCACGACCTACAGCGTCGTTGATGGCGACTTCCCCAGCGGACCTGATGCAGCAGATGGTTGGCTGATCACGGGGTCGAAACACGGCGCCTACGAAGACCACGACTGGATCGCGCCCCTTGAGGCGTTGATCCGCCAGATTCGCGATGCGGGGCGCCCATTGGTGGGCGTATGCTTCGGCCACCAGATCATTGCGCAAGCGCTTGGCGGCAAGGTTGCCAAGTTCGATGGCGGCTGGGCGGTCGGGCGGCAAACTTATGACATCGACGGTGAACAGATCGCTTTGAATGCCTGGCACCAGGACCAAGTGGTTGAACTGCCCGAAGGGGGGCGCGTCTTTGCCAGCAATGATTTCTGCGCCAATGCCGGGTTCATGATCGGGGACCGAATCATGACGATTCAACCGCACCCGGAATTCACAGCCAAGATGATCGACGCGCTGATCCAACACCGCGGGCGCGGCAATGTCTCTGACGACATTCTGAACGCCGCTCAAGACAATCTATCCCAACCCGTGGACGCGCCGGCATTTGCCGACCGAATGGCCGACGTGTTGAACAAGGGAGACAAGTAATGGACACGACCAAGCCAAATTCCACGTCGTGGATGAAGAACCTGCCCGAGGCCGCACAAGAATATCTGGACGGCAAACGGCTGGACGAGGTCGAATGCATCATCTCGGACCTTCCAGGCATCGCCCGCGGCAAGGCGGTTCCGGCCCGCAAGTTCGCCCGTCAGGACTATTTCCACCTGCCCGACAGCGTGTTCTACCAAACCATCACAGGCGACTGGGGCGAAGCGGCCGGCGACGAAGGTTTTCTGGAACGCGACATGACGCTGAAGCCGGACATGTCCACCGCCACAGCAGCCCCCTGGACCGGGGACTGGACGCTTCAGGTGATCCATGACGCGTTTGATCGCAACAACAAACCGATCCCGTTCAGCCCACGCAACGTGCTGCGCCGCGTGGTCGAGCTGTATCATGCCCAAGGGTGGGAGCCGATCGTTGCGCCCGAGATGGAGTTTTATCTGGTCGCCCGCAACATCGACCCGGCCGAGAAAATCAAGCCGATGATGGGCCGCTCGGGTCGTCCTGCTGCGGCGCGTCAGGCTTACTCGATGACGGCTGTCGACGAGTTCGGGCCGGTGATCGACGATATCTATGATTTCGCCGAAGCCCAAGGGTTCGAGATTGACGGCATCACGCAGGAAGGTGGCGCCGGTCAGCTTGAGATCAACCTGATCCATGGTGACCCGATCAAGCTGGCGGACGAAGTGTTCTATTTCAAACGCCTGATCCGCGAAGCCGCCCTGCGCCACGATTGTTTCGCCACCTTCATGGCCAAGCCGATCGCGGAAGAGCCGGGGTCGGCGATGCACATCCACCATTCGGTGTTGGACATTGAGACAGGCGAAAACATCTTTGCAGGCCCGCAAGGCGGCGACACCGATGCTTTCTTCCACTTCATCGCGGGGATGCAGAACCACCTGCCCAGCGTGGTGGCGGTGCTGGCGCCCTATGTGAACAGCTATCGACGCTATGTGAAAGACAACGCCGCGCCCATTAACCTTGAGTGGGGCCGTGACAACCGCACGACGGGGATCCGTGTGCCGCTGTCTTCCCCCAAGGCACGACGTGTCGAAAACCGCATCGCCGGGATGGATTGCAACCCCTATCTGGGAATCGCTGCCAGCTTGGCGGCCGGATATCTGGGCCTGATGGAAGAAAAGCGCCCGAAAGCGCTATACAAGGGTGACGCCTACGAGGGCGAAGAAGATATCCCGCGCGATCAGGGCTATGCGCTTGAGCTGTTTGACGAAGCCAAGCAAATGCACGAGGTGCTGGGGCCGGAGTTCGCACGCGTCTACTCCATCGTGAAGCACACCGAGCTTGATGAGTTTTTGCAAGTCATCAGCCCGTGGGAGCGTGAGCATCTTTTGCTGAACGTCTAATACTTGAAGGGCTGGGCGCGTTACGCCCGACATGGTCGCAACTGCCCAGCCTGCCCCTATATTCGACACAAGCGTCACCACAGCCGTTTGTCCGACGCCGATGGCCTTGGTCCGCGCAAGCTCGGCGCTCGGTGATGGGCTATCATAACCACAAGCCCCCGATCTTCCTCATCGAACTCACAGGGAACGGGGGCGATATGGTCTGGTTTTCCGTAGCATTTTGACCTACAGATAATCCGAAGAAGAGTTTCGGCAATTCTGAAATGTTCGAATCTCGCCCATTGAGCAGGACCAGGACATGACCCTCGCCCCGAATGTCTATGACGCCGAACCCATCCCCGACGCCGCACGAGCCGAGATTGACCGGCTGCTGCAATCCGGGGACTTGTTCCGGTATACCGCCCCTGAAGACGCGCCCGTTAGCTTGCTGGAAGCTGAGTTCGCCGAATTGATGGGGGCAAAATACGCGTTGGCTGTGGCAAGTTGCTCGGCCGCGCTGTTCTTGTCGCTGAAAGCGCTGGACCTTCCGCGCGACGCGAAGGTCCTAATCCCTGCCTTCACATTTGCCGCCGTGCCAAGCGCGATCGTGCATGCGGACTGCCAGCCTGTTCTGGTAGAGGTTCAGGACAACTACCGCTTGGATATGGCCGATTTTGACCGCAAGCTGACCGATGATATCCATGCCGTGATCATCAGCCACATGCGCGGTCACACCTCGGACATGGATGCGATCATGGCGCTGTGCGAGGCGCGCGGCGTGCCGGTCATCGAAGACGCGGCGCATTCGTTGGGCACGTTGTGGCATGGCCGCAAGATTGGGACGATTGGCAAGATCGGCTGTTTTTCGTTTCAGTCCTACAAGATGCTGAATGCCGGCGAGGGCGGGATTATGATCACCGATGACGCCGATTTGATTGCGCGTGCCGTCATCATGTCCGGCGCCTACGAGCACAATTGGAAAAAGCACAAAGGCCCGCACGGCGACAACACACCAGCGTTGGAAGAGGCCTTTGCGCGCTGGCAAAACCAACTGCCGCTCTACAACTCGCGGCTGTCAAACCTGTCGGCGGCGGTCATCCGCCCGCAACTGCCCGAGCTTGCGCGCCGGGTCAGAGATGGTTTGATAAACCACGATTATGTGGCCGCAAAGCTGAACCAGAGCCCTTGGATCGACGTGCCCCCTGCCCTGCCAGCTGAAACCCGCGCGCCTGATTCCATTCAGTTCAACCTTGTCGGCATGAGCGATGACGACACGCTTGCCTTTCAAAGTGCGGCGAAGGTGCGCGGCGTGTCTGTTCAGGTCTTCGGGATGAGCACCGACAATGCGCGGGCCTTCTGGAACTGGCATTTCATCGGGGATCAGGGTGACTTGCCCCAGACACGCGACATGCTGATGCGGGCTTGTGACACGCGTCTACCGGTGCGTCTGAAAAGACCAGACCTGGACTTCATCGCCGCGGCGCTGGTCGATGCCGCCGCCGAGGTCAAATCAGCAAAGGCTGAAACAGCCGCCTGACACCCGCACCCAGCACCGGGCCAGACTGTCAGGATTGTTTCCCCAGCAGCCGCACACCATCGCGCAGCCAGGGAAATTCCTTCTGTGCGGGCTGAACGACCAGATCATCCAGAACTGCAGTCAGGCGCCGGGCCATGTCGCGGGGCAAATCGCCCAGCACATCCTGACGGGCCGTCAGATTGATGCGGCGGGTGAAGGGGGCGAAGGGCAGCGGGATCAGATCGGCGGCGGCGCGAAAGCGTTGCGCGCGGAAAAAGCCAAGCGGGGTGATAATGGTCCATCCTGCACCTGCCGCCACCATCGCCATGATGGCGTGATAGCTGTCCAGCTCGAACCGGTTGTCCAGTCGCAGATTCTGGCGCGCCAGATTGGCCGAGATTACCCGCCCCATATGGTGTCGCGCCGTGTATTGCACCAACGGCAGGGCGCGCAGCACCTCCATCGGGTCGGCTTGACCGATCGCTCCCTTGGGCACGGCGGCGACGAAGGGTTCTTCCAATACCGGATGCACCTCCATCCACGGGGCCGAGGCACCGGTGTCGGCAGCGACGATCACATCCAGCGCACGGGCATCCAGTTGGTCGTGCAGCCGGTGCGACGCGCCGGTTTCCAGCAAGAAGCGCGTTCCGTCCAGATCGGCCGCCATGTCCGACAACAGGCGGGGTGTCACGTCTGCGTCGAAATCCTCGATCATGCCAAGGCGCAACCGCGACAGGTGCGACATCGCCCCAAGGGTCAGTTCGGCGCGCGCCTGCTCAGCCTCGTTCAGGATTGTCTGCGCGCGCTTCAAAAACAGCCCCCCTGCGGGCGTCAGAGCCAAGGGGCGTGCGGATCGGTCCACCAACAGGGTGCCCAGCGCAGTTTCAAGGTTGGTGAGTTGCTGGCTGACGGATGACGGGCTGACCCCCAGCCGTCGCGCCGCCACCGAAATCGAACGCTCGTCGGCCGCAGCGACAAACACCTCGACCCCCCAAAGGGTGATCCGTCCTGCTGTTTCGACCATGGTGCGCTCCTTTCACGAAACGCTAGGGGCTTTGCGCGCGCCGGGCAACAGGCATCGGTGCCTATCTGGTCCATAGTCGGTCCCCGGTGCGTGACACTGTTGTTTCAACGCGAAAACCGCCGGGTTCGGGCCAAAGGGCGACGGCACCCGTCTTGGCCAGCCCGGCCCTGTCCAGAAGGACACACCCGGCAGGCGCATCGGCTTTGCGCCACGCGGACAGGATCACCAGATCGGCTTGGGCGCAGGCGCGTGGCAGTTGCGCCTCGGCGCCCCGGCCGCTCAGGTGGACAAGTCGCAATCCGTCAAGGTCTACGCGCAGAAAGCCCTTTTCACCATCGAACCCCGGACGGGCAGATGCCGCGTCCTGGTCCGCAGCGTCGCCATCGTTCTCGAGCCAAGATCGGGCTGCAAAACCTTCACCTTTGGGTTTCGACAAGGCCCGGCCCGATTTGGTCATCACACCAACCAAGCCACCAGAGGCGCTGACCAGAAGTGGCGGGCGTTCGGCCTGCATCCATAGAACCAAGGCCAACCCCAGCGGGACAAGACCGACAAGCCGCTCCTTACCGACCAGTAGTGTGACGAGGATCCCACCCACCGCCACGCAAGGCAGCACAGCGTCAGGTGGGGCCACGACCTGCCCAATGGCTCCGTCCAGCCCGGCCACGCGGCCTGCAACCCAGATGATCCAGTCGATGGGGGGGCCCATCGCCTTGACCGGCACCCAGCCAAGCCCCAAAGGCGCCAGCATCGCAGAAAGCACCGCCAGCGGCATGATCAATGCACCCATAACCGGCACCGACAGCAGGTTTGCCACCAGCCCGAAGTGGCTGACCTGATTGAAATGCGCGGCGCCAAAGGGTGCGGTGGCCAGCCCCGCCACGGCAGACGAGATGACCACCGCCAGAATGGGCCGCGCCCATTTCGGCGCGCGCCGGGCCGTGTCGCTCTTTGCGCGATCGCGCAGCCAACCGAACACCGCAACCAGCGCCGTCGTCGCGGCAAAGGACATTTGGAAACCGGGTTCGGTCAGGGCTTCGGGGTGCAACACCAAAACGATGATCGCCGCCATCGCGACCGCGCGCAGGGTCAGGGCGCGGCGGTCAAACAATATGGCGACGAACATGGTTGCCACCATGATGAAGGCACGTTCAGTCGCGATGTTGCCACCCGACAGCGCCAGATAGAAGGCCCCGGAGGCAATCGCCACGACCGCGGCCAGCTTCTTGACCGGATAGCGCAACGCGAGCCAAGGCCAAAGCCCGAACATTATTCGCAGGGCTTGAAACACGAACCCGGTCAATAGCCCCATATGCAGTCCGGAAATCGCCAGAAGGTGGGCCAGATTTGACCCTCTGAGCGCTTGCAGCGTGGTCTGGCTCATGGCCGACCGATCCCCTGTGGTGATCGCTGCGGCAAAGGCGCCGGTTTCACCCGGCAACACGCTGCGCACCCAAGCCGAGATGTCTTGCCGCATACGTGTGACGGCCAACACTACGCCACGCTTTGGCTTGGCAAGCAACAGCGCAGGCACGCGGGTATAGCCCACCGCCCCGATGTCGCGAAACCAAGCCATGCGCTGGAAATCAAACCCGCCCGGTTCGACGGGGCCGTTAGGACCGGACAAATGAGCCGTGAGCGCCACGCGCTGGCCGATTTCAGGGGTCAGAAACGCTTGGTTGCCATGCAAGGACACGCGCACGCGGCGGGGGTGTTTCCAGGGTGCCACATCGTCAAGCCTGACGTGATCGAGGGTCAGGCGCACCGCATCAGATTGCGACCTGTCGATGGTAACGATGCGGCCTTCGACCGGACCGTAGTAGCGAAAATCCAGAACCGGCGCCGCCACCCAATGCGCACGCGCTCCCGCCCAGCATGTGCCAAAGGCGACCAAACCAAGCGCGACTGCCAAGGGGCCGATGCCCCATGGGCGCAGCCATACCACAACAAGCGCCACCACCACGGTGGCGATCAGCAGCCCATAGGCGGTGGGCCCAAGTTCTTGGGGCGATGCAAAGTAGAGCCCGATCCCAAAACCCAGACACAGCGGCGCCCAATTCAGCAGCCGCCCGCGTTCTTCTTCGATACGCGTCAGGATCTTCTGGACCAGCACCCTTGTTCACGGCCTCCGTATTTCGTAAAGCGATGGGGAATATACCCGAACCGCGCCACTCCCTGACAGGCGCCCGGCCCGTTGCGGTCTGTAGGCTTGTCAGTGTCTCGCGGTCTTGGGCAGACACCCGAAACGCTTTCATACCTGCTTAACTCCTGCATGGTTTCCAAAAGGTTAACGTCCATGGCACCGACCGATCAGATCGTCACCCGCTTCGCCCCGTCCCCGACTGGATACCTGCATATCGGGGGGGCCCGCACTGCGTTGTTCAACTGGCTTTTCGCCCGTGGCCGCGGCGGGAAGTTCCTGCTGAGGATCGAGGACACCGACCGCGCCCGGTCAACGCCCGAGGCGACGTCGGCGATCCTGAAGGGTATGGAGTGGCTTGGTCTTGACCATGACGGCGAGGTGATCAGCCAATTCGACCGTGCCGACCGCCACGCCGAGGTTGCGCATGAGATGCTGGCGAACGGCCATGCCTATAAGTGCTTTGCCACGCAGGACGAAATTCAGGCGTTTCGCGACGATGCGCGCGCAGCTGGGAAATCGACGTTGTTCCAATCGCCGTGGCGCGACGCGGACCCCGCGACCCACCCGGATGCGCCTTACGTGATCCGCCTGAAAGCCCCGCGCGAGGGGGCAACGATCATCGACGATGCTGTTCAGGGCAATGTCACCATCCGAAATGATCAGCTCGACGACATGATTTGTTTACGGTCTGATGGCACACCCACTTACATGCTGGCTGTTGTCGTTGACGATCACGATATGGGCGTGACCCATGCCATTCGGGGGGATGATCACCTGAACAACGCCGCACGTCAGCAGCTTGTTTATCAAGCCATGGGGTGGGATGTGCCGGTTTGGGCGCATATCCCACTGATCCACGGCCCTGACGGCAAGAAACTGTCCAAACGCCACGGCGCGTTGGGGGTCGAGGAATACCAAGCCATGGGCTATCCCGCCCGCGCGATGCGCAACTATCTGGCGCGTCTGGGGTGGAGCCACGGGGATGACGAATACTTCACCGACGCGCAGGCGTTGGAGTGGTTTGACCTGAAGGGAATCGGCAAAAGCCCAGCGCGGTTTGACTTCAAAAAGCTCGACAACCTATCGGGGCAACACCTCGCGGCGATGGACGATGCCGAAGTGATGGCCGAGCTTGAAGCTTTTCTGGCCGCAATCGGGCAAATCCCTTTGCAACCGCAGCAACGTCAACTTTTGACAGATGCGATGTATGTGTTGAAAACGGGGGCGAAGACATTCCCGCAACTCCTTGAAAAGGCGAGCTTTGCAACCGCGACCCGCCCCATCGAACAGGACGAGAAAGCAGCAAAGGCACTGGATGAAGTATCCCGTGGTATACTGAAAGAATTGACGCCGCAGCTGCAAAATGCTAGCTGGGATCGCAACACGCTGGAAGGGATCCTGAACGAGCTTGCCGAAGCTCACGGGACCAAGTTTGGCAAACTGGCTGCTCCCTTGCGGGCAGCCCTTGCCGGTCGCGCCGTGACCCCAAGCGTTTTTGATATGATGCTTGTTCTTGGCCGTGACGAAACTGTTGCTCGCCTTGAAGATGCAAGCGCATAGAACAAACACACGCGTCCGACCCATCCGGGGTGGACGCGGATAGATACGAACACGAAGGGAATAAATAGATGGCCAAACCGACCGGAACTGCAAAGCTTACCTTTGGCGACAAAGATCTGGAGCTGCCGATATATTCGCCCACGGCGGGCCCCGACGTGATCGACATCCGCAAGCTGTATGCAAAAGGTGACGTGTTCACCTATGACCCTGGCTTCACCTCGACGGCAAGCTGCGATTCGACAATCACCTTCATCGACGGCGACAAAGGCGAGCTGCTGTATCGCGGCTATCCGATCGACCAGCTGGCCGAGAAATCGCATTACCTCGAAGTGTGCTTCCTGCTGCTGTATGGTGAACTGCCGACCGAAGCTGAACTGATCGATTTCGAAAGCCGCGTCACCAACCACACAATGGTGCACGAGCAGATGATCAAGTTCTTCACCGGGTTCCGCCGTGACGCGCACCCGATGGCGATTATCACTGGCGTTGTCGGGGCAATGTCCGCCTTCTATCACGACTCGACCGATGTGAACGACGAATGGCAGCGTGAAGTCGCCGCGATCCGCATGATCGCCAAACTGCCCACCATCTGCGCGATGGCCTACAAGTATTCCGTCGGACAACCGTTCGTTTATCCGAAAAACGATTTGGATTACGCCTCGAACTTCCTGCGCATGTGCTTTGCCGTTCCGTGCGAGGAATACGAGGTGAACCCGATCCTGTCGAAAGCGATGGACCGCATTTTCACCCTGCACGCTGATCACGAACAGAACGCCTCGACCTCGACCGTGCGTCTGGCCGGGTCGTCGGGTGCCAACCCGTTTGCCTGTATCGCAGCTGGCATCGCTTGTCTGTGGGGGCCAGCGCATGGCGGTGCGAACCAAGCCTGCCTTGAGATGCTGCGTGAAATCGGTTCGGTCGACAACATCCCGGAATACGTGGCCCGCGCCAAGGACAAGAACGATCCGTTCCGCCTGATGGGCTTTGGTCACCGCGTCTACAAGAACTTCGACCCGCGTGCGAAGGTCATGAAGGAAAGCGCAGACGAGGTTCTGGGCCTTCTGGGCATCGACAACAACGAAACGCTGAAAGTCGCGAAAGAGCTTGAGCGCATTGCGCTGGAAGACCCCTATTTCGTTGAGAAGAAGCTGTATCCGAATGTCGATTTCTATTCGGGCATCATCCTTGAGGCCATGGGCTTCCCCACCTCGATGTTCACACCAATTTTCGCGCTGTCGCGCACCGTTGGGTGGATTTCGCAGTGGAAAGAGATGCTGGGCGATCCGGGCCAGAAAATCGGCCGTCCGCGCCAGTTGTATCTGGGCGAAACGCTGCGCGACTATGTGGATGTTGCAAAGCGCTAAGACGCCATTCGCCAAAACCAGAAAAAAGCCGCCGATTTTGGCGGCTTTTTTTGTTTTCATAGCGCGCATCAAGCTACTGGCTACTCTATCAATCAAGGAGGTTGGACATGTCTCAGTATCTGTCTGGCAGCTGCCTGTGTGGAGCGTGCCAATTCGACTATACCGGCGAAATACGCTTCACAATTCAATGCTATTGCAGAGATTGCCAACACGTGACCGGGGCCGGACACGCCCCACAAATGATGGTTCACCGCGATGCGCTGATGACCAAGGGGCCGACAAAAACCTACCGCCAAAGGGCGGATTCGGGATCAATGTTGGAGTTCATATTCTGTCGCGATTGTGGATCGCCGCTGTTGAAAGCGACATCCCGCATGCCAGATGCCATAGCCATTTACGCTGGTGCACTTAACGATCCGACGCTTTTTGAACGCGGCAAAGATGTCTTTGAAGACGCGCGGCAGCCTTGGGATCAGGCCTAGGCTCTAACGTCCCTCATAGTCGGGGCTACGCTTTTCTAGAAACGCCAGAACGCCTTCCTTGAAGTCGCGCGAGTTGCCGCATTCGCCCTGCAACTTGGCCTCAAGCGCCAGTTGTTCGTCCAGCGTGTTGCTCATCGAGCTGCGCAGAGCTGTCTTGATGTTGCGATACGCCAGCGTCGGCCCCTGTGCCAACTGTGCGGCACGGGCGCGCCAGGTCGCTTCGAACGTATCATCTGCGACGCATTCCCATATCAACCCAGTGTCAGCTGCTTCGCGGGCGGTCATCTTTTCGGCAAACAGCGCGGCGCCCATGGCTTTTGCGAACCCCATCTGACGCGGCATCCAATACGTGCCGCCAGCGTCCGGGATCAGGCCAATGCGCGCAAACGCTTGCATGAAAAAGGCGCTTTCTGACGCGATGACCACATCCGCAGCCAGCGCGATGTTCGCCCCTGCCCCGGCCGCAGCCCCATTTACCGCCGAAATCGTAGGGATCGGGCAGGTATAGATCGCCTTTAACAGCGGTTCGTATTCATCGCGAAGGGTGCGTTCCAGATCCACTTGCGCGGCGTTCGCACGATCCCCAAGATCTTGCCCGGAACAGAACGCACGCCCCGCCCCGGTGATCACCAAAGCCCGAGCAGTATCGCCAGCGTCTTTGACGGCGTGGGTGATTTCAGCGCGCATCTGTGTATTCAGCGCGTTCATCACATCGGCGCGGTTCAGGGTTAGAACGGCCAGCCCATCCGTTGTGTCCAGCGTGATCGTTTCGTAGTCCATTCGGTCCTCCCGGGAATTTGGCACAGCTTATCTGACCCGTTGGTCGGGTAAAGGAGGACGCTCCGTCATTTACCTAAAACCCAAGCGCGACAGGTGAAAATTCACCGGTCAGTCCTTCAAAATCTCCTCAAGCCGCGCTTCTTCGTCGTCAGACAGCGTTTTCGGGCCGTCATTCGCCTGCGAGCGCCGCCGAAGGTAAAGCCCCCCCGCCAGGATCGCCAAAATGAACACAATCGGCCCGGCCGCCCACAAAACCACATTCGCGCCGGCACGGTTTGGCTTCATCAAGACATATTCGCCATAGCGTTCGACGATGAAGTCGACGACTTGTTCGTTGCTGTCGCCTTCTTCCAACCTTTCGCGCACCAAAAGCCGAAGGTCACGGGCGATCGCGGCGTTGCTTTCGTCGATATTCTCGCCCCGGCAGACAACGCAGCGCAGATCAGCCGAAATATCGCGTGCGCGCGCTTCCATCGCAGGGTCGTCCAACACTTCGTCTGGATTAACCGCACCCGCTGGCGTGGCGCACAAGGCGCTGGCGACAAGGCCTGCTAGGATCAGACGTTTCATTCCGCTGGCACTCCTTGCGCGCGCGCCTTTGCGGCGCCTGCTGCGACGCGGAAGCGACGATCAGACAGGCTGATCAGCCCACCAAGCGCCATGATGATTGACCCGGCCCAGATCCAGTTGGCGAAAGGCTTGATAAACGTGCGCACGGCCCAACCACCGTTGTCCTGTGGATCACCGATGACCAAATAGAGGTCACGCCAGAACCCGTTTGCAATCGCGGCTTCGGTCGTCGGCATGGCCTGAACCGGATAGACGCGTTTTTCGGGATAAAGGGTGGTCACGTCCTGCCCGTCGCGGGTGACGTGAATTTCTGCTTTCGTGGTGAAATAGTTCGGACCTTGTTCACGCCCGACCGAAACCAGCGTGACCTCGTATTCAGAGACATCGAACGTTTCACCGATCTGCGCCACGCGGATGTCTTCGACGCTCCAGGCCATAAGTCCGCAGATCCCCATAATGGTGATCCCGAACCCGGAATGTGCGGCCAGCTTGCCCCAGTCGGACCGGGGCAGACGGGTCAACCGTGACAGGCGACCAGACAACGTGCCGCGCCCGGTGCGCGTGGCCAGATCGACCAGCGCCCCCGCAACGAGCCACGTGCCAAGAAACATGCCAATCGGCCCCAGCGCGGACTTGTTCGTCTGGATGGCCCAGACCAGCGCCCCTACGGCCACAGCAAGGATGAACGCAGGTATCAGTGCCTTTACCGCGCGGCCAAGTTTGGCGCGCTTCCAAGGCAACATCGCCCCGATAGGCATAATCAGCGCCAACACCACCATGAAGGGCGTGAAAGCGGCTTCGAAGAACGGCGCCCCGACCGAGATCTTGCGGTCAAAAATCTCACCGATAAGCGGCCATATCGTGCCGGTAAAGACCACAAACGCCGAGACCGCCAAAAGGATGTTGTTGCTGACCAGCGCACTTTCGCGGCTGACGAAACCAAAAACGCCACGTGCCTCCATCGCGCGCGCGCGGGCGGCGAACAGGGTTAAGGCGCCTCCGGTAAAGACCAGTAGAATCAGCAAGATGAATACGCCGCGTTCCGGGTCAGAGGCAAATGCGTGGACCGAAGTAATGACGCCTGACCGCACGATGAACGTACCGATCAGCGAAAATCCGAAAGCAAGGATGGCCAGAAGGATGGTCCAGCTCTTCAGCGCCTCTCGTTTTTCCACGACAATCGCGGAATGGAGCAGGGCCGCGGCAAAGAGCCAAGGCATGAAGGACGCGTTTTCGACCGGATCCCAGAACCAGAAGCCGCCCCAACCCAGTTCGTAATACGCCCACCAACTGCCGAGCGCGATACCGATAGTCAAGAAAACCCAAGCCGCCAGCGTCCAAGGACGCACCCAGCGCCCCCAAGCAGCGTCGATACGCCCCTCGATCAGGGCGGCGACGGCGAACGAGAAGGCCATCGAAAGCCCGACATACCCCAGATAAAGGAACGGCGGATGGAAGGCCAAACCCGGGTCTTGCAAAAGTGGGTTCAAATCGCGCCCGTCAAAGGGCGGCTGCACAAGGCGTTCGAACGGGTTCGATGTGAAGATGACGAAGCCCAGAAACGCCACTGCGATCGAGCTTTGCACCGCCAGCACCCGCGCCTTCAGGCGTATCGGAAGATTGCCCCCAAACCACGCTGCCATGGCGCCAAACAGCGTCACGATCAGCACCCAAAGAAGCATAGACCCTTCGTGATTCCCCCAAACGCCCGACACTTTGTAGAGCATCGGTTTGGCGGAATGCGAATTCAGCGTCACAAGCTTCAGTGAGAAATCCGAGGTCACAAACGCGTAAGTCAGCGCCAAAAATGACGCGGCCACCAGCAGGAACTGGATCGTTGCCGCAGGCACCGCCATCTCCATCCAGCTGCGCCAGCCGTAATGTGCCCCAATCAGTGGAACGATCATTTGTGTGACCGCCACGCCCAGCGCCAATATCAGCGCGAAATGTCCAAGCTCTGTAATCATGAGCGCGACCTTAAACGGAGTCGCAACCGGGGCCTAGCCCCATGCGGCACCACGTCACGTCTTTGTGCAGTCAGACCACCAGATAGATCAACGTAGACAGCGCCACCGCGCCCAGTGCTGGCCAAAGAAAGGCGGCGCCATGGCTTCCGAACGACCGATGAATCACGCTGAAATGCAGGACCGCACCGGTCAGATAGAGCGCAAGGGGCGCAAAATTGGCCGCACTTTCGCTCATCACAACCGGTTCGCCGGCGAGGGCAAAAATCCACCACCAGCCCAGCACCAGACTGGCCCCTGACCAACTGTAGGCCATGCCAAGCGCCAAGGGGGTCGCGCGCTGCACGTAAAGCCACAGAAAAGTCAGCGAAATCATCAGGCCCATCAGCGTGATGGCCCCATATCCGATCTGATAGATCGCATCGTAACCCGCCAGCAGATATCCCAATTGCAGCAAGGCGGCGAGCAACATCATCAAAGCAAACGCTTGTTTCATTTCTGCAAGACCTTTCGCACAACCGCGTCCAATTCGGCCGCAGCATGTTCGTTTCGTTCAAGTGTTTGTCTAAACTTTGCACCCAGCACCGCGGCGCGAAGCCAGCGCGCCGCCCTTTCAACCGCCGTCATCCCCGCCCCACTCCACCGCCTGCGGGCAGTCGTTCGCGAATGATTGTCGTGATCTCGATCAGGATCGACGAGTTCTTGTCCAGAACCGCGCGCGTGGCCTGATCCTTCTGAAGATCGCGATAGAGCAAGTAGAACACCAAAAGCACCCACGGCCCGTGTTCGGCCACCAGTTTGAGAAGAAGATCACCGGCCACGGCGTGTCCTTTGCCAATCCGCAAGCGCTGCATTTGCCGTGGTATCGACGGGTCGCGGAGTATGAATGGGCGCGCTCAGGGAAGCCGCGGGTTTGGGGCGCGGTTGTTTGGGCCGTTGCACCACCGGCATAGGCGCCGTTTCGCCTTGCAGGTCGCGCCGAACCCGCCTCTCGCTCAACGACAAGGACGCCGCCAGTGCGCGTTGCAACTCTTGCCCTTTCATTTGGTGACGCGCGCCGAAATAGAAGCTGACGATCACCCCCATGAGCCACCACAAGGGTTCAGGGACCAACGCCACGCCTTGCATCCGCGCCGCAAACCATGCAGGGCTGACCATCGCGGCGACAAAAAGCCCCAGTGTCGACAGGGCAAGAGCGGGTCGGGGGATACGGTTCAGACCGTCCATGAAGCGGTCAAAGCGACCAGAACGAGAATGTGCAAACTCGGCGGCAAAGGCGTCGATCGCGGCGCGCTGCAAGTCAGTTTCACGGGCCGAGGCCGCCTCAGCGTTCTCGCGAAACACCTCTGCGGTTTCGCGAACGACATTTCCGCCCGACCCGCCAGCCCCGAAAACCATGTTAAAAACGCTGTCAATCAGGCCCATTTTGCGGTCCTCGTGCGATGTTCTTCATTTGAAAAGTGATACTGGGGCGACAGGAATTCCTCGGCGCGGGTGATCCAGCCCCCCTTGCCGCCATCGCGTCGTCGCGCGTATTTGCGCGAACTGGGCCGACGATCGGCAAGCCTGTAGTAATAGTTGCGCCGCTCGATCCCATAGGCGTCCACAAGGTGATCGGGCGCAGCCGTCAGTGCCGCGCGCGCCACCGCAAGGGTCTGCGGGCCGAGCGCGCCGTCTACGGCAACTTTGAACCCCATCTTCAAGAGCAACTTTTGCAAGATGCGAACCGCATTGCCGCCCGCATTCACATACATATCGAACACGGAAGCCTGCAGCGGGCGCGGAAGCTCCGCCAGCCGGGGTTTCTGGAAATAGTGCTTCAGGAAGATGTCGCGGGCCTGATCACGGGTCAGGGCTTTGACATCCTTCGATGTCACCTTCCCGTCGCGATCCAGATCCAACCCAAGGCGCCGCATGGTGTGGATCGTCACGCCGTATTTGGTCGCGCCGCCCGGATCGTCCGGGTCGTTTACATAGCCACCCTCGCGGGCGACAATCTCGGTCGCTATTTCTTCAACGCTTTTCATTTGCGCCTATACCCCGCATGTCAAACATGGGGGTAAGGCTGGTTAAGAAGCGTTAAGAAACCTCAAATCAGGAGGTCGGCTCGACGTAAACGCCGGTTTCCTTGAGGCTGTCGATAACCTCTTTCGGCATATAATCTTCGTCGTGTTTGGCAAGGATTTCCGTGGCTTGGAATGTGCCGTTTACATAGCTTCCAGTGCCGATCATGCCTTGGTTTTCACCAAACAGATCAGGCAACACGCCAGTGTAGCTGACCGGCACAACCGCCCCACCGTCGGTGACGGAAAAGGTCACCGTTTCGCTTTGACCACGCACAAGTGTGCCGTCTGACACCAGACCACCCATGCGAAACACCTCGTTTTCGCTGGGCGGTTCGGCCAGAACTTCGGTCGGGGAACGGTAATAGTTGATCCCGTCTTTCAGCGCATAGCCGATCAACCCTGTGGAGATCCCAAGCGCCACAAATGCCAGAACAATGATCTGGATTCGTCGTGTTTTCTTCAGACTTTTCAAACCGGCCATGGTCGGCTCCTTTTCAAAGACTTATGGAAAGACCGGGGGCATCATCAGCCCCGTCGTCTCATCCTCGCCCAACATGAGGTTGGCATTTTGCATCGCCTGACCGGACGATCCTTTGCATAGATTGTCCAACGCCGACACCACCAAAGCACGCCCCGGAACGCGATCGCCTACAACGCCCAGATGGCATTGGTTCGACCCCATGACATGCCCCATACCGGGCAGTTGGCCCTTGGGTAGCACAGTCACGAACGGTTCGTCTTGATATTGCTCAACCAAGGCTGCGTGGATCTTGTCCGCATCCCCGTCGACATAGCAATCGGCCAGAATGCCGCGGTTCACCGGCACAAGGTGCGGCGTGAACATAATCTGAACCGGACGGCCCGCCAGCTTTGAGAACTCCTGATCGAACTCGCCCAGATGCCGGTGCGTGCCACCCTGCGCATAGCCCTGCACATCGGTCGAACGTTCAGCAAACAGCATGTTTTCCTTCAAAGACCGCCCGGCCCCGGACACCCCGTTCTTCAGATCACAGATGATCCGGTCAAGGTCGATCAGGCCCGCTGAAATCAACGGGCGAAGCGCGTATTGCACCGTCGCCGCGTTGCAGCCGGTGCCGGCCACCAATCGCGCAGATGTGATGTCGTCGCGGTAAAACTCGGTCAGCCCATAGACCGCTTCTTTCTGAAGCTCGGTCGCCACATGCGGCGCGCCATACCATTTCTCATAGTCCGCTGGGTCGCGCAGCCGGAAATCGGCACCAAGGTCCACGACCTTCACCGACTTGGGCAGATCACGCACCAACGCTTGGCTAAGACCATGCGGCAGGGCCGCGAAGGCCAGATCAACATCCGCAAAGTCGATCTGATCCATCTTGACCAGCTTGGGCAGATCAAGGTGGCGCAGCTGCGGATAGACATCTGCCATCTCCATCCCCGCCTTGCGGTCAGCGGACAGGGCGACGATTTCCATCGTCGGATGGGTTGCGATCAACCTGACAAGTTCAGCGCCGGTATAGCCGGACGCACCAAGAATGGCGATTTTGTGGGTCATCATGACCTCCTGAGACTTCGCGAAAGATGTAGTGGTTTTATCGGCCCGCTTCAATCAGGCCGCGTCGAACGTGATCTTTCGTCGCAGAAACTGGGTGGCACGGTCGGACACCCGGTCAGGGTCGCCGGTGGTCAGGAACTTCGACCCCGCGCCCGCGCCCAACATTTCAGGGTGACGGCCAAGGTAGTCGGCAAGGCTTTCGGCCACCAGATTGGCTTGGCTGTAAACCTGCACGTCCTTGCCCAGCGCGTCTTGGAACACCTGTTCCATCAGCGGGTAATGGGTGCAGCCAAGGATCGCAGCCTCGGGCTTTGGCATCTTGCGTTTCAAGGCGTCCACATGGCTGCGCACAAGCGCTTCGGCCAGGATCATGTCGCCCTCTTCAATCGCATCGACGACACCACCGCAGGCTTGCGCTTCCACATCCACGCCGATCGCCCGGAAAGCCAGTTCACGCTGGAACGCACGGCTGGACACGGTGGCGGGCGTGGCAAACAGCGCCACATGTTTCACCGCCACTTCGCGCGGCGGCGAGTTGTCGCCCCAGTTCCGTTCTGTCATCGCCTCGATCAACGGCACAAAGACGCCCAGCACACGCTTGTCGCCGGGAACCCAGCTTTCCTGCATCCGGCGCAGCGCTGCCGCCGAGGCCGTGTTGCACGCAAGGATCACCAGATCGCAGCCCTGATCCCACAAAGCCTGAACGGCGGTGGTCGTCAGGTCATAGATGTCATCGGCGTCGCGCACACCATAAGGCGCATGCTTGCTGTCAGCGTAGTAGACGAAATCAACATCGGGCAGACGTTTTGTCACGGCGTCCAGCACCGTCAGCCCACCCAGACCTGAATCGAAAATCCCTACTGCCATTGTCTTTGGTCCCGTCCGTGTTGCCTTTGCACAAGGCATATGTCTGTTCGCGACGGAAATCCATTGTGGAAATGGGCTTGGGTTGAAAATCCGCCCATCAAGCGGGTGTCGCGTCGCCGCATGGCTTGAGCCAGCGGCGGCGCAATCCTTATTCGGCAGCCCGCACCAGCGGTGCTTGCCCGCTGAACTGAGCCAAAAGCTCTGCCCGACGTGCAGCCGCCTTTTCGACATTTGCCTCTTTCACCGGACCAAAGCCGCGGATCGACAAGGGAAGCTCTGCCAAGTCGCGCGCAACGGACAGATTGTCGTCGGTCAGCCCTGCCAGAACGGTTTTCATGTCGGCCTCAAATTCCGAAATGAGCGCACGTTCCGTGCGGCGCTCCTCGGATCGGCCGAAGGGATCAAGCGGCGTGCCGCGAAGGCTCTTCATCTTGGCCAGCCATGGGGCCGACTTCTCAAACCAGCTTCCAAAGCCACGTTTCTTGGGCCGTCCGTTGGCGTCCGTCCCACTCAGGATCGGCGGGGCAAGGTGATAGGTCAGCTTCAGATCGCCATCGAACTCGGCCTCGGCCTTGGCACGGGTGTCGCACAACATGCGCGCGACCTCATATTCATCCTTATAGGCCAAGAGCTTGTGATAGCTTTTCGCCACCGGCTCTTTCAACGCGTCGGGCATCTGATCGACAAAGGCGCGATAGCGTTTCGCCAGCCGCTTGTTCTGATAAGTGACCAGGTGATTTGCACGGAAGTCGATGATCTCAGCCAGCGTCTTGGGCTTTTCAACAACCTCACCGACAACCATCTTCTCGGCTTCTTCCGGGTGCAGAACGGCCCAACGACCCAGCTCAAAAGCGTGTTTGTTGCGGTCGATCGCCTGACCATTCAACTCGATGGCATACATCAGCGCATCGTGGGTCAGCGGCACGATTCCCGCCTGCCAGCTCGCCCCCAGCACCATCATGTTCGAGAAGATGTTGTCCCCCATCAGCACCCGCGCCAGCTCGGTCGCGTCGAACATCGACAGACGGTCGCGCAGCCGCGCCTCAAGCGATAATTGCAGACGATCACCGGGAATGGCGAAATCGGTGTTGCGGGTGAACTCGCCCGTCACGGTTTCGTGGCTGTCTACGACGGCCCCGGTGCGTCCGGTTTTGGTCAGACCCAAGGTAGTGGACGAAGCCGACACCACCAGATCGCAGCCGATCAGCGCATCGCATTCCCCCGTCGCCACACGAATGGCCGAGATGTCTTCGGGTTGGTTGGCCAGACGCAGATGCACGGTCACCGCGCCACCCTTTTGAGCCAGACCGGCCATCTCCATCATACCGACGCCTTTACCGTCAATATGGGCCGCTTGCGCCATGATCGCGCCGATGGTCACAACGCCGGTGCCGCCAACGCCAGTGATCACGGTGTTGAACGTGCCGTCGATTGCCGGAAGCGTCGGGGCTGGCAGGTCGGGCAAATCGACTTCTGCGGTGGCGGCCTTCTTCAGCTTCGCGCCTTCGACGGTCACGAAGCTGGGGCAGAAGCCGTTCACACAGCTGAAGTCCTTGTTGCAGCTTGATTGATCAATGGCGCGTTTGCGGCCCAGCTCGGTTTCCACTGGCACGATCGAGACACAGTTCGACTGCACCCCGCAATCGCCGCAGCCCTCGCAGACGTCGGTGTTGATGAACACACGTTTATCCGGGTCAGGGAATTGCCCGCGCTTGCGGCGACGGCGTTTCTCTGCCGCGCAGGTTTGGATGTAAAGAATGACCGAGACACCCTTGATATCGCGACATTTCTTTTCAACCGTCAACAACTCGTCACGGGTGTGATGCGACAGTCCCTTAGGGAAGGCTGACAGGTCCACATCCTCTTTGTCGTCATAGACAAGGAAGATGTGCTTCACGCCCATCGCCTGCACCTCACGCGCGATACGCTCGGCATCAAGTCCACCTTCATTGGTCTGCCCGCCGGTCATGGCAACGGCGTCGTTGTAAAGGATCTTGTAGGTGATGTTGGCATCCGACGCCAATGCCGCCCGAATCGCCAGATTGCCCGAATGGTTATACGTTCCGTCGCCCAAGTTCTGGAACACGTGACCGGTTTTCGAAAACGGCGCCTCGCCAATCCAGTTGGCACCTTCGCCGCCCATTTGGGTGAAGCCGACCGTGTCACGATCCATCCACTGCACCATATAGTGACAGCCAATCCCGGCATAAGCGCGCGACCCATCCGGCAGTTTGGTCGATGTGTTGTGCGGGCAGCCTGAACAGAAGAACGGCAAACGGGCGGCGATATTGGGCGCATTGTCCGCGCCTTTCGCCTCGGCCAACATTGTCAGGCCCGCCTTCACGGATTCGGTCCCGCGCCCCTCTTCAATCAAGATGTCTCCGATTTTCTCGGCAATCATGATCGGATCCAACGCATAGCGGGTCGGGAAAAGCTCCAACCGGCGGCCGTTTTCCCACGTGTCGCCCTTGTGCCAGCCATAGACGCGCCGACCGTCGCGATCGTCAAAGATCGCTTCCTTGATCTGCACTTCCATCAGCTTGCGCTTTTCTTCGACCACCACGATCAGGTCCAGCCCCTCGGCCCATTCGTGGAAGCTTTCCATATCCAGCGGGAAGGTTTGGCCGACCTTGTAGGTGGTCAGGCCCAGGCGTTCGGCCTCGGCTTCGTCGATGCCCAGAAGGCCCATCGCGTGCACAAGGTCCAGCCAGTTCTTGCCCGCCGCGACAAACCCGATTTTCGCACCCGGCTTGCCCCACTTGCGCTGGTCAATCCGGTTGGCGCGGGCATAAGCCTCGGCGGCGAAACGTTTATAGTCGATCATCCGCGCTTCTTGCGGCACCGGCTGGTCAGCCAAACGAATGTTCAACCCGCCATCCGGCATGTCGAAATCAGGTGTGACAAGTTGCATCCGGTTTGGGTCGCCATCGACGACCGAGGTCGCCTCGACCGTGTCTTTCATTACCTTCAGACCCGCCCAGACGCCCGCAAAACGGCTGAGGCCATAGCCATAGATGCCGTAATCTAAAATTTCCTGCACACCCGCCGGGCTGAGAACCGGGATATAGGCATCCACCATCGCCCAGTCAGACTGGTGCAACACGGTCGAGCTTTCGCCGGTGTGATCATCGCCCATCGCCATCAGCACGCCACCATGCGGGCTGGTGCCGGCCATATTGGCATGGCGCATCACGTCACCGGTGCGGTCCACGCCCGGCCCCTTGCCATACCACAGGCCAAACACGCCATCATGCGTGCCCTCGCCGCGCAGTTCAGCCTGCTGGCTGCCCCACAGCGCGGTCGCGGCCAGATCTTCATTCAGACCGGGATGGAATTTGATGTCGTTGGGTTCCAACACCTTTTTGGAACGCCCCATCCAAAGATCCACAGCCCCCAAGGGCGAGCCACGATACCCCGTGACATACCCCGCCGTGTTCAGACCCGCAGCCCGGTCGCGTTCCTTCTGCATCAGCATCAGGCGCACCAAGGCTTGCGTGCCATTCAACAGCACCTGCTTCTTGGTCAGATCAAATCGGTCGTTCAGAGTGATGTCTGGCTTGCCCATGACGCACCTCCCGTACGTTAGAGTGACAACTGGATTGAGCGAATTATAGGTCAAAACCTATGACCTATCAAATCATTTCGCATCACAATCCGTGCTGGCAATCATCACGGCTCTGATGATAACACAGTGCAAGTTTTATGCGCTATCAAGTATCGGTAATTTCGCCATGGATTGGGACAAACTCAGAATATTTCACGCCGTGGCAGATGCCGGGTCTTTGACCCATGCCGGCGATGCTCTGCATTTGTCGCAATCGGCGGTATCGCGCCAAATCCGCGCGCTGGAAGAAAGCTTGAACGCCACACTTTTTCATCGGCACGCACGTGGACTGATTCTGACAGAACAGGGCGAGCTGCTGTTTGATGCCTCAAAAGCGATGAGCCACCGGCTAGAAGCTGCCGTCGCCCGCATACGCGATAGCAAAGAAGAGGTGTTCGGCGAACTGCGCGTGACGACGACAACCGCCTTCGGGTCGCTTTGGCTGGCCCCGCGCCTGTCGAAACTCTACGAGAAATACCCCGATCTGAAAATCGACCTGATGCTGGAAGAGCAAGTGCTGGACCTGCCGATGCGCGAAGCCGATGTGGCGATCCGCATGAAAGAACCAAGCCAGGCTGATCTGATCCGCAAGCGGTTGATGGATGTGCACATGCGCCTTTACGCGACGCCCAGCTATCTCAAGAAATACGGCACACCTGAAACCCTTGAAGACTTGTCGCAACATCGGCTGATTTGCCAAAATACCGCATCGGCGCAGGTTAGCGCAGGGGCTTCCTTGGTGCAGGAACTTTTGACCTATGACATCAAGTCGCGACTGACGGTGAACAATTATTTCGGTGTGCTTCAAGCGGTGCTGCATGATCTGGGAATCGGTGTGCTGCCAGATTACGTGACGCAAGACTTCACAGAGCTTACGCGCGTGTTGCCCCAAGCAGAAAGCAAAGATATCCCGGTTTTTCTTGCCTATCCCGAGGAATTGAGGGCATCGAAACGGATCGAAGCCTTCCGTGATTTCGTCATGGAGGAGCTTTTGGCACAGCGCCAAAGCAAAAAGAGCTGATCATTCCCCGGCATCGCGCAGAAAAGTCTGTGGCAAGCGCGCCACAGGTGGAGCATCCGACTTTGTGCGCCTTGGTATACAATTGTCCACAAAGCTTACCTTTAACTCATTCTAAAAACAGGCAAACTTTAGACTCTCTCCAACTTTAACGCGATTACGTCCCGCAACCCGCAGCAAGCCATGCAAAAAATACATAGCTGCAATGCGGCATTTTTCCTTGATCCGTCCCGTCGGCACCCCTAATTCTGGTTCAAAGCCGGCGGTGGAGCATCGCTCTGGTCGGTTTTTACCTCCCTGTTGGACTTGGCCGGGCTTTGCCCGGCCTCTTTTTTTCCGAAACGTCCCAAACAGGCGAACTGCCCTTACCTTTGCCCTTTCCCAATCCCCCCCCTTCGCCTAAAAGTCGCGGCATGGACAGCCTAGCCTAAGGGGGAAACAGGCATGCAAGAGCCGAAGATCACCGAGGACCTGATTTCCGCACACGGTTTGAAGCCGGACGAATACGACCTGCTCCTCGAAATCATAGGTCGCGAGCCGACATTCACCGAGCTTGGCATCTTTTCGGCGATGTGGAACGAGCACTGTTCCTATAAATCATCGAAGAAATGGCTGCGCACCCTGCCCACCGAAGGCCCTCAGGTCATTTGCGGTCCGGGCGAAAACGCGGGCATCGTCGATATCGGTGATGGTCAGGCTGTGGTCTTCAAGATGGAAAGCCACAACCACCCGTCCTATATCGAACCCTATCAGGGTGCGGCCACCGGCGTTGGCGGCATTCTGCGCGACGTGTTCACCATGGGCGCGCGCCCCATCGCCGCGATGAACTCCCTGTCTTTTGGCGAAATTGATCACCCCAAGACCAAGCAACTGGTCAACGGGGTCGTCGAAGGCATCGGCGGCTATGGCAACTGTTTCGGCGTTCCCAATGTGGGCGGCGAGGTTCGCTTCCACCCCGCCTATAACGGCAACTGCCTTGTGAACGCCTTTGCCGCGGGCTTGGCCGACACCGACAAGATTTTCTATTCCGCCGCCTCCGGCGTCGGCATGCCTGTCGTCTATCTGGGTGCCAAGACAGGTCGTGACGGTGTGGGCGGCGCGACGATGGCATCGGCCGAGTTTGACGACACGATCGAAGACAAGCGCCCCACGGTGCAAGTCGGTGACCCCTTCACCGAAAAGCGCCTGATGGAAGCCACGCTGGAGTTGATGCAGACCGGCGCTGTCATCTCGATCCAGGACATGGGTGCCGCTGGCCTGACCTGCTCGGCGGTCGAAATGGGCGACAAAGGCGGCCTGGGCGTCAAGCTGAACCTTGAAGACGTGCCCCAGCGCGAAGACAACATGACCGCCTATGAAATGATGCTGTCCGAAAGCCAAGAGCGGATGCTGATGGTGCTGAAGCCGGAAAAAGAGGCTGAAGCCCGCGCCGTGTTCGAAAAGTGGGATCTTGACTTCGCAATCGTCGGTGAAACGCTTGCCGAAGATCGCTTTTTGATCATGCACAACGGCGAGGTCAAAGCCGACCTGCCGCTGTCCCCCCTATCTGGCCGCGCCCCCGAATATGATCGCCCATGGGTAGAAACACCTGCCGTTGAACCTCTTTCGGACGTGCCCGAAATCGACGCGATTGATGGGCTGAAGGCCCTGATTGGCTCGCCCAACTACGCGGCGAAGCAATGGGTCTATGAGCAATACGACCACATGGTCATGGCCGATACCGTTCGCGCACCCGGTCTGGGCGCAGGCATCGTGCGTGTCCACGGCACTGACAAGGCGATTGCCTTCACCTCGGACGTGACGCCGCGCTATGTGATGGCGAACCCGTTTGAAGGCGGCAAGCAAGCGGTGGCAGAGGCTTATCGCAACCTGACTGCCGTCGGCGCAAAGCCCCTTGCGACCACCGACAACCTGAACTTCGGCAACCCCGAAAAACCCGAGATCATGGGCCAGCTTGTGGGTGCCATCAAAGGCATTGGCGAAGCTGTCGCGGCGCTGGACGTTCCCATCGTGTCGGGCAACGTCTCGCTTTACAATGAAACTGACGGTCAAGGCATCCTGCCCACGCCGACCATCGGAGCCGTCGGGCTTCTGGACAGCCTTGAAGACATGATCGACGGTGTGGCCCGTGACGGCCATGTCGCGATGGTCATTGGCGAGACAACCGGGCATCTGGGCCAATCCGCCCTGCTGGCCGAGGTCTTCAACCGCGAAGACGGCGACGCCCCGCATGTGGACCTTGCGGCCGAGAAAATGCACGGCGACTTCATCCGGGCCAATCGCGAACTGATCAAAGCCTGTTCTGACCTGTCTGATGGCGGTCTGGCGATCGCTGCATTTGAAATGGCCGAAGCGGGTGGCGTGGGGGTCTCGCTCGACACTGCCGACACGCCGACCCTGTTCGGAGAAGATCAGGCGCGCTATCTGGTGGCTTGTAACTTCGATCAGGCCGAGGCCTTGATGATTGAGGCGGGCAAGTTGGGCATCCCCATCGCCTCTGTCGGTCGCTTTACAGGCGATACGGTCAAGATGGGTGGCTCAGAAGCGCCGCTGGATGAGTTGGCCCAGATCTTCCGCACAGGATTTGATCAGGCACATCGATGATCCCATGACAGCCCTACCCGACCCACAGGACATGACTGCGTTGGTGGCCGATTGCGCGTCCTGTGCCGGGCTATGCTGCGTGTCGCCGGGCTTTGACGCGGGCGACGATTTTGCCTTCGCCAAGCCTGCGCTTGCCCCGTGCCGTCATCTGGGCGCCGATAACCTATGCCGCATCCATGAAACCCTTGAAGATCAAGGGTTTCCCGGCTGTGCGCGATTTGACTGCAAAGGGGCCGGGCCTTATGTGATGACCCACATCTTCCCGCGCAAACGCTGGCGCAAAGATCGTCAATTGCTAGAGGACATTTCCGAAGCCTATCGCCGGATGCGCGCCATCTGCGACATGATCGAGATGTTTCGCGTGGCCGAAAACCTGCCGCTCAGCCCGACGCAGGAAGCAGCGCGTCAGAAGATGCTGAACACCCTTCTCCCCAACCCTGCCTGGACGGCACCCGGATTGGCCGATGCAGAGCAAGCGGGGCTATTGTCCGACGCCCGCGCTGTGCTGACCAGCTTTCGTGACGCCGTGACGCGCCGCTAGCCCTTGCGGCGCCCTGCCCCCGATCTTAGATTGAGTTGAAACACAAACGAGGTTCTGAACATGGCCATGGAAGCATCCGCAATCGAAGCCCTCATCCGCGAGGCCTTCCCGGACGCAAAAATCACCATCACCGACCTGGCGGGTGACGGAAACCACTATGCCGCCGAAGTGGTGGACGAAAGCTTTCGCGGCCAGAACCGTGTGCAACAGCAACGCGCCGTCTATGCAGCGCTGAAAGAAAAGATGGCCGGCAGCCAGGGCGAGCTTCATGCGCTGGCACTGACCACGAAAATACCAGAATAAAGGTCCGCTTCGGGCCAGCTCCACAGACACGCAAGGACTTCAAACATGACCGACGCAAAAACTCAGATCCAAGATACCGTGAAAGCCAACGATGTTGTGCTTTACATGAAAGGCACCAAGGACATGCCGCAATGCGGGTTTTCGTCCCGCGTGGCCGGCGTTCTGAACTTTATGGGTGTGGACTTCGCCGATGTGAACGTGCTGGCCGATGAGGGCATTCGCCAAGGCATCAAGGACTATTCGGATTGGCCGACCATCCCGCAGCTTTACGTGAAGGGTGAATTCGTGGGTGGCTGCGATATCATCACCGAGATGACGTTGTCGGGCGAACTGGACACGCTGTTTGATGAAAACGGTGTCGCCTATAACAAAGAAGCCGCGGACAAAATCCGCGAAGCGAACGGCTAAGCCCGTTCGCGCGGGTTGGTTTACCGCGCCTTACATTGCGACAGAAGCGTTTCATCCTCACCGCTTTGGGCAATGCCCCAAGTCAGAAACGCTTCGTCGCCCTTGGTCCACCAGATGTATCCTTGCCCATCCGTCGCCTGAGCGTATTTCGCGCCCGATGCCGACTGGACCTGAGTGAGCCCCACCTGCTGCCCTTCGACCGAAACCACAACAAATGATGCATCCGCGCTGTTGACGTAGGTGGCTGTCACGAGCGCCTCGCGTTCGCAGACATATTGCACAGTCATCAGGGCATCGCTTGACCAAACAGGCGTTGCGGCTGTGGCCAGAACAAGCCCAGCACCCATCGCGCTTGCACGACGCCAAAGTCGCGCCATCATCTCAGGAAGCCCGTTCTTCAACCTCAGCTGCCACCGCCTCAGCGCGGGCGGCGATCTCGGCCAACGTATCCGTGACCGCATCGGGAATAACGGGCACTTCGACCTTCTGAGGGGCCGCGTTCTTCAATGCATGAAGCTCAGCCTCAAGTTCCGCCATCCGTTTGTCGGCAAGCTTCACCTTGTCCTCCATCCCGGCGGTCTTGTCGGCAAGCATCAGGCCCGACATCAGCAACAAGCGGCTTTCCGTCAGGTTGCTCATCTGGTTGACCAGAACCGAGGCTTCGGCATTCAACATTGCCGCTGCTGCGTTCAGGAAATGCTCTTCCCCTTCTTGGCAGGCCACGTCGAACGTGCGGTTCCCAATCGTGATTGTAACGTCAGGCATCAGCCCCCTCCCTTTCGGCGGTGTTTGGGGCGTCTGGGTCATTTTCGGCGATCAGCGCGCCAAGCTCGCCCAATACAGCGTCAAGTTCGGCCCGGTCAGCGGATTGCGCAGCGCGCAGCCCTTCCAATTCGGCCATCATGGATTTGTTGATCAAATGCGGCTCGGCGACGCCAGCGCTGATCGCCGCGCGCAGGGCGTCGTTGTTGGCGCGCAAATCCGCGTTGGCGCGGCGAAGTTTGGACAGACTTTTTTCTTCTGACGCCAGTTGATCCTGCAACCGGTCCACTTCGCTTTGCAACGCGGCAACCTTGCGGCCACGCTTGGATTTAAGGTTCTTGACTCGCTCTTGAAGCTGCGCGTTTGCGGTGCGTTCCTCTTCAAGCGCTGCCCTAAGCTGTTCCAGCTCGGCTTCGGTATCTGGCGAACCTGCGTCGGATGGCTGGGGGGATAGTGCCGAAAGGCCGGTGCTGATCCGTTCCAGCGCGGTGGTGATACGGGTTTCCAGTTCGGAAATGTCGCTCATAATCTGCCCTGAACCATTTTCTTTGCCCATTCTTGTCACAAGCCGCCCTGCGACACAACGCTTTGCAAGGGGCGAATCAGCCCTGTGCGCTGCTTTGCCGATCTTACCCAATGCCTTTGCAAAATGCGCCCCCCTCGTTCTTTTCCAAGCACTTGAGCGGCGACGTGCACGCGCGCTTGACCCTTGGCGGAGGGCTGCTATCAGAGGGCAACCCTGAACTTAGCCAAAGGATGTGGACCGTTGGACATCGCCACACTGCGCGCAAGCCACCCCGATCACTGGAAAAAAGCCACTGCGATCCGTTCGCTGACACTGGATGCGGTTGCTGCCGCGAACTCGGGCCACTCTGGCATGCCGATGGGCATGGCCGATGTGGCGACGGTGCTTTTTGAAAACCACCTGAAATTCGATGCCTCCGCACCGCGTTGGGCAGACCGCGATCGGTTCATCCTGTCGGCCGGACACGGCTCGATGCTGATCTATTCGCTGCTGCACCTGACGGGCTATGAAGATGTGACGCTGCAGCAGATCAAGGATTTCCGCCAGTGGGGCGCGATCACCGCCGGTCACCCGGAATACGGCCACGTCTCGGGCGTGGAAACGACGACTGGCCCACTGGGTCAGGGCATCGCCAACGCCGTGGGTTTCGCCATGGCCGAAGAAATCCAGCGCGCGCGCTTCGGCAAGAAGATCGTGGATCACCACACCTATGTGATCGCCGGCGACGGTTGTCTGATGGAAGGCATCAGCCACGAGGCCATTGGTCTGGCCGGGCGTCACCAACTGGGCAAGCTGGTCGTGTTCTGGGACAACAACGACATCACGATCGACGGCAAGGTCTCGCTGTCTGACCGCACCAATCAGGTTATGCGCTTCAAGGCGGCGGGCTGGCATGTGCAGGAAATCGACGGTCACGATCCCGAACAGATCGACGCTGCGATTGCTAAGGCCAAGACGACCAAGAAGCCGTCGATGATTGCCTGCAAGACGCATATCGCGCTGGGTCATGCGGCGCAGGACACCTCGAAGGGGCATGGCGCATTGACCGACGCCGACCAGCTGAAAGCTGCGAAAGAGGCTTATGGCGCACCGCTTGGAGCGTTCCAGGTTCTTGATGATGTGAAGAAAGCCTGGGAAGCCATCGGCGCCAAGGGGGCCGAGGCGCGTGCTGAGTGGGAAGCCCGCTTTGCGTCGATCAGCGAACGCAAACAGGCCGAGTTCAATCGCGCCTATGCGCTGGATGTGCCCAAGAAACTTGGCGGCGTCGTGCGTGCCCTGAAACGTCAGGTGGCCGAAGGTAAGCCCACGGTTGCCACCCGAAAATCGTCGGAAATGGCGCTTGAGGTGATCAACCCTGTGATGCCGGAAACCGTTGGCGGATCGGCAGACCTGACCGGATCGAACAACACCAAGACCGGTGATCTGGGCGTCTTTGACGTGGACAACCGCAAGGGTCGCTACATCTATTGGGGCATCCGCGAACACGGCATGGCCGCTGCGATGAACGGCATGGTGCTGCATGGCGGTATGCGCCCCTACGGCGGCACGTTCTTCTGCTTCACCGATTATGCCCGTCCGGCCATGCGTCTGGCGTCACTGATGAAAATCCCGACCGTGTTCGTGATGACCCACGACAGTATCGGCGTCGGCGAAGACGGCCCGACGCACCAGCCGGTCGAGCATCTGGCGATTTGCCGCGCGACCCCCAACAGCTACACCTTCCGCCCGGCGGACACGGTGGAAACGGCGGAAGCTTGGGAGTTGGCGCTGACCTCGAAGGATACACCATCGACCATGGTTCTGACCCGGCAAAACCTGCCGACCGTGCGCACCGAGTATAAGCAAAAGAACCTCACCGCTCAGGGCGCTTATGTTCTGGCGGATGCGGAAGCTGGCAAGCGTCAGGTGATCCTGATCGCGACCGGGTCCGAGGTGTCGCTGGCGATGGACGCCCGCGCCGCGCTGGAAGCCCAAGGCATCGGCACCCGCGTTGTTTCCATGCCCTGCATGGAGCTTTTCGCGCAGCAAGACGAAGCCTATCGCCGCAAGGTTCTGCCCCCCGGTCCGGTGCGCGTCGGGATCGAAGCTGCCGTGCGTGATGGCGGCTGGGATCGCTGGCTTCTGGGCGAACGTGGCCGCGAGGCCAAAGCCGCCTTCGTGGGGATGGACAGCTTCGGCGCGTCAGCCCCGGCAGGCGTGTTGTTTGAGAAGTTCGGCATTACCGCCGAGAACGTCGTCGCGAAAGCGAAAGGTTTGCTGGGCTAAGCACTAAGCTTCCGAAAGACAGAACGCCTCGCCGGATCTCCGGCGAGGCGTTTCTTTTTGAAACACGCGACACTGACAGCAGCCCGCAATTAACAGATCAATAGAACCCGACCGCGCGGACAGACAGGTCCGCATCGTGATCCCGCCCGAAAGCCGCGACGGCAAGGCTGCGCACAGCCTTGGCATCGAATGTTTTGCGCAACAGCCCTCCATACGGGGCAAAGTCATCAAAGGGAATGCGCACCTGTTTCCATGTCTCTGACACATCGAAAGAGGCTTGATAGAATTGCCACGGGAGCACTGTCCGCGTAGTGCGCAGGTGGACATAATAGGTTTGATCGTTGCCGCGCACGTTCAAAATCACGCCTTGCGCAGTGGCTGGCAACGGCGCGTCCAGCTTTGTGCGGGCCTGAATAAAGCCACCGCGATTGGCGGTGCTGACCTTTCCAGTCAAGCGAAGGATGGGCTGGTCGCCGCTTGCATCAAACGAGGCCGCCCCCTCTGACACGCCCCCCATGACTTGATCGCTGAAATAGTTCCAACGAGATTGGTCCGATAGCGAAAACTGGATCATGGCATCCTCGGCATAGCTGACCACGGGGGCAGCCAAGACGATGGCCAGAGCCAGACCGCGGAATTTTTTTCGTGTCATCAATCACTCCTCGGTTCCAATTCATATAGGAACTGAGGGATGTCACGACAACGCACCACTTATGAAGGGCGCATTCCAGTCTAAACGGTCGCATTGTTGCCGACCCGCGATCATCAAAGCCGTGGAAACTGACTAGGCCTTCCCCTTGAACACGCTTTGCCAAACCGGCCCGATGACGCGCGTCGCCAAAGGAATGATCAACACGCCCAGCGCAAGTCCGACAACACCATCCAGCGTCGCCGTCACCGCCCATTCTATGAAGCCCGGCATGCTGGGCACTGCCTGTGCAGCCGCGACGGCGATGTCGTGAATGACCTCATACGGTTGATGCACGCCGAGTTCGTGCAGCCCGTGAATGATGATAGAACCGCCGACCCAGATCATGGCCGCCGTTCCAATAACCATCAAAAGCTTTAGAAGCCCCGGCATCGCATTCACGACGCCGCGCCCGAAGGCCCGTGTGGCCGACAGCTTGGCATGTTGCGCCATATACAAGCCAACGTCGTCCATTTTCACGATCAACGCCACCGATCCGTAGACAACCACTGTGATCCCAATCGCGACGACCGCCAGAGTGGCCGCCTCCATCCAGATGTTGCTTTCAGGGATGGCTGCCAGCGAAATGGTCATGATCTCGGCCGACAGGATAAAGTCGGTTTTGATCGCACCGGCAATCTTCTCTTCTTCCAGATGGGCCGGGTCGCCAATGTCGTGTTCGGCGTGGTCCCATGTTTCTTCATGGGGGAACAGGACGTGCCAGACCTTTTCCGCCCCTTCGAAACACAGATACGCACCTCCCAACATTAGCAAAGGGGGGATCAGCCATGGTGCAAACGACGACAAAAGCAAGCCAATTGGAAGAAGGATAATCAGCTTGTTCTTGATCGACCCCCACGCGATACGCCCGATGATCGGCAACTCGCGCTTGGGCTCAAACCCCTGAACGTATTTCGGCGTGACGGCGGCATCGTCGATCACCGCCCCGGCCGCTTTCGCCCCAGCCTTGGCCGCTTGCCCGGCCACGTCGTCCACCGACGCCGCCGCAATCTTCGCAATGCCTGCCACATCGTCCAGAAGCGCGATCAAACCACTCATCAAATTCACCCTTTTCGTGATCTTTCCGGAAAACCTAGTGGCTTTCTGTGGCGGTGAAAAGCACTCACCACGAATTTGCGATGTGGCGCATTGGTCTGGGTCGTTTGCGCTAACGACCGAACGACACGTCATGTTTTCGCTAACAAGCTCGCATCAAACGCGTTTTGCGGGTTGGGACATTGGGCGGCGGTCGTTATATCAGCGGAAAGTTTCCGGGCCATCGGGCCAAACCTGAGGGGAAGACGCATGACCGTCACAGTGGGTATCAATGGATTTGGCCGCATCGGCCGCTGCACCTTGGCGCAAATCGCGGCATCGGGCCGCAATGACATCAATGTGGTCAAGGTCAATGCGACCGGCCCGCTTGAAACAGCTGCCCACCTGTTGAAATACGACAGCATCCACGGACGCTTCCCGAACGAGATTTCGCTGGGCAATGGCACCATGGATGTGGGTCGTGGCCCGATGCAGATGATGTCGACCTATGATATGGGCGAGTTGGACTGGACTGGCTGCGACGTGGTTCTGGAATGCACCGGCAATTTCAACGACGGCGAGAAAGCCAAACGCCACATCGAACAGGGCGCGCGCAAGGTGCTGATCTCGGCCCCCGCCAAGAACGTGCAAAAAACCATCGTTCTGGGTGTGAACGACAAAGAGCTGGAAGCGCACCACAACATGGTCTCGAACGGATCATGCACAACGAACGGCTTGGCCCCGCTGGCCAAGGTGCTGCATGAGGCGCTCGGGATCGAGCGTGGAATCATGACCACCATCCACTCCTACACTGGCGACCAGCCGACACTGGACCGCCGCCACAAGGATCTGTATCGCGCCCGCGCGGCGGCCATGGCGATCATTCCGACCTCGACCGGGGCAGCGA
Organism: uncultured Aliiroseovarius sp.; assembly: GCF_947497285.1. Lineage (GTDB taxonomy): Bacteria > Pseudomonadota > Alphaproteobacteria > Rhodobacterales > Rhodobacteraceae > Aliiroseovarius. The sequence continues at coordinate 422,548 of NZ_CANMFT010000001.1, read as the reverse complement.
AAGCCTTGGGCGAAGTGATGCCGGAACTGGCAGGCAAGCTGGACGGCACCGCGATGCGCGTGCCGACCCCGAATGTCTCGGCCATCGACCTGACATTTGAAGCAGGTCGCGATACCACGGTCGAAGAGGTCAACCAGATCGTGCGCGAAGCCGCCGAGGGTGCCATGTCGCGCGTGCTGGGCTATGACCCCGAACCTAAGGTTTCAATCGACTTCAACCACACCGAACAAAGCTCGATCTTCGCACCCGACCAGACCAAGGTTGTGGGCGGTCGCACCGTTCGTGTGATGGGTTGGTATGACAACGAATGGGGTTTCTCGACCCGCATGGCCGATGTTGCAGTCAAGATGGGGTCGTTCTAAGCGACCCAACCACTTGAAAATCACCCCCGTCCCCCTGTGTGGCGGGGGTTTTCTTTTCCCCCTTGTCCCGGCCCGACAGGCGTTGCAACAATGCGGCCAAACAGGCAGGAGCAGTCCGTGACAAACCAGATCGCGCTTATTCTTGGCATTCTGATCTTGGTGCTGATCGGAGGCGATCTGTTATTGGCAGACGGCACCAACCTTGTGTTTCTTTCCAAAAAGTTCCTCGATTTCACCGAATGGATGGCATTCTGGAGGTAGCCCGCGTCGCCCTATTCTGTGATCATCTCTTGACCTTTTGGGAAAAATGATGATGTTAGCGCTCACATCACACGATCGGCTTTGCCGCTTCTAACGGCAGGCGACGCTCATGCAAGGAAGATGAAAATGACAGTCAAAGTGGCCATCAACGGATTTGGACGGATCGGACGACTGGTGCTGCGTGCCGTGCATGAAACAGGTCGTGATGATATCGAAGTGGTCGCGATCAACGATCTTGGCTCGGTCGAGATGAACGCCCACCTGCTACAATTTGACAGCGTCCATGGCCGTTTCATGAACGAAGTGAAATGGACCGAAACCACCATTGATGCCGGACGCGGCCCGATCGAGGTCACCGCAATCCGCAACCCCGCCGATTTGCCGTGGGGTGACGTCGACATCGTTTTGGAATGCACCGGCATCTTCAAAGGTGACAAGGCGCTTGTGCACCTTGAAAACGGCGCAAGCCGCGTGTTGGTCTCGGCCCCGTCGTCTGGCGCAGACAAGACCATCGTTTACGGCGTGAACCATGACATTTTGACCGCCGACGACGTGCATGTCTCGAACGCATCCTGCACCACGAACTGCTTGGCACCCGTGGCAAAAGCCCTGAATGACGCTGTCGGCATCAAAAAGGGCTTCATGACCACGATCCACTCCTATACCGGCGACCAGCCGACGCTTGACACACTGCACAGCGATTTCTATCGCGCCCGTGCTGCAGCGCTTAGCATGATCCCAACCACCACTGGGGCGGCCCGCGCGGTTGGCCTTGTGCTGCCCGAACTGGCTGGCAAGTTGGACGGTGTTGCGATCCGCGTGCCGACCCCGAACGTGTCTTGTGTCGACCTGACATTCGAAGCCGCGCGCGACACAACGGTGGAAGAAATCAACGCCGCCGCCATCGCCGCCGCCAACGGTCCGCTGAAAGGCGTTCTTGGCATCGTCGATCGTCCGTTGGTGTCCAGCGACTTCAACCATGACCCCCATTCGTCAAGCTTTGCCCTGGACCAAACCAAGGTCCTCGACGGAAACATGGTCCGCGTGCTGAGCTGGTATGACAATGAATGGGGCTTCAGCGTGCGGATGCTGGATACCGCGGTCGAGATGGCGAAACATCTGTAATCTGACGCACTTAAGCGAAAAAGCCGGGGCCTGAACCCCGGTTTTTTTGTGTGTCGGTAGAGGTTTTCGGTTGGTGCGGAAAGTCTGGTTTGCGGCGCGCAAGCCGCTATTCGTCGCAGATGCAAGCAAGTCTGCTTTGCCACGCTTAGCGGATTTTCACCAAGGTTCGCGCATGAATTGCACTCCTTCTACGGCGAAGACCTTGATCCAACGCCGCGGTCCGCCCAATCCTCCAAGAATAGCCTAGGGTCGAAACCCATAACCAGAACATGACCACGAAGGCGCAGGCATCTTCGCGACAGCGACAGGCATGACCTCTGCATGGCGACGTCCATCTTTGAATATTCTGGGGCCACTGGGATCGTCGGGATCGCACCTTCATTCCAAGACTTTTGCGGTCAATAGGAAGCGCGTGTTCGTGAGGTTCTTCAACTTTGATCCCCGCTCGGCAACTCTGAACACAGAGATGGAACTGATGATCGAAAGCACCAGCATGGCCGAGCGCGTTGCACGGTGGCACGACCTTCTTCAAACGTCAGGCCTTGACGGTCATCGGCTGGTTTCCCGTCGAATGGCTTTTGTAAACAGGCTGTCGTATTCCGCGCACGCCATTAAGCAAGTGGAAGCCTCCCGCTCAATCCGGCAAGCCGAGGTCGGGTCGACGCCAAGGTGAGACCTCCATGACGCTTAGGAAGAACGTCGAGAGGCTCTTCGCACATCTCAAATGCATTCTTGGACTGGGCAGGCTCCGACCACAGGGTCCATGCGGCACAAAACCTTTTCACGCTAGGTCGCAGTTGCAGTCGCCGGCATTTTGCACGGCTTTTCATCGAACTGGTCGACCAAGATCATAGGTGATTAGCCGGTTTCAACCGAGCCGTTCTTGTCAAACTTCGAGAAGCCGAACGTCGCAGTAGACAGGTTTCAATGTGTGGTTCGATTAAACCGACCCAATTGGATCCCTGACAGATCAATGGCTCTCCAAGTCGCTCAAATCTGATTGAGGAAGGCGTCAATTCCTGCCTGTGCGACGGCTCTATCTTGATCTGGCGTGCCTGAACTGACCCCGATCCCCCCGACGACATGGCCGTCAACAATGACGGGAAGGCCGCCGCCGACAACCATCAACCGACCGCCGATGGCGGACCCGATCCCATAAGCGGGTGCGCCCGGTTGGCTGGCGATCCCGTATTCATGCGTCGCTTTCTTGGCACCCGCAGCGGTGAACGCCTTGTCGATTGCGATGGTCGTCGACGTCACTTTGCCGCCGTCCATCCTGCAAAAGGCGATCAACAGGCCCGCCTCATCGGTGATCGCGATACACATCGGCACGCCGATCGCCTTCGCCTGTGCCACCGCACCTTCGATAAGGACGTCGGCATCTGCGATATCAAGTCGGGTAACTGAGATCATGTCGTTTCCTTCTTTTGCGGCACGCCAGCAACGTAGGTTTGCGCAATTGCGCGGTCATCGCCCATCATTTGAACGACGAACAATTCGTCCGACAGGCTTTCGGCCCGGTCCATTCGCACGTCCATTGCTGCGGTCGCGCGTACGTTAATGACGACGATGTCGGCTTCTGTTCCCGCATCAAGGGTGCCGATCTTGTCGGCCATCCCCAAGACTTCTGCGTTGCCGCGGGTGATCCAGTGAAAGGCGCGGAGCGTGTGCAATTTCTGATCTTGGAGTTGAAGGATTTTATAGCCTTCATTCAGCGTCTGTAGCATCGAATAGCTGGTCCCTGCCCCGATATCCGTGGCGATCCCGCTTTGGATGCCTCGCGCGCGCAAGCCCGCGTCATCGAACAGCCCGCTCCCGAGGAAGAGGTTGGACGTCGGACAGAACACCGGATGGGCACCGGTGTCGGCCATCGCGCCGATTTCGCGGTCCTTGAGGTGAATGGCATGTCCCAACAAGGTGCGCGGGCCAAGCAGTCCGTTGCCTTCGTAAACATCAAGGTAGTCGCGGGCATCCGGATACAGCGTGGCCGTATAGGCAATCTCGTCGTGGTTCTCGGACAGGTGCGTCTGGATGTAACACTCGGGATGCTCGTTGGCCAATGCGCCAGACATCTCAAGTTGCTCGGGGGTCGAGGTGATCGCAAAGCGCGGCGTAATTGCATAGGAGGCGCGGCCCCTGCCGTGCCACTTTGCAATAAGTGCCTTGCTGTCGTCATAACCCATTTGCGCAGTGTCCAAAATCGCGTCGGGCGCGTTGCGGTCCATCATGGTTTTGCCGGCAATCATCCGCATGTTGCGGTCTTGGGCTTCCGAAAACAACGCTTCGGCGGATGAGGCATGGACCGAACAGAACGCGACGGCGGTCGTCGTGCCATGATCTGTCAACAAATCGCAAAACCGCCCCGCCATGGCGCGGGCGTGTTGGGCGTTGGCGTATTCTGCCTCGGCGGGAAAGGTGTAACCATTCAGCCAGTCCAGCAATTGACTGCCCCAACTGGCGACGATCTGCACCTGCGGGAAGTGGATATGCGTGTCGATAAACCCGGCCATCAGCAAATGGGGGCGGTGGTCTGTAATCTTGGCACCATCGGATGTGACGGCAACCTCATCATAGTTGCCCGAGGCGACAATCATGCCGTCCCGGATCAACACAGCCCCATCTTCGATGTAGCTATAGGCGTCTGTATCGTCAGGACCCAACGGCTCCTGATGAAACGTCAAAAGGCGACCGCGCAGAAGGGTATCGGACATAGGAGAGCTTCTTTCGTGGGGGTGGAGGTGAACGAGACGGCCTTGTCGCGGCCGCCTCGTCAGATTGTGCAATCAAGCGACGTCGAGCGCCGGGCTATCATCGTCCACGAGGTCAGGCTCGTCAGAAACGATGATGCGATGCTCAAGGTCTTCCTTGGGCGCAACCATCGGATAGATCAGCATGAACGCGCCGATAATCAGGTAGCCGATCGTGACACCGTCAAATTGCGGCATCTGCAAGGTGTAACTGTGGATAATCCCGATCGATGACATCACAGCCGCTGCGATTGCGAACCCGCCTGCCTGCTTGAACCGCCCGTCGATCACATCCGCCGCAATAGCGCCCCAGACAAGTCCGGTGATGATCGCGCCTTGCGACAAGGCAAGGTGGCCTTCGTAATGGGCCCCTTCCATGAGCAGCGCCGCCGTCAACTCGCCATCGCCCAAACCGGGCAGGCCTTCGACACCTGTGTTGCGCAGAGCGTTCATCAACGACCCCCACTTGGTGATCAGGAAGTTCGAGATATGGGGCAAGATCGCAAATGCGACAGCCGCCATGTGCGCAGGTTTCACCGCGTAACCGGTGTTGGTGATCAGGCTCACGGCCACGAACACCAGAACAGGGGCTGCTGCTGCAATCGGGATCAACCCGGCGAGGAACGACAGGAAGCCAAGGAACGCCGCAGCCGCAATGACAAGGGCCACGCCGATGATATATCCAGCGCGTGCATCCATCCGCTTGTAGGCTGGGTGGCCGATATAGACTGTTGTCGGGAAAGGCGAGCCGAACAACGCGCCGATCATTGTGCCCGCACCGTCTGTCACCTGACAGACGGCAACCGGATAGCTGTCGCCCGCGGCTTCGGCGGATTCTACGTTATTCATCGTTTCAATGAAGTTGTAGATCTGCACCGGGATCAGAACGAGGAACAACTCGGGATTGGCAAACAGATATTGAATACCGATGAGCATGTCCCCGAAATAGGGAATGGGCGCGTAAAAACCGATGCCGTCGGTGTTGAAAGACGACTGACCAAGGAAAATCGCGATGAGCGTGCCGACCCCAATCGCCACCAGACCGGCAGGCAGATTGCCCGGCAGGCGGAAGCGACCGATCAGACCCCACAGGATGAACAACAGCGACGTAAAGCCGATCAGGGGATGTTCAAAGATCGTGGCCAGCGGAACCGACCCGATGAACACCAAGGCGATACCGCACAGCGTGCCCAGCATACCCGCGCGCGGCGTGATCCGTTTCAGGAACGGGCCAACGATTGCACCGAACGCTGCGACGATGCCGCCCATGAAGCCTGCGCCAATGCCGACCTGCCAGGCCAGCAGGGAATCGCCCGTCGCCCAGTAGATCGGGCCGATGACGCCGAACAGGTAAACGAACATGACGGGGGTCGAGATACCGTAGGGCAGCGCCGTTACGTCTTTGCCCTGCCTGTTGGCGACCCATCTGGCCATCAATGTGTAAACGACCACACCCGCAAGGATCGCAACCGCAGCACCCGGCACAATACGGCCAAAGACGATTTCGGCTGGCATCTGAAAGACGAACTGACAGATCCCGGACAGGATCAGAAGATTGACAAGGTTGTCGGTGAACAAGGCCCAGAACGCGTTAAAATCGTTCCTGTTGAATAACTTGTAGCTGAAGACTGTATCAGACATTTCGGGTTTCCTCCCATTGGTATTGCTCCGCGCCGCCCTTCTCAGACGATCTTTGCGGAGTTTGGTTCTGTTGGTGTGATGGCGACGTCGGGCGCGGTGCCGGACCGGTCAGCCGTGTCATGACTTCTGCCACAACGAAGGCCGCGATGACCTCGGGGCGCTTGTCGGCGCTTTGTGTCGGACCGATGGGGCAGGTGAGATTGCAGGTGTCTTTCGTGACTGAATTGGAGGCGTGAAAGCGCGAGAACTTGGCCCGTTTCGTCGCGGACCCGATCAGGCCGACATAGGCCGCGTCGCCTCGGTCCAGCGCCTCGGATGTCAGCAGGAAATCAAGCGCGTGATCATGGGTCAGCACGATGAAGGCACTGTTCGGCGGGGCGCAGCGTATGTCCGCCTCTGCCATTGCAGATAGGCGCGTCTCGACCTTCGCATCACACAGGGATAGCTCTTCGTGCCGCGCGTCAATCAGAATGCATTGCACAGGCAAGAACTGAAAGAAACGCGCCAACGCGCGCCCGACATGACCCGCGCCGAGGATGTAGACATGCGGGCGCTGAGCAATATCGCGCATCTCAGCCCCGCACTCTGCCAGTCGATCCGCGACTGTCATCTGGTGCAATGTGACGGCGACCCGGCCCCCGCAACACTGACCGATCTCCGGCCCCAATGGCACGTCCATATCTTCCGCCAAATGCCCGGCACGCAACATCGCGCGGGCCTTGTCGATGGCCATATACTCCAGTTGTCCGCCACCGATTGTCCCGTGCAGGCCATCGGCGCTGACAAACATCTGCGCGCCTGCGTCACGCGGCGATGACCCGCGCACATCCGTCAGGCGGATGTGGACGACGTCTTCGGGTGTTGACAGGAAGTCGGCGAGGGTCATGGTATCAGCCCTTCAAACGCTCGACCGCCATCAACACACGCTCTGGCGTGGCAGGCGCATCCAGACGGGGGCATTCACGGTAATCGGCGATACTGGCGACCGCGTGCGACAAGGCCTCGAACACCGAAATGCCAAGCATGAACGGCGGCTCACCCACGGCCTTGGACCGCTTGATGGTGTGTTCCTTGTTCTCGGACCACGCCGCTAGGTTCGTGTTGAAGATGCGCGGACGATCCGACGCCAGCGGGATCTTGTAAGTCGACGGCGCATGGGTGCGCAGCTGGCCCTGAGCGTCCCACCACAGCTCTTCTGTGGTGAGCCACCCCATGCCCTGAATGAACGCACCCTCAACCTGACCGACATCAAGGATCGGATTCAGGGATTTGCCGACATCATGCAGAATATCGGTGCGTTCGACGCGGTATTCGCCCGTCAACGTGTCAACGGAGACTTCAGAACATGCGGCACCGTATGCGTAATAGTAGAACGGACGGCCCTGCCCCGTTTCGCGATCCCAATGGATCTTAGGTGTCTTGTAAAACCCTGCTGCGGACAGGTGGACACGGGCCATATAGGCCTGCTTGATGAAATCACGGGAGGACATGATCTCATCGCCCACCTGAACCGCATTGGGGAGGAAACGCACGGCATCGGCATCGGTTTTCCAATGCTCGGCCGCAAACGCCACCAGTCGTTCCTTGATCTGCCGTGCCGCGTCCCGCGCGGCCATCCCGTTCAGGTCAGACCCTGATGAGGCCGCCGTCGCGGAGGTGTTCGGCACTTTTTCCGTTGTCGTCTTGGTGATCTTGATCATGTCAAAATCCACCTGAAGCTCATCGGCCACGATCTGCGCGATCTTGGTGTTCAGACCCTGACCCATTTCCGTGCCGCCATGGTTCAGATGCACCGACCCATCCGAATAGATGTGCAGCAATGCTCCGGCCTGATTGTACCAGGTGGCCGTAAACGAAATCCCGAACTTCACCGGGGTCAGCGCGATCCCCTTACGGATCGTGCCACCTTTTGCGTTCCACTCAAGAATGGCCTGACGGCGGGCGCGGTAATCGGCGCTGTCTTCCAGCTCCTGACAGATGCGCGGCGCGATATTGTCTTCAACGGTCTGGTGATAGGGCGTCACATCGCGCCCATTGTCGCCGTAGAAATTGCGCTTGCGCACCTCAAGGCTGTCCAGCCCGCGGTGATAGGCGATCTCTTCCATGATCCGTTCGGCCGCAATCACGCCCTGCGGTCCGCCAAAGCCGCGAAAGGCGGTGTTGGACACGGTGTTGGTCTTCATCGGGTGCGAATTCAGCAGGACGTTCGGGTAGTAATAGGCGTTATCAGCATGAAACAGCGCGCGGTCGGTTACCGGGCCTGACAGGTCGGACGAAAACCCGCAGCGCGCCGCAAAATCTCCGGTCACAGCTTCGATCACACCGTCGTCGTCGAAGCCCACTTCGTAGTCGATCACGAAGTCATGGCGCTTGCCGGTCGCTGACATATCGTCGTCGCGATCCGGGCGGATTTTCACGGCGCGGTTCCATTTTTTCGCCGCCACGGCGGCTACCGAACAGAACAGGTTCATCTGGGTTTCCTTGCCCCCGAACCCGCCCCCCATGCGACGCACGTTGATGGTCACGGCATTCGACGGCACACCCAGAACATGCGCCACCATGTGCTGCGCTTCCGACGGGTGCTGCGTGGAGGAGTGAACGATGACGTCGTCATCTTCGCCGGGAATGGCAAACGCGATATGGCCTTCAAGATACATGTGATCCTGCCCGCCAACACGCAGCTTGCCCGTGATACGGTGGGCCGCCTTGCTCATCGCGCTTTCGGCCTCGCCCCGTTTGAGCGTCAACGGCGGGGTCACATACCCCATGCCGGCCTCTTGCGCGGCTTCGGGATCCAGCGCGTGGGGCAGGTCTTCGTAGGTGATCTGCGCCAGCTTGGCCGCACGGCGGGCCGCATCGCGTGTCTCGGCCACGACGGCGAACATCGGCTGCCCCCAGAACTCGACCTTCTCAGTGGCGAAGATCGGCTCGTCATTGCGCCCTGTCGGGGAGACGTCGTTGACGCCCGGAATATCGTCTGCCGTCAGCACGCCGACAACGCCGGGGGCAGCGCGCACGGCGCTCAGATCCACGTCGCGCAGCAGCGCATGGGCCTTGGTGGAAAGCCCCAGATAGGCATGCAGGGTTCCGATGGGTTCTGCGATATCATCGCAGTATTCAGCGCGGCCTGTGACGTGTTTGATGGCGCTGTCATGGCGCAGATCGGTGTTCACGCCACCCTTGATCGGGGCATTCGCAGATTTTTGAACATTCATAGCAAATCTCTCCCTTACGCGCTGAGGCGGTTGGTGGTGGCGTCGCTTTGCTGGTCCAGCCAGAATTTGCGGAACAGGTTCTTGGACACTTGCAGGCGGTAATCGGACGATGCGCGCCAGTCGCTGAGCGGGCTGAAATCGTCGCCAAGCCGCTGGGCGGCTGCGATCAGCGCAGCCTCGCTCCATGCTGCGCCGACTAGCGCCGCTTCCGCGTGTGCGGCCCGCTTGGGGGTCGCGGCCATACCGCCGAATGCGATCCGCGCGGCGGTGATTGTGCCGCCCTCGACGGTGACGTTGAATGCCGCACAGACGGACGAGATATCTTCGTCGCGACGTTTGGATATCTTGTAGGCCGCGTGAATGGTGTCCTTGGCGGGGCGTGGGACGCTGATGCTTTCCAGAAACTCGCCCTTAGAGATGTCCTGCTTGCCGTAGTCGATGAAGAAGTCCTCGATCGGGATGGTTCGGCGGACGCCACCTTTGCGCAGCGTGATAGATGCACCAAGGGCGATCAGAACCGGTGGCGTGTCGCCGATGGGCGATCCGTTGGCGATATTGCCGCCGATCGACCCCATGCTGCGGATTTGCCAACCCGCGATCCGGTCCCAGAACGCGGCAAGGTGCGGGTAGTCGTCAGACATCGCCGTCCGGCTGTCGGTATAGCTTACACCCGCGCCGATTTTGATCTCGTCCTCTGTGACGTCGAGTTGGCGCAGCTCGTCCAGATGGCTCAGGAACACGACGGGAGAGATATCGCGCAGGAACTTCGTCACCCAAAGACCCACATCGGTCGCCCCTGCGATGATCGTCGCGTCAGGGGTTTCCAGCAGAACTTCCGCCAGATCATCTACAGAAGCGGGCAAGATACAGCGGCTGCCACCGCTTGACACTTCAACCCGTTTGCCATCGCGCAACTGCGCAAGCTTGGCGGTCATTGCCGCCCGTTCCAGTGTCAGCGCGTCATCGGCTGGGCTGCCGTGGGCGGTCACGGCCTTCGCTGCTTTGATGATCGGCTCGTAACCCGTGCAGCGGCACAAGTTGCCTTGAAGCGCGGTTTCAATCTCGGTCTCGGACGGTTCGGGGTTCCCCATCCAAAGCGCATAAAGCGACATGACGAAGCCCGGCGTGCAGAAGCCGCACTGGCTGCCGTGATGATCCACCATCGCCTGTTGGACGGGATGCAGCTTCCCGTTCGGACCGGACAGATATTCAACGGAGACAACATGGCAAGCATCGAGCGACGCTGTCAGCCGGATGCAGGCATTCACCGGCTCATAGCGCAGCACGCCATTTTGCAACCGTCCCACCAGAACCGTGCACGCGCCGCAATCGCCCTCGGCGCAGCCTTCCTTGGTGCCGGTCAGGCGGCGATCAATCCGCAGGAAATCAAGCAAGGTGTCACTTGCGCTCACGGTGTCCAATGTCACGTCGCGGTCGTTCAGCACGAAGCGTATTTCGGATCTGGTTGTCATAATTCCTCCCTTGCCGCAGTCGGGAATCTGCGATCTCAGCAACTATGACTCACTTAACTATCCCGAAATACGGCGCATTCAGCTACGCTCTTTCAACGATTCGTAGATAATCAGAGGTTCCCGTGCCCTATCTTGAAAGCCTGAGAGTATTCGTGAGAGTGGTCGAGCTTGGCAGTATCACAGCCGGTGGGCGCGACCTGCGACTGACACCGGCGGTCGCGAGCAAACGTATCAAAGAGCTTGAACGACGGTTGGATGTGCGTCTGTTCAACCGTACGACCCGAAAGCTGTCCCCCACGGACGTCGGCCAAACATTCTACGATCACGCCCGCCAGGTTGTGCAAACCTTGGAAGACGCCGAGGCCGCGATTTCCGGCTATTCCCAAACACCGCACGGCACCGTGCAGGTGACAGCGCCCCTTGGCGTCGGAAAGCGATTGGTCGCACCGATCATTCCCGAATTTGTCGATATGTATCCGGATGTGTCGGTGCGGCTGCGCCTGTCAGACCGCAAGGTGGATCTGTTGGAGGACGGCCTTGATGTGGCGCTGTTCATTGGCCGGCCGCCGGATTCGAACCTGAAGCTGCGCAAGATTATGGACACGCCGCGGATCCTTTGTGCCGCGCCGTCCTATCTTGAAAAACACGGTGTGCCGCAGACACCCGATGATTTGACGCGCCACAATTGCCTGCTCTTGCGTTACCCACGATCGCCCGAATGGTTCTGGACGTTGTCGACATCTGAAGGCCCTAAGCGGATGGACGTCTCGGGCAGTTACGATTCCGATGACGGTGATGTGCTGACGGCATGGGCCTGTGCCGGGCGTGGTATCATCAACAAGCCGCGTTTCGATGTCATCTCCCACCTCCAAAGCGGGGACCTCGTCGAAGTGCTCCCTGAAACGCCGCCAGAACCCGCGATGTTCGGATGCCTCTATCCGCACCGGCGATTGCAGGACAACAAAGTTCGCCTTTTCATTGATTTCTTGCTTGAGCGCTGCCGTGAGAAGCTGTCCCTGACATAAACTGCGAATAGGTCTCCTATCGGTCGCAAGCAGACCCGGCAAACGCTGGCTCAAATGGCAGGTTTGCCCCGCGATGCTGACCGTGGACTACATTGCGGCGAACGTAAGGTGTCCGCCCATGTTGCGACGGTTCGACCTCATTCCAATACGTAGTCTTCTCCAATTTCGCCGCTCTTGTTGCGATGTCGTCGGAACTAGCGATACGTCTGATGCAGAAAGTGATGATGTTTTCATACCCAAACTGGGTATTTGCCGTATACCAATGCGCCATTCTTTCTGCGCCCAACTCTTAGCCCCGAGATCCCTTCGGCCAGCCATCATTTCGCGTTTCGGCAAGTAAAAATGACCAATGGCAAACCTATTGGACCAAAAATGGCAATCCCTGGAGTCAAATTGGCAAGACTATGGGAGCCTCCACCTGACGCTCGATCTGACCTAGCCGCACTTGGAATGGCCACAAGACGCACAGGTCATGCAGCCTTCGATCATCCGCATGTCATATTGCCCACAGCTTGGGCAGGCCGGGCCGCGTGGGGCGTTGCCAAGGTTGACGACCTCGGCGTGGGGGTCGGTTTTCAAGCCCATCCCCTCGCCTTCGATGAACCCTGTCAGAACCATGTGACGTTCGATCACGCCACCGATGGCTGCGAGGATTGAGGGGATGTATTTCCCTTCCATCCACGCGCCGCCGCGCGGGTCGAAAACCGCTTTCAGTTCTTCGACGACAAAGCTCACATCGCCACCGCGCCGGAACACCGCCGAGATCATGCGCGTCAACGCAACCGTCCAGGCGAAATGCTCCATATTCTTCGAGTTGATGAACACCTCGAACGGGCGGCGGTGACCGTTCAACACCAGATCGTTCACGGTGATATAGATCGCGTGCTCGCTGTCAGGCCATTTGACCTTGTAGGTATGACCCTCCAGAGATTGCGGGCGGTCGAGCGGCTCGGAGATATAGACGACATCCGCGCCGGTGTCGGCCTCGGGCGCATTCTCGCTGTCCTCAGATACGGACAGGACCGACCCCGTCACCTCGTTCGGTCGATAGGTCGTGCAACCTTTGCAGCCGCTGTCCCATGCTTCCATATAGACCGTTTTGAACGCCTCAAAACTGATATCTTCCGGGCAGTTGATGGTTTTCGAGATCGAGCTATCGATCCATTTCTGCGCGGCAGCCTGCATCTTCACATGCGCCAAAGGCTCCAGCGTTTGGGCGTTCACGAAATAGTCGGGCAGTTCCTTGTCACCAAACTTGTCGCGCCACATTTGAACGGCGTAGTCCACGACCTCTTCTTCCGTCCGCGAGCCATCTTTTTGCAGCACTTTGCGGGTGTAGGCATAGGCAAAGACCGGCTCGATCCCCGACGACACATTGCCCGCATAGAGGCTAATCGTGCCGGTGGGGGCAATGGACGTCAGCAGCGCATTGCGAATGCCGTGTTCACGGATCGCATCGCGCACGTCGTCGTCCATATGGGTCAGCGAACCGGACGCGAGATATTTTTCTGCGTCAAACAGCGGGAACGGTCCCTTCTCTTTCGCCAGTTCCACTGACGCCAGATAAGCCGCCCGTGCGATCTGCTTCATCCATGCTTCGGTCTGGGCGGCGGCCTCGTCCGAACCGTAGCGCAGACCCAGCATCAACAACGCGTCGGCCAGCCCGGTCACACCAAGGCCGATCCGGCGTTTGGCTTGGGCTTCCTGCCGCTGTGCTTCCAACGGGAAGCGGCTGGCATCGACCACGTTGTCCATCATCCGCACAGCGGTCGCGACCAGTTCGGTCAGCGCGTCGCCGTCCAAGTGGGCCGCGTCCTCGAACGGGTCCGCAACCAGCCGCGCAAGGTTGATCGAGCCTAGCAGGCACGCGCCATAGGGCGGCAGGGGCTGTTCCCCGCACGGGTTTGTGGCGGCGATTGTCTCGCAATAGGCGAGGTTGTTCATCTGGTTGATGCGGTCGATGAAGATCACGCCCGGCTCGGCGTAATCATAGGTCGCCTTCATGATCTTGTTCCAAAGATCGCGCGCTTCGACGGTGTGGTAAATGGTGTCTTCGAATTTCAGATCCCAGCTGGCGTCGTCTTTGACGGCCTGCATGAAGTCATCCGTGACCAATACCGACATGTTGAACATACGCAGCCGTGCGGCGTCGGATTTCGCGGTGATGAAGTCCTCAATGTCGGGGTGATCACAGCGCATCGTGGCCATCATCGCACCGCGACGCGAGCCTGCCGACATGATGGTGCGGCACATGGCGTCCCACACATCCATGAAGCTGAGCGGGCCAGAGGCATCGGCCGCCACGCCCTTCACATCCGCGCCACGCGGGCGGATGGTGGAGAAGTCATAGCCGATCCCCCCGCCCTGCTGCATGGTCAGCGCGGCCTCTTTCAACATATCGAAAATGCCGCCCATGCTGTCGGGGATCGTTCCCATGACAAAGCAGTTGAACAGCGTCACCGCCCGCCCTGTCCCTGCGCCCGCGGTGATCCGGCCTGCGGGCAGGAATTTGAAATCTTCCAGCGCGCTATAAAACGCGTCTTCCTGCGCTGGTTCAGCCTCGGCCAGCGACCGGGCAATCCGGCGCCACGTATCCTCGACCGTTTTGTCTACCGGCGTGCCTTTGGCCGTTTTCAGACGGTATTTCATGTCCCAGATTTGTTCGGCGATAGGGGCAGCAAAGCGGCTCATTCGGGCGATTCCTGTGCGTGTTGGAAGGCCTTTCAGACTAGGCGATCAGGTCGGGGAAGGTCAATTGCCAAAGGACGAGATTCGGCGTAAAGTGGCAAGCTAACCACAACATCTGGGGTGCTGCTTTGGTTGACACCATAAATCTTGTAAAACTCTGCGTCGGTGCCGAGCGGGTCGAAGACCTTGAGACATGGCAGGCCGCCCGTATGGGGACAGGCGGTCAGCCAAATCCGCGCCATGTCACGCGGATGTGGCCCAAGCGTGAGGAAATGCTGCTGGCCGGTGGATCGCTATACTGGGTTTTCAAAGGGCTTGTCCTTGCCCGACAGCGCATTGTGCGGCTGGAAGAGGTGATCGGCGACGACGGAATTCGCCGCTGCGGTATCGTGCTTGACCCAAAAATCGTGCGCACCGAAAGCCAGCCGCGCCGCGCCTTTCAGGGCTGGCGTTACCTTGCGCCAGCAGATGCGCCGCGCGACTTGTCGACCGAAAGCACCCACAGCGACGACACTCCCTTGCCCAACGAACTGGCCGCGGCGCTGGCCGATATTGGCATCCGCTGACCGCCCAGCACGCCGCCCAGCACGCCGCGCAACGGGTCTGGACACCGGTCTTTTGCCTGATACTGTCTGCTTGAAATTGAAGGAGGCCCCGATGGCGACCGGCACCAACATTCGCACCTATTTCAACGGTACATGGCACGCGGGCGACATTCCGGTCATGAATGCTGCCGACCATGGCGCTTGGCTTGGCACGACCGTTTTTGATGGGGCGCGGTATTTCGAAGGCATCCACCCGGACCTTCAGCCACATTGCGCGCGGGTGAACCGATCAGCCGAAGCCCTGATGATCACGCCCACAGTCTCCTCCGCCGACATGGTCGAGATCGTCAAGGAAGGGCTGGCCGCCTATCCCAAGGACGCCGCCGTTTATATCCGGCCCATGTATTGGGCACTGGAAGGGGGCGATCTGGGGATCGTGCCGAAAGAGGGCGCTACGGGCTTCGCCGTCTCGCTTGAAGAAATCCCGATGGCGCCGAAGACGGCCTCGACCACGCTGACGACCACCCGCTTTCGCCGTCCGGTGATGGAGGACGCGGTGGTCAACGCCAAGGCCGGGTGCCTTTACCCAAACAACGCGCGGATGCTGGCCGAAGCACGCGCAAAGGGATACGGCAACGCGCTGGTCGCCGACGCGCTGGGGAATGTGGCGGAAACGTCATCTGCCAACGTGTTCATGGTGCGCGACAAAGAGGTGTTCACACCCATCGCAAATGGCTGTTTCCTTGCAGGCATCACCCGTGCGCGTCACATCGCCAATATGCGCGCGGACGGGATAAAGGTGCATGAAGCGGTATTGACCTTCGATGACTTTCACCGCGCTGACGAGGTTTTCCTGTCCGGCAACATGATGAAGGTCACACCGGTCAGCGAGTTTGACGGCACCATGTATAACTCCGGCCCAATGACGCAACGAGTGCGCGAATTGTATTGGGACTGGGCACATTCCAATGCGTGAGCCGCTTCGTACGGTTCTGACACTGTGTGTCGGGTCCGTTGGTGCGGCGATTGCCTGGGCGATCAACATGCCGATGGGGCTGTTGGTCGGGCCCGCTCTGGTGGTTGCAATTGCCAGCTTGCGCGGGATGGACACCGACATTGCCCCACCGCTGCGCAACGTAATCTTCATTCTGGTGGGGATCACAGTTGGGTCGATGGTCACCCCCACCAGCATTGAGGCGGTGCTGCGCTGGCCCGTTGCCTTTTCAATGCTCGCCGCGCTCACCCTCGCAACGCCATTTGCCGGACGCTGGGTGCTGACGCGCACGATGGGGTTTGACCGGGACGAGGCTTTTTTGTCGGCCGCCCCCGGCCATCTGAGCCTCGTCGTCTCCCTGTCCGACAGCCTGGGTATTCCGGTCGCACGCCCCGCGATCCTCGCCTCGTTCCGTGTTCTGGCGCTCAGCCTGTTCGTGCCACTGGCCGCGCGCCTGTCGGGGATCGACCTTGGTCCCGGCCTACCGGTTGGCCGCGCCACGGCACCGTGGCTGATGCTGGGCGCCGAACTGGCCGTCGCACTGGCCCTGACGCCGCTGCTGATCCGCGCGCGCCTGCCTGCGCCGGTTTTGCTGGCCGCGATGATTGCCGCCGCAGCGTTTCACCTGACCGGGGCGGTCGATGGCAACCTGCCCCCATGGGTCAGCCAGGTGGTGCTGGTGATGATGGGATGCCTGATCGGCACCCGGTTTTCAGGCGTCACATGGCGCGACCTGAAACGAAACGTGGCGGCCGGCGGGATCGTCGTCGCATTGACCGGGCTGATGGCCGCCGCGGTTGCCATTCCAGCGGCCTATCTGTCCGGCCTTCCGATGCTGGATCTGCTTGTCGGGTTTGCCCCCGGCGGGCTGGAAACCATGATCATTGTCGGGGTGGCGATGGGCGCTGACCCCAGTTTCGTCGCCGCTGCTCATGTGGGTCGGTTGGTCCTTCTGGCGATCCTGATCACCGCCTATGCCGCCCGAATTGCCCGGCGCGTGCCGCGTTGAAAACCATAGACAGCCTTTCGCCCCTGATGCAGACTGGCCCCGTTTTGGGAGGTCCAACATGCGCAAGTTCCTTGTTATCCTTGATGACAGCCATGAATGCCTGAATGCCATGCGCTTTGCCGCGATGCGGGCAGCCAATACCGGGGGCGGGGTCGAAGTTCTGTCGATCATACCACCAGATGAGTTCAATCACTGGATCGGCGTCGGCGCCCTGATGCGCGAAGAAGCGCGTGAACGGATCACCGTGCATTTCGAGGTGTTCGCAAAATGGATGCGTGACCGTCAGGGCATCGACCCCGAACTTGTCATCCGCGAAGGCGAACCCGTGCCTGAAATCCTGTCTCAGGTGCGCGAGGACAAGGAAATCGGCGTGCTGGTGCTTGGGGCCGGCGAAGGCAAACATGGCCCCGGACCGCTTGTCACCCAGCTTACACGTTCCTCGGCCGACCTGCCGATCCCGATCACCATCGTGCCGGGCAACATGACCAAGGAACGGCTGGAAGCGATCACCTGAGCGACCTTTTGACCACCTTGACTTCACGCGCGCCGAGGCCCATATCAAACCTGACAAAAAAGGTGCGCCAACATGTTTATCCAGACCGAATCAACACCGAACCCCGCCACACTGAAATTCCTTCCCGGACAGGCTGTGCTGGGCACAGGCACAGCTGACTTCCCGTCGGCCGACACGGCTGGCAGCTCTCCTTTGGCCGAACGCATTTTCAAAGTGCAGGGCGTCACAGGTGTTTTCTTTGGTGGTGACTTTGTCACCGTCACCAAGGGCGAAGACATCGACTGGGATCACATCAAGCCAGCAATTCTTGGCGCGATCATGGAACATTTTCAGTCCGGTCAACCCATCATGGCAGGCGAAGCCACGGCCCCGGCAGGTCATGCGGAACACACTGGCGAAGATGGCGAAATCGTCGAGCAGATCAAAGAGCTGCTGGACACGCGCGTGCGTCCCGCCGTCGCTCAGGATGGCGGCGACATAACATTCCACGGGTTTGATCGCGGCATCGTCTACCTGCACATGCAAGGCGCCTGTGCGGGGTGCCCCTCGTCGACGCTGACGCTGAAGATGGGCATCGAAAACCTGCTCAAGCACTATATCCCCGAAGTGATCGAGGTCCGCCCTGTTGCCGCGTGATCCTTTGATCCTTTCCTTCGACACATCGGCCGCGCATTGCGCGGCCGCTTTGCTGTCTGGCGACACGATCATCGTTCATCGCGTCGAAGACATGGCGAAGGGTCAGGCCGAACGCCTTATGCCATTGCTCGAAGAGGTTCTGGCCGAGGGCGGGGTCCACTGGCGTGACCTCAGCGCCATCGGCGTCGGGATTGGGCCGGGCAACTTCACCGGCATCCGCATATCGGTTGCCGCCGCGCGGGGTTTAGCCCTGTCGTTGGACGTGCCGGCAATCGGCGTATCGTCACTGGAAGCGCAGGCTGGCGACGCCCCACGCCCGGTCTGGTCCCTGATTGATGCGCGCCGCGATCATGTCTATGCCCAATTCCTTGGGTTGGACGCAGAAGACGACGCCCCGATTCTGATCCCCCTCACCGAAGCGACAGCACTGCCCGGCCAACATATCGGCCCCGATGCTGTGACGGACATTGCCGTTAAAATCGCGCGCATTTCTGCCCGGCGATTTTCACACGCTGATCCACAAAGCCCCGTGCCGCGCCCTGCCCCGCTTTATGTTCGCGCGGCTGATGCTGCTCCACCCCGTGACCCTGCCCCCACCATCTTGCCATAAGGAACAGACCCTCGCATGCGCGGTGCCACACCCGACACCTTGGCGGATATCCATGCCACGTCGTTTCACCCCGCGCGTGGCTGGACCACGTCCGAGATCGCTGGACTTCTCGCCTCGCCCCATGTCTTTGTCGTAACCGATCGCGCGGGCTTCGTGATGGGACGTGTCGTCGCCGATGAGGCCGAGCTTCTGACGATTGCCGTCCTGCCTGCGGCGCGGGGCACTGGAATGGGCGCGCGCCTTCTGCGCGGATTTGAGGCCAACGCCACGGAACGCGGCGCGAAACGGGCATTTCTTGAAGTTGCGCAGGATAATACCAAGGCGCGTGCGCTGTATTCCGGCGCAGGGTGGCACGAATCTGGTCGTCGCAAGGGATACTATGCGCGGTCCGGGAAAGAAAACGTCGATGCGATCTTGATG
This sequence comes from uncultured Aliiroseovarius sp., assembly GCF_947497285.1. Classification (GTDB taxonomy): domain Bacteria; phylum Pseudomonadota; class Alphaproteobacteria; order Rhodobacterales; family Rhodobacteraceae; genus Aliiroseovarius. The sequence goes on along the minus strand of NZ_CANMFT010000001.1, from coordinate 403,284 downwards.
GAAAAGCGCTTTCCCTAACGTGAAGCGCCTGAATTTCCGGCGTTTTCAGGTCGACGCTGAAAACTTAATATTGACCGCGCTCTTGCCCTTTGCCCAAAATCCCGGATGATCCTAGTCAGCGATCTGCTCGCAGAATTTGGGAATCGGCGGACAAGATGTCCAGCCGCCCCAGCAACAACAACCGGGAGTGTTCAAATGACCCTGATGAAAACCTTTCTTGGTGCCGCTGCTTCAATGGCACTGACCGCAGGCGCAGTGATGGCCGAGCCGGCGATCATTTTCGACCTTGGCGGCAAGTTCGACAAATCGTTCAACGAAGCGGGCTTCAATGGTGCGCAGAAATGGGCGGAAGAAACCGGCGGCAGCTATCTTGAGATCGAGCTTCAGTCCGAAGCCCAACGCGAACAGGCCCTGCGCCGCTTTGCCGAAACGGGTGCTAACCCTGTGGTCACATTGGGCTTTGCCATGTCCGCAGCCCTGTCTGAGGTTGCTCCGGATTTCCCGGAAACCACATTCGTCGCCAATGACGGCTGGTCTGATGCCCCCAACGTGCTGAATGTGGCATTTGCCGAGCACGAAGGCTCGTATCTGGCGGGTATCATGGCTGCCATGGCCTCCAAGTCGAACACGGTCGGCTTCATCGGCGGCATGGACATCCCGCTGATCCGCAAATTTGGTTGTGGCTACGCTCAAGGCGTTCTGGCGACAAACCCAGATGCCAAGATCATTTCGAACATGACTGGCACCACCCCGACCGCGTGGAATGACCCGGTGAAGGGCGGCGAGTTGACGAAAGCCCAGATCAGCCAAGGCGCTGACGTGATCTATGCCGCAGCAGGCGGCACCGGCATCGGCGTTCTGCAAACCGCCGCCGACGAAGGCATCCTGTCGATCGGTGTGGACAGCAACCAGAACTACCTGCATCCCGGCAAGGTTCTGACCTCGATGGTCAAGCGGGTCGATGTGTCCGTCTATGAATCGATGAAAGAAGGCGAAAACCTGAAACCGGGCATGCGCGTCATGGATCTGGCACATGATGGCGTCGGACTGGCAATGGACGAGCACAACGCCGATCTTGTCACGGACGAGATGAGGGCCGCCGTGGACGACGCCAAGGCCAAGATCATCTCAGGCGAGATCGCGGTCCACGACTATCAGTCGGATGACAGCTGCCCTGTCATCAACTTCTGATCCGGCGATGTCTGGTCTGAAAAATGGGGAGCAACAGTCGTCTGTTGCTCCCGCTATCGAACTTCGCGGCATCTCGAAGGCGTTTGGCCCGGTGCAGGCGAACAAGGACATCTCGATTTCCGTGCAGCCGGGGACGATCCACGGGATCATCGGCGAAAACGGCGCGGGCAAATCGACGTTGATGTCCATCTTGTATGGGTTTTACAAAGCCGATGAAGGGCAGATCTTCATCCACGGCAAAGAAACCCAGATCCCTGACAGCCAGGCCGCCATTCGCGCCGGTATCGGGATGGTGTTCCAGCACTTCAAACTGGTTGAAAATTTCTCGGTGCTTGAAAATGTGATCCTTGGAGTCGAAGAGGGCGCAATGCTGCGCCCGTCCTTGGCAAAGGCACGCAAGTCACTGAAGTCGCTTGCGGAAGAATATGAGCTGCATGTCGATCCAGACGCCCTGATTGAAGATCTGGGCGTGGGGGTTCTGCAGCGGGTCGAGATTTTGAAAGCGCTCTACCGCGAAGCTGACATCTTGATCTTGGACGAGCCGACCGGCGTGCTGACCCCCGCCGAAGCTGACCACCTGTTCCGCATTCTCAACGGGTTGCGCGATCAAGGTAAGACGATTGTTTTGATCACCCACAAGCTGCGCGAGATCATGGAGATCACTGACACCGTTTCTGTCATGCGGCGCGGTGAAATGACCGCGACGGTCAAGACGAAAGACACGGACGCCGAGCATTTGGCCGAATTGATGGTGGGCCGCAAGGTGTTGCTACGGGTTGACAAAGTGCCCGCTCAGCCGGGCGAAAAAGTGCTTGAGGTGGATGACCTTCACATGGTTGACGATCATGGGGTTGAACGCCTCAAGGGTATTTCGTTGCATGTGCGGGCGGGCGAGATCCTTGGCATCGCTGGCGTATCCGGCAACGGACAGTCCCAATTGCTCGAGGTTCTGGGCGGCTATGCAACAGCAACCGGCGACATTCGCATCAACGGTCAACCAATTGATCTGACGGGAAAGTTTTCCGACGGGCGATCCCGACGCGCGCGTGGCATTGCGCATGTGCCAGAGGACCGGCAGGATCATGGGCTGATCATGGATTTCCCTGCTTGGCAGAACATGGTGTTTGGTTACCACCACGAACCAGAATATCAGAAAAACAAATTTCTGATGGATAATGCGAAGATGATCGAGGTTGCGCAGGACAAGATGGACCGCTTCGATGTCCGGCCACCGAATCCGTATCTCGAAGCCAAAAGCTTCTCTGGGGGCAACCAGCAGAAAATCGTCGTCGCCCGTGAAATCGAACGCAACCCCGACCTACTGTTGGTCGGTCAACCCACGCGCGGTGTCGACATCGGTGCGATTGAATTCATTCACCAACAAATCATCGCCCTGCGCGATCAAGGCAAAGCCGTGCTTTTGATCTCGGTCGAGCTGGAGGAGATTTTGTCGCTCAGCGACCGGATCGCTGTCATGTTCGACGGACACATCATGGGTGAACGCCTTCCGGACAAGACCGACGAACGCGAGCTTGGCCTTCTGATGGCCGGGGTCACCGAAGAAGGGGACGCAGCCTGATGGAAAAGATGCCAAAATGGGCCGACGTTGCCCTGATCCCCTTCCTGAACCTGCTGATCGCCTTTGTGCTCTCTGGATTGGTCATTCTGGCCATCGGGGAAAACCCTGTCAAAGCGCTGCAGATGATGATTTCGGGGGCGCTTGGGTCGACTTATGGCTGGGGCTATACGCTGTATTACGCCACCAATTTCATCTTCACAGGTCTTGCCGTTTCGATCGCGTTCAAAGCGGCAATGTTCAACATCGGCGGCGAAGGTCAGGCGATGGTCGGCGGGTTGGGTGTGGCGCTTGTCTGCCTTTACATCCCCTTCCCGCACTGGTCCGTCGCGATCCTTTTCGCGATGATTGGCGGCGCCGTCTTCGGGGCGGCCTGGGCGGCCATCCCGGCCTATCTGCAAGCCAAGCGCGGCAGCCATGTGGTGATCACGACGATTATGTTCAACTTTATCGCCGCATCGCTTCTGAACTACATGCTGGTGAATATCTTGCGCCCGAAAGGCGAGATGAACCCGCAAACCGCAGGCTTCCCCGACGCGACACATTTGCCGACCCTGCACGAGATGCTGGCGCCGTTTGGCATCGCCTTTTCCAAATCGGCACCGGTGAATGTCTCGCTTTTCATCGCCCTTGCGGCTTGCGTGGTCGTCTATCTGCTGATCTGGCGGTCACGACTGGGGTACGAGATCCGGTCCTTCGGGCATAGCCAGGAGGCTTCCGTCTACGCTGGCATCTCGCCCGTCAAGATCACCATGATCGCGATGCTGCTGTCGGGTGGTCTGTCGGGTATGATGTCGATCAACAACACGATGGGCGAGGCTGAGCGCCTCGTCCTGAACTCGGTCGAGGGCGCAGGTTTCATCGGCATTGCCGTGGCTTTGATGGGTCGCAACCACCCGTTCGGCGTATTGCTGGCCGCGCTATTGTTCGGCTTTCTGTATCAAGGCGGCAGCGAATTGTCGCTGTGGACGAAGATCCCGCGCGAACTTGTCATTGTCATTCAGGGCCTCGTGATCTTGTTCACCGGGGCGTTGGACAACATGGTGCGCAAACCGGTTGAACGCGTCTTCATTGCCGCTGCGAAACGGAGGGCAAGCTGATGGATTTCTTCACGATTGTCCAAATCTTCGACAGCGGCCTGCGCCTTGCGATACCGCTTCTGTTCGCCTGCCTTGCTGGTCTTTTCTCGGAACGCGCGGGCATCTTTGACATTGGGCTTGAGGGCAAGATCCTTGTGTCGGCCTTCTTTGCCGCTGCCGTCGCAGCCATGACCGGTTCGGTCTGGCTTGGCTTGCTGGCGGGCGTTGCTGGATCGCTTGCGTTTTCGGCGGTGCATGGCGTTGCGTCGATCACCTTTCAAGGCAATCAACTGATTTCCGGCGTTGCGCTGAACTTCCTTGCTTCGGGTCTGACCGTTCTGGTTGGCGAGGCATGGTTCGCACTTGGTGGGCGCACGCCGTCGCTGTTTGGCAAGGGCCGTTTCACAAATATCGACCTGCCCTTCTCGATCACCAAAGCCGACGCCGAAGCTGCCGGGTTGCCTTTGTCGAAAATGCTTGAACAGGCCAATCCCATTCAACAGGTCTATACCGAGCTGATCTCGGGCCACACCATTTTGGTCTATGTCGGCCTGCTTCTGGTGCCACTGTCGTGGTTCGTCCTGTATCGCACGCGCTTTGGTCTGCGACTGCGTGCCGTGGGTGAAAACCCTGCGGCCGTCGATACGGCAGGCATTTCGGTGATCGGCCTGCGCTATAGCGCGATGGCGATCGCCGGCACGCTTTGCGGTTTGGCGGGCGTCTATCTGGCCACGGGTCTGGGCGCTGGTTTTGTGAAGGAAATGAGCGCTGGCCGCGGCTTTATCGCACTGGCCGCCCTGATCTTCGCCAAGTGGAAACCGGTTCCTGCCTTAGGCGCAACGTTCCTATTTGGCCTGCTGGAAGCCATCGCGAACCGTTACCAGAGCATCGACCTTGGCGGGTTCGTCATCCCGGTGCAATTCATGCAAGCCCTGCCCTATATCCTGACCGTTGTCATTCTGGCCGGTTTTGTCGGCAAGGCGGTTGGTCCAAAAGCAGGCGGTGTTCCCTATGTCAAAGAACGCTGAGGCACTGGCCGCTCAAATTCGCGACGTCGCCGGCCCCGAGCCAGTCCAGCTTGGTCTTGTTCTGGGGTCAGGTCTGGGTCATCTGGCCGAAGCGGTCGAAGGCGTGGCCATCCCCTATGATCGGCTGGACGGCTTCCCCCAATCACATGTTTCGGGACACAGCGCCAAGCTGGTGGTGGGCCAATTGGAAGACACGCGGGTCGCGGTTTTTGCGGGCCGCTCGCATTACTATGAGAACGGAAAGCCGGATGCGATGCGTCTTCCGCTTGAATTGCTCAAGGCTTTGGGGGCTGACAAGCTGATCTTGACCAATGCGGCTGGCTCCATGCGTCACGACATCCCACCCGGAGACCTGATGCTGATCTCGGATCATATCAATTTCTCGGGCCTCAATCCCCTGATCGGAGAGCCTTCGGACGCGCGCTTCGTTCCGATGGGCGACGCCTATGATCCTCAGATGCAGGCGGACTTTGCCAAGATTGCGACGTCCGAAAGCATCCCGCTGAAAGCAGGCGTCTATGCGTGGTATTCCGGGCCATCATTTGAAACCCCCGCCGAGATCCGGGCGATCCGCACCCTGGGCGCAGACGCTGTCGGTATGTCCACCGTGCCAGAGGTGATCCTTGCCCGTTTTCTTGGATTGCGCGTTGGTGCGTTCTCGACAATTACCAATATGGCGCAGGGGATGTCGGACGAGGCCATCAGCCACGAGCACACCAAAGCAATGGCCCCACTTGGGGCTAAAAAGTTGGAAAAACTGGTTCGCCGCTACTTAACGCGTGACTAACAGCCTGCAAATGGGCCAAGTATAGAGAACATCACCCCGGAACGCCCTTAGCCCAGAAGTCTTTCGAATATGCAGATTTACCTGCCGATCGCCGAAGTATCCGTGAATGCGTTTCTGCTGCTCGGATTGGGTGGAATCGTCGGCATTCTTTCGGGCATGTTTGGCGTGGGCGGTGGGTTCTTGATGACGCCACTGCTGTTTTTCATTGGCATTCCGCCAGCCGTCGCCGTCGCCACCGAGGCCAACCAGATCGTTGCCAGCTCGTTCTCCGGCGTGCTCGCGCACTTAAAACGCAAGACCGTAGACCTGCGAATGGGCTGTGTTTTGCTGGTCGGTGGCCTGATCGGTGCGGCCTTCGGGGTGCAACTGTTCAACAGCCTCAAGGCAATCGGCCAGGTCGATCTGTTGGTGAAGCTGTCCTATGTGCTGTTTTTGGGCGTCATCGGTTCGCTTATGTTCGTGGAAAGCCTGCGCGCCTTGCTGCAGTCACGCGGTGGCACTGTGGTGCCGACCCGGCGCAAGCACACATGGCTTCACAATCTGCCCTTCAAGATGAAGTTCCGCACATCGGGGCTTTATATCTCGGTCATTCCGCCGATCATCGTCGGAATTCTGGTGGGCATACTGGCTGCGATCATGGGGGTTGGCGGCGGGTTCATCATGGTGCCTGCAATGATCTACCTTCTGGGAATGCCCACCAAGGTGGTTGTTGGCACATCGCTGTTTCAGATCATCTTCGTGACCGCCTTCACGACGCTATTGCACGCGACGACCAACTTCACCGTTGATATGGGGCTGGCCGTTTTGCTGCTGGTTGGTGGCGTGGTGGGGGCTCAGATCGGCGCGCGCATCGGCACCAAGCTGAAAGCAGAACAGCTGCGCGTTCTTTTGGCGCTGATGGTGTTAATTGTGTGCGGCAAACTTGCGATCGACCTGCTGATCCAACCCGCCGAGCTTTACGAACTTGGCGCGAAAGGTGGCCACTGATGCGGCGCACCTTGTCCCTTCTTCTTTTCTTCATCGCGCTGGCCTTGCCCGCCCGCTCGGAAAAGGTCGTGGCCGGGCTGAGCCAGAACCGCGTGTCCATCACCGCAACCTTCGTCGGGTCAGAAATCCTGATCTTTGGTGCGGTCAAGCGCGACAAACCACCGCCCGAGGGTGATCCCCTGCAAGTTATCGTCGTCGTTGAAGGGCCAGCATCGCCCGTGACAGTGCGCCGCAAGGCGAAACGGTTCGGCATCTGGGTCAACACCGACGCAATGGAACTTGCTGCTGCACCCAGCTTTTACGCGGTGGCGACCTCGGCCCCGCTGTCACAAACCGTGTCCATTCTGGATGATCTGCGCCACCTCATTTCTGTTGAGCGGTCCATCCGCATCAGTGACAACCCCTTCACCAATGAAGACCCGCGTGATTTCTCAGCGGCCCTCATTCGCATTCGTGAAAACAACGGCCTTTACACGCTGATGGAAAACACCGTGAACCTACGCGAAGAAACGCTGTTCGACACCCGCATTGCCTTGCCGGCCAACCTGACCGAAGGTGACTATCGCACGCGGATTTTTCTGACCCGTGGCGGCTATGTTGCATCGCAATATGAGACGGTGATCAACGTGCAGAAGGTCGGATTGGAGCGCTGGATCTTCAACCTCGCCCATGAGCAGCCGCTGATTTACGGGCTTCTGTCTCTGGTGATTGCCATCGCCGCAGGTTGGGGCGCTTCGGCTGCATTCCGGTTGATCCTGCGCAGCTGAGCGCGCTTCTAGCCGCGCCCGATATAGGGCATCTTTGTTGCCATGACCGTCATAAACTGCACATTCGCTTCAAGCGGCAAAGTCGCCATGTGCAAAACCGACCGCGCGACATCGCTGACATCCATCGTCGGCGGGGGCGCAACTCCGTCGCGAACCGAGGCATCGACAATGCCCTGCAAAAGCTCGGTGCGCGCGTTGCCAATGTCGATCTGACCGCACGCGATATCGAAGGGGCGGCCATCCAGGCTGATCTGGCGCGTCAGCCCTGTGACACCATGTTTGGTGACGGTATAGGTCACGGCCCCCGCCCGCGGAACATGGGCGCTGACCGAGCCATTATTGATGATTCGTCCACCTTGCGGCGTCTGTGACCGCATCCGGGCAAAGGCGGCACGCGCGCACAGGAACATCCCCGTCAAATTGACCGACACGGCACGCGACCAATCCTCGACCGACACCTCGTCAATCGGAGCCGCTTCGGTGAACAGCCCTGCGTTATTGAACAACACGTCCAGCCGCCCGGCCTGCGACGTGAAACTGTCAAACGCGGCGTCTACGTCTTGTGGCTTCGACACGTCCGCGGGCAACACAATGGCACGGTCATGCCCCGCGGCGACTTCTTCCAGCGCCTCACGGCGGCGGGCCAGAAGGCCCAAGGTCCAGCCCTCTGCCAGAAAGGTTTCGGCCACGGCACGGCCAATACCTGCACTGGCACCGGTGATCAGAAGGCTAGGCATCGACTTCTCCTTCGGACTGCAAGTTGAGCGGGGCGGGTTTTGTCGACAGGTCTGCTGTTGAAAGCTCGGCCTGCGGGCGCGCCATGGCGTAGCGCTTGACCCAATGAAGCCGCGTTTCCGCGCGGGTGATCGCCACATAGGCCAAACGTTTCCACAGCGGCAAACCTGCTTCGGTGCGCCCAGCCCGCGACGCCGCCCAGATATCTGGCGCAAACACTTGCACCTCTGGCCATTGAGACCCCTGCGCCTTGTGGATCGTGACCGCAGCCCCATGAAGAAACGCGGCGCCCATTCGGGCCGCGTAGGGGATGAACGGCTCTTCCTCGTCTGGCATCTCGATCTTGATGATCGACGCCACGGACACCTGAGGGTCTTCGGCACCGATCACGTGAAGCCGCGAAAAGCCCTCGCGATTTCCCGGCCCAAGATAGACGCATTGAGCGCCCTTGATTAGACCACGCGCTTCTAGATCAATCCGCTTTTTTCGGTGCTTCAATGGCAGCTCGATCCCGTCGCAGATCAGCGGTTCACCGGGAAGAAGCGAATGTTCGGGGGCACCGAAAGCGCCTCGGAATGCACTGATCAACCGCACACGGGTCACATTGCGCCAGACCAAAACCGGAGACCGCGCCATCAGGTCGGCATTCACGCGTGCAGCCACCACGACACGATCATCAACGCGCGCTGCGTCCTCGATCATTTGCTCGAATGACGCAAAGTCGAGCGTGTCATCCGCCAAGGCATGGGCCAGATCCAAGATCGGGTTGTCCTGCGCTTGCCGGTGTATGCGGTGAAGCTCCAGCTTGCGGCGTTCACCCAGCTTGTCAAATACCATCTCGCCGGATTGGCCGACCGGGGCCAGTTGTGCGGGATCCCCGAACAACACGAGCGTCGGGAAAATCTCGCGCAGATCGGACAGCTGCTTTTCATCCAACATCGAGCTTTCATCGACAAAGCCGATGTCCAGCGGGTCATCTCGACGTTTCCAGCCGGTGATAAAATCGGATCCGCGCAGTCCTGCTGCGGCCAGCGCGCCAGGAATGGATTTCTGTGTCTGGTAAAACGCAAACGCGCGGTCAAGCGCGTCATCGGTCAAGCCCTCAACCGTTGGCCGCTCGCCGCTTCCAGCCAGCCATTCCGCTATTTTCTCGTATTCCGGGTCATAGACCGGCGTGTAGAGGATGCGGTGAATTGTGGTCGCCGGCACGCCACGGTTTCGTAGCACGCTTGCGGCCTTGTTGGTTGGTGCCAGAATGGCCAAAGTGCGTCGATCCTTGCGGCGCTTGCCTTCCCAGTCGCCCGACACAACCTCGACGCCCGCATCCTGCAACGCCTTGTAGAGTTCGGCCAAAAGCAGGGTCTTTCCCGACCCTGCTTTGCCGATGACAGCCATCACTTGTGCCTTTCCGTCCGCAAGCGGCGTCAGCACAGCATCGTCCAGATCAACCCCCGCACCGCGCAGCATTTCAGCCACGCGATCATGGGCTTCGGCCTGGTCGTCAGAGTAGGTCAGGGGCGCGCGTTCGGTCATAGCGCGACCCTAACCTGCGCTCTGGTCCTGCGCCAGCGCATAGGCGCTGGCCACAACGTTTTCGTCAGGCGGTTTCGGGCAGGTCTTGCTCTTGCGGAGCAGAACGTGCGCCAAGGCCGAGTGAATAACGCAACCAGCTTTTGCTGGTTTCGCGGCTGACGCCCACCCGTTCGAGGGTTGGGGCAAAAGCATCGTCATTCATCGACCATAGGCCTACACCGATCCGTTCCTTGCCTTCACCGTCCATACCGACGACCTCGGGCTCAAGCCCCATCAGGCGATAGATCCGCTCCATGCGCGGATCGAACACACCGACATAGTGCTTCAGTTTGAAGGCGCTCATCAACTCTCCGGCCCCCAACGCAAGTGCGGCCGACGCGCGACGGTCGGCACCGGGTGCCAGACAGAACCGGGTGCATTCCCAAATGAGCGGGCTTTCAATCCGCACACCTTCGGTCAAATGGATGAAGTGGTCGTTGACCATCGTTTGCCCCACTGTGGGCAGAAAACGCATTGATCCACCGTGACGGCCATCAGCCTGTTCCCAGATCACATAGAGAGGGTTAATGGCATCATACTCGTCACGTTCGTGCCCTGCCTCGTTGACGTGAACATCCCAGCCGAGACGGCGCGAGAATTGTTCAGCCCGATCGCGGAACATGGTGTCTGCAAGCAGAGGGAAATTGTTAAGATCGTTACCATAGAGATAGCGCAGCATGAGATTGGCTCCTTTGTCCGATAAGCTAGCCAAACAATGGTCGCCTTAAGGTTAATGTAAGGCAAATGTCTCGTGCGTTTTCATCAAATTTTAAACGATGATGATTCCCGTCGACAACGCACGCGCTACCGCATGGGTTGTATTCATGGCGCCCAGCTTGTGACGAGCCGATTCGATATAAACTCTTAGCGTGTGCTCTGATATCTGCAACTCAGCCGCAGCTTGTGCTCTATTCATCCCTTTGGCGAGGCAGGTCATGGCCGAAAGTTCGCGCGGCGACAGTGAGGGCGACGAGCTTTCTTCGCCCCATTTTTCAAATGCCAGCGCCTTTTTGTTCAGCTCGTGTGCAATAATCATCAGATCGTGGGTGTTCTGATCGACGAAACGCTCCCAGTCCTCATCGGCAACATTGTCGTTCAAAGTAAACAGCGCGAACTGTCCATTTGGTCCGCGGATCGGAATTGTGAAACCCTGATTGCCTAAACCGAACGCAAGCGCGTCCTGAAACATTTCACGTGCGGCCTTCGAGGACCAGTCGAGCTCTTTCCAGGAAACAGGTGTAAACCTTTGAAAACATCCGAAAATAACAGGATCAATCCGCAGGTAGTCCTTTTCGAGATAGCGATCTACCCACTCGGCGCTGTAGGTTCCCGCGCCGAAACGCTCTCCGACAGAGTTCACCCAATGATAAACGGCATGCGACACATTGTAGTAGTCCCGAAGCGCTTCGATAACGCTTTGAAGATCCTCAAGCGTGCTCGCCGCCTGCAATGTAGAGAGTAGGTCTTCCAACCGGTTTATCATATGGCTTCACGTTCTCCGTCGTCCGACGTGAAGCGCTTGCGATCTCGGTCATGGCGATAAGGCGCGCATCATCCAACTGGTCTGCCGTGACACTTAAACCATTTTTCACGGCATAGGCCTTCAGGTCGGTAAGAACATCAATGATCCATTCATCTGACATGTAAAGCCTCGATCCATAGGTTAGGGAAAACAACCTTAGCATGTGATTTTTTTTCGAGGTATTCACAGTTTTGCACTCCCCAAAAATGGCGAGGCTCAGAATACTATCCTATTGATTTGATCCCGGTGATGCCAATCGGCGTCGTTTCGCTAAAAGTGATTCGGAATAAATCTTTTCGCTGAATAGGTGTGCTGCGCGCACGAAAAAGCCCCCCACCCCAAGAACAGGGTGAGGGGCCGATCCATATGGCCCAGCAATCGGGTTGGTTACTTGGGACCAGCTTCCAGAGCGTCCTCAAATGTTCGCAGCCCGGTTTTCGGGGACTGCACCAGAACCGCCATGTTGCCCGGCTTGTGTTCGTTGCGCAGCATCTTCATATGCGCGTCCGGGATCTCGTCCCATGGGAACACCTCTGACATGCAGGGGTCGATCCGACGTTCCACCATCATCCGGTTGGCCGATGCGGCCTGCTTCAGGTGCGCGAAGTGACTGCCTTGGATGCGCTTTTGGTGCATCCAGAGGTAACGCACATCGAACGTGCAGTTGAAACCCGTCGTGCCCGCGCAGATCACGACCATGCCGCCTTTTTTACACACGAAGGTCGACACCGGGAACGTCGCTTCGCCGGGATGCTCAAACACCATGTCCACATTGTTGCCCTTGCCGGTGATGTCCCAGATGGCTTTGCCGAATTTACGGACCTCTTTGAACCACGCGGCGTATTCGGGTGTGTTCACGGTGGGCAGTTGCCCCCAGCAATTGAAGTCCTTGCGGTTGATGACGCCCTTGGCGCCAAGCGACATCACGAACTCGCGTTTGTCTTCTTCAGAGATCACACCGATGGCATTGGCGCCAGCCGCGTTGATCAATTGGATCGCGAAGGACCCCAAGCCACCTGACGCGCCCCAAACCAGCACGTTTTGACCGGGCTTCAACTCATGTGGCGCGTGACCGAACAGCATCCGGTAGGCCGTTGCCAAGGTCAGCGTGTAGCAAGCGCTTTCTTCCCAAGTCAGGTGCTTGGGGCGTGGCAAAAGCTGCTGCGCCTGAACATTGGTGAACTGCGCGAACGAGCCGTCAGGTGTCTCATACCCCCAGATCCGCTGGCTGGGCGAAAACATGGGGTCGCCGCCGTTGCATTCTTCGTCATCGCCGTCGTCCTGATTGCAGTGGATGACAACCTCGTCCCCAACCTTCCAGGTTTTGACCTTGTCTCCGACAGCCCACACGATGCCCGACGCATCAGACCCCGCGATGTGATAGTCAGCGCCATGGCCATCGAAGGGCGAAATCGGCACACCCAGACCAGCCCAGACACCGTTGTAGTTAACGCCTGCCGCCATCACGAGCACCAGAACTTCGTGGCTGTCCAATTTCGGTGTGTCGACGACTTCCACCAGGAACGACTTGTCGGGTTCGCCGTGCCGTTCGCGACGGATCGCCCAAGCATACATTTGTTCAGGCACATGGCCCAACGGTGGCATCTCGCCGATTTCGTAAAGGTCTTTTTTCGGGGCATCGTAGTCAGCGATGCTGGGTTGCGTGTCCAAAGCCATCGGGGCCTCCTGCTATTGCGCGTTATCTGATTCTGTTGCCGCAGTGCAGAAATGCGGCTGCTAATGCAGCATTACGTATGGCTCCGCAAGATTGCAACACCAAACAGCACATTTTTGTAACTTTATGTCGCGTCAAATGATTTCAGAGCTAAGGCAGAACGGCTGCGTCAGCCACCTCGGACGGGGTCAGGTCCGATATTTGAACCGTCGTGATGGCATCCGACAAATGGGCGATAGAGTTGGCGTAGTAAGACAAGATCAGCCGATCCGAAGGATTGACGCGATAGACCGACGCGCCATCTCTGCCCTCTTCCATGATCAACTTGCGCGATTCCAGAAGACGAAGTCCGACTTCGGCGGCATATTTCATGTCACCACGGGGCAAATGCACATGAGCGCCCTTGGCTTCCATGTCGGCCACAAGAGTCTGGAACCGATCTTCGATCTCGGCACTCGTATGCGTGTCTTTTTCAAGAAGAATGGCGGCGACAACGGGCACGGGAAGCACCGGCACGACGTCACGGATGCGCGACATCAGCTCTTTCCCAAGCGGGATCAGGATCTGTTCGGGGGTGCGATCCCCAAGAAAGGTCGCCAGTGATACCGGCGCCCCAAAGGACACACTGGCATAACCAAAGCGATGAAATTTACCTGTCAGGCGTTGCCAGATGTGGCGGCCCACATGGCGCGCAACATACTTGAAGCGCAGCCCGAACTTGCGATGACCGCTGACATCGGCGGCCACCAACACGCGATCCTCCAACACCCGGTCATAATTCATCGCCACCGGCACGAACACCACGTCGCGGTTCTTGCCCGGTTCGAAATCTTGCACGATATAGCTGAGCAGCCCCAGCTTGGGCGCCCCAACTGTCCCATTGAGGCTCAGCCCGCCTTCCGGGAACATCGCCTGCGTCACGCCGCCCTCTGTCGCCATCCGCACATAGCGCGCCAGCACTTTGCGATACAGCGCATTGCGGCTTTTGCGACGAATGAAGAACGCGCCCATCGACCGGATCAAGGCGCGCAGCGGCCAGACACGGGCCCATTCGCCCACCGCATAGGACAAGTGCGAACGTTCGGCCGCAAGCCACGTGACCAGCACATAATCCATGTTGGATCGGTGGTTCATAACAAAGACGACCGTCGCGTCAGGCTCTATCTCGCGCAGGCGCGCTTCGTCGAAAGCGCCAAGGCGCACACGATAGAAGGCCCGGCTCAGCAGTTTTGCCAGCCAGATCCCAAACCCGAAATAGGCGGTGGCCGAGAACCGCGGCACGATCTCGCGTGCGTATCGCTGGGCTTTCTCAAAGGCGACCTGCTCGGGAATGCCTTCGTCGCGGGCATGTTCGGAGATCGCCTTGGCCACTTCAGGATCATAAGACAGCCTTTGCACCATGTCATAGCGCCGGGCCAGCTTGAAGGGTTCGATCGGGCGTTCAAGCCTTTGGTTTAGCTGCGCAACCGCTCGTTCAAGGCGACGGCGAAAGAACCAACGGACAGAGGGGAACAGGAAATGCGACGCAAAAGTCACCGTGGCGAAAGCCAGGATCAGGACAAGCAGCCAAAGAGGCAATTCCACCACGCGCGTCATGGCGTCACGTTTTCAGGTTTCCGGCGCAAGGTAAAGCCTGACCAGCACCAATGCGGCACGCAATGCACGCACCAATTCTCATTTGTTTGCAATTGGAAGGCAGGATTGATGCCAACAACCGAGCCTGCCAGCATGGCGTCCCCAAAGCGCGCAACTTTCTTCATGCAATATTCACCCTTGCGTAACATTCTTTCGTCTGCGAAAAATGCTGCAGCGCAACAAACCCGCGAGTCACGGAACATGAACAGCCCCACGAATCCCAGCCCTCAAACGCGGCCATGGCTTTTCCGCACGTATGCGGGTCACTCGACCGCCAAAGCGTCGAACGCGCTTTATCGCACGAACCTTGCAAAAGGTCAGACGGGTCTGTCGGTGGCTTTCGATCTGCCAACCCAAACCGGATATGACAGCGACCACAAGCTGGCGCGCGGCGAAGTGGGCAAGGTGGGCGTGCCGCTTGGCCACCTGGGCGACATGCGCGCGCTGTTCGCCGATATCCCGCTTGAGCAGATGAACACCTCGATGACGATCAACGCCACGGCGCCGTGGCTGTTGTCGCTTTATATTGCAGCGGCTGAGGAGCAAGGCGCGGATGTCTCAAAGCTGCAAGGCACGGTGCAGAACGACATCATCAAGGAATACCTGTCGCGCGGCACCTATGTCTGCCCGCCAGAGCCTTCGCTGCGGATGATTACCGACGTTGCCGCCTATACGCGCGAACATCTGCCAAAATGGAACCCGATGAACGTGTGTTCCTATCACTTGCAAGAAGCCGGCGCGACGCCCGAAGAAGAGCTGGCCTTCGCACTGGCCACCGCCATCGCCGTGTTGGACGATCTGAAAAACAAAGTGCCCGCCGAGGCCTTCCCGGCCATGGTGGGCCGCATCAGCTTCTTCGTGAATGCCGGCATCCGCTTCGTCACCGAGCTGTGCAAGATGCGCGCCTTTGTCGAGCTGTGGGATGAAATCACCCGCGACCGCTACGGCGTCGAAGACCCCAAGTTCCGCCGTTTCCGCTATGGTGTGCAGGTGAATAGCCTCGGCCTGACCGAGCAGCAGCCGGAAAACAACGTCTACCGCATTTTGATCGAGATGCTGGCGGTCACGCTGTCCAAAAATGCCCGCGCCCGCGCCGTGCAACTGCCCGCTTGGAACGAAGCACTTGGCCTGCCCCGCCCGTGGGACCAGCAATGGTCTCTGCGCATGCAGCAAATCCTAGCCTATGAAACCGACCTTCTGGAATTCGACGACCTGTTTGATGAAAACCCCGCCGTGGAACGTAAAGTGGCCGAGTTGAAAGACGGCGCACGCGCTGAGCTGGCCCAGATTGACGGGATGGGCGGCGCGGTTGCTGCCATTGAATACATGAAGTCGCGCTTGGTGGATTCGAACGCGCGACGCATCAACAAGATCGAAGCGGGTGAAACCACTGTGGTCGGTGTGAACCGCTGGACGGAAGCCGCCGAAAGCCCCCTGACCGCAGGCGATGGCGCGATCATGGTCGCCGATAAGGAAGCCGAGGCCGATCAGATCGCCCGGCTGGAACAATGGCGTGCAGATCGCGACGGAGCCAAGGTCAAGGCTGCGCTGGACGCATTACGAGCTGCTGCCAAATCCGGCGACAACATCATGCCGCCGTCAATCGCCGCCGCCAAAGCGGGCGTGACAACGGGTGAATGGGGCGAAGTTATGCGCCAGACCTTCGGGCAGTATCGCGCGCCAACGGGGGTTTCGAAAAACCCATCAAACCGCACCGAAGGGCTGGACGAGATCCGTACCCGCGTGGATGCGGTGTCTGACGCGCTTGGTCGTCGTCTGACCTTCCTGGTCGGCAAACCGGGGCTTGATGGTCATTCCAACGGTGCCGAACAAATCGCCGCCCGCGCCCGCGATTGCGGCATGGATATCACCTATGAAGGCATTCGCCTGACACCGGAGGAGCTTGTCGCCTCGGCCATCGAAACCGAGGCCCACGTGGTCGGCCTGTCGATCCTGTCAGGCAGCCATATCCCGCTGCTGGAAGAACTGATCGAACGAATGCGCGAGGCTGGTCTGGGCCACATCCCCGTGGTTGCGGGCGGGATCATCCCGGATGAGGACGCAGACCGACTGCGCGCCATGGGGGTCGCCAAGGTCTATACGCCGAAGGATTTCGAGCTGAACACCATCATGGACGACATCGTAACCTTGGTGGCTCCAGCAGAAGTCGCCGCCGAATAGGCCGGCCCCGACACGACGGTTGAAAGCGTGCTGCGCCACTCTGCGCTGCATGAACCTTTCCCTTTCCGCACGCGCAGGCTAGGTTTCCTCTGTCCCAAGAAACGGAGAAGACTATGACCGTCCATATCGGTGCCGAAAAAGGCCAGATCGCTGAAACCGTGCTGATGCCCGGTGACCCCTACCGCGCCCGCTGGGCAGCAGAAAAGTTTCTGGATGGGGCCGAGTTGGTCAATGAAGTCCGCGGGATGCTGGGGTTCACCGGCACCTACAAAGGCAATCGCGTTACGATCCAGGGGTCGGGAATGGGGATGCCCAGCCTGTCGATCTATGCCAACGAGCTGATCCGCGACTACGGGGCAAAAACCCTGATCCGCATCGGGTCATGTGGCGGGATGCAGCCGCAGGTCAAGCTGCGAGATGTGGTGATTGCGATGACCTGCACGACCGTCGGGACACCCTCCAACACGATCTTCCGTGAGTTGAACTATTCGCCCTGCGCCGATTACAGCCTTCTGGAGGCCGCAGTGGCATCGGCCCGCACTCGCGATGTTGGGGTTCATGTCGGCGGTATCTATAGCTCGGACACGTTCTATGATGAACGCCCAGACCTGAATGAGCAGATGACGCGGCACGGCATTTTGGGCGTCGAAATGGAAGCGGCAGAGCTTTATACGCTTGCCGCCCGCCATGGCGTGCGTGCGCTTGGGATCATGACTGTCTCGGACCACCTGCAAACCGGCGAGGCTTTGGCCTCGGACCTTCGCGAACAGAGCTTCGGTGACATGGTCGAGATCGCGTTGGACGCCGCGTTCGCCTGAGCCTATCGGCCATGACTGCGGTCATAGCCGTTGCACGGCGGCTGTGACCATCCAGCAAGCGCACCTTCATTGGGGGCGAACACCTCGACCTGCAGCGGAAAACACGCCGCCGTATCCGAGCTGTGTTCAGATGAACAATCCCCACCCGGACAGGCGCTGAGTGCGCCCAGCAGGTCGATCTCGGCAAAGAACTCCAGATAGTCGCCGGGACGGACCGGACTTTTCTTCATGAAATACTGGCCAGTATCGCGGGTAAACCCGGTGCACATGAAAACATTCAGAACGTCATGGATGTGAGGTTCTGCTTGGGCCAGCGTGCAGCCCAGATGATCCGCCAAGCACCGCGTCAAATTGGAATGGCAGCAGTGGTGATATTGCCCGCCCGTCAAAAGATTGTGCGTATAGGGGTCACAGCGTGTGCCGATCACGTCATGCACTGACCCGCCAAAAGCGTCGAACCCATACCAATCCAGCGTGTCATCAACGATGGTCGCCATCGGACGCGTGCCGGGAAAACTTGTCCACATCCGATCTGAAACGGACAAATGCGTGCCGTGAAGGGCGCGTGTCTTGCCCGAATAGAACCTTTCATCAAGGTCATGCGCATTCCAAAGGTTCAGATCTCCGACCTGCGGCCCTTCGACCGAGGTGATGCGAAAGAAGTGACCGGCTGGCACGCTGAACACGCGCGCATCGCGTGGCGGCACCCGTGTTTCACTGATTTTCAGAGCCCCCTCGCGTGCCTCGCGGTAAAGCGACATGGGCGGGGGTGGCAGTGTGTCGGCGCGATAGCAGATCACCGGACCCTCGGCACGGCGAAGGTCGGCATCGCTTGGGGCCTCATACATCGGGTGTTGTGGCTTCATCCTTGGGCCTTTCGCTGTGTTTTCCGCATGAAGCCACGCCAGGACAACAGGGGCAAGGCTTCTCGATATGGCTGGTCAGGGACGGTCGGGTTGCGCCGGGCAAGCCAAATCTGCCGTCGCCACCGATCCGACGTCCTGGCACGAGGCGCCTGCATGTGCCGCGTGCCCACTGCCCCCGGCCGCACCATCGACCACAAGATTGACAAGCGGCGTATCGAAGGCCATCTGATAAGCCGTCTAGTGGAAGGGGTTTTTGATGAAGCTTGCCTATGTGATTGCACCGGGCCGGGGGCAAACCAACCTCTTGCTGGCGGGTGTGGCTGCGGCGTTGGGCCAGCGGGGTCTGTCGCTGTGTGGGACCGTTCAGTTGGACACGGAACGCGCCGAGGAACATCACTGCGATATGGACGTTTTGGTCTTGCCGGACGGGCCGAAGATCCGCATCAGCCAGTATCTTGGAGCGAACGCCCAAGGCTGCAAATTGAACCCCGACGCCTTGGAAACAGCCGTGGGCCAGACCGAGGACAGGGTGAAAGCTGGCGCTGACCTTCTGATCGTCAACAAGTTCGGCAAGCAAGAGGCCGAAGGGCGTGGATTTCGCGAAGCCATTGGAAGTGCGCTTCTTGCCGACATCCCCGCGATTATCGGTGTCAGCGAAGGGTCGCATGACGCCTTCAAGGCCTTTGTCGGCGAGGCAGAGCAGTTGGCACCTGAACATGACGCCGTGATGACCTGGGCAATCGACGCGACGGCCAAATAGAAAGGGCGCCGAACAGCGCCCTTCCCAGTCAACTGTGCGATTGTCGGACCTTAGGTGCGAAACACCCGGTAGATCGCGGGAATGACCAACACCGTCAGCAGGGTCGAACTGAGAAGCCCGAACAGAAGCGAAATCGCGAGCCCCTGAAAGATAGGGTCAGCCAAGATTACCACTGCACCGATCATCGCCGCGATCGCCGTCAACAGGATCGGTTTGAAGCGGATCGCGCCAGCTTCGATCAGGATCGACACCTTGTCCTGACGCGGGTCCGCATGCCGGATGAAGTCGACCAGAAGGATCGAATTGCGCACGATAATCCCCGCCAAGGCAATGAACCCGATCATTGATGTGGCCGAGAATGGCGCGGCAAACAGCCAATGCCCCACCATGATCCCAAGGAAGGTCAGCGGAATTGGGGTCAGGATCACAAGCGGAAGCTTGAATGACCCGAACTGCGCCACGACAAGGATATAGATCCCCAAAAGGGCCACCGCAAAGGCCGCGCCCATGTCACGGAACGTCACCCATGTGACCTCCCATTCGCCGTCCCAAAGAAGGGTGATGACGCTTTCATCCTCAGGCTGGCCATTCATTCGGATAACGGGCTTGGTGCCGTCTTCCCACTCCATCTGGTCCAACGCGTCAGCAACGGCGAGCATGCCGTAAAACGGTGCCTCGAAATCGCCCGCCAGTTCCGCCATCACCATCTCTGTGGCGCGGCCGTTATGGCGAAAGATCGGGAAACTCGCGCGCTCTTCAACCAGCGAGATGACGTCGCCCAGTTCGACCACGCCGCGCGCACCCGGCAGCGTGTTTGCGGGGATCGGCGTGGACAAAAAGCGTTCATCAACCACCCGGTCGGCCTTGTCACGCCCCACCACGATCGGAATCGGATAGCGCCCGTCGCTGCGGTGCGAATAGCCGACCGTGGTCTGGGTGTTCAGCATGCCCAAGGTCGCGAATACGTCCTGTTCCTGAACGCCGTGGAATTCCAGTTGGTCGGATGAAATGGTTGCGCGGATCTTGCGTGGCTGGGTACCGAACCCGTCATCGGTATCGACCACATAGGGAACGCTTTCAAACGCTTCACGGATCTTCAGCGCAGCCGCCCGGCGGGCGTCGGCTGTGGGTCCATACACCTCGGCCAGAAGCGTCGCGATGACCGGCGGACCGGGGGGCGGTTCGACAGTTTTCAGCGTCGTGCCCGGCGGAACATCCAGCGCCGCAATTCGGTCGCGGATCTCCAACGCAATATCATGGCTTTCGCGGTCGCGGTGGTGTTTGGCGGCCAGCATGATCTGCACATCGCCCATCTGCGGTTCTTCGCGCAGATAATAGTGACGCACCAACCCATTGAAGTTGAACGGGCTTGCTGTGCCGGCATGGGTCTCGACCGAGATCACCTCGGCCAGCTTCATCACTTCATGCGCGACAGATTGCGCGACGGCATCGGTGGCTTCGACCGAAGACCCTTCGGGCAGGTCGATCACCACGGACAGTTCGGACTTGTTGTCAAACGGCAAAAGCTTGACCGTCACGTCCTTCGTATACAGCAGTCCCAGCGATCCGAAGCTCAGCACCACCGAGACAAGAAGAAAGATCAGGCTGCGCGACTTGCTGGCTAGAATGGGCCGTGCGACTGCGGCATAGATAGCTCCCAGTCGACCCCCTTGAGGGCCTTCCTCGGCGTGATCATGGGCCGGCGCGTTGCCCGCGATCTTGATCATCAGCCATGGTGTGATGATCACCGCCACGAAAAAGGAAAAGATCATCGCAGCCGAGGCATTGGCCGGAATCGGGCTCATATAGGGGCCCATCAATCCCGACACGAACAGCATCGGCAAAAGGGCCGCAACCACGGTCAACGTGGCGACAATGGTGGGGTTGCCAACTTCAGCCACTGCACGCACGGCCTTGGTAACCCGATCGGCCTTGTCGCCCATCGCCCAATGGCGGGCGATGTTTTCGATCACAACGATGGCGTCATCGACCAAAATCCCGATGGAAAAGATCAACGCGAACAAGGACACTCGGTTCAGCGTATAGCCCATCACCCACGCCGCAAAGAGCGTCAGCAGAATGGTGACCGGGATCACGACCGCAACCACGATGCTTTCGCGCCAGCCAATGGCAAACAGCACAAGCCCGACGATCGACACCGTGGCAAGGCCGAGGTGGAACAATAGCTCGTTGGCTTTCTCGTCCGCGGTTTCGCCGTAGTCACGGGTGACGGTCACTTGCATGCTGTCAGGGATCAACGCGCCTTGCAGGGCGTCGACTTTGTGCAGAATGGCTTCTGCCACCACGACGGCGTTTGCGCCGGCGCGTTTCGCGATGGCCAATGTCACGGCCGGCGCCCGGATCAAGTCACCGGCACCGCCTGCGTGATCGTCACCATGCGCCCCACCTTCACGGCGGACCTGCGACACGATGCTGTCGGACATGTCTGGCACAAAGCTGACATCAGCCACGTCGCGCACATAGACCGCGCGCCCATCACGCGCGGTCAGCAACAAGTTGGCCACGTCGGCCGGGGCGCGCAGGGTTTCGCCCGCAACCAGCGTGACTTGCTCCCCCTTGTCGCGAACATAACCGGTTGAAAACGCGCGATTTGCCCCCTGAACCTTACCCGCCAGCTGTTGTAGGGTGATGCCATAGAGGGCCAGCTTTTCAGGGTCGGGCGCGATACGGATCGCTTCCGAACTGTCACCGACCAAATAGGTCAGCCCAACATCCTGGATCTTGGCAACCTCGTTTTGCAGCTCGCGCGCCACACGGGTCAGGTCGTTGGCCGTCACCGCGCCCTGTCCGTCGACCGGCGTCAGGGTCAGCGCCACGATGGCCACATCGTCGATACCACGCCCAACGATCAGAGGCTCTCCGATCCCGACGGGGATGCGGTCCATATTGGCGCGCACCTTGTCGTGCACCCGCAAGATCGCGGCATCCGACGAGGTGCCAACAAGGAACCGTGCCGTCACCATCGAATAATCGTCGCGGGTCGAGCTATAGACATGCTCGACACCATTGATGCCCTTCACGATGGTCTCCATCGGTTCGGACACCAGCTTCACGGCATCTTCAGCACGCAAGCCCGGGGCTTGCATGTGAATATCCACCAGCGGGACCGAGATCTGGGGCTCTTCCTCACGTGGAAGGCTGGCCAGTGCGACAAGCCCAACGGCCAGCGCCGCCAGGATCATCAAGGGGGTCAGGGCAGATTGAATGAAGCCTTTGGTCAAAGCTCCGGCAAGGCCCAGCGCCGTATCGCTTGGCGGAGGGGTGCTTTTATCACTCATGGGTCGCAGCTCCGCTTGTGGGCTTGGCTTGCGCCAAAACCTGTTCGCCGGCGCTTAGCCCGGTCAGGATCTCGACCAGATCGACGCCATCAAGGGCGTGGTGTTCACCGGGCACGACCACACGATCCACTGCCGTTCCATCCGCGCCGACGACCGACACGAAATCGAGCCCCATGCGCGTCGCAACCGCTTCGACCGGCACGACCAATCCTTGTGTCTCACCGACAGGGAGCCGCACCAGAACGCGCGCATCTACGAAGTCTTCGCTCAGGTCTGACACCTTGACATCAGCAATCACGCGGCCGTTTTCGATTTGCGGATAGACCTTTGCAAGTTGCCCAGACACATCCGTCCCGTCATTGCCAATCATGATCTCGGCCCCTTCTTTCAGAAAGGCAGCATGACGTTCAGGGACGGCAAGACGCAAAAAGAACCCGCCACCACCGATCACGGCCACAGGTTCGCCCGGCATCACAACCGAACCGCGCGTTACTGGCACCGACAAAACAGTGCCCGCGATGGGGGCCAGCACGGCGCCCTCGACCGCTTGTTGCTCAATGACACTCCGCTCGGCACGGGTTGCAGCGATCTGCCCCTTGACCACATCAACCTGCGTGCGCAACGCGTCCAGCCTTTGAGCCGTGGCGACCCCCCGTTCCACGAGGCTTTCGCCGCGCGTCAGTTCGCTTTGTGCGTTTTCCAGTTGCGCCTGAAGCGAGGTCAGCGTGGCGTCGATGGCCGTCAGGCGCAGGTCCAGCTTTGCGTCCGTCACAGTGGCCAGCAACGCGCCTTCGTCCACCCGCGCGCCTTCGGAGACAAGGATTTCGGTCAACGTGCCGCCCAGCCGCGAACGCGCAGGCACCATATCGGAGGCTTCGACCTTACCAAACACCGCTTTCCATTCCGTCAGTTGAACCGGCGCGACCGTGTATAGATCAGCCGCGTTGGCTGGCCCCGTCAGGCACAAAAGGGGGAGGGTCAAGATGATATCGCGCAGCATTGGGGTCTCCTTCAGCGGGCATTGCATCACTTCATATGCACATTTTTGAATGCTTATCAAGCGCAGCTATTTTTTATCTTTGCACCAAGTGCTTTGCAGCACCTTGACCCATGTCTAGTCTTTGACAGAAAACAGCCAAATAAACGTGCACATCTGTGCGCCTGATGCCAGGATCATCCATTGACCATGTCTCACCTCTCCCAGCACCCGGCGCGGACAAGTTATGATGTCGTGATCATTGGCGGCGCGATGATGGGTTCATCCGTTGCGTGGTGGCTTAGCCATTCGCCCGACTTCCAAGGTCGCATCTTGGTAGTCGAACGCGATCCGACCTATGCGCAATGCTCAACCGCTCACACGAATTCCTGTATCCGCCAGCAGTTCAGCGAGGCGCTGAATATTCGCATCTCGCAATTCACGGCCGAATTCATAAAGAACCTGCGTGCGAACATGGGGGGCGATTTGCGGGTCGATGACCTGTCGATCCAAGAATTTGGCTATCTGTATCTGGCCGACAGCGAACCCAAGGCCAACGCATTGCGTGCGGCACAAGTGATGCAAAACGGCCTTGGCGCACGCACACGTATCATGACCAAGCATGACCTGGCGCGCGACTTCCCGTTCTATCAGCTCGACGACATCCTTCTGGGCAGCCACGGCACGCGCGACGAAGGCTACTGGGATGGCGGGGCACTGTTTGACTGGTTTCGGCGCAAGGCCGTCGCGGCAGGCGTCGAATATGTGAATGCCGAGGTCACTGGGATCGAGGCAACGCAAGCTCAGGTGACATCGGTAGCGCTCTCCTCTGGGCGAACGCTGTCATGCGGCCATTTGGTGAACGCCGCAGGCCCGCGCGCCAACCATGTAGCGCAATTGGCTGGTCTGGACATACCCGTTGAGCCGCGAAAGCGTTTCACTTGGGTTGTGAAGGCTGAACACCCGTTAGATCACGAATTGCCGCTGACCATCGACCCATCCGGCGTGCACATCCGCCAGGATGGACCCGAAACCTATATGATCGGCGCGCGCCCTGGCCCTGATCCGGCGGTCGACCCGGCTGATTTCCACATGGATCACAGCCTGTGGGAAACCCATGTCTGGCCCATCGTTGCGACACGCATACCACAATTCGAAGCGCTGCGGATCGTGACCGAATGGGCGGGGCATTATGCGTATAACACGCTGGATCAGAACGCGATTCTTGGACCGCATAGCGAGGTCCGAAACTTCTACTTCATCAGCGGATTTTCCGGCCACGGGCTGCAGCAAGCCCCTGCCATGGGGCGTGGTCTGGCCGAGTTGATCACCACCGGCAGATTTCAAACCTTGGACCTAAGCCCCTTCGGCTATGACCGGATCGCGGCTCACCGCCCATTTGGCGAAAGCGCAGTGATCTAGGCGTCTAGCCCCGATGCGCCCCGTCGGACAGCGTTTTCACGAAAGCCAGCACATCCGCGACGGGTTCGCCTGCCGCAATTTTCGACACGATCGCGCTGCCCACCACCGTGCCGTCCGCGATGCTTGCGATCGCCTCGGCCTTTTCAGGTGTGTTCACGCCGAAGCCAACGATCACGGGGATATCTGTGGCCGCCTTGATGCGCGCGACCTCTGGCCCGACATTGGTCGCCTGCGCTTCGGCAGCCCCGGTAACACCCGTCACCGACACGTAATAAACGAAGCCAGAGGTATTCTGGAGCACCTTCGGCAACCGCTTGTCATCGGTGGTTGGCGTCGCCAGCCGGATGAAGTTCAACCCGGCCTTCTGCGCCGGGATGCAAAGCTCGTCATCTTCTTCAGGCGGTAGATCGACAACAATCAGCCCATCCACGCCCGCGGCCTTTGCATCCACCAGGAACTTGTCCACACCGCGACTATAGATCGGGTTGTAGTAGCCCATCAGAACAATCGGGGTCGTATCGTCGCCCTTGCGAAACGCGGCCACCATATCCAGCGTCTTTTGCAGGGTCATGCCGCCGTCAAGCGCACGCTGGCCTGCCAACTGGATCGTCGGCCCATCCGCCATCGGGTCGGTAAACGGCACGCCAAGTTCGATGATATCGACACCTGCCGCAGGCAGTCCCTTCATCACCTCAAGCGAGGTCGCCATGTCGGGATCCCCGCCCATGATGTAGCTGACAAACGCCTTCTGACCCTTTTCGGCCAAGGCAGCAAACTTCGCATCAATCCGGGTCATCATCCGTCCTTTGTCATGTTCAGAACCGATGTGCCGAATACGGGCGGGAAAATCAATGGGTCACTCGTAGTCGCTGTCCGCCATGATCATCCAACGCACCCCGAACTTGTCGGTCAGCGTGCCGAAAAGCGGCGTCCAGAACATCTCGCTCAGCGGCATCCGCACGTCACCCCCATCGGCCAAGGCATTGAAGACCCGCTTGGTTTCGGCCTCGTCCGGCAGGGAAAGGCAAACATTGCAGCCGGCCATTTCCGGTGTTTCGCCGCTTGGGTCGTCGCTGGCAAACAGCATACCGTCACCGATTGCCACGCTTGCGTGCATGACAGCATCATCCGGCACGCCGGGCATCTGGTTGCGATCTTCCTCTGGCATATCCTTGAAGGACATGATTTCGGGCGAGCTGCCAAAAATCTCGGCGTAGCGCGTGACGGCGTCACGACATTTGTCTTTAAAGAACACATAGGGAATGGGCTGCATGGCAAAGCTCCTCTGTTGCGCGTCTCGCCACTTCACCACGCTTGCGCCCATCCTGTCAAAGCCCTAGAACGCCCCGAACACTGAATGACGGAGGCCGTGATGGGTTTCAAGATGGGCATCGTTGGTCTGCCGAATGTCGGCAAGTCGACCCTTTTCAACGCACTGACCAAGACCGCAGCTGCGCAGGCGGCGAACTTTCCGTTCTGCACGATCGAGCCCAATGTGGGCGAGGTGAACGTGCCGGATGACCGGTTGGACAAACTGGCCGCCATCGCCGGGTCGAAAGAGATCATTCCGACCCGCATGACCTTCGTTGATATCGCGGGGCTGGTGAAGGGCGCCTCCAAAGGTGAAGGGCTGGGCAACCAGTTTCTGGCCAACATCCGCGAGGTGGATGCCATCGCCCACGTCCTGCGCTGCTTTGACGACGGCGACGTGACCCATGTCGAAGGCCGGGTGAACCCGGTTGAAGACGCCGCGGTGATCGAAACGGAACTGATGCTGGCCGATCTGGAAAGCATTGAAAAACGCCTGCAAAACATCGTGCGCAAGGTGCGCGGCGGAGACAAAGAGGCAGTTCAGCAAGAACGCCTTCTGCGCGCCGCTATGGAAGTGTTGGAAAAAGGCGAACCCGCCCGCACCGTTGATGTGGACGACGAGGACCGCAAGGCATGGAATATGCTGCAACTTCTGACCTCCAAGAAAATCCTGTATGTCTGCAACGTCAACGAAAGCGATGCGGCCAGCGGCAACGCCTATTCGCAAGCGGTCGAGAATATGGCCGCAGAGCAGGGCGCGGCCTCGGTCGTGATCTCAGCCAAGATCGAGGAAGAGATCAGCCAGCTTGACGCAGACGACATGGAAATGTTTTTGGAAGAGCTGGGGCTGAAAGAAGCCGGACTGGACCGCCTGATCCGCGCCGGATACGAGCTTCTGCACTTGGAAACCTACTTCACCGTCGGCCCGAAAGAGGCCCGCGCCTGGACCATCCGCGAAGGCACACGGGCACCGCAGGCGGCCGGCGTCATCCACGGCGATTTTGAACGCGGCTTCATCCGGGCCGAGACCATCGCCTATGACGACTACATTGCCCTGGGTGGCGAAGGTGGCGCGAAAGAAGCAGGCAAAATGCGGGCGGAAGGCAAAAGCTACGAAGTGAAAGACGGCGACGTCCTGCACTTCCTGTTCAACGCCTGATCCAACACATATGTCGAAAATTTGAAAGCCGGGGCGCGTCGGTCCGGCTTTCTTGGCGCAGAAAAGTCGCAAAAGTGATAGCTATCGCCGTCACCATTCAGGGCTGGGTGGGGTGGTGCGGGCGGTGGGAGTCGAACCCACACGGGCACAAGGCCCAACAGATTTTAAGTCTGGTATGTCTACCATTCCATCACGCCCGCGCCGGGCGGGGCAAGCCCCTGCCCTTCCCTACAATCAAAGAATTGCTGACGCAATCAACCAGTTGCATGCCTCAAAGCGCCGTCCCCTTTGGTTTGGTCAGCATGCGGCGTTCAGGGATCCAAGGGTTGAGCGTCAAAGCAGCGCGCAAGCTTTCCTGAGCGGCCTCGCGCCGTCCCAAAGCATGAAGCGTCAAAAACTTACCTGACAAGGCCGCGACGTGACGTGGATTGCGCATCAAGGCGGCATCCAGATCGCCCAGCGCGGATTGATAATCGCCCTGCAAAAAGTTGGCAAACGCGCGCTGATTATAACCTTCTGCATAGTCCGGGCAGTAGTCGACCAAGTCAGACAAGGCCTGCGCGGCGGCTTCATGGTCGCCAAGCCGGATCTTCGCACGCCCATCGTCCAGCAGCGCCTGCGCCTTCGCATCGGGGGCACGGGTCCACAAAAGCCACATCCCATTGACGGCGGGTCGCGCCTCGCCTTCGTTACGGGCTTGTTGAACCAGCGAGAATAATACATCCATCTGGTCGCGAATGTCGGGCGGGCGCGGGCATGCCTGAGCTGTCGCGGCAATGGGAAACGCCAAAACCGCAGACAGGAAAAACGATATGAAACCAGCCCGTATCATGGCCTATTTTGCTCTCGAACACCTTGATCGGGTCAAGTCACAACCCTGTGTCCATCGTCTTTGACCGCCTGCATCACCACATGTGTCGAACTTTGCGCCACATGCGGCAGTGACGATATCGCTTCGCCAAGCACCCGACGAAAATCGCGCATATCATGGGTGCGCACCTTCAAAAGATAGTCGAAATGGGCCGCCAGCATGTGACATTCTTCAACTTCGGGAATTTGCGCGACTTGCGCGTTGAACGCCCTGAGCGCCGTTTCGCGAGTGTCTGACAGCTTCACTTCGACAAAGGCGACGTGATCGCGACCAAGCCGGATCGGATCAATGTCCGCCCGATAGCCAGTAATCACGCCCTCAGCCTCCAGCCGCCTGACCCGCGCCTGCGTCGGGGATTTCGACAACCCGATCCGCCGCGCCAAATCGGTGATAGAAATCCGTCCGTCCCCCGACAGCACATCCAGAATCTTCTGATCAAGCCGGTCCATCTCGACTTGCTTTCTTTCCCGCATATCTGCCTCCAAACAGGTCATATTAACTGTGTCCAGACAATATTCAGGAATACCGCTAGGCTAATTCGGAATATCATAGGGGAAACGTGAACATCAATGGGATCTGCGAAATGACTGATTCTTTGCGCCAGAACATCGACCGCCTCGCCTACACGGACGAAGAAAGCCACATTCAAACGCTTGTCCGGTCAGCCGGGCTGACGGCCGATGACCGCGCGCGGATCGCCGCGCGTGGCGCTGACCTTGTGCGCGCCATCCGCGCGTCGTCTGATCCGGGCATGATGGAGGTCTTTTTGGCCGAATATGGCCTGTCGACCGACGAGGGCATCGCGCTCATGTGTCTCGCCGAAGCCCTTTTGCGGGTTCCAGATGCAGAAACCATCGACGCGCTGATCGAAGACAAGATCGCGCCCAGCGACTGGGGCAAGCATCTTGGGCGGTCATCGTCTTCGCTGGTGAACGCTTCGACTTGGGCGCTTTTGGTCACCGGCAAGGTGCTGGATGAACGCGAACCCGGCATCGCCGGTGCGCTGCGCGGCGCAGTCAAACGACTGGGCGAACCTGTCATCCGCACCGCAGTTGGTCGTGCAATGAAGGAAATGGGTAACCAGTTTGTCTTGGGCGAGACCATTGGCAACGCGATGAAACGCGGTGCAAAGATGGAGGCGAAAGGCTTCACCTATTCCTATGATATGCTGGGCGAAGCTGCGCTGACCGATGATGATGCCCGGCGGTATCAAATGTCCTATGCCAAGGCAATTTCCGAGATCGCAGGCGCCTGTAAATCAAAAGATATCCGTGCAAATCCCGGCATTTCCGTCAAGCTGTCGGCATTGTTCCCACGCTATGAACGCGCCCAGCGCGACCGGGTGATGGCGACACTTGTGCCACGCGTCTCTGCCCTTGCGCACTTGGCGAAGTCGGCGGGCATGGGCTTCAATATCGACGCCGAAGAAGCAGATCGTTTGCAAATCTCGCTGGACGTGATCGAAGCTGTGCTCAGCGACAAGGCACTGGCCGGGTGGGACGGGTTCGGCGTCGTCGTGCAGGCTTATGGCCAACGAGCGGGCGCTGTCATTGACTGGCTTCACGCATTGGCCCAGCGACTGGACCGCAAGATCATGGTCCGTCTGGTCAAAGGCGCTTATTGGGACACCGAAATCAAGCGCGCACAGGTCGAAGGGCTGGACGCGTTTCCGGTTTTCACCCGCAAAGTGGCCACCGATGTCAGCTATATCACCAATGCGCGCAAACTGCTGTCGTTGACAGATCGCATCTATCCGCAGTTTGCGACGCATAACGCCCATACAGCGGCCGCCATTCTGGACATTGCGCATAGTTCGGGCGTGGACGCGCGTGGGTATGAATTCCAACGCTTGCACGGCATGGGCGAGCGTTTGCATCAGATCATCATGGACGAGAACGGCACCCGTTGCCGTATCTACGCCCCGGTCGGCGCACATCGAGACTTGCTGGCCTATCTTGTGCGCCGCCTTCTTGAAAATGGCGCCAACAGCTCGTTTGTAAACCAGATCGTTGACGAAAGCGTCACGCCCGAAGAGGTCGCGGCCTGCCCGTTCGACGCGCTCGATCACCCCGCGCCGCATGTTCCGACCGGACCAGAGTTGTTCGGCGCGAGAAAGAACTCGATGGGGCTGGACCTGACTTATGAGCCGCATCTTGAAAGGATCGATGCGGCACGCGGCAAACACTATTCTACGGCGTTCAAGGCCGCGCCGCTGATCGCATCCACGCCGAAGGGTGGCCAAGTCGTGTCCGTCACCAACCCTGCCGATGGCAGCCCGGTCGGCAAGATCACATGGGCAAGCGCCGAAGACGTGTCGGCAGCCCTTGGCGCGGCCACCCGTTGGAATGCAAGCCCTGACGACCGCGCCAAGGTGCTGAACCGCGCTGCCGATCTGTATGAGGATCATCTCGGCACCTTCTTCGCCCTGTTGGCCCGCGAGGCTGGCAAGACTTTGCCCGACTGCATGGGAGAGCTGCGTGAAGCCGTTGATTTCATTCGCTACTATGCCAGCCGCATCCCGCTGCTTTCGCGCGATGCTTGTGGGGTTTTCGCCTGTATCTCGCCCTGGAACTTCCCGCTGGCCATCTTTACCGGCCAGATCGCCGGAGCCTTGGCGGCGGGCAATGGTGTGGTGGCCAAACCGGCCGAGCAAACCGGGATCATCGCGTATGAGGCCGTGAAGCTGCTGCACAAGGCCGGTGTGCCGCGCGAGGTGCTTCAGCTGTTGCCCGGTGATGGGGCGACGGTCGGCGCAGCCGTCACGTCGGATGCACGCATCAGTGGCGTGGCCTTCACCGGCTCGACCGAAACCGCACTGGTAATTCGGCGCGCGATGGCCAAGCATCTGTCACCCGCAGCCCCGTTGATTGCCGAAACCGGCGGGCTGAATGCCATGATCGTTGACAGCACCGCGCTGCCGGAACAGGCCGTGCGCGACATTGTCGCGTCAAGCTTTCAGTCGGCAGGTCAACGTTGCTCTGCGCTGCGCTGCCTTTACGTGCAAGATGACATCGCGGACGCCATGACCGAAATGCTGATCGGCGCGATGGATGCGCTTTCACCCGCCGACCCTTGGGATTTGTCATCGGACCTTGGCCCCGTCATCGACCAAGAGGCGCAAGACGGGATTCAAGCCTATGTCGACACCGCCCGCGCCGAAGGCCGATTGCTGCACGAGCTTTCGGCCCCACAAACGGGGCATTTCATCGCCCCTGCCCTGATCCGCATCGACGGCATTCACCAGATGGAACGCGAAATCTTTGGACCGGTCCTGCATATCGCCCGGTTCAAATCCGAAGACCTTGACGCCGTGATCGATGCGGTGAACGCCACGGGCTATGGCCTGACATTCGGCCTGCACACGCGGATCGACGACCGGGTGCAGCACGTGGTTGAGCGTATCCATGTCGGCAATGCCTATGTGAACCGCAACCAAATTGGGGCCATCGTCGGGTCGCAACCCTTTGGGGGAGAGGGCCTTTCTGGCACTGGCCCCAAAGCGGGCGGACCATGCTATATGGACCGGTTCTGCGCACCGGCGCCTTCGCCTGTTTCCGGTGCGGATGACAAAACGGCTCCGCCTGACGCAGCCGCCTTGTCTGCCAGCATAGCGGCAGCAACCGCGGACCTTGTTCTTGGCTCAGAACGGCTGCCCGGCCCGACCGGAGAGTTGAACCAGCTGTCAACACACACCCGCGACCCTTTCGTCTGCCTTGGACCCGGACAAGCTGTGGCAACGCGCCAGAAAGCCGACATCGAAGCCCTTGGTGGGCGGGCTGTCGTTGCATCGAACCTCAGCGCTGAAGCGCTTGGCGATCTGAACGGCATCGGTGGTGCGGTCTATTGGGGCGATGCACAGACCGCACGCGCCTTGGTGACGGCACTCGCAGCGCGCGACGGCGCGATTTTGCCTTTGATCACCGGTGCAATAACTGCAGAAGTCGTCACCCACGAACGGCATCTCTGTGTCGACACCACGGCCTCGGGTGGCAATGCCGAGCTTCTGCTGATGTCGCAGCCGCCTGATCTGGCCGCACAATAGACCACAGCGCAAGCCTATGCTTGACCAGGTGCATCGCATCGGGTCAAGTCAGCCAATGTTCCCGATCCGTGATCACAACCCGTCTGAGCGCACCCCTTATGTCACTTATGGGCTGATCGCGGCCAACCTGATCGTGTTTGCGATGATGTGGCCGCTTTATAGCGACGAGGCTGCCGCCGGTGCCGTCTTCCAGCGGTTTGGGATTATACCCCTGCGCCTGATGTCCGGCGACGGATTCGAGACGATCCTGACCTCGATGTTTCTTCATGCAGGGTTTCTGCATTTCGCGGGCAATATGCTGTTTCTGTATATCTTCGGCGACAACCTTGAAGATGTTCTTGGGCATGTCAGATTCGCCGTTTTCTATGCCATCTCGGGGCTTGGCGCGGCGCTGTTGCAAATCGGTGCCGACGTCACAAGCCCCGTGCCCATGGTTGGCGCATCGGGTGCCATTGCAGGCGTAATGGGGGGCTATCTGCTTTTGTTTCCGCGCGCCCGTGTCGATGTGCTGTTCATCATCGTCATCATTTTCAGGGTCGTTCCGTTCCCAGCCTGGCTGATGCTACTGATCTGGTTCGCGCTTCAGGTCGTAAATGGCGCGCTGAGCCTGTCGCAGGTCGGTGGCGGCGTCGCATATTGGGCGCATGCCGGGGGCTTCATCGCTGGGTTTTTATTCGTGCTGCCTGTTTGGAAGGGGTTGGGAGGGACGGCCTATTGGGCCAGAACGGACGGCCACCCGGACCATCCGGAAACGCGTTATCGGCTGGACCGAACCAGCGTGCCGACCGTCTATCGACGCAAATAGATGGAATGCCCATGCGCCGCATTTAACGACGCCAAACGACAGCGCAAAACACTGCTTGTCGCATAAAGCGCATCTTGCCGTGTCAGGACACCCACCCCGGAAACCTTCCGAAGCACCAATCAGGTCCTAGCATCGGTGACGTGCCTTAGCCGCCAATCGTCATGTTTGACAAGGAACTGCTGACCCTGTCAGCAAATCCCGGGATGTTGCCAGTCACAATAAACATGCTGATCATCCCCAAAAACAATATTGTAGCGGTCAGGACGATCCAATCGACGGTGACAGCACCGTCCTCATCCCGAAACAAATCAGCCAATTGGCATTTAATATATAAAATACGTTCCATAGGCTCTTTTCACCTGACTTTCAGGCAGGAATGTGACCTTCAAACGTCTTTTTGCAGAAAACACTTCTATTTCAGGCGCCCCGAACAAGCTTTGCGAACTTGTCGAAAATGGCTTCGTTGCTTGCGATGACTTCCCCGTCAGCAAGCACATTTTTGCCCGGCGTGATCGGTTCGATGAAGCCGCCGGCTTCGCGCACGATGATCAGCCCCGCGGCCATATCCCATGCATTCAGGCGCCGCTCCCAATACCCATCATACCGCCCGGCCGCTACATACGCGAGATCAAGCGCCGCCGATCCATACCGGCGCACGCCAGAGCACGACGGCAGGATGCGCGCAAGATCCTGGATCGTTTCCGGCAAATCCGACCGCCCCCCGAAGGGCAATCCGGTCGCAAACAGGCTTTCGATCAACCGCGCGCGGCCCGAAACCCGCAGGCGGCTTTGGTTCAGCCAGGCGCCTTTGCCTTTTTCGGCGACGAACATCTCGTCCTTGGCGGCGTCAAAGATGACGCCTGCGACGACCTCGCCCTTGTGCTCAAGACCGATGGACACCGCCCAATGTGGCAGTCCGTGCAAGAAATTCGTCGTGCCGTCCAGAGGGTCAACAATCCAGCGCCGCGTCGGGTCTTTGCCTTCGATCGCTTCGCTTTCCTCTGCCAGCCAGCCGTAGTTGGGTCGCGCTTCCATAAGCTCATCACGGATGATCTTTTCGGCCGCAATATCCGCTTTTGAGACGAAATCACCGGCCCCCTTCATCGAGACTTGCAGGTTCTCGACTTCACGGAAGTCTTTCACAAGGCTGCGACCCGCCATTCGGGCAGCCTTGATCATCACATTCAGATTTGCACTGCCTTCCATGGGGCGCTCCTATCTTCTCAGACGGCGCGTATACGCGCAGACGCCTTGTTTGCCAAGTCGGTTTAGCGGCTCAACTGCGTTGGCGTTTTACCGGCTCCGATCGACACAGCCGGATCATATGGGCGACATAGGGCACCATCGTGTCTTCGTCGCGTGTCGCCGCATACATCCGCTTGGACAGCCCGTTTGGTGTCAGCGGTCTTGTCACGAAATCCGAATTATCCGCGACCTTGCGCAAAACCCAATCCGGCAACACCGCCACACCACGCCCAGCGGCGACAAGCATCAAGATGACCTCGGTCATCTCGACCTGCCGAACAGCGCGCGGTTCAACCCGCGCAGGCGTTAACAAACCAGTGAAAACATCGGTTTTTGAACGGTCTACGGGATAGGTCAGCAACAGCTCTTCCTCGAAGTCTTCGGCTTCGATGTGATCGTGTTGCGCCAAGGGGTGCGCGGCAGCCGCGACAAATCTGGGTTCATAGTCAAACAGCGGTGAAAAAGTAACCCCGGGCAACGCCACCGGGTCCGACGAAATGACAAAGTCGATTTCTTCGCGCCGGAGGGCTTCCAGCGCATCGAAAGCCAGTCGCTGACGGATGTCCAGATCGACCTCGGGCCAGGCGTGGCGCAACTGGTCCAGCACCGGAAACAACCAGTCAAAGCAGGCGTGACATTCGATCGCGATGTGAAGGCGACCAGAACGACCGGATTTGAGCGCCCGAAATTCCTCCTCAAGCCGTGCGACTTCGGGCAGGACCATTTCGGCAAGGCGCAACATCTTCATACCTGCCGGGCTAAGCCGCATGGGTTTTGTGCGTCGGTGGAACAGCTCCATCCCGACCTGATCTTCCAGTCCCTTGATCTGGTGGCTCAGGGCTGACTGCGTGATGTGCAGGGTGTCTGCTGCGCGCGCCAAGCTGCCAGATTGGTGAATGGCACGGATTGTGCGCAGATGCCTAAATTCCAGATACATGTATGAGGCTCATGTTAAATGTGAGTAATATGAATTTGTCTCACAAACCAAAAACAGGCACAAGGGGCCATCCGATTAACGAGTCGCAATCCGAGGCCACCATGATCACGCCAAACATCTCTTTCGAATTCTTCCCGCCACAATCCTTGGACGCCTCATTCCGACTTTGGGAAACCGTTCGTGAATTGGCACCGCTGGATCCCGGCTTTGTGTCCGTCACTTACGGCGCGGGCGGCACGACCCGAGAGCTGACCCATGACGCAGTGGGCACGATCCACAAGCATTATGGCCTGAATGTCGCCGCGCATCTGACCTGCGTCGACGCCTCGCGCGAAGAAACAATGGAAATCGCCAACGGCTATGCCGCCGAAGGCGTGCGCGAAATCGTGGCCCTGCGCGGCGATCCCCCCAAAGGAAGCGCTGGCTTTGTGCCGCACCCTGACGGCTTTGCCTCATCGGTCGAACTGATCGAGGCACTGGCAGATACTGGGGACTTCCACCTTCGTGTCGGCGCCTATCCCGACCCCCACCCTGAAAGCGGCAGCATGGACGACAATGTTGCATGGCTGAAACGCAAGGTCGACGCAGGCGCTGGATCGGCAATCACTCAATTCTTCTTCGAAGCAGACACGTTTTTCCGGTTTCGCGACAAGTGCGAACGGGCCGGCATCACCGTGCCGATCATTCCGGGCATTCTGCCGATCGAGAACTGGAAAGGTGTGCGCAAATTTGCGGAACGCTGCGGTGCGACGGTTCCGGCGTGGCTTGATGACGCGTTCGACAAAGCCAACCGCGACAACCGCGAAGACCTGCTGGCAACAGCACTGTGCAGCGAGTTGTGCTCGGACCTGATTGATGGCGGCGTAGAGGACCTGCACTTCTACACCCTGAACAAGCCGGCACTGACACGCGATGTCGCGCGCGCGCTGGGGATCACCCCACGCGTCACGCTTCAAGACGTCGCATAAGGCGCGTCGCGGCGCGGCGGATTACAGTCCGGCGTGCTGCACCGTCACCAGTTCAAGCACCCCGTAGCCATTGAAGCGGGTCACGGTCGCCATGCTATAGGCGCCCATTCCGGCAAACAGCACATAGTCCTCTTCCGCCAGATCAGCAGGCAAAGCCAACGGATGAGGCAGCTGGTCAATTGAGTCGCAGGTCGGACCGAACACCACACGCGGCGTGGCGATACCCTGGTGCGCTTTACCCTTCGGTGTAACGGTAACAATCCGGTCCGGCACCCCAATCGAAGGCGCCTCGGACAAGGCGCCATATATCCCGTCGTTCAGAAAGACGGCCCCGTCTTCGCGGATCGATTTGACCTGCGTGGCAAGGGTGAAGGCCTCGGCCACCATCGCGCGACCGGGTTCACAAACCAAACGCGGCACGTCGGCACCAAAGGCGCTTTGCGCCGTGTTGTGGATCGCATCGAAGATCGCTTCAAGATCCGGTGCAACGCCACGGTCGGCGGCAAATCCGCCACCGACATTCAACCGGGCCAGCCGCACACCAGCTTTCTTCGCCACGTCAGCGCAGGTCACAATATAAGTGGACCACGCTGCGGGCTCGGCACATTGTGTGCCGGGGTGAAAAGTCATCGACGGGGTATAGCCCGCTTGGGCGACCTCTTTCAAAAGCGCGATCGCATCTTCCGTATCAGCCCCGAACTTCGCACCGAAATGATAGGCCGCCCCCGCAACGGGAAGCCGCAAACGCACCGCAACCTCGATGCCTTTCGGGGCGACCTGGGCTTGCAGCTTGCGAAATTCATGAGGCGCATCCACGGAATAGGATTTGACGCCCAGCGCGACCGCCTCGGCAATTTCGGCCCGCGACCGGACGGGGTTGTTGTAGTGCATCACTGCATCGGGTGACACGGCGCGCAGCGCATGCATTTCCTCGGGGCTTGCGACATCGAATGCGCTGATCCCGGCCGCAACAAGATTTTCCAGAACGACACGGCTATCATTCGCTTTGACAGCATATGTCACCAGCCCGTCAAACCCGTCGATGAAACGGCGCGCCGTCGCCTGCAGGGTCGCAGGCGCAAAATACAGCACGGGCCGGGATGGCGTTTCGGTTTTCAGATGGGACAAGGCTGTCAGCCAGATCGAGGGTTGCCTGCTCATGTTTGCTCGCTTTTTGGTCTTAGAGTGTCTGTTCGCGGTCACATGTTAAGAATCTGGCCCGCGACCGTCGATTTCCAGTGGCATTTCATACCAAATGTAAGGTATTTTCCGACGAAACATCGAAGGATTTAGGCGAATGGACGAAAAAGACCGCGAGTTGATCGCCCAGCTGGAAACAAATGCGCGCCTTCCCGTGGCCACGCTCGCGCGGCGGCTTGGTCTTGCGCGCTCCACCGTGCAGGCGCGGATTGAACGGTTGGAAGAAAAGGGGATCATCGCGGGATATGCCTTGCGTCTGGGCGACGCGGCGCGCGGCGACCGGATCCGCGCTACCGTCTTGATCGCAATCGAACCGCGCTCGACCCCGGTTGTATTGGCGCGGCTCAAAACGATGCCGCAGGTCGAAACGGCCCATACGGCCTCGGGAAGATTTGACATGATCCTGCAAATTGCAGCGGCCTCGACCACTGTGCTCGACCAAAGTCTTGATGCTATTGGCGAAATCGACGGGGTCAAAAGCTCAGAAAGCCTTATCCATCTCTCGACGCGGATCAATCGGCTAGGTTAACATGTCGCCATTCTATGCCGACTGAATTCTGGACGAGGTTCCCCAATGCAAATTTCCACCTGCACGACCAAACCGATCGACGGGCAGGTCCCCGGCACCTCCGGGTTGCGCAAGAAAGTCGAGGTGTTTTCGCAGCCCGGCTACCTTGAGACCTACGTGCAGGCGATCTTTGACGCGATCGACCCCGCAGGCAAGACATTGGTGATGGGCGGCGACGGGCGGTATTTCAATCGCACCGCGATGTCGACGATCTTGCGCATGGCGGCGGCGAATGGCGTGGCGCGGGTGATCATCGGTCAGAACGGCTTGCTGTCGACACCAGCCGCCAGCCACCTGATCCGCAAACGTGCAGCCGATGGCGGGTTGATCCTGTCGGCAAGCCACAACCCCGGTGGACCCAAGGGCGATTTTGGCCTGAAATACAACGTTGCCAATGGAGGCCCCGCCCCCGAGGCCGTTACCGACGCCATCGTTGCCTGTGCAAAACAGATCACCCGCTACCAGATTGCGGATATGGCCGCCCCATCTTTGGATCGGATCGGCGAAACCACATTGGGCGATATGGAGGTCGAGGTGGTGGACCCGGTTTCGGACTACGCGGACCTGATGGAGACCTTGTTCGACTTCGACGCCATCCGCGACCTGATCGCCGGCGGGTTTACACTGTGCTTTGACGCAATGCATGCGGTGACCGGCCCCTATGCCACGGCCATTTTAGAACATCGGCTTGGCGCGAAACAAGGCAGCGTGGTCAACGCCGAACCAAGCGAGACCTTCGGCGGCGGGCACCCCGATCCCAACCCGGTCTGGGCGAAACCGCTTTTTGATCTGATGCATAGCTCCGACGCGCCCGATTTTGGTGCAGCCTCGGATGGCGATGGGGATCGCAACATGATCGTGGGGCGGGCTGCCTATGTAACCCCTTCCGACAGCCTGGCCATTCTGGCGGCCAACGCACAGCTTGCGCCGGGCTATGCGCAGGGTCTCAAGGGCATTGCACGCTCAATGCCAACCTCGGCGGCAGCCGACCGGGTTGCCGAAGCTTTGGGGATCGAGATCTTCCGCACGCCAACCGGCTGGAAGTTTTTCGGCAACTTGCTGGATGCCGGGCGCGTGACCATCTGCGGCGAAGAAAGCGCAGGCACTGGTTCCGATCACGTGCGTGAAAAAGATGGCCTGTGGGCGGTGCTGTTGTGGCTGAACATTCTGGCCGCGCGCAAGGAACCGGTCGCAGACATCCTGAGGGCGCATTGGGCTAAATATGGTCGCGACTACTATTCGCGTCACGATTTCGAGGCGATCGAAAGCGAAAAAGCCCAAGCCTTGATGGATAGACTGATTGCCGCGCTGCCCAATCTACCCGGTCAAAGCGCCGCGGGGCTGTCCGTTAAATCGGCCGAGAATTTTGCCTATACCGACCCGATCGACGGGTCAGAAAGCGTCGGTCAGGGGATCATCCTGACATTTACGACCAACGCACGCGCAATGTTGCGACTTTCCGGCACCGGCACAGAAGGGGCGACCTTGCGGGTCTATCTGGAACAATATGCCGCGCCAGACCAGCGCCACGACACTGACGCACAGACCGCCTTGGAGCACGTGATCAAGGCCACGATGTCGCTTGCAAGGGTCGAGCATTTCACAGGGCGCAGTGCTCCGGATGTGATCAGCTGACGCATAGAAAGCGAAGGTGTGCGGTGGGATTGGTTGCTTTAAGCAACTTTTGAGTTGCGAAAATGCGAGATTCAGAGCGCCCTTGCCCGTCAGGCCAGGAACCCGGCCTTTACCTCAACGCCACACGAACTAACAAAGCCCTTTAATTCTTGGCTTTTCGCCTTTCTCAAGGCATAGTTAACCTAAGTTAACGGGTGTGGATTTGCGTCTGAAGCGTGCAAGATCGCGGCCGAGGGCAAGGGGAACAAAATGAGCTTGTGCATAACACGAAAAAGAGGGCGGCACGGGTGTGCCACTACGGTAAATCTAGGGATCGCAAAAAGCATTATTGCAAGCGTGGCCTTGGCTGCAAGCGTGCAGGGCAGCCATGCAGCAGGGCCTACGTTTGAACAGATCCCAACCCTTCCGCCAGCAACCGGGCTCGCTTTTTCCGAAGCCTTTGCGGTCTCGGGCGACGGCAAGCTGGTCGTCGGGTTTTCACAATCTGCCACCGGGATCCCGCAAGCCTTCACATTCCAGAACGGCGCTTTAGCCGCACTTGACCCCAGCTTCTCGGGCACCTTCAGCGCAGCGCGCGGGGTCAGCGATGACGGATCGGTGATTGTTGGCGAGCTGACGGTCGGGGCCGGCCAACCGACAGCCTTTTACTGGACCGCGGGCTCTGGGATGGTGGCAGCACCCCCGATGCTGGGCGGCAACAGCTTTGCCAACGGTGTCAGCGGCAATGGAAAGAAAATCATCGGCACGATGGGGAACGGCTCGCTGCCGCAACGCGCGTTTGTCTGGGACCGGAAGACCGGCACCGTAACCGATATCGGCACCCTGAAAAGCGACCTGAGCGGGCTTGCGCGGGCCAACGGCGTTGACGATAGCGGGAATGTGGTCGTTGGCGGAGCCTCGGCTCGCAATGGCTTCCACGCCTTCCGCTGGACACCGACCGGCGGCATGCAGGATTTGGGCACCATCGGCGGCGTGAAAGGGTTCAGCGAAGCCCATGCCGTTAGCGGCGATGGCCTGGTGGTCGTTGGGCGCTCTGCCATTCCTGCACCGGTGGACAACCGGGCATTTCGTTGGTCAGAGGGAACCGGCATGGTGCAATTGTTGGCACCAAACGAAGCCGACCTGCGCGAAACGCGCGCGTTGGCTGTCAGCCAAGACGGCACTTACGTCGCCGGGTTCACCATTGCACAAACACCCAAACGCTTCCGCGCGATCCGATGGGACGGCGCAGGAACCGGGATGTATCTGGGCGACCTGACCCCCAACAACGATGGCAACTCGCGGGCCACCGGAATCAGCGATGATGGCAGCATCGTTGTCGGCGTGTCCGAGTTCGATGCGAGCACGAACCTTCGCGGGTTTATCTGGCGCGAGAACCGAAAGGCGCCGGGCGGCACGATGCTGGACCACGTCAACACTTTGGCACAGGTGGCGCAAGGCGCTGCCGATCAGGCCAGCGCAGCCGCAACAATCGCCAACCTTGCCCAATTCGTGCTGGGACAGGAAATCGCAGCACCATCAGGCGGTTTGGCGGGCGAAGCCCTGTCCAGCCGTGGCGAAGGCGGGCCGATGCCCATCGCGATGCGCGTTTCCATTGGGGCCAGTCGCAGCGACGATGACAACGATGCCGTCGTCGGGGGTTTGACTGCTGCAACCGCCCTGACGCCTTCGTTGACCCTTGGCGGCTATATCGGTCTTGGATCGGACAACAACACGCTTGGCAGTTTCGGGATCGATGGGAATTTCACAAGCTATGGTCTGTTTCTGCGCAACGGTGCAGTGGGTGGCGAGGGGCTGACATGGAAAGTCGCCGCAGCGCAAACGCGCGCGGATGTGGACATCACCCGATCCACGCAGCTGGCCAACACCGAAACCGGCGCCGGTTCGTCGGAGATGCGCGCTCAGGCGGCCTCGGTCGAGCTGGGATACGGCATGCGGTATGGCACCGCACATGTCACACCATTTGCCCGACTTGCACGGTCATCTGTCACCCGCGACGGATATACCGAAACCGGCAACGTCGCCTTCCCGGTGACCTACGATGATTACGAGATCACAGCAACAGTCGCGACATTGGGCGCGAATGTCGGCAAAGCCGTGTCGGACGCCGGATGGCTAAGCTTTTCGGCTGGGGTAGAGTGGGATTTGTCGCGCAACTCCGGGCCTGTAACAGGCACAAGCGATATTCCGGGCATGACAAACTTTTCCATCGCCGGTCCGATAACGGAACGTGATCGCCGCGTCTTTGCCGAAGTTCGCTATACCCACCAATTGGGCAACGGGCGCGCTTTTGATATTGGGATCGGCGCGACACAGACCCCATATTCGAAAGAGGCGACCGCCATGGCGTCGATCGGTTATCAGATGAACTTCTGACCCAACGCACCTTTGAAAAGCTACGCCCGAGCCCAGCGCTCGGGCGTTGTCTTTTGGGACCGGGCTTCCCCTTTCCGTTCGTCTTGGGTAAACGGTCTTGAACTCATAAGACTTGGGACAAAACCATGGCCATGGACAAGACCTTCGACGCGGCATCTGCCGAGGCACGCATCTATCAAACCTGGGAAGACGCGGGCGCTTTCAAAGCGGGTGCAAACGCCAAACCGGGCGCGGACAGCTTCGCGATCATGATCCCGCCGCCCAACGTCACGGGCGCGCTGCATGTGGGCCATGCGTTCAACAACACCTTGCAGGACATTCTGATCCGCTGGCACCGGATGCGGGGCTTTGACACGCTGTGGCAACCTGGTCAGGACCACGCGGGCATCGCCACCCAGCTTCAGGTCGAAAAGATGCTGGCCGAGACGCAGCAACCGGGCCGTCGTGAGCTTGGCCGCGAGGCATTTCTTGAGAAGGTCTGGGAATGGAAGGGCGAATATGGCTCGACAATCATCAACCAGTTGAAGCGCTTGGGATCCACCTGCGACTGGTCGCGCAACGCCTTCACCATGGCTGGCGCACCCGGTGATCCGCGCACGGGGCACGAGAACTCGGCCGATTTCCACGATGCCGTTCTGAAGGTTTTTGTCGACATGTATGACAAGGGCCTGATCTATCGCGGCAAGCGTCTGGTCAACTGGGACCCGCACTTTGAGACCGCGATTTCTGACCTTGAGGTCGAAAACATCGAGACGCCCGGCCACATGTGGCACTTCAAATACCCGCTGGCGGGTGGTGCGACATATACCTATGTCGAAAAGGATGAGGACGGGAATGTCACACTCAGCGAGGAGCGCGACTATATCTCGATCGCCACGACCCGGCCCGAAACCATGCTGGGTGACGGCGCGGTGGCCGTGCACCCCGATGACACGCGCTATGCGCCCATCGTGGGTAAGCTGTGTGAAATCCCGGTCGGCCCGAAAGAACATCGCCGCCTGATCCCGATCATCACCGATGAATACCCGGATATGAATTTTGGCTCGGGTGCTGTGAAAATCACCGGTGCGCATGACTTCAACGACTATCAGGTCGCCAAGCGCGGCGGCATTCCGATGTATTCGCTGATGGATACACGCGGACACATGCGGGCCGATGGTCTGTCCTATGCCGAAGAAGCCGCGACCGCCCAGCGCATCGCCAATGGCGAAGAAGGGTTCGACGAGGCAAAGATTGCCGCGATGAACCTTGTCCCGGATGAGTTCCGTGGGCTGGACAGGTTTGACGCGCGCAAACTGGTGGTTGACCAGATCACAGCCGAGGGTCTGGCCGTGATGCACGACGTCACCCGGACCGAAATGGACGAAGACGGCGTTGAGACCCAGATCACCGAGACCGTGCCCTACGTCGAGAGCAAACCAATCATGCAGCCCTTCGGCGACCGCTCGAAAGTGGTCATTGAGCCGATGCTGACCGACCAGTGGTTCGTGGATGCCGAGAGAATCGCCGGCCCCGCGCTGGACGCTGTGCGCAATGGCGACGTGAAGATCATGCCGGAAAGCGGCGAGAAGGTCTTCTTTCATTGGCTGGAAAACATCGAACCGTGGTGCATCTCGCGCCAGCTGTGGTGGGGGCATCAGGTGCCTGTTTGGTATGGCCTTGACCTGTCGGGTGAAGGCTTCACGGACGACGAAGGCAACAACGCACTTGATCTGGTGGAAATGGGCCGTCTGCTGCTGCAACAAGACATGCTGCCCGGCCATGAACATAGCCACTGTGCCCATGACTTCGACGCGGTGACGCCGAAATTCGATGAAGTGCTTGTCACCCTGCCCACGCCCCTGAGCCATGCGCGGGTGATCGAAGTGGCGGACCGTGGAGCCGCAATTCATGCACTGGCCGAAAGCCTTGCCGCCTATGAGACCACGCAGGACCCAACCAAGCTGGTCTATCCCGTGTGGCGCGACCCCGACGTGCTCGACACATGGTTTTCGTCGGGCCTCTGGCCCTTCGGGACGCTGGGCTGGCCTCAGGACACCGACGAACTCAATCGCTTCTTCCCCGGTGATGTGCTGATCACTGGTCAGGACATCCTGTTCTTCTGGGTCGCCCGGATGATGATGATGAGCCAGGCGGTGACGGGCAAGAACCCGTTCCACACGGTCTATCTGCACGGTCTTGTCCGTGACGAG
The DNA here is from genome assembly GCF_947497285.1 of uncultured Aliiroseovarius sp. Taxonomy (GTDB): domain Bacteria; phylum Pseudomonadota; class Alphaproteobacteria; order Rhodobacterales; family Rhodobacteraceae; genus Aliiroseovarius. The sequence goes on along the minus strand of NZ_CANMFT010000001.1, from coordinate 359,099 downwards.
AAGGGCAAGAAGATGTCCAAGACCACCGGCAACGTGATCGACCCGCTGGAAATCATCGACGAATACGGTGCGGATGCGCTGCGGTTCACCAACACCTCCATGGCATCCATCGGCGGCGTGTTGAAGCTGTCGCGCGAACGCATCGCGGGCTATCGCAATTTCGGCACCAAGCTGTGGAATGCCGCCCGCTTTGCCGAAATGAACGACTGCAAACCGGTCGCCGGGTTCGACCCGAAAAGCCCGACCCAGACGGTGAACCGCTGGATCATCTCGGAAACTGCGCGGGTCCGCGTTGAAGTTGACGAGGCGCTGGCGGCCTTCCGCTTCAACGACGCCGCCAACGGGCTTTATGCCTATGTATGGGGTAAGGTCTGCGACTGGTATGTGGAGTTCTCGAAGCCTCTGTTGAATTCGGAAGACGTGGCTGTGCTGGCCGAAACCCGTGCCACCATGGCGTGGGTGATCGACCAATGCCTGATCATGTTGCACCCGATCATGCCCTTCATCACTGAAGAGCTGTGGGGGCAGATTGCTGCCCGCGACACGATGCTGATCCATGCCGACTGGCCGACCTATGGTGAAGAACTGGCCGATGGCGACGCCGCGCGCGAGATGAACTGGGTGATCTCGCTGATCGAAAACATCCGCTCGGCGCGCGCGCAGATGCATGTCCCTGCCGGCTTGAAAGTTCCGCTGATCCTGCAAGAGCTGGATGACGCAGGCCGCACCGCATGGGCGGGCAACGAGGTGATGATCAAACGCATGGCGCGGATTGACAGCATGACCGAGATGGCGGACCTGCCCAAGGGTTGCATCACCATCGCGGTGGCGGGCGGCATCTTCGCCCTGCCTTTGGCCGACATTATCGACGTCGGTGAAGAAATTGCGCGCCTTGAAAAGTCACTCGGCAAGCTTGGCAAGGAATTGGGCGGATTGCGTGGACGGTTGAACAACCCGAAATTCGCAGCAAGCGCTCCGGCAGAGGTTGTGGCCGAGGCCCGCGCCAATCTGGCCGCCCGAGAAGAGGAAGAAGCGACGCTGCTGACCGCGCTCTCCCGTCTTCAGGAAATCGGTTAGGGCCAATGGCAGCAAACTGAACATCAGGCCGGGCAAGCAGTCCGGCCTGTTTTGTTTGTGCCTTACGGCACCAGCCGCTCCACCGCGCGCATCATCCCAAGCGACTTGTCATAGACAAGCGTCAGAACGCGGCGCATCGGCGGAGAACTAACGGCCTTGCTGGCGATCTGTGGCAACCCACGGGTCGCCCCAGCCGCGGCCGCACTGGCCAGAAAAAGTCGGCGGTTCATTTTGGGCATAGCGCGCCCTCCACTCGTTAAGAACTCGTCTTATTTGGGTGTTGCCGCTCGATTTTCAACCTTGTCGCCTGCGATCTGCCCTGCTCTAACACCCCTATGACCAAGACCTATGCCCGCCTGACCCCGCTTGCCGAAAGCCTTCCCGCGACCGTCCCATTTGTGGGCCCCGAAACGCAGGAACGCGCCCGTGGCCGTGCCTTCGCCGCACGTCTGGGTGCCAATGAAAACACGTTCGGCCCCTCGCCCCACGCCATCGCCGCGATGGCAGATGCTGCGCGGGATGTGTGGATGTATGGCGACCCGGAGAACTTCGAGTTGCGCACCGCACTGGCCGTGCATCATCAGATCGACGCTGACAACATCATGGTCGGTGAAGGCATTGACGGGCTGCTGGGCTATCTTGCGCGGCTGCTGGTGGGTCCGGGCGATGTGGTTGTGACGTCGCAAGGCGCATACCCGACCTTCAATTATCACGTTGCGGGCTTTGGTGGGCGGATCGAGACCGTGCCTTACAAGGACGACCATGAAGACCCCGACGCGTTGATCGCCAAGGCGACCGAAACGGGCGCGAAGCTTGTTTATCTCGCCAATCCCGACAACCCGATGGGCACATGGCACAACGCTGATACCATCCAGCGCATGATCGACAGTGTGCCGCAGGGCTGTCTGTTGATCCTTGACGAAGCCTATGTCGAGTTTGCCCCGGACGGCACGGCCCCGCGTCTTGCCCCCGATGACCCCCGTGTCATCCGTATGCGCACCTTTTCAAAGGCTTACGGCATGGCAGGGGCGCGGGTCGGGTATGCGATTGGCGGAAAAGACCTGATCACCGCGTTTCACAAAATCCGCAATCATTTCGGCATGTGTCGGATCAGCCAAGCAGGGGCGCTGGCGGCGCTTCGCGATCAGGATCACCTGTCGCAAACCATCGCCAATGTGGCTGCCGCCAGAACCCGGATAGACCAGATCGCACGCGAAAACGGCTTGACCACCCTGCCCTCTGCCACCAATTTCGTGGCCGTGGATTGCGGTCGCGACGGCGCCTTTGCCAAAGCCGTGCTGGACGCGCTGACCGAACAGGACATCTTCGTGCGCATGCCCTTCGCCGCCCCGCAAAACCGCTGCATCCGTGTGTCAGCGGGTCGCCCAGAAGATCTGGATGCTTTCGCGGCCGCCCTACCGGTCGCGCTGGAAAACGCACGCGACTAAGCCTCGGCGATCACGCGCGCGGCGGCATCAAGCGCACCGTGACCGTACGGGATATCCAAGGCAATCAACCCGGACTGGATCGACGACAGCGCGCCCATCACCATTTGCGCGTTCAGATGCCCCATATGGCCCAGCCGGAAAAACCCGTCTGCGTTGGGGTCGTCTTCGGTTTGCATTCCCAGCCCGATGCCAAGCGTCACGCCGGTCTTATCCTCGGTCCAGCGCCTGAGCGCCGTCCCATGTGGCGCGCCGATCCGCAGCGACGTGACCGCGTTCGACCGATGCGCGCGATCCGCTACGTTCATCTCCAGCGGGCCATCGCAGGACCACGCCTCAAACGCGGCCCAGATCGCGCGGGCAAGATGAGCGTGGCGGGCCCAGACGGCTTCGATCCCGCCCTCCTCGGCGATCATGTCCAGTGCCTCGCGCAGACCATACAGGTGATGGGTGGGGGCCGTGCCGCCAAAAAACTGATAGAACAGTTCGGGGTTGGCGCGGTCGGTCCAATCCCAATACCGCGAAACGCGGGGCATTCCAGCCCGCACCTGCGCGGCCTTGTCGCTGAAAAAGACAAACGCCACGCCCGGCGGCACCATCAGCCCTTTTTGCGAGGCTGTCACGGCGACATCGACACCCCATGCGTCCATTTCAAACCGGTCACAGCCCATCGAAGCGATGCAGTCGACCATCAACAGCGCAGGGTGGCCGGCGGCGTCCATGGCCGCCCGCACAGACGCCACATCGTTCAGGATCGAGGTCGAGGTATCCACATGGGTCAGCAGGATGGCGCGGATGTTGCCGGCTGGATCGGCGCGCAAAGCAGCCTCGACCCGGCCCGGATCAACAGGTGCGCGCATGCCGAAGTCTTCGACCTGCACGTCGCCCCCCAAAGCCTCGGCCATTTCGCTCCACCCATGGCCAAACCGGCCGGTGCACAGCGATAAGACCCGGTCGCCCGGCGCAAGCACGTTCGACAATGCGGCCTCCCACGCGCCGTGCCCGTTTGCGATATAGATCGCCACATTGTGCCGGGTTCGCGCCACGTCGCGCAGACCTTGGGTCAGGTCCGGCATCATCGCGACCAAGGCGCCCTCATAGATGTTCGGGCCGGGTCGGTGCATTGCGCGCAGCACGCGGTCGGGAATCACAGACGGTCCCGGTATGGCAAGATATGAGCGTCCAAAGGAGAGAGTCATGCGAGTCATCTCGTGTTATCAATCCTCCAAGCGGTAGTGCGCGCCCGCCGCCCCGTCAACTGACCGAAGATCGGGCCGTGCTTGTCTGGACTTGTCCGACAGGCTACACCGCCTCGAAACCGCCCGCGAAACCGTTGGGCCATCCACCCGGAGACACAATGTTTTCCAAGGTCTATGCCCGGATCAAACAGTGGGAACGCAGCTGGAAAAGCTCGTTTGGCACCGATATCTCGACGCCCGAGGCGCGACGGGCCGCGCGGTGTCACAACAACCTCGTGGACCATGCCTTTCTGCGCCGAATCCTGCCCAATCGCTACAAGCTGTCGGACGAGGCATGGCGGTCGAACCAACCCGACCCGGTGCATTTTCCCGCCCTTGCCAAGATCGGCATCAAAAGCGTGATCAACCTGCGCGGGCCGGACAAGTTTTCGTATTATTTGTTCGAGAAAGAGGCCTGTGCGGACTATGGCATGACCCTCTACGATCACGAACTGTTCGCCCGCGAGCTGGGCAGCGCGCAGGATTATCTTGATCTACTCGACCTGATGGACAGTGTCGAAAAGCCGATGCTCATACACTGCAAATCGGGGGCCGACCGCACCGGCATTGCAGCTGCGCTGTATCTGCTGGACCAAAAAGGGGCCAGCATCGACGCGGCACGTGCGCAACTTTCGTTGAAATATGCGCATCAACGCTGGTCAAAGGCAGGTATTCTGGATCATCTTCTAGAAGCCTACGCCACCCAAATCGAAACCGACCCTATGCCCATCCGGGACTGGCTGGCGACCCATTATGACCCCGAGGCGCTAACCGCCTCGTTCTTAGCCAAGCGGAGCAAAGGATGAGCGACCCGAAACACCCCGACATGATCCGGTGGATCTGGAAAAGCTACATGCGGGCTTACCGGCTACCGCTGATCGCGGCGGTGTTTCTGATGTTGCTGGAAGGGCTGGCCCTTGGCGGGTTGAGCTACATGATCAAACCGATGTTCGATGTGGCGTTCTCATCGGGCAGCACATCGTCGATCATCGGTGTCGCTTTGGGCGTTGCCGGGATCTTCGTCGTTCGCGCCTTTGCCGCCTTCGGACATCGCATCTTGATGGTCCATGTTGGCCAACGCGTGGCCGCCAGGCTTCAGTCGGACATGGTGGCGCATATGCTGACATTGGACAGCAGCTTCTTTCGCGAAAACTCGCCCGGCACCCTGATGGAGCGTGTGCGCGGCGACGCCCAGGCCATCGCCAACATCTGGGAAGTGGTCCTGGCGGCTGTGGCGCGCGATGTCGTGTCGCTTCTGGCGCTGCTGGGTGTGGCGTTGTCGATTGACTGGCTATGGGTCGTTGTCGCCGTTGCGGCCGCACCGATCCTGACCATTCCGATGGGAATCCTTCAAAAACGGGTGCGCCGAACGACAACGGACAGCCGCGCTTCTGCGGCGCAGATCTCGACCCGGCTGGACGAGATCTTTCACGGCATCAACTCGATCAAACTGTCTGGCACCGAACGTCACGAACAGGGTCGCGTCGACCGCGAGATCGACCAGTTCGCGCGCACGCATTTACAAAGCCAAGCCAATCAAGGCGGCATTGTCGCGATGGTTGATATCATTGCGGCCATCGGTTTCTTTGGTGTGCTGGTGTATGGCGGCATCCAGATCAACGCAGGCGTCAAGACCGTCGGCGAATTCATGAGCTTTTTCACCGCGATGGCGTTGGTCTTTGACCCCTTACGCAATCTGGGCAAGGTTTCGGGCGCGTGGCAGGCTGCCCTTGCCAGCTTGGAACGCATTCGACGTGTGTTCGACGAACGCCCCTCGATTCTGTCGCCAGCCAAACCCGCAGCCCTTCCGGGGTCAGCCACCAAGGCAAAGATCGAACTCCGCGATGTTTCGTTTTCTTACGGGGATACGCCGGTCCTGCGCGGTGCCAGCTTCACGGCAGAAGCCGGAAAGACGACCGCGCTTGTGGGGGCTTCGGGCGCGGGCAAAAGCACCGTCTTCAACCTTTTGTCACGGTTGGCGGACGCGAAGTCCGGCAAAGTTTTGATCGGCGGCGCAGACGTCACAACCTTACCGCTGGACCAGTTGCGCGGATTGTTTTCCGTGGTGAGCCAAGAGGCGTTGCTTTTTGACGAAACCCTGCGCGACAACATCCTGATGGGCCGCACCGACGTGGGCGAGAAGAAACTCGCCCATGCGCTTGAAGCCGCACATGTGGCCGATTTCCTGCCCCGCATGGAACATGGTCTGGACACCCAAGCCGGCCCGCGCGGATCAAACCTGTCAGGCGGGCAGCGCCAACGCGTCGCCATTGCCCGCGCTGTCTTGCGTGATGCGCCGGTATTGCTGCTGGACGAAGCCACGTCCGCGTTGGATGCAAAATCTGAAAAACTTGTGCAAGAGGCGCTGGACAGACTGTCCAAGGATCGCACGACATTGGTGATCGCGCACCGTCTGGCCACCGTGCGCGACGCCGACAAGATCGTTGTGATGGATCAGGGGCAAGTGGTCGATCAGGGCACCCATGACGAGCTTCTGGCCCGTGGGGGCATCTATGCCCAGCTCTATAAGTTGCAGTTTCAGGACGGGTCCGGTCGGCAAAGCCCGCAACGAGCATCGCGATCATCGCAAAAGGGCCTGAAAGCCTCTGCCACCCAGACAGAGCCTGCGCGCTGGTCCCTGAAACGGCTTTTCTTTCGAAAGCAGTTTTGAGCACTTCCCCTTGCCTCAAGCCCACCTATATTGGGGATGCGACAGGAGAGCCATATGACCACCGACACCACCCGCACCGTGTTTCGGATATCCGGACCTGACCGAGAGGCCTTTTTGCAGGGCCTCGTTTCGAACGACATAGCGAAACTCGCAAGCGGTGCAGTCTATGCGGCCCTTCTGACCCCGCAGGGCAAATATCTGGCCGACTTTTTCTTGGTGCCGGCGACTGACGCGATATTGCTGGATGTCGCCAAACCGCTCGCCGCCGCGCTGTTGCAGCGGTTGACGATGTATAAACTTCGCGCAAACGTCACGATCGAACCCACGCAGATTGAACCCGCGCGCGGGCTGGGCGACGCACCGGCGGGCGCTTTCACCGACCCGCGCCACCCCGCACTTGGCTGGCGCGCCTATGACGGGCGCGACGGGCAGCAAGGCGTTGATTGGGATCAAATTCGGGTGACCCACTGCATCCCTGAAACGGGTATCGAACTGACACCGGACAGCTATGTGCTGGAGGCCGGATTTGAACGGCTGAACGGCGTGGATTTCCACAAGGGCTGCTATGTCGGTCAAGAGGTCACGGCCCGCATGAAGCACAAGACCGAGCTGAAAAAGGGGCTGGTCACTGTCAGCGTCTCAGGCGCAGCCCCGATCGGCAGCCAGATCACCTCAGGTAGCAAGCCCGCAGGACATCTTTTCACCCAAGCAGGCGGTCACGCCATCGCCTATTTGCGGTTCGATCGCGCCGGGCCGGACATGCAGGCCGGCGACGCCAAAGTCTCATGGAGGGGCTAAGCACCGCAATTCGGATGCTACTTGGTGTCGCCATTCAGACGACACGCCCCTTGCATGGCGGCAACCTGTCCACAGTCGAATTGGTCACCTTGATCGATGGTCGCGAGATCGTCGCGAAACACGGACCTCTGGTGGCCCGTGAAGCGCGCATGCTGAAGGCGATTGCCAAGGCCGAAGCACCTGCGCCAATGGTGTTGGGTGTGGCGGGTCAGGTGCTTTTGATGGACGCCTTACCGCAAGCGCCAGCGTCAACCAAGGGCTGGACCGCCTTGGCGCGCGGATTGGGTAAACTGCATGCGACCCATGGCGACCGCTATGGATGGGCGGAGGACTATGCCTTTGGCCACGTCACCATCTCCAACCAACCCTGCGCGACTTGGCCGGAGTTTTGGGCAAATCACCGTCTGCTGCCAGCTGGCGAGAAACTTCCCCCCGCGCTGATGTCCCGGATCGAAGTGCTTGCCAAGCAGCTGCCCGAACGGTTGCCCAGCCACCCGCCCCTCGCCTTGCTGCACGGAGACCTCTGGACAGGCAACGCGCTGTTTACAAGCAACGGCGCTTATTTCATCGACCCGGCCTGTTACTTTGGGCACAACGAAGTTGATCTGGCGATGCTTCATCTTTTCGGCACGCCGCCCGCCGCATTTACTGATTGCTATGGCCCCCTGGAGGCGGACTGGCAGACACGCCGGGCCATCTATCAGCTCTGGCCCGCGCTGGTTCATTGGCGCCTGTTTGGTGCGGGCTACACCCCGATGGTGACAGGCTTGCTGGACCAGCTTGGTGTATGACCGTCACGCGTGCCGCCAACTTCCCGGCGCAAGCCCGTCCAGACACCACTCTCCGATAGAATAGCGGATCAACCGCAAGGTTGGGTGCCCGACGGCTGCCGTCATCCGACGCACTTGGCGGTTACGTCCTTCGCTGATCGTCAGCGCAATCCAACAATCGGGAACCGATTTGCGAAACCGCACAGGGGGATTGCGCGGCCAAAGGGCGGGTGGCGCATCCATGCGCACCACCTTTGCAGGTCGGGTACGCCCGTCTTTCAAATCGACACCCTCACGCAGCGCCTGCAGGGCAACATCATCGGGAATGCCTTCCACCTGCACCCAGTATGTCTTTGGCAACTTGTGCCGCGGATTGGCAATACGTGCTTGCAGCTTGCCGTCGTCGGTCAGAACCAAAAGCCCCTCGCTGTCGCGATCCAACCGACCCGCAGCATAGACACCCGGCAGGTCGATGAAATCGGACAGGGTCTGACGTTTGGTCCCTTCACTTCCCCTGTCTGTGAACTGCGACAGGGTATCGAAAGGTTTGTTGAAAAGGATCGTCGTCATCGGTGGGGTCCAACACATAAGGGCAGAGCCTGCGCCCTGCCCTTTATCATGCATCATCGCAGATTGATCAGGCGCGTTCAGCGTATTCCATGGTTTCGGTGTTCACCACGATCGCCTCGCCGGGGCCAACGAAGGGCGGCACGCTGACGCGAACGCCATTGTCCAACAAAGCCGGCTTGAAGCTGTTGGCTGCGGTTTGCCCTTTCACCACTGGTTCGGTTTCTTCGATCGTGCAGGTCACTTTCTGCGGCAGCGACGCGTTCAGCGCCTCGCTTTCATAAAACTCGACCACAATTGTCATGCCATCCTGCAAGAAGGGGCGCCGCTCGCCAAGCAAATCTGCAGGAAGCTGGATCTGGTCGTAGGTTTCGGTGTCCATGAAGATCAGCATGCCATCATCTTCGTAGAGGAATTGCTGATCTTTTTGCTCCAGCCGAACCCGTTCGACCTTGTCTGCTGACCGGAACCGCTCGTTCAGTTTGGACCCATTGCGCAAATTACGCATCTCGACCTGCGCGAAGGCACCACCCTTGCCGGGCTTCACATGATCGACTTTTACCGCAGCCCAAAGGCCACCATTGTGTTCCAGCACATTGCCGGGACGAATTTCGTTGCCGTTGATCTTGGCCATATCGGAAAACCCATAGAAAAAGGTTGAAGTTTGTTGACCCGCACCTATATCTTGGCGGTCTGCCCGTGGCAAGGCGACGAAATCCGCTCGACCTAGGTATGCACTGGGCGCATAGCAGGCATGTATCGGCGGGGATACCGAATCGCGTGGAAAAGGCCATATTGGCCGTCACGCCCGCAAGAACAAGGCCAAGAATAATAAAGGACCACCATGCTGGATTCCGTAGACGGCACTGCATTCAACAACGAACAAGGCAATCGCGCCCGCAAGCTTTTTGCGGCGGTGGTCCTCGCCGCGTTGGATGACGCAATTTCCGACGACAAGAAGTATGGCAATGGTCCTGATCAGATTGCCCGCTGGGCCCGGTCGCGTGACGGCCGCGAAGTGTTGAGCTGCGCCGGCATCGACCCGAACGAACGCGTCGTCAAAGGATTGATGGAGTTCGTTTCCAAAGGCGTCCGCACCTCGGTTGCGTTGAGCCGCGAAGAAAGCGAACGCCGCAACGCAGCGCAGGCCGAAGCCGCCTGACGTAGCACAGCCAAAATAGTCGAGAAAAAGCGCGCCTCACTGGGGCGCGTTTTTCGTTTTGGTGGCGATATGGGTCAGTTCAGGGCTGGGCAGAAACCTCAAAAGACCATATTCAATCGGCATGACCAAAGCGATCATGATACAGGGCGCAGGCTCAAATGTCGGAAAATCCCTGCTGGTGGCTGGGATCGCGCGGGCATGCCTTAGGCGCGGCCTCTCTGTTGCGCCGTTCAAACCGCAAAACATGTCAAACAACGCTGCCGTAACAACGGATGGCGGCGAGATCGGGCGCGCTCAAGCCTTACAGGCGCGCGCTTGTGGGTTGGACCCGCAGGTGGACATGAACCCCGTGCTGCTGAAACCCGAAACCGATACCGGGGCGCAGGTCATCGTGCAAGGCAAGCGCTTTGCAACGATGAAGGCGCGCGACTATGGCAAAGCGAAAGCTGACCTGATGCCGCGTGTTTTGGAAAGCTATCACAGGCTGGCCCGAAACCACGACCTGATCTTGGTCGAAGGGGCTGGCAGTCCGGCCGAGATCAACTTGCGGGCAGGCGATATCGCCAATATGGGCTTTGCCGAGGCTGCGGACATTCCGGTCCTTCTGGCAGGTGATATCGACCGAGGTGGCGTCATTGCCCAACTCGTTGGCACCTATGCCGTTCTGCCGCCAGACGACCGCGCACGGATCAAGGCGTTTCTCGTCAACAAGTTTCGCGGTGACCCCAGCCTGTTCACCGAGGGCGCGTCCGCCATCGCAGATCAGACCGGGTGGCGAAATATGGGCACGGTGCCGTGGTTTGCAGATGCGTGGCGATTGCCGGCAGAGGACGTGATGGACATCGCATCACGAGGCGGCGGTGCTTTCAAGGTGGCTGTGCCACGCCTGAACCGGATCTCCAATTTCGACGACCTGGATCCCTTGGTCAATGAACCCGGTGTGACCGTGGACATCATAGCGCCCGGTCAGGCACTGCCCGGCGACGCCGATCTTGTATTGATCCCCGGTTCGAAATCCACGATTGCCGATTTGGTCGATTTTCGAGCGCAGGGCTGGCATATTGATTTGCACGCCCACATTCGCCGGGGCGGTCATGTGATGGGGATCTGTGGCGGATATCAGATGTTGGGGCGCGAAATCGTTGACCCAGAGGGGCTTGAAGGCCCGCACGGACGCATTGATGGCCTTGGGCATCTGGATATTTCAACACGGTTGCAGCCTCGCAAAACGCTGGCGCTGACCCGCGCCCAGCACATTGCCTCTGGCGCCCCCGTCGAGGGGTATGAGATCCATCTGGGGCAGACTGAAGGCGCGGATACAGCGCGCGCTTGGCTATCTGTCAACGGGCGCCCCGAGGGAGCCTCAAGCACAGACGGACGCATCCTTGGCTGTTATCTGCATGGCCTTTTCGCATCTGACGCATTCAGGCGAACCTACCTGCAGAGCCTTGGTGCGACCGTCAGCGACACCGCATTTGATGTGCGCATCGAAAACACGCTGGACGACCTTGCCCGCCATCTTGAGGCCCACTTGGATTTGGACGCGTTGCTTGCAATTGCCGGTTAGGTCGAGCCGTCGCTATTCGAGCCCTTTCAGCGTGAAAGCCCGCGCGATTTCGCGCCGCACCAGGCTACGAACCGATCGGGTGATCTTTTCACCCACGTCGCCTTGCAGTTCTTCACGCACCAGGCGAGACACCAGAGCCTGCAAAGCCGCTTCGTCGATCACGTCCGTATCTTCATCCCGAAGATCCAGCGGGTCGACTTGCTCTGCGCCCTGCTCAGCCCCGCGGTTCGCTATTGGAACCTCCGGCAAATCGGCCTTGATCGTCTGCGCACTATAGCTCCGGAACAAGAGAGGCTTTTCCGCAAGGGGCGCGTTTTGTTCTGCCGGTTCCTCGACCGTTTCGCTAACCGTTTCGCTGTCGGTTTCAGCGTCTGTCGGTGCGGCATCTGTCAGTTCGGCGTCAGTGATTTCCAACGACGGTCCGTCGCTTTGCAAATCACGGCCCTCACCTTCAGCGCGAAGGCGGGCTGCGTGAAACTTTAGGACTTCGGCCTGCGCGGTTTCTTCACCGCCATCCGGTTCCCAGCCGCCCAAGGTCGCACTGACAGCGGCTTCCAGCTCTGCAATCCGGTTCTCCAGGCTTTCGGCTTCGCTCGCGGCAGCACCAGAGGGCGTCGCCATCTCGTCAAAGCCAGAAAGCAGCTCAGCATCATCGTATGCGCTGTCGTCATGATCTACTGCGTCTGCCGTGATCTCGTCCTGCGCATCTGCTTCAGGGGAAGCCAGCCCCCCATTCCAATGGGAAAATGTCGGAGGTTCTTCTGGCGTGTCAGATGGCTTGCGCGCGTCAAATGCAATCGGGTGCACAAGTTCCAACACGGGTGCTTTTGTTTCCGCCGCGCTGTCGTCTTGATCTTCCGACCCTGTATCATGCACACGGAACGCTGGCGTGAGCACCAGCTTTTCGCCCGTCACTGCCCGATCCCGGTCATCTGACGACGCGCTTTCGGAAATGAGGCGACGAATCGATGACAGGACATCTTCGATTTCGATGTTGGAGACCGGATCTGACATTTAAAAACTACCTGTAAAGCGACGTGTTGGACCAGTCTATCTGGCCTTCGTTAATTGAACTTTACCCAAACACGTCGCTTCACACAACTGATCCGCGCAGATCAGTCCTTTCCAAGCGCTTCCAGCAGGCTGTCCAGACGCTTGCCCTGAGGGCTAACGCGATGCACCGGCGCGCTTTGCACCGTGTTGAAATAGGCTTCGGGATCATAAGTGACAACGCCAAGCTTCAGGTGCTCGGCGGTCAACAAACCCATCGACGACAGCAACGAATAGGCAGCCAGATACTGGTTTGACTGCGCTGCGATGCGGCTTGCTTCGGCGTCCAGAAGCTCTTGCTCGGCGTTCAACACGTCCAATGTGGTGCGCGACCCCAGTGTCGCTTCTTCGCGGGCCCCGCGTAAAGCAACCCGGCTTGCGCGGATCTGACGTTCTGTCGCTTCAAGGGATGCAGCCGCAATCGCCAGTTGCGCCCAAGCATTGGCGACCCCCTGATCGACCCCAAAGCGGACCTGATACAATCCTGCCCGCGCGGCCTCTGCTTGTGCAACAGCCTTACGGTATTCAGCCGACCGCAAGCCGCCTGAGTAAATCTCGCCGCGAATGGCAACGCCGACGCTGCTGTTCACGCTATCGGTGCCTGACGGAAAGGTCGAACGGTCGGCCCATGTGGTGCGCGCCGTGCCGACAACCGACGGCTTCATCGCGGCCTTGGAAATTGCAATCGCCAGATCTGCCGCAGCAACATTGTGCTGAGCGGCCAGAATGTCCGGGTGGCGTTCACGGGCGACCGCCTTGGCGGCATCCAGTGTCTTGGCCGTCATTGGCAAGGCAGGCGGCGTGGACAATCCATTTGGCATATGGCCAATCGCGGCTTTGTATTCCTCACGGGCGATTGCCAGACTACCCTGAGCAGACGCCGCGCCGGACCGGGCGGCCGCAAGCCGCGCCTGTGCCAGCGCCACATCGGTCTGGGTGACCTCGCCCACTTCAAAGCGATCATTCGCAGCGCGCAATTCCTGTGTCAGAACGCGCACCGAATTGCCTTGCAATTGCACGTTTTCCGCAGCCGAGCGCACATCCAGAAAGGCTTTGACAGCGCGCAGCAAGATCTGTTGCTCAACACCGACAAGGCTTTCGCGCGTCGCAAGCACGACCTCTTTCGCCGCTTCGACCGCCATCTTTCCGCGACCAAAGTTGAAAATGAGGATCTCTGCGGTCAACGTCGCGGACGTTTCCCAATAGTCATCGTTCGATACAAGTGATGTCGGATCAGTCCAGCCATGCTGGATTGCATATGACAAAACGGGCCGCAGACGGGATCGCGCGATCGCAACGTCTTCGTCCGTCGCACGCAACAGGGCTTGGTTTTGCTGCAGCAAGCCGCTGTGCTTGTAGGCCGAGGCCATCGCGTCAGACAGGCTTTCCGCCATCACTGCGGGAACATGAACAACCGAAAGCACCGCCGCCATGGCCACGCCTGTAAGTTTGCGTTTGATACCAATGGTCATCTTTTTCCCTTTTCCTAACCCGCGTCGCCGTTCCGGCAAGAGCATTTTAACAGCTTTACAATACGAAGCCCCGTGGCGCTTCGAACCCGGCGATCAGCGGTGCGCCTGCGCTAAACCCGTGGCGCCAAACCATGGCCCCATCTATCTTATAGCCGATTTTCACCGTTCCAAGCATCCCCTCTGCGAAGATGCAGGTCATGCGACCACCATCCTTCAATTGGTCGGTCAGAACATCCGGCACGGCTTCGACCGCACCTTGGATCATGATCACGTCATATGGTCCGTTCTTGGCATTGCCTGCCGTAAGCGGACCGGCAATGACCGCCACGTTGTCCACGCCATGCTCGGACAGGGTGGATTGCGCTTCGGCAGCCATCGCTTCGTCTTCTTCCACGGCCACGACGAAATCGGCCATACGGGCAATCACTGCCGAGCTGTAGCCAAGCCCGCACCCAAGATCGAGCACCAACTCATCTGCCTGTATATCCACAGCATCCAGCATCTTGGCCAGCGTGCGCGGCTCCAGCATTACGCGACCTCCGCCCAGGTCGACATTCTCGCCCATATATGCCGCTTCACGCTTGGAATCCGGCACATAATCTTCGCGCGGAACGGACAACATGGCGTCAAGGATCGGGAACTTGGTCACATCCGAAGGGCGAACTTGCGTGTCCACCATCTTTGTGCGGCGCATGGCAAAATTGGTCATAGCTAGCCTATCTTATCTGAAACGTCGGGCTTCTCTTGCCATAGTTAGCCTATAGCGGCAATCCCGCAAGGAAATATGTGCAATTTCGATCGCGACCGGGCGCCGCAGCTACCCTAAATGAAACGACCACTGCGCCCCTGTCAGTTCCGGGCTGGACAAGTCCCTGCCATTGGCGCTAGAGAAGCCCAACACCACGGATGGCGAGTTGGCGGAGTGGTGACGCAGCGGATTGCAAATCCGTGTACACCGGTTCGATTCCGGTACTCGCCTCCATTTAAAAACAATCACTTAGATCACTCCTTGCCGTGTTTGAGGCCCCGCGTTTACAGGGGCGTTTACATTTTTGAGTCTTGAGACAGTGATTTTGCTCGATTGAGCTTGCGCAAAACTGCATCGCTTTCGTCTGGGCTAACCTGCGCATAATGCTCGATAACCTGCGCCGCGTAGCGAACCGACCACCCCATCAGAACTGCGATTTGGCGCAAAGACAGATCGGCATTCAGCAATCTTGTCGCCGCTGTCCCGCGCGTGTCAGACAGAGTCTTCTCTCTACCGTCGATCCAAGGGGGGATCTGAGCTTCGCGTCGCCACTTGGTAATCTGGTTCGATGCCCAACGGGCCGTCAAAGGCCTGCCAAGCTCTGATACCAGCAGCACCTCTTGGCCTTCCGGCGTCTCTGCGATCAATTTCTCAAGGGCTGAAGTGGCCGGGATATATGCGATCTGGCCGCGCTTGCTGGTCCTGAAACGAAGGCGCTTGCCGTGCGGCGTGTCTTCGAATTGGTCCATCTTGACCTGAACCAGATCAGCTGCACGTAAACCGGTTTCGCATCCTGCGGTCAGGATCCTTTGGACCCACTTGGGTGCATGTTTGTTGAACTGGGCGATATCGCCGCTCGTCCAGATGATTTCTGTGCGGTTCGATTGGTAGAGCTTCTTGAGCTTGTGGCAGTGATGCTCTTTCAGCTTCCCCTCTTCCACCGCCCAATTGAGGACGCGCGTCACATGGGTGCCCGCCATATCGTGTTGCTTGGGCGAATGAAGCCACTTTTTGCGCCAATTGTTGACCTCGCCTCGAGAGGCACGCTCTTCGAACATCGCGACGGGATCTGCCCCAAATTCCTCGCGAAACAGTTCCAGCCACTTGCGGATATCGGCCTTCGAACGCTCGGCTTTTGGCAAGGACGCACTGGACAGAAAATCGTCGACCAAGTGAGTCGTCAGATATTCGGCAGGACTCGCGGGCCTGCCGCACTGAGAAAACGCATGATAGAATTCGGGATCTTTGGGGTTTGGGTCCGTTCCTTCCCAAAATTTGGGGCCGCCCCGCCAAGCATAGAAATGGTAGCGAACACCAGACACGACCTTGCGCCGGACACGGTGGACGCCCTTGGGAAGGTTACTTCTGGGCACGGCGCGCTCTCCGCTGTGCAACAAGGCTCGGTTGGGAAGTAGCTTCGCGGTCAGCTGCGCTGATTCCCTGAACAGCATCCAATCGCGCGCGAATGAGTTTCGGGTCATACCACCCGCGCCGCCCTGGCACCGGAGCGATACCCGTCCTACGGCAGAAATCATAAAAGGACGCGCTCGGCTCACTGTAACCAAAGAGAAGCGCGAGCTCTGGGGTCGGAATCAGCTGAATATGGCTTGAGCTCATTTCTTAGCCCTCTCACCCACGGCTTCTTGCCGCGACATGGCTGCCCGCAAACAAGACACCACCTGAGCGCCCTGTGAGCGTAAATTCCGCACAGCCTCCTCTTCAAGCCAGGCTTTCACGTCCGCTGGAAGGTTAAGTTTGAACTGGGTTGTCTTCATATTTACACCTCAACAAAAGGACATAAAATGTCCATATCATTGAGGACAAATATTGTCCATCATGCAATCATGAAAGAAGAAGCCTTGGTCCAATTCAAACTCTTGCTTCCTGCCGCGCTCAAGAAGCGTCTGGAAACGCATGCAACACTGAACCGGCGCAGCCTGTCTCAGGAAATCGTCGTCGCTCTTGAGGAGAAGTACCCGGCTGCAGAACCGGATGCGACGTCGGATCCAGCGGCCCGGCTGCTCTTCTGGCTCGCCAAACGCATCCGCCGGAGAAACCCTAAGCCTGGAACGCCAAGGGACAAACAAGCCGCCCTGTATGAGCGCATTGCGGGCGATATCGCCGAACGCATGAAAGACATCGGCGAATAACCCTAGTAGGCCACCCACTCATATCCGTGGTTGCCCTCGTGATCTTCCCATTCAACGCCAACCCCGCGCCTCCAATTTGATGACGAACAGTGTCGCGTCGGCAAAACCCATCGCGGGGCGGCGGCTGGTGTCGTGCGTTGCCAGCCAAATTCGCCCTGCGCGCCGTAGGACCCGAGGCGCATGTTGTAACTCTCAGAGCAATCATCGTCGCGTCCACGTTCGCGATGACTGTAGTGTCGTACATCCCAGACACGGATCGAGCGCACGAAATCGAATTCCAAGCCACTGATGTCGATATCGGCACGGCCTTCGACCACCTGTGCCTGAATGACTTGGCCGAGCGTCTGACCTGATTGGTCGCTGGCCTCCCAGATCCTTGAGGCCGTGCTTTGCAAAGGCGCACGCTCAGAAACACCCATCGGACAACGCCAAATTTGCAATGGCGGCTCAATTGGCCAGGGCGTGATCCGGCGGATAAACACGGCGCGGGCATGGGCACATTCTGCTGACGCAGGCCAACCACCTGCTAGGCAAAGCAGAATGGCGCAGTCGACCTGATAGGCTTTCGCCGCCTGCGGAGACAGGGTTGAAAGCAGAGCCAGAGTAGTTCCGGCGGTCCATTTTCTGAAAAGTCTGCACCACATATCAATAATTGCCTTTTGACTACATTACTGCATTATTGAAACTTTACAATCACCTCCGCCTTTACACCATATGCGAGCATATGATTTGCGAGGTTCGCGCGCGTTTTGTGGAATATATTCCGTAGAGCAGTTCTTGTGATCTGGCCGAATAGAGGCCATGAAATTACGGGAACGAGTAGGGTTAAATGTCCGGAATCTCAGAAGTTCCAGAGGATTAAGCCAAGAACAACTAGCGTTAGCTGCGGATGTGGATCGCAGCTATATCAGCGAGATCGAACTCGCCAAAAATTCAGCATCAATCGATGTTCTGGAGCGGATCGCGGATGCTCTCGAGGTCGATCCCAAGGAATTGTTTAACGAGAGGGGCTAGTTTTGCCCGAATTTGAGAGTGTGCGCACAACGGCCGAAGCCATCGGCCGCATTACGTGCATCAATACAGGCGAAGAAATCGGCCTACTGTACCAGTGGGACAACGGCGAAACGCAGGCAGCGCTTTATGAGCCGTATGAGAAAAACCCAACTGGTACGCCAAACATGTCTGAGCAAGATACAAACCTTGATCCTGACCGCAGCTAACGTCAAGAACGGGACTGTCCGCTGTTGCGTCAGGCACGAATAGCCAAGAGCTGCAGAAAAGCTGCCGTTGGTCGAGATGTGGATACCCAGAAGAGGAAATTCAGGGGGCAACGGCGTTGGAACTTTGGTGGAGGAAACGAGACTGGGAGCGAACTTTCTTTGCTTCTAACAAGTTTACCGGCGCTCAAAGCGTAATCTAAGCGATCCGCGTCCAACGACGGAGAACTGAGCCTGTGTTTCCTTATCCATCGGGTTTGGCAGTTCGAAAACGCACCAGTTTTCGGGCGAGAAAACATAGGGAACATAGAGAATGCGATATCGCCTGCGGCCGGTTCGTGAGGCGGAACTAGCGACGCGAAGTTCGTTGGAGGTCAGTTCGAATTCGCAGCCGTCCTCCAAAGTGGACTTCACCTCAAACATCCAATCAACCGTCGGTGTCTGTACCAGAAAATCGTAGCCGGCTGAGTCATCACCTTCGCCGCCGCCAAAGAACTTCTTTCTATTCTCCGATACCCATGAACTCTCGTCGACGGCGTCGGGAAACCGTCGCTTTAGGTACTGATAGGCCAACCATTCACTGGCGACGCCCATTGCGACCTTCTGCGTCTCTGTCAGTCGGGCGGTGCGCTGCCCCCGTTTGCCTCCCCTGCCGTTGCCGCCATCGGCGTCCGATCTCGACGCCCCATCAAATGGCACCAACCTGGTTCGCTGACGACTCCGCGCGAACCAGCCATCGTCGGATGCCATCGCGGCCTCGGCAATGTTCTGCATGGCTGCGGCAAATGAGGGATCACCTGAATCAAGGTCTTGCCCGGCAAATTGGATGATCCGCTTCCGACGGTCACGCTCTTGTTGCTCTCTAACCTTCCGTTCTTGCTCCTCGCGCACAGCGCTTTCGTCCAGCCCGAGGCTTTCTGGATCAATCCTTGCAGGCATATCATCAGGCCAGATACCGGCGCGCTCGCAGAGAGCTGCGACACGGTCCGAGTTGATCACATCGAAGTCAAGCAGGCCTGCATTCTCGACCAAGCGCACGACCTCCTGTGCCTCTCCTCTTTCCCAGACCTCCGGAAGATCAATATGGTTCTTGCGGCACCACGCCCCTATTACGGGTTTGGCTTCGCCCGCAAAGGCGCGAACCACTTTGCGGTTCTCGCTGATCGTCTTCTCGAAAGGCGGAAGCTCAACTTGCGGCACCATCCCCAACACCTCGGCAAAGGACGTCTCCACATGCTCGACGACCATCTGTCGGTCGAGCGTCTCAAAGTCGACAACCCAAGCTGGGTCAAATTGGATGAATTTGAGTTCGCGTCTTGAAAGGTAAGTCGAAAGGTCTTTACCGAGCCGGTAGTCATCTAGATGCAGCCGCCGTAGTCGGTCCCTTAACGTGGGCGCCATCTCACGCAAAAAAGCTTCGAAGGTGGCTCGCAATTCCACGTCACTTGATAGGGTTTCCTCACCGAGCGACAGGAGCACTCGGTTGAACTGTCCGTAGTTAAGGTCAAGCGCTGCCGCAATTGACCGCCGATCAGGATTATCCTCACATGCCGCGAGCAGGTCGGCGACAGCAGGAGACTCCGCTGAAAGATGCGCCTCCAGCCAAACCCGAAGTTTAAATTCAGCGCCTTGATCCTTGGCGGCATCTGCAAGGTCCCGAGCAAGATCGACATTTTCAAAGTATGCGACGACCGGAATGACCAAGTGAAGTACGTGCGCTAGGTCAGTCCGCATCCCTGCACGCATGTCTTCGATTATTCTAGCATCACATCCAAGCGCAGAAGCGAGTTCGATTTCGGTAGGTCGATCAATAGTGCCATCAGGGTGTCCCGGCGCAAGCCGAAGAAGGGCCAACTCGAGAGATCGAAGTCGAGCGTGGATAAGTTTCGAGAGTTCGGCCGCAAGGCCCTTTGCCAGTCGAGGCCAGTCAATTGTGATACCGTCCGTCAGTATGAGCGTCGGGTTGGCTTCATCGCGATAGGCGTACCACTGCATGTGACTGCCGTTCGCCACTTCCTGGCCAGCCACTGTCAGAGAAATCGATCTGCACCTCCGAACCCTGATCGACCTAATTCGGCTGTCGAGTGTCGTTTGGAGGATACCTCGCTCTAGGTTTTCGCCGATCATTTCGTTGGCAATAACTGCAATTTCAGGAAGCCAATCCAGCCCCATTGACACCAGATACTCGTCGTCGACCGAAGGTACGAAAACCGAGCCGTCCACCAGCAATCGAACTGAGTCACGATCCAGTTTCTCGGCCGAGTATGCCTCAATCTGCCCTAAGCTCTTTTCGATGACCCCGAGGTCCAATTCACCCAGCTCAAGTACTGCAATGCCTGCTGCGGAAAGCGCCCGCGCCTCAAAGCCTTGCGCGTTTTCGACGAGGATCACTTTAGTCTGGGTGCCATCGTCACCTTCGATCCGGATCAAGTTTCCAAAACGATTGACGGCAAGCGGGAGATTGGGTGGCAATTCGGCGTGGCTTTCGGCGACTTCTGCCCAAGCCCGACTATATTGGCGTCGAAACGTTGCGATATCTCCAGACTGAAGTTTCTCGCAGCAGTTTGCCAAGGCAACGAGGCGAAGCGCGGCTGTTTCGTGGCTGGCCCAATCTAGAAGCCCGAGCCCCTCGCCAAATGCAATTTCGGCGACTTCGTCCCGGTCAATGAGAACCCTCGCGTTGTCCGAGAGACGCGGCATGAATGCCGGAACACCCGGTCTCTTTGTTCTCGATGCCCAGCATTGGCTCGGTGATAAGAACATGCGCTCTCCGCGCATCTCTCCCTGCAGCCACTCCTCGGACCGCAAGAAGGCACCTAAAGGCGTGACAATGCGGCGCTCATCCCAATCACGTTCCGATCGACGATAGCGCCCGATCCTAGCAGAAAAGAATTTGCTGCGGTGAAGCGCGATATGGTGGACAAGCAATTCATAGAACGCCTCGCGCAGGTGGTCTGGAAACTCACCGTAATCAATCTGTCCCGGCAGTCGCCAGAAATCTCCCTTAAGCGTATAGTCTTCAGTGTATGGATGATAAAAGGATGTCTGCCGAGCCAGCTTTGTCCACTCTTTCCCAAGCCCTAGGTTGGCATCCCCATTTCGCAAAAGATTGTCCCAATGGTACGCGGGCGACCCTCTTTTCTTAACCCCGGATGCTAATTCTTTCAGACCATCGCTCACGCCCAAGAGATCCAGAAAGGCACCCCATTTTCGGTTGCCTTCTGCAATCGGCAGAACCCACTCTTTTAGTGGTTTGACAAGCTGGTTTCTCGAGCGCCGGCAATCCGGTGAATACTCGGAAGCCTCGCTAAGGAAGGCTTCCAGACGCTTTCCAATTTCAGTCCATGTGCCTGAGAAAACGGCCTCGGTTGCTGGCAGCCACCCCCCGATTGTCGGCACGTGCAAGTTGGCATCTTTGACTGCGGCTTCCGCACTCTTGCCCGCCGCATCCCAAACTCGAAACGCCCAATCGAGAGCGTCCATCCGCCTCTTTTCGCTAGGCGTCTTGCCCACCGCTGTACCCAAACCGGAAAGCGCTTCTAGCGGATCAAACTGCCGGACAAGTCCAGCATCAGACAGAGCATTCAGGGTTTCGTCGGACAGAGGGATCTTCTCGTCGAAAAAGCGGTACCCTCTGGTGAGGGAGGATGGTGGTAGAGGAACATTTCCCTTCTTGCGCTTGCCGATTTCACTTGCGCCGCGAACGTAAAGACCGCGCCGATCGCCCTCCTCATGTCCACCGGCCGAGCGCAGTTTCCCAGCCCGGTCGAGAAGAACCTCGGTACCGTCGAGGCAATCTAAGTTCACACCAGAAGCCTCGCAGAGCGCGACCAGATCCTTGTAGAATTTTGCCCACGTTAGCGGCTTTGCGGACCGTTCGATCAGAGATCTCGCATAGACTTCCGCCCAAACCGGGATCTCATCAGGTGAAGGCAGGCGAGAATACTGCCAGCCATAGCGACCCAAACAGCGTCCGGCCATCTCGCGCAGACGTTCAAGCCGCTGGCTCTCCAGCTCGCTTGAAGTGAGGTGCGCTCCGACATGCTTTACTATTTCGCGCGACTTCAGTAGCGCGAATTTGACCTCGGGCCAGATGGTGACTTCATTGATCGTTGACCAGCTTTCGCCGTCATTGGTCGGAATGATTGGAACAAAGCTAAGGTCTTCTAATTGCAAGTCGGCAACCCGGACGGCGTTATCAAGATTCCTAGCAGCACTTCCGGTCCACGCAATCAGGTCAAAGACACTGCGACCGGGAACATCTATCTGCTCATTTACCACAGCTAGAGCCCCAGAAAGGCAGGTCTCTGCGACAGCCTCCATCAGGATACTGTTGAGCGGAAGATCCAGTTCAATGTTGCGTCGGTCGATGTCTGCAAAAAAGGGAGCGTCTATGTGCCCCAAGAGCGGCGATCCGGCCTCTGCTGCCATTGGCAGAAAGTTGTAGAGTTGTCCGTTCAAAATGGCTGCGGTGGATATCCCTACTGCAACCGAAACAGATGGTTGCCCCTTCCAGTCCAACCAACGTTTCAAAGCGGGGGCTCGGTCGATGCTTTCTCTTACGGCATCAAGAACCCGTTCCTTCTCGACCTCCTGCTGGACCAGGAGGAAGCGACGCCGCTCTCCGACGTCAATTGCAGAGATCCGCGGGTTCCCCGGACGCCCCCCCTCCCGTAAAATTTTCTGGCGTCTGGTCAGGCGACGGCTACCCGTTCTTTTTCCTTCGATTTCAACGTCTATGCGGACCTCCGCGATACGATCGAGAAAAAGGAGAAGGGGGTGTTCCAGGTTTGCGATCTCGTCGACTTGTTTTCCCACCAGAGCCACCGCTGACGTGGATCGCAGAGGAGCAACTACAACCGTCGCATAGCCGGCAGTCGCGAAGCGTTCGACCTCGGGAGGGACTTCAGCTAGCGGTTGCGGCACCAGGTATCGAGGGATTGTCTGCGAGATCTGATCCGCTTCATCTTCCCTAACTTCTTGATCGAGCAGCTCGGAAAGAATGATGTCACGTATCTCACCAGGTTGAGAAAAACGGAAACAGTAACCGTCAAACGAGTTCGACGCTGGGTCCTGCGATCGCGAGTAGATTCGCACATCATCAGTGATCGCCTCAATACTGCGAAAGCCGAGACCCTTGTTGCCGATCCCCTCGCCGATCTCTTTTCCACTGGTCGCCAAGTTCATGATTCCATTCACATCACGCTCTTTGAAACCACGCCCTCGGTTGGCCACAAAAAGGTAACCTTCAGTGTCCGATATTTTGACAAACTTGATCGTGATCGCACCATTCTCACCAATTTCGTGAGCATCGTGCGCATTCTGGATAAGCTCAAAAAGAACTCGGTCACCGTATTCAGTCCCAATGACTTCTCCCAAATTCTTTAGGCTTTCATAGGTCGACAGCTCCTTCCGATGCGCATCGAGTGCGTTCGAAAGAGCATTGCGGGCCTTGGTCTTCAGAGATTCGGAAAGGCTGTGGGACGCTATATCGGTGGACAGGTTCAATTAAATAGCCTCATCTTTCTGAGCGATATATGGAAATATTATTCACGAAAGCTCCTTGAGAGTTTCCCGTCCTTGCTGCGGCGCCAAGTCTGCGGTCCGCTGCAATT
This sequence comes from uncultured Aliiroseovarius sp., assembly GCF_947497285.1. Classification (GTDB taxonomy): domain Bacteria; phylum Pseudomonadota; class Alphaproteobacteria; order Rhodobacterales; family Rhodobacteraceae; genus Aliiroseovarius. The sequence continues at coordinate 335,552 of NZ_CANMFT010000001.1, read as the reverse complement.
ACCGTCCTTAACCACGCCGCCAGCCATGCTCGCGCTTGGAAACAGGTGATCTCGTGAAAAACGATACAAGTCAGGATCACTGTCTGGGATGAGGATTCCCTCGCGAACCAGACGGTCACGCTCCTCGCGATCCCGCTTCACGCTAGGGGAGCCATCGCGCATCGCCGTCGAGTCTTTGCGGACAAGGAAGCCGTCACCTTCCGGCCTACCATAAGCTTGAGCCTTCTGCGGACGCATCACAAACCAACCGTTCTCTCTCATGAATTCCGTCTTTCATTCTATTTGATCAATGGCAGAGCACACAGCGTATTCACCAGCTGCATTTGCTCAACAGTATTGCACTTCGCTTCGCGCAATCGGGACGATCCAAAGACCAATGCGAGGCCCTTGGCACGTGAGACCGCGACATTGATGCGGTTCAGCGAAAACAGGAACTCCATCCCGCGCGAAGTTTCTTCGGTGGAGGATGCGGTCATGGAAACCAGGCAGATCGGTGCCTCTTGTCCCTGAAACTTGTCCACGGTTCCGACACGGACACCCGATGGAAGTGCATCCCTGAGAGCGTTTACCTGTGCGTTATACGGGGCGACGACGATGATGTCCGTCTCGCACATTGACCGCGTGCTGCCATCCTTCTCCGTCCAGCTGCTGTCAAGGAGGTCAGTGACGGTTTTGCCAATAGCGGCGACTTCTTCCTGTGCGATCTGTGCATTGCCCTCATGCGGAACCGGCACCCAGAAAGCTCCAGCTTCGGGGAGCGCCGTGCCTGTCACGCACTGGTTAGCCGTATCAGGATGGCTGGTCAGTCGGCCTTCATACACCTGCTCCGAGACAAACCGACAGACCTCCGGGTGCATGCGCCGGGATGTGGGAAGGAAGACGCCCCGCTCGGCTGGAACCGTCGCATGCTCTCCGAGCATCCAATCCAGGCACGACAGGTTCGCAGGCTCGGGATGTGCCCCCTGGATGACCTGCGGCAACTGGCGCGGGTCACCCACAAGGACGATGTTTCGCGCGGCACGACCCATGGCAGCCATGTTTGCCAAGCCAACCTGGCCCGCCTCGTCGACGAACAGCCAATCAAAAGCCTGCACATTCTCGCCGCGGGAAAAAAACCACGCCGTGCCGCCCACGACATTGGCGTCTGACAGCGCAGGGTCGTCGTTCGACTGGGCGCGGGTAATCCCGGAAAAACCGTCGGGATACCCATCCTCACCGCCGCCAACCTTGTGCGCCAGTTCGGCGTTTTCCAACGTGATGTCGGGATCGTCATCCTCGAGGGCGAGAAGACAGCCCATCAGAACATTGCGGATCGCCTCGTGACTGTTCGAAGCGACTCCAACGCGGAACCCTTGGCGGACAAGTGACAGGATCGCGCGCGCGCTCACATAGGTCTTACCGGTCCCGGGCGGTCCCTGGATCGGCAGGACCGTTCCATCCATGTCATTCACCACGGCAATGGTGCCTGCAACAGGATCTTCTTCGCCCAAAAGATCACCTCTTGGCCCGGAGCGGAGGCGCGGCGCTGTGCGCGACAGCAGGTCATCCACGGCCGTGTACCGGCGCGCGCCGCACTGATCGGCGATCACATCACGCAAAGCACCGGCAATGACGCCTGTCTGTATTGGCCAGTCCGGATGCAACGTCAGTTGATCCGCCAGAAGATCGGCCTTGCCCGGACCTGCCTTGACGGTGATATGACGGGCGCGGCGATCCATGGACTCGATCCCGACCGTCGTAGGTGGGCTGTCGAACACCGGAACCGTCGCCTTTTTACCGCTTCGAAGCTTCGTTTCCTGTTCAGGATAGGTGTAGCTGCGCGCGAAGGATCGCTTGACAGGCTCCACTGGACCCGCTGCCTTGAGCCCCGCAAGCGCATCGAGATCGTCGATCAGATCATCTTCGTCCTTCGCAGCACTATCGAACACGGCCCATTGCGCAGGCTTCACCTCACGGCTGTGGAAGACGCCGAGGTTGAACAACAAATCCTGCCGCGCCTCGGGCAAGCCGGACTCTGTGAGCATGTTCCGCAATGCTTGCGTATCGGCATCCTCTTCGACCTCTTTATCGCCTGCATCCGGGGCAAGAGTCGGCCAAGGGCCGACAGGCCGGATGCCAACCAGCCAATCGCGCAATTCCTCGGTCGAGATACAGTCGACGCGGTTGTAATCCTCGATCTCGTCCAGAATCTGCTGGTCCTGCGTTTCGCGCCAGCGCTCATAGGCAACGACCGAGCCACCCGCCGTCTTGACCTCGCCGTCGCGCTTTCGGTCGTAGAAAGCCTCCATCGACTTAATGGAATAGTTCAGCTCCGATCCGATCAGCCCGCCGCGTACCACGGCGAACAGATCCACGAAGCGGCGTTCCCTTAGCAGCCGGTCGAGGAAAGCCTCACCGATCCCATATTTCGTGGTCAGGCGTTTGAGCGCTGTGATCTCGTATGGCGCGTAGTGATAGATGCGCGCAGTGGGGTATTGCGAAATCCGCGCGCGAAAGAACGCCAGCAAGTCGGACAATGCCCGCGCCTCGGCATCCTGGTCATGGGCCCAGAACGCCTCGAATTGCCCGTCGAACCAGATCCCGTGCAGATATTCGAGGCCGCCCTCGTAGTGAGGATCGCCTTCAATGTCGTAGAACAGGTCGCCCATCTGGGGTTCAGGCAGGAGATCGAAGCCTTTGCCAGGCTCGGGTGCCCGCAGTTCGAAATCTGGCTCCCCAGTTTTGCGGGCCTGTTGCAGGCGGGCCTGAGTGATCAGACGGGCCAGCGTGTTTTCAGCCATACCGCGGATTGGGTGATCCAGCGTTGAGAGAGCCTCCAAGGTGTGAACGCCAGCGGCTTCAAGTTTCTTTACCTGACCACGACTGATGTTGGCGACATTGAACAAACTGTCTTCTTCTTGCCAGACGCTGTTGCAATGTTCGGCCCAACGGCACAGACCGCAATCAGCACATGGCACCGGGCGTGTCGGCTGCGGATCGGCAACGAAAGCTTCCAGCCGTGTGCGGGCCATGCGTGCATAGGCAGAGTAGTCCGCCAGGCGCAGTGTCGCGCGGGTACCGTCGCCCAATTCGACATGCGCGAACGTAGGTACCACACCCTGAATTTCCGCCAACAGGTCGGAATACAGAACCAGCTGAAGCACATGTTTGGGATCGGCCCGCCGTTTCAGCTTAGTGTCGGCCACCTCATAGCTGAACGGTCCGAGCGCCGAAGGTGTCTCGACACGCTCCAGGAAATCAGACCAGCCGCCCCAGTTCCCCGACAGAAACGCGCCCTGAAACACGACATCCGGACCTGCGGCAAGCGCTGCGCGCGTGGCCTCGGCGTTATCACCAAGTTTGCCACGCTCGATTTCCTTGACCTTGCGTCCGGCCTCCTTGAGGCGCGCTAGATGCGCCGCCTCGTGCGCATCGCCCTGCTTTTGCAACAGTGCTGCGTCCTCGGTGTCTTCTCCCGGCTCTGGACCCGTTCCGCGCATATGTGCCAGATCAAGGGTGGTCGCATGTGCGCAGCCCATGAAGCGCATGAGATCCGTGGCGGACAGAAAGATGCGGCCGTCGAGATCCCTCATGACTACTCCATTACAAATGCAAATCAATCTCCAAGGGAATCACCTCGACAGATTGTAAGTTCATCAATACCTTACGAGGGTGTCAATTTCTGGCATGGAGGTCAAATGTCTTTCGCCAAAGCGCAGGATCTGCTTCGCCTCGCTCAAATGGCTGCATCCCGCCGGGGCGGTGTCAGTCTCGAGGACATTTGCGCTGAATTTGATGTTTCGCATCGCACCGCTCAACGGATGACTGAGGCTCTCGAAGCAACTTTCGTGAACGTTTCGACCGCAGACGACGCAGAAAGACGGCGATACTGGCGGATGGACACACCCTTGCCAGACCGACTGCAGCCCCGGCAGGAAACGGCGATCGAGGCGCTGGAAATTGCGGCACGTACTGCGCGCGCTGAAGGGCGAATACGGCATTCACGTGCTCTGGAGGATCTTCGCGACGGGCTGCTGGCGCGTTTGAAACCAAGGGACGCGCTTCGGTCGGAAGCCGATGCAGAGGCAGTGCTGGCTGGATTGGGCCAGGTCACGCGCCCCGGCCCGACCGTCACACTGAAGCCTGCCGTGACAGATGCTGTCATCGAAGCGCTGCGCGGTCCGTTCCGGCTGCGCGTCTGCTATGGGACTCAGGGTGCTACGCAGCGTGTGATTGAGCCACACGGTATACTGCTGGGGCACCGCAGCTATCTCGTCGCACGTCAACCCTCGCGTGGAGAAGACATTCTGAATTTCCGCATGGATCGGATTCATGAGGCGGAGGCTCTGAACGAAAGCTTTCAGCTGGCCCCGGGTTTCTCTCTAGAATCCTATGCCGCTCAGGCGTTTGGTGTCTATCAAGACCCCGAACAATACGGCGAAGTCGTGTGGCGCTTCACACCTGAAGCCGCTGAGCGCGCCGCCGAATTCCGTTTCCACCCAACCCAAGTTGTCGAGCCTCAGGACGATGGCAGCCTGATCGTCAGGTTCAAAGCAGCGGGTTGGCTGGAAATGGCATGGCATCTTTATCAATGGGGCGACAAGGTGGACGTGTTGGCGCCCGCAGGGTTGCGCGAATTGATTGCGGGCCACCAGAGGTCGGATTTCGACGCCCTGCCATGACGATATCGAACAGGAAATTACTATGACAAACGGTTTTGACCATGCAGCCCTGAAAGCAAAACAACGCGCCATTCGCGAAAGCTTCCCCGAAACCATGGGACTGCGCGCCCATCGCGCCATCAGTTGGGTCGGTCGAGCCGAAGCCTGCGGCGAGGATGATGATGCGCGTTTCATTTTCCTTTGGATCGCATTCAACGCTGCCTACGCCGACGAGCAGGAGTTTCAGGCGGTCGCCCCAGGAGAGCGCGCTGCTTTCGTGGAATACTTCGGTCGGCTGGTCGCCTTTGATCGAGACCAACGCATCTACAAGGCGCTGTGGCAGCGGTTTTCAGGCCCGGTTCGAATGCTCATGGAAAACCGGTATGTCTTCAATCCCTTCTGGCAATACCACAATGGGATTGATGGGTTAGAGGATTGGGAGGATCGCTTTGCCGCCTCCGCCCGCTCCTTTGCATCGTCGTTCCAAGCGGGCGACAGCACACGCGTCCTGAGCTTCGTCTTCGACCGGTTGTACGTCCTGCGCAATCAGCTCGTTCACGGAGGGTCGACCTGGAACAGCGGTGTGAACCGGGCGCAGGTTCGGGACGGGGCTGAAATCCTTGGGTTTCTTATGCCTGTGTTCATCGACATCATGATGGACAATCCAAATGAAAACTGGGGTAAACCATTTTATCCGGTGGTAGCCTAGTCGCCCTCGCGCATGTACTTTGACGCGAGCGTTTAGAGGGCGTTTCGTCGCCAGTACTCCCTCGGCCAATTGCTCGACGGTCTAATTCGAGTTCAATGTTGAATGACTTTGTGGATGCGCACTGTTGCGCCGGAATTTGCGTTGTAGAACAGCGTTAAGCCGATGAAGCAAGTGCCGTCGACTTAACTGACGCCAGTGACTTAACGAAGATTTGTAAGTCTTACGCTAGACAAGTTCAGGCAGCTTCCGCAGAGAAAATAGGGTCATCAGAATTGTTAAATGCCATTTTCACGGTGGCGCGGTTGACCATCGTTATCGCTCAATGCTGTTGATCTCCAAAACGCGAGAATAGTCATTGGAGAACTCGCGCGCCTCCTCGAAGGCCTCGGTCATCAAAGGCGTCTCCAGCAATGCGCGTCGCTGGGCGAGTTTTGTGCGAGCTCTAAGTGAGTCCACCCTTGGAACGCCATCAGAATGATCTGGTGTTCCGACCAACGCTACATAAACCGCCCAGCACACACGCGACCTTTGACACGTTATTTTTCTTGAAAGAACGCGGATCGCCGACCCTGCTTCTCAAAATACTTCAGCTTAAAAATGGACGCTTCATGTACAACCTGGCGCCAACTTTTGCAGCCGTACTTCGATGGAGTTTGTTCGGGATTCCGTGCAGCTATCCATCTACCAGCCTCGTCGACACATGCCCACCCGTCGACCGACAGAACCGAAAATGCCTCCCTGAGTGCTATGACAACGCCACTATGTTCCCATTCCAGCGCCTGGTCTTCGGAAACACCGTTGAATACCTTATCTCTAAATGCGTCAGATTGGATCACGCCAGACAACGCCCTGCGCATTCGAATCATATCCTTCGCCCACTCCGACAGCTGCTGGAAATGATCTTCGATACGGTTGAGCGACACGCTCAAGGACTCTTTAGCCACAACGCAACCATCCACACTTTGCATGTCAAAGCGGTCGAAAAAGTGATGAACCAAATCGTTGCGCAAGGTTACAAGCTCTTTGAGTTCCTGATCTATTCGCGCAAATTCCGAAACTGGAAGGCTCAATTGCGTCCCTAGGGCAATCCAAGCGCCATCTTCAGGCAAGCTTGAGGATGTATCTTGGGGTGCACTTTCGTCAATGGGAACGACATAAGAACCGAGGAGTTCACCAACTAGCGAGCCAAGTGTCTTGCGAGCGGTTTCCTCCGCTCGCGCCGCTCGAACTTGCTCTATGCTGTGGGCACGCCCTGATACTTTGTGATCAGCCACGATAGCTTTAATGAGCCGCTCGTATTGTTGAAGCCGCAGTAAGCATTTTCCCAGAAAAAGCTGGACCTCTTTCTGGTGCGCGTCCAGCTCGTTCTCAAGCGATACATCCATTTAAAGTACCTAGTCAAAATAACCTGCCCAGCCAACATAACACCGGCATCACTTATGATCCCACTATTTTGTTTTCGACCAGATGGTTGTCGCTAGACATTTGCATACCCCACCCGGACAAGTCTGAGAGATTTGATAGTGATACCTACTCAGCTTCCAATTCTAGCAATCGCGCATATGCTTCGCTAAATTCTCGCGCCTGCACAAACACCTCCCGTCGCTCCTGATCCTGACAACGGAAATATTTCTCGACATCGGCAAAGTACGTCTCCGCTTCACGCCTCAATAGGTCAGCATATGACCTGACATCATCGGGATCAGTGGGTATCCAGGGCGGCGCTGGCGGCAGGCAGCTGCCTGCGATAGCGGCAGAATCCCAGCTCAGAACGACCATCACCGCCCATGTTTGTTTCAAAAGCACCATATTATCTTGGCTCAGCCACTCCGTTGCAGTAAATTTGTTTCAACGCATGAGGGGTGCAATAACGCAAATTGCACCTATTGATTGCAAGATTATAATATTGTATCAGTTCGGGAGTCCATGAGGGACTGCCGGGCTAATGCACAATTCTGCAAGGCTCGATCCTATGAATTTGATGCAAGACGCCCCAAATGTTGTCAGTGAAGACGGGCTGCGCACGCTGCTTGCCGAGGGTCATTCGGCAGACGTTGTGTGCCGGGTTACGCCCAAACGTACAGGTGCTCAGTGGTCCGGAGTTTGGACCGTGCATTGCGTCTCGCCTGATGGCGAGACGCGTCGCCTGCTCGTTACAGCGCGCAACAACATGGCTGCCCGAGAGTTCAAGACAATCAACGGCTTATCCAGCTTCCTTGCTGGACTTGGTGTCTCGATCGTCTCGATCCCGATGCTCGAAGGCAAGATCGCTTCTCACAAGTTGGACGACGCGGGCTAAGCCACTTTCCGTCCTCGCAGCATTCCTTGCCGCTCCTGCCTATTCTGAAGGCTTCGTGCTTTCCATGCGGGCCGATGGCCAGCTAGAGACCAAAGCTCCCCAAACAGGTTTTGCTCAAAGCTATGTCGACGGGATTGGCGCAAACCCACCAGAACTGATCGTCTTCAATGCACATGAGCCCGTGCCGTCTCCGCAACGCGCCCGTGCAGTTCCCCGCCCCGAAATCCTCGCAGCCCTCGAAAGCACCGCTCACCGTTATGGTGGGCATCCGGCGTTGCGTCGCGCGGGTCTGTCGGTGACGGAATGGCGGGCCCTCTTCCAAGCCAATATCGAGATCGAAAGCGCCTATCGCCCAAATGCGCGCAGCTCCGCTGGCGCGATTGGCCTCGGTCAGTTGATGCCCGCGACGGCCGCACAGCTCGGCGTTGATCCGCATGATTGGCAGGCGAACCTGGACGGGTCTGCCCGTTACCTTCTGATGATGCTGGCGCAGTTTGGCACGGCTGAACTTGCGCTTGCCGCCTATAACGCGGGACCTGACGCGGTCGCACGCTATGGCGGCATCCCTCCCTACCAAGAAACCCAAAATCACGTGCGCCGCGTCATAGCTGTGCGTGACCGACTGACTGGAGCCTCCTGATGCACATTCAATTCCGCACGATCCTATCGCTGGCTCTGGCCAGTTTGATGATTGCCAACCCGGCCTTTGCCCAGAGCATCGACCTCTCCCCGGTGCAGAACCTTTTGCAGGGCATCGTCGACACGATCACCGGCCCCTTGGGCATTGTCATCGGCACCTTGGCCTTGATCGGCGTGTTCCTCTCCTGGCTCTTTGGCATTCTCGATTTCCGTCAAGCCCTCTGGGTGCTGGTGGCCATTGCAGGCATCGCGGCCGCGCCGACCATCGTGACCGCCATCTGGGGCGCGTAAATCCGGCATGGCAACGCAGACCCGCCTCTTCCTGGGCCTGATCCGGCCGCCAAAGCTCATCGGCTTGCCGATCATGTATGCAATGGTTTGGCTCTTCGGGTTTGTATTGTTGTTTTTGTGGGTCCAGAGCTGGCCGGTGATCATCATCGCCGCACTGGCCTATCCCGCATTGTGGAAAGCAGCAGACTGGGATCCGGCCTTTCTTGAGGTGATGGTCACTGCCCTGCAGGAAACGCCGCGCACCCCGAACCGCAAGATCCATTCGGGGGACAGCTATGCTCCGTGACCCCTCGGATGATCTTGCAACACTGCCGGACTGGGCGCGCAAAGAGCGGCCGATGGCCAGCATGCTGCCCTATGTCAGCCTGGTGAATGACGTGACGATCCGCACGCGCGGCAATGCTTTGTTCCAGTGCATCCGCCTTGATGGCGTCAACAGCATGACAAGCGATGACGCGCATTTGGAGAAGGTCCGCGCGCTCTTCGCGGCGATCATCGCGCAGATAGGGCCGGAGTACAGTTTCTACGTCCACAAGGTTTCAAAAGCGATCGAAACCGGCTTGCCACCAGTGCCCAATGAGGGGTTTGCCCAAGCCCTGGACAGCCGTTGGCAATCGGCCATGGCGCGGGCGGGTCTGCGGGACAAGACACTCACGCTGACAGTTCTGAAACTTCCTCCCCTCGGTGCGCGGCTGCGTCTGAAACGTGCAGACTCAATCTCACAGCTGAAAGACCAGACGGCCAAGCAGCTGCGCAAGCTCGAGGAGGTCGTTGGGTTTCTGCTGTCGTCTTTTGCGGAAATGAACCCACATCTGCTTGGGGCCGAAAGCGGCGAGCTACTCGGGTTCCTCGGGGCGCTCAACATCGGCCAAGAGCGACCGCTCTTCGCAAAATCGCGCTTTGGCGTCATTGCCGAAGATGTAGCCAACACGCGCGTCACTTTTCAGGGGCGCGACTTTTCCCTCGACGATGGGACGGCAGGTAAGCGGCTTGGCACCAGCTTTGCGATCAAGACCTACCCGGCCAAAACCAGCTGCACGATGTTCGATGAGCTGAACCTGCCTGTCGACATGGTGGTTTCGCATTCTTTCACACCTATCAACAGCAACATCATGGCCAGCCGGATCAAGCGCCAACAGCGCCTAATGAAGGCCAGCGATGACGGCGCGATTTCCCTCGCCGAAGAACTGGTCGACGCTCTGGACGATCTGGAATCCAAACGGCTGAGCTTTGGCGATCATCACATGACGGTGACGGTCTTCGCCGAGACCGAAGAAAAGCTGGAAGCCATCGCCGCCGAAGTGCGCAACATCGCGGCCAGCGAAGGTGTTAATCTGGTGAACGAGAGCTTTGCGGCGCGCACCCATTATTTCGCGCAGCATCCGGGCAATGGGCAGATGCGCAGCCGCAAGGCCGCCATCACCAACACCAACTTTGCCGACCTCGCAGCGCTTCATCGCGGTCAACTGGGCAAACCTGGCCACCAAGTGCCTTGGGGCAAGCCAATCACACTGTTTCCAACGCCTGAACGCTCGGGCTTCTTGTTCAATTACCATGAAACGGGTCAGCCAAACAAAGAGCCGACGGGCGGCCACACTTTGATCCTTGGCCGTCCTGGGTCCGGCAAGTCGGTGTTATCAGCCTTCCTCATGACCCAAGCCCGTCGCTGCGACGCGCGCGTATTCGTGTTCGACTATCGCGCGGGCATGGAAATGGCGGTGCGCGCCAATGGCGGGCGCTACAGCGCCATCAAGGCGGGTGAAGCCACAGGTCTGAACCCGCTCCGCACGGAAATCGACGGGCGCGGGCAAGCCTGGCTTTCTGATTGGCTGGCCACGCTGCTGCATCGCGCCGACAAACCCCTGAGCCCTGTTCAGATCAACCGCATTCAGGAAGTGGTACGCCAGAACGCCGGGGCGAGCGATGCCGCCCTACGCAACTGGCAGGATTTGGCCTCCCTCTTTGTGGCGGGGGCAGATGAAGGGGATCTGTTCGAACGGATTCAGGAATGGACTGCTGATGGCCGCTACGGTTGGATTTTCGGGCAAAGCTCTGAGGATACCTTTTCGCTCAATGGTGATGTGGTCGGGTTCGACCTGACCGGCATTCTCGACAGCGAAAGCGAGAAGGAACGCATGGCGGTCCTGTCCTACCTGTTTCGACGGGTGGAGCGGGTGATCGAGGACCGCAAGCCGACGCTGATCATTATCGATGAAGCCTGGAAGGCGCTCGACAACCCGTATTTTGCCGACCGGCTCAGCAACTGGCTGGTCACGGCGCGGAAACAGAATGCCGTCGTTGTGATGATGACCCAATACGCAAGCCAGCTTGAGAAAACCCGCACCGGCAAAACAATCGTCGAGGCCGTTCCGACGCAGCTACTGCTACCCAACATTCGCGCCTCGGCCAGCGATTACACTATGCTGGGCCTCACTGAAAAAGAGCTCAGCGTTCTGCTCAGCACAGGCAGCAATTCCCGTCTGGCGCTGGTGCGTGATGATCAAGGCTCGGTGGTGATCGACGCAGATCTCAGCGCGCTCGGCCCCTACCTCACGATCCTTGGCGGCATGGAAAAAGGCGAAGCGCTGGTGGGCGCGGATTACCGCAAGAACCTCGATTTTTGGAGACAGATTGATGCGTAGACTTTGCGTGCTGACCCTCACCCTTTTGGCCCTGACAGCCTGCGCGGAATATCGGCCGTCTGAAGCCGAATGCTTCAACTCCTTTGCCGAGGTCAGCCGCAGCAATTGTAATTTCGAGTTGCTTGGCCCGATTGGTGGTCTCGGTGAGTAAGCACCGCCTGCATATCCTTGCGTGCTTGGTGTGGCTAGCCACGCCAATGGCCTTTGCCCAAGGCGTGCCCACGTTTGATGCGGGCATGTTCTTGCAGCGCGAGCGCGTGCTGCAGCAGGGAGAACAAGATCTGGCGCTGCAGCGGGATCGGTTGACTAAAGAGGAAGAGCTTGAAGAGCTCGAGCAAGAACAACTCCAGGCACTGGAAGACATCCTCGATGCCACGACGTTGGCCAGCGGGAATTCCGGCGCACTGGTCGCAAGCCTGGAAGCTGGTTCATCACCTGAAAGCGCCGCAGACACGCTTTACAGCCCGGTCGATCCAAACCCTGGCGCGGCACAGATGTTCGGCGATGCCTCGGGCTCGATCGAACAGCTGATCATTCGCGCGGCTCAAGAAACGCACCACATGCCCGGCGTGCGCGCGGCGGGTCTATCGCCCAAGCAATGGCGCTGCCTTTTACAGGCGCTGATCTGGCAGGAAAGCCGCTTTACCATCGGCGCGCGATCCCCTGTTGGCGCATTCGGCCTGACCCAGATTATGCCCGGCACGGCGCAGGATCTGGGGATTTACCCGGCCTACTACGAAAATCCCTATATCCAGGTCACGGGCGGCGCGCGCTATCTGGCGCAGATGCTGGCCATGTTTGACGGCAACATCATTCATGGGCTGGCCGCCTACAACGCCGGTCCCGGCAATGTGCAGCGCTACGGTGGCGTGCCGCCTTTTGCCGAGACCCAGCACTACGTTCAGGTGATCCCCGAGCGCTACAATCTCTACCTTGCCCGCGTGGGTGGCGTTGACGCGCTCGGCACCATTGATCCCGTCTTGCTTGCCAACTCGACCATGAGCCTCACCTCTTTCGGCGCAGGGATCTACGGCGATTACTCCTTGGTCTCCGTGCAAGCGGCCGCGCTTCGGGTGCAGGACATCATCACCCGCATTGGCGAGACAGATGACATTCACGCGGCCATGTCGCTCAACACCTATGCGCGGGCCGAACTCGCTCGTCTGATCGCCATCCGCACGCGTCTCAAGGCCGCCCATACCCGCCCACTCAGCGCGTCAGAACTAGCCATGGCGGCCGCTCAGGCGCGCGAAGAAGACTTCATGCAATTCGATCTGGAGGCATTCCGATGATCCGCTTTCTTACTACCGTTGCCACTTGCGCGCTGTTGGTTGCCTCACCCCTATTTGCCCAAGGTGTCCCCACGGTCGACACGCGCAATATCGCGCAGGAAATTCGCCAGTTGCAGCAGATGCTGGAGGATTTCGGGATCCAGACCGACCAGCTCGACACGCTTCTCGAGCAGCTCGACCTGGTGCAGCAGCAACTCGACACGCTCAATGAGACCTACGCCGCCCTGACCGGAGCGACGGACATCATCGAGATGGCCATGGGCGGCGACCTTGACGGCCTCCTAGACCAAGAATTTGGCGACCTCCTTGGCACCATACGGCAAATCCAAAGCGGCGATTTCAGCGGCCTCATCGGCAATGCCGCCCCTCAAATGGAAGGCCGCATGACACAAGCACTGGAAGATGCAGGCTTTGACCAAGACAGCCTGTCCGACATGGCCAGCAGCGGCAATCCAGGGGCAGAACGCATTGCGAGCCAGGCAGGCACCGGGGCGGTGATGTCGGCGGCGGCCGAGAACAGCTATGACGAGGCCGCGCAATCCCTCGAACGGGTCGAACAGCTGGTCTCGCTAATCCCGGATATGGAAACGCTCAAAGAAGCCGTCGATCACAACACCCGCGTCACCGCTGAGCTGGCGATTGCCATGACGCGCATGTGGGAGCTCGAAGCCATCCAGACCGTTGGCGCGGGCCAATCCGGCGTGGTGGATGCCGCCACGCTGGCCGAAGAGCGCCGCTACATGGACTTCACCCTACCAGAGCTTCGCGCGGATTGATCCCATGAACAGCGAGGCCGAAATCATCGAAGAAGAGCTCGTCTACGGCGCAAGACGACGCGAGCTCATGTGGCAGAAATTGGGGCTGACAGGCATGGCGTTTGGCATGGCAGGTTGCCTCGTCGCTGCCCTTGTGGCCCTGTTCGACGTGGACCCGCCGCCCATGATCGTGCCCTTTGATAGCGAAACCGGCATGGCCCTCCCCAATGCCGTGGTTGAAGCGGTCTCACTCACGGAACGCCCCGCTATCATCGAGGCACAGGTCTACCGCTATGTCATTGAGCGAGAGACGTACAATCAGCTCGACAATGATGTGCGTGTGCGGCGGGTCCTGGACCAGTCAGACGGCGCGGCCGCTTCAGGACTGCGCGCCCTTTGGACCAGCGGCCATGAGGCCTATCCGCCCGACAGCTACGGCACAGATGCCCGTTTGGATGTCGAGGTTCTGTCGATCACGCACATCAGCGCCAATCGTGCCCAGGTGCGCCTGCGCAAGCGCTTGAACTCGCCGCGTGGCAGTCAAAACGGGCTCTTCACCGCAACGCTGATGTTTGAGTTTCGGCCCGAGAACAGCCGGTCGATCGACGATGTCTGGCAGAACCCTTTCGGCTTCACCGTCACCGAATACGCGATCCGCTCGGATCGTCTGGAGTAACCAATGCGTCGCCTGTTCCTGACACTCGTCTTCCTCGTGCCGCTTGCTGGCACCGCCTATGCCGAAACGCAGCCGCGCCAAGGCCCCTATGATGCCCGCGTCCGGCTGGCCACCTATCAGGATGGGCAGGTCTACCGTATCCGCACCAGCCTGACCCATGTGACCAGCATTGAGTTTGGCCAGGGCGAGACCATCCGCTCGATCATTGCGGGCGACACTGAAGGGTTCCTTTTGGACGGCGTGCCCGGTGGTCAGGCCTTCGCGATCAAGCCCGTCACAAGCGGCGCTCATACAAACATCACGGTCTACACCAACCGGCGCAGCTATTATTTCAACGTCACTGAGGCGAGCTCTCCGACGTTCTATGTCATCCGCTTTACCTACCCCGAAGCGACACCACGGCAATCGCGTGTGGCAGCGAACGCACCAGCAAACCACGCCTATGGCGTCAGCGCGCGGTCCGAAATCACTCCGCGTGAGATTTGGGACGACGGCACCTTCACCTATTTCCGCTTTGCTGCGAACGCGCCGTTGCCCGCGATCTTTCGTTGGTCCGGCGGTAATGAGCGGAGCGTGAATGCGCTGGCGCGGCCAGATGGCGTGATCCGCGTGTCAGGTGTCAGCAATCGATGGGTTCTCAGGCTCGGCGAGGACGAAATCTGCGTCCAAGAGATGAGCGAGGCAAGTCAGGATGAGTGAAACAGTCGAGCTTAAAAAGCGTCTCGAAGCGCTTGAAGGAAAAACACAAAGCCCAAAAACGCGACCATCTTTTTTCGCCGTCGCCCTAGGCATTGGGGCAATCGCGGCTCTTGGCGGCCTATTGCTGTTGTTCTCTGGCGGCTCTGAACCCGACAGTTTGGAAACCGCCTCCCCAGATGAGTTCCAAGCGGCAGGACCGGGCTTTGGTGCGCTCGAGCCCACGCCCGCACCGATTGACACAGCCCCGCCGCCGGAGCCGGAACCGGCCCGCGACACAGAAGAGCTGCGCGCGCAAATGGACGCCATGCGCACCGAGCTCGAAGCCCTGCGCAACGCACCCGCACCTGAAGTCCCAGCCGTCAACACTGAAGCATTGGAGACCTTGGGTGCAGAGATCGATGCCCTGCGCAGTGAGGCCGCTGCTACGCAAGCCGCCTTGCGCGAAGAGTTGGAAGAACGCGCACGTCAGATACAGCGACTGCAGAACGATCTGGAGCTTGCGCGCCTGGAAACCCCGCGCACGCTCGCACCAACCGGCCCCACGGCCGAGGAGCTGCGTCTGCAAGAGCTCGAGCGGCGGCGGCGAGCCGAGCTTGAGGAACTGCAAGCGCGTATTGCCAGCCCAATCATCGCCTTTGGCGGCACTGGAAGCGGCAACAATGATACCGCCGCGCAACAGCGGCGGCTTGATGGTGACACAGACTTTGTCCGCAATGGCGCTGAACCCGCTGAGGTGACGCAAGCCCAGTTGATTGTGAACCCGTCAAACACCGTCGTTCAGGGCACGATGATCCAGGCTGTGCTCGAGACAGCGATCGACAGCTCGCTCGCCGGTCAGGTCCGCGCATTGGTTTCTGAAGATGTCCATGCTTACGACGGCTCACGGATCCTGATCCCGCGCGGCGCACGCCTGATCGGGCGCTATCAATCTGGCCTCGATATCGCACAACAACGCGTGACGATCGCTTGGGACAGGATCATTCTGCCCAGCAACCAGACCGTAGAAATCAGCGCCTTCGGTGGTGATGAACTGGGGCGCTCCGGCACAACTGGTTTCGTCGACAGCCGCTTTGGCACACGGTTCGGTTCTGCCGCCCTGATATCCCTGATCGGAGCCTTGCCCGCCATGGCCGCCCAGAACACAGAAGATGAGATCACTTCTGATGTTCTCGAGGGCATTGCCGAAGACCTTCAGGACAGCGCGCAAAGCGTGATCGGCGAATATCTCTCCGTCTCGCCGGTGATCTATGTGGATCAGGGTGCCCGCGTCACCGTGATGGTCGACCGCGATCTGGAGATCTTCTGATCATGGCGGCCAGCTATCTGCAAAGCTCAATGGACAAGATCCCCGAGGCGCGTGATCCAAAGCTTATCGAGCTTTGCGTCAATCCTGATGGTTCGCTTTGGGCGGAGTTTCAGGGGGATCACTTCATGCGGAACGTCAATCGACAGCTCTCGGCGAATGAGATCAAGGACCTGGGAAATCAGATTGCCTCCGCCGCGAACACCACGCTCAGCCGAACGAAGCCCATCGTCTCGGTCAGCATTACCTACCGAGACCGCCCAATCCGGGCGCAAGTCATCCAGCCCCCCGCCGTTGATGGCGGTTACGCGATTTCACTGCGGTTCTTTGCGGACCTGCCACTGGATCAGATCAAGCTATCCTATCTTTTCGGCAAAGAACGCAGCAATGAAGGTGCGCGCCGCAAGCGCAACGCCGAGCTGCGCGATGTCGTGGTCACGGGTGACATCGATGCCGCAATCAAGTTTTGCGTCACGCACAAGCTTAACATGATCGTGTCCGGTGGCACTTCGACGGGCAAGACCGTCACGGCGCGCAAGATCCTCTCCTTCGTGCCCGCCGACGAGCGGGTCATCACGATTGAAGAGGCCGCGGAGCTGCGACCGACGCAGCCCAATGTCGTGACGCTGATGTCTGATCGCGATGAAGCCACGCGCAGCGCTGATGTCCTACTGACTTCCACCCTTCGCATGCGGCCAGACCGCATCGTCCTGGGCGAAGTGCGCGGCAAAGAGGCCATGACCTTCCTTGAGGCTATAAACACCGGCCATGGTGGCTCACTCACCACACTGCATGCTGAAACACCTCAGTTGGCGGTTCAGCGTCTCGCCATCGCCGCCCTGAAAACCGATGTGCCCATGACCTACCGGGACATGAGCGAATATATCACCCGCTCGATCGATGTGATTATCCAGGCCGGTCGCCATGAAGGCGCGCGCGGCATCACTGAATTTTACCTGCCGAACGATCCGGCCCTATCAAAGGAAACAACCCATGTTTGAATACAAGATTGAACTGATCAACACCGCCAAGACAAAGTCACCGAAGATCGAAGCGCAGCTGACGGCTCTTGGCCAAGTTGGCTGGGAACTGGTTTCCGTCGTGCCGGATTTTGACGGCGAGCATATCCTAAAGGCCTTCCTGAAACGTCGCACTGGTGACAGCACCTAAGCCCAACCGAGGAGGATCCCATGGGCGTTGTCACCTGGATGGTAGAGACAACCAACAATTTTTTGGATGACGCGGCCCAAACCACTTTTGGCAACGTCGCCGGTCAGCTTGGCGGCGTCATTGCCGTGGCCTCGACGCTCGCCGTGATCGGCGTCTTCCTCAACATGGTGTTTCAGTACAAATCCATGGATGGGCGCACCGCGTTCTGGTTCGCCCTCAAGCTCATGCTCATCTTTCTGTTTGCGATGAACTGGGTCCAATTCAACGCAGTAGCCAGCGCCCTCATCAACGGGCTAGACCAGCTCGCGGGCGGCATGGTGGCAGGACTTGGCGGGGGCGGTGCAGGCGCATCCTACTTTGCCGGGGCCTTTGACGACCTCATCGAAGAGTTCGGCGACTACCTGAACGCGGCTGGTGACAACATGCATTGGATGGCCGGAGCCCTGATCGGCGCGATTGGTGCGTTCCTTTTAGGCGTCATAGGCGCGCTTTGCGGCCTGGTCCTGATTTTCGCGAAGATCATGCTGGCATTCATGATCGGCATCGCCCCCATCATGATCGCGCTTTCCCTGTTTGATGTCAGCAAGGACTATTTCCATCGCTGGCTGTCCAGCACGGTGTCCTACGCACTCTACCCCCTCGTGATTGCGGGGGTGTTTTCCACCGTCGTCGGAATGTCGCGCTCGCTGATGGCCGAACTCGGAGACCCCTCCGGCGCAAGCAACATCGGCGCGCTGGTCCCCTTCTTCATGATGATGTTTCTCGCAGGCGGCATGATCATCGCCACCCCGCTAATCGTCCGCTCGATCTCGGGCAATTTCATGATGGCCGGACCGCCAAGCATTCCGGGGCCCGGCGGGTTCGCTAAAGGCTTGATGGGCACCAAGGGGTCACGGGCACGGGCAAGGTTTGGGACGAGGTCAAATGCGGAGATCGCCGGGGCTGGGATAAGTCAGGCGGGCGCTGCGACTATTTCAGTGGTTCAGCGGATGGCAGAACGGGCGAAAAGGTTGGAATGAAACCGGCCCGTTGCGGTCACTCGAGAATAGAGCATTTTTCTGCAGTCGCAGCACGCTTTGCAGACATTCGCCGCAGATGACTTTGCGTTGCTCCGCGAACGGTAAACGGTGCCACAGGTGCTATCCAAGATTATTTATCAAAGAGAATCTCATGCGGCTTTTTTCTTGTCTGCCGGTTCGTGGTGCAGCGTTACAACTTTGTGTCGAACACGATAATCTAGACCCGTTTTTTCATGTTTGTGGGTGGACCAAAATGCGAGTGGATTTCCGTTCTCATCATCGGCAGTTTCAACTGCGGCATTTCGATCAGTCAGTTCCTCGCGCCACTTTCTAAGCATGGCGAGTGCATCACGATTTCTGCAGTAGATGATGACTTCGCCTTGATCCTGGCCGGGTACGCCCGTGGAATAACGCGTTGCGAGTTGTTGGAATCCTTGATCGAGCCATGAATAACTCGTGTGCCACTTGGCCTCAGCGACAAACATGAACATGTCTTTGCCGCGAATGAGAATGTCGCAGTGTCCGCCAGCTTGCTCATCATGCCGAGGTTCGAAACCCAATCCGCGCATGTATTGGCAAATTTCAATCGTCAACTGGTCTTCCGATAGGTCTTGTTTAAGGTGGCTATTCACTTCCAGCTCACTGCAGGCGTGGTCAATCACTGTCCTTACGGCTTCAAGCCGGGCATCATGCGTTTGTGCGAGGGTATAGCGTAGAGCAGCCGCTAGGGCCGTGCCATCGTGCAGAGCTAGAACGGTACTGAGTGTCATTTCTGAGGCCATCAGGAACTGGCCTCCGCGTTCTTGAGCGAAAAAAACGGACACACCTTGTTCGCGGCATCCTCAACTGGGTAACCGGAGTCTGGATGTACCAAAAAGTTGCGACTAAGGACGTTCTGAAACTCCTCGGCGGTCAACTCATGACTGTTGTCGTCCTCGTCGATAAAGAATCCACCGGCGTCCAAAATCGCAAACTCGGCGGTGGTGAGCAGATTTAACGCTGCGACTAGTTCGGGTGTTACTGAGTCTTCCCCGACCAAATCGAGGATGTTCTGGTAGGTAAGCGCCGCCGAAGCTTGTGGCTGCAAACCCAAGATGCGGTCAACAAGAACAAGGCACACTTCACCGACAGGGGTATGGCCCCAGTCTTTTTCAATCGCGCTCTTTATCTCTGCAACTTCCACGTCAATCCAAGCTAGCTCGCAGCTTCTCCTTCGTTGCTGGGCATGTGAGCCACCATTTTGGCCTTCACATGCTCATAGTCCACCATACCGATGCAGTTCTTAATGACGGCTCCCGAAACGAGCTGACCTTTTGCGGGTCCACCTGCGGTTTGTTGACCGCGAGACGTCCCTGCCAGCGTCAGTTCAGGCTGGTAGGCTTGGCCCTCGTGCTGGAACTCCCAGCGGATGCTCACCTTGAAAGGCTCAATCTTCGTTCCGAGCGCATCCTTACCGCCCTTGTGATACAGCTCATCACGCAGGCAGAGCCTCGTTCGGCGCATCTTCTCGTTCTTGATTGATGCGGTTGAAGTCTTGAAACTCAGTTCCACCACCGTCCCCTCACCCTTGGTCTCGTACATTGACGAAATCAGTGGAAACAAGTCAATCGGCTGCTCCAAAGGCGACCCTTCAACCAAGCTGTTCGCAATTGCCTTGAATTGCGATTGGATTTCGTGTGCCAGCTCCTGCCGCATGCCTCTGGGAAAGTCGGTTCGAACCTCAACCAAACCGTCATGGTGCGGCACCCAAATGATGTTGAACATCTGTACCGCCTCAAACTTGAGGCCAATCACCTCGTCGTAGCGTTCCCTGACATTGTCCGGGTCATTGAAGACTTCGCCGATGGGTATTTGCTCGCGCGAAGTCAGCTTTATTGTCTGAGCGAAGACTGCCCCGACGCCATCGTCGGTTCGTTCCACAGAGACTAGAACCGGTTCAGAAGTCTGCTCGGTAAGTTCCGTTTCGCTCATCACAAAGGGATAACTTTCGGCGAACGCATGATCCGCAGGGGACAGTTCGTTTATCGCCTCCAAAAGCTCCGCTTTGACGGCATCCCTAACCGCATAAAACTTGGTCATTTTTTCGCCGCAGAGAGCATGTTGCCGCAGCAGACCAATCAGGAACGCTTCGGCCTTTGGATGGTCCGTCGTTGAATATTTTGCGCGCGCACCGTCCCAACCTTGGGACCCGTCCAAACCGGCTCGCTTCATCGCTCTGTTGGCAAGAGTCCAAGGCATCCTTGCTTCAAGAGAATTGAGAATTCTCAAATCCATGTACAAAAACCCTTTGTTCAAATTCGCGGTGATCCATCCAAATCGTCCATGCATTCACCGTCTGCTCAACCTATAGGTAGACTGCCAAGGAGCGATTGTAAAACCAGACACGGGGGCCTGATCGGATTGCTTCCCCACTTAGCGAAAGTGATGCAGGTTGCTTAGAGCTTGCCAATAGTCGTCGGTCACCAAACAACCGAGCACGCCTACTTTTTCTTCTGATCAAAAAACCAGTTTTGAATGTCTGCTCTTCCAGCTGAATGCCTTGCACCCCGCATATGCAGAGAATGACCGCTTCCCGCGTTTCATCCCCGAGCTGCCTCCTCCATAAATCTCTCCACCCGTTTAGCTCCTGCTTGATACTCGCCCAAACCAGGCTTTTCGCCTGACGCCGCACCCCGCTCTTCATTGACCAAAGCATCGATCTCTGCACGTCGCTTCCCGTCAATTTCAGTGCCATCACCTGAAACCGCTCTTGGCACCTCCAGCGCCCCGATCTTCGCCTCCAGCGCCTTGATTTGCCCTTGCAGACCGCGCATCTGGTCTCCGGCTGAGGGATATGGCAGATCCCCGGACTGCTTATCGAAGATCTGCTTAAAGAACCGGTCTTCATAGTATTTGATCCGCTTGGCGCGCACGGGCATTTGCGCGTCGACCACCAGAACAATGTCATCAAGATCCATGCGACGGGCCTCATCCTCCGGTAACAAAGGCGTCTCTTCCGTCCGTTCAGACATACTGCGCCCCGCGAATGGGTTGCGGCCGACCGAGCGCGAACGGGTCACAACGCGTTTGGTGGTTTTGCCGACGGCTTTGCTGAGCTCTTCGATGGTCTTTTCATCTGAGGGGGTCAGATAGAGCTTGATGCCCGCGTTACCCTGCAAGGCGCGGCGGGAATTTTCGCCGTAGATTTCATCTAGCGCCGGGATGGTCTGGGTGACGATCGCCAGATTAGCCCGGTAGGATCGAAGGGTTTCGATGCTGTCCAGAACGATTGGCATTTTGCCCAGCCGATTGAACTCATCGAGCATGATCATCACCGGCCAAGGCTCGTCCTTGCCAGGTTCATGGTCCTGCAGCGATGCCAGCAAGTCCGAGAAGAACAGACGGATCAGCGGAGCGAGGGGTTTCACCATAAGCGGCTCGACCACGAGATAGACCGAGAACGGCGTCTTTCGGATGTCCCGGAAATCGAAGTCTGAGGTCGCGGTTGCGCGATCGATTGCGGGGTTGGACCATTGTTTGAGGCCAGATGTCATCAAGAGCGAAAGGTAAGAGGTCAGCGTGTCGTTGTTGGTCGAGGCCATGCGCATGAAGATCAGCTTGGCAGCTGGATTAACGACTTCGTCGGCTCGGCGGCGATATTCCTTCTGCTTGTCTCCGCCAGATGCGGTGATGCGGTAAATCTCGCCCAGGGTCGGCCGCTTGCGCTCAAACGCCAAAAGCCCTGCCGCCACAAATAGGTCGATGCCGCCATCGAGGAGTCCTTGAACTCGGTCGTTATCAGCTTGGAGGAACAATGAGGCCAAGAGCTGCAGCTCCATTTGCTGGCGGTCGACGTTTTCCAGCGCCGAGATCCGCAGCAAAGGATTGTATCGGTGCGAGCGGCTATCTTTCCAGTCAGTGGGCGCGAACCGAAAAACCTTGTCGCCCTGCGCTGCCCTGTGGCGCGATGTTGCTTCGAAGTTTTCGCCTTTTACGTCGAGCACCACCGCACTGCCCTGATAGGTCAGAAGGTTCGGGATGACAAACCCCGTCGTTTTGCCGCGTCCAGTCGGGGCGACGATCAGGGCATGGGGGAACACCTTGGACATCACAAAGGGTTTGCGGCTCCTGGGCTTACCCATTTTACCGAGAACAAAGCCGTGGCCAGGCTTGCCGAAGAAACCGTTGCGCTTCATCTCGGACATGTGCTGCCAGTGGGTTTCCCCAAATTTGGTTAGCGCATCGTTCATCAAGACCGCACTGAGCAAAACACCGGCACCAGTGCTGATCCCCACGATCAAGTGAACAATCTGCATATCGGCCGGATGGGTCGTGCGGAGCCCCCCATAGCTACGTGCCAGCATCAAGAAATCGATATCCGCCCCGACCCCGAACCAGCGGAACGTCAGAAAGGCCGACGCCAGAACATACCCCAGCACCGCGCCGAGAAGAGCAAAGCTTATGACGCCAAGTGCGATCCGCGCCTTACCCATGCGTCACGCCCTTTTCGCCGTCGGCATCGACATGCCGCTCGCGTTGGAGGTCTATTTCCTCATTGGCGATCTCGTCAAGGACATGCTCCATCGCCACGCTGTTCGCCAGAGCGGCATCGCTCTGCAGATAGGCCTTGGCCGCATAAAGGCGGTCCAGACGGTCTTCGATATGCTCCTCAAACGCTGTCTCATCGCCAATCGCCAAATCCTGGGTGCCCTCTTCACCGACCAGTTCCGCCATCTCAGCACGCCAGGTCTCGCGTTCCAGATCGTTTCGGAATGGATCTGCCGTTGGGTCGTCTCTCATACGGCTCAGGATATCAGCCGTGGTCGGCGGCAACCCGTCGACTATGGCTTCCTGCCGGTCGGCCTCCACCACTCCACTGTCCTTGAGAACTTCAGCA
Source organism: uncultured Aliiroseovarius sp. (assembly GCF_947497285.1). GTDB lineage: Bacteria > Pseudomonadota > Alphaproteobacteria > Rhodobacterales > Rhodobacteraceae > Aliiroseovarius. The sequence goes on along the minus strand of NZ_CANMFT010000001.1, from coordinate 312,542 downwards.
TCGGCCAACATACGACCCAGATCACTGTGCACCCGGTCAAGGCGGTCGATCGCTTTCTCAAGCTCATCGGCGCGTGACAGGTCAAAGCCGTCCTTCTCGGCAATCGCCTTCAGATCCTGTCCAAGCCATTGCCGCTCGAGCGCGGCATTGCCCGCGCCGTTTTCGACACGACGTGTCACCTCTTGCGCGTTAATGCCGGTGCCTTTCAAAGCCTGCTGGAGACGTTCTGCCAGAGCTGGATCCTGCAACGCTTCTTGAGCTTCGGCCTGGATATTTGCGGCAGAATAAATCCCACTTTTGGACGCATCCTCGAGCAATGTGTGAGACTGCGTTCCCATTGGGCTGAGATGTGACAGTGAGCGATAGATGTCGTTGAGCTCATGCTCGAGCGCCGCCCGCCGTTCAACCGAAGCGTCCGCGACGATCCGTTCAGCCTGATGGATCTTGTCGTGAAAGGCATCCACGACCTCATCAAACGAATGCTGTTCTTTGGCCATGCCATATACCTTTCCATCTGCTTCAATCGGTTTGCCCTGCGCCAAAAGCGTCGCGGCCTTGTCCAAGGCTGCTGCAATGTCATGCTGGTTCTCGCGCGAGGCCTCGGCCGCCAAGCCGCGATAGTGCCGCGCGTTCTGCGCCACCTCAGCCAAGGCACGGTCAAGCTCCGGCCCCACGCGCTCACACTCGGTCAGCTTCTGCCCCGTGGCTTCTGCACGACGCTGGTCTGCATCGCTTGGCCTCTTCGTCGTGATCCCTCGCTCCAGCTTTCGCGTCGCCTCAAGCCGCAGCCCATAGCGGTCCGACACCTCCACCATCGCTTCGCGAAAACTGTCGTAGTTGAAATGGTGCCCTTCTTTCAGAAAGAAGAATTCACCGTCTTTGCTGCGCCGGTTCAGGACGATATGGGCGTGTGGGTGATCCCGGTCCTCATGCACGGCGGCGATGTAGTCAAAGTGGCTGCCTTCACCCTGAAAGAACCGCTCGCAGATCTCGCGCGTGATCTCGGCGACATCCTCACCGCGCGTGCCAATTGGGAAAGCCATCAAGAGATGCGAGGTGTGTCCCAGCTTGGGATGAAACCCCTCATTCCACTGCGCTGAAAACCGACGCGTGACCTGTTCGATTTCTTTGGCTGACAGAACGCTTTGGCCGTCATAGGTGCCACGGCTGTCGATGATGAAGCTCGACTTGGTGGTCAGGTACTCCAGCTGGTTGCGGAGTTGCGTTTTGTTGTGTGTGCCGCCGTCGCGAATGGCTTTGAAGATCGCGGGGGAATGCCCCATGGCAGCGCGCGCCATTTGCTTGGCACGGGCGCGCGGAACGCTGCCGCGAATGCGGCTCCAGTCGCGATCGAAAAAGGCCTCCTGCGCGGCGGCAACGGCGCTATTCCGGGCCATCGGCAAAGCCTCCCAGTACGCGGGCAACCTCGCCAGAAAGCGCGCTTCGGCGGCGCTGCGCCATGTCCTGAACCTGGTCGGCGATGTCGAAGATCAGCCCGGCCAAAGCGCGGACCTGAGCATGGGCGGAATTGCCATAAGGTGGCGTCTTGCCCTGGCGCTTTGCCTCGTTCAGGCGCTGCGCAATTTGATTGATATTGTTGCCGGTACGATTGAGCGAGGCCGACAGACCTTGCATCTGATTGGCCAGCTCATCGTCGGGGACGAAGAGATCGTTCGACGCATAGATCAGCCGCCGCAACCCGTCGGCGCGGCTGTTGATATCATGCCGCGTCAGCACCGCATCGAAGCTGGCAAGCTCCTTTGGCGTGAGCCGGACATTCACCAGTTCGGAGCGCACGCGCGCATCCAACTTGCGGCTTTGATCGGCCTTCAACGTGTAAAATATGCTGCGGGTCGTGACACCGAATTCACGGGCCAGATCCTCGATCGCCACCCCTTCGGCACGCTTGCGCACGATGGCAAAACGCTGGTTTTGCGTCAGTCGCTTGTGCCGTGGTGCGCGCGGTCGGCCCATGTGAAGTAATCACCCCTATTTCTTGCCAGCATCATACAGGCAGCTCTGTTATGGCATTTCACCATAATTGATTCAATATTATAATATTGCATCAACTGCCTGTATTCCGTTTGGAGCAGCCCTACGCTGCGACCGCCGGGCAAAGCCCGGCCACATGCGCAATCACGTTTGCTTACCGAGCCAAATCAAAAAAGCCGCCAAGACTGGCGGCTCATTCCTTTTCATTCTGCAGAGTTATGTGGTGCGTTGCCTTTAGCCGCGATCAGCTAATCTGCTGGCAACTGCCTGTTTGGCTCGACCAATTGCCCACAGAACCAACCAGATCGCAGATAACAGGGCAAAAGTTAAGACCATGCCAACAAAGGATTCCATTTCATTCGCCCCGTAGCCGTCGGGCCCGGAACTAATCAAACCGTAGAACTTGAAGCCTATTGCCAATAGGGCTGCGATCCAAAGCCACTTGATTGTTTTCATTTACTTCAGCTCTCTCAAGCCATCGTAGATGTCAAAAAACTCTTCAAGAAGCTCTCGGAGTTCGTTCGTGAAGTCTTCATCTGAAACGCCCTCATCTTGCGAAAACTGGAACAGCTGGACATAGTTCCTTCCCTTTCGATCACGCTCGATTCCGTCAAAACCATCGATCTTTCTGACGGCCAGATCATGCGCAGCTTGAAGAAGGATATCGGGATGTTTGCAAGCCTCAAGTCCGAGGTCATTTTCGCCTGCCGTTGCAGTCATTACACGGTAGTCCGTGCCATCTCCGGCCAAACGTAAAAAAGCTTCCCCTGCTCGAGATACAACAAGCTCTTGCTCCCAATCTCGGTCAAGTTCTCTGCTGAGTTGCCGTGTTTCATGAATTTCAAACTGTGAATTTTCCAATTTCCCACATTCCGCCCAAGATAAATTCTTCAAACCTCAATTGTTTGAGCAATATTGCTCGACCAACCAACTAGTTTGAACCCAAAGATGCGCTTTCATCTCAAGAGTTAATGAACGCGGTTGCCCGCGTCCACTGCTGCTTTGATGTCTTCCAAGGTTATCGCAACGCCTCTTCAAGGATTGCGAGAGCCCCAAGACAATCGTCGATATAGGGTTGCTCCTCGCCGTCCAGGTCGTTCATCTCCAGCCGGTTCAAGACCGCGTAGAGCGTGGCGCGCGCTTCACGGGCCGCGCTTCGCAAGCTGACGGTATCCTCCAGACGCGCCGTCGCAAAATCATCGCTGTGATAGTCGGGGATCATCGGATTTCTCCCGCCTTGTGCTTCCAACGCGGGGCGATGTCCTTGAACGGCACCGTAAAGGGCGGCAGCGCGTCAAAGCCGTTCGAGCTCTTGACAACCTTCACCTTGGCGCAATCATCCTCAACGCTGAGGATCTCGACACAGAACACGCCACCCAAACCTGACGGAACAACGATCTCCTTCAGCTCGTGCCGATGCTTCCCGCAATAGACGCAAGCACTATAGAGCCCGTCGATGATGTGGCCGCCGGTCGTGCGATCACAGTCGCAGGTCCAGAATCTTGGGGGCTGATGTATTTGAGCCATTTGTGGCCTCCTTTTGGGTGCTGCGGTCGGGGCTTGGCTCCCCTTCCGCTAATGGGCTGCACACCGGCCAATCTGATCTGACCGGATACGCATGTATTCGGCGGAACAGAGTGGGTGGGGGCACAGCCCGACCCACGGCCCTGGAGCGGCCAGTCAATGGGTCGAAGCCAGCAACTGGTGCGGCCCGCAGCGCGCCCCGCGCGAGGACACGGGTTGCAGTCTTTGACGGCGCGCCAGCGCGGCGCTTGCCCATTGACGGGACACGACAGGGATGTTGGGCGGACCAATCAAATTGAAAGAAGCCTGAAGGAGGTGAGCGGGCTGAAAGCCAGCCGATCCTCCGCACAGTCCATGTCTCAAAGCGGCCCGTGCACAGCAGCACGGGCCACATTTTCTCCTCCCGTTCAAAACGTCTGCGCCCTGCCACATGAGGCGGGGCGCAGACGTTTAAAGCTCAACACCGGCTTTCAAGTTGCCGTCCGGATCCAGCCAGAAACGGGCCTCGGCGCAATCCAAGCAAATACAGGAGCAACTGCCTTTCACGATGACCGGCGCGAGAAAGATCACTGGGTTTGACGCGCCGCATTTGCGGCACGTCATCGGGGGTAGAATTGCGGGGCCGCTCATGCTGCGGCCGCTTTCGATTGACCTGCGGCTGCTAGGACAAAATCGGCTGCCTTTTGCGCCTCGGACGCCGCGCGAAAGATCGCCCGTTTGTCCTCCTTGAGCGCTTTCAACCACCCTTCAACATAGGCGGCGCTTTGGTCGAATTCCGGCGCGACGCCAATCTGAGCACCAAGGAAACAAGCACCGATTTCCGCCACCAGCTCTTCAAAGGCATAGGCTTCGCGGTTCGCAAATTTCTTGATCCGCTCAAGCCGCTTTTCGCTACCGGTCCAATGGATAAGCTCATGGGCCAACGTCCCATAGTAGCCTGCCGCATCGTGAAACGTGGCAATCGGCGGCATGTGGATGTGATCTTTGGAGGGGCTGTAATAGGCACGCGGGTCGTCGCTGGTGAGGATCTCCGCCCCTGTCCGGCTGAAAAACGCCTCAAACTCCGGATCTTCCGCTGTGCCAAGATCGCGCGGGGCCTCGGGGCGGATGTAGTAATCCTCCGGCAAGCCTTCGATCTGATCCGCGTTGAACACGCGATAGGCGCGCGCATAAGGCAGTTCTTCCTCAATGCCCTGCTCGTTCTCTCGGGTGAACGTCCCGTATTTGACCACGGTCGACGACGTTTCGCCTTTGCGGACTTGGCCACCCAGCTCTTGCGCCTGCTTGTAGGTCATCCAGCGGCTCGAAACATAGCCATTCTTGGCGGCCATGACCCAGAGCATCAGGATATTAATCCCGCGATACTCCTCGCCATTGTGTCGGGTCGGCAAGGCAACGCCGGACGCGCTTCCGGTCCACGGCTTGCGCCAAGGCGGCGTGCCCGCCTCGATCTCTGCAATAATGGTGCCGGTGACATGGGCATAAACATCAAACTTCGGTGCCATTTGTGGCCTCCTCGATCAAAGTGACGCGGGTGAGGCTTCGCGCCCCCTTTCCGCCGATGGGCTGCGCCTCGGCCACCTGATCTGACCGAATACGCATGTATTCGGCGGAACAGAGTGGGAGAGGGCAAAGCCCGACCCACGGCCCTGAACGGGGCTGTCAATCGGCCACATTTGCGAAGAAAATGTCTGCGCCAAAATCAGACGCCAATTTGCCCCGCGAGGAATGGCTCGCTCGCGAGACAGGGGAAATTGGTGGCTGATTTTGGGGATGGACTAAGGTTGACCGCTACGGTCAGGGATGTTGGGCGGACAAAACAGAATCGATGATGTCTGGATCGCGGTGAGCGGGCCAACGGCCCGTCGAGCCCCGGTGCAGTCTATTGGGAGATGTCGCCCGCGCGCTAAAGCGCGGGCTCATTACTACACCGCACGGATTACCTGTCTGTGCTGCGGCCTGGCCACTTCAAACTTTGTGTTGCACCTGCTAGCCCAATCGAACAGGTTTGCCACACCTTCCTTGATGTTCTTTCGATATGGCATAGGGTCATCAAGTATCTGGTCGTGAAACAGCGAGGTGACCTTCCCAAAGGATAGCTCACCGTATTCCTGCAATTGCACTTCAAGCCAAAAGCAAATTTGCGACGACATGAAGCCTTTCAACAGCTCGCCTTCGGCAGCGCCTTTCTTGCCTAGAAAGCAATCTAGATCGTGCTCAATTGCCGTTGCTGCAGCCGTCTGCGCTAGCAACTGATTTGGGCTGCACATTGGAAGATCGTGAAACCAAACACCGAGGGGTTGAGAACCAAGTTTTTCAGAAATTTCTTGGGGCCACTCATTCGAATGCACATCCGTGTTTCCGCCAAAGCCTCTCAAGAAGTCAGCCATCAATTCGACAGTTTTGACATCAAGCCAGTTTACGGAAGCGAGATAGTCCCGGACTTTGATCTTCTCGGTCTGACCGTATTCGAATCCAGTTCCGAACTCGTCGTTTACATAATGCGAAAGGGACATCCCCTTTGATGTTAGATTGGCGCTACCAATGAAGATCTTAGAATCTACGATATAGACTTTTCCATGCAGGTTCTGAGAAATCCCAAATGGAATATTAGCCTCATCACAGAGGTAAAAGCACTCCAGGTCGGAGGCTCCAGCTGCTAGATCTGACGGCTGCCAACGGGCTACGACCGTAAGGTTGCTCGTTTTACTGTTTTCAATAAGCCACTTAAGCGCATCGAGCTTAATAAATGCACTCATAACGATGACTTCTTGCTCTGCCGATGACAAGGCAAACGCAAGTTCCTCTCGAAAAGCACCCGTCTCTAAGAGAAGCATTCTACTCGTCAACATTCTCTAAGAGTTTGGATACCCAGTAGCCCCACCGGTCACGGAATTTCTCAAAGGTTTCGCCATCTAGGGTCTTCCTGAACTCGTCTTCAGTACGCACATAAGCCATCGTGTACACTTCAAGAGCACTCAGCGCTCGATCATCGCCAGAGTCTTCGACATGCTGCCACAATTTTTCGTAATATGGGGAACGGGTGTTGATAACTCCAACCGCTGCATTTGCTACGAACTGCAGGTCCAAGAACATTGTCCCAGGCCAACTGCCCTTGTTCAGGTCAACCTTGTAGTCAATCGTTGCTTTGGCGAACGCTTGTGCATCTTCTTCAGAAAGCTCTGGGCGAGTTTCCAGAACATATTTTGTACGTTCTGCCAGCTTCTCCTGTTCCGACTTGGTCTCAGCCTCTTTGTCTGAGGATGTTTCAGTGTGATCCTCCGCCACATCCTTATTGACCTTTTCAGAAACGGGGTCAGGCTTGGCTTTAGATGGGTCCGCAGAACTCCCTTCCTTTCGTGTTTTAATAACGTCCAACATTGCATTGATCTTAACTGTGAGATTTCGATTGAGCTCAAGGTGCAATGAGGATTTGTAGTGGCCAGAATTCTCCGGGTCCTCCGCAGCTTCGTTCAAGGCTTCAATCTGCTCGACGTCGTGTTTCGGGTCTAGTTTCTTGAAGCCTCGAATATGCTGCTTGTTGTTAGTAACACCAAACAACTCATCCAAAACCGGCTTAAAACGTACTTCTACGCCCCACCACCTCTGCCTGGTATCACTGTCTAGAAAACCAAAGGAACCAAAGTCTATCTCACGGCCAGCTCGAACAAACGAGATACCAGTATTGCGTGCGTAGTGCTTGCCGAGATTTGAATTACCACCCATTTTTTGGGTCTCTGGCTTTGCTATACTAAGGCGAATTTCAATGTCCGAAAATTTTCCCTGCTCATACTCTATTGGTATGGCATATGGTTTCTCAAACTCGACGTTCGTAGCCTTTCCATCGCTGTCAGGGCAGCTTGACGGCTCCAAAAGGTACAAAGGATCATTGGGCTTCAACTCGTGCGACGCTTCGACTTTGTTATTGTCTAGATCGAAGTCAACCAAGCTCACATCACGTTTCTTGCCATAATCATCATTGTCATCCAGGAAGTGCCGATAAATGCGGCAGAGCTCTTCCTGCATCCGAGAAAAGAGCGTCGACGGGCGCTTGAAATCCACTCCATCTAGCTTGGACCATAAGACCAGCGTGCCACTGCTACCGATCTTTCCTCCAACCGCTTCAACTATCTCTTTGGGAAGGTCCGTCTCTTCAACGCTTTTAAGATACTGCTGTCTGCCTTCCTTGACTTCCGGTAGATCAAGATACGTCTTGTGGACCGACCCATTTTGCCAAGCATAAACCTCAACAAGCTCCGCCTGTGAAAGAGACGAACCTTTAAGTCCAAAGCCAAAACGTCCGAGACCATCTCGGGTATCTAGTCGAGTGCCCCAACCTAGTGATAGACAGCGTCCCAACTCATCCGGTGTCATCCCGTGCCCATCATCCAAAACCGCTATTTTTTGAACTCGGTAGACCGTACGCTTTGCTACAGGTTCTCTGGCTGACAGCGTAACTATGGTTATCTTTTTTGCCTCGGCCTCGATCGAGTTATCAACCAATTCAGCTACCGCAGTAGCTGTGTTTCGATAGCCGACTTGGCGCAATGCATTCAGCGCCAAGTACGCATCAACAATCTGCACTGGCTTGTCTTGTTTGTTCATTTTGCTTCCCCGAAATGTTCGTCAAAATACGTAAAAGCTTGCGGCACGTTGGGTAAATTTACAATATTATCAACCACATCCACCACAGTGCAGCTAGGCGTCCCACCAACTGAATTGCCTCTAAGGCCCCGTCCCACCATTTGTGAATAAAGCACAACCGACGTTGTCGGACGCGCAATCACAACGGCCTCTGTCTTTGGCGCGTCAAATCCGGTTGTCAAAACACCAAAATTTGTGAGAACCCTGACACTTCCGTTTTTGAAATCTTCAATCGCCTCGCGTCGATCGCTTGGTGGAGTTTCGCCGGTTACCGCTCTTGCCGCGCACCCTCTTTCCCTTAAGACCAATGCCATATCAGATGCATTCTGCTTCGATGGGCAAAACACGATGGTCTGTTTCTTATCAACAAGTGCAAGCTTTTCGACTGCAGCGACTACTTCCAATGTCCTCTGGGCGTTGTTGCCTAACTCCGCCAGCACTTTGGGTGAGATGTCTAAAAGATCGGAAATTAACCTGACTGCGTCGGCGTCAAGATTAACAGTAGCGCTGGTGTTGAGACGCATACGCTCAACAGAAGACAAAATCCCACGATCCTGAAGATACTCAATTGAGTTTCGCTCGCCGGTCAATCGCTGGTCTATCGTGAGTTTTTTGTTGCCATAAAAATCCGATAGAGCCTTGGTTTGAGCTACATCACCCCCAACGTGATGCCTACCAGGCGTAGCCGTCAAGCCGATCAGAGTAGTGCTCGAGTTACAGAGAAACTCTATTGCTTTTTTGTAAGTCGGCGCCATCGACATGTGCGCCTCATCGACAATCAGGAGACTGCATTCGCGCCTAATTTCTGCAAATCGGTCAAAATCAGCGTTTTTGTTTGAGTGAATGCTAGAGTAGCAACTCTGAAAGCTAGTAACTATAAAACAGGGCTTGCTCAGATCAATGTTGTCTGGCTTCCTGCCCCCCCACATTGAGTAAACATTTGCATTCTCAGTTCCCAGTTTTGTCCAAATGCTAAGGAACGTTTGAACCGCCTGATCGCAGAGCTCTTCGCTATGAGCAAGCCAAACCACAACGGGATTTTCACGTGAACAGCTAAACCTAAGGAAATCTGAAATGAATTCCATGGCTGTTCGTGTTTTCCCCGAGCCTGTCGGCATATGTGCGACGATTCTTCTGCTTGCTGCATTGGCGTGGGCACCTGCCTCCAAAAACGAAAAACTAACAAGCTGTTTTCTAATGCTGTTTTGATAATCAAATAGGGGTTTTTCAATGTGTGTTTGCAGATGCGGCTCTGGGCCAGACATCAAATCGTTTGGGAAAGCTTCGTCGATGTTCAGGTCCATCAGCTTTAGAAAATTGGTCGTTGCCTCATTTCTTCCCCAAGTAAAATTCGGTGGAATAGTTACAGGGCAACCATCTGGCCCTGAGCCGAGTTTGTCTCGGATAATTTGTGGCGAAAACACTTCTAGTACAGCGTTTCTGAGGTCTCGCTTCTTAAAGATAGCCAGCCCACTCTCAGACAGCATGGCTTCAGCTACCGCGCGAGGTCGAGTACTAACCCCGAGCTCTGAAAGCCCTTCTAACCGGTTCTCACCCCAAAAAGCCGCCAGTCGTGCGATACCTATGCTTGCGAGGGCGTCAACTACGGCGCTCGAACTCATCTTGTTTTCCACTCTCTCGATTTTTTGCTCGCCAGCAGCTCGCCCCAAGGGTGTACGCTTTCAACATACTTTGACAGATTCCGCTGTTTGGTAAAGCCCCTGAAGGGAAATGCTTTTTCATCGACGACCCCTAAATGCGAGCTCAGTGATCTGTTGAGGAAACAAAACCCAATTTTGGGTTCATACGAAACAATCTGACGGTGTATATCTGCGAGCCCGCTTCCGAAGACCTTCATTGCTGCATCCTAAACAAATTCCTACATCAGATCATTTATGGCAGGCCAAACACACCTTTTGCTGGCCATAAATCTCATCTAGATCAACTGCGCCTTGTTCCGGTCGTAGAGGATCAACCTTCCTCTTCGCCTTAGCTCTTTCGACACGTTTTTCATGATCTGCGCGGATTTGAGCAATGCGTTCAGGCTTTTCCAGTTCAAGCAGTGTTTCCCCTTCACTCCATGAAAACGGCGATCCGTGGTCGAGAGAAGTTTTTTCCATCTGCTTAGCCCTCTCGAAGGCTTCAGGGTGACGCTCCTTTAGGCCAACCCACTCGATTTTTTGCTGAAAGAAACAAAACGTGCAGCCACTCCTGGAACGCCAATCGTAGTATGAGGGAAGGCCAAGACCCGAGTTCTCAAGAATTTCGAAAACGCCGGCCTTGTCGATCCCATCATCTTTGAAAGGCAGCTTGGTAATCAAATTTCCATTTTTCGAGTTCAAACCTTGACGAAAATCTTCGTCAGCCCGGATCGCCACATAACTATAGACTGTATATCCGTGTTCGGTGAATTCAGATTTCACCCACTTCTCAAAGGGCTTGATCTTTAGGTCTTTCGTACACCAACGCGTCTGGGCAGACGGGAGGAATTGATTATATTGGGCTAGGTAAAACTTAAAATCTCGCCCCGGATCCAGGTACCGGATCTTCTTGCCAAGAAAGCCCTCGAGCATCGCTAAATACTCATAAACCTCATCCAGCTCTTCGCCCGTATCAGTGAAGAAATACTCAATATCAAGTTCGGGGTGAGCCTGGCTCATGTAAATCGCGAGGGCTGAACTATCTTTGCCCCCTGACAAACCTAGAACATGTTTAACTTTGTCAACCATCTACTTCCTCACTTGCGTTCGATTGTTTGATCCTCGCAGCCCCGACTTTTGCCAATGCAGCTAGGATTACGTTTCTACCGGTGCCTTCCGCAGCTTCCTGCAACACTTCTTCAATCTTTCTACTCAGGTTGTTCACCTGCTCATCGTCGGAGTCCAAGACATCAAATTCCTCCATCACAGGCGTGGGCCGATCATCAACGCTGACAATCAAGGCCATTGCGGAGCGCTTGTCCTTCCGCCCGGCCACGCGCGCGACAGACTCGTGCTGGTTGAACTGTTGCGCAAGCAAGGTGAGTTGAACAATTGCCCGGTCAATGTCGCTATCGATCCAAGCTTTAGCAGGCTTGTTGATGCCCAACCCCGCGAGTGCCTCCATCGACTGTAGGTCATCTCCGAAGCTTGTGAGCTGGGTGATGAAAGATCGAAGCCGCAAGTCACCTGCAACATCTCGGATATTCTTCGCGCGCTCATTCAGTTCTCGGTACGCTTTCTCAGTGCGCCCGTGAACTTGTAACTCGTTCAGAATGTGTTCGCGCATTCTTGTGAGCATCGCAGGGTAAGCTGCGCGGATTTCGATGAGCCCTTCTTTGATGTTTTGAGCGATCTCAGAGATTCCTTGATCTGTGAGAATGTCGATGTCCTGTCCGTAAAGCCCAGGAATGTCATCAAATGCGAACTTTTGTGGGTCATTAGAACGCTTGAAGAGCGCTCTGACTTTTTTTGCGTGCTCAGGAAGGCGTGCGGTTCGTTGAACCCAAGGTGCTGAAGTTTCGTAAGCTGCGATGAGCGCGCGTCCAACTTCTAGCGGACTTAGAGTTGAGATTGGTTTGTCCACAACTTCACCGACCGCGTTTGCCAGCTCAGTAAGCAGCCTCTTGGTCGTTCGGTTCATTTCGATCCAGCGCAACTGGACCATTTGCGGCGCTCTCAGAACATAGTCCACGTCGACATCCGAAATAGTCGATAAAAAAATACCTTCCCGATAGTGTGACAGGTTCCGGCGTTCAGCTAGCATGAACAGCACAGCAAGGAATGGCATCAAACCGTCCTTCAACCCAAAGGGAGGTGCCCGCCATAGGTCATAAACATCGGTAAGTTGTACGTTGCGGTTACCCCGCTTCTTCAAGAAGTCTTTCGTTGCTTTCCAAATAGGCAACAGATTTGCGGGGTCCTCTCCTGAAGGCGGCACAAACTGCCAACTGTCGCCCTCCTGCACGTATAGCTCGTTGGCCTCGACGAGCGATACGAACAGAGCTTTTTCCGCTGGGAACTTCTTAAACCCAAGCCCCGGAATACCTTCTTTAAGGACGGCAGCATGCAGTAACAGCTTGAGCGCTGAATTGGCCGATGCCGAGGGCTTGGTTCGGTTCAGCAGTTCGTTGTTTAGTTTGGGCGACTGCGAAAACCGACGGTCTGCCATTTCTGAGGCTAAAACTGTGAGGTTCCGGCGCGCGGAAATCGGGAGATCATCAATTCCAGTTTCCCATTCTGCGCTTGCGATCAATTGCCAGACTTCATGCTCAATCCTACCCCCAATCGCCTCGATACGATCGGTAAGCTCTCTGCGCGCGATTTTGTCTCGATGAATCTCGGGGTTCGATGCCAAGATATCCTTCAAAGCGGAGTGCTCTCGTGCGAGCGCCACAAGGTTCTTCGATTTTTCAGACCTCACAACCGCAAAGTCGGCCCCCCACCCATACTCACCAAAATCCTCAACAATGCTTGGCGTCGCATCGTCCAGTGAAATGATGAATGCGCCAAAGCATCCATTTGTAGGTGTAAAGCTAGTAACATAGTTCTCGACTTGGCTTTCGAGCAGTACCTTGAGTTCGCACCAGCGCAGAGCACCAGTTTCACGGTAGTGCCGCTTTGCGACGATATTGGGTGAAGATAAAGCGTTTGAGATTGAGCTGAGATCGAAGTCTGATCTTTCTCTCAATGCCTCATCCAACGCCACTTCAATGTCAAAGTCGCTCCCGTCAAAGAGAGAGTAAGTGCCCCTGAACTTTCGAAAAACAACAATCGACGCCGCCTCAAGTTCTGACAAGAGCCCCTCTACCGCAGCACTTGTTTGATTTATTGCCAGGCTAAGTGCGCCCAGCGTCGCACCTACTCCGGTCTGCTTTTGTGTCAGTTCCAAAATGGCCAGCGACTTTAGCAGCTGCACACCGATCTCACCGCCATCTTTCGCTTCCCACCGCGCAATTGCATCCCTTGCATTTGCAAAGTGATGGCTGTCCAAAGACACGGCGATTGCAGCTTGCAGATTGAAATCTAGATAATCCCAAAAATCAGCCAATCCGTAGTCCTTCGGATCTTCTTTGCTCGCCTTCTCAAGGTAGTCCTGAAAGCCGAACAGCTCGGAAGAGCCCAGGAAACTGAAGATGCTACGCTGGTTTTGCCCATAGCTCCGACGCGATGCAGGCCCTAGCACCAGTGTAACAAGCGGGTTGAGTGGCCAAGCGCTAGTAAGCAACTCTTTCGAAACTACGGACGCGCCACGTCGAACATCGGCAAGTAGTTCCGTGGCTGCCTCTGCGTTCCGTCTAGCGCTATCCGGCTGCTCTGAAGCGATAATCGCCTTGCTCACCAATTCAATCTGCTCATCGCCAGATACATTGACGGGAATGTCGATGAAGCGACCCTGGATCTTTCCCCACTCATCTTTGATGTCGCGTGCCAAGCGGCTCGCATATTCTTGGAAGGATTGATGAAGGATACCCACAACGATAAGGCGGCCACCGCTTCTCGACGCCGCTTCACCAAGCAGCTGGAAGAAATATGCATCTCCTGTTGAGGATGCCGCGTGCTCAAGTAGCTTCCCCATTTCATCCAAAAAGAGGACTAAACCTCCAGAATGCTCACGGTCGTCGGCGGCCAAAAACTGCAAGTACTCAATTACTTTTTCAGGCGTATCAAACTTCCTTTGGCGTGCCGCCAATCCTGCATCCTTGATACAATCACCGATCAGCTGGAAGGGTTCCATGCTGCGCCCAACGACCGACACACATTTCCAGCCATCTCGCTTCGGAGGGAGTAACTTCCATAGTTCCTTTGCAAACTCCGGATCAGTCCTGCTCGCAGCCGTTGCGCGTTCTTGCTTACTACCACTCAACAACGCGGAGAGGGCGAGTGCGAGGCTCGACTTCCCGCTTCCGTACGGGCCAGTCCAAGTGAAGGCGCCTTGCCCGCTCTCAAATTGTTGGCGTGAGAAATTACTAAGGGTCTCCCTTACTGATGATGAAAAAACAAACCCCTCTAGGGCTTCATTACGGTCATCTTGATCAATTCGAACAGATCGCAGAAAGCGACCATTCACCGAGACAATTTCGTTAAGCGGCATATGAACCTCTCAACGCAGAAATGTCGGAGGACCACAGGTTTTCTGCAAAACCTTGGGGAAACTCCTCTTGTCTAAGAAGTTGTTTCAATCCAGCCGTCTCAGACCAAGAAATCAAACCGTCGGACATGTCGGCGACATCGGCCAACCGATCAATCAGTTCCCACTCTTCAAGTACGAAAACCCTTCCAGGAGACCCGGGCTCTAGTAGCATTGATTGGACGCCAAGCGTGTTAGCAGAAGAAGTTCGCTCCCAAAAATCGCACACCGCATAGAGAAACACGCCGTTAGACAGGCCTGGCTTTCGCCCTAAGTTCATACTGAATTTTCCATTTGAGCGCCGCCGTATTAATCCCAGCTCGGTCAGCGGAGAATTGAACGCCTCTTCGCTAGGGCCCCGCTTTGGGACACTAGGCACGTAGTTAGCCAATAAGACGCTTATATCGCTTGTTAACGTTTTCTCTGTTGGCAATTTCCAACCACGCTGACCAATAAATTCCATCAGTCTTCGCAGAACAGTATCGCGATCAAAGTTGGGTTCATTGAAAATATTGAACAACCAGTAGGTGGCTGTATGCTTAGGATTGGAGGCAATATCCCAGTGGATTTTCCAAAGAGACGAAGCGCTTTCAAGGTATGGATCGCACCCATTGGGGCCAAGTAACTGCTGACCAAATTCGGTCGTTCTTACATCCTTCCCATCCGTTGTGAGAATACCTGCGACCTGTGCCCAAAATCGAATTGCCGCCACCATGTTCTTGCCCACGCCGAAATGCGCAATCGCCTCGCTCTCTGAAAATATCTTGTTGTTATTCAGGCCACTAGCATCAACAGCTTCGAAAGCCTTTTCCAACCATCCGTAGCGCAACGGAAAGGTCTCGTGGCCGGAGAACTGCGGCTTGTAATCCTGTGTAAATGTTGTTTGCTTTTTCATAAATCTGCTACCCCGCTTAGTGGTTGTTATAGCGATCTTCCGAGGGGATGGTCAACGACGACCTGGTGCTTGACCCCAGGATCAAACTTGGTCTACAGATAACCTTCGAT
Source organism: uncultured Aliiroseovarius sp. (assembly GCF_947497285.1). GTDB lineage: Bacteria > Pseudomonadota > Alphaproteobacteria > Rhodobacterales > Rhodobacteraceae > Aliiroseovarius. Next base: position 297,269 of record NZ_CANMFT010000001.1, on the reverse strand, counting down.
TTGGCAGGGAAACCCTTTGACCATATACCTTGATCATCAAGCAAGCACTCCGATGCTGCCAACAGTTCGGGCCGCAATGCAGCCGTTTTGGACTGAGTTCCATGGCAACCCGCACTCCTCCGAACATTCAACAGGGTGGTCCGCGAATAAGGCTACCGAGACTTCGAGGGCCAAAGTGGCCAACCTCCTTGGAGTCGATGCGGATGAGATAATTTTTACGTCCGGCGCTACAGAGGCGAACAATCTTGCCATCAAGGGTCTGAGCACTCCGGAGCAACGGCAAAGTCAGCGCACGACAATCCTTGTTTCAGCGACAGAGCATAAGTGCATATTGGAAAGTGCCGCCTATGCAGCTCAGACAAAAGGATGTGCGGTTCGAGAGATTCCGGTCAACGGGAAAGGCCACATCGACCTCGACAAACTGCGAGACATGCTAAGTGAAGATGTTCTTTTGGTAAGCGTGGCATTGGTCAACAATGAGATCGGGACCATCCAAGATCTTGCTTCAATATCAGCACTTTGCCGTGATATGGGAGCAATCCTCCACTCCGACTTCGCGCAGGCACCAAGCGCAGTCAACCTCCAAGAATATGCAGATATGGCTGACATGGTTAGTCTGTCGGGGCATAAATTTGGTGGGCCAATGGGTGTTGGGGCGCTCTATGTGAGCCGAGAGCTGAAGGACCGGATTGAACCTCTGTTTCACGGCGGTGGGCAAGAGGGTGGGCTTCGGTCCGGCACACTGCCCCTTCCCTTGTGTGTTGGTCTTGGCTCAGCGGCGGAGTTCCATTCCTCTGAAGCCGGATCTGCTTTGAGAGCGCGGGTCGCAGGTCTACGAGATCTTTTCGTAGACAAACTGCAATCGAACCGCGACCATATTGGATTGAATGGAGATAAGCTCTGCTCCCGCCATCCTGGCAATGCGAATCTAAGGTTCGAAGGACGCGATGCGGGAGAAATGCTCCAACGATTACAACCGATCGTGTCAGCTTCTACAGGTTCGGCCTGCTCTTCGGGAATTTCGGAACCAAGCTACGTCCTCCGTGCAATCGGGCTCACATCGGATGAAGCGCAAGCCTCCATACGCTTTAGTTTTGGGCACACCAATACATCGGATGAAGTTCTAGAAGCCGCCGAGGCCATTATAGCAGTACTCTAGATCGATCGCTCCTCGGTCAGGTAGGATGTTTCAAAAGAGCCTTTAGAAAGATCCAAACCCGAGGGGTGAAACTTGCAAAACAATAAATCTCTCAAAAATGCGGTTGGAAAAAAGGTAGGCCAGGCGATCTACGTGCACCGTAGCGCGGTCGATCACCTTCAGACGAGCGCAAAGGATAAGCTGAGCCTTGCACTGCAAAGGGTTCCGGAAGATTTCCAATGGTCAGTGTTGAAGATCTCGGGGCAAAACGACCAGACCTTCTCGTTTTTGGACTATCAAGACTTTAGCGCCGTGGCTTTTCCAGAGCTGCGGGCAAGCCTACTCGTCAACCTCTCGGAAGAAGGAGCAAAACTGAGAAAATATTCTGACGCAAACCCACCCATTCTACACAGAAAGGAGCTACTCCTAGCCCCGGATCATCCGCTAAGAGATGACTTTGCAAAGCTGACGCAGTCCTTAGAGAGCAAGGGGCTCTTTAAGAACATGGCAAACAAGGGAACGCGGCGGATTTGGATGAAGACATTGGCTGAAGCCGGATTGACCGTCGAAGGTCCTCACATCGTGCAGAGCGATTTGATCTCAGAAGAGTCCTCCAAGAAATCAGCCGATGAAATGAATGGCCCAGAGAAAAACACTGTTGAGCGCCACAAAACGGCGATCACGCGAGCTGCGCTCTCAGCGCCAATGTACCTGCTGTTTACAAGTGGTCTGATCCGTCGCGATAGAACCGTTTTGGACTATGGATGCGGTCAAGGTGATGACATCCGAGCCCTACAGTCTGATGGCTATACCGTCGAAGGTTGGGATCCCCACTATCGACGAGATCCCAGTACTCTAAAAAAGAGCCAAATCACTAATCTTGGATTTGTGCTCAACGTAATCGAAGATCCTGAAGAGCGGGCAGAAGCACTTAAGCGCGCCTTCAGTCTAACGGAGCTCTGCTTGGCCGTATCCGTCATGTTGTACGGCAAGGCTGACCTGAGTGGCGTGCGGCCTTACCGCGACGGATACTTGACGTCCCGACAGACATTCCAAAAGTACTATACCCAAGCAGAACTCAGAGACTTCATCGTAAGCATTTTGAATGTCGAACCCTTGGCCGTAGGCCAAGGTATATTTTTGGTCTTTCGGGACGAGTTGGAAGAGCAAAGATATTTACTAAGGCGTCAAATAGGCTTCAAAGGCCGTGAGTATCGCTCCGTTCCAAAACCAAGTGCACCGAAAAAAGGCACCCCCAAAAACCCCAACGACAAGCTCAACAAAACAACCATCCTAGACCTTGCTGCTGAGATCAGGGCCTTTGGCCGTCAGCCCGATATCTCAGAACTTCCCAAGAGCCTTGTGACGAAGCTTTCGCGATCAAAGCAAGGCCTTCAGTATGCGGCAAGTCAGGCAATTGCAGAAATAGGTCACGAGGAACTTGAAGGAATCGTCGCCACAAGAACTGAAGATCTAAGCCTTCACTTCGCAATGCATGCATTCTCACAAAGAAGATCGTATGGCTCATTTCCTCCTGAACTACGGCGCGACATTCGTGCTTTCTTTGGCAGCCACAAAAGAGCGCAGGAATCTGGACAAGCGCTCCTCTATTCGATCGGCAACCAGGACCTTCGCCTAGAAGATGCTGAAACGGCAGCCGCTGCTGGAATCGGTCATTTAGAACAGGGCAGATATCAATTTCCCACTAATAGGCTCCAAGAACTGTCCGTCAGGCTTCGAGGGTTCGTCGCTCTCGCTGAAAGGCTAGCGGGTGATCTGTCCGAAACAACTTTGCTGAGAATTCACATTACCAGCCGTAAGCTGACTGCGCTAACCTATGCCGATTTTGAGACGTCCTTCTTGCCTCGCTTGATGACCCGGGTGAAAGTCGAGTTCGACACCTTCGACGTTTCCATCATCGACCATTCTGCAGACAATGACGTCCGACTTCTGTATCTAAAATCCCGCTACATGAAAGAGACTGATCCTCGGCAAGCGGCGCAGAAAGCATTTGATCAGGAAGTCCTAGACTTGAATACTCTCAATTTCAGCAATGAGGGACCAAGTTTTAGGGAGTTTGCTCAGACCCTCCTCAAAGCTGGCGTGAGAATTCCCAGCTAGGTAAGCCAGCGATCCTCAGGTCGATGGAGATTCAAAAGTACAAACCCAGCAGAATGCTCCCCTTTGTCATCTAAAACTAGTGAAAGTGGGATCTTGGCCGATTGATTAGTGACTCGATGCAAAATCAGGATCTGGATCAGCATCAACAACAGCGTTGCTGAAGCATAGAAATGCGCAACAGTTGTCGAGCCTCCAGAAAGGGGGGTACTATCATCGCCATGCACTACATGATTTCGGAACAGCCGCATCAACTCTGCCGCTGCCGACGCACCTTCAAGCCTGTACTTAGTCTGAATAAGGTCAATACCGTCTTTTAGTCCACTACGTTTGCCGCATATTCTTGCGGTGGCTCTATAGACCGCATTGAAAGAAGCGATTTTTGTTTCATGTTTCTCTTCCGTGCCATTCAGGAACTTTCGTGATTGGACGGCTGGCTTATCTTTTGAAAAGTTTTCGCCAAGGCAGTATCCGATCGCTTCTTCGTATGCCATCCAAATAAAATTGAAGATGGCAAGCGCTGCGACATACTTTGACGAAGTCTCACGCTGCTCCTCATCGAACTCCCAAGCGCTATCACAGTATAGTCCGGAACTGCTTTCATCAATGTATGCCGGATCGACAAAAACGTCCTCGATACTGACAGCCATGTGCAACGAATACAGAGTTCCAGGCCATGGATCCTGGCCTCCATCGATAAGTCCAACATGGCCACAAGACAAAATCGCTTGGATGAGAGCGCCCATGTGCTCCCGCAGTGGGCGGAGGTTCCCGGTCGGACAATCAGGCTTTCCACATGTACATCTTAGCAATTCATCCATTGGATCAATCGCTGTGTATTGACGCTCCCATTTTGGCATTCTGGTGACCTTTTCGCCGCGTGAAATTCAAAGCAAATAGCTTGGAGTGTAAATGCACCACAATCACAACACTTTAGGTGTTCAGTTTCCCCTAAAATTTGACCAGGGAGTACATCCATTCAAGCACTTTACAGCCATGTTTACCATGCTGCGTAATTGGTAAGTTTCATCTCGAAACGACCGGCCAGATGGCTTTCAGCGATAATGGCCAGGGCGGGTAACCCGCCCTGGCGCTCAGGTCACTCGGTGACCGGAACTTCATCGCGACGCGGGAAGGCGACCATTTCGACGTCGGGAAACATGCTGTGTTTGACGTTGATCGACGTGATGTTGCCACTGTCGTCAGTGTTGACGAAGAGGACGCCGCAGCGGTCCCAGAAGTTCTTGCCGTCTTTTTCGCCGGATTTGACGTTCAGTTTCAGAGTTTGAGTAGCCATTTTTGATCCTCATTTTGAGTGTTTCGATGAACATGACCAAAGCTGGCACCAAGTGGCTGTCAGCGAGAAACTTGCCTCGCGAGGAATGCGCTAGCGCAGGGGAATTTTCTTGTTGAAGAGGGGACTGCCCCGCGTCTGATACGGCTGCCCGCTTATGTTCAGCAATCGGAAACACGGCAGTGAGAACGAAAATCTGGCAACCCCAAAATACTGCTGCGAAACTTTCACAAACCTTAAAAGAACCAGAACTAGAGACCACGGCCAGGCCAACTGAAACCAAAATGACGGACGTAGTATTTGTCATGCATGTACTTCAGATCGTCTTCCCAATCCGAAATCGCATCCTCGTAGCCGCGTGACTGCATTTTTTTGAAGTTTTTCGCTAGACCGGCAATGTGATAAGCGATTTTTCGAAGCCTCAAAGCAGACTTTGGTTCGCCCCACATACGAAGCGCCGAAATCCCTTCGACTGGTGGAAGATGTCCCGAGAAGCAGCGGTCCAGGATCAACTGCCGTGTTGATGCTGGCAAGCCATTTGTTTTCCCGACGGTATATCCGAGCACTTTCAGAAAACTTTCTTCAGCCCTCTCAAAATCACCGCCACCATGACCACTTCCAACATCTGTGGTGGGCCATTTGAAGGCTTCCACCTCGGGCAGATCTCGAACCCTTCGCCTCCACTCCTTTTCGACAGCGGAAACAATCAAAAGGTGTTCGCTTTTCTTTTGGCCTGTCGAATTGGCTGCACGTGATGTGTTTGCCTTCCACAGGTTTAAGAGTTGCTCATTGTTTGACCTGGACAGGGAAGAGCGAATTCTTTTTCCGCTTTCGACGAGTGATGACATCTCTCGCTTCTGACGAGCTTTTGCTTGCCGCTTCACCTCTTCTTTTCTGCGAGCTTCTTTTGATTTCCCCTTTTCCAGCCTCTTTTGGACTTTTTGCTCTTTGGCTGCCCGTTGTTGATCGAGATGCCGCTGCTTTCTAGCAGCTGTTTCGATAGTCTTTGCCCATGAATGAAAGTGTCGCTCGTAGATCAAGTCTATTTCCGCCTCGTGGCGGATGACGGTTTGCCCTTTGAAGGTCAGGCCGACCGTGAATTTCGGTCCTTCTTGCGGAGACCCGACCCACATTTCATCTCTCATCACAGTGAAGAGGCGCACGAAAACCTGGTTGAAGATCGGATCGTCGCCAAAGCCGTGCAGTTCCTGATAAGCCTTACCGACAGCAACCCACTCTCTTGGCTGATCAGTCAAGCTGTTCAAAACGAAAAGCGACAATTTTCGAACAGTATCGAGGTTAAGTTCAAATTTGGATCTGCTCATTAGCATCCGCTTTCAAAGTATTTTAATTCGAGGCCAATGGATTTGCGTCCTCATCTCAAGAACCCCAGGCTGGCCGATCACCATAATTCACGCTCGCGCCAAATCCGCTTCCTCGTGCTCGAAGGCTGTCGCCATCTCCTTGATTTCCCTCTCCGGAGCCCCCAAAGCCCGAGCAACGTCACGCCAAGCCATAGTTGCTTCGGCTACCTCTGCAATGATGCGGTCTGCCTCGCCGCTTTCGAGAAGATAGGATTCATGTTGCGCGCGGTGCAGGGCAATGCTGGCGTCCGGATTGTCGTCATCAACGTAGCTCTTGAGCACCCGTGGTTGGTTCGGCACAGGATTGATGTCGTAGGCCGGTGAGAGGTGCCAGCCGCCCCGCCCACGCAGAAATCCGTGATTGCGCATATGGTCATCGAGGTTCGTCACGAGAATGGAAAAGGCAACCCGCCGGTATAGCTCCTCGCGATCTTGGTCGGGCGTGACGCTTTCTGATGTGATGATATCGGCCAGGTCTAAATAGCTGTAGCTCTCGCCATCTTTGCCGCCCAGCATCGCCGTGGCTGAGATGAACGGGATCCTGCCATCACCGTTCCGGTCAAAACGATGGGACAAGAAAACCGGTTTGTCGCCTGCCATCTCAAGCGTGTGATCCGAAACCGTGATTCCGGCGCGTCTTGCCAATTCCAGTGCAATGGCTTCCCAGCGTTCGACGCAATAGGTGTCCGTCTCCTTCGGGAACTTGGCGACAGAAAGACGGCCGTGTTGGTCGAGGATGCTGGCTTTCGGCCGAGCGCCGCCCAGAGAACTTCCCGGAGCAAACAGCATTTGGAGGTCTTCAGCGGTCTCTTCCCCGCGAAGAACGCGCTGAGACGCATGAAGCAAATCTCCGAGGCTCACGAGCGCAGGCACGCCGATGCCTTCGCGCGCTTGAAACTCACCATCAACCTTGAAGCGCAGCGCACCCAGCCGGGCCTCATCATTCACCCCAAGCAGGTAGTCGGTTTCTTGCAGCACTCTCGGACGTCGCCCCTCGGCCTCTGCCATGCGCCCCTCAAAGCGCCGCATCACCGTTCTGCCCCAAGTATCAGGGGCAGAATCCCCAAGCGGTGCAAGCATGTCCTGCCCTGCCTCAGGCACGAATTGCCCTGCAACGAGAGGCATGTCCAGCGAAAGCCCAAAGGCATTTTCGTCGGCAAGCCAGTCATCGTGATAGGTAAAGGACACCCGCTCTCTGCCGCGTCCCGCTGTGCGGTGGAGCGTGCCAACCTGTTTCAGCCCCTTCCAGTCGATCCAGACCTCAACCATTTTTCAATCTCGCACGCTGCGGGAGGTCATCCAGGGCCAACTGCTCGCCAACCGGATCATCGATATCCCCCCAACCTTTCAGCAGGCCGAGCGCCTGCAGTACTGCCACGTAGGTGCCGATCTTGACTGCGGGGTTCCCGCTTTCGATCTTCGCGATGGTCTGCCGCGTTGTACCAGCGCGCTGCGCAACAATCTCAGCGGTTAACTTGCGGCGCAGTCGTGCAACGCGAATGTTTTCCCCAAGTGTCACGAGCTCCTTACGCGCCGCCCTTGGCATCTTGATCGGAACAGCCATAATGATATCTCCAGGCGACATTAAGCTTTTATATGTTAAACTGAGAGAACATTAATGTCAATTTCCACCGCTCAGCTCTATAATCCACTGCTGCCACTCCAGTCACACATTTTGTTACCTCAAAATGACATTGAGCCCATTAAGGTTACCATCAAGCAACACAAGCCGGTCACCTCACCACACTCATACAACGCGTCTGCTCGAACGAAACGATTGCGTGGCCCTGCTTCGAAAGTCATGCCTGCAGCCCCGCAGCGCGCACCTGTTCGGGCGTCACCAGCTTCGACGCGATCAAATCCTCGATCTGCCGGTTTGTGATGTGGCGGCATAGAGGATGGCGCTCGTGGATCCACTCGACGAGGCTGGCGCGCCCTTTGGCTTTGGCCTCTCGCGCCTTCTCACGGTCCGCCTGTATCTGAGCCAGCCCCTTTTCCCATCGGCGCATTTTGAACCAGTTGTCTGAGAAACAGACCTTGCTGCGCGTGTAGCCTTCGCTTTCCTTGCCATAGGCTTTGACCGCCTGCAGCAGGTCATCGGACTCCACCCCGGCCTTCACGGCCCCTGAGATCAAACGCAGACTGGTCCGTCGGTCACGGATCCTGTCTTCGGGATAGGCCGCCAAGATCTTCGCAGTTTCAAGATCTTCAACCTCCTCCGCCGCCTCGCGCCTGCGCGTAGGTGGTTTATGGATGGTTTTAGGATGGTTTGGGGTCCACCGTGAACCCCGTACCCCGTTCACCGTGGACCCCGTGCCGGGTTCAGGCTGGACGGGGTTCACAGTGACCCCCGTGTCGATGTCGGGCTCAGCCGTAGGTTCGAGCGCGGCCACGCGCTCCAGTACAATGCGGTAAATGACGGTGTAGCCGTTTTTGCAGTGCCGCCGCCCCGTCTCGATCAGAATGCCTTCGCGCAGGAAGTCGATGATGGTGCGCTTGACCGTGCTCTCGCTGAGCTCTGTGTGGCGCTGGATGGTCCCTTTGGAACACCAGATGCCCGAGCCGTCATCGCTCGCCTTGTCGGCCAGGAACATGATGATCTGCTTGCGCGCGGCGCTGCCAAAGCGACGCTCGGCGCATTCGTTTGCGATGCGCCAGCTCATGATCTCACCGCCAATTGGGTTGAGGTCAGACCGGAAATGCCGTAGGTATTGGGACGGAAGTATTCTTCTATGCCGTTGAGGTGGGTGGCCGCCCCCTCAGCGGTTTTTCTTTGCCTTTTCGTCAGAGCAAGAGCCTTTGAAAAACCGTTTACTTGGGCCTCGTAACCTATTGAAAAGTGACCCTGAACGAAACAAGTCCGTTTACAATTTTTCCCTTTGAAATCAACGAAATTTTCCGGATTGCAAATCCGTGTACACCGGTTCGATTCCGGTACTCGCCTCCATCCCCATCCAGAAGAAATCTTTATTGTTTGGCACCGCAAAGGCAGCGCATGCGCGATCGCCTCTGACGTCACGAAGCGCCAAATTGGCGGGACATCAGTGGATCGCCGAGAGGCACATCGCTTTCCTCGCATGTTTTTGGTTTACCTGAGCTGTCAAAATGGGAAACAATGACATCTGGGCCTTGCCCGCGTTTACCTTGCTCTATTGGTGTCGCGATCGGTGGGTCAGGCAACACAGGAAAAGAGCGCACTCGGGCCGAATCCAGCACGCGAAACTGCAGACCGGACCGGCTTTGATAATAGCGAATGAGACATTCAATTTGACCCAAGTTATTCCGAAAGAACCATTTGTGCCGCTGGAAACAGGTGGTGCGCTGCACGACACCTCGTCGCACAGCTTAGCGCTTGCCCTGCCTTGTTCGAAAGGTCGCCTGACGTGAAACCGCCCAAAAAATTAAGCAAACGCACGTTCGAGACGATCGGTTGGCGAGAAAACGTTGGCTTGCCGGATTTCGGGATCAGCCGCGTCAAAGCCAAGATTGATACGGGCGCACGCACATCCGCGCTGCATGCCGAAGAACAGCAGCGCTTTTTTCGGGACGATCAGGAATGGGTCCGCTTTCTGACACCCGTAAACGGCAAGCGAAAACTGTCGCAGGTTGAAGCCCAATTGCTGGGCGAACGGGAAATCAAAAACACCGGCGGAATTCCAGAGCGTCGATTGATCGTGCGAACGACCCTGTTACTTGGGCGTCATTGCTGGCACATTGAAGTATCGCTTGCAGACCGAAAGAAAATGGAGTTCGACTTGATCCTCGGGCGGACGGCCATTCGCGGTCGCCATGTCCTTGTGGATCCGGGCAGTTCCTTTCTTGCCGGGCCGCCCCGGATGCGCGATGCAATCGGCAAATCCGCCGAAACGCCTTAGGCGCCACAACAACAAAGCCAAAAGGCATCACGCCAGAGGTTCAGGGAGAAACCGATGAAACTCGCAATGCTGGCCGTTAATTCAAAGCTTTACACCCATCAGCGCCTGAAAGAGGCCGCGGAAGCACGGGGGCATTCTCTGGACATCATCAACACGCTGCGTTGCTATATGAACATCGCGTCACGGCGACCAGACGTGTATTACGAGGGTGAAAAGCTGCCAGCCTACGATGCAATCATTCCGCGCATCGGTGCGTCAGTGACGTTTTACGGCATGGCGGTGTTGCGACAGTTTGAGATGCAGGGCGTCTTTCCGCTGAACGAATCCGTAGCCATCGGCCGATCGCGAGACAAGCTCAGGTCCATGCAGCTTTTGGCACGCGAAGGTGTCGGCTTGCCGGTGACCACCTTCGCCAACGACCCCAAGCAGACCGAACAGGTGCTTAAGCTTGCTGGTGACGCCCCATTGGTGATCAAGCTTCTGGAAGGCACACAAGGGATCGGCGTTGTCTTGGCTGACACCAATCGATCCGCCAAATCGGTGATCGAAGCGTTTCGGGGTGCCAATGTTCACGTCCTGGTGCAGGAATTCATCAAAGAAGCCGGCGGCACCGACATTCGGGCGCTTGTGGTTGGCGGAAAGGTCATCGCAGCAATGCAACGCACAGGCGCCGAGGGGGATTTCCGGTCGAACTTGCATCGTGGCGGCTCGGCTAAGGCGATCAAGATTTCACCGGAAGAACGGTTAACTGCGGTTCGATCCGCCAAGTCAATGGGCCTGAATGTCTGTGGCGTGGACATGCTGCGGTCAAATCACGGCCCGGTGGTAATGGAGGTCAATTCCTCGCCGGGGCTTGAGGGCGTCGAAAAGGCGACCGGTATCGACGTGGCGGACAAGATCATCGAGTATCTTGAAAAGAACGCCAAGCCAAACAAAACAAGGACGCGGGGCAAAGGCTGATGCTGAAGGTCGCGCCTTTTGAAATTGGCACCCACCAGATCGCTGCGGGCACGCGCGAAACCGTAGACCTGCCGGTCAGCGTTCTGTCGGACCACACACCGGTCACCATGTCGGTTCATGTGGTTCATGGGCGCAGACCCGGCCCCACGCTGTTTGTCAGCGCAGCGGTGCATGGCGACGAGGTGATCGGCGTCGAGATCGCGCGCCGTTTGATGCAGGCGCGTATGCTGGGCAATATCCGAGGCACGATCCTGATCGCGCCGATCGTCAACACGTTCGGGTTTCTCAACCATTCGCGATATTTGCCCGATCGTCGCGATTTGAACCGGTCCTTTCCAGGCAGCGCGCGCGGGTCACTTGCCAGCCGCTTGGCCCATTTGTTCATGAAAGAAATTGTCACCCGGTCGGATTTCGGCATCGACCTGCACTCGGCCGCGATACACCGCACCAACTTGCCCCAAATTCGCGTCTCGCCCGCTGACCCTGACACATTGGCCCTTGCCGAGGCTTTTGGCGCGCCAGTGATCCTAACCGCCCCGTTACGCGAAGGGTCGATGCGGCAGGCCGCGCTGGACCATGGCGTGAGTATGTTGCTTTACGAAGCGGGCGAAGGGCTGCGATTCGATGAATTTGCCGTGCGCGCGGGCGTGCGCGGTATTCTTAGGGTAATGCATGCGCTGGACATGATCCCCGTCAAGGGGGTCAGCAAGTCTAAGACTGACAGCGCCTATTCCACGTCCAGCAGCTGGGTGCGCGCACCGGCAGGCGGCTTGATCCGGATGTTCAGATCCACCGGGGAGGCGGTTGATGAAGGCGACGTACTGGGGATCGTCTCCAACCCGTTCGGGGATGTCGAACACGAGGTCATCGCCCCGATCGCCGGGCTGATCATCGGGCGCACCAACCTTCCTGTCGTGAATGAAGGCGACGGCGTGTTTCACATTGCCAAGGTTCAGAAACGCAACGCCACGGCCGATGCGGTCGATGATATGGCCGCGCAGCTTAGCGCCGATCCTTTGTTCGATGAGGATGAGATTATCTGAGCCAATGGCGACAATCCTTCGCCAGCTTTCGGTGTTTGCGACAGGGTGACCCGCGCGCGGACATGATCGCAGACAAGAAAAAGGCCCCTGCGACCTTGTCGCGGGGGCCTTGGTTTTGTCGTCTCGCAGGGCGGCTCAGTTCGATGCGATATAGAACGGCAGATCCTTGGACGCGTTTTGATACCAAGCCACGACTTTCTTGCGCTCTTCTTCCTCCATGAAGGACACGTTCGCGGGCGGCATTGCCACCGTTACCCCGGCCTGAATATAGATCTGACGCGCGGCGCGGGTGATGTCACCGGCGGTTTCCAGATGAATGCCCTTGGGCGCCCGGCGGATGCCGTCATAGAAGACTTCGCGCGCATGACACATAGAGCAGCGGCCCAGGACAATGTCCTGGACCTCTTCAAACCCTTCGGCGTTCGCGAAGATCTGCTCGGTTTTGCTCAGCGGGCGGGCTTCGGCCTCTTCCAGCGTGTCATTCTCCAACGGTGCGGTCGACAGCCACATGATCATGATGAACAAAACCGCCGTCACCAACCATGTCCACTTGGGGTCACTTGTGCCCGCGTGGTTCGAGTTGAAGTAGTGGCGGATCGACACACCCATCAGGAACACAAGGGCTGCAATGATCCAGTTGTATTCCGAGGCGAACGCCAGCGGATAGTGGTTCGACAGCATCAAGAAGATGACCGGCAGCGTCAGATAGTTGTTATGGGTCGAGCGCAGCTTGGCGATCTTGCCATATTTGGCGTCCGGCGTGCGGCCTTCTTGCAGGTCTTTCACCACGATACGCTGGTTGGGCATGATGATGAAGAACACGTTCGCGGTCATGATCGTCGCGGTGAAGGCGCCAAGGTGCAGCATCGTCGCCCGGCCCGTGAAGATCTGGTTATAGCCGTATCCCATTGCCACAAGCAGCACGAACAGCAGAACCATCAGAACCGTGGGGTTTTCGGCCAGCGTCGATTTGCACAACCGGTCATAGACAATCCAACCGATCGACAAGGACACAGCCGAGATCGCGATACCTTGCCACAGCGCCAGATCTGCTTTCTGGGCGTCGATCAGGTAAAGCTCGCCGCCAACCCAGTAAACGATCATCAAAAGGGCCGCACCCGACAACCAAGTCGTATAGCTTTCCCATTTGAACCAGATCAGATGTTCCGGCATGTTTTCCGGGGCCACAAGGAATTTGCGGATGTGGTAGAACCCGCCCCCATGAACTTGCCATTCTTCGCCATGGGCGCCGACAGGCAAATCCGGAGCTTTGCGCAGCCCAAGGTCAAGGGCGACGAAGTAAAAGGACGAGCCAATCCAGGCCATGGCAGTGATGACGTGCAACCAACGGACCGCAAAGGCCAGCCAGTCCCACATGATAGCAAGATCTTGCATGGGGTGTTCCTCCTACATTTTTTCCAAAGCTAGTGCATGACAAGATTATCGTGTATTAGGGAAAAAACCCAAGCTGCTTCAAAAAAAAACGAAGAATAGAATGGCCTATCTGGACAATATTCGGACCTTTGTCCGCGTTTATGAACTGGAAAACATGTCGGCGGCTGCGCGCGACTTGCGGATTTCCGCAGCCGTCGCATCGTCGCGCATTTCGCAACTGGAAGACCATCTGGATGTCAGGCTTTTTCAGCGCACAACGCGCCAGCTGAACCCGACCGAGCAAGGCAACACCTTCTATAAGGGCGCCATCAAGATCCTCGAAGCGGTGGACGAAGCCGAGGCAGACATCAGCGACATCACCCGGTCGCCCCGCGGAACGCTATATGTGGCCGCGCCGCTTGGGGTCGGTCAGAAATTCATCGCGCCTGCCGTGCCGAAGTTCCACGAGGCCTACCCCTTGATCAATATCCGCTTGCGCCTGTCTGACCGTAAGCTTGATTTGGCTGCCGAAGGGTTGGACGCTGCCTTTTTTCTGGGCGTGCCGGAGGATAGCAACCTGCGCATTCGCAAGGTGACGGATTGCCCGCGTGTCCTTTGCGCTTCGCCTGATTATATCAAGCGCCATGGACAGCCAACCAGCAGCGACGAGCTGAAAACAGACATGCATGTCTGCCTGAACCTGCGCTATCCGGGCGCGCCGGAATTCCAATGGCCCTTGCAAGCGCCTGATGGGGTCAAACGGGTCACGGTCTCGGGTCCATTCGAATCGGATCATGGCGAGATCCTGACCAGCTGGGCTTTGGCGGGGCACGGGATTGTCCTCAAGCCGCAGTTCGAAGTGTCAGATCACCTTGCCGCTGGCCGTTTGGTCACGGTTCTGGACAAAGAGCCGCCGCTTCCAATCCAGATGGCCTGTCTTTACATGCACAGACGCAGGCAAGACCCGAAGGCCCGCCTGTTCATCGATTTCATGGTCGATCATATTCTGGCGTCTATGCCGGACTAAGGCGAAACGCCTTAGCTGCCGCGATAGGTCGAATAGCCAAACGGCGACAGCAAAAGCGGCACGTGGTAATGCGCAGGCTCGGACATCCCAAAACGCAGCGGAACCACATCAAGGAACCGGGGTTCTTCAGGCGGGGTGCCGATAGCATCCAGATACGCACCCGTATGGAATACAAGCTCATATGTTCCGATGGCAAACTCACCAGCGGGCAAAATTTGTTCGTCCGTGCGGCCATCATCATTGGTCTTCAGGCTACGCAGGTGGGTGCGTGTCTCACCCTCGATCCGATACAGGTCGATCTCAAGCCCCTCAGCCGGGCAACCTCGGGCCGTGTCCAGAACGTGCGTTGTCAGATATCCGGTCATTTCGCGTCTCCTTCTGATTTGGCTCATTAATGTCGCGCGCTTGGTTATCAATACATAGAGAACTGTCAAAAAGCTCTTTCAAAAAAAATATGAAAGTTGCAGTGATTGTTTTGCGCTATAAGAAAACTGAAATTCAAGGAGACTCGCGTTGACCCGCTACACTCGTGACATGCGTGGCTACGGCCCAACACCACCTAATCCGCAATGGCCGGGCAATGCCAAGGTCGCGGTTCAATTCGTGTTGAATTACGAAGAAGGCGCGGAAAACTGCGTGCTTCACGGCGATGACGCGTCCGAGGCCTTCTTGTCCGACATTCCCGGTGCCGCCCCGTGGCCCGGCAAACGTCACTGGAACATGGAATCGATGTATGAATACGGCGCGCGCGCCGGGTTCTGGCGTCTGCACCGTCTGTTCACTGGCGCCGATATTCCGCTGACCATCTATGGCGTCGCCCGCGCGTTGTCGCGCAGCCCTGAACAGCTTCAGGCGATGAAGGATGCGGGCTGGGAGATTGCCAGCCACGGTCTGAAGTGGATCGAACACAAAGACATGCCCGAGGATGCCGAGCGCGCCTCGATCGAAGAAGCAATCAGCCTGCATACCGAAGTTGTCGGTGAACGGCCGCGCGGCTGGTATACGGGCCGGTGTTCGGAAAACACCGTGCGACTGGCCGCTGAAGAAGGCGGGTTTGCCTATGTGTCGGATACGTATGACGACGATTTGCCCTATTGGATGGAAGTCGGCGACCGTGATCAGCTGATCATTCCTTATACGTTAGAGGCCAACGATATGCGGTTCGCCACCGCCCCCGGCTGGGTGACAGGTGACGATTTCGGCCGCTATCTGACCGACGCGTTTGACATGCTTTACGCCGAAGGTGAAGCTGGGCGTCCTGCCATGATGACCGTTGGATTGCACTGCCGCCTTGTGGGTCGCCCCGGCAAGATCGCCGGATTGAAGCGCTTCATTGACCACATTCAGGCCCATGACGGCGTCTGGACCCCGCGCCGCATCGACATTGCCGACCATTGGGCCAAGACCCATCCGCCCAAACGGTTCGAACGCCCCAGTCAGATGGACAAGGCGCGGTTCGTGTCGCTGTATGGCTCGATCTTTGAGCATTCGCCCTGGATCGCCGAACGCGCCTTCGATCTGGAACTGGGACCGGCCCATGACAGCGCTGCGGGCGTGCACAACGCCCTGTCGCGCGCATTCCGTGTCGCGTCCGAAGAAGAGCGCCTTGGCGTTCTGACCGCGCACCCCGACCTGGCCGGGAAACTTGCCGCGGCAGGCGAGCTGACAGCCGAAAGCACCTCGGAACAAGCCGGGGCTGGTCTGGACTTCCTGACCAACGAAGAACGCGAAACATTTACCAAGCTGAACGACGAATATGTTGCAAAACATGGGTTCCCGTTCATCATCGCTGTGCGTGATCACGACAAGGCTTCGATCTTGGCTAACTTCAATGAACGGATCGACAACGACCGCGATACGGAATTCGCGGAAGCCTGCCGTCAGGTTGAACGCATCGCGCAATTCCGCCTGAAGGATCTGCTTCCGTGACTGAATTGCTTTCCACGCAGCCGCTGACATCAGCCGCGTTCGCCCCATACGGCGACGTGATCGAGGTCGAAGGCACGCCAGACAAGATCATCAACCAGGGCATGTGCGGTCGTCACCATGACCTTGCCCGGATGGATTTTGGCGATGGCCAAGCCGGCATCAGCCTGTTTGACGCCAAGGCGCGCCAGTTTCCACATGTGGTCGATATGGTCGAACGCCACCCGGACGGAAGTCAGGCCTTCGTGCCTGTATCAAAGGTGCCGATGCTTGTGGTTGTTGCAGATGATCAGGACGGCACTCCCGTTAATCTTAAGGCCTTCGTGTCGCAACCGGGCCAATCCATCAACTTGCTCAGGGGCGTGTGGCACGGTGTGCTCGCCCCAATCGAACAGCCAGGCCAGTTCATCGTTGTCGACCGGATCGGCGATGGCGCGAACCTGGAAGAGTATTGGTTCGACGACCCCTACGTCGTCGAATCCATAGCCTGATGCTCTTGCCCTAGAAGCTGGACATCAAAACAGTCAAACGGGAGGAAACCATGGCTGACAATTCTATTGGGACGGCAGAACAACTGCGCGATCCTAACTTTACCCCACCCCTACACAAGGCGATCCCGCTGGGCATCCAGCACGTCTTGGCGATGTTTGTATCAAACGTCACGCCCGCGATCATCGTGGCCGGTGCTGCCGGTTTCGGATTTGGGTCCAATTCACCCGATTTCCCGGAACTGCTGTATCTGATCCAGATGTCGATGCTGTTTGCTGGCATCGCGACGTTGCTTCAGACGATCACGCTGGGCCCGATTGGTGCAGCACTGCCCATCGTTCAAGGGACGTCGTTTGCGTTTCTGCCGATCATGATCCCGCTGGTTGCAGGCAAAGGCGTTGACGCGCTGGCGGCCCTGTTCACCGGCGTCATCATTGGCGGTATCTTCCATGCCATCATCGGGACATTTGTTGGCAAACTCCGCTTTGCCTTGCCCCCGCTTGTTACCGGCCTTGTCGTAACCATGATCGGTCTGGCGCTTGTGAAGGTTGGCATTCAGTATGCCGCTGGCGGTGTTCCCGCGATTGGCACCCCTGAATATGGCTCGCTTCTGAACTGGTCTGCGGCGTTGATCGTGATCTTCGTGACCCTTGGCCTGAAGTTCTTCACCAAAGGTATGTTGTCGATTTCGGCTGTGCTGATTGGTCTGGTCGTTGGGTACATCTATTCGATCATGGTTGGCATGTTGTCGATTGAAGCCATCACCGGATCGTGGAGCCGCGCCAGCGCCTTTGCCCTGCCGATGCCCTTCAAATACGGCTTCGAGCTGTCTGCCGCGGCGGTTATCGGCTTCTGCCTGATGGCCTTCATCTCGGCGATCGAAACGGTTGGCGACGTGTCGGGGATCACCAAAGGTGGTGCGGGCCGCGAAGCGACCGACAAGGAAATCCAGGGTGCGACCTACGCCGATGGTGTCGGCACAGCGGTTGCCGGTTGTTTCGGCGCGTTCCCCAACACCTCGTTCAGCCAGAACGTGGGCCTGATCGCCATGACCGGTGTGATGAGCCGCCACGTTGTGACCTGTGGCGCGATCTTCCTGATCATCTGCGGTCTGGTGCCGAAAGTCGGCGGCGTCATCCGCACCGTTCCGATTGAAGTTCTGGGCGGCGGCGTGATCGTGATGTTCGGCATGGTTGTGGCCGCTGGTATCTCGATGCTGTCGGATGTGGACTGGAACCGTCGCAACATGGTGATCTTCGCGATTGCCCTGTCGATTGGCCTTGGTCTGCAACTGGAACCGGGTGCGCTTCAGCATATGCCTGATACAGCGCGTATCCTGCTGACCTCGGGCCTGTTGCCCGCAGCCCTGATCGCGATTGTCCTGAACCTGATCCTGCCGCACGAACTGGCGGATGAGGCAACCGAAGAAGTCTCCGGCGGTATGGCCGGACATGGACATGGTTCGATCGCGCGCGACGACCACGTATAACCAACATTCCGACGCCCCGCTCTGGGGCGTCGGACCAACCCAAAGTAGTGTCTAGATTTAGAGAAATCCGCGGCCGCCGCCATCCATCGCCGCGATGTTTCTGACCCGCGTTCCCCGTATCCGACCGGACAAAATCAAGAAACTGTGTGGGCAAAGCCCACGCGATAGATCACTATCGCTTAATGAAAAGCACAAAACGGAGACCCCTCCATGGTTGATTTGCCCAATGATATCGATCCAATTGAATCTCGCGAATGGCAGGAAGCGATTGAAGACGTCATCGCCAGGGACGGCCCCGACCGCGCCCATTTCCTGCTGGATAAATCGGTTCAACAAGCCCGTGCGGCCGGCGCGAACCTTCCGTTTTCGGCCACCACGCCATATCAGAACACCATCCCGTCTGATGATGAGATCGAGATCCCCGGCGATCTGGACATGGAATGGCGCATCCGCACCATCAACCGCTGGAACGCCATGGCGACGGTCGTCCGCCGCAACAAGGAATCGTCGGAATACGGCGGGCATATCGCCTCGTTCGCATCCTCGGCGGTCATGTATGACATCGGGCTGAACCACTTCTGGCGCTCGAAATCTGCCATTCACGGCGGCGACCTTGTGTTTTTCCAAGGCCACGTGATCCCCGGTATCTATGCGCGCTCCTTCATGGAAGGCCGCATTTCCGAAGAGCAGTTGGAAAACTTCCGTTCCGAGGTCGATGGCGGCGGTCTTTCGTCCTATCCGCACCCGTGGCTGATGCCCGATTACTGGCAATTTCCGACCGTCTCGATGGGTCTTGGCCCGCTGATGGCGATCTATCAGGCGCGGTTCATGAAATACATGCACAACCGCGGCCATATCGACATGGCCGACCGCAAGGTCTGGGTGTTCCTTGGCGATGGCGAGATGGACGAACCGGAAAGCCGCGGCGCGATTGATTTGGCCGCCCGCGAAGGGCTGGACAACCTGATCTTCGTCGTGAACTGCAACCTGCAACGGTTGGATGGCCCTGTGCGCGGCAACTCCAAAATCGTGCAGGAACTGGAAGGCGACTTCCGCGGCGCAGGCTGGAATGTCATCAAACTGCTTTGGGGCAAAGGCTGGGACGAGTTGCTTGAAAAAGACACCTCGGGCCGTCTGCGTCAGTTGATGGATGAAACCGTCGACGGTGACTATCAGACCTTCAAATCCAAGAATGGTGCTTACATCCGCAAGCATTTCTTCGGCAAATACCCTGAAACGGCGGCGCTGGTTGAAGACTGGACCGATGACCAGATATGGGCGCTGCGCCGGGGCGGGCATGATCCGCAAAAGGTTTATACGGCCTTCAAACGCGCCTCGGACAACAAGGGCCAGCCCACCTGCCTGTTGGTGAAAACCGTCAAAGGCTACGGCATGGGCACCGGTGGCGAAGGCATGAACACCTCGCACCAGCAAAAGAAACTGGCTGTGGACCAGCTGCGTGCCTTCCGCGACCGTTTCGACATCCCCGTCAGCGACGAGGACTTGCCAAACGCCCCGTTCGTCAAACTGAACAATGCGCAAAAAGCCTATCTGGCGGATCAGCGCAAGAAGCTGGGCGGAGAGTTCCCCAAGCGTCACTGGCGCGACACCCCGAAGCTGGAAATCCCCGGCCTGGACAAGTTCGCCGCCCAGTTCAAGGGCACGGGCGAGCGCGAAATCTCGACCACCATGGCGTTTGTGCGCATTCTGACCACGCTTCTGCGGGACAAGAATATCGGCAAGAACATCGTTCCGATTGTGCCGGATGAAAGTCGCACATTTGGGATGGAGGGTTTGTTCCGGTCCGTCGGGATTTATAACCCCGAAGGGCAGAACTATACGCCCGAAGACGCCGATCAGATGATGTATTACAAGGAAAGCATCAACGGTCAGGTGCTTCAGGAAGGCATCAACGAAGCTGGCGCTATGGCCGATTGGATCGCGGCGGCGACGTCTTATTCCAATCACGGCGTGCCGATGATCCCGTTCTTTATCTACTATTCGATGTTTGGGTTCCAGCGGATCGGCGATCTGGCCTGGGCCGCAGGCGACAGCCGCGCGCGTGGCTTCATGCTGGGCGGCACCGCCGGACGCACCACGCTGAACGGCGAAGGCTTGCAGCACGAAGACGGTCACAGCCACATTCTGGCCGGCACCATCCCGAACTGCATCACCTATGACCCGACCTTCCAATACGAGGTGGCGGTGATCGTTCATAACGGGTTGCAACGGATGTATGTCGATCAGGAGGACGTGTATTTCTATCTGACCCTGATGAACGAAAACTATTCGCACCCCGACATGCCGATGGGCGTCGAGGACGAGATCATCAAGGGGCTTTACCGCCTGCAAGAGGTCAAGAAGCCCGGCAAGAAGCACGTGACCCTGATGGGGTCGGGCACCATTTTGGTGCAGGCAATCAAGGCCGCCGAAATGCTGAAAGAAGATTTCGGCGTCACGGCAGAAATCTGGTCGGCAACCTCGTTCAACGAATTGGCGCGCGACTGTCAGGATGCGGCCCGCTGGAACCGACTGAACCCGCTTTCCGACCCGCGCGAGCCTTTCGTGACCCAACAGCTGTCGAAGGCCAAAGGTCCGATCATCGCGGCGACCGACTACATGAAAAACTTCGCGGAACAGATCCGGTCTTGTGTACCGGGTCGCTATACGGTGCTGGGCACAGACGGCTTTGGCCGCTCGGACAGCCGTGTGAACCTGCGCCGCTTCTTTGAAGTGGACGCAAACCACATCGCCGCCGCCGCCATGGTGGACCTTTATCGCGACGGCAACGTCACGAAGAAACAGCTGCAAGATGCGCTTTCCAAATATGACATCGACGGCAACAAACCCAACCCGCGTTTGGTGTGAACGGACAGACAGGAGATTATACAATGACGATCGAAGTAAAAGTTCCCGACATCGGTGATTTTTCCGACGTGCCCGTTGTGACCGTTCTGGTCAGCGTTGGTGACGTGATTGCTGAAGAAGACCCAATTGTTGAATTGGAAAGCGACAAGGCGACGTTGGAAGTTCCTTCCCCCGCCGCGGGTAAAGTGACCGAGATCAAGGTGTCCGAAGGCGACAACGTGTCCGAAGGCTCGCTTATCCTTCTGCTGGAAGGCGAAGGCGCTGCTCCGGCTGACGAGGCAGCACCAGCGGCCCCCGCTCCGGCTGCTCCGGCCGCCGCTGCGCCCCAAGCCGCACCAGCCCCTGCACCGGCAGCCGCCCCGGCGGCTGTTACCGATGCCGGTTTTGGCAAGGCCCATGCCAGCCCGTCGGTGCGCGCCTTTGCCCGCCAGTTGGATATTGATCTGTCCACGCTGAACGGCACGGGTCGCAAAGGTCGTATCCTGCGCGAGGACGTGACCGCCTCGCTCAAAACCCGATCCGCGCCTGCGGGCGGAGGTGCCGCTGCCAGCGGTGGCATGGGTATTCCGCCGATGCCAGCCGTTGATTTCAGCAAATTCGGCCCCGTCGAAGATGTCGAAATGCCACGGATCAAAAAGCTCAGCGGCCCCGCGTTGCACCGTGCATGGCTAAACATTCCCCATGTTACTGTCGACGAAGAAGCCGACATCACCGAGCTGGACGCCTATCGCAAAGAACTGGATACGGCAGCCAAGGAACAAGGTTATCGCGTGACGCTTCTGTCCTTCGTGATTAAGGCCAGCGTCTCGGCCCTGAAGGACCATTGGGAGGTCAACTCGTCAATCCATCCCGATGGTGACAAGCTGATCAAGAAGAACTTCTACAATATCGGCTTTGCCGCAGACACGCCGCAGGGCCTGATGGTTCCGGTCGTGAAGGACGCAGACCGCAAGGGCATCATCGAGATCTCGAAGGAACTGGGCAGCCTGTCCGCCGCAGCCCGTGACGGCAAGTTGAAAGCGGCCGATATGTCCGGTGCGACCTTCACAATCTCGTCTCTGGGCGGCATTGGCGGCACCGGCTTTACGCCGATTGTCAACGCGCCAGAGGTGGCCATTCTGGGCCTGACGCGGGCCAAAATCTCGCCGGTCTGGGACAAAGCCAGCGAAAGCTTTGTGCCGCGTCTGATGCAGCCGCTTAGCCTGTCGTTTGATCACCGCGCGATTGATGGTGCGCTTGGCGCGCGCTTCAACGCAACACTGAAACACCTGCTCGGCGATGTGCGCCGGCTGATGCTGTAAGGGGAACGAAGACATGGATGTAAAAGTTCCTGATATTGGCGATTTCTCGGACATTCCGGTCATCGGCATTCTTGTGGCCGTGGGTGACACGGTTGCGGTCGAAGACCCGCTGTTAGAGTTGGAAAGCGACAAAGCCACGATGGAAGTGCCCTCGCCCGCCGCAGGTGTGGTGAAGGAAATCAAAGTGGCCGAAGGCGACACGGTGTCCGAAGGCTCGGTCATCATGGTGCTGGACGCAGCCGACGCGGGTGACGCGCCTGCCGAAGCAACGGCGGCCGCACAGGACGCCGCCGCCCCTGCCCCAGCCGCTATTGCGGCGACAGGCACGGCAACCGGCCCCGGTGATATTCACGGCGAAGTGGTTGTTCTGGGCTCTGGCCCCGGTGGCTATACCGCCGCCTTCCGCGCTGCTGACCTTGGCAAAAAGGTCGTGCTGATCGAAAAAGACAGCTCGCTTGGCGGGGTCTGCCTGAACGTGGGCTGTATTCCGTCAAAAGCCCTGTTGCACGCCGCCAAGGTCATCACCGAGGCGGAAGAGATGGGCGAGCACGGCATCACCTTCTCAAAACCCAAGGTGGACCTTAAGAAGCTTCTCGACTGGAAATCTTCGGTCGTGACCGGGCTGACGGGTGGTCTGTCCGGGCTGGCCAAGGGCCGCAAGGTTCAGGTCGTGAACGGCTATGGCCGCTTCTCTGGCCCGAACATGATCGAGGTGCAGACCGATGACGGCATCACCAAAGTCAGCTTCGATCAATGCGTGATCGCGGCGGGTTCCGAACCCGTCACCCTGCCCTTCATCCCGCATGACGACCCACGTGTGATCGATTCAACTGGCGCGTTGGAGCTTGAAGACGTGCCGAAGCGCCTGTTGGTGCTTGGCGGCGGGATCATCGGCTTGGAAATGGCCACGGTCTATGATGCGCTGGGGTCGAAAGTGACCATTGTTGAGTTCATGGATCAGATCATTCCGGGCGCCGACAAAGACATCGTGAAACCTTTGCACAAGCGGATCGAGGGGCGCTATGAAGCGATCCTGACCAAGACGAAAGTCACTGCGGTCGAGGCGCAGAAGAAGGGCCTGAAGGTCACGATGGAAGGCCCGGACGGCGAGAAAACCGACACGTTCGACAAGGTGTTGGTCGCGGTTGGACGCAAGCCCAACGGGAAAATGGTCGACGCCGAAAAAGCTGGTGTTGCCGTGGACGAACGCGGCTTCATCAACGTGGACAACCAGCAGCGCACCGGTGTGCCACATATCTTCGCTATCGGCGATGTGGTCGGCCAACCGATGCTGGCACACAAGGCCGTGCATGAAGGCAAGGTCGCCGCCGAAGTCGCCGCCGGGGAAAAACGCTTCTTTGATGCGCGCGTCATCCCCTCCGTCGCTTATACCGACCCCGAAGTGGCTTGGGTCGGCCTGACAGAAACCGAGGCCAAGGCGCAAGGCATCAAGGTCGGCAAGGGCAGCTTCCCTTGGGCAGCCTCGGGCCGGTCGCTGTCGCTGGGACGCTCTGAAGGGATCACCAAATTGCTCTTTGACGAGGCTGATGATCGGGTGATCGGCGCGGGCATCGTCGGCCCCAACGCGGGCGACCTGATCGCCGAAGTCGCGCTGGCGATCGAGATGGGCGCGGATGCGGTCGATCTGGGTCACACCATCCACCCGCACCCGACCCTGTCGGAAACTGTGAACTTTGCCGCCGAGATGTTCGAAGGCACGATCACCGACCTGATCCCGCCGAAGAAACGCAAGAAGTGATAGGTGGCCCGAACCGGGCCCGCAGAACAGACAAGGCGCGCCCATCGTGGCGCGCCTTTTCCTTTGTTGCAGCCCTTACCCCAGCCCCCTAAGAATGGGGCAACCCAAAGACGAGCATCCTTCATGCAAGACTTCATCATCCTTGCCATCGCGGCCTATGCGGCGGGCGTTTTGAACACCATCGCCGGTGGCGGCACCTTCCTGACCCTGCCCGCATTGGTCTTTACCGGCGTGCCGGTTGTGGCCGCGAATGCCACCAGCGCCGTTGCGGTTTTTCCCGGCTATCTGGGCGGCGCGATGGGGTTCTTGCCTGAGCTTAAAAGCTTTGACCGCAAACTGATGGTTAAACTGACATTGGTCACACTCGCGGGCGGGGTTGTCGGCGCGGGGCTTCTGTTGATCTCGTCCGACAAGGCATTTGCCGCCGTGGTGCCGTTTCTGCTGCTCGCGGCGACGTTGGTCTTTCTGTTTGGCAATCAGTTGCGCGACTGGAGCGCCAAGCACAGTCGATCCGTCACCCCCTACGGGGCGGTTGGGCTGTTTGGGATCAGCATCTATGGCGGTTATTTCAACGGCGGGTTGGGGATCGTCCTGCTGGCGCTGTTTTCGCTTTGGGGCATGTCCAACATCCACCAGATGAACGGGTTGAAAAACGGGCTGTCTTTCGCGCTGTCCGCCATTTCAGTTGCGATCTTCGCGCTGGCGGGGCTGGTGGCATGGCAGCAGGCGCTGGTGATGATGGTGGCGTCCACCATTGGCGGCTATACCGGCGCCCCCGTCGCCCGTGCGATCCCGGTGCCGGTCCTGCGCCTGATCATCGCCGTGATCGGCTTCTCGATGAGCGCCGTTTTCTTTTATCGCTTCCTCGCGGCCTGACCCGTTAGGGCATCACGCTATGCAAGAATAATAGACCCGGCAGCCAGCCGGTCAAAACGCCCGTGGCAAAGGTCGTCGCGACCGTCAGCTTGCGGATGTTCCAGCCCAACCCCAGTTCCAGGAAATAGATAAACCACAACCCCGACCACGCTGCCCAGCTTGCCGCCATCCACATGCCCCAAAGGGATGGGGGCGCAGCCACGAAAGCCATGGGCAGGACGGTGATTGCGACGAACAGGCTGAACCATCCAAGCCCGCGCCCGTCACTGCCGGACGCCCGGTTATAGGCGACCCACCCATAGGTGATCGCAAACAGCAGCGTCATCGCCGCGTCGCGCATCCCGGTCTGATCCGTCGCCCCGATGGCCAAGCCCAACGCGATAGAGGTCGAAATCGCCGCGACAGCCACATTGATCACGATGATCTCGCGATCTTCAATCCGACCCGCCAGCCAGATGCTGTTCAGCACCAGCACCGCGCCGACATAAAGCAAGGTGATCCCCAGCAACATGCGTTTTTCCTTTGCCAACAAGAAAGGGAAGGGACAAAGCCCCTTCCCCAATTTTACCAGCTTGTCAGATCAGTGAATCAGTGACCACCATCTGATTGCTTAGCGGCCTGCACCAGCTCTTCCTCTGACACGTCCTTGGTGCCGTTAAGCACGATGTTCAACACAACCGAGGCAATCGCCGCCAGAAGAATACCCGAGTGGATCAGCGGCTCGATCGAGTGCGGCAACCACATGGTGAACTGCGGCGCGATCAGGGGGATCATCCCCATGCCCAGCGAAATGGCGACGATCAGACCGTTGTAACGGTTGGTCTTGAAGTCAACGCCACCCAGAATGCGCACGCCAGTTGCGGCAACCATGCCGAACATCACCAGACCAGCACCGCCAAGAACGGCAACCGGCAGGGCTTCGACCAGCGCGCCCATTTTGGGCACCAGACCCAGCACGATCATGATCGCACCACCGGCCACACAGACATAGCGGCTACGGATGCCGGTCACGCCGACAAGGCCCACATTCTGACTGAAGGATGTATAGGGGAAGGTGTTGAACACCCCACCGATCAGCGTGCCCAGACCGTCTGTCCGAAGGCCAGCCGACAGCGACGGGCGTTCGATCTTCTTGTTGCACATCTCGCCCAAGGCCAGGAACATACCGGTCGATTCAATCATCACAACGATCATGACAAGCGTCATGGTCAGGATCATGATCGGATCGAAGATCGGCAAGCCGAAACGGAAAGGTGTGATCAGGGCAAACCAGCCCGCATGGCCGACACTGTCAAAATTCATCATCCCGATCGAGGCCGCAAAGACCGCGCCCACGATAATGCCAAGCAGGACCGAGATGTTGGCAAGGAAGCCGGTTGCGAACTTCATCACAAGCACGATGGTCAACAGCACAAGGCCCGAGATCATCATGTTTTGCGGGGTGGCGTATTTCACGTTATCCACAGTCGGGGCCAGCTTCAGCCCGTTGGGGATTTCCGGCACAACGCCCGCGCCCAGCTCTTTCACTTGGTTCAGCCAGTCAATGTGGGACGGGTCCATGACCGAAGGGGCGGTGGGGCCGACAGGCAGACCGAAGATCCAGTTGATCCCAACGCGCATCAAGGTAACACCGATTACAAGGATGATCGTGCCTGTGACAACGGGTGGGAAGAATCGCAACATGCGACTGACCAGTGGCGCGATCAGCATCGCGATGATACCGGCGCCAATAATGGCCCCGAAGATCATTCGCGCCCCATCAACGCCGGGGTTTGCCACGGCGATCGACACCATGGGGCCGACCGACGCAAAGGTCACGCCCATCATGACGGGCATCTTGATGCCAAACCATTTGGACGCGCCCAGCGATTGGATGATGGTCACGACGCCACACACAAAAAGGTCGGCCGAGATTAGAAAGGCCACTTGTTCAGGGTTAAGTTTCAGAACGCGGCCAACAATCAGCGGCACGGCGATGGCCCCGGCATACATCACAAGAACGTGCTGTAGTCCGAGCGTGAAAAGTTTCGCGGGCGGCAGTTTCTCGTCAACTGCGTCCACGTCTGTAGTAAGTGCTGACACTTTGGTTATCCTCCTCCAATGTGTGTTTATGGCCGTGAGGTCGGAACGCTCCTACGGCGATCCTCGACCTACAACCCGATGCTCAGCCGTAGCTGGACACCGCAGATCCCGCCAATGCAGCGGTGTTCAAAATTCCCCTTACGGTGATCGAGGGCGTCACGATATGCACCCGATTTCCCATTCCCATCAGGATAGGGCCAACTTCCAGCCCCCCCGCGACCGACTTCAAAATATTGCGTGTGGCCCCTGCGGCATCCGTGTTGGCAAAGACCAGCACGTTTGCTTTGCCCGTCAGTCGCCCACCGGGGAACAGACGTTCGCGCAGGTCCGGGTCAAGGGCCGCGTCGGTGTGCATCTCGCCTTCGTATTCGAAGTTCAGATCCTGAGCGTCAAGAATGTCCAGAGCCCCGCGCATCGCACGACCCGAGGCACTGTCAAGGTTGCCAAACTGCGAGCCCGAACACAGCGCAATCCGCGGTGTGATCCCAAACCGCTGAACGTGACGTGCAGCGGCAACCACGGTTTCTGACAATTGTTGCGCAGTGGGCTCGATGTTGACATGCGTGTCGGCCACGAACATTGGGCCTTGATCAAGGATGACCAAAGACAGCGCGCCGACCGGATGCAATTCACCCTCGGCCAGCAGCTGTGTGGCATAGTTCAGGTGCCAACGAAACTCGCCAAAAGTGCCACAAACCATGCTGTCGGCATCGCCGCGACGCACCATCACAGCCGCGATCGCCGTGGTGTTGGTGCGCAGAATGGCTTTCGCCAGATCGGGCGTGACGCCTTTGCGCGCCAGAACACTATGATAGGTTTCCCAATAGTCGCGATAGCGCGGGTCGCTTTCCGGGTTCACAAGCTCAAAGTCCTTGCCCGGACGAATTTTCAACCCTTCGCGGTCCAATCGCGCCTCGACCACTTCGGGACGCCCAATCAGGATCGGCGTATCGACCCCTTCTTCGACCATCGACTGGGCGGCGCGCAACACGCGTTCATCTTCACCCTCGGCAAACACGATCCGGCGCTTGGCGGCACGGGCGGCATCGAACACACGGCGCATGATGGAATAGGACCGGAAGACCTCGCCCTGAAGCGTCGTCTTGTATTCGTCCAGATCAAGCGCGCGCGTGGCCACGCCTGACGCGATCGCGGCGCGTGCGACCGCTGTGGCAATCGTCGGCAGAAGGCGCGGGTCAAACGGTTTCGGGATCAGGTATTCCGGCCCAAAGGTCAGACGCTCGCCGCGATAAGCGACACCAACTTCCGCCGAGGTGGTTTCGCGCGCAAGGCTCGCAATTGCTTCAACGCAGGCCAGTTTCATCTCGTCATTGATCTCGGTCGCGCCACTGTCCAGAGCACCGCGGAAGATGAACGGGAAACACAGCACGTTGTTGACCTGATTGGGGTAATCCGACCGACCCGTGGCGATCAGCGCGCCGGGGGCAACCTCGCGGGCGACCTCGGGCATGATCTCGGGTGTGGGATTCGCCAGCGCAAAGATGATCGGATCATCCGCCATTTTCGCGACCATCTCTTTGGTCAGCAAACCGGGGCCAGAGACACCAAGAAACAGGTCCGCCCCGACCATCGCATCATCGGTTGTGCGCATGTCGGTGTCGCGGGCGAATTCCTGCTTTTGCGTGTTCAGATCGGTGCGGCCCGTGTGGACCACGCCCTTACTGTCCAGCATGGTGATATGCTCTTTCTTGACACCCATCACCATCAGCATTTTCAGACAGGCAATGCCAGCAGCACCCGCGCCAAGGGCCACAACCTTAATCTTGGCCACATCCTTTTTCGCCACGATCAGCGCGTTGAACGCCGCCGCCGAGGCCACAATCGCCGTGCCGTGCTGGTCGTCGTGGAACACCGGAATGTTCATCTTCTGCTTGCACAGCTCCTCCACCAGAAAGCAGTCGGGCGCTTTGATGTCTTCAAGGTTAACCGCGCCAAAGGTGGGTTCCAGCTTGGCAACAATCTCGGCCAGCTTTTCGGGGTCGGTTTCGTTGACCTCGATATCAAAGCAATCAATGCCCGCGAATTTCTTGAACAGAACCGCCTTGCCTTCCATCACGGGCTTGGACGCTTGCGCGCCGATATTGCCCAGACCCAGAACGGCCGTTCCGTTCGAGATCACAGCAACCAGATTGCCTTTTGACGTATAGCGCGCGGCATCCGCCGGGTTCTTTTCGATCTCAAGGCAGGCATCCGCCACGCCGGGGCTGTAGGCATTCGAAAGGTCGCGTCCAGTGGCCATTGGCTTGGTGGCGCGGATCTCAAGTTTTCCGGGGCGTGGAAACTCGTGGTAATCCAAAG
This sequence comes from uncultured Aliiroseovarius sp., assembly GCF_947497285.1. Taxonomy (GTDB): domain Bacteria; phylum Pseudomonadota; class Alphaproteobacteria; order Rhodobacterales; family Rhodobacteraceae; genus Aliiroseovarius. The sequence goes on along the minus strand of NZ_CANMFT010000001.1, from coordinate 267,967 downwards.
CTTCCTGACGTTTGTCGTCGCTTTTGTTGTCCAGTGCCATGTTCTGTTCCTCCTCCAAGGTGCGGGCCGCTGGGGCACCGCGTTCAGCATGCTGTGGGTTTGCGCCACGTGTTGTCATGCCGACTAAAAAATATGTTTCGTCCAGCTAGGCGCATTCCGCACCCGACTCTCGCCGAGCACAGCGTTGATCTGGCAGAAGATCATAGACCCGATCCATAGCGTTTCAGCCACGCCACGACATCCGCTGCATTCTGTTCCGGTTCCCGAACCGGAAACATCACATGAGCCAGAACGCCATCGCGCACGATAAGCGTGATCCGCTGCAAAAGTTCCATCCCTCCTGCCGTGAACGTCTGCAATCCCAACGATCGGGCCAAAGTCAAATTCTCATCTGACAGCAAAGCGAAGGGCAGGTGCAACCGCTCGACCACCTCTGACTGATACGCTGAGTCTTGCACGGACAGGCCGAATACGTTGGCAACGCCAAGGTTTTTCAGATCGTCATAGTGATCACGAAAGGCACAGGATTGTGGCGTGCAGCCCCGCGCGCCGGGTATGTCGTCCCAACCAGGCAATGGTTTTGCATTCGGTGGGCTTGTTCTTGGATAGCCATAGACAACCGTGATCCCTGAAAGCGCTGACAGGTCGTAATGAGCACCGTCCGTGGCGCTCAATTCAACCCTCGGCAACTTCACACCTGCTGAAAGCAAAGATGTCACATCGGTCGTCATAACGTATCCTTTCTCTTCCAGCTCAGTTGGTCCAGTTTTCCGAAGATCAGGCGCACGGCCAAGATCGGCTTAGAAATCGACCTCGATCGCGATGCCTTTCTCGATGGCCAGATCGACCACCTTTGAGGCGACGGCGAGGTCTTGCAGGCCAACGCCGGTGCCGTCAAACAGCGTCACTTCGTCGTCCGCGCTGCGGCCGGGATGGTCGCCATTGATGACCGCGCCAATTTCCGAGATGTCAGCCTGTTTCAGCGACCCGTTGGCAACCGCGTGCTGCGCTTCGCCAATGCTGATCGACTGCGCGATTTCGTCGGTGAACACGGTGGCACGCGCGACCAGTGCAGCCTCGACCTCTTGCTTGCCTTTGGTGTCGGTGCCCATGCAGGCAACATGCGTGCCCGGTTTGACCTGCGCGTCCTTCAGGATCGCCGCTTGGCTGGACACGATCGTCACGATCACATCCGCCTGCGCGCCCAGTTCATCAAGGCTGACGCTTTCAAACGGCAGACCCAACTCGCCCGCGACTTTCTCAAGCGAGGCCAGTTTTTCGGGCGTCCGATTCCACGCGACGACTTTTTCAAAGTTGCGCTGCTCGGCCACGGCTTGCAGCTGGAACGTGGCTTGGTGCCCTGCCCCGATCATGCCCAGAACCTTGCTGTCCTTGCGCGCCAGATGCGCGACCGACACGGCAGCCGCAGCCGCAGTGCGCAGGGCGGTCAACAGGTTGCCACCGACGACGGCGCGGCATTTGCCGGTGTCGGCGTCGAACAGAAACACCGTTGACTGGTGGTTTGTCAGCCCCTTTTCGGCATTGCCGGGCCAGTAACCGCCTGATTTCAGACCAAGATTCAGCGCCGCCCGGTCGAACCCGGATTTGAACCCGTAAAGGGCATCGGCGTGACCAATCGCTTCACGGATCACCGGGAAGTTATAAGCCGACCCGCCCGCCATTGAGGCAAACACCTGTTCAACCGCATCAAAGTTGTCTTTGCGGGTCACAAGGGCGGCGATTTCTTTTTCGGGAACGATAAACATGTTCATTAATCCTAGAGAAATCGGTGGGACCAGACCCGGCCCCACCAGTTCAGGGAGGTTGTCTTAGTAGGCTTTGCCGCGCGCCGATACGGGCCACACGCTTTCGACTTTGCCGCCCCGCACGCCCACATACCAATCATGCACGTTGCAGGTCGGGTCACAGTGGCCCGGCACCAGCTTCAGCTTGTCGTTCACCTTCAACACGCCGTTCGGGTCGGCAACCACGCCGTGTTCGTCCGAGCATTTCAGGTATTCGACATCATCACGGCCATAAATAAACGGCAGACCGCTATCGACTGATTGCGCTTTCAAGCCGGCGTCCACGATTGCCTTGTCAGCTTTCGAATGGCTCATCACCGTGGTCAGGATGAACAGCGCGTTCTCCCATTCACCATCGTCGATGCGCTTGCCGTCCTTGTCGAGGATACGACCGTAATCGGCATCCATGAACGCATACGATCCACATTGCAGTTCGTTATACACGTTCGAGGCACTCTCAAAGTAATACGACCCGGTGCCGCCACCGCCAACGATGTCACACTCCAGACCGTTGCTTTTCAGACCTTGAACCGCGTCGGCAACCTGCGCGATGGCCGCGTCCAGCTTTTCCTTGCGATCTTCATACAGGTCCATGTGCTGCATCGCGCCCTGATAGGCTTGGATGCCGGCGAATTTCAGGTTCGGGGCCGCGTCGATCAGCTTGGCGATGTTCACCACGTCCTGTGTGGTGCTGACGCCGCAACGACCTGCGCCGCAGTCAATCTCGACCAGCGCTTCAAGCTCTGTGCCCGCCGCAACAGCGGCTTCTGACAGCGCTTTGACGTTCTCGGGGTCATCTACACAGACCAGAACGCGCGCGCCCAGTTTCGGCATTTCAGCCAGACGTTTGATCTTGGCCGGTTCCGTCACTTGGTTCGAGACCATAACGTCCTTGATACCGCCACGGGCGAAAACTTCGGCCTCAGAGACTTTCTGGCAGCATACGCCAACAGCCGCGCCAAGATCTTGTTGCAGCTTCAGCACGTCCACGGACTTGTGCATTTTGCCGTGGGCGCGGTGACGCATCCCGTGCGCCTTGGCATAGTCGCCCATTTTCTTGACGTTACGCTCAAGCGCATCAAGGTCCAGGATCAGACACGGGGTTTGGATATCCGCCTCGTCCATGCCGGGTTTGGCGGGAATGTCGAAACCCACGTCGAACTTCGAAAAATCAGTCGGTGCATTCATTGTTCAGTCTCCCAATCAGGTGTTCAGCCACGGCAGTTTGTCCAGATCGACATTGCCGCCAGTGATGATGATGCCAACACGTTTGCCTTTGAACGTGTCGGGGTTTTTCAGGATCGTGGCCAGAGGCACGGCGGAGGATGGTTCCATCACAACGCGCAGGTGCTTCCAGGTGATTTTCATCGCCTCGATGATCTCGGGGTCGGACGCAGTATAGATGTCGGACACGTGGTTTGACACGAAATGCCACGTCAAATCCTTCAAGGGCACCAGCAAACCATCGGCGATGGTCTTGGGCGCGTCGTCGGCAATGATATGCCCCGCCTTGAAGCTGCGATAGGCATCATCCGCCTGCTCGGGTTCCGCCGCGATGATCTTGGTTTCCGGCGCAAGGTTGGACACGGTCAGGCAGGTGCCTGAAATCATGCCACCACCACCGATGGGGGCAACGACGTAATCCAGCCCATCGACCTGCTCGATCAGCTCTTTCGAGCATGTCCCCTGCCCCGCAATCACACGCGGGTCATTGTAGGGATGCACGAAATCGCCACCGGTTTCGGCCTGCACCTTGGCGAAAGTTTCCTCGCGCGAGGTCGTCGACGGCTCACATTCGGTGATATTGCCGCCATAACGGCGCACGGTGTCTTTCTTGGCCTGCGGCGCGGTGTGCGGCATGACCACGTTGCACGGAATACCGCGCAACATGGCTGCATAGCTGAGGCACGAGGCATGGTTGCCGCTGGAATGCGTCGCCACACCCTTCTTGGCCTGTTCGTCATCCAGCCCAAACACCGCGTTCGAGGCACCGCGCACCTTGAATGCGCCCGGCGTCTGGAAGTTCTCGCACTTGAAGAACAGTTTGGCGCCCGTCAGCTCGTCCAGATAATCCGACGTGCGAACTGGAGTCCGAAGAATATGTGGCTTGATGCGCTCATGCGCGACAAGCATGTCTGCAAGCGTTGGGATATACATTGTCGTGGTATCCTTCCCGATTAAACAGCGTTGTTGCGATAGTATTCCTGCGCCGCGGCAACACCCGAGCCCAGTTTGATATCCAGACCCAGATCGACCATCACCATTTCAGCGGTGCCGATCCCTGACAGTGTCATAACATCGGTCAGGCTGCCAAGGTGGCCGATACGGAACACCTTGCCCGCGACCTCGCCCAGTCCAACACCGAAAGCGACGCCGTATTTGTTGGCCGCATGGGTGACGATATCCGTGGCGTTGAAGCCTTCGGGCGTTTTGATCGCGCTGACCGTGTCCGACTGCACATCTTTCGACACCGCGCACAGGTCCAGCCCCCAAGCGCTGACCGCCTGACGCACACCTTCCGCGATGCGGTGGTGACGGGCAAAGACGTTTTCCAGACCTTCATCAAGGATCATCTTGCACGCTTCGTTCAGACCATTCAACAGACCGACCGCAGGCGTATATGGATAGGCGTTGTTCGCATAGCCATTGCCCATGTCACGCACGTCAAAGAAGGTGCGCGGCAGCGTGGCGGTTTCCAGTGCGGCCATGGCTTTCGGCGAGAAGCCGACAATCGCCAGACCGGCGGGTAGCATAAAGCCTTTCTGCGATCCAGTGACGGCGATATCCACGCCCCATTCGTCCATGCGGAAATCCATCGACGCGATCGAGCTGACACCATCAACGAACAGCATCGCCGGGTGGTTTGCGGCGTCCAGAGCCTTACGCACGGCGGCAATATCCGACCGAACACCGGTTGCGGTTTCGTTATGTGTGGCCAGAACTACCTTGATCTCGTGGTTCTTGTCCGCTTTCAGAATGTCGGCGTATTTGTCGGCAGGCAGCCCGGCACCCCAAGGGGTTTCGACGATCTGCACGTCCAACCCGTGACGCTGACACATATCAATCCAGCGGTGGCTGAACATACCGTTGCGCGCGGCCAGAACCTTGTCGGCTGCGGAAAGCGTGTTGGTCAGCGCGGTTTCCCAGCCACCTGTGCCAGTCGACGGGAAGATGAAAATCTTGGCCGTCTCGCTTTTCAAAATCTGCTTCACACCCGCTAGGGCCGGATGCAGGATTTGCCCGAACAAGGGCGAGCGGTGATCCAGTGTCGGCATGTCGACAGCCTTGCGCAGGCTTTCGGGCATGTTGGTCGGACCTGGAATGAATACGGGGTTCTGGAAGCTCATGATTCTGCCCTCCTATTGGCGGTTTCAACAACAGTAACCAAGGGGTCGATCCGGTGATATATTTTTGAAAAAGTATTTCATTATTGGGTTAATCATGTTATTAGCAATTATTATCAATGGTTTGACTTTTTCACTAATCGAGCACGACTTTCAATATTTTCCAGAAGGTCTTGTTCGTTTTGTTCGAAGGGAATGAAAATGGAAGCCCCCAAACGGCGGATGGGTCGCCCGAAAAGCTTTAATCCCAATGAAAAGCAGACCACCATTCTGGCCTTGGATCGGGCTTTGGATGTGCTGGATACGTTGGCCCATGCAAACGGCATGACCTTGTCCCAACTGTCATCGCATCTGGACCAATCCCCGGCAACGATGCACCGGGTTCTTGCAACTTTGCATGCCAGAAATTTCGTTGAAATGGATCAGCGCACCCAGACCTGGCACATCGGATCGGCCGCGTTCCGTATAGGATCGGCCTTTTTGCGCCGCAGCAGCATCGTGGAACGCAGCCGCCCCATCATGCGCGAATTGATGGAGGCAACAGGCGAGACCTCGAACCTTGGGATCGAACGAAACGGCGACGTGATGTTCATCAGTCAGGTTGAAACGCACGAATCCATCCGCGCGTTTTTTCCGCCCGGCACCCTGTCGCCCATGCACGCCTCCGGCATCGGCAAGGCGTTGCTGAGCTGTTATTCGGACCACCGCGCGGACCAGTATTTCCGCACGGCCAGCCTGACTCAGTTTACTGGCAAGACGATCACCCTGCCCTCTGCCCTGAAAGAAGAGATGAAAGGCATCCGCGAAAAAGGCTGGGCGTTCGATGACGAGGAAAAGGCCGAAGGTATGCGCTGCATCGCCGCCCCTATCCGGGACATCTATGGCGAGGCGGTGGCGGGCATTTCGATTTCCGGCCCCACCCACCGGATACCGGAAAGCGAGGTCGAGAGGATCGGCGCATTGGTGGCCGACGCGGCCGCGCGGGTGTCGCGCGGCCTTGGGTCGCCTTAGATCTTGGGCGCGTTCAGGGTCATGTGCCGGTTCACGTCTTTATAAAGCAGATACCGGAACGGCCCCGGCCCACCCGCGTAACAGGCCTGCGGGCAGAAGGCGCGCAGCCACATGTAATCCCCGGCCTCAACCTCGACCCAATCCTGGTTCAGGCGATAGACGGCTTTGCCCTCAAGCACATACAGCCCGTGTTCCATCACGTGGGTTTCCGCGAAGGGAATGACGCCGCCCGGCTGGAACGTGACAATCGTCACATGCATGTCATGGCGCAGATCGTTGGGGTCCACAAAGCGGCTGGTCGCCCAAGCGCCATCCGTATCCGGCATGGCCGTTGGGGTGATGTCGTTTTCATTGGTGACGAACGCCTCTGGCGCGTCCAACCCATCGACCGCCTGATACTGCTTACGAATCCAGTGGAAACGCACCGGTGCCTTGCCATTATTGCGCAACGACCACTTGGTCTGCGGCGGCAAAAAAGCATATCCGCCCTCGCCCATCTCGTGCGCCGTGCCATCAATCGTCAGGGTCATGGACCCTTCGACGACAAACAACACCGCCTCGACACCGTCTTCGGTTTCGGGCCGTTCGCTACCACCACCCGGCAGCACCTCGGCGATGTATTGCGAGAACGTCTCGGCAAACCCCGACAGCGGGCGCGACAGCACCCAGAACCGCGCATCGTCCCAGAACGGCAGAAGGCTCGTCACGATGTCGCTATAGGTCCCCTTTGGGATAACGGCATAAGCTTCGGTGAACATCGCCCGATCTGTCAAAAGCTGGGTCTGGGGGGGCAATCCTCCGTGCGGTGCATAATAGGTGGAGTTGGTCATGATCGGGCCCTCTGATATAAACTCATCTTTCATACAATCTGTTTGCAGCCACCAAACCAACCTTTTTCGTTTCCGATATTAATTGAAGGATTGATTGGTTTTTTTTGATAAATGGTGCCGCGCAGCCAATCGCGGCATCGCCCGAGACGTCGCACCCGCCATGCGGCACGAAGGCCTCAGACCCGGAAAGCCCTTGCCGCTGCGTCCGGCTTGCCGTTATCTGCTCTTCGACCATGAGACACTTGCTGATTGCCAAACCCCTTGCCCGCGCCACCCCATCTGCATGTCGGCAGGTGCTTTGCGCAATCACACTGGCCTTGTCGTGGGCGGGTGCGCTGCCCGCGACCGCCGACCAGCTGACCGTATTCGCAGCCTCAAGCCTGAAGGGAGCACTTGACGAAATCGCCACCCAGTTCGAGGGCGAAACAGGGCACAAGGTCACGCTCTCCTATGCGGGGTCATCGGTTTTGGCGCGACAGATCACGCTAGGTGCGCCGGCCGATCTGTTCGTGTCTGCCAACCAAGACTGGATGGATGTCTTGCAAGCCGCAGGTGTGCTTGTCGATGGCACGCGCAATGATGTCGTGGGCAACACGCTTGTCATGGTGGCGCCCGCAACCGAAACCGACCCGGCCACGTTCGACCTGAAAGCGGAGGGCGCGTTTATCGCACGTCTTGGCGACGGTCGGCTGGCCATGGGCTTGGTCAATGCTGTGCCCGCAGGAATTTATGGCAAGGCCGCGCTTGACCATTTCGGACTGTGGGACACCGTTGCCCCGCGTGTAGCGCAATCGGACAATGTGCGTGCAGCGCTGGCGCTTGTGGCACTGGGGCAAGCCCCGCTTGGCATCGTCTATGCAAGCGACGCGAGGGCCGACGCCCGCGTGCAGATCATTTACGCGTTTCCTGAAGGCAGCCACCCACCAATCCGTTACCCTGCCGCAGCCATTGTCGGTGGGAACACGCCGCTGGCAGAGCAGTTTCTGGACCGCTTGGCCTTGCCCACGGCACGCGCCGTTTTCGATGCGCACGGCTTTGCAACACTGGAGCCATCGTGATGTCTTGGCTTGGGGCAGAGGAATGGCAAGCCGTCGCATTGTCGCTGAAGGTCGCCTTTTGGGCCATGACATTGTCGCTGCCCTTGGCGATTTTCGTGGCCTACGCACTTGCTCGCTGGCAGTTCGCTGGCAAACAGATCGTGAATGGGCTGGTGCATCTGCCTTTGATCCTGCCGCCGGTGGTCACCGGCTATCTGTTGCTGCTGACCTTCGGTGTGACCGGTCCGGTTGGTCGCGGTCTGGACCTGATTGGTATCAGTTTCGCCTTTCGATGGACGGGGGCCGCGTTAGCCGCAGCCATCATGGGCTTTCCATTGATGGTGCGTGCCATACGCCTGTCGATCGAGGCCGTTGATACCCGTCTCGAAGACGCAGCCGCGACACTGGGGGCAAACCGGTTGATGGTTTTTGCAACTGTCACCCTGCCGCTCGCGCTGCCCGGTATCCTTACGGGGGCCATCCTTGGTTTTGCCAAGGCGATGGGAGAGTTCGGCGCCACCATCACCTTCGTCTCCAACATTCCCGGCCAAACGCAAACCCTGCCTTCGGCCATTTATGCCTTCTTGCAGGTTCCCGGCGGGGAAAGCGCGGCGGCGCGGCTGGTGGTGATCTCGATCGTGATCGCCATGACCGCGCTTGTCTTGTCCGAGGTGCTTGCCCGCCGCGTTGCCAACCGGATGGAGGGCACATGACACCTGCTGCACTTTCCGTTCACCTTCAAAAAGAAATGGCCGGGTTTGCCCTTGATATCGGCTTTGACGCGCCCTCAGGGCTGACGGTGTTGTTTGGGGCCTCGGGGTCAGGCAAGACATCCGTGATCGACGCGGTCGCCGGGCTAAACCGGGCGGCGTCAGGGCGCGTCGCACTGGGCGATACGGTGCTGATGGACAGCGCCACTGGGCTGCATGTGCCGACCCATTTGCGTCGGCTTGGGTATATCTTTCAGGATGCCCGCCTGTTCCCCCATATGACCGTTCGACGAAACCTGAACTTTGCGCGCACGGTATCGCGTGCCCCGGCGGACCCGACAGAGTTTGACCGGGTGGTCGATATGCTCGGCCTGTCGCATCTGCTTGCCCGCCGGCCGGCCCGTTTGTCTGGCGGAGAAAAGCAACGGGTGGCAATCGGTCGCGCGTTGCTGGCCCGCCCGAAGCTGATCTTGGCTGATGAACCGCTGGCCGCGCTGGATGACGCACGCAAGGCCGAAATCTTACCGTATTTCGAACGGTTGCGGGACGAAAGCGATGTGCCGATCCTTTACGTCACGCATTCCGCGCCCGAGGTCGCACGGCTGGCCACCACCGTCGTCGCGCTGGATGCGGGTCGAGTGATCCGCCAAGGCTCCGCCGCCGAGGTGCTTGGTGATCCCAGCTTTGCCCCCGGCGGGGATCGCGCCATGGGAGCCGTGATCGAAGCGCGGGTGAAAACGCATCATGATGACGGGTTGACCGAGCTTGACGCGGGCGGCCTGCCACTGCTTTTGCCCCATGTGGCCCAGTCGCCCGGTAACAGGTTGCGTCTGCGCATCGCAGCGCAAGACGTGATCTTGTCAAAGACCCGGCCCGAAGGAATGTCGGCTCTGAACATTCTGCCCGGCACCATTGCTGACATTCGCATGGGCGACGGGCCGGGGGCTGTCGTTTCACTGGACACAGCCGCCGGGCGGGTGTTGGCGCGGTTGACCAAACGCTCGGTTCATTCATTGGAATTGCGGCAGGGATCAGAGGTGTTCGCTGTGGTGAAATCAGTCGCCGTCGCGCCGGGCGATGTCGGCGGACCAGCCCGTTAAAGCCTGTCGCGCAAGGAAAACCAGAACATCGCGGCCACCAGCAAGGGCCAGCGCATCGCGACACCGCCGGGAAAACGTGGCGTGGGCACCGACGCCATCATATCGAAGCGTTCCGCCTGACCGGCAATCGCTTCAGCCGCCAATTTGCCGCCCAGCGTCGCCATCGAAACCCCATGCCCAGAATAACCAGAGGCTGTAAGAACATTGCCTTGAAGCCGTGCAAAATGTGGCATCCGGTTCAGCGTGATCCCAAGCGTTCCGCCCCATGCATAGTCGATCCTGGTGTCTTTTAACTGCGGATAGATCTCTAACATCGGCTTCGACACCAACTTGACGATGTCTTTCGGGAAGCGGTAGCCATAGCTTTCTGCGCCGCCAAACAGCATCCGGTTGTCTTCTGAAAGGCGGAAATAGTTGATCACGAACTTGCTGTCCGCAACGGCATGACCTTCGCGGATCAGCTCTTTGGCAAAGCCTTCGTCTAGCGGTTCTGTGGCAAGGATGTAGTTGTTGATTGGCATAACGCGGGCCGCGACATGTGGTTCGGCATGACCCAAATACCCATTGCACGCCCAAAGCACATGTTTGGCCGATACTTTTGCGCCGTCCGTTTCCACCCGCACAGTAGGGCCGTCGGTCACCTTGGTCACGCGGCTGACCTCGTGAATCCGGGCGCCTTTTGCCGTGGCAGCCCGCGCAAGACCGAAGGCATAGCGCAGCGGGTGAATGTGCCCCGCCCCCATATCCAACGTGCCGCCGTGATACGCCTTTGAACCGCAAAGGTGGCGCATTTCTTCCCGGTCGACGGCGCGGATCAGGTCATAATCATAGTCTTCATTTAGCTTGCGGGCATAGGCGTGATTGTGTGGCACGAACCGCGCACGGTGGTCAGCATGAAGGATGCCGTCCACAAAATTGGCATCAGGGGCGTGGGCGGCGACTAGATCGCGGACAAGCTGCACGCTTTCCAGCGCCAGATCCCAAAGCTTGCGCGCATCGTCCTTGCCGACCATCTCCTCCAGTTCATCCTGTTCAAGGCGCTGGCCCGTGCCAACCTGACCGCCATTGCGACCCGAGGCACCGAAACCAACGCGGTGCGCTTCCAACAGCAGCACATCAAAGCCACGCTCGGCCAGATGCAGCGCGGCAGACAGCCCGGTAAACCCGCCCCCGATAACGCAGACATCACATGCCAGATCGCCCTGCGCCGCCGGGTATGGACCCGGTGCATCGGCGGTCGCGCTATACCACGACGCCGGGTAGGCGCCGACCTTGTCGTTGGCGGTCAGAATGTCCATCAGTGTCCCCTGAAGTGGAAAAAGCCGGCACAGAGGCCGGCCTTGCCCGGATCAATCAGCCTGCGACCAGCAAGCCCTTTTGCTTCACGATCTCATACGCCTCATCCAGCGATTTGCGCGCGCGTTCGATCAACGTATCAATTTCGTCCGGTGTGATGACCAGCGGCGGCGAAATGATCATCCGATCGCCCACGTGGCGCATGATCAGGTTGTTGGCAAAACACCGTTCACGGGTGATGTATCCAACCGTGCCGGCATCTGCGGCGAACGGCGCGCGGATCGCCTTGTCGGGGGTTAGCGCAAGCGACGCCATCAGCCCGACGATTTTGGTCTCGCCCACAAAGGGATGATCTGCCAAGGCGTTCCATTTTTCGGCCAAATACGGAGCCGCCACATCACGCACATGCTCGACAACGCCTTCTTCTTCCAGAATTCGCAGGTTTTCCAACGCGACAGCACAAGCGACCGGATGGCCGGAGTAGGTGTAGCCGTGGTTAAACTCGGTCGCGGCCAAAACCTCTGCGACCTTGTCCGACACGATCGACGCGCCGATCGGGATGTAACCAGAGCTAAGACCCTTGGCGACGGTCATGATGTCAGGCTTGATGTCCAACGTTTGGCTGCCGAACCAGTTGCCAGTGCGCCCAAAGCCGGTGATTACCTCGTCTGCGATCAGCAATATGTCGTATTTCTTGCAGATGCGTTGAATTTCGGCCCAATATCCGTCGGGCGCGACGATCACGCCGCCAGCGCCTTGGACCGGTTCGCCGATAAAGGCTGCGACCTTTTCAGGGCCAACTTCCTTGATCTTGGCTTCCAGTTGCTGGGCACGCTCCAGACCGAACGCCTCCGGCTTCGTATCGCCGCCCTCTGCATACCAATGCGGCTGGTCGATGAATTCGATGCCGTGGATCGGCAAACCGCCCTGCCCGTGCATCCCTTTCATGCCCCCCAGCGATGTGCCGCCGATGGTTGAACCGTGATAGGCATTCCAGCGCGAGATGATCACGTCGCGCTCGGGCTGGCCCTTTTCGGCCCAATAGGTGCGCACCATGCGAATATTGGTGTCATTGGCGTCCGAGCCGCCATTGGCATAGAAAACGTGGTTCAAGTCGCCCGGCGCAAGTTCGGCCAGTTTCTGGGCCAGCGCGATGGCGGGCACATGCGTTGTCTGGAAAAATGTATTGTAATAGGGCAGCTCGCGCATCTGGCGCGCGGCGACATCGGCCAGTTCCTCTCGGCCATAACCGATATTCACACACCACAGACCCGCCATGGCATCAAGAACCTGCTCACCTTCACTGTCCTTCAGCCAAATGCCATCAGCGGATGCGATCACGCGCGCACCCTTCTTCTTCAACTCTCCATCCGAGGTGAAGGGGTGCATATGGTGGGCGGCATCGATGGCCTGAAGTTCAGCCGTGGGCAGATGATTTGTGATCTTGTTCATGTCAGGACCTCCTGGAAACTGTCGAAAGCGGGGATGACAGGCATGGAATCATACGATGCCGCAGCCCTACGAAAAGCTGGCCCCAGAATATGATCAAAAATCGGAGTGTCAACGTCCAGAGAAGAATCTGATCAAATCTTTTCGGCCATCAGCGTTTCACGAACTTGGGCGATTCCCTGTTCGATATCGCCACGGATCGCGGCTGCGACTGCATCGGCGTCACCAGCCTTGATCGCCTCCATTGCCTCTGCGTGCTTGTCGGGCAGGTTCGCGGTGCCATAGCGCCCCAGCACCACCCGCAAGGACGGCCCGGCGCGCAGCCAAAGCATGTTGGCAATCGAAGAAAGCACTTCGGTTTCGGCCTGATCATACAGAAACGCATGAAAGCGGTAATTGTTTTCAAGATAGCCGCGCACATCGCCACGATCGATCGCCGCATTCAGGTGGTCATCATAGTCCGCCAACCGCGCCAATGCGTCGCTTGTGATCTTGATTGTTGCCTTTCTTGCCAATTCAGGCTCGATACAAAGCCGTGCAAACGCGATTTCATCCCACTGAGCCATACCGGGTTCAGGCACGGACACACGGCGATTTCCCTTGAAGACCAGCGCACCTTCGGATGTGAGCCGCCGAATAGCTTCGCGCACCGGTGTCATGCCAACACCTAGCGTGCCAACAAGTCCTTGAATGGTGACGGGCTGCCCCGGTGCAAGTTCTCCGAAAAGAATCATCTCGCGAAGTTTGCGGTAAACACGCTGGTGATCGGGCAGCTTCACAGGTTTCTCGGCCATGTGACCTCCGTCTGACACAAATGTTTTGCCTATTGTGGCACGAAAGATAATCTTTGGAAGCAAACTACTACGTCTCGAAAAATATTACCATATTGCGCGATGGGCTTTTTTTTGATCAAATGTAGCCAATCGAGGGTCAAACCTCAAAATCAGGGAGAACCAAACATGAAGAAGACTTGGGTAACGTTCGGCATCGCCGCCGCACTGGGGGCAAGCGCCGCCATGGCCGAAGAAGTGCGCGTCTATAACTGGTCCGACTATATCGACGAAGATCTGTTGGCGAAATTTGAAGAAGAGACCGGGATTGATCTGGTCTATGACGTATTCGATTCAAACGAAGTTCTGGAAACCAAGATGCTGGCCGGTGGCTCGGGCTATGATGTCGTTGTGCCCACCGCAGATTTTCTGCAACGCCAGATCACCGCTGGTGCTTTCCAAAAGCTGGACAAATCCCAGCTGCCGAATATCGCCAATATGTGGGACGTGATTGAAGAGCGCACCGCGCAATACGACCCCGGCAATGAATATGCGATCAACTATATGTGGGGCACAACAGGTCTTGGCGTTAACGTTGGCAAAGTGACAGAGATTCTGGGTGACGACGCACCAATCGACAGCATGGAGCTGGTGCTTAATCCAGCAAACATGGAAAAACTGGCAGAATGTGGCGTGCATTTTCTGGATGCCCCCACCGAGATCATCCCAATGGCTTTGAAATATTTGGGTGAAAATCCAGACAGCGCCGATCCAGATGTGATTGCAAAGGTCGAACCCGTCCTGATGGCTGTCCGCCCCTACATTCAAAAATTCCACAGCTCCGAATACATTAACGCGCTGGCCAATGGGGACATCTGCGTAGCTGTCGGTTGGTCTGGCGATGTCTTGCAAGCTCGCGACCGCGCTGCAGAAGCCGATAACGGCGTGGAAATTGCATATAATGCATTCGAAGAAGGTTCGCTTATGTGGTTTGACCAAATGGCGATCCCAACGGATGCGCCAAACCCGGAGGCAGCACACAAGTTCCTGAACTTCATCATGGATGCGGAAAACATGGCTGCGGCGTCGAACTACGTCTATTACGCCAATGGCAACAAAGCGAGCCAGGAGTTCCTGCTTGAAGACGTTATCGGCGATCCGGCAATTTATCCGGGTGAAGAAACGGTCAAGAATCTCTATACCAAATCACCCTATGAATCGAAGGTTCAGCGTGTGCTGACGCGTATGTGGACCAAGATCAAATCAGGCACCTAAACCTGAACACCTGCTCCCCCCGCTTGTGAAAACAGGCGGGGGGAGATGCCTTTTTCCCCTTCCGAGGTTATCATGTCTGACACCGCCACCGCACCGGTCTCTGTTTTCGCACCCTGGCAAGATCCCCAGGCCAAACCGTTGATCCAGTTTCAGAATGTCACCAAGCGCTGGGGTGATTTTACGGCGATCGACGACCTGTCGATCGACATCTACGCGCAAGAGTTTTTTGCGCTGTTGGGGCCGTCGGGCTGTGGCAAGACCACGATGATGCGGATGCTGGCGGGATTTGAAACCCCGACCGAAGGCAAAATTCTGATCGACGGTCAGGATGTCGCCCACATCCCGCCAAACAAGCGCGCCGTGAACATGATGTTTCAAAGCTATGCGCTGTTTCCGCACCTGTCGGTGGCTGAGAACATCGCGTTCGGCTTGAAACGCGACAAACAGCCAAAAGACAAGATCGAAGCGCGCGTCGAGGAAATGCTGTCTCTTGTCCAATTGAACAAATTCGCCAACCGCAAACCGCATCAAATCTCGGGCGGTCAACGCCAGCGCGTCGCGCTTGCGCGGTCACTGGCGAAAGCTCCGAAACTGCTGCTCTTGGACGAACCGCTTGGCGCGCTGGACAAAAAGCTGCGCCAAGACACCCAGTTTGAACTGATGGACATTCAGGAAAAGACCGGCACCACCTTCGTGATCGTGACCCACGACCAGGAAGAGGCGATGACCGTCGCCAGCCGGATCGCTGTGATGGATCATGGCAAAATCATTCAGGTGGATACGCCTTCGAAGATTTATGAAGAACCGAAATCCATCTATGTGGCGGACTTCATTGGCGACGTGAACCTGATCAGGGGCAATGTGACCAAGACCAGCGAAGGGCATGCGTCCATCAGTTGGGCCGAAGGGCAATCAGAACTCACAGGTATCGCACGCAGCGAAATAGAAGCAGGCGCGGTTGCGACCTTGGCGGTGCGGCCCGAAAAACTCAGCATCTATACCTCACGCCCCAAGGATCAGACGAACGTGATCAAGGGCAAGGTTCTGGACATCGCCTATCTTGGCAACATGTCCACTTATGTGATCGAGACTGCCTCGGGTGAAACGATCAAAGCGCAGGTCGCCAACACAAGACGCATCCAACGCCGCCAGATCACGTGGGAAGAAAAGGTCTGGCTTAGCTTCACCGACACGGCCGGCGTGGTGTTGAACCAATGAAACGCTTTGGCCTGATCTCTGTCCCCTATCTGTGGCTTCTCGCCCTGTTTCTGGTGCCGTTCCTGATCGTGCTGAAAATCAGCCTGTCAGACACCGCACTGGCCATTCCGCCCTACACCCCGACGCTTGATATCTCGCAAGGGTGGGAAGGCATCAAGGCCTGGTGGATTGCGCTTGATCTGGAAAACTACTTCTGGCTCGCCTCGGATGATCTTTACTGGAAGGCGTATCTGTCCAGCCTGAAGATCGCCATCATCTCGACCATTCTGACGCTGATGGTCGGCTATCCCATCGCCTATGGGATGAGCCGCGCGCCGGACGAATGGCGCCCGACCCTGATGATGTTGATCATCCTGCCATTCTGGACCAGCTTCCTGATCCGCGTTTATTCGTGGAAAGCGATCCTGTCGAACGAGGGGCTGTTGAACCAGCTTTTGATGTATCTGGGCGTTATTCAGGAACCGCTGGTCATCCTGAACACCAACCTCGCCGTCTATATCGGCATCGTTTACACCTATTTGCCATTCATGGTCCTACCGATCTATTCGGCGCTGGAACGGCTGGACGAAAGCCTGCTGGAAGCGGCCGAGGATCTGGGATGTTCCCGCCTGAAAGCCTTCTGGCTGGTGACGATGCCGCTGTCCAAGCAGGGGATCATCGCGGGATCGTTCCTCGTCTTCATCCCGGCCATGGGTGAGTTTGTCATCCCGGCCCTTCTGGGCGGATCGAAAACCCTGATGATCGGTAAGGTCTTGTGGGAGGAGTTCTTCTCGAACCGCGACTGGCCGGTTGCCTCTGCGGTCGCCGTCGTCCTTTTGCTGCTTCTGATCATCCCCATCGTTCTGTTCCAACGGAACGAAGAAAAACAGCGGGAGGCCGAGAAATGAGGCGTCTATCCTGGTTCAACACCGCATCCCTGACGCTGGGCTTTGCGTTCCTCTATATCCCGATGATCATTCTGATCACCTATTCGTTCAACGCAGGCAAACTTGTCACCGTCTGGTCGGGCTTTTCGACCAAGTGGTATGGCGAGCTGTTCCGCAACGAGGCGTTTCTGGACGCGGCATGGGTCACGCTGAAAGTGGCTGTGATGTCGTCGTCCATTGCCACCGTTTTGGGCACCATGGCCGCTTATGTCATGGTGCGGGCGGGCCGCTTCCCCGGTCGCACAGTGTTTTCGGGCATGATCTATGCGCCCCTCGTGATGCCTGAAGTCATCACCGGTCTGTCGCTGCTTTTGCTGTTCATCGCAATCGGGTTGGATCGTGGGGTGCTGACGATCGTGCTGGCACACACCACATTCTCGATGTGTTTTGTGTCGGTCGTGGTGTCATCGCGCCTTGTGACCTTCGACCAGTCACTGGAAGAGGCCGCGCTTGATCTGGGCTGCACGGGGTTTGAGGCGTTTCGCCTTGTCACCTTGCCCATCATCATGCCCGCGGTCGTATCGGGTTGGCTGTTGGCCTTCACCCTATCGCTGGACGATCTGGTGATCGCCTCGTTCACCTCGGGCCCAAGCTCGACGACTTTGCCGATTAAAATCTTCTCGGCGGTGCGTCTGGGGGTCAGTCCTGAAATCAACGCCCTGTCCACGATCATGATCGGCCTTGTGACAGTGGGTGTGATTGGTGCCTCGCTCACCTCGAAACGATCCATTGCCAAACGTCAGAAAGACGAACAAGAGGCCATCCTATGAGCGATTTTCTTGAGGAATACGCGCAGTATTGCAAAACCCATGGCCGACCGGACCGGCTTGAGCTGATGTTGTGTGACATCAATGCCGTTCTGCGGGGCAAATGGCTGCCGGGCGATGACGAAAAGAAGCTGACGGAAGGTGCCGTGCGCCTGCCCCATTCGACCTATGTGCCGAATATCTTGGGCGCAGAGGTGTCAGAAACCGGGTTGGGCATCGTTGTCGGCGACCCGGACGGACGCATCGTGCCGATCCCCGGATCGCTGAAACCAGTGCCGTGGGCCAAAGGCAACATGGCGCAGGTTCAGGTCGAAATGCTTGACCCGGATACCGGCAAGATCAGTGAATTATCCTCGCGCAAGTTGCTGGCAAACATGGTTGACCGGTTCCACGACAAAGGTTGGCATCCTGTCTTGGCGAGCGAGCTGGAATTCTATCTGATCCAACCGCGCCAGAGCGAAGACGAACCCCCAACCCCGCCCGACCGCAGCCCGGACGCGCAGAACTATGACCTTGAGGTGCTGGAACGCACCCAAGATGTGTTGGACGACATTCTTGAGGTTTCGGCCATTCAAGGTATCGCCACCGACACACTGATCGCCGAATACGGCCCCGGTCAGTTCGAGGTGAACTTCCACCATACCGATGACGTGATGAAGGCCGCCGACACGGCGTTGTTGTTCAAGCGGCTGGTGCGCGGTGTCGCACGCAATCACGGGATGGAGGCCACGTTTATGGCCAAACCCTATGCCGATCACCCCGGCAATGGGATGCATCTGCACGCCTCGGTCGTGGATCGTGAGGGCAAGAACATCTTTGACGATGGCAGCGGAGAGGCGTCTGATACGCTGCGCGCAGCGGTGGGTGGGTCGCTTGACACCATGCGCGATCTGCAGGCCATCTTTGCACCGCACCTGAACTCCTATCGCCGCTATCGCCCGATGAGCTTTGCCCCCTCGGCCCCCGATTGGGGCTATGACAACCGCGCCGCCGGTGTCCGCCTGCCCGAGGTCTCGGGCCCCGGCGCAAGGCTGGAGCACCGCATCGCAGGGGCGGATGTGAACCCCTATCTGGTCATCACCGCCATTCTCGGCGGCATTCTGCATGGGTTGGAAACGAAACCAGACCTGCCGTTGCCCTTGGATGACCCAAACGCCGAGACCGCACCACGTTTGACCGCAGACTGGATCCGCGCTGTCGACCGGTTCTCGCAATCCGACATCGCCGCCGACATCTTTGGCGAACGCTACCGCGACATCTATTCCGCTGTGCGATTGGATGAAATCGACCAACTGACCAATGAAATCAGTCATGTTGAATATCGCGCCTATCTTGGCCGCCTCTAAGGCCCATGACGCGCCGTATTTACGAAGACTACGCGTATTCCGGCGCCGCACGGGCCGAATGTATCTGGCCCGTGCCACAAGGGAATTGGCCGTCGCTGGAAGGTGATGCCCGCGCTGAAGCGGCGGTTATCGGCGGTGGCTATACCGGTCTCTCTGCCGCGCTTCACTTGGCGCAAGCGGGCGTTCAGGTCACGCTGTTGGAAGCCAAAAGCCCAGGTTGGGGCGCGTCCGGTCGCAATGGCGGGTTTTGCTGCATCGGCGGCGACAAGCTGGGCCTTGGCGCAATCCGAAAACGCTTTGGCGCGGGCGCAGCACAGGCCTATATCAACGCCCAGCGCGATGCGATTGATCTTGTGGCCCACCTTCTGGACACCCACGACATAGATGCCGACACCCATTCCAATGGTGAACTGCAACTGGCCCACCATCCCCGCATCATGTCCGATCTGCGCGCTGAACAGGAAGAATGGGCAGCCTATGGCGTAAGTGCCACGCTGATCGAACGCGCTGAACTGGCCGCACGCGGCATGGCTGGCACCTTTCATGGCGGGCTTCATGTGCCGTTGGGCTTTGCCCTAAACCCCGGAAAATATGCGTCTGGCCTAGCTGACGCAGCCCGCAACGCCGGAGTAACCGTTCATGCAGATAGCCCGGTGGTGCACATCACCCGAACGGGCAACGGTTATCTGCTTGAAACGCCAACCGGACGACTGACCACCCAAAAGCTGATCCTCGCCACGAACGGGTATGGCACCGACGGCCTGCCGGATTGGATGACCGGGCGATACCTGCCGTTGCAATCCAACATCCTCGTGACCCGTTCGCTGAACGAAGACGAGATCGCCGCGCAAGGCTGGACCACCGATCTGATGGCCTATGACAGCCGCCACCTGCTGCATTATTTCCGCCTTTTGCCCGACCGGCGTTTCCTGTTCGGTGCGCGCGGAAATGTGGGGGCAAGCGCGCAGGGGCAAGCCGCAATGCGCGCGCGCCTGAACAGAGAACTCGCGTCTATGTTCCCAGCCTGGGCGGGGATCGAAACGCCTCATTTCTGGTCAGGCCTCGTCAGCCTTTCGCGCGATCTGTTGCCCTATGCTGGCCCGGTCGGCGATTGGGACAATGCTTGGGCTGGCATGAACTATCACGGCAACGGGGTCGCGATGGGCACGTGGGTGGGCGCACGGCTGGCGGATATGGCACTTGGGCGCGGGGTCGAGCTCCCCGTCCATACCCGCACCCTGCCCCGCTTTCCGTTCCCCCGGCTGCGACGCAGCTATTTGCATGGGGCCATGTTGGGTTACCGCCTGAAGGATGGTCCACCACCCAAGCCCTAAGTTTTCAGCACATCCGCATAGGTCTGGCGCATCACGTTTTTCTGCACTTTACCCATCGTGTTGCGGGGCAGCTCGTCCACGATGATTACGCGCTTGGGCTGTTTGAACTTGGCGAGTTTCCCCGCAACGCCCGCCATGATTGCGGCTTCATCCATGGACGCGCCCGGCTGCGCGACGACCACGGCGACCACGCCTTCACCGAAGTCCTCATGCGGCACGCCGATGACGGCGCTTTCCAGCACGCCGGGCAGATCGTCGATGACGGCTTCAACCTCTTTCGGGTAGACATTGAAGCCGCCTGTGATGATCAAATCCTTGCCGCGCCCGACGATGGTAACATAGCCATCTGCGTCGATCATCGCCAGATCGCCGGTGATGAACCACCCATCAGGCCGCAGTTCTTCGGCGGTTTTGTCGGGCATCTGCCAATAGCCCGCAAAGACGTTGTCGCCGCGCACTTCAAGCACGCCAATTTCACCCTCGGGCAAGGTCGCGCCAGTGTCGGGGTCACAGACTTTGACCTCGACCCCCGGCAGTGGCAGGCCCACTGTCCCCGCGCGGCGGTCGCCATCATAGGGGTTCGAGGTGTTCATGTTCGTCTCGGTCATACCGTAACGCTCTAGGATTGCGTGGCCCGTAACCTCGCGCCACCGGTCGTGAGTTTCCGTCAAAAGCGGGGCCGAGCCTGACACAAACAGCCGCATATTCTTTGACGCATCCGCCAAACGCGGATCTTTCAATAGCCGGGTATAGTAGGTCGGCACGCCCATCAACGCGGTCGCCTGCGGCATGGCGGCGATGATTGCGTCGGCATCGAACCCCGGCAGAAAGACCGCTGATCCGCCGCACATCAACGTCACGTTGGTCGCGACGAACAAGCCATGGGTGTGGAAGATTGGAAGCGCGTGGATCAAAACGTCTGTGTCGGTAAACCGCCAGTAATCACTGAGCGTTTCGCTGTTTGAGGCCAACGCCCGATGGGTCAACATCGCCCCTTTCGATCGCCCTGTCGTGCCCGAGGTATAGAGGATCGCGGCGAGGTCCAGCGGGTCGCGTGTGATGGGCGTGAACCCAGAAGCTTGCGCGTCGCGTGCGGCGACCAGCGTGCCTTGCTCTCCAGCCCCCAACGTCAGAATATGCGCCACGCCTGCGCTTTGGGCGACAGGGGTTAACGCCTCAAGCGCTTCAGGTGCGCACACGAAGACGCGCGGGGTGGCATCGCCCAGAAAATAGCTCACCTCGTCCGAGGTATAGGCCGTGTTCAGCGGTAAGAACACGCCTCCCGCCAGAACAGTGCCGACGTAAAGCTCCAGCATTGCAATCTCTTTCGGGGCCTGAACGGCGACGCGATCACCCGGCACCAAACCCAGCGCCACCAAGGCGGCCGCCATCCTTTCTGCGTTGGCCCAGAACGCCCCATAACTTTGGGGTCTGCCCATCTGCTGATCAAACAGAAAGATCGCGTCATGGCGCCCGTCCGAGGCCCGTGAAATAGCACGGGCCAGATAGTTATCGTCGTACATTGCGGTCCTCTTTGACGCGCGCGTGATCGCCACGCAGGCTGCTTCGTTTGCTCTTGCCCAAGTTAGCCATATCCACGCGCCCGATTAAAGCGCTTCGTCTTCAATGGGTTCAATCAATTGCGGCCCGGTCGCCCGGTTGGAATTCACCTTCGTCGAGACACGGCGCATGACAAGCACATCATCAGCCGGCGGCACCATCAGGACCGCCGCGCCGTGTCCGTCCTCGCCCAACCACTTGCCCCAGTGATCGCGGTCAATCACCACCGGACATCTGTGATGAATGCTGGACAAGGGTGCGGGGGCATCCGTTGTGACGATGGCAAAGCTCGACAGTGTTTCGCCGTCGTGGTCCCAGTCCTGCCAAATGCCAGCGCAGACCAAAGGCGCGCGGTCTTTTCGGGTGACGAAATAGGGCAGCTTCCGATCACCGTCTCGCAGCCATTCATAGAACCCGTCCATCGGGACAAGGCAGCGGCGGGTCCGGCAGGCTGCACGAAACGCGGGTTTTTCGGCGATGGTTTCGGCGCGGGCGTTGATCAACAACGGCCCATCATTGAGTGCCTTATACCAGCTTGGCACAAACCCCCAGCGCATCGGGGCCAAGCGCCGCGCGCCACCCATCAAGGACACAACCGAAACTTGCGTTGTGGGGCACACATTAAAGTTGGGCACCGACGGCAAGTTGTTCGATGGTTGCGCCGAGAAGAGCTGCGCCATCGCGTCGGGCGGAAGGGTCACGGCGATACGTCCACACATGGGGCGATCCTAGCTTGCCTTTGACTTCGCCGCCAGTTTCGTCATCTTGGCTGCATGAAAAACACTTTGATCTGCCTGCCTTATTTCTCAGGCTTTGGACACACGGAACGGATCGCTTCTGCCATCGCAGAGGGGACAGCCGCGAGCGACACCCAGCTTATCGACGTGGCGGATATGACAGCCCTTGATTGGCAAGCACTCGATCGCGCCGATGCCATCATCTTTGGGGCGCCCACCTATATGGGATCCGCTGCCGCACGGTTCAGCATGTTCCTTGAGGACGCGGCTGAGCGATGGGAACACGCGATCTGGGTCGACAAGCTGGCCGCTGGGTTTACCACGGCGATCCATCCGTCGGGCGATAAGCTGGCGACCTTGCAACGGCTTTCGGTGTTTGCTGCCCAGATGGGCATGGTCTGGGTTGGGCAAGCCGAAATCGGCGCGCCCGCCAATCCTGACAAGCCCGGCGTGAACCGCGACGGAAGTTGGCTGGGATTGATGGTGACCGAGCAGCTTGGAGCGGAAGAAGACCTGCTCGAAGACGATCTGGACACCGCCCGTCGCTTCGGTGCACGGGTTGACGCGGCGACGCGCCGTTGGGCGCGGTAACCGCGCCGACACAGTGATGGCCAGCGCCGTTTCGCCGCGATCAGCGCGCGACACCGCGTGAAAAAGCCCCCGCCAGTTTCCCGACGGAGGCTTGGTCAGGTGATCAACCACCTTATTTCTTGGTGATGCGCCCATCAAGCACGGGTGCCATCGCTCCCATATTGGCCAGATACTCGGCCGTTACATCCGCAAGGTCTGGGCCGAAATCATAGGCGTTTTCTGCCGACCGGAACATCTTGTAGCCGTCTCCGCCGTTTCGAACATAGTTGTTGGAAACAACGCCATAGGTTTTGGCCGGGTCGATTGGTGCAAAGGCATCGCCCTCCATCACCATCACGTCCGACACACGCTCGCCTGCCGGTTTCGCCGGATCAAAGGTGTATTTCATACCCGCCACTTGCGGGAAGCGGCCGGCGGCCTCTTCATACTGGCTTACGCCGTTTTCAAGCGCCTCAAGGATGGTTCCACCGCTGACCTGGAAGGTGGACAGCGTGTTTTGGAAGGGCAGCACCGTCAGGACTTCGCCCATCGTCACTTCGCCCGCGTCGATCGAAGCCCGGATGCCACCACCGTTTTGCAGCGCGATCTGGATGCCCTGATCCTTCACACGCGCCAGCATCGCATCAGCAATGAGGTTGCCCATCGCGCATTCCTGCGCGCGGCACGACCCCCGTTCGCCGTCGATCATTTCGGAGGTTTGGGCCACGACCTTGTTGCGGATCTCATCCAGCGGTGCCGCAGCTTCGGCAATGCGCGCAACGGTTGCTTCATCCTCAGTGACGGCGGCGTCCATGATGATCGGCTCACCCTTGGCCTCGGTGATGTTGCCGTCGTCGTCAAAGGTGACGTTCAGTTCGCCCAGAAACTTGCCGTAGGCATAGGCGGACACGATCGCGGTCGACCCGACCATGGTCGGATACGGCCCTTCGGCGCGCTCGTTGGAATTGGACAGCAGCGTGTTGGTGTGCCCACCCACAATGATGTCCACGCCCGTCGTGCCGGCCGCCACTTTCTGATCGACGCCATAGCCCGAATGGCTCAGCACGATAATCTTGTTCACACCCATTTCGGTCAGTTTATCGACCTCTCCCTGCACCGCGCCAACCGGATCAGTGAAGACGATCTTGTCTCCGGGGCTGGCAAGTTCGTCGGTGTCTTGTGGTGTCAGACCGATCAGACCCAGTTTTTCACCGCCGCGCTCGATCACGGTCGATTTCGCAAGTTCGCCCGCCAACAGCGGCTCACCCGAGACATCAGCGTTCGACATCAGGACCGGGAAATCTACCGCATCCATAAAGCCACGCAGAACTTCGGGGCCGTCGTCAAACTCGTGGTTGCCCACGGTCATCGCGTCATAGCCCATCTTGTTCATCATTTCGGCGGCAAGCTTGCCCTTGTAATACGTATAAAACAGCGTGCCCTGGAACTGGTCGCCTCCATCCACAAGGATCGAGTTGTTCGAGCGCGCGCGCGCCTCGGCGATGGCGCTGACAAGGCGTGCAGAGCCGCCAAAACATTCGCCCGCAGTGTTGTCTTCCGCGGAGCAGCCGGAATCGTATTTGCTGATCGGTTCGAAACGGGCATGGAAGTCATTCGTGTGCAGAACAGTCAACGTATAGTCTGCCGCCGCTGTGCCAGCCGTAACGGCCAATGCCGCAACCGTAGTCATGAAACGCGTAATCATGGGATCCCCCTGGTTTTAATGGTCTGCAAACAAGGTGACGCGAGTCGGGTCACCTTGTCAAAGATCACGATCTGCACAGCACGTTGACGTAACGGGAAGGATGCGGACAAAATGCGAGGCTTTTGTGCAGATCGACCAATGTTACTTGACGACGAAGCCCCTGCGCGGCACATGAAGGCCATGCAGATTTACAAAATTTTTCGCGCCGATGAATGGCAAATGTTTCAAGATACAGGCAAAACGCTGGGCGCCCCAGTCGATCTTGCCGATGGCTTTATCCATTTCTCGACCGCCGAGCAGGCCCAAGAAACCGCAGCAAAGCATTTTGCCGGTGAAGACGGGCTGATGCTGGTTGCCTTTGATGCACATGCGTTGGGCAGCGCTCTGAAATGGGAACCATCACGCGGTGGCGCATTGTTCCCACATCTTTACCGTGACCTCATGCTGTCCGAAGCCCTGTGGCACCGCGCCCTGCCCCTTGGCCCCGACGGGCACATCTTTCCAGAGACATTGGCATGAACCTGATCGAAAAAATCGCGCTGAAGGCGCTTCACCAAATCGACCCGGAACGTTCGCACGGATTGGCACTGATGGCGATGAAGGCGGGCGTTGTGCCTTTTTCTGGCTTGGTAACGACCGACCGTATCAAGACGACGTTTTGTGGCATGGATCTTCTCAACCCCATCGGGCTTGCTGCAGGCTATGACAAGAATGCCACTGTCGTCGACGCCTTGACCCAAGCCGGGTTCGGTTTTGTCGAAGTCGGCGCGGTGACCCCGCGCCCGCAACCCGGCAACCCCAAACCTCGCCTTTTTCGACTGTCCGAGGACCAAGCCGTCATCAACCGCTTTGGCTTTAACAACGAAGGGATGGAGGCCGCAGCCGCCCGTCTGACCCGCCGGTCGCGTCGCCGTCCGGTGCCGGTTGGGCTGAACCTTGGTGCAAACAAGGACAGCGACGATCGCGCCGCCGATTTCGTGCGGGTGTTTGAAACGTGCGGACCATTCGTGGATTTCGCCACCGTCAATGTCAGTTCGCCAAACACCGAGAAACTGCGTGACCTGCAAGGGGCAGATGCGCTGCGCGGGGTGTTGTCCGCTGTACTGGGCGCACGCGAAAAGCAGGACAAATACACGCCAATCTTCTTGAAGATCGCACCCGACCTGACCGATGCGGAATTGGCCGAACTGGCCGCTGTGGCGCAAGAGGTCAACGTGGACGCCATTATCGCCACCAACACCACTTTGTCGCGCGACGGGTTGCAAAGCCGTCATAAAACCGAGGCCGGTGGTCTGTCTGGCCCGCCCTTGTTTGAGAAATCGACCCGCGTTCTGGCCCGTCTGTCCGAATTGACGGACGCCAGGATGCCCCTGATCGGGGTGGGCGGCATTGCGTCGGCCGAAGATGCCTATCAAAAGATCCGCGCCGGTGCCTCTATCGTGCAGCTGTATTCGGCGCTGGCCTATAAGGGGCTCAGCTTGGTGGAAGAGATCGCCTTGGGGCTCGATAAGCTTTTGGAACGCGACGGCTTTGATCATGTGTCAGACGCGGTCGGCACTGGTCGAAAGGACTGGCTATGACCGAGATTTGGCACAATCCGCGTTGCTCAAAATCGCGCCAGACTCTGGCGCTCCTTGAAGCGCGCGGCGAGGATGTGACCGTGCGCCGCTATCTTGACGACGCCCCGGACGAAGCAGCCCTGCGCGCGGTGTTGACCGCGCTTGGTGTCAGCCCAATCGGTATGATGCGCAAAGGCGAGGTCCTGTTCAAAGAGCTTGGACTGTCCAAAGACACACCCGCCGACGACCTGATCGCTGCCATGGTCACGCACCCCAAACTGATCGAACGCCCCATCGTGATCAAAGACGGCAAGGCCCGCATCGGTCGCCCGCCCGAAAGCGTGATCGACATTCTTTAAACCGCTGCCTCTAACGCCGGATAGCGCAAACCAAGTGTCACGCCACGTGCGATGAATGAAATCAGAAGCGCCAACCAAAGACCGTGATTGCCGAACAAGGGCATCAGGGTCAGCACCGCGACGATATAGATCACGGTGGACACCACCATCATGTTGCGCATGTCAGCCGTGCGGGTTGCACCGATGAATATCCCGTCCAACATCCATGACGGCCACCCCACCAATGGGGCCAACACCATATAGACAAGAAACACCCGCGCCATTGCCCGCACGTCTTCTGCGGTGGTCATCAGGTCAATTGCCATCCCGCCAAACAATAAAAACCCCAGCGCCAACACGCCCGATATGCCTGCCCCCCATTGGCTGGACATGATCGCGGCCCGGCGCAGCCCCGCCTTGTTGCGTGCGCCCAGCGCCTGCCCCACGAAGGTCTCGGCCCCGAAGGCGAACCCGTCCATCGCATAGGCGGCCACATTCAGGAATTGCAGTAAAATCTGATTGGCCGCCAGCTCTACGTCCGAGAACCGCGCACCGAAAAACATGAAGCTGGTGAAGATCGCGGTCAGCATCAGCGACCGGATCAGGATGTCCGAGTTGACCACCGCCATGCGCTTCAATGTCATTGCATCCAGCACACGCGCCCGATCACGCCATGCGGCATTGGCAAACACATCCCGGCACAGCCAAAGCGCCAGCACCGCGCCGCCAAGTTCGGCGATCAGGCTGGCAACAGCGACCCCTTCAATCCCCCAACCAAGCCCCAGGACAAACCAGAAATCCAAAACAAGATTGACGCCGTTCATTGCGACCTGCAGGACAAGCACAGATTTGGCACGCTCCAAAGCGATCAGCCAGCCGGTGAAGGCAAAGATCGCAATGGCAAACGGCGCGCCCCAGATGCGGATGGCAAGATAGTCCCGCGCCATGCGCTCGACCTCGGCTGAGGCGGGTGCCGCTTTGAACGCCGACCAGAACAACGGGACTTGCAGCACGATCAGCGCCAGTCCCGCTGTGGCTGCAATCAACAACGCGCGCGTCAGCATGGCTGACACCTCGCCCGCACGCCCCGCGCCATAGGCTTGCGCCGTCAGGCCGGCGGTGCCCATTCTCAGAAACCCGAACAGCCAATAGAAGGTCGACAGGACAACGGCGCCGATCCCAACTGCACCAATCGGTGCCGCTTGCCCCAACTGCCCAATGACGCCTGTGTCGACCACTCCCAAAATGGGCACGGTGACATTTGACAGGACAATCGGTCCCGCGACGGCCAGAATGCGACGATGCGTGATGGGCGAGGTTCGGGCAGCGGCCCCGTTCATTTCGCAGGCATCAGGAAATGGCCCGTGGCCTGCGCATAAAGCTTGTTGCGGTTGTCTTGCCACGCCTCGACATGGACGGACGCGTAACGTCGCCCCTGCCGCACGATCCGCGCCCGCGCATAGGCGTCGCGCGGCAGACCGGAGCGCAGGTAATCAATCGAGAAGTCGATGGTCTTGGGCAGATATGGCAGGTTGTCCGGCCCCAGCGTGCCGGGGTCCAACTTGCCCGTCTCCATATCCTCCCACAGCGAGACCCAGCTGAGTTCGATCACCGCCGCGGTTTCCAGAAACGCAGCCGTGACCCCGCCGTGAATAGCAGGCAACAACGGGTTGCCGATCAGCTTGTCCGAAAACGGCAGGATCGCCGTCAGCTCGTCCCCGTGGCGTTCGATGCTGATCCCGAGGAAGGTCAGATAAGGCACGCTGTTGACCAGTGCAGACAAGGTGGCATCGCGGCGCTGCTTGACCACTTCAACGGGCTCGGGACGGGGGCGCTTAGGCGTGCCGCTCATGGCTTTTCGCCTCCGCTGATCTCGGCTGAGATTTCGGTGGAGCGCCGTCTTGGGTCGCCGTCCGCCGAAAATGCGCCTGTTGCGGTCGCGACCGGGCGACTTTCGTCTTCGTCCAGCGCCACCGCACGCACAAACGCGACCGAGCGCGTGACGTGGTAGCAGGTCGCGCGGGCAGTGATCTTCTGGCCGGGTGTGGCAGGGCGCATATAGTCAATGCGCAGGTCAATCGTTGCGGTGATCGCAGGCGCGTCGGGATGGCTCATCACCGCAGATCCGCAGCAGGTGTCCATCAGCGCCGACACTGCACCGCCGTGGATCACACCCGAGCGTGGATCGCCGATAAAGCGTTCATCATAGGGCATGGACATCACCGCCTCGCCTTCGCCCAATGCGTCAAGCGTCATGCCCAAGGCACCGCAATGAGGGATCGCTTCGGTAAATTTCCGGGCAATTTCAGCCTTTTTCTCTGGCGTCAGATTCTTGATCATCCAAGTTCCCCTTTGGCGCTTCCTGCCTTTTATTGGCCCTTGCAATTGCCGCGTCCAGCCCCTACTTTCGCAATTAAGAATTATTCGCAACTAAAAGAGTAGTCATGACTGACGCAACAGCCATTACCGCCCCTGTGGGGACGTTTCGCCCTAGGCGCCTGCTGGTGCTGGCTATCATGGCTGTTCTGGCGCTTGCCCCCGGCCATCTGGGTGAATTGACACGCGAATTGATGACCGATGCCTATGTGCAGGTATCGGTTTTCGTCGCCGCCACGCTTTTGATCTTTTATGGCGCAGAGCGACTGTTCGATTTTGACATCGGTGAAAGCCTGTCCAGAGCACGCGGAGCACAGGTGCCGCTGGCGGCACTTCTGGGCACCACACCGGGCTGTGGCGGTGCCGTTGTCGTTGTCGCGGCTTATAGCTCGGGCCATGTTGGCTTTGGCGCCGTGGTCGCGACACTGACCGCCACCATGGGTGATGCGGCCTTTCTGTTGATCGCCACCCGCCCCGATGCAGCCCTTGTGGTGCTGCCTTTGTCTCTGGTCGTCGGCATCTTGTCGGGCTGGCTGGTCGATCACTTCCATAAAGTGGAATACCGCGCTGGAAATCTTGCCAGTTGCGAGCTTGCCCCGCTGATCGGGCGCACCCGCTTGCAAGACATCGCGTATCTGTTGCTCGCCATTCCGGGCTTCACGGTTGGCGCTGCGCAGTTGGCACAGGTCGAAATCAACGCAATCTTCGGGATACCGGTCCAGTGGCTTGCCCTGACCGGCACCTTTCTGGGCCTGACAATTTGGGCCACGTCGAAACTGGCCGCGATGACCAACGCCAAAGACAGCCCCATCACACGGATGGCCGAAGAAACCAGCTTCATCTCGGTCTGGGTGATCGGTGCCTACCTGGCGTATGACTATGTGGCGGAGTTCGCGGGTCTGGACATTGAATTGCTGTTCCAGTCAATTGCGCCGCTTCTGCCGCTCATGGCCATTATTGTGGGCCTGATCCCCGGTTGCGGTCCGCAGGTTCTGGTCGCTACGCTGTTTCTGAATGGCGTCATTCCGTTTGCTTCGCTTGTCGGGAACGCCATTTCGAACGACGGAGACGCATTGTTCCCAGCGATTGCGCTGAACCCCAAGGCCGCCATTGTGGCGACGCTTTATTCTACCATCCCAGCGCTGATCGTCGCCTATACGTTCTATTTTCTGGCACCCGGTTTCATGAACTGACGGGCATGGGCGCGCGCCGCAGGTGGTTCTACGCAATTGCACCATGCGCGCGGGTCCATTACGCTTGCTGTTGAAAAGACCGCAAGGGAATCCTCATGGCCGAAGACCGCCTGACCTTCAAGGAAATGTGCGCCAAGTTCGACGTTACCCCGCGCACGCTCAGATACTACGAATACATCGAATTGCTGAGCCCCGAAAAGGAAGGCCGGTCGCGTTTCTACACCCCGCGCGAGGTTGCTCGCATGACGTTGATTCTCAGGGGGCGACGCTTCGGCTTTTCTTTGGAAGAGCTTCGACAGTGGCTTTTGATCTACGATGAAAAGGGAACCGAGGCCCAGAACCGCGCTTGGGTCGAGCTTGCTGACCGCCAGTTAACCGATCTGCGCGCGCAATTCGACCAGCTGTCTGAAAGCATCGAAGATCTGCAAAAGCTACGTGACGATGTTGCCAAAGCGCTGGGCTAGACCCGCCTGATTCCCTTGTTTTCCTGCTGCTCTGGCGGGTTTGTGCTTTTTTGAGCAGTTTTTGACTTACCTAGCGTAAGTTGATTTTTGTATGAAAAACATACCGTTACGTCACCCTCGATTTTCGAGACGTGACGTTACGACAAGAAAAACCCTGACGCCACGTTACATTTACGTAAACGTAAAGCTACATTGTAAGAAGACCCGGTTAGATCATGTTGCCGGTGTCGGGTAGTGATTGGAGATAGTATGACCGACGAACTCATGACCATTCGCCAGATGTGCGAGGCTTTCAATGTCACCGCGCGCACGCTCCGCTTTTATGAAGCGAAAGAGTTGATCGCGCCGATCCGTGAAGGCCAGAAACGCTTGTTTACCAGGCGTGATCGCGCACGTTTGAAGCTGATCCTGCGCGGTAAGCGTTTTGGCTTTTCGCTGGAAGAAATTCGCCAGCTTCTGGACCTGTATCACCGCGGCGACCAACAAAAGCTGCAGCTTAAGCGGACCTACGACGTGGCTTTGGGTCATCTCGAAGACCTTAAACGTCAACGCGAAGAGCTGGATGATGCCATCGACGATCTGACAAAACAGTTGAATTGGGTGAACGAAAAGATCGCCACATTCGACGATGACAATTCAGACCCGAAATAAGGACGACCTCTATGCCCAGCTACACCGCTCCGACCAAGGACATGGCCTTCCTTCTGCATGAAGTGCTCAAGGCAGACAAACAAGACATCCCCGGATATGACGAACTGGAACCCGATTTCACGGGTGCTGTTCTGGAAGAAGCCGGCAAAGTCGCGAGCGAGGTTCTTACGCCCTTGAACATCACCGGCGACCATGAAGGGTGCCGTCTGGAAAATGGCGTGGTTTATACCCCCGCTGGCTTCAAGGCCGCGTTTGAGCAAATGAAGGAAGGTGGCTGGACTGGGCTGGACATGCCCGAAGAATTCGGCGGTCAGAACATGCCCGTTCTGCTGGGCACGGCTGTGGGCGAGATGTTCTCGGCCGCAAACCAATCCTTCACCATGTATCAGGGCCTGACTCACGGTGCCGCGTCGGCCATTTTGGCGCACGGCACGGACGAGCAGAAAGCGACTTATCTGCCCAAGATGGTCAGCTGTGAATGGACCGGGACGATGAACCTGACCGAACCCCATTGCGGCACCGATCTAGGTCTGATGCGGACCAAGGCCGAACCGCAGGATGATGGGTCCTATAAAATCTCGGGCCAGAAGATCTTCATCTCGGCCGGCGATCACGACATGTCGGAAAACGTCATCCACCTTGTGCTGGCGAAAATCCCTGGTGGGCCTGACGGCATCAAGGGCGTCTCGCTCTTCATCGTGCCGAAGTTCAACCTGAACGAAGATGGCTCGGTCGGGTCACGCAACGGCGTGACGGTCGGCAATATCGAGCACAAGATGGGCATCCACGGCAACGCGACCTGTGTCATGAACTACGACGAGGCGACGGGTTATCTGCTGGGTGACATGCACAAAGGCATGCGCGCCATGTTCACCATGATGAACGAGGCGCGTCTGGGCGTGGGCATGCAAGGTCTGGCGCAAGCCGAAGCGGCCTATCAGAACGCCGTGATCTATGCCAAGGACCGTTTGCAAGGGCGCGACGTGACGGGCGCGAAAAACCCGGACGGCCCCGCCGATCCGCTGATCGTGCACCCGGATATCCGCCGGTCGCTGATGGACCAGAAAAGCTTTATCGAAGGCGCGCGCGGCTTCCTGCTCTGGGGCGCGCTGCTGATCGACCAGGCGCATCGTTCGGGTGACAAAGAAGCGGACGGCCTGATCAGCCTGATGACACCTGTCCTGAAAGGCTTCCTGACCGATCAGGGCTTTGACATGACCGTTCTGGCCCAGCAGGTCTTTGGCGGCCACGGCTATATCGAAGAACATGGGATGAGCCAGTTCGTCCGCGACGCCCGCATTGCCCAGATCTATGAAGGGGCCAACGGCGTGCAGGCGCTGGACCTTGTGGGTCGCAAGCTGGCCGCAGATGGCGGCAAGCCGATCATGGCGTTCTTTGAGTTGATCAAGTCCTATTGCAAAGAACAGGACAGCGATGAAATGAAGGATTTCATCGAGCCGCTGAAAGAAGCGTCAAAGCACCTGCAAGCCGCGTCGATGTATTTCATGCAAAACGGCATGAAAAATCCCAACAACGCGCTCGCTGGCAGCTATGATTTCATGCACCTGTTTGGTCATGTCTGCTTGGGCTACGCTTGGGCACAACAGGCGCGCGCTGCGCTGGACGCCCTTGCAAACGGCGCAGCTGACGCCACGTTTTATGAAACCAAACTGGCCACCGCGCGCTACTATATGGCACGCCGCCTGCCCGCCACGGCCATGCATCTGTCCCGCATCGAAAGCGGCGCGGAGACCGTGATGGCTCTGGACGCTGACGCGTTCTGATCTGGGCAACCCAAGCAAGGAGAGACCATGCCGAAACGTTTCAAACTGACCCGCCGCTTCCCCTGTGCCATGACAGAGGATGGCTATCGTCGGCTCAGGCGTTTCGCGAAAGAGGCAGGGCTTGACGAAGGTGAAGCCCTGTCCTTCCTGTTTGAGCATTTCGACAGTGTAACGGACGAAGAAAACCTGACGGCCCGTCTGCGGCTGTTCAACTCTGAACTGGACGCACGCAAACGCTGATGCGGGCCACGTTCAACGGGAGGGAACGATGACGATCAAACTCTATTGCTTCGGTGAAAGCGGAAACGCCTACAAAGCCGCTTTGACACTGGAATTGTCCGAGCTGGAATGGGAACCCGTCTTCGTCGACTTCTTCAACGGCGAAACCCGCAGCCCCGAGTTTCGCGAACTGAACCCGATGGGCGAGGTGCCGGTAATGATCGACGGGGATGTGACGCTGTCGCAATCCGGCGTCATTCAGGACTATGTGTCCTCGAAATCCGGCAAGCTGGGCGGGCGTAGCGCGAATGAACGGCGTGAAATCCTGCGCTGGCAGTTTTGGGACAATCACAAGATGTCGTCGGTCGCGGGAAACACCCGGTTCCTGATGAACTTCCTGCCCGAAGACAAGCGCCCTGCCGAAGTGATCGCCTTCAATCAGGCTCGTTTGAAAGGCGCTTACAAAGTGCTGGAAGACGAGTTGAGCAAACGCAACTGGCTGGTTGGCGACGCCATCACGCTCGCTGATATCTCATGCTGTGGCTACCTGTTTTACCCTGAACCCTTCGGCTTCGACCGCGTCGAATGGCCCGCAATTGACGCTTGGCTCACCCGTATTTCGGAAACGCCCGGCTGGAAACACCCCTATGACCTGATGCCCGGCTCCCCTGCGGACCGCGCGTGATCTCGAAAGGATGAATGATGACCGACGCCTATATCTATGACGCCGTGCGCACCCCGCGTGGCAAAGGCAAGAAAGACGGCACCTTGCACGAGGTGACCGCCGTGCGCCTGTCCGCTATTGCACTGAACGCGCTGAAAGAGCGCAACAATCTGGACGGCCACGCCGTCGAGGATGTGATCTGGGGCAATGTGACCCAAGTGGGCGAACAAGGTGCCTGTTTGGCCCGCTCCTCGGTGCTGTATTCCGATCTGGACGAGCGTATTCCAGGCGTGTCGATCAACCGGTTCTGCGCCTCGGGTCTGGAAGCTGTGAACATGGCCGCCAACCAAGTGAAGGGCGGCGCAGGTGATGCCTAT
This sequence comes from uncultured Aliiroseovarius sp., assembly GCF_947497285.1. Classification (GTDB taxonomy): domain Bacteria; phylum Pseudomonadota; class Alphaproteobacteria; order Rhodobacterales; family Rhodobacteraceae; genus Aliiroseovarius. The sequence goes on along the minus strand of NZ_CANMFT010000001.1, from coordinate 233,552 downwards.
ATCGCCGGTGGTGTGGAAAGCATGAGCCGCGTGCCGATGGGCATGGATGGAGGCGCGATTGCGGCCGATCCGCATCTGGCGATGAAAGCCTATTTCGTGCCTCAGGGCATCTCGGCCGACATCATCGCGACCGAATACGGGTTCTCCCGCGACGATTGCGACGCTTATGCCGTCGAAAGCCAGAAACGCGCTGCCGCGGCCCGCGCCGATGGACGATTCAAGGCAATCATTCCAGTGCTTGATCAGAACGGCCTTGAGATCATGTCCGAGGATCAGATGATCCGCGAAACCACCATGCAAACGCTGGGCGGACTGAACCCGTCCTTCAAGGCGATGGGTGAGGCGATGCCGGGCTTTGACGCTGTGGCCCTGCTGAAATACCCGCATCTTGAGCGTATCAACCACGTGCACCACGCGGGCAACTCCTCCGGGATTGCCGATGGCTCTGCCGCCATCCTGATCGGCAACAAGGAATTCGGCGAACGCCACGGGCTGAAACCGCGGGCGCGGGTCAAAGCGACATCGAAAGTCGGCACCGATCCCACGATCATGCTGACTGGCCCTGTTCCGGCCACAGAACGCGTGCTGCAAGCCGCTGGCATGGATTTCGGCGACATCGACCTGTTTGAGGTGAACGAGGCGTTTGCCTCCGTCGTTCTGCGTTTCATCCAAGCCTTCGACGCCGACACCAACAAGGTGAACGTGAACGGCGGCGCTATCGCCATGGGCCACCCGCTGGGCGGCACTGGTGCGATGATCCTCAGCGCCCTGCTGGACGAAATGGAGCGCGCGGACAAGGAAACCGGTCTGGCCACGCTTTGCATCGGCTCGGGCATGGGTGCCGCAACCATTCTTGAACGCGTGTAAGAAGGAGACGTTATTATGGCTGATTTTCACTATTCCGTGGACGCCGATGGCGTCGCCACCATCACTTGGGATGTCCCCAACAAATCCATGAACGTGCTGTCCTATGACGCGCTGCGCGAGCTGGACGCCCATATCGACACCGTTCTGGCAGACGACGCCGTGAAAGGCGCGATCATCACCTCGGCGAAGAAGGATTTCGCCGGCGGGATGGACCTGAACGTTATCGCTCAGATGAAAAACGACGCGGGCGACAACCCCGCGAAGGGCCTGTTTGACGGTGTCATGGGCATGCACGGTGTGCTGCGCAAGATCGAGCGCGCAGGCATGGACCCCAAGACCAACAAAGGCGGCAAACCGATTGTCGCCGCCCTGCCCGGCATCGCGCTTGGCATCGGTCTGGAAATCCCGCTGTCCTGTCACCGCATCATTGCGGCGGACAATCCGAAGGCCAAGATCGGCCTGCCGGAAATCATGGTCGGCATCTTCCCCGGCGCAGGCGGCACCACCCGTCTTGTGCGCAAAATGGGTGCGATGGCGGCGGCGCCATTCCTTTTGGAAGGCAAGACTGTTTCGCCAGACAAAGCGAAAGCGGCTGGCCTGATCGACGAGGTTGTCGCGCCCGATGAACTGCAAGCCCGCGCGAAAGAGTGGGTTCTGAACGCCACCGATGCCGACATCGTGAAACCGTGGGACGCCAAGGGCTACAAAATGCCCGGCGGCGCACCCTATCACCCCGCTGGCTTCCAGACCTTCGTGGGGGCGGCTGCGATGATCCACGGCAAGACCAATGGCGTCTATCCGGCAGCCAAGGCTCTGCTGGCAGCCGTCTATGAAGGCGCAATGGTGCCATTTGACGACGCGTTGCGCGTGGAATGCCGCTGGTTCGTGAACGTGCTTATGAACCCGTCCTCCAGCGCGATGATCCGCTCGCTCTTCATCAACAAGCAAGCGCTGGAAAAGGGCGCTGTGCGGCCCAAAGACGTGGCCGATCAGTCGGTCAAGAAAGTCGGCGTATTGGGCGCGGGCATGATGGGGGCTGGCATCGCGCTGGTATCCGCCATGGCCGGGATGGAGGTCGTCCTGATCGACCAGACCCAAGAAGCGGCCGACCGAGGCAAAGCCTATTCCGAGGGCTATCTGGACAAAGGCATCGCCCGCAAGAAAGCCACGCCTGAGAAGAAAGAGGCCGTTCTGTCGGCCATCACCGCCACCACTGATCTGGAGGCCCTCAAGGGTGCGGACCTGATCATCGAAGCGGTGTTCGAGGACGTGGGCGTAAAGGCCGAAATGACCAAAAAGGTCGAGGCCGTGGTGGGCCCAGACTGCATCTATGCCACCAACACCTCGACCCTGCCGATCACCGAGCTGGCAAAGGCGTCTGAACGCCCGGATCAGTTCATCGGCATCCACTTCTTCAGCCCCGTCGAGCGCATGATGCTGGTCGAGATCATCAAGGGCAAAGAAACCGGCCCGCGTGCGGTCGCTAAGGCGCTGGACTATGTGCGCCAGATCCGCAAGACGCCGATTGTGGTCAACGACGCGCGCTTCTTCTACTGCAACCGCTGCATCATTCCCTACATCAACGAAGGGATGCGCATGGTTGGCGAGGGCGTCAGCCCTGCTCTGGTCGAAGGTGCCGCGAAACTGCTGGGCTTCCCGGTGGGACCGCTGCAGCTGGTTGATGAGACCTCGATTGATTTGGGTGTGAAAATTGCCAAGGCCACCAAGGCCGCGATGGGCGACGATTACCCCGACGGTGCCGTGGACGACATCATCTTCTGGATGGCGGACGAAGGCCGCTTGGGCCGCAAATCCAATGCGGGTTTCTATAACTACGACGAAAAGGGCAAGCGCACCGGACTGTGGGAAGGTCTTGAAGGGAAGTTCCCGCAGGCTGACGACCAGCCCGACCTGACTGAGGTGAAGCATCGCCTGATGATGAGCCAAGTCTTGGAGGCTGTCCGCGCGCTGGAAGAAGGTGTGTTGGAAGACATCCGCGAAGGCGACGTGGGCGCGATCCTGGCATGGGGCTTTGCGCCGTGGTCCGGCGGCCCGTTCAGCTGGCTTGACATGATCGGCGCGGACAAAGCGGTCGAGATTTGCGATGGCCTGACCGCCGCCCATGGCGCGCGGTTCACAACGCCTGCCCTTTTGCGCGATCTGGCCGACAAGGGCGACACGTTCTATGGCCGGTTCGACACCGCACAAGACGCAGCCTAACACGCGTAATCTTTAAGCACGAAACGGCCCGGATGCGACGTCCGGGCCGTTTTCAGTTCTGACTGGTGGTCACGCGGCCAGGTCAAAGGGCGACCCATGGATCAGCAAGCCGATCAAGGCCTGACCCTGGTCTAAGGTCAGATGTTTGTAGTAGCTGCGTTTTCCAGTATCAGCTTCAGCCCCATAGCAGCCCAACAAGACACCACTCTCGGCAAACACGACCTCTTCCTCTGCAAAGCCAAGTTCGATCACCTCGAGCGCCTTGGTGTTGCGATGGGCCAGTGAGACCCAGCTAATGCCGCGAAAACCCGCCAAGGCCGCGGCGGGCACCAAGACCATCGGCGCGCCAAACGCACCTTCGGCCAAGTCAGTTTCGATCAGAACGCTCTGCCCCGGCATCAAGACCATATCGGCACAATTGCCAAGCACACCGCCGGGCACATGCAGCGCACGGTCAACCGACAAGGTGCGGCGGTTCACCTGTTGCGCAACACGCAATCCGCCGTCCAACGTGTGCACTGCGTCGCCACGTGTCAGCGTCTCTACGGCGCGCCACCCGAAGGCGGTTTCGACCTTGGTGCCTGTGACAAACCCTGACAACTTGGTGTCTGCTGGGCGCATCAGCGCAGCCATTTCGACCGGCAGGGCATTGGCGAAGTCTGTTTGGGTATTCAGGAACATGGGGCTCTCCTATGGCTGTTATTGGGGTCAGAAAGCGCATCGGAACACAACGTTCTGGCCTCGTTTCAACGTGCCCAATCGGCGATTAACACTTTGGGCGATGAGACCAGAAGGTGCGGCGATTTCGCCATAAACCTGCCCATTCCAAGGAGGTTTGGTGTCATCATGCAACCCGCGCGCGCAATCGCATTTTGGGCGGGGCTTTAGCGTGAGTGGGGAAACAATCATTTACCACTTGGAAAGCATGGATTTTAACTGACCTGCTTTGTCCTGCCACAAGGTGGACACGTGGTTTTCATGATTCGAGGTCACCACACTTAAGCCATTAAAATTTATAGCTAAATCTTTGAATGTCCGGCGCACAAATTTGTGCCAACAGCGCCGCATCTGCATCCGAATAGTAAGGCCGGTAATCTGGGTCGCGATCTGACGCATTTTCATGGGTGAACGGTCCAAGGCGGACCCCCAGATGCGCCTCGAAAGGGGTGATATCAAGCGCAAGATGCTCAAGCCTGACGAACAGATCGCACCGCTCTTGCCCGCGCGCATCGGTGACATAGTCGCCAAATGGCGCGGCGGCAAAGCTGTCTGCAACAAACGGGTGGTTCAGAAACTCCGAAAAGGTCAGCACATGCGCAAGGTCGACCGCGGGGTGGTCGAAATGCTGACCCTTTAGCCAGTGGTAGTAGCTCACCATTCTGTCCCACGGGTTGCGCACCAAGGTAACGATGAAAAAGCTATCGATCTCGGCTTGTGTAACCAGACCCACGATATCACGCAGGGTCGAGTGTTTCCAAAGGCGCCCAGCGGCAGTGATGTTCTTCAGCCGTCGCCGCCGTTTGACTGCCTTGGGCGTATCACCCAGCATGATGTCATCAGCCATCGCGCGATTTTCAAGCGCCAACGCCAACGACGTGCCGCCCGTTTTGGGCGGGTGAACAAAGATATACTTGCGGCCACGCGAAATGATCATGCAGAGAGCTTAGCGCGGTTTCACACCCCGCGCGAGCGCAGAGAGATGATGACACCAGAGATCACGATCATCGCCATACCCAACAGCATCTGAGCGCTGATCGGTTCACCGAACAGCACATAGCTCCAGCCCGCCGCAAAGGGCAACAGCACGTATTCGTAGATCGCGACCTGAGACGCATCGCCCCATTGGTATCCCTTGAAGACCAGCCCCATCGCAACAATCGATCCGACCGCTTGCATCACCGTCAAGGCAAGCGCCAGAGGCGTCGGCCAGACAGCAGCGCGCAGGATAAACCCTGCCTCACCGGGTGGAACAGCATGCGGCCAGACCGTCATGATCACGACGCCGATCAACCCGAACACACCAAGCGACATGAAGAAATAGAGAAGCATGGACAAGGCGCTTTCCCCGTCGCACCACTGGCGCGTGGCGATCCCACCGATTGCATAGAAAACCCCGGCGCTCACCGGGACAAGCGCGAACAGGTTCAATCCGTTCTCAAAGGGATCTAGCACGATCAAAACGCCGATGAACCCGATCACACCCGCTGCGATGCGGGTAGCACCCACCGGTTGCCCCAGAAAGAGCGCTGAAATCAGCATCACCCAGATCGGCGCTGTAAACAGCCCCGCCGCCACCTGCCCAATGGGCAGAAATGCAAGACAGCCGAAATAGATCAGCATGGCGACCCCGGCGAACCCGCCCCGCAGCATGACGGCCCAGCGGCGCCGAGGCGTCAGCTGTGCCCGCCCCAAGCGGGCAAGAGCCAAAAGAATGGCGACGGCCAGCACCGCCCGCATCAGGTGAAACTGCCAAAGCCCCAGATCGCGCGCAATCACCGTTACAAAGTTATCCATAAACCCCAAAAGGAACATGGCCATGCAAATCGCACCCGCCGCCGCAATTGTCCGGTTTGAAGTCATGTCGTTTTTCACCTGTCATAGCGTCTTGAAGCCATTGACCGCGCCCAGCACGATCTGGTCTGCTCTAAAAACGACATACGCGGCAGGAATGCCGGGGCACAATCCAAGGAGACGCGACGGTGGGATGGATGAGTGACGAAACGGGCCTTGAAAAATGCGCGGCGAATTTCGTGCCGCTGACGCCGTTGTCCCACCTCAGACGGGCCGCACTTATTTTTCCAGACCGCGAAGCTTTGGTATATGGGCCGCGTAGATTGACCTATGCGGCTTATCATGACCGAGTGACGCGGCTCGCGTCGGTGTTGGCGGCGCGCGGGATCGCACCGGGCGACGTGGTGGCCACGCTTCTACCCAATGTGCTGGCACATGTGGAAGCAAGCTTTGCGATACCGGCCTGCGGCGCCGTGCTCAACACCATAAACACGCGGCTCGATGTGGATACCGTTGCTTATATTCTAAGCCATGGCGAAGCGCGCACCGTGCTTGTTGATACCGAACTTCTGCCGCTGGCCGAGGCCGCCATTGACCTGCTAAAAGCGAACGGCGCGCCCATCGAACCCGAAATCATCGAAGTCGCCGACGAGCACGCGGGGCATCCGGCGACAGGGCGCTATCCCGAATACGAGGCGCTTTTGTCGAAAGGTGATCCGGCATTCAGCTGGGTCATGCCAAAGGACGAATGGGAAAGCCTTGCGTTGAATTATACGTCTGGCACCACGGGGCGCCCCAAGGGCGTGGTCTATCATCATCGCGGCGCCTATTTGATGACCATGGGCACACCGATCAGTTGGGGCATGACACTTTACCCGCGCTATCTGACCATTGTGCCGCTCTTTCATTGCAACAACTGGAACCATTGCTGGATGATGCCAGTGCTTGGCGGCACGGTTGTCTGCTGCCGGGAAATCACTCCCAAGGCGATCTATGACGCGATTGCCGACGAAGGCGTGACCCATTTCGGCGGCGCACCGATTGTGCTGAACATGATCGTGAATGCTCCTGACAAAGATCGCCGCTCTTTCGACCACGTGGTCGAGGTCTTCACTGCCGGCGCCCCCCCGGCCGCCGCGACCCTGGCTGCGATAGAGCCGTTGGGGTTCAACATCACGCAGGTTTACGGACTGACCGAAACCTATGGGCATATCACCGAATGCCTGTGGAATGGCCCGCAATGGGATCACCTGTCGCAGGCGGAAAAAGCGTCTCTCAAAGCGCGCACTGGCGTTGCGATGCCGCAGATGGAGGACATCACCGTCTTGAGCCCAGACACGCTGGAGCAGGTGCCAATGGATGGTGAAGCCATCGGCGAGATCATGATCCGCGGCAACTCGGTCATGAAAGGGTATCTGAAGGACCCGGACGCAACCCGCGCGGCCTTCGAGGGTGGGTATTTTCATTCCGGCGATATCGCCCATCAGACGCCAGACGGCTATATTCGCATCACCGACAGGTCCAAGGACATCATCATCTCGGGCGGTGAAAACGTCAGCTCAGTCGAGGTCGAGGGCACACTGATGCACCATCCGGCGGTTAGCTTGTGCGCTGTGGTTGGCAAACAGGATGACAAATGGGGCGAAGTCCCCTGCGCGTTTGTCGAATTGAAAGACGGCGCCGATGTCAGCGCCGACGATCTGATCGCCTTTGCCCGCGAACGACTGGCCGGGTTCAAGACACCAAAAACGGTCGAATTCTGCGAACTGCCCAAGACGGCAACAGGAAAAATTCAGAAGTTTGAGCTGCGCAACCGGATCAAGAATGCAAACTGAACCGTTTGGCACATTGCCGGACGACCTTCGTAAGAGTATCCTGCCCCAAAGCACAACGAGCAGATGAGCCGCACCAAAACAATGACGGCCCTCACGAAATATCAACGGCTGGAAGCCCCCGGTTTGTGGCGTGCCTCGCCCGAGGCACAGCGCCGCAACGTCGTCTTGTCGCTTGGCGATGCCACCCTGACCATTTCTGACACGCATGACATGGCGCTGACCCACTGGTCACTGCCTGCCATCATCCGGCTGAACCCCGGCGAACGCCCCGCACTTTTCGCCCCCGGCACCGATGCCACCGAACAGGTGGAAACCGACGATGATACGTTGATCAAGGCGATCGAGAAGGTGCGCACCGTGGTCGAGAAACGCAGGCCCCATCCCGGCCGCCTGCGCCACTGGGTAACGGCCGGTCTGTTCGGAGGGTTGGTCGCATTGACCGTGTTCTGGCTGCCTGATGCGCTGCGCAACTACACGGTTTCGGTCGTTCCGACACCCACACGCGACGCAATCGGCCAACGGATCCTGAACCGGATCGGTCGCGTTGCGGGGCAGCAGTGCACAGGAAGCACAGGACGCGCAGCGCTGGACCAGCTGGGATTTCGCGTCCTGGGGTCAAATACGCCGCGCATGATCGTCCTGTCCGGAGGTGTGCAGACAACCACACACCTCCCTGGCCATATCACGTTGCTCAACCGTTCTTTGATCGAGGATTACGAAGAACCGGATGTCGTCGCAGGCTTTCTTCTTGCAGAAGATGCGCGCCGCCGCGCCACCGACCCGATCCAGGCCCTGCTGGACCATGCCGGGTTAAAGGCGACGGTCCGGTTGTTGACGACCGGAGACCTGCCTGACACCGTCATCGACAGCTACGCCGAATGGCTGCTGACCTCAACACCGGCGACGATTGACCGCGACACGCTGTTGGCACGGTTCAAGGCGGCCGGTGTCCGTTCGACGCCCTATGCTTATGCGCTTGATTTGACCGGGGAAAGCACACTGGATCTGGTCGAAGCCGACCCTGTGCCGCTCAGCGACGCCACCCCCCTGCTAAGCGATGCAGACTGGGTGCGCCTGCAAGGCATATGCGGCGAATAAACTGCCTCTGCGTTTGGCGTGGGCAGTGCCGATAATTGGCCCGGATTAATTGCGGGTAAAGGCGTCCGAAAAGCCCGATGCGCGCAAGCGCAACAGGGCCGACCGAAGATCTGACTGGGTCTGAAACGGTCCCGCCAGAACGGTCTTTACGGTCTTTCCGCCTCGTTTCGACGTGGCACTGGAAACGCGCAGCCCCAGCGCCCTCAGCTTGGCGATGGTTGCTTTGGCATTGGCTGGTGACGCATAGCGCCCAACCTGAACGTAGCGATGGCCCGTCGCCTGAGGCGTCGGGGCTGAGGGCTGTGCGCGCGTCGTTACGGTTTCTTGCATAGATGCAGATGATTTCGGGTTGGACCGGGCGGCTCCGGCTTTGGCCCCGTGCAACGTCACTGTGGTCTCCGACACAAGCCTGCGCGGCACAGTGTCAGTCCAAACCATTCGCGTCTGGCGCATCCCTTCGACCGTCTGAACACCACGGTTCGGGTTCAGCCGGTCATCGTCCCAGACTTTACGATAGCCCGATGGCACGACGACTTTTGCGTTCGACGCCGGATAGGTCGGGGGGGCAACGCGAGTGCCCGCAGGGAGGCGATCGACATCTTCGCGTGCAACAACGCGGTAGCCACCGCGATAGCCCTTTACGGGTATCTCTGCCGATTGTCCCGCAGATGCCACGACAGGGTCGGTCAGGGGCTGGACGTCGACCATGGCGCCGGGCGGTGCAGCGATGACGCGGGTGCGCTCGGCGTTGTCGTGATCTACGAGATAGCTCACAGCTTCTGTTTGCCCCGGTGAACAATTCACCGGCACAGTTTGCCCGTTGCCCAGATCTACCTGCGTAACGGTTGAACCCTCTAGACAGTTCACCCTGACCACACGCGTGACTTCGCCACGGTTGGTCTGCGGCTCGACAGGCACAACGGCAGAGCGCGCCGATCCAGCCGCCCAAGCGCCTTCGGTATGGCGTGCGCACATAACCTGTCGGTCCTGCGAAAGACGGGGCACCCAGGACACGGCACCTTCGTCACCAACCCGCAGATAGACACATCCGCGACTGTCGACATATTGATCGCCCGCGAAACTGGCAGGGGGGCGTTCAGCAGGTTCACCCGCTTGGGCAAGGCTCATGGCCTGCGCTGCAGTGCCAAGAAAACTGACGGTGACAACACATGTCGTGACGCGTTTGAAAGGGTTCATCTGTGCCTCTAAACGAAAACTAGAGGCGAGGATGAAACATACCCCACGGCAAGTAAAGGATATTTCCCCTACTTGGTTCCGAACATCCGGTCCCCGGCATCGCCAAGTCCGGGCACGATATAGCCCTTTTCGTTCAGCCTTTCATCCAGCGACGCGGTGATAATCGGCACATCGGGATGGGCCTCTTTCATCCGGGCCACACCTTCGGGGGCCGCCAGCAGGCACATGAAACGGATATCAGTCGCACCTGCCTGTTTCAGCAGATCAATCGCCGCAGCCGAACTGTTGCCCGTGGCAAGCATCGGATCAACAGCAATCACCAGCCTGTTCTCAAGCGAGTCCGGCACCTTGAAGTAATACTGCACCGGCTCAAGCGTTTCTTCGTCGCGATACAGCCCGACAAAGCCAACCCGTGCCGAAGGGATCAATTCCAACACCCCATCCAACAACCCATTGCCAGCCCGCAAGATTGATACGAGCGCCAGCTTGCGCCCTGCCAGAACCGGCGCGTCCATTTCCTGCATCGGAGTGCGGATGCGCTTGTTCTCCATCGGCAACTCGCGCGTCACTTCATAGGCCAGCAACTGGCTGATCTCGCGCAGAAGCTGGCGAAAGTGGTTGGTTGGTGTTGTCTCGTCGCGCATCAGCGTCAGCTTATGCTGGATCAAAGGGTGTTTCACGACGGTCAGATGGTCATACATCTTGGGTCTCCAGTTTTTTTCGCACGCGCGCGCGCGTCGCATCATCACAAAAAGCCGCGTCAATGGCCGTCAGGTTCAAGGCATTGAAATCAGATGTCTCCCACCCGAATTGCCGCGACAGGTTTTCATACTCCGTCACCAGATCGGTGCGGAAAAAAGGTGGATCATCCGTCGACACGGTCACCTTCACGCCGCGCTCGCGCAGTTTGGCGATCGGGTGGGCTGACAGGTCGGGATAGACGCCCAGAAAGACGTTTGAACCGGGGCATACCTCCAGCGTGATGTCGTCTTCGACCAGACGTTCGACCAAGGTCAAATCCTCGATCGACCGCACGCCGTGACCGATCCGTTCGACCTTCAGATCGTCCAGCGCAGCGCGCACTTCATCGGGCCCGCGCCATTCACCGGCATGGGTCGTCAAGCGCAAGCCCGCCTCGCGCGCCATGTCGAACGCATAGGCAAAATCGCCTTGCTTACCAGCGTTTTCGTCGCCCCCCATACCGAACCCGGTGATGAAGTCCCCTGCGGTTTGCTGTGCACAGATCGCAGTTTCGCGGGCGGGTTCGGGACCGAAATGGCGGATGGCGGTAACGATCCCTCGCAACGTGATACCGGCATCGCGTTCGCATTCGGCGGCGGCTTCTTGAATGGCGGCCAGGTATTCGCGCCACGCGCCCACGTCGCGCCCACCACAAAAGTCCGGCGACAGGAAGGTTTCGGCATAGACCACGCCGGCCTCAGCGCAGTCTTCCAGAACGGCTTTGGTCAGGCGCCCGAAATCCTCGGGACTTTTCAGAACCGAGGTCGCCGCTTCATAGACCTCTAGAAAATGTGAGAAGTCGCGATACGCATAGCCCCCATCATCCGTAAAGATGCCTGACAGATCGACATGCTTTTCTTTGGCCAACCCTCGAATGAACTCCGGCGGCGCAGCACCTTCGATGTGCAGGTGCAGCTCGACTTTCGGCAACGCCTTGAAACTCATAGAAACGAACTCCCGGCGCCGCGCTCTTCCAGCCCCAAATGCGCCGCGACCGACGCTCCGATATCGGAAAATCCACACAGGCCGATTTCTCGCACGCCAAGCCCAGCGCCAACCACCGGAACGCGTTCGCGCGTATGATCGGTGCCGACCCAAGTGGGGTCATTGCCGTGATCGGCGGTAAACAAGACAAGATCGCCCGCGCGCATCTTGGCAAACACCCTTGGCAGTTCTGCGTCGAACCATTCCAGTGCGCGCGCATATCCAGATACGTCGCGGCGGTGACCGAATTGCGCGTCAAATTCGACGAAATTCGCGAACACGAGATCGCCGTCCTGTGCCGTGTCCATCGCAGAGACCAGATGCTCCATCAGGTCTGCATCAGCGCCTTTCTTCAGCGTATCAATGCCGCGATGGGCAAAAATATCCCCAATCTTGCCAATGGCATGGACCGTTCCACCCGCGTCCTGCACCCAATCGCACAGTGTCGGGCTGGGTGGTGTCATGGCGAAATCACGTCGGTTGGTGGTGCGCGAAAATCCTTCGGCTTCGGTGCCAAGAAAGGGGCGCGCAATGACGCGGCCAACCTGCATATCGTGCACCATTGGGGCAATCGCCTCGCACAGCGATATCAGACGATCAAGACCGAACCGTTCTTCATGGGCGGCGATCTGGATCACACTGTCGACCGATGTGTAGACAATCGGCAACCCGGTGCGCATATGCTCCGGCCCCAACTCCTCCAGAATTTCCGTGCCAGAGGCGTGCTTGTTGCCCAAGACACCGTCGACCCCGGCCACCTCGCAGATCTTTTGCGTCAATGCTTCGGGGAAAGCCGGTTGCGTATCAGGGAAATATCCCCATTCCCAGGGGACGGGAACGCCTGCAATCTCCCAATGGCCAGACGGCGTGTCCTTGCCCAGCGAAACCTCTTGGGCAGCGCCCCAAAGCCCTTGCGGTTCGGCCGCTAACCCCGGAGTTTCATCGCCAGAGGCAAGCCGTATGGCGGCGCCAAGGCCCAGCCCGTCAAGATGCGGCATTTTCAACGGGCCTGAACGTCCCTCTTCAGCCCGGCCATCGGCGCAGGCCATGGCGATATGCCCCAGCGTGTTGGCGCCGGTATCAGGCACGGTCTTGTCATTGAAAAACGCATGCGCGTCGGGGGCTCCACCGCAGCCCGCGCTGTCCATAACGATCAGAAAAGCGCGCGTCATGTGTTCACCATATGCTCGGTGGCAAAAGCGCCCGGAAGAAGTTCTGCCATGGTCATGACCAATGTGTCACCCGCCAAGGTCATCATGGTGATCTTGGCGTCCGCCGCGGCGAATTCCGCCAGCTTTTGCCGGCACCCGCCACACGGGGTCACCGGCAACGGCGCATCCGCAATCACCAGCGCCTCGACGATATCGCGATCCCCGGCGGCCGCCATCGCAGCTATAGCACCCGCTTCGGCACAGGTGCCTTCGGGATAGGCGACATTCTCAACATTGCATCCGCTATAGATGGCGCCGGTGGCGCAACGCAGCGCGGCGCCAACCTTGAAGTTGGAGTAAGGCACATATGCGTTTTCGCGCACGGCTTTCGCGGCATCCAGAAGCGACATGGGGCATCCTTCTTCGATCGGGTCTCTGTATCAAGACACCGTGGCGCGGCACGGGATCGGATGCAAGGGCAAACGCAGGTTGTAGATTTACAAAGCACTGCGGCACGATCATGCTATGAATACACCAGCAGACTTGATCGCCGTGCCACCATTGGTGTATGTCCGGCGCAAGATAGTTTAAGACTAAACTTTCATCAGGAGGCCATCGTGAGCGACGACAACTACCCCCGAAAGCGGGCTTTGGATTACCATGAATTCCCCAAGCCCGGCAAGCTGGAGATCCGCGCCACGAAGCCCATGGCCAACGGACGCGACCTTAGCCTTGCCTATTCGCCGGGGGTGGCCGAAGCCTGCACCGAAATCGCCAAGGACCCAACGGCGGCAAGCCGCTTTACCGCACGCGGCAACTTGGTTGCGGTTGTGACGAACGGCTCCGCAGTCTTGGGGCTGGGCAACATCGGAGCGCTTGCGTCGAAGCCTGTGATGGAAGGTAAGGCGGTGCTGTTCAAGAAGTTCGCCAACATTGATTGCTTCGACATCGAACTGGACCAAAGCGATCCGGAAAAGTTAGCGGAAATCGTTTGTGCGATGGAGCCAAGCTTCGGTGCGATCAATCTGGAAGACATCAAGGCGCCCGATTGTTTCATCGTTGAACAAATCTGCCGGGAGAAAATGAACATCCCCGTCTTCCATGACGACCAGCACGGCACGGCGATCGTTGTCGGCGCTGCCGCTACAAATGCGCTGCAGGTGGCGGGCAAATCCTTTGACCAGATCAAGGTTGTTTCAACGGGTGGCGGGGCAGCCGGCATCGCGTGCCTGAACATGCTTTTGAAGCTTGGCGTAAAACGCGAGAACGTCTGGCTGTGCGACATCGCTGGCCTTGTCCATGAAGGGCGCGAAGAAGATATGACGCCGCAAAAGGCGGCCTATGCCCAAGGCACCACACCCGCAACACTGGACGATGTGATCGAAGGGGCAGATCTGTTTCTTGGCCTGTCCGGGCCGGGCGTGCTCAAAAGCGAGATGGTCGCCAAGATGGCCGATCGCCCGATCGTCTTTGCGCTGGCCAATCCGACGCCCGAAATAATGCCCGACGAGGTGCGCAAGGTCGCGCCAAACGCGATCATCGCGACGGGACGGTCAGATTTCCCCAATCAGGTCAACAATGTCCTGTGTTTCCCATTCATTTTCCGCGGCGCACTTGATGTCGGCGCGACGGAAATCAATGACGCCATGCAGCTTGGGTGCATCGAAGGCATCGCCGCCTTGGCGCGCGCCACCACCTCGGCGGAGGCGGCCGCCGCCTACAAGGGCGAACAGCTTAGCTTTGGTGAGGATTACCTTATTCCGAAGCCCTTTGACCCGCGCCTGATGGGGGTCGTGGCCAGCGCCGTCGCCAAGGCCGCAATGGAAAGTGGGGTCGCCATGCGCCCCGTCGAAGACCTTGAGGCCTACAAGGAACAACTTGACGGATCGGTCTTCCGCTCCGCCTTGATCATGCGCCCTGTCTTCGAGGCCGCTGCAACCGCTGAACGCCGCATCGTCTTTGCCGAAGGGGAAGATGAACGCGTGCTGCGCGCTGCAAACGCCATGTTAGAAGAAACCACGGATAAACCGATCCTGATCGGTCGCCCGGACGTGATTGCGCGCCGCTGCAAACGTGCGGGTCTGTCTTTGAAACCCGGCGAGGATTTCGAGATCGTGAACCCCGAGCGTGATGATCGGTATCGCGAATACTGGACCGCCTATCACCAGATCATGGCACGCCACGGTGTGACCCCTGATCTGGCAAAGGCCATCATGCGCACGAACACCACCGCCATCGGATCGATCATGGTGCAACAAGGCCATGCAGACAGCCTGATCGCGGGCACCTTCGGGCAATATTTGTGGCATTTGAATTATATCCAGCAAATTTTGGGCGATGAGACCCTGCACCCGGTTGGTGCACTTAGCTTGATGATCCTTCAAGACGGCCCGCTTTTCATCGCCGACACACATGTTCACAATATCCCGACCGCTCATCAGATCGCCGAAACGGTCTGCGCGGCGGCACGCCACGTGCGTCGTTTCGGGGTCGAGCCGAAAATCGCGCTGTGTTGCTATTCTCAATTCGGCAATCACGCCGGTGACAGCGGTGTGCGCACGCGCGGCGCGTTGGAAATTCTGGATAGCGCCCCGCGCGACTTCGCCTATGAAGGTGAGATGCACGTCGACGCCGCCCTTGACGAAGACCTGCGCAACCACATCTTCCCGAATGCCCGCTTTGCTGGACCGGCAAACGTGCTGGTCTTTGCCAACGCCGATGCAGCCAGCGCCGTGCGCAATACGCTGAAGGTCAAAGGCGGCGGGCTTGAGGTCGGGCCCATCCTGATGGGCATGGGCAACCGGGCACATATCGTGACCCCGTCCATCACGGCGCGTGGGCTTTTGAACATGTCCGCCATCGCCGGCACGCCGGTCGCGCATTACGGCTGACGGGCGAATCTCGGCCGTCAAAGTTTGCAAGGCGAGGTTTGCAGATTTGCAAATCTCGCCTTTTTCAAACTTTTGGCGCAGATTACACTACTGTTTGCAAAAGTTTGCAGGCTATTTCCAGCGCATCTGCAAATTTTTCGCGGTAAACTGCCGCGCAGGGCGACGTGGCGCTTGCCCCAAACCAACTTGGGCGCGTAACTCTTTCAACGAGGGAAATTGGAGGAAGTGCACCATGGCATACAATGACGTCTACGCCGCTTGGCAGGCAGACCCGGAAGGCTTCTGGATGGACGCCGCGAAGGCGATCAGCTGGGACAAACCCCCTTCGAAGGCGCTTTTCGACGACAACGCACCGCTCTATGAATGGTTCTCGGATGGCATGGTGAACACTTGCTACAATGCGGTGGACCGGCATGTGGAAAACGGTCGCGGCGATCAGATCGCGATCATCTATGACAGCCCGATCACCGGGCGGCAGTCCAAGATCACTTTTGCAGAGCTGAAAGAGCGTGTCGCCAAATTGGCGGGCGGGCTGCGCGACAAAGGTGTGCAGAAGGGCGACCGCGTCATCATTTACATGCCGATGGTTGCCGAAGCTCTGGTCGCCATGCTGGCCGTGACGCGCATCGGTGCGGTTCACTCGGTCGTGTTTGGTGGCTTTGCGTCCAACGAACTGGCCGTGCGGATCAATGACGCCAAGCCCAAGGCAATCATTGCTGCCTCCTGCGGGATCGAACCGGGTCGCGTCATCGCCTATAAACCGCTGTTGGACGGGGCGATCGACATCGCCACCCACAAACCAGACTTCACAGTGATCTTGCAGCGCGAAGAGAACCCTGCAGACCTGATCGACGAGCGCGACCATGACTGGAATACCTTGCAAGAGGTTGCGACACCTGCCGATTGTTTGCCGGTCGAAGGCAACCACCCCGCCTATATTCTTTATACTTCGGGCACCACAGGTCAGCCCAAGGGCGTTATCCGTCACACCGGCGGGCATCTGGTGGCGCTGAACTGGACCATGAAAAATATCTATAACGTGGATCCAGGCGATGTCTTCTGGGCCGCGTCAGATGTGGGTTGGGTCGTCGGCCACAGCTATATCACCTATGGGCCTCTGGTGCATGGCAACACCACCATCGTGTTCGAAGGCAAACCCGTCGGCACCCCCGACGCGGGCACCTTCTGGCGGGTGATCTCGGAGCACAACGTCAAAAGCTTCTTCACCGCCCCCACCGCCTTTCGTGCCGTGAAACGCGAAGACCCCAAGGGCGAGTTTGTCAAGAAATACGACCTGAGCTGCCTCAAGCAGGTTTATCTGGCCGGCGAGCGTGCCGACCCTGACACCATCGTCTGGGCACAAGATCAACTGAAGGTGCCCGTGATCGACCACTGGTGGCAAACCGAAACGGGCTATGCGATTGCTGCCAACCCTCTTGGGATCGAGGAGCTTCCGGTCAAGCTTGGCTCTCCTTCGGTGCCAATGCCTGGATATGATGTGCAAATTCTGGATGAAGGCGGGCATCCGATGGCGGCAGGTGAACTTGGCGCGATTGCTATCAAGCTGCCGCTGCCTCCGGGCACGCTGCCAACGCTTTGGAACGCGGAAGATCGTTTCAGATCAAGCTATCTGACCACCTTCCCCGGCTATTACGAAACCGGCGATGCGGGCTACAAGGACGAAGACGGCTATCTGTATATCATGGCGCGCACCGATGACGTGATCAACGTCGCCGGTCACCGCCTGTCTACGGGCGGAATGGAAGAGGTGTTGGCCAGCCACCCGGACGTGGCCGAATGCGCCGTCATCGGCGTCACGGACCAGTTGAAAGGCCAACTTCCGTTGGGTTTCATTTGCCTGAACGCCGGTTGTGATCGTCCACATGATGAGGTCAGCGCTGAATGCGTCAAGCTGGTGCGCGAGAAAATCGGCCCCGTCGCTGCGTTCAAGCTTTGCGTGGTTGTGGATCGGTTGCCCAAGACACGATCCGGCAAGATCTTGCGTGCCACCATGGTGTCGATTGCAGACGGCAGGGACTACAAGATGCCTGCTACCATCGACGACCCGGCCATTCTGGACGAGATCAAGGACGCGCTTGCAGGGTTGGGGTATTCCTGACGCTGGCAGGCGCAGCTCAAGACAGTCACCTCCGGGCACATTACCGGGGGTGATTTTTTTTGGTCTTTCGCGTTGGTGAGGGTATAGACATCTACAGGTGCGCCAATTTCCGGCGATTGGGCCTATGTCAGGTGAATTTTTATGAATGATACAGGTAAAGGTCGCGACGATCGCAGCGTGCCAGAAGCGCTCGTTTCGGCAGAAAATTCACGCTGCAAGATCCTTATCGTCACCGCACTTGCGACGGAAGCCCAGTTCCCACAGCAGCTTTTTGACGACCTGCACTGCACCGCGACCTATACTTTTTCACTGACCGAAGCCGCGAAAAGCGTGGCCCGCGACTGTCCTGATCTGGTTCTGCTGTCCCTGACGATCGGCAAGAAAAGCACATTGCAGTTGTTGTCGGACCTTCGCAAACGAGCGCCCGAAACTGCGGTTGTGGCGATTTCGCAAAGCGATCAGATAAACGACGCGGCCGAGGCGATGCGACTTGGCGCGGTCGATTGCCTTTTCTTTCCTTTCACCCAGGAACGGTTGCGAAAGACCGTGACAGCAACGCTTCGCAACGCTGGTGCGATAGCCCCGCAGAGGCGCGCGCGCGGTCA
Organism: uncultured Aliiroseovarius sp.; assembly: GCF_947497285.1. Classification (GTDB taxonomy): domain Bacteria; phylum Pseudomonadota; class Alphaproteobacteria; order Rhodobacterales; family Rhodobacteraceae; genus Aliiroseovarius. Next base: position 215,333 of record NZ_CANMFT010000001.1, on the reverse strand, counting down.
TTCGTCCGAAACACCCGACGACGACGACAAGGCTCCAACAAGATTTGCGGGACACAACATCAAACACGGGATGATCCTGTCCGATATCGCAATGGAGCCCGTCCTGAAGGCCTTGAATGCAGTTTCGGTCTCGGTCGCACCTGTGTTCATCCAAGGCGAAACGGGCACTGGAAAAGAGCTTCTGGCGCGCGCCATCCATGCCGAAAGCGGCCGGGCGGAAGGCAAATTTGTCGTGGTCGATTGCGCGCGGCTTGATCCAGACACGCTTGGCTCTGAGATATTTGGCCACAAACGCGGGGCATTTCCCGCAGCCCATGCCGACAAGATCGGTGCCGCACAGGCTGCAGATGGCGGAACTCTGTTTCTGGACGAAATCGCGCATACCGACCTGCGAGTTCAGAAGCAGCTTATGCGGTTTCTGGAAGCCGGTGAGATTTTGCCATTGGGCGAAACACATCCCCTGAAAGTCGACACCCGTATCATCTGCGCTACCACGTCCGATGCGCAGGCAGAAATCAAAGCCGGGCGGTTGCGTGAAGACCTGTATTTCAGGCTCCATGTCGTACCAATCACCCTTCCTGCACTGCGCAATCGTGGACAGGACATCGTGGCCATTGCCAACACCAAGCTCGTTCAGATCGCCCAGGACGAAAACCGAAGTTTTCGCAGATTTGCACCCGACGCGATGAACTTGCTTTTGTCACATCCTTGGCCTGGCAATGTGCGACAGTTGATTAACGTGATCTGGAACGTGGTCTTGCTGCATGACGGAGAGCAGGTAACAATTGATATGTTGCCGGCAGATTTTCAGGCCGCCGCCGGGCAGGCTTGGACCGGGCAAACGCCGCCCAACCTGTCCTCTCATCCTGACCTGATCGGGCGCAGCTTGGCTGAGATTGAACGGATCATAATCGAAGACACCATCCGCGCAGAAGGCGGATCTGTCCCCAAAGCCGCGCAGGTTCTGGGCGTGTCGCCATCGACGATCTATCGCAAACGCGAAAGCTGGTTTGATCACTAAGCCAGCGGCTAGACGAATTGCTCGCGGATCAAACGCTCTTCCAGCCCGTGACCAGGATCAAACAGGATCCGGTGGGAAATATCGTCCTTGGAATGAATTTCCACCGATACGACATTCGGAAACGACCGACCATCCGCGTCCGCCATCACCGGGCGCTTCTTGTGCTGAAGCACATCAAAGCGCACGACCGCTTGCTTTGGCAAGAGCGCCCCGCGCCAACGACGTGGACGAAAGGCAGACATGGCCGTCAAGGCCAGGACATCTGACCCGATCGGCAAAATGGGGCCGTGCGCCGAATAGTTATAGGCGGTCGACCCCGCCGGCGTGCTCAACAGCGCGCCGTCGCAGACGAGCTCATCCAACCGCACCCGGCCGTCGACGCTGATCTGCAAAGTCGCGGCTTGAGGACCAGCGCGCAGCAGGCTGACCTCGTTGATCGCAAGCGCATGGTGAACCTCTCCATCTGCGTTTTCTGCGCGCATGGCCAAGGGGTTGATCACCTCTTCTTCGGCTTCGATCAACCGCTCGATCAGGTTGTCCGGCGAATACTCGTTCATCAGAAACCCGACCGTGCCGCAGTTCATGCCATACACCGGCGCCAAAAGCTCTTGCGTGTCGTGCAAGGTTTGCAGCATGAACCCATCGCCGCCAAGGGCGACGATAACATCGGCCTTGTCACAGGCCACGTTGTCATAGCGCGCCGTCAATTCAGCCTGGGCGTCCTGTGCGATCGGCGCGTCGCTGGCAACAAATGCTATTTTCTGGCTCATATTTGGTTTCCTGCCCCTGACCCTTGGTTTCCGAAAGAAACACATGTTTCCCCAAGTTGCCAGAAATTGCCGCGTCTTTACGCACCGATGTCGCTTTCCGGTCTTTGCGATCCGCAGCGTTTCCGATAGGAAATCCAGATATCTGGCTTCCAACCCAAGGATTACGCGCATGACTGCCACCCGTGACCAAGGTTTTTTTACCGAATCCCTCGCCACCCGCGACCCGGAGCTGTGGGGCTCGATCACTGATGAACTGGGGCGCCAGCGCGACGAGATCGAGCTGATTGCCTCGGAAAACATCGTGTCCGCCGCCGTGATGGAGGCGCAGGGCACGGTCCTGACCAACAAATACGCCGAAGGTTATCCGGGCCGTCGCTATTATGGCGGTTGCCAGTATGTGGACGTGGCCGAGACGCTGGCGATTGATCGCGCCAAAGAACTGTTTGGATGCGAGTTTGCCAATGTGCAGCCGAATTCGGGCAGTCAAGCGAACCAGGGCGCGTTCATGGCGATGATCCAGCCGGGCGATACGATCCTTGGGATGAACCTTGCCTCGGGCGGGCACCTGACCCATGGGGCGGCCCCGAACCAATCGGGCAAGTGGTTCAACGCCGTGCAGTATGGCGTGCGCAAGCAAGACAACCTGATCGATTATGACGAGGTCGCGGCGCTGGCAAAGGAACATCAGCCCAAACTGATCATCGCAGGCGGGTCGGCCATTCCACGTCAGATCGACTTTGCGAAGTTCCGCGAGATTGCCGACAGTGTCGGTGCCTTCCTGCTGGTCGATATGGCCCACTTTGCAGGGCTGGTCGCAGCGGGCGAGCACCCCTCGCCCTTCCCCTATGCCGATGTGGCGACCACAACAACGCACAAAACCCTGCGCGGGCCACGTGGCGGGATGATCCTGACCAATCGCGAAGATCTGGCCAAGAAGATCAACTCGGCCATCTTCCCCGGCATTCAGGGCGGCCCGCTGATGCACGTGATCGCCGCCAAGGCCGTGGCATTTGGTGAAGCCTTGCGCCCTGAGTTCAAGACCTATCAGAAACAGGTCCGCGCCAATGCAGTGGCTCTTGCTGATCAGTTGATGAAGGGCGGTCTGGACATCGTAACCGGCGGCACCGACACGCACGTGATGCTGGTGGACCTGCGCCCCAAAGGCGTGACCGGCAACATCGTCGACAAAGCTTTGGGCCGCGCACATATCACCTGTAACAAGAACGGTATTCCGTTTGACCCGGAGAAGCCCACTGTAACCTCGGGCATTCGCCTTGGCACCCCGGCGGGCACCACCCGCGGTTTTGGCGAAGACGAGTTCCGCCTGATCGCTGATATGATTGTCGAGGTCGTCGACGGGCTTGCCGCCAATGGGGCAGATGGCAACGGAGACGTGGAAAAGGCGGTTCGGGCAAAAGTCGCAGATCTTTGCGCGCGTTTCCCGCTTTATCCGAACCTGTGAGTTTTCACTTTTCGAACCTTTTTTGATAGTTTACAGCCCCAGTCTTCTGATTGGGGCTGTATTTTTCCAACAAACCTCAAGCTCAGATGGTGCGCGCTGATCCTCGCGACAAAACGGTTGCATCCCGGCTTGTCACGACATCGCTTTCTGCAACCAGCCTAGAGATAATCGCGCCAGAACAGCACGCCAAGCGCCAATGCTGCAACCACCAGCAGCTTGAACAGAACGCTGGCCGCCCCCATCACGGCAATGCCACGCCGTCTGTCCCAAGGGTCGACATCAAGCAGATGGCGTTCAAGCGCATCTGCCGCGCGCGACAACCTGTCAATGTCCAACCTGCGTGCCAGCCGCGGATGCGCCGCCTGTCGCAGCGCTTCGACCAACAAAGCGCCTTCCTTCCGCACATAGCGCGGCAACAAACGGCCAGCTCTTTTGAGCTTCACCTCGAACCCAGCCCCGCGGATGTCCAGCCGGTGTTCCAGCAGCTGTGCCAACCGTTCTGTGCGTGCCTGTAAATCCACGAGGCCTCCGAAAAATTCGTCCTGATCATTGTGCCGACACTAGCGAAGGACGCCCAAGATGCGAAGCGAGATGTGGTGTGAAAAAGGGGTTCAAGCCTGCGTTCACCCGCGTTATGAAAACACATGCTTGAAACTCAGTCATTTGGCGATGATGATCGCCACCCGCCCATCTTGATTGCACATGGCCTTTTTGGGTCTGGCCGCAACTGGGGCGTGATCGCGAAACGCCTGGCAGACACCCGGCGTGTCGTGACCGTTGACATGCGCAACCATGGCGCCAGCCCATGGACCACATCGCACAACTACGCCGATATGGCAGATGATCTGGCGCAGGTCGTTGCCTCGACAGGTGGCGAAGCCGACGTGATTGGACATTCGATGGGGGGCAAGGCTTCGATGGTGCTGGCGCTGAACCATCCCTCAATGGTGCGCCGTCTTTTGGTCGCCGACATCGCCCCAGTGGCCTATACCCACGACCAGCAACGGATGATTGCGGCAATGCGCAGCATTGATCTGTCTTTGGTCAACACACGTGGCGACGCGGATCGTCAGCTTGCATCGGTTTTGGACGAGGCATCGGTGCGCGCCTTTCTGCTCCAGTCCCTTGATGTAAAAGAGCGGCGCTGGCGGCTGAACCTTGACGTGCTAGAGCGCGACATGGATCAGATTGTAGGCTTTCCCGATGTCACGGGAGGGTTTGATGGCCCGACGCTCTTTCTGTCGGGCGCTTTGTCGGACTATGTCAAAACGGAACATCGCCCGCTTATCAAAGCCCATTTTCCGAACGCGAAGCTGGCCAAGATTCCAAAGGCAGGGCACTGGCTTCATGCCGAAAAACCCCGCGAATTCGAAGCGGCCGTGCGCAATCTTTTGAACACCTGAAGACCAAAACAAAAAGCCCCGCGAAAGACGCGAGGCTGACTGTATTGGCCACTGTTAGGGGTCTTAGTGGGTCCAGGGACCGCGGCGGTTGGTTGCGAAATTATCGCCATATCCACCGGGTCGGATATTCGGTTTGCGTTTGTGTGGGTCCTGCACAGTCGCCATGATCCCATGTTCTTTCGCATAGGCCAGCGCCGCGTCCTTGCTGTCGAACTTCAGCCGAACCTGACTTTGTGTGTCCGACGACCCTGTCCACCCCATCAAAGGATCGATATCGCGCGGCTCGTTTGCCGCAAATTCCAGCACCCAGGTTTTGGTCTTTCCCATACCAGAGGACATGGCGTTGCGAGCGGGTTGATAGATACGGGCAGGCATCCTGCTTCTCCTTCAAAGACTGCGCAGTTTATCCGGCATGGCGCTTAGCTTTTCAAGCTCAATTCAACAGCAAAGCAACATTGCTGCACAGAATTGAAGCCTAGGCACGCCGTGTCGGGTGCAGAAAGATGCGTTGGCTGGGGGGAAGTGCAGAAAGACTGCCGGTAACCGGCGAGGGAGCGAGGGGTGGGGTGGGTGTTTCGCCGCCACCGACAGTCCATTCTGCTGCTTGCTTGATGAACCTAGCGAGAATGATCAGCCGTCGCAATACCTAAAAACACTTTTAGTTGCATTTTTTCAAATGCAGCGCGAACTTCTTTCCATTATTTTTATTTATTAATAGATGCTTACCAAAAAGCAGTGATAGCGACGTAAATTTGTCGCTTCATCCGCCAACAACTCTTGGTTGTTATTTGGTTCGCCTGACACTGTCTGTCATTTGCGGCGTTGAGAGTCAGTGTCCTAGAAAGGCCCTGTGCGCTCAACTCGCCAATTATGGGGAGAAAAGGGTAAAGTATTCCTTACCCCTTGAAGAAGAACAAAATGTGACCATTCTTAAGCGCGGAAGGATTCGCATGACCCACAGCCCGTTGACCAGCCCGACCCTCGCCCCGACGGCCCGCCCCAAGCTTGAGGGCGGCAAGCGATTTGTCATGCACACACCCTTCCAGCCCGCAGGCGACCAACCCACGGCAATCGCAGAACTTGTCGGCGGGCTGGAAACTGGTGAACGTGATCAGGTGCTTTTGGGGGCGACCGGCACGGGCAAGACCTTCACCATGGCCAAGATCATCGAAGAAACGCAGCGCCCTGCGATCATTCTGGCCCCGAACAAAACGCTCGCAGCCCAGCTTTATGGTGAAATGAAGGGGTATTTCCCTGACAACGCGGTCGAATACTTCGTCAGCTATTACGACTATTATCAGCCAGAAGCCTATGTGGCGCGGTCCGATACCTTCATTGAGAAGGAAAGCCAGATCAACGAACAAATCGACCGGATGCGCCACTCGGCCACCCGCGCCCTTCTGGAACGGGACGATGTGATCATTGTGGCCTCGGTGTCCTGTATCTACGGCATCGGCTCGCCGGAAACCTATACCGCCATGACGCAAGACATCACGGTCGGCAAGGAATACGATCAGCGATCCATCATGCGCGATTTGGTGGCACAGCAATACAAGCGCAATGACAACGCCTTCCAGCGCGGGTCATTCCGGGTGCGCGGCGACAGTCTGGAAATCTGGCCCAGCCACCTTGAGGATCGCGGCTGGCGCCTGTCTTTCTTTGGCGAAGAACTGGAAGGCATCACCGAGTTTGACACATTGACCGGGGCCAAGACAGACACGCTGGAAAAGGTGCGCGTCTATGCAAACTCGCATTATGTGACGCCGACGCCGACCCTGAAACAGGCGATCCAAAGCATCAAACAAGAGCTTGCCGTGCGCCTGATCCAGTTCGAAGAAGAGGGCAAGCTGCTAGAAGCGCAGCGGCTTGAACAACGCACCAAGTTTGACCTCGAGATGCTGGAGGCCGCCGGGTTCTGCAGCGGCATTGAAAACTATTCACGCTACTTGACCGGTCGCGCGCCGGGCGAACCGCCGCCCACCCTGTTTGAATACATCCCCGACAATGCGATCGTATTTGCGGATGAAAGCCACGTATCCGTGCCGCAAATCGGCGGCATGTATCGTGGCGACTACCGGCGCAAGTTCACTTTGGCCGAACACGGGTTCCGCTTGCCCAGTTGCATGGACAACCGACCGCTCAAGTTTGAGGAATGGGACGCAATGCGCCCGCAATCGGTGTTCGTGTCCGCCACGCCCAGCAGTTGGGAGCTTGAGCAGACCGGCGGCGTGTTTGCCGAGCAGGTGATCCGCCCCACCGGCCTTATTGACCCAGAGGTCGAAATCCGCCCGGTCGACATGCAGGTTGACGATTTGCTGGACGAAGTGCGCAAAGTCGCCGCACGCGGCATGCGCACGCTGGTCACAACGCTGACCAAGCGCATGGCCGAAGACCTGACCGAATACCTGCACGAACAGGGCATCCGCGTGCGCTACATGCACTCGGACATCGACACGCTCGAACGGATCGAAATCCTGCGTGATCTGCGCCTTGGGGCGTTTGACGTTCTGGTCGGCATCAACTTGCTGCGCGAAGGGCTGGACATCCCCGAATGTGGTCTGGTCGCCATTCTGGATGCCGACAAAGAAGGGTTCCTGCGGTCCGAGACCTCACTGGTTCAGACCATCGGCCGCGCTGCCCGAAATGCCGAGGGCCGCGTCATCATGTATGCCGACCGGATCACCGGCTCGATGGAGCGCGCGTTGAAGGAAACCGAACGGCGGCGCGAAAAGCAAAAGGCTTATAACCTTGAACACGGGATCACCCCTGAGACGGTGAAGAAGAACGTCGATGACGTGCTGTCGGGTCTTTATTCAGGTGACACCGATATGTCGCGCGTCACGGCGACCATCGAAAAACCGCTGATCGGCGACAATCTGGCCGCGCATCTGGACAGCCTGAAGGCCGATATGCGCAAAGCCGCCGAGAACCTCGAATTCGAAGAGGCCGCCCGCCTGCGTGACGAGGTGCACCGGTTGGAGGCCGTGGAGCTGGCCGTGGCGGACGACCCTTTGGCGCGGCAATCCGCGATCGAGGCGGCCGGGGAAGCGGCGACCAAGACAAAGGGGCGTTCGACGGCTGGCAAACCGGGACAGCGGGCGGGTCGCAAAGGGCGTGGCGGATAAAAAACGCGCCCGCCATTTCTGACGGGCGCGCTGGGTCTGACCTCGTGAGTGGTGGCTAGGCGGTCAGACGAAAGTGAAACTATTGGCAAATGGCATCTCGGTCGGGCGGGTGCCGGTGGCTTGAAAAATCGCCTCGGCCAAGGCGGGCGCGGCTGGTGGCACGGGCGGTTCGCCCACCCCTGTGACGTGGTCACGGTTCTCCAAGCCACGCACCATAATTTCGGGGGTTTGATAAATGCGCAAACCTTCGAAATCGTAGTAGTTGTCTTGCTCGGCCATGCCGTCGGAATAGGTGATCTGACTGTTGATCGCGTGGCCAAGCCCCCAGATCACGCCGCCCTGCACCAAGTTCTCGAAATTCACCGGATCAATGACGCGGCCGACTTCGGCGGCGACCCAGACTTTGTCCAGCTTGATGCCATCCTCGCCATTGGTGATCTCGATAATCTGCGCGCAGGGGGTGCCGAAGGACAGGCAGAAGGCTACGCCGCGGGCTTTGTTTGCGCCCAGCGCGCCGCCCCAACCTGACATCTCGGCTACGGCCTCAAGTGTTTTGCGCGACGGCTCATCCGTCATAAGGCGGAGGCGCTCCTCGACCGGGTCGGCCCCAGCCTCGTGGATCAAAGCGTTCAGGAAATTCTCGTGAAAGAACCCGTTTTGCGACGCCCCGACTGACCGCCACGAACTGACCGGGCCCAACTTTGGCGACCGGTAGCCCGTCACGCGATAGTGCGGAATCGCGTAGGGCTGATCCCAAAGCGCCTGTGTGATGGTCGCATCCGGCCCCGGCAAACCCATGCCCTGCCGCTCGCCCATCTGGCTGTCCAAGATCGACGGAGACGCGACGCGAATATCCATCGACGTTACGTGCCCCGCCTCAACTGACCCGCGGCCCCGCATCAGCGCAATGGGGCGGGTGAAGTCCTGGGCGGTGTCCTCTTCGCGCTTGAATGTCAGCTTGACCGGCGTGCCCGGCAAGGCCATCGCCAGCTCTGCACAGCGTTTCACAACGTCATCTTCAAGCCGGTGCCCAAAACTGCCGCCCATCATCAGGATATGCACATGCACATTATCGACTGGCACACCTGTGATCTTGGCAACATTGGCCTGTGTCATGCGTGGGATCTGGTTTCCGGTCCAGACATCAACGCGGGTGCTTGTGACCCGAACCGTGGCATTCAGCGGCTCCAGCGGTGCATGCGCCACATAGGGCGCGCGGTATTCAGCCTTGATCGTCATGGGTATGCTGTCCACATCACCATCGTCGCGTGGTCGGGCATCTTGATCGCCGCTGTCCAGCGTGTCTGCAAGAACCTGCCAATGCTGGTCCTGTTCGGCAGGATATGGCGCGTCACCCCATTCCACGTCGATCGCATCCACAGCCTGAAAGGCGCGCCATGTGTTGTCGGCAATCACGCCCACCCCTCCGGTGACGGGGATAACCTTTTGCACACCGCGCATCCCTTCAGTTTCGCTGGCGTCAAAGCTGATGACCTCGCCACCCTTGCGCGGGTTTAGCCGGATGGCGGCATGAACCATGCCCTCCATCCGCATATCGATCCCATAGCTTTGCGTGCCGGTGGTTTTCGCCGCCATATCAACGCGCTGCATGGGCTTGCCCACCAGCCGCCATTGGGTTGACGGGCGCAGCACCACATCTGTAACGGGCTTGATCTCGGCGGCCTTGGCAGCCAGCGCCTGATAGGGAATGCGCTTGCCGTTCGGCAGCACGACCGCGCCGCGTTCGGTTTTCAGTTGAGTGGTGGCCAGACCCGTTTGTTCGGCGGCAGCGGCTTTCAATGTCTCGCGCGCAACGGCCCCTGCGACGCGCAGCTTCTCATACCCATCAGGCACGGTGGTCGAACCACCGGTGAGTTGGACGCCCATCAGCTTCATCACCAAATCGACGGTCCCGCGCATGGTGTTGGCCGCAGCACTTTGGTTGGTCGATGGGAACGGGACGGCATCGTTCGCAAGGGCAGTATTATAATAGGCCTTTGAGGGCGGGCCGGGATCAACCTTGATCTGGTTCAGATCGACATCCAGTTCCTCGGCGATCAAAGCCGCCTGAACGGAATACGCCCCCTGCCCCATATCCGCGCGCGGTGTGATCAGGGTGATCCCTTCCGCGTCGATCAAGACATAAGGCGTCAGCGCCGCCTCACCCTCGGCCAGCGTGTCAAGAAGCGGGTTTTCCAACGGTTGATTGTATTTATAGAATCCAAATGCCACCCCACCCAAAATCGCGGTCGACCCGACAAGGAAAGAGCGACGGGCGATGGTTCCAGCACGTCCCACGATCACGCCCCCTTCAGGTTTTGCGCCGCCGTTTTGACGGCCGCGCGGATACGTGGATAGGTGCCGCAGCGACACAGAATTCCGGACATGGCTTCGTCAATATCGGCGTCCGTTGGTGACGTTGTATTTGCCAGAAGCTCTGCCGCCTGTATCATCTGCCCGCTTTGGCAATACCCACACTGCGCGACCTGATGTTCAAGCCATGCAGCTTGAACAGCTTGCATTTCGGCAAGATCGCCCAACCCTTCGATTGTCGTAACCGAACCTTCCACGTCAGCGGCAAGAACTTGGCATGACAGGACCGCGACGCCATCTACATGCACCGCGCAGGCGCCACAGACTGCGACACCGCAGCCATATTTTGGCCCATCCAAGCCCAGCTCGTCGCGTAAAACCCAAAGAAGTGGCATGTCATCTTCGACTGCCAGTTCATGAATTGTGCCGTTCACTGAAAGCTTCATTGCGTGCTTCTTTGATCTGCTTCAGGGGGACGCGTGATGTCAGGTTGCGCCACTAACTGACCGCCAGTCATAAATAGTGACCACATAAACTTCTCTCACGCAACCATGATTTCGGTGCGCCAGTCTTTGCACCTGCGCTTGAGCGTTTCGGGCAGGTCGGTGTCCGTCACAACCAGATCCAGATCGCTCAGCGACGCGATCCGCGCAGGGGCCGCGCGCGCCAGTTTGGTGTGGTCGCACACAACGATCGCTTGCTGCGCCTGACACAGCGCCGCCTGACTGACCACGACCTCTTGCAAGTCGTAGTCGAGCACATCCCCGTCGGCATCCAGCGCCGAACACCCGATCACCGCATAATCAAACTTGAAATCGCGCACCAGTCGCGCCGCCAGTTCGCCGACCAATCCACCATCGGCAGGCCGCCTTACCCCCCCTGTCACGACCACCTGGCAGTCTGGGTTGGCGGACAGAATCTGCGCGACATTGGTGTTGTTGGTGACCACAAACAGCTTTTGGTGATGGATCAGCGCGGCCGCAACGGCCTCGGTTGTGGTGCCGATATTCAGAAAAAGGGCGCAGTCATTCGGGATGAGCCGCGCCACCGCACGGGCGATGCGCGACTTGCCAGTCTGGTTCAGCGCGCGCCTCTCTTCGTAGGCGATATTAGCGACGCCTGAGGGCAAGATCGCACCACCATGCACACGCTTCAGTCGCCCGTCCAAAGCAAGGTCGTTCAGATCGCGCCGGATGGTTTGCAAGGTGACGCCAAAATGCGCAGCCAACCCAACAACAGAGACCTTCCCGTCGCGCCTGGCCAATTCAAGAATCTCGGGAATGCGCAGCGTTTGGGACATGGTCGCTCCTTACAGACGGTTGCAGGTTGCGCCAAAACGAACAGTAACGAAAGTCTTTTCCTTTCTTTCTTGTGGGAATCGGCGCATAACTCAGATGACGTTTTCCGAGCGGGGCGACCCATGCCTGACATGGCCAAAAAGTCGATCAGCGATATCTTCATCATCGGTGGTGGCATTAACGGCTGCGGAATTGCGCGCGATGCCGCGGGACGTGGGTTGAGCGTCACGCTGGCCGAGATGAACGACCTCGGCTGGGCCACGTCGTCATCTTCGACAAAGCTCTTTCACGGCGGACTTCGGTATCTTGAGTATCTTGAAGTCCGGCTGGTGCGCGAAGCGCTGACCGAACGTGAAACGCTTCTGCGTGCCATGCCGCACATCAGTTGGCCGATGAGGTTTGTTCTTCCATATCATAAAGATATGCGGTTTGAGTCTGACACACCCGTCTCGAAACTTCTGTCATTTGCGCTGCCTTGGATGAAAGGCCGCCGGCCAGCGTGGCTGATCCGACTGGGATTGTTCATGTATGATCATCTGGGGGGTCGCAAGATCCTGCCGGGCACCACCACTCTGTCTCTTCGCGACACACCTGAAGGCGCGCCCCTGAAGACGAAGTTTGAACGCGCCTATGAATACTCTGATTGCTGGGTCGAGGACGCGCGGCTTGTCGTGCTCAACGCCCGCGATGCTGTGGCACGCGGCGCATGCATTTTACCCCGCACGCAGGTCATACGCACCACCCGCCGGGCTGACCACTGGGACATAGAAACGAAAGATACCGAAAACGGAAGAACCACGCATCACAAGGCAAGGATCTTGATCAACGCCGCTGGGCCTTGGGTTGGCGACATGATCGAAGACGTTCTGGATATCACCTCTCAGGATCGTGTCATGTTGGTGCGCGGATCGCATATCGTGACGCCCAAGCTGTTTGATCATGGCAAGGCCTATTTCTTTCAGGGCGAAGATGGTCGGATCATTTTCGCGATCCCGTATGAGACTGATTTCACCCTGATCGGCACCACCGATGCGCCGCATGAAAACCCTGACACGCGACCCGTCTGCACCGAGGACGAACAGCAATACCTGATCGACTTCGCCAACCAGTATTTCCGCGACCCGATCACCCGGCAAGATGTGGTTTGGTCCTATTCTGGCGTGCGCCCACTGTTTGACGACGGGGCAAGTTCAGCAACAGCCGCGACGCGGGAATATGTGCTGAAGATCAATGCAGAGGGCGGGGCACCCGTGCTCAACATCTTTGGCGGAAAAATCACCACCTACAGGCGGCTTGCAGAAAACGTGCTTGCCAAACTTGCGCCCAATCTGGCGAAGCCTACAGCGACCTGGACCTCTGGTGTCGCACTTCCCGGTGGTGATTTCCCAGTTGACGGGGTCGAAGCGCTCCTCCAGCGGCTCAAGTCCGACTATCCATTCCTGACAGACCGCTGGGCTGCACGACTGATCCGGGCCTATGGAACCGAAGCCTGGACCGTGCTTGGCCGCGCCCAATCCAAGGAAGAGCTTGGCATAGATTTCGGGGCAACCCTGACGGAGCGGGAAGTTAAGTGGCTGAAGGCAGAGGAGTTCGCGCAGACCGCTGAAGACATCCTGTGGCGCCGTAGCAAACTGGGCCTTCGCATGTCCGCCGCCGAAGTGACTGCGTTGGAGCACTGGATGGCGGCGCCATCCGCCAGCACATAGACAGATCAGGTCGCCGTTGGCCGGTTGCGTTTCAGCGCTTTCAACACAACATTCGTTTGCGCACTTGAAACTGCAGGCAGGCGAAACAGGAAATCGTCCAGAAATTCATTATAGGCCGCAAGATCGCGACACAGCACGCGCAGATGAAAATCGGCGCTGCCGGTGGTCGCATAGCATTCCTGAACATCCTGACTGTCCGCGATCGCACGTTCGAATTCAGTGATCTTTTCGGGATCGTGGCGAACAAGCTGGACATGCACGATCGCCTCGAAGCTCAACCCCATTGCCAAAGGGTTCACCATCGCCCCATAGCGCTCGATCACGCCTGCGTCTTCCAAGGCGCGCACCCGCCGCCACAGGGCCGATGCCGACATCCCGACCGACGCTGCAAGGTCTGCGTTTGATATCCGGCAATCCGCCTGCAAAAACGAAAGGAGTTGGCGATCTCTTTTGTCTATTTCCATTGTTGAACAATTCATCCGAATTTTGCCGCCCTAGTGGATCAGATCACCGATTTTAGCCCAATTTCGACCGGATATGGAAATTTTTTTCAAACCAAAGGGCTTACAATTTCACCTGTTCATCACCCAATCGGAGCCTTGACCATGCCATCCCCCCATCAGGCGCTTAAGCCCTATCAACTAGAGGATCGCTATCTGGCGGACCATGGCAGTGTCTTTTTGACAGGCACGCAGGCTTTGGTGCGCATCCTTCTGGATCAGGCCCGGCGCGACCGCGCGGCAGGTCTGAACACCGCCGGGTTCGTGTCAGGCTACCGTGGGTCGCCTTTGGGGGCCTTGGATCTGGAGCTGTGGCGCGCCGGTGATCGGCTTACATCCGACCGGGTGACCTTCATGCCCGCGGTCAACGAAGACTTGGGTGCAACGGCCGTCCTTGGCGCGCAGCAGGCCTCGCTTGACCCTGACTGCGACGTCGAGGGGGTGTTTTCCATCTGGTATGGCAAGGGCCCCGGCGTCGACCGGTCAGGCGATGCGCTAAAGCACGGTAACGCCTATGGCAGCGCCCCCAAAGGCGGCGTGCTGGTTGTGGCGGGTGACGATCACGGTTGTGTCAGCTCGTCGATGCCACATCAGTCCGACGTGGCATTCATGGCGTGGTTCATGCCCACTCTGAACCCGGCCTCGGTCGCGGAGTATCTTGAGTTCGGCGAATACGGCATCGCTCTGTCACGCTTTTCAGGAACGTGGGTCGGCTTCAAGGCCATCTCGGAAACCGTCGAAAGTGCGCGCACCGTAGAGCTCGCGCCTGACCGGGTCTTCGCTCTGCCCGAGATTTCCATCCCCGAAGGCGGGCTTCATGTCCGCGCCGCCGACCTTCCCAGCCCGGAAATTGAAACTCGCATCAAACACAAGTTGCGCGCCGTTCGCGCCTTCGCCGACGCCAACCCGATCGACCGGCGCATATATGACATCGAAGACGCCCGCTTTGGCTTTGTCACCACCGGCAAGGGTCATCTGGACCTGATGGAGGCACTGCGCCTTTTAGGATTGGACGAAGCCGCCTGCCGGCGCCTTGGCATCGACATTTACAAAGTCGGCATGGTTTGGCCACTTGCCCGCCAAGACGCGTTACGGTTCGTCAGTGGCAAACAGGAAGTCATGGTCATAGAGGAAAAGCGCGGCATTATCGAAAGCCAGTTCAAGGAGTATTTCTATGATTGGCCGGGCGCCAAGCCGGCCAAAATGGTCGGCAAGCATGACAGCCAAGGCGACCCGTTGATCCCATGGACGGGTGAGCTGAGTCCCCTGACGCTTTTGCCTCTGGTCGCCGCCCGCCTTGACGGGTTGTTTCCCGGCGAAAACTTGCTTCAAAAGGCCGAAGCCCTGCGCCCTGCGCCCAAGTTGATCGCCATTCCCGGCGCAACACGCACCCCCTATTTCTGCTCGGGCTGCCCGCATAACAGCTCGACCAAAGTCCCCGAAGGCTCGACCGCCGCCAGCGGGATCGGCTGCCATGTCATGGCCAGCTGGATGGACCGTCAAACGGTCGGTTACGCCCAGATGGGCGGCGAAGGCGTGCCCCATGTGGCCGCGTCGAAATTCAACGGCGGCAAGCATATTTTCCAGAACCTTGGCGAAGGCACCTGGTATCATTCTGGCAGCCTGGCCATCCGGCAGGCGGTCGCGGCACGCGCCAATATCACCTACAAAATCCTTTACAATGATGCCGTTGCGATGACTGGCGGTCAGCCAGTCGATGGCCCCGTCAGCGTCACCGGGATCGCGCATGCGTGCCGCGCCGAAGGTGTCGGGCGCATTGCGCTTGTGTCCGACGATATCTCCAAATTCAGGCGGCGTGACTTTCCGCAGGGCACCAGTTTCCACGACCGCGCAGATCTGGACAGGGTTCAACGTGAACTGCGCGACATCAGCGGCGTGACCGTCCTGATCTATGAGCAGACCTGCGCCACTGAAAAACGGCGCCGACGCAAGCGTGGCACGCTGGAAGACCCAAAACGCTTCGCCTTTATCAACGACCTCGTGTGCGAGGGGTGCGGCGACTGTTCGGTCGAAAGCAATTGCCTGAGCGTCGAGCCGTTGCAGACCCCACTGGGGCGCAAACGCAAGATCAACCAATCGTCGTGCAACAAGGATTTTTCCTGCCTGAACGGATTTTGTCCAAGCTTCGTCACCGTCGAGGGTCGATTGCGCCGGGACAAAGGCGTCAAACTGGACGCTGAAGCCATTGAACACCATTTGCCTGACCCGACCCTGCCCACCCTTGAAGACCCGTTTGACCTGCTGGTCACCGGGGTGGGTGGCACAGGCGTTGTCACCATTGGTGCGCTGATCACGATGGCTGCGCATCTTGAAAACAAAGGCGCGTCGGTATTGGACTTCACCGGGTTCGCCCAGAAGTTCGGAACAGTGCTTAGCTTTATTCGGTTGGGGCAATCGCCTGATCAACTCCATCAGGTCCGCATTGAAGAGGCAGCTGCCGACGCGGTAATTGGCTGCGATGCCGTGGTCAGCTCAGCACCAAAAGCGTCGGCACATTTCAAGCCCGGCACGCAGGTCGTTTTGAACCTTGCGGAAATGCCCACCGGCGATCTGGTGCTGCGCCGCGATGCCTCGTTGGAGATTGATCGCCGTGCCGACGCGATACGCCAGGTGGTGGGTGCCGAGAATCTGAGCGCCTTTGACGCAAATGCCACCGCAGAAAGCTTGCTGGGGGACACGGTATTTGCGAATGTCATCATGCTTGGGTTTGCATGGCAATCGGGCTTGGTGCCGGTGTCGCAAGCGGCGCTGCAACAGGCCATCCGGCTAAACGGGGTGGCCATCGACAAGAACCTTCTGGCCTTTGCCATCGGTCGTTGCATGCAAGCCAATCCCGACCATCTGCAAGCTTATCTTGAAGCCCCTCAGAGCACCGAGTCGCTTGATCAGATGATTTCGCGCCGCACCGCCTTTCTGCGCGACTATCAGGACGACGCCTATGCCCGTCGCTACGCAGATCGTATGGCTTCGTTTCGCGACGCCCATCCCGACGCGCCTGACCTGTTGCTGCAACTGATTGCGCGTAACCTGTTCAAGTTCATGGCCTATAAGGATGAGTTTGAAGTCGCGCGTCTGATGACATCCCCCCAATTCAACGACGCATTGCAGGGCACTTTCGACGACGGGGCGAAGCTTCGCTATCATCTGGCCCCGCCCCTGATCAGCTGGGCCAAAGACGCCCGCGGGCGCCCCAAGAAGTATGCGTTCGGGCCTTGGCTTGGGTCTGTGCTGGCCCCGCTTGCGCGGTTCAAATCCTTACGTCGGTCGGCTCTCAACCCGTTCGGATATCATGCAGAGGCCCGATTGCACCATGACACGCTGGCATGGTTTGAAACGCTGGTTGATCGCGCGCAATCCGAGCTTTCGGTGGAAAACGCTGACAAATGGGCAAGTGTCTTGGCCGCAGCGGACGAGGTCCGTGGCTACGGCCCGGTTCGACAATCCGCCTTCACCGCGGCGCAGTCCGAGGTCGCGGAAGCACTGCAAGGTTGATGCCACCTTGGTCTGACACATTCCCTTTCCAGCGGGATCAGATGGCAATCCCACTGTAAGACCGCATTGGCGCGCAACAGGTCATCTGTGACGCCGCAAATCATTTCTGGTTACGGACAAGATCTCACCTTGTTGGTCCCGCTGCGACAGGAGACCCGACAGGGACCAAATGGCTGTGAGGGCAACCTGGGCAGATCGTTGTTTTTCGGTCGGCGTAACCCGTCAAGTGACAGCCTTCGGGGCGCATCATTTCCCTTACCAGATTCCGAAGCCGCAGCGCATTTTGACGCGCAAAGAAGCGAGCCGCCACAACTGTCCAAACTTGCTCAACAATTCGCCGCAAAAGTCGAAACTGTTGCAAAAAAGGCGATCTGCGCCGACAATGACGCTATTATTTGCCACTTTTAGTTGATTCTTTTTCATACGCCGAACTGAGGAGTTTACCCATGTTACTCCGTATTTTAATTCGCTTTTTGCTCGTATTTTTGGTGCCGCTCTCTGCATCCGCGCAGCTTTTTTCAGGCCCGCGGGACGAAGCCCTTCTGGTGGGCCGCGACGAAACCACATTCCCCCCAGCCGACGAAGATTACTTTGCCGAAATGGACAACGGGATTGCCTTGAGCCCGGATGAAATCAAGGGCCGCAACATGTGGTTGGTCTGGACCGGCGGCAATGATCTGCTCTGGGACACGCTGACGGTGGACACGTTCGGGCAGTTCGATCTGCTCAAGACATTGTCGTCACATCCCAGCCTTGAAGCCAAACGCAGCAATCGGTTTGAACAACTGGGTCTGATCAACGAACCATGCTTTGACGAGGCCACGGGTCCGGTCGCCGATCGCCACGGGCTGTGGCTGGACGTGCGCCAACCCGATTGCGCGCCCGACCCCTTCGCCAACGCCGAGAAGTATCCCGGCGTCGAAATCGGCGCGCGCGGCCGCAACATGCCCATCTGGTCCTATTACGGGGAGCCAACCGGCGTGCTGGGCTTGCGCCTTTTCCCGAACCCGGAATTCGACGAACGCGCCGAAAGCCGCTGGGACGCGGAGCGTTTCTACAATGATCCCGACTATTACAACGACGACGACCTTGTGCGTCCCTATCGTGTCGGCATGTCCTGCGCGTTCTGTCATGTCGGCCCAAGCCCGATTGATCCGCCAGAGGACCCCGAAAACCCCGCCATGAACAATCTGAACGCCACGGTCGGCGCGCAGTATTTCTGGTTTGATCGGGTCTTTGCGTGGAAGCCGGACAAGCGTCAGTACATGGTTCAACTGATCCACACCGCGCGGCCCGGCACGCTGGATACCTCGCTGGTTTCACCGGATTACATCAACAACCCGCGCACGATGAACGCGATCTATCTGCTTGAAGAACGGCTTGCCGTTGCGAGGCGCTTTGGCGAAGAGCGGCTTGAGGGCGGCGAACGCGACAACAAGCAATTTCAGGACTACATCGCGGAAGGCCCGCTGACCGAGTTTTTCGAAGAGCCTGACCTGAGCCTCAGCCCGCGTGTTCTGAAGGATGGGGCGGATTCCGTCGGTGCCCTTGGGGCGCTGAACCGCGTGTATCTGAACATCGGGCTGTTCAGCGAAGAATGGACGCGTCATTTCAACCCGATTGTGGGTGGGAAGGACATCACGCCGATCAAGATCGAGACCGCGCAGAAGAACTCGGCCTATTGGCGAGCGACCGAAGATCAGTCGCCCCTGACGGCGCTCTACTTCCTCAAGGCCGGGCGCCCCGACCGTTTGAAAGACGCCCCCGGCGGCGACGCGCATCTGACCGAGGATGACGCCCTGCTGGATCAAGGCAAGACGATCTTTGCCGAAAACTGCGCGGGCTGTCATTCGTCGAAACTGCCCGAAAGCGCCTATGAGGCGATGCCCGGCGGCTGTTCCGGCCCCGGTTATCTGGAATGTTTCCAGCGCTATGGCGAACTGACCCGGACCGACGCGTTCAAGGCCGAGATGCGCGAGATCGTGCATGCAGATGACTTCCTTGACGGCAACTACCTGTCAAACGAGCTGCGCATCCCGGTGACGGTACTCGAAACCAACGCCTGCAGCCCGCTGGCCACCAACGCGATCGAGGGCAACATTTGGGACAATTTCTCGTCCTCCACCTATAAAGCGCTGCCATCGGTCGGGACGATCAAGGTACATCACCCGAAAACGGGCGAGGAATATGACTACGTATTGCCCGCAGGCGGCCGCGGCTATACCCGTGTGCCGTCGCTGATCAGCCTGTGGTCAACCGCGCCCTATCTGCTGAACAACACGGTTGGGTACTACAATCAGGACCCGTCAGTCGATGGCAGGATGCAGGCGTTTGACGACGGCATCACCAAAATGCTCTGGCCAGAAAAGCGCCTGCGCGACTCCGTCTTGGGCGACAAGGTGCCCGGCGTGATCGACCGCACAACCGAGCAGAGCTATCTGATCGTGCCGAAAGGGTTTCAGCCCGATTTCCTTGTGAAACTTTTGACCCCGCTTCGCGACGATCTGCCGTGGCTGTTCAATCTGGATGGCGACATCGTCCTTGGTCCGATCCCTGCGGGCACGCCCATTGGACTTCTGGCAAACCTCAATATCCGGCTGGACCAAGCTGACCTGCTGGAGCGTATCGGCCACGATTTTGAGCTTGCCAAGCTGATCATCAAGATCAAACGCGACCTGAAGGAGTTGCCCGACGATGCCAGCGACGAACAGGCCCGCGCGATCTTTGCTGATCTGGTGGAACCACTTCTTGAACTCAGCAAATGTCCCGATTTCGTCGTCAATCGCGGGCATTACTTCGGCACCAAACTCGCGGACGAAGACAAGCACGCGCTTATCGCCTTTCTCAAACGCTTCTGAGGAGCGGGATGGTGGAGCCAACCTATGACTACATTGTCGTCGGCTCTGGCGCCGGCGGGGGAACCGCTGCCGCGCGGCTGGCCGAGGGCGGGATGCGCGTGCTGTTGTTGGAAGCCGGTGGCGACCCGCGATCCCTGAATGGTGGCGTGCGCGACATGGACGAGGCCGCGAACCGCCTGCCCGACGATTATGACGTGCCCGCCTTCCATCCGTTCGCGACCGAGAACGCGGCGATCAGGTGGGATTTCCATGTCAGCCACTATGCGGATGCTGATGCGCAGGCCCGCGATCCCAAAGCCGGACCCGAAGGCGTGCTGTATCCGCGCGCGGGCACGTTGGGGGGCTGCACGGCCCATAATGCGATGATCTTCGTCTACCCGCATCACTCCGATTGGCAGCGTATCGCGGACCTGACCGGTGATGAAAGCTGGTCCCCTAAGGCCATGCACAAGACCTTTCAGAAGTTGGAAAACTGTCGGCACCGGCCTGTGCAGCGCATATTGAACGCGATCGGCATAGACCGGACGGGCCACGGCTTCGCTGGCTGGCTGTCGACCGAGAAGGCCATTCCGCGCGCAGCCCTCAGGGATGACGATATCATGAACGTTGTGCGGACCTCCCTGCGCGAGATGCTGGGGGCGGGAGGTGACGTCCTGCAACGCCTGCGCTGGCTTGCCAACAGCGCCGCAGACCCCAACGACCGTGACCGGATCAACGATGACGCGGACGGAATGGTCTATACACCCCTGACCACGCGCAACGGCGTGCGCATCGGGTCGCGCGAACGGGTTTTGGACGTGGCGCAGCGACACCCTGACCGGCTGACCGTCGAGCTCGACGCGCTGGCCACCAAGGTGCTTCTGGACGATGACAATCGCGCGGTCGGGGTCGAATATCTGAAAGGTGCCCGGCTTTACCGCGCCCATGCCGACCCGAGCACCTCGCCGGGCGAGACACGACAAGCCCACGCAGCGCGAGAGGTCATTCTGGCCGGCGGTGCCTTCAACACGCCCCAGCTTTTGATGCTGTCTGGCATTGGCGACCCCGATGAGCTTGCCCCCCAGGGGATCACGCCCAAGGTGGCGCTGCCGGGTGTCGGGCGCTCGCTCCAGGACCGTTATGAGGTCACAGTGGTGAACCGGATGAATTTCGACACGTGGGAGTGCATGGCCGACTGCCGCTATGAGGTCGGCGACCCATTGTGGAAGACGTGGAAAGAACGTGGCGACGGCCTTTATGCCACCAACGGGGCTGCTCTGGCGGTCATCCGGCGCTCTTCCGAGGCTCAGGCGGTGCCAGACCTGTTCTGCATGGCGCTTTTGGGCAAGTTCAACGGGTATTATCCCGGTTTTGCGGCCGATCTGGCGCGCAGCAAGAACCACATAAGTTGGGCCGTTCTGAAGGCGCATACGTTGAACCGGGCGGGTCGTGTCCGCTTGGCGTCCAACGATCCACGCGACAGGCCGATCATCGACTTCAACTATTTCGCGGAAGGCGGCGAAGAAGACCTGTCCGCCGTGGTCGAGGGCGTCAAATTCGTGCGACAGCTCTGCGCACCCCTACACGAGGACGGACGTATCGCCGCCGAGGAAACGCCCGGCCCGGAGGTGCAAACAGACGCACAAATCGCGCAATTCGTGCGCGACAATTGCTGGGGCCATCATGCGTCCTGCTCCTGCCCCATTGGTCCGGCGGATCAAGGCGGCGTTCTGGACAGCCGTTTGCGGGTTCACGGCACCAAGGGGTTGCGGATCGCCGATGCCTCGGTCTTTCCCGAAATCCCCGGATTTTTCATCGCGTCCGCCGTCTACATGATCGGCGAGAAAGCCGCCGACATGGTGCTGGAAGACGCGCAGTCCCAACCCCAAAGCGAGGATATGTTGCATGAAATATGATATTGATACCCTGATGGACATGGAGCAGGACGAGTTGGACGCGCTGTTCACCGTGTCCAATGCCGGTGAGATCCCTGATGGCGAGGCCGAGGGCACCGCGATCATCGCGCCGGGCACCCGGTTCACACCGCTGATTTCGCGCTTCATCAACGGGTTTGCGTGGCAAGGCAAGGTGTTTGACGCCGAGAAATGCGTGCTGAAAAACCGCATCTTGCCCTTCGGGCTGAACGCCATCTTGGCCAAGGTCTATAAGGACAAAAGCTGGCTGGACGGCAAGGAATGTATCGTGCTGGATTATTCCGACACCTCGATCGTCGCCCAGTGGATCCGCGATGAGATCCGCCAGATCGGGCCGGGCATGTATCTGGGCAAGGTCTATTGGGACGACACGCGGCTGATCGACTTCGCCCTCGATTTCAACGCGGAAACCTGAGGCCCCAATGACGCAGCAGGACACATTCTTCATCCTCGCCCCGGTCGCGGAAGGCCGGGCAGAAGAATTGGAGTCGCTGCTGCTAGGCATGACCCTGAAACCGGGCCTCGCTGATCCCGAAAACGCGCTTGTGCCTTTTGGCAGGTTCGACCAGCTGCATGTCGCGCGCTTCTTTCTGGTCGAGGCGAACACATGGCGCGATATCGAAGCCTATGGTCAGGAACCGCAGCCGTATCCGATGCAGCTTGCCTTTCTTGGTGATGTTGACGGGGATCGGCAGACGTTTTTGAAAGAACTGATGGTCCACTGTGCCGATGGGTTGATGGAGGTTTTCAGTCATTGCGAGGGCGTAGACCAAGGCACAGATCTTTTGCGCTGGATGGAAGACCATAACGTCAGAGAGTCTGCCAATTACATCAACACGCGCGGTCGCACCGTGCGTCAGGTCCACGAGGAAGCCGCTTTGGCCGCCGCCTTGCATGACGAACTGGCGAACGTGGTGAACGCCCGCGGATCCGCCGACCCGTTCGAAATCCACGAGCGGTTGGTAGATTATGTGCGCCGCGAGAGAGCCAGTGGCGTGCTTCACCTGACCCCGCCTGCGCGCACAACACTGCGCGAGCGGTTGGCCAACTGGATTGACCTGATCAGCTTGCCGCTGATCTTGTTGATGATCTCCCCTCTTTTGCTGCTGGCTCTGCCGTTTTTCGTGATCCGCCTGCGTATGCACGAGCGTTCGGACCCAGAGATCCTTCCCCGTCCAGCCGACGCCCGCATCGCCGATTTGGGCCGCTATGAAGACCATGATGTGACCAACCCGTTTTCCGCCTTCGGTGACGTGAAGCCCGGCCCGTTCCGGCGGATGATCGCGACCGCAGCGCTCTATTTGGTCAACTATTCAGCCCGCCACATCTTTGGGCGCGGCTATCTGACCCGCGTGCAGACGATCCACTTCGCGCGCTGGGTTTTCTTGGACGGCAAACGCCGGGTGATGTTTTGCAGCAATTATGACGGGGCGGTGGAAAGCTATATGGATGATTTTGTGAACAAGGTCGCGTGGGGCTTGAACCTCGTCTTTTCAAACGGCGTTGGCTACCCTTCGACACGCTTTCTGATCAAGGGCGGCGCGGAACAAGAGGACAAGTTCAAGCGCTACTTGCGCAATCGCCAACTGCCCACGCAGGTCTGGTACAAAGCCTATCCCGGCCTGACCGCGCGCGACATGGCACGCAACAGTGAAATCCGCAAAGGGTTGGAGAGACGCCCGGATGGCGCCAAGGCCCTGCGCAACTGGTTGTCGAAGATATGAGCAAAACGCCCAACATACCCTCTGATCCCGTCGAATTTGACGACATGCAAGGGCTGATCCGGTTCGGCCATGGCGCATTGGTCGAGGCGGAGTTCATCTTGTGCACCGTCAAAGACCCCGCGGCGGCAGGCGAGTGGTTGCGCACCGCCCCGGTGACATCAGCGAAGACGCTGGACAGCCCCCCCGACACCGCCCTGCAAGTCGCTTTCACAGCCGCAGGCCTGTCGGCGTTTGGCCTGTCAGACAATGCCACTTCAGGCTTCGCCCAGCCGTTTCTGTCGGGCATGGCGGGCGAGGATAGCCGGTCACGCCGGCTTGGCGACACGGGGCAGAATGCGCCCGAAAAGTGGGCCTGGGACGGGGCGAACGCGCACCTGCTGGTCATGCTCTATGCGCGCAATGGTGGTTTGGAGGATTGGAGAAAAGAGGTTCTAAGCCCTAAATTCAACGCAGCGTTCGATCTGGTCCAGAGCTTTCCCACCCGTCCAAATGAAGGGATCGAACCATTCGGCTTCCGTGACGGGATTTCCGAGCCAAAGGTCGATTGGAAAAACACACATCCGCCGTCAAAACACGGGCGCGAGGATTACAGCAACCTGATCTCACCCGGCGAGGTCATCTTGGGGCACCGCAACGAATACAACGCGCGCTCGGCCTCGCCATTGCTTGACGCAAGCGTGCGGGGTCGCGACGTGCTGGCTCAAGCCCCCGACGCGCCAGATCTGCGTGATCTGGGGCGCAACGGCAGCTATCTGGTGTTTCGCCAATTGGCGCAGGATGTGCCGGGGTTCTGGCGCTACATGGACGCGGCCAGCGAGGGGGACCCAACCCGCCGCGACGCACTGGCCGCCAAGATGGTCGGGCGCGAACGGGATGGCACCTCCTTGATCCACGGCCGCCACGATATCGATGGGTCGCCGCGTAGCAATGACTTCACTTATGAGGACGATGTTAACGGCGTGTCATGCCCCCTTGGCGCGCATATCCGCCGCGCCAATCCCCGCACCGGCGACCACCCGCACCAGCTTGAGGGGCGCATTGGCTGGTTGCTCAGCACATTGGGGTTCCGCAGGCGGCGCGATAAACTGCCGGGGCGGCATGACCTGGTTGCCTCGACCAGATTTCACCGGTTGGTGCGGCGCGGGCGGGTCTATGGCCCGAAATTGACGCCCGGGGATGCAGTGAAAAATGACGCCAAAACCGACGATTGCGGGCTGTTGTTTATCTGCCTGTGCGCCGATCTGGTCCGGCAGTTCGAGTTTGTTCAGAACGCGTGGATCGCCTCGCCCAAGTTCAACGGACTGACCGGGGAGGCCGACCCCCTGCTTGGCGGTCGCACGCCGGTCAGCGGGGTCGCAAGCGACGGGTTCTCGATCCAGAAAGCCGACGGGATCGACGAGCGCCACACGCCCCTGCCGCAATTCGTAACCGTAAAAGGCGGCGGTTATTTCTTCCTGCCCGGTCTGCGCGCCCTGCAATTCATCGCCCGTCACGGCAGATAGGAGACCCGAATGCGCTCGATCCTGATCCCGATCCGCCGTCTGATCCACCGTGCGACACAGGTTGGCCTGCATTTCGAACGGCGGTTAGAGCCGTTCTTTCGCCGCCGCCTGAACGCGCTGGTCCGCGACCCGCTGGCGCGATTGATCCAACGGCTCAAGAACCGCAAGCGCGACGACTTTGGGCTGGAATTGGCGGAAGAGAAAATCTTTGATTGGGAAGAGGAAGCGCTGCAAACCATCATCGACGAGATGCGCGAGCAGATGAACCTGCACTTCCAGCCCGGCGCGTATGAACGCGGCGGCAACACCAAGACGCACGGGTTGGTCAAAGCCACATTCACCGTGCTGCCCGACCTGCCCGACCATCTGCGCCACGGGGTGTTTGCGACCGAACGGGAATATCCCGCATATATCCGATACGCCGGACCGGGGCCGGACGTGCCCGAGGATATTCGCGACGTGGGCTTCGGGTCGATGTCGGTCAAAGTCATGGATGTGCCCGGCCCGAAACTGATGGACGAGGAAAAGTTTACGCAAGACTGGCCCGCCGTCGTGACGCCCACCTTCGTGACACCGGACGCGCGCGAGAACGCCAAGCTGCAATATTGGAGCACGATTGACGAACCACTTTGGTATTTCCTCAATCCCTTGGACAACCATGTGCTTGATATGCTGATGCAGGGGCTTTGGAACGAGACGCAATATAACCCGCTTGGCCACAGGTATTACAGCTGCGTGCCCTACCTAATGGGCGAGGGTCAGGCGATGCTCTATTCCTATGTGCCGCGCACCGAAGTGCCCATGGACATTCCCGGCGTGCCGTTTGGCCGCGTGCCACCCAATTACCTGCGTGACAACATGGCCAAAACCTTGCGCGAAAAACCGGTGGAATTCGACATGGTCGTGCAGATCCAAACCGACCCTCACCTGATGCCGATCGAGGACGCCTCGGTGCTCTGGCCCGAGGAGCTTTCGCCATGGATCCCCGTCGCGCGCATTCGCATACCAATGCAAGAATTTGAAAAACCTGCGCAAATGGCGTTTGCACGCAACATGAGGATCAACCCGTGGCATTCCCTGCCCGCGCACCGGCCCTTGGGCAATCAAAGCCGCGCGCGCAGGCGGATGTATCAGGAATTGGCGCGGTTCAGGCAGCACATGAACAAGGTCGACCATATCGAGCCGACCGGAGATGAGGTGTTTGAGTGAGCACAAAAGCGACCGTCCCGCCGGTGCGTTCACCAGCGGGAGGGTCGCTCAATGTCTTTCCCCTTAGACTGTGCCGCCCAAGCTGCCCTCCAAAGCAACCAGTTCCTGCCCGCCTGCCATCAGGTCCTGAAGCTCTTCGGGGGTGATCTGACCGCGCTGTGCGGTGCCCAGTGTCTGACCACGGTTCAGAACGGTAAAGCGGTCGCCCACGGCCATCGCATGGCGCACGTTGTGGGTGATGAACACCACGGCGATGCCTTGCTTGCGAACCTTCGCGACGGTGGCCAGAACATTCGCGGTTTGGCGCACCCCAAGGGCTGATGTCGGTTCATCCAAGATCAGCACCTTGGCGCCGAAATGGACCGCGCGGGCAATCGCCACGGTCTGACGTTCACCGCCAGACAACGTGCCCACGGCCTGATCCGGTCCGCGCAGGTTGATGCCCATCTTGCTCATCTCATCCATGGTCACTTGGTTGGCATAGTCGTGATCGAAGAAATTCAAGGGGCCAACTTTTTTCACCGGCTCGTTGCCCATGAAAAAGTTGCGACTAACCGACATCAGCGGGATCATCGCCAAGTGCTGGTGCACCGTTGCGATCCCGGCCGATATTGCATCGCGCGGGTCGGCAAAATGCATTGGGTGACCTTCGAACAGGATTTCGCCTTTGGTGGGTTGATGCACGCCGGACATGGTCTTGATGAAGGTCGATTTGCCAGCGCCGTTATCGCCCAGAAGGCAATGGCATTCACCGGGAAACACATCCAGCGAGACACCGGCAAGCGCGATGACAGACCCGAA
Source organism: uncultured Aliiroseovarius sp. (assembly GCF_947497285.1). Taxonomy (GTDB): domain Bacteria; phylum Pseudomonadota; class Alphaproteobacteria; order Rhodobacterales; family Rhodobacteraceae; genus Aliiroseovarius. The sequence goes on along the minus strand of NZ_CANMFT010000001.1, from coordinate 188,215 downwards.
GTGCTTTTCGATATTCTTCATCTGGATGATTGGTGCGTGTTCGGGATTCATATCAACGCTCCCCTGTGATGATGCGACGGATATAGGTGTTTAGGATCACGGCAAACAGCAAGATCACACCAAGAAATACGCGGAACAGGCTGCTTTCCACCCCGGCAAAGAACAGGCCCTGCTGCACCACGCCGAAGATCAGCGCACCAAGCGCCGCCCCCAGAACCGAGCCATAGCCGCCCGTCAACAACGCGCCCCCGATGACCACAGCGATGATCGCTTCGAATTCCTTCAGAAGACCCCGATCGGACCCGGCAGAGCCAAACTCCATCACCTGACAAGTTGCGAAAACACAGGCGCAAAATGCGGTGAACATGAACATGCTGACTTTGACCTTATTGACCGGCACACCCGAGTTGCGGGCTGCCTCTGCGTCGCCGCCAGCCGCGAAAATCCAGTTTCCGAAACGCGTCTTGGTCAGCAGAACATGGCCCAGGATAACCAGAATGATGGCCCAAATGATCAGCATGGGGATGCCATCGACGACCGGTTGCCCCTTGCGGGTGCCACGCTCGAATGTGGCGATCAGACCTGCATCGCCCAGCCAGTTGAACATGCCCCCCAAGATCTTTCCGCCAAATACGGCCGCCAGCCAATCGCCTTCGGCCACATCCTTGATGCCGCCAATGATTGTCTTACGCTCGATCTGTTGCGGCAGAAAAATCGCAAAGCCGCGCAGAATGAACAGGAAGGCCAGCGTCACGATAAAGCTGGGAAGCCCTGTGCGCACAACGATAAAACCGTTCAAACCCCCAATGGCGATACAGATGGCGAAGGTTACCAAGATCGCCATCCAGACCGGCCAGCCCATCGTGACCGAGAAGATCGCGATCAACATGCCCGCAAAGCCGATCATCGAACCGACCGACAGGTCGAACTCCCCCGCGATCATCAACAGGCACGCCCCCACGGCGATGATCATGAATTGCGCCGACACGATCGACCAGTTCATGATCCCTTGGCTGTTGAACATGCCACTATCGAAGGCGAACAGCAGAAAGAAGGTGAACACGGCAATTGTGCCGACGATGCCGCCCAGCTCGGGGCGGATCATGGCTTCGCGGAATCTGGAACGGGTCTTGATCCGTTCGTCGACAACCGATGGAATTGGTGCGTTGGACATGATGGCCTCATACGTCCTTGGTCAGGACATGATGTTTCAAGAGACAAAAAGGGCGGCCAAAATGCTCTGGCCGCCCGTGTGGACAGAAGATTAGCGGTATTCGCCCGCGTATTCCTCGATCTTGGTCAGCCCGTCCGCGGTCACGAAACCGGGGCCCGAGTTGATGTTGTTGCCCGGCAGCACGCCATAGCGGTGATAGTTGGTCATCACCACGACCGGCAGATAGGCCTGCAGGAAGGGCTGTTGGTCGATGCCCCATTGGATCACACCAGACTTGATGCCTTTGACAATTTCTCCGCCCAGATCGAACGTGCCGAAATAGATGTCACCGGCCATGCCGTTTTCTTCTAACGCCAGCAATGTCGGGTCCGCCGAGGTCGGTCCGAGCGTCAGCACCGCGTCAGTGTCCGGGTTGGCCGACAGATAGGCCAGCACACGGTTCTTGATCTCGGCGGGGTCTTGCCCGGCATCGATCATCTGGTCGCCCAGTTCGATGCCCAGACCGTCAGCAAAGCCCTGACACCGTTCTTGCGACGACGGTTGCACGATGTAGTGGTTCACACACAGAAAGCTGCCCACACCGTCACCTTTTGCACGAACACCAGCCGCAAGACCTGCGTCGTATTCCGGCTGGCCGACATACATCAGGGCGCCGACTTCGCGGGCCTGATCAGGGGTGCCCGTGTTCATGATGATCACGTCCACGCCACTGTCGACAGCCGCTTTGATCGGGCCGCTGAGCACGTCGTAGTCGGCCAGAGTCGTAATAATCCCGTTCGGACCGGACGCTGCGGCCTGTTCGATGATCCGCGCCATATCGGCCAGATCACCTGTTGGCGGGTTACGGTATTCGACATCGACGCCCATTTGCTCACCAGCCAAGGCGATGCCGTTCTTGATCGTGTTCCACCAGCTGTCACTGTCCGGCGCGTGGCTGACCAGAATGTATTTCTCTCCGTCCGCGTAGGCGCTTGTGGCAGCCATCAGTGGCGCCGCGGCAACGGCAGAAGCCAGCACCAGTTTTTTCATCAGTGAAGTCATGTTTTCCTCCCAGAAGTTCACCGTCTTTAGGCGAAAGGGCGGTCCTCCCCGCCTCTCCGACTCAAGGTAAAGCACATCTGGCGCATTTTTGCAACCGGTTGCAAAAGGGGTTGGGGTATTTCATGCTGCACCTGTCTGGAAAACCAGATAAAAGGTTCGAAACAAGAATTTCCTGGGATGCAATGCATGGCCGTCACGTTGAAAGAGGTTGCAGAACGCGCCGGGGTTTCCCGCTCGGCGGTGTCACGCACCTTCACCAACGGGGCGTCGGTGTCCGACAAGATGCGGCGCAAGGTCGAAAAGGCCGCGCGCGAGCTGGGCTACAGCCCGAATGCGCTGGCGTCGTCGCTGACAACCGGGCGCACAAAGCTGATTGGCTTGGTGTCCAACAACTTTCACAACCCGATCTTTCTGCAGGTGTTCGACCTGTTCACACGGGGCCTGCAGGACCGCGGGCTGCGCCCCCTGCTGGTCAATCTGACCGACGAGGTCGACCCGGAACAATCGGTCCGCATGCTGCGCCAATACTCGGTCGATGGGGTGGTCGTTGCCTCGTCCACCCTTCCTCCGGGCTTCGCCAAGGCATTTCGTGATGCAGGCGTGCCGGTGGTGCATTCCTTTGGCAGGTATTCGTCCGCGCCGCAGGTGCATGTGGTTGGCATCGACAACGTCGAATGTGGTCGCATGGCGGCACGCTGCCTGGTCGACCGTGGCTATGATCACGTGGCCTTTCTGGGCGGGCCGGAAAGTGCGACATCGACGCAAGACCGGCTGTCCGGTTTCATGACGGAAATGTCGACCCATCCGGGTATCCGCACCAGCTTTTCCTATGCCGATGCCTATTCCTTTGACGCAGGTCGGCGCGAGATGTTGCGGCTTCTGAAAGACACGCCAGCACAGGCCTATTTCTGCGGTGACGATGTTTTGTCAATCGGGGCGCTGTCTGCCGTGATCGACAGCGGCCTGGCGGTCCCTGACGACATCGGCATCATCGGTCTGAACGACATGGAAATGGCCCAATGGGAGAACATCAACCTGACCACGATCCATCAACCGATCCGTCAGATTGTGACCTCCTCCATCGAACTGATGGTCGCGATGCTGGACGAACCCGACCGGTATCCCGAGGCGCGGATTTTCCCGTGTTCTGTGGTTGAACGGGGCACCCTGCGCCCCGTCCTCAAATCCTAGCGAAACATTGGTGGACGCGCGTCCAGCCACGCGCCGTCAGCCTTCGCCGAGGCCACAGCCGCATGCACGGCCGCCATTGACCGCACGCCGTCGGACGCATTGGGCAGCCCATCGCGGGTTTCGCCCCGGATCGCATCAGCCAGATCGCAATAGATGTTTGCCACAGCCAGCGGGAAGCCTTCGGGATGGGCGATTGCCACGCGCGACAGGCGTTGCGCCTCTTCATGCAATCCACCCTCGCCCTTTTCGATGATCTGAGTGCGGCCCCCGACAGGTGTATAAATCAACTGGTTGGGCTGCTCCGACGCCCAGCGCAGACCACCAGTTTCGCCAAACACCTGAATATCAAACCCATGCTGACGCCCGATCGCAACCGACGACGTCCACAGCCGCCCAACCGTGCCACCAGCCATGCGGAAATTGACCATCGCGTCATCTTCCAATTCGCGGCTGGCAATGGTCGAGGCGAAATCGGCCGACAGTCTTTCGACCTCATCGTCACAAATGAACCCGGCCATGTGCATTGCGTGGATGCCGCAATCGGCAAACTGCCCGGACACGCCCGCCATCGCCGGATCATAGCGCCAGCGCACCCGCGGATTGTCCGCGTCAGTCGCGTCGCCGTGATGACCGTGGCTGAAATTCGTAACGACCAGACGCACCTTGCCGAGCTCGCCCGCACGCACCATCGCGCGCGCTTGGCGGACCATCGGATAGGCGGAGTAGCAGTAGTTCACGGCGCAGATTTTCCCGGTCGCCTGGGCCACGCGGACGATCTCTTCGCCCTCGTCCACGCTCATGGTCATCGGCTTTTCGCACAGCACGTTGAACCCACCCTCAAGAAAGGCTTTTGTGATCTCGAAATGCGTCGCGTTGGGCGTTGCCACAGTGACCAGATCAACGCGGTCTTCGCGGTCTTTCTCACCCGCCAGCATTTCCTGCCAGTTGCCATATGCGCGGTCCGCAGCCACGCCCAGACGTTGCGCATAATCGCGCCCCACATCGGGGCGATGATCCAACGCACCGGCGGCAAGTTCAAACAGCCCATCCGCCTGCGCACCAAGGCGATGCGCTGGTCCAATCTGGCTGCCTTCACCGCCGCCAATCATGCCCCATTTCAGTTTTGCCATGAGATGATTTCCTCAACTAAAGCCAATAGATTCAAGGTATTCGAGATTGATCCGCGCATCACCCACCGGGTCGGGATCAAGCGTAGGGTCGCAGTCCTGTTCGACCGTGCACCAACCTTGGAACCCAGCGTCCAACAACACTTGCCGCACCGCTGGGAAGTCGACGTCGCCGTCGCCCAGATTGCAGAAAATCCCCTGCCCGCAGGCGTCATAGAACCCGGTGCGCTTCTCGATCACGTCGGCTTTCACATTTGGATCAATATCCTTGAAGTGCATATACGAGATGCGATCCATGTGGCGTTTCATGAACGCCACCGGGTCAAAACCGGCATAAGAATGGTGCCCTGTGTCGAAGCAGATCTTCAGGATCTTCTCATCCACTTCATCCAGCAGCCGTTCCAGCTCTGGTTCGAAATCCATGAAGCCTGCGGCATGGGCGTGGATGCCGACCGTCAGCCCATATTCCTCGGCCCCAATCCGCGCGCTTTCTGCGATGCGGTCGCGATAGGCTGTCCATTCAGCCTTGTCCATCTGTTCGGCCATGTCAGCGCGACCCGCCGTCGGCGCACGGCGTGGCGATATTGAATCGATCAGCACAAGATGCTCCGCCCCATGCGCCTTCAATGCGCGCGCGGTGCGGTGCGTTGCGTCTAGCACGTCTTCCCAAGCGTCAGGGTCGTGATAGGCGCGGAATACCACGCCGCCGATCAGCTCCAGTTCATGCTTCACCAACACCTCGCCAAGCACGGCAGGGTCTTCGGGCATGAAGCCCACAGGCCCCAGTTCAATGCCCTTATAACCCGCTGCAGCGCAGTCCTTGAGGACCGATTGCCAGCTGGGATTGCGCGGGTCTTGCGCGAATTCCACACCCCACGAACAGGGCGCATTGCCAATTCTGATTGTCATCCAAGTGCCTTTCTGATGCTCAGAACGTTTCGATATCTTGCCAAGCCTCATCGCGGGACGAGGTCATGGCGGCCGCGATCACGCGGTTCACCTCCATCCCATCACGGAATGTTGGCCAAACGGGTTTTCCGGTTTCAATCGCGGCAAGAAAATCGCGTGCCTCGATGATGATCTGGTCTTGGTAACCAGTGCCATGCCCCGGCCCCTGACAGAACGGAAGGTAGTCTGGATGCGCCGGGCCGGCCAGGATCTTGGTAAAGCCGCGCGTGGCTTCAGGCCCCTCCATCCGATACAGCCAGATCGCATTCTGATCTTCCTGGTCAAAGCGGATCGCGCCCTTGGTGCCCGTGATTTCATAGGCATAACCCATCTTGCGCCCCGTCGCGATGCGGCTGAAATACATCTGACCCATCGCGCCGTTTTCAAACCGGCACATCATCTGGGCGTGGTCGTCATTCGTAACGTCCCCGCCGGGTCGGGTGGCATGCACCGTTTCGACGGTTGCCATCACGCGCGTGATCGGCCCCAACAAGGCGAGCGCCGCGTTGATCATGTGTGGGGCAAGGTCGCCCATTGTTCCGTTCGCCTCGCCCGTGGTGCGCCACGTCGCGGGCGCTTCGGGGTCGGCATAGAAATCTTCGGTGTGTTCGCCGCGAAACCAAGTGACGTCGCCAATCTCTCCGTCCGCAATCAGTTGGCGCGCGAACTGGCTGGCCGGGGTGCGAATATAGTTGAAGCCAACCATATTGGCCGCACCCGACGCTTCGGCGGCAGCGACCATGGCACGGCTGTCATCCAACGAGGCGCCCAGAGGCTTTTCACAGAACACCGGCTTGCCCAGAGCAAAGGCGGCTTCCGCGACAGTGCGGTGGGTTTCTTGTGGTGTGGCAATCACGATCGCCTCGACATTCGGGTCATTGACCAGCGCGCGCCAATCATCGGTGGCGCGCGCGAAGCCATAGGCCGCGCGGTATCGTTCAGCGCTTTCAAGGGTCGAGGCGCAGACCATTTCCAGCCGAGGCCGCAGCCCGGTATCAAACACCGCGCCAACCGCGGACATGGCGACAGCGTGGGCTTTGCCCATATAGCCACCACCAAGGATGCCGATCCCGATCTGGGTCATGATGCTGCCTTCCATTTTGAAATACAGTTTGCAACCGGTTGCAAAACTTGTATCTTGGGAATCGAAATCTCGCAAGCTGCATTCGGCACAGGGTCGAATTTTCCCGGAAAGGTTCGCGTTGACATGACACCGACACAAGACACCATCCGCTTGACCACGGCGCAGGCGATTATCCGTTGGCTTTCCAACCAGTTCATCGAGGTTGACGGGCAGGAAATGCGTCTGTGTGGCGGCGGTTTCGGCATCTTCGGGCATGGCAATGTCACCTGCTTGGGCGAGGCGTTGCACGGGGCGCAAGACGACCTGCCGCTGTATCGTGGGCAAAATGAACAAAGCATGGGATTCGCCGCCGCCGGGTATGCAAAGCAATGGCTGCGCCAACGGTTCATGTTCTGCACGGCAAGTGCCGGGCCGGGCACGTCGAACCTGTTGACCAGTGCGGCTTTGGCCCATGCGAACCGGTTGCCCATGCTGCTATTGTGCGGGGACACGTTCCTGACCCGCCTGCCCGACCCGGTCTTGCAGCAGATGGAGAACTTCAACGACCCGACCTTTGGCGTGAATGACGCCTTCAAACCTGTCGTGCGGTATTGGGACCGGATCACGCACCCGGCGCAGGTGATCCAGTCGCTGCCAGCCGCGATTGCCACGATGCTGGACCCGGCCGATTGCGGCCCGGCCTTTTTGGGGCTGCCGCAGGATGTGCAGGGTTGGACTTATGATTACCCGACAGTGTTTTTTGAAAAGAAAGTCCACCGCATCCGCCGCCAATCCCCGGATGCGGATGAGGTCGCAGATGCGACCGCAACGCTCGCGGGTGCGAAACGCCCGATGATCATCGCCGGCGGAGGCGTGCAATATTCGCGTGCGGTGGCGGAATTGACCGCGTTTGCCGAAGCCCACCAAATCCCTGTCGTTGAAACCATCGCGGGCCGCGCGAACATGCTGGCGACCCACCCGTTGAACATTGGCCCAATCGGTGTCACCGGATCGGACAGCGCCAATGCGATTGCCGAAACGGCGGATGTGATCGTCGCTGTTGGCACGCGGCTTCAGGATTTCACCACCGGGTCGTGGACAGCCTTTGCTAAGGACGCGCAATTCATATCGGTGAATGCCGCCCGCCACGACGCGGCCAAGCATATGTCCCTGCCAGTGGTAGGCGACGCAAAACTGTCGCTGACCGCCTTGACCGATGCTTTGGACTACGCCGCCCCTGCCGCTTGGGTCACTACTGCGCAGGACAAGCGGCGGGCGTGGGATGATTATGTGGCCGCCAATGTGTCCCACGGCAACCGCCCGAATTCTTATGCGCAGGCCATCGGTGTTGTGAACGATCTGTGCGATCCGCGCGACCGCGTGGTGGCCGCAGCGGGCGGGTTGCCTGCCGAAGTTACCGCCAACTGGCGCACACTGGACATCGGCACGGTGGATGTCGAATTCGGGTTTTCCTGCATGGGATACGAAATATCTGGCGCATGGGGCGCGCGCATCGCGCAATCAGAACAAGAGCCCGACAAGGACACGATCGTCTTCATCGGTGACGGGTCTTACTTGATGATGAACTCGGACATCTATTCGTCGGTCCTGAGCCGGAAAAAGCTGATCATCCTTGTGCTGGACAACGGTGGATTTGCGGTGATCAACAAGCTGCAAAACAACACCGGCAACGAAAGCTTCAACAACCTGATCGCCGATTGCCCGACCATCCCTGCGCCTTTTGGCGTCGACTTCGAAGCACATGCAGCATCACAAGGGGCGATTGCCGAAACCGTGTCGAACCCCAGTGAGTTGGGCGAAGCTTTCAGTCGCGCGAAGGCGTCGGACCGCACCCATGTCATCGTCATGAAGGTCGATGCCTACGAAGGCTGGACCACCGAAGGTCACGCGTGGTGGGAGGTCGGCACCCCCCATATCACCGACAGCGACCGCGTTCGCGCCGCACATGAGGACTGGGAAAGCAGCCGCTCCAAACAGCGCAAGGGCGTGTGATGAAACGCTACACCGCTCAGACAGCCAACCCCGCCGAAATTGTTCAGGAACTGCTACATGGCGGCGGGGCCGTCGGTATTTCAGGCCTGTTCACGCCCGAAGAAATCGCCGAGGCGCGTGCCATTGTCATGGCCCACTCGGAAAGTGCCGCCGAGAAGGTAACGCATTTTCAGGGAGCCGCTGAAGACGCTGGCAAGCTGGACCTGCAACGCCGGGTTTGGAACTTGTTGGCAAAGGGGGCAGTCTTTTCGCGCATGGCGTCGCATCCGGTCTTGATGGATGTCCTGCGCGCCTTTCTGGGCACTGAATTCATCATGGGATCAATCGCGGCCAACCGCATTTTGCCGGGTGGTCCCGGGCAGGAACCGCATGTGGATTACCCCTATTGGGACTTTCACAAACCCGAAACCCATCCGGTTGGCCTGAACGGGTCGTTTCCCATGAATGCGCAGGTTTCAGTTCTGCTTGATCCGTTCACCGAAGAAAGCGGCGCGACCGGCTATGTGCCTGGATCGCAACGGGAATTACGATACCCAACCGCCGAAGATCGTTTCTACGACAAGTGTGAACGCATGACCGGACAGCCCGGCGACGTTGCGCTGTTTTACGGCGTCACTTGGCATTGCGCGATGCCGAACAAGGCGGATCACGACCGCAGCGCCATCCTGATCCAATACCTGCCGAAATGGGTAAAGCCGATGGAGGACATGCCCGCCGCGCTGCCGCAGGATTTCCTGGATCAGGCCAGCCCGGATATGCGCCAGCTTTTGGGATTGAACTATCCCTATCCCGAAGTGCTTGATGCCGCGCGCGCCGGAAATACGGAGGGGCGGTCGTGATCCTGAATGGCATCTCGAAACGCAATTTTCTGGTGATCGGGCGGGTCGGCATGGACCTTTCCCCCGACCCGCCCGGCACGCGCACGCGGGATGCTCAAAACATGATGGTCGCGATGGGCGGCAGCAGCGCCAATATCGCGGCAGGGCTGGTTAAACTCGGCTGTCAGGCTGCTTTGGTCACCCGCGTGTCGGACGACGCTGTGGGTTGGTATTGCGAAGGGCAGTTGGACGCATACGGCGTCGACCGCACCCATGTCAGCCGCATCCAAGGCGAAGAGCGCACCTCGCTTGCCGTCTATGAAACCCGCGTCGAAGAGCATCAAAGCGTTATCTACCGCAACAATGCTGCCGATTTTCAAATGTCCATCGAGGATGTCGAGGCGGTCGATTATGCAAGCTTCGGCGCGTTGATTACCGCAGGCACCGTGTTTGCGGCAGAGCCGTCCCGCACGGCCACATTCCGGGCGTTCGAACTGGCCAAGGCCGCCGGTTTGCCTATCATCTTTGATGTGGATTACCGCCCCTATAGCTGGTCCTCACCGAGGGTTGCCGAAGAGGTTCTGTCACGCGCTGGCGCCCTATCAGACGTGATCGTTGGCAATGACGAAGAATTCGGCTTCATGGCCGGAGACATCGCGCACGGGTTAGACAAGGCGCGTGACCTGGCCGGGTCGTCTGCCACGATTGTCGTGTATAAAATGGGCGCTGAAGGTGCGATCACACTGGCTGATGGAGCAGAAATTCGCACCGGCATCTTTCCCACCAAGGCCGTGAAACCCACCGGTGCTGGCGACAGTTTCATGGCGGGCTTTCTGGCCGCTCTGGCGGACGGGCAAGCACTGCGCGACGCCATTCTGCGCGGGTCCGCCTGCGCCTCCATCGTCGTGGCCAAGCCCGGCTGCGCCCCCGCAATGCCCAATACAGCCGAGCTTGAGGCGTATCTCGCCTCGCATCCCGGCCCCACCGACTGCTGAAAGGATATCCAATGCATATCGCGCCCCATGACAATCAAAACAAGCCCATCGTCGATGTCGATCATGACCTTGTGCCGTTGAACTACTTCAACATCGTCAAGCTGAAGAAGGGCGAGGTCTTCGACTACGCCGTGCCGGGATATGAGACCTGCATCGTGCCTGCGACGGGCACCGTTGACGTAGATGTCGACGGCGCGGCCTATCCGGCACTGGGCAACCGGACGGTCGACGTTTGGGACGGCGAGCCTGAAGGCGTCTATGTTCCCACCGGGGCACATGCGCGCATCACCTGTGTCACCGACGCCACCGAGGTCTTCATCGCCGGGGCGAAATTCGACAAGGTGTTGGAGCCGTTCGACGTGCGGGGTGACGCGATTGATTTGGTGCAATACGGGTCTGACGACACCAAAACGCATCGTAAAATCAAACACATACTGGGTGCAAACCACCACGATCAAGTCGGTCGACTGCTGGTTAGCGAGCTGTACACAGTCGGCCAAGGCGGCTGGTCTGGCTTTCCGTCACACAAGCATGACACCGATCGCCTGCCCGACGAAACCCGTCATGACGAAACCTATAACTTCCGGTTCCGCCCTGACTATGGCTCCGGCGTTCAGATGTTGCAGCGCGAAGATAACGAACCGGGCGATGCCTATCACATCATGAACCGCTCAACCGTTCTGATCGACAAGGGATACCACCCCTGCGCCGTTCTGCCGGGTTATGAGATGTATTATTTCACCATCCTTGGGGGGCTTTCGCAGCGGTCGTTGAAACAGTATTTCCAACCGACCCACGCCGCCCAATTGCACACGATCCCTGGCATCATGGACATGGTGGCAAAGTTCAAATGACCCTTGCGACCTTGTCAGACGTGCTTCAGCCCGCGTTGAAGCACGGATATGCCGTGGCCGGGCTGGTCACGCTGGGCTGGGAAGATATGCGCGCCTTCGTTGCAGCCGCCGAGGCAGAGGAAGTGCCCGTGATCTTGCAAGCTGGACCATCGTGCCGCGAACACACACCGCTTCCCATACTCGGCCGTATGTTTCGCCACTTGGCAGAAAACGCGACCGTGCCAGTCGTGGCCCATCTGGACCATGGCTACACGGCTGAGGATTGCCGGATTGCGATCGACAGCGGCTTCACCTCGGTGATGTTCGACGGCTCTCGCAAACAGTTGGCCGATAACATTGACCAGACCGCTGCCATCGTCCAGATGGCCCATCAGGCTGGCGTATCCTGCGAGGGTGAGATCGGTTTTGTCGGCTACTCGGGCGGCGAAACCTCGGCCGGGACAGACCCGGAAGAGGCGGCGCAGTTCGCCCGTGACACCGGCGTGGATGCCATGGCGATTTCGGTCGGCAACGTGCATTTGCAGCAGGACAAAGAAGGCGGTCTGGACATGGATCGCATTCGCGCCATCGAGGCCGTCACCAGCGTCCCATTGGTGATCCATGGTGGGTCTGGCGTGCCGGTGGCGCAACGCACGGCGCTTGCCCGAACTTCCAGCATCTGTAAATTCAACATCGGCACAGAACTGCGCATGGTCTTTGGGCAAGCCCTTCGTCATGCTGTGAACGCCGATCCCACTCGTTTCGACCGGGTGCAGATCCTGAAAGAAACGCATGACCCGGTGGTGGCTGCCACGCGCCTGGTGCTACAAGCCTTCAAAGGAGCTTGAGATGCTGAAAGTTGGACTTTTGGGCTGCGGCCGCATCGGACAAGTGCATGCGCGATCCATCGGCCAAATCGACGGCGTGCGCGTCTCGGCGGTGGCCGATGCTTTCGCCGAGCCTGCTCAATCGCTGGCCGCACAAACTGGCGCGCAGGTGTTGGACAGCCAAACCCTGATCGACAGTGCCGAGGTTGACGCGGTCGTCATCGGCACCCCGACGGACACCCATTACGACCTGATCCACGCCGCCGCTCGGGCCGGCAAGGCCATTTTCTGCGAAAAGCCCGTCGATATGTCCGCCGACCGCATCCGTGATTGCATCAAGGTGGTCGAGACATCCGGCGTCCCCTTCATGACCGCGTTCAACCGTCGTTTTGACCCGAACTTCGCAAATGTTCAGACGCGCATTGCCGGAGGCGAAATCGGCGCAGTCGAGATCGTGACCATTCAGTCGCGCGACCCGTCGCCGCCCCCGATCAGCTATATCAAAAGCTCGGGCGGGCTGTTTCGTGACATGATGATCCACGACTTGGACATGGCGCGATTTTTGTTGGGCGAGGAACCCGTCAGCGTTTACGCGGTTGGGTCGGCCTTGGTTGATTCAGAAATCGGGCGGGCCGGGGATGTCGATACAGCCGCCGTGACGCTGACCACTGCCAGTGGCAAGATCTGCCAGATTACAAATTCGCGTCGCGCGACCTATGGCTATGACCAACGGATCGAGGTGCATGGGTCGAAGGGCATGATCCGCGCCGAAAACATATTGGAAAACACGGTCGAGATCGCGTCGGAGGCGGGCTTTCGCAAAGCGCCCGCGCAACATTTCTTCTTGGAACGCTACGAGGCGGCCTACCGCGCCGAGATGCAGCACTTCGTGCGCGGCGTTTTGGATAGCAAACCGCTTTTTCCAGGGATCATCGACGGCCTGCGGGCTCAATTGCTGGCGGACGCTGCGACAAGTTCGCTGGCGCAGGGAACGCCTCTGTCCGTGGCGTAATCCGCGCGTTTGCGGCAAATATCAGCTTCTATCCCAGAGGCGGACACCTCGGGCAACTCGGACTTGGCTGTCTTTTCAGTCTCTAGCTCTGTGGGCACGGCGCAAACTTCCCTGTGAGTGGAGCCGCGCCAACAATTCATCGGTCGACAACCTGCGCCACGCGGCACAGGATAGCCTTTGATGAAGCAGGGAAAGTGAAAGGTATTCGCAATGGCCACCGAAATACTTGAACATATTTGGATCACCCTGTCAGACGGCTGCCGCTTGGGCGCACGCATCTGGCTGCCCGAAGGCGCGCGCGACACACCCGTTCCAGCGGTGCTGGAATACATCCCCTATCGCAAACGCGACGGAACCCGCGTGCGGGACGAGCCGATGCACGGCTATTTTGCAGAACATGGTTATGCCTCGGTGCGGGTCGATATGCGCGGGTCGGGCGACTCCGATGGTCACATGGCAGACGAATATCTGCCGCAAGAACAGGACGACGCGCTGGAGGTTCTGTCCTGGATCGCCGCGCAGGACTGGTGCAGCGGCAATATCGGCATGATGGGCAAAAGCTGGGGCGGCTTCAACTGCCTGCAAGTCGCCGCCCGCCGCCCGCCGGAACTGAAGGCCGTGATCCCGGTCTATTTCACCGACGACCGGTTCCGCGACGACATTCACTTCATGGGCGGCTGCCTTTTGAACGACAACCAGTGGTGGGGGTCGATCATGCTGGCTTATCAGGCCCGCCCGCTGGACCCCGAGATTGTCGGCGATCGCTGGCGCGAAGATTGGCTGAAACGCATCGACGACCTGCCCTTCTTCCCCGCCCTTTGGGCCGAACATCAACGCTATGACGCCTATTGGAAGCACGGCTCGGTGCAGGAAGATTACGCTGCCATCACCTGCCCCGTTCTGGCCTTCGGGGGCTGGGCTGACAGCTATACCAACTCGGTCCCGCGGATGTTGGAGCACCTCTCGGTCCCCTGTCGTGGCATCATCGGCCCATGGGGCCATGTCTATCCCCATGACGGCATCCCCGGCCCCGCGATGGGCTGGCTGCAAGAGGCCGTGCGCTGGTGGGATCACTGGCTCAAGGGCATCGACACCGGCGTGATGGATGAGCCCAAGCTGCGCGCCTATGTGAACGATGCCACCCTGCCCGATGGCAGCCGCCCCATGCAACCCGGCCGTTGGGTCGGTGAGGTGGAATGGCCCTCAAACGAGGTCACGCCAATGCCCCTGTGGCTGACCAAATCGGGGCTTGCGGGGAAACCCGGCGCGGGCGAGCTCTCGATCCGCTCGCCGCAAAGCCACGGCAAGGCAGCGGGCGAATGGATGGCCGCCGGTGTGCCCGGTGAAATGCCCACCGACCAACGGCTTGACGATGGCGGGTCGCTGAATTTCGACACCGAGATCCTGACAGACGAGGTCGAGGTTCTGGGCCGCCCCCATCTTGACCTGACGCTGACATCAGACAGCCCAGTGGCGCAAATCGCGGTGCGCCTGTGCGACATTCTGCCAACGGGCGAGGTCTTGCGCGTCAGCTATCAGGTCCTGAACCTGACCCATCGCGACGGGCACGACCACCCGCAACCGCTGGAGCCCGGCAAGCCCACCAAAGTCCGTGTCGCGCTGAATATGTGCGGCCATCGGTTCGCCAAGGGGCACAAAATCCGCGTCTCGGTCGGCACCGCCTATTGGCCCATCGTCTGGCCCGCGCCCTATGCCGCGACCCTGACCGTCGCGCTGGAAGATGCCTGCCTGTCCCTGCCCTGCCGCGCAGGTGGCGACGTGCACCAGATGACCTTCCCTGACCCCGCGCACGGGCCGCTTACACCTGTCACCCAGCTTGATCCCGGCTCCATCGCCCGCACCAGTCTGCAAGACCACCTGACGGGCGAAACGGTCTATGTCACCGATGGCGTCGGCGGCGTGTTCGGCGAAGGCGTCCTGCGCTTTGACGATATCGGCACCCATACCGCCCACTCCCTTCGGCGCGAGCTGCGCATCCGGGACGACGACCCGCTGTCAGCCCGCTCGGTCATCGAGCATAGTTATGACACCGTCCGCGACGGCTGGAACATCCGCACCGAAACCCGGCTTGAACTGACCTCGACCAAGACTGAATTCCACCTCGACGGCACATTGCGCGTGCTGGAAAACGGCGACGAACTGCGCAATCGCACTTGGCACAAGGTCATCCCCCGCGATCTGATCTGAGCTTCTCAATCGGTGGCAGGGTGCGCAACGCCTCTGGCGCCGAACGCGCACGGGCAACGGCATGCCGTCGACAGCGAATATTGAGACCAGGCAGCAGAAATTGGACAAGGCAGATTGCGAAAGGGAGGGTTCAAGGTTTTCAAAGCAATGGGCCGCATTCCTAAGCGCGACATACACGTCGAACCAGCAGCGCCAAACCCGACAGTGATCGGAAATTAGTCCCCACATCCTTGACGCAAACCGCCGTCACCATGAGCCGCTAATCTTGCACTGTCCGCTTCGCTCCAATTGTCCGGGTCTGTGACCGCGACCCGCGGTCGGACATGGTCAGGGCCAAAATAGGCGTGACCATGTCCATCGGGTGCAGAGTTTGCAGCGCCATTTCAACGGCAAGTTGGAACTGGGTGACGACGGGCATGAATTTCATACCGGGCGAGACATCAACAGCAGCAAGCTCTCTCATCCATTCCGGCGCGCGGAACATTGATGCTGGTTCTTAAAAGGCAATCTTCCACCTACCCAAAAAGCGGCGCAGGATTTGTCCGTTCGCACAGACGAGGCTGTCCGCTTCATCAACACCGTCTCTGCATTGGACGGACCATTGCAGATTAATTTCTGAAGTTGCGTTTCGTGAACCAACGGCAATTCAGAAATGTTGATCGGGGTGTTTGCTCGCGCATACCTCGCGTCGGCCAGAGTGGCTTGCGGCACACGATCCTTGCTTGGCGAATCGGGTTGGCGTTGAGCAGACCGTAGAAATACGGATTGGTGATTGCGGCTTCACCTGCGAGAAGTAGGCATGACCGCTTCAAATTCACATAACATCTCACGTTACCTGTGGCTCTGGGCACTTGCCGTTGCCGTGGTGCTTGGTGGGTTGGCGTTTCTTGAACGGCAAAGTCTGGTTCGCGAACTGACTGTCAAAAGCGCGACGCTTCACCGCTTGGCCTCACAACGCGCAGATCAGCATGATGCCCATCTGACGTCGCTGTCAGCGATTTTTGTGGCAGGCGGGGTCGAGCGTCAGGACTTGTTCCTGGATGTGGCCGCAACAATCATGCGCTTTTATTCCCGCATCACATCGGTGAATGTGATCCCGTTTGATCCATCCGAGCCCGCGATGCAAACACAGCCCGGACTTACGACCGAGGATGCAGCGCAGGTCGTTCAACTGGCCCGCAACTCGACAGGTGCGTTGGGGATTGAGCAAGTGCCGACGATGCCCGGCAACTACATGGTTGTGAAGCGCACGCCCAACACAGATGCGGCTCGTTATGGATTGGCGCTGATCATCAATGCCCGCGCGCTGGTCGAGACTGAAGACCCCTTTTGGCAACGCCCGTCCGTATCGCTTCGCCTTTTGACACCGGACGGGCAGAAGGCGCTTGTTGGTCAGGCTTCACCCGACTCGGTGGGGTTCACAAAGCCACTGGGAAGTGCGTCCCAACCTTTGATCCTTGAAACCGCCCTGACAATCGGTGTGGCAGACGTCTTGCCGCTGGGCAAAGCGCTGGCTGCCATCTCGCTCGCGACAGCTCTGTTTGTTCTTGCGGCATTTGGCGTCAGGCAACGGGCACGCAGAACGGATGCAGAAAGTCGCGCAAAGCTCAGCGCACAGGAGACGCGTCTGGCGCACGCGTCGCGGGTGAATGCGATGGGAGAGATGGCCAGCGGGATGGCGCATGAATTGGCACAACCGTTAACGGCCATTCTGAGCCAAGCCCAGGCCGGTCGCCATTTGGTCCGGCGGGGCGACGCTGAACGCCTGGGCTCGGTACTGGACGAAACAGTGACACAGGCGCAGCGCGCCGCCGACATTCTTGACCGGCTAAGGCGTTGGAGCAAACCCAACCGTGCAGCTTCAGAACCCTGCGCGCTTCAGGATGCCGTTCATAGTGTGCAGCGTCTTTTGGCATCGGACGCCACGGCCAAAGGGGCCACAATTACGCTGTCTCTGTCCGACGCACCGCTTCTGATTGATGCCGATCCGGTCGAGTTGGAACAGGTTGTCTTCAATCTGGTTCGCAACGCACTTGATGCCTCGGATGCGGCGCACGTCACGATCAAAACTGATATCGATGGTAGCACTGCGATATTGGACGTCATCGACAACGGGCCGGGCGTGCCCGAAGCGATAAGAACACGCATCTTTGAACCGTTTGTCACCGGAAAATCAGACGGAACGGGCCTTGGGCTGGCGCTGTGCCAACGCTTGGTCGAGGAAATGGGCGGCGAAATTGAACTGGTATCCGAAGCGGTCGAGACGACGTTTCGGTTGTCCCTGCCGCTTTCACCACAGAAAGCCTCGTCATGAAAAAGCACGTCTATCTGGTCGATGATGATGAGGCCATCCGCAAGGCGCTGACCCTTCTGCTTGAAACGGTCGGCTTGGACGTGCGCAGCTTTGCGTCGCCCGAAACGTTCTTGAACCAAGCGCCCGGGCTGACACCGGGATGCTTGATCCTTGACATCCGGATGCCCGCAATCTCGGGGTTGAAGCTGCAAGAGAAACTGACCGAACAAGGCATGACATGGCCCACTGTCGTGATCAGCGGTCACGGTGATATCAAAGCGTGCAGACGAGCGTTTCGTAATGGTGCGATAGACTTCCTCAGCAAGCCGGTTGACGAGCAGGACCTGATCGACGCCATCCAAAAGGGCCATGCAGAACTTGAAGCACGGCAGCAAGCCTTGGAAGAACATGCCGAAGCGATTGCGCTGATCACCCAGCTTTCTGTTCGTGAGCAAGAAGTCTTGGGCATGATTGCCAAAGGGCTGACGACAAAGCAGATCGCAGACGCGCTTGGCCTGTCGCCGCGCACGGTCGAAAGCCATCGTGCCGCGATTGCAGCCAAGGCAGGCACGTCCTCTGCGGCGGAACTCACGCGATTCTGGCTGGATGCGCAGGTAGACCCGTAGAACTACGGATATCCTTGCGGTGGCTACGAATATCGCGGTCGACCCGTTGTCCCTAGACAAGGTGCATCAGTCACACAAAGGGAGATATCCAATGATCCGTACACTTACACTTGCCGCCGCTCTTCTCACACCTGCTGCTGCGTTTGCGCAGGACTTGCCATCCGCACCCTACCTGCCGCTCAACATGGCCACCCAAGCGGCACAGGCTGCTGTCGATGCGTGTGCCGCCGAAGGTCACAACGTCAGCGTTGCGATTGTCGCCCGCAGCGGCGTGACCAAGGTCATTCTGCGTGCCGACAACGCAGGCCCCCACTCCGTCGGGTCAAGCACGGGCAAAGCATTTACGTCCGCCAGCATGGGCCGCGACACTGCCGGCTTGGCCGGTTTCATCGGTGGGAACCCTGAAAACGACGGCCTGCGCGATATGGACAGCCGTTTGGTCATTCAAGCCGGTGGTTTGCCGATCAAGATCGGTGGTGCCTTGGTGGGTGGCATCGGTGTCGGTGGCGCACCATCAGGCGCGATTGACGAGACTTGCGCGCGCGCAGGCCTTGATACCATTGGCGCCGAATAAACCAAACATGACCTGCCCCTGTTCGGGGCGGGTCACCGCATGTGAAAGGTCAATCAAATGCTTCGTTTCCTGATCATAGCCGCCACGTTTGCTTTCACTGGCGTGGCCCATGCACAGACGGCACCCTCAGCCTCAGACATAGCGTCTTACACCGGGCTTCATCTAGCAGCCCACGAAGGGCACCTGGACGATGTCAACCGGTTGATCGCATCAGGTGCAGATGTAGATGCACGAGATCGCGCGGGCCGAACGCCCGCCCATGTCGCCGCCTTCGCCTCGCATGACGATGTCGTCGCTGCTCTGGCCAAGGGTGGTGCGGATATGAACGCGCTGGAAGACCGTGTCTACGATGTTCTGACCATTGCCGCTGTCGCGAACGATCCTGAACTGGTGTCGTTGGCCATGCAGGTTGGCAACAGGCCGGACCTCGTCACCAGCGTCTACGACGGAACGGCCTTGATCGCTGCGGCGCATCTGGGCCACCACGACGTCGTCGCCCGACTGGTCGCCGGCGGCGCACCGCTGGACCACGTCAACAATCTTGGGTGGACCGCGTTGATCGAGGCTGTGGTACTGGGGGATGGCGGATCAGATCACGTGCGGACGGTCGAAGTTCTAGTAGAGGCCGGTGCAGATAAAACCATTGGTGATCGCGACGGTGTAACGCCACTTCAGCACGCAACGGCGCGTGGTTATGCAGACATGGTCACGCTTCTAAGGTGACAGTTGATCCATTGCAAAAAATCTAACGGATTGACGCAAAACCAGATACATCGAGCGTGTTTTGCCACACCAATGCCAAAAGGTCAGGCCGTTCGCATCGCCCGAAAAATTGTGCTATTTGATCAGATGCGCGGCTGATCTTGGGTCGCGGACGAACCTGACCGAGTATCTGCCGAGATGGACAAGCTTTCTGTCATGCACGCCTTTCGCCGCATCGTTGAACGCGGCAGTTTTGCGCGGGCGGCGGAAGATCTGGGCGTTTCTCCGGCCCTCTTGAGCCGAGAGATCAAGTTGCTCGAGGAAAGTCTGGGCAGCACGCTGCTGACGCGGACGACACGATCCATGTCGCTGACGGATGCTGGGCAGATCTACTACGACGAAGCGTCCGGCATCCTCGACAACGTGGCCCGGGTCGAAAACCGCATCCGTGACGGCGCCGGGGCGGTGCGCGGTCATCTTAAGGTGAACGCCTCCAGTTCCTTTGGCCAGACAGTTATCGCGCCTTTGCTACCGGGTTTTCTCGACGCCTATCCTGAGCTCAGGTTGACGCTTTCTCTGGATGATCGCGTGGTGGATATGGTCGAGGGTGGGTTCGACGTCTCGATCCGCATCCGGGCCACATTGCCGGATTCGGCACTGGTCGCGCGCAAGGTCGGCACCATGCGCCAGCGGATATTCGCAGCACCCGCGTATCTGGAAAAAGCCGGTGTTCCGAGCGCGCCTGAGGACATCGTGCATCATCGTGTGGTCGGTTTCTTGCTTGCAGATCACCTGACCACTTGGACCATGCATGGACCTTCTGACACCATCACGCTTGATCTTGATCCACCTGTCCGCGTCGGCAACAGCCTTGTCTTGCGCGACCTGTTGATCGCGGGCCAAGGCCTCGGCACACTTCCGGAATTCGTCTCGAACGAGCCCGTGGCGCGCGGCGAACTTGTGCGCGTGTTGCCAGACTACGAACTTCCATCACCCGAGATTTTTGCTGTGACAGCGTCGCGGTTGGGGATGGACGCCAAGGTGACGGCCTTTCTTGACCATCTGCGCGCGGCCCTGCACGGCTGACATTCTTCAACCAGCGTAAAGAATGAAGTGAGAACCAGCCGGTTAATCCCGTCCACCCCATCCCCCATCCTCTTAGGCATCGAAACGCCAACACCCTGAGAGGATCCAATGACCCGCATTCTTGTTCTTTACTACTCCAGCTATGGCCATGTCCGCGCGCTTGCCGAAGCCGAAGCCGAAGGGGCGCGCAGCATCGCTGGCACCCATGTCGATCTGAAACGTGTGCCTGAAACGGTGCCTGACGCCGTGCGCCAGAACGCTGGTTTTATCGACGACGACACGCCGATCGCGACGCCCGCTGATCTGGAAAGCTATGACGCCATCATCTTCGGCACGCCTACCCTGTTTGGGATGATGGCTAGTCAGATGAAGAGCTTTCTTGATCAGGCCGGTGGCCTTTGGGCACGCAACGCGCTGGTCGGCAAGGTGGCTGGTGTTTTCACCTCGACCGGATCGCAGCATGGCGGGCATGAGGCGACGCTTCTGTCCACCCAGATCCCGCTTCAGCATTTCGGAATGCTGATTGCCGGGATGCCCTACACCTTCGCCGGTCAGACCACCGCCGATGGCATCGTGGGCGGCGCACCTTATGGGGCAGGCACCATTGCCGGGGCAGATGGATCGCGCGCGCCCTCCGCGATCGACCTTGCAGGCGCGCGCTTCCAAGGTGCGCACGTGGCCCGGATTGCCACGCGCCTGGCTGGCGCAAATCTGCATGAGGAGGCCGCGTGATGGCCTCGCTCACCATAGATTTTTTCCACGACGTTGTGTGCTGCTGGTGCTTCAATATCTCGTCGCGAATGCGCAGCTTGGCCGCCGAGTTTGACCTCGACATCCGGCATCGGACCTTTGTCCTGCAAGCAAGCCGCTCTGAAATGGCGTCGCGCTGGGGAAACCCGGAAGACGCACGCGAAACCATTCTTGGGCACTGGGTGAATTGCCGCCGGGTCAGTGACCAGCCTGAGTTGGTCGACATCGACGCCATGCGGTCCGCCCCGTTCGACTACCCACACGGATTGACCGCTGCACTGGGGTGCAAGGCGGCGGAACGGCTCGGCGGGCAAGCTGCCCACTGGGACATGTTCGACCGGCTGCAACGTGCCCATCTGACCGAGGCACGTGATGTTGCCGACCCCCAGACCGTGTTGGCCGTGGCACGAGAGCTCGGCTTTGAAAATGCCGCCTTCGCCGAGGCTTTTGACGACCCTGACACTGCGCGGGCAGTCGAGGCCGACAGGCAACATGCCCGTCAGCTCCAAGTCCGCTCTATCCCAACCCTCATCGTCCGTGAGACCGGCGCACGCCTTGTCAACGGACCGCGCGAGGATCTGGCCGCGCAACTGCGTGCCGCCCTTCGCCTAACCGCTTGAAAGGAGACCCTGATGAACCTGTTCTTCCGCCGCACGCAGGTCCGACACCGCCGCCACCTTCCGCGTGGCGCAACCCGCGACCTGTCACCCCACATGATGCGCGACATCGGCCTTGAGACATGGCCGGAACACCCGCGCGACCATATTCGCCGCCTCTGGTGAGCTGCTAGCCCGGAGATCAACCATGACCCGCACCACCGACATTTTTCTGACCGCGCTCGCCCCCGCGATTTGGGGCAGCACCTACCTTGTCACGACAGAGGCGCTGCCTGCGGGCTATCCGGTGACGCTCGCCGCGCTGCGCGCCCTGCCCGCCGGATTGTTGCTTCTCGCCGTTACGCGCTGCTTTCCACCGCGCGTCTGGCTCGGACGGGTTTTCCTGCTTGGCAGCTTGAACTTCGCGCTGTTCTGGGTGCTGCTGTTTGTGGCCGCCTATCGGCTGCCGGGCGGGGTCGCAGCGACACTTGGTTCCGTGCAAGCCATGATCGTCATCGTGATGGCCCGCGGCTGGCTTGGAACACCAATCAGGGCCGGGGTGGTGGCCGCAGCTGCAACCGGTGTCATCGGAGTGGCCCTGTTGCTAATCGGACCAGAGGCGCGCCTTGATCCCACCGGCATCGCCGCCGGACTTGGCGGAGCTGCTTCAATGGCGGCGGGCACCGTGCTGAGCCGCAAATGGCAGCCGCCCGTTCCCGCGCTCAGCTTCACGGCGTGGCAGTTGACGGCGGGTGGGCTGATCCTGTTGTCGATCGCGCTTTTGATCGAGCCACCTTTGCCGCCGCTCACGACGACGAACCTTCTCGGCCTAAGCTGGCTTGGCCTCATTGGCGCAGCGGTGACTTATGCGATATGGTTTCGCGGTGTGGCCCGACTTGAGCCGGGCGCTGTCTCGATGTTGGGTATGATGAGCCCCGTAACGGCGGTGATCCTTGGGTGGGTCTGGTTGGAACAAGCGCTGTCACCGATGCAATTCGCCGGTGCGGTGATCGTGCTTGGGTCTGTCTGGGCAGGCCAGCGCGCGAACCGTCCACGTGCTGGCGATGCCTCGGTGCGCCCTGCCCCGACAAGGGCCAAGGCCGCCTGATTGCAACTCAAGAAAGGATCTTCAGAATGTTCAATCTTACCCTGACAAATGACGTCGCGCGGAAGGTTCGCCTGGCAGGACTGCTGTATCTCATCATCATTGTCACTGGCCTTGGCGCCGAGCTTGGGCTTCGTGGTCCGCTCGTCGACTTCGAAAACGCTGCTGGCACGGCCCGTTCCATCCTCGCTGCACCGGTTCAGTTCCGGCTGGCCATCGCCGCTGACCTTTTGATGGCGCTCAGCGATGCGGGGCTTGCCGTGCTGCTCTATCTGGTCTTCCGAACTGTCGCGCCGGGTCTTGCGCTCTCGGCCATGGTGTTTCGCCTGATCCAGACCGTGCTGATCGCCGCCAATCTCATGGCCTTGCAGGCTGCGTGGCTGTTTCTGGCCAGCACGGATGGTCTTGCGGATCACGCTGCCCTCGCGCTGCTGCTTCTCAACCTGCACGCTCACGGCTATGATCTGGGACTTGTCTTTTTCGGTGTGAACAGCCTGATCATGGGCGTGCTTGTCTGGTATTCAGGTCTGTTTCACCGCGCCTTTGGGGCCGGACTGGCAGTTGCCGGAGCGGTCTATCTGATCGGAAGTGGGCTGCGCTTCTTCGCCCCCGAGTTTCACGCAGGCTTCACCCCGATCTATGGCGTCACAATCCTTGCGGAAACGGCGTTTTGCGTCCGGTTGCTCCTCCAGCGGAACCCCAATTTACTGGAACTGGATCAAAACTGAACGCCGTGTCGCGCTGATTTCAAAACCGTGCAATCTATCCTATCATCACCAATCAGGAGAGATCTTATGGCTGAACGAGGCTTTACTGTCCGCGCCCTTGGTGAAATCGCCATCCGGTGCATTGATCTTGACGCGATGGTCGCGTTCTATCGCGATGTGATCGGGCTTGAACCATTCAATGATCCGGAAAACGGCAACATCGTTTTCTTCCGTATCGCCGAGGGCTTTGGCGGCCATACCGCCGTGCTGGCACTGTTTCGCCACGACATCGAAGGCGCA
Source organism: uncultured Aliiroseovarius sp. (assembly GCF_947497285.1). GTDB lineage: Bacteria > Pseudomonadota > Alphaproteobacteria > Rhodobacterales > Rhodobacteraceae > Aliiroseovarius. The sequence goes on along the minus strand of NZ_CANMFT010000001.1, from coordinate 164,226 downwards.
GGCCGCACCCGGGCGGGTGAGTTGCCCCCCGCGACGGGTCCGGGCTCCTCGCTCCATCACATTGCGCTTAGCCTGCCTTGGGAAGAGCAAGATGCGGTCATCGCTTGGTATGAGAAACTTGGGCTGGAATACAACGTGGAAACATTTGATTGGGTCGGGTGGCGCGGGGTCTTCACCTTCGATCCGGACGGCAACACCGTGGAACTCGTTGCGAAAGACCCACGCTGAATCACGCCTTTCGTAGCGGTGTCTAAGCTCGCTACCCGCTAGCCAAATTGACCCGTCGCATGCTGCTTCACCAACGGGTGTCAGACGTGCTGAACGGCGGATGCGGTGGGTGCAACCAAGGCTAGGAATGGGTTTTGAACCGATTGCTCGATGCCTTGCAGTATTAACGCAATGATCTGCGAATTCTCCGGGCGCAGACGCGCCCAAAGCCGACTTTGCCGATGTCGTCAACCGCTGCGATGCAGCTAAGCCAGATCGGACATTCGCTGCGGTTGCATGATCTAGGATCTCTTAAAGTGACAGTCGCGCGACGGAGCAGGCATTCACAACGTTCGCACAAACCGCAGCTTTCGGCACACTGCGCCAATTGAGTTTGCATCTATTCAGCTATCAGAGCTTTGGTCTTGCCACGCTCTGGTGCGCATTGAATATATCGAAACGCACATTGTGGTTGCGAGCCAACCGACCAGTGACAGGTGAAATTATCTCGTCCACAAACGACATTTTCTGCATTGCAATGCTTGTTTTGTCGAAGGTTCTTCCTGCAACCGCGCCAAGCAGGTTGCGTCGAGTGCAGCAGGTTCTGCTGCCTCAGAGTGCGTATTGCTCCATCGCCCAAATTATATCGTCACGATGCTGCTCGATGGCCGCGAGGCAGTGGTCCACATTCTGTGGCGAGAAGTAGTGCTCTTTGTCGAGAATGTTGACTGTCCCAATGACCTCTTCCAAGCAAATCGGCACATTTAACGCAGCGCCACATCCAAGGCTTTCAATCAAGGCATGGTCCGGGAAATAGATCGCGAACTCCGCAACGGTGTTCGCGACGAAAACCTCACCGCGTTCTACAACCTGTTCTGTCCAAGCCCCTTGCGACATCGATTTGGTCCCGGACACCGGATAAGCGTCGGTGTGAGATGTATAGACCCGCCGCGCAAGACCAGCGGCGCGGTCCAGAACCGTTACGGTGAACAACCGCCCCCCGGTTTGCGTGTGCAAGGCACGATAGATCGCCTCGGGGGACGGTTGTTGGGTCATTCCTTTTCGACCAGACGGTAGAAGACGTAGTCAGATGTGGCGCCGTTGACGAACCCTTTGATGTTGTCCCGCATCGCGACCTGTTTGATCGCCTGGAACATGATAACGAACGGCGCTTCGGCCTGGGTTTCTTTCTGAAGCTCCAGATACATGCCAAGCCGCTTGTCCGCGTCCTGCTCGCCCAGGGCTGCCATGGTTTTGGCGTTCATCTCTGCAGGTGGCATCCATGCGTTGCGCCACGTCGTGGTGGAGGCGTATTTGTCATCGGAGTTATCCTTGTTGTACGCAAATGCCTTGGCGTTGGAATGCGGGTCCATGAAGTCAGGCCCCCAATACAGCAACATCGCCTCATGGGTGCGCGCGCGGTACTTGGTGATGACCTGCGCGCCTGTGCCTGCAATGATTTCGAGGTTAATCCCGCCTTCGGCGAAGGAGGCCTGTAACGCCTGTGCCATTTCCACGAAAGTTGGGGCCGATATGACATCCATCGTGACGTTGATGGGCGTCTCCACCCCGGCGTCCTTCAGGATCTGTTTGGCTTTTTCGGGGTCGTAACTAAACGGTGTGTCGGTCAACGCGCCCGGAAAACCATCCGGCCAAAATGCCTGATGCACCTTCATCTGACCCTTGAGCATGCCATTGGCCATGCCTTGATAATCCACCAGATAACGTGCAGCTTCCCATACTGCGGTATCGGTCAGACTGTCGGTTTTCTGATTGAACGACACCCAATGCACGGCGGCTTGCGGGTAGGTCTCTACACGCACACCATCAACCCCCTCAAGGCCGGCGATCTGACCGGGATCAAGGTCCTTGGCCATGTCGATATCGCCCGCTTCAAGCTGCAATCGTTGGGTTGCACCTTCGGGGTTGTGTTGAATGACGATGCGGTCCATCGACGGGCGGCCCTGATAATAATCAGGGTTGGCATCGAGCGAGAGGATATCGGCAGGACGATAGGTGCCCAAGCTGAACGGCCCGGTGCCCGCAGAGTTCTTGTTCAACCACGCATGGCCCATGTCGCCGTCGACCTCGTTGGCCATGACGGTTTGCATGTCCACGACTGATGCCGGGCGTGCGGCGAGCACGTTCAAAACGAAAGATGGCGCAAAGTCGCCCTCGTAACGCACGATGACCGTATTGCCTTCTGCGGTGACCATTTCGGCGATGTTGTCAGCGGTCCAACCCAACTGAGTCAGGATGAAGGATGGTGCCTTATCAAGGGCGACGACACGGGTCCATGATCCGACCACATCCTCGGCTCGCACCGGATTGCCAGAGTGGAATTTAACTCCGTCGCGCAAGGTGAAAGTGACAGTCTTGGCGGTGGCGTCGACGGTCCACTCGGTGGCCAACGCAGGGGCCAACACAGTCGTGTCGGTCGCATCATAGCGCACCAGCGTGTCATACGTGTTGGCAACATATTCGCCTGAGCTGAATTCGTAAGCCGAGGCTGGATCGATCGTGACAATGTCGTCGATGTTTTGGGCCACCACAAGCATGTTGTCTGGCGTTGCGGCTGTCACCGGCGAAAGCGCCAAGGCGCTTGCCAGAAGTCCCGCAATGAACGTTGTCTTTAGGTTAAGCATGTCGTCCCCCTAGTGGTTGGTGCCCTCGAACAGAGGTCTGCAGCAACTGCTGCGAATAAGGAAGTTTGGCCGAGAATTGTACGCTAGACCTCTACTTCTATGATTTCAACAATCTCGCCGTCCTTCGTGACCGCAAGCCTGTCGCATATGCAACCCGCGGCTGAGAGGTGTGCGACACGATCTGACAGGCGAGCCAGTGTTCCGTGCGCAGGACGGGGCCACTTGTTGCTGTAGGCCGCCAGCGTCGCGTGCGTGCAAGCGTGACAGACGGTACCGTATGTCACTGAAACGAGTTGAAGACTGGAAAGAGCTTTGTCTAGCTCAGGCGGACCCGCTGGAGGCAGTGAACCTGTATGACGCGGTTGATCGAAAAAACCTCTCGGCAGTCCTTGTCAGAACTGATGCTCCGGCGGACCATCGACCTTCGAGGTCGTGCGCCGCGGCTACTGCGCCCTGGCGTTCAGGTGGCAGTCCAAGTCGATTTCAAATGAGAAAATCTTTATGACGATGACGGCTTTGAACGGCCGAAGGGGAGTGAAGCTATCACTTGTCTCTCCGACTTCAATCTAAGAAAAGGTAAAAAATAGCGTTCATGCGTCCTGTTGAGGATTGCTGAACTCTCACGCCGCCTACAGCCAGCGCTCAATTTCACGTCAGGCCATCACCCAAGGGAATAACCCGCGCCCCGCACTGTTCGGATTGGATCGGTGCCGCCGTTGCGCGTTATGGACTTGCGCAGCCGTGCGACATGGACATCGACGGTTCTTGAATCCAAAAAAATACCACGACCCCAGACCAGATCGAGCAATTGCTCGCGACTGAAGACGCGACCGGGCCGTTCCATGAACCTTGATAACAGTCGAAACTCGATAGGTCCCAAATTGAGGTCTTGGTTATCGCGGCTGACACGATGGCTTTCAGGATCAAGGACAATATCTTCGTAAGTTAAGGTCGCGACAGCCGCTGACTGGGTCCGGCGCAATTGTGTGCGGGCGCGAGCCATTAATTCTTTGACGGAATACGGTTTCGTCACATAGTCATCGGCGCCGGTATCCAGACCACGGACACTGTCAACTTCTTCGGAACGAGCCGACAACATGATGATGGGGATGTGTTTTGTGGCGTCACTGGTCTTGATCCGGCGACAAACTTCGATCCCGCTGAGCAAGGGCATCATCCAATCTAGGATAATTAGATCGGGCAGGTCTTCTCGTATCATTTGCATCGCTTCCTCGCCGTTGGTCGCGTGGCGCACTGCAAAGCCTTCTGCATTCAAATTGTAGGTCATGATCTCTGCCTGAGCAGGCTCATCTTCGACAAGCAGGACCTGCGCTTGAATTGGCGCCATCCCTTAGCCCCCCGTGACTGTGGATGTTGTATCCGCCTTCGGACGCGCCTCTTCTGGTTGCTTTCCGTCGGCCAAATATATGACTTGTTCCGCAATTGATGTCACATGGTCCCCCATGCGTTCCGTGTTTTTTGAAATGAAATGCAGATGCAAGCAGGCCGTAATATTGCGGGGATCCTCCATCATGAAGGTCAACAGTTCACGAAACAGCGCGTTATACATCTGATCCACCTCGACATCGCGGGCAATAACATCAGCGGCAAGCGCAGTATCGCGGTGGATATAGGCATCCAGCGCGTCTTTGAGCATTAACTCGACCGCACGCGTCATGCGATGAAGGGTGCCGGTGCTGCCGCTGATCGGATCGGCATTCGACAAAACTTCGGTGCGTTTCGCCATGTTCTTAGCGTAGTCCCCGATCCTTTCAAGATTGCCGCTGATCTTGATCACGCTCAAAATCAATCGCAAATCAATGGCAGTCGGCGCACGCAAAGCAATAATCCGTGCCGCACTTTCATTGATAGCCTCTTCAAGCGCATCAATTGAAGAATCCGCTGAGCGCACCTGCTGTGCAAGGTCTTCATCGCGTGTTTCAAGCGACTCCATGCCCAGGCGGATGGCGTTTTCGACCAACCCTCCCATTTTCATGATCTGCGCTTGAACAGCTTCCAGGTCGGTATCGAACGCCGAAGAAATATGTGCGTTGGTCATGGGTTATCCAATCCTGCCGGTGATGTAGCTTTCGGTTCTGGGGTCACTTGGGGCCGTAAATACCTGATCTGTGTCGCCATATTCAACCAAACTGCCAAGGTGGAAAAACGCCGTTTTCTGGCTGATCCTTGCTGCCTGCTGCATGGAATGGGTGACGATCACGACGCAATAGTTTTCGCGCAAATCGTTGATCAATTCTTCGATCTGGGCCGTCGCGATCGGGTCAAGCGCAGAGCAAGGTTCATCCATCAACAGCACTTCGGGCGAGGTTGCAATCGCCCGCGCGATGCAAAGTCGCTGCTGCTGGCCGCCTGAAAGGCCAGTACCGGTCTTGTTCAAACGATCCTTGACCTCATCCCAAAGCGCCGCTTTTCGAAGCGCGTTTTCGACAATGTTGTCCAGATCGGCCTTATTGCGGGCAAGACCGTGAATTTTTGGGCCATAGGCCACGTTGTCAAAGATAGATTTGGGAAACGGATTCGGCTTTTGAAAGACCATCCCAACCTTGGCGCGTAGTTGCACTGGATCGACTGAGCGGTGGTAGATATCTTCACCTTCGATCAGGATTTCACCGCTCACACGGCAAGTTTCAATCGTGTCGTTCATCCGGTTCAAGCAACGTAGGAACGTCGATTTTCCACACCCGGATGGGCCGATAAATGCGGTCACAGTGTTTGCGGAAATACCTACCGACACATCTTTGATGGCGACGCTGTCCCCATAAGAAACATGTACGTTTCTGGCAGTGATTTTTGGGACGGCCATATCCGGGTTAGGCTGGATCAATGTGTTCACTTTCATCATATTTTCTTTCTACCACCGGCGTTCAAAGCGGCGGCGCAGCAGGACGGCGACTGTGTTCATCACTGCCAAAAACACCAATAGGGTTATGATCGCGCCGGACGCGCGTTCCACAAAACCGGGATCGGCACGCTGCGTCCAGTTGAAGACCTGCACGGGCAGCGCAGTTGCAGCTTCGCCAAACAGGCCCGCAGTCTCGCTGTAAGCCGCCGGATAATCGCGCACGAAGGCCACCATGCCAATCAGCAACAGCGGCGCGGTTTCGCCCAAGGCTTGGGCCAGCCCGATGATTGTTCCCGTCAAGATACCAGGTGCGGCAAGCGGTAAGACATGGTGAAACACCGACTGCATCTTTGTCGCGCCAAGCCCCAAGGCCGCGTCGCGGATCGACGGTGGCACCGCCTTAAGTGCGGCGCGGGTTGCGATGATGATCGTCGGCAAGGTCATCAGCGTAAGCACCAGCCCGCCAACCAAGGGCGACGACTGCCGCAGTCCCAAAAAGTTGATGAAGATCGCCAACCCCAAAATTCCGTATACGATGGACGGCACAGCTGCCAGATTGCTGATGTTCACTTCGATCAGATCTGACACACGGTTTTTCGGCGCAAATTCTTCAAGGTAGATCGCAGCGGCGACCCCGATGGGCAATGCCAGAACCAAGACAACAAGCATCATGTACAGCGACCCCAGAATTGCGACGCCAAGTCCTGCAGCTTCGGGACGCTGATCGCTCGCGTCAGGAGCGGTCAAAAACTGCCAATTGAAACGAGTTACGAGCACGCCCACATCCGCGAGGAGTTGGGCAACACGCAAAGCCTCAGGCGAGGTGTTGCCGTCGCGCTCAGCACTTTCCATCGTGACACGGCCTTTGAAAAAACCGTCAATCCGACCGTTGGCCAGCACGTCCAACGCAATGACACCACCAACAAGGTCCGGGTTTGCAAGGACTTGATTGCGCAGAGACGCCGCGGCCTCTTTGCTGATCATGTCGCCTACATCTTTGTTGGACAGTGTTGTTTCGATGTTCAGCTTGGCGATGCTGGCCACAAGTGCATCGCGCAGCAACGGCGCGTAACCGAATGTAGATACGCTCGCCATGGCTGCGGGGTCGCGGTCACCGCCTTTGTCCAAGGTTTCGGCGGGCAGGGGAATCTCGAGCATGAGGTAGGTCTGGCGGAACGCACTTGCCCCGTTTGCCAGCACAGAGGCCAGCAAGACCACCAGCGCAAGAGCAGCCACACCGATTGCGCACAAGCCGTAAGAATGGAACCGCTTTTCAGCGGCATTGCGACGTTTGACACGTTCATCTTGTACGAACAGAGACTTGGTTGGGGAAGTCATTCGTATTGTTCCCGGTATTTGCGAACGACCAACAAGGCGACCGCGTTCAAGGCTAAGGTAAAGGCGAACAGTGTCAGCCCAAGCGCGAAAGCAACCAGCGTTTCGGGGCTGGCAAAATCCGTGTCGCCTGTAAGCTGGCTCACGATTTTGACTGTGATCGTTGTCATCGCCTCAAACGGGTTCAGCGACATTTGTGCGGCGGCACCCGCTCCGAGGACGACGATCATCGTTTCGCCAATAGCGCGGCTTGCAGCCAGCAATACTGCACCCATGATACCGGGCAAGGCGGCCGGCAGAATGACCTTTCGGACGGTTTCCGACCGCGTAGCGCCAAGTGCATATGACCCATCGCGCATCGTTTGTGGCACGGCATTGATCGCATCATCTGATAGCGAGGAAACAAAGGGGATAAGCATGATGCCCATCACCACGCCTGCAGTCATGACCGAGGATGCACTGCCCCCCAACCCGAGCGGTTGCGCAAAATAGTCCCGAAGCAACGGTCCGACAGTGACAAGCGCAAAAAGCCCGTAAACAATTGTGGGAATCCCGGCAAGGATTTCGATCAGCGGTTTCGCAATGCCCCGCATCCAGGGTCCTGCATATTCGGACAAATAGATCGCCGCAAACAGGCCAACCGGTACGGCAAGCGCCAAGGCAATGAAGCTGACATAAAAGGTGCCCCAAAGCAGCGGTAGAAAACCAAGAGAGCTGTCGCCCCGAAAGTTAGGGGCCCAATCGGTGGAAAAGAAGAAATCTTGCCAAGCGTATTGCTGGAAGAAATGCATCGCCTCAAAAAGCATCGACAAGACGATGCCGACCGTGGTCAGAATCGCGACCACAGATGCTGCAATTAAGAGCGACTTAATCCAAACCTCAGAGGCTTGGCGGGCTCGAAAGTTGACAGTGGACCGCAGTATCGCAACAACGCATCCCAGAACCGCAACCGTCAGAACTGTCCAATAGACCACGTAGTCAGGTAGTGCCGCGGTATTCAGCCGAGGTCCGATTAACTTGACCAAAGATAGCCCGACAAAACAGATCGCCGCAGGGACAAGAACGCTGAGAACCGCGTTTATGCCGTGCGCACGAGGCAAAGCGGCCAGACTGCGCAAATCGCCCTTGGCAGCGCGATGCACCCGAACTTGCGATCCGAGCAGCCCAAAAAGGGCGAGAACGGCCAGCAACCCCGGCAAAGACGAAAACAATTCAACAACCCACATCAGTGCAGATTTCCCCCATTAGAAACGGGGCCGGCAGGATGCCGGCCCCGTAACCTAGTTACATGACATCCAGCAAAGTGCGGTTGGCGACTGCGTCCTGAGTCTTGGAAAGCTCCGGGTCTGAGACGAGGCCGTATTCAGCCAATGGACCATCAGGGCCAGCAATCTCATCACTGACGAAGAAGCTGACAAACTCTTGAAGGCCGGGAATGACATCCAGATGCGCTGCCTTGACATAGAAATAAAGCGGGCGTGACACAGGATATTCACCGGATGCGATGCTCGCTGTATTCGGCACGACGTCTGACATAGGCGCGACTTGCAAGCGGTCTGTGTTGTTTTCATAGAACGCCAGACCAAACACCCCGATGCCGTTCGCATCCGCTTCGATCCGCGCCAAGGTTTCCGTGTAGTCGCCGTCAATATCGACAGACAGACCGTCGGTGCGCACGGCCATGCAGCTCTGTTCGGCCGCATCTTCGTCGCCACCATTCAGGTTCAAGATCGCGTCCATTGCACCGCTGTCGATGCAACCCTGCAGAAGAACCTTCTCTTCGAACACTTCGCGTGTGCCGTGCTTGGTGCCAGGGATGAATGCCTGAATTTGCTGATCTGGAAAATCGCTGTTGACCGCGTTCCAGTTGGAATTGGAATTCGCAACCATGGCGCCATCAACGGGCAGCTCAGCAGCCAGGGCCATATACCAATCAGACGGCGTGAAGGCGAAACCGTTGCCTGCGATGTCGCTGGCAAAAACAATCCCGTCGTAGCCGATGCGTATTTCGACGATATCGGTCACACCGTTTTCAGCGCAGACTTCAAGCTCGGAGGATTTGATAGCGCGGCTGGCATTGGCGATGTCTACAGTGTTTTCACCGACCCCCTCGCAGAACCGTTTGAGGCCAGCGGAGGACCCGCCGGATTCCACCACAGGCGTTGAGAAATCGAAATTCTCACCAAACGCCTCGGCAACGATGGCCGCGTAAGGAAGCACGGTGGACGACCCTGCGACCTGAACATTGTCGCGGGCAGCGGCGGCAGTGACGGATGCGGCGACGATGGCCAGTGTGGATGCTGTAAGATTCAAGGGCGACATGAAAACTCCTGTCATATCCGGATCAAAGGCCACCCCCTTGATGGCCCTGCCGCGTTTGTCGACACGGCATGCTTCGGTTTTGCGACAGGTAAGTTACGGTTTTATGACAGATGGATATTTTGCTCTTGATGACCAAAATAGTTTGTTCAGCCCTAGGCCGGTGGCAGGATGACCGTGAATTGAGACCCTTGCTCCAATTGGCTGTCGATCTTTAATCGTCCCCGATGACGGTTCAGGATATGTTTAACGATCGACAGTCCCAATCCGGTGCCACCGAGTTCTCGACTACGATGGCTGTCGGCGCGATAAAACCGCTCTGTCAGGCGGGGCAGGTGGATGGGGTCAATTCCGGGCCCATGATCATATACCGTGATTGCGATCGCAGGACCGCGCAGGACCGGATCATGTACTGATTTCGAAGCCGCAATCTCTACAGATTGATCCGCACCACCATATTTAATCGCGTTCTCAACCAGATTGGTGAAAACCTGTATCAACTGATCACTGTCACCGATTACAAGCAACGGGGTTTCGCCCAGATCGCACTGCAACCTCACACGCCTATCCTTCGCTAGTGGAGAGATGTTGCTCAGCATTGTTTGCAGCGTGTCTCTTAAATCAATCGTCGTCTTGGGGCGAACGCGCTCATCAGCCTCGACGCCGCTCAACGATTGCAAATCCCCGACAAGACGGTTCATCCTTTCTGCTTCACCCGCCATAATGGTCAAAAATCGGTCCCGCGCTTTGGAATCGTCTCGAGCAGGTCCCCGCAGGGTTTCAATAAACCCCATCAAAGATGTCAGAGGTGTTCGCAATTCGTGACTGACATTCGCAACGAAATCGCTGCGCATCTGTTCTGCCTGAACGACATCCGTTACATTTTGGAAGCTGAGGATCAGGAATGGGGTGCCGTCAACCGCGTGAACATGCGCTTCATAGAAAGCATCGCTGCCGTTCTCGACGACTTGATAAGAAACTTTGCGCGGCACCCGGTCCAGCAAACTACGTTCGACCGCGTCTACCAGTTTAGGGTGACGCAAACTCGTCGTGAAATGCCGACCCAAGACCTTCTTGCCAAACAGCGCTTCTGCCGCTGCGTTCATGCAGGCGAGTGACCCGGTGACGCCAATGACCAGCGTGGGGAGCGGAAACGCCTCGATCAGAACTTCAATTGCCGGGGTGTCGGTCAGGTCGCTCTGAAGCATGGCTGTATCTCCAGGTTGCTGCGTCAATTCAAAGGTAGTCAGATTATGACTCAATCAACAGCGCAGCGACCCACTAATTTATTCGACCGCACTGCAAGTGATAATACTCTCCACTCGTGCACGCGACAACTGACTCTTCGGCTTTCCGCCCTTCGGTGTTGAATCTGATTGCTTGAAGACTCAAACCTCCGGCGCACTTCATAGAATGCAGCGACCAGACGCCCTAAACCACTCGCCAGGTTTTAAAATCGTTGCCTATGCTGAAAGTCGCCATCTTCCCCGACAGAAGTTGCGTTTCTGGCACACGGAGAGCCAGAGCATCTAAAAGCCAAGTGATCTTTTCTGGAACGCCATTGCCAACAATTTTCCGTCAGGAGGAACGGCAATGGCGGACCCGCCCAGACAAGGGCGCAAAGCAAATCCGCGGTCCAGTTTCAGCTCGGCAGTCTCGCCAGGAAGGACCCCATGCGCAGCGCGCCTCTTGATCCGGGCTGCTATGTCCGTGCCGCCTCAAAGGCAGACCACGCGGCTTCGAAAGCGTCAAAGTCGAACCCCTCCTGACGTGCTGGGTCCAGCACGAGTTTCTCGGTGTCCAACAGGCGCCGGATTGCGGCGTCCAGATCAGGCAGGACCTCAGGCGGAATAACCAGCGCACCGTGGCGGTCAGCATGGATCAGATCGCCATCGGCGACACGCAATCCGAAGACCGACACCGGCTGGCCAATATCCTTCACATGCACGAAGCCATGGCTGGGACCGATGGAGCCTGCAATCACCGGAAACCCCTCCGGCAGATCGCCAAGGTCACGCATCACCCCATTGGTCAGGGCACCCGACAGGCCGAACCCCTTGTGCACCGTCGTGTTGATCTCGCCCCAATAGGCCCCGATGCACTGGGGGAAATCCACGTCTTCAATCACCGCAAGCGCGGGGCGCGGACCTTCGGACATATGGCGGTAATACTCCATGCGCCGCGCCTTGATAACTTCGGGCGCCTCAGTCGGCGGGGTGACAGCGGCAATGCGTGCGGTGCGGGCATAGCCCACAATGGCCGGGGCATCCGGGTGCGAGGCCAGCATCGTGCCACGGGTAAACGCATCAAATCCGCGCTTGCCCTGCGCCACTTCGATGGCGTTGCACACTGTGGGTGTATCGACCTGCTTCAGCAGGGTCAGAAGCGAGTTATCCATTCAATCCTCCAGCCAGCGGGCCAGCGCCGCGTTGGTTTTTTCGGGTTGCTCCAGCGTGGGCAAATGCCCGGCCCCGTCGATGATCTCCAGACGCGCGCCGGGGATCAGGTCGGCCATCAGTTCATGGCGGGAAACGGGACACAGCGTGTCATCCCGCCCGCACAGAACCAGCGCGGGAAGCTGCGCCGCCCGCAAGGTTTCAGCCTGATCGGGCCGGTCCATCAAAGCCCGCGACTGTGTCAAAAACACATGCGGACCAAGGTCCAGCGCCATCTGCATGCACAGATCGAGGATTTCCTGCCGGCGCGGGCCGTCGCTTAGGTAATTTGGCTTCATCTCATCGCGCATGACATGCGCCAGTTGGCCCTCGCGCACCTTTTGCATTTGCGGAAAACGGCGGTCTTTGACGGCATCGGTTTCAGCCATCGGGTTGGTGTCCAGAAGGGCCATCCGGTCCACCCGGTCCGGGGCCTGACGCAACACCTCCATCGCGACGATGCCGCCCATCGAAAGACCGGCCAAGGCAAAGCGCGGCGGGGCGTCCGACAGCACCGCCTGCGCCAACCCTTTGACACTGTCATATTCAGTGATGGGGGCGCTGACCACCATCCGTCGCCCTGAAAAAGCGGCGAATTGCGGCGCAAACAGTCGCGCGTCGCACATCATTCCGGGAAGCAGCACAAGGGGCGTCATTTGATCAGCGCGGCCCCTTCAGCCAAGGCCGACAGCTTGGCATAAGCAATGTCAGGGTCCACCGCACCAAAGCCTGCGAATGTGCCAAAGCCGCAGTCAGACCCTGCGATCACGCGGTCAGCGCCGACGATATCGACAAACCGTTCAATGCGTTGGGCAACCAATTCGGGGTGCTCAACGAAGTTGGTTGTCGTATCGACAACGCCCGGCACCAGCACTTTGTCATCCGGGATGTCCGCTTTGCGATCACGGAACGTTGTCCATTCATGCCCGTGGCGCGGGTTCGAGGTTTCAAACAGCACATAGCGCGATTTCGTGGCCATCAACGTGTCGAACATCTTGGCCATCGGAATGTCGCAGCAATGCGGCCCCTCGTAATTGCCCCAGCAAATATGCACCCGCACCTTGTCGGCAGGCACATCGGACAGCGCGTGGTTCAACGCCTCGACATGCAGGATCGCGACCTTGATGAATTCGTCATCACTGAGGTCGGTGAACAGCATATGGCGCGACAGGGCAAGGTCGGGGCAATCCAGTTGCAAATCCAGCCCCGAGGCCACGATGGTCTCGTATTCCGCCTTCATCGCGTCGGCCAGCGCGGCCAGATACGCCTCGCGCGATGTGTAGTAGTCATTCTGAAGGAACAGCGAGATCACACCGGGGCTGGCGGCGTTCATGAAGCCGCGTTCCGCCCCGCGCTCTGCCATTGCGGCCTTCAGGTTCGCGATGTCTTTTTCAAGCTCACCCTGCCCTTTTGATCGCACCTCGCCCACACACATTGGTCGCGCATATTGCGGTGTGCCCCCATCATCCGCCAACCGCTTCAGAAAGCCCGGAAACATTTTCAGATCGGCCGGCGCATTGCGCGGGCTGTCGCCGTCAAACCCGGTATAGCGGTCCTTCACATAGGTGGCATAGGATATCTTGGACGTCTCACCGTCCGAGACGATGTCTATCCCCGCCTCCACCTGTTTGCGCACAGTGTCGGACACCGCCTGTGTCATGCAGGCGTCAAACTCTGCCGGATCGTATGGTTTCTCATTTTCGCGGGCGAAAATGAAATCCACCACCGCCTGACTGCGCGGCAAGGAGCCCACATGGGTTGTTTTGATACGTGTCATAATAGGCTCCTTGCAGTTGGTTATGTGCCGGACCAGGTCAGGCCAGCGGGATCATCGGTTCTTCGCACACGGTAAAGGCTTGCTTCGCCCGTCATGGAGGGCGCAAGCGCGTGGGATTCGCCCGGATTGATCAGGCAGGTATCGCCTGGGTTCAACACGGTTTCGCCGCCCTTAAACCGCAGCTTCCAATGGCCGCGCATCGGCATCAGAACGGTTGGCTTGTCATGGCTGTGCATCTCGTCCGGGGTCGAGCCGCGGGTCAGGAAATCAACCTCGAACCCCGGTTTGTCGCGCAGCAAACCATCCTCGCCGATGACTTTCGCGGGTTTCTTGCCCGCCAGCGCCATCAAGTCCCAATACCGGGCGACATAGTCGCGCACGACGTTTTCGACCGGCACTTCGGGAAAGGCTTTCAGCTGCTCTTCGGTCAACAGCGGCATGGGGTTCACACCATCGGGCAGGCTTTGGCCCTTTTTGCTGTCGTAAAGCGCGCCATTGTCCCCCAGCACAAGACCGTGGTCCTTGGCGTCCTCGATCACCTGTGGGGCCCATGTCACGCCGCCACCCGCGTCGTCGCCGCCCAACACGGCCATGATCATGCCGTAGTCGGTGCCGATGTTTTCAAACCCACGGAAAATGCCCGTGGGGATGTTGAAAATATCGCCTTCTTCGGCGACGAATTCGCCGGCCGTGCCATAGCGGCCCCAGAAGAACCTCCAACGTCCCTTGAGGACAAAAAACACCTCGGCGGTGGTGTGCGAATGCAGCGAGTTGCGGCATTTCGGCGGTTGCCCCGCCGCGCCGATGTTGAAGCCGATCTGGTCGGTGATGTGCACGTGCTGGTCGGGGCTTTCGCTGACGCCCCCGCCGATGATGGTGAAGTTTTCCTTCTGGTCCGATCCCGGCGTGTGGGCGTCGATGAAGGCCGTTTTGCAGGGTTGCAGCTCGCCATAGCGGACGATGCGGTCTTGGATGGTGCTCATTGGTCTGTCTCCTATTGGTTTGGGTCTGAGTGGTTCAAACCCAAACGCCGGGCGGGCGATTGTTCAGCCGCCGCGCCCGTCGCGACGCGCAGAAGGCATGGAACCTTCGCGTCGCCTGACTGGCATCCAGATATCGGGCGCTGGTGGACATCAGACCGCGCCCGTCTGAAGCAGAATTTGCTTCCAGATCGAGGTTTCGTCGAACAGAGTGAACTCCCTCCGCAGCCCCCACGGCCCGAACTCGGCATGGCTTGCGCCCAGCACATAGACCTCGGCCCCGGTGGGCACGCCAAAGACGCCCCAACCGTCATGCTTGCCCTGCAGCGTCCAGCGTAGTGCTGCACGCGGTGGCATCAAAGGATCATCGCGACCGATCTGGTGGTGAATGGTGAACTTGGCATTCGGAAAGGATGCGCGCAGCCCCATCCAGAACCGATCCACCGGCCCCCAACTGTGGCCCGTCGCCCCACCGGGATATTCAGACTGCACCGCGCGGTCATACTCGGATTCGATCGTCGTCATGTCGGCATTCATCATCCGGGTCAGGATGTCGGCGTATTTCTGGCCCCATTCATTGTCATTTCCGGTGCCCTTGTAAGGGCCGGGTTTGTCATTGGCCGGGGTGAACGGCTGCACGCAATTCTCGGGCCCGCCTTCACGGGCGATCAGGTCGCGGGCATAGTCCTTTGGCTCCCATCCCATCTGGCGCACAATGGCGCCCTGGTCGCGGATCAGCCATTCATCGTTGATCTGGTTGTTGATCGCGTGGCAGTCCGCGATGATGCGATAGGCCAGCTTGTTGCCCGTCGCCTTGCCATAAACCCCGTCGCCCAGATGGGTCGCGGTCGAAAACAGCCGGTGCGAGGACAACATCCCTTCCTCGGGCGTGCCTGACCAGATCACGTCTTCGCCCAACAACGTGCGGTCGGGAAACTCGGCCAGTGTGGCCATGGTGGCGCCGATCACATCGGTGTTGCCGACAACCACAGAAGCGGGCGAGCGCACTACGATATCGGGGGCATAGTAATCATGCAGCGTGGCAATGCCGCGGTCTTCCCAGATCTCTTTGGTGATGCCGATGATATAGTCAGGGAAATCCTTGAACTTGCTGTCAAAACCCTTCATTCGCTCCATCCTTCCGGTTTGCGGGCCGAGCCGCGCACGACTAGCGGGCCGTCAATTTCAATCTTCTGCGGGCCTTGCCCGGTGCCGTCGATTTCCGCCAGAAGCAGGTCGACGGTTTCGGCCACCATACGGTTGGCGGGTTGGCGCACGGTGGTCAGGTCATAAGCGGGCCAGCCGGCAATCGGCACATCGTCGTAGCCGACGACCGACACGTCGCCGGGCACCGACAGGCCAAGATCTGTCCGCAATACATCCATCACGGCAAATGCCATGTGATCATTGCAGACAAACACCGCGTCAGGCCGATCATCGCCGGAAAACATCTGCCGTGCGGCCTCGGCGGCGCGGTCAGAACGGAAATCCCCCACGGCGCGGCTGTGAAGCGAAACACCTGCCGCAGCCAGTCCGGCCCGGAACCCAGCCTCGCGGTCGCGCTGGGTCGACGCCCCTTCCCACCCCGCGATATAGCCGATCCGCTTGTGGCCACCCCCGATTAGGAACTCGGCAACCTTGCGCCCACCCGCGACGTTGTTCGATGCGACCGAGGACAGGTCGGGCCCGTCCTGCGAGCGGTTGAACATGACAATCGGCACACCGGCCTTGCGGCAGCGGTCGGTCAGCTCGGACGACATGCCGACCGAGGCTGTGATGATCCCATCCACTTGATAATCCAGAATTTCATCGACGACCCCTTCAATGTCAGCTGAGGTGCTGGAGGCCATGAAAATCAAGATGTGATAGCCCTGTTCCTGCAAGGCATTGGACAGTTTTTCCAAGGCTTCGGGATAGAAGTGATTTTCCAGATAGGCCACGACCAAGCCGATCATCCGGCTTTTCCCCGACACCATTGCCCGCGCCAGCGAATTGGGGCGATAGCCCAGTTCATCCGCCGCTTTCCTGACCTTTTCGACCGTGCGCTTGGACGCAGAGCCCCCCGGCGTGAACACCCGACTGACCGCCGATTGGCTGACGCCCGCGCGCTGTGCAACTTGGGCTGAGGTCACTTTGCTCATTCCGCAGTCCATCCCCCGTCGATCATCAGGGCGGTGCCGGTGACAAGGCTGGACGCGTCCGAGGCCAGGAATTGCACCGCGCCCATGATATCCTCGACCTCGCCCACGCGGCCCAGCTTGATCTTGTCTTCGATCCAGGCGCGCTTGTCGGGCTGCTCGAAGGTGGACCGCGTCAGGTCGGTCAGGATGAAGGTCGGACAGATCGTGTTGACGCGGATGCCCGCCTTGCCCCATTCGATCGCCATCGACTTGGTGAAGCCTTCGACCGCGTGTTTGGTGGCACAGTATACGGCACGATCCAGCCCGCCCACATGCGCCATTTGCGACGAAATGTTGATCAAACTGCCGGGCTTGCCCGCCGCCACCAGACCCTTGGCAACGGCCTGGGTCAGGAAATAGGCCCCCTTGACGTTCAGGTCGGACACCGCGTCGAAATCCGCTTCCGTCGTCTCGGTCGCTGGGCTGTGGCGCGCCAGACCGGCGGAGTTCACAAGCACATCAAACGGCCCGTGTTCCGCAATTGCCGCCTGTGTGCCAGCAATGTCGGCCACGTCCAGCGGCAGCGCACGGGCGGACATGCCCGCGGCTGTCATGTCACTGACCAAGGACTCCAACGCATCTGCGCGCCTTGCGGCCAAAGTCACTTCAGCCCCCGCCTCGCCCAAAGCTGCCGCACAGGCCAGACCGATGCCGGAACTGGCCCCGGCCACAAGCGCGCGACGACCATCAAGCCGAAACGACGGGGTTTTGGGCAATCCGCTCATCAACTCATCCCATCTGGTATATTCAGGCGCCCCATATGGCGCACCTTGTTGAACTCTCGCAGACGCGCGAACACGTCCACACCCAACTGATCATAGGCATCCAGCAGATCGACCAACACCCAGTTTTCCCGGATCTTGCCGTTTTCAATGCGCCAGAAATCAAGGCTGCGCATGGTGATCTTCTTGCCCGACGGCGCAATCCCCAACCAACCGCCATTGGTGACGGTCTGGATCATGTCGGGCCAGCCAGTGACGGCCGCATAATCGCCATCGCCAAAGAAGTGATAGTCGATTTCATCCACGTATTGCCCGCGATCCGGCATGCCTGACAGAAACGGGATCTGGTGCCAGTTGCGAAAGCCGCGGATGCCGCGCCCGGTGCCGATGCCCGATGGGCCGTACCAACTCATCTTCTCGTGCCAGAACTTGTCCATCTCCATCACTTCGGGGCCACCCTGACTGGGGTGGCGTTTCATATGCTCCAGCATGTCGATGATGTGCTGACGCGAGGCGGTGCCCTTGTCCATGTCATAGGGGCCGGGCACGATCCCGTCACAGGTTGACGGACCCGGCACATGCCATTCGCGCCCAAGGGACGGGGCCAGCGGCCAGGCATTGGCCTGCAACATGACCTCGGGAATGTCCCACAGACCCTGAAACTCGACGATCTTGCCATCCTCGATGCGGAAGAACTCGTGAAACCGCATATGGACCTGATGGCCGGTCGGGGGGATGTCCAGCCACGGCGCTTCGAACGTGCCGGTGTAATAACCACCACAGCCGACCCATTCCGCGCCGTCTTCGTCCGGTCCGGCCATGACGATATAGTCGCGCCGCTCCAGATCCGGCCAAGCGTCCAGCAGATCGCGATAGGCTGTGTTGTAAAACGCGTCGGCCCCGATGCTGTCGCCAATGGGGAAACACAGGTGAAACACCGCATCCGGTGCCGTCACCTTTGCGAGCGCCCTGCGCACCGACGCCTCGTCAAAATCATACATCGCCGCTCGCACAGGGGCGATCAACGCTTTGTTCTTGTTCTGAACGTCCATCACTATCTACTCAGCCGCCTCGCGGTATGGCGCGCCTTCGCCATAGGGAACGTTCACACCGCCATAGCGGCGCACGCGGATGTTGCATTGCTCGGCGTGGCCGACAAAACCTTCCAGCATGCACAGGCGCGATCCGTATTCACCGATCCGGGCGGCGGCCTCGTCCGTGGTGATCTTCTGGTAGCTATGCGTTTTCAAATACTTACCAACCCAAAGTCCGCCGGTATAACGCCCTGCCTTCTTGGTCGGCAGCGTGTGGTTGGTGCCGATCACCTTGTCGCCATTGGCCACGTTGGTGCGCGGCCCAAGGAACAACGCGCCATAGCAGGTCATGTTCTCAAGGAACCAGTCATCGCGGTCGGTCATCACCTGCACATGCTCGGAGGCAATGTCATCAGCCACGGCCAGCATCTCGTCATAGCTGTCGCACAAGATGACCTCGCCGTAATCCTCCCAGCTCACGCGGGCGGTGCCGGCGGTGGGCAGGATTTGCAGAATGCGGTCGATTTCGACCAGTGTATCCTCGGCCAACTTGCGCGAGTTTGTCACCAGAACGGCAGGCGAATTATAACCGTGTTCGGCTTGCCCCAGCAGGTCGGTGGCGCACAGTTCGGCATCGGCGGCGGTGTCATCGGCGATCACCATGGTCTCGGTCGGACCTGCGAACAGGTCGATGCCCACGCGCCCAAAAAGCTGTCGCTTGGCCTCGGCCACGAAGGCATTGCCGGGGCCGACCAGCAGATGCACGGGGTCGATGGTTTCCGTGCCGAGCGCCATCGCGCCCACGGCCTGAATGCCACCCAGCACGTAAATCTCGTGTGCGCCGCCCAGATGCATCGCGGCGATGACGGCCGGGTTGGGTTCGCCGTTGAAGGGCGGGGTGCAGGCGATGATGCGCGGCACGCCCGCAACCTTCGCGGTGGCGACGGACATATGCGCGCTGGCGACCATCGGGAACTTCCCGCCGGGCACGTAGCAGCCAACTGATTGCACCGGGATGTTCTTGTGACCAAGGATGACGCCCGGCAGGGTTTCAACCTCAATGTCCAGCATACTGTCGCGCTGCGCCTGGGCGAAGTTGACCACCTGTTCCTGCGCAAACTTGATGTCTTCCAGATCGCGCGGGCTGACCTTGGCGATCAGCGCGTCGATCTCGTCTTGCGTCAGGCGATAGCTGTCGCGGTCATAGCCGTCGAACTTCACAGCCAGCTCGCGCACGGCAGCGTCACCGCGGGTCTCGATGTCTTTCAGGGTCGCGGTCACGACGGCGGCGGTCTTGGCATCATCCTCGGCGCGATCGGAATCTGGTTTGCCGCGTTTCAGGTATTCGATTGTCATGTCACATCCTCGCTTGTTCGGGCCGGGGGGGACTGACGCTCGCCCCGGTCAAATGCTTCCCAGCCTTCGCCGCCAAACAGGTCCACACCCAGTTGCGCGGCCACATGGGCGAAATCGACATTCACCCAATTGTCGGTGATCTTGCCGTCGACGACTTTCCAGAAATCCATATAGCGGATCTCGACACGTTTTCCCGTGGGCGCAATGCCAAGGAATTCGCCGGAATGGGTGGCTTCCTGTCGGCCAAAGGCAGCAGCCCATTCCCCCATGTAAAGACGCGCCTCGTCGATGCAGGTCTTGTCCGAAAACGCCGCTTGAAACGGGCGCTGCCAGTTGTCCTGAAACTCCTTCAGACCGGTTTTCGTGCCGCAGCCCTGATTGCCCATCCAGCGAAACCCATCGGCGAAGAACTCACCAATATCACTGATGCGATGGTCGTTCAGGCCGTCAACCATGGCCTCGATCACCCGGCGGGTATCGTCGGTTTTCGACATATCTGTGTCGCGGGTCAGAACCGCTTGATCTGGGCGGGAACCTTTCATCCTTTGACGGCTCCTGCGGTCAGACCGCTGACAATCTGGCGTTGGAACACCATGACAAGGAAGAACAGAGGCGCCGTGATCGACACCGCAGCGGCCACCGCGACAACCTGATCGGTGGTGGTGGTTTCGCGGCTGAACATCCCGGCGATGGCTGGCACCATGGTCTGGTTCTGTGCATCCAGCAAAAGCGATGTGACAAGAAAGTCGTTATACCCCAATAGGAAGGAAAACAGCCCGGTCGTAATCACCCCCGGCCACATCACCGGCATGATGACACGGCGGAAGGCCTGGAAATGGTTGCAGCCATCCACCCGCGCGGCTTCGTCCAGCTCGGCGGGGATACTTTGGAAGAAGGACCGCAGCATCCAGATCGTGAAGGGTTGGTTGATGGCAACCAGAACCGCGATGACCGCGAAGGGTTTGCCATAAAGCGTGGGGGCGTTTTCCCCAAGGATCGGGGCCAGCCATTCGGACGACGAGATGAATACCGGCAGATAGCCCGCCACCAGCACCGAATGCGGCAACGCCCGGAACACCAACGCGATGATCAGGATGGCAAAGGCAAGCCCGGATCCTGAGCGCGCAAGCCCATAACCCGCAAGCGTGCCCACGGTCAGCGATATGGTCACGACGCCGGTGGTCACGATCATCGAGTTCTTGAAGTTGTTGGAAAACCCGCGATCAACCCAAACCGTTTTGTAATGCTCGGTGGTCAGGCCGATGATGTCCCGCCCCAGCGGCCCGAACCATGGGTTCAGCACATCCAAAATGGCAGGCAGGATCGCGAAGAACGTGACCAGAAACCCGATGGCCACGACCAGCACACCGATCACCCATCCGGCCCATTTCTGTCCACCCGGCGCATAAGACGCGATCATTCCCGGAAGGGTCTTGGTCATGATCCGTGCCGTGATCCAGATCACCGCTATCCCCAGCAGAATATCGAGGATCGAAATGCCGTGGCCTGTGTCCCGCGTATGCGGGCCAAACACGACATTCAGCGCATTGGACGAAAAGGCATCGACCGGAGATTTGAAGCTCATCACCGTGATCCAGAAGATCGGGAAGGCGGCGACGATGCACCAAAGCGCCAGAAACGAGGCCGAGGTGAGTTTCAGCCCCAAAGGCTGACGCAGGGCACGAGACGACATCTTAGTGATCTCCTTTATGGTCTTGCCAGGTGCGGCGCAGAAGCGGAACCAGAAGAGCGGCAATCCCGATCATGGTCAGCATCGCCGAGGCCGAGGCGCGGCTGATCGACCGGTTGCCCGCCTGATCCGGCACAAGGAAGTCATAGGTCAGCCATTGCAAGCTGATGACATAGCCTTGGCTTGAGAAACCGACGATTTCTTCGAAGACGCGATAGGCGTCCATCAGGTGGATCATCGAAATGAAGATGATCAGCGGGGTCAGATGCGGGATGACCACATATTTCATCCGTTGCCAGCGGCTTGCCCCGTCGATGACGGCGCTTTCCAACGCGTCGCTGTTGACGGTCTGCAGCCCGGCATAGAACACGATCGCCGCAAACGGGGCCACGTGCCACACGCGATACAGCATGATCAGAACCTCGATGGTCCAGGCCTGCGCAAACATCGACACGTCGCGCTGTAGATACCATTCGATAAGGGCGGTCAGAATACCGTCGCCACGAAACAGCCAATTGATGCTGAGCGCGCCGATCACCGGTGTGATAATGAACGGCAAAAGTGAGATGAAGATCACCGGCCCCTTGATGGCGAGCGAGGCATTGTTGATCATCAATGCGATGCCAAGCCCAAAGCCCAGCACCAGTGGCAAGGTGATCAAAGTGAAGGTCAGGGTGAACCGTAGCGCCTTCCAGAAATCAATCGACTGAAGGGCCATCAGACCGTCGGTTTTGACGGCGTTCCATGCCCGTTCCAGCTCCAGCACATTGCGATAGCTTTGCAAGCCAACGAAGGTCGTGATCTCGACGATCTTGCCGTCCTCATCCAGTTGCGGCACCGATTTCTGTTCGGTCACGCAGATCTGGTCGGGAAACCCCGGCGAGCATGTCTCGACCTCGACCGTGTCATAGATCGGCTGGGTGACATAGAAGCTCTGCTTCAACACGCTTGCCAGCGGAAACGCGATGAACAACAGCATCATGAAGACAGACGGCCCGACAAAAGCTGCGAAGGTCTTGAAGTTCATGGCTCTGCCTTTCTGATGATCCGGGGATGGCGGTGGTGGGTGGGGGAAGGGCCTGGCCCCTCCCCGCTTGGCGGTGGGTTACTGCACCAAACCCGATTCCTTGGCGGCGGTGATATAAGCCGCTTCGATGTCAGCCAGCGTCGTAGCCGCATCTTTGGCACCGTTCAGGTAATCGGAAATCCCGTTGCCTAGAACGGTGTGCATGATGCCCATCGGACCCGATCCGGGATATGGTGCCGTGCCTTTCTGCGCGGTCTCATAGGCCCCTTTGGCCAGCGGCCCGGCATTGAACCCGTCGATCAGCCAGACGGCAGCGTCATTGTTGGCTTTGACCATCTCGGTATCCATGCCTTCCATGGCGACTTGGAAGGCCGCTTCGGCCTCTTCATCGGTCATGTTGGTGGCAAAGACGACGCCATCCCACCACAGCGACGATGCCGGACGCTCGGACCCCATCGGGGCGGCGGCCATCACGACCTTGCCCACAACCTGGCTTTCGGCTTCGTCATTCATCGCGGCGGCGCGGCTGGCCCACAGGTTCGCCATGGCGATCTTGCCCTGTTGGAATTGCTGCTGAACATAAGTCGAATCCGAGACCAGATATTCCGGGTCCATAAATTCGGTCAGCGCCTTCATCACTTCCAGCGCGGCCACACCTTTTTCATTGTTGATATTGGGCATGTTGCCCTCGGCAAAGAACGCGCCGCCTTCACCCAGATAGTTGTTGATGAATTCTTCACCCAGGTTCCAGCCGGTCTTGAAGGTGGCACCGATGGGATATTCCACAACACCCGCCTCTTTGATCTTCGCGGCCGCGTCCAGCATCTCGGCATAGGTCGTGGGCACCGCGATGCCGAGGTCATTCAGGATGTCCTCGCGATACATCAGGTGCTGAAGGTTCACCATCATCGCAATCGCATAGGTCTTGCCATCCACCTTGATCAGCTGGTTGGGCTTCAGATGCTGGCCGTATTTCGCAACCAGGTCATCCAGCGGACGGATGGTGCCCGCATTCAACAGCGGCACCATGGTTGAGTTTGCAACGCCACCAATTTGATACAGCGCGGGTTTTGCCGCGAAAGCTTCCGGCTGCTTCTCGCGGAAGTCCTGATCCAGCGAGGCCTGGAAATTTCCGCATTCCGCCATCGCATCCGTCACCGCCTTCCAGGCTTCGAACCCGGCGGACAGCGATTTCAAAGGTGTTGTGTTTTCATAGGCACATTCGGCCCATGCTCCGGTTGCCATCACCGACAAAGCGCCGGCCAATGCAAGTTTCTTGAACATCAGAAATGTCTCCCTGTTTTATCAGGTCCGCCGTCGACACACGGACCATAGTTGTGCCGCAAGCGCGGCAAGTGTCTGAGGGTCAGCCCTCGATACGTTTGCCATCTTCGGTGGCTTCGAAAGTGTGGCAAATCTCTTTCGGAACCGAGATCGAGACCATGTCCCCAATCTCTGCCCGGAAGGTCTTGTCGGATTTCACCGACACCAGCGCGCCGTTGATGCGCACGGAAATCATCGTCGCGTCGCCCAGCAGCTCAAGCGTATAGATCGGCGCGTTGATCTGCCCCTGCCCGGTCTCGGCCAAGGCGGCATCTTCGGCGCGAAAGCCAAGCGTGACGGGGCCGTCGGGAGCGTTCAGGCCGGGGATTTCGGTGTGTTGTGCCCGGAACGTGCCGCCCTTTACCTCTCCATCCATCAGGTTCATGGCAGGTGAGCCGATAAAGCTGGCGACAAACGTGTTGGCCGGGGTGTCATAGATCTCGGTCGGGCTGCCCACCTGCTGCACCACACCTTTTTTCATCACGACGACCCGATCCGCCAAGGTCATCGCCTCGATCTGGTCATGGGTCACGTAAATGGTGGTGGCAGCCAGATCGTGGCTCAGGTTCTTGATCTGCGCGCGGGTCGAGACCCGCAGCTTGGCATCCAGATTGGACAGGGGTTCGTCCATCAAGAACACTTTGGGCTTGCGGACGATAGCCCGCGCCAGCGCCACGCGTTGCCGTTGCCCCCCCGACAGGGCGGCCGGTTTTCGGTCCAGAAAGTCCAGAAGCTCGACCCGTTCGGCAGCCTGCATCACGCGCTCATGGTGGGTGGACGGGTCATTGCCGCGCACTTTCAGCGGAAAGCGGATGTTCTCATAGACATTCATGTTCGGATAAAGTGCGTAGCTTTGGAACACCATCGCCACGTCGCGGTCCTTGGGTTCTTTGTCGTTCACCCGCTCTCCGTCAACGATAATGTCGCCTTCGCTGGCATCCTCCAACCCGGCGATCATCCGCATCGTGGTGGTCTTGCCGCACCCGGACGGGCCCAGCAGGACCAGAAATTCCTTGTCTGCGATGGTCAGGTCAAAATTATCGACACCGACAAAGGCGCCCCAGCGTTTGCTGATGTTGCGCAGTTCGATTTCTGCCATAAGGCCAACCTCCCACCGGGTTTTGCATACGAATGCAAAAAGGTTAGACTTTGCTGCGACAATTTGGCAAGCTAAATTTGCATTCGTATGCAATGCCGGGCGCAACCCGCTGTAAAGAGAGAGAAATGCAAGACCTTCAAGCCGCCAAGGACATCGTCCGTCGCCATCACGCCGATCTGATCGCACCGGGAATCACCGCCGAAGACGCGCTCGCCGCGCATACTGGTCCCGACTACCTCTGGCGTGGGTTCCACCCGTTCGGCGCGCTTCGATCGGCGCAGCAGGTCGCCCGTCAGTTCTGGACGCCGCTGAAGAGCAGCCTGACCGCGATGCAACGGCGCGAAGATGTCTTTTTCGCCGGGCGCAACCAGATGGATGGGTTCAACGGCATATGGGTGGTTTCGATGGGGCATCTGATGGGGTTGTTTGACGAACCGTTCCTGAACATTCCCGCAACCCACAAGATTGCCATGCTGCGCTATTGCGAATTCAACCGGGTCGCGGATGGCAAGATCGTTGAAACGGCGATGTATTTCGACCTGCCCCACCTGATGGTGCAAGCCGGTCTTGACCCCTTCCCCGACCAGACCGCCGCGCAACTGGTGCAACCGGGTCCGCAAACCCATGATGGACTACTTCTCGCGCCGCAGCCCGCCGACGAGGGCGCGGCGACGCTTGCCGTTATCAACCGCATGATCGGCGATCTGGGGCAATGGAACAGCGGGTTGAGCCTGGAAGACGAGCTGCGTCAGACCTGGGCCGAGGACATGCTGTGGTGGGGACCCACCGGCATCGGCGCGACCTATACGATCCCGCGCTATGCGCGGCAGCATTCAGGGCCGTTCCGCGCGGCCTTCTCGGATCGTTCAAAAACCACCCACATCGCTCGGTTGGCCGAAGGTCATTATGGCGGCTTCTTCGGCTGGCCCAATTTCACTGCCCGTCTGACCGGCGATTTCATGGGCCATGCCCCCACCGGCGAAACCGGCGAGTTCCGCGTGATCGACATTTACCGTCGCGACGGCGACAAGCTGGCCGAAAACTGGATCTTCATCGACCTTCTGCATTTCTGGAAAGGCCAAGGTGATGACGTGCTGCAACGACTGGCTGACGGAGAGCTGTGATGATCGACGCCCACCATCATCTTTGGGACCTGTCTGCGGTACATTACCCGTGGTTGATGGCCAAAGGAACGCCACGTTTTTTCGGCGATCCCGCCCCCATCCAGCGCAACTATCTGTTGGAGGAGTTTCGCCACGATGCCGCCGCGCAAGGGGTCACTGGGTCCGTCCATATTCAGGTGGGTGCCGAAGATGGCTGGGCCGAGGCGCAATGGGTGCAGTCCGTGGCAGATGCCAATCCAGACTGGCCGATGGCGCAGGTCGTCTTTTGCGATCTGACCGCGCCTGACCTTGGGCATCAGCTTGACCGGTTCCAAACCCTCTCAACCCTGCGCGGCGCCCGCCAGATCGTCGGTCGCGCGCCGGGCGAAGACGCCATGACCGGCACCAACACACTGCTGGACGACCCCCGGTTCGCAGACGGCCTGCGCGAATTGGGACGGCGTGGGCTGAGCTTCGATCTGCAATTGATCCCGGAACTGATGGAAAACACCGCCCGCGTGCTGGAAACCGCCCCCGACACGCAGATTGCCCTGTGTCATGCAGGCAGCCCGCATGATCGCTCAGTGATAGGGCTCGCCGACTGGGCACAGGCATTGCGCCACCTGTCCGCCCTGCCCCATATCACCTGCAAACTGTCCGGGCTTGGAATGTTCAAACATGACTGGAGACCCGCGGATTTCCGGCCCATCATCGAGGTTTGCCTTGACCAATTCGGCCCGGATCGCTGCATGTTCGGCTCTAACTTCCCGGTCGACAGCCTGTATTCCGATTACGAAACCCTGTTGCGCGCGCATGCGTTTCTGGTGCCCAAAGCGCATCACGAACAGGTCTTTGAAACCGTCGCGCGTCGGTTCTATCGGCTGGACGGCTGAAGGCTTGGGAAATGCCCTCAGAGTTTGCGATGCAGCGCGAGCAACAAGGTTTTTGGCTGATTGATTTCCATAAATCGGCCAATAATTCAGTACGCAGCATTTCGAATTTTCAACACCTGCAGTGCGGACACACCTTCTGTTCGATCTGGGCTGCAGAACGCAAACCGTAGACATTGTTTACGCGCGGCTCACCGACCACGTTATGCGCGCGCTCAACCCCCCTAGTGATGAGCGTTGGAGCGACAGAACGCAGCCGTGCGCTTGGGCCATATCGTTAACAATGGTCAAACCCAGACCCGCCCCCGGTTGCTTTGCGTCCAATCTACCGCCACGTTTCAGAACGGAAGATATCTCAGCGTCCGGAATGCCGGAGCCGTCGTCATCGACGGACAGGAACGCGTGCGAGCCATCCTGCCCAGCCCGCACGCAGATACGACTTTCCGACCATTTCATCGCGTTATCAAGCAAGTTGCCCAGAAGCTCGGTCAAATCAAACTCATCAAAGGGTGCATACAAGGTCTCAGGCACTTCGATATCCCATTGAATGTGCTCGGCCCCGGGTTGGCGGCTCAGGGCGCGATGCAGACGGGTGGCAATCGGGTGAATAGCACAGCGCCGCCGTCTCTGATGGCTGTCGCGGCTCTGCGCCAGCTCACGCTCGACCGTGTGTTGAATGCTGGTGATTTCCGACATCAATTCGTCGGCAAGCGCGTCGTTCCCGCCACGGCGCAACTTGCGTTCGACTCCGTGCATGATCGTCAGCGGCGTTTTCAAACCATGCGCCAGATTCCCGGCGCGCGATCGGGCGCGTTCAAGCGCCTCTGCATTTGCATCCAGAAGTTGGTTCACTTCTTCAACAAGCGGCAGAACCTCGGACGGATAATCCGATGACAACCGCACCTTGGGCGATTTGCTGACACCGCCAATTTCTGAACGAATTTTTTTCAGTGGGTTCAGCCCAAGTTTGACCTGAACCCAACCCGCCGCGAACAGAAACAGGCCCAATATGGCCAGCCAAATAACAGAGTTGGTAAAAAATCCTGAAACCGACAGATCCAGGTCTTCGCGGTCAATGGCAATCGCCAGAAAGACCTCTCGCTGGGTGGTGCCCTCTCCGATCGTGACCACCCAACTCGCGACGGCGACCGCATCGCCAGTCCCGGTGTTGACGTTGGCATACGAGATGACCCCCGGCGCATCCGGGCGATCCAACGCCAAAGGCGCCGCCCAGAACGAAGGCGACAGAACGGGGTCTTTGTCATCAACTTGGATTTGCCAGTAATAACCAGACAAGGCCTGATTGAACCGGGGGTCCGATATGGGCGTCACTTCAACTTCACCGTCGGCGCTTACGCCAATGTTGCCGGTCAAAAGCAGGAGGTAAGTCTCCAGCTCATCGCGCGCCCGGTCTTCAAAATACAGCCGGAACAAGAAGTTGAACACGATAACCGTCGCGACCAGCGCCAGTGTGGTCGTGATGGCAGCCGCCAGCAACAGACGCAGGCTTAGCGACATCCTCATTGCGGATCTTCAGCTATCATATAGCCAAACCCGCGTCGCGTTTCGATCACATCCCCACCGATCTTGCGGCGCAAGCGCCCGACCAGAACTTCAATTGCATTGCTGTCGGGCTCCTGATCCCGGAAGTAGATATTCTCAGCAAGCTCCTCTTGCGCAACCACCTGACCACGATTGTGCATGAGGTAATTGAGAAGCCGGTATTCCAAAGGTGTGACTTTCAATGGGCGCCCGTCGATGGACACGCGCATCTGCCTGAGGTCAATGCGCAGCGGCCCGGCTTCCAATGTCGTTGTTTTTTGTCCACTTGAACGCCGCAGCAGCGCGCGAAGGCGCGCGATGAGTTCTTCCATCTGAAAGGGCTTTCCCAGATAGTCGTCCGCGCCTGCGTCAATGCCTTCGACCCGTTCGTTCCAGTTTGCCCGCGCGGTCAGCAAAATAACCGGCATATCCTGGCCCTCATCGCGCCAGCTGCGCAACACCGAAAGCCCATCCCGTTTGGGCAGACCAATATCAAGGATCGCCGCAGCATAGCTTTCGGTGCTGCCGAGAAACCAGCCTTCTTCCCCGTCCCGGGCGATCTCGGGGACAAGGCCTTCGCCTTTCAGAACATCGGCAATCAGTTCCGCAATCTTTTGTTCATCTTCGACGATCAGAATACGCATTCAGCACTTCCGCATGCTTGTGACTCGGCCGGATTTGGCGTCAACGGTCACCGAAATCACGGCGCCAGACGACTCAACAATCAACACGTTGAAGGTCGGTCTGGTCCCGTTCTCGGAAAACCCTACATGTAAAACTTTCCCAGGGTGTTTGGCGCGAACGTTGCTTAGCACTTCGCGCAACGGTCGCGCGTCACCACGCGAAATGGCGCGTTGTGCACGTTGGTAATCCCGGCGCGATATCTGGGCGTCCCCTGAAATCGCAGATCGTTTGCATTTGCCGGGTCCGCTAGGGCCACTCGGCTGCGACCCACCGCTGCCATTTGGACCAGTTGGACCGCTTGGACGGCTTGGACCTGAAGGGGCGCTCGCTCTGCTCACTGGGCTAGGGCGGGAAGCCGGTGACGCCGGACTTGGGGGTGTTGCCCTACTGGCAGGCGACGGTGGCGATGAACTTGAAGCCGCTCTGGCCATGCTTAATCCAGCTAAGCTAGGGGCGATATAGGCGCCGGCTGCACCCAAACCCAGACGCTTCATGGCCTCGCGGCGTGATATGCGATTTTTGCGTTTCATTGCGCCGCATCCTTTGAAGCCACTGGCAGGATCAGACGCGCCTCGGCCAGACCACGCATCAACTGCTCGCAATCGGTGGTGATCTGATCTGCGGGGACATCGGGAAAGGCTGCTGCCAGAAGGGACACGACTTCGTCCAGATCGGTCGGCTCTTCCAGCAACCGCCAGATCGCAGTCGAGACCGGGTTCAATCGAAATATGGCCAAACCTGTGCCATCTGCAAGAAAACTGTCGTTGCCCGCCTGCGTCTCGGTCACGTTCGTTGCCTGAACATACTGCCGAACCGCCGCGAATTCGGGGGTGGATTGGCCAATCTGGTTTAACGGCGCTTGGCGATCATCCTGTGCAAGTTCTGCAAACCGGGTCGCCGGGAGCGATTTCAAATCGGAGTGACCCGAGAGGTATTCTGCTGCAGCCTCACCACTGTGATAGCTCAACCGATAGATCGGAAGGTGTCGCGTGATCACGTCGATCGATTTCAGGATCGCGCCAGCATGCCGTGTGCGGGCAAAGTTCTGAGAGATCAGGCTTTCCAGCGCATCCTCACGCGCCATGGGGGCGAGGACTGGTTCGACCGGATCATCCTGCCGATCAAGCACCACCATTGCGCCAAGCGGCAATGTTTCTCCATGTGGCGCTATCTGAGCGTCCAAAAGATACTTGTATTGTCGATTTGACGGGCCACGATCCTGACCCACCCACGCGTGAAAAGCATCGCTGAAGTCTTTCGGAACGGGAAGGCGAATACGTGGCGGTGCCCCATTCGCAATACCAAGACAAGTCTGATTGCTTGCATCAATTCGCACGGGCAAGAAGTCGTCCGTGTAAAGCTGCCGACCAAGCCGCGCCAGCGCAATGGCAAGCGTGCTCTTGCCCGCGCGCCGCGCATTAGGGAAGACAACCAACCGTCCATCGAAATTGACAGCTGCGGCGTGTAGGCAAAGCAATTCAGGCTCGGACCGCAGACGTTCCCAAGCCGTTTCCGCCACGAGATCACAGACGGTATTGACTGAGTCCCAAATCCGAACGTCGGATGGCGCGTCTTCGGCCACCAACGACCACCGACCGTCATCCGCTGGTCTGATTGTCACAAATGGTGGGTTTTGGGGCTGTGTCGCGGAAACCTGATGAGGCCACGCGGACAATACCTCCGACACCATCGTCTCTAAGGGCGCCGCGTTTTCAAGCGCGACGGAGTGATTCAAACCTTCAAAATTCAGATATCGCGTTGTTGCCACGTTTCAATCCTGAGCTGGTTCCGCTCATCCTACTCAATTTCCATCGTGCCCTAAAGCTGTCCGGTCTGCCAGCAAATGAATTGCAAGCAGACCGGGTGTCTGAAATGAGATATTTCCGACTTAGCTGCGGCTACAAACCGAAACTCCATCATCGCGCTTAACGACTGTGCCGCCAGAGTCCCTGCACTCGCTTGGCGTCATCGACTTGCTGGGTCTGCTTGGTCCGCTGGGAGATGTCGGAGACGACGTTGAGCTTGGTGAAGAGGAGCTTGATGAACTCGAAGGTCGGCTGGTGGCCGAGGCACGGCTTACTTTCGAGGCCGGGCTTGATTTCGAGGCCGGGCTTGATTTCGAGGCCGGGCTCGCCGCCGAAGCTGGGCTGGCGGATGAAGACGAACTGGCAGCATGTGCCGCAGAAAGTGTGGTCAATGTGGGCGCCACATAGGCGGCCACAGCCAGGCCACCGATGGCAGTGAATGCCTTGCGGCGGGAAAGTACTTTGTCATTTTGCTTGGTCATTTGTTCTATCCTTCAGTCTCGGTTCTGGCACATTTGGGTTCGCACCTCGAAACCAGACTAGCGAATGCACGCCTTCAACTGGCTGAACTGGATTGTCAGTGTTTTGTCATGTTCAAAACAAGAAGGCTGGCATGCATCTGCTGCTCATTTCGGGGTCCAAACCGACGCTTTCGATGCCTCTTCGAATATGCTTCCGTATTGGTCAGACCACGTTTGGGCGGTTCGGCTATTGCTGGGTTATACAACGATGGACAGCACTGTTCGGTCACTTGGTGTCGCGTTAGTGGTCGCCTTAGCGATCGCGGAGGCCATTGAGCTTTTACGCCAGAGGGTCGTCTTCATGGGCGGTCCATCTATTTGAACCGGCTGCTGTGCGTCGCGGTTTCTAACCACGGCCGAAATCTATACTTCTTTCTGATATTTGCATCTGAACCAGGGCGTCTATTGATAATCGGTTGGAAGATACCTTGAAGGCGCAGCAAGCGCCAAATCACTTGATTTGGTACGAAATTGGGTTTCTTCCCGGCAATAGTCCCAAATTTTGCAGGCCAAAAACGATCCAGATAGGACGGCACGTTTGTGGAAGTCTGCTGAGGTGGTAGTCTTGAGCTAGCCAGTCTCGGTCTGATTTTCCTGTTTTTTAGAACAGGGAAATTTCACCTCATGTTCAGGAAAAACGCGACCCCGAGCAGCGAAGGATCGTGACGGGTTTTATGGGTCAGGTGAAACTGACAACGCCAAGTCTGGCAATACCGAGGGGTCAACAGCCGCCACGGCAACCGCATGCAAGAATTGGCGCTTCACCCGACCGTCAAGCCGGTGCAGATGATTGCCGATGCTATCCGGGATGTGTCAGGCCGGGGCGATGTCGTCCTCGACGTCTTTGGCGGACCTGGCTCAACGCTGGTCGCAGCGGAAAAACCCGGCCGGAGAGCTTATCTTTGCGTAATTGATTGCATCTATTGTGATCACATTCTGGCGCGGTCGGAGGCCTATGCAAATGACGACGCCGAACAGGTGCTCTGCGGGTGACCACAAGCAGAGCAGGTTCAGGCGGCTGCACAACGACAAAAGACAAAACTCCTCTTCCCTGCGTCAAGAGAACTACGGATTATGAGGTCGGCAATGGCAAGCCACCGGCAGATGAGTGGGTTCAGACAGCAATATTGACTTCAAAACAGGCGAAGCACGGATACAAGGGCCAATGATGAGGAGGATGTGGTCGAGCTTGAAAAATGGCAAACGCAAGGGGCCAAGTGGGCGCAGGAGCTTGTCGAAATCGACAGGGATTTGGAAACTGAAGAAGTTGAAAGTACGCGCGCAATCCTTCTCGACGATAATACGCACGCCCAAAAAATGCTGTGCTCGCTTGATCCGTTGCTAGAGGCAATCGGGTACTGGCAGGGGCGCCGACGATTAACCCGTTGCGGTGGCCGCATACCTGCCAGCGGGTTGGAAGATTCATTCCCTGCGGAATGCGTAGATGACAGGTGTGCGAACAATTTTGGGCTTTCGCGGCGACGTACCAAAGGCGGCTGTGTTCTGCATGGCTGCTCTTAACGATAGCTGCGGCGAAGGGCTGAAACGAGCCCAAAGATGAAGCCTCAGGTTCTCGCTGCGTGCGATCACAGCACGAAGAATGCTGCACTTTACCAAACAGGTCTTTTGCGGTGGGGCGGAAATTGCGGACACTCGTGAAGTTTCAGCAAATCTGAGTCCACGAATGAGCAGTCGTATTTTCGCGGATGGTTCGCCTGCTTTGAGCGCTTAGAAAGCTTGTTTCGCTCGTTTTTTCCGCTTCATCAAAGTTCATCACGCCAAGGTGGATTTGCACCAGCTCGGCCGACATTGATTGCAGCGACTTGCGCCCCGAAACCAATTGCTTTTGCGACGTCATTTTCTGACACCGTCTGAATTGCGGTTTTGGTAAGCAGACCTGCTTCAGACAGGCTTGCAAGGACACCAGCATTGAACGTGTCACCGGCTCCGACCGTGTCGACAACATCAACCTTCTGACTGGCAACAAAGATAGATCGTCCATCTGGCAACCATGCTTGCGCCCCAGAACTGCCCCGCGTCAAGATCACGATGGAGGGCCCAAATTCCTGTAGTTGCGCGACTTTCGATTCGAGCGAGTCGGCATTTTGAAAGATCCAGTTCAAGTCTTCATCCGAGACTTTTACAATATCTGCCAAGCTGAACAGCCGCTCAAGGCGGCCCCGAAATACCCGTTCATTCTTGATGAAACTGGGCCGGATGTTGGGGTCGATCATCACAACACAATTACGCTCAAGCGCTACGGCGAGTTGCGCGTAGGTTTCGGCACCCGGATCACAGGCCAGGCTGATCCCGCCGAAATACAGGGCGGAAACATCTCTGATTTTTTCAGGCAGATCATGTGGTGCAATCATCCGACCGGCAGAGTTTTCGTCGAAAAATGAATACGACGCGTGGCCATCGGACAGCTTTACAAACGCAAGGGTAGATGGACGATCCGACCGAATGACATATCGGGTGTCGACATTGCTGGCCCTCAGATCGGACATAAGTTGATGGCCAAACATATCTGTTGATATTCCGCTCAAGAGACCTGTTCGACACCCAAGTCGGCCCAAACCAATGGCCGTATTGAATATCGCACCACCTGATCGTGGCACGTAGCCATCGAAACCCTGAACCGTTTGCTCGGGGATCATGTCGATAAGAGCTTCACCACAACAAAGGATCATAGGATTTCCTCAATGAACATGGGGCGAATTCCAGTAGCACGTTCTGCATTGTGAATATGGGTCATGACTTAGGTTTCGAGATAGGTTGCGATCGCCGCTTCCAACCCCTCGTCCCAAATCAAGCAGAGCCACCGGCCGAAACCATCCGCAAAACGAGGCTCCTCAGCGAGCTCCCCGTAGAATTGGCTCATCTCAAGCCATGCTCTTGGATTTGCGCGAGCTTCCAAAGCCTTCACATTCAAGTCGTCCCAGTTTGGATCATTGGGCTCAATTCTGCTGCCATCTCCACGCGTGCCTTCGCACATACGTGCCCAGGCCGCTTCAACCAGGGTAAGCCCTTCGATCGGAGTGCCTTTCGCCAGACCTTCACGGATAGACGGGATAACAAAGCCCGGATGACGGGAGGACCCGTCGAAGGCCACCCGACGGGTTGTGTCGATGATCTTGGGGTTCGAGAACCGCTTTTGGACCAACCCGACATATTCTTTTGTGGCCATGCCCGAGACTGGATTGACCAGCGGAGCGATTTCTTCATGCGCGACTTTGGCAAAGAACCGGCTGATCAGATCGTGTCTCATGCAATCTGCAATCGTCTTGACCGAGAGCACTTCGCCCGGAACTGCGATCACCTGATGCCCACCGTTCAAAATTCTGATTTTCATCGTTTCGTAACTGTGGACATCGTCCGTAAAGGTCGCGCCGACATTTTCCCAGTTCGGGCGTCCAGCGCAAAAGTCATCCTCCATCACCCATTGCCGGAAGCTTTCATGGGTCACAGGCGCCATATCATCAATGCCTAGTTTATGCGCCAATGCCAGCTCGTTGGGACCGGTTGCCGGTACAATGCTGTCGACCATGGAATTTGGAAATGTGCAGTTTGCGTCTATCCAATTTGCCAGATTTGGGTCGGACAGGCGCGCCAACGACACAACGGTTTGGCGCAGCACATCCCCGTTGCCCTGCAGGTTGTCACAGCAAAGGCACGTAAAGGGGCCGACACCGCTTTCGCGGCGCAAACGAAGTGCTGCGACAATTGCTCCGAACGCGGTTCTTGGAGCATCAGGGTTGTGAAAGTCGTGGATAATGTCTGGGTGCGTCGGATCAAACCCTTTGGTGGCTGGGTCGATGAAGTATCCACCTTCGGTCACAGTCATCGCTACGATGCGGATGTCTGGCAGAGCCATTCGTTCGATCAATGCGCCATTGCCCTCCTCAATGGGAAGGTAATCAATCATTGAGCCGATAACTTCAGCAGTCGCGGACAATGGATCCAGTTCAATCAGCGTTGTCAGACAGTCCTGCACCAGCAGCTTTTCCCGCATGTTGGCGTCATATTGACGAACACCCGCGCCAATGATCGCCCAATCAAACGCTTCGCCTTGTTGCATCAGGCGGTGCAGATACCATGCTTGGTGGGCACGATGGAAATTTCCAACGCCTATGTGAACAATCCCGGGTGTCAGCCGCTCACGGTCATAGAGCGGGCGCAGGACGGCCTCGGGGAGTCGGTTAAGTGTAGCGTTGTTTAGGTTCATAAGATCGGTTTCCTGCGCGAGATCTTCCATCAGCTCATCCAGTTTCCGCCATCGACATTATAGGTCTGTGCAACGATGTAATCGGCGTCTTGTGAGGCGAGAAATATCGCCATCCCAGTTATGTCTTCGGCCTGTGCAATGCGCCCGAAGGGGACGGCTTCGCCAACTTCTTTTTTCTTTTGTCCCAGTGCCTTGCCCTCATACTTGGCAAATAGGGCATCAACGCCGTCCCAGTGTTCGCCGTCCACAACCCCCGGGGCGATCGCATTCACGTTGATCCCATGCGCGATGAGGTTCAGTCCGGCGGACTGGGTCAAACTGATGACAGCAGCCTTTGAGGCGCAATAGGTGGCAACAAGGGGTTCGCCCCGCCGCCCTGCCTGACTGGCCATGTTGATGATTTTGCCCTTAATACCTTGCTTGATCATTTGACGTGCAACGGCCTGTAGTGTGAACAGGGTTCCGGCAACATTGACGTCAAAAACCCGCGCATATTCTTCGCGCGTGATATCAACGATCGGCGCAGCAGTGAACAATGCAGCGTTGTTGATCAGAATGTCTATCTGACCGAACACCGACACCGTTTTGAGAATGGCGGCGTCGATGCTGTCTTGTCGGGTGACATCCATTTCAACGGCAAATGCAGTGTCACCGATCTCGGCTGCAGCGTCACGCGCCCGTTCAAGGTCGATGTCCGCAATGGCAACCCGCGCGCCCTCGGCCACATAGGCCTTGGCAAAGGCCAACCCGATCCCCCGGGCGGCCCCTGTTATCAGTGCAGATTTGCCTGCCAGACGGCTCATTCGACCCGCAGCCCTTGTGCGTCGAATTTGTGAATCTGGTCCGCTTGCGGGGTCAGGTATATATCGTCCCCGTGCTTCACCGAGATATCCCCGTTGATACGAACCGTGATCATATCCGCAAGCCCGGTGTCATGAACGTGGATAAACGTGTCTGACCCAAGGTGTTCCGCAACACCCACGGTTCCTTTCCAGGCGCCTTCAGTCATGCTGACGTCAGTATGCTCTGGACGGATACCGATGGTGTGCGCCCCCAGTTTTTCAGCTTCCGGACCGGAAAAGATGTTCATCTTTGGCGAGCCGATGAAGCCTGCCACGAACACATTTTGAGGTTTGTGATACAGATCCAACGGCGAGCCGACCTGCTCGATCACACCGGCCTGAAGAACGACGATCTTGTTGGCCATTGTCATCGCTTCAACCTGATCATGCGTCACGTAGATCATGGTGGTCTGCATGCGTTCATGCATCTCGCTGATTTCAAGGCGCATACCGACCCGCAATGCAGCGTCAAGGTTCGACAGAGGTTCGTCGAACAGAAATGCCGAAGGGTCACGTACGATAGCGCGTCCAATCGCGACCCGCTGACGCTGACCACCGGAAAGCTGCCCCGGTTTGCGGTCCAGATAGTCGTTCAGGTTCAAAGACGACGCAGCGGCTTCGACACGCTTGTCAATCTCGTCCGGCGCCATTTTTTCCATCCGGAGTGGGAATCCGATGTTCTTGCGCACCGTCATATGCGGATAAAGTGCATAGGACTGGAACACCATGGCCAAACCACGTTTCGAAGGCGGGACCTCGGTCACGACCTCACCGTCGATCTCGATGTTACCGGATGTTAGATCCTCAAGACCCGCAATCATGCGCAGAAGCGTGGATTTCCCGCAGCCGGACGGACCGACAAATACGGCAAATTCTCCGTCTTCAATGGTCAGGTCCAGCGGAGGAATGACTTCGACGTCACCGAACTTCTTGGATACTTGATCGAGTACAATACGTCCCATGATCTTTCCTTATTTCACAGCGCCGAAGGTCAAGCCTTGGACAAGTTGTTTCTGGCAGAACCATCCTAGGACAACGATTGGTCCGACGGCTGCGGTTGAGACTGCTGAAAGGCGTCCAAAGAACAGACCTTCTGGCGCGCGGTTGCCTTCAATGAGCTTGGAGAGTGTGGCCGCGTCGATGGTGGTAAGGCGAACCGTCCAATAAGCTTCGTTCCAGCAAAAGATGAAGACCAGAAGCGCGGTTGACGCGATGCCGCCCCAAGCGAGGGGTACAAGGATCTCTTTGATCTCGCCCCAAGTGTTGACGCCGTCCATCTTGCCCGCTTCGATGATATCCTTCGGGATTTCCTTGAAGTAGGTGAACAGCATCCAGATTGCGATTGGCAGGTTGATCAGGCACAGCACGGTGATGACCAGGATATGCGTGTCATAAAGCCCGACGCCTTTGGCAAGAAAGATCATCGGATACAGGACCGCCGCTGCGGGAAGCATCTTGGTCGACAACATCCACATCAGAACGTCTTTGGTCGCACGACTTGGGTTGAACGCCATCGCATAGGCAGCAGGGACGCCAACTACCAACGTAAATGCTGTCGCCGATACGGCCGAGATGACAGAGTTACGGGCGAAGCGCCAATAGTCATAGTTCTCGGTCATGTTGAGATAGTTCTCAAGCGTTGGGGTGAAGAAGAATAGGAACTCAGGCTTCACCGCGTCGGCGTCTGTTTTGAAGCTTGTCAGAACCATCCAGAAGATAGGGAAGAAGAAAAGCAGTCCGACAGCCCAGGCCAAAACGGGCCGTCCATAGGTGCTGAATTTCGAGGATTGTGCAACGATTGCCATGATCTAGCCCTCCTATTCCATCAAAGTCTTGCCAACCATACGCAGCAGAAAGATCGCGACGATGTTGGCGAGGATTACGGCGAAGATGCCGGTGGCACTGGCTGCGCCGATATTGTTGTTGGCGAATTCACCGATCAGATAGGGCAGGTTCTTGTTCCCGTTGCCCCGGCTCACGATTTCGATTTCCGCATACAACGACAGGTGAAAAATCGCTTGGATCATCACCACGATGGCAATCGGGCGGCCCAGATGCGGCAATGTCAGAAACCGGAACTGCGACCAGGTGCTTGCGCCATCCAGAACTGCAGCTTCTTTTTGTTGCTGGTCCTCGGATTGGAGCGAGGTCATGAAGATGAGGACCGCAAAAGGCGTCCATTGCCAGGTCACCATCATGATAACGGCGATGGCCGATGTTTGGGTCGCGCGGAACGAAACCGGTTCGAATTCTGGCCAGAGCGAGAAGAAACCGCCGAGAACGGGCATCTGTCGCAACCCATCCATGATTTCGTTTATTCCAGCAACTGCGATCCCCTGCAAACCCAGGACAGGATCAAGGATCATGTTGATCCAAAGCACTGCATTAACCGCAGGCATTACGAAGAACGGTGAAATCAGCAAGACCCGGACGATCCCTTGTCCCGGAAAGGTCTTGTTGATCAGGACCGCAATCAGTACACCTAGAATGACGGTCAGAAACAGGATGCTGCACACGATGAAGAGGCTGTTTTGGATGGCGAGCAGGAAGTCTTTGGATTTCAGAACAAATTCATAGTTTCCGAACCCACGCCAGTTGCTCAGACTCGGTGACGTCCATTCCGGGCGGCGAAGGCTATTCAGCACATACCGGATGAACGAGAAGTAAAGCGTCATCCCAAGTGGGATAAGCATCCAAACCAAAAGCAGAAGTACCGCTGGAGTTTGAAGAAGCCTAGGAAGCTTTCTGTCAGACATTAGTCTATCCTCCTAGCAAAACGAGGCCATCGCTCTGCTTGTGACGTGTTGGTTGCGAATGTTTGGACTTTACGTGCCGCGGGGCCGTATTTTCAATGAAAGCGGCCAGGTTGTGAGAGGGCCCGGCAAGGCCAGGCCCTCGGTACTTAGTGGTTACTCGTAATAACCTGCTTCACGCATGATCGCATCAGCTGCAGCTTGCGATGCGGCCAGCGCATCCTCTACCGACTTAGCGCCGGACAAAGCTGCTGCCATTTCCTGAGCGACAGCCGAACCTACTTCCGGGAATTCCGGGATGGCGGCGAACTGAACGCCGACGTAAGGCTTCAGGTCTGTTGCTTCAGGCGCAGCGCTTTCGATCGCTGCCAGTTCGGCAGCTGCAAAACCCGCTGCGGCCTGAAATTCAGGGATCGCATAAGTCGAAGCACGCTGACCGGTCGGAACAGAACCCCAACCGAAGTCCGGGTGGTTACCCACAGCTTTCACATAGTCTTTCGACGTTGCCCACTCGATGAAGGCACCAGCAGCTTCAGCGTTCGGCGAACCGGCGGGGATTGCCATTGCCCATGCCCACAACCAGTTGGCTCCAACAGGGTTGCCAGCGTTCGGCGATTGAGCGTAGGCAACACCGTCAACTTCAAGGAACGAAGCTGCGATTGTCGCGTCGATCCACATGCCACACTTACCTTCGTTATAGAGCGCAAGGATCTCGTTGAACGAATTGCCTTCTGAACCCGGAGGTCCGTAGTTGCCAAGCAGGTCGACGTAGAAGTTGATTGCGGCATTCCATTCGGCGCTGTCCAGAACAGGCTTCATGTCGGCATCGAACCAAGCACCACCGAAGGAGTTAACGACCGTGGTGATGAACGCCATGTTGTCGCCCCAACCCGGCTTGCCGCGCAGGCAGGCGCCGTAAACGCCATTATCCGGATCGTGGATTGCAGCCGCGGCGGCTTTGATGTTGTCCCAAGTGTCGTTGTCGGCAATGGTCACACCGGCTGCGTCGGCAAGGTCCTTGCGGTACATGACCATCGACGATTCACCGTAAAACGGCGCGGCATAAAGCGTGCCTTCATGCGACAGACCATTGCGCATCGCAGGCAGGATGTCGTCGACATCGTAATCAGCGCTGAAGCTCAGCGGTTCGATCCATCCAGCAGCACCCCAGATGGGTGCTTCCTGCATACCAATGTTGATGATGTCATACTGACCACCACCAGTTGCGGTGTCCGACGTGACCTGTTCGCGCAGGACGCCTTCTTCCAGAGAGACCCAATTGAGTTCGACCCCGGTTTCCGCTGTATAGGCCTCGGCGACCTTTTGCATGTTGATCATGTGACCGTTGTTCACGATCGCGATTGTCAGGCTGTCGGCGGTCGCGGCAGCTCCCCCCAAAAGGGCAATTGCGCTAGCTGCGCAAAGTGCATTCTTAAAAGACATCCGGGTTCCTCCCTAGATAGGATGTTGAGCGTAAACGCTACCAACGATTATTACTTCGCGTCAATCATGTTTTTTACTCGCGTAAATTTTTCAATCAAAGGTTAATCTTATCAGGGATTTACGCGGAGCCGCGCATGACAAGCTTACCCTCAAATAGAATTTCCTCGCGCTTTTTGAGTCGTTCTCTAGAATCGACCAAGGACAAAACCGTCTCGACACTTTTTGCGGCGATGGCCTCATAATCCTGCGAAACTGTAGTCAAACTTGGGCATGTAAAGCGCGAGAATGGGTGATCATCATGTCCTGCAATTCTAAGAAAAGAATCCGCTTCTAAGCCGACCTTCAAACCGTTCTCAAATGCAGCCGACAGCAAACCTATTGCGAGTCGGTCGTTTGAACATAAAATCGTATTTGAGGGCAGTCGCTGGTTTGTCAGGACCCGTGCCCCTTCGCGAAAACCGATTTCTTCAAAGTTCCACCCCTGCCCATTAACCTGAATCAGATGTGGCTCATGCCCCAATCGTTCCATTGCTTCCAAATAGGCTGTGCGTCGTTTGTAAGCATTTGGGTTGATTGGTGCCTTCATTTCAAAGAATACCGGTGGCTCGCCTGATCGACACAGATAGTCAACAATCAAGCCAATACTTTGATTGTTGTCTGAACCGAAGAACGCCTCGCCAATTCCTTCGAGGTTGGCGTCAAACAACACGGTTGGGACTTCATTTGTGAACTCCGCGACCCGCTCTTCCAGCGATGCCCGACCGAGCGGTGCCAACAACACACCGGCGGGCTTAATGGACCGAAGGCTGTCGAGGTTGGCAAGTTCTTGCTCTGGCCCGCCATGAGAACTGAGCAACAACGGATTATAACCAGCCTCGACGACTAGCCCCTCAATTGTTCGAGCAAACCCGGCGAAAAAGGGATCGGTCAAATTGGGAACCACCAAACCAATGTTCTTAGTCTGACGTCGATTCTGATTGACCGCATAAATGTTCGGCCGATAGTCATATTTCTCTAACGCAGTCTCGATTTTCGCGCGGGTGGACTTCCTAACGCTATCAGGATCATTGAAATACTTCGAAATCGTCGGACGGGAGATTCCGCTAACCGCCGCAAAGTCCTCCATGTTCTTGATTTTTTGATCCGTCATTGGCGAACCCTTCCGTTGCCATCTTGATATTCCTGATGTCCAAGGATGCTCAGAAAACTTATTTCTGTAAAGTTTGAATTTGGCGCGCGTTAATTTATTTCTTACTGGTTCCCCCGATACACGGTGGAGACAGGATGGTCGCAACGTCTCGTCACAGAGTTCACTGGCCGGCTTGGCGACAACAGTTGCGTCGCAGCAAAAAACTCTGCCGTAGGCGCAAAGAAAGGCTCCGCAATCAATAGCGTGCCAGAGAAAGTCCGGAAGGTTGCACGTCTCGATGGTCGAAGTAACCGCGGCGAAAGTGAGGTTTGAAATTTGCGCCTCAGACCGACTTTCAATGGCCGCTCTGGTGAAAACCGCCACACAGCCACATTCTCGACACTGTGGGCGTAAGGGTTTTCTGCGTGAGCAATAGCTACACAAGCAAAAGGCGGCTCCCTCCCACATTTGAGAGATGGACCGCTTCAACTAGCAGTGACCACTTTTCTCAATTGCTGACATTCGAAAGAGCAGAGCTGGACCGCAGCTGGGCAGGACTTTTCCGACATTCGATTTTCAAACCTTCGCTGCCACAGCATCCGTGCGTATGCGCCGCGCGATCGCCGCTGCGACGCCGCGAATATCTCCGAAGCGGTCATTGAAAACTGCGAATGAACCCCGTTCCGAAACCGCACTTTCGCTGCAACCGATGAAACAGATGAGTTTTCTTGCCCTCGCCCGCAGGACTTGAGTGGTGATCTTCAACCGGTCGCTTGTGCTGACGCCTCAAGGTAATGGGCCTCG
Source organism: uncultured Aliiroseovarius sp. (assembly GCF_947497285.1). Classification (GTDB taxonomy): domain Bacteria; phylum Pseudomonadota; class Alphaproteobacteria; order Rhodobacterales; family Rhodobacteraceae; genus Aliiroseovarius. The sequence goes on along the minus strand of NZ_CANMFT010000001.1, from coordinate 121,493 downwards.
TTCAAATAGCCGATGTAGTCTGTCCAGCTTTGCGGAATGATACGATCAACCGTGGCAGGCAGTTTCTGGGCCACAGGTTCGGGCATCAAAGCTTCGTGCTTATTCACAACGCCACCCGCCCCGGCAGGAAACGCCTCTTCGAACCGGGAAAGCTCATCCCAGTGGGTTGTTGCGCGATGATCTTCAAGCAACCCGACCCGCGCCAAAAGCCAGCTGCCCGTATCCAGCTTGAGGTAGCCATACGAGGGCATGACAACCAAAACATCGCCGATCTGATCGCGCAGCGCACCATGCGGGGGAATGACAAGCCCGCTGGAACTCTGGACAGGATCGCCTTCCATGAACCAAAAGACCGCCATACATAAAGCTCTTGTCGCGCCAATGTATTGGCTCCGCGAAGCGGCTTGACCAAATTCGCGAGGCAAGGGTTCGAGTCCCCATCAAAGCACAGGATGTTGTAGCGGCGGGTCATTATTTTCCCTAAACTGCATGATAAACGACCAAATCTGCACACCGCAAATCTGCCCTGTGCCGTTTTATTGGTCTATCACCCACCCAAAGGAATACGCGCCATGCAGTTTGGTCTGTCAGAAGAACAGGAGATGATCGCGTCCACTGTTCGCAGCTTCGTCGAAAACGAGATCTACCCCCACGAGGACGCCGTAGAGCGCAGCGGCACCGTCCCTTTGGACCTGGGCGAGGAAATCAAACAGAAGTGTATCGATCTCGGCTTTTATGCCTGCAATTTCCCCGAAGAGGTTGGCGGCGCGGGTCTTAGCCACCTTGATTTCACGCTTGTGGAGCGCGAGTTGGGGCGCGGCTCAATGGCGCTGACCCACTTCTTTGGCCGCCCGCAGAACATCCTGATGGCGTGCAACGATGAACAACGCGAACGCTATCTGCTGCCCGCCGTGCGGGGTGAACGCATGGATGCGCTGGCGATGACCGAACCGGATGCGGGGTCAGACGTGCGTGGTATGAAATGCCAGGCGATACGCGACGGCGGTGATTGGGTCGTAAACGGGTCCAAACATTTCATCTCGGGCGCAGAGCACGCGGATTTCTTTATCGTCTTTATCGCCACCGGTGTGGATGAAACGCCGAAGGGCCCCAAGAAACGGATCACCACATTCCTTGTGGATCGCGGCACGCCTGGTTTTGAGGTGCGCGAGGGCTACAATTCGGTCAGCCATAGGGGCTACAAGAATTACATCCTGACCTTTGACGATTGCCGTTTGCCCGACGCGCAGGTGCTGGGCGAGGTTGATGGCGGTTTTGCTGTGATGAACGAATGGCTTTATGCAACGCGGCTGACGGTTGCTGCGTTTTCGGTCGGGCGGGCGCGGCGCTGTTTTGACTATGCGCTGAACTATGCCGCAGAACGAAAGCAGTTCGGCCAGCAGATTGGCAAGTTTCAGGGCGTCGGTTTCCAGATCGCTGATATGATTACCGAGATTGACGCCGCTGACTGGCTGACCCTTGCTGCGGCGTGGCGTCTGGATCAGAACCTGCCCGCCAACCGCGAGATTGCCTCGGCCAAGCTTTATGCCTCTGAAATGTTGGCGCGGGTCACGGACACGACGCTGCAAATTTTCGGCGGGATGGGCCTGATGGACGATTTCCCGATCGAGCGTTTCTGGCGCGATGCGCGGGTTGAACGCATCTGGGACGGCACGTCCGAAATCCAGCGCCACATCATCAGCCGCGATCTGCTGCGCCCCTTGGGCGCATAAGACCAAAAACCGATCAGGACCGTCGATGACAACAAAGCTCACCAGACTTCTGCACCCCAAGTCCATCGCCGTCATTGGCGGTGGCGCCTGGTGTCGGCAGGTCATCCTGCAATCCGAGCGCATGGGTTATGAGGGCGACATCTGGCCGGTGCATCCCAAGGCAGGTGACGTCGCGGGCCACACGGCCTTTGGCCGCCTCCAGGACTTGCCCGCTGCGCCCGATGCCGCGTTCATCGGCATCAACCGGCACGCCACCATTGATGCGGTTCAGGCACTGTCGGCAATGGGCGCAGGCGGGGCGGTATGTTTCGCCTCCGGCTTTTCCGAAGCCGTGGCCGAGGATGAAACCGGCACCGACCTACAGGAACTGCTGATCGCGGCGGCAGGCGACATGCCGCTGCTTGGGCCAAATTGCTATGGTTTTATCAACGCGCTGGACGGTGCGCTTTTGTGGCCGGACCAGCATGGCGCAACACCGGTCGACAAGGGCGTGGCGATCCTCACGCAAAGCTCGAACATTTCGATCAATCTGACCATGCAGCAACGGGCCCTGCCAATTGCGTATATGGTGGCCTGCGGGAACATGGCGCAGACCAGTCAGGCGGAAATTGCAACGGCCCTGGTCGACGATCCGCGTGTGACGGCCATCGGGCTGCATATCGAAGGGTTCAAGGACATCCGCCATTGGGAGGCATTGGCCGCAAAAGCTTATGCAAGAGGCGTGCCGTTAGTCGCGCTCAAGGTGGGGGCCTCCGAACAGGCGCAGGCCGCAACCGTGTCACACACCGCGTCGCTTGCCGGCAGCGATGCGGGCGCGCAGGCGCTTTTGAACCGGCTGGGTATTCCGCGTCTTGCAGCCTTGCCCGATTTCCTTGAGACTTTGAAACTGTTGCACTGCTATGGCCCGCTGCCGGGCGGCAACATCGCCTCGATCAGTTGTTCTGGCGGGGAGGCCAGCCTGATCGCAGATATGGCAGTTGGCACGGGACTGACCTTTCCAAACCTGACGACTGGTCAAAAAAACCAATTGCGCGCTGCACTCGGACCGATGGTCGCACTGAACAACCCGCTGGATTATCACACCTATATCTGGCGCGATACCAAGGCGATGACGCAGGCTTGGTCCGGCATGACTGGGGAGAACATCGACCTGACGTTCTCTATCGTGGACTACCCGACCACCGATGCAACGGACTGGGTCTGCACCAAGCAGGCCGCGTTGAACTTGCGCGCCGCCACCGGCGCACGCTTTGCCATCGCATCGACCCTGCCTGAACTCTTGCCGCTTGATATTGCACAGGACTTGATGGCCGGCGGCGTCGTCCCCTTAATGGGTCTGCGCGAAGCCCTCGCTGCCATCCGTGCTGCCGGTCAGATCGCGCGTCCTGCGACAGAGCCGATCTGCCTGCCGGGATCGGCAACCGCCACGCTGATGCTGACCGAAGCGCAGGCCAAGAAAGCCTTGTCCGAACATGGTTTGCATATCCCGAGGCACTGCACCGTTCAAAGCCCCGACGCCGCCCGCGCAGCCGCCCTGAAACTGACCTCCCCCTTTGCCATCAAAGGCGTCGGGCTGGCGCACAAATCAGAACACGCGGCAGTCCGTCTGGGGATCAGCGCCGAAGATGTGGCAGACGTCGCCGCTGCTATCGGCACACAAGAGATCCTGATCGAAGAGATGATCACCGGCGCAGTGGCAGAGCTACTGGTCGGAGTCCTGCGCGACCCGGCTCATGGTTTTGTGCTGACCCTTGGCGCAGGCGGCGTCCTGACCGAAGTGTTGCGAGACACCGTATCCTTGCTGGTGCCCAGCGCGCCCGAAGACATCCGCTCGGCGCTCGGCACCCTGAAAATCGCCCCGCTTCTCGCAGGCCATCGCGGTCAGCCCGCGGCCGATCTGGATGCGATCCTCGGTGCCGTCGTGGCAATACAGACCTATGTGGTGCAGAATGCCGACACGCTTTGCGAGGTCGAAATAAACCCGCTTCTCTGTACGCCCGACAGGGCGGTCGCAGCGGATGCTCTTATCAGAAAGGCCTGAAAATGGACTCGATCAAAACCCGCCGTGATGGCGCAATTCTTGAGGTGACGCTGGACCGGCCCAAGGCCAACGCCATTGATCTGGCCACCAGCCGCATCATGGGAGAGGTTTTCGCCGACTTCCGCGACGACCCGGGCCTGCGCGTCGCCATCGTGACCGGCGCAGGCGAAAAGTTTTTTTGCCCCGGCTGGGATCTCAAAGCCGCAGCCGACGGCGATGCCGTGGACGGTGACTATGGTGTCGGCGGGTTTGGCGGACTGCAGGAACTGCGCGATCTGAACAAACCTGTCATCGCTGCGGTGAACGGCATTGCCTGCGGCGGCGGACTGGAACTGGCCCTGTCAGCCGACATGATCCTTGCCGCAGACCACGCCACTTTCGCCCTCCCCGAAATCCGCTCAGGCACCGTCGCGGATGCAGCCAGCGTCAAGCTGCCCAAACGCATCCCCTACCACATCGCGATGGAGCTTTTGCTGACCGGGCGCTGGTTCGACACCGCAGAGGCAAAGGGCTGGGGGCTTGTGAACGAAATTGTCCCCGCAGATCAGTTGATGAACCGCGCATGGGATCTTGCCCGCCTTCTGGCCTCCGGTCCGCCGCTGGTCCACGCGGCCATCAAGGAAATCGTGCGCGACGCCGAAGATGCAAAGTTTCAGGATGCCATGAACCGTATCACCAAACGCCAACTGCGCAGCGTCGACACGCTTTATTCCAGTGACGATCAGCTGGAAGGCGCACGGGCTTTCGCAGAAAAACGCGACCCGGTCTGGAAGGGTCGGTAAAGCGGTAAGGTGTTCATGGGCGTAGATGAATAGATCGCAATGAGAGGCGGTCCTAGTTTTTCGACCAGTTTTCAGCCTTGTTGAGGTGGATCAGGGTTTCATTTCAGGCTGCCAGTCTCATTGGTTCTGTTTTGCTGGCATAGGCCTCGTCAGGGGTCAAGATTCCGTGGGGCGAATGTGGGCGTTCGACCTTGTAGTGGGCCAGCCACTTTCCGATGCCAGCCTTCGCCTCCGAGCCTGTCTCAAAGGCGTGCAGATAGACGCATTCGTTTTTGAGTGACCGCCAGAGCCGTTCGATCATGCGATTGTCACGCCACGCGGCTGTGCCAATCCATGATGGTCACGAGTTCGACGTGGAAAGCGGCCTCTGCCACTACCGTGCCCGCCACTATGACCCGGACACAGGCCGCTTCCTGCAATCCGACCCGCTGGGCATTGCCGCAGGCGACATGAACCTTTACGCCTACACGTGGAACGATCCAGCCAACTGGTCGGACCCAAGCGGGTTGACCTCAAGCAATGAGAACAGCCGCTTGACCAGTGGTGTTGCTGGCATGACGCGCTATGCGGGCAAGCAAGTGGGCAAAGGCGCAAAATGTGTTGCCCAAAAAATCGGCACCGCTTTAACGAGTATCGCGAAAAACCTTGCTGCTGGGCGCGACATTTCGCGAGGTGCATTCGTAAATCGTCCAGGATGTCGAACAGGCTTCCGTGCTCAAAAATGTAGGTGTGGAAGCGGAGGGTCCCGTTCTTCCTTCACCGCAGGCACCGAAGTTCTGACCCCCAACGGCAAAGTCGCCATCGAAACCCTGCGCGAGGGCGATATGGTTGTCGCCCGCAACGAAGACACGGGCGTTTCGGGCACCTTCCCTGTAACGGCTCTGATGACCCGCGTAGCGCTGGACACCTATTGGGTTGAGCTTGCACGGGCGGATGGAACGACGACGCGGCTTGGCGTCACGTCCGAGCATCCGATGTTCGTGGTCGGCAAAGGCTGACTGCCTGCAGGCGAGGTTGAGGCGGGGGACAAGATCCGGGATGCGGCTTTGGGGGAACTGCTGGTCCTCTCCGCCGAGGCCGACAGCACGCCCCAGCGCGTCCACAACCTCGAAGTCGCAGATGCGCATACATACTTTGCGGGAGAGTTGGAGGCGTGGGGGCATAACTCTGGGAGGCCACCCGCACGCTGGTGGAGTAATCTACGTTGCAATGATAAAGTGGCGTCACATATTCGTGGATATTTAACACAGCAGAGAAACGCAGGAATTCCACCGTCTCGTTGAAAACTTCCCAAAGGATATGATCAGGGTCATTTCCCTTCTAACCGCGGCAAACATAATATGTGCTCGCGTGCCGAGTTCTCGCGCGATAATCGAGGCAGACCGGGGAAAACGGGGAACAATCCAAAATGGCGATGAAGCAGTCTTTTCGCAGCGCTGAAGAGCGCAAGATTTTCATGAGCATGTCCGATGACGAAAGACGTAACCAACGTAAGCCGCTTACAACAGCAAAAATTAAGGGTTTGAAAGCTGCCACGGCTTCGGATCGCGCTCGTTATCTCGAGAATGAAGCGCTTGGGCAGGAGGAGCTATGGACTGCGTTTGAGGGAGGATACTTGACTGGTTGGGAAGATCGCGGTGTCGGTCGGCTGGTTACTCCGATCTGGCCACACAAAGAGTTTGTTGATTGCTTTGCAGCATTCCAGAGCAATGATGTAACGGCCGTTCCTATCCCCATAACGGATTGGGTTGATATTGTGACCCCCGACCTGTTGGACGAACATCGGCTTGTCGCTTTGTTTCCAATTGATGGCGAGGATGTGATGCTGGTTGAGCCGGTAGATTTAGTGAATGAGTGGGAGGAGAGTTGGAAGAGATATCTCAAGTACCAGTATAAGTTTGGTGACAAAGCTACACATAAAGCTTTTGGGTTTGATCAAGAGTAACGTCTGTTGGGCGGCTAGCACGCTCTTCCCACAGGAAAAGTCGCCATCGAAAGCCTGCGCGAGGGCGATATGGTTGTCGCTCGCAACGAAGACACCGGTGCAACAGGCGTCTTCCCTGTGGTGGGCACTTCGGTTCGTCAGGCCACGGACATCCTGCATCTAACCCTTGCGCGGATGGACGGCTCAACCACGGTATTGGGCGTCACCACGGCCCACCCGGTCTTTGTGCAAGGCGCAGGCTGGATTTTCGCCGGAGACCTGACCCCCGGAGATGCGATCCGTGACAAGAATCTGGAACCGCTGACGGTCATCTCGATCACGCAGATTGACACGCCACAGCTTGTCTATAACTTCGAGGTGGCGGAAGCGCATACGTATTTTGCGGGTGAGTTTGAGGCTTGGTCGCATAATGCCAAATCATCGACAAGTGGTAACAGTTCGGCTGCCCAGATTGGGCGCGAGCGGCACTGTCAATTGGGAGACTTCTTGGGAGATGGATGGGAGACGGAAGTGCCCTTGGGAAAAGCTGGTCGCGCAGATGCAGTCAACTTTGGGTCCCGTACCGTCGTCGAGCTAAAGCCTAGAAGCCGTCGATCTCGCGACTGTACGCAACTTGCTCGTTATATCTCTGCATTGGAAAAGAAGTATGGCGGCAAATGGACTGGGATTATCATGAGATACAAGCAATGAGAGCGACGAACGATGACAGCGTCCAACATGCTGTAAACTTGTGGGCTACGGAGTTTGGTTTTGCTCGGTTCAGTAAAAACTCCTGGCGCGAAAAGCTCCCGGGCGGGATACGCAATGTTTGGCTCCAACGCAGTCAGTGGTCAAAAACTGCATCTTACTACCCGACAGTTGGTTTCTATCCCGCAGAGTTTCTCGATTTTGAAAGTCTTCCGCCCAAGCGCCCTCTTGATGCAAGTTTTCCTGTTAACCTTCGCCTGTCGCAACTGTGCACCCGAGAACACTACAAACAGCAGATCGCACCCAGCTTCGATACCGGGTCAAATGTGTCTGATTTTGATCGTGAAGAACGAATTTTGCAGATCTTAACAGATATGGTGAGTCCAATAGTTGAGAATTGGTTTTCGCTAGACGACATTGTCGTAATGTTTACTCAAGGGAAGCTGCCAGCTGGATCAGTTGGCATGCCTGTACTTGCCGAAATAGACCCAGAACTCGTTCCGAATCTCAGTGACTATGTATTTGATAGAGGTGAATTTGTGCTAAATCAGAACGACAATTGAGTATGGTGGTGATGTGCCCCAAAGGCGGTAGGGGCCTAGCGCCTTTGCGCCGGAATGCGTTTGGGCTTCGCGCTTGGTTCTACATGTGTGTGCCAAGGATAGCGGATGAACGCGTGATATAAGTCGCCATCGAATCCCTGCGCGAGGGCGATCTTGTTATCGCCCGCAACGAAGACACGGGCGTTTCGGGCACCTTCCCCGTAGCGGCTCTGATGACCCGCGTGGCGCTGGACACCTATTGGGTCGAGCTTGCACGGGCGGATGGGACGACGACGCGGCTTGGTGTCACCTCGGAACATCCGATGTTTGTGGCCGGCAAAGGCTGGTTGCCTGTGGGCGAGGTTGAGGCAGGGGACAAGATCCGGGATGCGGCTTTGTGCGAACTGCTGGTGCTGTCGGTGGAGGCCGATGATAACCCCCAACGCGTCCACAACCTCGAGATTGCCGACGCCCACACCTACTTCGCCGGAGAACTGGAGGCGTGGGGGCATAATAACAATGCTCCACCCCCCAACCCTTCAAAGGCTACTGTCAACGGCGAATGCTATACGAGCAACTTCCCTAATGACCACGGCCCGGCTCATTTTCATGTCAGTGGTGGAGGATCACTCGAAACGTCCGCTACTGAATTCATCTTCGGGATCGTATTCTACGACACGCCAGGGTCCGAGACCTTCGCCGTCACGGGTGATGAACTCGCCGCCCGCCAGCTCTAGCACGTATCCGCTTGCCATCCACTCATCGTGGCCCACGAAGTTTATTGGGCAAATCAAATCCATATGACGCAGAATAGTTCACGCGAAAGAGCGCAATGGTATTGCGCCGGAGCTCTTTATTCGGTCCTGAGCAGACCTTGGGCTAAGCGTCCATCTCTGCGACGCAGCTTTCCCAGACTGGTCAATCATCCATCGTGCAGCATTTCCATTGCCAGAATGACGGCAGTGCGGACCAATGGGTCATTCATTCCCATGATCCAGTTGCCAAGGCAAACTGCCTATCTAAGATGCGCTTATGATTGATCTCCTGCTTAGCGCGCTTCCCATTCTGACGTTCACATCAAGCTCCATTCTTTTGGCGCTTGTCACATATCAACTCATCAATCCGAATTTCAGATTTTGGCCGCCTCCTGAAGGCCAACCAAGGAAAAAGACAGTGTTTATGATCCTGTTTCGGATCGTGGTCTACGGATTGATCATTTTCTCGATACTCTATGTTTGGCGCATCGGGTTGCCTGTTTCTGCGCCAGCAAAGGTTCTGGCCATCCTGTTGTTTGCTTGCGGCTTCGCCATTGCATTTGGCGCAACAATAGCGCTTGGTTGGGCTAACGCATTTGGGTCGAAAGAAGGACTGCGCACCGACGGGATATTTCGTTACTCACGTAATCCAATTTACATCGCTACTTGGTTCGGCCTTGCGGGGTGGGCTTTGCTCATCCCTGTTCCATTTGCAATCGCAACGTTGGTCACTTGGGCACTGATCTATTTGGTTGCCATATTCATAGAGGAACGTTGGCTTGCGCAGGAATACGGGGAACAATTCCGCGAATATTGCCAAGCGGTTCGGCGATTCTTCTGACCAAAAAGCAAACACTGCTTCAACCTTTTCAGTTTCACGGCAACATCTGGTTGCTATCCTTCTGCGAATGGCCGTTGACGATGACTGTGAGAACACCCGTCAGGTGGCGTCCGTTTGTTCATCGCGCAGCATCGCCATCTAACGAACGGCGGCGAAGCTCCGAAAGCCGCATGGTCGGAAACACGCCGCTGCCCACCCAGAGGGCTATGGGAGTGAACTCAGGAGAACGTCGTCAAGAGGCGTGACCTGAAAATCGGGCAGCAACTGTTTCAGCCGCTCGTCTGAAAGGGCGTGATCGGTGTTCCAGAGATATTTCATTTCTCTCAACTCCCGGGCAAGCTCCCATACAGGAGATGTCAGCGTCATCAGCCTCCAAGGAAATGGAACAAATTTCAGGTCGCGTTTCGCAAGACGCTCAAGCTCAGCTTTGATCTCCAGCGCTGTGAGCGTATGCCCCTCAAACGGAATATCCTCGAATGCTGCTAATTCGTGTCGCATTTCGGCCAATTCGACCGCAGCGCGCGCCCAATCCGGCACAAAGCACATCGCCTGCCTTATTTCAGCCGGTCCGGGCAAAGTGATCCTGTTGGTTCCGATCCTTCGCAGGTACATCTCTGACATAACGCAGCCCCGCCGATCAGGGTCGATTGAACTGCCCGCGCGCAGCACGATGGTTTGTATATCACTGCTGGCATAGGTGCGCTCCATCAGCAGCCGGATTTGACCCTTGCGACTGACAGGTTTGGGTAGGGTCGTTTCTGACCAGATGCCGCCCTGATCTCCGAAGTGATAGACATTTCCGGGCAGGATCACCGTCGCACCACTGACCTTCGCTGCATGGATCACGTCCCGCGTGATCCGAGGCAAGGTATTTTTCCAGTCGTGGTAGTTTTGTGGGTTCAGCGCGTTGACGATCACATCGCAACCCTTTGCAACTTCCGACATGGTGTCTGAGGCGCGTCGATATCGTTTGACGACCCAGCCCGCGTTTTCAAAGGCTGAAGCGCTGTGTCTGCCAAACCGTCCAGAGGCGCCCAGTATCAACACTGTTCCTGTCATTCCATTGCTCCATTCGAATGTTTGGCAACAGATAAGGCGAATGGATATGAATTGGGATTGCGGAAATACTAATATTGGGTATTCAATATTGAATGTTACTGAATTCAGATAGATTGGACTGGACCTATATTCGCGCCTTCCTCGCTGTGGCCGAAACTGGATCCTTGACCGCAGCTGCCAAGAAAATCGGGCAGAGCCAGCCGACGCTCGGCCGGCATGTCAAAGCCGCCGAAGCTGCGTTGGGCACCCATTTGTTTGTCCGGGTCGCGAGCGGCCTACAGCTGACCGAGGCTGGCCTTCTGTTGTTGGAACCCGCCCGAGACATGGAACGGGCTTATGCGCGGATGGCAACTCTGGCCGCAGGCCATGACGAGCGCCTGTCCGGCACTGTCCGGATCACCGCCAGCGTGGTCATCTCCCACTATCTGCTCCCGCCAATCATTGCAGAGATACGCAGCAGCGAACCTGACATCGAAATCGAACTGGTCCCCTCCGATACGACCGAGAACCTCGTCTTTCGCGAGGCAGACATCGCAATCCGCATGTTCCGCCCTGAGCAGCTTGACACTGTGACCCGAAAACTCGAGGAACAGCCGCTGGCGCTCTACGCCGCCCATGATCTCCTGCTTCAAAGGGGGCAACCAAAAAATCTCAAGGATCTTGCCGCCTTTCCGTTTGTCGGTTTTGACCGATCGGAAATGATCCTGCGCCAGATGCGCAAACTGGGCTTCCAGATCGACAAACACTATTTCGGTGTTCGCTGTGACCAGCAGGCTGTCTTCTGGGAGTTGGTGCGCGCCGGATGCGGCGTTGGTGCGATGCAAACCTGCATCGCGGACGCAGACCCGAAGGTTCGAAAGCTAAGTTTCCAGCCTGATCTGCCAAGTCTGCCCATGTGGCTCGCTGCGCATGAAACTTTACACAAGTCCCCGCGGGTCAAACGAGTGTGGAAATTGCTGATAGACCATCTTGCGCCGGGTTAACTATGGCGGACGCAAATCTTCTATCAATGTCCTGCAACCACTCAAGCGCTGCTCATCCCGAAAAGCATCGCACCAAGGGCAACGAAGTGGATCAGCATGATCGCCCTGTCATTCCACAGCACACCGACTGCAAACCAGCCCAGAACGCCCACAAGAAACAAATATAGGTTCCAAGGTGTCCAGCCGAAGGCCGTCGCCGTATAGCCCATGATCTGGACAATCGACGCTGCCCACTTCACCGTAAAAGCGGTGCGCCCTGTCGTGGGCGCGGCCATTGCGACATCAGACGGCACGGGTCAGCCCACCGTCGATCCGCAGGTTCTGGCCTGTCATGTAAGCACCCTGCTCGGATGCCAGCCAAGAGATCAGCGACGACACCTCGTCCGCTTTGCCATACCGCCCCATGGGAATACGCGCGCGGCGATCCTCGGTTTCAGGCAGGCTGTCGATAAACCCCGGCAGGACATTGTTCGCACGGATATTGTCGGGCGCGTACTTGTCCGCGTATAGCTTGGTGAATGCGGCAAGGCCGGCGCGGAACACGCCCGAGGTCGGGAACAGCGGATCGGGCTCGAAGGCAGCAAAGGTCGAGATGTTGATGATTGCTCCGCCACCCTGCGCCTGCATGACTGGCGTCACCAGTCGCACAGGCCGAACGACGTTCAGCAGATAGACTTCCATGCCCAGGTGCCAATCATCATCCGAGATGTCCAGCACCGGGCCTTTCGGGCCGTGCCCAGCCGAGTTGACCAAAACATCGACCCGACCCCACCGGTCAGTCGCGCCTTCTACCAGTGCGGCAATATCGTCGTTCGAGCGGTTTGACCCGGTGACCCCAAAACCACCCAACTCCTTGCCGAGCGCCTCACCCTTACCGGACGAAGACAAGATCCCGACACGAAAGCCGTCTGCGGCCAGTTTGCGTGCAGCATCAGCGCCCATGCCGCTGCCACCAGCTGTGATAAGTGCGACCTTTTCTACTGACATGGTATTCTCCAACATTGATTCAACCAATTTTTTAAAGGAAGTTGACGAATATTGCGCGTAAGAATTGATGTTGCCTGACAGTAGGAATACTATTGTCAGATGACCCAGGTTCCGTCCCTCAACGGATTGCGCGCATTCGAAGTGGCAGGCCGTCATCTGAACTTCCGTGCTGCGGCCGAAGAATTGGGCGTGACGCAAGGCGCCGTCGCGCAGCAAGTGCGGCAACTCGAAGCTCAGCTGGGAATACCCCTGTTCGAACGGCTGTCCAAAGGGTTGGCATTCACATCATCCGGCCGCAGCTACCATGGGCGTATCGCCACAGCGTTCGAGGAATTGCGTGCGGCCACCGCGACCTTGCGCCCCGAACCGGGTAGGGTTTTGGTAAGTGTCACGCCGACCTTCGCGGCAAAATGGTTGATCCCGAACCTACCAGATTTTTCGGCGACCCATCCACAGATCGACCTGCAGATCCTTGCCACTGAAAAGATCTCGAACTTTCACGGCGACGGGATCGATGTGGCCATCCGACAAGGGAAACCGCCATTCGGCGCGGCGCTGGATGTTGTCCGCCTGTTTCGGCAGGAGATCATCGCAGTTGCAGCCCCTTCACTGGTCGCGCAGCACCGCTTGCCGCTCACCCCGGAAGCCCTGTCACAACTGCCCAAATTGCACGACGCCCACAATCTCTGGCCCGTTTTTCTTAAGAATCTGAAAATCGAGGATCATGGAGGCCACGGACTGCGCCTGAACCAGACCGCTCTCACCATAGACGCCGCGCTTTCAGGCCAGGGCGTAGCCCTTGTCAGCAGTTTTCTCGTAAAGCGTGACATTGCGGCAAATCATCTTGTGCAGGTCATTTCTGAAACGCTTACGGGCGATCAACACTTTTACATGTTGACCATGCGCGGGCCGAAACGCAGTTCATCGTCTCAAGCTGTCGTGGAATGGTTTGCCGCGAAGGCAGAATACCCATAACTGCCTTTGTTGCTCACCTGCAGCGAAGGTCTGCGTCCCGCCCTTTCTCTAACAACCCACTGGACTTCCAGGCATTTGAGAGCGGTGCTTTCGTCACGAAACATCGCCCGGGATCGCCGGGCTTCACTCAATACGGGACGAAGGACTGGCCTTCGCAAATGAGTCGAGGGCGATGATGACGGAAACCGCACAGAAAACCAAAGCCGCGAAAGCAAAAGCCGTAAAGGCGAGGCCAGTGCGACGGGAACAACTGACCAAACTGCTGAACCGCAAGACCAGCGCTTTGATTCCACGAATGGAGAAGGCATTCGGTTGGCAGCCGCATACGGCCCGGGCCACGCTTCTTTGGGGTTCAGTGATGCGACGGATCCGCTGTGCCATCTATACCCGCAAGAGGTCGGAAGACGGGCTGGAGCAGGACTTCAACTCGCTGGATGCACAGCGGGAAGCCTGTAAGGCTTAGATCGCCAGCCAGAAACACGAGGGCTGGGAACTGCTGCCCGAACACTATGACGATGGCGGCATATCGGGCGGACATCTGGAGCGCCCGGCGCTTCAACGACTGATGCAGGCTGTAGACGAGAAACGCGTCGATCAGATTGTGGTCTACAAGATCGACAGGTTGAAGCGTCCTCTGACCGACTTCGCCAAGCTGGTTGACCAGTTGGATGCGGCTGAAACCTCTTTCATATCTGTCACACAAAGCTCTAGCACCGCAACCAGCATGGGGCGCCTGACATTGAACATGCCGCTCAGCTTTGCCCAGTTCGAACGTGAGGTCACGGCGGTACGAATCCGGGACAAGAAACAGGCCTATGAGGGACAACATTCAGCCGTCATCGGCCCGGCAGTGTGGGACAAGGTTCAGGACATGCTGCAGAGCGGGGCAGCGGTTGCTCGCGGTTCCAGACAAAAAAGCGACCAGATCACCTCTGGCGGGCAAGCTCCTTGATGAAACCGGCGATCGTCTGACACCTAGTCACAGCCGCAAGAACGGTAAACGACTTCGCTACTATATCTCCCGCAGGCTGGTCAAAGATCGCAGCCGGAAGCATCCGGATGCGTGGCGGCTGCCCGCACAACAGATAGAGGGCTAGCTGGCTGAACTGGTAGGGCAGCTTCTGACCAGACCCGGCGTAGCGGTGTCAATGACCGAAGGGTTGATTGCCGCCGAACTCGCAGATGTCTCGAAAAGACTTCAGGAAAAGGGCAATGCAACGGAACAAATGAATGTTATGGAATTGACGATCGACGCTCCATTCCAGATGCGCCGGCGAGGCGTGGAATTGAAACTCCATCTCGGCGAGGCACCGGCAGAGATCGACAGAACGCTGGTGCAGAACATCATGGAGGGGCGCAGCTGGCTGGCAATGGTCATCGCAGGAAAAGCCTTCTCTGAGATCACCGAAAATGAAGGGGTATCGAAGCGCCGCGTTCAGGAGGTGACCAACCTGGCAATGCTTGTGCCCGATGTTCTTGACGGCATCGCCGCGGGCGGACAGCCCGATGACCTCACCACGGACTACCTGATCAAGACCCGGTTCTCGGCTGTCTGGACTGAACAGCGCACGCAGTTCGCATCGCTCTAAAACAAAACACCCTGAAATCTGCAAACTCATACCGCCGGAATCGCAAACAGAGATTACGGCGTGTAATCGGCCCGGTTCGTGCTCTTATCTGCGTCTCTGCTGAAATCCCAGTCTGCCAGGCGCCCGAACACACGCGACATTCGCGCGGTAACTGTTCAGCGTCTGAAAACAGGGAAGTTAGTGGCTGGGGTGGTAGGATTCGAACCTACGGTACACTGTACCAAAAACAGTTGCCTTACCACTTGGCTACACCCCAGCAGTGCGCGCTTTCCTAGCCAAAGCCAAACCAAGGCGCAACCCCAAAATGGGGGAATGCGAGTGAATTTCCAGTTGGCCTCGTGACCTTCCACAACGGGGCCTTCGGCCTAATCTGGTTACAAGGTTTGGTCATACGCACCGACCGAAGGTTCTTGTTGCAGCAAGGCGTTGAACCCGTCGAAGATATGGCGCAAATCCTCGGCGCTTTGCATGCTTTCGCAAACGACAACAAGGTTGGGCGTGTTGGACGATGCTCGGATCAAACCCCAAGAGCCATCCTCAAGCTTTACCCGCGCCCCATTCACTGTCAGCATCCCGGCGATCCGTCGTCCAGCGATCTTCTCGCCGGCTTGCTGCATCTGTTCAAGCCGATCCCTCATTCGCGCGACAACCGCGTATTTCTGGTCGTCCGGGCAGGCCGGAGACAAGGTCGCAGAGGTCCAGCACGGTTCCAGTTCGTCTACGAGATCAGATAGCGATTTGAGCGGATGACGGTCCATCAGGCGGCAGATTTCGACCGCGACACGCAAGCCGCAATCATATCCCCGCCCAATCGGCGGGCCAATGAAGTAGTGGCCTGACTTCTCAAACCCAGCCAACGCGCCAGTGTCGCGAAGCCTCCGTTTCATATGGCTGTGTCCGGTCTTCCAGTATTCGACGCATGCGCCGTGCTCGGCCAGCACCGGGTCGGTTGCGAAAAGGCCTGTGGATTTTACATCTGCCAGAAAGTGTGACCCTGGATGCGCGCGCGCCATGTCACGGGCCAAGATCAGACCCATCTTGTCAGCAAACACCTCGTTTCCCTGCGCATCGACAACACCGCAGCGGTCGCCGTCTCCATCAAAGCCAAGGGCAAAGTCGGCACCAGATGCGCGGACGGCCTGCGCCATGTCATGCAGCATCTCAAGCGCTTCGGGGTTTGGATTGTAGTTAGGGAAACTATGGTCCAGTTGGCAGTGCCGTTCGACAACTTCTGCGCCCAGGCGACGCAAGAGGTCGGGGGCAAAGGCACCAGCCGTGCCATTGCCCGTCGCGCAGACGATCTTGAGAGGGCGCGACAGACCCGGCCCGTTTGTCAGGTCGGCCAAATATGCCTCTTTGATACCGTCCACGCGGTCGATCCTGCCACCGCCCTGAACCGTCCAATCGCCGGTTGTCGCTATCTCACGAAGCTCTTCCATGTCCTCCGGCCCATGCGTGCACGGGTGATCAAAACCCATTTTCACGCCCGTCCAGCCATTCGGGTTGTGGCTGGCTGTGACCATGGCGACGGCCGGAATATCGAGATGGGCCTGCGCGAAATACGCCATCGGCGACAGGCTAAGTCCTATGTCGCGCACATGCGCCCCGGCCATCTGCAAGCCTTCGGCCAATGCGTCCTTTACCGACGGGGAATAGCTGCGAAAGTCATGCCCCAAGATGATCTGTGGCCCAATGCGGCGGCGCATCAGCTGCGTGCCCAAAGCAAGCCCGACACTGCGCATTCCGGACAGATCGATGTCTTCAGGAAAGCGCCAGCGCGCGTCGTATTCTCGAAACCCGCTGGGCGAAAGTCGCATGGTCATCGCTGTAGCGGCCGGGTTTTTGCCAAGGCATCGAAAGCGGCGAGGTCATCGACCAGTTGCGCCATCTGCTCAAGCGGAATCATATTCGGGCCATCTGATGGGGCATTGTCGGGATCGGGGTGCGTTTCGATGAACACGCCTGCGATCCCCGTCGAAACCGCTGCGCGCGCCAACACCGGGGCGAATTGCCTTTGCCCACCAGAGGTGCTGCCCTGCCCCCCCGGCATCTGCACCGCATGGGTCGCATCCATCACGACAGGGTGCCCAAGCGCCGCCATCTGCGGCAACGCCCGCATATCCGTCACTAGCGTGTTGTAACCAAACGCGCTTCCCCTCTCGGTCAATATCACCTGATCATTGCCGGACCCGGTCACTTTGCCCACGGCATGCGCCATGTCCCAAGGGGCAAGGAACTGGCCTTTCTTGATGTTGACGGCACGCCCCGTTCGCGCTGCCGCAACCAAAAGGTCGGTTTGGCGACACAAGAAGGCCGGGATTTGCAGGATATCTGCGACTTCGGCCACGGCCGCGCAATGTTCGGGCTGATGCACATCCGTCAGAACGGGCGCGCCTATTTGTGCGCGGACCTCGGCCAACATCCTGAGCCCTGCATCAAGACCCGGACCACGGGGCGCATCAAGCGATGTCCGGTTTGCCTTGTCAAACGACGCTTTGAAGACATAGCCCACACCGGCACGCGCGCAGATCGAGGCCATCTTGTCCGCAATCCGCAGGGCATGATCGCTGCCCTCCAGCTGACACGGGCCTGCGATGATGGTCAACGGCAGATCATTGCCAATCTCAACCGATCCGACAACCACCCGCCCCATATCAGGACGAGACCTGTTCACGCAGGATCGACACCGTAATCGACACCATCAGATAGATGCCCGAAAAGATCAGAAACGCCAGCATGGTATTCTCAAAGGCGCGCGGATACGTGGGTTCATCCGGCGCGACAGGCCGTACGCCAAGCTCTAGATACCGGGTCTGCTTGTTGGCCTCGATCCGTGCTGTTTCCAGCTGTTGAAGGGCCTGCTGCATCAAAAGCGTGCGCGTTTCCAAATTGGTCTGGGCAATGCGCAACTGGCCACTGATTGACGCCAATGATCCGTTTTCGCCACCCGCTTCGGTCAACTTGGCCCGCAACTGGCCGATCAATGTTTCCAGCCGTTCGATATCGCCGCGGACCCCGTCAACACGGGCCTTGTTGGGGCGACTGTTGTCCAGAAGTTGCCGCAAGGCCAAGCGCTTTTCCTGAACCTGAACCTCAAAGGCATTGATTTGGCTCATCAGCGACGACGCATCCGATGCTGCGTCAAAAACGCCCATCTTTTCTTGCAGGCGCAAAACCTCTGCCTGCGCGGCGAACATTTCAAGCTCGGCTTCTTCGTAGCTTTCGCGCGAGCCCTTCATCTGGTCTTCGCGCAAGCGTTGCGTCAGATTGTCCACGCGTTCTTCGGCATAGGCGATCAAACGCTCTGAAAACTGCGCACTGGCCGCTGGCGTTGGCGCCACAATTTCCATTTTGACGATGCCCTCGGTCGGATCGAAGCCGATCTTCACGTTCTTTTTGTAAAGTTTATACGCCGCCTCGTTCGAGGCATTGTCTTCAAGCCGCTGAACCGCGTCGATCTCGGGGTCCGAGAACACGGCCTTGTAGCCGACATCCTGATCCAAACGCAGCATCGCATCGCGCGAGGTCAGGTAGCTTTGAACCGTGGTGCTGTCTTGGGACGTCGCCAGACCTGATCCGGCAAACAAGCTGCCAAGCCCACCGCCACCCGCGCCATCGGCTTTTTGAATGACGAACTCGGTCTTCGTCGCATACATCGGGGTGGCGACATTGTAATAATAGTAACCCGCGATGATCGTGGGCAGAAAAACGAAAAAAGCCAGCCGGACCACAAGCATCCGCAACTTGCGGCGGCGGCGGCGCGCAATGTCTTTCTGAATTTCCAAGACCGACCGCGCACGATCTGCTTCATCATAGACATGATTGGCCGGTAGCTGCGGCGGCACGACGGTCTGGGGAAGGTGAACAGACTGATCCGCATCTCCGGACCCATCGGCGGCCGGTCCGACCAAATCCAACATGTTGGCCCGCTGGAACGGGTCGATTCCGGCACGCCGCAATTGATAAACGGCGTCAAAATCCGAGGTGGTCGCCAACCCGTGCTTTTGGGCGACCCGACGCGCCATGCGCAACTGGCGACCGGTCAGACCCTCCTTGCGGATTGCTTCGACCGCTTGTTCGGGGGTCAGGTCGTCCTCCGCCAGGGTGCCCGCGCCTTGCGTGCCCTTGAAGCCTTCTTTCGGGAACCCATCTTCGTGTGGCGCTTGGGCGGCAGCCTCCAACGGATTGAGCGGTCGCGCGGCTGGCCCTGCCCCGCCCACCTTGGGGGAAGCGCGTGTGCCAGCAGGATCGCCGGACGCATTAGCGATGCTCGCCTGGTCGGGTCCGGTGCGACCCTCGTCTGCCACCGCATCTGGTTGCATCGCATCACCCGTCGCGGGGCGCTCCGTCGCAGCTTGACCGGTCCGGCCGATGCGATACTTCTTAGCCTTGGGTTTGGTAGTCATAAAGCTGTTTCGCTTCTTCCAAAGTGTCAAACATTTTGAACTGACCGTCGCGCAGAACGGCGGCAGAGTGACAGAATTTTTCCAGAGTCTGCGCCTGGTGGGATACGACGATGACAGTAGCGCCCTTTAGCCGTTCCTGAAGCACATCACCGGCCTTGCGGTTGAATTCGACATCCGTGGTCTGCGGCATGCCTTCGTCGATAAGGTAGATATCGAAGTCCAGCGCCAGCAGCAAAGAAAAGGTAAAACGCGACCGCATGCCGCTGCTATAGGTGGCGACCGGGAAATCATAGTATTCCTCAAGCCCGCAGAGCCAGCGGGTAAAAGCCTCGATATAGTCCGGGTCAAGGCCATAAAGCTTGGCGATATACCGCGCGTTTTCTTTCGCGGACAGGCGACCGCTTACACCGCCCATAAACCCCAAAGGGAAAGAAATGCGACAGCTGCGCACAATCTCGCCCTCGTCTGGTTTTTCAAGCCCCGCCATCATGTTGATCAGCGTCGTCTTGCCCGTCCCATTGGGCGCCAGGATGCCCAGCGAATTGCCCAATTCAACGCGAAACGACGCATTGTCCAGAATGACTTTGCGCTGTTTCCCCGTCCAAAAGGACTTGCTGACATTTTTGAACTCGAGCATTCGACGCTCCGGCACTGCTTTCGCCTCTCCGCTCTTATCAGAGCTTCGTTAACGTAGGCCTATAACGTCCCACTTGGGCAGCATTATGTCGGAATTTCACCGAAAATGACAACGTATAACAGTGGCTGACGAACCCTTACGCGCGATTGGCAGGCAATCAGCGACAGGCGCATGGAACTGACACCAGCGCCTTCGGGGCCACATGGAAATCAGCCGTTTTGCTTTTCAACCTTCAGCAACTTACCCGCAGAAACGGACAGGAACACCGCCGCGAAACTGAACAAGGCACCCATCTTGGCCGCATCGAGAACGGGTCCGGGCACAAAGGCCGCCGAGGCTACGAACAGCGAGACGGTAAAGCCGATGGCGGCGACAAAGCCGATGACCACCAAGTCACGCGTGCGCATCCCAGCAGGCAATCCCAGCCCCATGGGATAGGCCGCAAGCCACCCCATTAAAAAGATACCCAGCGGTTTACCGATGATCAGGCCGGCAAAGACAAGCCACGTCGCCTCAGAGATGGCACTGAACTCCACCCCGGCATTCAGAAGGCCGAAGAAGAACAGCACGACATTGACGGGGATCGCCAGGGTATGCTCCATCTGGTTGAGCGTGTCGGTCAGATATTTCTCGGCCTCGGCAAACAAGCCGAAGGCGCGGTCGGCATGAGGGATCGCGGGAATGATCGGCAACAGGCCCAAGGCCGGGTGAATACCGGCTTGTGCAAATCCGAACCAGCTCAGACAGCCCGCGATCGCATATGGCATCCAGCCAAGTTTCTTGCGCACCCATGTTGAACGAGACCGCAATTGGTCACCGCGATCCAGATATCGCGGTAGCCAATTGAACAGCAAAAAGGCCGATGCAGCAGCGACGATCGAGAGCAAAAGCCAGACCGGCGCCAATTCGCCCGAAGGGTAGAAAATCGCAATAATGATCAAACCCACCGCGTCATCCGCAATCGCCAACAGCAAAAGAAAGCGCACTGCAGGGTGGCCTGCCCCAAACACTATTCGGCCCACCAGATAGCTGAACGCAATATCGGTCGCTGTCGGAATGGCCCATCCACGCGACACCGCATCAAAGGTGGTCGATCCGAGGAAATAGGCGATACCCAGATAGACCACGATTGGCCCCAGCATGCCACCAGCCGTCGCCACCAACGGCGTTGCCGCCTTCTTGCCACGCAACGATCCGTTTTCAAGGATCACGGCTTCCCATACCTCTTTGCCCGCAATCGCAAAGAACAACGCCATCAGCATGTCGTTGATAAGATAGTGAAACGTCAAAACCCGTTCGAAATCACCGTATTCAAAGTGATGGGCGGCGTCGCCCAGCGCGCGTTCCCAATGGCCGACATCCACACCGATCCAGCCGTTGAACAACAAGGGATACTCTACGATTAGGTGGTAGGAGTCCGGGTTGGTATTGGCCCAGACCAAGGCAATCACCGCACCGCTGATCAGAAGGATCGAGTAGGCCGTGATGAAATTCCACACGCGATACATGAAATGTCCCGTCTATTTGCCATTGCTGCAAACGGGTCGCGTCCTTGCCCGTAACGACAAGGACGCGGCCAACTGGTTCTTTGAGTGTTGGAGATACTGCAGCCGGGCGCAAACAACAATGGCTAGGCACGAACCTGCGACAGAGCAGGCCTCAGGCGATAGCGCCCCAACTTAGCCCGGCGACAATCGCTCCGATAACGGCCAATCCAAGATAGGCCGCAAACACGCGGGGTTTGACCAAGGCCCAAACCGCGACCGCTGCAGGAATACAGCTGACCCCGCCCGCGATCACAAAGGACATCGCTGCACCGTTCGACATGCCCTGTTCAAGCAAGGCTGCCACCATCGGCACGGCGGCATAGCCGTTCAGATACGCAGGCGCACCGACAATGGCGGCCAACAAGATCGGTCCGATACCGCTGCCGCCCAGAACCTGAGCGACCATATCAGCCGGGATAAACCGCAGCATCAAGGCTTCGATCATATAGGCCAGTAGCAGCCATTTGCCCAAGAACATAAGGTTCTCGAACGCGGTGTCGCGGAATGTCGTGCGACGATCTGCCTGTTGCCAGAACCGCCAATTCACCTCGCCAGCATAAACGTCGGCGGCGGAACCCGCACCACAGCCTGACGATGCGCAGCAGGCCTTGGCCGGCGTATTTTTCAAAGGGTCAGAAAACAGAACTGTTTTTGCCGTCGCTTTTACCGTGAACCCGCCGAACAGGCCAATGGACACCGCGGCAATCGTTTTGGCGACGGCAAAGCCTGTGCCCAATGTGCCCGCGGTGATCGCAAACATGGCAGGGTCCATCAGGGGCGAAGACAACCAGAACGCCATCACAGCCGACAAGGGTGCTCCGACGGCCAGTAAGGCTGCAATGAACGGGATCACCTCGCACGAACAGAACGGCGACAATCCACCCGCGAGCGCCGCCAAAACGATCATCCGCACTTCGCGCCCCGCAAAAGCACGCGCCAAAAGGTTCTCGGCGCCAGTTGATTTCAGATATGCCACGGCAAGGATCGCGAACAAAATGAAGGGTGCCGTGTGCATCAGAGCGGTCAGCGCGAACGTGATCATTGGCCAAACCTCGGCCGGTTCAAAGACCGCAAGCACCAGCGGGATCAGCACAATAGCCACCCAGGCTTTGTCGATCTTCCAACCTTTGGCGGGTGTGGGCGAATGTGTCGTGTCAGCCATGATCGTGGCCCTTTCCTTCCGGGCAATCAGCGCAGCATTCTGACAGAAGATAGTCTGACAGTGCGCGCATGACCTCGTATTCGGCAGCCGCGCAAATGATGCTACGGCCTTGCTTTTCCTGCGTCACCAAACCGGCAGCCGCGAGGATTTTCATATGGTGGGTCAAGGTCGATCCCGTGACGCCACAGCGTTCGCCCAGCGCGCCGATGGACAGCCCTTCTGGCCCGGCACGGACCAATGTGCGCAACACTGACAGGCGGTGTTCAGATC
Source organism: uncultured Aliiroseovarius sp. (assembly GCF_947497285.1). Taxonomy (GTDB): domain Bacteria; phylum Pseudomonadota; class Alphaproteobacteria; order Rhodobacterales; family Rhodobacteraceae; genus Aliiroseovarius. The sequence continues at coordinate 98,552 of NZ_CANMFT010000001.1, read as the reverse complement.
CAAGCGCTGCGAACTGCGAGGCCGCGATATCGACATTGATTGATTCAAGAGATTCGTGTTTCATATTTCTAGTAATATCGAAGAGTTCACGCCACACAAGATATATTTCTACATTCACCGAAATATTGCCCGCTCGATGTCTCCCCCCTAAACTCACTCCATGAAGGAGCTGCAACGCGACATCGCGGCCTGCCGTTTATGCGCGGACAGGTTTGCCAAGACCGAAACCGCCCATACGCCGCGCCCCGTGGTCTGGTTCCAGTCTGACGCACGCATACGCATCATAGGGCAGGCGCCGGGGTTGCGCGTGCATCGGTCCGGCAAGCCTTTCGATGACCCGTCAGGAGATCGGTTGCGTGACTGGATGGGCGTGGAACGATCGATCTTTTATGATCAGACCCATATCGCAATCACCCCCATGGCGTTCTGCTTTCCGGGCTACAACGCCGCCGGGTCGGACCTGCCACCCCCAAAGATTTGCGCCACGACATGGGCGGATCGCGTGGATCGCGCCCTTGCGCAGACACCGCTGACCCTGATCATCGGCGGGCACGCACAGGCCCGCCACCTTGACCGCAAGCAAAGCGTCACAGATGCGGTGAAGGCGTGGCGCGATCATGCGCCGCGCCTGTTTCCCTTGCCTCATCCGTCTTGGCGCAATACGGGATGGTTGAAGAAAAACCCGTGGTTCGAGACCGACCTGCTGCCCACCTTGCGCGCGCGCATCGCCGAGGAACTGGGCCAAGGACCCGCGCCAAAGAACGAACGGCCACAAACAGACAAAGGCACATGATGACCGACACAACACGCCTTGATGACGCGCATGCCGCCATGCAGGACGACCTGACAAGCGACGCTGCCCGACTTCGGTTCTATGAACGGCTCGCTGACGGTGAATTGTTCCTGCTGCTGACCAAAGAGCCCACGGGCGACGATATCGAACCAGATCTGTTCGACCTTGACGACGCCAAATATGTGCTGGTGTTTGACCGCGAGGATCGGCTGGCGGACTTCGTGGGCAGCCCTGCCCCGTATGCCGCTTTGCCCGGACGGGTAATCGCCGGGATGCTGGCCGGACAAGGGATCGGACTTGGCGTGAACCTTGGGGTCGCGCCGTCGTCGATCCTGATCCCGGCCGAGGCTATGGAATGGCTGTCTGACACGCTGAAGACAGGGCCGGAACAGATCGAAGCGCGCATCGCAGAGCTTCATCCCCCTTCTGTTCCCGAAGCGTTGATCACGGCGCTGGATGCGAAGCTGGCGACGGCGGGCGGGCTGGCAAGCCATGCCTGCCTGGCCTGCGTGACCTATTCAGACGGGCGCAAAGGGCACCTTCTGGGCTTCATTGATCCGGTCGAGGGCGCACAAAACGCCCTGGCAGGCGCCGCAAACGAGGCGCTCACGTTCTCGGGTCTTGATGCAGGGCAAATGGATGTGGGGTTCTTCGAAGGAAACGCGCAGGTGGCCGGCAAGCTGGCCGCGATCGGGCTGCGCTTTGACCTGCCCGCGCCTGAGCAACCTCAACGTCTCGCACCCGTTGCGCCTGGCTCTGATCCGCAAAAGCCACCGATCTTGCGATAGGGTCTTTGACAGACCGATCCGCAGCCACCACGGCCCTGTCAAGGCGGGTGCGCCAGACAACGGCCGCACGAGGTCCAACCCCGTGCGCGCCGGGACAGCGGATCAGCTTTTCTTTTTCTTCTCAAGCGCATCCAGTCGAGCTTTCAGCGCCTCATTTTCCTCGCGCGCCTTCTGGGCCATGGCGCGCACGGCGTCAAATTCCTCGCGGGTGACGAAATCGCGGTCCGCCAACCAGCGGTCCATCCAGCTTTTCATCGCGGTTTCAGCTTCGTCCTTAGCCCCCTGAGCCACACCCATGGCGTTGGTCATCAGTTGCGACATATCATCCAAAATCTTGTTGCGCGTCTGCATCGGCATCTCCTCGCTTGCTGGACCCTATATGCGCATTTGAACCCGCAGAGACAAGGTTGACTTGTCCCACCGGACAAGGTCAGGAATGCCCCATGTTTTTGGCGATCCCCTTTCCCGCCATCTCGCCCGAGATCTTCTCGGTCGAGATTGGCAGCTTCACCTTTGCATTGCGCTGGTATGCGCTCGGATATCTTGTCGGCATCGCGGTGGGGTGGTGGGTGATCGCCCGCGCCATTTCCAACGCGGCGTTGTGGCGCGATGAGCCCCCCATGACGCGCGCGCAGTTGGAAGATCTTGCGACCTGGGCGATCATCGGCATCATCGTGGGTGGCCGACTGGGGTATGTGCTGTTCTATGAACCCGCTTATTTCATCGCCAACCCGCTGGATATTCCGAAGGTCTGGATGGGAGGCATGGCCTTTCACGGCGGTTTCTTGGGCATCGTGACCATCACTTGGCTGTTTGCCCGCAAACACCAGATTGCCCTGGCGCAACTGGCTGACCTGCTTGCCATCGCAGCCCCGATCGGTATCGGGCTGGTGCGGCTGACAAATTTCATCAACGCCGAGCTTTGGGGGCGCCCTTCGACGGCACCATGGGCCGTGATCTTCCCCGGTGAGGCCGCGCAGGATTGCCCCCAATGGGATTTCGCACTGGGCGCCTGCGCGCGTCATCCCAGCCAGCTTTACGAGGCCGCACTGGAAGGTTTACTGCTGGCCGCTATCCTGCTCGTGCTTGCCTTCGGGCGCGGCTGGCTGAAGCGCCCCGGTATGCTGACAGGGCTGTTTTTTCTTGGCTACGGGTTGGCGCGGTTCACGGTCGAGTTCTTCCGGCAGGCGGATGCGCAATTTATCACACCCGACAACCCGTGGGGCCACGTCATCAGGTTCGGTGACTGGGGGCTGACCATGGGCCAGACCTTGACGCTGCCGATGATCGCCGTCGGCTTAGTGACCTTGATCTGGGCCGCGCGGCGCGCGCCGAAGGCCTCCACCGGATGACCCCGCTCGCCCAGATATTGGCCCGCCGGATTGCGGCGACCGGCCCGATGTCCGTGGCCGATTATATGGCCGAATGCCTCATGCATCCTGACCACGGCTATTACGCCACCCGCGACCCGCTGGGCGTGGCCGGCGACTTCACCACCGCCCCCGAGATCAGCCAGATGTTCGGCGAGATGCTGGGCCTGGCGCTGGCGCAAGCCTGGATGGATCAAGGCGCACCAGCATCCTTCACGCTGGCAGAGCTTGGCCCCGGTCGCGGCACGCTGATGGCAGATATCCTGCGCGCAACGACCGCCGTGCCCGGGTTTCACACGGCGGCAAACCTGCATTTGGTCGAAACATCACCCGTGCTGCGCAGCCTCCAAAGCAAAGCCCTTGCGCCACGCAAGCTGGTGCACCACGACACCGTCGCGACGCTGCCTGATGCGCCCTTGTTCCTTGTGGCGAACGAGTTTTTTGATGCCTTGCCAATCCGACAATATCAGCGCGATGGCGCGGGCTGGCGCGAACGCCAGATTGGATATCAAGACGACAAGCTGACGATGGGGTTGACCGACCCCATGCCCGTCGATGAGCTGACCTTCAGGTTAGAGGACACCCGCGACGGCGACACCGTCGAACTCTGTCCTGCAGCCACCGGCATCATGGCTTTGCTTGCAGAGCGGATCGACACCCATGGCGGCGCGGCATTGATCGTGGATTATGGTGACTGGCGTTCTGTCGGTGACACGTTGCAGGCAATGGCGTCGCATGAATACGTGGATCCTTTGGCCACCCCCGGTGAGGCTGATCTGACAGCGCATGTGGATTTCGAGGCCTTGGTCCGGGCGGCCGACCCGCTGGTGCCGCACCTGTTGACCCCGCAAGGCCTTTTTCTGGAGCGTCTGGGTATCACCCCGCGTGCTCAAGCCCTTGCCGATCGCCTCAGCGGCGATACGCTGGCGACTCATATCGCTGCGCACAGGCGCTTGACGCATCCCGATGAAATGGGGACGCTCTTCAAAGTGCTGGGCCTGACTCGCGCCGACGCGCCCGATCTGCCCGGTCTGACCCGCAACCTTTCTCACTCCGGCCTCGCATGACCCTTGAAATCATCACCTCTGACGCCCTTGCCCCGCTGATGCATGGCTTTTTCACCCGCAAAGGTGGCGCATCCTCCGGGGTATATGCCGGGTTGAACTGTGGTTCCGGCAGTCAGGACCAGACTGAACTGGTGGCGATCAACCGCGCGCGCGTTGCCGACGCCATGAAGGTGGAACAAACCCATCTTTGCGGTGTCCATCAGGTGCACTCACCCGATGTTTTAACTGTGGATGGACCGATCGAGGGCGACAAACCAATTGCTGACGCAATTGTCACCGCCACGCCGGGGGTCGCGCTGACCATCCTGACCGCAGATTGCCAACCCGTGCTGTTTGCTGACCCCGAAGCCGGCGTCATTGGCGCGGCACATGCAGGTTGGAAAGGTGCACTTGGTGGCGTCCTGGAAGCAACAATCGACGCGATGGAGGCGCTTGGCGCGCAACGCGCGGCAATCACGGCAATCATCGGCCCAACAATCAGCCAACGCGCCTATGAAGTCGGTCCGGAGTTTCTTGAGGACTTCATGGGCCAGAACCCGGATTACAGTCGCTTCTTTGCGCAAGGCAAGGAAGACCGTGCCATGTTCGACCTTCCCGGCTTTGGACTTCACTGTTTGCGCGCGGCAGGTGTTCGGCACGCGGAGTGGGTACGTTACTGCACGTATTCCGACCCGGAGCGATTCTATTCCTATCGCCGAAGCTGTCATGGCAACGAACCTGATTATGGCCGCCTCATTTCAGCGATCCGGCTCTGACCCCAATACCTCGCCACATTCGCGCCGCATTGTGGCGCAGAGGACACCCGCCTCAAGCGCGAAAAAGACTATGAATGACTGGGGAATTCGCCCAAACCACACCCTGAATGTCGGAAACCTGAAGTTTCTTACCAGTGCCAAACCCATGCCCCAATCGCGATCTAGTTTATACCCAGACGAACAAGAATTGGTCTTCAGGACCGCAATCGGACGAGGTTGGCATGTCTATCAAACGCCGCTGGATGAAATGGATCATTGACGCTGAAACAGATGTTTCGGCCCTGCCCCATACCCGCGCAATGCGCCAATCCCGCACCATGCACGTCGCATAATAGTAGAGTTTTATACGGTTCAAGGTAAGTTCCGGGCTTTTCCCTTCCCCCCTTTCCAGCCCTGTAGCCTGCCATGAACCAACGAAAAAGCCGCCTTCGGGCGGCTTTTTTTGTGTCTTGCAAACGGTTTGAAAGGTCGGGTGTTAGGGTGTTTCACCCATTCGGGCTTCCAGCACGTCAAATGGCACGCCCGGTTCGTCTTTTGCACCACGGATAACCAGTGACGTTTTAACAGAGGCTACATTCTCGGCCGCAGTCAATTGTTCGGTCAGGAAGGATTGGAAGGTGGACAGGTCCGGCGCGACGCATTTCAGAATGAAATCCACTTCGCCATTCAGCATGTGACATTCACGAACCAGCGACCAGTTTCGGCACTGCCCCTCAAAGGCGGTCAGGTCGGCCTCGGCTTGGCTGACCAGCCCCACCATGGCAAAGACCTGCACCTCGAACCCAAGCGCGCGCGCGTTGACATCGGCATGATAGCCACGGATCAGGCCTTGCTCTTCCAACGTGCGCACACGTCGCAGGCAGGGCGGGGCGGAAATTCCAACCCGTTTGGCCAATTCCACGTTGGTCATTCGGCCATCTGCCTGAAGCTCGGCAAGAATCATGCGGTCAATCGGGTCAAGTTTGCTTGCGGACATGGATGAACCTTCCAAGGCGTATGATCTGTGACCCCCAATGAGCGAGGAGGCCGATAGCTTTTCAGTGGTTTTCCGATTGGAAATTGCGCAGAGGTTACCCTGAGGCCACCAAATGCGCAACAATATTTCGCGCAGACGCAACATCATTTCAACGTGACCAGACCCCGGACGCCAACACCGCATTGCGAACGTGGCTTGGATGGGCTTTCCACCGGCGTCGGGCGGGCTTATATGCGGTGTGAACCAGTATACTCAAGGAAGTTTCCATGTCCGAGCCACGTCGCACCAAAGTCCTGATCATCGGCTCCGGCCCTGCCGGATACACAGCCGCCGTCTATGCCAGCCGCGCCATGTTGGAGCCCATCCTTGTGCAAGGTATGGAGCCCGGCGGGCAGCTGACCACCACGACCGAGGTCGAAAACTGGCCCGGTGAGACCGAAATCCAAGGCCCCGACCTGATGGTCAAGATGGAGGCCCACGCCAAAGCGGTCGGTACCGAAATCATCGGCGACCTGATCACCGACCTTGACCTGTCCGAACGCCCCTTCACCGCAACCGGTGACAGCGGCACGATCTACAAGGCCGACGCAGTCATCTTGGCCACCGGCGCGCGCGCCAAATGGCTTGGGCTGGACAGCGAAGAGAAATTCAAGGGCTTCGGCGTTTCGGCCTGCGCCACCTGCGACGGATTTTTCTATCGCGGGCAGGAAATCGTCGTCATCGGCGGCGGCAACACCGCGGTCGAAGAGGCCCTGTTTCTGACCAACTTTGCATCGAAAGTGACACTGGTCCATCGCCGCGACGAACTGCGCGCCGAGAAGATCTTGATCAACCGGCTGATGAAGAACGAAAAGATCGTGCCGCTGTGGGATCACACACTCGAAGAGGTCATCGGCGATGAAAATCCGCTGGGTGTCACCGGCGTGCGCGTCAAGCACGTGGCCACGGGTGAGATCACCGAAATTCCGGCCAAAGGCGTCTTTATCGCAATCGGACACGCGCCCGCGAACGAACTGGTGAAAGACGCACTGGAAACGCATATGGGCGGCTACGTTGTAACCAAACCGGACTCGACCGCGACGTCGATCCCCGGGGTGTTTGCGGCAGGTGACCTGACCGACCACAAATATCGACAGGCCGTGACCTCGGCGGGTATGGGCTGCATGGCGGCGCTTGAAGCCGAACATTTCCTCGCCGAACAGGAATGATATCTTACACCGGCAGTGTCTATCGCCTGATCTTCACTGATCAGGATGCGACATCGCCGGTGCAATCCCCCGAAGGGCGTTTTCACCATTCTGGCCAAATGGCCATCTATACATCGCTTTCAGCTGAAGGGTGCGGCGTCGCGATCAAGCGCTATCTGACTCCTGATGACGCGCCGCGCCACATCGTGCCGCTTGAGGTCACACTTGAACGTGTTGTGGACATTCGTGGGCAGTCAGCAGCCTCGGCGGTTTGGCAAGACAGTCGGGCTGCGGGTCATCCCGCGCCGACGTGGGCATTTTCGGATCAAGCCCGCGCAGATGGCGCGCAAGCCTTGATGTATTCCTCGCGGTCCCGCCCGGACTTGACTCATCTGACCCTGTTTACAACCGCCCCGGATGCGGTGCGCTTGGCCGGGCAGTCGATCCCGTTTCCCTAGCCACCCCGCCGCGTTGCTCTTGAGCCACGGTCGGCAATTTCACGTGCATTCGCATGTTTCTGCTTTGCGTTTGCCGTAAACCATGCAAAGCGTTCACGCGTGAACACTCTTTGAGTCGCGGGCTATGACGTCGCACCTGACAAAAACCACTTCTGCCGAGGAAGACCAGATCTTCCGACTTCTGCGCCAGCTTGATCTGGCGCCGGATGCGTCGCAGCGCGTGACCGCGGCAGCGATTGGGATTTCGCTGGGGCGACTGAATGCGCTGTTGCGCAACTGCGCCGAACGCGGGCTGATCAAGGTCAGCGAGCGAGCAGGCCCCGACAAGCGTCCGCGCTTTGCTTATACCATCACCTCTCAGGGTGCTGCCGAAAAGGTGCGCCTGAGAGATACGTTTCTTGCCCGAAAATTTGCTGAATACGATGCGCTGCATGCCGAACTGACCGGCACTTCCAGCGGTCTTTCTCCTCTAAAACACAGGACACATCCAATGCAGAACAATCTCTCACCCATCCCCGAGCTTTATGTCTCGTATGAAAGTGCGCAGAAACTGAAAGTCGAAGCCGGTGATCTGATCAGCCACGATCTGACCCCGCGCCAGACCTGCGATCTGGAGCTTTTGATGAATGGCGGCTTCAACCCGCTGAAAGGGTTCCTGACGGAAGACGATTACAATGGCGTCGTCGAGAACATGCGGCTTGCGGATGGCACGCTGTGGCCAATGCCGATCACGCTGGACGTCTCTGAAGATTTTGCCCAGTCGATCGAGTTGGGACAGGACATCGCCCTGCGCGATCAGGAAGGCGTTATTCTGGCGACGATGACCGTCACCGACCGGTGGGAGCCGAACAAATCCCGCGAGGCCGAGAAGGTGTTTGGCTCAGACGACGAAACGCACCCGGCGGTGAACTATTTGCATAACGTCGCTGGCAAGATCTATCTGGGTGGCCCGATTGTCGGCATTCAGCAGCCCATCCACTACGATTTCCGTGGCCGCCGTGACACGCCGAACGAACTGCGCGCCTATTTCCGCAAGCTGGGCTGGCGTCGCATCGTGGCGTTCCAGACCCGCAACCCCCTGCACCGTGCGCATCAGGAACTGACCTTCCGCGCCGCGAAGGAAGCACAGGCCAACCTGCTAATTCATCCCGTCGTTGGCATGACCAAGCCGGGCGACATCGACCACTTCACCCGCGTGCGCTGCTACGAGGCGGTGCTGGATCAATATCCCGGCGCAACCACGACGATGAGCCTTCTAAACCTTGCGATGCGCATGGCTGGCCCCCGCGAGGCGGTCTGGCACGGACTAATCCGTAAGAACCACGGCTGCACCCATTTCATCGTCGGCCGTGACCACGCTGGCCCTGGCAAGAACGCCGCTGGTGACGATTTCTATGGCCCCTATGACGCCCAGGACCTGTTCCGCGAGCATCAGGAAGAGATGGGCATTGAAATGGTCGACTTCAAACACATGGTTTATGTTCAGGACCGTGCCCAATACGAACCTGCGGATGAAATCATGGATAAGGACGACGTGACGATCCTGAACATCTCGGGCACCGAGTTGCGCCGCCGCCTGTCGGAAGGTCTGGAAATCCCGGAATGGTTCAGCTTTCCCACAGTCGTGGAAGAGCTGCGCAAGACCAAACCGCCACGCGCCGAGCAAGGCTTCACCGTGTTCTTCACCGGCTTCTCAGGCTCGGGCAAATCCACCATCGCCAACGCGCTGATGGTCAAGCTGATGGAAATGGGTGGCCGCCCCGTGACGCTGCTGGATGGCGACATTGTGCGTAAGAACCTGTCGAGCGAGCTGGGCTTCTCGAAAGAGCACCGTGACCTGAACATCCGCCGCATCGGCTATGTTGCGTCTGAAATCACCAAGAACGGCGGCATCGCCATCTGTGCGCCGATCGCGCCCTATGCCACCACGCGCCGTGCCGTGCGCGAAGAAATCGAGCAATATGGCGCCTTTGTCGAGGTGCATGTTGCCACGTCGATCGAAGAATGCGAACGGCGTGACCGCAAGGGGCTTTATAAGCTGGCCCGCGAAGGTAAGATCAAGGAATTCACAGGCATTTCAGACCCCTATGACGTGCCGAAGAACCCTGAACTCAGCGTCGAAACCGAAAACGTGGACGTGGACAACTGCGCCCATCAGGTTCTTCTGAAGCTGGAAAACATGGGCCTGATCAGAGGCTAACATGTTCGGATGCTAAACGAATGGGCCGAGGCAATGCCTCGGCCTTTTTCTTGCGGGGCCAGAGCCCTCAAAAACTGTTAGACAGACACCAGACCAGTTATGCGCACATTGGTCCACCAAGGCTGGATCGCAGTGATACCTGACCACGTCTGGGTCAGGCCGCTGCGGGCGCGGTCCTAGTGGATTGACACCGGCGACAGGTCGTTTTCGCGGGCCAACATGTAAGCAAGCTCGCGGTTCATGACCAAGGCAAGCTGCTCTCCATCCTCGCGGTGGACAGCGTAAAGCGAGTCGGCCCCATCCGCCTGGGCGCGCACTTCTGCGCGGATATCTTCAGGAAGATCATCAATCGCCACGCGCTTCACATAGACAATATTGCTGATCTGATCATGGTTGAACGGAAACTTGGTGTTCATCGGTTCACCCCTTCTTGATTTGGATCGTCTGAACCAGACGCTCCGGTTCGGCCCGCGACAAATCTATGTGCAGCAAGCCATTTTCCGTATTTGCGCCAACTACATCGACCCCGTCGGCCAAAACGAAACTTTTCATGAATTGTCGCGCCGCGATGCCGCGGTGAAGGAACACCCGATCATCTTTCACGTCGCTTTGGGCGCCGCGTATGACCAGCTTGGCGTTTTCAACCGTGATCGACAAATCATCGTCGGCAAACCCCGCCACCGCAAGTGTGATGCGGTAGGCACGGTCGCTGACTTGTTCAATATTGAAGGGGGGATAGCCATCCTTGCCAGACTTTGCAGCCTGTTCAACCATACGCTCAAGTTGTTCAAACCCAAGCAGGAAAGGATGCGTTCCCAAGTTCATTTTTGTCATCGACACGTCCTTGAATAAGCGACACGTTTGTTTGGCCCCAGTATGGCAGCCGTGCCAAAAATATGGGGACTTCGCTGTTGGCTTGCAAGGGGTGGCTTTTGCTTGGCCTTGCGCGGATCATGACGCTAGACTGGCCCGGCAACAAAAAGAACGACTCGCAAAAATGAGCAATGCCAAAGAGATGAAGACCGAAGATGTGCTCCGAGTGGAGCTAGAGGTCTTCCGCGCCGAACACCGCGATCTGGACGACGCCATCCACGCGCTTGAAGAAAGCGGGCGAGCGGATCAGTTGCGTCTACGGCGTTTGAAAAAGCAAAAACTGGCGCTGAAAGACAAGATTGCCCGGATCGAGGACAAACTGACCCCCGATATCATTGCCTGATTGCATCACGGCCCCAGCCCCTTATAAAGCGGGCTTCCAAAACGCGAGCGACGCGAGGTCACCATGACAGATGTGAAAGTTGGGATCATCATGGGCAGCCAGTCCGACTGGCCCACCATGAAAGAGGCTGCAACGGTTCTGGACGAACTGGGAATTTCCTACGAAACCAAGATCGTTTCAGCGCACCGCACCCCGGACCGCTTGTGGGATTATGGCAAAACCGCCGCGACGCGCGGACTGCACGTGATCATCGCAGGGGCGGGTGGGGCAGCCCATCTACCCGGTATGATGGCTTCGAAAACCCGTGTCCCGGTGGTTGGCGTTCCGGTCCAGACGCGTGCGTTGTCCGGTGTGGATAGCCTGTATTCCATCGTTCAGATGCCAAAAGGCTATCCCGTCGCGACCATGGCCATCGGTGCTGCGGGCGCGGCCAATGCGGGTCTGATGGCGGCCGGTATCCTTGCCGTGTCAGATCCAGATCTTGCGCTGCGGCTTGACGCTTGGCGCGACGCGCTCTCTGCTTCGATCCCAGAAGAGCCGTCTGATGTCTGAGCCGCTCAAACCCGGCGCCACCATCGGCATACTTGGTGGCGGTCAACTGGGCCGAATGCTGTCTGTCGCGGCCTCTCGGCTGGGATTCAAAACCCACATTTACGAACCCGGTGCACACCCGCCCGCAGGCCAGGTTGCGGATGCGGTGACGACCGCCGGGTATGATGATGTCGCCGCGCTGAAGGCCTTTGCCGCCGTTGTCGATGTCATCACATTCGAGTTCGAGAACATCCCGACCGACGCGCTGGATGTGCTGGAGCGGTCCCGCCCGATCCGCCCCGGCCGCGAGGCGCTTCGTGTCAGTCAGGACCGTTTGACGGAAAAGGATTTCCTGTCCGGTCTTGGCTTAACGGTCGCGCCTTATGCCAACGTGGAAAGCGCGGGTGACATGACCGCGGCCATTGCGGCGATTGGCACGCCTTCGATCCTGAAAACCCGGCGCTTTGGCTACGATGGTAAGGGCCAGGCCCGGATCAGTCAGCCAAGTGATGCGGACGCCGCATTTGCAGACATGCAAGGCGCGCCTTCGGTGCTTGAAGGGTTCGTAACGTTCAGCCACGAGGTCAGCGTCATCGCAGCACGTGGTGTCAGCGGCGATGTCGCCTGCTTCGACCCCGGCGAGAACGTGCACAAGAACGGCATTCTCGACACGACCACGGTCCCTGCCCGCTTGACCGCCGCCCAGCGCATGGATGCTGTGCTTTTGGCGGCAAAGATCCTCAATGCACTCGACTATGTTGGTGTCATGGGAGTTGAACTTTTCGTAACTAAAAGCGGGTTGATCGTGAATGAGATCGCCCCGCGCGTGCACAATTCAGGCCATTGGACCCAACAAGGCTGCGTTGTGGACCAGTTCGAACAACACATTCGTGCGGTGGCCGGTTGGCCGCTGGGGGACGGCACGCGCTATGCGGATGTGGTGATGGAGAACCTGATTGGTGACGACATCGCCCGCATTCCCGACATCGCGAATGAACGCAACGCATCGATCCACCTATATGGCAAGGCTGAGATGAAACCGGGGCGCAAGATGGGGCATGTCAACCGGGTCACCACGACCGGGGGCTAAGGCAGCTAGACCCTGCGGCGAAACGGACGCATGAACGCGCCCAGTATCAGCGACACCAACAGCCAGCCACCGACAAAGCCGATCCCGGCGCACAGCAACCCGTCTGCCGTCACCGGTATGGCGGGCCGGAAGTCGTCCCAAGTCCGTTTGACCAGATCCGTTTCGCGGAAATGCCAGACCTTGGCCAGTCGCGCCAACGGTTCGGTGCCTTTCAACGCTGTATAAGCAGCATCCAAACGGTCAAATCGCTTGAAGTTCACTTGCATCTGGTCGCGCAGATTGTTCTGGAAATCCGACCCGCCCATTTTCTCAAGCGCCTCGTCGCGCGTGTAGCCGGCCGCCTTGGCGGTCAGGTCGAACCCTGCCGTGACCACTTTCAACTCGGTGCGCGCGCCGGCAAGGCGCTGCATGTATTGCTGCGAAAATTCAGGGAATTGACTGAACGCCACCGCCCCTGAAAGCCCGCCGATCATTGCCAATGCTCGGATCATTTGTGCCACCTGCTCGGTTTTTTCATTGCCGACAGAGTTCCAAACAGGGCGGGCCGGGTCAAGGGGCGCAAATTGGCCAACCCGAAATGAAAACGGCGCGCCCGCCAAGGCACGCCGCATCTTTCTGGTTTACGCTGGCTTAGAGCCCACGGACGTGGTGCGGCTTGAAAATCTCGATCACCTTGGCGATGGCGGCGTCGGGCGTCAGTTCTTCGCTTTCGCCGGTGCGGCGGCTGGTCAGTTCGACCACACCGTTTTTCAACCCGCGCGGCCCAACAGTGATGCGCCATGGCAGCCCGATCAGGTCCATCGTCGCAAATTTGCCGCCCGCCCGTTCGTTTCGGTCGTCGTATAGCGGCTCCAGCCCTGCATTGGTGAGCTGCTCGTACAGCGCCTCGCAGGCCGCGTCGGCCTCGTCGTCGCCCTGCTTCAGGTTGACGATCCCACAGTGGAACGGCGTCACGCCTTCGGGCCAGATGATGCCCTTGTCGTCATGGCTGGCTTCAATGATCGCGCCCAGCAGGCGGCTGACGCCGATCCCGTGCGAGCCCATATGGACGGGCACTTGTTTTTGGTCCTTGTCGACGACCGTCGCGCCCAGCTTGTCCGAATAGGTGGTGCCGAAATAGAAAATCTGACCGACTTCAATTCCGCGCGCCACACGACGACGGTCTTCGGGCACCTTGTCAAATTCTGCCGCATCATGGGTTTCATCCGTGCGGGCATAGCGCGAGGTGAATTCGTCCATCACGCCCTGACACTGCGCGACGTTATCAAAGTCGATATCGCGGTCGCCAAAGGTCAGGTCGGTGACTTCGCTGTCATAGAACACTTCGCTTTCGCCGGTTTCGGCCAGCACAAGGAATTCGTGGGTATAGTCGCCACCGATCGGGCCTGAGTCCGCGCGCATCGGAATGGCTTGCAGCCCCATCCGTTCATAAGTGCGCAGATAGCTGACCAGATGACGATTGTAAGCGTGCAGCGCGTCCTCTTTCGTCAGGTCGAAATTATAGCCGTCCTTCATATAGAATTCGCGGCCTCGCATCACGCCAAAGCGCGGGCGGATTTCGTCGCGGAACTTCCACTGGATTTGATACAGTGTCAGCGGCAGGTCTTTGTAAGAATTCACGTGAGCGCGGAAGATATCGGTGATCATCTCTTCCGCGGTGGGCGAAAACAGCATGTCGCGACCGTGACGGTCCTGCATCCGCAGCATTTCCTCGCCATAGCCGTCATACCGACCGCTTTCACGCCACAAATCAGCCGATTGGATGGTCGGCATTTGCATCGGAATATGACCCGCGCGCATCTGTTCCTCGTGCACGATGTTTTCGATCTTGCGCAGCACTTTGAAGCCCAGCGGTAGCCAGGAATAAATGCCGGCGGATTGCTGCTTGATCATCCCCGCACGCAGCATATAGCGGTGCGAGACGATCTGCGCCTCGGATGGGGTTTCTTTCAGCACGGGCAGGAAATAGCGGGACAGGCGCATGTGGACCTCTGATCAATCGCGAAAACGTCCCATGCGGTCTAAGACATCACGACTGCAGGGGCAATCATACTTTGGCGGCAGGCCCAGCTTTCCGGCGTGAAGGCGGCGCACAGGTTCTGGCAGAACGGCGCCGCGTCATCCACGCTGCGCGTAGAACATTCAACGACGCGCGGGGTGGTCGATCTTCTCAAAACTCAAGCCTAGCTTGTCCGAAAAGGCGTCAGACCAACCTGACGCTCGCCGCAATCCAGATGTTATCAGATGGACCCACCAAGGCTGACGGTAATCTTGGTCTCATTGTGCGGCTGAATTTCTCCGTCACGATAGACAACACCAGCCCCAGCCTCGCCGGAGAAAGAGATGCCGGGTTTGCGCGGTTCATAATCATGTCCCGTGCATCCGGCCAAAGCCGCGGTAAGAAGACCGGTTGCGATGACGATCCGCATGGGCATTTCCCTGATTAACCGAGCCTGAAGCCCGCTTGACGCGTCATGATCGCCCGTCATGTCACTGCGCGCAAGTGCGAAACAGCGCCCGAGCGCTGTGGCGCCCATGCTTCGGAGGCCTTGTAATACAGCCAAAGCTGCGCGACATAGAAGGAAGTCAAACAAGGAAACCCCATGTCGCTACCCGTCCAGACTCAAGCAAAATACTGGTCGATTGCCATTGCCGTATTGGCGTTGGCGCTTTGGTATCTGGGCGATGTGATCCTGCCCTTCGTGCTTGGCGGTGCAATCGCCTATTTCCTTGACCCTGTCGCGGATCGCCTTGAAAGCGCAGGGCTTTCACGAACAGCCGCAACCGTCATCATAACGTTCATCGCTGTGATGGTGTTCGTAATCAGCTTCCTTTTGGTTATCCCGACCCTGATTGAACAAAGCCTGGCCCTTGCCAATGCAGCGCCGGATTTGTTCAGCAAACTCTATACCTTCCTGACGGACCGGTTTCCTTCGCTGCTGGACGCGCAGTCAACGCTGCGCCAGTCGCTGGAGGCCTTGGGCCAGAAGATCCAAGATCGCGGCGGCGAACTGGTCGGAACAGTGCTGAGTTCCGCCATGGGCGTGATCAACATCGTCATCCTTTTGGTGGTAACGCCGGTTGTTGCCTTCTACTTGCTGTTGGATTGGGATCGGATGGTCGCCAAAGTCGACAACATGCTGCCCCGCGATCACGCACCGGCCGTGCGCCAGATTGCCAGCGAAATTGACCGCACTCTTGCCAGCTTCATACGTGGGCAAGGCTCTGTTTGCATCGTCTTGGGCACTTATTACGCTGTGGCGCTGATGCTGGTGGGGCTTCAATTTGGCCTGGTCGTCGGCTTCATCGCTGGCCTGATCACTTTCATTCCCTATGTCGGCGCGCTGGTCGGCGGCACGCTCGCCATCGGGCTGGGTCTATTCCAGTTCTGGGGGGATTGGTGGAGCCTTGGCGCCGTTGCCGCGATCTTCATGCTTGGCCAGTTTCTAGAGGGCAACATTCTTACGCCCAAGCTGGTCGGAAGTTCGGTCGGTCTGCACCCGGTTTGGCTGCTTTTCGCACTGTCCGCTTTTGGGTCTCTTTTCGGCTTCGTCGGAATGCTGATCGCCGTTCCAGTCGCAGCAGCGATCGGCGTAATCGCCCGGTTCTTCATCGCGCGCTATCAGGCCGGTCTGCTGTATCAGGGCCTTAGCGGACGCATCGAGGCTGACCACGGCGACGCGGACTGATGAGCCGACAGCTGACTTTTGACCTGCCCGCCCATCCTGCGCAGGGCTTGGACGACTTCCTTGTCACACCGTCCAATTCAACCGCGATGGCCGCGATCGAGCATTGGCAGAACTGGCCGAACAACAAGCTCGTTCTGGTGGGGGCGTCGGGCACGGGCAAAACCCATCTGGCGCATGTCTGGGCGGCACTGTCCGGGGCCGTGATCCTGAACGCCGATGCTTTGGACGAAACCGACATCTCATCATTGGCCGGGTGCCATGTCGTCGTTGACAATGTGCAAACGATTGCTGGGCGGTCATCCGCAGAGGATGCAATGTTTCACCTGCACAACCTTGTGCTGGCAGAAGGCGGGGCCTTGCTGCTGACCGCCGACACCGCGCCTTCTCGTTGGGGGCTTGTCTTGCCCGACCTGAAAAGCCGGATGGAAGCCACGACCTTGGCGCAGCTGCAAGATCCAGATGACATGCTTCTTTCGGCGGTGCTGGTAAAGCTGTTTGACGACCGCCAGATCACAGTCCCTGCCAACCTCATCGACTATCTGCTGCCGCGCATAGACCGGTCACTGGCCGCAGCGGCATCGCTTGTCGATCGGCTGGACCGCGCGGCGCTTGCAGAGGCACGCCCCCTGACCCGCCGCTTGGCCGCGCGCCTTTTGGATCACCCAAACAACCCCGATCGGCCAGAGGCATAACGTCACCTTCCCGTCACAAGCAGACATGATAGAGTGGCCCCATGAACAACTCTGCGACTCCCATGATTCCATTGGCAGATTTCCTTGCCTCGCCTTTCCCTGCGCCCACAGAATTGCCGACAGACGACTTTGCGGGCTCAAAACGGTTTTACAATCGCGAGCTCAGTTGGCTCGGGTTCAACTGGCGTGTGCTGGAAGAGGCCGAGAATCCCCGCGTGCCCTTGCTTGAGCGGCTAAGGTTTTTGTCAATTTCGGCCACCAACCTTGACGAGTTTTACACCGTGCGCGTCGCAGGTTTGTGCGAACTTGTGCGCGAAGGTGTCACCACCCCTGCCGCAGACGGGCTTACCCCAGCCGAACAGCTTGTCCTGATCCATGCCGATGCGCGCGCGCTGATGGCGCAGCAACAGGTCGTGTTTGAAACGCTGGCTGCTGAAATGGACCAAGAGGGCATCAAGATTGCCCGGCGTGACGACCTAACAGATGCTGACCGTGCCCGTCTGGATCAGGTGTTTCTGTCACAGGTGTTTCCGGTTCTGTCGCCGTTGGCGATTGACCCTGCCCACCCCTTTCCGTTCATTCCAAACACAGGGTTTTCGCTTGCCCTGCAGTTGGAGCGAAAATCCGACAAGCAGAAGCTGAAAGCCTTGCTGCCGATCCCGCAGCAAATCGCGCGTTTTGTGCCGTTGCCCGCGGATGACGGGCAGTTTCGCTTTTTGCCGCTCGAAGATCTATTGCTCGAACATCTTGGGTCACTGTTTCCCGGCTATGTCGAAAAGGGCAGCTGTGCGTTCCGCATTTTGCGCGACAGCGACTTGGAGCTGGAGGACGAGGCCGAAGACCTTGTGCGCGAATTTGAAACCGCCTTGAAACGTCGTCGACGCGGCGAGGTTGTGCGCATGAAGGTTTCTGCCAATGCGCCGTCCGATCTGATGTCGATGATCAAGCGGGAACTGAAAGTCACCGACGAAGAAATCGTCGAAGTTGTCGGAATGATCGGCATGGCTGATCTGGGCGAGCTTGTGCTGAAAGATCGCCCCGACCTTCTTTGGCCCAGCTTCAGCCCGCGGGTGCCAGAACGCGTGCAGGACCACGAAGGCGACATGTTCGCCGCGATCCGGCAGAAAGATATGCTGCTGCACCACCCTTACGAGACCTTCGACACCGTGGTCCGGTTCTTGCAACAAGCGGCCCGTGACCCTGATGTCGTTGCGATCAAGCAGACCCTGTATCGCACCTCGCATGACAGCCCGATTGTATCTGCGTTGTGCGAAGCCGCCGAGGAAGGAAAGTCCGTCACAGCACTTGTCGAGCTGAAAGCCCGTTTTGACGAAGCCGCCAATATCCGGCAGTCCCGCCGATTGGAGCGCGCTGGCGCGCATGTGGTTTATGGCTTCATCAACTACAAAACCCACGCCAAAATCTCGACCGTGGTGCGCCGCGAGGGCGAAGATCTGGTGACCTACACCCACTATGGCACCGGAAATTACCACCCCATCACGGCGCGTATTTATACCGACCTCAGCCTCTTCACCTGTGATCCTGCACTGGGGCGCGACGCCACGCGGGTGTTCAACTATCTTTCCGGCTACGCAGAACCGCAATCGCTTGAAAACCTTGCCATTTCCCCACTGGACCTGAAATCTTCGCTGATCGAACGGATCGACCAAGAGGCGACTTTTGCCGCCGAAGGAAAGCCCGCCGAAATCTGGGCAAAGATGAATTCCCTGGTGGAACCTGACGTCATCGACGCGCTTTACAAAGCCTCGCAGGCGGGTGTGAAGATCAGTCTTGTCGTGCGTGGCATCTGTGGCCTTCGCCCCGGCATCAAAGGCTTGTCCGAAAACATCCGCGTGAAGTCCATTGTTGGCCGGTTTCTGGAACATTCGCGCATCGTCTGCTTCGGCAATGGTCACGGGCTACCGTCCAAAAAGGCACGTGTCTACATGTCCTCGGCCGACTGGATGGGGCGCAACCTTAACCGCCGCGTCGAAACACTTGTCGAAACCAAGAACGCGACGGTGAAGGCACAGATTGTCAGTCAGGTGATGGCTGCCAACCTTGCGGACGTGGCACAAAGCTGGGTCATGCAATCTGATGGGAAATTCGTGCGCGCCGACTTGACCTCGATCGAACGACCCTTCAACTGCCACCGGTTCTTCATGGAAAACCCATCGCTGTCCGGTCGAGGATCGGCAGGCGCATCTGACGTGCCGGAACTTGCCCATTCGCAAGATTGAACACCGGGTCGGGCAACGCTAGTCTAGGGCCACCAAACGAGGGATAATCCATGGATGGACGCGGCGAAACGGGCGACGATTGGGGGCCTTTTGGCCGACCGCTGTTTGAAGACCCCTCGGCCCGCGCGCTCAGTCGTGTTGGTGTGGTTGATGTGGGGTCAAACTCGGTTCGCCTTGTGGTCTTTGACGGCGCTGCCCGCAGTCCGGCCTATTTCTTCAACGAAAAGATCTTGTGCGGATTGGGGACTGGTCTGTCAGATACCGGACACTTGCACCCAGAGGGGCGCAAACGGGCGCTGGCCGCGATCAAACGCTTTCAGCTTTTGGCCGAGGGCATGAACCTGCCGCAACTATCGGCAGTCGCAACCGCCGCTGTTCGCGAAGCCAGCGACGGGGCTGAGTTTTGTTCCGAAGTGCTTCAGCAAACCGGGATAGAGCTTTACGTTATCGACGGCGAAGAAGAGGCTAGGTTCTCGGCGCAGGGTGTTTTGCTGGGCTGGCCTGAAGCCAACGGTCTGATGTGTGATATCGGTGGTTCTTCATTGGAACTTGCCCACATTTCGAAAGGCCAGGTTGGCAAGCGGGTTACGTCTCCGCTTGGGCCATTGAAATTGGTGGACGTGCCGGGCGGCAAAAAGGGGCTTCGGGCCGAGATCGCACGAGTTGTTGATGACTTGGCCGAGCAGATGGGCACTGATCACAAGCGTCTGTTCCTTGTTGGCGGCTCATGGCGGGCCATCGCACGGCTGGACATGGAGCGCCGGGGCTATCCGCTTTCCGTTCTGCATGAATATCGCATGACGCCAAAATCGCTGGCCACCACCCTAAAATGGATTGAAGAGGTTGATCTGGAAGCGGTTCGCCAACGCACGGGCACATCGGCGGCACGCATGGCGCTGGTCCCGATTGCCGCGCAGGTTCTGAAACGTCTGGTGCGCAAATTTCGCCCAAAAGAGATCGCGATCAGCTCTTACGGGATCCGTGAGGGGTTACTCTACGAGCAGATGCCACAACGTCTGCGCAAACGCGACCCGTTGATCGAAGCCTGTTTGTTCGCCGAAAAGAAGGATGCCCGCAATCCAGGATTTGGCAAAGCTCTGTTTGCCTTTCTATCCCCGTTGTTCAAATCCGCACGCTCTGCCGACCTTAGGTTGATCAAGGCCGCCTGCCTTCTGCACGATGTCAGTTGGCGCGCGCATCCCGATTACCGCCACGAGGTCTGCTTTGACAACGCCACCCGCGCCAACCTTGGTGGCCTGACGCATGAGGAACGTATTTTTCTGGGGCTGGCTCTGCTGCACCGTTACAAAAACAACCGCGACGGATCGCGGTTCGAACCGCTCTTTGACATTCTGCCAGAACAAACGCTGGCAAAGGCGGAAGTTCTGGGTAAAGCAATGCGCTTTGGTGCCATGTTCACCGTAAGCGACCCGACCAAATTGGCCACGCTGAAATGGTATCCTAAAAAACGCGAGATCGTTTTGTCGCTGAAACCGGGCGCGAACGATCTGTTCGGAGAAGTCGCCGAAGCCCGGTTCTTGGCGCTCGCCCAAGCTCTGGATGCCGTGCCCGCCGTGAAAAATGGCCGCCAAACACCCAAAGCGCTTTAACGCCCGCCGCGGTCCAGTCTAAAGATCGGTCTCGCTTGGTTCCGTGTCTTCTGGCTCAAGCGGCACCCGCCTGCGAATGATGATGTCACCATTGGGCAAGGTTTCAGGCGGATGATAAACGCTCATATCGCCCATGCGATCGACCAGATCAGCCCAGTTCTTCGCCCAGTTTTCCGCCATAGGCTCTACTTCGTTTGCCAAACCTTCAAGCAACAGTTTGAAGCCCCGGTTCAGAAGCTCAGCCCCTTCCGACAACTGGGGGTTTGCGGGCCCGTCGGGCGACGCATCTTCGGCAACAATCGGCTGGGCCAACCCGATCCCGGCGACCAGCGCAACGGCAGAGAGTTTCGCAATCTGTTTCATATATCTGATGTAAGCGTGATCGGCGCGAATAAAAGACCTAAATCTCCAGATCTATCGAAACCGGAAAGTGGTCTGATGCGGTCAACAAGGCCTCACACAGTTCTTGCGACCCGTAGCAGTCCGGGTCATCGAACGGATGCCAAATCCGCCAGCTCGGAGAGGTTGCAGCCAGATCAGGCGACACCATCACATAGTCCAACAAAGCCTGTAGGTATCTTTTTTCCTTGGCAATATAGAACCGGGACGACGCCGGGCGCGCACCCGATCGCTGGGTTAATACCATTCGCGCATGAGGGTCGAACATCTGCGCGTCATCGTTTTCGCCCATGACGATTTCGACGCCGGACCTTCCGAATAACTTTTCGTATTCATCCAACCCCGGACCATCGTTGAAGTCCCCAAGCACGATCAGCGGATCACCCGCAGCCAGATGTTCGTCGACACGTTGGCGGATCCAGACACATTGGGCCATCTGCTTGCGCCGGTTTTCAATCGCGACACGCATCACTTCGGCCCTGCCGCGCGCGCCATGCGGCGCCTTGGACTTTGCGTGCACGCCGATCAACCGCAGCTTCTTGCCAGTCTGCCGGTGGGTCAGATCGACCTCTAGGGGAGGTTTGGAAAACACGATCGGTTCGGGTGCGGCATCGGTGTCCAGATCCATCTGGAAGGTGCTGTCGAAACGCGGCCCAATGCTGCCACCCAGATCACCACGCGGATCGTGACGCGCGGAAAAAACATAGGGATCGTAGAGCAGCGCGATTTCCTGTTGCGTATCGTTGGCGAAACCGATCATGGCTTTGTTCGCCCGCAGACCAAAGACCTTGGCAAAGGTCTCAAGCGCGCGAACGGTATCGCGCCGCCGGTTCTGATCCGGCGCTTCAATCACCATGATTGCATCGGCATCCAACACTTTGAAAACGACACCAACAGCCTTGAACTGAGCGCGACGGGTGACATCTTGGCGGCCGGACCATTCGTTGTCCACCAACGGGCGCCCTTCGTCATCAAAGAGGTTGTTGAACCATTCAACATTATAGGTCGCGATGCGTATCAAGCGCGCTCCTTGTTTATCTCTTCCCACGCGTGATTGACGGCGATCAGGCGCTTTTCGGCCAGCTTAACGGCCTCTTTCGGGACCCCGCGCGCATACATTCGATCTGGGTGGCAATTGCGCACTTCACGGCGCCACGCCGCGCGAATTTCTTTGATTGGCGTATCAGGATTGACCCCCAACACCTGATACGGATCGGGATGTGCATCTGGCACGAACCGCGACCGCAACGCCTTGAACTTGCCCGGTTTCATCCCGAAAATCTCAGAGACCTGCATCAGGAATTCATTTTCCGACGGATGGTATTCGCCATCAGCCACCGCGATGTGAAACAGACCCTCTAGCAGATCGCTCAGCGCGGGATCATCCGGGCCGAACATCGCAGCAACCTTTTGGGCATAAAGCTCGAACCCGGCGACATCGGTGCGGGCAAGGTTGAACAATCTGGCAGCGTTTTTTTCTTCGCTTTGCGGGATTGTGAACACTTCGCGAAAGGCGGACACCTCGTCGCGGGTGACTTGTCCATCAGCCTTCGCCATCTTGGCACCCAGAGCGATCACAGCAATTGCAAAACCCGCCGACCGCTCAGGCGGCGTGCGCAAATGTGTAAACACATCTGCAAGGCTTTCACCCTTCGCAAGCGCGGACAGCGCATCTGATATGCGGGACCAGATCGACATAGCTTCCTGTTACACGCTCCAATTCTTAATAACGAGCGAAAACAAGATCACCGCGCCAATTACATCCGACTGCTATCCAAGCAGTTTTTCAAAGGAAACGCACATTCAAAGCCGCTTCTGCATCAGGATCAGATCGTGCCAGCGCCCAAATTTGCGCCCGGCTTCTGGCACGATCCCGACTTGGGCGAATCCCAACGCCACATGAAACGCAGTGCTATCCGGGTTCGATCCTGAAACGCTTGCGATAAGGGAATGAACACCTTGGGCGCGGCCTTCATCCTCCAGCGCGCGCATCAAAGCACGACCTATACCGCGCCCGCGCGCGTCGGGTGCCAGCATGATCGAATGCTCTTTCGTGTGGGCATAGCCGGCACCTGCCCGAAATGGCCCAAACGCGGCATAGCCCAGCACCACGCCGTCGCTTTCGGCCACCACAAAAGCATCATAATCGTGGATCGCGCCGCGCACCTCATCCAGTGATTTTTCAACGCTGTTGAAAGTGATCAATGTGTCGCGGATGGCGAGGTTCCATAACGCCCGGATGTCACGGGCGTCGGCATCCTTGGCTGGCCGGATCATCGTAGGTTGACCAAACCGTTTGGCGTGTCGATCCACGCGGACAATCCGGGGTCGCCAGCATGCACCGAAAGGCGACTATCGCTTACCAATGGGGCCATCGCCACGGACAACGCCTCGGCTTCCGGGTGCGAGACCTCAAGGGCGGTCAGACGCACCCCTTGGTCGGGCAGGTTTGGTGCGGGTTGGGCGCCTCTCCAGTGCAGCAACCCCGGCATGCATCCCGAAAAAGGCAGCCGCCCGTCATCTGGAACAGCCATGTCCCACTGATAGATCCCGCGCTCCAGCGTCAGGATATCGCCCATACCTTCGGGCGCACGGTGCATGGCATCGACCAAGTCTTGCACCCGTAGCGCCCAATTGGTCAGCCGTGCGGGACCGGTGAAATAGTCCAGATCAAACCATCGGGGACGGGTGGGTGCGGCTGCATCGGGGTTGATCGCAATGACTTCCAGATACGCCAACGGCCCCAGCGATAACAGCGCATTGTGGGTGCCCATAAGGGGGTGGTCTCCGCCCCTTGTCATGGGCACGCCAAGCAGCTTCTCGATGAACGCGACGCCTTCCGCAAGGGTCGCGGAGGACACCACAAGGTGATCTAGTTCTCCCAGCGCCAAATGTATCTCCTTTTGGTCTGGGATGAGGCTGGCGGGAAAAGCCGCCAGCCGCAAGTGTCTTGTCAGTTAGTCTCGCGCCGTGCGCACCAGTTTCAGGATATCTTGCGCGGCTTCGGGGATGTTTGTGCCCGGCCCAAAGATCGCCTTCACACCGTTTTTGTAAAGGAAGTCATAGTCCTGCTGCGGAATGACCCCACCGCAAATGACGATGATATCTTCGGCGCCCTGCTCTTTCAGCGCGTTCACCAATTGCGGGGCCAACGTCTTGTGACCGGCAGCTTGCGAGCTGATGCCCACGATATGCACATCGTTGTCGATGGCATCCTGTGCAGCCTCTTCCGGCGTTTGGAACAGCGGGCCAACGTCCACGTCAAAACCGATATCGGCAAAAGCCGTGGCGATCACCTTGGCGCCCCGGTCGTGGCCGTCCTGGCCCATCTTCACCACCAACATACGCGGGCGACGGCCTTCGGCGTCGGCGAAGTCTTCGACCGACTTCTGGATCGCGGCAAAGCCTTCGTCGCCTTCGTAAGCGGCGCCATAGACACCGGCCAGCGTTTTCACTTCGGCGCGGTGGCGGCCGAATTCTTTTTCCATAGCCATAGAAATCTCTCCGACAGTTGCGCGCGCGCGCGCGGCTTCAACGGCAGCATCCAACAGGTTGCCGCCTTCCATCGCGCGACGGGTCAGTTCGGCCAAAGCAGCCTCGCAGGCCGCGCTGTCCCGTGTTGCGCGGATCTTTTCAAGGCGTGCAATCTGGCTTTCGCGCACGGCCACGTTGTCCACGTCCAGAATGTCAATCGGGTCTTCTTTTTCCAATCTGTGCTTGTTCACACCGACGATGGTTTCTTCGCCGCGGTCGATCATAGCCTGACGCTTGGCGGCCGATTCCTCGATCCGCAGCTTGGGCATTCCGCTGGCCACGGCCTTGGTCATGCCGCCCATCTCTTCGACCTCTTCCATCAAGGTCCACGCTTTGGTGATCAGCTCGTCGGTCAGCGCCTCGACGTAATATGACCCCGCCAGCGGATCGACCACGTTCGTCACGCCGGTTTCTTCTTGCAAGATGATCTGCGTGTTGCGCGCGATCCGGGCTGAAAAGTCAGTGGGCAGCGCAATCGCTTCGTCCAGCGCATTGGTGTGCAGCGACTGCGTGCCGCCAAGGGCTGCTGACATGGCTTCGTATGCCGTGCGGATCACGTTGTTATAGGGGTCTTGCTCCTGCAAGCTCACGCCCGAGGTCTGGCAGTGCGTGCGCAGCATTTTTGAGCGGTCGGACTTCGCATCAAACTCGGTCATCACACGGTGCCAAAGCGTCCGGGCGGCGCGCAGTTTCGCGGCCTCCATGAAGAAATTCATGCCGATGGCGAAGAAGAAGGACAGCCGGCCCGCGAATTTGTCGACGTCCATGCCAGCCTCGATCGCTGCACGCACATACTCACGACCGTCAGCCAACGTATAGGCCAGCTCCTGCACCAAGTTCGCGCCCGCTTCCTGCATGTGGTAGCCGGAGATCGAGATCGAGTTGAATTTCGGCATCTCGTTCGACGTGTATTCAATGATGTCCGAGATGATCCGCATCGACGGTTCCGGCGGATAAATATACGTATTGCGCACCATGAACTCTTTCAGAATGTCGTTCTGAATGGTGCCCGACAGAAGCGCTTTGTCATGGCCCTGCTCTTCGCCCGCCACGATGAAGTTCGCAAGGATCGGGATCACCGCCCCGTTCATCGTCATCGAAACCGACACCTTATCGAGTGGGATGCCGTCAAACAGGATTTTCATATCCTCGATCGAGTCGATCGCCACGCCTGCTTTGCCCACATCGCCCACCACACGAGGGTGATCGCTGTCGTAGCCCCGGTGCGTGGCCAGATCGAAGGCGACGGACACGCCCTGCTGACCGGCGGCCAGATTGCGGCGATAGAAAGCGTTTGATTCCTCGGCGGTCGAGAAGCCCGCATATTGCCGGATCGTCCAAGGTCGCCCTGCATACATCGTGGCCTTCACACCACGGGTGAACGGGCCGAAACCGGGCAGCGTGCCCATGTGGTCCAGATCCCGCGTGTCGTCCGCTGTGTAAAGCGGCTTCACGTCAATCCCTTCCAGCGTGTTCCACGTCAGGTCATCAAGCGCACGGCCACGAAGTTCCTTCTCGGCCAGTTCTTTCCACTTGGCTGTATCGCTCATCACATATTCCCTTTCGGTCTGTCGGCCCAATATCTGGAATGGGCATATCCGGGTCTACACCCACCTAGGCGGGCATGGTTGTTTTAGTCGGCAGAGGCATATTCGAACCGCGCGCCTTGAGGGAGCGTCGGCACAAAAGCCTCGAGCTTTTCGGTCAGGTCTGCCTGCGCCTCTGGGCGCGTTGCGTAAAAAGTCACAGGATCAAAGATCAAATCACCCATGGGCTGCGAGATTTCCAAAGACCCAAGGCGCACCCAGTTCGCAGCGACCGCATCGGCAAGCCACGAATCGTATATCATGACAAGGTCAACCTGCGCGCGTTCAACAAGGGCCTGTCCCCAGCCCGGCTTGGGCCTGCTGCGGCGGGTCTGCAACGCCTCGCTTGAGGCAAGCCCCCAAAGATCCAGCACATAGTTCTGGTTGCGCCAAGCCACCAAGCCAAGGTCATTCACCGCCACAGGCGCCTGCACATATTCTTTGGCAAACCGGGACATCTGTTGATGCTGCAATGAAATACCACGGGGGGCGTAGACCCATGATCTTGTTGTATTCGACACATACTGGGCGGCACAGATCGCCATCGCGGCAACAAGACCCACCAGCAGCATTTGCCGCCGAGCACTTTCAAGCCGCCCGGCGGCAACAACAAGCATCGATGCCAGAAACACCAGAATGTAGATTTCGTACCGGTCCATCCAACCAAACTGCCCGAACGCAAGGTGTCCAATCCCTGCAAAGCTGGCTGCGGCCAGAACCAGCACAAGACGCCGGTCGATACCTGCGCGGGCGTTCAACAGATTGACCACCGCCAAGAACAGAAGAAGAAGAAACCCAATTGGCGCCAACCCCCTGAGCTTGAAGGCAATCTTCGCAACGAGGGCTTCGACGGCACCTGCATCGACAGTCGGCCCAGCCCCAAGTTTGGTAAGCACAGAGTTTGGCAAAGCGTCCAACCCCAGTGTCGCCAGAAAAAACATAAAGCCAGCCACTGGTAAAACAGATGCAACGCCAAGCAGAACCCCAAGACGTCGTCGTCCATCAAAGATCACAAACAGCGCTGCTGCGACCGAAATGGCCAGCGCTTCGAAGCGGATGATCGGCCCTAGGATCGTTCCGGCAATCAGCAAAACCGATACTTGATCCCGGTCGCCCAGCAGCTGTATGCCCCGCACCACCGCCAGTGTGGCAAGGATATGCAAGGTATGCTCCATCCCCGTGATCGCCAACTGCGGCAGGTTCAGCGCGATCAATCCGAGCACGGCAACGACAAAACCCGCGCCCGTGCGGCCAAGGGCATCCACAACGATCCGCGCCCACAACACCGCTGACGCCACCAGCGCCAGAGTATTGATCAACAGCGGGATATAGCGCTGGACCTCAAACCCGGAAAACGGTGCCAGCAAAAAGGGATAAAGTGGCGAAGACGCGGCCGAGGCAAATTCGCCCGCGTTCACGCCGTAGCCACCAGCAGCGATGCCATCCGCCATAGCGAGGTGGATATAGACATCGTCCATCGGGTATTCAAACCGCCCTGCGATGACAAAAGCCCAGTATTGAAGTGCAGAAAACACGACCAGCGCCGCGAGGGCGGCCATCAACGGAACCGAATGGCTCCGGTCAGACACGGCGCTGGTCGCTATCGTCATCTTTATTCGAATTCCATAATCACTTCGTCGACCGCGAGGCTATCACCCGCAGACGCATTGATCTTGGTCACGACACCCTTCTTTTCAGCACGTAGAATGTTCTCCATCTTCATGGCTTCGATGGTGCACAGGGATTGTCCCTCTTGCACTTCTTCGCCCACCTCAACGGCAAGCTTCACGATCAGGCCCGGCATCGGGCATAGCAACATCTTCGACGTGTCTGGGGCAATCTTTTCAGGCATCAACCGGGCCAGTTCCGCCTGGCGGATGGTGCGCACATGAACCGCCAGGTCCGCACCCCGGCTCCGCATGCGGAAACCCGAAGTGATCTTGTCCACCTTAAGCACCAAGGGTTCGTCGTTGACCTTGAGGCGGGCAAGGCTGTCACCGGGCGTCCAGTCCGACGCAACGCGCAGCTTTGTGCCGTCTTCGAACTTGACCGTGGACCCCTTTTTGTCCGCCTTGATTTTCAGTGCAAAATCCTCGCCTTGCAGCGAAACCACCCAGCGTTTGCCAACCTTGCGTTCGTGATTGTCCATCCGGCCAGTGATGCGGGTGCGCCGGATTTCTGCAACCCGATACATCGCGGCAGCAGAGGCCGCGATTTTCTTCAACGCGTCTTTCGGCAAGGCCACGCCTTCGAACCCGTCGGGATATTGTTCCTCGATGAATGCGGTGGTCATGTCGCCCTTGATAAAGACCGGGTGATCCATCACCGCAGACAGGAACGGAAGGTTG
Organism: uncultured Aliiroseovarius sp.; assembly: GCF_947497285.1. Classification (GTDB taxonomy): domain Bacteria; phylum Pseudomonadota; class Alphaproteobacteria; order Rhodobacterales; family Rhodobacteraceae; genus Aliiroseovarius. The sequence continues at coordinate 70,023 of NZ_CANMFT010000001.1, read as the reverse complement.
TGGCCAATGCCTTCAACCTCGAAGCTGTCCAGTGCGACGCGCATCGCTTCGATGGCTTCATCACGGGTCGGGGCCCACGTGCAAAGCTTGGCGATCATCGGGTCATAATACATCGAGATCTCGCCGCCTTCGAATACGCCTGTGTCATTGCGCACAGCGACGGTCTTGCCTTTCGGCGCATCCCCCTGCCACTTGTCGTTCTCAAGCAGCGGCCCGGCGGCCTGTTCAGCAGGTGGTCGATACGCCGTCAACCGACCGATCGAAGGCAAGAAGCCGCGATAGGGGTCTTCCGCATATAGACGGTTTTCAATCGCCCAGCCGTTCAGGGTCACATCTTTCTGGCTGATCGACAATTTCTCGCCGGCCGCCACGCGGATCATTTGTTCGACCAGATCGACGCCGGTGATCAGCTCGGTCACCGGGTGTTCCACCTGCAACCGCGTGTTCATCTCAAGGAAGTAGAAGTTCTTGTCGCCATCGACGATGAACTCCACCGTGCCGGCACTGGCATAATCCACTGCCTGCGCAAGCGCGACGGCCTGCTCGCCCATCGCCTTGCGGGTTGCTTCGTCCAAGAACGGGCTTGGCGCTTCTTCGACAACTTTTTGCTGGCGACGCTGGATCGAGCATTCACGCTCGCCCAGATAAATCCCATTGCCGTGGCTGTCGCACAGAACCTGAATCTCGATGTGGCGCGGTTGGGTGATGAACTTCTCGATAAAGATGCGGTCATCACCGAAGGACGAAGCAGCCTCGTTCTTGGACGACTGGAACCCCTCGCGGGCTTCATCGTCATTCCACGCGATCCGCATCCCCTTACCGCCGCCACCAGCGGAGGCTTTGATCATCACCGGATAGCCGATCTGGTTCGAAATCTTGACCGCCTCTTCGGCGTCTTCAATCAAGCCCATATAGCCCGGCACCGTGGACACATCCGCGTCCTGAGCGATCTTTTTCGAGGTGATCTTGTCCCCCATCGCTTCGATCGCACCGACCGGCGGGCCGATGAACGCAACATTCTGCGCCGCCAATGCCTCGGCAAACTTGGAGTTCTCGGACAGAAAGCCATAACCGGGGTGAACGGCCTCGGCGCCGGTCTCCTTGACCGCCTTCATGACTTTGTCGATGACGATATAGGATTGGTTGGCAGGCGGTGGACCGATGTGAACGGCCTCGTCCGCCATCTTCACATGAAGCGCATGCTTGTCGGCATCCGAATAGATGGCCACCGTCTGAATACCCATCTTTCGGGCGGTCTTGATCACGCGGCAAGCGATTTCGCCCCGGTTTGCAATCAGGATCTTTTTGAACATGTCCTGTCCCTTTCCGTTCATGTGTGGGCGCGGTGGACAGAACCACCACGCGAATAGGCATGGAAAAGCCCACCGGAACGCATCCCGGCGGGCTTGTCACAATGTGTGGCGCCGCGCTGAGCGGCCCCGGTGTCAGTTACAGATTCTAAGCCCAACATCGTCGCAAAGCGCACCCGCGCCCGCGCCGATGACCGCGCCGGTAAGAAGGTTGCCGCTGGTTGCTTTCGCGACCACGGCGCCCGTTGCCGCGCCGACACCGGCGCGTTGCATGTCGTTCCACTGGCACCCGGCCAGCAGTGCAAGGATGATGGCCCCTGCGGAAATTTTGCTGATCTGCATCTTAGACTGCCTCTGGTTGTATTATTGTTCACACCCATTTTGCAGTCGAATGCCGAAAAACCAAAGCGGAATTTTTGCCCTGCGCGGTCTAACGCCCAGTTTTTTTGGGAAAAAGGACCCGGTTCTGATGCTTTCGCATAGAACCGGGCAGAAGAAGGGGAAGGGTAATGGTTTCGACAAACCATAACAGGAAACGGGGATTTGTTTCCTGTGTGGAAACAACATCGCAATGCCTTTCCCGTCATGCAAGAGCGGCCCAAAGCCACCCGAGCGATTTGGGCTGGAATCTGCCACTTCATTCCCGCAACGGGCGAATTCATGCCGATTACCCCTCGAATACATCCGGAAATGCTGCGCGCGCACGGTCCACATCGATCCGAAGCAACGCTTCATAGCTCTCTGGATCGAATGGGTCTTCGGCGGCCACCACCTCGCGGCCAAACAACCAGGACAGACGTCCTGCATCCAGATTTCCGCGCTCAAACGGCTGATCGCCGAAATATTCCCACAGGCATTTCATAAACCCCACATCCGCGCGCCGGTCCGCTGGCCTACGATCGGCATAGCGTTCGCGCGCAATCAGGGGCGTCGCGCCGGACTTGTTAGGTCGACGTATAGTGAACTGGAAATCGGTGCTTGGCAGGCGTCCGGGAAAACCCTTGTGCTTGGTCATAAATGGCAAGGCCATTAGAACCCCTCCCAAATGCAGCTATCGTCTTCTGGACGGTAGGCTTCAAAGAATTGCGTGGCGTCCGGGTCCGCGATGCCAAATTCCACCGGTCTGTCAGACAACACGACGATGATCTGCGCAGGCATTTCGGCGCCTGTTTCGATCAACTTCGGCAAGATGAAGTCCTGACACAGCGCTGCCATATCCTCTTCGGCCTGCACGAACGCGATGCTGCCTGCATCGCGCGCAATGCCCGGGGCAAGAAACCGATACCTGAAGGCTTCGCCAACACCGCTTTGCACATCATAGATCACGTCCATGAATGTGATATCTTGCCCGGATGGAACGGCAATCGCACTGCCTGACGGCCACGGCGCATCAGCTGCGGCACCATCAGCCGGTGCAGTCTGCGCCACAGCCACGACCACCGCCGCCGCTTTGACCAGCCCTGCTGGCATACGATATGTGCGCCCGCCAAGCATACCTAGAGCGGAATGTTGTCGTGTTTTTTCCACGGGTTCTGCACTTTCTTATTGCGCAAGGACGCAAAGGCGCGGCTGATCCGCAGGCGCGACGACCGTGGCTGGATCACTTCGTCGATAAAGCCCCGCTCTGCTGCGACAAAGGGGTTTGCGAACCGATCTTCATAGTCTTGTGTGTGCTGCGTGATCTTTTCGGCATCGCCCAGATCGGCCCGATGCAGGATTTCAACTGCGCCTTTCGCGCCCATCACGGCGATCTCGGCAGTCGGCCACGCATAGTTGAAATCCCCCCGCAGGTGTTTGGAGGCCATCACATCATAAGCACCGCCATAGGCTTTGCGGGTGATCAACGTCACCTTCGGCACTGTCGCCTCGCCATAGGCAAAGAGCAGCTTGGCACCATGCTTGATAACCCCGCCATATTCCTGGCTGGTCCCCGGCAGAAAGCCCGGCACATCAACAAGCGTCAGGATCGGGATTTCAAAGGCGTCACAGAACCGCACGAAACGGGCCGCCTTGCGCGAACTGTCGATGTCGAGACAACCCGCCAATACCATCGGCTGGTTGGCCACGACACCAACGGTTTGACCTTCAAGTCTGATAAAACCGGTGATGATGTTCTTGGCGTAATCTTCCTGGATCTCGTAAAAGTCGCCTTCATCGGCAAGCTTCGTGATCAGCTCTTTCATGTCATAAGGCGTATTGGCGTTGTCGGGCACCAAGGTGTCCAGACTTTCGTCAATCCGGGCAGGATCGTCGAAGAAGGGGCGCGTTGGGGCCTTGTCACGGTTGTTGAGCGGCAGGAAATCGACAAGGCGGCGAATTTCGGACAGGGCTTCGACATCGTTTTCAAACGCACCATCGGCGACCGAGGATTTGCGGGTGTGGGTCGATGCGCCGCCCAGCTCTTCGGCCGTGACGACCTCGTTCGTAACGGTTTTCACCACATCCGGACCCGTCACAAACATGTAGGACGTGTCTTTCACCATGAAAATGAAATCCGTCATGGCCGGCGAATACACGGCCCCCCCTGCGCATGGCCCCATGATCACCGAGATCTGCGGCACCACGCCCGAGGCCATGATGTTGCGCTGGAACACTTCGGCATAGCCCGCAAGCGACGCGACACCTTCCTGAATACGGGCCCCACCGGAATCGTTGATACCGATCACTGGCGCACCGTTTTGCACGGCCATGTCCATGACCTTGCAGATCTTTTCAGCGTTGGTTTCGGAAAGAGAGCCACCAAACACCGTGAAGTCCTGACTAAACACGTAAACCAGTCGCCCGTTGATCGTGCCCCAGCCCGTGATGACACCATCGCCAGCGGGTTTGTCGGCTTCCATGCCAAATTCCGTGCAGCGGTGGGCCTTGAACATATCAAATTCTTCGAACGAGCCTTCGTCCAACAAAAGCTCGACCCGCTCGCGCGCGGTCAGCTTGCCTTTCTTGTGCTGGCTGTCGATTCGCCGTTGACCGCCCCCAAGGCGAGCTTTTTCACGGCGGTCTTCAAGTTGCTGAAGAATATCTTTCATCTGGCGGCACTCCTTGATTTGCGGGCAAACTAGCCTTGTGTGGCGCAAGCTGAAAGCAAAATAGGGCGAATTTGCAAATTTGTTGCAATGCCAATTTTGCAAAATGAATAGTTGCGAAGCCCTGCGGTCACCAATGGACAGTTTGAAGTCGCAGGACTAGCCATGAGAGATGAGCCCCCTGCCCGCCCCCAGATTTCTTGACGCAACCACGCCTCCGCACGTGTTCACGCTGACATTCGTGGCGGCGGCGGCGACGCTGTCGATGAACGTGTTTCTGCCGTCGCTTCCCGGAATGGCTTTGTATTTCGAGGTCGACTACCGCGTCGTGCAGTTGTCGGTGGCGCTGTATCTTTGCATGAATGCCCTGATGCAAATCGTCGTGGGCCCGATCTCTGATCGGTTTGGCCGCCGTCGGGTCATTCTGGCAGGCTTTGCGATCTATATACTGGCGACACTCGGTTGCATTGCGGCCCCCAGCATCGAGGTCTTTCTAAGCTTTCGCATGCTGCAGGCGGCCGTCGTTGTTGGGGTGGTGCTATCGCGCGCCGCGATCCGCGACATGGTGCCGGGGGATCGCGCGGCCTCGATGATTGGCTATGTCACGATGGGAATGTCCATCATCCCGATGATCGGCCCCTCAATCGGCGGCATCTTGGACCAAAGCTTCGGGTGGAAGGCGAATTTCTGGCTGCAAGCCGGAGCAGGACTGGCGGCGATGCTGCTGACCTGGCGCGATTTGGGTGAAACCGTTACCCCAAGACCCGGCGGCTTTCGCGCCCAGTTTCAGGCCTATCCGTCACTTCTGACCTCGCCACGGTTTTGGGGATATTGCCTGTCTGCCGCTTTAACGTCTGGCGCTTTCTTTGCCTATCTGGGCGGCGCGCCATTTGTGGGCAGCATGATCTATGACATGAGCCCCGCCCGTCTTGGTTTGTTCTTTGGCGCGCCGGCCGCCGGGTATCTTGTCGGCAATTTCATCTCGGGCCGCTTCTCGACCCGCATCGGAATGACCCGAATGGTGCTCTGGGGGGCGATCATCACAGCGGCTGGTTTGCTGATGTCGGTTGCACTTTTCCTGCTCGGCTTGGGATCGGAATATGTGTTCTTCGGCTTCATGACATGGGTCGGGATGGGCAACGGCATGACGCTGCCCAATGCCACCGCCGGCATGATGAGCGTGCGCCCGGAACTGGCAGGCAGCGCATCCGGCCTTGGCGGCGCGCTGAACATCGGCGGTGGCGCGGCTTTGTCGGCCTTTGCCGGTTGGCTATTGGTGCCGGGATCAACCGCCTTGCCCCTGCTGCTGCTGATGCTGGCGTCGTCACTTCTGGCGGTCGTTTCGATCCTCTTCGTTATTCTGCGCGAACGACGATTGGGGCTTTGACGCCGCGCATTTGCAAATGATACGCTGCGCCTTAAGGAAGTTTGCAAACCACGCAAGGGAGCGCACGCCATGGCCACTCAGAAGCTCTATGCCGGTGTTAAGCTGCGCGAAATTCGAACCCGCCTTGGCCTGACACAGAAAGCTTTTGCCGAAAAGCTGGGTGTTAGCCTGCCCTATCTAAACCAGATGGAGAACAACAACCGCCCGGTGTCCACCGGCGTGGTTCTGGCCTTGGCGCAGGAATTTGGCTTTGATGTTGCCGAACTATCGACCGGCGACGCAGAACGCCTGGTCAGCGACATGCGCGAAGCCTTCGCTGATCCGGTCTTTTCCGATGTTCCTCCGTTGGCCGACCTTAGACTGGCGGCGTCAAACGCGCCGGCATTGGCTCATGCGCTTCTGGAACTGCACCGCGCCTATCGCCTGGGCCACGAACGGCTTGCATCGCTAGATGAAAACATGGGCGCAGGGGACAAACGCACGCAGGCCAGCCCATGGGACGAGGTTCGCGATTTCTTTCACTATTGCGACAATTACATCGATGCTGTGGACCGCGCCGCCGAGCATTTCGTGAACACAGGAAAATCGCGCGGCCTGTCCCCGGCCGGCATGGCCCAATCTGTCCTGTCAGACCGCGGGATCAGCGTTGTGCACGCTGATCAAGACCCGATGCGCAGCTTTGACCCGGACACGCGCACCCTTACCCTGTCCACCCGCCCACCTCGCGCCACGCAGGAATTCCAGCTTCTGATGCAAGTCGCACTGCTGACGCAAGACGCGCTGCTGGAAGCCACCTTGGATTTTGCGCGATTCCAGACCGAAGAAGCCCGCGCCATCGCCAAGTTGGGCCTTGCGAACTATTTTGCAGGTGCGGCGCTGCTGCCCTATGAGCAGTTTCTCGCCGCCGCTCATGAGACCCGCCACGATCTGGAGCGGCTTGCTGATCGGTTCGGCGCGTCGATCGAACAGGTCGCGCATCGCCTCTCCACCTTGCAGCGCCCCGGTGCAAAGGGCATCCCATTTTTCTTCGTGCGCGTCGATCAGGCGGGAACGATCACCAAGCGACATTCGGCAACACGCCTTCAATTTGCCCGTTTTGGCGGGGCCTGCCCTTTATGGAACGTCCACCAAGCCTTTGAAACACCTGGACGTTTCCTGCGCCAATTGGCCCAGACACCGGACGGCATGCGGTATTTTTGTCTGGCGCGAAACGTGTCGAAATCAGGTGGCAGCTTTGACGCCCCCGTGCGCCGCTATGCCATCGGGTTGGGGTGCGAGGTAAAACATGCAGGCGCTTTGGTGTATGCTGATGACCTCGACACCTCGAACGATGCAGCATTTGAGCCCATTGGCGTATCGTGTCGCATCTGCGAACGCCAGTATTGTCACCAACGATCAGTCCCTCCCCTTGAACGCAAGTTGCAAGTCGACCCATATTCACGAGGAACCCTTCCGTACGAGATCAAACGATGAAACGACATCTGCTTTCGATTGCCATGGCCCTGATGACCTTGTGCGTGCTCACGGCGCTGCCCGCGACCGCCCAATCGCTTGAGCAGCGCGTTTTCTATCAGTTCAATCCGAAACGCGAAAACCCCAAACAAGTCAGCGACAAACGGCTGGATGAAGTGATCTACAAGGGTTTGGTGCTCTGGGTCAGCAAGCCCAAGCCCGGAAAACCGACTGTGTTCTACCTTCACGGTTCTGGTGGAAACCTCGCGCTGCGGGCCAAGAAATTCCCTTGGTTTCTGGAACGCGGCTACGGGCTTGTGGCCATGGCCTATCCCGGCTCGTCCGGTAGCGCCGGCACCCCCGAGCGTTACCGCATTCAGAAGCTGGCGACAGAGCTATATCAGGACTTGCCGAAGTTTGTCGGCGACAGCCGGATCATCTTGCTGGGCGAAAGCCTTGGCACCGGGGTTGCGATCGAACTGGCTGCCCATCCGGTTGCAAAACGCAATCCCCCCTTGGGGATAGTGCTGCAAAGTCCCTATACCTCGCTTCTGGATCTTGTGCGCTACAAAAACCCCGCCATGCTGCCGCTGTTCATGGCGCGCACTGACCTGTGGCCGTCAAAACGCGTGATCGGTCGGGTCAAGACGCCGCTGTTCATTATGCATGGCGCAAAGGACACCACCGTTCCGGTGTCGATGGGCCGCGAGCTGTATCGCCGCTCAGCAAGCGCAAACAAGAAGCTGGTCGTTTTTCCCAGTGCCGACCATGGCTCAATCTGGCGTGTCGAGACACGCCGGAAACTTCGGGCTTGGATCGAAAAACTCTACTGAGAGTGCTAAAAAGAACGCCCCGAAACCTGTTCGGGGCGCATTTTTTTGATCGACGTGGCAGCCTTCTCAGGCGGCGGTCAGCATCCGGTAAATCTCGTCTTTGAGTATGGCGCGTTTCTTGCGCATCTCTTCTTCGTTAAACTGATCTGTCGGTTCGACATTCGTTTCTGCGCGATGAACGGCTCGGTTCAACTCGTGATACTCTTCAGCCAACTTGGCGAAATGCGGGTCTGATACCTTCAGTTCAGTCATCTTCGCGGCCAATTCGGGAAATTCTTCATGCAACTCATGAGGGGTGTGGGACATTCGCGATTTCTCCTCTTTTCAATGTTCAGATAGATAGTGCGCGTGATCCCGCATGGGCTGCTTTGACAGGGATCAAACAACGATGCTCAGCGCTGTTTATTTTGCCAGTCCGGATGAATCCACGGCGCATCGTTCGATGCGGCCAAGCGGCGCCCAAGGATGTGATCCGCGGTTTTTTCCCCCACCATGATCGATGGCGCATTGAGGTTGCCATTGGTGATACGTGGAAAGACCGAGCTGTCGGCGACACGCAATCCCTGAACGCCGATCACCCGCATGTCGGAGTCAACCACGGCCATCGGATCATCGGCGCGACCGATGCGACACGTGCCGCAGGGGTGATAGGCGCTTTCGGCGTGTTCGCGAATGAAGCTGTCAATCTCGTCATCGGTTTGCAGCGCATTGCCCGGTTGGATTTCGTGCTTCACATGGTCATTGAACGCGTCTTGCGAAAATATTTCGCGGGTCAGGCGGATGCAGGTGCGGAAGTCTTCCCAGTCCTGATCGGTGGACATGTAATTGAAGAAAATGCGAGGCGCCTCGTTCGGGTCGGCACTTTTCAGGGTGATTTCCCCGCGTGACGACGACCGCATCGGTCCGGTATGGGCTTGGAACCCATGCCCTTCGGCAGCGGCCTTCCCGTCATAGCGCACCGCCATTGGCAGAAAATGATACTGGATATCCGGGTATTCAACACCCGCGCGCGAGCGGATGAAGGCGGCGCTTTCAAACTGGTTCGACGCGCCCAGGCCCGTTTTGGTGAACAGCCATTGCGTGCCCAGAATACCCTTCCAGACAAGGTTCCAATACCGATACAGTGTGATCGGTTTTTTCGCGGCATACTGCATATAGACCTCAAGGTGGTCCTGCAGGTTTTGCCCGACACCGGGGCGATCTGCGATAACCTCAATCCCGTGCTCGGCCAGATGCGACGCGGGGCCGATGCCCGACAGCATCAAGAGCTTCGGCGAGTTGATCGAGCTTGCGGCGATGATCACCTCGGCCTCGGCGCGGATCACCTCGATTTTTCCCGCGCGCTCGACCTCGACCCCGATGGCGCGGCCATCTTCGATCACCACTTTGCGCACAAACGCCCGGATCAGCTCGCAATTTTCGCGCTTGAGCGCCGGGCGAAGATAGGCGTTCGCCGCCGACCAGCGTCGTCCCCGCCAAACCGTCTGCTCCATCGGGCCGAAGCCCTCTTGCTGTTGGCCGTTATAGTCACCGGTGACCGGGTATCCGGCCTGCTTTCCGGCCTCGACAAAGGCATGAAACAAGGGGTTTGCCCGCGGCCCGCGCGTGACGTGGAGCGGCCCTTCTGTGCCGCGCCAGTCGCTGTCACCACCGTGACCACCGTCATGCCAATGCTCCATCCGTTTGAAATAGGGCAGCACATCCGCATAGGCCCAGCCATCCGCCCCCATCTCGGCCCAGTGATCGAAATCGCGCGCATGACCGCGCACATAGACCATCCCGTTGATCGAGCTTGATCCGCCAATCACCTTGCCGCGCGGCGTTACCAATGTGCGCCCGCCCAGATGCGGTTCAGGGTCGGTTTTGAACCCCCAGTCATACAAGCCCATATTCATGGGATAGCTCAGGGCGGCGGGCATCTGGATGAACGGACCCGCGTCCGAGCCACCATGCTCGATGACCAGCACCCGTTTTCCGGCCTCGGCCAGTCGATATGCCATGGCGCAGCCCGCGCTGCCCGCGCCCACAATGATGTATTCCGCTTGCATGTTCATATGTCCGATCGTCGGCCGCTTATTCCCCACGCGGGAAACGCTGACCTTCTTCAAGAGTGTCCAAATTCATGTGATTGCGCATGTAGCGTTCAGAAGCTTTTTGCAGCGGCTGATAGTCCCAAGGGAAATACGCCCCATTGCGCAGCGCCTCGTAAACCACCCAGCGGCGCGCCTGACTTTCGCGCACTTCGGCATCAAAAGCAGCCAGATCCCAGCGGGCTTCTGATTTGGCGCGCAGGCTGGTCAAAGTGCCTTGATGCGCCGGGTCGTTCGCAAGGTTGGTCAATTCGTGCGGATCGTCGTCAATGTTGAAAAGCTGATCGGGATCAAGCGCACAGCGGTTATATTTCCACGGTCCATATCGTAAAGAGACAAGCGGCGCATAAGACCCTTCGGCCGCATATTCCATCGCAACCGGGCTTTCACGTGTGCCTCCCGTCGCCACCGGCAACAGGCTTTCGCCATCCACCCACGGCATCACCTCGTCCAGCGATACCCCTGCCAGATCGGCCAGTGTCGGCGTCACATCCAGCGTCGAGACCGGCGCTTGTACCAACCCCGGCTCCAGCCCCGGCGCCGAGATCATCAGGGGAACGCGCGCGGACCCCTCGTAGAAGTTCATTTTGAACCACAGCCCGCGTTCACCCAGCATATCACCGTGATCCGAGACAAAAACGATGATCGCCTCCTGCCGGGTCTGCTCCATCACGTCCAGCATCTCGCCCACCTTGTCATCCAGATACGAGATGTTGGCGAAATAGGCGCGGCGCGAGCGGCGGATATCCTCGTCCGTGATATCGAAATTGCGCCAGTCATTGGCGTCGAATATCCGCTGCGCGTGGGGGTCATGGTCGTCGTAATCCATCGCGGGGACGTTGGGCAGAAGGTGCTCGCAATCCTCGTAGAGATCCCAGTATTTGCGCCGTGCCACATAGGGGTCATGCGGATGCGTGAAGCTGACGGTCAGGCACCAGGGGCGGTCGTCGTGACCCCGCGCCAGATCATAAAGCTTGGCGCAGGCGTGATAAGCAACTTCGTCGTCATACTCCATCTGGTTGGAAATCTCGGCCACGCCGGACCCAGTGACGGAGCCCATATTGTGATACCACCACTCAATCCGTTCGCCGGGTTTGCGATAGTCCGGCGTCCAGCCGAAATCGGCGGGGTAGATATCGGTCGTCAGCCGTTCCTCGAACCCATGCATCTGGTCGGGGCCGACAAAGTGCATCTTGCCAGACAGCGCTGTCTGATAGCCCGCACGGCGCAGATGATGGGCATAGGTCGGAATGTCGGACGCAAACTCAGCCGCGTTGTCATAGACCCGCGTGCGCTTGGGCAATTGGCCCGACATGAAGCTGGCCCGGCCGGGCGCACACAAGGGGCTGGCCGTATAAGTGTTGGCGAACCGCACCGACCGTGCCGCCAGCTTTTTCAGGTTGGGCGCGTGCAGCCAATCGGCAGGCCCGTCTGGAAACAGGGTGCCGTTCAACTGGTCAACCATGATGATCAGGATATTCGGGTTGGTCATTGGTTGGCCTCCAGCAGCACATCAAGGCAGGCCAATACGCGCTCGCAGGCGTGCCCGGCACTTGGGATTTCTTCGCGCAGGGCACGGCGGATATAAAGCCCGTCGATCATCGAGGCGATCGTGTCGGCCACATCATGTGCCGCGTCCCCTACAAGCGGGCGCAGATCGTGGACAAGGTTGGAATGCAGCCGGTGCTGATAGACACGCAACAGCCGCCGCGCGCCGTCATTGCTTTGCGACATCACATAAAAATTCAGCCAGGCCGAAACGACCTCGGGGCGGAAATTCCCGGCTTCAAAATTTGCGCGGATGATCGCCTCGACCCGGTCGCGGGGGGCCGTAGCACCCAGCAGCGCGGCCCGCACCTGCGCGCTATAGACTGACAGAATATGGCGCATCGCCGCCAAGAAAATCTGGTCCTTGCCACCGAAATAGTGGTGGGCCAAGGCACTGGACATGCCAGCCCGTTTGGCGATCTGGGTCACGGTGACATCCAAGCTGCCGGCACGCCCGATCTCGTGGATCGTGGCCTGCACCAACGCTCCGCGTCGGATCGGTTCCATTCCAAGTTTCGGCATGACGTCTCCTGACCAGATGCTGGCGCAGGGTTGCGGTTTTTAATTGACTCGTCAATCAATAAAAAGCAGCGTCTGTAATCAATGAAGCTGGTTTCGCCCCCGCGTGTGCTGCGTTAGGGTTCGTGCGAGCGGTCCGCGTATACCACCGGACCACCGCCAAATAAGAAACCGCACCAATAAACAGGGAGCGACAAATGAACCTCAGAACAACACTATCCGCCATTGCCCTTTCGGCCGCCGCAACGACCGCCTTCGCGGACGGCCATTGCAAAGAGATCGTATTCTCAGACGTTGGCTGGACAGACATCACCGCGACAACCGCCGCGACAACCGTTGTGCTTGACGCACTGGGCTATGAGACCGACATCAAGGTGCTGTCCGTGCCGGTGACCTATACGTCAATGGCCGAAGGGGACATCGACGTGTTCCTGGGCAACTGGATGCCCACAATGGAAGCCGACATCGCGCCCTATCGCGAAGCTGGCACCGTGGACACCGTGCGCATGAACCTTGATGGCGCCAAATACACGCTGGCTGTCAACAAAGCGGCCATGGATATGGGCATCAAGGATTTTGCCGACATCGCCGCCAACAGCGACGCGCTGGAAGGCAAGATTTATGGAATCGAGCCCGGCAATGACGGCAACCGCCTTATCCAATCAATGATTGACGACAACGCCTTCGGCCTTGAAGGGTTCGAGGTCGTCGAAAGCTCGGAGCAGGGTATGCTGGCGCAGGTTGCGCGGGCCGACAAGAAAGGCGAGCCGGTTGTCTTCCTTGGCTGGGAGCCGCACCCGATGAACGCCAATTTCGACATGGGTTATCTGACCGGAGGCGACGATTTCTTCGGCCCCAACCTTGGCGGCGCACAGGTCATGACCAACACCCGCAAGGGCTATGTCGAAGACTGCCCCAATGTCGGTAAGCTGCTGAACAACCTCGAGTTCACGCTGGCCATGGAAAACGAGATCATGGCTGCGATCCTGGACGGTGGTGAAGACGCCGCAGATGCCGCCAGCGCTTGGCTGAAAGCCAATCCCGATGCGTTCATGGCGTGGCTTGACGGCGTGACCACCTTGGATGGTGGCGACAGCGTTGCCGCCGTGAAGGGCGCGCTGGGTCTCTGATCCAATCCAACCCAACACCGCGCCGGGGTTTCTCCCCGGCGCGTTTCTTTGACAGATCAATATCTGGGGATGTATGATCATGGAGTGGCTGACGGACACGAAGATCCCGGTGGGCAAAACCGCCAAACGGCTTTTCGACTGGCTTCAGGAAACCGGCGAGCCCTTTTTCGACTGGCTCAGCTGGTTGATGGAGCTGTTGATTGACGCAATCCTTTGGGTGCTTCAAACGCCACATCCCCTGCTGATCACCGCTGTTTTCGTCGCCATCACCTGGATCTTGCAGCGCAACTGGAAAACCTGCGCGCTGGTGTTCTTCGGCTTCCTGTTCATCCTTAACCAAGGGTATTGGGAGGAAACGACCGAAAGCCTGACGCTGGTCCTTTCGGCCTGCGTCGTGTGCATGGCCGTCGGCACCCCCATCGGTATTGCAGCCGCTCATCGTCCAAGGCTCTTTCGCGCCATGCGGCCTGTTCTGGACCTGATGCAGACCCTGCCGACCTTCGTTTACCTGATCCCTGCGATCGTCTTTTTCGGCATTGGCATGGTGCCGGGTTTGATCGCCACTGTGATCTTCGTGTTGCCCGCTCCGATCCGCCTGACCCATCTTGGGGTCAGCTCGACCCCGCCTGACCTGCTTGAGGCTGCACAAGCCTTTGGGGCGACCCCGCGGCAGACCCTTTGGAAGGTCGAACTTCCCTATGCGCTGCCGCAAATCATGGCTGGCCTGAACCAAACTATCATGTTGTCGCTGTCCATGGTGGTGATCGCGGCCCTTGTGGGCGCAGATGGTCTGGGCGTGCCCGTCGTGCGTGCCCTGAACCAAGTGAACACCGCGCTTGGCTTTGAGAGCGGCATCATCATCGTGGTCGTTGCCATCATGCTCGACCGTATCCTGCGGGTGGAGCGCTGAGATGACACAAGCAACGAACCCATCCGAAGCCACAGGCGTGGCGGTCAAATTCGACAACGTCTCGATCGTATTTGGTGACAATCCTCAAGCGGCGCTTCCGATGATGGACGAAGGGAAAACCCGCGCCGAGGTGCAGCAAGACACCGGTCAGGTGCTGGGCGTCCACAATTGTTCGCTGGATGTGCAGCAAGGCGAGATTTTGGTGCTGATGGGCCTGTCCGGCTCGGGCAAATCCACCCTGCTGCGGGCGGTAAACGGGCTGAACCCCGTGGTGCGCGGCGCGGCGCATGTGTCCGATGGCGATACGCTGGTCGATGTCACCAACGCAGACAAAGCCACGCTTCGCCGCATCCGTGCGCGCCACGTGGCCATGGTTTTTCAACAATTCGGCCTGCTGCCGTGGCGCACTGTGCACCAGAATGTGGGGCTGGGGCTGGAGCTTGACGGCGTCTCGCTCGCCGATCGCAAAGACCGCGTTGACGCGCAGCTAGAGCTGGTGGGCTTGTCCGACTGGGCCGACCGCAAAGTCGGAGACTTGTCAGGCGGGATGCAGCAACGCGTCGGGCTTGCACGCGCCTTCGTCACAGAAGCCCCGATCCTTTTGATGGACGAGCCGTTTTCGGCGCTTGATCCATTGATCCGCACGCGCCTGCAAGACGAGTTGATGGAGCTACAGCAAACCCTGCAACGCACCATCATTTTCGTCAGCCATGACTTGGACGAGGCGTTCAAGCTGGGCGACCGGATCGCCATCATGAAAGGCGGGCGGATCGTGCAATGCGGCACACCGCGCGATATCTTCACGGCGCCAGCGGACGATTATGTCGCGGATTTCGTGGCACATATGAACCCACTGGGTGTTCTGACGGCACGCGATGTGATGATCTCAGGCGACAGCACTGCCAGCGTTCAGATCGAAGCGCGTGACCGTGTCGTAAAGGTGATGCGCGCCCTGAAAGGGCAGCCAGAGGTGGCAGTCGTGGACGGCGGCCGCGTGGTGGGCCGGATCACGTCCGATCACGTGATGGAGCGCCTGCTGGACCCGCGCAACACGGACTAGGGCGCTGCGATACAGTAGCTCTGCCCGTTTTTCTTGCCAGCGGCTTTGCGCGGGCAGTCTTGTGTAGCAAGCGCCGACGGCCCCTCGGCCCCTTCACTGCGGATCGCAATGATTTCGTGCGCATAGCTGAATGGTCGCGCCTGAAGCGTCCACCCCGCAAGGCGCGGTGGGGTGCCTTCTGCGTCTGTCTGCAAATGCGGATCATCTGACCGCAGCAGGACAAAGAACTGCCGGCCACCCAGTCTTGTATGAACCTGCGGCACCTTTATCCAAACATCCTGTCCCGAAGGCTTTGCACAAATCTCGGGTCGGATCACGGCGCGCTCTGCCTGACCATCTGCACCAACGGGGTCCCATCGGATAACCCTGTCACAAAAGGTCGCGGCCCCACGCGAGGCCGCAGTGTCCTGCGTCGACTGGCAGCCCGTCAGTGTCGTCAGTGATGCAAGAAGTGCTGGAATGGCGAAAAGGCGCATGTGGACCCTCTGATTGATTGGAAAAACCTACAACAAACCTGTAATTGGTCAAGCAAGCATGTCAGCGCGCCGCCATCCTTGCACTTTTGCGCGCATCGCGCGCCAATCAACAATTGCCAAACCTTCCCGCCGTGCCCATTGTCGCGAAAACAATAAAGCCCGAACCCTGATGCCGAAATTTGCCGCCAATCTGACCCTTCTGTTCAAGGAATTGCCATTTCTGGACCGCTTCGAAGCTGCGGCTACAGCGGGTTTTGCGGCCGTTGAAGTGCTGTTCCCCTATGACGATGCCGCGTCCGAGATCACAAGGCGGCTGACGGCCAACAACCTGAAGATGGTGCTGATCAATACGCCGCCGCCAAACTGGGCAGGTGGGGATCGTGGATTTGGCGCCATTGCCGGTGGACAAGCCAGATTTCAACATGATTTCAGGCGTGCGGTTCGCTTTGCCCAAGCGTTCGACGCCACGCATCTGCACATCATGGCGGGCAAGGCGCAGGGTCAGGTCGCACATCAGACGTTTGTGGAAAACCTGCGATGGGCCGCCAAGCAAGCGCCCGCGCAAAGCCTGACCATCGAGCCCATCAATGCGCAGGATATGCCGGGGTATTTTCTGAACGATTTCGATCAGGCCGCCGCCATCATTGCCGAAGTCGGCGCACCGAACCTGGGGCTGCAATTCGACGCCTACCATGCCGAGAAAATCACCGGCGATCTGTGGTCAACCTGGGACACGCACAAAGCCATCACGCGCCACATTCAGGTCGGTGGCCTTCCGGACCGGCGCGAACCCATTCGCGGTGATGTCGACTTCCCTGCCTGGTTTCGCAAAGTTGATGCAGACGGCTACGCCGGCTGGGTCAGCGGTGAATACCACCCCACCGCCCAGACCGAAGCCGGGCTGATTTGGATGAGGGGCTAGGCGCGCTGATTGCGCACAGGTCTCATGCTGCAGGTCTTAATGCGCTTCGGCCCAAGTCATCCCGGTGCCCGCGTCCACAACCAAGGGCACGTCGAGCTTGACCGCGGGTTCAGCCGCGCTTTCCATGACACCGCGGACCGCTTCGATCACCTCATTCACGGCACCCTCCTCCACCTCGAAGATCAATTCGTCATGGACCTGTAACAGCATCTTGGCGGGCAGTTTCGCAATGGCGTCAGGCATGCGCACCATCGCTCGGCGGATGATGTCAGCCGCCGTGCCCTGAATGGGGGCGTTGATCGCTGCGCGCTTGGCAAAGCCGGCTTGCGGACCTTTGGCGCCGATTTCGGGGGTGTGGATACGCCGGCCAAACAGGGTCTCGACACGCTTGTGTTCTTTCGCAAACGCAACAGTTTCATCCATATACTGGCGAATGCCGGGGAACCGTTCAAAGTAGCGGTCGATGAAGCCCTGTGCCTCGGACCGAGGAATGCGCAGATTGCGGGCCAGTCCGAAGCCTGAAATGCCGTAGATCACCCCGAAATTAATCGCCTTGGCCTGTCGGCGGATGTCTGGCGTCATCTCGTCCAGCGGCACGTCAAACATTTCAGAGGCCGTCATGGCGTGAATGTCCTGCCCCTCGCGGAACGCTTGTTTGAGCGCGTCAATCCCGGCGACATGGGCTAGAATACGCAGTTCGATCTGGCTGTAATCGAGGCTGATCAGCTTGGTGCCTTCGGGCGCGACGAAGGCTTCGCGGATGCGGCGGCCTTCTTCCGAGCGCACCGGGATATTTTGCAGGTTCGGGTCCGTCGATGCCAGCCGTCCAGTGTTGGCCCCAGCAATCGAATAGGAGGTATGAACGCGGCCTGTGTCAGGGTGAATGTGATCCTGCAGCGCGTCCGTATAAGTCGATTTCAGCTTTTGCAGCTGGCGATAGTCCAGAACCCGCGCGGCAAAATCGTGTTCCGTGGCAAGGTCTTCCAGCACATCGGCGGGGGTGGACCACTGCCCCGATTTCGTGCGCTTGCCGCCTTCCAACCCCATCTGGTCAAACAGAATTTCACCCACTTGCGCAGGGCTTTGCACGTTGAAATCCCGACCTGCAATCTGGTGCAGTTCGACCTCGAACCCGGCCATTTTTTGCGCGAAAGCATTGGACATGCGCGACAGGACTTCGCGGTCCACCTTGATGCCCGTCATCTCCATTTGTGCCAGCACCGGGACCAAGGGGCGTTCAAGCCGCTCGTAGACACGGGTCACTTGTGCGGTGTGCAGGCGCGGCTTCAGGACATGCCACAGGCGCAGCGTTATATCCGCGTCCTCGGCGGCATATTTTACCGCGTCCTCGATCGGAACACGGTCAAAGGTGATCGCGGCCTTGCCAGCCCCAAGCAGCGACTTGATAGGGATCGGGCTATGGTTCAGATAGCGTTCGGACAGCGCGTCCATCCCGTGGCCATGCAGCCCCGCATTCTGCGCATAGGAAATCAGCATCGTGTCATCAATCGGCCCGACCGCTACACCTTGTCGGGCGAAAATCTTGGCATCGAATTTCATGTTCTGACCGATCTTCAGGATCGCAGGATCCTCCAGAACCGGCTTCAGAATGGCCAGCACTTCGTCCAGCCCCATCTGCCCATCGGCCAGATCGGTGCCGCCAAACAGATCATCGGACTGGCTGGTCTTGTGGATCAGCGGGATATAGCATGCATTGCCCGGCTCTACCGCCAGCGAGATGCCGACAAGATCCGCGCGCATTTCGTCAAGCCCGGTTGTTTCGGTATCGACGGCGACATATCCACGCTCGGTAATGCGCCTGACCCAGGCGGCCAAGGCGGTGGCGTCCTTCACCCACTCATAGCGGCTGGGATCAATCGGGGGCATCTCTGGTGCGGTGGTCACCCCGGCGCCGTCTGCCTCTACGATCTTGATCTCGGGACTGTCCACACCAAGCTTCTTGGCCACCCGATTGGTCAGCGTGCGAAACTCCATCTCGGCCAGAAAGGACAACAGGTCTTCGGCATCGGGGTCTCTTAGTTCCAGATCTTCAAACGGGATGTCCAGATCCATGTCATCATCCAGCTTCACAAGATCGCGGCTGATGCGGATTTGTTCGATGTTGTCGATCAGGGACTGGCGGCGCTTGGGCTGTTTGATCTCGTCGGCGCGCGCCAAAAGCGTGTCCAGGTCTCCGTATTCGTTGATCAAAAGCGCTGCGGTCTTGATCCCGATCCCAGGTGCGCCGGGCACGTTGTCCACGCTGTCACCCGCAAGTGCCTGCACATCCACGACACGGTCCGGCCCGACGCCAAACTTTTCTTCGACCCCTTCCACACCGATGCGCTTGTTCTTCATCGGGTCCAACATCTCGACCCCGCCGCCAACAAGCTGCATCAAGTCCTTGTCCGAAGACAGGATCGTGACCCGCGCCCCGGCGGCGTTGGCGCGTTTTGCAAAGGTGGCGATGATGTCGTCGGCCTCGAACCCTTCTTTCTCGATACAGGCGATGTTGAAGGCGCGCGTCGCGTCGCGGGTCAGCGGGAATTGCGGCACAAGGTCTTCGGGCGCGGGCGGGCGGTTGGCTTTGTAGAGCGGATACATATCGTTGCGAAAGCTTTTGCCCGAATGGTCAAAGATCACCGCCACATGGGTCGGTGCATCCGCCCCTTCATTGTCTTCGACAAACTTGAACAGCATGTTGCAAAATCCGGCAACAGCCCCGATGGGAAGGCCGTCGGATTTGCGCGTCAGGGGTGGCAACGCATGATAAGCGCGGAAGATGAAAGCCGACCCGTCGACCAAGTGCAGATGACATCCCTTACCGAAGCTCATCACTCTCTCCCTTTATTTATCATACGCGCAGGGTCGGCAAAGGCCGCGCAGCGCCTGCCCGCGGCCTTGTCAGGTCCCGTCAGTCTGTCGTCCGTTCAAAGCGTCAAGCCGCCTGAGGGCCCCCGGCCTTTGCGACTGTGTCTGCAAAATCCTTATGGACAAATTTGCAGTCACAATAGGGGCATTCGACCCAGCCATGTTCCTGCGGCATCTGCAAATAGACACGGGGATGGCCAAGGGCGCCTTCGCCCCCGTCACAGGACACTTTGTAGCTGTCCACGATCTTGGTTTCGGGCGGGGACTGGGTCATGTCGGACACCTTCTTCTTTCGTTTCGCGCCATGATACCAGTGACGCGGGCCATCGCAAGCCAGAACCGGTCAGTCATCAAAGCGTTTCAACATCCGGCCCAGCATGCGCCCCCCCAGAATATGGGTGTGCAGGTGCGGCACCTCCTGCACGCCGGCCTCGCCTGTATTGGCGATCATCCGGTAGCCTTGCCCGCCTGCACCGGGGTCAACGCCAAGCACGGCGCAAACCTTGCCGATGGCACGCGAATAGCCGACGATTTCAGCGTCAGTCGCCCGAGAGGCAAAGTGGTCATAATTCACATACGGCCCTTTGGGGATGACCAGCACATGCACCGGGGCTTGCGGCTGGATGTCACGAAATGCCAGTGCAAATTCATCTTCATAAACTGTGTCGCTCGGGATCTCTCCCCGCAGGATCTTTGCAAAGATGTTCTGATCGTCATAGGCATAAGTCATCTGATGTTTCCTTCATCGGTCGTATCTTCAACGTCCGGTCTGAGCGTGTCTCGTCAATCCGAAAAGAGGTGGTCCATTGCCGCGATTTCTTGCGCGCGGTCGGGAGAAATCGACAAAAAACGCGACAAGAGAAGCGCATTGGCTTCGGCATCGGCCGTTTCGCTGATCCGATAATACTCCTCAAAGCCCGCGTCGCGGATGCAGTCGCTTTCAAAGGCGACATCGGCCCGGATGGTTGGCAGCAAGCGATCAATTGATTCTTTCGAGGTATTTTCTCCGGCAAGACCGACTCGTTTGGCATGCCCCAAAAGGTAATCGTCCGAGAATTCGCTGTCGACTTCAAGCAAACGGGTGGTGGATCGGTCCGAAAAGAAATCCTGTAACAAATCCAGGTTGTTTGGGTCCATGCACACAACCAAACGGTTGGTATCATAGTAATCAAACAGCATCCGCATCAGCGCCCGTCTGTGACGTGTGCGCTTGCCCAGCCGGGTTTGAATGCCGCCAAGGTCCGGCATCGGGCAGCTTTCTTCATCAAACAAATACTCGATCGTCGGAATGTCCGTGACCTGCCCGATCTTGTGCAACAGCCGCTTTCCGACATGCCACTTCTTGGCGACAACAATCAAAAGCTCACGATCCCGGCCCAGACTGCTTTCCGCCTCCCAAAAACGCGGCGCGAAACGTTGTCCGATCCTGCCGCGCCCGGTCAGAAATTTGAACAGGCTGCGCCCTTCGTTCGAGATGTGGAACTCGATCCCTTCATCAGCATAAAGATCGCCCAGCCTGCGCTTCAGCTCTCGCGCTTCTGGGCTGATTTTGCGGGCAAACAGAAAGTCCTGACTGAGCAGCAGGTCATAGTGATCATCATAGAAGGTCACCGGCATTCCGTAGTCGGTGAACATCAGAAATGTCAGCGTGCGCGAGCGGATTTCGTGCTCTGGCACCAAATGGCGGATCAAGGTCTGAAAGAAGGTTTCATCCGGAATCCATGTGGTGCGAAAGAACCGCATCACATCTTTCCGTTTGCGGGTGAATTCGACGATCCATTCAACCGAACGTCGCCTCAGGCACCACCACTGGCTGCCGATCATCACCTGAATATCTTGCGGAATCTCGCGGGTCAGCCCCAGCTTTCTTTGCAGATTGAAACTGGTATAGAAACGGCGTTTCTGGGTGCGCTCGTTGAAGAAATGGCGATAGATCAGCCGCTCTTCTTTCATACCGGTCTTGATCCAGTCGCTTTCGAAATAGTCGAAGCTTTCGATGTAATCCGCGTCAGACGCATCCAGTAATGCATGGGTGTATTCGGCGGACTTGATCGCCATGCAATCGCCCGAGACCATATAAAAATGGGTCGCGCGCGGAAACGCCTCCAGCGCGGCTTCGACCGCGTTCAGCGTGGCTTGCACCAGCGACCATTCCCCCCACCCGCATTTGATCCGCTTGCGCGCGAAGGTCACATTGGGATTGTCGGCCAGCGCCGCACGAATGCGCCGATAGTGTTCAGGGTTGGAGCGCGCATCGAAATGAATCGACATGTAATCGCCGGCTGCCGTCAGTCGCGTCGCCTGACTGATAATGGCGTCGGGGTCTTTGTGGCAAAGCAAAATGAAAGCAATTTTAGCCATAGGCGCGCGACGAAACCTCTGAAACACTGGTATTGTCGCATAGATAGCGTGAACACCCATTGAAAAAACAGTGTTTCTTTGCTTTTTTCTTCGTAATCATGCAGTGGGTGCAGGTATTGACGAGTAAGGGCGCCAAGGAGGCAGCAGGTATATGGGATTTCCGGGCACGTGGATGACCGAAAGTGAAAGCGTCGTGTATCGGGTTGTCCCGAAATGCGCCTGCTCGACCATTGGTCAGATTATGTATTACTCTGACCATGGCGAATTCTTCGACGGCGACATCCACGACAGCAAGGATCGGCTGCACAAATGGTCGCAAGACGGCTCGCAAAAACTGATCGAGCAGAATGTTCTTGGCCACAAAAGCTATGCCTTCACCTGTGTCCGCAACCCATACACGCGTATCCTGTCGAGCTTTTTTGACAAGATCTGCGGCATTCAGCGTAACGGAAAGCGGTATCGCGGCAATCTGGTGCCGCTGCTGATCCAGAAATACGGCATCGAGGTCGGAGACCCAGAAAACGGGTTCGAGTTCGATCAGGTCGAAAGCTTCCGCCGCTTTTTGCTGTTCGCACGGGACACCATTCGGTGGCGACGCCCGATGGACCCAGACATCCACTGGTCAGCAATGTCCGGGCATGTCTCGACCTTCATCGTAAACGGTGGACAATACGACAACATCTTCTGGACCGAGAAATTCAACGACGGCATGCAAAAGGTACTTGATGCGATCGAGACGCCACACACTGTGCATCTGGACAAGATTCCGCGCTTCAATGAAAGCGAAGGGCACGGACCCAAACGTCTGCACCCGGTCGAGGATTACTTCGATGACCTGTCAATGCACCTTGTCTATGAAATCTTCAAACGCGATTTCAACCTGTTCAAATATGATTTTGAGAATCCGGTCAACAAGATGCCCATAGGCGAGATCGACTTGGACGAGGTGCACGCCAAGCTCGGTGACTGAGCCCAGCAGCTACTCTCTCAGACCAGGTTTTTGTCCCGCAGCAACGCCAACAGGTTTCTTTCCGCGCGCGGACCAACGTGACGGATCACTTCGCCTGCGATGGTGCACCCCATTTCCCCGCAGGTTCGGATATCAGCACCCGTTGCCATGCCATAGATGAACCCCGCCGCAAAGCCGTCCCCGGCCCCGGTGGCATCCACAGGCACAATGCGTTCGACAGGCACATCGACCCGCTCACCGTCTGCCACGATGGTCACGCCATCGCCCGAACGGGTGCAGGCAACCAAGGGGCAAATCGCAGCCGTTTTGGCCAGCGCTTCTTCCATGTCAGTCGCTTCAAACAGCGACCTGATTTCGTCTTCATTGCCGATCACATAATCAAGTTCGTGTTCGATCAGTGTCAGGAAGTCGTCGCGGTGACGTTCAACGCAGAAAGGGTCGGAAATGGCGATGCCAGCCTTGCCGCCCGCCGCACGGCACGCGCGCGCCATGTCGATAAACGCCTCTTTGCCCTTGTCCTTGTCAAACAAATAGCCCTCAAGAAACACGATCTCGGCATCGGCGGCGACGTCGGGGTCCACATCAGCCGATCCAAGTTCAGCCGAGATCCCCAGATAGGTGTTCATCGACCGTTCGCCATCCGGTGACACGAAGATCATCGAGCGCGAGGTCGGCAGTTCGCCCCCCGGCACAGGTGGGTTCACAAAACGGGTTCCGTCCATCTCCATCGCTTCGGCATAGAAGCGACCCAGCGCATCATCATGCACGCGCCCGACGAAACCGGTCGACAGGCCCAGTTTGCCGATCCCCGCCAGCGTGTTGGCGACAGATCCACCCGCCGCCTGTTTGCGGTCCTTCATCGAGCCATACAACACCTCGGCCCGCTCCCGTTCGACCAGTTGCATGATGCCTTTTTCAATGCCCATCATCTCAAGAAAGCTGTCATCGGCCATGGTCAACACGTCCACCACCGCGTTGCCGATCCCGACAACCTTATACTTTTTCGTCATAAGTTCTTTTCCTCGAAGGGGCACAAGTCCCGAATAATACAATTTGCGCACATTGGCTTGCGCGCCTTGCAGGTATAGCGGCCGTGCAGGATCAGCCAGTGATGTGCATGGTTTTGATAGTCGGCAGGGATGTTGTCTTCGATCGCGCGCTCGACCGCAGTCACATCTTTTCCCACGGCGATCCCGGTGCGGTTTCCGACGCGAAAGATATGCGTGTCGACCGCTTGTGCCGGCACGCCCCACCACATGTTCAAAACCACATTGGCGGTCTTGCGACCGACACCCGGAAGCGCCTGCAGCGCCGCGCGTGAATTGGGCACCTCGCCGCCATACTCCTCGACCAGAATGCGGCTCAGCTTGATGACGTTCTTCGCTTTCTGGCGAAACAGCCCGATGGTTTTGATGTGTTCGGTCAAGCCCTCTTCACCAAGGGCCAGCATTTTTTCAGGCGAATCTGCAATCTTGAACAATGCGCGCGTGGCTTTGTTTACGCCGACATCCGTGGCCTGCGCCGACAAGGCCACCGCCACCACCAGCGTGTAGGCATTCACATGCTCAAGCTCGCCCTTCGGTTCGGGTTCCGCCGCGTGAAAGCGGTCGAAGATCTCGCGGATCTTGTGATATCCCAATTGCTTTGCCATGATTTTCTATGCCCTTTTCTGTGTGGCGTCACAAGTCGAGGATCCTGCGCAATTTTGCAGATGCGCACATTCCGGGTCGCTTTGACAACAGGTTCTGCGGCAATCTGATGGCACAAAAGGAAAGTAGACCGCCATGAGTGTTCACCACGACAGCTACCACTACAACGTCATCCGCCGCGCAATGGAGGAGATCGACGCAGCCGGCGGCGACCCCCTGTCGCTTGAGGCGCTGGCCGCACGCATGGATATGTCACCTGCCCATTTCCAACGGGTCTTTTCGCGCTGGGTCGGGGTGTCGCCGAAACGCTATCAACAGTTTCTGGCGCTTGGCCACGCAAAGACACTGCTGCAGGACCGGTTTTCAACCATGGACACGGCCCATTCGGTCGGCTTGTCGGGCCAAGGCCGGCTTCACGATCTGTTCCTGCGGTGGGAAGCGATGAGCCCTGGAACCTATGCGAAAGGCGGCGAAGGGCTGACCATCAATTGGGGGTGGTTCGACAGCCCGTTTGGCCCCGCGCTGGTCATGGGCACGGACAGGGGCATTTGCGGGCTGGGGTTTGCCGCCGAAACCGGCGAGGCGATCGCCATGTCCGATCTGCGGTCACGATGGCCAAATGCAACCTTCCGCGAAGACCCGGCAGCGCTTGCCGCGTGGGTAAACCAGGCTTTCAGCAGGCGTGGCATGACGCCTTTGCACCTGATCGGCGCGCCCTTCCAGATCAAGGTCTGGGAGGCCCTGTTGGCCATTCCGTCTGGTCACGTCACCAGCTACTCCCAAATCGCCCAGAAGGTTGGCTCCCCACGCGCGGTGCGCGCAGTCGGAACCGCCGTCGGCCGCAACCCGGTCAGTTGGCTGATCCCATGCCACAGGGCCTTGCGAAAATCGGGTGCGCTTGGCGGCTATCACTGGGGGCTTGGGGTCAAGCGCGCTCTGCTGGCTTGGGAAAGCGCCGAAATCGAAGAGGCAGAACGAGCCTGACACATCCCATTGCCGCCTCCATTAGGGCTTGTTATTCGATATCAAAGCGCTTTCATGTAAAGAAAGCAAAGAACAAACCTGAGGATAGCAGCATGCACCTGAAACACTCTGTCTTGACGCTTGGCGTCGTGGCGGCGCTGGCGACCACCGCCTGCACGACACCTATGCAAAGCCCGACCAGCAACATGGGGCCGCGCACCCAAAATGGCGCCGCCATTGGCGCGATCGCCGGGGGCCTCTTGGGCGCGACGCGCAAGGGCGATGGCAAACTGGGCAAAGCCGCCGTAGGCGCCGTGATCGGTGGCGTGGTTGGCGGCATGATCGGCCAACAGTTGGACAAACAGGCTGGCGATCTGCGTCAAGCCATCGGCAATGATCAGGTCAGCATCGTCAACACCGGCAACGAATTGATCGTGACAATGCCGCAAGACATCCTGTTTGCCACCGACAGCGCACAGGTCGGGTCCGCTTTGCAAGGCGACCTTGCCGCACTGGCCAACAACCTGTTGCAATACCCGGATTCGGTGGTCGAGGTTGTAGGCCACACCGATAACGTCGGAGACGCGGATTATAACCTGTCGCTGTCGCGCCGCCGTGCGGCTGCGGTCGCGTCGGTTCTGGTATCAAACCGCGTCCCAAGCTCGCGCGTGGTAACCATTGGTTACGGCGAAGATCGCCCGATCGCATCAAATCTGGATGCCGCCGGGCGCATGCAAAACCGCCGGGTCGAGATCATCATCCGCCCCATTCGCAACTGATGCGTATGGTACGAAATTAGGGAAAGAGCCGGGTCCTGCCCGGCTTTTTTCATTGAGGCACCCCGCGGGATGTGGTCATATTATATGACCAATTTGCGCGAGACCCGATATGCCCTTTCAGAAGATTTCCGCAGGCAAGCTTGCACAGTCCGTTGTCGAACAGATCGAGTTGTTGATCCTGCGCGGCATATTGCGACCGGGCGAACGCCTGCCCTCGGAACGTGACCTGTCAGAGCGCATGGGTGTTTCGCGCCCCTCACTTCGCGATGCCATTGCAGAGCTAGAGGCGAAAAAGCTCCTGTCACGACGGGCTGGGGCCGGCATCTATATCAGCGAGAGCCTGGACAGTTCGTTCCCGCCCGCACTGATCAGTCTTTTCTCGCGTCACGACGAAGCCGTGTATGACTATATCGCCTTTCGGCGCGATATGGAGGGGTTGGCGGCCGAACGGGCCGCAAAGTTCGGATCTGACACGGATCTGGCGGTGATTAACGAGCTTTTCCAAAAGATGGAAAAAGCGCCCGAGGGACAAGGCGCTGATTTGGACAGTGACTTTCACATGGCCATCATCGAAGCCAGCCACAATGTCGTAATGGTGCACATGATGCGCGCCCTTTACGACCTGCTGAAGCAAGGCGTGTTCTACAGCCGCAAGGTGGTCATCCAGATCACCAACACGCGGTCGGATTTGCTGGAACAGCACCGTGCCATCAACACAGCTTTGCAAGCCCGAGATCCAATCGCGGCGCGCAATGCCGTCGAATCGCACATGGATTTTGTAACGCAGGCCTATGGCGACCTGCGCCAATCTGCGCGCAACGAGGAAGTGGCGCGGCAGAGGCTGGACTATGAGATATCTCGCTAGCGGGCGTGCACGAAGCTTTCCCTCGCACCAAAGAAAAAACCCGACCAGTGGCCGGGTTCTTCTTAGTCAGTTTTTCTAACCAGCTTAGTGCAGCTTGGCTTCAACCGTCTTTATAGCATCGTCGATCAGCGAATTGCCGTCCGTCGCTGTCATCTGCTTGGCGATCACGTCGCGCGCCGCAGCAACAGCAACCTGAACGGCACTGTCGCGCACTTCTTTCACTGCAGCCGTTTGCGCAGATACGATCTGGTCCTCGGCCGCAGCCAAACGGCGCGCGATCGAGGCTTGCAGGTCTGCCTTGGCAGCAACCGCCGCATTGGCAGCTTCGTCTTTTGCGTGCGCAACGATACGCTCGGCCTGCTGGGCAACTTCCTTTTGCTTACGCTCATAAGTTGCCAAAATGGTCTGCGCTTCTTCACGCAAAGCGCGCGCTTCGTCGAGTTCGGACTTGATACCGACTGCGCGTTTGTCCAACTGCGCACCGAGCATCTTGTGAACGCCCATGTAGCCCAGGAAGGTCACGAACAGCAAAAACGCCAGCGTCACAACCATGTTGGTGTTGGACAGGTCTGTCCAACCTGCGTCACCGGCAGCAAATGCCGGTGCAGCGGCCATCACGGCAAGAGGGGTAAGAACGAGTTTCTTCATTTTCTTCACCCTTTCATCCGCGAAGTCACCGCAGCAGTGACGGACTTGGCGTCAGCCTTGTAACCCATGGACGCAAGGATTTCCTTGGCGGCATCCTTGGCAACGGTCTTTACGCTGTCGATCGCGCCGGCGCGGATTTCAGCAATCGCGGCTTCGCTTTCGGCAGCCTTGGCTGCGATTTCCGCGTCTGCCTTGGCAGCTGCGACATCAACGTCGGCCTGAATTTCAGCACGGGCTTCAGCGACAATCTTGTTCGCTTCGGCACGGGCGTCGGCCAGCGCTTTGTTGTAAGCTTCTTCAGCCTCGACAGCTTTCTGCTTCAGCTCTTCGGCGGCGGTCAGATCATTGGTGATCGTGCCCTGACGTTCGGACAGCACGGCCTCGATACGGGGCAGCGCGACCTTGGTCAGCACGAAATAGATCACGACCAGCGTGACCACGAGCCAGAAAATCTGGTTCCCGAAGGTCGAGAAATCCAGCTGCGGCATGCCTGCGGCTTCTGCGCCGCCATGTGCCGCATCCGCGGTCTGTTGCGTATTACTTGCCATGTCTTATCTCCCGGAACCGGATTACATCGGGCGGCGGATCAAACCCCCGCCCGCGCGTAAGGATGGTTCAGGTCTTAGACAGCAAACATCAGCAGAAGTGCGACCAGGAACGAGAAGATGCCCAGTGCTTCTGCAAATGCGATACCGATGAACAGGGTCGCGGTTTGTGCGGCAGCTGCCGACGGGTTGCGCAGGGCACCGGCCAGGAAGTTACCAGCAACGTGGCCCACACCGATAGCGGCGGCACCAGAACCGATAGCTGCCAGACCTGCACCGATGAATTGACCCATTTGAGCGATATTGCCTTCCATTGTGATTTCTCCTTACGTTGGAATGCTTGAATTAGATGGATGAGCGGGCTGCAACCGTCAGTGTGACGGATGCAGGGCGTCTTTCAGATACACGCAGGTCAGGATCGTAAACACGTAGGCCTGAATGAAGGCCACCAGAACCTCCAGCGCGTAGACGGCCGAGATGGCCAAGATTGGCAGGAAGCTGAACATGCCCAAGGCAGCAGCAAAGCCGGCGAAAACTTTGATCACAGCGTGGCCAGCCATCACGTTACCAGCCAAACGAATGGAGTGGCTGACGGGGCGCACGAAGTACGAGATCAACTCGATGATGGCCAGAACCGGGCGCAGCGCCAGCGGTGCCGCCGAAACCCAGAAGAGACCAAGGAACCCCATGCCGTTCTTCACGAAGCCCAGCACGGTCACGAAGACGAACACGATCAAGGCCAGCACAGCCGTGACGGCGATGTGGCTGGTGGGCGTGAAGCTTGTTGGGATCAGGCCTAGGAAGTTGGCGAACAGAATGAACATGAACAGCGTCATGATGCCGGGGAAATATTTGACGGCGTCTTTGCCGGCCACATCTTCGACCATCTTATAGACAAAGCCATACGCCATTTCGGCAACCGACTGACCACGTGTCGGCACGATTGCGCGACCGCGAGACCCGACGACCAACAGAAGCACGATACCGATGATGGCCAAAACCATCCAAAGCGTTTGATTGGTCGGCGTGAAGGTGCCAAGCTCGGCGCCGCCAAACAACGGCTTGATCTCGAACTGGTCCATCGGGTGGATTGCCAGACCTGGATGCTCAGGCGCGAAGATCAGGCCCGAAATAAGGACCAGCGCCAGCACGACAAAGAAAGCGATCTTGATGATCGGGCCAGCGCCCTGTTTTTCGCTTTGGTCAGCCACGTCTCTATCCCTCTTCTTCTGCGGCGGTCTGCGCGTCTTGCGCTTCTTCCGCTTTCTTCTGCATCTGGGCCGCGGTCGACAGCATGACTTTCATGCCCGCAGCGAAGCCCAACATTATGAACAGCACCATGAAGATGGGTTTTGTGCCAAACAGCGCGTCCAACCCGTATCCGATGCCGAAGCCGATCAACAGACCGACCGTAAGCTCTATGACCATCTGCCAAGCGAAGGATGCCTGGTTATAGGCCGCATCACTGGTGTCGTCTTCTTTGACCTCTCCCTTCGCCTGTTTCAGGCGCATCTCGAGCTCTCTCAGGCGCTCGGGATCGGGTTTGTTGGACAAGGAATTGCCTCCGGTGACGGTTGCGCCTTTGCTAAGGCCAAGGCGGCAGTGAGTCAACGGCATTTAGCGCCAACAGCGCGACCTGTAACCATCTGTTCTAATTTGATTTTCCACAGCAAGCCGATTCACTCATCGTATCAACAACAGCCTTGGGCTACCTTTCGCACCCAAACCGTTCATTTAACCATTTGGTTGACGATTGGGACGCTCGGACCTAACCCATAGGCATGGATACCCGTCTTGACCTTGCCTTTGCTGCCCTGTCCGACCCGACACGACGTGCCATCCTGACCATGCTTCTGGAAGATGACATGGCCGTCACTGACGTGGCCGAACCGTTCGAGATGTCGCTGGCCGCCATATCGAAGCATCTGACGATCCTGTCGCGGGCCGGGTTGATCAGTCAGGAAAAGCGCGGGCGGGTCAAATGGTGCAAGCTAGAGCCCAACGCCCTGCGCGATGCCTCGGTCTGGATGCAGGGATTTGGCCAGTTTGAACCGGTAAACCTGGATGCGTTCGAACGGTTTCTTGAAGCCGAACTGGAAAGCTAGTGCGAATTAGGGAAGCGAAAAGCCCGGCTCTGTCGCAACCCAGTGCTCTGCAGCACGTTTGAGCTGAGCCAAGATGGCCTGCACCTTGGCCGTTCGGTGCAAATCGACATGTGTGACAAGCCAGAACCGAGAGGACCAGTCGGACCGCGCGGGCAACACTTCGATCAAACCGTCTTCGGCCCCGCGCGCAGAGAAGCCCAACCCCGCCCCCGCGATCAATGCTGCGTGCATGGCTGCATCATCCGAGGCCTGAAACCAAATGTTTTCAGCCGGGATATGTTGCGTCATCCATTGCATCACAGGCGCGCGCGATTTCAACTCCGAAAACCCGATGAAGCGATGGGTGTGCAGCGTGTCCTCGGTCGGCATGCCGTAACGGTCCACATAGCTTTGCGCCGCATAAAGGCCGAAAGACAGGTCCAGAAAGGGCTGGGCGACATTGTCAGGTTCCGTAGGGGCTTGGCCTGCCCGCAAAGCGACATGCGCTTCCCCATATTCAAGCTTGAAAACGCGCGCATCAGTCAACAGGCGCACTGCGATGCCGGGGTGGTCCACCTGAAAGGCAGCCAGCACTGGGGCAAGTCGCGCTGAAAAAGAAGGCAACGCGGTGATCACCAATGCCCCGGTTACATCATCACCCTGCCCGGTCAAACGCCCGGCCAGTTGCGAAAACTGTTCTTCGGTCGTTTGGGCAATTTGGGCAAGATCGGCCCCGGCTTCGGTCAGCGCATAACCGCGCGCGTGGCGCTGGAACAGCTTCACCCCCAAGCGCGCCTCAAGCGCGTCGATGTGGCGGATCACGGTCGCATGATGAATGCCTAAGGCCTCGGCTGCCCCGCTGACCGTGCCAGCGCGCGCAACGTGATAGGCGGTTCGAATTTCATCCCAGTGGTCCATGGCAGCTTTCTGTGCATTTTCAAACAGACACCGTTAGATTACGCAGATTGCGTTTGATTTTGCAATGTCGCATCTGTGGTTCAACGAACACAGGAGCACAAGACATGACACACATCCTTCGCATCGACAGTTCGGCCCGCACAGAAGGGTCGATTTCCCGCAGCCTCGCGGACACCGTTATCGCCCGCCACAAAGACGCGACCGTCACCACGCGTGATCTTGCGGACGGCATTCCGCATCTGGACGCCGCGTGGACCCGCGCCACGTTCACCCCCGCCGACGCGCGCAGCTCGCAAGACACCGCAGCCTTGGCCTTGTCGGACCAGATCGTGGCTGAAGTGCAGGCCGCCGACCTGATTGTTATTTCCGCCGCGACCTACAACTTCTCGATCCCCTCGTCGCTGAAGGCGTGGATCGACCATCTGGCGCGTGCAGGCGTGACCTTCCGCTATCGCGACGACGGCACGCCAGAGGGGCTTTTGACCGGCAAGAGCGTTATTTTCGTCAACGCATCCGGTGGAACGCCGGCAGGCGCGCCGCATGACTTTTCAACGCCCTATCTGAAATTTGTGTTAGGGTTCATGGGTATAACCGACGTCAAAGTGATCGCGGCCGCAGGGGCAGATGGCATCGCATCGGCAGAGCAGCAGATCGAAACATTGGCAGCCTAGGCCCACCACGCGACAAGAGCGCGCGGATGCGTGCGCTCTTTTCCCTTCTACGCTCACCGTGACCACGTTAGGTTGAGGCATACACTCTACCAAACGGACATTCATCTCACCCGATGCGCATCGCGACCAACACCAAAGACCAATTGATACTGGATCATGCGCCATGGCTGATTGGTGCGTTCCTGATCTTGATGGTGGTCGCTTTTCTGGCCATCGGCATCAGGCTTAGCGCGATAGGCCAGTGGATCGCCGCCTTGGCCTTTATTTGCGGGGCAGGATTGCCGGGCCTGACGCTATATCTGGTGGTTGCACGCGTGCAGGTGGTGTTTGATCGCAACTCGGGCGTGGTGGAGCTTCGGCGGCGCAGCTATCAGGGGTTTGAGACGCGCCAACTGCCGCTTGGACAAATCCAGCGCGCCGACTTGGAAACCAGCACCTTCAAGGATCGCGACCAGAAAGTCAGCAGAACCCACCGACCAGTGCTTGTGCTGGCGGATGGAACGACGCAGCCTTTGCTGCTTGCGTATTCGAATGCCAGCGATCAGAGCGAACTGGTTGATGCGGTGAACGATTGGCTAAGCCCACCCCCCGGCGCTAGCGGATCAGGATCGCGCGAAAGTCATTGACGTTGGTCCCGGTCGGGCCGGGAGAAAACAGATCCCCCAGCGCCTCGAACGCCCCCCACGCATCGTTGTTGGACAAGTGAGCCATCGGGTCCCGGCCAAGCGCACGCAACCGCGCGGCTGTTTGCCCGTCAACGAATGCCCCCGCATTCGCTTCGGACCCGTCGATCCCGTCCGTGTCAGCAGCCAAAGCGGCGAAACGGTCAAGCCCATCACAGGTCAATGCCAGAGACAGCAGAAACTCCGTGTTGCGCCCGCCCCGACCTTTGCCGCGCAATGTGACCGTGGTTTCCCCCCCTGAAAGCAGGACGCAAGGAGCCGCGAAGGGGCGGTTACGCACAACGACTTCGCGCGTTATCGCCCCGTGCATGCGGGCAATGTCGCGCGCCTCGCCTTCGATCGCGTCCGACAGGATGGTCGCCGGAATACCCAGCGCGTCGGCCCGCGCCGCTGCGGCCTCAAGGCTCAGCCGAGCTGACGCGATGACATGCACCTCATTGCCGGCAAAGGTGGGGGCGTCCGGGCTTGGGGCTGAATGGGCGCGGATATGGGCAAAGATGGGATCCGGCAGGTTGATCCCCCAGGCTTCCGCCAAAGCCAGCGCATCGGTCTGCGATGTGGCATCCGGGACCGTGGGGCCAGAGGCGACCTGTGCGGGGTCATCCCCGGGCACATCGGACACAACAAGGCTGACCACTTTGGCGGGATACGCCGCTGCCGCCAGTCGCCCGCCTTTGATGCCAGACACATGTTTACGGATCGCATTCATCA
This sequence comes from uncultured Aliiroseovarius sp., assembly GCF_947497285.1. Taxonomy (GTDB): domain Bacteria; phylum Pseudomonadota; class Alphaproteobacteria; order Rhodobacterales; family Rhodobacteraceae; genus Aliiroseovarius. The sequence goes on along the minus strand of NZ_CANMFT010000001.1, from coordinate 36,642 downwards.
CCGAAATCGGCGCCCCGGAGGCCAGCAGCGTCTGATTGAGCGCCTGTTCGCCTGCCAGCGTCAGCCCGACAGGGGGCGCCGGTAGAAGCGCAGAGCCGCCGCCGCAAATCAGCGCCACAACCAGATCGTCCTCGGTCAGGCCCGACACCGCATTGAACATGGCTTGCGTCGCGGCCAGCCCCGCTTCGTCAGGCACCGGGTGAGATGCTTCGATCACCTTTATGTGCCGGCAGGGTGCACCAAATCCGTATCGCGTGACGACAGCACCTTCCAGCGGACCATCCCACAGCTGCTCAAACGCCGCAGCCATCTGCGCGGCCCCTTTGCCCGCGCCGACCACCACCGTTTTGCCGGCCGCTCTGCGCGGTAAATGAGCGGCAAGCGCGGCCTTGGGATCAGCCGCAACAATCGCCGCTTCAAACAACTGGGTCAGCAATTCGGTGTCGGATTTGTTCATCATGTCCGCGAGCATAGGACGCCCCCGATCAGGCGCAAGCCCCGACAAACGCGGTGCTGCACACAGTCAAGCCATGCGCGATCAGGTCAAAACAAGTTGGGGAAGGCCCGAGCCAGTTTATGGTGCGGTCGGTGGGACTCGAACCCACACGAGTGTTACCTCACAGCGACCTCAACGCTGCGCGTCTACCAATTCCGCCACGACCGCAAGTCTGGGCTAGGTGACGCGCTTCATAGCGAAGGGGTTTGGGGATGTGAAGTCCAAAATCACGCGGTCCAGTCATTTCCGATCGCTTTTTGACAAAGCCGTCATAGGGTGCCAATGAACGCCTATGAAAGCCTTGCCTGATATGCCCCCCGTCACGTGGGAAACCGCTGACACGCTTGTCGAATACGAAACCGCCGTTGCGCGGATGGAGGCCCATGTCGACGCGATGGCGCGGGGCGAGGCGGGCGAAATGGTGTGGCTTCTGGAACACCCCCCGCTTTACACGGCGGGCACGTCCGCCAACCCCAAGGATCTGGTCGCACCCGACCGCTTCCCGGTCCACACCTCGAAACGCGGTGGTCAGTATACCTATCACGGCCCCGGCCAGCGCGTCGCCTATGTGATGTTGGATGTCGGCGCAAGGGGCCGGGATGTGCGCGCCTTCGTGTCCGCGCTAGAGGATTGGGTTATTCGCACCCTTTCGGACTTCAACGTCAAAGGAGAGAAGCGTGATGGACGTGTCGGTGTTTGGGTCGTGCGCGACGACAAACCCCTGACCGCCACAGGACACCCAACCGAGGACAAAATCGCCGCAATCGGTGTGCGCCTCAGAAAATGGGTCAGCTTTCACGGTATTTCGATCAACGTCGAACCGGATCTGGATCACTTTTCAGGAATTGTGCCCTGCGGCATCACAGAATTCGGCGTGACAAGCCTTGTGGACCTAGGACTTCCGGTTACAATGGCCGATGTTGACACCGCGTTAAGACGCAATTTCGATCAAGTTTTCGGGCTATCCACCTGAAGCGAGCGAGAAATTGCGCGGTAAAGGGATGCGACAGGTCGCCCCCTTACAATCCGTGCGGATTTATCGCAGTGTCCGCGCGTCCACGACGCATCTATGCGTTCAAAGCTCTAGCATGAGGAATAACATGAAGACGATTCTCTCTTCCGCCGCCATGATGATTGCCCTGTCGGGAACCGCGTTCGCTGAAGGCGACGCCGCTGCCGGTGAAAAAGACTTCAAAAAATGCAAGGCGTGTCACGCGATTATCTCGCCCGAGGGTGAAGCCCTCTTCAAAGGCGGGAAAACCGGCCCCAACCTTTATGGGATCGTCGGCCGCGCTGCTGCATCCGTCGAAGATTTCAAATACGGCGATTCGATTTTGGCCCTTGGTGAAAGCGGCCTTGTCTGGAACGAAGAGCTTTTGGCCGAATACATCAAGGATCCGAAAGGGTTCTTGAAAGAGCAAACCGGCGATTCAGCCGCCAAGTCGAAGATGACCTTCAAATGGGGCAAGCCTGACGACATCGTGGCCTTCCTTGCCACCTTCTCGGCCGAGATGCCGGCTGATGACGCGGCCGCGGAAGAAGCGCCCGCCGAAGGCGAAGCTGCCGAAAGCGATTCGACCGCAACAAACTGATCTGCCAAACCTTTCAGGTCGCAAATCGAAGCAATTCAGGCGTCCTGCCCCGGAAAAACCGGGGCAGGACGCATTTTTTTGTGCTCCGTAGCGATTGCGACATTGCCCGACCCCACCCAGCATATTAAACACGTTAAAAAGCCGGGTGGCATTCTGAGCCGCCCCGGCCAGTTTAACCCCAAAGGGAGGGATACATGGCGGACGCAGCCATTCACGACCATGACCACCACGACGAGCGCGGGTTCTTTACCCGGTGGTTTATGTCGACCAACCACAAAGACATCGGGATCCTCTACCTGTTTCTGGCCGGTCTGACGGGATTCATTTCCGTCTGTTTCACCGTCTACATGCGGCTTGAGCTGATGGACCCCGGCGTCCAGTACATGTGCCTCGAGGGCGCGCGCTTCATCGCTGATGCGTCGGCAGAATGCACACCCAACGGCCACCTCTGGAACGTGATGATCACCTATCACGGTGTCCTGATGATGTTCTTCGTGGTCATCCCGGCCCTGTTTGGCGGATTTGGTAACTATTTCATGCCGCTGCAAATTGGTGCACCGGACATGTCCTTCCCTCGGATGAACAACCTATCCTTCTGGCTTTACGCCACGGGTGTGGCGCTTGGCGTCGCTTCGTTGCTGGCGCCTGGTGGCAATGACCAGCTTGGGTCGGGCGTTGGTTGGGTTCTGTATCCGCCGCTGTCCACGACCGAAGGCGGCTATTCCATGGACCTTGCGATCTTCGCGGTCCACGTATCGGGTGCCTCTTCGATCCTTGGCGCGATCAACATCATCACCACCTTCCTGAACATGCGTGCCCCCGGCATGACGCTGTTCAAGGTGCCGCTGTTTGCGTGGTCCATCTTCGTGACGGCTTGGCTGATCCTGCTGTCGCTGCCGGTTCTGGCAGGCGCGATCACCATGCTGCTGATCGACCGTAACTTCGGCGGAACGTTCTTTGATCCGTCAGGCGGCGGCGACCCGGTTCTGTATCAGCACATCCTGTGGTTCTTCGGCCACCCGGAAGTGTATATCGTGATCCTGCCCGGCTTCGGCCTGATCAGCCACGTGATCGGCACCTTCGCCCGCAAACCTATCTTCGGCTACCTGCCGATGGTCTGGGCGCTGATCGCCATCGGCTTCATCGGCTTCGTCGTGTGGGCACACCACATGTATACCGTCGGCATGTCGCTGACCCAGCAGTCCTATTTCATGCTGGCGACGATGGTCATTGCGGTCCCAACAGGCGTCAAGATCTTCTCGTGGATCGCGACGCTTTGGGGTGGCTCGATCGAGTTCAAAACGCCGATGCTGTTTGCCTTTGGCTTCCTGTTCCTGTTCACCGTTGGTGGTGTCACTGGCGTTGTGCTGTCGCAGGCTGGTGTGGACCGCGTCTATCACGACACCTACTATGTCGTGGCGCACTTCCACTATGTCATGTCGATCGGCGCGGTGATGTGTATCTTCGCAGGCATCTATTACTGGATCGGCAAGATGTCCGGTCGTCAGTATCCTGAGCTTGCAGGCAAGATCCACTTCTGGACCTTCTTCATCGGCGTGAACCTGACCTTCTTCCCGCAGCACTTCCTGGGCCGCCAAGGCATGCCCCGTCGCTACATCGACTATCCGGAAGCGTTCGCCTACTGGAACAAGATCAGCTCCTACGGTGCGTTCCTGTCCTTCGCGTCATTCGTGTTCTTCATCGGCATCGTGTTCTACACGCTGATGAAAGGCAAACGCGTGACCGAAAACAACTACTGGAACGAATACGCGGATACGCTGGAATGGACCCTGCCCAGCCCGCCGCCAGAGCATACCTTTGAAATCCTGCCCAAGCAGGAAGACTGGGACAAAGGTCATTCGCACTAAGCGGATCAGACCTGACAAACAAAGAAGGCCCGGGCAATCGTCCGGGCCTTTTGCATGAAGGGGTGGTGAGGCAAGCCCCCTGCCTAATGGGTGATCGGTGATAGCCTACTCCGACGGCAGTTCCAGTTGGAACCGCGCCTGGGCCCACCCTTCAACGCTGGTGCGGGCGCGCAGCCAAAGGGTCTGCACCCCATCCGGCACCGCAACCCCGGACAAGCTGCGGGTAAAGGGCTGTTCATCCACATGCGGGTGATGCAGCACGCGGGTGCCTAGAATATCGCCCGCGTCGGTTTCCACCCGCCAGCCATCGGCATAGTCCTCCCACCCGACCTCTGCATGAGACAGCGTTACCGAAACGCTCCATCCTGTGCCGGATTTGGTCGCGGTTGCGCCTTCGATCACCGCCTCATGCGCGAAAGCAGGTGAGGTCGCACAAAGAAGCCCAAGCCAGATGTATCGCATCACGCACTCCACGAATTGAATGGCATCAGTGTGCCGCGTGCGCCCGCGTTTCGCCAATCACGTCTCAGCGAGCCTGCGCGTGTCCAACCTACGCGCCACGCGGCGAAACTTTGCACTTGCCTCGCAACGCCAGTCCGGTTTTTTTAGGTCGTCCCTTTCCCAATGGAAGCGCGCCCGATGCCTTACGAATGGATGCCCACAGATACCCCCGGCGCGCCTAAAGCCGAATTGCACCTGTGGCCCTTCCGATCCCTGCCGCGCCGCGGCTTTGTCTGGATCATGGGAATGGGGTTTGCGATGATGCTTGTTCCACTGCTTGCGTTTGTCGGGTCGGTCACGCTGTGGTGGTTGCTGCCGTTTGCCTTGGGCGCCCTAGGGGCTTTGTGGTTCTTCATTGAGAAAAGCTATAAGGACGGCGAAATTCTGGAGGAACTGGTTATCCGGCAAGACCAGATGACCCTGACCCGGCACGGCCCCCGCGGCGCTTTTCACGAATGGACCGCCAACCCGTATTGGGTGACAGTCGAAATCCACAGATCAAAAGGCCCTGTGCCCAACTACGTCACGCTGAAAGGCAATGGACGAGAGGTGGAGATAGGCGCATTCCTGTCGGAAAAGGAACGCCCAAAGCTGTATCAGGAGCTAACCGAGACGCTGTTGCGGGTGAAATCGCACCAATAGCCACGCGCAGAACACGATTGGTGGCAGGTGGTGGGAAACAAGAACGCCCGCTATCCAATCAACCCAGCTTGTCTTTCACCAAGGGGCCGACTTTTCCGAAATCCATCTGACCGGTGTATTTCGCTTTCAGAATGCCCATCACCTTGCCCATATCACGAATGCTATCTGCCCCCACTTCGGCAATGGCTTCAGTGACGGCGGATTCGGCCTGGGCTTTTGACAGCTGCTTGGGCAGAAACTCTTCGATCACCTCGACTTCGGACAGTTCTTTTTCTGCCAGTTCCAAGCGTCCGCCTTCTTCATAAGCGCGTGCGCTTTCCTGACGTTGCTTCACCATTTTTCCGAGAATGGCCAAAACATCGGCGTCTGTCACCTCGACGTCTTCGCCCGTTCCGCGCATCGCGATGTCTCGATCCTTGATCGCGGCATTGATCAGCCTCAGCGTGGATAGGCGCGCGGCTTCCTTGTTCTTCATGGCGGTTTTCAGGGCGTCATTTACCCGGCTTCGCATGTCCATCGGTCTGTTCGTTCCCTTAACCTAGATGAACCTAGGAATTTAACGAAAAGGCAGGGGGCATACAACTGCGTAGAAACAAATCTAAGTCATTGAAAAATCAGCATATGTCAAAATAGGTCGTTTTACCACGCCCCCTTGACCCTAGGGGCCGGCACCACTAGTTTCGCGACAATTTGACGATCGGGAGTCGCCTAATGTCCGCTGCCACCGCTGCCACAGCTGCCACCGCCTCACACACCGGCAAACCCACCGCCTGCCTTGCATTGGCAGATGGCACCATCTTTTATGGTCAAGGTTTCGGGGCCACAGGAACAACCACCGCCGAGCTGTGTTTCAACACCGCCATGACGGGGTATCAGGAAATCATGACCGACCCGTCCTATGCCGGGCAGGTCGTCACCTTCACCTTCCCGCACATCGGCAATGTTGGCGTAAACGCGGAAGATGACGAAACCAGCGCGCCAGTGGCCGCTGGGATGGTGGTCAAATGGGATCCGACCGAGCCGTCAAACTGGCGGTCAACAGGACATCTGGTGACATGGTTGTCCCAGCAGGGCCGCATTGGCATGGGCGGTGTCGATACCCGCCGCCTGACCCGCGCCATTCGCCATCAGGGCGCACCTCATGTTGCGATTGCGCATGATCCGGAAGGCAATTTCGACATTGAGGCGTTGATCGCCCAAGCGCGGGCCTTTTCCGGACTTGAGGGTCTGGACCTTGCCAAAGACGTAACTTGCGACAAGAGCTATCGCTGGGACGAGATGCGTTGGGCGTGGCCCGACGGCTATCCCAAGCAAACCAGCCCGCGCCACAAGGTTGTGGCACTGGACTATGGCGCAAAACGCAACATTCTGCGCTGCTTGGCTTCGGCCGGTTGCGACGTGACGGTGTTGCCCGCGACCGCCACTGCGCAAGAGGTGCTGTCGCATGCCCCAGACGGCATTTTTCTGTCCAATGGTCCGGGCGACCCTGCGGCGACCGGCCAGTATGCAGTGCCGATGATCAAAGAGATCCTCGACACCACCGACCTACCAATCTTCGGGATTTGCCTAGGCCACCAGATGCTGGCGCTGGCGTTGGGCGCACGCACCATCAAGATGAACCACGGCCACCACGGCGCAAACCACCCGGTGAAGGACAACGAAACCGGCAAGGTCGAAATCACGTCGATGAACCACGGTTTTGCGGTCGATGCAGCCAGCCTTCCGGACGGTGTGATCGAAACGCATGTGTCGCTTTTCGACGGGTCGAACTGTGGTATTCGCATGGACGATCGGGCTGTTTTTTCGGTGCAGTATCACCCGGAAGCCAGCCCCGGCCCAATGGACAGCTACTATCTGTTTGAACGCTTCTCGGACGCAATGGCGGCGCGTGGCTAAATAGCCATAAAATTTGCGTAAAATTCTGGTGGCGGCTGTTTGGTTAACCAGCTGTTAACGTATCGTGCCTCATGCTCGGTCGGTCTGACTGATCAAAGAGCCCTTCGTATGTCCGCACCCTACCTGCGACTCCTCCATTCAAGCCCGAAAGGCACTGCGCGCGCGGCCCATGCGCCGCAAGTCGGACAGACCTCTGCGCTTCCAAAGACGGTCGCACAACCCGCGACACGGCGCCCGGGGCGCAAGCCGCTTGGTCAGCTGTTGGTCGAAATGGGCGCGCTTTCCCCCGAACACCTTGCGATGGCCGTGTCCTTGTCCGTGCGCGAAGATGCTCGGTTTGGTGACATCTTGCTGACCAATGGGTGGGTGCGCAAAGCCGACCTTTATGCCGCGCTGGCCTTGCAGTTCAATTGTCAGATTGCGGACTTGCGCACTGAACCGCCAGATGTGCGCCTGATCGACCGGCTGGGGGCGACCTTTTGCATCCGCAATGGGGTGGTCCCGTGGAAACAGGTCGGCGGGGCCACCATCATTATTTGTGCGCGCCCCGACGACTTCTCGCGTCTGGCAAAGGATTTTCCACCCGATTGGGGGCGCTGCTTTCTGGCCGTCGCCTCTGAGGACGACATACAGACCACGCTGGTATCGCTGCGGCACAGATCATTGGCGATGCGCGCCGAAACCCGTGTCAGCGACGCGGAAAGCTGCAGGGGTTGGCGCCGCGGATCAGTCGCGCGTTACGCTGCTGCGCTGCTTCTTAGTTTGATGGCGTTGTTCGTCGTGTCGACATTTGCGGGCTTCGTCGCGCTGACGGTCTGGGCGGTTTTGACCCTGGTGCTCAATTCCACCCTGAAAGCCGTTGCCGCCGTGCACTTCTGGCGCAAGCAAAAGACGGCGCACGTTGATTTCACCTCGGCTCGCGGCGCGCATGGGTTTTTGAAACTTCCCACCGTGTCCATTCTGGTCCCGCTTTACAAAGAGCGAGAGATCGCCGGGCGCTTGGTAAAACGGTTGGAAAAGCTTTCCTATCCGCGCGAGCTTTTGGACATCTGCCTTGTGGTCGAAGAAGACGACGTGTTGACCCAGAACACTCTGGCAAACGCGGAACTGCCGCGCTGGATGCGTCAGATCATCGTGCCACGCGGAGGGGTCAAGACCAAACCGCGCGCGATGAACTTCGCAATGGATTTCTGCCGCGGCTCGATCATCGGCGTCTATGACGCAGAAGACGCCCCAGCCCCGGACCAAATCCATAAGATCGTGCGCCGCTTTTCCGAACGCGGCCCCGACGTGGCCTGCTTGCAGGGCAAGCTCGATTTCTACAACGCGCGCAGCAACTGGTTAAGTCGTTGTTTTACTGTCGAATATGCCACTTGGTGGGGGATCGTTTTGCCGGGTGTCGCACGGGCGGGCTTTGCCATTCCGCTGGGCGGCACAACGTTGTTCTTCCGACGCGACGCGCTCGAGAAGTTGGGACGTTGGGACGCTCACAACGTGACCGAAGATGCAGACCTTGGCATCCGCCTCGCCCGCCATGGCTATCGCACCGAACTGGTCGATACGGTGACAGAAGAAGAAGCCAATTGCCGTGTCTGGCCCTGGATCAAACAGCGGTCACGCTGGATCAAGGGCTATGCCATGACCTATGGCGTGCATATGCGCCAGCCGCGCCAATTGTTGCGGGATCTGGGATGGTGGAAGTTCACCGGCTTTCAGATTCTGTTTCTGGGCAGCCTCTCGCAATTCCTGCTCGCGCCTATCCTGTGGACCTTTTGGGCGTTCCCGCTGGGCCTGCCCCACCCGCTGCGAGGGGTCGTTCCCAACGAATTGCTGATCGTGCTGGGCACGGTATTCATGGCAACTGAATTGCTGACCATCACGGTCGGCATTCAAGCGGTCAGTAACGCAAAACATCGCTGGCTCAGGTTCTGGGTGCCGACGCTCCATTTCTATTACCCACTGGCGTCATTGGCGGCGATGAAGGGATTTGTCGAGATTGTGACCAAGCCGTTTTACTGGGACAAGACCCAGCATGGGGAATTTGACGACGCGCCGCAGGTGCCGGTCATTCACCCGCCATCGAATCCAGCTTGATCCGCGTCTCAAACGCTTTTGAGATATGCGCCTTGAGCGCGTCGTGGGCAGCGACCTTATCGCGCGCCTCGATCGCGGCAACGATGGCATCATGTTCAGCGATGGCTTTTTCGCTGCGTCCTTCAGCGGCCAGCGACGTCGTGGCAAGCAGCGCCATGGTCCTATGAACCAGATCAAGCTGCTGCACCAGATAGCGATTGTGCGATGCAAGGTGCAATTGCTTGTGAAAGCGGCGGTTTGAACGCGACAAAGCGGCGGGGTCCGACAGGCGGGTGCGGTCCTCTTCCACCATCTCGCGCAGGACCCGGATTTCCTCGGGCGCGGCGTGTTGAGCGGCAAGCGATGCTGCAAGCCCTTCCAGTTCGGCGCGCACGACATAAAGCTCTGCCAGTTGGTTGTGACTGAGCGATGCGACGATCAGACTACGTCCATCGCGCGCCAAAAGAGACTGCGTCTCAAGCCGCTGCAGGGCTTCACGGATAGGGGTGCGCGACACTCCGAAACGGTCAGCCAGTTCGCTTTCTACCAACCTGTCTCCGGGCTTGTAGGTGCCCATGTCTATCGCGTCCAGGATCAGCTCGTAGGCGTCCTTTTGTCCCTGTTTGACCTCTGCCACCGTTCCCTCGTCCTTTGTTGGCTTTTTGATCCGCTATCCTAAGCACGCAAGCGCTTGCAAGGCAAACCGGAAGCCCGTGCCTTGGTGTCGCACAACGGCGGCAGATGCATTTCCACACTTTCTTCCCACCGCCAAGAAGAGTAGCGTCGCGCCATGGTTGCCGATCGCTTTTCCCATGTCAGCGCCTGGGTCTTTGACCTGGACAACACGCTTTACCCGCCACATGCGCGCCTGTTCGATCAGATCGAAATTCGCATGACCAACTGGGTCATGCAGGCGCTTGGCGTTGACCGCCACCAAGCGGATCGCTTGCGCCTGCATTACTGGAAGACCTACGGCACGACACTTGCGGGATTGATGCGTGAACATGGGGTCGACCCCGGCCCCTATCTAACCGATGTTCATGACATCTCGATGGACCATCTGGAGGTTGACGCGGCGCTGGCTGACCACATCCGGTCCTTGCCCGGTCGCAAGATCGTCTACACCAACGGCTCGGCGCCTTATGCTGAACGCGTTTTGGCCGCGCGCGGCCTGTCCGGGCTGTTTGACGCGGTCTATGGCGTCGAACACGCCGATTTCCATCCCAAACCCGATCGGGCGGCTTTCGACAAGGTATTTGCGCGCGATGGTCTGACACCGCAATTGGCCGCCATGTTCGAAGATGATCCGCGTAATCTGTCGGTGCCACATGCGCTTGGCATGCGCACCGTGCATGTCGCGCCGGACCCTGACCCGGCCGCACATATTCATCACCACACCGCTGACCTGACTGACTTTCTACGCCAGCTTGTTGACGCCGCCTGCCCTGATACGGAAGATTGACCCATGACGGACTACACCGCTGACATTTTCATCTCGGGTGGCGGCATCGCAGGTCAGGTGACTGCGGCCGCCTTCGCCGAGGCCGGGTTCACGGTCGTGATGGCAGACCCATTTGTCCCGGTCACCCGCGCAACAGATGACGCATCCGATCTGCGGTCGACTGCTTTTCTAAGGCCCGCACGGCAGCTTTTTGACCGGATTGGGCTGTGGCCGCTTCTGGCCCCTCATGCCAAACCGCTCGACCAGCTTGCGGTGATTGACACGACCGGCTGGCCCCCCGAAATTCGCGACCGCCGCGTGTTCCAGTCCGACGACATGGGCGACGAACCCTTCGGCTGGAACTTGATGAATTGGGTGGTCCGACGCGAGATCTGGAGCTACCTCCAACAGCAAGACCGGATCGAAGCGCTTTACGGTGCGGGCTTTCGTAGCATCGTGCAGCGCACCAGCGAAATTTTCGTGACACTGACCAATGGTGACCGCGTTCGCGCGCGTATGGGGATCGCCGCTGATGGCAAGTTCTCGCCGCTGCGCGAGGCTGCAGGGATCACGGTTTCCACCACCCGCTATGGTCAGAAGTCTCTGGCCTTCACGGTGACCCATGACCTGCCACACGACAATATCTCGACCGAGATTTACAACGCTGGTGGCCCATTCACCATTGTCCCCCTGCCCGATATCGACGGCATGAACGCTTCGGCCATTGTTTGGATGAACGAAGGGCCGCGCGCGGTTGAACTGATGCAGATGGACATTGCAGCGTTCGAGGACGCGATGTTTACCCGCTCGACCGGGCTGTTGGGGCGCATGCACCTGAAAGGCAATCGGTCGATTTGGCCGATCATCACCCAGACCGCAGATGCGCTGGTCGCGGGTCGTATCGCCGTTGTCGCCGAGGCCGCCCACGCGCTGCCTCCGATCGGCGCGCAGGGGCTGAACACCTCGCTGAACGACGTCATCGCCCTGCTTGAAATCGCAGAACGCTCAGGCCAAGCCCTTGGCGACCCGGCCATGATGCGCGCCTATGAACAGGCGCGCGCAAGCGACATCTCACGCAGGGCGCGCGTGATTGACCTGTTCAACCGGGTCACCCGGTCCAGCGATGGCGTTATGCAAGCCGTGCGTCTGATCGGTCTGAAAACAGTGCATGACGTATCACCGATGCGGCGCAAGGTGATGCGGGCAGGGTTGGGTCCAAACTGACACGACCCTGCGACATGCTGACGCTATGCCGGGATGTCGCATTCCGCCCAGCCTGCTCTTGACGATAAAGCGCCTTACGCTGCGAATAGGAGAAACGCGACATGGCAAGTGAACAGACCCCCGAAATGAAAGCTGCGGAAGCCCGCGGTGAACGCAACGCCTTCATCATCTTTGGCGTGATCATTGCCGCCCTGTTGGGTGGTTTTCTAACCTTGGGCGTGTTGGGCGTCGGGCTTGTAGCGCTGGCGACCGTCCCGGTGATCTATCTGCTTTTGGTGCTGATGGCCGGCGGCAAAGGCTGACCCAGCCTGTCAAAGACGGCGCGCAGGGTATCCCCGCGCGCCTTCTGATCAAAGCACTTTCGACAGAACGGCATCCAGACGCGCGACACTAGCGTCCACGTCATACAGCTTGTCGAGGCCGAACAGCCCCAGCCGGAAGCTGGAATAATCGTCCCCTTCGTCGCACATCAGCGGCACACCGGCGGCGATTTGAACCCCTTCGGCGGCAAAGGGTTTGCCTGCTTTGATATCCGGGTCGGACGTATAGGCCACAACGACCCCTGGTGCCGTGAACCCATCCGCTGCGACGGATTTCACGCCTTTCGACGCCAGCAATTCGCGCACCCGGCGACCCTGTTCCCATTGCGCATCGCGAAGCTTGTCAAAGCCGTATTCCTTGGTCTCCAGCATCGTGTCGCGGAAGGCGCGCAGGGCATCCGTGGGCATCGTCGCGTGGTAGGCATGGCCTCCGCCCTCATACGCCTCCATGATGGATAGCCATTTGCCCAGGTCCACCGCGAACGAGGTCGAGGTCGCCTGTTTCGCCAGATCGCGGGCGGTTTCGTTCATCATCACCAGCCCGGCAGAGGGCTGCGCCGACCACCCCTTTTGCGGAGCCGAGATCAGCACATCGACGCCGGTCGCCTTCATATCGACCCACGCACAGCCGGATGCGATGCAATCCAGAACGAAGATACCGCCTACTGCATGCACGGCGTCCGCGACGGCTTTCAGATAATCATCCGGCAGGATCATACCGCTTGCAGTTTCCACATGCGGGGCGAAGACCACGTCGGGGCGTTCGTCCTTGATACGCGCGACAACCTCGTCAATCGGGGCGGGGGCGAAGGGGGCATCAGGCGCATTGCCGACGCGGCGGGCCTTCATCACGGTTTCGTCTGACGGGATCGCGCCCATCTCGAAAATCTGGCTCCATCGGAAGGAAAAGAAGCCGTTGCGGATAACCATCGCACGCTTGCCGGTGGCAAACTGGCGCGCGACGGCTTCCATCGCGTAGGTGCCGCCACCGGGCACGACGGCCACGGCGTCTGCGTTGTAAACCTCTTTCAAGATGGACGAGATGTCGTTCATCACGCCCTGAAAAGCCGCCGACATGTGATTCAGCGACCGATCGGTGAACACCACCGAGAATTCCAGCATTCCATCCGGGTCAATATCAGGCAAAAGGGCTTTCATGGCAGGCTCCGTTCAATGGTTCCACGTTGGACGCAGCGTGGCCCAAATCGGTCCGGTTTGGAAGGTATCAAATCGGACCCATCCGACGTTCTTCGGACAAAAGCACATTGGCCTCGACATCCCCCACACCGGGCAGAGTCATGATCCGGCGTCTGAGCACCCGTTCGAAATCGGCAATGTCGCGGGCCACCACGCGCAGGCGATAATCATACATGCCCAGCACGTGTTCGACGGTCTGCACTTCGGGAATGGCGGACACCGCGCGTTCGAAATCCTCAAGACTGACGCGGCCCTTGGTGGCCAGTTTCACGCCCAGAAAAACCGCCACTCCAAAGCCCAAAGCCTCGCGGTCCAGATCCAGCCGTCGCCCGGCAAGGACCCCGTGATCGGTCAACCGCTTGATCCGGCGCCATGTCGCGGGTTGGCTAAGCCCAACATCACGCCCCAACGCGCCTGCCGATTGCGTGGCATCCTCAGACAAGGCCCGCAAAAGGGCGCGGTCGGTGTCATCAAGGTCGATCATAGCGGCAAAGCCTCGTCTGATTTGATCCGGGCCACGTGCATCAGGGCTTCGATATCGGCGATATGTGGCAAGGCAAGCAACTGGTCGCGATAGATCGCCTGATAATCCGCCATGTCGCGCGCGATCACCGACAGGCGCACGTCGACGCGACCCAGAAAGGTCTGGATCTCGATCACTTCGCGAATGTCACGCGCGGCCTCGATGAACTCGTCAAATGCCCGCGCCTGTGTTTTGTCCAGCGTGATGCGCAGGCTGACCTCAACCGTGTAGCCCAAGGCGCGCCAGTTGATGACGGCGCGCGGGCCGCGCAGGATGTTCTGGTCGCGCAATCGTTCAATTCGACGCGTCAGGCGCGCTGGGGACATACCGGTAAGGCTTGCCAGGTCTGGCACGGCCATCATCGGATCGGCCTGCATCTGTCTAAGAATGCGTCTATCGGTGTCATCAAGCATGATTTTCTCACTATCACCCATATTGGCGAATTAAAACGATCAATATTGGTGTGAATTTCATGCTATCCGATCTCGTCACCATGGACGGCTCCCCTATGATGCCCGGCAGAACGAAACTCATGCAAGGAGCGCCCGATATGCGCGTCTATTACGATCGCGATTGCGACATCAACCTGATCAAAGACAAAAAAGTAGCCATTCTGGGCTATGGCAGCCAAGGCCACGCGCACGCGCTCAACCTGCGCGACTCCGGCGCCAAGAACCTCGTGGTTGCCCTGCGTGAAGGCTCTGCCTCGGCCAAAAAAGCCGCCGCTGAAGGCCTTGAAGTCATGGACATCGCCGAAGCAGCCGCTTGGTGCGACCTGATCATGTTCACCATGCCCGACGAACTTCAGGCCGAGACCTATAAGAAATACGTTCACGACAACATCAAGCCGGGTGCGGCAATTGCATTTGCCCACGGCCTGAACGTGCATTTCGGTTTGATCGAGCCGAAAGAAGGCATCGACGTCATCATGATGGCCCCCAAAGGCCCCGGTCATACCGTGCGCGGCGAATACCAAAAAGGCGGCGGCGTGCCCTGCCTTGTGGCTGTGAACACGGACGCCACCGGCAAAGCGCTGGAAATCGGCCTGTCCTATTGCTCGGCCATCGGTGGCGGGCGTTCGGGCATCATCGAAACCAACTTCCGCGAAGAATGCGAAACTGACCTGTTTGGCGAACAAGCCGTTCTGTGCGGTGGTATCGTTGAACTGATCCGTTGCGGTTTCGAGACTCTCGTCGAAGCTGGCTACGCGCCTGAAATGGCGTATTTTGAGTGTCTGCACGAAACCAAGCTGATCGTGGACCTGATCTATGAAGGCGGCATCGCGAACATGGATTACTCGATCTCGAACACCGCAGAATACGGCCAATATGTCACCGGCCCACGCATTCTGCCGTATGAAGCCACCAAGAAGGCCATGAAAGAAAGCCTTGCCGACATCCAAAGCGGCAAATTTGTGCGCGACTTCATGTTGGAAAACGCTGTTGGTCAACCGACCATCAAGGCCTCGCGTCGTGCCAATGACGAGCATGAGATCGAGGTTGTCGGCAAGAAGCTGCGCGACATGATGCCTTGGATCTCGGCCGGCAAGATGGTCGACAAAGAAAAGAACTGATCTTTGATCAACAGGCGCGGTGGGTTGCAATCCTATTGCGCATAAGATCAGGTGGGGCGTCGAATTACGGCGCCCCTTCTTTTTTCGCTGCACGAGCGTTGACATGACTGACCAACCAACCCGCCGTGACTGGGGCGGCGTGATATCTCTTGGCCTGATTTGGGGCGCGACCTTCATGGTCGTGTCCATCGCACTTGAGGGTTATGGCCCTCTAACCGTCGCTGCCGCTCGCACGGCATTGGGGGCGGCGGCATTGTTGGTGGCAATGATGGCAACTGGGCGCAGCATTCCGCGGTTTGACCGCGCGCTTTGGTCGTCGGTCATTTGGGTCGGCGTTCTGTCCACCGCCTTGCCCTTCACGTTGCTTAGTTGGGGCCAGCAATATGTCCCGTCCGCGTTCGCTGGGCTGTCGATGGCGGCGTTGCCTTTGATGGTGCTGCCGCTGGCGCATTTCTTCTCTGACGAAAAGCTGAATGGGCGCAAGTTCTTGGGGGTTCTTATTGGCTTCACCGGCGCGCTGGTGTTGATCGGGCCGGGGCTTGCAGCGCTTGGTCAGGGCAAAGAGCCACTGGCGCAGCTTGCCTGCCTTGCCGCCTCGTTCAGCTATGCGGTCTCATCCGTGCAAACCCGCCGTTGCCCGCCAATTGATCCTTTGACCCTTGCCGCTCTGACCCTTGCGGTGGGCGCAGTCATCTTGTTGCCTGCCATGCTGGTGGTCGAAGGGATTCCCCGCTGGGAGGGCGCGCGATCCGGCTTTGCCATCATCGCGCTGGGTCTAGTGCCAACCGCCTTGGCGGCGCTGCTGCGTGTGGCGACGATCCGGTCGGCGGGCTCGGTCTTTATGACGCTGGTGAATTACCAGGTGCCGGTCTGGTCGATGGTCTTCGGCGCATGGGTTCTGAGCGAAGCCCTGCCTTTGCGGTTCTTCTTCGCGCTCGCATTGATCCTGACCGGGCTGGCCATCAGCCAGTGGGTAAGCTTGCGCAAGTTGCTTCCGTGGAAATCTGCACGCGCCTAGCGCGCGGCCGCTTCAACCTCTGCAACAATACCGTCGACGACCTGCGTCAGCAGCACATCATCTTCGCTTTCCGCCATCACGCGGATCAGGGGTTCTGTGCCAGATTTTCGAATCAACAGACGACCCTGCCCATCGAGTTTGCGTTCTGCGTCGGCAATCGCGGCCTTGACGTTGTCATCCTCCAACGGAGCTTGCCCTTCGCCATAGCGTACGTTCTTCAACAGCTGTGGCACGGTGTCGAACACCTTGCACAACTCTGACGCTGGTTTGCCGGTTTCAACCATGCAAGCCAGAAATTGCAAGCCAGCCAACAACCCATCGCCGGTCGTGGCATAATCGGTCATCACGATATGGCCTGATTGCTCTCCTCCCAGATTGAAGCCGCCGCCTCGCATGGCCTCGACCACGTGGCGATCGCCAACCTTGGTGCGCACAAGGTCCAACCCCTTGGCGGCCATGTGTCGTTCCAGTCCGAGGTTTGACATCACCGTGGCAACCAGAGCGCCACCCTTCAGGCGACCTTCATCCGCCCAATGGCTGGCAAACAGCGCCATGATCTGATCCCCGTCGGCCACCTGACCCTTTTCGTCAATGACCATGATCCGATCCGCATCACCGTCAAGGCAGATGCCCAAATCCGCCCCGGTTTCAACCACAGTTCTTGCGGCAAGGGCGGTGTCGGTGGACCCGCACCCTTTGTTGATATTGGTGCCATCAGGGCTGACCCCAACCGGCACGATATCGGCCCCCAGTTCCCACAGGGTTTCTGGCGCAGTGCGATAGGCCGCCCCGTTGGCACAATCGATCACCACTTTGATGCCCGTAAGCCGTCGGTTTTCCGGGAATGTGGTTTTCAGGTATTCGGTATAGCGCATCCGCCCTTCGTCGATCCGTTTCGCGCGCCCGATATTGTGGGCCTGAACGGGTGTCACACCGTCATGGACCAAGCGTTCAATCTCAGCTTCGGCTTCATCTGAAAGCTTGAACCCGTCGGGGCCGAAAAACTTGATGCCATTGTCATGGAACGGGTTGTGAGAGGCCGAGATCATGATCCCCAAATCCGCCCGCATCGAATGCGTCAGTCGCCCCACCGCAGGGGTCGGAACCGGTCCCAGCAACAGCACGTTCATACCTGTCGAGGTCAATCCCGCCGTCAGGGCATTTTCCAGCATATAGCCCGACAGGCGCGTGTCCTTGCCGATCACCACGCGGTGCCCGTTCGATCCATCGCGGCGAAAGTGTCGGCCCGCTGCCGCACCCAGTTTCAGTGCCATCTCGGCTGTCATCGGCCATTTGTTGGCCAAGCCGCGCACGCCATCTGTTCCGAAGAGTTTCTTTACCACCGCTCAATCACCTTTTTCCATAATCGCCTGTTGCAAGCGAATTGCCTGCCGGGTCTCGACTGTGTCGTGGACCCTTAGGATATGTGCGCCCTGCTCGATCCCATGAAGCGCGACGGCCAGCGAGCCGGCCATCCGATCCTTGGCGTCTTCTGCCTGCCCAATTGTGCCGATGAACCGCTTGCGCGAAACGCCCAGCAGGACAGGCAGACCGAGGTCGTGTAACAGCGACAGGTT
Source organism: uncultured Aliiroseovarius sp. (assembly GCF_947497285.1). Classification (GTDB taxonomy): domain Bacteria; phylum Pseudomonadota; class Alphaproteobacteria; order Rhodobacterales; family Rhodobacteraceae; genus Aliiroseovarius. Next base: position 18,701 of record NZ_CANMFT010000001.1, on the reverse strand, counting down.
CCTGAGCAAAGTCACATTGTGTTCCAAAGTCTTACCAAACCCAATGCCCGGGTCTAAGATAATACGTTCCAGGTTGACCCCGCACTGGGTTGCAAACGCAATGCGGTCTTCCAAAAAGGTCAACACATCAAACAACACGTCATCATAGCGCGGATTGTCCTGCATCGTGTCGGGCTGCCCCTGCGCATGCATCAGGCACACCGGCACATCGCGTTCGGCCACAAGGTCGGCCAGTTCGGGGTCAAAAGTGAAGGCCGCGACGTCGTTAACCATGTCCGCACCTGCATCCAGAGCGGCTTCGGCCACCCGAGCTTTGCGCGTATCGATCGAGATTGGGGTCGTGATCCCCTCTGCCCGGATCGCCTCGATCACCAGGGCTGTGCGGCGGATTTCTTCTTTGATGGGCACCTCTTGCGCGCCCGGGCGGGTGCTTTCTCCGCCGATATCAAGGATATCTGCATCTTGCGCCATCGCGCGGGCCCGCGCGACCGCAGCGGCAAGTGTGGCATGGTCCCCACCATCTGAAAAACTGTCGGGCGTGACGTTCAACACACCCATCACGCGCGGCCGGTCCAGCCCCAATCCGCACACGTCGGCACGGGGCGCGGACAGTCGTTTAATGGTGGCATGCGGGCAGTCGGACAGAGCGACCCGCCGAGGCGCAGTCGAGCGTTCACGCAGCAAAACCTCGTCAAACCAAATCTGACCAGATCCCGCCAACGCACAGCCCGCATAGGGCAGGCCATGACGCGGCAGGGGGTGCGTGCGCGCCGTCACGGTGCATCCACCAACTGGCGCGACATGACCGGAATAGGCGACAAGGCGGGGGCGTCGTGACCAATCACGATCAGCATCTCGGCCTGCATATGGGCTGCAAACCAGACCGCCAGTTCCAAAGGCGCCGCGCTTGCAGGGCCTTCAACGGCGTCCAGCACCAGTTTTGACGGCGCCCAAACGCTGATCTGACCGTTGTTCATACCCCAGTCAAGTTCGGTCCGGGTTTCGACGACAACGCATCGCGCGTCGCGCGCCGCCAGTCGCCACGCCATCTGTTCGGTCGACAGAAGATCTATACGCGCTGCCGGCCCGGAAAGCGGCGTGGTAGCTGTTGGCGGCTCAGCCCCTTCGACGCATAATATGGCGGGGCGCGCGCCCTGTTCGAGCCGGTCCAAAAACCCGCCCAAATCGGGGCTGTTCACCGCCGCCCTGTCCAAAAGCACCACCATGGGGTGCTTCACCTCGTCCGCCTGATCTGTGGCAGTGCCTGCCACGGCACGGTGACGCACGATCTCGACCCCTAATGTGCCGGACCCCCGGTCCAGCTTCTCAATCCGCACAAACACCCGCAGGGGCTGAGGTTCACGTAAAATGCGGTCGGCAATTCGTTCCGCCAGCGTTTCCAGAAGGTTCAACCGTTCGGCAGCCAATTCGGCGGCTATGGCATCGGTGATCGTATCATAGGAAAGGATATCATCGACATCATCTGTCGCGGCTCCATCACTTGGGGCGACCTCGACGACGACGCTGAAACGCACCCGCTGGGTTGTATCCCGCTCGGACTGAAACGCGCCGATTTCGACCTCGACAACGTGATCGCGCACCGAAATGCGGTCAGGCGGATTGGTCGCGTCAACCTCGGCCGCGGCGCGCTGTGCCAGTGGCGCGAAGGCTATGGCGGTTTCGTCGCTCATCGGTGGCCCTCATACAGAATGACAGCACAATGCCCCGCCGCACGCAGGCTTGACCAGCGCAAAGCGACATCACCGAGGCAATGGCGGCTAAGTTTAGCCGGGGAAGCGATAGAAACGGTGAACACCGATATTGGCCGTCTTAGTCAGGCGATTGGCCCAATTCGGCAGAACAGCCGTCGTGTGATAGTGGGTCGCACCGGCGGTCAGCTGCCGTGTCGCGCCGTCGATCATGGCGCGTGCGATCTTTCCGACACGCGCAAAAGCGCGCGGTTCGTGAATGGCCTCTTCGCGCCCGTCACAGGTATAGGTGAACTGGCAGGCGTATTTGCGCCCCGTGCCCTGGTTGATGACACCGCAGACAGAATTCGGGAATCGAGGATGATCGACACGGTTCAGGATGACTTCGGCCACAGCAAACTGCCCTTTGACAGTTTCGCCACGCGCTTCGAAATACAGCGCCTCTGCAAGGCAGCTCCATTCGGGATCGCGTTCAGGCGCCGGTTGCGACGCCAACCATTCCAAAGAATAGTTGATCGCATTGGCTTGGTCTGACGTCGTAGGAAGCTTGGCCATCGAGGCAAGACGCGCGCCCGGCATCGCCCCAAACCCCGCACGGTCTTGAAGTAAAAGCGCTCCGAACGGGTTGGCATTCCCTTCGGCCGAAGCTGGAAGCCCTGCAAGGCCAACGCCCAGCGTGACAAGAGCCGGCGCAAGCAGGCGCAGCAATTCTCGTTTCATCAAAACAACCCCCAGTCCCGAAAACAATCGGTTTACAAGGCGTCGGAATACGAAAAATTTGCCTCTGCGTCCAGACCAGCGGGCTGGGCGATGTGGTTCAAAACGCCGCATCTTGCCAGAATTCGCGCAGCGGAAACTGAAAAACCCTTTTGGATCAATCGTCTTGCGGGCTTTCAGCGCCTTGTGCCTCGATCGCCAGCTGGGCGGCGGCGAGACGCGCAATCGGCACCCTGAAGGGCGAGCAAGAGACATAGTCATACCCTGCATCGCGACAGAATCGGATCGATTCCGGGTTGCCGCCATGTTCGCCACAAATCGAAAGCGTCAGGTTCGGATTTTCGGCGCGCCCACGTGTGGCGCCCATTTCTAACAACTCACCCACGCCATCGGTATCCAGCATGTGAAACGGGTCTTCCTTGTAGACGCCCTGCGCCACGTATTCCCCCATGAAACGGCCCGCGTCATCACGCGACAGGCCATAGGTCATTTGGGTCAGGTCATTGGTGCCAAACGACATGAAAGAGGCATGCTGCGCAATTTCGGCAGCCCTGAGCGCCGCGCGAGGTGTTTCCACCATGACCCCAAGGCGGTAGGTGAAATTGGACCCATGCTCAATACGCACCTCGGCGGCGACGGCGTCAATCCGGGCTTTCACGATCTCGACCTCGCGCTTGGCGGAAACCAGCGGGATCATGATCTCGGGCACGACGGGATCGCCGGATATCGAGGCTTCAATGGTGGCCTCGAAGATTGCGCGGGCCTGCATGTCATAGATTTCGGGCACAGTCACGCCAAGGCGCACCCCGCGCATACCCAGCATCGGATTGAACTCGCGCAGGCCCGACACCCGGCGTTCGACATCGCGCAGCGGCAGATCAAGGGCCTCTGCTAGCTCTCGCAATCCTTCGCGCCCATGCGGCAAAAACTCGTGCAAAGGCGGGTCGAACAAGCGAATGCAAACCGGCAACCCCTGCATGATCTTGAAAAGCTCGGTAAAGTCATCACGCTGCATTGGCAGCAGGCGGTCCAGCGCGGCGCGGCGGTCTTTGGAATGGTCCGCAAAGATCATTTCGCGCATCGCCAGAAGGCGGTCGTCGTCGATGAACATATGCTCGGTCCGGCACAGGCCGATCCCTTCGGCAGCGAACATTCGCGCGTTGCGGGCGTCTGGTGGGCTGTCTGCATTGGCGCGCACACCCATGTCGCGGAACTCATCCGCCCATGCCATAAGCGTTTGAAACCCTTCACCCAATTCAGGCGGAAGCATTTCGACCTCGCCGACAAGCGCTTCGCCCAAAGTGCCATCGATGCTGATCACGTCGCCGTCTTCGAACACCCGACCTTCGGCTGTTTCAAGTCGTCCCTTCCGTTCATCCACAGTCAGATTCTGCGCGCCGACAACGCATGGCAACCCAAGGCCACGCGCGATCACTGCGGCGTGGCTGGTGATCCCGCCGCGAACGGTCAGAATGCCCTTGGCGGCGTGCATCCCGCGGATATCCTCGGGACTGGTTTCGCGCCGAACGAGGATACAGTTTTCCCCCTGCGCCGCCATCGCCTGAGCCGCCCGTGCGTTGAAGACAATCTTGCCGGTGGCTGCGCCGGGACTGGCTGCAATCCCCTGCGCAAAGCGATCGCGTTTGCCATTGGGGTTGATCTGGCTGTGCAGCAGTTCAGTCAAGGCGCGCGGCGGGATACGCATCACCGCGTCTGCACGCGAAATGAACCCATCCTCTGCCAGCGAAACGGCAATGCGAACATTCGCCCGTTCGCTACGCGCGACCCGCACAGCATCAAGAATAAAAAGCTGTTCGTTGTCGATGGCAAACTCGATCTCCATCTCTTCGCGGAGCCGCGCGCGGCACAGATCGCCATATTGCAACAGCGCCGCAAAGCTTTCCGGCAACACCTCTTCGATCGACCTGCCGCGTGCATCTTTCGTCAGATACATGACATCGCGATCCTCGGCGCTTGCAATGGCGTCACGCCCCTGACTTTTACACAGGTATCGCCCGCGAATTTCGCGCCGTCCGGTTTGCCCATTGACGAATTGGATCACGCCAGAGCCGCAGATCCCCTGCCCCACACCAAGCGCCATCTTCTGCACCACAAGACCCAACCCGGCATCGGCTGGCGCTCCCTTGGCTTCACGCAGCAGACGTGCCGTTGTGCCTTCCCACGCGCGCGCCATCGAGCGCAGAATCTCGGCCAGTTGTTCCTTGGGATCTTGCGGAAAATAGTCGTCGGTTTCTTCTTCATAGAGCTCAAGTGCAGCGCGCAACGCATCCGCAGATGGGGTCGAGAACGTCTCGAACTCATCCGGGTCCAGCCGCCCCACATGCACCGCGTAGGATTGAATAAACCGCAAATACAGCGCGTTGGCCGCCGCTTCGCCATGCGATTTCACCAGCTTGGCGTGCACGGCATCATTCATGCCAATGTTCAGAATGGCCCCCGGCCCGCCCCAATCCGGGTCTTCCGACGATGGGCGCACCGACACCAGCGGATCAGGACCAAACAGCGCCAACATGGCATCAAGGTCGGGCATATCCCCGGCCGAAACACCGTGCACCGCATCGAAGCCAAGCGCGACTGTGCGCGGCACGGGCATATCGAGCCGGATCAGCCGCTGCAGGCATTTCGCCCGCCCCCCGTGGCGCGCGTTTTCGATCACCGCTGTGGGTGTGATTTCCGTGAACGCCATTGCACCTGGTTTCTGCACTGCAGCACCGCCTTTCGTCCCACACAATACCGCGCAAACCGTATCGCACAAGGTTTACATGGCGAACGGTCACACGTTCTGTCTGTGGTCTGTGGCAGCGCAGTCGTCACGACACAAGCGCGCCGGCCGCCCTTGGTTTTCAGCCTTCGATGCGGGAAAGATCCGCGACACCTGCCGACACCGCACGAATGCGGGCCAGAAGGTTCAGGCGATTGCGCCGCACAACCTGATTGTCGGTGTTGATCTGCACGGCCTCGAAAAACGAATCGATGGGCCCGCGCAAGCTGGCCATTGCAGCCATTGCCGCCGCGAAATCTTCGGCCTCCATGGCAGGGGTGATTGCAGCTTGGGCGGCGTCAAGGGCAGCAAACAGCGCCTTTTCCTCATCCGCCTCGGCAAATTTCACATCCGCTCCATAGGAGTATTCGACCCCATCCTTTTCTTCGGCCTGCGCCAGAATATTCGTCGACCGCTTGACCCCTTGCAGCAGGTTCTCGCCGTCTTCGGTGGCCAGAAACGCCGACAGAGCCTCGGCGCGTTTCACCAAAAGCGTCAGGTCGTCATTGCCCGGCATATGCAAACACGCGTCGATGACATCGTGACGGATGCCCTTGTCGCGCAGATAAACTTTCAGCCGATCATGGAAGAAGGCCAACAGATCGTCAGAGGTGTCCGGAAGGCTTTCCTTCACACCCTCAAGATGCTTGGACAAATCACCATCGAAATGGTCCAGAACGGTGCGGATCGCAGCCCCGAACACGCCGTGATCGGCAATCTCTGCGTCCAAATCGTGCAGAAGGGCGGCGCGCACTTCACCGTTTTCGTTCTGCTCGATCTCGTGGCGCAGAAGCTGGGCGTCAAACAAAGCGTCCAGATTTATCCGCAACCTGTTGTCCAAGATCAGGCGGATCACGCCCAGCGCTGCACGACGCAGCGCAAACGGGTCTTTCGACCCCGTTGGCTTTTCGTCGATGGCCCAGAACCCGGCCAATGTATCCAGCTTGTCAGCCAAAGCGACCGCCACGGAAACAGGCGCCGAAGGCACGTCATCGGATGGTCCAAGCGGTGAATAATGTTCCAACGCGGCAGCCGCAACTTCGGCAGGATGCCCCGCGACACCGGCATAGTATTTGCCCATAAGCCCTTGAAGTTCAGGAAATTCATACACCATTTCCGAGCTAAGATCCGCCTTGGCCCAGCGCGCGGCAAGCACCGCCAAATCGACATCCGCCCCCACCGCAGGCGCTACGGCCCGCGCCATAGCCGTGATGCGGACAATGCGATCCCCTTGCGATCCAAGCTTGTTGTGGAATGTCACGTTATCAAGGCTTTCCAGCCACGCAGCACCACCCGCTTCGGCAACACGCAGGTCATTTTCCCAAAAGAACTTTGCATCCGCCAGCCTTGCATACAAAACCTTCTGGTTTCCGGCCAGAATGGTTGCCCCGTGGTCGGCAGTCTCGCGGTTGGCCACGGTGACGAACTTCTCGATCAACCCGGATTTCGGGTTCCTCACCGAGAAAAACTTCTGATGCTCTTTCATCGAGGTTTGCAGCACCTCAGGCGGCAGGGGGATGAAGTCCTTGGCAATATCGCCCATCAGCACCACCGGCCATTCGACCAGACCGGCAACTTCGGCCAGCAGCGCTTTGTCCTCGACAATCTCCAGCCCTTGGGCGAAGGCAGCGTTCTGCGCTTCGGCCCAGATATGGTCGGCACGTTCCGCGGGTGACAAGATAACCTTGGCGGCTTTCAACTTGGCTTCGTAGTCGGCAAAGCTGGACACAGAGAAACGACCGGGGGCCATGAAGCGGTGACCTTCCGTGCTGTCGCCGGCTTTGATCCCGTCAATCTCAAGCGGCACGACGTTTGCGCCAGCCTCGTCGGACAAGATGCAAAGGATCGAATGCAACGGGCGCACCCAGCGCAGGCTGCCCGCCCCCCATCGCATCGACTTGGGCCATGGGAAGTTGCGGATCGTGGCGTCCAGAACGTCGGCAACGATCTCGGCTGCGGGGCGACCTTTCTTTTCGATCAGCGCGAAATAGACCGGTCCTTTCGGGGTGTCGCGCTCCTCAAGCTGATCGCGGGTCAGGCCTGCGCCGCGCAGGAAGCCCTCGATGGCCTTGTCGGGCGCACCCACTTTCGGCCCCTTGCGTTCTTCGCGCGTGTCGGGCGACGTGGCCAATAGCCCGTCAACTGCCAGCGTCAAACGGCGCGGCGTGGAAAACGCAGCAGCCCCTGCATAGGTCAGCCCGGCGTCAACCAGTCCATCTGTGACAAGCTTTTTCAGGTCTTCAGCCGCGCGCAGCTGCATCCGTGCAGGGATTTCTTCGGAAAAGAGCTCAATAAGCAGGTCGGGCATATCGTTCACTCGCTGTATTTTTCGTTCAGCTGATGCCAGGCAAAGCCCCGGCCATCGGGAAAGATCGCGACCACGCGGTCAACCCCGTCCTGAATGTTTCGTTCACCCAAAAAGGCAATGGCACCGCCGGTTTCCAAGGCAGCGCCGATTTGATCTGCGTCGAAGCAATCGAACCAACCCGGTGCGGTCAAGGGCGTTGCGCCTTCATAGGTTTCGTAGGTTTCCGTCAGCATCGCAAGGCTCATCGTCGTGGTGAAGCACCCGCGGAAGCGAAGCGGAGAGCTGTCGGCATCGATCCCGTCGAAACTGTCATAAAGCACCAATTCCGGCTCGCCGGTCACAACGTTGGTCATGCGCAATTGCGCGTCTGCCGAAACGTCCTCGTAAAAAGCATAAAGTTGCAACCAATAGATTGCGACGCCCGAAATGATTGCTGTCAGCACAATGAATATCGCCAGTATTTTTCCGGTCACGCTGCATCCCCCGCCCAGCCACCTGCACGGGTTTGGACGAAGGCGTCAGCGCATTGCTTGGCCAGTGCACGGACGCGGCCGATATAGGCCTGTCGCTCGGTCACCGAAATCACGCCGCGCGCATCCAGAAGGTTGAAGATGTGGCTGGCCTTGATGCATTGATCATAGGCCGGGTGCGCCATGACGATACGCTTGCCGGTTTTAGGGTCATGGTGGTCGTGATCAAGGATCGCGCGGCATTCGGCCTCGGCCTCTTCGAAATGGCGCAACAACACCTCGGTATCCGCCACATCGAAATTCCAGCGCGCGTATTCTTCCTCGGTCTGCTTGAAGACATCGCCGTAGGTCAGCGGTATGCGGGCGTCGGGGGCGTTGAACGGCATATCCATGACATGATCAATGCCCAGAATATACATCGCCAGACGTTCCAACCCATATGTCAGTTCGCCCGAGACAGGCTTGCAGTCATACCCGCCAACCTGCTGGAAATAGGTGAACTGGCTGACTTCCATCCCATCGCACCAGACCTCCCATCCCAGACCCCATGCGCCCAGCGTGGGGCTTTCCCAGTCATCTTCAACGAACCGGATGTCGTGCAGGTCCATGTCGATGCCAATGGCTTCGAGCGACCCAAGATAAAGCGCTTGCAGGTCAGGTGGGCTGGGTTTGATCAGCACCTGAAACTGGTAATAATGCTGCAGCCGGTTCGGGTTCTCGCCATAGCGCCCATCGGTAGGGCGGCGCGACGGCTGCACATAGGCTGCTGCCCATGGTTGCGCACCTAAGGAGCGAAGGGTTGTCGCCGGGTGAAAGGTGCCTGCGCCGACCTCCATGTCATACGGTTGCAACACCGCACAGCCTTGCGCCGCCCAATAGGCTTGAAGGCGCAGGATGATGTCCTGAAAACTTTGCGGTCGCGTGTCGCTGTTGGCCATGGAGTTGCCCATCTGGTGATTGCCGGAATGTGTGCCCTCAATACGGCCTGCCCCCCAAAGGGTCAACGCGTGAAACAGGCGCAAGCACCGCCCAGCGCCCACGTTGGCCACATGCGCGCAAGTCACGCCGCAAAGTTTCCCATACCAAACACGTGAAGGTGCTGGACCCGGCGCACGAAACTGTCATATTGCGCCCGTTATATTGACCAGATCCGGGCAGAATGTGCTATTTGCCTGACCAGAATTGAAAAACGAACCCGAGGCTTCGAGGATTTATGACCAAACGCCTAGCCGCCACCACCGCCGCAGCCGCCCTTGCCACCGGACTTTCCATCAGTTTGGCAGGCCTGCCTGCAATGGCGCAGCAGGGTTCCTCTGACCGCCTGTCGCCGTCTCAAACTCAGGATCTGCTCTGGATCCAGATCGAAGCCCAACCCACCTTGCGTGAAGCAGAGGACCGCGTGCGCGACTACGCCACCCGGCTTGAGGGCGTGAACGGGTTTCGTGTTGGCGGCAACTGGTATGGCATCGTGCTTGGCCCCTATACCGAACGCGCAGCCACAATCCAGCTTCAATCACTGAAGAACGCGGGCCTGATCCCGCGCGACAGCTTCATTACCTATTCACGCCAACTGCGGCAGCAGTTCTGGCCGGTCGGCGCAAACGCCTTGGCGACGACGCCCCTGACTGCGTCGGAAGCGGTCCAGTTGCCCGCGGCCAGTGAAGACACCGCGCCACAGGGCGATCAGGTGGCATCGGTGGAACAGCCCGTTGATAGCCCAGCCGTTCTTGCCCAACCCGAAGCTCCGGTTGAAGAAACGCGTCGCGAGGCATTGCAGGGCGAACGGTTGCTGGATCGCGAGGCGCGGATGGGCTTGCAGGTCGCGCTACAATGGGGCGGGTATTACACTTCGGCCATTGATGGCGCGTTTGGGGCGGGCACACGCCGGTCCATGGCGGCATGGCAAACCGATCGCGGCTACGATCCGACCGGTGTCCTGACGACCCGTCAACGCGCCGAGCTTTTGGCAAGCTACCAATCCGTGATCTCGTCGCTTGGCATGACCACCTATCTGGACGAAGACGCCGGTCTTTCGGTTGCCGTTCCGGGCGCGATGGTTGCCTTCGATCGTTACGAGGCGCCCTTCGTGCATTTCGCCACCAAGGACGACAGCGGTGTGGGCGTGGTGCTGATCAGCCAATCCGGCGACCAAGACACGCTTTACGGGCTTTACGATATCCTTCAGTCGCTAGCAATCGTGCCGCTGGATGGCCCGCGCGAGCGCAAGAAATCCTCCTTCACCATCGAAGGTGCGGATGACAAGATCACCTCGTATACGCAGGCAGAACTGGTTGATGGCACCGTGAAAGGGTTCACCCTGATCTGGCCGAAAGGGGACGACAAACGTCGCGACCTTGCCCTGCGCGACATGAAGGCCAGCTTTGCGTCGCTGGGACCGGCAGCGTTGGCGGATACGGCCGGGCTGGACACCACAACGCAAAGCCTTGATCTGCTGTCGGGTTTGGAAATCCGTAGCCCCAAAATGTCGCGGTCCGGCTTCTATGTGGATGCGAATGGCACCATCCTGACGACAGCTGAGGCGGTTGAGCAATGTGGCCGGATATCCATCAACGACGACTACGACGCCGAAGTCACCGCTGTCGACACGACCCATGGTTTGGCGCTTTTGACCGCCAAGGACGCGCTGGCCCCGATCGCCTATGCGTCGTTCCAATCGGTCAAGCCGCGGTTGAAATCCGATGTGGCAGTCGCTGGCTATTCCTATGAGGGGCGCCTGACCGCGCCGAGCCTGACCTTTGGCACGCTGGCTGAACTCAGAGGCCTGAATGGCGAACCCGATCTGGCGCGGCTGACCCTTGCTGCCCTTCCAGGCGACGCTGGCGGCCCTGTTCTGGATGTCGGTGGCGCAGTCATGGGCATGCTTCTGCCAGCCCAGTCGACCCAAGGGCGCACCCTGCCCGATGGTGTCAGCTTCGCGCTGGACGCTGCAACGGTGACCGAGTTCCTGACCGACAACGGTGTCTCAACCAAGGTCGCGGACAAGATCGCCTCGATGGATCCCGTTGACCTTAGCGCCATGGCCGCAGACATGACCGTTCTGGTCAGCTGCTGGGACTAAGCGGCCGCAAACGAATGGGCGCGGCGCTGGAACGGAAAGGCACCCGCTCTATCAGCCCTGCCAGAACTTCACGGTGAACAGAACATAGACGGCCAGCAGCTCCAGTCGGCCGATCAGCATGGTGATCGCCAAGATCCACTTGGCGGTGTCGCTAAGGCTTCCGAAGTTTCCCGCAGGACCGATGATATCACCCAAACCGGGACCGATATTGGCCACGGCCGCCGCCGCCCCGGAAACCGAGGTGGTAAAATCCAGCCCGGTCATCCCCAAAAGGACGGACACCACGCCAAGGGTGACGATAAAAAACACAAAGAAGCTCATCACCGACGACAGGACATCTTCGTCCACGCGCCGACCGGCATAGCGCGGCGTGAACAGGCCGTGCGGTGAATGGATGGCGCGGATTTGTGCCTTGATGGACGAAAACAGCAACTGATAGCGGAACACCTTGATCGAACAAGCCGTCGATCCAGCACAGCCTCCGATCAGACCGATAAAGAAGAACACGACCACGGGAAATGCGCCCCAAAGCTGATAGTCCACACTGGCATAGCCTGTGCCGCTGATAATCGAGGTCACGTTGAACAAGACTTCGCCGAACCCGCGCCCCACATGGTCACCATTGGCCAGCAACCGATACAGGGTCATCATCAATGTGATCACCAGAATGGTCAGCAGGTAGGCGCGCACCTGCGGGTCGACAAGAATGGGGCGCGCTGTGCCAGTCAACAGTTGGATATATCTGACGAACGGCAGACTTGCCAAAATCATGAAGAAGGCCGCGACATATTCCGGTGCACCGCGGAACGCTCCGAAAGAGGCATCCGTCGATGAGAACCCGCCCGTCGCGATGGTGGTCATGGCGTGATACAGCGCCTCGAACGGCGGCAGTCCAACCGCATAATAGGTCGCGGCACAGACCAGCGTCAGAAACAGGTAAATCTGGCTGATGCGTCCGGCAATCTCGGCGGCACGTGGCAACACCTTTCCCATCGTGTCAAACGCTTCTGACCGGAAGATTTGCATACCCCCGACGCGCAGTTCGGGCAGAAACACCATCGCCACAACAATGATCCCGATCCCGCCATACCATTGCAACAATGCCCGCCAGAACAACAGACCCTTGGGCATGTCATCCAGACCCGACAGAACCGTGGCCCCTGTGGTGGTCAGGCCTGACATTGCCTCGAAAAAGGCGTCCACCAGACTCGCATCAATCTCTGAAAAGAGGAAAGGCAGCGCCGCGAAAACGGGCAGAGCCAACCAGACACCCGTGGTCAGCAAAAAGGTTTGCTGGATCGACAGCCCTTTGCCCACGCCATTGGCCGTGGACAGTGCCATCGACCCCCCGACCAGTGTGGTGATCACCGCGCTTTCCAGAAAAACGGCCCAATCAGGGCTGCCATAAGCCAGATCAATCCCCATCGGGATCAGCATCGTGACCCCTAAGGCGGCAACCAGAAGGCCAATGACATAAACGACAGGTCGCAGATCGAACATGGGCGAAGGGTTGGCCGCCCGCACACGAACTGTCAAGGATCAGATGGCGTTGAAGCCACGCAACCCCTGGGCCTGTGTCCCATTCGCAGAGCGCCCGCGACAGGCGCACACCCCGCGCGGCCTAGCCCACATGAAACAGCGTCGAGAACAGCTTGGGGTCAAGGCTTTCCGCCTCGAACGTTTCGCCTTCGGTCAGGATCGATACGGCATCATGGCTGTGCAGGCTTTCCTGATGGCTGGCCACCACGCGGAAATCTCCGATCCGGTCATCTTGTTGCAAATGCTCGCAAAACAGGCGGGCGGCATCCTCGACGAAGATCGGGTTGGCGGCGTTTAGTTCGGCAAAGGCTTGTTCGTCTTCGCGTTTGACCATGACCTGAGTCTCTGTCGGCACCGCCGCGCGGCAAATATCTATCAGGTCTTCGAACCAGAATGTCTGCGGCTGCTTGACCTTCTCAACCGAGATTCGCGCGACCGAGCGCTGCGAATGCGGCGTCGCAAGCTGGCCGCGCATCTGGCGCGCGTGCTCAGACAATTCCAGCGAACAGGGGCAGGTCGAGGAGTAGACATAGTCCAGATGCATGAATTTGCGCCGTTTGCCGCGATGTTCGACCAGTTCCAGCGCAATGTCGTAAAACTGATAGCCAGACAGGCCAGATCGCAGGCTTTGCACCCGCGCGGGGTAGGAAAAGCGCATTTCGATCCGGGCATCGAGGCTTTCAAGATCGGTCTTGTAGTCGTCCAGCGCGGCTTCGATCACGTCAAAGCTGAAGGTCTTTTCGGCATGGGCATAAAAGCTGCGCATGATGCGCGACATGTTGATGCCCTTCTTGCCCGCCTCAAGACTGACCGTCCCGGTGACCGAAGTTTCCAGCGTCACGTCTTCGCCGTCGCGGGTGTGATAACGGATCGGCAGGCGGAAGTTGGAAATCCCCACATGCTGAATATGCCGCTTGGCCCCTTGGATCAGGCTTGCCGGTCCGTTTTGCAGGTCCGGCATTGACGCCTTATAGGCCGCGTCTGGAGTAAAATCTGACGGGTAGTCCCGGTTCAGATCCGGGTAATTCGGAAGCTCCGCACCCGGCAAAAGCCGCGCAATGGCTGGGTCAAGTCTCGCTACCTCGACAGGGTCCGCCTTTGCGGCCCAGTCGCGCAAGACATCAAGCGCATCACGCGCGGCGTCCTCAGTTGGCGTTGCGCCACCCTTGCGCTTCATTTGGTTCATCGCGGACCTCCCGATCCTGTCACACCCCACTAACATAGGAGTGTGACAGAGATTCTCCAAACACGATGAGAAAGAAGCGACAGATCAGGCAGCGTTCAAGGCTCGTGTCAGGTCTGCAATCAAATCTTGCGTGTCCTCAAGCCCAATGGACAGGCGCAGAAGACCGGGCGCGATCCCCAATTGGGCCTTCTGATCATCGGGCAAACGCTGGTGCGTCGTCGTCGCCGGATGGGTCACGATGGATTTCGCATCGCCAAGGTTGTTGGAAATCAGCACAATCTCAAGCGCATTCAGGAACCGGAACGCGGCTTCTTTGCCGCCTGAAAGCTCCAACGAAAGGACCGTGCCGGCCCCGCCAATCATCTGGCGTTCAGCAAGCGCTTTGTCCGGGTGGCTGTCCAAAAGCGGATGTATGACGCGGGCGAGTTTCTGGTGGCCTTCCAATGCGCGCGCAATTTCCAGCGCCGAATTGGCTTGCGCCTTCACGCGCAGGTCCATCGTCTCCAACCCTTTCAGCATGACCCACGCATTAAACGGGCTCATCGCGCCGCCGGTGTGCTTCAGATAGGGTTCCAGCGTCTTGCGGATATAGTCTTGCGGGCCTAGCACGACGCCGCCAAGGCACCGCCCCTGCCCGTCCACATGCTTGGTTGTCGAATACACGACCACATCGGCACCTTGCTCGATGGCTCGGCTGAACACAGGCGTGGCGAACACGTTATCCACAACGACCACCGCGCCAACCGCATGGGCAATCTTTGCGACACCTTCGATGTCGATCACCTCGAGCGTGGGGTTGGACACGCTCTCAAAGAAACAGACAGCAGTGTCCGGGCGCACGGCTGCGCGCCAAGCGTCAAGGTCGGTGCCATCCACCAGCGTTACCTCGACCCCGAACCGGGCGAGGATATCTTCGAGCACATAGAGGCAGGACCCGAACAGCGCGCGCCCGGCGACAACGTGATCACCAGCCTTCAGAAGGGACATCATCGCGCCGTTGACAGCCGCCATGCCCGAAGCGGTCGCAAACGCATCTTCGGCCCCTTCAAGGGCCGCCATACGGTCTTCGAACATTGCGACGGTCGGATTGCCGTAGCGGGCGTAAATGAACTCGTCCCGGCTGCTTTCGATAAAGCGTGCCTCGGCCTGTTCGGCACTTTCATAGACAAAGCCCTGGGTCAGGAAGATCGCTTCGCTGACCTCGTTATACTGACTGCGACGCGTGCCGCCATGCACCGCTGTGGTCCGTTTCGACCAACCCGATTTTGCCTCTGTCATCGCGCGTTCCTTTCGCACAAAAAAACCCCCACCGCATTACGAGCGCCGGGGGTGAATTTGCGGGGCATGTCGCCCGCAAGGTCCCTGACCTCTTTAGCAGAATATTTTACGTGGCCCGCAATCCGGTAAACAAATCGCCACGCAGCAAGCCCTAGCGCCTGATGAAAACTGCGTCAAGTGTGCACGCCCGGCACGCTCGCCGGATCGTGAACAACGGGCGGCGCGCATGCCCTTGCCAATTGGCACTCGCCTGTCATCCTGCAGACCACTGAAGGAGAGACATCATGCCCACCCCGATAGAGCTTTATTATTGGCCCACACCGAACGGTTGGAAAATCTCGATCGCGCTTGAGGAAATGGCGCTGCCTTACGAGGTCAAGCTGGTGAACATCGGCGCGGGCGACCAGTTCGAACCCGACTTCCTGAAGATCGCTCCAAACAACCGGATGCCCGCCATCATCGACCCGGACGGGCCGGATGGCGCGCCGATCTCGATCTTTGAAAGCGGCGCGATCTTGCAGTATCTGGCGCGTAAAACGGGGCTTTTCTGCGGAAAGACGGAACGCGAGCGTGTGGCCGTGGATCAATGGCTCATGTGGCAGATGGGGGGCTTGGGTCCGATGGCCGGTCAGGCGCATCACTTCCTGAAATACGCACCTGCGATGGAGCCGCCCAATGACTTGCCCTATGCCAAGGACCGCTACCGCGCGGAAACCGCTCGGCTTTACGGCGTGATGGATCGCCAGCTTGCCAACAACCGCTATTTGGCGGGCGACACCTATTCCATTGCTGACATGGCATCTTGGGGGTGGGCCTCACTTTGGGAAGGGCAAGAGCAGACGTTGGATGACAAACCCAACCTGGCCCGTTGGCTGGATGAGGTCGGCGCACGTCCGGCAGTGCAACGCGGACGTGCCGTCGCCGCAGATCAGCGCAGCAATCTGCAGTCTGACAAGAAAGCCCAGGACGTTTTGTTCAAGCGGTAGCCAGCTTCGCCGGACGCCTCTGCCATTCGAGTGGGGGCGCATCGCAGAAAAACGGGCGATCTAGCGGCTCAGATCAGCTGTTTTCGGGGTCTTCTTCGATCCCGAAGCGCTTGAACAATCCGGCCTGAGACATGAAAAACGCGAAGGTCGCCAGTGGCAGACCGAAAGTCTTGAAGTTCACCCAGGCATCGGTGGACAGACTGCGCCAGATCGCCTCGTTCGCGATGGCGAGGGCCAGAAAAAACAGCGCCAACCGCTTGGTCAGGATCATCCAGCCTTGGCGCTCTAATGGCAGGGCGCGGTCCATCACGGCCTCAAGATAGCTTTCGCCGCGCAACAATCCGAACCCCAGCAGCCCGGCAAACAGCAGGTAGATCATCGTCGGCTTCATCTTGAAGAAGCGTTCGTCGTTGAACCAGATCGACAACCCGCCAAACCCGATGACCAGCACAAGCGTCACGATCTGCATCTTCGACAGATGCCCGGTGATCCGCCAGAGCGCGAGCGTGGCCAGAACCAGAACCGGTATGAACATTGCCGTTACCGCCACGAACCCCGAATAGTCGGTGCCTGCGAGGGTGAAGGTGCGATCCTTCAATAAGGTGTAGGCCACAAAAAAAAGGATGATTGGTCCGTATTCCAGCGCAATCCTTAGCATCGGGTAGTCCTGCTTTTCGGTCATGGTGCCTCCTTATCCGCCCATTTCGACTATCACGGCGCCAACTGCGATCAAAGCCATCATCGTCAGGCGACGCGGCCCGACGCGTTCTTTCAGCACAAGCCAGCCGATCAGGGCAGCAAACACGGTCGAGGTTTCGCGCAAAACGGCGGCTTCGCCAACACTATCTAGCCGTGTGGCCAACATGATCGAGCCGAAGCTGAAATAGGCGACGAATGCACCAAGAACGCCACGCCCCAACAGCGGGGCAAGTGCAGGACGCTCTGGCATATTCCACCAGCGCAAGCCCGCGATGATCGGCATGAAAAACCCATCGATGAAGAAAAACCACGCCAGGAATGTAAAGGGGTCGGCGGTCGCGCGGATGCCATAAGCGTCGTAAGTGGTATACGCCGCAACGAAAAGCCCCGTCACAACGGCCATCGCCAAAGCGGGCTTCAGAAGCTCGCGCCCCATCTGCCAGTGGCGCAGGTTATAGGCGGCAAGGGCGAAAATGCCCGCCACCAGCGTCGCAACCCCCACCCACTGTATCGCGGTGAACGTCTCGCCAAACAGAATGCCCGCCCCGATCACCGTGAACAGCGGCCCGGTGCCACGCACCACCGGGTAGACGACCGTATAGGACCCCAGCGCATAGGTGTAGCTTTGCGCGATTTTGTATCCAACATGGATCACAAAAACGACCGCGAAGATGGGCCACATGTGAGGCTCGGGCCATGGGACGACGAACAGGGCGAAGGGCGCGGCGATCACTCCGTAGGACAGATCAATCGCGCCGCGCGACAACCACGGATCGTGGCGTCCCTTTTGAAGCGCGCCAAAAAACGCGTGCAGAAACGCCGCGAACAAGGCCAGCATCAAGGCGACCTGATGGCCAGCCTCGGTGCCTTCCAGCGATATGAGCCAGTCGCTCATGCCCCACGCTTATTCGGTGATGCCGATCAGGGCGCGGGCAAATTCCTCGGGGTCGAAGGGGGCAAGATCGTCGATCTGTTCGCCAACGCCAATGGCGTGGATCGGCAAGGCGAACCTGTCGGCCAACGCCACCAGAACGCCGCCTTTTGCCGTGCCATCAAGCTTGGTCATCACCAGACCGGAGACGTCAGCCAGCTTCTGAAAGGTTTCGACCTGACGAAGGGCATTCTGACCCGTGGTCGCATCCAGCACCAGCAAGGTATTATGCGGCGCGGTCTCGTCTTTCTTCTTGATAACACGCACGATCTTGGCCAGCTCTTCCATCAAATCAGCGCGATTTTGCAAACGCCCGGCGGTGTCGATCATCAAAAGATCAGCGCCGTCCGCCTCGGCTTGGGTCATCGCATCGAAGGCGAGCGAGGCTGGGTCCGACCCTTCGGGCGCGGTCAGGACAGGCACGCCCGCGCGATCCCCCCAGACCTGCAGCTGCTCAACCGCGGCCGCGCGGAAAGTGTCGCCGGCGGCGATCACGACCTTTTTGCCAGCGGCGGTGAACTGGCTGGCCAGCTTGCCGATCGTGGTCGTCTTGCCTGCGCCATTCACGCCGACGATCAACACCACCTGAGGGCGTTTGGGATAGATCGGCATGGGCAGGGCCACAGGCTCCATAATCCGCGCGACTTCAGAAGCCAGCACGGATTTGATCTCAGCCACAGACAATTTTTTGCCTAAATGCCGCTCCGAGATATTGGCGGTTACGCGCATTGCGGTGTCCACGCCCATATCGGACGTGATCATCAGATCTTCGAGGCTTTCAAGCATGTCGTCATCGACGGTCCGGCGGACGACGGTTTTGGCCTCGCGCCGCCCGAACATACGGCCCAGCAGGCCGGGTTTGGCGGCGGTGGTGGGTGCGACGTCAGCGGCGATATCCAGCGGCGCGGGATCGACCAGCTTGGCTGGCTGAGGCTCGGGTTCGGGTTCGGGTTCGGGTTCGGGTTCGGGTTCGGGTTCGGGTTCGGGTTCGGGTTCGGGTTCGGGTTCGGGTTCGGG